>NZ_JBIOSL010000003.1:0-66057 GCF_051714725.1 Enterococcus sp. AZ095b | reverse complement strand
TGTAACGCTACACCGTTCACTTCTATCAGCTGAAACCCTCGGTTTCGTCAAAACTATACGGCGCCATTTTCACCTGATTTATCAATATCTTCATTATTATCAGGTATATTGGATAATTCCCAAGTTAGTGTGGATTTGTATTGTGCCGCATCTTTCGCTGTCTTACCAGGAACAAATAATTGGATCGCATTATTTGTCACCACGTCAACCTTATCGTCCGCTTCTTGTGCGTTTAAGTCTGCTTGATTGCCCCAAACAACGGAAGAAACACCAGCACCTTTATCTTTTTCTGCGGTCATCACGGATACAGCAGAAGCATTTGGGATCAATTTCAATCCACTTGTATGAGCTACTGGCGTATTCCCAGGGGTACTTCCTTCATACTGAATTCTTGGGCTTAACAATGAAATCTCTGCCCCAAGCAAGGTATCATTGACTGTTTCTTTCGTTGCTTTAAAGTCGGTCATACGTACTTGCAGGTCCCAACCAGCATTCGTTCCTCGGACATCTTGTACTTGCGCAAAACTGACATAAGGGACTTTATTTTCTTCACCCGTCGTACCCGCTTTTTGTTGCTTTTCTGCAATCATATTGTAGGTTTGATCCTGATTCGAGATCACTTGTGGACCGAAATTCATCGTGACAGCTTTCATGATCGATAAAGGTCCGGTCGTTCCTGGCACTTCAGGCTCAACGTCTACATCTGGCCCATCTTCTGGTGGAATAACGACTAGGTCTTCCTCTTCATTTGGTGTAAATTCAATCGTTCCATCCGTAGTGACATTACGTACTTCTTTTGATGTTTCCTCGGGTAGTTCAGCTGCGAAGGCTGTGATTCCTCCAACAAAAATGGTTGAGCTTAATGCTGCAATGGTTACTAATCTAACGAATTCCATGTATTTAAATCCTACTTTCTTTTATTTGTTTTTTTCTTTTTGTGCCGCCAAAACCAAAAGCCAAGTACTATGATGACAAGCAAGAGACCAAACATTGACCAAATGCGCATCTTTTCCTCGTTTGTTTTCGGTAATCTTCTGGCTGTTGGGTGACTGACCCCTGAGGGGTGTTGAGCAATTTCTTTTGGTAAATCTGGTTTGATCGCACCTTCCGGTGCTGGATCTGGTGTTCCTGGTGTTTCATATATGCCAGTAAAACCAATCGTACCTTCTGTTTCCACAGAGCGTACTTCTGTCCCATAAACTACTAGTGGTACATATACTTGAATCAGTAACATACCCATACTTAGTATGTATCTTTTTTGGTGTTTCATATCCCTCCCCCTATATTTTTAGATGTCTCAAAAATCTTCGTTTTTAAGGAGACGAAAAAAAAAGACATCCGATCGTATCAGATGTCTTGAAAAAGTGATTAAATTAGGCTTCCTATCAAAGAAGATAAATAACATATTAACATTCTTAAAAACGAAGGTTTTTGATATTTTTTTAGCAAAAACATACTATTATATAAGCATTTAATTTGTAATAGTATAACATTTTATATTTTTAAAAGAAAACAATTTTTTCAGACAATAGTGAAAAATTTGTTTTCTTTTATTATCTCATTTAAATTCCATAAAATATTTATTTGTAGGTTCTGTTGATAAATGTTAATTATTCTGATTCCTTAAATATGTCTATTTACAATGTACCCTAAATAGAAAAATTAGATTCTGTAAAAAAGCTAGCGATTTATTTTATTCTTCTAATTTAACATAATTCCTATATCCTCATTTCCTCAAAATAATTCATCTGTATCAAAGAAAGTTGTCTTCTCTAATTTCTTCAAAAAGCTTTCTCTTTTTATATACAGAATTATAAAATATTACTAATGATTTATCTGGATTAATAGAAAAATTCTCATCTAAAATCAAAAAATTACTTCCTTTAAAAAAAACTGTTGCCCAACTCTGTTGACCTATTAGAAACGGCTCTATAATTTATGGGACTGATGAATCAGAATTGATTCTTCAGTCCCATTTTCATTTTAGGTATTAAAAAACATATCGTTCTCTAGTATGATTAAATCACCACAAAATAAACAACTGAGAGGACGATATGCTATATGAATGATTCTATCAAAAAAATGCTGAGAATAATAGAGAAAGATTTGATGATTACAGAGGTCTCTTACGAGACCCTTCAGAAGAAAAAGACGTTGGTCGTCGATGCTGTTCTCTCGCCTACTCCTCGTGCTTGTAGAAGTTGTGGTTCTACTGTGGTAGATGGAAACGGGAAAGCAATTATAGTGAAAAATGGAAAAAAAGAAACGATTGTCCGTTTTGAACAATACAATCATATGCCTTTGGTTATGCGCCTAAAAAAGCAGCGCTATACCTGTAAAAACTGCCGAACCCATTGGACTGCTCAAAGTTATTTTGTCCAATCCAGACATTCAATCGCAAATCATGTTAGATATAAAATTGCTTCTTTACTGACTGAAAAAGTATCTTTATCTTTTATTGCGAAAAGCTGTCAGGTATCTTTGACCACTGTTATTCGTACATTGAAAGAGTTTAAAAGCTATTTACCAAAGCAATCTAAGAAGATTCTCCCAAGAGTATTGATGGTTGATGAATTTCGTTCGCATGCTTCCATAGAAGATAAAATGAGCTTTATTTGCGCAGATGGCGAAACAGGAAAATTAATAGATGTTTTGCCTACGCGTAAATTACCTCGATTAACAAGCTATTTCTTAAAGTGTACCAATCCAGAAGAAGTAGAATTCTTGGTGACAGACATGAACGCCGCCTACTTCCAGCTCACCAAACGTGTTCTGCCAAATGCGAAAATAGTGATTGATCGGTTTCATATTGTCAAACACATGAATCAAGCGTTCAATGAGTTGCGTATCCGTGAAATGAATGAACTTCGTAAAGCAGGACAGAAAAGCCAGGCAGAAAAACTGAAAAAGAACTGGCGCTTTTTGCTAAAAAATCGTGCAAACATCAACCATTATGAATACAAAACATGGAAAAGTTTCCGAGCACCAAAATACCCATTTCTTACTGAAGCAATGATGATTGATCGATTGCTTGAGTTTTCTACGCCCCTAAAGGAGGCGTATCCCTTTTTTCATGAATTAGTTGAAGCCTTTCGAGACAAAGACCCTGACTTATTTTTCTCCTTATTAGCAGAACTTCCCGAAACGTTGGATGACAGCTTTCGGGAAAAGCTTCAAAACCTTCTGACCTATGAAGAAGGCATCACCAACGCAATGATCTATCCTTATTCCAATGGAAAAATAGAAGCGAAGAATACCCACATAAAGACAATGAAACGAGTATCCTACGGATTTAAATCATTCGAGAACATGAGAATTAGAATCTTTTTGATCAATCAATTAATCAAAGTAAGATAACAAAAAATCTGAGCCAGAATGAGGTTCATTCTGACCCAGATTTGATTTTGCACAACTCATCAGTCCTTATTGACAAAGAGCCTTAGAAACTCAATTACATCAAGAATAAGTAAAAAGACCAACAGGGTATACTCCAATGTCATTAAGTTAAGGCAAAAAAGTAAATAATAGTCTCAAGTATATCGCTTTTTTCTTATTAACTTGACCAATTTTATATTTTTAAGCAACACAAAAAAACGTCCTATATGGTATAGTCCGATTTATAATATTAGGCAATACGATATAAAAAACCAACAAATTTCTTTTTTGTTATATTTCTCTGGTCACTCCGATTCTGTCGTATGGGGAGGAGATATCTTCTTATCAAAATTTCTACATTGACGGTTTGATCAAGAAAAAATCTTTTACAAATGCCTATAGCTTGTGTGAAATTAAGCTGATAGAACTGCTTTAAAGGAGCTGATAACGCCACTACCTGAGCAATTTCCATTGAAAAGTTGTATATAATGAGACGAGCGTAAATTTCTTGAATAATAAACTCTAGTTTCTTTGAGTGGAATTGGTTTAAACCTAAGGCATATTTTAATTCTCTAAAGGAAGTTTCAATTCCCCAGCGTAAGTGATAAAGTACTTTTAAATCTTCGCTTTTAAAAGTGAAGGAATCAAGATTCGTGACTAAAGATTCATAACTATCCTCACTCAACTTAATCCGAACGACTCTGAGACTAACGGGATAGCTTTCTTTTGAATCGGATGGGAGATAATCAAAGCTGGCTTTTTTACGCACAAATTGATAGCTTTTGTCAGCTTTGATTTTATTGGTCTGTCTTCTTGTTAACCAAAGGTTAACCTCTTTATCAAATGTTCCTTTTTGAGGTAATCCAAGTCCTTTAAGAAAGCCATTACTTTTGGTATCTTTTACTCGAATTACGAATTTTTGACCACTTTTTCTAATATGTTCGTACACGTTAAATGACTCATGACCACGATCTGCAATAATAATTGTCGGCTTTTCAAAAGTAAACTCATCAACCATTTGACACAAACTGCTCCGTTCGTCTAGCTGTCTAATTTTTTGGAAGTTTACCGATGCATAGTATTTATTTAATGGGTCATATAAAGCATTGAGATGAAAAGATCCTACAGATTTATCAAACTTTCCGATGGTGTAATGGGATTCAGGATCGTTTTCATCATAAGGAATATTAATATCGGAGCCATCATGAGCCAATAGTTGGTACCCTTTATATTGCTTGTTTTGGTTACTTGAAGGAATGGTTCGGTAGAAGAGTTGTTTGAAAGCTTCAATCTTTATTTTACTTCGAGCCTGTACAAATGCGGAAGCAGTTGGCGTTTGAAGTGTAAAATCAAAGTAAGAGAGTAATTCACTAGAAAGACTTTGTCCACCGAAAGAGAGAATAATTTTGAGAGTGGTCTCAAAAGATAATTTTCTATTTCGTGAAAAATCAAGCGGAGATTGAGCAAAAATTTCAGGTTGATTTGTAATACAGCGAATTTGATCTTCTAAATTTTGTTTGATTTTATGAGCTGCTTGAAGTGTGGATGAAATGTTGATGGTATTAGACATAAGGGCACCTCCAGAATAAGTAGCGCTATGACGTTTTATTATTGTTAAAATAATTGTATCAAGAGAGTGTCCTTTTACATAGAAAAAATAAAGCAGGGAAACTTAAATGTTTTCCTGCTTTTTTCCTTAACTTAATGACATTGGGGTATACTCTGTTGGTCTCTAGGAAAATATCTTACTGAACCTAATTACGTTAACTGCTAAAAGAACAATAAATAAGAAGCAATAACTTTTAATTTTGATCATACCCCTATCTGAACAAGAAGCTTTACTCACATTTTTCACTAAAAGATTATTTAGTCGTGTTTATAGAGTTGAAAAATTTTTTTCTGGAACAATACTTATCAAAAAGAGTGTTCAAAATGTAATTTTTTGAACACTCTACAAAATCTTTTTCGTAATAATTTGGACGATCTACCCATTAAACAATCATAGAACATTGAAAATTATGGAATGTTTCGGTTCCATACTGAGATCATATCCGCATAATTCTTTGAAATAGGTGCGGTAATCCGTTTCAACCATTCGAATAATGGCCTCATCCGAAAAATTATCAAAGACAAGCACTTCCGAAACAATTCCCAGCTTCGCATCGATCCCTAAGATCTCTGGCCAGACTTGCCAAAAATTATCTTGAGAGATTTGTGCTATGAGGGTCTCCAATCGGTCCGTTTGCCTGTGTAAATAGTCCTTTAGGACTGGGCTTTTTCGTTTTCCTGCTGCTTCAAAAGTTTTATGAAAGCCCTGTAAATAGGCCTCCTTTGTCGTAAATCCTGTCATGCTTCTTTTCCTTCTTTCTTTTAAAAAACAATCCGGTCGATCAATGGATTCAATCGATGTTTGACCCGTGTCCAGTCTTGCGCCGTCGGAAGACTATTCATCAAGATATACTCGGTTTCCAGTGCGTAATCCAAAAGGTACGGTCGGTAGTTGGTGACAATCAGATCAATTTGCGCATCATTCAAGCTTTCCTGCGTCAATTCCTGCAGTGGAAGAAAGAGTAAATTGTAATGCTTACCTAAGAGCTCCTGGGCCTGCAGTCGAATCGATTGCACCACCAAATAATCTCCTTCCAGTAAAAACAAAACCTGCTTGACGGGTTGGTAATAATGAAACAACATATCCATGTATAACGTAAAACTGACGGCCACATCTTCAAAGGTCACTGCTGAAAAGCGAAGTGTCTGTGCATGCTTTTGTAAGAAGCAGGAATTGATCTCATGGATCTGTCCATAGGTTTGCTTGGCCATGATACGGACTTCTTCTAACTCTTTATTCAATACCGGACTTAACGCTTCATTGATCAGACGTGAGACTAAAAACGACGTCATAAATTCCCCTAACGTGTCGGTATCCCATTGTGCAAAGAAGGGATCCGACAGATAATCTGATACCACTTGTTCAAGGCCATCCCACTGATTGAATCGTTGACTGAATGTATGTTCTTGATCTACTCGATGAATCGTTCGCTTGGAAATGATCGATAGATGGACCCAAGCGAATTCTTCCTTTGGCAGATAGATCTCATATTCCTCATGGATCCTCGCTTGTAAAGAATAAAGTAGCTGAAAATCTTTTTCCTGATAATCGACGTTCTTCAACCACTTAGGCAATGAAATAAACTGATGTTGTTTGACACGAACCATCGTGATATAAAGATGGTAATAAAAAGCAGAAACGGTCGTCCCTGTCCCCAGCTCATAATCCCCCAGCTTGCTAGATAGTTCATCCAGAACCAATGCATGCAGCCCTTCGGGCGGACGAATCGTAAAGGGGGTCTGTTCACTGCTGTAATAAAAATCAAAAAAAAACTTGCGGATGTCGGCTTCTTCCCCTACAAAATTCACGGGGGTAAGGGTCAATGTTAGATTATATTCAGCTAAGATCGGTTCAATTTTCACTAAAAACCGACGCAACGTACTTTCGGCATAACTGTACTGGTGTGCCAAGTCAGCTAATGCGATAGGCTCTCCGTAAAAAATCGTCCCGACAATATCAAGGAGAACTTCGTTCTCTAACAGTTGTTCTTTCTTTTCTTGGTATCCTACCCGGTCACGTTCGTCAAAATGAAAACCGTTATACAGTGAAAGCAATTCAATGGTCTTCCCAAAGTAACTTTTGATTGCTTGAACATCTTTGACCATCGTTCGCTGCGAGATCATCAAGCGTTCACTCAAGGCCACGATTGTAAAGTGGTGTTCTCGTTCAATAATAGTCAAGATTCGCATCCAACGTCGAATCTCAGCATTGGTAATAAAAGCAATTTGTAATTCACGCATACCTATCCCTCACTTTTCACTTGGTTCCTGTTCTACTATATGTTTACTCGTTAAAAGTAATCGGACAAAATACATCGAATCGCGTTTTTGGCAGGAAATTGTGGCAATTCAATGTCTCCAGTCGGTCTCATTTGTTGGTTTTGGTTCGTTACCTTGATATGGCGAATAACCCCTGGTCGTTCCATCAATGCACTATTGGTGAAGTGAAGGCCCCTTTCTTTCCTCACAGCTTCTATCTTTATTTTGATCCAACACTTCAAGGCGAAAAGACCAACCAAATCATAAGAAGGGACGATGGTCTCACTGTATCGCTTTTTCTGCGCCAAAAAGTGGGGCATGAGCGCATTAGCAGTACGTTCTTCTTGCGGCTTTTCTTCAAGAGGTGCCAGTTGGAAGAATTTCTCCATCAAACAAAGTAAGTTATCAAATAGATGATAAGCCCACGTACTAGCGCTCCTTTGTTGGTAAAATGCTTGGATAAAGTCTTGTTGTATCGAAGGATTCAGAAATTGACTTTCATCTAGAGAAAGTAAAAACAACGCAACTTTTTCTGTATCTGAAAGTACAATGTTCACTTGTTAATCCAACGTCTGAACCAACGCTGCTTGTAGGACTTCTGTTTATGCCTTGATCCGGTAGAAAATAGCCTTGATGGACCCAAAGTTGGGGCAGTTTCAGTCATTGATTGAACAGCGTAGTATCCAGATTCTAAGGGCAAAGTGAAACAAAAATCATAGAGAAACTAGTAGATCCCAGCTTCTTTCCCACTTAATTGAATGTTATAGACTTGAGTTTGAATTCATAATGCTTGGCCAACAACGTTTTAAGCTACTGTTTCCTCCTATAATAATACCTACCCCTTTGGGTCAAGAAGCAAAAAATGATAGCCTTTCCCATTCCCAATCAATTGGATCGATTCCCTAAAATAGCCCTTGATCGCCTTCCGATCCTCTAGGATCGTTCGTCGGCCCAATCCGATTTGTCCGATTAGATTCTGGGCTATGACTTGTTCTTCTAAGGGTTCCAACAAAATTAATCAGCGCTTGGTTTTGACCGTAAAGATCAACTGATGAAATAATGCCTGCCGCGTTTTTTCTTTCCTTTCTATGAAGAAAAAGAAAAGAGCCGCAGCCCTTTTCTTTTTCGGCTAATTATCAGGGACAGCACTTAATTCCCAGGTGAGGGTCGTTTGATAGGTGGTTGTTCTTGGATCCGCCGTTGGCGGCACTTCAAGGGCAACACTTTCTCCTGCACTTTCTCGATCACCAAAACGATAGACCCACGTTCCAAAGCCTTGGCCGTCTTGTGCGCGCACAAGGGGGGTATTTTCTTCTGGGATCAAGACCACGCCATCTTGATTTTGTAGCATCGGTTCACCCATTCCCTGGACGGATGAAAATTGTTGGTTGGTCAACATCAAACGTGCACCTCTTAGTTCGTTTTTGTGAAAATCCGTAAACTGACTGTTTTGTGTGACCGCTAATTGCCAGCCATGGCGCTCTTCTTCTGGGCGGCGATCACTGACTTGGATATAATTCGGTCGTTCTTCGGCATCATTGACGGTTCCATCCAGATTCAACAAGCGTTGGGGTTGTGCATAATAGCGCTTGGTCTGCGCAGAAATGCCTTGGGTTCCAAATGAAAAGCGTGACGCAAAATCAATACTCAGTGTCCCTTGTTCTTCAGGAAGCTCAGGTGGGTTTTCTGGATCAACCTCTTTGTCAGGATCTAGTGGATCTACCGGTTTAATTTCCTTTTGTATATCATAGACGTAATTAACAATAATTGGTTCAACTGTAAATATACCAATTTCATTTTCAGGAGTGTCTACCAGTAGGTATCCTGGAATATCTACTGGTTGAGTTTTGTAAGTTTCCCCGATAGGTCCGCTTAATATTTCATTTTCTAATAGACTGTTTCCTTGCAAATCTGAATACGTGACCATAACTTCCCCATTAGGTAGAGGAGGGTCTACCCATCCTCCACTCGATCGCGCATTTAATATAATACTTGCTTGGCTGGTCAGTCTACCCGGATAACGGTTAGTAAAATCATCTGGGATAGTCACAGCCGATATAATCTCAGAAGAACCTTTGAAATGGATATCTACCTCTTCCCAGGTTAATCTTGTTATCGGACTGTGAAAGCGATCTTGCAACATAAGTTCTTTACCTTTTATATAGATGTCATGGTTCGATCCGATTAATTTGAGAGCACCATCATTTACAGGAGCACGTATGCCTGTCACCCCTGTAGATTCCCTACTATAAATTTCTAATGTACCGTTACTAGCTAATTCCACATATGATGCCAGTTGCCCACCAGACTCAAGTAAAATATTTTGTGCTGCTACTGATTGTTCTACCTGTGACGAATTGACCACAACTTTTCCTGAACCCGAATGAGTAATTACCGTACTGCCTATTGCCCCATCAAGCAGTGTATTTTGAATTGTTAGCATTCCATCTCCAGACATTGCTAGTCTTTCAGAACTATTTCCCATACTTAATAGGCCTCGACCCCAGGTACCCTCTCTTCCTATGATTATTACGCTACTGGATCGTGAATTCAAGCTATTAAACAATCCTGAACTATATCTAACATAACCATTCAATTGAATCACTGTTGTTGATGAACTATTCCAAGCCGAACGAAATTGTGACCAGCTGCTCACGTTGCTCACAGATCGATTTATTTCATCTCGTGTTGCTTCTAAAATTCGTTCTTCTTCTACATTAATAATATCTTCGGAGATGACCAAATTTTCTTCTGAGGCGAGGAGAGGTTGTAATATTTTTAATTCTTCATCGACCTTTATGAAATCCCTTTCCTCTGCGATATCTACTTCGATTGCCGGCTCAAGAGAGTTATTATTTATCTCTTCCATTACTTTCAAATAGAAATGATCCGTATCATGATCAACCGTAAGGAAATAATCACCTGGGGTAACGAACACAACAGTTAGAGTAAAAGTTGTATGTTTCTCTGCTGTTATGAGCCGCCAGTATTCACCGTGAGAGCGCTCTATCCGTGCCCCTTGGGGTAATTCAGATTCCAGCACCTCCCCTTCATCAGGAACTCTTATTATTACTTCATCTGATGGAAGAGTACTGTTAAACCTGATAGTGACTGGCTGGGAGACTGAAGTTGTAAATGTTTTTGCAACGAATGAGAAGGTTTGAATTGCTTCATCTTGTTGCCGTGTCTGTGACATAGCTTTTATGTTTGGCTCCATCGACTCTAATGTTGGTGACACAGTAGAGGAAATAGTTTGTGATAAGGTAGTTTGATTATCTACTAGTTTATTTTGTGTATGTGCAGAATAGACTGCACTATTCGGTAAAAAAATTAATTGGAAACACAAAAAAGCAAGGCAAATATATACTATGGTTCTGTATCCATTTTTTCTCATTATATACCTCCGTTAATATCTCCGGCTTTTATGACAATCATATTTCATGCTTTTTCCTCTTTAAGATCAAATAAAAAACAAGTCCCACCAAAAGACTAATTAGGCCGATTGATCCTATCATCCACCAATTGGTGCTCGTGTCAATCGTCACATCTTCTCGGTTCAATTTCCGTGCTTCATCCGCTTCAATTGTAAATTCTCGCGTCCAGGACCATTCATTGTCTCCCGACTTTGCGGTTAGTTCTAACACGTAGTTCCCACTTCGAAAACGATCTCCCTCTAAAGAAATCGGAAAGTTAAAATTCGAATTGGGCGCCATCTGCATCTTCTCTTTACTGGCCTTATAGAGAACGTCGCTCTCTCCTGCTCGTTTCACGGTAGCTTCCACCGCCAATTGATTGACAAAGGTGGGCGTGAAGTTTTGTAGCGTGGCACTGATCACATTGCGATAGTTCAATTGATCCGCAAACACATCTAATAGTTCCAACTCCGGTTGCACCGAGTCTCGGGTATTACTGACGACCACACCTACCACATGGGCAAATTCATTCTTGATCGCGACCCCTTCTCCTTCTGGTGCTTCACTTTCTTCCTCTTCTTTTACTTCGGTGATCCTTAAACCACCAGCTAAATACCCTTCAAAGGCGTCTTTAGGCATCTGTAAAGGAATGTCTATGACCTTTGTTTCTTTTCCTGCGAGTGTAATGACCTCCGAAGGAGTCATCAGTTCATCCATGGAGTGAACCAAGGTTGGATCTGCTTCTTCGGCATCTTTGCCATACTCGACATTTCCCAAAGTATTGGTATACGCCGTATGCGGTGTCACCTGGACATTGATTGGTTCTGAACTGGAATTACCGACTTTCAGCTGCAAGGTCTCTTTTTGACCAGGAGCGAGTAATAGCTCATAATACCCTTTACCTTCATCGACTTGACTTTCGGGAAAAAGCGGGGTGACATGTGTATTTAAGGCCGTCTCTTCAGCTTGGGCTGAAATGGGCAAGAAAAGGAAAAGTATCACTAGGAGCCACAGCCCGCTTTGCGTAATTTGTTTGTGTCTCATTTTTTTAATCCTTTCTAAAAAAAGCAGCGCCACAGAGATCTGTAACGCTGCTAGTGACTAATGGAACATGGAAATTGTTACTTCTTAAAGGTCATTTTCAGGTGTTAGTTCTAATTCCCATGTCAAGGTAGAGGTATACGTTACCGCATCTTTAGCAGTCGAACCAGGAACGAATAATTGAATCGCTTCATTCTCTACAACAGCTGCGCCATCTTCTACTTGTTTTGCAATCGCATCATGATCTCCCCAAACAGCCGTCGAGGTACCAGCACCTTTTTGGTTAGCTGCCGTCATAATCGGTACGGCATCATTATTTGGAATCAATTCCAATCCACTTGCATGAATGCTCGGTGCTTGAGCTGCATCATCGATACTGTAGCGTAGGGCCGGATCGAATAACGTGATTTTTGCGCCTTTTAATACCTTGTTTAATGTATCCGTAGGTGCTTCAAATTCTGTTAAACTTACACTTAATTCCCATCCTTCATTGGTACCGCGGGTGTCTTGGACTTGTGCCAAACTTACATAAGGAACTTTATTTTCTTCACCGGTTGTTCCTGTTTTTTGTTGTCTTTCAGCGACCATATTGTAATGCTCATCTGTAGTTGAGATAATTTGTGAACCGAAGTTCATTGTTGGCACAGTTGTGATTGTTAAAGGTCCTTTGTTTTCTCCATCAGGACCAGTGACTGGCGGAATAGTTACATCAGGACCATCCGGTCCAGGATCAACGACTGTGTCATCATTTCCTGGCGTGAAGGTGATTTGACCCTCAGTGGTTGTTTTGCGAACTTCTTGTGTTTCCTTCTCTTGAACAGTTTCTTCGGCGAAGGCTTGTACGCCTCCGGCAAAAATGGTTGTTGATAATGCAGCTACAGTTGCTAACCGGATAAATTTCATTCTTAAATTCCTACTTTCATTTAATTGTTTTTTGTGTTGCTTTTCTTCTTTTGTACCCTAAGGCTAATAAAACGCTACCCACTAAGAAACTGCCGATCCATAGTCCAAGTGAGCTATCAATCATATTGGTTTTCGGCAAAGTACCGTCTGGCTTTTGTGGGCTAGTGCTAGGTGGTGGGTCTGGCGGACCGATTGGTTCATAGGCCCCGGTAAATCCAATCGATCCTTCTGACTCAACGGATTGGACCTGTGTACCGTAAACCAGCAACGGAAACTGCATCGCTATTATTAGGAAACATAGAACGATTATTTGGCCGACCGTTTTTCGCATATTCCCTCCTCCTTTAATGTTCTTCTCAAAATTCATCGTTTTTAAGGAGACAAAAAAAAAGACATTCGATAGAATCAAATGTCTTAAAAAAGTTATTAAATTAGTCTTTCTATTTCAGAATATAAATAGCGAATATAAATTCTAAAAAACGATGGTTTTTGATGCAAATCATTAAACAAAATAAGGATCAACTTGAAGCCTTATTTGCATCTCTTATATTACAAGATTCTCACCAAAATAAATAATCGAAATTTTCACTTCGGTATGCAAATTTAGAAAAACGAATATTAAAAAAGAATCATTAAAAAGAGCGTACAGCAATTTTTTCTCTGGATACTTTTGATTGATCCATGTAATTTAGAAAATATTTTTTGGTCATAAATCGTTACGAAATCTAGATTCAGTCAAATAACGCATTCACTATTTTTCAGAGCAACCCTTCTAAAAGGTGGAAAACTAAAGTTTGATTAAGTTAATTGTTCATGGAGAGTTGACTTAATTAAGCTCGTTTAAATAGTTGGTAGGAACCCAATAGAGTATACCCCAATGTCATTAATTTAAGGCAAAAAGCAGGAAAACATTTAAGTTTCCCTGCTTTATTTTTTCTATGTAAAAGGACACTCTCTTGATACAATTATTTTAACAATAATAAAACGTCATAGCGCTACTTATTCTGGAGGTGCCCTTATGTCTAATACTATCAACATTTCATCCACACTTCAAGCAGCTCATAAAATCAAACAAAATTTAGAAGATCAAATTCGCGGTATTACAAATCAACCTGAAATTTTTGCTCAATCTCCGCTTGATTTTTCACGAAACAGAAAGTTATCTTTTGAGAAAACTCTCAAAATTATTCTCTCTTTCGGTGGACAAAGTCTTTCTAGTGAATTACTCTCTTACTTTGATTTTACACTTCAAACGCCAACGGCTTCCGCATTTGTACAGGCTCGAAGTAAAATAAAGATTGAAGCTTTCAAACAACTCTTCTACCGAACCATTCCTTCAAATAATCAAAACAAGCAATATAAAGGGTACCAACTATTGGCTCATGATGGCTCCGATATTAATATTCCTTATGATGAAAACGATCCTGAATCCCATTACACCATCGGAAAGTTTGATAAATCTGTAGGATCTTTTCATCTCAATGCTTTATATGACCCATTAAATAAATACTATGCATCGGTAAACTTCCAAAAAATTAGACAGCTAGACGAACGGAGCAGTTTGTGCCAAATGGTTGATGAGTTTACTTTTGAAAAGCCAACAATTATTATTGCAGATCGTGGTCATGAGTCATTTAACGTGTACGAACATATTAGAAAAAGTGGTCAAAAATTCGTAATTCGAGTAAAAGATACCAAAAGTAATGGCTTTCTTAAAGGACTTGGATTACCTCAAAAAGGAACATTTGATAAAGAGGTTAACCTTTGGTTAACAAGAAGACAGACAAATAAAATCAAAACTGACAAGAGCTATCAATTTGTGCGTAAAAAAGCCAGCTTTGATTATCTCCCATCCGATTCAAAAGAAAGCTATCCCGTTAGTCTCAGAGTCGTTCGGATTAAGTTGAGTGAGGATAGTTATGAATCTTTAGTCACGAATCTTGATTCCTTCACTTTTAAAAGCGAAGATTTAAAAGTACTTTATCACTTACGCTGGGGAATTGAAACTTCCTTTAGAGAATTAAAATATGCCTTAGGTTTAAACCAATTCCACTCAAAGAAACTAGAGTTTATTATTCAAGAAATTTACGCTCGTCTCATTATATACAACTTTTCAATGGAAATTGCTCAGGTAGTGGCGTTATCAGCTCCTTTAAAGCAGTTCTATCAGCTTAATTTCACACAAGCTATAGGCATTTGTAAAAGATTTTTTCTTGATCAAACCGTCAATGTAGAAATTTTGATAAGAAGATATTTCCTCCCCGTACGCCAGAATCGGAGTAACCAGAGAAATATAACAAAAAAGAAATTTGTTGGTTTTTTATATCGTATTGCCTAATATTATAAATCGGACTATACCATATAGGACGTTTTATTGTGTTGCTCGAAAATATAAAATTAGTCAAGTTAATAAGAAAAAAGCGATATACTTGAGACTATTATTTGTTTTTTTGTCTTAACTTAATGACATTGGGGTATACCTTGTTGGACCCATATTATCTCTTGAATGTATTGATTAACTGAACATAAATTATTTAAGGGATTTTATGATGGAAAATGAGTTTTCTAAAGTATACAAAAAAAAATTGCCCAGAAAGTTTTTTCTGGACAATTTTTTAGCCTATTTTCATTTCAGATTGTATACCATCGAATAGTAATTATTTGTACTTAAATTATTCCCACAAAGTTCCTTGAAGTACGTGCGATAATCTTTCTCAACAATTCGTAAGATTTCATTTATTGGTAATTTATTATAGTCATAATGAATTAGCTCGGTGATTAGACTTAATTTTGCGTCAATTCCTAGAACTATAGGAAGATTTTCCCAAAAGTTTTCTGGTGAAATTGTGCTTGTCAATTGGTCAAGTTGTTCGAACTGTTGTGCCAGATAAACATTCAGTTCTTCTGATTTTCTTTTATCTTGTGGTATATTTTCTTGAAATTGACGCATATATTCATCTTTCGTTAGAGATGGGTTCATGTTGTGTGCTCCTTTCTCTTGCCCTTTTCCTTCATTTCTGATTGATTTGATAAAATTTTCTACTTTTTTATTGATCTATATACAGTATTGTAGATCATCATTCTGGATAAAAATTTGATTTATCAGAGATTCTAAAGATAAAACTAGAGAAAAAACGGTATTCTTTTCTAATTGTAAGGAACTGCACTTAATTCCCACGTCAACTTTGTCGAATAACTAGTTGCTTCTGGATTCGCCCCCTTTGGAACATTGAGTGCAACACTCTCTTTTGCCGTCTCTGCATCACCAAACCGGTAGATCCAAGTTCCCATTCCTTCACTACCTTGAGCTTTGATCAATGTTTGGCGATTTCCAGGTATTAGGGAATGGACAGATTGAAGTTCTGGAGCAGTTTTCCCTTGAGCAGTAACAACTTGTTGGTTTGATAGAGTTATACTAGCGCCATTCAATACTTGGTTTTCTTTTCCTTTAAATTGTTCTTTTTGTGTCACTGCTAATTCCCAGCCGTTACGCTCAGATTCTGGGCGTCGATCACTGATCTGCACAAAGTTTGGTCGTTCTTCTTTCTCGCTAACTACTCCATCTTCATTCATTAAACGTTGTGGTTGAGCATAATACGTTTGATCACGAGCAGAAATAGCTTGTAACCCAAAGTTGAATTGCGAAACAAAGTCAATACTCAACAGCCCTTGACCTTCAGGCAAATCTGGTTTATTTTCTGGGTCCACTTCGACTTCTGGATCCAAAGGATCGACTGGTGAGACTTGGGTAATTGTTTCATAAACAGCTTGAACCGTCGTATCTGTACTTCCCATCATGAAGGTAGTAGTAGCTGAAGTTGTGTTTACGATATTTGTCCCAGTCCCTGACACAACTTCCCAGCGTACAAAGTGATAACCACTGTTGGGATTTGCGTTTAATGTTGTTGTGCTTCCTTGAGCTAAAGTACTAGCCTCTGCACTCGGATTTCCCCCATCACTCGGACTGGCTTCAAGGGTCAAATTGTAGGTGATTTCTTCATATACAGCACGTACTGTCGTGTTTGCGCTCCCCATCGTGAAGGTAGTGGTAGCTGAAGTTGCGTTTGCGATATTCGCCCCAGTCCCTGATACAACTTCCCAGCGTACAAAGCGATAACCACTGTTGGGATTTGCGTTTAATGTTGTCGTACTTCCTTGCGTTAGTGTTGTGTTTGTTGCACTCGGATTTCCTCCAACATCGGGATTAGCTTGTAAAGAGAGATTGTAAGAAACAGGAGGTGTGACCCATCCACTACCACTAGCATTAAAGACCATACCGGTATATCGACGGTCATTAAACGTAGTAAGATACCTTTCATTAAAATCATTTGGATTACTATTGCTATTCACAACAGTCGCTCCATTTAATCCACTAAGCATGACATCTATACTATTCCAAGAATTTAAACCTAAAAACACTCCATTCCTTGATTCTACCATAGAGAACCTATTTGCTTGAATAATTATTGTACTCCCAGCAGTTGAAAGAACCGGTCTTAAACCAGAATTAGTGGATGATAGAATCCATCCATATTGATTACTAATAGGTATGATTTTCAGAGTACCATTCCGAACCAACTCTATTCCTGTCGCACGCACTGTTGCACTAGCTCCGCCAGCTGTGTCAGCTCTAATCTGTATAGCTCCATTTAAATTTATATTCTGACCAGATATTATAGAGCCTGCCGTACCAGTTGACATAGTAATATTTGCATGATTAATTTCTATTAGCCCACTTCCATTATGAATAATGAGGGGAGCTGTACGAGAATCTCTTCCAATTAGAGCTGGCTCATCAGTTAGTCCTGTAGAAGTTATAGTTAGACCTGCTACACCACTCATTACTAAACTATATCCGGAGTTCTGAAAATTAAGAGTCCCTCCATTAAGTGTTATGGATGATAATCTTGTATTAAGAGAATCTCCTAAAATGGAACTAGAAAAAGATATATTACCAAGAATTATTATCGTGACAGTAGAAGAGTTCCATGCGCTTCTAAATTGGCTCCAATTATTTACACTGCTAATAGATCGATTTTGAATATCTCTTGTTTCTTCCAAAATACGTTCTTCTTCTATTACAATCAATTCTTCTGGTATAGATAAGTTTTCTTCTACAGCAATCACCGGTTGAATAGTTGTTGAATTATTAATACTGTCTTTTGTATTATTTTGTTCGGTCATCTCTTCTGATTGATTAATTATTTCAGCTTCTTCTAACTCGTTGAGTTTCTCCGTTCTCATTACTGAAGGAGAATCCTGTACTTCCACATAGACATGATCTGCATCGTTATCAAGCGTAAGAAAGTAGTTTCCAGGAATTTCAAAAAGAACGGATACTTCAAAAGATTTCTGTTCATCGTTAGTAGATAGACTCCAATATTCACCATGAGAATGGTGAATTGATTCTCCATTAGAAAACTGATTTTCTATAATTTTTCCGTTTTCAGGAATTCGGATCAATACTTCATTCGAAGGCAATTTACTAGTAAATTTGAAAGTAGTGGGTTGACCAATTACAGTCCGGAATGATTTTACCTCAAATGAAAATTCTTGAATCTCTTCTCCATTGTTTTCTAAATTTGCTCTTGCGCTAACTGTATTTAATAAACTATTTTGCTCTGCATTAAATGTCTCAACAGGTTCTACATCATTACTAGATTGCGTATCTGCATCAACCATTTCTACTTGATTAAAACTTATTTGTAAGAGTAGCATGGTAATTACCAAGATACTGAATAAGTCACTTAGTTTTCTATTCAATGTCTTGCCACCTCTCATTTCGGTTGTTCTTTCTCATTTTTTTCTTTTTATAAAAAATAAAAAGAAAATAGCTTACTAAAAATAGCAATAAAAGTATAGCGACGATCATCCACCAATTGAGACTCGTATCAATCGTGACATCTTGTTGATTCAATGCTCTCGCTTCATCCGCATCAATGGTAAATTTCCGTTCCCATTGCCATTCCTCTTCCCCAGAGCGTGCCGTCATTTTCAACAAATATTCACCACTGCGAAAACGATCGCCTTCTAAAGAAATCGGAAAATTGAAATTGGAGTTTGGCGCCATTTGCATCTGTTCTTGACTGGCTTGGTATAAAATTTCTTCTTCCCCCACTTTTTGTACCGTGGCTTCAACTTCTAAGCGATTCACGAATGTTGGGGTGAAGTTTTGTATATTCGCACTGATGACATTACGATAGTTGAGTTGATCGGCAAAAACATCTACCAACTCTAAATCAGGTTGCACGGCGTCTTGGTTATTACTCACCACCACACCGATGATATAGGCAAACTCATTTTGGATGGCGACCCCTTCTTCGTCGCTTGTTTCTTCCGTTGTGTCTTCTTTGACTTCTTCGATTCGTAAGCCACCCGCTAAGAAGCCTTCGAAGGCTTCTTTAGGCATCTTCAGATCAAGTGTCACTGTTTTCGTTTCGTTACCACCAAGCTCGATGATTTCGGGATGTTCGATCAATTCAGCAAGCGAATGCTTGAGTGTTGGATCTGCTTTTTCCGCGTCTTGCCCGTATTCTACAACCCCCATCACGTTCGTATAAGCAGTATGTGGCGTGATTTTGATTTTCTTTGCTTCTGCGTTTGCGTTTTGTAGTTTCAACGTTAGTTTTTCTGTCGTATCTGGCGCAAGGGTTAACTGAAAGTAACGTTTGTTACCTGCTGTTTGATTATCTGAGAATTCCGGTGTCACATAAAAATTTAAGGTTCCTTCTTCTGCCCCTACGCGCATTGGTGCCAACAAACTGACGAACACCATAAGCAATACTAGCCCTGCTTGTTGGATTTTATTTTTTCGATATGTACTTGCTTGTTTCATTCATTTACTCCTTTCTTTAAAGAAAGTAGCGCTACAAAATTGTAACGCTACACCGTTCACTTCTATCAGCTGAAACCCTCGGTTTCGTCAAAACTATACGGCGCCATTTTCACCTGATTTATCAATATCTTCATTATTATCAGGTATATTGGATAATTCCCAAGTTAGTGTGGATTTGTATTGTGCCGCATCTTTCGCTGTCTTACCAGGAACAAATAATTGGATCGCATTATTTGTCACCACGTCAACCTTATCGTCCGCTTCTTGTGCGTTTAAGTCTGCTTGATTGCCCCAAACAACGGAAGAAACACCAGCACCTTTATCTTTTTCTGCGGTCATCACGGATACAGCAGAAGCATTTGGGATCAATTTCAATCCACTTGTATGAGCTACTGGTGCATTTCCAGCCGTGCTTCCTTCATACTGAATTCTTGGGCTTACCAATGAAATCTCTGCCCCAAGCAAGGTATCATTGACTGTTTCTTTCGTTGCTTTAAAGTCGGTCATACGTACTTGCAGGTCCCAACCAGCATTCGTTCCTCGGACATCTTGTACTTGCGCAAAACTGACATAAGGGACTTTATTTTCTTCACCCGTCGTACCCGCTTTTTGTTGCTTTTCTGCAATCATATTGTAGGTTTGATCCTGATTCGAGATCACTTGTGGACCGAAATTCATCGTGACAGCTTTCATGATCGATAAAGGTCCGGTCGTTCCTGGCACTTCAGGCTCAATGTCTACATCTGGCCCATCTTCTGGTGGAATAACGACTAGGTCTTCCTCTTCATTTGGTGTAAATTCAATCGTTCCATCCGTAGTGACATTACGTACTTCTTTTGATGTTTCCTCGGGTGGTTCAGCTGCGAAGGCTGTGATTCCTCCAACAAAAATGGTTGAGCTTAATGCTGCAATGGTTACTAATCTAACAAATTCCATGTATTTAAATCCTACTTTCTTTTATTTGTTTTTTTCTTTTTGTGCCGCCAAAACCAAAAGCCAAGTACTATGATGACAAGCAAGAGACCAAACATTGACCAAATGCGCATCTTTTCCTCGTTTGTTTTCGGTAATCTTCTGGCTGTTGGGTGACTGACCCCTGAGGGGTGTTGAGCAATTTCTTTTGGTAAATCTGGTTTGATCGCACCTTCCGGTGCTGGATCTGGTGTTCCTGGTGTTTCATATATGCCAGTAAAACCAATCGTACCTTCTGTTTCCACAGAGCGTACTTCTGTCCCATAAACTACTAGTGGTACATATACTTGAATCAGTAACATACCCATACTTAGTATGTATCTTTTTTGGTGTTTCATATCCCTCCCCCTATATTCTTAGATGTCTCAAAAATCTTCGTTTTTAAGGAGACAAAAAAAAAGACATTCGATAGAATCAAATGTCTTAAAAAAGTTATTAAATTAGTCTTTCTATTTCAGAATATAAATAGCGAATATAAATTCTAAAAAACGAAGGTTTTTGATACAAATCATTAAACAAAATAAGGATCAACTTGAAGCCTTATTTGCATCTCTTATATTACAAGATTCTCACCAAAATAAATAATCGAAATTTTCACTTCGACATGCAAATTTAGAAAAACAAATATAAAAAAAGAATCATTAAAAAGAGCGTACAGCAATTTTTTCTCTGGATACTTTTGATTGATCCATATAATTTAGAAAATATTTTTTGGTCATAAATCGTTACGAAATCTAGATTCAGTCAAATAACGCATTCACTATTTTTCAGAGCAACCCTTCTCAAAGGCGGAAAACTAAAGTTTGATTAAGTTAATTGTTCATGGAGAGTTGACTTAATTAAGCTCGTTTAAATAGTTGGTAAGAACCCAATAGAGTATACTCTGTTGGACTTTAGGTAAATTTCTTACTAAGCCTAATTAAGTAAATAGCTGAAAGAACTATAAAATAAGTAAAAAAGGATCAAAAACTTAAACGTTTCTGACCCCCTTTGTAAATTAATGATAGTTTATTTCTATCTACCTAATCTTTTTTCTGCTTCCCTGTAGACTTCTTTTTCGTTCCGTTTGCCGATCACTACAATTTCAATTATTTCAATTCCTAAGTCAGACTGTTTGAATATCACTCGCAAACCTAATTTTTTATGTTTCATTTTTTTACAATCTGCCAGTTTTCCTCTAAGAGGTTGCCCAGTGTCTAATCCAAATTCCTCAATTTTTTTTAAAGACTTCCTTATTTGCAATTTTTGACTATTGTCTAGTTTTTCATAATCTTTTTTTGAAGCAGAAGTGTATTTTATTTTGTAACTCATTCCCACTCGTCCTCAATGCTATCTAAGTCTTCTCTCCAATTCTTTCCCATAACCTCTTCGGCAGAGAAATATTTTGGAGCAGAGATTTCAAAAGGAATTTTTTGCTTACTAACTATTTGTTTGAAATAGATATTAATGGCGGTTGTAAAATCAAGTCCTAAAGCTTCTAATGTTTCTGCTGTATTCTTCTTCAATTCAGAATCCAAATTAACGTTCAATCTTTCTTTTGTTGACATCTAACCCCTCCTCTTTATACACCTATTATACTCATTTAAGGTGTATAAGTCAAGAGTTTGATATTTCGATTTATGATTTATTATCGTTTAAAGTTACTCATACGTAACTGTGTAGAAAATGGTTCTGCGCCAAACAAAACGATCGCACTATTCTTTTTGACTACACGCAAGTATTGTGACCACAATTCTTCCCAGGGCAAAATAGTATCCCAGGAACAAGCAGTAGTTCCATATGGCAAGTCGCAAATGATCGTATCGATCGATCCGGAATTTTTTTCATTCCTTCTAAGCAATCTTCAAAGTAAATCGTATCTTTTTGAATCATAGGTTTCTCCTCTATGATTCAGGCCTGAATCTAATGGTTTAGTCAAGTCTTGATACGTTTACTATACAGGGTAGCTGTTCCCTGTTGAGTCTGCTTAAACGACTATGAAAGGTGGAAATGCTTCGCAATAAAGTAGATCACATCTACTGTCACACTATTTCCTGCTTGTTTATATAGTTGGCTGTCAGAAACCTTCTGCTCAAAGGGAGAGTTATAATGATCCATACGTTCAACCAAAATTCTTTGTGCAACTTGTTTGCTGCCGAATTTGGCTGCTAGAAATGCCCAATCCGGAAACGATTGTAGCCTCCAGCACTCTAAAGGTGTTAATTTACGAACCTGAAAATCTCTCTGTGGTAAATTATTTGGGTCCTCATCCGCATTATTGCGTATTTCATTCACAACAATTTTCGGCTGTTGCCCACCTCCTTGCATGGTATTTAACGTTGGACAAATCCCTTCAGGAGAATAGACACTGACCGCTGATCGATAACGTCCATCAATCTTTCCTTCTACTATGATTCCGTGGCGATCTTGTGCGGTAAGTGTGAACATTTCTTCTCCATTATTTTTTATTCTTCGACCATTCTGTCGAACTTCATCTTTATCTGGAGATATTATAGGAATCGCTATCTTATTTCCTTCTCCTTTGTTTGTCGTAAGAGTTGGAGCGATCCCCTCTATACTACTAACCTGACCATTCATACCATCCCCACTAGGATTTACATTTCCGACTACAATTTGTTTTGGCATTTTATAATCAGTAGCCGTTAAAGTTCCCATTAACCCGTTAGTATAATAGGTTCGTTCTCGAAAATTTGTATTTAAGTTATTGCGTTTATTTGTCGTCCCAGCTATATTGATTTTTGCTGATTTTTGATCAACTGATTTTTCTTCTCCTGTGAGAGGTAAAAACTTTCTGGCACCTGACTCTCTAAAATGTCCGACAATAAAGACACGTTCTCGGTTTTGCGGGACAAAATCCTTGCTGTTAAGCACTTGCCATGCCACGTCATACCCCAGTTCATCCAGTGTTCTGAGTATTGTTTCAAACGTAGCTCCGCCATTATGGTTGAGCAATCCTTTGACGTTTTCAAGGAATAAAATGCTAGGTCGCAAAATATGTGCGAAGCGTGCAATCTCAAAAAAGAGAGTTCCTCTAGTATCTGCGAAACCTCGTCTTTTTCCTGCAGAACTGAAAGCCTGATAGCGATAGGTAATCTTTTGAGGTCATCTCCAGATTTTCCCCCGCTCCAAACCGTGCATGAGACTTTCACCTCACACGGCTTTCCATCGACGGTCTTTCCTTAAATTCATATACACATTTTCAACTTTGAAATTTATTCAATAATCGGAAGTTTTATCTGCTTTCGCAACACATTAATTTTTCCTAGTTGCGTAGCTGAGAGATTTAAGTTTTGTAGCAATTCAGAAATTAGAACAGGATTTGAAGTATGGATCAGCTTATGAGAGTCAATTGTCACAAAAACCAGATTATTGTATCCATCATTCCCACCTAATTTTAGAGGCAATTTGTGGTGACAGTGCATGTTACCAATTGTTAGCTCGCTACTTGTAATCGCACATTTTCCTTTCTGTGCACAGAAAAGTGACAGGCGGTTATCGTTATACTCGATACTTTTTCCTTTGATTGGATTTAGCATAAGGTATTTTAATAGATCAGGATTAATCGTTTGTCCTAGTTGCTTATGAATTAACATCCGTCCCTTTGGAGTATACTGATTAATTTCTAGTTTTTTATCCAGTGGGGTTTTGTGTTGGACATAGCTAATAGGAATTAACGCAAATCCATAAACATAAGCTAATTGCTTGCTCTTTCCGTATCTCTTTCTAATAATTTCGCTACAAATTCCTCTTTCTTTTGATATGTTCCCTTGTAATCTTCCTTTTAGGATCTTTCCGATAGGAAAGGCTATTTTTGCAAAATCCAAGCTAGCATGTGTTGCCATTGAGTAATAATTATGAACACCTAAGACAAACGAGTTATAATTTTGTACTGCTTTGTAACTCTCTTGTTTGTCAGAGGGCTTCTGCAGGTCACTGATTCGACGCTTTGCGTTAATATGAATCTTCTTCACAGACTTGTCTGATAGATGAGACCTCACTACAAAACGTGGTTTCCCATTAGAATATTTCCCTTTCCTAGTAACCTTCAATTTAAATCCTAAAAACTCAGAGTATTCTTTCTTAAGATTCACAATTTTAGATTTCTCAGGACTGATAGATAGACCCAATCTATCTTTCAACCATTTCTCTGTAGAAATAAAGATTTTCTCCGCATCTTTTTTCTTACGACAAAAGATTTTAAAATCATCAGCGTAACGTACTAACCGACATTCTTTAAGATTCGTCTTTTTAAGTGCTTGGAGACGTCCACCTGAGTGCCCCTTATGCTGTTTAAACTCTTTTCGTGTTGGGATTGTTTCCCATTGGCTTGAAATCCACCAATCTAGTTCATTTAAAACCACATTCGACAACAGTGGTGAAATGATGGAGCCCTGTGGAGAGCCTTTTTCAGGAAAACCTATATCAGCTATTTCTGCTTTTAACATGGCTGAGAGTATACTAATGAGCTTTTTATCTCGAATCCCTATCGTCCACAACTGTTTTAATAGCTTCCCATGATTCACATTGTCAAAGAATCCTTTGATGTCAATATCTACAACGAAGTGTAATTTGGACAGCTGCATATTTTTTTCAGCCTGAGCTAAAGCATGTTCGCAACTGCGATTGGGTCGGAATCCATTATTTTTATTATAAAATTTAGCCTCACATATCGGCTCCAGGATTTGAAGAATACATTGTTGGATAAGTCTATCCATAATTGTAGGGATTCCTAATGGTCTCGTTTTAGTCGAATCATTTGACTTTGGTATTTGAACCCTACGTACAGCTTGAGGTTCGTACCATTGAAACTTACGTTTCACATGCTTGATTAGTGCCTCATCTTGCCATTTGGCAAGATCCTCGATATTTTTATTATCAACACCAGCTGTATGACTTCCTCTGTTTTTCTTAATGTTTCGAAAGGCTAATTTTATATTTTGCTCAGACGAGATAATATCCACTAAATGTTTAAATATTTTCCCATCTTTACTCTGTCTATAAAGTTCGTCTTGGTTCATCTGAAAATCATAATACTCAGCATTTCTTAGTTTTTGCTTTTTAGTTGTTTTCTCAGTTGTCAAAGTCGGCAGTTCTCCTTTTCAGAATACTTTGCCTTTCTTAGTCGTACTCGAACCTTTGAAGATATGTGTATTGAATTGTTTATTTAAGACTGTCGACTAGAGCCTATCCCTCCATCATGTTTCCATGATTTCATCGGTACTGTGGCTCCGCTTTCCTTCAGATAAAATTAGGTTATACAAGTTTGTTTTCCCTATTACCGCTTCATCGTGTGTAATCACTCCGCGTCCTGAACTTACTGCGTTCCAATGATTCAATCTATAGATTTCTATCCTTAGGTTTGCCCTCTGAGCCTGTGTGCTTGGTAACGCCTTTAACGTTACAAGGTTTTTCATACCATGCAATTTTACTAGACCTCACACACCCCACAAATAATGGTGATAACATTTCTATTACCTGCATTCTCTAGACCCGTACATACGGACATTCGCTTAGTAATTGTCATTACATACTAACCATAGATAGTTTTTAGACCCCCGGCATATAGGTTGCGTCATCCACCTCTGGACAACTTTCCACATCTGAAAATAATTTTTTCCTTTGTTTGGGCAACTCTCTGCCGACTTTAACGCGCTTTGTACATCACTATGATTACCCATAATTTTGCACAGCGTAACCTCAGGGTAGGCGTTTCAGGTTGTTAGCCCTTCATTCCACCATTTGAATCATCAGTTCTACTGAACTGAACACATTTGCGTTCTTAAATAATTCAGTGCCTAATCTTTTCAATTAGGAACGCATCGCACGCAAGGAAATCCTCCTGTGATAATGTCCACACGTCCGAATCCTCGAATAGTGTCGTCTGAGATCCTCGTAATATCATGCATTTCCACCTCATTTTCAGTATTAAAGATCGCTTTATAACTCTGTCTAGCATATTTATCAATTTCACAAAAGCCGACACATTTATGTCCTGCTTTTTCCATTCCCATCCGAAAACCGCCTACACCCGCAAATAAATCAATAAAAGTTTGTTGTTTCGATTGTTTCATTCAATATTCTTTCCCACAGCTGTGTTCTCGTATTCAAGCTTGTAAGATAAGAATAATAAAAGAGCGGGTGAAAGAAGGGCATTCAAAAGTCTCAGAAATGTTTAGATTTTTGTTTCTGCTTTAGGACTACCCTCGCTTTTGATCCAGTAATTGAATTGCAGACGTAAACTGAATGAGCGATTTTTTTGAGTCAATCAAAATAATATTCTTCTGATAATGAACTCGCTCGCTGACTAATGATATTGATAAGCCATAAAAATATCGAAGTAAAAATATTTTCCTTCTTCGGTCAGTAATTTCAGGCTTATAAGGGTGATTGATTGAGAGATACCCTTTTATAAATAGTCTGTGTAAATACTCAAACTCTTTATACATTGGATCATTAATTACTTCTGGTGAAACATTTTCTCTGTGTATCATCGAATATGTTTCTTGAATCCTCGGAGTAGCTGGAATCCCAACTTTTTCTCGTAAATTTTTATACTCTGATAGAAATATACTGAATTTTTCTTTGGTGGTTTCCCATTCTATATCCACATCCTTGGGCAATTGATATTTGGCCACATCAAAAAGTTCCATTCGTCCCTCCATAATACAAAAAGCATTACCTCTCAAAAATGAGTAGGCAATGCTTTTATGTTATCATTATTTTTATTATCAGTTGTACCATGATTTTTCCTTCACAGCTCTGGCTCATTGTCTTTTTCCGTTGATCGAAGTTCAGATTTTACTCGAAAAGTAGAAAGATCTTGGGCCACATTGCGCTCTTCAATCGGTTGACAGTAAAGTTTTTTCGTGTCTATTTATCAAGATCAACCGAATCGTATACTGCCTTTTCTGTCAAAATACCCAAGGCGGCATCGTAAGTTTTTAATTGTTTCTCAAGCAACTTTACTTGTTTTTCCAGTTCTTTTTTCTCTCCATGTAAGGATTTTACTTTTTCTATTTGTTCAAGATTGGAGGGATCATACTTTAGTTTTTCATTCGCTCGAAATAACTTGTCGTCCAAAGTTGCTCTTGCTGCTTGCACAATTTCATAATTATCATAAAAGTCCTTCCCTAAAACATGTGGTAGTTGATCGCTGCTTACTTGACTAGTTGACAAAATATTTAAAGCTGTAACCATTTCTCGGACATTTTGAATAGCAGAATTTTTTCGTTTTGGAAACAGTCCGCTTTCTCCAGAAAGATAATTTGCTAAAGAGGCTCCCTTTACAAATTTATTTTTTTGTCCTTTTTCATCACTCCAAAAATAAAAAATATCTTTATAATTAAAATGCGCCTCGTAACGTCCGTCTTCCAATTTCTCTAACATGTAATCAGGAACTTTGACCACACCTGTTTCATACCGGCCATAGGCAATCTTCACATAGATCCCTGTCATCGTGTCTCTTTGTATTTGCCAGGGTTCAATGACAAAGGTTAGATCGGGGAAAGATTCTTTTTCTGCTTTTTGTTCTACATATTTTTTTGCAATATCCATTGCATTGAAAACCGCTTCCGGTTTATTTTTACTTACCCGCTCGATAATATTTTCTTCATTGTAGATTCGTTGTTTTTTATTTATCGTATAATCACGAGCTGGACGTTGTTGTGGCAGATCCAATAATTTGTAGTTGATCACTTTCCCATATTCTTCTGAATTATGATTAGGATCAACATCAATATTTAGAAGCCTTGCCTTCACTAAAAAATCATCCCAGCTTGTACTATGGGTAAGCAAAAAATTTAACCGTTCTTTTAATTCAACTCGATACGCATTCTTTCTTCGATATTCTTGATACTTTTTATGTGAGTTTCTTTTAGGCGTATCGAGGATCATTGCGCCGTGATAGTCCGCTACCTTATCGGAGTAATTTCTTAAATGAGCCGCTGTTCCTCGTTGCCAGCGGAACTTCGTTAAATCGACACTTGAGGTTGTATTAAAAATAATATGGTTATGCAAATGTTCTTTATCTACATGGGTCGCAATGACAAATTCATAATTTTCACCTAAGAACTCGAGCGCAGTTTGTCTCCCAATTTCATGAACTTCTTCAGGTGTGAGATTGTCTTCAGGATCGAACGATTGAACAATATGTCTTGCAATTACTTCCTCAGTCTTTTTTTTATTCATTTTTCCACGGACTCTTTGAGCCAATGTTCTTGTTAAGTTCATTTCAAAAAAAGCATTGTTCACGGCGTTAACTTTATGACCACTCGTTAAAGTTTGGTTTTTTGTTTTTTCTGGATCTAGAATGTATCTTATCGCTTCTTTTAGATATCTTTCTTGCTTAATCGTGAGCGTTTTAGTCGTTGGCACTTCACTCCCTCCTCGTTAGCTTCTGAATTTCTTGTAGCAAAATGTCTTGTGAACGTACATAGTTATTTTGCATTTTCGCGAACTCTGAAACGAGATATTGGATATCTTCTTTTTCTACCAGATCGGTCTGATTTAATTTATGGGCAATCTGGTTGATATTATTGCCAATCATATTCAACTCAGAAACATATTGCCCCGTTTCACCTAAAGCTTCCTTCAAATCTGTAAAATCTATATTGATTACCCATCCGTTAAGGGCCATTAGACGAATATAATTAGTCATTGTTCCTATTCTCGCTAAGTTCATATTTTTCTTAATTCGCTGCTTTTCTTCTTCAGTAACATATACTTTTACTATTTCATTACGGAACAAGTTTTTTTTATCCATTTGAATCTCTCCTACGATAATCACTTAATGCTTCGCAAGGCTATGCCTTGCCCACTCCCGAACCAAAATCTTCCGCCCCTCCTGGGCGGAGTTTCGACAGTGGCAAGCATAGCGAGGTGGTACCACCTCACGAAAAACCAAAAAAGAAGGGAATCACGAAAATCTAAGATTTACGAGTTTCCTCTTTTTTGGTTTTAAACTTGGGGCATGCCCCAAACCCCATTTTCTTTCATTACATCAATGACCTTTTCCGAATTCTTCGAGATCTGAAATGAGCTTTCTGAATGATTGTTCAGATTCGTTTTTTAGTATTTCCTCTAACAAAGCAATGCTAGAAATGTGAATAGCGATTGATTCTTTCTCCACTTTTTCTAAGTTTCGTCTTTCTGATTGCAACTGACCAATCACTGCTTTTACTGGTGGAAGAATAAGTTCTTGAGATTCGTCTCGTTCAAATCGCTGACAAACTTTCCAAAGATAATACAGACACAAAGGTCGCTTTTTAATCAGTTTTATCATCTTCGCTACTTTCTGAATTGCCTTTTAATTTTTCTAAAGTATCCGCTAAATTATAATCTTCCTCAGATCGTTCTTCTTTTTTATTCGCCTTGTCTGTTGCGACATTGTCCATTGCTCGACTTTGGAGTTCTCGCGCACGTTTGATTTCTTCTTCCAATGTTGGTCGAAATTGCTCAATTTCTTTTTCGTACATATGCGCAGCAATCTTTTGTAAAAAATTATCGCTTCGAACAATCAAGTCAGTAAATAATTGTTGCAATTTCACTTTTCCGTTATTCATCGATCGTAACTGAGTTAACAAACTCAAATTAAGAGGCAAAGGTTTAAAACAAAAAACAGTCATCACAATAGAGGCGATACTTTCATTTTCAAATCGAATAATCTCTTCTGACGATTGTTTCTCTTTTTCTAAAAGGCAAACAATCAAATCAGCAAGTGTTTGTTCTTCTCCCTGATTCGCTTTTATTCGAATGGTATGATCTTCAAGGACTGATTCTTCTCTTTCTTCAAAAACAATTGTACGATTCGCAATCTTTTCCAAGATAGCGAAAACTTCTTTCGGACTCGTTTCTATTTTTTTAGTTTCTTCTTTTCCTTGCGTTTCCGTTTTTTCAAAATATGGAACGATTGGGGCATGAGTGATTTGTGTAAGCTGCGTTTGTTTTTCTTTTAGGATCTCCCCAGTTTCACTATTCACTTTTTGTTGGTTTCCTCCAAATAGAAAGACAGGTTCCGCATTATTCTTCAACGTCCTATTTTCTCGAATCCAATCATGGACTTCTTTTGATTCAACTGCTTCTGCACGTTGATAAAGAAGCATCAACTGATTTGAGACTGGTGCTTATGATATAATGCGAATTAGATAGTAAAGTTTATGCGGTGGCTAATCCCAAAAGAAATGGGGTGACGCCTATGTTGTTTTTCGGCTTTATCCCTAGAAAGGAATAAGCGTGTCTGTTTATGAAGCACTAATGTTTGCGTTAGCTTTCGCAACATTGGTCCTTGCAATCAGCAACAACAAAAACGACAAAAAATAACCGTATCATAAACTTTGGCCAGTTTAACGGTTATTCTTTGTAACTGATTCAACTATGCCACCGACTTAAACGGTGCTATCCTAAGGGGAGTTGTTTGCGCAACTCCTCTTTTCATTTGCATTATAACACGAGATCAAAAAAAAAACTATATGGACACTACCTCACCTCTATAAATAAACGTTTGTTCCAGATAGTGTTTCTCCAGCGATTTTCTTCATTTTTCGCCAAAAATCTAAGGTGAAATTTCTCTTCTTTATCCGTTTAAGCCTGTAATCTCAATCGCCTTTCTTCTAAACCTGTATTTACCGTATGTTGCCGAAGTTTTAGTTCATCCATTTTCCCTTGTAATACACGAGACAGTTGCTCCGTTTGTTGTTCATACTCTTTTTTGATTGTCTGATCAACCGTTTCTTTATAGCTATTTTGAATTGCTTCAGTTTCTCCTTCAAGCTGTGTGGTAAAGGACTTTTCTATATTCTGTAACGCTTGCTGGTGTCGCAATTTTTCTTCTTGTACTTGTTGCTGCTTTTGATTGATCAACTGATTTTCTAAATTAGCTAATTCTTCTTGTTTCCTTGCTTGTAAACGCTTCGTAACTGATTCCTCGATCAAATGACGCTTATCTAATTGTTGGATCTCTTGGTTGATTTTCTTCGTCTCTTTCTCAATAAATTTGGTCAATGCTTGTCCAAACTCCACTTTCGTAGATTGAAGAACCTCTTGTACAATCTCATCTGTAGCAACTTCAATTAACTCCAGCCGACAAAAAAGTAGCCCTACAAAAAGCCCAAAATTACAAAAAAGAAATAGAATTCATCGTAAACATGACAGATTATCATGGTAAAAAAATTAAAACTACTGCTGATATTGCTTTGTACAGTCTGAATAATTTAATCACTTCTGGAACACCTGGTGAAGTAGCCTATTTTATAGATTAGACAAAAAAGGTTTTAATTGATCATCAGTCAAAACAGACACTACAGCTTCGCGGGAACACCTCTAGATTTAAGACATACAAATTTTTCTAGTCAATTCCTTCGACCCAATTATGCATGGGTACTTCTGGTAATCCTTCAGTTGATTATGCAAATTTTTTAGCTGCAATCGGATATTCAATAAACCAGTTCTTAACATAGACAAAAATAAGGTTGTGAATATTATCAACTTTTTCTGTTTTTTGCTTTTGATATGCTTTTAGGATTGTTTTATATAATTCATTAGCTACGTCGATTCCGTAATTCCCTATATCTTCAAAAATAACTACCGTACTAGTTTCACTTTCTGCTTTGACTTTTGCATTGTGAATTGCTTTAACTGTTTTTTGAGCTTCAACAAAATTTGAAGAGAATATTTTTATTAAAAGCAATACTTTTTCAGGAACGAATGTAGCAATACTATTGTCTTTCATGATTGATCCAAAGTTATCTAGCAATAATTGATCTTGTAGCTGGTCTTTTTCTATGTCTATATTGTGTCTAAAGAATTATTAGAATAAATTGTCTGCGATTTTCGCAATTACGGTAGAATCCTTGCTATTATAGATTTTTGTTGTATTTGCAATTTCCCAAAATACGGTAGCTTGATTTTGTTCCTCTTCAACAATTTGAAATACGTCTTCAGTTGTTACTTGCGGTTTACCTAAATACAAGAGATTAGGAGTACTTTTTATATGTCAATTCTCTTCATGGATACTACCTTTTTTCTGCTTTAGAAGACCGACTTCTTCTAATTCTCTTTTTATTTTAGAAACTTTTCCTTCACGACATCTTAATAACCCCATAAGCTCAGATACTGTAAAAATAAAATAGATATTATCCTCTTCATCCACCCAATTATTTTTTACAGAATAATCAAAACGATCTTTAAGAATCATATATGCAATTTTTGAATCATTTGTGAGTTTGAAGTATTTTTCATTTGCAAAAAAATATCTTTGGCATTTGATAGTATTTTTCCCTATATATTTCTTTTAACTTATAATAATTAAACTCTGACATTTGATACCTCCACATACTTGGATTACTTTTGTATTTTTAAGAAATATAAAAGTAACTATACAAGTTATTCACCTAATTTGTAAATGATACATAGCAAGAAAAGAAAAAAGAGATTTTCCTCCTTTTTCTTCAAAATCAATCAAAAATTAATCGATATTTTCCTTTTTCTTTTTTGGATTTAATCCTTTTAAAAACTTATCCTCCAAGGCTAATAGTTCATCATAAACACTCCCCATAGACTGCCCTGATGATAAACTTAAACAGTACAAAAAATCGCAAGGTAACGTTGCTACAGAACGATTTCGGGTCACCCAACTTGCCACAGTAGACTGTCTATAATCATGAATCTCACAAAATTGTTCTACAGTCATCCCTAAGCCACCGATAATAAAAACATTGATAGGATAAGGATAAACATAAGTATTGACACTCATGGTTAGTAAGTCCTCCTTTAAGATATATTATTGCACATGCGATAATAGTACCCCTCTTAGTAGAACAAAGCAAGTAGCGGACAACTATAAAACTCCCATAAGAAAAGAAACAGTATCAAAGATATATTGTAAAAGGCAATTTGCACCTTTTATTTTTTACCCTGTATCTAATTCAAAAAGATTCACTTCTTTAAGGGGGGCCAAAGTAGCTGATAATTGTTTAAATGTCTCTTCTACCAAGCTCCCGTTTAATTCAAATACCTCTGTGATCCTTGTTGAATAAGCTAATCTGTTTTCTTTTCTTAATTGAATGACCTTCAAGAACAACATTTTGACTGAAGCAATGATCATTCCGCCATTTCTTCCTCGTGTTATCTTGTAGAAAACCTTATTCTCCTCTCTTAACTCGGTTAAGATCTTATCAAGTGTTCGCTTGGGCATCATGAGTTCTGAAGCCAACTCTTTTTTAGACATATTCAAATAAGGCTCACTAGCATGACTTTTTTCGCTTAGATAAGCCAATAGATCTTCTTTCCATTCTTTTTTATGACTATATTTTCTTTGTTCTCTTGGCTTTTTAAATTTCCACCAACCACGACGTTGAATAAACAAATCTTTCTCTTGCAGTCCTGCAGAGATCCATTGCTGGCACAGCTCTAAAACAAAATCACGTTTTGCTGCCTGGTACATTCCAGAATAAGCGCTCATAACGATTTTTCTTACTTCCGCTTCAATCAAAGGTTCATTTAGTCGCTCATTAAACTCGAACATGTTGTATTCACATGTTTCCAGCGCATATCCCGAAGAGAAATAAGCAAGAGCCAATGTGAAAATCACATTGTTTCGACCTAAACGGCCCTCTCCACCGATAATATCTGCTTTACGTAATAATAGATCGAACCAGGGTTCATCCACTTGTCGATACTCTTTTTTCTCAGGGAAAACAACAATTTTAGCTTCTCGTTCCGCTTCAGTTTTTTGACTAGAAGCTGTTTTCATTGACCAATTCAACCATTCTGAAAATGCGTATTGATAAGCTTCCTCGTAAAAAACTATATTTTTTTTATTTGGAAAACGTGCAATTCCAAAGTGATTACAGCCCACATCAATTCCAGGTAATTGCTTTGCTAATTGCTTACGAATCGTTGTAGAAATACGTTTTGCAACTTCGACTACCTTGAAGTTGCTCTTTTTCGTTACGTAAGCTGGGCTACTTAATACGAAATACACTTGATAGCCATGATCAGACTCTAAAATCATTGTTGGCATATAACCAATCTGATCTAAACAAGCAAGAACGATCTCCCCTTCATGATTAACTTTTGTATCGATATCTACAACAAAAGTATTGATTTGGCTTAAATTGTTTTCAGAATGTCCCTTAACTACTGAGCGATTCTCGTCAGCATACGTTCCATATCGATAAACATTAGGAGTCCAATGTGTAAGTTTATTTTCGTTTTCAAGAATTGCTTCTTCAGATGTGATCACCATCCCACGTCCAGCATTCATTAATTGTTTCGTACGGAACGCAAAGATAGCACCATTCCTACTCGTATTTTCATACTGAATAGGCTTAATGGTGCTGTTTCGATATTTATATGTTCGAATACCACTTTTCAAAAGCGTTGTATATAAATTAATCAACATCAACTTTACGTCCTTCCCACAAATTAAAAGAGAACACATCGAATACCTGCCGAAACAGCTATACTATGTGTTCTCTCATCAATGTTGATTAATATACTCTTAAAAAGCACATCAAATAAACGTTTTTATGTTGAGTTGCTCGTCTTTTTTTGGTAGAATATAGGTAATCGGAATTGAGTTCCGAATCCATTTAAATATAAGTAGTTGGTAGCTACTTACATATTCTTGAGACGAGCGTGAACACATGTCTGATCCATGTGATTCAGAAAAATTAGTGGGGTCCAATCCATTAACTTTTCCGTCTCTTTTTTTATGTAATTTTCTAATTCATCTTACCTCATAAATCTTAAATCTGTAAATAACGAGTTTAATGGAAAAACATCTGCTATAAGAAAGAATGCCTACATATCAACCTTTTCGTAACCTGAACGAGTGGGTTCTAAATAAGGAATATGATTTTCTGTTAATAGAACATGACTATTGGTGTATATTTTGATTTTTAAAACGTTGAATATGTAGGTTATTAATTAAAGCTTCTTAAAAATCAAGAACATTAGCACCTTTCAACCTAAATAGCTCCAATTCTTCCTCTGATTCAATCGATTGAATTAAATGATCAACCTGCTCTAACTCAAAAGAATGATTTTTTAGAAGCGGAGCATATAAACTAAACATTGTTGTTTCTAATTTATCTAACGCCTCTTCTCCAAAACTTCTAGATCCGTTATAAAATTCTCTTACATAACTTGGCGCTAAGCCAATTGCTTTGGATAAATCAATTCTGCTTATATGGTAATTTTGTATTAAAAATTTTAATACAAATCGATCGTATTCATTTCTAAATTCTTTTGTTTCTTTCTTCATAACTTCAATCTCCTCATTGTTGAAAACAACAACACTAACTTAGTGTTTATTCTAGCATTATCTTTTTTATTTTACAATCAATTTTACTAAATAAATTAACTATGATGGTAGCTGAAACAGTACAAATACAGGGTTATTTTAGATAGTAATATAATATATTACTATTACCTTACTATTATATTACTTATAGTAATAGTAATATAATATATTATTAAAATCAAAACACTTAGAAAGTTCACTGTTGTTGTTGAATTTAACAATGGATAATGGTATCATTTGTATAAGTAATAAAATATATTACTAAAAAGTAATATATTTTACGACCAATTTATTATTTTTATATTACTATAAATATTACTATTATATTACTTTCGGATTTTAGGAGGGATTTATATGGCTGTAGCACTAACAGTAGCTGCAAACAAAGGTGGGGTTGGTAAAACTCTGATTACATTAAATCTAGCAGGAGCTATTAGAAGATCATTTCCTGAAGCAAATATTCTTGTAGTTGATACTGACGCTCAAGGAAATAGTACAAAATCATTTCGTGTAAAAGTTGGAAAAAATCAAAATACCATTTACGATGTTTTTATGGGAAATGCCACAGTTGAAGAATCGATTGTTCATACATACGATGACCACATCGATGTTTTACCTGCAAATTCAGATAATAATTATCTTGAATTTGATAAGATGGAAGAATTTCGTGATACTATTTTGGAATGGTTTATTTCCTTATTAAAAAAATTTAAAGATAACTTATCTGAAATTATGACTATTTCTGGCCTTAAAAAGAGGATGAACAAAACGATTGATCCAAGTGCTAATTATTTTAATGCTTTAGATGGAAAATTTGATGGTGTAATGGACAAATATGATTATATTATTTTTGATACTCCGCCCGAACTTAAACAAGTGACATCATCCGTACTATCCATTGCCGACGTGGTAATCGTGCCTTACGAGCCAGATCTTAACGGTGTTGACGGAGTAACTCATTTAATATCACGCGTAAATACATTAAAAGAAAAATACAATCCTTCACTACGTATTGGTGGTGTACTAGCAAATAAAGTATACAATACAAATTTACACGCAAAAATGATTAATGCAATGATGAAATATACTAATCGAAACAATTACCATTACTTTGATTCTGAACTACCAAGATCAATTACATTTGCTGACAAGTTAGTTAGAAATGGTATGCCTATAACTATGAGTACTCCTGAAAATAAGTTTGCTCAAAATTTTTACAAATTATTGAACGAAATGAATGATTTAGGGCTACTTTCTAAAGAAGGAAAAGTACTTGAATTCCCTCAACAATTTTACATCGAAAGCGACGGTGACGAATAATGCCTAGAGTACCAAAAAACAAACCTTCAGGTGACTTTGAATCTTTTTTTGACGATGAATTAGAAGATTTAGATACTCCAGAAGACACTATCGATAGCATTTCGGAAAATGAAATAGAAACAAAAAATGAAATTGTTGAAAGTATATCAGAGAATTCTACTAACACAACTCTGTTACCTACTCAAAATGAAAGTCTTGGTATTACTCATGTTGCAGCAGATAAATTTGGTTTAAGTAAAACCAAAAAAAATCAAGCAAATGAGCTTGTCGCTAGAACTTTGAAATTTGATACAGAAACCTTAAGACGTGTAGAAGATCTTATTTATAAAGATCAAAGACATTCGAGAAAAATTCCTGGTACAAAAGGATTTCTTTCAGATTTTATGGATAATGCAATCTGGCAACATCTTTACCAACTAGGTTTAGCTACTGAAGAAGAAGTAAATGAACATCTCAAGGACTACAGCAAATATCCTTTAAATTTTGATAAAAACCAAGAGAAGTAGCGGTTAAAAAGCCACTTCTCTATTAGTAATATAATAGTAATATATTACTATTATATTACTAAATATATAATGTTACTTTTAGGAAAAATATTGTAGATAAACATGGTCGTATACGTGTTTATGTTTACTCAGCTTTGTTAATCAATTTTTTTCTCTTTGTTACCAAAATAATAGTAAGTCAAATACAAACTTGTCGAAGACTAATCTGTTTCTAGGAAAGGAGAAATCAGATAAACTTAAATAGTAGTGAAAAAAGTTTATTTGTAAAGAAATAGATCTATAATGGATGTTTTAAGCAAGCACTCATATTAATGGAGGTGAATGTTATTGTGCGGACGATATTTTTTTGATTTAGCATCTAATGAACTTAAAAAGTATCACGATCAAGCGGAAACAAAAGCAGCTGACAAAGATATACGACTTGCTACCAATGAAGTATTCCCTTCAAATCATGTAGTGACCCTAGGACTCAAAAAAGAGGCTGAAGTTATTCCTGGTATCATACGTTGGGGTTTTGAGGGAATTAAAAAAGGACAGCTTATGATAAATGCACGGTCAGAAACAGTAAAAGAGAAAAAAATATTCTCGAAAGCTTTTAGAGAATCCCGCTGTATTTTTCCAATGTCTAGTTTTTATGAATGGAATCACAACAAGCAAAAATTTTTATTCAAAGGAAAGGAGAACAGTACTTTATTTGTTGGTAGCTTTTATCGCATCCATAGAACTGAATCAGGATTTGAAACAGAATCAATTATATTGACGACCAAACCAAATACGTCAGTAGCTTCAGTACATGATCGTATGCAAGTAATTATAGAAAGATCCTCAATCAACGAATGGCTTAATTGGAATTTGCAAAAAAGCATGTAAACAATGACATGCCAGAATTGGAATGCACAATGGTATGAAAAATGTAACGGTTCATAATCACGAAAACGCCCTTGGAGAATCTCTACTCTCTAAGGGCTTAATTTATTATATAATTTTATAGATAACATAATAACTATTATAACTTATAGACAACTTTAGATTGAATCAATAGACGATAGCAAGTTATCTATATTATTTGCTACCATAATTATTAGTTCCGGTAGTAACTTTTTCACGGATAATAATAGGACTAATTCAATTAAGGTAGTAGCATATAATATATTCTTCCTGGGTGATTTTTACATGAAACAACTTAGTAGCAATATAATAGTAATATAATAGTAACATAATAAATTACTATTATATTTCTATTATAAATACTTTTATTTGAATTTCCACTTCAATACTATTTTTATAATTTATTCGATTACTTATAAAGCATTCAACGCATCAATTGTAGCAGCATTATCAATATGCGTATACAAAGTCGTGGTAGTAGTATTGGTATGGCCTAATTGCTGAGCTGTAAGAACAAGTGAATTAGTTTGTTTATATAACCTTGTGGCTAACGTATGGCGCAGCTTATGAGGACTAACTTGTACTTTGAATCCCTTTGAATATTTAGCTACCATACGCTCAATTGCTATGCCTGTCATTCTTTTGGATTCACCTTTATAAATAGTCAAGAACATGGCTTTCTCACTATCAGTAGCCTTATAACGGCTACTACGAATCGCTAGATAGTTTGCTAAATACTCCATAGCAAAAGCAGCAATATTTACCGCATCTCTTTTATTTCCTTTTCTAATCACTATAACTTTATTCTTATCCAAAGACAGATCATCCACATTTATATTTACTACTTCAGACAATCGTAATCCAGAACCTAAGATCAACGCATTAATAGCAAGATCTCGCTCAACGTCACGTACGTAATAAGGAAGAGCCTTAACGCTCAAAGAATCCTTGTATTCAAACTCAATGTAATCTAAGTAATTTTGAGTATCTTCATCTAAAAATAGTTGTTTTTCAATTGCATTTGCTCGAGCTGCAAGTGTCGTTCTGTCTGCTATTGTCACAACTTGTTCCATAGGATTAGTAATTAGATAGGGCACACCATTAGGATTATTTGAACTAGAAGAGAGATACTTGAATAAAACCTTCAAAGCAGTAATATGTCTGTTGATGGTTGCAACAGATAATCCTAAATTATTGCTATCTTGCAAATAGTATTTCGTAGATACTTTTTTTATATTCTCTTTGGAGCGTCGTTTTAGATGTGATTTATATAAATTTAATTCATAAGGAGTCAATTCTCTCAATGAATGAATAGAAGTATCTGCTATAACAGCTTCGCTAATTAACCATTGAAAAAATAGTTTATAATTTTTCAAATATTCCAGTGTAGTTTGTGGGGACTGATCTTGGTCATCACGAGCTTGAACAAAGTCTTTTATATAATTTGGCATATGACTTAATAATTTATCAATTTTATTATACGTATCTTTATAATTCATTAAAATCCACCTTTCCTTACAAATAGGGGAGGGAAGCCCTTTGTAATTGGACTATACCAATTTAAACGAGATATGTCAATAAATAAAGAACCTTTTTTAAAAAAAGTTTTGTATCACTAACTATAAAGAAAGATAAATCTTTCTTTATAGTTAGACATGAGAGAGACTACAATTGATTTAAAATCAATAAGCGTATATACTGTATATACATATGGAAAGGGGAGAAGACTATGACAATCAAAGAAAGAAAATTCAGAGAAGTGGGGAACTCAGTAGTATTAACTATTTCAAAGGAGTTTCTTAAAGAAAATGGGTTAAATCCTGGAGATACGGTTTTTTTAGATGAAGAAAAACTTCGAGCAGCAATTATAAAAAAACAAACCTTATCTGATGAAATTGATGTAGCAATATCTCAAGCATTAACTGAATATGATACTACTTTTATAGAGCTTGTCGATAAATGAGTATTTATTACCTGGAAGCTAAAGATATTATAAAAATGAATGTGATCCAAATAAAAAAATACTCTCCTAATGAACCCATTGGCGTAAAGGACGTAAATACTTTAGAAATGTGTGTAGGGCAACTTCAAGCCTCAGCTTTTGGTGAAGAGGTTTATCCTTCGATTTATGAAAAAGCAGCTATCCTACTTGTACAATTGATAAAGAAACATCCTTTTCACAATGCAAATAAACGTACTGCTTTCTTAGCTACTTTTGTCTTTTTGAAAATCAATGGACAGCTTTTAGCTATTGATCAAAAAGATGCTGTAAATTTAGTGGTATATATTGCTACATATGATAAGGATTTTGATCAACTAAAATATGAAGTAATTAACACTATAAAGACACATACGAAATCCATTTAAGGAGTTGCTGTATGTGTCTTTATAGTGTTATTAGCTGCTATAGCGAAAAAATTGTAGTAAATTACAAATAGCTATAATTCAAACCCAACTATATAGAAAACTATAATTTTCTATATAGTTGGGTTTTTAGCATCCTTGTCTCCTGTCTTTAGAATTTAACATTATTCGCTCTATTTTTTAAGGTAGCTATAAAATATTTCAATTGATTAGAATCCTTTTAATAGCATTGATATCTCCCATCACGGTGTATATAAGATATACAGAACAAGCACACTAAAGAATATTGAGCAGCTTCTTGGCATTTTTATATCACATTTTGAACAGATTCAGCTTGATGGAAATCATGTGTCTACCTTGATAATTTTATATCCATATCAGTCAGATTTATAAGGTGATTTACTCACAAAACTAGTCCGTGATCCCTTGTTCTTAGTTCCCAAGTATGTATCATGCTTTTTTCGATTTAGTTCATTACTATAGATAGTAGTTATTGAGTATTCGCTTTCCTAAAAAAGAAAAAGAGCCGAAGCTCTTCTTCTAACTTATCAATTATTGGGTACCATACTTAATTCCCAGGTTAAAGTCGTTTGGTAAGTGGTCGCTTTCGGAGCAGCTATTGGTGGCACTTCAAGAACGACACTTTCCCCAGCATTTTTTCTATCCCCAAACCGATAGATCCAAGTTTCTGCACCTTGACCATCTTTGGCTGTCAATAATTTTGTCTTGACTCCAGGAAGCAATGCGACTCTGTCAGTCTCATTTAATTCAGGTTTTCCTGTCTCTTGGACAGACGCTAACTGTTGATTGGTCAACTGTAAACTAGCTCCCTTTAGTTTATGATCATTTGGATCTGCGAACTGTCCGTTTTGGGTCACTGACAATACCCAACCGTTACGTGTGTCTCCTAGCCTTCGATCACTTATTTGAACATAATTTGGTCGTTCTTCCTTCTCATCGATGCTCCCGTCCTCATTCAATAATCGTTGTGGTTGAGCATAGTAGTTTTGCGTTCTTGTAGAAATACCTTGTTGGCCAAAGGTAAATCTAGAGACAAAATCTATACTTAATTTCCCCTGATTTTCAGAAAGCACTGGTGGATTTTCAGGTTCTACTTTTGTTTCAGGACTCAATGGATCAACAGGTGAGACTTTACTTGCTAGCTCAACAATATAAGTTCTAGCACTTGGAAAAACTGCATCATGATATTTATAATCCTCCATTTGAGGGTTTCTATTTCCATTATCATTATTAGTTTCTGGTCTTTTAAAAACACTAGTTATAGTACTATAACTATCAATTACGGCTCCCTGATTATCTTCCATCAAAACTTGCACTTCATCACTTTCATTTAGTTTAGTTTTTAGTTCGAAAGAAAAACTACCATCATTTCCTACTTTCTGTGTCGCTATATGCTGATTATTAATATACAACAACGCATTATTTCCAGGAATGTTTATATGATTTGGTAATGCCTTAATGGAAGTGGTCTCAGTAGTTAACTCTATAAAGTGGCCAAAATCAACTAACTCTGGTGGAGTTACATTTATAACCGTTATTGGACGGATCTTTTCCAATTCTTCTTGTGATAGGGATATCCCTCCCTCATTCATTCCTCTACTTATTGATACAAATTCAATAATTGTACCTTCTTTGAGGAGATTTTCAAATTCAAAAGATACTCTTCCAGCTTTTCCGAGAGCGTTATTTTCTTTTTCTTCCCATGTTTGGATCGGTGATTCGTTCCCCACCGTAGAAGCCGTATAATTATTAGAATTATTGTCGGGATCCGTTACTTTTATTTCGACAGTAATTTCATCCGTACCAGCTTCCCTTATATCATCTAATCCTTCTTTATAAGAAAACTCAGCTATAAATGATTGATCTGCATTGGTTGGTTGCCTAACTCCGTCTAAAATAGGAGCTGAATTATTAGCAGATATTCTGGATACTCTTCCAGATAGTCCAGGTAAAGAGTCTGTTAGGTTCAGATTATTACTCGAAGATGCGGAAACAAAATCTCTTCCTTCATAAGCGACATCAATTTTCTCAAAGAAACCTATTTGGGGATCATTATCAAACTTACTTCCAGTGGCCCATGCGGAAAAAAAAGTATCTGTTATATTTAAGCTAGATCCGTTTTTAGTTCCAAAAATATCACCTCCATCTTTCCTGACGTTTTTAAAATCAAAATAGTACGGGGAGTGTACATTGAATTCCATAGTGTCTTGGGCTACGAAAACCCCCCATTCACGAGTATTAATTGAAGAGCCTTCAGCATAAAAAATAGTATCCGCTTTTTGATTAAATTTTAGATGTCCACCATCAGAATACAAAGCTGCTGCATAATCATTCGTTAAACGTAATTGTGACCTAGCTCTATCCGCACTATTATTATCGATACTAAAATTATTCTCTCCATTCCCAAGATAAATAGTAGAATAATTTGATGAAACAGAGCCACTATTAGGACGATTGGTATAATGCCTATTATTTAAGTTGAGAGTTCCACCACTTGTAATAATAATATTATTGTTAGAACCACTCATAGATAGTGCTCGAGTATTAGTCCCAGGATTATCAAACTCTACGTGCTTGCTAGAAATAGATGAATTATTTCTTATATAAACATCATTTGACCCCGTAGTAATATCAATCAAAGGATTATTTCTTCTCGCTGAACTCTCAATATCTATTTTCGAAAAATTATCTACTGTAAGCTGTGCATTAGTCGTGCTCATTCCAATAGAAGTACCATATAAATTCTTACTGATAATTTCAGAATTATTCTCCACTTTTAAATCTGCAGACTCTCCATTCATAAAAATACTTCTAGGTCCACCCGATAAAACATCAATGGATATTTTAGAATTTTTTGAGACCTCTAATATTGGTGAGGATCCAGCTATTCGGATGGAGTTATTATTATCAATTGCTGCAGTATTTGTGGTACTCTGTGCTCTAATCGATAAGTTTGAGTTATCAGTTACCTTTAATGATGGATTAGTATTCCCATTTCCGATTAAGATATTTTCATGTATGCCGTTTCCTCCAGCTATAGACATTTGGCTGTTATTAGTCAATTCTAAAAAAGAATTTTGCCCATTCAACGTTACTCCATTGGCTGACCTCATATTTTTGATGTTGATTTCACTATCAGATGAAAGGAATTTGGGTTTGTTACCCGTGATTTCTACTCCATAACCAGTTGTACCAATAAAATCAATAAGACTAGATTGTGTATTAACTAAAGCATTGTGTCCAGATAGAGATATACCTGCACCCTCTGCAGTATTAAGCTTTAGATTTGATTTATTAGCATTTAGCGTGCTACTTTCTCCATTTAGATTGAGTGCTCGACCGGATATTGTATTTATATCTAAGTGACTGTCATTTAAATTAACTTCCGCATTTGTACCGTTTAAATATAGTCCGCGGCGTGCATTAGAAGTTACAGAAACATTGAGCTCTGACCCACTGGTAATATTTATTTTTGGTTCTACTCCTCTTAAATGAATAGCATTATTTAAAGTGTCTGTCGGAGATCGAGTAGCACTGGATGTTGTAACGGACAACTTTGAGCCACCTGTAACGGAAAGCTCTGGACGCGCATTATTGTCTCCTATTGCAACGTTTTCTAACGTCCCAGTTCCACCACCATTGATGGACATCTCACTTTTATTTCTCAAAGAAAGTAACGCATCTGTTCCTCGTAAAATCATTGCTTGAGAAGGATCAGTATCCGTCATTTCAATGCTACTCTCATTCATTAATACCTGTGGAACTATTCCTTGTAAGTAGATACCTCGACCTGTAGTAGCTGTCAGAAAAAATTGTGTCTGATTTAATGACAACTGTGGATTATCGCCAATTAAGTTTATTCTTTGACCTGTAGTACTTGTAAAACTCCCGGTCCCCTCCTCATAATCAACTTTAGGTGAATCACCAGTCAAGGCAAGTGTCGCTCCTGTTGTTGAGCGAATGTCACTATTACTTTTAGTGGCCGAAAACAATGGCTCACTACCTATTAGACTAATTGCTGCGTGTGTAGCAGAGGTCACAGATAATTTTGAATCAACAACTATTATTTTAGGATTATTTCCAGATAGATATATGCCTCTTTTAGCAGCCGTGCTTGTAACCGTTAGCTCACTAGCTGAATTAACCGAAATTTTAGGACTTGCGCCGCTGAGTATAATAGCATTATTTGTTGTAATGGTCGGAGTTGCTGGAGTTCCAAACGTGCTTATAGATAACTTCCCATTTGTTTGTAAAGCTATTTCGGATTTTTCTCCTCTTAAATCGATCGTATTTGCCGTCCCACCAGTTGTCATAATCGTAATTGCTGAGCCAGCTTCTATTACAAGTTTTGGCGCCGATACTAGGGCTGAAGAAAAGAAGATAGTCATATTACCTCGGCTAATTGTCACTTGTGCTTGATTTACAGCTTTGACTTCTTTTGCTTCAATAAAAGCCGCAGAAGAAATTATCCGCGTAAAATTGGAGTTCCCACCTGTAAAAATAATCGTTCCATCTGGCATAGAAGCAAGTCGCATCGTATTTGCGTTGACTTCTGCTACATCTTCTATTTCTAATACCCAATTGCGACTAACTTGCGTTGTTGCATTGACTAAAGGAGTAGTGCCAGTCTTTGTGATTGTTGCGTCCTCTATCCGAAAGGTCATTGGTTCACTCACTTCTGCTAATTGAAAATAAAAACTATTGTTACCAAAAGTCAGCGTATGACCGTTTCCTTGTATCTTGATTGGTCGATCGATCGTCATGATATTTGCTGTAGTTTCAGTTAAACTCGCTTGAACAGAGATAATTCCGACTTCAGGATTTGCAACTGCTTCTCTAAATGCAGCCATTGTTGCGACTTCTGCCGTATTTCCTTCAAAGACTGTCTTTTCGAATTTTTTGTTCTTAGAAGGAATTGATTCTTCATTCGATTCTTCGGTTGCTATAAGCGCTTCTTTTTCTTCTGATTGTTTCGTTGTATTCGTCTCTTCATTTGCTTCATCAGACGAATCCTGATTCGTTTCTGATTGATCTTCAGTCTCCGGTTCTTCCTTTTTCGATATTTCAAGTGTCGCAGTTGCTTCTTCGACCGACACCTCATAGTTGCCTTCAGATTCAAATACCACAGGAAGTACAAACGTTTGTTGCGCACGCTCCGCTTGAATCACCCATTCACCTGATTCTTCTTCTTGATCGATGGTAATCCCAGCTTGTAACTGATCTTTTCCCAGCTTTGCTTCCTTCGAAAGAGTAATCCTTGCCTCTGACACCTCTTGATCTGAGAAAAAGGTCACCTTCAATGGCGCTTCAACCGTTCCTTGCAGGCGAGAGTGAGGAAAATAAAAGCGAGGCTCGCTTTCTTCTTCCACTTCCAGGTAGTTTTTCATGGTTGGAAGTTCCAACTGTTCTTCTTTCTGTATCTGCCCCGCTTCTTTTTTCTCCGTAGTTTCCGCATAGACGATGCCTACTGGCAGGAGGAATGCATGTAGAATAAGAATCGTCGTCCCTAAAACGAGCATTCCTTTTTTCATTAGCTTTCTCATGGAATCCTCCTCTCTATACTTCTTTTTCGCTTTCACGTGTTCTTTTCTTTTGTCTCATCAGGTAAAGCACAAGTCCAAGTATTAAAATAAGCAAAATAATCGCTCCAATCATCCACCAATTGACACCTGAATCAATCGTTACGTCTTCTCGATTTAGCTTTCGGGCTTCATCAGCTTCAATCGTAAATTCACGCGTCCATGACCATTCATTGTCTCCAGAAGTAGCCGTCAATTCTAAGATATAGTTCCCACTTCGAAACCGGTCTCCTTCTAAGGAAATTGGAAAATTGAAATTGGAATTAGGTGCCATCTGCATCATTTCTTTCTCCGCCTTATAGAGAACCTCGTTCTCCCCTGCTCGTTTTACGGTAGCTTCCACCGCCAATTGATTGACAAAAGTGGGCGTAAAGTTTTGTAAAGTGGCGCTGATCACATTGCGGTAGTTCAATTGATCTGCAAACACATCTAATAGTTCTAACTCCGGTTGCACTGAGTCTCTGTTATTACTGACGACCACACCAACCACATAGGCAAATTCATTTTTAATGGCCACGCCTTCTCCTTCATTGGTTTCTTCTGTTTCCTCTTTTAGTTCGGCAATGCGTAACCCACCTGCTAAAAAGCCGTCAAAGGCTTCTTCTGGCATCTGTAAGGGAATCTCAACCGTCTTCTTTTCATTTCCAGCTAATTCAATGACACCGGAAGTAGTTATCAGCTCATCCAAGGAGTGGGTTAAGGTTGGATCCGCTTCTTCGGCATCTTTGCCGTATTCGACGTGTCCTAACACGTTGGTATACGCCGTATGCGGTGTCAACTGAATCCTTATGGGTTCTGCACTCGTATTCCCAATCTCCAAACGCAAGGTTTCTTTTTGATTCGGGGCTAGATTCAAATCGTAATAGCCTTTGTCCTCATCTACTTGGCTGTCTGGAAAAAGTGGTGTGGCATAAATATTTAGCGCCGTTTCTTCTGCTTGAACTGACGTCGGAAAGAAAAAGAAGAGAATAGCGAGTATCCACAGGTGTCTATCGTTCTTTTTTGTAGGTTTCATTCTATGAATCCTTTCTTACAAGGTGCTGTGATACTATTAGTTTGTCATTTGATAAACAAATTGTTTTTTTTAGATTTCTATACTCTTAGGATCTGGATTTTCTGGAGTTGTAGTTAATTCCCATGTCAGTGTGGAGCGATACGTCACGGCATCTTTTGCAGTTGAACCTGGGACAAATAGTTTGATTGCTTCATTTTCGACTACGTCCGCTCCCGCTGTGACTTGTTGTGCAATGGTCGCGTAGTTCCCCCAAACAACGGAAGTTGATCCGGCACCTTTTTTAGCTGCCGCTGTCATCACTGGCACAGCCTTTTCCCCGGGTAAAATCTCAAGGCCCGTAGCATGTACCTCGGGTTTTTGTTCAAGGTCTTCAACGCTATAAATTAGTTCTGGATTAAATAAGGTGATTTTCGCGCCTTTAAGTATGGAATTTTGTGTATCCTTTGGTCCCTCAAATTCAGACAAGCTAACCGTTAGTTTCCATCCTTTATTCGTACCACGTGTGTCTTGGACTTGTGCCAAACTCACATAAGGGAGCATGTTTTCTGCGCCCGTCGTGCCTGCCTTTTGTTGTCTTTCTGCAACCATATTGTAATTTTTATCGGTAGTTGAGATAATTTGTGAGCCGAAGTTCATCGTTGGCACCGTCGCAATCGTTAACGGTCCTTTATTTTGTCCATCTGGTCCTGTAATAGGTGGGATTGTTACGTCTGGACCTTCTGGTAGTTTATCCACTTCAGTATCATCATTTCCTGGGGTGAATGTGATTTGACCTTCGGTTGTCGTTTTACGGACTTCGCTTGTTTCTTTCTGTTCTCCATCAGCAAACACTTGAACGCCTCCAGCTAAAATGGTAGTAGATAATGCAGTAACACTTATTAACCGAATAAATTTCATATGTGATTTCCTCTTTCAACTTTTATTTTTGATTTTCTTAGTCTTATTTTTACACTGATAATAACAACTAGAATAATGATTAACCAACCTATTAAAATCAGTGAGTGGTTTTGCACAATAGTGTTTGTTTGCGGCAGCTTACCGCCTGTTTGGGTGGTTAAAACCGGTGGTGGATCTGGTGTACCGATTGGCTCGTAATATCCTGAAAACTGAATTGATCCTTCGGACTCAGTCGACTGAATCAAGGCGGCTTCTACCCTATACGGTATGCATAGAAGTAACAATATATTGTTGTTAACAAGTTTTTTTGCATTTTTCATTTCCCTCCTCCTTTTACAAACCGATATATAACCCATCATATTTTGGTTGTATGTTTACAGATCGGTTTTTAGATATATCCTCTCTGCAACTGATACTTTACCTAAAATTTTCATTAAATAAAATCCATTATTTTCGTAATATAAGGAAATGAAAAAATATCTATAAACATTTCTCTCACATGTGAGTATTTTACGAATTGTAAATACGTTCGAATAAAATCGAGAAATAATTTTGTATTTATAATTGTCTTAACGCATCATAATAGGGATAAGTTTTTTCACAAAGAGTACTACCATGTCTTCTTTTAATCACAAGTCACTACTAAATCAGCATATGTTATACTTTTTTAATAAACTATCGTTTAATTTATTTATAAAGCAAGTTTAGAAAATATTTCGCTCTTATAATTACGCTTTAAGTTTGAACTTCCATTTTTATAATTATCTTGTTTTAAGGTTACTTCTTCTTTTAAGATTATTTCTATTTCTACGATTGGGTTCATAATTTCCTGAGAATGCGGCATTCTCCTTATTTTCCGTATTATTGAAATAATGTAGAAATATCTTTCTATTTTTCCAAAGAAAAAATTTAGTATAAGTGCCGATTTAGTTGCTTAGTTATACGTGTCCAATCATTCTCACTTGGAATCGTATTTACCAACAAATAATCTTTTTTTAATGAATACTCCCAGAGATAGGGACGATAATTCGTCACAACTAAATCAATTTCCTCAGCATCAATTCGATCTGACGTCAATTCTTGCAAGGGAAGTAATTGAATCCGATGATTGTGGCCTATACGTTGCTTGGCCTGCTGGTAAAGCGTTTGGACCACAATAGAATTACCTGCTAATAAAAATAAAACAGACTTTTTAGGATAATAAGTTCTAAGTAACAGATTAGTGAACAAAGTAAATTCGACAACGACATCCTCAAAGAACTGTTCACCTAATCCAAGCACCTTCTGATGCTGGCGTAAAAATTGACGGTTTGTTTGATAGGCTTGTGAGTGGTTCACAATAGCTTGATCTCTTTCTTCTGCTAATTGCTTATTCCAAATAGGATGAAGAGTGTAGGTGAGGCTTTTTGAAGCCAAAAATGAAGATAATAAATCGGTGAGAATCTTACGATCCCAGCCTTCAAACTGAGAATTCGAAAAATACTTCCATGCGACTGATTTTATTAAAGGCCGTTGATTAAATAGGCTGTAAAAATGTCGTTCTCGTTCAATCTGATTAATCGTGCGCTGCGCCACAAGTATTAAATAAAGCCAGATAAACTCATCCTTAGGTATATTTATATTAAATGCGTTAGCTAACAAATCTCGAAGAGAATACAGCATGATAAAATCCTTTGCTTTTGTAATCCTTTGCTTTTTAAAAAAAGTAAGGGTCACGAGTTTTCCTTGCTGGACTCGGTTCATCATAAGATATACCAAAAAATAAAATTCTGCAGCAGATACCCCAGTACCAACTTCATAATCGCCCAAATAATCGGATAAATTTTCCAGAATTAATGAGTGTATAATTTTGGGTGGCTGTATCGTATGCGTTGTGTATTCCCCCAAGTAGTAAAAATCATAAAAAAATTTCCTGATATTCTCTTCATCTCCAACTAACGTGACAGGATTCAAACTAAGTTTTAAATCATAGGATTTGAGAGGCTTTTCAGCCCGAAGTAAAAAACGTCGAAATGAACTTTCCCCGTAGTTATATTCAAGGGCTAGTTCTTGAAAAGGTTTTAATTCGCCTCTAAAAATCTGACCAATTACAGCAAAAAGTATCTCCGATTTTACCAAATCTGCCTTTTTGTCCATATAGCAGTCATGGTTAACCTCTTCAAATCTATATCCGGTTTGTTTAGCACATAAGATAATATGTTCCCCAAAATACTCTTTAATGCCGTTAATATCTTTTCCTAGCGTCCGTTGTGATACAGAAAGTCTTTTCGATAATGCAACAAGCGTAAAATTCGGTTCTTTTTCAATATTATTTAATATTTGAATCCATCTAGTACTCATAGAATTCACCATAAAATCTAATTGGAGTTGACGCATCGATTCCGTTCCTCCTTTTGTTAATTATATATCTTGTCTTTGATTACAATATGCCATGATACTTATGCGAAGTATCGGGAGATTGCCTTCTGTATCTCTTCTTTTCTGGGGAACTGAGATAGCTTTAAGACTCTTTCCTTCTGATTTATTTCCGTGAGATTACTCACTTCAAGAAAATGTTGATAAGAAGTCTTATCAAATGCAGATATGTTCACGACTAACCAGCCAGCTTGGAGTAATTCTGATTCTACTTCCTTTTTTATCCATCTCTTTAGTGCATTGGATCCTGACAATCGATAGGTAACGTAGAGAGATTTATAATAGAACTCTTTTTGACGAATAACCCTACTTTTATGACAGGGCAATAATTGAAAAAAAAGGTGCATTAATGATAAGTAGGTACTAAGAAACTGAGAAGCAAGTTCCTCATCTGTTTGTATTAACATATAAGAAGAGACATTTGGCAGAGAAAATTCTCTTAAAAACCTCTTTTGTAGCATTGGATTAAGAAACTGTTCCTCCTTTAAGGATAAAAGAAATAGTGCTGCTTTTTCTTGATTTGGTAACGAAATTGTGACTTGATAATTGAATGCTCGTACAAGCATTTTTTGGAGAGAAGTTTCCTCATTTTTTTTTAGCTCGCATCTCTGTGTTATTCTTAATTGCGCAATAACTATCCATTGGTTCATTCGTTTTTCATCTATCTGCCACGCTCCTTTTTGTACTCTTGTTTGTATCTTACATAACTGTTTGATTTTTTCTATAGCCACCTCTGGATAGACCGGCAACGAAAAATAAAAATCATAGAGTAGCTGACGGATCGTCACTTCTTCCCCCACAAAAAAGTTGTTCTTAGCATCTAGCTTAACTTTGTACTGCTTGGTTAAAAAAGATTGGAATTGATGCTTCATCCGGCCAAAACTGGCACTTGACACATTTAGTTTTTTTGCCCATTGGGCATTAGATAGTTCTTGTCCACTGGCAATGCAGTCAAAAAAGAAAAAAAATTGTTCTTCGGCTAATAAAGCACGTTTTTTCTGTTCATAAGTATTGGGATCTTGTAAGGAAAAATGATACCCTGTTTCATCTCCAATCCAAAGAATCGAGCAATCAAAATAGGCTTTTAATTCTTGGACATCATTTAAAATTGTTCGCCGTGTATAATTAGTTTTTTTTGCAAGCGTATTCAGCGTTGCATATTCATCTTGTTCTAATAGATTCAATAAATTAAACCATCTCCGGATCTTTTTTTTACAAATCAAATGCTCAAACAAAGGCTTCATTGATAGATATTCTCCTTTCGTAAAATAGGAAAAGGTCTCTTTTCACAGTTTTTATTATTCGTTTACTGGTACTATACTGAGATACCGTGTAAAAGTCGTTTAATAGTTTGTAGATTTAGTTCCAGAAGCTTGCGATATTTAAAAAAATGTACTCTAACCTACATTATTCTCATTATCAAAGTGATACTGACTCCTTACATATTCTTACTAGTAATAAGGTCCATCATTTCTTCAGAAATCAATAATATACTTTCAGTTTCTTCATTATCTACACGTCGATTTTTTATTTGTACGTTCCTCAATTATCGTTAATTTGTCCTGCTACTTTTGTTAAGCGTTGAGGCTGTGAATGATAAGTTTTATCTCTCACTGTAATTGACAGAATCCACCTCCAACTGTTAAAAATAATCGAAGCTTCAATATGCACTTCACTTCGTTCAAAAACTGCTATTCTCAGAACTTATAAATAGAGCAGTTAGTGTGAAAATATTTGATTCGAAATTAATCTCGTGTTTATTTCCTGAATAATTAAATCTCTGATGAGAATTTTTAATGAAGAATATAATATAAAGTTGTTCTGTATACATTTTTCGTCTACTGAATTATTATTTAAATCATCAATATACTCAACTGAGTTTGTGACTCGATCTACATTCTTAAATATATCTATATCTGTTTTAATTTACTCTGATATTTCTTTATTATGACCTTCATAAAATCCGCTATCGTCTAAAGTTAAAACCTTCTCTTTCTTGTTCGACTCGTTATTAACCGATTATTCTCAACTATTTGACTGGCTATCTGATTGTTAGGCAACTTATCCCAATCCCTTTTTGCTTCTTATGGAAAATGAATACGAATTACTTTGGTTCCTTGTTCACCAAGAATAGATATTCTAATAGTTTCATTTGGAATCCCATTCATTTTTGATTATTAAGCGGATAAGCCATTTTTTCGATATACTCGGATCTATTTTATTCAAGGTTTTAAAGTGAATTCGAAATTTCTATTTCACTATCTTTTTTTAGTTTGATTAGAGAAACCTTCTTATAGAAAGACTGAAATACTGGATCCTGAAGAAATTAATACTATAGTTTTAGCAAATAATAATTCAGAAGATAATTTCTCTTTCTAGGTATCTTCATTAATCTTTTTTAATCAATTTCCATTGAAATACCAAACTAGAAACTTCAAAGTATTGATAATCACCCATTAAAATAGTTACTGTGACACTATGATATATTATTCTAAAATTTGTTTAATCTTCATTTATTATCACGCGTAACACCGTCAAGTAAACGCTTCCTTTTTATTTAAGAATAAATAAAACGACAATAGTTTGTTTACAACAAAACCTTGCAATATCAAATAATAGAAATTATCTACATTGTTATAGAAGAAAGAATCGAATATTATGACTCTACTGGTTAAATTTAATAATAAGGATTCAGGTATAATAATACACATCGATAAGCAATCGTTATCAAAATCTCAAGACTCATTTCACTCCTTATCTTTTTTAAAATGTTTTTATTTACATTATCCGAAATATACTTCAAATAAAAATCATTATTTGCACCTTCTGTTGAACCTGTGAAAATTATCTCATTATTTAAAATTTGTAAACTGATATCATACTATCTATTTAATATAATATAATTTAAAGAATATCTACTATTCTGTGTTTATGTTAATTCTATATAAAGGTTAAAAAATACTTATTTTCCATACTTTTTGCTTCGATATTTATATACTAACTGAAAAGATACCGAGTTACTGTCACTTAGTCATATAATATATACTACGTGTCAATAGCTGAGAATTTTTTGCAAAATTGAAAATAAATCAAATTAATTTGTGAACTATTATCCTTAATTAGTGCAATCATTTCTATTAATTTTTTTTAAACCTTAAATATTATTAAAATAGCGATATCCTATTAAACAAAAAAATACTACTTAATAGCACATCACTACAGAATAAATAACGATTTATGTGTCTTCCAATTTAAGTACAATACAATTTATCAAATATAATGGTATTTGAGTGCTACAAATTGTAATTGAAAAAAGCTGCTAAGAAGCTATACAATTATCTCACTAAACAGAAAGAGAATTGATATTGTTTTACCTAGAGTTTTTAAATGCTTCATTCAAATAATTGGAAAATGTTCAAATTGGTTCCCTTATAAAATTAGTAAAGAAATAAAACGATATACAATTAAAATAATTGATTAGTTATCCACTTCCATGTACTCAAAGACAATATAATATAAAAATATCTATGTTTACGATACAACTGTCATTTTTATGAGCTGTCCTTATTTTTAAATTAGAACAAATTTTTTTCGGTCCACATAAATCATTACCGCTTGTTTTCTTACTTTATATAACAACCTGATTGCACAACTGCTACTCACCAGGGACTAAATTTTCTACAAGAGTTTCTAGTACATTGTGAGTTTTTGGATGGGGTTGTTCTTTACTATTTAGTGGTATGGTATAGTGTGGTTTTGTACATTCCAGTTGAGTGTGTAAAAATAAAAAATCAAAGTCCCTGGCAAATAGCAGTTGTGCAATTTGGTTGTTAGCTGCTTTCAACAAAAATGACAGAAAAGCACATCCTTGAATTAGCAGTTGACTTGAATGAATACTCCCAGCCATATTTTTCAAAAAGTTGTTGTACGATAAACAATCCTAAACCAGAACCTCCAGTATCTCGACTTCTGCTAAAATCCGGTCGATAAAAAGGTTGGAAAATCTTAATTAATTCCTCCTCCGTAAGTATCTGATTCACTTCATTTTCAATCACTAATTGTTTACCATCAAAAAACAGACTGATTTCTCCCTCATGCTTCGTATATTTGAAGGCATTACTTAGTAGATTATCTAAAATTTTATCAATATCATTTTTATTACCGATGATTTTCTCCCCTTTTAGATTAACGACTAGTTTTTTCTGTTCTGCTTCAGCAAGTATCCGGAAAGAAGTCAATTTATGTTCGATCATTTCTTTGATTGAGACTTCTTCATAGACCACATCATCTGAAGGCAAATTGTTTCTTGAGGCAAAGAGGATATTATTGATCATTTCTGTTTGTTCTTGCAAAATATTTTTGCAAACTTCTAAATATCGCTCTCTGTCTTTAAATTTTCCGACATTATAGATCATGCCATCAATCAACCCCATCAATGAAGCAACAGGTGTTTTCAATTCATGAGAAGCGATTTGCATAAACTCTGACTTTGCTTGTTCCAATTCTTTCGTTTTAGCTACTTCAAGCTCTAACACTTCAATTGTTTGGATCAAAGAAACATATAGATGGTTGATATCTTGCGCTAAAAGTGAGATTTCATCCGTACCTTTGACATCACAACGAATATCCGCATCTAATTCGATCATTTTTTCTGTTACTTTGGATATCTCTTTGATTTTTTTTGTCGAATAAATACTATAGTAGTAAGCGCCGATGCCCCCAATGATTAGTGAGACAATGATGATAAATGGATATAAATGAAGTAACACTTGACTTGCTTCTGCGACTGGTTGCATTGAGTATATACCAACTAAATAATAAGTGTGACCTTCTTTATCAGTAATTTCTTGATAAAGACTCATTTCATCAGAAAAAATACTTATTTCTGAATACTCAACATTCTCGTCAAAGAAGGGACCCATGACTAGACCATTGTTATTAAGCAATATGACATCCAGACTTTGTTCTCTTCCACTTTCAAGCCAGTATTGATCAACCACCTTTTGCATGGTAGCTAAGTCTTTATTCTCTATACTCTTTGCCACTTGATTGAACTCCTTGTTTATTTCGTTCAGCTTCATTCGTTCATAGTAGACTGGCATCGTAAAATATAAGACAATCAACGAAAGAATCGAAACTAGAAAAATGATGATCCCAGAAAAGAGAAAGTTTTTCAACATGATACTCATGGGGTGTCCTCAAGCTGGTAACCTCTATTTTTGATCGTTTTTATTGATAAAAGTGGCATTTTCTTTCGGATATTTTTTAGATGATTATCTAATATTCGACTTTCCAACTGATATTCATACGACCAAGCTTGATGTACTAATTGTTCTCGCGTGATGATTTTCCCTTTGTTTCTTATTAGAATCACTAAAATATCATACTCTTTTCTTGTTAAATGGATTTCTTCCTCTTGGTATTTTACAAGACCACCATCAAGATCAATGGCGTACTCCCCGATAGTGATGTGGGGATTTCCTTGATTCATCCGAAACACATTTTCGATCCGTTTGATCAAAATAAGTGGGGAAAAAGGTTTGACGACATAGTCACTGATCAAATGGGAAAAACTGAGCAACTGCGTATATTCATCATCCAAGGCAGTCAGCATGATGATCGGCACATCCGACGTTTCCCGAATTTTCTTTAAAACATCCGTCCCCCTTATCCCAGGCAACATAATGTCCAATAGGATCAAATCAAAACTTAGCTCCGCAAAAGCTTCCAATGCCTGTTCGCCACTTCTTACTGAATAAACTTCATACTTGCGTTCTTTTAAAAATTCCGTCACGATTTGATTGATCATATATTCATCTTCAACCACTAAAATTCTTTCCATATCACTCTCTCCTTATTCAAAGCGTAATGCCTCAATAGGGTTTAATTTGGATGCTTTCATCGCTGGTAATAAGCCAAATATCACACCCATTAGGGAACAAAAAACTAAGCTAACGATAATAGATAGTGTGGACACGATATAAGGAAAATCAAGCGACTGGGTGATGATATAGCCACTTAGTAAGCCTATAAGTATCCCCAGTATCCCACCAATCAAAGTCAAGACGACCGCTTCTACTAAGAATTGTTTTAAAATTACTTTTCTTCTTGCACCGAGTGCTTTCTTTATCCCGATTTCTTTCGTTCTTTCCGTGACAGAGACCAACATGATATTCATCACACCGATTCCCCCCACTAATAACGAGATACTTGCTATACCTGCTAAAAGAATAAAACTCGATTGGTTCATCCGTTCCAATTCTCTAGCAAATTCGCCAAGATTCATTACCCCATATTCATAATCGGATGGTGGGATCTGTTGATTAAGAATCTTTGCTGCTTTTTCTGCAGCGCCTTGTAATTGATCGGTATTATTTGTTTGGATCGTGACAAGTGGCACAATATCTAACTCATCAGATAGTTTATGTGCTTGCTGCAAAGGAACGTAAGCTCTTTTCTCAAAGCTAAATAGATTACTACTATTGGGATCTAATTTAAATACACCTTGAACTTTGAATGGTACCCCATTCACTTCGACAAACTGTCCGATCCCTTCTTCATTTGGAAATAATTCGTCATACAAGGAATCTTCAAGAAAAATCGCTTGTTGTTGCTCTTTGAAGGCTTGGGCAGCAAATCCTTCCCCTTTGATGAAGTTTAACTGCTCCAAATCCTCAACAGAAGAAGTGACAGCAGATACTTTGGCGTCAACCCCTTTTGCTTTCCTATAGATTTTCCCATCTTTTTGATATGACAAGCCACTTGCTAAGACCTCTGGTATCTCATTAATTTTATTTAATACATCTTCACGTAAAAACGGAAGGTATAACGGTTTTTTTTCTTCCTTTTCTGATAGGCCTCCCCCAAATAGGTTTCCACTTTGGAATGAACTTTTTTTATCGTATTGGATGTTCATCGTATTATTGTTACCACCAATCATTTCTCGTTTCATTTTTTCGGTGTTTCCACCGATGATGCTGAAAATCGAAATAATTGCAGCAATTCCAATAATGACACCTAGCATAGTCAATACCGAACGCATCTTATGAGCAAAAATCGATTGTAAGGCAAATCTGATTTCTTCCATTCTTGATCACCTCACTTCATTCTGTTCGTCGCTGATTATTTGACCATCTCGTAAAGTGATCGTTCGCTGACATAACGCTGCGATTTCTGGCTCATGGGTAATTAGAATAATTGTTTTTCCTGCTTGGTGGAATTCTTTAAAAAGGTCCATGATTTGGCTACTGGTTTTTGTATCAAGTGCCCCTGTCGGCTCATCACCTAAAACAAAACTAGGGTTAGTCACTAAAGCTCTCGCAATTGCGACACGTTGCTTTTGTCCTCCTGATAATTCCATCGGTTTGAATTCACTTCGATCCTCTAATCCTACTAATTGCAACATATCTAAGGCACGCTTACGCCGCTCTTTTTTATTGACTTTTTTATACGTTAAGGGCATTTCCACATTTTGCGAAACGGTTAATTTTGGCATGAGATTGAAATTCTGGAAAACAAAGCCGATTTTTGCATTACGAAAATCAGCTAATGAATTGTCCGCTAATGTTTTGACATCCGTTCCTTCAACGATATAATCCCCTGATGTAGCCGTATCCAGACAACCAATGATATTCATCAACGTCGACTTTCCTGACCCCGATGGCCCCATAATTGCGACCAATTCTCCTTCATTGATTTGCAAAGAGATATCTTTAAGGACTTTTAGTTCTTTCCCGCCTTGCCAATATGACTTCTGAATGTTGTTAAGCGTCAACACTTGCACCAACCTCCATTCCCTCGACCATTCCTGTTTGAGGCAAAGCAAGTTGATCTTCAACAGTCAATCCTTCAACTATTTCTGCAAGTTCATCATCCATCAGATTAACCTTTACTTCATGCTCTTTGATCCGATTATTTTCGACTTTCCATACATAATATTTTTCATCTTTTTCGATGAGGTATCTTTGGTTGATGATCACTTTTCCTGGCACAAAACCTTGTGGTAAAATATTGACATACACATTGGAACCAATCAGTGGCATTTCTTCTTTTGGATCGATCTTAACTTTGTAAGGAAACTTAGATAAATTAGGGTTCTCTTCTTTTTGATCCTCTTGTTTTGCATCACTTGTTAAATTTGCCACCTGCACAATGGTTCCTTGCCAAGTGTTCTCTTGATCTTTACGATCCATGATTTCAACTCGCTGATCGACAGCGACTTTTTCACGATCAAATTCAGTGACTTGACCATCCACATACAAGTTCGAATCATCAAGGATCTCCATAAAATTATCTTCTTTTTGACGTTCTTTTGATTGATTGACTAAGTCACGATTCAACGATTTGATTCTTCCTGAGTGATCAGCTGTCACTGTGTCTTCATTCAGTCGTTCTTTTTCGTTTTCCTGAAGTAACTGTGCCCTTCTTAATTCTGTTTCGGCATTCTTCACTTCATTGTCGCCAGCAATAGCTTCTGCATGTAGACCAGTGATTTCTCCTTCTAATGCTTTGATCGTACTTTGTAACTCTTCGGATTTTTCCTTCGCATAATCTTGTCTTGCTTTTCCAAGCTCTGCTACTTTTTGGTTATGTGCTGTCCATTTTTGATTTGCAGTCACTCGTGCTTGTTCTACTGCTCTCACTTTGATTTCTACGTCCATTTCAGCTTCCACAACTTTTCTCTGTTGATCCGTTTGGTATGTAAACAAAGGTTGCCCTTTTTCTACGACATCTCCTTCATTTACCAGAATATCTTTCACTGTTCCTCGTTCTGGATCAATTTTGATTTTGTTGCTATTGTTTGGCATGACTTTTCCTGCTAAAATCAAATTCGCCGCTTTCACCTCATCAATAAGGGATTTGACAGACCGGGCTTCAATATTTGTTTCTGAATTTTCTTCTTTTGTTTTCCCACTAGAAGCAACTATACTGATTGCACCAACCACTAGTAAAACGGTGATGACTGCTACTGGCAAATACCATTTTCGGTTGAATTTTTTTCTTTTTTTAGGCTTCATGTACCTACTCCTTCATTCAGATCAGTCATTAGAAAAGCGCTTATATAATTCTATCCAAAGCTCATTCTTCTTCTTTTTCCGAGACTTCTTCCTCAAACTCTTGAACAACCGTTCCATTATCTAAAATTTTTTCTGTTCCTTCTTTCCCATCCACGGTTATTTTTCGTTCACTTTTTACTTTTGGCATCTCTGATTCACTTGTATCTTTGGTCTCTGAACTGCATGCTGCTAAAAGACCGATAGAACATATTAATACCAGATAACCTTTATACTTTGTTCCTTCTTTCATCATAAAAAATCATCCTCTTCCATTTGTTTTAGTTATGTTTCTCTTGTTATACTTTTGCTCCTTCATTAAGATCAATCATAAAAAAAGTGCTCTTAGAATAGTCAAATTATACTTAATCTTCGCTTTTTTCCGACTCTTCTTCATCTGGCGTCCGAACAACCATTCCATCATCCAATACACGTTCAGTCCATTCCTTTCCATCCACGGTTACTTTTCGCTCACTTTTTACATTGGGCATCTCTGATTCACTTGTATCTTTGGTCTCTGAACTGCATGCTGCTAAAAGACCGATCGAAAATACTAATACTAGATACCCTTTATACTTTGTTCCTTTTTTCATCATAAAAAACCATCCTCTTTTATTTGTTTTAGTTATGTTTCTCTTGTTATATTTACTATCATACATTACAGACCTATTCTCTTTCTAAAGCTAATCTGTTTTTTATGTAATTTTTCCGAACAAAAAGATAACGCTTAAATTTCACACACAAAAAAACAATCCAAGTGATCATTGGATTGTTCAGACTGCAAACAACACTCCGAATATAAGAGTTTGTCTACAGCCTTAAGTATCGTAATTAGATTTACAATATTTAACATATATACTGGATAATCTGATCAATTTTAGCCATATCTTGTAAAGGTAAATTTTCTACCTTTTTGAGTTTTCTTTTCTTGAAATCTAGTGATTTTAATTGCGAAATAAGTACTTGCCCATTTGTATCTAAATCTTCAGGAAGAGAATAGCGCGTCGGTAGATTCTTTATAGTAGAAGTAATTGGACAAATTACCGCAAACATTGTCTTCCGATTAAACTCATATCGAGAAACAACTAATCCTGGACGTCTCTTTTGAATTTCGTTTCCTGTTAAAGGATCAAAATCAATCCAAACTATATCCCCTTTTTTAGGAATGTAATTTTTATCTTCTGACACTATAAAATTTCTCTCCCTTCAGGAGTTAAATCTTCCCATTCATCTTTTTCATAATACTCAGATTCTTCTCCTCCACTAAATGGATCATCGATTTTAGGAACTAACGTAATTGTTCCATCATCAGAATATACAACGATATATTCTTGGTTATCTGAAGGTTTTTTACCATTATCAGACGGAAGAGTAATCACTACAGAACTTCCTTGTAATCTAGATTTTGTAATAAGCATAGATATCACCTCTTTTATTTAATGATAATAAACAACACTAAGTAACGCAATAGTTTTAAAATATTTATTTATGTATTCGGTGTACATAAAACCGTCCGTTTCTGGACACTTCATTTTTTCACCTTAATTTTAAATTTTTCTATACTTTTAGTGTTCATAAACCCATACCAAAATCTATGTTCATTTAATCTATATAGATAAAGTTATGTTACAATAGATTTTAGTTAGGAGTGATTTTTTTGAAAATAGGATACGCTCGAGTGTCTACTGGATTACAAAATTTAGATTTACAAGAAGATAGTTTAAACAAATTTGGTTGTGAAAAGATTTTCACCGATCATATGAGTGGAGCAAAAAGTAATCGACCAGGATTGGAAATGGCCATCGATTTTGTTCGTTCTGGAGATACTCTCGTGGTTTGGCGTTTGGATCGGCTGGGAAGAAATATGGAAGATCTGATTTCGATCGTTAATCGTTTGAATGAACGTGGTGTGAGTTTTCATAGTCTTCAAGAAAATATTACAATGGACAAATCTAGCTCTACGGGACAACTTATGTTTCATTTGTTTGCGGCTTTTGCCGAATTTGAGCGCAATTTGATTTTAGAAAGATCGGCTGCTGGAAGAGAAGCTGCACGTGCAAGAGGAAGGTTTGGTGGTCGCCCTGAGAAGTTAACCTCTCAGGATTTGGAACTACTGAAGACTCTAGTAGATAACGGTACGCCTATTAAGAAGATTGCCGAACGATGGAATGTTTCTCGAACAACCATTTATCGTTATCTTGGTAAGATAGTGGAAAAGGAAACACCTAAGTAGTTCTTAGGTGTTTCCTTTTCATAGAAATTTATACTACATTAAATACCATCGAATATTTATTGTTTGCACTCAGATCATTGCCACAAAGTTCCTTAAAATACGTACGGTAGTCCGTCTCTACAAGCCGCAAAATCTCTTTTATTGGCAATTTACTATCGTCGTAACAAATTATTTCTGCCATTAGTGTTAGTTTAGCATCAATCCCTATAATTTTAGGGAGATTTCCCCAAAAATTGTCTGGTGAAATCGTGCTTATCAATTGATTGAGTTCCTCGAACTGTTGTGTTAAGTACGCATTCAGTTCTTCGTTTTCTTTTTTGTCATGTGACATTCTTTCTTGAAACTGACGTAGATATTCATCCTTTGTTAGAGTGGTTTCATCTTACATTCTCCTTTCCTTTTGTCTTCATTTTTATGGATCTAACTACAGTATTTAGATCGGCATTCTGGATAACAATTTTTTGATTTATCAAAGTTTGTAAAGTTATAGTAAAAGGAGAGAAAATGGAATGCTTTTCTAATTGTCAGGCACACTACTTAATTCCCACGTCAACTTGGTCGAATAAGTAGTTGCTTCTGGATTCGCTCCTTTTGGTACATTGAGTGCCACACTTTCTTTTACTGTTTCTGCATCACCAAACCGATAGATCCAAGTCCCCATACCTTCACTACCTTGTGCTTTGAGCAATCTTTGGCGATTTCCAGGTATTAGGGGATGAACGGATTGAAGTTCTGGAGCGGTTCCGCCTTGAGCAGTAACGACTTGTTGGTTTAACAGAGTTATACTAGCGCCAGTCAATACTTGGTTTTCTTTCCCTTTAAATTGTTCTTGTTGCGTGACTGCTAATTCCCAACCATTGCGCTCAGATTCTGGGCGTCGATCACTGATCTGAACATAGTTTGGGCGTTCTTCTGTCTCTCTAACCGTCCCATCTTCATTTAGTAAGCGCTGTGGTTGTGCATAATAGGTTTGGTCATTAATCGAAATAGATTGTGAACCAAAGTTAAAAGATGAAACAAAGTCAATACTTAATAGTCCTTGATCTTCAGGTAGATTTGGTTTACTTTCTAGGTCAACTTCAATTTCTGGATTTAATGGATCTACAGGATTTACTGTATTTTTCATGTATCGAAAAATGACGGGTTGTTCTTCTTCAGTAAATCGACCGGAAGTATTATCTGGAATTTCTTGTAACTTATACCCTTCAATTGCTTTTTCTTCAATTTGAAATGGTTCACGTATCCCACCAGTAATGATTTCTGAAGCGATAATTTCTTGATCATTGATATCTCTGTAATGAACGGCTACTGATCCTTTTTTTTGCCACTGATAAGTACCTGGATTACTACCATCGTATTCCCGCCAAAAATTAGCTGAAGAAGAGGTAATATAGGCTTCAGGAATTGTATTTGCTTGATTCAAATAATAAACCCAGCTACCAGTATAGTTATCCGAAGAAGTAATGGTAGGCATAGTAGGCGGACTCGCCAAATGATCAAATCGAGACCTTGTGCCTAGATGAAGCTCTGAAAGATTGGTCGTATTAAAAAACATACTAGTAGCTTCAGAAACATTTGTCGTATTCCAATGAGATAAATTTAACATTACCAATCGATTACTACCGGCAAACATATTCGTCATATCAGTAACATTCGATGTATTCCAGTTCGAAACATCTATCACTTGTAAACTTTCGGTATTCTGAAACATCGCTCTCATATTAGTAACATTTGACGTATTCCAGTTTGAGACATTTAAGGTTGTTAGATTCCTTGCACCATTGAACATAAATCCCATATCGGTAACGTTCGATGTATCCCAATTGGAAACATTTAGAGTTTCTAGATTACTTGCACCATTGAACATCCATCCCATATCGGTAACACTCGATGTATTCCAGCTTGAAACATCTATCCCTGTTAGACTTTCAGCATTCTGAAACATCGTTCTCATACTAGTAACATTTGACGTATTCCAATTGGAAACATTTAAGGTTTCTAGATTCCTTGCACCATTGAACATAAATCCCATATCGGTAACGTTCGATGTATCCCAGTTTGAAAGATCTAACGTTTTTAAGCTAGGGCTTCCACCAAACATATTATTCATATTAGTGACATTTGAGGTGTCAAATCTTTCCGCATTATCAATTCTTTCCAAATTTGGCAATGACCAAAATAGCCAACCTGAATTTGCCGGCAGGATCACTCTATTCCCGACTATAATTCTTACAACATCTGTATGGATTCTCCATGGGCTTGAGTTTAAAGATCCAGCAGTTCCTCCCTGCAAGGTAATCGTACGAGCGGACGATTCCCAGGTCCAACTCACGGTTCCCCACATCCCATTTTTAGCAGCGTCGACCCGATGATCTTCAGTTTCCTGATTGGTATTCATTTCATCCTCTACTATTGATTCTACAATATTCGATGGTTCTTTTTCTTCTGAAGAAATAATTTCTTGATCAGTCGTTTGTTGACTCTCCTCTGGTTGAATGTTAAGCATCGTTTTTGATTTTCCAACCGTTATTTCATATGTTCCTTCTTTTTCTACAACTAGTGGAATGGAAAAGGTCACTTGTGGAGAATTCGCCTTCACCTGCCACTGATTTCCTTCTATATTGGCGAATTGAATATCGGTAGATTGCTGGTCTTCTACGATACTGACTCCCTTCGGGAGATCCATCACAAACTCGGAAACTTCTTGACTGACATGTATGACTAAGAAGAACTGTTGACCTGCCGTATATGACTCTTTATTTTCTTCGAATGAAAAAGTAGGCGCCTGTGTTTCTGTCGTATTTTCCAGTGGATCCAATAATTCAGGTTCTTTCGGTAGTGCTTTGGACTGCTCGATAGCGAAGATAGGTGTACTCGTTGAAATCACTGGAAAAAAGATCGAATGAAAACAAAGAAGACTAGTACTTGCCACGACTAAGACCTTTTTTATTTTCATTTTACTGGTTCTCCTCATTTTTTTCAGCTCTTTGTTTCTTAATAAGTAGCCAAATGATAATCAACAACAACAGAATAATCAGGCTAATCACTGCAACGATCCACCAATTAATACTTGTATCAATCGTGACATCTGAACGATTCAATGCTCGAGCTTCATCTGCTTCAATGGTAAATTTCCGTTCCCATTGCCATTCCTCTTCTCCTGAACGTGCCGTCATTTTCAATAGATACTCCCCACTACGAAAGCGATCGCCTTCTAAAGAAATCGGAAAGTTGAAATTCGAATTCGGCGCCATTTGCATTTGTTCTTGACTGGCTTGGTATAAAATTTCTTCTTCGCCCACTTTTTGTACCGTAGCTTCGACGGCCAAACGATTAACAAATGTCGGCGTAAAGTTTTGTAGATTCGCACTGATCACATTACGGTAGTTGAGTTGATCGGCAAAGACATCCAACAACTCTAAATCAGGTTGCACGGCGTCTTGATTGTTACTCACGACCACACCGATAATATAGGCAAACTCATTTTGGATGGCGACCCCTTCTTCGTCACTCGTCTCTTCTGTTGTGTCTTCTTTGACTTCTTCAATCCGTAAGCCACCTGCTAAGAATCCTTCAAATGCTTCTTTTGGCATCTTCAGATCAAGTGTCACTGTTTTCGTTTCGTTACCACCAAGCTCGATGATTTCGGGATGTTCGATCAATTCAGCAAGCGAATGATTGAGCGTTGGATCGGCTTTTTCCGCGTCTTGTCCGTATTCCACGACCCCCATCACATTCGTATACGCAGTATGTGGCGTGATTTTGATTTTCTTTGCTTCTGCGTTTGCGTTTTGTAGTCTCAACGTTAGTTTTTCTGTCGTATCTGGCGCAAGGGTTAACTGAAAGTAACGTTTGTTACCTGCTGTTTGATTATCTGAGAATTCCGGTGTCACATAAAAATTTAAGGTTCCTTCTTCTGCCCCTACGCGCATTGGTGCCAACAAACTGACGAACACCATAAGCAATACTAGCCCTGCTTGTTGGATTTTATTTTTTCGATATGTACTTGCTTGTTTCATTCATTTACTCCTTTCTTTAAAGAAAGTAGCGCTACAAAAT
>NZ_JBIOSL010000002.1:0-71146 GCF_051714725.1 Enterococcus sp. AZ095b | reverse complement strand
GTAATAATTGATCGATACAAAGATGATGAATATTTCTAAAAAAATGGGCTTACAAAGGAAAACGATAGGTAAGGTCACCATTTTAAAAAAAACAAATCATGATATGATTGTTTTGCATAAAAAGAACATTTGAACACTGAAGCCTTAGAGTAGTAGGATACTCTAGGGCTTTTCTTTTTGTCTAATCTCCCAGTGTTTGTTTTCCTTCTTGTTACGAGTATTTAACCAGCAATCGTATATGGCTACTAGTAAGCCGAAAAGAATGTGGAACATAAAACTAAATAATTAATAAGGAGGTAGGGCGGATAGAATGATTAAAGAAAAAAAGGAGTCAATTCTCATTTTGTAAAGCGTTCGCTTTATAACGCTACACAAAAATGCTATACTTATAATATGAAAGGTGTGAGAAAAATGGCTCAAATTAACTTTAGAATTGATGATGAATTAAAAGAAGAATCTAAAGAGATCTTTGACTCTCTTGGAATTGACTTGACAACAGGGATTAAAATATTTTTAACTAAAGTTGTTCGTGAAAAAGGAATTCCTTTTGAAATGACTGTACGAAAAGATAATCTTGCGCAAGCATTAGAAGAAATGAACAATGAAGATTATAAGTCATTTGATAGTGTAGCTGAATTAATGAAAGACTTAAACGATGAAGATTAAGCGAACTCCTACTTTTAAAAGAAATTACAAGACCCTAAAGAAAAAGCATTATGACATGCAAAAGCTAGAAATTGTCTTAGAATTACTTGTCCAACAACGAACAGACGTACTTTATCAAAAGTATAGAGACCATGCATTAAAAGGAAATAAACAAGGACTTAGAGAATTGCATATTGAAAAAGATTGGCTACTTGTATACGAAATAAAAAACGATGTTTTAGAATTATGGTTACTAGCTACTGGAAAGCATGACGATGTTCTTTGAAGTGTCATAAACGATCAACCGTATGATTAAAAAATTAAGCGATAAATAAAAAAGAGGAATCCTTTTATCCAAGGGTTTCTCTTTTCTCATAATCTGTCTCAATTAATTAGACCAGAAAGTTATTCTCTTTAAGGGACAACAGAGTATACTCTATTGGGTTCCTACCAACTATCTAAACGAGCTTAATTAAGTCAACTCTCCATGAACAATTAACTTAATCAAACTTTAGTTTTCCACCTTTTAGAAGGGTTGCTCTGAAAAATAGTGAATGCGTTATTTGACTGAATCTAGATTTCGTAACGATTTATGACCAAAAAATATTTTCTAAATTTCATGGATCAATCAAAAGTATCCAGAGAAAAAATTGCTGTACGCTCTTTTTAATGATTCTTTTTTAATATTCGTTTTTCTAAATTTGCATACCGAAGTGAAAATTTCGATTATTTATTTTGGTGAGAATCTTGTAATATAAGAGATGCAAATAAGGCTTCAAGTTGATCCTTATTTTGTTTAATGATTTGCATCAAAAACCAAGATTTTTGAGACATCTAAGAATATAGGGGGAGGGATATGAAACACCAAAAAAGATACATACTAAGTATGGGTATGTTACTGATTCATGTGTATGCACCGTTAGTTGTTCATGGAACAGAAATACGTTCGGTGGAAACAGAAGGTACGATTGGTTTTACTGGCATATATGAAACACCAGGAACACCAGAGCCAGCACCGGAAGGTGCGATCAAACCAGATTTACCAAAAGAAATTGCTCAACACCCCTCAGGGGTCAGTCACCCAACAGCCAGAAGATTACCGAAAACAAACGAGGAAAAGATGCGCATTTGGTCAATGTTTGGTCTCTTGCTTGTCATCATAGTACTTGGCTTTTGGTTTTGGCGGCACAAAAAGAAAAAAACAAATAAAAGAAAGTAGGATTTAAATACATGGAATTCGTTAGATTAGTAACCATTGCAGCATTAAGCTCAACCATTTTTGTTGGAGGAATCACAGCCTTCGCAGCTGAACCACCCGAGGAAACATCAAAAGAAGTACGTAATGTCACTACGGATGGAACGATTGAATTTACACCAAATGAAGAGGAAGACCTAGTCGTTATTCCACCAGAAGATGGGCCAGATGTAGACATTGAGCCTGAAGTGCCAGGAACGACCGGACCTTTATCGATCATGAAAGCTGTCACGATGAATTTCGGTCCACAAGTGATCTCGAATCAGGATCAAACCTACAATATGATTGCAGAAAAGCAACAAAAAGCGGGTACGACGGGTGAAGAAAATAAAGTCCCTTATGTCAGTTTTGCGCAAGTACAAGATGTCCGAGGAACGAATGCTGGTTGGGACCTGCAAGTACGTATGACCGACTTTAAAGCAACGAAAGAAACAGTCAATGATACCTTGCTTGGGGCAGAGATTTCATTGGTAAGCCCAAGAATTCAGTATGAAGGAAGCACGGCTGGAAATGCACCAGTAGCTCATACAAGTGGATTGAAATTGATCCCAAATGCTTCTGCTGTATCCGTGATGACCGCAGAAAAAGATAAAGGTGCTGGTGTTTCTTCCGTTGTTTGGGGCAATCAAGCAGACTTAAACGCACAAGAAGCGGACGATAAGGTTGACGTGGTGACAAATAATGCGATCCAATTATTTGTTCCTGGTAAGACAGCGAAAGATGCGGCACAATACAAATCCACACTAACTTGGGAATTATCCAATATACCTGATAATAATGAAGATATTGATAAATCAGGTGAAAATGGCGCCGTATAGTTTTGACGAAACCGAGGGTTTCAGCTGATAGAAGTGAACGGTGTAGCGTTACAATTTTGTAGCGCTACTTTCTTTAAAGAAAGGAGTAAATGAATGAAACAAGCAAGTACATATCGAAAAAATAAAATCCAACAAGCAGGGCTAGTATTGCTTATGGTGTTCGTCAGTTTGTTGGCACCAATGCGCGTAGGGGCAGAAGAAGGAACCTTAAATTTTTATGTGACACCGGAATTCTCAGATAATCAAACAGCAGGTAACAAACGTTACTTTCAGTTAACCCTTGCGCCAGATACGACAGAAAAACTAACGTTGAAACTACAAAACGCAAACGCAGAAGCAAAGAAAATCAAAATCACGCCACATACTGCTTATACGAACGTGATGGGGGTTGTAGAATACGGGCAAGACGCGGAAAAAGCAGATCCAACACTCAAGCATTCGCTTGCTGAATTGATCGAACATCCCGAAATCATCGAGCTTGGTGGTAACGAAACGAAAACAGTGACACTTGATCTGAAGATGCCTAAAGAAGCCTTCGAAGGCTTCTTAGCGGGTGGCTTACGAATCGAAGAAGTCAAAGAAGACACAACGGAAGAAACAAGCGACGAAGAAGGGGTCGCCATCCAAAATGAGTTTGCCTATATCATCGGTGTGGTGGTGAGTAATAACCAAGACGCCGTGCAACCTGATTTAGAGTTGGTAGATGTTTTTGCCGATCAACTCAACTATCGTAATGTCATCAGTGCGAATATACAAAACTTCACCCCAACATTCGTGAATCGCTTAGAAGTTGAAGCCACGGTACAAAAAGTGGGGGAAGAAGAAATTTTATACCAAGCCAGTCAAGAACAGATGCAAATGGCGCCAAACTCCAATTTCAATTTTCCGATTTCTTTAGAAGGCGATCGTTTTCGCAGTGGTGAATATTTGTTGAAAATGACGGCACGCTCTGGGGAAGAGGAATGGCAATGGGAACGGAAATTTACCATTGATGCGGATGAAGCGAGAGCATTGAATCAACAAGATGTCACGATTGATACGAGTCTCAATTGGTGGATGATCGTCGCTATACTTTTATTGCTATTTTTAGTAAGCTATTTTCTTTTTATTTTTTATAAAAAGAAAAAAATGAGAAAGAACAACCGAAATGAGAGGTGGCAAGACATTGAATAGAAAACTAAGTGACTTATTCAGTATCTTGGTAATTACCATGCTACTCTTACAAATAAGTTTTAATCAAGTAGAAATGGTTGATGCAGATACGCAATCTAGTAATGATGTAGAACCTGTTGAGACATTTAATGCAGAGCAAAATAGTTTATTAAATACAGTTAGCGCAAGAGCAAATTTAGAAAACAATGGAGAAGAGATTCAAGAATTTTCATTTGAGGTAAAATCATTCCGGACTGTAATTGGTCAACCCACTACTTTCAAATTTACTAGTAAATTGCCTTCGAATGAAGTATTGATCCGAATTCCTGAAAACGGAAAAATTATAGAAAATCAGTTTTCTAATGGAGAATCAATTCACCATTCTCATGGTGAATATTGGAGTCTATCTACTAACGATGAACAGAAATCTTTTGAAGTATCCGTTCTTTTTGAAATTCCTGGAAACTACTTTCTTACGCTTGATAACGATGCAGATCATGTCTATGTGGAAGTACAGGATTCTCCTTCAGTAATGAGAACGGAGAAACTCAACGAGTTAGAAGAAGCTGAAATAATTAATCAATCAGAAGAGATGACCGAACAAAATAATACAAAAGACAGTATTAATAATTCAACAACTATTCAACCGGTGATTGCTGTAGAAGAAAACTTATCTATACCAGAAGAATTGATTGTAATAGAAGAAGAACGTATTTTGGAAGAAACAAGAGATATTCAAAATCGATCTATTAGCAGTGTAAATAATTGGAGCCAATTTAGAAGCGCATGGAACTCTTCTACTGTCACGATAATATTTCATGGTAATATATCTTTTTCTAGTTCCATTTTAGGAGATTCTCTTAATACAAGATTATCATCCATAACACTTAATGGAGGGACTCTTAATTTTCAGAACTCCGGATATAGTTTAGTAATGAGTGGTGTAGCAGGTCTAACTATAAATTCTACACTAACTGATTGGCCAGCTCAAATTGGAAGAGATTCTCGTACAGCTCCCCTCATTATTCATAATGGAAGTGGGCTAATAGAAATTAATCATTCAAATATTACTATGTCAACTGGTACGGCAGGCTCTATAATATCTGGTCAGAATATAAATTTAAATGGAGCTATACAGATTAGAGCTGACACAGCTGGCGGAGCTAGTGCAACAGTGCGTGCGACAGGAATAGAGTTGGTTCGGAATGGTACTCTGAAAATCATATCTAATAGTCATCAAAATGGATGGATTCTATCATCCACTAATTCTGGTTTAAGACCGGTTCTTTCAACTGCTGGGAGTACAATAATTATTCAAGCAAATAGGTTCTCTATGGTAGAATCAAGGAATGGAACGGGTTTAGGTTTAAATTCTTGGAATAGTATAGATGTCATGCTTAGTGGATTAAATGGAGCGACTGTTGTGAATAGCAATAGTAATCCAAATGATTTTAATGAAAGGTATCTTACTACGTTTAATGACCGTCGATATACCGGTATGATCTTTAATGCTAGTGGTGGTGGATGGGTCACACCTCCTGTTTCTTACAATCTCTCTTTACAAGCTAATCCCGATGTTGGAGGAAATCCGAGTGCAACAAACACAACACTAACGCAAGGAAGTACGACAACATTAAACGCAAATCCCAACAGTGGTTATCGCTTTGTACGCTGGGAAGTTGTATCAGGGACTGGGGCGAATATCGCAAACGCAACTTCAGCTACCACTACCTTCACGATGGGGAGCGCAAACACGACAGTACGTGCTGTATATGAAGAAATCACCTACAATTTGACCCTTGAAGCCAGTCCGAGTGATGGGGGAAATCCGAGTGCAGAGGCTAGTACTTTAGCTCAAGGAAGCACAACAACATTAAACGCAAATCCCAACAGTGGTTATCACTTTGTACGCTGGGAAGTTGTGTCAGGGACTGGGACAAATATCGTAAACACAACTTCAGCTACTACTACCTTCATGATGGGAAGTACAGATACGACGGTTCAAGCTGTTTATGAAACAATTACCCAAGTCTCACCAGTCGATCCTTTGGATCCAGAAGTCGAAGTGGACCCAGAAAATAAACCAGATTTGCCTGAAGGTCAAGGGCTGTTGAGTATTGACTTTGTTTCGCAATTCAACTTTGGGTTACAAGCTATTTCTGCTCGTGATCAAACGTATTATGCTCAACCACAACGTTTAATGAATGAAGATGGAGTAGTTAGCGAGAAAGAAGAACGACCAAACTTTGTGCAGATCAGTGATCGACGCCCAGAATCTGAGCGTAACGGCTGGGAATTAGCAGTGACACAAAAAGAACAATTTAAAGGAAAAGAAAACCAAGTATTGAATGGCGCTAGTATAACTCTATCAAACCAACAAGTTGTTACTGCTCAAGGGAAAACTGCTCCAGAACTTCAATCTGTCCATTCCCTAATACCTGGAAATCGCCAAACATTGATCAAAGCTCAAGGTAGTGAAGGAATGGGAACTTGGATCTACCGGTTTGGTGATGCAGAGACGGCAAAAGAGAGTGTTGCACTCAATGTTCCAAAGGGGGCGAATCCAGAAGCAACTAGTTATTCGACAAAGTTGACGTGGGAATTAAGTGCAGTTCCTTACAATTAGAAAAGAATACCGTTTTTTCTCTAGTTTTATCTTTAGAATCTCTGATAAATCAAATTTTTATCCAGAATGATGATCTACAATACTGTATATAGATCAATAAAAAAGTAGAAAATTTTATCAAATCAATCAGAAATGAAGGGAAAGGGCAAGAGAAAGGAGCACACAACATGAACCCATCTCTAACGAAAGATGAATATATGCGTCAATTTCAAGAAAATATACCACAAGATAAAAGAAAATCAGAAGAACTGAATGTTTATCTGGCACAACAGTTCGAACAACTTGACCAATTGACAAGCACAATTTCACCAGAAAACTTTTGGGAAAATCTTCCTATAGTTCTAGGAATTGACGCAAAATTAAGTCTAATCACCGAGCTAATTCATTATGACTATAATAAATTACCAATAAATGAAATCTTACGAATTGTTGAGAAAGATTATCGCACGTACTTCAAGGAACTTTGTGGGAATAATTTAAGTACAAATAATTACTATTCGATGGTATACAATCTGAAATGAAAATAGGCTAAAAAATTGTCCAGAAAAAACTTTCTGGGCAATTTTTTTTTGTATACTTTAGAAAACTCATTTTCCATCATAAAATCCCTTAAATAATTTATGTTCAGTTAATCAATACATTCAAGAGATAATATGGGTCCAACAAGGTATACCCCAATGTCATTAAGTTAAGACAAAAAAACAAATAATAGTCTCAAGTATATCGCTTTTTTCTTATTAACTTGACTAATTTTATATTTTCGAGCAACACAATAAAACGTCCTATATGGTATAGTCCGATTTATAATATTAGGCAATACGATAAAAAAAACCAACAAATTTCTTTTTTGTTATATTTCTCTGGTTACTCCGATTCTGTCGTACGGGGAGGAAATATCTTCTTATCAAAATTTCTACATTGACGGTTTGATCAAGAAAAAATCTTTTACAAATGCCTATAGCTTGTGTGAAATTAAGCTGATAGAACTGCTTTAAAGGAGCTGATAACGCCACTACCTGAGCAATTTCCATTGAAAAGTTGTATATAATGAGACGAGCGTAAATTTCTTGAATAATAAACTCTAGTTTCTTTGAGTGGAATTGGTTTAAACCTAAGGCATATTTTAATTCTCTAAAGGAAGTTTCAATTCCCCAGCGTAAGTGATAAAGTACTTTTAAATCTTCGCTTTTAAAAGTGAAGGAATCAAGATTTGTGACTAAAGATTCATAACTATCCTCACTCAACTTAATCCGAACGACTCTGAGACTAACGGGATAGCTTTCTTTTGAATCGGATGGGAGATAATCAAAGCTGGCTTTTTTACGCACAAATTGATAGCTCTTGTCAGTTTTGATTTTATTTGTCTGTCTTCTTATTAACCAAAGGTTAACCTCTTTATCAAATGTTCCTTTTTGAGGTAATCCAAGTCCTTTAAGAAAGCCATTACTTTTGGTATCTTTTACTCGAATTACGAATTTTTGACCACTTTTTCTAATATGTTCGTACACGTTAAATGACTCATGACCACGATCTGCAATAATAATTGTTGGCTTTTCAAAAGTAAACTCATCAACCATTTGACACAAACTGCTCCGTTCGTCTAGCTGTCTAATTTTTTGGAAGTTTACCGATGCATAGTATTTATTTAATGGGTCATATAAAGCATTGAGATGAAAAGATCCTACAGATTTATCAAACTTTCCGATGGTGTAATGGGATTCAGGATCGTTTTCATCATAAGGAATATTAATATCGGAGCCATCATGAGCCAATAGTTGGTACCCTTTATATTGCTTGTTTTGGTTACTTGAAGGAATGGTTCGGTAGAAGAGTTGTTTGAAAGCTTCAATTTTTATTTTACTTCGAGCCTGTACAAATGCGGAAGCCGTTGGCGTTTGAAGTGTAAAATCAAAGTAAGAGAGTAATTCACTAGCAAGACTTTGTCCACCGAAAGAGAGAATAATTTTGAGAGTTGTCTCAAAAGATAATTTTCTGTTTCGAGAAAAATCAGTCGGAGATTGAGCAAAAATTTCAGGTTGATTTGTAATACAGCGAATTTGATCTTCTAAATTTTGTTTGATTTTATGAGCTGCTTGAAGTGTGGATGAAATGTTGATAGTATTAGACATAAGGGCACCTCCAGAATAAGTAGCGCTATGACGTTTTATTATTGTTAAAATAATTGTATCAAGAGAGTGTCCTTTTACATAGAAAAAATAAAGCAGGGAAACTTAAATGTTTTCCTGCTTTTTGCCTTAACTTAATGACATTGGGGTATACTCTATTGGGTTCCTACCAACTATTTAAACGAGCTTAATTAAGTCAACTCTCCATGAACAATTAACTTAATCAAACTTTAGTTTTCCACCTTTTAGAAGGGTTGCTCTGAAAAATAGTGAATGCGTTATTTGACTGAATCTAGATTTCGTAACGATTTATGACCAAAAAATATTTTCTAAATTACATGGATCAATCAAAAGTATCCAGAGAAAAAATTGCTGTACGCTCTTTTTAATGATTCTTTTTTAATATTCGTTTTTCTAAATTTGCATACCGAAGTGAAAATTTCGATTATTTATTTTGGTGAGAATCTTGTAATATAAGAGATGCAAATAAGGCTTCAAGTTGATCCTTATTTTGTTTAATGATTTGCATCAAAAACCATCGTTTTTTAGAATTTATATTCGCTATTTATATTCTGAAATAGAAAGACTAATTTAATAACTTTTTTAAGACATTTGATTCTATCGAATGTCTTTTTTTTTGTCTCCTTAAAAACGATGAATTTTGAGAAGAACATTAAAGGAGGAGGGAATATGCGAAAAACGGTCGGCCAAATAATCGTTCTATGTTTCCTAATAATAGCGATGCAGTTTCCGTTGCTGGTTTACGGTACACAGGTCCAATCCGTTGAGTCAGAAGGATCGATTGGATTTACCGGGGCCTATGAACCAATCGGTCCGCCAGCCCCACCACCTAGCACTAGCCCACAAAAGCCAGACGGTACTTTGCCGAAAACCAATATGATTGATAGCTCACTTGGACTATGGATCGGCAGTTTCTTAGTGGGTAGCGTTTTATTAGCCTTAGGGTACAAAAGAAGAAAAGCAACACAAAAAACAATTAAATGAAAGTAGGAATTTAAGAATGAAATTTATCCGGTTAGCAACTGTAGCTGCATTATCAACAACCATTTTTGCCGGAGGCGTACAAGCCTTCGCCGAAGAAACTGTTCAAGAGAAGGAAACACAAGAAGTTCGCAAAACAACCACTGAGGGTCAAATCACCTTCACGCCAGGAAATGATGACACAGTCGTTGATCCTGGACCGGATGGTCCTGATGTAACTATTCCGCCAGTCACTGGTCCTGATGGAGAAAACAAAGGACCTTTAACAATCACAACTGTGCCAACAATGAACTTCGGTTCACAAATTATCTCAACTACAGATGAGCATTACAATATGGTCGCTGAAAGACAACAAAAAACAGGAACAACCGGTGAAGAAAATAAAGTTCCTTATGTAAGTTTGGCACAAGTCCAAGACACCCGCGGTACCAATGAAGGATGGGAATTAAGTGTAAGTTTAACAGAATTTGAAGCACCTACGGATACATTAAACAAGGTATTAAAAGGCGCAAAAATCACGTTATTCGATCCGGCCCTACGCTACAGTATCGATGATGCAGCTCAAGCACCGAGCATTCATGCAAGTGGATTGGAATTGATTCCAAATAATGATGCCGTACCGATTATGACGGCAGCTAACCAAAAAGGTGCTGGTACCTCGACGGCTGTTTGGGGAGATCATGATGCGATTGCAAAACAAGTAGAAGATGGCGCAGCTGTTGTAGAGAATGAAGCGATTCAATTATTCGTTCCTGGTTCGACTGCTAAAGATGCGGTAACGTATACCTCTACCTTGACATGGGAATTAGAACTAACACCTGAAAATGACCTTTAAGAAGTAACAATTTCCATGTTCCATTAGTCACTAGTAGCGTTACAGATCTCTGTGGCGCTGCTTTTTTTAGAAAGGATTAAAAAAATGAGACACAAACAAATTACGCAAAGCGGGCTGTGGCTCCTAGTGATACTTTTCCTTTTCTTGCCCATTTCAGCCCAAGCTGAAGAGACGGCCTTAAATACACATGTCACCCCGCTTTTTCCCGAAAGTCAAGTCGATGAAGGTAAAGGGTATTATGAGCTATTACTCGCTCCTGGTCAAAAAGAGACCTTGCAGCTGAAAGTCGGTAATTCCAGTTCAGAACCAATCAATGTCCAGGTGACACCGCATACGGCGTATACCAATACTTTGGGAAATGTCGAGTATGGCAAAGATGCCGAAGAAGCAGATCCAACCTTGGTTCACTCCTTGGATGAACTGATGACTCCTTCGGAGGTCATTACACTCGCAGGAAAAGAAACAAAGGTCATAGACATTTCTTTACAGATGCCTAAAGACGCCTTTGAAGGGTATTTAGCTGGTGGTTTACGAATCACCGAAGTAAAAGAAGAGGAAGAAAGTGAAGCACCAGAAGGAGAAGGGGTAGCGATCAAGAATGAATTTGCCCATGTGGTAGGTGTGGTCGTCAGTAATACCCGAGACTCGGTGCAACCGGAGTTGGAACTATTAGATGTGTTTGCGGATCAATTGAACTATCGCAATGTGATCAGTGCCACGCTACAAAACTTCACGCCCACCTTTGTCAATCAATTGGCGGTGGAAGCTACCGTGAAACGAGCAGGAGAGAGCGACGTTCTCTATGAGGCCAGTAAAGAGAAGATGCAGATGGCGCCCAATTCGAATTTTAACTTTCCGATTTCTTTAGAGGGAGATCGTTTTCGAAGTGGGAACTACGTGTTAGAACTAACCGCAAAGTCGGGAGACAATGAATGGTCCTGGACTCGTGAGTTTACGATCGATGCCGACGATGCCCGTAAGTTAAACCGCGAAGACGTCATGATCGACAACAGTCCGAATTGGTGGATGATCGGTGCGCTCATTTTGTTAACTCTATTGGTCGTGATTCTGCTTTATCTCGCTCTAAAGAAAAGAAGGCAAGAAAAAGACTAAGGAGGAATGTAGCGTGAACTTTCGCAAACAAGCTTTGGTATGTACTACACTCTTACTATTGGCACATGTGATACCATTGGGAATCACACGAGGCTATGCAGAAACGAATGAATCCATAGATGAACAGACACTCACTGATTTTCGTAGCCATATACCAGATTATGTAGCAATGAGTACCGCTGTTGCACCGGTTAAAGAAGCACCGCCAGTGGTTCAAGAGTTTTCATTTGTAGAAAAGACTTTTCAGACAGTCACGAATCAACCAGTTATTTTGCGTTTTACAAGTACTTATCCTGCAGATGAGGTTCTGGTGCGGGTACCGAGGGAAGGGCAAGTACTGGCAAATCATTTTTCTGATGGAGAGTCTATCACTCACTCCCATGGAGAATACTGGACGCTTCACACAAAAGAACGACAGACTGAATTTACACTTCCTGTGGTGTTTGCGACACCGGGAAACTACTTCTTAACTGTCGATCATGACGCAGATCATTTCTATTTAGAAGTAGAGGAAAGTACTCTGAAATCAGAGGACCAGAAATCTTCTGACTTAAAGGATCAAGAGAATACTGGCCTCGAAGAGCAGCCATCAGAAAGTCAAGATGTAGAAGTGATGAAGGATATTCCTGTTGCAGTTCAATCAGTCGTGGCAGCTGAGAAGAACCTATCGATACCCGAAGAACTAATTCAAACAGAAACAAATCGGATTTTGGAAGCCTCTGTTGATCCTCAGAGAAATACAGCTACACCTAGCAATTGGTCTCAATTTAGAAGTGCATGGAATGACCAAAGAACTGTCTCAATAGTAATTACTCAGTCAATTTCCTATTCTAGCTCGATTTTAGGAAGTTCATTAAACACCAGAAACACCTCGGTGAATATTATAGGCAGACCCGCAACTCAAGCTCATGCAGTACTCAGTATGTTTGGCTCTAACAATAATTTAGAACTGAGTGGAGCAGCTACTTTAACATTAAATGGTTTGTCTTTAATGGGTGCAAACAGTGCAAACACCAATGATCCTATTATTAAACATAATGGCAGCGGTCTAGTTGAAATAAATAATATACTTGCATCATATAATAGCAATCCATCTATTATTCATGCTCAAAATATTAATCTAAGAGGATACTTTGAATTGAATTCACCTTGGGGTGGTCCTGCGATATCTTTGGTTCGTAGTGGAACACTAACTATAACTCCAGCACCAGATAGAAGAAGCAATATATCATCTAGGAGTGCTGTTGCCAATAATCGTATAAAACCTATTGAATCTGACTCTTCCAGCAGGATTATAATAAATGCAAATAGACTGACAATGGCAATGAATGTTTCTACGCCTAAGTCATCCTGGCATTCTGTCAATGCCACTCTCACTGGGGTGAATGGCTCACAAGTACTAACTAGTGAATCGGATCCAAATGATTTCGAAGAACGTTACACCCAACTGTTCGGAGAATCATGGTATAGCACACTTATATTTAATGGATCTGGGAGTTCTTGGGTCACTCCCCCGCGCCCTTCCTATGTACTTTCCTTAGAAGCGAGTCCTACTGTTGGGGGAATGCCTATGGCAGAAACAACAACGATTATTCAAGGGGAGACAACCATGATTCATGCGAATCCAGCGGAGAGGTTTGACTTTCTTCGTTGGGAAATAGTATCCGGAACCGGAAGCCGTATTTTAAACCCCACAAATGCAACGACTACTTTTACAATGGGGACTACTGATACAGTTGTACAAGCAGTCTATCAAAAGAAACAAGGGGGAGACATAACGGTTGAATATGTTGATAATGCTCTAAAGGAGTTGTCAGAGACAGAGATTATCAGCGGACTGATTGATGAAGAATATGAGACTGAGGCTAAAGAAATTGACGGATATACTTTAACTGAAGTGCCCAAAAATGCATCAGGAAGATTTACCGAAGAGGCACAGACTGTTACTTATGTATATACTAAAGATATTCTAGATCCTGTGTTACCAGTCGATCCATTGGCACCCGAAAAAGAAGTTGATCCAGAAAATCCACCAGAACTTCCTGAAGATCAAGGGACACTGAGTATTGATTTTGCGTCACGCTTTTCATTTGGAACCCAAGGCATTTCTGCGCAGACCAAGCGCTATTATGCACAACCCCAACACTTGTTGAATGCTGACGGAAGCATCAATGACGCAGAAGAGCGACCAAATTATATCCAAGTCAGTGATCGTCGCCCAGAAGAGGAGCGTCACGGTTGGCAATTAGCAGTTACACAAAATAATCAGTTTACGGATCGTCAAGACAATCAACTTAGAGGCGCACGTTTGTTGCTTAATAACCAACAATTTGCATCTGTCCAAGAATCTAACGAACCAATGCTTCAAAATCAAGACGGGATTGTGCTGATCCCAGAAGAAAAAACGCTTCTTGTGACCGCGCACGATGGTCAAGGAGCGGGGACTTGGATTTATCGTTTCGGCAACAGGGAAAGTGCAGGTGAAAGTGTCGCCCTTGAAGTTCCACCAACGGCGAACCCAAGAACAGCTACCTATCAAACGACCCTTACGTGGGAATTGAGTGCAGTTCCCGACAATTAGTTGAAAAAGAAAAGGGCTGCGGCTCTTTTCTTTTTCTTCACAGAAAGAAAAAATTCAGAATTTATTTTATCATTTAGTCTTTATTACCAAAGACTATGTGTGGAGTAATATTTTTAGGGCTATCAGAAAAAGAGTGCATCATAGCTCAGACTCTGATCAATCAAACTGGCTTTGGACGTCGAATGATCATGTAATACATATAAGTAGAAAAAGATTATTTCGATGAGATGATCCAATTGGTCGGTAATGAAAAAGGTTACCAATTTTCTTTTTTTACGCGAAGGAGGTATTATGATAAGAAAGAAGCACTGATTCATGAAGAAAAGCCTTTTTTTGTTTGTGGATCAGTTAACTATGGGGAAAGAACTGACCATCCTTTATAGATGATTTTAGCGAATCAATTATGTTTCCTAAGCCATATCAAAGTAATGAATCAAGTCCCAAAAAAAGTACGCACAGGAAGGCTTGAATTAACAACTTTGCCCACAAGAGAAACAATCTAACGAACATTGTGTGGTTATTGTGAAGGGAAAAGGAACAAAATGAAAAAGTGAGGATAGGTATGCGCGAATTACAAATTGCTTTTATTACGAATGCCGAGATCCGTCGCTGGATGCGGATTTTGACTATTATTGAACGAGAACACCACTTTACGATTGTTGCGGTGAGTGAACGCTTGATGATCTCGCAACGAACGATGGTCAAAGATATTCAAGCAATCAAAAGTTACTTTGGGAAGACCATTGAATTGCTTTCACTGTATAACGGTTTTCATTTTGACGAACGTGACCGGGTAGGATACCAAGAAAAGAAAGAACAACTGTTAGAGAACGAAGTTCTCCTTGATATTGTCGGGACGATTTTTTACGGAGAGCCTATCGCATTAGCTGACTTGGCACACCAGTACAGTTATGCCGAAAGTACGTTGCGTCGGTTTTTAGTGAAAATTGAACCGCTCTTAGCTGAATATAATCTAACATTGACTCTTACCCCCGTGAATTTTGTAGGGGAAGAAGCCGACATCCGCAAGTTTTTTTTTGATTTTTATTACAGCAGTGAACAGACCCCCTTTACGATTCGTCCGCCCGAAGGGCTGCATGCATTGGTTCTGGATGAACTATCTAGCAAGCTGGGGGATTATGAGCTGGGGACAGGGACGACCGTTTCTGCTTTTTATTACCATCTTTATATCACGATGGTTCGTGTCAAACAACATCAGTTTATTTCATTGCCTAAGTGGTTGAAGAACGTCGATTATCAGGAAAAAGATTTTCAGCTACTTTATTCTTTACAAGCGAGGATCCATGAGGAATATGAGATCTATCTGCCAAAGGAAGAATTCGCTTGGGTCCATCTATCGATCATTTCCAAGCGAACGATTCATCGAGTAGATCAAGAACATACATTCAGTCAACGATTCAATCAGTGGGATGGCCTTGAACAAGTGGTATCAGATTATCTGTCGGATCCCTTCTTTGCACAATGGGATACCGACACGTTAGGGGAATTTATGACGTCGTTTTTAGTCTCACGTCTGATCAATGAAGCGTTAAGTCCGGTATTGAATAAAGAGTTAGAAGAAGTCCGTATCATGGCCAAGCAAACCTATGGACAGATCCATGAGATCAATTCCTGCTTCTTACAAAAGCATGCACAGACACTTCGCTTTTCAGCAGTGACCTTTGAAGATGTGGCCGTCAGTTTTACGTTATACATGGATATGTTGTTTCATTATTACCAACCCGTCAAGCAGGTTTTGTTTTTACTGGAAGGAGATTATTTGGTGGTGCAATCGATTCGACTGCAGGCCCAGGAGCTCTTAGGTAAGCATTACAATTTACTCTTTCTTCCACTGCAGGAATTGACGCAGGAAAGCTTGAATGATGCGCAAATTGATCTGATTGTCACCAACTACCGACCGTACCTTTTGGATTACGCACTGGAAACCGAGTATATCTTGATGAATAGTCTTCCGACGGCGCAAGACTGGACACGGGTCAAACATCGATTGAATCCATTGATCGACCGGATTGTTTTTTAAAAGAAAGAAGGAAAAGAAGCATGACAGGATTTACGACAAAGGAGGCCTATTTACAGGGCTTTCATAAAACTTTTGAAGCAGCAGGAAAACGAAAAAGCCCAGTCCTAAAGGACTATTTACACAGGCAAACGGACCGATTGGAGACCCTCATAGCACAAATCTCTCAAGATAATTTTTGGCAAGTCTGGCCAGAGATCTTAGGGATCGATGCGAAGCTGGGAATTGTTTCGGAAGTGCTTGTCTTTGATAATTTTTCGGATGAGGCCATTATTCGAATGGTTGAAACGGATTACCGCACCTATTTCAAAGAATTATGCGGATATGATCTCAGTATGGAACCGAAACATTCCATAATTTTCAATGTTCTATGATTGTTTAATGGGTAGATCGTCCAAATTATTACGAAAAAGATTTTGTAGAGTGTTCAAAAAATTACATTTTGAACACTCTTTTTGATAAGTATTGTTCCAGAAAAAAATTTTTCAACTCTATAAACACGACTAAATAATCTTTTAGTGAAAAATGTGAGTAAAGCTTCTTGTTCAGATAGGGGTATGATCAAAATTAAAAGTTATTGCTTCTTATTTATTGTTCTTTTAGCAGTTAACGTAATTAGGTTCAGTAAGATATTTTCCTAGAGACCAACAGAGTATACCCCAATGTCATTAAGTTAAGGCAAAAAAGTAAATAATAGTCTCAAGTATATCGCTTTTTTCTTATTAACTTGACCAATTTTATATTTTTAAGCAACACAAAAAAACGTCCTATATGGTATAGTCCGATTTATAATATTAGGCAATACGATATAAAAAACCAACAAATTTCTTTTTTGTTATATTTCTCTGGTCACTCCGATTCTGTCGTATGGGGAGGAGATATCTTCTTATCAAAATTTCTACATTGACGGTTTGATCAAGAAAAAATCTTTTACAAATGCCTATAGCTTGTGTGAAATTAAGCTGATAGAACTGCTTTAAAGGAGCTGATAACGCCACTACCTGAGCAATTTCCATTGAAAAGTTGTATATAATGAGACGAGCGTAAATTTCTTGAATAATAAACTCTAGTTTCTTTGAGTGGAATTGGTTTAAACCTAAGGCATATTTTAATTCTCTAAAGGAAGTTTCAATTCCCCAGCGTAAGTGATAAAGTACTTTTAAATCTTCGCTTTTAAAAGTGAAGGAATCAAGATTCGTGACTAAAGATTCATAACTATCCTCACTCAACTTAATCCGAACGACTCTGAGACTAACGGGATAGCTTTCTTTTGAATCGGATGGGAGATAATCAAAGCTGGCTTTTTTACGCACAAATTGATAGCTTTTGTCAGCTTTGATTTTATTGGTCTGTCTTCTTGTTAACCAAAGGTTAACCTCTTTATCAAATGTTCCTTTTTGAGGTAATCCAAGTCCTTTAAGAAAGCCATTACTTTTGGTATCTTTTACTCGAATTACGAATTTTTGACCACTTTTTCTAATATGTTCGTACACGTTAAATGACTCATGACCACGATCTGCAATAATAATTGTCGGCTTTTCAAAAGTAAACTCATCAACCATTTGACACAAACTGCTCCGTTCGTCTAGCTGTCTAATTTTTTGGAAGTTTACCGATGCATAGTATTTATTTAATGGGTCATATAAAGCATTGAGATGAAAAGATCCTACAGATTTATCAAACTTTCCGATGGTGTAATGGGATTCAGGATCGTTTTCATCATAAGGAATATTAATATCGGAGCCATCATGAGCCAATAGTTGGTACCCTTTATATTGCTTGTTTTGGTTACTTGAAGGAATGGTTCGGTAGAAGAGTTGTTTGAAAGCTTCAATCTTTATTTTACTTCGAGCCTGTACAAATGCGGAAGCAGTTGGCGTTTGAAGTGTAAAATCAAAGTAAGAGAGTAATTCACTAGAAAGACTTTGTCCACCGAAAGAGAGAATAATTTTGAGAGTGGTCTCAAAAGATAATTTTCTATTTCGTGAAAAATCAAGCGGAGATTGAGCAAAAATTTCAGGTTGATTTGTAATACAGCGAATTTGATCTTCTAAATTTTGTTTGATTTTATGAGCTGCTTGAAGTGTGGATGAAATGTTGATGGTATTAGACATAAGGGCACCTCCAGAATAAGTAGCGCTATGACGTTTTATTATTGTTAAAATAATTGTATCAAGAGAGTGTCCTTTTACATAGAAAAAATAAAGCAGGGAAACTTAAATGTTTTCCTGCTTTTTTCCTTAACTTAATGACATTGGAGTATACCCTGTTGGACACTTGCGTATCTGTAATGTACTTGAATTTATAGAATCACAACTAAGTTGAGCAATAGGGAATAAATCGCTAGTTAGTATTATTACTAAGTTGTGCTAAAATCTTATTTGATAGCTATATGAATCATAAAATATATACTTTTAATGAACTGAAATATATCATAAAAAAAGATACATTGGGAAATTTATTTCTTAGGAGGGAATTACCATAAAACAAATAGAGTTAGAAAGAATTGATACTGCGGAATCGGTAAGAAGGTTTTCAGAATTGATTAATGAAAAAAAGACATTTTTTTTAAATGGACCATGGGGATCTGGAAAAACTGAATTTTTGAATATGGTAAGCGATCAAGTATCAGAAAAAAAATTTATATATTTAAACTTGTGGGAGTTGAAAGATGAGAGAACAGTAATTCATATAGGAGTTAACCAATTATTTCATAAATGGTATATATTCTTTAAAATATTGTTTGTTATTTGTGTAGCAATTTCAATTTTGGCGACTCCAGTTATTAATTTGGGTTTAGAAGGAATACTTCCTAGTATTCTTATAAAATGTGCTGGAGTAATTGCTTTATTAGTAGCAATTTACCAGTTTTTTAAAATTAAATCAGATCAGTTTTTCTATTCAATCTTAAAATGTAATAGAATAGATAAGCTCCTTAAAAATAAAGTATTGGTAGTAGATGACTTTGATCGTGTATCTGTGAATAAGCAAGATGAAGCATATAAATTATTTAATATATTGCATAATCGCCTACCAATAATTTTTGTAGGTGACATTAAGAAAGTTCCTATTAGCGGAGATAATTATTTACAAAAAATAATTGATAAAAGGATAGATTTACCTTATGTATTACACTCTCGAGATATATGGAATAATTATTTTAAGAAATTAGAAAAAACATTTGATGTCGTTTTACCAGCAGATTTATTAGATCTATTTATTACAGAAAATAGGAATCTACGTGATAGAGTACAATTCAATGATTATGTAAATCAAGAATTCTTTTTACACGGGAAAAAAGACCATGTACAGTGTGGTCAACAGCTAGTGATCATATATATATATTTGTTTCATTATACAAGATACACTGACTTATTAAAGTATGGATATGTGTCATCTAAAAAAGACGAACTCGAACAAACCATAAGTGATCTATTAGGCGATAATAATGACTATCCAGTGTCATTTGCTAAAAGCAAAGAGATGTATTTTATATCTGAATCTGTAAGTAATATGACTGAGAAGGAAATAAATGATATATTGAATGATTTTGAAAATATCAATGAGAACATTTTGAAAAAAGGTGACTATAATGGTGATTTGTATAACTATCTTATGAAAAAATATGATCAATTAGAAGACGAAATTCAGAATATCATATTGAATGCTGCTATACAGAATACTTTGAATAATGATTATAATGATTTATCGAAACTTATAATTTCATTTGAGAAAGAGAAAATAAGAGAAAAATCATTGATACAAAAAACTGATATTGAAAAAAGAATATATGAAAACTGGTCAAAAAAATTAGCAAAATATAGAGTAGATTTGTCACAAAAGCTAAAGTTTATTGAAATGAATTCTATATTATCATTCGATACACTAAGTAAAATAGAACCTGATATTGATGTATTTTCAGAAGAATATTCAGATCAAACGGAAAAACTTTATTATTTATTAACATACTTGTCAAAGTTGGATTTATGGCAAAAGTTTGACAAATGGACACCAAGATTATGGGATAAAATTGAGGAATTGTACCACACAAACCCAAATCATTTTTTATTATACTTTAGATTTAATGGGTTGCTAGGTATTGCTGGAAGAAGAATGGATTTTCTTGAAGAAAACGACTTAATAAGAAATTATGTGGTTTATAAAAAAGTGAAATCGTTAGACAATCCAAATATAGAAATTAAATATATTGAAGATACAATTAAAAAAATAAAACCAAAATTAAATGAGTTGGGTAGTTTAGGTTATCATTTTGAATATTTAGACGAGAAAGAATAACTACCTGTGATAAAAACTTTTTATGACTATGAAAAATGGACTAATTGTAACTCGCTATATAATTATTGATTACTTAGACCTTTCTTTATCCTATAAATAGTTTGTCGGGTTACATTGTATTCTTTAGCAATCTTTGAAATAGCAATTCCCTTATTAAGATCCTCAACGATGCTTTTATAAACAAGGCGACGTTGTGGATCTTTTGCGTCCGCACTATAGAGCTTCGGACGTCCTTTGTAAACACCATTCGCCTTTGCAATCTTTATCCCTTGTGCCTGACGTCGTTTTGATTCAGTACGCTCTTGCTCGGCAATCATTGCCAAGATCTGAATGATCAAATCTTTAATGAATTTATCCAGGAGAGGATTTCCAATTGCTTCAGCCATGATTGGTAAACTAGTGATGATTAGTTGCACATTTTTCTTTTTGAGATAATTGACTGAGTCAATGATTTCGTCATAATTTCTGCCTAATCGATCGATGGCTTCGACAATAAAAATATCTTGTTCACGGACAAAATCTAAAGCTTCCTGGAAAATCGGTCGATGAGTGATCGTTGCTCCAGATTGTTTCTCGATGAAAATTTTTTCTGCACCGAACTTTTTCATTTCTGCAATTTGTCGTTGTTCATTTTGATCAATCGATGATACTCGAATATAAGCAACTTTCAATTTTTTACCTACTTTCTCAAACTATTTAAAATACACCCTAATCATACATTAGAAATCGAGATTTTTCAATGATACGCTAGTGTCTATTTAGGGTACAATCGTGTCAGAAACTTAATAGTTTTTGACACATGATTAAATTCGCGGTACAATAGGATTTATAGTGTTTCATAAACTTATGTCAAAAAGTTAAGGAGATTTTCCATGATTTTAGAGAATAAATTGGGTTTAACGAATCAGGTTGAGCTGGCCAAGGCTGAAGAAAAACTCAGCAAGCAAAAAGCGAAGGAATTATACGATTCAGGAAAAATAAACGAAATCGAAGTCGGCACGTTTAAAGGCTTATCTGAAATTCATGATTTTCTCTTTTCAGAAATTTACGATTTTGCCGGAAAAATTCGTACGGTCAATATTGCAAAAGGAAATTTTCGTTTCGCACCGGTCATGTACCTGGAACATTCGTTAAAGCATATTGATCAAATGCCACAAACTTCTTTTGAAGAGATTATTAATAAATACGTGGAGATGAATATCGCTCACCCTTTTCGTGAAGGGAATGGACGAAGTACTAGAATTTGGCTAGATCTCATTTTAAAGGAAGAATTGCAAAAAGTTGTTGATTGGAACTTGATTGATAAAGCAGACTATCTTTCTGCAATGGAGCGCAGTCCAATAAACGACTTGGAAATACGCTATCTGATTTCCAATGCCCTGACTGATCAAATCGACGATCGTGAGTTATATATGAAAGGAATCGATGTTAGCTATTTTTATGAAGGATACTCTGAATATACGATAGATGATTTGTAAGAGCAGGTGGGTTAAATGACAAAATATGGCTATGCACGTGTCTCAACTGCTTCTCAAAGTACAAAGGAGCAGATCCAACAGCTGCTTGAGAACGGTGTTGAGAAGAAGAATATTTTTTCTGAAAAATTTACAGGTACGAAACGAGATCGACCGAAGTTTAATCAGCTGTTAGCTGGTCTGAAGCCTGGAGACGAAATCGTTGTTACGAAACTTGATCGATTCGCCCGTAATACAAGAGAAGCACTAGAGATCATTGAACCTTTACTCGATGATAACGTCACGATTAAGGTATTGAATCTAGGAACGATCGAAAATACGTCAATGGGTCGAATGGTTACACGCACGTTGTTGAGTGTAGCTGAAATGGAACGTGATATGATTGTAGAACGTACTCAGGAAGGAAAATTGTTTGCGAAAAAGAATAATCCTAATTTTAAAGAGGGACGTCCGAAAGCAACAATCACACCAAAGAAGAGGCACGCATATGAATTGATTACTTCCGGGAAATCGTACAAAGAAGTGGAAGCCATAACGGGGTTCAGTCGTAGTACACTTTTTAGAATTAAGAAACAAATAGAAGGCAGTGATTAGAAGAATGATAAAATGAATATAAAAATCTCTTTCAATTTAAATGAATCGTTGTTTATACGAACATTCTAAGGTCAAGTTCGCTCATTAAGATATATCATTGGTCGAACAGAGCGTCATATTAGCTACGAATAGAGATATTTTTAGGGAGGATCGAAGCAAATGAAAGAACAACAATTAGGCTATACTTTTTGGGGACGTCCATTATACGGATTAGAACGAAGAACGGCTGTATCGATCGATTGTGCTTGCGGTGAGCTGATTCAGCAAAATATTCAAACGAAACAATATCATTGTAAAAATTGTGGGAATTGTTACCAATTCATTGACCAAGACTTCCAATTGCTAAACGAAAAAAATAAGTAGGTTTATTATAGTCAGACAAATAGTCTGACTTTTTTGCTATTTTAGAATGTTCCCCTTTACAAATGCGAACGTATGTTTGTATAATCAAATTGAAATGGGGGAGAAAAACATGCTTGATTACTCAAATGAGCCAGTCAATGATTACTTTTTGATCGATATAAAAAGTTTTTATGCGAGCGTTGAATGTGTCGAAAGAAATTTAGATCCATTAACAACGCCTTTAGTTGTGATGAGTCGAGCAGATAATACTGGATCAGGACTAACTTTAGCCGCTTCACCAACTGCCAAAAGTAAATACGGAATCACAAACGTTAGTAGACCTCGTGATCTACCGTATCCTTTGCCTAAAGAATTACACATTGTCCCACCAAGAATGAACCTATATATAAAGAAAAATATGGAAGTAAACAGTATTTTTCGGCAATACGTCGCAGATGAAGACTTATTGATTTATTCGATCGACGAATCAATTCTTAAAGTAACAAAATCGCTGAACTTATTTACAACAGCTGATACAAGAAGTGAGAGACGCAAACAGCTCGCAAGACAGATACAATCACATGTTTACTGTCAAACTGGTTTGATTGCCACAGTCGGAATCGGTGATAATCCAGTTTTAGCCAAATTAGCCTTAGATAATGAAGCCAAGCATAATAAAGGATTTGTTGCGGAATGGACGTACAAAAATGTGCCAGAAAAAATTTGGACGATTAAAGAAATGACGGACTTTTGGGGTATCGGTTCACGCATGAAAAAAAGATTGAACCACATGGGGATTCTGAGTATTAAAGATTTAGCAAATTGGAATCCGTATTCTATCAAGCGCCAATTAGGTGTTATTGGATTACAGTTATATTTCCATGCTAATGGGATCGATCGAACAGATATAGCTTTACCACCAGAGCCGACAAAAGAGAAATCGTATGGGAACTCTCAGGTGTTACCTAAGGATTATACGAAAAAAGAAGAAGTTGAGATCGTGGTGAAGGAAATGGCGGAACAAGTGGCTGCACGTATTCGACAGCATAAGTGCAAGACTGGTTGTGTTCGCTTGTATATAGGTACGTCGATCCTGGAAACAAAGTCGGGGTTTTCGCACCAAATGAAAATCCCACTCACTGATAACACGAAAGAGCTTCAGTACTACTGCCTTTATCTATTTAATAAGTACTATGAAGGACAAGAAGTGAGACATGTTGGAATTACGTATAGTAAACTCGTTTATACTGATTCCCTTCAGCTAGATTTGTTTAGTGATCCACAACAACAGATCAATGAGGAAAAACTAGATAAGATTATCGACAAGATCCGACAGAAATATGGATTTACGTCGATTGTACACGCTTCTTCTAAGTTAGAAGGCGCACGTAGTATTACTAGAAGTACATTGGTTGGTGGACATGCTGGGGGCAATGGAGGGCTTAATAATGATTGAATATAACGATCGAGGACGCTTGAAATGGGCAGGCTTTTATCTTTCAGATCACACAGAAAAGATCGATGCCGACGTCGAGCAGCGTGCAAATCTAAACTTGGCCAAAGAACAAATGACGACTGAAGAGATTACGGAAGTATTGAACGCTGCTGTCCTGAAGAGAAAAGTTGTTTGTATCCAAAAGGAAGAACGTGATACTGAAGGCTACTATCCGGATGATATTAAGGGAGAAATCCATGGGTATGATGAACTAGGCATTTTTATTGGAGATCATAAGATCCATTACGATGAAATTCGCCACATTGAGATCCAGGAGTTAGATAAATGGAGTCAGCTATGAATATCATTCAGCAGTACGAATGGCGCTATATTTGCTATGAAGAATTACTAGAGGAAATTTGGGGATATGGGCAACAACTAATTAACCAAGTGGGACTTGAGTGCTTTACCTTTTATGTAGAAGCTAGCGCAGGGTATCATAGTTTCCACTATTATATTGCACCGTATGAAAAGAGTTAGAGAAGTACTGGGAGCGAAAAGGCTTTTTAGGGGTCGCTGAAACATCCGTACAGAAAATAGCGTTAAGGAAAGCAGAATAGTTTCTAAATCACCCTTTCCAAAACCTATCGCTATTTTCTGTTTAGTTGTTTCAGTGATCCCTTTTCTACTGAAAATAAAGGGAATTGATGTGTGATAGAATAAATAGAAAGCTATTTGAAGAAAAAATTTATTATGTGCAGATAATAAACAAAAGGAGTAAAAGAATTGAATCGATCAGAGTATAAACAAATGCTGACACTGAAATATTTTTATGAGGAGAAATTGCAAGAAATCAAAAAGAAACATAAGTCCGATCCGGATTTGTTTCATCCGATTGGTAAGGATCGTTATTGTCTATACTGTGAGAAGTATCAAGAAATACAAGATAAGCTACAGCCTATGGTAAAACAATTAATGGAGTATGAAAAAACACACGAAGTCAAACAACCAGTGATTCAACAGTTGGCTGCAGTCCCCAAAAAGGAAAAGGCGAAGCCAAAAAAAGTGTATCAAGTCTATTCTCTCTTGTTCAAAGATGGTTCAGAATATTTGGTTTATACGTTCGCCCAGGAAACTGGTTGTCGTTTATTAGGAAGACAGATTTCAGAATTAAGTAAGGCTGTTCCGATCTCAAAGGATTATTATTCTTCCATTTATTTAGAACAGGAAGATGGCTCGATTATTTCAGTAGAAGCACGCTTGCAAGAGCATTCGACTAAGAAAAGTTGGTTAGTAGCAGAGAAACAGCAAACGAGAATAAAAGCGAGAGGGAATTGTTTTAATGAAAAACCGTTTGAGTATTTGAAATACACTGAAGGACAATACGGCTGTTTGAGAACTTTTTGCGGGAATACGGTGATTAAAAAAACAAAGAAATTCTCAAAAAATGGGAAAGTCGCTTTTGAAACAACGCGTGGCATGATTGCGATAGAGTATGGACAAGTCCTTCTAAAGCTCTTTCCAGGCACGTTCATGGTCATTAGTGAACAAGAATTTAGCGAATATTTTGTAGAAGACGAATCCTTAGTATGGATGAAGAAAGAATAGAAAGGCAAGAAGGGTTAAGCCTATTTTTTTGATGCCGACATTAGGGATTAGTCCTAGTGAATAAAAGAAGTAGACAATAGCAGGTTATAAACGTTAACATATTATTGCGAACGCAATAATAATAATAAGAGAGGTAGGCTCACCCACCATGTCTCGAAATACTTTTGTTTATTCCCACCCAATCAATGTATTTATTATCAAGTATCTAAGTGTTACTGTCGATCAATTTTGTGAATCTTATGGCTATAGTCAAGGGACTGTCGCCAGTTGGATCACACGGAATCGACGAGTTGAATCACTCCCCGTAGGTTTCATATATGACTTGGGACTTGCGGCAAGCTTAAACATGTCTGATGTCTATGAAAAATTATTGATACTAGAAAATGAATACGATCGCTTTACTTCAAATCAGCAGCGAAAATTAAAGACACAAATAGATTAAAAATTTATATTTGACCGAATAATTAAGGTATAAGTTATACATTAATTATTAAAAGTATAAGTTATACCTTTAATAATTAAGTATAGCTTATACTTTTTTTATTGCCTATATTTCAACGTTTTCATAGATCAATATTTAACTTATACTTTTATTATTGACCTTAATTGATATTTAAGTTATACTTTAAATATCAATTAAGGCTTAGGAGGATTTATATGGATAATTTTCAGGGAACTACATTTACAGTTGGTAATTTCAAAGGCGGCGTTGGTAAAACTAAGATTGTCAGCATGCTTGCTTATGACAATGCAATTATAAGAAATAGAAAAACACTCATTATAGATTTAGATCCACAAGCAAACTTAACACAAGTTATTGCAAGAACTTTTGGTATAACCACTATCAACACTACTATAACAACTGGTATTGCAAAGGGAGAATTAGCAAGTAGTATTATTAATATAAATGAAAACCTTGATCTACTAGCATGTGACACAAGTTTTCGATCGTTCTCTTCTTTTGCGAACAAACATGAAAATGAATTAGATCAAGTTACAGTCTTAAAAAAATTACTTCTACCAATAAAGAACAACTATCAAGAAATATTTATTGATGTTCCGCCGACAATTAGCGAGTTTTCCGATAATGCTATGGCAGCTTCAGACTATTCGATAATTTCATTTCAGACAGCCGAAGAATCTTTGGAAGGAGTTAATAAATATGTAAATTATCAAAAATTCATGGTCGATAGATATAATCTTAATTTACAAATTATAGATATTGTACCTTGTATGGTAGAACCAAATGATGATTTTGATAAAGAAATATTAGAAGAAGCAATCGAAAAATACGGAACTGTGGTATCCAAAAACCTCATTCACTATCAAAAGAGATTAAGAAGATACTCTAAAATTGGCATACAATTAAGAAAATATAAAAATGGAAATTTTGATCAATGGGATTATAAAGCACACCAAGTATTTATAAATATTTTGGCAGAACTGGATGCCAGACAAGAGTTTTTAAATAAATAAAAGGAGTTGTATAGGTAATGCCTAAAGACTTTGATATTCCTAAAACAATGAAAAATGGTGAGTTTGAACCATTATTACCAAATAACAAACGACAAGACGTAAATATATCTGGTGAATTTAACTTTAGCAATAGTGCGTTGAGTAACACAAAAAATATATCCTTCAAAAAAAGAGGCCGACCAGTTTCAATTACCGATACAAGAAATAAAGTATCAGTTCCCAAGAAGATCTCTCCAGCATTAAATAGTAAACTATCAATTTTACAAGATTATATGACAGAGTTGCAAAGTGAGAAAGGACGAATTTCTTTTGAAAAAATCGTAAACACATTAGCAGATTCGTATATCCAGCATAGACTAGGAGTAGCAAAAGAAGAACATATAAAAGAAGAAATACAAGAAGAATTTGATAAGCTACCAAAATAATTTTTCCTCATGTAACATCAAATTAAAGTATAACTTATACCATACAAACAGAAATTAAAGTATAAGTTATACATTATTTATTTAAAGTATAAATTAATTATCCACCAATATATTAGCTATTAAATCAGCATTATCATAATTATATTTAAAGTATAAGTTATACATTATTTGCATTTAAAGTATAACTTATACTTATTTTTTTAATGTATAACTTATACCTTAAATGCGGTAGTTGTTTTATTAAGTCTAAATACATGATATAGTTCAATTGTTGAAAATCGAGAATTGATATATAAATTTTTAAGAAAGAAGGCAAACAATGAGTACTTTTAATTATTTAAAAGCAAATCGTGCTTATAACGAATTATACTATCAATACCCAAAAGTCTTTATTGAAAGTGATACTTATAAAGAATTGTCGGAAGGTGCAAAAATTGCATACATGCTATTAAAAGCAAGAAGTGAACTTGCTATATTAAAAAATCAAATTGACGAACAAGGTAATCTCTATTTCGAATTTACTGGAAAAGAATTAGCCACTATGATGAATTGCAGCGAGCGACGTATTACAAGCATAAAAAAAGAATTAGAAGATTTTTGCCTTCTAAAACAAGTGCCTATGGGATTCAACAAAACTACTGGTAAAAATGAAAAAAATAGACTCTATTTAGCTGAACTAGAAGTATCAAATCAAGATGTCTATTTGATGCAAAAAAGAGAAAATTATGCTCAATCCCTTGATAATAGCGGACTAGCAGAATTTGCTACCCAGTCGAAAGAAGCGAAAACTTCCGAATCCCTTGATAACAGTGGACTAGCAAATTTTGCTGCCCAGTCTAAAAACTCTCAATCCCTTGATAATAGCGGACTAGCAGAATTTGCCAAAGAACTTAATAATTCTTTAGACACTAATAGACACAATATAGACACAGAGAAAGACCACCTACAAGATCAATTATTGCTTGATAATTTTGAAACGATCATGAAAGACAATAGCATTGCTACCTTTGTCCCTGAACGAGTATTAAGTTTGATTAAAACATTCTCGTCTAATTATAGTGAAGCTCAAAAAACAGTCCAGACAATCCATAACGCAAAAGCAAAAGCGGAAAAAGACGCGCAGACTAAAATTATTTTTGAGGACCTGGATATTTATGGTCTTAATGCCGAGCAAGAACTATATAAAACACTGTTAAAAGCCTATCAAAAACTGAAAACAGAAAAAGTTGAAAATATTCAAAATCTAATTTTTGTTTACGTTAAGAACTGGTTTATGGAAAATCCGATTGCTGCAAAACAACAAGCTGAATCAAGCGAAGAATTACCTAAGGTCCCTTTACATGATTGGCTAAACGAAAGTTAAAATCAGTCGTGATCATAGGAAGTGTCTAGGTGTGTCTCAGCGTAGCTGATGTGTCTTTTTAGTTGCGAAATAAGTGATCAACTAAAAGTAACTAATCTATAAAATAGGCTACTTCACCAGGTGTTCCAGAAGTAATTAAATTATTCAGACTGTATAAAGCAATATCAGCTGTGGTTCTGATTTTTTCACCGTGGTAGTCTTTCAAGTTAACAATGAATTCTATGTCTTTTTTGTAGTTTATAGCTTTTTTTAGAGCGACTTCTTTCTCATCTGAAGTCAAAGCTTTGTAATATTCAATTCGAATTCTAAATAAAGTAAATAATAAGCTGAAATTAAATACTGGGCGAGAGGATAGAATTTCTCCAAGTTTGTCACAACTCTCTTCTGCCTTAGCTAATAATTCAAAATCAATATTGGTTTTGTCTAAAACAGCATGATCAATCAACGAATCGGTTATGTTAGAGATTGCGGCAGGAAGTACGTGTAAATATTGACAATCGATTGAGCTGATATGATCTACTTCATAATCTTTTAAAGTTTCTAGGAAAAATTTTAAGTGATCAATTTTAAACTTAGGGGTAAAATCTGTAATAAGTTGGAGATAATAGTTTGTTAAATAGTTTTTACTTTTTATTTGGTCAAAAAGTCTGTCCATTTCTTCAGATGTAATCGGTTCGATAAATGGTGCAGTCTGTTCAAATTGATGTTTGATGTATAAATAGCTTCGGTAAGATCGCAAGGATTGATCTTTTTCTGCCTTGGCAATTTCATATAGTTTTTTTAATTCGTTTAAATTCACCTCGTTGGTGATTGATTTTTGAGTAAGTTCTCTAATCTTTGCTGCGACAGCATTTTCCATATTTTCGATGTCGCTAAGATCTGTTATATGGGCATTGAGTCGGCACATGATTAACTCTAATTCGGTGGAAGTTAAGGCACGTTCGCCTCTTTCAAATCTTGAATAAGCGGAGGTGTCCATAATCCCCTTAGCAATTTCAGATTGCTTCACACCCTGTTTGATTCGTAGTCTTCGTATAAGTAAATGAATGTTCATACCATGTCCTTTCAGTAATGTCAATAAAAAAATGGCCATTTGTGAAATTCACAAGTCAGCAGATTTTTAGAGATTTTTGTAAATACTTGTTGTATGATTTATATGACGTCAATATTAAAAGCTGTACAGTAATTAAAAAAAGGAGGCAAAACAGAATGTTTCCATTTCCAATTGATCCACGTGATGCACAAGTAACACGTCCTTAAAAGTTATTTTTATCTCAAATAAACGAATAGACCAATTTATTTAAAGAATCATGTGAAACTTTTTATTATCTTTTTTTTAAAGAAATTGTCTAAACTAAGTATAATTTAGAATAACTATCAAGACAAACTTTTTCTAGTTAGGAAACCTATAGGTATGCGTTTATTTCTTGAATTAAATAAGAATATAGCGGGATTTATCAAAGAGGATTTTTACTAAAAGGGAATAGAGTCTGAATAAATTTAGGATATTTTACTGTTGCCAGAAATATAAAAACCATGTTATCGTTAAAAAGAATTAAATAAAGTACTAGTTTTTGTTCGCCGAAAAGGAGCTAGACATTTTAGTCTAGTTCTTGAAATGAGGGCAAACAAAAAGGAGCACCTTTAGCTCTCTCGCTTCTAACTGACGCCAATCAGTTGGAAGGTCGTTGAGATCCAAAGGGTCCAAACAACATTGTCCCATGTTGAATGGATTGCTCCTTGATCATTGTAGACGATGTCTACAACGTTGCTAATTATAACAAACAACTGAGGGGTATTCATTCGTTTTTGCTTATTTTTAAAATCTTTTTTATAAAACAATCTTAAAAAGTGATTTTATAGATGATGAGCGCGAACGTTTGTGTATGGACTTGGACTAATACGAATCGTTTTTTTACACGTTTGATTCAGTGGGGGAGTACGTGTAAAACGAGCGATAAAATTAGGTGTTATAGGGCGTTGTTGACAACTACAATCTTTGAGGAGGAATTTCACACATGTGGAATTCCTTCTTTTTGTTTGCCTTTATTTTCTGATATGTGTTCGAGAAAGTTAGTGAAGGAGTGGAAAAAAATGAATAAGTCAGCGCAAATGAAGCCCTGTTCTCCCCGATTGATTTTACAACGAGCGATTACCGTTCGTTTAATCGATGGAAGTATATGGGCAAATCTTGGAAATGGAAAATTTGTTCATCAAACGAACCTGACGGTTAAAGAAATAGAGGTACTCTATCCCAAAATTAAAACAGTCGTTGAGAGTGGTGGAAAGATTATGGCCAAGAAAAAACATTTGGCTCAATCCCTGGTCATGCTTGAACCACCAATGAAAGTGAAAGACTGGGCTTGAAAGATCGTTAAACGAAAGACATAGCTGTTTGTAAAGAACGATTATCGTTGTTTACATGATCCTTGAAAACTGGATAGTATCGGACGTTTATCCAAGGCGTTGTGTTTGGCTTTGGAATGAACGAGAAAGGTCTCGCTGTTTTCTGTCTGGCGAGATAGATACATTCAAAAATGACAGACTGCTTGACGTGGTAACTTGAGCAGGAGATCGTGTCTCTGGCATGTGGCGAGAAAAGTAGCGCAGTTGAACGCCTTAAAACCCAGCTGTTTGTTCTGAAAAGAAATACTTTGTACTTCTCAAAATGATGAAGAGAGACAGGTTGTCCGTCCCCCTAAAACGGTCAGGTTCCCACTTATCCGAAAAGTGTCGTACCATTTTTATTACTTGTTTGCGGTTCTTTGTGAACAGGTATGTCTTTAGAGCAAAAGAAATAGGAGTGAGTTGAATGACTGAAATACAAGTATTACTTGCTTTTATGCGTCAGTCTAAGCGTAAGGTAATCCAGCCTAGTAGTTTAGAGCATTGGTTTGAAATGAATGATTATTGGATAAAAGAAAGACAACTCAAGTTGTTTCAACAATTACAGCGAAGCAAGGCACTAAGGATCATGGAAAATGGCGAAATCATCCGAGTCGAGGCAATGCAGGAGTATTTCATGTTGTTTGATTATATGCAGAAACAACGAAAATCACAATTAGCTAAAGCTCACCTTAAACGATGGATCGCCGAACAACCAGCGTGGCATGCAAAAAAGACGGAACGACTGATTCGTCAATTGCATTGCACAGAGACAATGAAAATCACTGAATTTGGTGTGATCATTTCACACGAGAAACAAAAGAAAGGGGAAAATATATGGCAAAATCTACCGCAAAGAAGAGGAATAAAGATAAAAAGAAACGGTTGTTCCAATTGGAAGAACTACTGTTAGAGGAGAAGGATTTGGAGTTTGTGATCGGAAAAGAAGATTTATTTGCGAGCAATATTCAGTTCAAACATGATGAAGTGTTACCAGGCGAACGAGCATATATTGTCACGAATACTGTCGTCCACGCTACCCCTTTATACCAAAAACAATTGACACATTTACGATATATCCATTCATTGAGAATCGTGAATAACTTGGAAGAAGGGCAACTGGTGAAAGAAGTGCCAGTTGCAAAAATTGTACGGTCGAAAGCAGGAATTTACTTTGTTGTCGATCGAGAAAGAATCACACAGTCGTATCATCAACGAAAACAGCGTAACCAACTTCCAGGAGTCATTGCCGAAGAAATATTTCGGAATTACTAAAAGACATAAGCATTCTATCTGAATTTAAATATGGAGCGATAGCAAACGAGGAAGGAGAATATTTTTGGAATATCACCAAAATTTAAAGAATGCCACTACGGTTAAGGAAGTGCAAAAATTGTATAATGAAGGCTTTAAAAAAATGGTGGCAGAGATTGAAGAAGACTTTATTTCAGAAGGAAGAGGGCAACAGCTGGTTTATGCTGATGGTTGTATTGACCTAAGTTTAACTATAGCTGATATACATTTATTGATTTGTGCAGAACATCGAGCAGAACAGCTAAGTAAAAACAAGTCAGAAGGATTAGTGATTGAATCCAACCACGATACGTTTATAGAAGAAAGACTAGTAGAATTAAAAAGAAAAAAAGATACAGAGATTAAAGAATCATCGAAAAAATAGGCTATGTACGTGTCGTATCAGTTGATCAAGTTAATAATTGACAGATTTTACGGAATAAGTTCTTGCCTTGTTCTCATTAAAAATTATAGATGAATTGAAACGCACGTAGACGAAAGGAAAATTAAATGAATAAAAAAAGAGTATTGTGGCTCGTCGCAGGGTTGTATATTTGCATAATAGTTTCCATGATAACTATTTTTTGGTTAACAAATCAGCAGCGCAAATTTGTTATTGATCTGGGGGAACTGAATGCGGGACTACGAATGATCAATTGGATGTTACTAATTCTAACAGGTGGGCTAGCAATTTTAACTAGGAAAATTCTTCCAACAGACAAAAAAGATGAAGTGATATCAGAGAATGATCAAAAGGAAGTTGAAAAAAATGAAATTTTATCGATCTATTTATCGAGTGGAGAATCATTTTTTCATGAAATGGATTCAATGGACCTCGGTAGTCAAGAGATAATCGCTGCATGGAAGAATAAGAACCTTGGTGAGAAGCTCGTTATCGAAGATTCTGACGGCGTGTCAATGTATGCAATGGATCAGATTGCAGCTATCACGATCTTGGTTGAATAATAATTTGCATATAATCCTTGGAAACTTTGAGGAAACTAAAAAATAAAGGACTAGAAAGAAAGGAAGAATGAAGTATGAAATACAGTCAAATGGATCATAAAAAAATGTGGGTAGAAAAATTGGAAAGTGATCTGTCAGAACTCGAATCATTAGGGTATAGCAAAGATTCTAAAGTGTATAAGTCAGCTGTAAAACGGACTGACAAAGCCCGAAATGAACTAAACAATAGTCGGTAATAGACAGATTATACGGAATAGGGGGAAATGAAAATGAAATTAAAAGAATTATTGAAAATTTTACCAGATAAAGCTGATGCAACGTTTGAAATTGTAGAAGAAACTTACCCAACAGGAATTTTAGTAAAAGATATTTTAGCGACTTATCCACGAGCGGCAGAATATGAGGTGACATTACTAGACGCAGGAATTACAACACATGGGGGAAGAGATACTATTACCTTGTGCATTGAAGTCAGTAACGCGAACTAGTCAGTAATTCATTAAAACTGAAAACTAAGTGAGAGAGGTTTTACATTGCAAGATAAAGAAGAAAAAGTACTCCTTATTCTTGGAGAAACAGGAACTTTTTTAGTGGTATTGGTTATGAGAATCACAGGAATTCTTTACGGCGGATTAGTTACCATGATGCTCTGGAATGGGATCATTTCACCTACGTTTGGTTTAGATCAGCTGAATTTTTTTCAGGGCTTAGGTTTAGACCTCTTTATAAGTTATCTCTTTTATAACAGCGGAATCTCAGGAAGAGATAAAAGTGAATCGATTTTTGTTCCAATTATTGAGTCGGTGATTTCAACCACTTTATTTTGGGGTGTTGGTTCAATCCTTATGCTGTTTTTATAAAAGTAACTACTGTTTTTTTGTTTCAGGAGGATAGCAATGTTTATATTGAAAAACAAATATGAGGGATTGTTAAAAGTAGTAGTTCATGTGATTGTGTTTATTGGGATTATATCGATGGCAATGAAAGTACAAATGGAGCAGTCTAATTTTGATAATTCAATAAATAATGTCCAATTTTCTCGAAAGTTAGCCTATGACTCCAATAATGAACTTAAAGAATATGTAGATAAAAATTATATTCAGCAAATTATCTGGAAAACATATCCACTTCTAGTATATCCTGAAAGCATTTCAAGTAGGGTTTTGTTCAAAAGAGAAGCAAATCAAAAAAGTATTGATGAGGCGTGGCAAGATGTAATGAACCTTGTCGAAGATTATGAACAAAAAGAAACTGAATTAGGGCTTCTAATGGAGAATTGAACAATCGGTCAATAGGTGAAAGAAATAGAAGTAGCAGAAGGAGAGTGTCGCAAATAATGATTTCAAATGAATGGACATTAGAATACGAACGGCGACTTGAAAAACTGGCAATGTGTTTTTGGCGAATCTTTATTAGTGGTTTTTTTACTTTAATTTTAGGATCAGTAGTTTATTGGAATTATTATTTTTTAGGACTTTTGTGGTTTCCGCTAGTCCTATTGTTTTTATGGTACTTTATTGTGCTTGGTTTTTTAGTGATTTCATTGAAGTTGATTTGATCGTGCAAATAGTTACTGTAGCAGTCTATTTTACACGTAATTTTAATGACTAAGTTCTTTATTCGGAATCCTACCGTACATTTTCGTCTGGATGGGTACCATAAACCTCAAAATGTGAATACTTTTACAAGAAAAGGTTATTGCAATTAATTATAAAATAAAAATGTTATCTTTTCCAAAATGGTTGAAAATTATTTTTTAATATATGCAATATTAAATCGTTTTTATCGAAGAAAAAGATAATTGGTCTATATTAATAATTGTTTTATTAAAATTGTATGAAAAGACACAGGTTATCGTTTGGCGAAAATTATTTGGTTTGATATGCTTAATTTATAGTTATTTTAATTAAGTGAATCCTAGCTTAATAGTTGCCAGGGAGATCTTTTAAACCTAAACTCCAATTTTTAGTTTAAGAATACCTTTTTTAAAGTCTCAACACTTTACTCTTGAAATATTTTAACCCTAAGCATCCTTTTTGTGAGGGACGCGATCCCTGGCAACTATTAGGCTAGGCGTCATTCGTTTCCCAATGAATGATAATCATTTTGATTATTCATTTTTTTCAATTTATCCTTTCTAAGTGCGACTTGTTTTGCATACTCTTCAATCTCACTTTTTAAGTATAAACGAACTATTGGGGACTCATTGTATTCAATAAAAGGAGCGACCATGTTCGTTCTTACTGCTTGTTGAAAGGCAGGTCCGGACTGACCCGTAATTTTCATAGCACCTTGCTTTGTAACAAGATTATCTAAGATCCATTCTCGAATTTCTTTTGAATCGGTATCTTTCATGTTAACACCCCCTAAAGTATCTATAGAAGTAGTATAGATGAAAAAAAGAAAAAAATCCACGATATAATTGTTGACCTATCATTATATGTATATTATGATAGGCATATAATATAAAAAAGGAAAGAAGGAAGAATAAATGAAAATGTTAAAAGTGTTAGCAATCGGAGTAACCGTTGGAGGAGTGGCGTTAGCTATTCATACGGAAAAGGCAGAAGCCACAGAATGGACACCTCGATCAGTTGAACAAATCAAAGCTGAAATTTCTGGCAATGAATACACGATAAAGTGGGGCGATACTTTAAGCGCCATTAGTGGAGCGACAAATATATCAGTTCAAAAATTAGCTGAGTGGAATAGCATTGGAAATGTAGATGTCATTTTCGAAGGCAATAAGTTAGTATTTGAAGGAAACATTGCTACTGTACAAGATCAAAGTGGGAACACTATTAGCCAAGCAGTAATCAACGAAAACGACAAAGTCAATCCAGGGCAACCAATCGGACAAGCACCAGCAACTGGTTCTAGTACTGATCAAGGTTCTCCAGCAGCGACAGTTCCTACCCCTCCTGCAGTAGAAGACAGTGGGTCAACGGATGCTGGAAACACAGTAACACCGCCGACAGGTGCTGACAATGGATCAACAGGCGGAGGAAACACCGTGACACCACCAGCGGGAGGAGACAATGGCTCAACTGGCGGAGAAAACACTGTAACACCACCAACTGGTGGCGATAACGGTTCCTCTGGTGGGGGTACAGAAACAACACCTCCAACAGGCGGGGATAATGGTTCAGGAGGAGACAATGGCTCCGAGGACAATGAAACTGATAATATTCCTGTTAATATTGGAAATAGCGGCATTTTTGCAGCTACTCAAGAAGAGGCTAATGCACAAGCATATGCATTATGGGCTGAGGATAAATTTGTTGAGTTTACTAGATTCTTAATAAATCCTGCCTTAAATGCTAAAGGCGATATAATTGGATGGACAGTTGTATTTTATAATTAAAAAATAATGTAAAAAAGAGGTAAAGCTGAAAAGCTTGCCTTTTTTTTATGTACTGAGGTGATAAAAAATGAATAGTAGATGCCGAAGCCCGTCATATTCGGAGATTGTTGTAAAGGACTAATGAGCTAATCATTGGTCTTTTTTTGTTGCTAAAAGGCTTATGAGGAGACGATTATGAAATATAAGAAAATGAAAAAAGTGATCAGCTTGTTCTTGCTGACTGTTTTGCTTACAACAGGTTTGCCGATAAATAGTATGGCAACGGTACTGTTGGATCAATCAACAAGTATCAAAATCAATGATGGTTCTGATACGAAAGAAATAGATAGCAATAAGGAAACTAATGAACCTGTTAGTGATCCAGTGTTGCTGCCCTTAATGAACAATCGAGATTTTATTGGATCTATCCAAACCGGAGAGAGCCAACTAGCTAATGACGGGCCGGAATTAATAACTAAAGAAGTACCTGATAATATGAAAGAATTCTTTATCGGAGAAAAAGATCTTCATGAATTGGGGTCGTATTCTGAGCAACAGGAATTAGCTGCACAATCAGATGAATGGCAAAAACTTAAAGAAGAGAAAATGACTAGAAGTTCTTCTTATCGTTTGTCTGAAAATGGTCGTTTAGATGTTAATGTCGCACGTTATACACCTTCTGGTCTACATTATACGCATGACAAGATCATTCGTTGGCAAATTGATGGCGAAGACGTTTTCTGTATTCAAGAAGGGGTATTTACAGAAGCTGGCATTTTATACGATCAAAAATTAGACCTTAATAATGTAGTATCTCCAGAAAGTCGATCAAGGAGACTTCGTTTTATCGGATATTTTGGTTACTATAACCAGCGTAGTATGGAAAATTATGCATTAACACAAATGCTAGTGTGGGATGAAATGGGAGGTAGCTTTATCAATTACGGAACATTTGGTAAAGCAAAATATGATTCGTTCAAAGCTACTGTCGATAAAAAGATTGCTGAACATGATCTAAATCCTTCTTGGCACAACACTACTGTAACAGTTAAAGCAGGTGAAGAAATACGCGTTCGAGATACTCATAACCGTTTTTCTTCTTGGAATGGAACTGTTTCATCTAATTCGGCTGGTGTGAGTGTTCGAAAAGATGGAAATGATTTAGTCATTGCTGCTTCTGCAAATTCTAATGAATCGGGAGTAGTTCGAGTAACAAAATATGACCCTAGCGGATCGGGGATAGGAACTACATTTGCTTATACAAATGGGACAACACAAGATCTTTCTCGTCTTCATTTACCCGATCCAGGAATCGCTGCATTAAATATTAAAGTAGAAAAAAAGGGACATGCAGCTGTTCGTAAATTAGATGAAACTACTAAAAAACCTTTAGCGGGAGCAATTTTCCGTTTTACAACAGATGATGGAAAAACGAAAGAAATAACAGCGAACAATCAAGGAATTGCTGAATGGCGTGATTTAACCCATGATCAAAAGGTGACAATGGAAGAGATTCAATCACCGAATGGTTATGTGATTAATAGCAAGCCACAAACAATTACAATCAAAGTAAATGAAACAGTCACGGCAACCTTTGATAATAAGCCTCAAAAAGGACAACTGGAGCTTTCTAAAACAGTTGAAACAGGTGTTTCTACAGTTGTAAATGAAAGCGATCATGGCGACTACACGACGATTGAATTCGAACAACGAAATGGGGATGGATTTGGCTTTAAGATTCGCCCGACAGAAGATATCGTGACCGGTGACGGCACACTGCGTTATGAAGCAGGGAAATTCTTACAAGCAGATGGTGAAGACATCGTTTGGACTACAGACGAAGATGGTAAATTTACGACAGACCCACTACTGTTTATCGGTAAGTACGAAGTCGTTGAAGTTTCTGCACCTGCAGGTGTCGTTCTTTTAGACGAACCAATTCCGTTTTCGATCGATTATGCAGGACAAACGGTTGATATCACGTCCTCTTCTTTAGAAGTAGAAAACTTCCTACAAGATCTCAATATCTATGGTCGAAAAATGCAAGAAGTTCTAACGGGTTGGGAAGATGGTAAAGCAGTTGTTGAATTAGAAAATGCGAAAAACGGTCAAATATTTGCCCTACGATTAGCAGAAGAACTACTTGTTGGAGAAGAAGAATTAGCTGCTGATACTACGTTAGGTTATTCAGTAGTCGAAGAAGGCAAGATTGCTTTTGAAGGACTGAAATTGCCAAATCAAACAATCCCGATGTATATCCAAGAAATCTATGCAGGTCCCGATCATGTAATGGATGACACGAAGCACCACTTTGTATACGATCCACAGAACAACGATGTTTCATTTGATATTCAAGTAGAAGCGAGTCAAGACGAAGCCGAAGGTGAAGATGCTGAAGAAGACCCTGACGCTGATTCTGAGGAGGACGACGTAGAAGGAGTGGCAACTAATGCCAATTTAGATACTGAAACTCCTGATACTGAAGAAGATGTAGATCTGGAAGAAGAGCCAGAAGAGGACCTGACAGGCGCAATTATTAATCGTTTAGCTCGTGCAGGTGTTCAAGTTATCAAAACCGATGGAATGGATCAAAAACCGCTAGAAGGTGTTGCTTTTGATTTATACCGAGTGCCAGCACCAGAAGTTGATCCTGAAGAAGATATCGAGGAAGCGCCTGAAGAAAGTGAAGACGTTGAAGAAGATACTGACACTGAAGAGAGCGAAGACGCTGTAAAGACAACCAATTCTGATGAAATCGACACCGAGGATTCAACTGAGTCAGAAGACTCAACAGATTTAGAGGGTGAAGATGAAATCGATGAGGAAACTCCTGAAGAAGCTGTTCTTATTGGAACGTTCTTGACAGATGAGAATGGTGAGATCAATATCGATGGATTGCCAACGGGACATTATTTGTTGGTGGAATCCCAAGAATTACCTTGGTATCACGCAAACGAAGAAGAGTATACGTTTGAAGTTTCACCTGAAAATGATGGAGAAGTTATTGTATTTGAAGTAGAAAATCACCGCTTAGATTTAGAAGTAGAGACGCTATTTGTGGAAACTGAAACTGGAAGTAAAGTTTTAGATCCGACAAAAGACAATCACTTAACCGACTTTACTTGGATTCGTGGGGGGAAAGAAAATCATGAATACTACATGCTTACGCAATACATTAAAGTCAATAAAGACACAAAAGAGCAAGTAGCAGTCGTTTCTGAAGATACTTCATCGGTTGTATCCACTGGAGACGAAGAACAAGAATTACCAATTACACTAGATTTGCCAGCAAACACAATGGAGAGCGGATATGAATTGGTAGCGACTCATATGATCTATGATGATCCTGAAATGGAGAATCTGGTAAACGAGCATTTCGACTTAGAAAATGAGGACCAAACAGTCCTTTTCCTAACTCCAGAAGAAGAACCTGAATTACCAGTTATACCAAAAGATTTAAAGACACCACAAGTTCCGTCAATCCCACAAGCAGGAAATACAAACTTTTGGGAAGAGCTTAAGGCTGTTTTTTCGAACCTATTTTAAGATCAAAATAGATGATTAAGAAGAGACGAAGGGAGAAATTCCTTGTCTCTTTTTTAGTAAATTTGGTCCAAAAAAACGAAAAAACATTTTGATTCATTTATCTCTGAAGGAAAGGAGCAATGCATTGAAGGAATTACAAATAAAGCTTAGAAGGATTCGATTAAAATTTAAGCAGCACCCGCACAAAAAGAAAATTATCCTTGGGATATTGAGTGTGATTTTACTAATAGGAACGATTGTCGGTATGATGCACTATCGACAGAAACAGTTTGACCAACAAATTTCAGATCTACAACAAGCTGGACTAAGCGAAATGAGTGGAAAAACGCCATATAGAAGAGTTATTGGTGATTATTCAGGAGACGATGTTGAAGATTTACGCCCCCAAAATCTTTCGATTGATTCGAACGATTTGATTCAAAAATATGGGGTGGGAATTATACGGATACCGATGATAGGGTTGGAATTGCCCATTTTGGAAGGTATGACACAGGCCAATCTTAGTATTGGAGCAGGAACTGTGAAACCGAATCAACGAATCGGACGAGGAAACTTTGCCCTGTTGGGCCATTATATGACCAATAGCGGACTATTGTTTGGTGGGTTGAAGAATGTTTCTGTTGGCGACCAAGTAGAAATTACTTTCTATGGAAAAACAGCTACGTATGAAGTACAAGAGACACGAATTATCCATCAAAGTGAAGGACAGTATATGTTGGATAATCCGGAAGAGCCACATTACTTGACCTTGCTGACATGTGATGGAAGTCGGGCTGGTACGGACTATCGATTGATGGTTCGAGCAACAATGCTAGAGTGACAGATATGATCAAAATTTAGGAGGTATTTTCAATGGTAATGGATTTATCACAAAACCAACCAGAGCAAGAAAAAAAGAATCCAAATATATCATTTGAGAAGGTAGAAGAGATTGCTATTCTCAATCGTACAAAATGGGGGACAACAGTTGAACTAAATAAAGTTTCTTATAACGGCCGTGAGGCGGTTTATGATTTACGTAATTGGACACCAGAAGGGGAAATGCGAAAGGGTATCACACTTACTGATCAAACGCTGGCGAACCTCTTGATAGCCTTAAAGAATCATTTAGAAGGCGACTTATCAAAAGATGAATCAGAAGATTTGGCAGATTCAGATATTACAGCGCACCTTCCTAATGATTTTTGAAGAAGGAGGCTAGAGTATGAGTCAATCGCAACAAGAAGCCTATCAAGTGATTTGTAAGGGGACGCCACAAAAGTTATATCAAGTGTTTCGCTTACTATCGATGTTGAAGCAAGCAGCTAAAAGCAGAGAAATGAAGCAACAAGCGGAACAACTTACAGCAGACAATTGGGAAAAGTTTAAAAATCTTAGAGAGCAGCTTGGACTGCCTGATAAACCGGAATTAGAATTCAAATTTAAACAATTGCCGAGAGAGAAACAAATGGAATTGATTCGAGATTGTGAGAAAAAATTGCTTGTACAAGCTGGAGAAAAAGATTATGAGTTCTTATTATCCTCGAATAAAATGCTAGCAGAGCCACAACTTTTAGATCAAGCGGTAAATTTGGACCAATTGAAAAACATGATGACAGAGTATGGTTTACAATTCCACGTAAAAGAATTTCCGGACATGACGTCAGAAATGTACTTTTATGCCAAAGATGCTAATATTGCTTCTCGTGCGCTTGAGAGGACCGTAGAAACAATCATAAACGATCCAGAAACTGTGACAAAACCAACACTTGAAGCACTAATTGAAGAGGCGAAAGGAAAGACGAAAGAAAAAGTTGCGGCAGTCGAAGAGGCCAAAGAATCAAGTGTCACTGCTATTAAAGATGGTACAAAAACTGCAGCAGATACCACAAAAGAGGCCAAAGAAAGCCTAGATGCTTTGTCTCTATTTGATGATATAAGCGGAGGGATCGATCTATGACAAAAAAACAGTCAATTATTCCTTACGCGCTTTTTGGTGGTGTCGGAGGTTTTGTAGCCAATCGTGCAACTGAGCTTGCTATGCATGCACCAGAAGGGGAGAAGCTCTTAGCAGCACTTCAGGTGAATAAAGAAATATTTTATAACCCATTCCATTTTTCATTAGAAAATTCTTCCTTACTCGCTTGTGGCGCTGTTTTAACGTTAGCGTCTTTAACCTATCTTGGGCGAGATACGAGAGAATATGAGCCAGGAAAAGAATACGGAAGCGGTCGCTGGGGAACAAAGAAAGAAATGAAGAAGTTCAGGAATAAAAAGAACTTTTCAGACAATATCATTCTAGGGGACGGCTGCTATAAGAATTTCTATGAGGGAAGAAATACTCGATTGAATCGAAACAACAATGTAATGGTCATTGGAGGTTCCGGATCGTGGAAGACGACATCTTACATTATGTCGAATATTGCTCAAATGAAGTCTAGTTTTGTTCTGACAGATCCAAAAGGGAGAACAGTCAACCGAGTAGGGAAAATGTTAGAACGTAGAGGATATAAGATCAAAGTTGTTGATTTTGATACGTTGACAAATACCGATCATTTCAATCCATTTGCGTATGTTAAAGACGAGATCACACTCAAAAAAGTGATCAGTGCATTGATTGATGCGACAAATGCGGATCATGAGAAAAAAGGAGAACCATTCTGGGACAAAGCCGAAGAGTTGTTAATTACCTCCTTATTTGCTTATCTATATTACCGTTATCGTGGGGGAAGAAAAGGAAATGAAGAAGTAAAAGGGGACGGTATTATGCCTAGCCTAGATCAAATCGGTACCTTGATTCGGCTTTTAAATCGTGAGAATAAAGACGTAGAAAGTCCGCTTGAATTTATGTTTAAAAGTTTTGCGGAAGAATTTGGCGAAGAAAATTATGCCTATCTCCAATGGCAAAACTTCCTTCGAAACTTTGAAGGAAAGACTAGGGACAGTGTCTTAGCTATTTCGATCACTCGCTTTTCCTTATTTGATTTAGAACAAGTCAAAGACTTTATCAAAGAGGATAATCTTGAGATTGAAAAATGGGTTGAGGAGAAGACGGCGGTATTTTTAAAGATACCGGATATGGATGATACGTTCAATTTCTTACCACTCCTTATTTTTATACTTTCTTTTCGAACGCTTGAACACAAAATTGATAATGAAATGGGTGGAGAAGCAGATATTCCTATCGAATTTTTAATGGACGAATTTGCCAATCTCGGAAAAGTACCAAATATCAAGCAGGCCTTGTCTGTATTTAGAAGCCGTTTGATGAGTATCACGATTTTATTACAAAGCGTCAATCAAATCGTTGCTATGTACAAAGAGGATTGGAAATCCTTTTTTGGAAACTGCGACGCTTGGGTTTATCTATCTGGATCGACAGAGCCAGATACCACAAAGTTCTTTTCTGAAGCAGCCGGAAAAAAGACAATTTATATTCGTAAGCGTGATAAAGGTTCTGTTCGCAGTGAACCCGTTGGAAAAGATGTTATTTCAGGCAGTGAAGTCGGGGAGTTAGATCGACTTCACGCCTTAGTAAAAATTGCTTCAGTACCCATGTTTAAAGTACCAAAATACAATTATAAAACTCATCCAAATGCCAAAGAGTTCGGTCATAAAGAAGGTGATCCGAATTGGTATGAGGTGAAAAGATACAAAAACAGCTTAGAAAAATTCGAAGCAAATGTTAAAAAAGAGGCATTTTCAGATCCAGTAGTATTGGATATTGATTTTGCGGCGTAAAAAAAATAGCAAATTGAATGGAGAATGAAAAATGAAATCACTTTTAATGAATGTAACAACGAGCTTGGAACCGCTAGTAATGGCAAATGCAAATGCAACCGCTCAAACAATTGCAGGAGGACTGCAGTGGTTGATTGCTGGTGGTGGCGCTTTGTTAGCTGTTTGGGGAATTGTTCAGATCACTCAAGCAGGAAGACAAGGAGATTCTCAAGGGAAAATGGAAGGCTCTTGGCTGATCATTGGTGGCATCCTGTTACTTGCGATTAGTGCGGGAACTATGATTACCGGAGTATTTTCAAATCCTCCAGGTATGTAGTAAATAAATTAAAGGAGGATTCATATGGATTTAGTTGAAGCCCTCACTCAGAATATGGGGGATTTTTCCCAAAGTACATTAAATTGGGTCAACAATATCGTGGCTAAATCAACCCGTGAAGTTGGTCTTTATTTAGTAGGGATACTCTTAATTTTAGAAATTGCAAAAATGTTTGAAAAAGCGAACTCTTCTAACGCAGGAATCGTGACCTTGAAAATGTTTCAAGGTCTTTCTTTTCGTGCGGCATTAGGCGGAATCATGGTCACTTTTTCGAGTGTCATGTTAAATTTCATTTTATCGATCGGTATCGGAATGGCAAATCTCATTTCCCGAAATGCGAGGGGTGCTTTTGATGTATTTAATCTGCCAAGTGTGGAAGTACCAACGGATACACTATCTATTTTGGGGGAATTAATCGGTGCATTATTGAATCCGACAGAGGCACTAAGAAGAGGGATCATGGTCCTTTTATTAGTTGTTGTCGGTGCTTTAGTTACATTAGCCGCTTATGTAATGGTGTGGGTAATCGTTATGCTTCGATTCTTTCAACTCTATGTCATGTTAGCCTTGATGCCTGTTCCGATGGCCTCTTTTGCGTCTGAAGAACATGACAACATAGGAAAAGGATATTTAAAGCGAATTTTAGCCTATGCCTTTCAACCTGCGGTCATTATGGTTGTGTTCGGTGTTTATCATTTTCTTTCCAGTATTGTATTGGATCTGACTGGTTTAGGAAATCCAATGAATCTGGATATGGAAGTACAATTCTTTCAGAATTTGATTTTAGCGATCGTGTTCATTATTGTTTTGTGGCAGACACATAAAAAATCTTCAGAAATGTTTGGGGTGTAAGAAATGGAAATTAAAGTGTTCAAAGACGCTTCAAAAAGGGAAAAAACGTTTATTGGTTTAACTGGCGCACAGTGGATTTTTATTGTAAGTCTCCTTTTAGTGATCGGATTAGATGTTCGAAATGCTATCTATTCGGTTTTGCCTGTTGGGCTATTTCGAGTGATATTTTTCCCCTTGTTAGCACTAAGTGCGTGTAACGCAATGTACAAACCACATGGCTATACTTTTTCTACTTGGGTGAAGCTGTTTTTTAAATTCCAAACAACGATTCAAGTAAGAACTTATAAAAAAGGAGAAAGGATGAGAATCTATCGTGTTCAAGACTTTAAAAAAGGAAAAAAAATCAAAGAAGCGACCAAAAAGACAAAAAATTCAAGCCGCTAGCACGCAAAACTCGTTGTATTATACTTCTTTGTTTGAAGATGGGATCATGCATGTTACAGAAGACCTATTTTCTAGTACGTATACATTAGGTGCAGTTAACTACACAACCGCGCATGTAGATAAGCAGAAACAAATTCTTTCACAATATAATAAGGCAATCAATTTATTGTCTGAAAAAGACCATTTTCAACTCACGCTATTGGTAACTAAAAATCCAAAAGGTGAATACATGAAAAAGACAGCCTATCCTTTACAAGGCGATCCTGGCGATCCCCTTAGAGAAGAGTTAAACCAACTAATTGAGTCTAGTTATGATTCTGGAAGAAACAATTGGAAAGTTGAACGTTTTGTGACTTTAGCGACACACGCAACGAACCTTCGTAATGCCCAAAAAAGATTGTTAAATATTGGCGAGTCGTTTGCGGATGAACTGATGAGTATCAAAGGCACAGTTGATGTACAAGGTGGCATGGAGCGATTACGGACGATGAACAAAATCTTGCGACCTGGTAAACCACTTTTTGGAAATTTTGAAGATATTGAACGAAGCAGAAGATCCACCAAAGATTTGATTGCTCCAGGCTATTTAGACTTTAAAAAATCAGGGAAAATTGATTTTCAAGTGGACGATAACTTTGGACAAGTGCTGTATCTGCGCGATTTCCCTCGAAACTTATCTGATCATATGTGCAAAGAATTGACAGAAGCAGAAATGGAGATGGTAATCACTATTCACGCAAGCCCGTATTCAATCTCTCAAACAACAAAAAAATTACGGACAGAAGCGACTAACCTTGAAACAGACGTAATCAAGCGTGAAATGAAAGCTAGCGAGCGAGGATATTCGAGACAGCATATTGCACGCGTAATAAGAGAACATCAACAAGATATCAATGAACAAATAGAATTTGTAGAAGAAACTGGTGATAAACAGCTTTCTTCTACTTTTTTGGTTTATGTATGGGACGAATCGAAGGAAGCTTTATACCATCAAATTGAAAAGGTGAAAGCGGTAGGTGAAAAGTTCGGTGCGGTATTTGAACCGTTATATCTTACACAGGAACAGGGATTTAACTCATGTTTGCCTATTGGTAAAAATTATTTAGATTTTGAACGAACCTTTTTGCGCGACTTGATCACGCCTAATATTTCAATCAATTCTCCGTTTACTAGTCAAGATGTACAACATAAAAATGGCACGTACTATGGAACCAATCAGTTATCAAAGAACAACATTCTTATTAATCGAATGGGTAGTGAAATGAAGAATTCCAATGGTGGCATTATGGCTGTGTCTGGAGGAGGTAAGTCGTTTGCAGCTAAGAATGAAATCATAGCGACACGATTGAGAAAACCTGAAGCAGAAATTATCATCCTGGATATGGAGCGTGAGTATCTGCCACTAGCGAACGCACTGGATGGCGAGATCGTCACTGTCGCTCCAGGAAGTGGCACCTCTATTAATATTTTGGAACTAGCAGATGAACAATACCTAGAGGTCGGGGACGATCCAGTTTCCATCAAGTCAAACTTCTTAATCAGTTTAATTTCTCATTTGGTAGGTCATGTCTCAGCTGGGCAACAAACCAAAATTGATTCAGTCACACAACAGACCTTTCGTGAGCTTGAAAAACCAACGCTTCAAGACTGGTATAAAGTGTTGCAACGTGATACCAGTCTTGAAGCAAAAGAGCTGATCGATGCAATGGGGTTATATGTCACGGGATCATTAAACATGTTTGCCAAAGAAACGACCGTCAATACTTCAAAAAATTTAATGATCTATGATATGTATTTATTGAAAAATCAAATGGCGACCTTTGGTTATTTAGCCATTCTAGATCGAATCTGGAATAAGGTGGTAGAAAACCGTGCGAAAGGTATTGAGACTAGGGTCTATATTGATGAGTTTCAAGTTATCATCAATCAGTCACAACCTGAGATATTACGTGTTCAAGCGGCTGAAATTTACTCAAGGATACGTAAATATAAAGGTTGTCCCACGTTTATGACCCAGTCAGCTGAAACGATGCTTTTAACTCCAGAAGGTCGCTCGATCCTGTTTAACTCTGACTTTTTGATTTTACTTGAACAAAAAGGGGAGGTATTGGATGCGTTAGTCGAACGATTTAAATTAACGGAAAAAGAATCGCTCTATCTCGAAAATAATAAGGTAGGAACTGGGCTAATTATCGCTGGTGGTCAGGTGATTCCCTTCTCAAACCTAATCCCCAAAGACACAAAACTGTTTGAATTGATGAATACAAGTCATGCGGATCAACAACCGGCCTAAAGAGTACTTTAAATTACCCAAAGGCACTCGCTTTAAGGGAGAGCAGAGGTCTTTAACTGTTCGTAAGGGAACAATCGCCAAATTCAATCAACGAGCTGCATATGGCTATACACTCGGTAAGCAGAAGAATGAAAGCCGTATAAACTCATTCAAAGGAAAAAAAACACAATCTGAAGAAAAACTAAAGTCAGAAGAGTCTTCATTTTCAAAATTAGAAAAGAAAGGCCAAAAAATTCATGAGAAACGTTCATCGAAACAGTCGTTTCTTACAGATAATGAGTCTGAAACACTAGATTCAGTATCAAAAGCAAAGAGAAAGAAGCGTCATGATAAAAAGAAAAAGAAGAAACTTGAAAATGATCTAAAGAAAAAGAAAGATGATCTGTTTCATACAAAGCAGAAAGAGTCTTTTCACCAAGCAACTAGCAAAAATCAATCGATCAATTCCGATTCAAAAGGCAATTTTTCTTCTTCTGCCAAACAGGTGGCCACGAAGCAATTGATCAATCAAGGATTCAATGTGATGGCTCAAGAGGAGGATGCAGAAGAGCTAAAACAATTTCAATCTAGTGTTAAAGATGGGGAACGTGTTTTTAAAGGAACGAAAAAAGCGAATAAATTTTTGACAAAAAATCGGAAATTTTCTCAATCTGTAACCATTGGAAAACTTGATGATTTGCGTTTTACTTCAAGTCATACTGTAAAGGCTGCAAAACCAGTGTCAGATGTAGCTTGGAAAGCGGCAACCAAAACGGCTACTCAGCAGACTGCATTCTCGCAAGCTTCTTTAAAAGTCCAACAGGCAATCACAAGCGCAACTAGTAAAGCACTTAGCAGTTTCACGGTGAGTAATCCAGTTGGGTGGATCATTACAGGGATAGCACTTCTCTTTCTCGTGTTTGTGGGTTTATTTTTTATCTTTAATAGCCAAAGCAGCGCGTCTTCTGAGGATGGCGTATTTTATGTTGAAAAATGGGATGGACCTGACGCCTATAACTCCTCACTTTTGGCTCAGCGGTATGGAATCACTGCCGAACAAATTGATGGGTTTATAGCCAATGAGGGGTACACGGTAGATTCTAGAGCAACCGGCCAAGAGTTTTTACGTCTTCAATCATTATCAGGAATTGATGTCCGTCAACTTGTGGCATTTGCCCAATGGGAAAGTTCTTACGGAACAGCCGGTGTCGCCTTGCAGTTCCCGAAATCGAACATTTTCGGATATGGTGCATTTGACAATGATCCTAATCAAGGAGCTTCGTGGGACAATACACGAGCAGTCACTGAATTTCGAAATACGCAGATCGATACGTATGGCAATCGAACCTTAGCAATCATGGATGCACGTGCCAAAGCTTTTCATGACAATACATTAAAACCAGGAGAATTTGTTTACTGGACTAAATTAAATGCAGGAAAATCAAGAGCTGAGACAGCGGAAAAATTCAATCAATGGATTGATGATAATGGTGGAACACCGAAGCCACCTGGTGGGTATGGACCTGTTGGCGGTGGTGGCGCTGGTTTAGCTGTATTAGATCAAAGGCTTGGGACAGTGATTGGTGGCGAGTTTGGTGGTTTAACCGGAGAATGTTATGCTGTTTCGGCTTATTATGCCAATTCAATCAATTCGTCCATTATTTTAACAGGTGGGGTTAAAGCCAGTGATATTGGTACTGATTATCCTTGGGAAAGTTGGGGATGGTCAGTCATTAGAAATCCTAGCTATAACCAAATTAAAGCAGGTGATATTATCAATTACAATACTGGTGGAAATATGGGTTCCTGGTTTGCCCATTCGATGTACGGTCATACTGGTGTAGTAGGAAAAACGTTAGGAAACAACCAGTATTTATTATATGACCAAAATCCAGGACCATTAAAAACGTGGACAGTGACTTTTCACTCTGGCAGTGTATCGTCAGTAGTTCGTCCACCTAATTAAGCAAGGAGAAAAATGAATGCAAGATAAGCGGAAATTTAGGCTATTAGTAGGGGTCGGGGTGGTTACCTCAGCATTGATCTTTATTGGTTTGATTTTATTAGTTGTTCATTTTATGAACGCTGAACCACCAACCTTGGAAGTACCAAATCAGATTCAGTCTTCTCAAGCTGAATCCCAAGAAACAAAAACGGAGGAAAGTAGTCGTGTGGCTTTAGTTGATGGTTCGTCTTCAAGCAAAGAGGAGACCATAAAGACCACTGAATCGAGTCGGCCGCCAGTGAGAGAAGTAGACGAAGTTTCTAATATCCGAAATTTTTTAAGTGTTTACTTTACCTGGGAATTGCAAGAAGACTCAGTGACCGAAAGGGCTGAATTATTACAAGAATTGATGACAGAGAAACTCTATGATAAGAAGGAAATAGAGGCAGATAGTGAAGTTTTGAAGGAGTTGATTGATACGTTCAATGAAACGAATGAAATAAATACTTCCAATTCCATGCAACTCTTGTCCAGTCGCTATCTTTCTTCTCAGATTTATCAAGATACCAACGATGAGACGCTTTATCGAATAACTGTACGTATAGCAAAGCAGGCACCATATCAAGACGCACCTTTTATGATAGAAGAAGCGTACCATTTACGCTTTGAAGATAACCATGTGACTGATCTAGACGGACCAAAAGATCAATTAAGGAGTGACACAAATGACTCAGAGTAAATTAGAAAAACTTAAATCAAAATTAGCAGATGCCGAAAAGAAACGAGTGCAGCTAGATAAAACAATTAAAAGATTACAAAGTCAAATCAGTGAAGAAGAGACCAAAAGCTTTCGAATGACGCTGACAGAATTAGACTTGTCTGTTGAAGAGGCCATAAGTTTTCTTAAAGAGAAAAATCGACCATCTGCAGCACAGTTGGCTCATTCATTTAATCAAGCAGCGCCACCAAGTGATTATCAAAATGCCGAAGGAAAGGAGCTAAAGGTTAATGTTTAGAAGAAAGCCAAAGTTTATCTATGAACTATCTGAGTGTACCTTATTGAAAGAAGAAGAGATCTTTAATCCGGATGATCTCTTTCGATTTATTCAGGAGGAAGATTACCGGTTTCGAAGAGACTATTTAAAGGGTTCAGTCGTTGTGACTAAAGTGAGGAATAATCTGGAAGGTACGGTTTATTATGCGAAGCGTCTTCATCTACCACAGGAAGAAGGATTTGATTGGGTCGCAGAATTAGCTGATTTTTATACGAAAAAACCGATCGATTATTTTTTAGAGGAGCCGATTGTCGAGTCTGTGAATGATTCAGAACCTGTTCTTTCCGTGGATTCAGATGAAGCACTCACTTTAGATGATTTTGAAGCTGATATTCAGCCAGTAACAAAAACAGATAAACCGGAACAAACAGAGTCAGAAATAGAATCAGTACTTAGCAGCTCTTCAGAGATGGAGAAAGAACAAGTTTTATCAGAAGAAAACAGTGAAGAATTCGTACAGATTTCAAAAAGTGAACTACAATCCATCAAAGAAGCACTTGACCGTCATCAAAAAGAAATAAAACAATTTAGAGAAGAAAAAGCGACAGAAATCCAATCAACAACTGCTTCTGCAGAAACACTGTCAGAAGATAATATGTTAGAGGAAATGACAAAATTTATGGATACAGAGCCTGTAAAAGGTGAATCACTCGACATTGAAGTTGCTGCAGATGAGATTGTACAAGAGGTTCTACAATCTACGAAAGTTGAATTTGGACAAGCATTGACCAAATTTATTGAGACAGAGACGAAGAAAATCAACCAAGAGATCCAACAATTAGATAAGCGTCATTTGATCGAGGAATCAGTTACGAAGCGTTTAGAAGCAAAGAAACAAGAAGAATTAGCTAATTTAGAAAGCCAGTTGATCAATCAAAAGCAGCAACAAGTCCAAGAAGAAAAATTGCGACACCAGCAAGCATTACAGAATATCGAAAAGTCCTTTACCACACAGCTTGAAGGAGAAACTGCAGCAATTAAAAATAGCTATAAGGAAACGGTTGATCAGACAATCAAAAAAGAGTATGAACAACAAACAGAGCAGCTGTCTCGTGTATTACAGGGGAAAATGGATGAACTAAAACTTCGGCAACATACGGTGAATACAGGTTTAGAAGCGAACTTTAAGGAGATTTTGGAAACATTTAACCGTGAGCATACACAAGTGATTCATGAGGTGGAGCAAAAAAAGCAACAGTCGCCGATCATTTTAGAAGAAAGGAGATTGCGATTACAGGCTTAAATTGATAAAAGGGGAAGCGTGTGTCGCTAGAAGAGAAAGAATCAAGTATCGATTAATATGAGTAAATTATTGTTCAAGAAGTCAGATCCAATCCTTAACTTTTCAAGGAATGAATCTGACTTCTTTTTGTTTGGATCTAATATTACCTCAGAAAAAATAATTATTTTCATTAAGGAAGGAGCATATTTATGGCTAACTACAATCCAAATCGATTGATGGAGATGGCCAAACAAAAGAATATTTTAGATGTGGCTAGTTCTTTAGGACTAGAGTTAAAACGTGCAGGGCATCAGTATGTATGGATTGAACATCCAAGTTTTAAAATTAATCCGAGAAAAAACACCTTTTCTTGGTATTCAAAAGGGAATGAACTTCGTAACCAAGACGTGATCAAGATGGTTGAGGTAATCAATAATATGTCGTTCAAAGAAGCGCTACATTATCTCCTTGAAACAGAAGCTGGCGTCTTTGATGGGGCGAAGATTCCAAAGAAAGAACCATTTATTTATCGAGTGAGAGAAGCGAATACATTTGATTATGCCAGGAAGTATTTACGAGAAGAACGTGGCTTATCGGATGAAACAATCGATTTTTTTCTGAATAAAGGAATCATGGTACAGGGCATTCATAAAGATTTCGATACAGGTAAAACCGAACCAATGATTGTATTTAAGCACGTAGATATCGAAGGAAAGATTGTTGGAGGAGCTAGACAAGGAATCTGGTATAATAAGCAACTTTATCCGGAAAAAGGTCGATTAAAAAAGACTCTCTACAATAGTGAGGGGACTAGTGGCGTGATTGTGGATATTGGTGATAAGGCACAATTTAGTAAAGCTACATCAGAAAATCCTTTCACAGTCTACGCTTTTGAAGCTCCTATCGATATGATGAGTTATTACGAATTGCACAAAAACCGATTAACCAACTGTCGATTAGTCGCCATGAATGGCTTAAACAAAGGAATTATTTCACGTGCAGTCGTTGAGGCACTTTGTGCAGATAAAAGTTATGTAAAGAAAATTGAAGAAAAAGTGAGTGTCGATCGCTGGCTACAAAAAATTGATGATTTAGCAGGATCTGCAGGTGTAAGACATGAAAAGTTAAAAATTGTTCTCGCTTTGGATAATGACGAAGCAAAATTTAATCCAGAAAGAGGGAAAATCGAGAGGCCAGCGAAAGACTTTTATAACAGTTTTGGTATAAACAACATCGATGTAATCCCACACTTTCCAAAATGCCACGAAGGAATGAAGAAAAATGATTGGAACGATGAGTTGAAGTACCAAAAAGGCTTACTGAAGGGAATAGAAGCAACAGCTTCCCTACAACAAATGATTAACAATGTTCAACAAGATGTTGCAACGAAAGATCTAGCAGCAATCCAGCTATAGGAGGAAATTATGGAAGAAAACACATTTAATGAAACACAGTTCAGTAACTTTATTCTTCGGTTGATCCAAGACTATCAAGAAGGAGAACTGACTGAGTACAAAAAAGGAGCTGTTTCAGCACTTTTACAAGTTTCAGATCAATTCCAAAAAATGGTGATAGAAACGTCTTCTACTGAGAATTTAATCGACTTAAGAAAGGATGAATATCAAGATAACGAGCAAGCTTTTGATAGAGACTAAGGAAGGGAGCTATGTTAAGTGGAAAATCAATTAACTTCGTTACTTAAAAAGAAATATGGGACAACCACTTCGTCTCCGCTAGTGTTTACTGAAAAGGATACTTTATATACCGCATTTCGAAAGCTGGCCGATAATATTTATAAGAATGGCACGTGGACGCAAGAAGATGAGCTGAGAGCAGTAGACACGTTTATTCGGAATAGAGATGGTTATCCGGTAGGCAAGGAAGACGCAACGTTTCATGACTGGAATGGCCAACCCTGGTCAACGGAAGTTAAGGTAAGACCGATTGATGTAGTTGAAAGTTCTTTTCTCCGAAGTGAAGCCGAGGGAAAGAAAATTTACTCAGCTACCGCTATCAGAAGAAAAATCAATGGATCTGAGGAACACGTCAAAAGTGTTGATGTACTTTTAGATCCAAAGAACAAGAGTGGCACAAAACACGGTGAATTCTATTATTTTTCGTCTAGCAATTCTAAAGATCCAAGTTATTACGCATTAGGGAATATGAATCGAGCGATTGGATACGATAAATTACAGCGAGATATTTTAAAAGAATTTGATGATACTGTTCAGGAGCTTAAGTTTGATAGACGGGACTTAGAACGATTACTGGAGAGACTGTCAATTGCAAGTTATACCGGAAAAAAGAATGCTCATTTATTCCAAAAGAATCCCCATGGAGAATTGACGAATACTTTTTTGGCCACACTTCCTAGAGATGAAAGAGAAAAGTATCTTGATAATCCTTCAAAAATGAAATCAATGCTAGAAAATAATGAGGTACAAGGTGAAGAACGTCAATGGCTAGAGGAACAAGTTGCTGCTAATTGGGGAGATATGTCAAATGATCCGACAAATCCAGTGAAAGTAAATCTAGATAAGTCTCCGTATCTGCTCAAAGAAGGAAACCGAACAACCTATCTCTATCCGAAAACGATTCAGAACGCTCGGAAACAAAACGAGTTAATCAGTTTTGTAGAAGAATATATTCAAAGTACCTACGATATTTTTCTTCAACGAGAGTATGAAAAAGATATTGATAAGCAAACCAGGGCTTCTGCATGGCAGACAAAAAAGAATATCAATAAAGATACGCGTAAAATAATGGAATCAACGTCGTTAAATAAGTATTTCCAATTTGTTGAAATAGATAACGATGTGGATCTAACGCTGTTTTCACAGTTTGAGAAGGAAATGGAACGTATGCACGACATTTTACCGAAAACTGGCGATAAACTACCAGAGTTGCGTTTGAGGAAGCTTGGGAATCATAAAGCTCTTGGACTGTATGTACCTAACAAGAATACGATTGCTATAGACTTTAGAGATACAAACGATGAAATTGGTGGCGTGGGTATACAATCATTTGTTCACGAGTATGGTCATGCATTAGATTATGGTACAGACAACGGTCGTTTATTGAGCATGAGAGACGATTTTAAGCCAATTGTTACAAGATATAGAGAAAACCTTTCACTTAACGGCAAAGGCAGCTACGTAGCCGAGAAGGCAGGATATTACACGGCTCCTACAGAAGTATTCGCCAGAGCTTTTGAGTTATATGTAAACGAAGCTGGACTGAATAGTATTTTTCTTAAATCAAAAGAGACTTATGCAACAAATATTGAATATGCTTTGTTTGATCAGAATATGCGTGATAAGCTCACAACTTTTTTTGATAGTGCCTTTCCGAATTTGAAAACTGCAGTCTTAGAATCAAATAAAGAACAAATTGATGTAGAACAAGGAACAAGGTCTGATCAGGAGTTACTTAAGACACAAGTTGATACAAAAATAGAAAGTATCAAGTCGGTAAAATTTATTCATGAGAACGAAGAACTGAATGTTGGAGACGCTTTGGAAACTTGCGAACTTACTTTAATAGATAAAGCTTCAGCTATTCAGAAGCAAGAAGAAGCTATTCATTTATATATGAACGCTATTCCTCAAACGGACACGATGGAACAAATTACAGCGATTCTCAAGGATTCCCTGGAAGAAATGAAGGAACAGTCTGAAGAGACGCTTTTTTTATTTGATGGATCTGAACTTGCTGACTATTCAACAGATTTGAATGAAATGCTGACAATGATTACAGAAAGGGCAGTATTTAATGATGTTTATGGAAATTCGTTGCAGGAAGTACTGTTAGAAGTTAACGGACAAGCTGAACAAGCGCACCAAAACATTAGCGCACATGCACAAGCGCTCATCGACAGTAAAGCAGTTATGCCAGGGGAGAAAAATCCAACACTTTATTTTGTTAAAGGATTGAAAACAGTGGCCTTAGAGCTACAAGAAACTGGCGATTTTCTTCCATCCGAGAAATATAAACCTCAAACAGAGACAGAAAAAGAAGTGATAGGGGCTTTACTACGAAAAAATGAAGTAGGGGATATTAAAGTTAGACGAAACCATAATAATAAAATAGGCAATCAACCAGTCGAACGAGTACAAGGAGTGAATGATTTGGCAGAAGTACAAGTTTTAGAAGAGAGAAAAAGTAAGAAGTATATTGAGTTAGGCAATAAAATTGAAACATTGAAGAAAGAACGTATTGATTTTAGAGATCAATCCAATTGGAAAAAAGTTTCTGAAACCGATTGGGAACTACGGAAGTTAAATTTAGCTGTGGAAATACTAGACAAGAATACTATCGAGCCTATTTTAAGTGAAATAGCTGAATTTGAAATAGACATTGCTGGATTGGAAAGTATCGATAGATCCAATGTTAATTTAGAACAGTCCAACTCTATATTGGAAAGGATTAATCGTTCAAAGGGTTACATTAAAGAGCTAAAAGAAATGAAGGACGATTATTCTAACTTTTATCAGCAAGGACTTGAGGAAGAGATCAAATCTTCACCACAAGGCTCAAATAGTTTACCAAAAGAAGAACAGCAAGAACAAGATCAGTCGAGCAGTATTGTTTCTTCGAACGAACAGCTTCAACCTTCTAATCACTCTTTTATCCAGGAGATCAATGTTTCTTTTGATGAAACGAAGCAGGAAGTCGATGCCTTTCTTAAGCAAGTAGGATATAAGGGAGAGCAATTCGGTAGCATGGCTGATATAGAGAATATTTTAGCCACACATTTAAAGCAAGTTGAAACCATTGTTAAACAGTCAATAGAGGCAGTGGATGCTTTGAGCGAGCCGACTGAGAATCAGATAAAAGAAGAAACAACCAAAGTAAAAAGAACAATCGGTCAAATTTTGTCTGATTTCAAAGAAAACTTAAAACAGTATGTTAGAACACAAAAGAATAATACAGTGTATCAAGTGACGAACACAATGGATGACATTCGTTTAGGTTTGAAAAATTCATTTAATCGCAAACTTTTATCAATCAACGGCTTGTTAAAAAAATTGTCAAATACAATTGATCGAAATTTTGTCATTGAGGAAAAAAGAAATCAAGCACCTTTAGCTGAGAAAACGCAAGAGGTACAGGAAAAGGATTCGCAAGAACCAGTTCAAAAAGAACAGGAGAAGGTTTCAGAGGAGCCTAGCGTACCTGAAACTCAGCCAACTATAAATACCGCTGAATCAGTGAGTGATCACAATAAACAGCATTCGGAAGAACCTACTCTACAGAATGAGCCTAAACTATCAGATGAGGAAAATGCTCCAATAATTGCTGAAGAGGCTGAACAAACAACAGCTGAAAATACAGTAACAGAAGCAGAACAGAATCAAGCGGATAAGAAAATGAACAATATCGAGTTGCAACAATTAAAACGAATCGAAGATTTAAGCAATCAGTTGGGACTTAATGCGAGCGCAAAACAAACGGAAACGATTAAAGATTTAAATCAGACACAAAAATCAGACTTGATTCGATCAATGGAAATAGCTGTTGAAGAAAAAAACAAATCTGTTTCCGTTAAAGAGACAGAGACGGAACTTGAAGTGGGATAAAGGAGGGCAACAAGAATGCCAACATTGTTTCCTGACAATTACGAAAAAGCGAATATAGCGAAAAGAAAAAAGTTGGCCAGAAATTTAAAACTCAAGAATGGATTGTCAGCTTTAGACATTGCTTTACATGCTCATGACATTTTCGATTATCTAACGGGATACGGAGTAGAAAAACGGAATAGTGCATTTGTTTCATTGTTTCAATATGCGGCAGAAGCGTTAGGCGTACCATATGAAATAATTGAAGAGGCGTTTTTTACACAAACGCCTCTTTCAGAAGAAGAGTTGTTCGCTGTTTCTTATTTATTCAATCCGAACGCAAAAATTATTGACAAACAAGATTTACCAATCGTTCCGATAACCATTGATTTTTATTCGATGTGCCTTAGCTTGTTTGATGAACTTCCCGCTTCATTTTGGAAGGATTACGTAAAGGCAGAGGCATTACTGCCTGAAACGAAATTGGATGCTTATGATCTTGAAAAGCTCTTGCAAGCTTTTGTCCAACAAGTATGGTTGAAGACAAAAGATAGCATAGGAAAAGCTGAAGGGAATGAAATTGAAAAAGCACGTCAAATGTTTTTGGCATATTTTTATCGAAATGACCAAAAGTTTTATCGAAAAGAAACGCAGGATATGTTGCTTGGTTTGTTAGAAAATAAAATAGCGGAACAAGTAGAAGAAGCTTTTGTTATTGATGATCACTTTCAAAAATTGTTAGATGAAGGAGATTCAAATAGTATCTGTGCCTATGTTATTGATCACTTAACTGACTGGACAGATGAAAAAAATTATCTACGCTTTTTAAGAAGTATACCTAAGACAAAAAACTTATCGTTAATGAATCAGTTGTTGCTTCTTTATCAACGTGCAGAAGCAGTTGAATCAAAAGAAGTCCATGATTGGATTCGAGAAAATAGGACGTTGAAGAATAATGCGGAACCTGTCTTTCTATTTGGAGGAAACCAACAAAAAGTGAATAGTGAAACTGGGGAGATCCTGAAAGAAAAACAAACGCTGCTTACACCAATCACTCATGCCCCGATCGTTCCATATTTTGAAAAAACGGAAACGCAAGGAAAAGAAGAAACTAAAAAAATAGAAACGAGTCCGAAAGAAGTTTTCGCTATCTTGGAAAAGAGTGCGAATCAGACAATCGTTTTTGAAGAAAGAGAAGAATCAATCCTTGAAGAGCATACGATTCGAATAAAATCGAATCAGGGAGAAGAACAAACACTTGCTGATTTGATTATTTGTCTTTTAGAAAAAGAGAAACGATCGGTGGACGATATCATTCGATTTGAAAATGAAAGTATTGCGTCTATTGTAATGATTGTTTTTGGATTTAATCCCGTGCCTCTTAATTTAAGTTTGTTAACTCAGTTACGATCAATGAATAACGGAAAAGTGAAATTACAACAATTGTTTACTGACTTGATTGTTCGAAGCGATACCTTTTTACAAAAGATTGCTGCGCATATGTACGAAAAAGAAATTGAGCAAGTTCGACCAACATTGGAAGAAGAAATCAAACGTGCGCGAGAACTCCAAAGTCGAGCAATGGACAATGTCGCAACAGACAAGGCGAATAAAAAAGAAGAACGATCTGAGGAAGATTATAATTTAGCGGATACTTTAGAAAAATTAAAAGGCAATTCAGAAAGTAGCGAAGATGATAAAACTGATTAAAAAGCGACCTTTGTGTCTGTATTATCTTTGGAAAGTTTGTCAGCGATTTGAACGAGACGAATCTCAAGAACTTATTCTTCCACCAGTAAAAGCAGTGATTGGTCAGTTGCAATCAGAAAGACGAAACTTAGAAAAATTTGAGAAAGAATCAATCGCTATTCACATTTCTAGTCTTGCTTTGTTAGAGGAAATACTAAAAAATGAATCTGAACAATCATTCAGAAAGCTCATTTCGGATCTCGAAGAATTCGTAAAAGGTCAATGATGTAATGAAAGAAAATGGGGTTTGGGGCATGCCCCAAGTTTAAAACCAAAAAAGAGGAAACTCGTAAATCGTAGATTTTCGGGATTCCCTTCTTTTTTGGTTTTTCGTGAGGTGGTACCACCTCGCTATGCTTGCCACTGTCGAAACTCCGCCCCTCCTGGGCGGAAGATTTTGGTTCGGGAGTGGGCAAGGCATAGCCTTGCGAAGCATTAAGTGATTATCGTAGGAGAGATTCAAATGGATAAAAAAAACTTGTTCCGTAATGAAATAATAAAAGTATATGTTACTGAAGAAGAAAAGCAACGAATTAAGAAAAATATGAACTTAGCGAGAATAGGAACAATGACTAATTATATTCGTCTAATGGCCCTTAACGGATGGGTAATCAATATAGATTTTACAGATTTGAAGGAAGCTTTAGGTGAAACGGGGCAATATGTTTCTGAGTTGAATATGATCGGCAATAATATCAACCAGATTGCCCATAAATTAAATCAGACAGATCTTGTAGAAAAAGAAGATATCCAATATCTCGTTTCAGAGTTCGCGAAAATGCAAAACAACTATGTACGTTCACAAGACATTTTGCTACAAGAAATTCAGAAGCTAACGAGGAGGGAGTGAAGTGCCAACGACTAAAACGCTCACGATTAAGCAAGAAAGATATCTAAAAGAGGCGATAAGATACATTCTAGATCCAGAAAAAACAAAAAATCAAACTTTAACGAGTGGTCATAAAGTTAACGCCGTGAACAATGCTTTTTTTGAAATGAACTTAACAAGAACATTGGCTCAAAGAGTCCGTGGAAAAATGAATAAAAAAAAGACTGAGGAAGTAATTGCAAGACATATTGTTCAATCGTTCGATCCTGAAGACAATCTCACACCTGAAGAAGTTCATGAAATTGGAAGACAGACAGCGCTCGACTTCTTAGGTGAAGATTATGAATTTGTCATTGCCACCCATGTTGATAAAGACCATTTGCATAACCATATTATTTTTAATACAACCTCAAGTGTCGATTTAACTAAGTTCCGCTGGCAACGAGGAACAGCGGCTCATTTAAGAAATTACTCCGATAAGTTAGCGGACTATCACGGCGCAATGATCCTCGATACGCCTAAAAGAAACTCACATAAAAAGTATCAAGAATATCGAAGAAAGAATGCGTATCGAGTGGAATTAAAAGAACGTTTAAATTTTTTGCTTACCCATAGTACAAGCTGGGATGATTTTTTAGTTAAGGCAAGGCTTCTAAATATTGATGTTGACCCTAATCATAATTCAGAAGAATATGGGAAAGTGATCAACTACAAATTATTGGATCTGCCACAAAAACGTCCAGCTCGTGATTATACGATAAATAAAAAACAACGAATCTACAATGAAGAAAATATTATCGAGCGGGTAAGTAAAAATAAACCGGAAGCGGTTTTCAATGCAATGGATATTGCAAAAAAATATGTCGAACAAAAAACAGAAAAAGAATCTTTACCCGATCTAATCTTTGTCATTGAACCCTGGCAAATACAAAGAGACACCATGACAGGGATTTATGTTGAGATTGCCTATGGCCGGTATGAAACAGGGGTGGTCAAAGTTCCTGATTACATGTTAGAGAAATTGGAAGACGGACGCTACGAGGCACATTTTAATTATAAAGATATTTTTTATTTTTGGAGTGATGAAAAAGGGCAGAAAAATAAATTTGTTAAGGGAGCGTCTTTGGCAAGTTATCTTTCTGGAGAAAGTGGGCTGTTTCCAAAACGAAAAAATTCTGCTATTCAAAATGTCCGAGAAATGGTTACAGCTTTAAATATTTTGTCAACCCGTCAAGTCAGCAGCGATCAACTACCACATGTTTTAGGGAAAGACTTTTATGATAATTATGAAATTGTGCAAGCAGCAAGAGCAACTTTGGACGACAAGTTATTTAGAGCGAACGAAAAACTAAAGTATGATCCGTCCAATCTTGAACAAATAGAAAAAGTAAAATCCTTACATGGTGAGAAAAAAGAACTTGAAAAACAAGTAAAGTTGCTTGAGAAACAATTAAAAACTTACGATGCAGCATTGAGTATTTTGACAGAAAAGGCAGTATCCGATTCGGTTGATCTTGATAAATAGACACGAAAAAGCTTTACTGTACGCCCTGTACGTGCTATAATATTATTGTCAGGAGGTAGCTTGAAATGCCCATGACAATTAGAGAAGCAGAGAAATTACTCAAAGATGCTGGCTTTGTTGAAGTGAAGGGTGGAAAGGGGTCACACAGGAAATTTATAAAGAAAAATTTTCCTAGACCAGTTATTCTTACCAGTCATTCAAAAGAGTTATCTAGAAGAGTAGAGGATTCTGTTCGAAAAGCAGTGGGCAAATAAGCCCACTGTGTCTATAAGAAAGAGAGGGATAGAAATGAAAAAAGTTTATCCAGCTATATTTGAAAAAGATCCTGTTGGATACGGAATTTATTTTCCTGATGTTGAAGGAGCGGTCACGCAATCGGAAGATATCGCCCAAGGATTAGAACTTGCGGCAGATGCGTTAGGTATTATGCTTGGAGACCTAGTCGAAAAAAACATGCCTTTGCCAACACCTACGGCTATCAATGCCCTTTCTGTAAACCCTGAAACAGAATTTGCGACATTGATTTCTGTCGACTTAAATGATTATTTAAAAGATGTCCAACTTGATAAAAAAACAATCAAAATTCCACATTGGTTGAACGTGCGTGCGACGAATGAAGGAATTAATTTTTCTAAAACGATGACTGAAGCATTGGCTCAAAAATTAAATGTCTGATACTGGAGGTGGTCAACCTATGGATACTACGGCACTCGCAAAATTCATTCAATCATTGGGTAGTTTGAATAATTACGGCAGCTCTGTTTATCAAACGAAAAAAGCGTTAGATTTGAAATCTACGAAACCACTCCGTCAAAATAGAGATGATATAGCTATTTTTATGGATAGTGTAAAAGGGATCAATGCGATAAAAGAAAAAGGTTTTTCTGTAGATGGTATTATCGAAGTGAACAAGCAATTTGATTCACCGTCTGAAGAACAGCCCAAATTACCTGGTCATTTGCGAAATTCATATTACAATGAAGATGATCGGATAGCTATTGTTCTTGATCAAGCTAGTCAAGAACACTATTTCCCTAAAGAGATTATTTCTAGGGACGATTTACAAGAAATCGTGGATCAGTTTGAACAATCTGAACGAACAGAAAAAGATGCCTGGTGGGTTTTCGCTAGACTGGCTAAATTACAGGCTTTTCAAGATGGAAATAAGCGTACAGCGTTAATTTCAGCCAATGCTGCATACGGCACATTGGACAGCGAAAACTATTTGATGGTTCCTTTTCATGATATCAAACGTTTAGAGTTTACTTTTAATCTGATGTCATTCTATCGAGCAAAGGATCATTTAGAAGAAGAACAAGCATTTGAGGGATTGTATCGTACATTACCTTCGAAAAAAGAACGTGAGTTGTATTTGCGTCAACCGATTGAAGAGCGAAATGTGGCCCAAGATCTTTCTACTTTTCGAGTAAAATCTGAACTTCGATCAACGGAAAAAGACAATGAGCCAGAGCTATGAAGGAAAAATCATGGTACAACTTATAATAAAAATAATGATGACATAAAAGCATTACCTACTCATTTTGAGAGGTAATGCTTTTTGTATTAAGGAGACTGATATGAAACGTAAGTCAAAATTCATACTCGCAGCATTATTTAGTTTGTTTGGGTTTACTGCTTCTTTGATGGACTTATCTGAAATCAATGTTCAGTTGCCTGCTTTTTTCGGTGATTGGGCCTATCAGGAAGAAATCTCAGTTGAAGAGGTTGAGAATCTGCCTGATTATGATGGTCAGAATGTTGTTATCCAAGTAAACGGCAATTATCCGAGTTTTAAAGCTGAAGAGATGTCGATAGATGCAGGCACTTGGCAAACATTTTCTAATCTCGACTCCCTTAATCGGGTCGGTGTCGCAGATGCACTATTGCACCAATCTATGATGCCAACAGAAGAACGGGGAGATATATCGAACGTTTATCCAACAGGCTGGAATCAGAAAAAACTAGAAAGTGGTGTGTGGCTCTATAATAGAAGTCATTGTGTGACACGTTTCCTTATAAGTATGTAAATACGAAATAGGAGAACTACAAAATATGTAGTTATAACTAATTAAGTGAAGTTTGGAATGAAAGCCTTCAAGTTGAGCTGAAACAAACTATCTGATACTCCTGCATGCAACAAATAGGAATAGCTATTTATTGTGTGAAGCCAGGTGAAGTCGGCTGAACAAAGCCTAAGTCTGTACCTAAGATATGGCTGAGGATAGGTCGGGATGCTATAAATTATCTATGGTAAGAATGTCAAACGTTGACTGACGAACTTGCGAATGAACGGGTCTAAATCGGTAATATAGTGAAAACTATATACTGCGTGCGCAGGGTTAATTACCGAAAAGTATGGTGATGAGGAAGAAATTCGGAATACCTAACAAAGAAGATATAAATTAACAGGCTCAAAGTAAGTACCTAAGGATATATGCAAAGCTAACTTAATTGGAACGTGGAAAGCAAGGAACTGCATGAGAACCATCTAATTCATGAGCAGGTATATATAAGAGAACAATCGAAATTATTTTATCCTTGTGAGAGTAGGGGCACAGTACTGTTGATATGTGGTAATTCGCATGGAGGGATAGCCCCAAGTCTTATTATTATTGAATTTTAAAACAACTGAATGAAACTTACAGGGTCGAGTAAGATGATGGGACTTCCAAAATAGGAGTGAGTTATCCATCGGTGAGTACGTATTTACGATATGTAGAATATTACGGTATGCAAGAAGTATTAGACGATTTATATGAGAGAAGCAAAAACAAATCCACAACATTTGTCCCTTTGTATGAACGAATTATCTCCAGAGAAAATATCCTCTTGGCATACAGGGTGATTAAAAATAATACAGGTTCAAAAACAGTTGGAGTAGACGGGATCGCGATCGATGATTATAAACTAGCAAATACAGAAATGTTTGTCAGATATATTCGAAGTGTACTGTCGGATTACAAACCTCAGAAAGTAAGAAGGGTTTATATTCCAAAAAGTAACGGTAACAAGAGACCACTAGGAATTCCAACAATGAGAGACCGAGTTATCCAACAAATGTTTTTACAGATCTTAGAACCAATATGTGAAGCAAAATTCTATAACCATTCGTATGGATTTAGACCTAATCGGTCAGCTAAACACGCAATGGCAAGATGTAAATTTCTAACGCGAAAGAATTTTCACTACGTGGTAGATATTGACGTAAAAGGATTCTTTGACAATGTAAATCACAATAAGCTGATAAAGCAACTATATACGATAGGGATAAAAGATAAACGAGTTTTAGCAATTCTAGCCAAGATGTTAAAAGCCCCAATTGAAGGAGAGGGTGTTCCGAAAAAGGGGACTCCGCAAGGAGGGATATTGTCTCCCTTGTTATCTAATGTGGTATTAAATGAGCTTGATTGGTGGATTGCCAACCAATGGGAATTCATGAAAACGAGAGAGCCATATCACCCATCTTCAAGATTAAGGGGCTTAAGGCGGAAAACAACGCTAAAAGAAATGTTTATCGTTCGTTACGCTGATGATTTCAAGATATTTACTAAAAATCACCAGTCAGCAATTCGAATTTACCACGGTATAAAAGGCTATTTGAACAATCATTTATCTTTAGATATTTCACCAGAAAAATCTAAAATAACTAATCTAAGGAAAAGAGAATCAGAATTTTTGGGCTTCACGTTAAAAGCTGTCAAAAAGCGAAAATCCTATGTCGCTCATACGTATATAACAAAAGCCAAAAAGAAACAGATAAGTGAAAAACTTAGATGCCTTATTCGTGAAATTCAGAAAAGCCCTATACAAAAATCAGCCTACAAATACAATGCGTATTTACTAGGAACAAAGAATTATTTTCAATCAGCTACACATGTAAATAAAGACTTTCACGAAATCGCCTATCGTCTTATGCAGACTTTCCGTAATCGGTTGAAATCAGCAGGGAAATATGGACCACCCACTAAAGCAAACGCAACTTATAAGAGATTACACAAGAACAGCTATAAAACCTACAATATTGCAGGAGCGTACCTATATCCGATATCAGATGTCCAAACGAAAAATGATATGTGCTTTAGCCAAGATATATGTTTCTATACAAAGAAGGGGCGAAAGAAAATTTACAGCCAACTTTTGCCCAATATATGTACAGAAATTTCAAAAATGGTTATGTACCTTTCTGATAATAAAAATATAGAATACGCGGACAATAGAATTTCAAAATATTCTATGCAACAAGGCTTATGTGCAGTCACAGGAGCATTTCTTAAAGCGGAAGATGTCCATTGCCACCATAAAATACCCAAACATTTAGGTGGTACGGATAGCTTTGATAATTTAGTTATTGTTCATAAATGGGTTCATATTTTGATTCATGCGGTTTCTAAAGGCACGATAAATAACTATTTAAATATCCTTCAGTTAAACGGAAAACAACTGACAAAAATTAAACACTATCGTGAGTTATGTAATTTAGTTGAATTAGAAGAAATGATATAAGATGGAACGCCGTATGAGGTGAAAGTCTCACGTACGGTGTGGAGCGGGGGAAAATCCGGAGATAATATCAAAGGATTACCTATCGCTATTACTCGGATTTCAACTAACTGGTGAAAATGCAAACTGGAAAAACCTATTTACTGGCACACAAGAATTAAATCAGATTCACATGGTCAAGTATGAAAATGAAATTGCGCAATACTTAAAGAGTACAAATAATCATGTACGTTATAGAGTAACACCTATTTTTACGGAAACAGAGTTAGTCCCACGCGCTATCCAATTAGAAGCGAAGAGTATTGAAGACAAGCAGATTAATTTCAACGTTCTGATACCAAATATACAGACTGGAATAATCATTGATTACTCAACAGGAAAAGCGACAAAAGAATAAGTAAAAAACAAGAGATCAAGATCAAAACCAAAAGGCAAGTTCAAGGTCAAGGGCTTAAATTTCAAAGCGATTTTCAGCTCGTTCGTCCGATGTCTTGATTAAGCTCCATTTCTTCCCAAACCACTGTTACCCTCAGCGTCACTGCTTATACACCTTCCGCAGTCAGAAAAAAAGGGGCGGGAAAACTTTTGAGAAGATCACTCAAAACTTTTCCCTACAGCACTCCCTTTTTTTCTGCCTGCTACAGGTGTAGGGCATAAGCACGCCGAGGATAACAGTTGGAAGAAATGGAACGAAGTTTAATCAAAGAAAGGAGCGAAATCTAACGATCTGAAAATTGAAATTTTTTAAAACCTTTTCGCCTCAGAAAAACGTTAAAAAAAATGTATGTTGAAAACCCAAAACCTTAAAAGAAATGAGCTGAATTTATGGAAAAAGTCTATGAAATCGTCAAAATCAAGCAAGAATGTCGTGTTTATGAAGAGTTTCCACCGTTAAAGATTACCTCGTCTTATTCAATTGCAAAGTGGTTGCAAGATGAAATTGGCTATGACACACAAGAAAATTTAGTGCTGTTATGTTTAGATACCAAGAATAATATTAACAGTTACTCAATCGTCCATAAGGGAACGTTAAACTATACTACTTGTCACCCAAGAGATATCTTTCAACGTGCGTTACTATCAAATGCTTGTCGAATTTTAATCGCACATAACCACCCCTCGAACAAGCCGAATCCAAGCAAGGAAGATGATATTGTGACCGAAAATATTGAATCGTGCGGAAAAATGTTAAATATCGAGCTTTTAGACCATATTATTGTCGGACAAAATACTTACTACTCATATCGAGAAAATAATCGGATAGGTGCTTTCTAGTTTATGGAAAGCACCACACAATAAGAAAGGAGAATTGAAATGAATGAATTAATAGAAAAGGCACATGCCAAGATGATGGAAGAAATGAGTGAGGAACGTCCAAGGTCGGAAGATATTATACACAATTGGTTGTGCCAACAGGTACAAGTAGATAATGAGCTTTTAGAGGGGATTCTAAAGAAAGGGAAAAGTATTAGAAAGGCAATGCAGTATTGTTACTCGCAGGCAATGAAGCAAGCAATTGGAGGGTGCGCACTAATTATCCATGATGATGTTTTTCAATGGGTGACAGATTACTTTAAGAGTGAAGAAGTTGAAATAAAGCAACCAAAGATGAGCGTAACGAATCCATCAGTAACAGTAAGTAAGCAATGCGAAAAAGAAAACCATGTTCCTAAAAAAGAAACAAAATCACCGGAAGGAGAGCAATTAAGTTTGCTAGATTTTCTATGAAAAATGCGAATGATTATGCTAAAAATTGTCTGAAACCGCCAAAAGCATTCTTTGATTGGTGCTATGAACAAATGCCAACGTACGTATGGAAAAATAAGGAAAAAGAAATTATTGCTTCGGAGAGAAACCATAATGACGTACGTGAGAAAAGGTTAACTAAAAAATCGAGACTAACTTTTTACGACAGAAAAGAAAATTTCATGACTGTTCTTTGTACGAAAAAGCGAATTGAAATACAGACTTACACAATCGTTTCAAAATTTGAAAATGGAAAACAAATTTTTTTAAGCTACTTGTTAAACCTAGAGCAGTTAGCAAATGATAATCATATAAAAATTGGACTTAGAAATATTGATCATTATGAATTTGGTCTAACGAATACTGGAACAATGTTCAGCTATAGTACACAGTATCTGCTTTTATATCAAAATAATTGGTTAAATCGTATAGGTGAAATTTCTGAATTAAGATATTTAGACTTAGAAGAAGAATATCCAGAAGAGTTACCTCATATTTATAAGTATCGACGATTAATCGAATTTGCACAGAAAATAGGGGCATGTGAATTAGCTTCGGAAATTATTGCGCAAAGATTAGATATGCGTAAAGTAACTGTTAACTGGTTAAAAAGGAATAAAGAATTTTTTAAAAAGAGCGATAGAAAATATAGTACGTGGGAATTAAAAAATGAGATAGAGAATAGAGGGAGTAAGTTAATCGACGGTGCTGAAAAATATTTGTCAAGTCGACTATTAGATGAGGTTCCTAATGGATTATCTTTAATTAGATTTCAAAACTATTTAATTAAGCATAAGGTGAATGCTAGATACTATGTAGATTACATTAACACCTTAAAAGATTTGAATATTTCATTAAGTGAAAGTCACATACTTCCCAAAGATATCTATAAAGCACATGACGAGGCAGTAGCTAGGTTGAATGCAATGAAAAGGGAAGTTGTCCGCAAGGAATTTGCTAAACGAGCGAAAGAGCTAAAAGAATTAGAAATGAGAGTTCAAGGTTATCAATTTCTATTGCCAAAAGATGCAAAGGAATTAATTGAAGAAGGAAAATCTTTAGAGATGTGTGTCGGTGGGAGTAGCTATATTAATAGCCATGCCAATGGTGAAACGACAATAGTATTTATTAGGAGGGCTACTGAGTTAGATAAACCTTATTACACCTTAGAGTACAGAGATGAAAAAATCATACAATTACATGGTTACAAAAATAAAAATGCAGATAAATTTCTACAAGAAGCCAGTAATGAATGGTTAAAGAGAGTTAACGAGTTAATCGGAGGGGAGATACGACATGTTTCGTAACGTCTTAGGAAACAAAAAAAGCCTATCTTAATCGGTAGTTAAGATAAGCACGCAATATAGCCTACAGCGAAGCATTGCTCCTTTAGTATAACAGTATCTAAAGGAGTAATGCAATAGGTATCATAAGACGGAATTAAGTGAAAAACGAAGCAATAGGAGGAGATTATATGTACAAAATCAAGTTAATTGGAGTACAGTATGTCGTGTTTAAAAATGGTGAGAAGATAAAAGAATTTCCGACTCTTAAAGAAGCGGAATCTTACGTAGATAAGTTGACTATCTACCCTGAAAAAAATAGACGCGATCCAAAGGAGTTGGTTATTTATGACTAAAACTCTCGATGGGAATCATGCAAAACAGCAAATCTATTTATCTTTAAGTGAATTAGTCGATTTATTAATAGATAAAAGAGTTTTAGATGAGAAAGTTGCTAGCACGTTGATGACTAATCATAGCTATCGATCAAATGCCCTGGAAGAGGAAGGACTACCTACCAGCTTATTATTTGATTTGATAAAACTAACTGGACGAAAACTAAGAGTATATCCGAGTACAGACAATACAATCTACTGGTTAGAGTAGGGAGAGAATCAAATAAATATGATTATCATAATTCTTTCAATATCCATCAATTTAATTTACTAACAGAGGAAATTAAATAGAAAGAGGGTTAAACCATGTTAAAAGTAGGAGATTTAGTCCTGTGGGGAATAAACGTCAATCCTGCGTGGCATATAGTTGTCGAAAGAACTCAATTTAAATCTGCAACACAATATAGTTTTGTAACGCTAACCACTGGTACTGTTACTACTGAGTGGGTTGATACACTAGAGGATTTGTACGAACGTTATAAAGGCTTCATTACCTCACATATAAGTCCTGATTTTTCACCAACAATTGAAGAGGTAAAAAATGAAAAAAGTAAAAGAATGAAAGTAGCGTTGGAAAAAGATATAAAAATGATGGATGAGTTGGGCTATCAACTTGATGAACAGAAACTGAAAGAAATAACCGAATGGTTAGAACATTAAAAAAATTATTCTAACGGAAGATATTACCAATAATAGAAGAAATATGTTAAGACAATTTGAGTTAAACCAATATATTCCGAAAAGCGAATATATACACTAACTAAAATTACAAATAAAAAAGTTAACAGGAGATGACACTATGAAATTAATCGATATTTACGATAATAATAGCTTAAAGTATATGGGGTCTTTTGAACACACCGATAAAAATATTATCAATTATGTAGCAGCAATCCCACAGTTCAATTTTATACGATTAGTTGAATTATCTAGTGATGAGATAGTTCTAACGACAATCGGCAATTTCCTTGACTATGTACCTGATCAAAATTGGTTAGAAAAAATTCGACCTAGCTTGATTGCTAAACAGATGAAAGAGGATGTTATAGATGAAGTG
>NZ_JBIOSL010000001.1:2960000-2983530 GCF_051714725.1 Enterococcus sp. AZ095b | reverse complement strand
ACAAGGCCTCCTCCTTCATTAAAAGTAAATAGCTAGTACTAATTTAGCATTTTTTACAAAAGTTTTCCACAGAAAGAAAAGAAAAAAATTTTTTATAACAATTATCCACATTATCCAGAAGAAAAAAAAAAGAAGAAAAACACAGGGAGGAAAAAAAGATATCCACAAGAGTAATCAACAGGTGGATAAGTGGTGTAAAACTAGAGATTTACCCAGTGGGATGTGGATAAAAAAAGTAATAATGACAGTACTTACAGAAATTAATGCACAGGAAATTATGAAATTGTGGATTACTTATTTTCAGCTGTTTATTCTGTGTAAAAACCAAGGGTAAATTACTGTGGAAAACTTCTGTGTATAACTTTATCCACATTGAAAACACAGCGCGAAAAATACCGTTGTGGATAAAATGAGAGAATTATTTTCGAATAAAAGCTTTTTTTTATATTGACAAATCACCTAAGTACTCGTTATACTATCAAAGTATGTCTGTGTTTAATTCATGTACATGTAGATAAGAATTTCTGGAGGTGGAACAAGATGAAAAGAACATACCAACCAAATAAACGTAAACGTCAAAAAGTTCACGGATTCCGTAAACGTATGAGTACTAAAAATGGACGTCGTGTTTTAGCTAGCCGTCGTCGTAAAGGAAGAAAAGTTCTTTCAGCTTAGACCACTGGGGTTACAGTGGTTTTTTTTATGCCCTTTTTTAGAGGAAAAGGTGAAAGACTTATAGGAAATATGGTATGATTGGGAGCGTAAGTGAGAGATAGAAAAGGAAAGAAAACGAATGAAAAAAGCGTATCGAGTGAAAAAAGAACGAGAGTTCCAAGCGGTGTTTCAAACCGGCGCTTCCTTTGCTAACCGTAAGTTTGTCGTGTACCGTTTAGAAAAGAAGGAACAACCGCATTTTCGTGTTGGCTTATCTGTAGGTAAGAAAGTCGGAAACGCTGTATGTCGCAATGAAGTAAAACGAAAAATCCGTGCGGCGATCTATTCATTGAAAGAAGAGATCGAGCCGGAATTAGATTTTATTGTGATTGCTAGACCAAGCATCAAAGGACTGACTTACGATGAGATTCGCTCCAACTTAGTCCATGTCTTAAAGCTTGCAAAAATAATCGACAGAGAGGAAAAGAGTAAGTGAAGAAATACAAACGTTTACTTTTGATGGCCGGACTTGTCGGTCTGATCATCGTCTTATCCGGTTGTGGAACTGGAGAAGTCAGCGCACAAAGTACAGGAATTTGGGATCGCTACATTGTTTATTATTTTGCAGAAGCGATTAAAGCATTGTCATTTGGAAATGTTGGGATCGGGATCATTTTATTCACGATCATCATTCGCGTAATTTTATTACCATTAATGCATTTCCAAACAAAAAGTATGCGTAAGACCCAAGAACTTCAACCAAAACTAAAAGCGATCCAACAAGAATATAGTTCAAAAGATCCTGAAACACAAAGTAAGTTAAGAGAAGCACAACAACGGTTATATGCTGAAAATGGTGTAAATCCATATGCAGGTTGTTTGCCTTTATTAGTACAAATGCCAATCTTAATGGCTTTATGGCAATCAATTTCTCGTGTTCCTGCGTTGAGTCAAGGTCACTTCTTATGGTTGAACTTAGGGAACGCTGATCCAACCTTTATTTTACCAGTGTTGGCTGCCATCTTTACATTTGCAAGTACGTATTTATCAAGCATGAGCCAAGTGGAATCGAACGCTTCATTGAAAGTCATGAATTTTGCGATGCCAGTGATGATCTTAGTTATGGGGGTCAATTTAGCCAGTGGACTTTCATTATACTGGGTAGTATCAAATGCTTTCCAAGTGTTCCAAACACTATTGATCAATAATCCATTTAAAATCAAACGTGAGCGTGAAGAAGAAGCACAACGTATCCGTGAAAAAGAGCGTGCTTTGCGTAAGGCACAAAGTCCTAAGAAAAAACGTAAAAAATAAGGGAGGGAATGCAAATGCCGATTTATGAAGCTGCAACCGTAGATGAAGCTGTTGAAATTGGATTGAATGAGTTAGGACTAGCAAAAGAGCAAGTCGCTATTGAGATACTTGATGAAGGAAAAAAAGGATTTCTCGGAATGGGAAAAAGAAATGCCAAACTTTCAATCGAACCGAATATCAGCGAAGTTGTCTCTGAAACGATCGAAGAAACCGTAGAAGAAGTGTTGGAAGAAACATCTGTTCAAACAGAAGATACGGGTGAAATCGAACCTGAGGACTTGATTGAAGAAAAAAGTGAATTAGGTGACGAAGCAGCTTTATCGGAATTAGCAACCTATCTCACTGAGATCTCCCAGCAACTAAATGCACCAGCTGTAGTAAAAATGACACGAGAAGCGAACTTGATCGTCTTCCATTTAGAAACGGATAAACAAGGTCTGTTGATCGGCAAACATGGAAAAACGTTAAATGCTTTGCAATATTTGGCGCAAGTGTTCATTCATCGAGTAGCCGGTAATAAACTCTCTGTCGTGGTAAACGTGGGCAACTATCGTGAAAAACGACAAGAGATCATCCAACGTTTAGCTGAGCGCACCGCAGAAAAAGTCTTGCGTACGGGACATCCTGTATTTTTAGAACCGATGCCTGCGTTTGAACGCAAACAAATCCACGCGGCATTAAGTAAACATGAGGGAGTACAAACCCACTCAGAAGGTGATGAACCATATCGTTACTTAGTTGTCGAACCAGCTAGATAGCGATTACGCAGAGAAGAACCAAAATCTTGCGATCAGATTGACAAACTTTTCCAAACAAAGTATATTTTATTAGAAATCATTCTTATCGGAGTATACGATGGTAGTCTTTACTTTGGTAGAAAAAACGTGCAGAGCGAAAGCTCTGCACGTTTTTTTGTGATCAGCCAATCGTTGTTTGGACAAATTGGATCACGGTACCGTAAGCAAAAAGTTCGATGATCTGTTTGCCATCTCGGGGTTTTTGTTGATATTCAAAGTGACAATTGATGACTGCATTTGCGCCATAATCTAACACTTTCTTTTTTAATTTTTGTTTTGTTATCAAGAACATGTCATCACTATTGAATGTAGGGTCGAATAAGTCTCCTTCAATACATTCTGCGACAAATACGATATCTCTGACGATATATTTTTGATTGATATTCCCTGTCGATAACACCACTTCATTGATTCGTGGATCATCTACTCCGTCTACTGCACTAGGCTTAAATTGGGCCATAATTTTTGCTCCTTTCGGTAAAGAAAAAGTATGTAGATACCGTTACCATTTAAGTGTAACGTTTTTTGGAACAAAGATAAAGATATAAGAGTAGATTTACTTCTATAGAGAGTGATCTAATGATAGTTTCAGTCAAAAGAACCCTGTGCAGAAAAAGTTTAAGATTGATTAGTGACTCTCATAAAAATAAATAAAAAAGCTTGATTACTAGAATTAGATATGATAGTCTATGACCAGAATTTAAACAGAACAAGCAGTCAAAGTGCGAAGTTCACCATTTATTGCAAAGGGTGAAGTGGGCACTTTTTTTGTGCGTAAAATGAAAAAGGAAGTGAAAAAATGGCTGAAATAACCTTAGAATTTGATACGATTGCAGCAATCTCTACGCCACCAGGTGAAGGGGCGATAAGTATTGTGCGTTTAAGCGGTGATCAAGCGTTGACCATTGCCAATAAAGTCTATCAAAGTGGCAATAAACAGTTGTTGGATGTTCCTAGTCATACGATTCATTATGGGCATATCGTCGATCCCAAAAGTGAACAATTAGTCGATGAAGTCATGGTATCCGTCATGCGCGCACCACGAACATTTACCCGAGAAGATGTTGTAGAAATCAATTGCCATGGAGGCATCGTTGTCGTCAATCAAATTTTACAGCTTCTATTAAGAGAAGGCGCACGTTTAGCAGAGCCAGGAGAATTTACAAAGCGTGCCTTTTTAAATGGACGAGTTGATTTATCCCAAGCTGAAGCAGTCATGGACCTGATCCGTGCGAAAACAGACAAGGCGATGGGTGTCGCGTTGAACCAATTAGATGGAAATCTGTCTGCATTGATCCGTTCCCTTCGACAAGAAATTTTAGAGACATTAGCACAAGTCGAAGTGAATATCGATTACCCTGAATATGATGATGTCGAAGAATTGACGACAAAACTTCTATTAGAAAAAGCGCAGATGATCCAACAACGTATCGAAGTTCTTTTAGCAACATCACAACAAGGCAAGGTCTTACGAGAAGGATTAAGTACGGCCATCATCGGTCGTCCAAACGTTGGTAAGTCAAGCTTACTGAACCATTTATTACGAGAAGAAAAAGCCATCGTGACAGATATTGCGGGAACGACAAGAGATGTGATTGAAGAATACGTCAATGTTCGTGGCGTACCGTTGAAACTGATCGACACAGCAGGTATTCGGGAAACAGAAGATATCGTGGAACAAATCGGTGTTGCTCGTAGTCGTAAAGCTTTGGCAGAATCTGAATTGATCTTACTTGTCTTGAATCAAAGCGAGCCGTTGACGATTGAAGATGAACAGTTGTTGGAAGCAACAAAAGGATTGAAACGGATCATTCTATTGAATAAAACTGATTTACCGAAACAATTAGAGGAAGACAAGCTTTTATCATTGATCGAGGATGAACCAGTATTCGCTGTTTCGGTTGCCAATAATGAAGGATTAGACCGATTAGAAACGGCCATCTCTGAGTTGTTCTTTGGCGGGCAAACTGGCGAAAGAGATGCAACTTATGTATCCAATACCCGTCATATTGCCTTGCTCGAAAAAGCGGCCATCTCTTTACAAGAAGTGATCGCAGGAATCGATGCGGGTATGCCTGTTGACCTAGTTCAAATGGATATGACTCGCTGTTGGGATTACCTTGGTGAAGTCGTAGGAGATAGTGTCCAAGATGAATTGATCACACAATTGTTTAGTCAATTTTGTCTTGGAAAATAAAGGAGGAACAGTTCTTGAATCATTATCAAGCAGAAGAATATGATGTGATCGTTGTCGGTGCAGGACATGCTGGTTCAGAAGCCGCTTTGGCTGCTGCACGTATGGGGTCAAAAACGTTACTATTAACGATCAATTTAGATATGGTGGCATTTATGCCATGTAACCCTTCCGTCGGCGGTCCAGCCAAAGGCGTTGTCGTACGCGAGATTGATGCACTAGGCGGCGAAATGGGTAAGAATATTGATAAGACATACATTCAAATGAGAATGTTGAACACTGGGAAAGGACCTGCTGTCCGAGCATTACGTGCACAAGCAGACAAGCATGCCTATGCCAGTGAAATGAAACATACAATTGAAAAAGAAGAGAATTTGACACTAAGACAAGGAATCGTTGAAGAATTGATCGTTGAAGATGGGGTTTGTCATGGTGTAGTCACTTCAACCGGTGCAAGCTATCGTTCAAAAGCAGTCGTTATCACTGCAGGTACCGCATTACGTGGTGAGATTATTATCGGTGAATTAAAATATTCATCTGGTCCGAATAACTCACAACCATCAATTGGTTTAGCCAATCACTTAAAAGAATTAGGTTTTGCCATTGATCGTTTTAAAACCGGAACGCCTCCACGTGTGAAATCAAGTACGATCGATTACTCTGTTACAGAAGAACAACCGGGAGACAAGGAGCCAAATCATTTTAGCTTTGCCACACCGGACAGTGCCTATAACTTAGAACAAGAACCTTGTTGGTTGACTTATACAGGTGAAACGACCCATCAAATCATTCGTGACAATCTTCACCGCGCACCAATGTTTACAGGAATCGTTGAAGGCGTCGGCGCACGTTACTGCCCATCGATCGAAGACAAAATCGTCCGTTTTGCAGACAAACCACGTCATCAACTCTTTTTAGAACCAGAAGGATTGAATACAGAAGAAGTGTATGTTCAAGGGCTTTCAACTTCACTTCCAGAAGACGTCCAAGTGGATATGTTGCATTCGATTGCTGGATTAGAAAAAGCAGAAATGATGCGTACGGGCTATGCCATTGAGTACGATGTGGTCGAACCACACCAGTTACGTCCAACATTAGAAACGAAAGTCGTAGAAAATCTTTATACGGCCGGTCAAACCAATGGGACAAGTGGATATGAAGAAGCAGCGGGACAAGGGCTGATTGCAGGAATCAATGCAGCATTGAAGGTTCAAGGAAAAGAGCCATTAGTCATCAAACGTAGTGACGGCTATATCGGTGTCATGATCGATGATTTAGTCACAAAAGGAACGAATGAACCTTATCGCTTACTGACGTCCCGAGCAGAATATCGTTTACTTCTTCGTCATGATAATGCTGATCTACGCCTAACGGAAATGGGTCACCAGATCGGTTTAGTAAAAGAAGATCAATATGCTGCTTACTTGAAAAAGAAAGCAGCAGTTGAACAAGAAATCAAACGTTTGATGAACGTTCGTATCAAACCGACAGCAGAAGTCCAAGCCTTTTTAGCAGAATTAAATGCTGCACCATTAAAAGATGGTGTGCTAGCAAGTGATTTCTTGCGTCGCCCAGAAATCACCTATGCCGATCTATTACGATTTATTCCAGAAAATGCGGAGTTAACACGTAAAGAAATCGAGCAAGTTGAAATTCAACTAAAATACGAAGGATACATCAAAAAAGCATTAGAAAAAGTAGAAAAACTAAAACGGATGGAAGCCAAACGTATCCCAGAAAACATTGACTACGCTGCGATCAACGGATTAGCAACGGAAGCAAAACAAAAGCTTCAAAAAATCCGTCCAGAAACCATCGCACAAGCAAGCCGCATCAGCGGTGTCAATCCAGCGGACCTAAGCATCTTGATGGTCTATATCGAACAAGGGAAGATTGCGAAAGTGGAAACATCTGCTTAAATAAAGCACTAAACAAAAAAAGAGCCGACGAATGATTGATTCGTTGGCTCTTTTTTTGTTAGCAAGAACATAGAGTAAATTACTTATGTAAAAAAGAAGAAACCTGAATATCCCATCGACTGATCAGCCACCTATTTATACATGCACCAATAAGAAACCCACAAGTATTTACAAAAACATCCCCTAAATCAAAAATACCTAGGTAAAAGAAATATTGGATCCATTCAACGCCTAAGACAGCTGAAAGGACTAAGATAGTATTCTTCCAACTTACTGGTAAAATCCAGCCTAAAGGTAGAAACAGTAAAATATTAAACAGAACAATCATTGGATCTCCATAAATCAAATCCTTCACCCACGAAAATAGCTGAAATTCTACGCCTCGTATCCCGATATTTTTTAAGAAAAGTAGATAAATAAGAAAGGTGATGTACAGCAAAGAAAAAAAGACCAGCTATTCCCGATAGATGTTTCTTGTGAAAGCACAGTGAAGACTGACATAAAGGAATAACGTAATGATTATCACTAAGAAGAAAGGAACCCAAAAATCGACAGGGCCAGATGGTGGAAAAAGCGTAATAGAATAATAATAGAGATAACGCATGAAAAACCATCGAGAAAAAAGCAGGCAAGAAAGTAGCATTAAAAATTTTAAAAATAACATTTTATTTTATTTTCGATCTAAAAAACCTCCTTATTTTTGTTATAATCAATTGAGATTAACTTTATAAAAAATATACGTCACAACACTTGTCTTTCTCTCTATAAGTATACATAAAATAACTTAATATTGAAATGTGATCGCAGAATAAAATGAAATATACGTATCTTATTGTGAAGCATTGACAAAAATAGTAGCTAACTGAAAGGAGGATCTATGAACAAACGGCTTTGGTTAGGTGTATTAGTGATCATTATCTTAGGAGGAATCGGAGGAAAGATCTACATGGATAAAAGAGAAGAAGATCTTCAAGAATTGCTGGAAATACAGAAGGATCTGGCAAATTATGTGTATAACAATTATCGTCTCTATGTAAACAATCGGGAGAAAGAAGAAGAAATTTTCAGAAAGTATGACTGCGGACAAGGTGAAATGACCACGGAAGAATATTTGAAAGCATTGTTAGAGGTCAGAGAATATAAGGAGATAACTAAAATTGAATTTACTGGATATTCAGTGAGTCCGATGAATTTTTTGACCATTTATTTCACTGTTAATGGAGTATATGAGGAGGAAGTAAGTTTAAGTACTATTTCCGCAGAAACAAATAAACCTATATACATGATTTCTGATAGCACTGGAACTGGTCCTTATTATATTACAAAAAGAAAAGAAAAAATTAATTCGATTATGGCAGATGAACAAATTATCTATTACGAAGGAGGGATAGATTGATGGATCAAAATAGGTGGCTATCTGATTCTGTGTATAAAGTTGAAGATGGATTGATAAAAGTAAATCATCTAGTAAAAGAAATCCCTTATATAGTCATAAAAACAGTAGATACAAATAAAGAAAAAATCGGTAATGAATCTAAGCCAAAGAAAAATAGTATGCAAGCAATGGTAGTTGCTAAAATAAAAGAGGAATATCTTGGATACAATGAAGAGCAATTAAAAAAAGTACCTGGCTTCCCTGACTCCGTCATCACCAAAAACCTTACGATTGCTTACGCTGGCACGACTTCGCTCAAAGATTGGTATACTAACCTTGAGGAAATTGGTCGAAGTAATAAACACTCAAATGGTGCATTTGCTTCTGCCTTGAACTATGCCCATGAAATTAAAAAGCAGTATCCCAAATCAGATGGCTATACGATCTCAACGACTGGGCACTCGTTAGGTGGCGCTAAAGCACTTTTTGTCGCAGCGATCAATGGTTATGACAGTGTGACGTACGGCGCGGCAGGACCAGGGCTTGCACAAGCCTTATTCGATAATCACAACGGTACCCTGATCAATATCTACAACACTTCGGATGTCGTCACGAGTGGGCTTTTCACTGGTGGGAAAGGGATGCTTCCAATCAATAGTTTTGGAATCGATAATTCGGGCTGGGAAACATTTGGACATTCGCTGGATCAATTCAGAACATATGAAGAGGGAAATTATATCGATAAGCATGGACAGATCATCGTATACGTCGATGGCAATGGGGGGATCTTGTTAGCCCCAACTTTGTGGCAACAAACACTTTTGGAAAACGAAGCAATGATCAAACTACTAGCAGTCAGTGGCGAGCATACGCTAGATGAAATCAAGCGTGTGAAAGAAGAAAATGAGTGGCTCAAGGTTCAAATCAAAGAATTCTTGACCTTAAAAGAGTTACAACAGAAGCTGTCTGCAAGTGGCGGCGGACTTTCTCAATCAGAAAAAATTTATTTAGAGGATAGCCAAGCATTAGCTGTAGTACGGACCGCAGCAAGTAAATTTGATGAGGCGATGAGCAATGTTCGCGTGATTTACCAAAACGGGATCACGGAGTTGGAAGAGTTATGGAATGACTGGTTGGGAAGAGTACGCAATTATACGCCACATTTGACGTACAACGAGGTAATTGAAACATTAGCCGAAGTTAATTGTACAAAATGGGAGATTGTCGATGAGCCAACACAGGAATTTAGAGATAAAATCCGGCAGATCGATCAGATGTCAGAACAGTTTCAAACACTCGCCGATGAAATCACCCAAAAAATCAATGAAATGGTGGCACGTGACAAAGAATTAGCGAATCAATTGTTCTAACCCTTGCTACAAAAGTGAACGATCGATAAAAGCACTATTGAGAAGTGATTGTTGTCTAACTAAATAATAGAAAATAAAGGAGTGTGAGCAATGGGCAGCACACTCTTTTTGTGTTGTCCGAGGGCGGATTATTTTTTTATTGTAGAACAAGAATTTACCTACTTCCGAATTTGGCATAACCTCCTTTAAATTTATATATAGAAAGATTGCAACTCGACTCATTTTGCGTTAAAGTAGGAAGAGATTCTGTGAAACAATTAGCTGTTTCACAATGAAAGGAAAAATTATGACACCAGAAGAATTTCGCCAAGTCTTGGCAGAAAAAGACATTCATTTATCGGATAAGCAAATGGCGCAGTTTGACCGTTATTTTCATTTATTAGTGGAGTGGAATGAAAAAATGAATTTGACGGCGATCACTGATCGAGAAGAAGTTTATTTAAAACACTTTTATGATTCATTGACGTTGGCATTTGATGTTGATTTTTCAACTGGCCTGACTTTATGTGACGTCGGCTCAGGAGCTGGGTTCCCAAGTATTCCTTTAAAAATTGCTTTTCCTGAGTTACAAATAACGATTGTTGATTCCTTGAATAAGCGAATCACTTTTTTAACTGAGTTAACGAATCAATTAGAAATCGATGCATCTCTTTATCATGATCGTGCAGAAACATTTGGGCAAAATCCGCAATTCCGTGCATCATTTGATTTTGTGACTGCTCGTGCAGTGGCACGTTTGAATGTATTGACGGAACTGTGTTTACCATTAGTGAAACAAGAGGGCTATTTCTATGCACTGAAAGCTGCGAAAAGCGAAGAAGAATTGGCAGAAGCGAAACCAGCGATTGCGCAATTAGGTGGTAAATTTATCGGAGAGCAAGCAATTGAACTACCTAAAATCTCGGACAAACGCCACATTCTGATTATACAGAAGAAGAAACCAACACCGAAGAAGTATCCAAGAAAACCTGGGTTGCCGAATAAGCAACCAATCAAGTAGGAGGAGAAGAGATGGCACAAATTATATCCGTTGCAAATCAAAAAGGCGGCGTTGGTAAAACAACGACAACTGTAAATCTAGGTGCTTGTTTAGCAAGTTTAGGTAAACAAGTGTTGCTTGTAGATATGGATGCACAAGGAAATGCCACTAGCGGAGTAGGCATTCGTAAACCTGATGTGACACAAGATATTTATGATGTATTAGTCAATGAGTTACCAATTGCTGAAGCGACAATTGCTACTGAACATGAAAACTTGAGTATTGTGCCTGCCACTCTTCAATTAGCGGGAGCGGAAATTGAATTGACCTCAATGATGGCAAGAGAATCACGTTTAAAAAGTTCACTGGCTGAAGTCAACGATCAGTATGACTACATTTTAATTGATTGCCCGCCATCTTTAGGTCATCTAACCATCAACTCATTTACTGCAAGTGATTCGATTTTGATCCCTGTGCAGTGTGAATACTATGCGTTAGAAGGGTTAAGTCAATTGCTGAATACTGTTCGCTTGGTACAAAAACACTTCAACCCTGAATTGGAAATCGAAGGGGTATTATTGACGATGTATGACGCTCGAACGAATCTAGGGAATGAAGTGGTGGAAGAAGTACGGAAGTATTTCCGTGAAAAAGTGTATGACACAGTGATTCCTCGAAACATTCGTTTGTCAGAAGCACCAAGTCATGGAAAACCTATCATTGATTATGATCCGCGTTCCAGAGGCGCTGAAGTGTATCAAGCATTAGCAAAGGAAGTGGTCGATCGTGAAGAAAAGTAAAGGACTAGGCCGGGGAATCGACGCGCTGTTTCAAGATTTGGAAAATTTAGAAACAGTCAACGTGAAAGATGAAACTGTCATTCAGTTGCCACTAAACGAATTGCGTCCTAATCCGTATCAACCACGTAAAACATTTGAAGAAGTATCATTGCAAGAATTAGCGAACTCGATCGAGTACTCCGGTGTCTTTCAACCGATCATTGTTCGTCGTTCGTCGGTGAAAGGTTATGAGATCATCGCAGGTGAACGTCGTTTCCGGGCGTCTAAGTTAGCTGGCAAAGAAACGATTCCTGCAATTGTCAGAGATTTCGACGAAGAAGCGATGATGCAAGTTGCAGTTTTAGAAAACTTACAACGTGAAGACTTGAATCCTTTAGAAGAAGCAGAAGCTTACGAGATGTTGATGAAGAACTTAAAGTTGACACAAGCTGAAGTCGCAAGTCGTTTAGGGAAAAGTCGTCCTTATATCGCAAACTATTTGCGTTTATTGACATTGCCTGATTTGGTGAAAGAAATGGTCCAAGATCAACGATTATCTATGGGACAAGCTCGTACGTTACTTGGATTAAAAAATAAACAATTGATATTAAAATTAGCCAATCGTGTCGTAACAGAAAATCTAACGGTTCGACAATTAGAGCAGATCGTTTCCGAGCTGAATCAAAATGATGGGCAAGAAAAGAAAAAAATCCCACGTTTAGCAAAGGAAAAACCGTATTATATCCGTGAGAGTGAAGATCGCTTGATGGATAAATTTGGAACAAGTGTCGCCATCCAAGAAAAGAATGGGAAAGGTAAAATCGAAATCGAATATCTTTCACAAAATGATTTAACTAGAATTCTTGATATTCTAAATATTCAATTTGATGAAGAATAAACAGAGGGAGGCTATGTTATGTACGACTTACATGATATCGTAGAAATGAAAAAACCTCATGCTTGTCAAACGAACCGTTGGGAGATCATCCGAATGGGCGCTGATATCAAAATCAAATGTATGAATTGCGGTCATATCGTGATGATGACCCGTCGAGAATTTGAGAAAAAAATGAAAAAAGTACTTGAAAAAAATGTAGAGAAAGAGTGAATGAATTTATGGCATTAACTGCTGGAATTGTGGGTTTACCCAACGTAGGAAAATCAACTTTGTTCAATGCAATTACAAAGGCGGGAGCAGAGGCTGCCAACTATCCTTTTGCGACTATTGATCCAAATATTGGAATGGTTGAAGTACCTGATTGGCGTTTACAACGTTTAACAGAATTAGTAAAACCAAAGAAAACTGTACCAACAACCTTTGAGTTTACAGATATTGCTGGAATCGTTAAGGGTGCAAGTAAAGGTGAAGGATTAGGAAACCAATTTTTAAGTCATATTCGCCAAGTAGATGCAATCTGTCATGTCGTTCGTTGTTTTGACGATGACAACATCACACACGTAGAAGGACGTGTCGATCCTTTAGCAGATATCGATACGATCAATCTAGAGCTTGTCTTAGCAGATTTAGAGTCAGTGACGAAGCGCTATACACGTGTGGCAAAAATTGCAAAAACAAAAGATAAAGATGCAGTCGCTGAATTAGCGGTGTTAGAGAAAATCAAACCAGTATTAGAAGATGGACGTTCAGCACGTTCGATCGAATTTACAGAAGAAGAACAAAAAATCGTTAAATCTTTATTCTTGTTAACAACAAAACCGATCTTGTATGTTGCGAATGTGGCAGAAGATGAAGTAGCAAATGCAGATGCGAATGAATATGTTCAAGCAGTCCGCAATTTTGCTGCAGAAGAAAATGCAGAAGTGATTGTCGTTAGCGCCAGAGCAGAAGAAGAAATTGCTGAGCTTGACGACGAAGATAAAGCAGAGTTTCTTGAAGCATTAGGCATTGAAGAGTCAGGGTTGGATCAATTGATTCGTGCGGCGTATGACCTATTAGGATTAGCAACATACTTTACAGCAGGTGAACAAGAAGTTCGTGCGTGGACGTTCAAAAAAGGAATCAAAGCGCCACAAGCTGCAGGAATCATCCATACCGATTTTGAACGTGGCTTTATCCGTGCAGAAACAGTCTCATTTGAAGATTTAGACCAATACGGAACGATGCACGCAGCGAAAGAAGCCGGGCGTGTACGATTAGAAGGGAAAGACTATGTCGTTCAAGATGGCGACGTTATGTTATTCCGTTTTAATGTATAAAAAGGCTATCATACGGTGTATGTGATATGTTAAAATGTCTTTTGTGACAACCGTCAGCGTCTAAGGAGGACTGTAAAATAATGGAAGCAGAACAGTTACGCGAAATCGTAAAAGAAAATGCGCAGTTAGAAGAACAACTAACAAAACGTAATCAACAATATATTTTTGACTTAAAAAAGTCGCTAGAAGCAGCGAATTTATCAGAAGAAGAAAAAGTAACGGCTTTGCATGAGATGTTACCCGTTTTAGTATCCGAACAAAAAGGTGGGAAAACAGCCCGCCAATTATTTGGAACGGTATCTGAAAGAACAGAAGCAATCATCAATAAACCGGTTGAAGTGAGAACTTCTTCGACACCAACGTTGATGTGGTTGGACAATACCTTACTCTTACTCGGATTATTGAGTGTCATGATCGCAATCACTGGATTGTTTTCACGTGAAACAACACCTGCTTATGGAATCACCACACTTGTACTAGGTTCAGCTATTGGTGGATGGGTCTTTTACTTGATGTACAAGTATATTTACCAGTATGAGTATCCAGGTGCTGATCGTAGTAAAAAACCTGGAATGGGTAAAACCTTGTTGATTTTGGGTGGAACGACATTGATCTGGGTCATTGCTTTTTCAGCAACAACCTTGTTGCCACCAATCGTTAACCCGTTATTAGATCCAGTGGTGATCATCATCATCGGTGCAGCAGCTCTTGCGTTGCGTTACTATTTAAAGAAAAAATATGGCATCGTTGGCAGTCTTTCTGTTCCAAGAAGATAATTTATTGGACTTAGAAATTATGTGACTTACGAGACGAACAAAAAAAAGAGAATGTGTTAGCATTACGCTGCACGTGCTCTTTTTTATTGTTTATTTCTATTGATTTGACAGTGACGACCATGATCTCAAAACGTTTTTTTTATTATTATAAAAAATAATAAAAGAGTGTTATTATCAAATAATAGAGATGATCACTGATGTTATAAAATATGTTGAGCGAGATAGTTAAACGATAAGGGGTGAATGAATATGAAAAAAGTCAAATGGATATTTTCTATCAATGCTGACGGAGTGCCTCTGTTTGGTTATGCCGGAATCAAAACTGGACAATTTATTCTTGGGCATGGAAAAAAGTTTCAAAAAGAAATGCGGTCTGTTTTAGGGCCAGAAATCGAGCTGGATTTCATTAGCTATAATACAAGAAACCCAGAGACACTAACTGCTGATTTATTTGTGTATACAGATGTCGATGAAAAGTATCTTGACGAAGAGACGAAGAAAAAAGGCTTAAGCATTCCCTATAAACTATATTATTTGAATGAAATTGAAAAGATCAAAGAATCGATCGAAGCAAATGTTTAAAAAGTGAATCGCATCTTTTCTTTCTTGAAGTGTACTCGTTTCAGTTTAGTAAAAATATTGAGTAAGAAAAAAGAACGTGCAGTGTAAGACGAAAGCGCTAACTAACATTTGATTTTGATCAAACATTAGGAGACGCTTCATTATGCTGGTACGTTCTTTTTTTAGGATTCACTGAGTAGTTCCTTAGAAAAAACAAGGGATTAGTAGAAGTTGTTGACTTACAAAAGAAAATCGATTATTTTAGTAGATAAACTAAACAAGAGGAGTGGTACTAAAAATGTCCAACTGGGAAACAAAGTTCACGAAAAAAGGATTTACTTTTGATGATGTCTTATTGATACCAGCAGAAAGTCACGTGTTACCAAACGAAGTGGATATGAGTGTACAATTAGCCAAAAATATCAAATTGAATATTCCTATCATCAGTGCAAGTATGGATACAGTTACTGACAGCAAAATGGCGATTGCTATGGCAAGACAGGGTGGTCTAGGTGTCATCCATAAAAACATGACAATCAGCGAACAAGCAGACGAAGTACGTAAAGTGAAACGTTCTGAAAGTGGTGTAATCATCGACCCATTCTTCTTGACACCACAACACTTGGTCGCAGATGCTGAAGAATTAATGAGCAGATACCGTATCAGTGGAGTTCCAATCGTCGAAACATTGGAAAATCGCAAATTAGTAGGAATCATTACAAACCGTGATATGCGTTTTGTTACAGACTTCCATATCGAAATCAGCGAAGTCATGACAAAAGAAAACTTAGTAACAGCCCCAGTAGGCACTTCTCTAAAAGATGCAGAAAAAATCTTACAACAACATAAAATCGAAAAACTACCGATCGTTGATGATGCAGGTCGATTAAGTGGTTTGATCACGATCAAAGATATCGAAAAAGTAATCGAGTTTCCAAATGCAGCAAAAGATGAACATGGTCGTTTGTTGGTAGCTGCCGCAGTTGGTGTCACTAGCGACACCTTTGAACGTGCACAAGCTTTACTTGATGCTGGCGCAGATGCCATTGTCATTGATACGGCGCATGGACATAGCGCAGGTGTAATCCGTAAAATCCAAGAAATTCGCACAACATTTAAAGATGCAACATTGATTGCTGGTAATGTAGCAACAGCAGAAGCAACAAAAGCGTTATACGATGTAGGTGTTGACGTGGTGAAAGTAGGTATCGGACCAGGTTCGATTTGTACGACACGTGTGGTTGCTGGTGTGGGTGTTCCCCAATTAACAGCCATTTACGATGCAGCTTCAGTTGCGCGCCAATATGGAAAAACCATTATTGCAGATGGTGGGATCAAATATTCTGGTGATATCGTCAAAGCTTTAGCAGCGGGTGGTCATGCGGTTATGTTAGGTAGTATGTTGGCAGGAACCGATGAATCTCCAGGTGAATTTGAAATCTATCAAGGTCGTCGCTTCAAGACATATCGTGGAATGGGTTCATTAGGCGCCATGGAAAAAGGATCAAAAGACCGTTACTTCCAAGGTGGCACGAATGAAGCCAATAAGTTAGTGCCAGAAGGTATTGAAGGCCGTGTAGCGTACAAAGGAAGCGTAGCAGACATTCTCTTCCAAATGATCGGTGGCTTAAAATCAGGGATGGGTTATGTTGGCTCTGCAAACCTAAAACAATTAAGAGATGATGCACAGTTCATTCAAATGAGTGGCAGTGGTTTGAAAGAATCTCACCCACATGATGTACAAATTACGAAAGAAGCACCAAACTATTCTGTAGAATCATAATCAAACTTCTTGAACATAAAAAAGCAGCTAAGCAATTCGTGCCAACGAATCACTTAGCTGCTTTATTGTTTATTTGATTACTTTTAGGTTCCCCATGTAAGGCACGAGTACTTCTGGAACTGTGACTGAACCATCTTCATTTTGATAGTTTTCAAGGATGGCAGCAACCGTACGGCCAACTGCTAAACCAGAACCATTCAATGTATGTGCATAATGGATTTTTCCATCTGCATCTCGGTAACGGATCATCGCACGGCGCGCTTGGAAATCTTCACAGTTTGAGCAAGAACTGATTTCACGATACGTATCTTGTGCAGGGATCCATACTTCTAAATCGTACGTTTTCGCTGCTGAAAAGCCCATATCTCCAGTTGATAATGTCATAACACGGTAAGGTAAGTGTAATTTTTTCAAAATGTCCTCTGCGTCAGCGGTCATTTTTTCAAGTTCTTCATATGAATGTTCTGCATCAGCGAATTTCACCATTTCTACTTTATTGAACTGATGAAGACGAATCAATCCACGAGTATCACGACCGGCACTACCTGCTTCTGAACGGAATGCTGGGCTAAGTGCAGTGAAGTAAACAGGTAAATCTTCTTTTGCTAAGATTTCATTGCTGTAGTAGTTTGTTAAAGGAACTTCAGCTGTTGGGATCAAAGTTAAATCTGTATCAGCTAATTGGAAAACATCTTCTTTAAATTTAGGGAATTGACCAGTACCAAACATGGCTTGGCTATTTACAGCGTAAGGCGTCATCATTTCAGTATAGCCATGTTCATAGACGTGTTGATCTAACATAAAATTATAAAGGGCACGTTCTAAGCGAGCACCTAATCCTTTATAGTAAACAAAGCGGCTTCCTGATACTTTTGCCCCACGTTCAAAATCAAGAATACCTAGATTTTCAGCAATTTCCCAGTGAGGTTTTGGTTCAAAAGCAAATTGACGAGGTTCACTCCAGCGACGAGCTTCCACGTTATCCTCTTCATCTTTACCTACTGGCACGGAATCATGAGGTAAATTAGGAAGAGTTGTAGCGATTTGTTGTAATTTTTCATCCACTTGTGCAACTTCTTCGTCTAGTGCTTTGATTTTCCCACCGACTTTTTTCATTTCAGCGATCTTCGCAGTTGCATCTTCTTTATTACGCTTTAATTGGGCGATTTCAGCAGATACATCATTACGGTATTTTTTCAATTCTTCACTTTCAACCAACAATTTTCTGCGAGATTCATCTAACTCCACAAACTCCGCTAAGACTTCTTTTTTAACGCCACGTGACGTTAATTTTTCTTGTACATAGTCAACATTTTGACGGATCATTTTAATATCTAACATTTCTTTTCCTCCTTTTTTTGTATAAAAAAAACCAGCTCATCCAAAGAAATATCTTGGGACGAACTGGTTTGAGTTTCGCGGTACCACCCAAGTTCAGTCTATCGAGACTGCACTTGTAAACAGATAACGGCTGTTACCGACCTTTCTTATTTCGAAAGGCACATTGGGTGAACTGGAACTTCGAAATTATTTTTTACTGATTTGCACCAACCATCAGCTCTCTTGAAAAAAATAAAATGTACTGGGTTCACTGTTTTCTTCTATTTGTATTCTAAGAATAGCGAAAAATTTAGTTTCCGTCAATATGTTCTGTCAGATTGCCGACTAACTTTTCATTTTTTTTAAGCGGGAAATGCATGATAAAAGACGTCCAATCTTGATCTGACTTCGCATAGATATAGCCACCGTGCAATGCTACGATACTTTGTGCAATGGCTAGACCAAGCCCTGTCCCGCCAGTTTCTTGTGAACGGGATTCTTCCACACGGTAAAATCGATCAAATAGATTGTCAATGGCTTGTTGAGGAATCATGGCACCATTGTTTTTGACAACAACGATGACTTCTGAACCAAGTTGTTCAATTTCAATGATGATTTTAGTAGCTCCTTTGCCATATTTTAGGGCATTGGTTAATAAATTATTGAATACGCGAACCAACTTTTCGGTATCACCATCCATGATCAGTGAATTGATTGGAGATTCAACAAAAATTTGAATATCCTTTTTAGAAGCTTCTAGTTCAAAATCAGCTGCCAATTGTTCAATCAATTGGATCAAATCAAATGCAGAAAAATTCACAGGAACCGCCGGCTGACGTACCTTGGTATACTCGAACAGATCTTCTACCAATGATTTCATTTGTTTCGCTTTGACATAAGCAGTGTGAGTATATTTCAACAGATCTTCTTCTGTTTGATATTGACCATCTTCAATAAGACCTAAATAGCCAATAATTGATGTTAAAGGTGTGCGAATATCATGACTGACGTTTGTAATCAGTTCGTCTTTTGATTTTTCGATTTTACGTTCGTCTTCAATCGCCGCTACCGTACTGTCCACTAAGCCATTGATACTTTTGACTACACGACTAAGATCGCCACTTAATTCGAAAGGGATACGATGGTCATAATTGCCATTAGCGATATAATGCAATTCACTAATAATGTGTCGTAATTGCATTTGTCGGTAGCGACGAATCAATCGCCAGTATAATACACCAACATCTAATAGAAAGAACACAGGAAAAATAAAATTTCGGCCATTCCAAAACAAATCACTATCTAAACGCTGGGCAAAGATATTTTTAGAATCCCAAATAGCGTTTGTCAAAGAAGGTGAACTACTGATGATCGAACTGATAATAACCAACATCGCTACATTCAATAGAAGCAGAAGGATGATCGTAATGATTCCTTCTGCTAATAATTCACTGATTTCTTTAGATGTCAGATTGATCCGGCGTCGTTTTTCGATCACTTTTTTATCTTGCATCAATTTTATAGCCCACTCCCCAAACGGTTTGAATGACTTTTTCTCCACCAGTTGCTTCTTCAATTTTATCTCTTAGATGACTAACATGAACCATTACTGTTTTAGCAGAAACGATACTTTCTTGTTTCCAGACACGTTCAAAGATCTCATCTGCACTGAATACATGGTTAGGATGACTTGCAAGGAGATATAGAATACCAAATTCTAAGGCAGTCAGTTGGATTTCTTTTCCATCGATTGTTTTGACTTCATGGGAATCTTTATTGATGATCAAGGCATTTACTTCTAGGACATCCGGTTGATCTGGTGTCACTTGCATTTTTGTGCGACGTAACAAAGATTTCACACGAGCCATTACTTCAAGAGGATTAAATGGTTTTGTTACGTAATCATCCGCTCCAGCTACTAATCCTTTGATTTTATCCATATCAGTCGTTTTCGCTGTTAACATGATGATCGGGATTTGTGATTCTTTTCTTAATTCTTTTACTACTTGCATGCCATCCATTTCAGGCATCATGATATCTAGAATAAGTAATTCAATATCAGGGATTGTTCGTACTTTTGATAATGCTTCTTTTCCATCATAGGCTTTTACTGCTTCGTAGCCTTCATTGTGTACGTAGATACTAAGTAATTCAACAATTTCCTTGTCGTCATCTGCGATTAATATTTTCATAAATAGATCCTCCATCGATTAATGTGTTTACTCTTAATATTTTAGCAAAAAAAAAGATAAATAGATAAAAGCAGCGCTTTGTTAAGGAAAATTTTAGAAGAAGAGGGGGTAGAAGGGGTGGAAACCTAAGATAAAGGAGGAAACAAAAATAGAAAGTGATTTAAATCAAGGAGAAACATCATTTAAACGAAGTAATAAATTGAGAACACTTATACAGCAATAGTAAGAAAAAATAAATTTGATCAAACAAACTAAAAGATGAACATTATCTCGGTGGAACTAGTTTAAACAGGAGAAAAAACACGTAAAAACGAATGATTTTGTGCTTCCTGTTTTTAATGATCGACTCTCTTAAAAATGTTGATAAATCAGCCTTTTTTTAGTTGACTTTCAAAATTGATGTTGGTATATTATTATTTGTTCGAAAGAACGGAAAACAAACAAATCGATTCTTAAAATTAGTGATTGACATGTTTGTTAACACATGATAAGATAACGAAGTTGCTTTGGAGTGATTCACTGATTGAAGTTAGTTTCGCAAAGAAAAAAACAAAAAAAGTGATTGACAAATAACAAACAACAAGTTATTATAAGTGAGTTGCTAAAACGACCTCGTGAAAAACGAGTTGAAAAAACTTTTAAAAAATAGTTGACAATCATCCGAGAGTTTGCTAAGATATAAAAGTTGCTACGGCAATCACAAACGATAAGTTGAGGCAGTTGTGTTTCAATTATCACGTAGACCTTTGAAAACTGAACAAAGTAAGACAAACCAAATGTGTAGGGCGTCTTGATTCAATTCAAGACAACAAACATTTTTTAACAAGCAAGCAATATGCTAGCAAACAATTGAGCTTAACAATCGAAAGATTGTTCTAACTTTTATTATGAGAGTTTGATCCTGGCTCAGGACGAACGCTGGCGGCGTGCCTAATACATGCAAGTCGAACGCCTCTTTTCCCACCGGAGCTTGCTCCATCGGGAAAAGAGGAGTGGCGAACGGGTGAGTAACACGTGGGTAACCTGCCCATCAGAAGGGGATAACACTTGGAAACAGGTGCTAATACCGTATAACAATCGAAACCGCATGGTTTCGTTTTGAAAGGCGCTTTACGGTGCCGCTGATGGATGGACCCGCGGTGCATTAGCTAGTTGGTGAGGTAACGGCTCACCAAGGCCACGATGCATAGCCGACCTGAGAGGGTGATCGGCCACATTGGGACTGAGACACGGCCCAAACTCCTACGGGAGGCAGCAGTAGGGAATCTTCGGCAATGGACGAAAGTCTGACCGAGCAACGCCGCGTGAGTGAAGAAGGTTTTCGGATCGTAAAACTCTGTTGTTAGAGAAGAACAAGGGTGAGAGTAACTGTTCACCCCTTGACGGTATCTAACCAGAAAGCCACGGCTAACTACGTGCCAGCAGCCGCGGTAATACGTAGGTGGCAAGCGTTGTCCGGATTTATTGGGCGTAAAGCGAGCGCAGGCGGTTTCTTAAGTCTGATGTGAAAGCCCCCGGCTCAACCGGGGAGGGTCATTGGAAACTGGGAGACTTGAGTGCAGAAGAGGAGAGTGGAATTCCATGTGTAGCGGTGAAATGCGTAGATATATGGAGGAACACCAGTGGCGAAGGCGGCTCTCTGGTCTGTAACTGACGCTGAGGCTCGAAAGCGTGGGGAGCAAACAGGATTAGATACCCTGGTAGTCCACGCCGTAAACGATGAGTGCTAAGTGTTGGAGGGTTTCCGCCCTTCAGTGCTGCAGCTAACGCATTAAGCACTCCGCCTGGGGAGTACGACCGCAAGGTTGAAACTCAAAGGAATTGACGGGGGCCCGCACAAGCGGTGGAGCATGTGGTTTAATTCGAAGCAACGCGAAGAACCTTACCAGGTCTTGACATCCTTTGACCACTCTAGAGATAGAGCTTCCCCTTCGGGGGCAAAGTGACAGGTGGTGCATGGTTGTCGTCAGCTCGTGTCGTGAGATGTTGGGTTAAGTCCCGCAACGAGCGCAACCCTTATTGTTAGTTGCCATCATTTAGTTGGGCACTCTAGCAAGACTGCCGGTGACAAACCGGAGGAAGGTGGGGATGACGTCAAATCATCATGCCCCTTATGACCTGGGCTACACACGTGCTACAATGGGAAGTACAACGAGTCGCGAAGTCGCGAGGCTAAGCTAATCTCTTAAAGCTTCTCTCAGTTCGGATTGTAGGCTGCAACTCGCCTACATGAAGCCGGAATCGCTAGTAATCGCGGATCAGCACGCCGCGGTGAATACGTTCCCGGGCCTTGTACACACCGCCCGTCACACCACGAGAGTTTGTAACACCCGAAGTCGGTGAGGTAACCTTTTTGGAGCCAGCCGCCTAAGGTGGGATAGATGATTGGGGTGAAGTCGTAACAAGGTAGCCGTATCGGAAGGTGCGGCTGGATCACCTCCTTTCTAAGGAATATTACGGAGACTACACACGTTTGTCGATACTTTGTTCAGTTTTGAGAGGTCTACTCAAAATTTAACCCGGGGCCTTAGCTCAGCTGGGAGAGCGCCTGCTTTGCACGCAGGAGGTCAGCGGTTCGATCCCGCTAGGCTCCATTAACAACGTATGTTGTTATATACTTGTTCATTGAAAACTGGATATTGAAGTAAAAATGTAAGTAATACAAACCGAGAACACCGCGTTGAATGAGTTTTTTAATAAGTTCAATTGCTTATTTTTCTTGATTGGACTTCTATCGCTAGAAGAAAGATCAAAACCCAACCGCAAGGTTGATAAGGTTAAGTGAATAAGGGCGCACGGTGGATGCCTTGGCACTAGGAGCCGATGAAGGACGGGACTAACACCGATATGCTTTGGGGAGCTGTACGTAAGCTATGATCCAGAGATTTCCGAATGGGGGAACCCAGCATCTTTGATAGGATGTTACGTATACGTGAATACATAGCGTATACGAGGTAGACGCAGAGAACTGAAACATCTAAGTACCTGCAGGAAGAGAAAGAAAATTCGATTCCCTGAGTAGCGGCGAGCGAAACGGGAAAAGCCCAAACCAATGAGCTTGCTCATTGGGGTTGTAGGACTCCAATATGGTAGTTCTTTCAGATAGTCGAATGACTTGGAAAAGTCAGTCAGAGAGGGTGAAAGCCCCGTAGATGAAATTTGGAAGGCACCTAGGAGGATCCTGAGTACGGCGGAACACGAGGAATTCCGTCGGAATCCGGGAGGACCATCTCCCAAGGCTAAATACTCCCTAGTGACCGATAGTGAACCAGTACCGTGAGGGAAAGGTGAAAAGCACCC
>NZ_JBIOSL010000001.1:2767500-2957500 GCF_051714725.1 Enterococcus sp. AZ095b | reverse complement strand
GATACACCTGTAACCATGCCGAACACAGAAGTTAAGCTTCTTAGCGCCGATTGTAGTGAGGGGTTGCCCCTTGTGAGAGTAGGACGCCGCCACGCTTTGTTATCTTTGGAGGTTTAGCTCAGCTGGGAGAGCATCTGCCTTACAAGCAGAGGGTCAGCGGTTCGATCCCGTTAACCTCCATATGAGCCGTTAGCTCAGTTGGTAGAGCATCTGACTTTTAATCAGAGGGTCACAGGTTCGAGCCCTGTACGGCTCATATTTTTGCGGGTGTGGCGGAATTGGCAGACGCACTAGATTTAGGATCTAGCGCCTTACGGCGTGGGGGTTCAAGTCCCTTCACCCGCATAATATGATTGTTTCTATTTTTTTACGCCGGCTTAGCTCAGTTGGTAGAGCATCTGATTTGTAATCAGAGGGTCGAGGGTTCAAGTCCTTTAGCCGGCATCGTAAATACGCGGAAATAGCTCAGTGGTAGAGCACCACCTTGCCAAGGTGGGGGTCGCGGGTTCGAACCCCGTTTTCCGCTTTGCCAATGTACTACGCGCCGGGGTGGCGGAACTGGCAGACGCACAGGACTTAAAATCCTGCGGTGAGTGATCACCGTACCGGTTCGATTCCGGTCCTCGGCATTACAAATATGCGCCCATAGCTCAATTGGATAGAGTGTTTGACTACGGATCAAAAGGTTAGGGGTTCGACTCCTCTTGGGCGCGTAGTCTTTTTATTTTTTCGGGAAGTAGCTCAGCTTGGTAGAGCACTTGGTTTGGGACCAAGGGGTCGCAGGTTCGAATCCTGTCTTCCCGATTTTTTTTATTTGTTGCAAAGTTATACGTTTTATTGTATGATTATTTTTAATTAATTGAATATGCGCCCATAGCTCAATTGGATAGAGTGTTTGACTACGGATCAAAAGGTTAGGGGTTCGACTCCTCTTGGGCGCGTTGGAAAAACTGGGACTTCATTGAATTCCTAGTTTTTTTTATTTACATAAAAAAATTGTCGCTTATCGTTATTCTTCGAATCAAATATCTAACAAGCGTTCTCCTTTCATTCTACCTGTAAATTCGCTATAATTAAGGTCAATATTAGTCAAAGGAATGAGTGGGATGGCACAACAAAATACTTCGGATCTAATTGAATCATATATAAAAAAGATCCTGGAAAAAAACGAGATGATCGAGCTTCGAAGGATTGAATTGGCAGATCTATTTAACTGCGTTCCTTCACAAATCAATTATGTGATCAATACACGCTTTACGATTCAACGTGGCTATTTGGTTGAGAGTAAACGTGGTGGTGGTGGGTATATCCGCATTGCTAAAGTGAGAATGTCGGATAAAAAACAAATGCTTGAACGAATCAACTTGCTATTTGGCGAAACAATCAATGAAAAAAATGCCTACGCCATTATTCAGAAACTATATGAAGACCAAATCATTACCAAAAAAGAGGGAAACTTGATGTTGAGTGCGATTGCTAAAAATACATTGAACATCAACGAGACAGAAGATTATACGCGTGCTCGAATTCTACGAGCCTTTTTAGAACGATTAAGCTATGAAGATGGGGAGTGAAATTTAAATGGCAGAAATATTTACAGAAAGAGCACAACGTGTGTTAGAAATTGCCCAAGAAGAAGCAAAACGCTTCAAACATCAAGCGGTAAGTTCAGAACATATATTATTGGCTTTAGTGATCGAACCCAACGGGATTGCTGGGAAAGTATTACGAGATATGAAATTGAATGAAAAAGATATTTATGAAGAAATCGAGCATTTAGTCGGTTATGGTACAGTGAAAACTTATGCAAAAGGTGTATTTCTCCCTTATTCTCCTCGAATGAAACAAATTTTTGCTTTGGCAAATAGCGAAGTAAATAAAATGGGTGTACAAAAAGTGGGGACTGAGCATATTTTACTTAGTCTACTAAAAGATGAGAGTATCATGGCTACTCGTATCATGATCAACTTAGGAATCAGTTTGAGCAAAGTTCGTCAGTCATTGAAACGTACGATGGGTACGGACACGAGTACCGGTGGTATTCGCCGTCGAAATCCACAAGAAAAGCGAGCAATGACACAAGGTACTCCTACGTTGGATTCATTAGCTAGAGACTTAACTAAGTTAGCCAAAGAAAACAGATTAGATCCAGTCGTAGGGCGTTCAAGAGAAGTCAAACGGTTGATCCAGATACTTAGTCGCCGAACAAAAAACAACCCTGTTTTAGTTGGAGAACCCGGGGTCGGTAAAACTGCGATTGCAGAAGGATTGGCTCAAAAAATCATTTTAGGTGAAGTACCTGAAGAGATGAAAGCAAAACGTCTGATGATGTTAGACATGGGGGCGTTAGTCGCTGGGACGAAGTATCGGGGAGAATTTGAAGATCGAATGAAAAAAGTCATTGATGAAATTTATCATGATGGTCAAGTTATTCTCTTTATTGATGAATTACACACATTGATTGGTGCTGGTGGCGCAGAAGGTGCCATCGATGCATCGAATATTTTGAAACCAGCGTTAGCACGTGGAGAATTACAGACGATTGGTGCGACAACATTAGACGAATACCAAAAATACATTGAAAAAGACTCGGCATTGGAGCGACGCTTTGCACGTATCCAAGTAGATGAACCGACAGCAGATGAAGCGGAAGAAATCTTACGTGGTTTACGTTCACGCTATGAGGAACATCATCATGTGGAGATCACCGATGAAGCAGTACGAGCGGCAGTCAATCTTTCTGTTCGATATATCACTTCCAGACAGTTACCAGATAAAGCGATCGACTTGATTGATGAATCGGCAGCGAAAGTTCGATTGGAACAAGCGGACGATTTGTCAGAAACGACGATACTGAAACAAGAGATCGATCAAGTGAATAAAGAAAAAGAACAGGCGATTCAAAAACAAGATTTTGAAACAGCTGCGCATTTACGTAGACAAGAAAAAAGCTTAATGAAAAAACTAGAAAAACGTTTAGCGATTGAAGCAAAACATAAAAATGGTTTTGCGGATCGGGTGACTGAAGAAGATGTAGCTACAGTTGTTTCGGAGTGGACAGGTGTACCATTGCAACAGTTAGAAAAGAAAGAAAGTCAACGATTACTGGAACTAGAAGCATTGCTTCACGAACGTGTTGTTGGACAAGATGAAGCGGTCAAAGCTGTTTCTCGTGCGATCAGACGGGCGCGTAGTGGCTTAAAAGATCCAAATCGCCCGATTGGTTCCTTTATGTTTTTAGGCCCAACAGGAGTCGGAAAAACAGAATTGGCGAAAGCATTATCAGAAGTAATGTTTGGGGAAGAGGACGCATTGATTCGTGTCGACATGTCTGAATTCATGGAGAAGTATAGTACGAGTCGTTTGATCGGTTCGCCTCCAGGCTATGTGGGTTATGATGAAGGTGGACAATTGACGGAAAAAATTCGTCAAAAACCTTACTCAGTTATCTTGCTAGATGAAGTGGAAAAAGCTCATCCAGATGTCTTCAATTTATTATTACAAGTGTTAGATGACGGTCATTTAACAGATGCTAAAGGAAGAAAAGTAGACTTTAGAAATACGATCATGATCATGACTTCTAATATTGGCGCTACTCAAATCCGTGAGGAAAAAAATGTTGGATTCAACGTCCAAGATATTACTAAAGATCATCAAGCGATGCAAAAACGGATACTTGAAGAGCTGAAGAAAGCTTTCCGCCCTGAATTCTTGAACCGTATTGATGAGACAGTCGTTTTCCATTCATTAACAAAAGATGAAGTCCATGCGATTGTTCAAATCATGAGCCAATCGATCGTCAAACGGTTGAAAGAACAAGATATCTTAGTGAAAATCACGCCAGCAGCAGTTGATGTGATTGGGAAAGTCGGTTTTGATCCAGAGTATGGTGCACGACCACTAAGACGGGCATTACAAAAAGAAGTAGAAGATCGTTTGAGCGAAGCTTTGCTTGGAGGAGAAATCCATTTAGGCGATCAAATCACTGTTGGCGCTTCGAAGGGCAAAATCACAGTGAATGTGCGTGAACCTAAGAAAATAACTGTTAAAGTATAATGACAGAGTGAGATCGCAACAGAAATAGCTAGCTCTGATAGACAAGCCAGAAACCCAAAAATCATTTGAATTTTTGGGTTTTTTGGTTTTCTAAAGGAGTTATTTCTAAATCAATGGTGAAACAATAGATAAGCCAGAAATTATTTTACAGTATCGTTACAATCAATAATAAATGTAAGAAGTATTGGAAAGTTTTCAGAGCTGTGCTACTATTATGGAGTTGTAGGAGGAGGAAATGATGATCGAAATCATAACTACTATAGAATCAATGAAACAAGCAGAAGAATTGCTTGAAGCAGGAGTGGATACCTTATATTTTGGGGAAGAACGCTTCGGTCTACGCTTACCAGCTTCTTTTACAAGAGAAGAACAACGCGAATTAGTTGCGCTGGCACATCGTTACGGTAAAAAAGTAAATATAGCTGTCAATGGGATCATTCATCCTGAAAAAATGAAAAAAGTCCCAGAGTATCTGCAATTTTTAAAAGAAATCAATGTGGACATGATCACAGTTGGTGATACTGGGATTATCTATACAATGAGAAAAAATCCAGAGTTGAGTATCCCTTATGTTTTTGATGCAGAAACATTAGTGACGAGTGCACGTCAAATCAATTTTTGGGCAAAAAAAGGGGCGATTTCTGCTGTTTTAGCACGTGAAGTGCCATTTGATGAGATGAAAGAAATGGAAAATAAGTTACAGATTCCTGTAGAAACACTTGTGTATGGAGCTACATGCATCCATCAATCGAAACGTCCACTGTTACAAAATTACTATAACTACACGCAACAGGACGAAAAAAAAGATCGTGAAAGAGGACTCTTTCTCGCTGAACCTAAAAAAGAAGATACACATTATTCGATTTATGAAGATTCACATGGTACGCATATTTTTGCGAATAATGACATCAATTTAAGTAATGAACTCCCACAGCTTTATGCCCATCATTTCCGTACCTGGAAATTAGATGGCGTTTTTACGCCTGGTGAAGCATTTGTTGAGATCACTAAATTATTTGTTGAGGCAAAAAAAGCATTATTAGCAGACACATGGACAGAAACGTTAGCACAAGAAATGACGAATAAGATCAACGGATTACATCCAACGAATCGAGGACTTGATACAGGTTTCTTTTATATTGATCCTGAATCTATCAAGTAAGGAGTATGGTGAAATAAAATGACAACAAAAAGAAAATTAAAACGTCCGGAAGTTTTAGCACCAGCCGGTACGCTTGAAAAACTAAAAACAGCTATTCATTATGGTGCAGATGCTGTGTATATTGGTGGTAATGCTTATGGGTTACGTAGTCGCGCAGGAAACTTTACCTATGAAGAAATGGCAGAAGGCGTTGCATTCGCAAAAGAACATCAAGCGAAAGTGTATGTAGCAGCAAATATGGTCACACATGAAGGAAATGATGAAGGAGCCGGTGAATTTTTCCGTAACCTGCGCGATGTGGGGATTTCCGCAGTGATCGTCTCTGATCCAGCACTTATTGAGATCTGTGCTACAGAAGCCCCTGGCTTACCTATCCATCTATCGACTCAAGCTTCTGCTACCAACTATGAAACATTGGAATTCTGGAAAGAAGAAGGCTTGGAACGTGTAGTTTTAGCTCGGGAAGTTTCGATGGAAGAAGTCGCTGAGATACGTCGACATACGGATGTAGAGATTGAAGCATTTATTCATGGAGCAATGTGTATCTCTTATTCAGGACGTTGTACATTGTCGAATCATATGTCGATGCGTGATGCCAATCGTGGAGGCTGTTCACAATCTTGTCGTTGGAAATATGAATTGTATGATTTGCCATTTGGACAAGAGAGAAACTCTTTGACAGATGCTGGCGAGATTGAAGAAGAGTTTTCGATGAGTGCGGTAGATATGTCGATGATCGAACATATTCCTGACTTGATTGAAAATGGCGTAGATAGTTTTAAGATCGAAGGTCGAATGAAGTCGATCCATTATGTATCAACTGTCGCAAATGTTTATAAAGCAGCTGTAGATAGTTATATGGAAGATCCTGAAAACTATGTTTGCAAACAAGAATGGATCGATGAGTTATGGAAAGTGGCTCAACGAGAACTAGCAACAGGATTTTATTACGATACACCTAGCGAAAATGAACAATTATTTGGTGAACGTCGTAAGATCCCTGTGTATAAATTTGTCGGAGAAGTCTTATCTTATGACGAGGAGACGAAACAAGCGACAATCCGTCAGAGAAACCTCTTTTCTGTAGGGGATGAAATCGAATTTTATGGGCCTGGATTTACTCACTTTAGTCAAATGGTTGAGGTGATGCGCAATGAAGAAGGAGAATCCATTGATCGCGCACCAAATCCTATGATGATTTTGACCATGCCAGTCACACAACCAGTTAAACCTGGAGATATGATTAGAAAAAGAAAATAATTTTTTAAGCAATCAAGCGAAATGAGCATCTCGTCAACAGAATGACTAGAAACGTGCTACACTTATTTTTTGTAAGAGATGATAAAAAAGTTTATAGAAAAATAAGCGGTAGGATGTGGCATCAGCTGCTAAAAGGAGGAACAAGATGAAAACATATGATTATATTGTCATTGGCGGAGGATCTGGAGGCATTGCTTCAGCGAATCGTGCCGGTATGCATGGAGCGAAAGTATTATTGATTGAAGGCAATGAACTAGGTGGCACGTGCGTCAATTTCGGATGTGTTCCAAAAAAAGTCATGTGGCAAGCAAGTACGATTTTAGAAACGATCGAACGTGATGCTTCAAGCTATGGTATCCAAGCAGACGTCAAACATGTTGACTTTAAAGAACTGGTAGAGAAGCGTGAGAAATACATTGATTTCCTTCATGGCGCTTATCAAAGAGGCTTAGATAGTAATAACGTTGAAGCAATCAAAGGATATGCTCGCTTTGTCGATAGTCAAACCGTCGAAGTAAACGGTGAAAGCTATCAAGCGAATCATATTTTGATTGCAACTGGTGGTAAGCCAAGCAAAATGACGATTCCTGGTGGAGAATATGCCATTGATTCAAACGGCTTTTTTGCATTGGCAGAATTACCAAAATCGACGATCGTATTAGGTGCTGGTTATATTGCAGCTGAACTTTCAGGTGTGTTAAATGGCTTGGGAAGTGAAGTGATGTGGGCGTATCGTAAAGAACGTCCATTACGTACGTTTGATAAAATGTTATCTGATAACTTGATTGAGATGTATCAAGAAGCAGGAATCCACACTTATGCAAACTTTACGGCTAGCGAAATAACAAAGAACGGGGATGTCTACACCGTTACCTTTGAAAATGGGGAAACACTAATGGCAGAGTGTGTGTTATTTGCTGGCGGACGTGTACCGAATACAGATGCATTAGGCATCGAAAAAACGAACGTTGAATTAGATGAAAAAGGATTTATCAAAGTGGATAAATTCCAAAATACAACCGATTCACATATTTATGCTATTGGTGATGTCATTGGTAAAATCGACTTGACGCCAGTAGCGATTGCTGCAGGTCGTCGTTTGTCTGAGCGACTGTTCAATGGCAAAGAAAATTCTTATTTAGACTATGATTTAGTTCCAACAGTCGTCTTTACTCATCCACCGATTGCGACCATCGGATTGACCGAAGAGCAAGCGTTGACGACATACGGTGAAGGACAATTGAAAATCTATCGTTCACGATTCACGCCAATGTATTTTGCTTTAAACGATTATCGACAAAAATGTGAAATGAAATTGATCTGTGTGGGTGAAGAAGAAAAAATTGTTGGGCTGCATGCCATCGGTGTAGGTGTCGATGAAATGTTACAAGGTTTTGCAGTAGCGATCAAAATGGGAGCAACCAAAGCAGATTTTGACAATACAGTAGCCATCCATCCAACAGGTGCAGAAGAATTTGTTACAATGCGTTAAGTCGTTAGTAAGTTGAGGAAATACCTATATCTAAAAAGCAGACGGAATATACGTCTGCTTTTTCTGATTTATGCAGATAAAACTATGTATAAAGAACTGTTTCAATGTTATTCCAAAATGAGGTTGTTGGTATTTTAGAAATTTTGATCATTTTAGCTTTCGTTTTAGCTTGGTTCAGTTCGATGTCTGTTAAAACTAAATCATATTGATTGACTGTGTCGTAGTTTACTTGAAAAATGTTATCAGTATATGTATGGATCCTATGAATCGCAGGGATTTTTTTGAATAACAGTTGCTTATACAGTGCAAGTGTTCTTTCTTCCTGATAAGAAACAATCAAGATAGACACCTTCTTCTTGTAAGGAAAAACAGTCGTCAGTAAAGCAGGTGATAATGAAATCAATTCTAATAGTAACTCTTCATAGAGTAATTGATTCCGTTTGATCATCATTAATCCAGCATGGTCAATGGCTTGATTATATGCTTTTAGTATCTGAGGCGAATGCGTAAATAGGATTTCAGATAAAATCTGTAGATATGTTGTTTTAAAGAATTGTCGGTTTTTATTGTAATTGATCAACTCACTCAATTTCTGAATACCTTCTTGATTCAAAGAGAAGTCTTGAGATAATGAACGATAAAAGTACTCTGAAAATTGTCGAATCCGTTGATATTCCCCCTGACTACTAGGTGCTGACTGAACACAAGGGAAATAGATTTTTTTGTCTAATAGATTTGAGACAGTTGTGGTTGTCACATTAAAACCGTATTCTTTTTCAATGATTGAACAAAACACTGTATTATTTTTTATTATTTCAAAAAAAGAAGGATCATTGATTGGATTTCCTTTATTTTCTGAGATCAAATGGCCTTGTCCGATCCGAATGATTGCTGTGTAAAGATAAAAACTATTTATAATCACTTTATATGTACTAATTGTTTGATGTGTTGCTTGCTTTTTATAGTAACGTTGTAACACATCGAATATGTGATAAAAATGGGGCAATTGCTGTGGCGTATATTGCTCACGAAACATACTACAGAAGAATTGCCTAATGTAACTTTCATCCCCAATGATTTTGAGTTTTGAGGAGATATGTATGGATAATGGCGCATTGATCTCGCAGAAGTAAGTATTGATATTTGCAATGATCCGGCGAATACTTGTTTCACTTAAATATAATTTATTTGCTAATTTAGATAACGTTGGCTCTACTTCAAAAATCATCTGTAGCATTTGTACATTCGTTGATTGATTGAGTATTTGTTTGATTAAATCTTCCAAATTGATTTCTGGTGGTAATAGTAAAGAAGCCACTTGATATTTATCGGTGTTGATGCAAACTGGTGCATATGTATGGTTAAAAAACGCAATATCGGTCAATAATGTTTTTTTTGTTACCCCAAGTTGTTCTGCTAAAGTCGAACAGTCAATAGCGGCCATGCCTAAGAGTAAAGCTAGTTTGATCTGCCTTTCAGAAGTCTTTTCAAGCATATTTGTTCGTTTTATCATACTTTTCAGATCTTCTAAAAATAGAAAATCTGTTTTTTCACATCCTTTATCCATGTTATAAACATTATTTTATCATACTTTTCTAATTATTCGAATTTTTCTTTTTATTATAATCAGTGGTTATTTAAAAGTGAAATTGCCTTCTTTATTTAATAAGTATTATTTAAAAAAACAACATATAATAATCTGAATAACTAGAAGTAGTCAATTGACACACGCAAAAGTAAAATTTTCTGATACATGTTTGTTTCACTTACAAATTCTTAACTATAACATCCGAGCAATGTGAGCATTGAACATGTTTTTTATAAAACAGAAAAACTAATATTAAGAAATTATCGAAAAAGCTGTACTATACATTATAGGTTTTTTAAAAGAAAGGAGCTTGTTGACTATGGGTGTACTTGAGAAACAATTAGAGAGACAAATCTCATTGCTTTATTTGCTAAATATTGAGTCATCGAATATTAGTAATCTAGCCAAAGAATTGAGTATTACAGATAAAACGATTGTAGCAGATATCGATAGTTTCAATACAGCTTGTTTTCCCGCTCGTATTGAAACTAATCAGTACAAAGAGGTATCGCTTTCGATACCAAAGAAATTGAATTTAGATGATATATTTGTCAGGATACTTAATAATTCAACAAATGTGAAAATTTTAAAGTACATATTCATTACAGAACCTTCTCTTTCTGAGATTGCGACAAAATTATTTTTAAGTAAAACGAGTATCCGCAGGATCGTCGCCAAAATCAATACATATTTCTTGAAAGAAAAAATCAATGTCCAAATTAATTTAGAGAACAAACTAACGATCACTGGAAATGAAATCGAGATTCGACGTTTATTTGCTAGTATGTTCAAGGAAATTTATAAAGTAAAAGAATTTCCTTATTTCGATACGATTTATCAGATGCTCAGACGTTGTTTGAAGGCACAAAAAAGGACGGTTAGTACACCAAAAGTGATGTATTCGGTGTATTATATTTATTCTTCGATTATTCGAATTGGTAATAAACATCTTATTCCTGAGAAAGAATTGATCCACAATGAGCAAATCGTGGGTACCATCTTGGAGATTATCCAAAGTGATACAGTTTTTTGTACGTTAATGAGTCAAAAATATAAATTCAACGTCACACAAAAAAATGTTTCTAATATTCTCACTTCCTATTTTGGTCTAATGTTTACAGAGGTCCAACATCGTGATCAGAGATTAGAGCAGAATATTGAAAAGTTTCTTCAAAGCTTTTACAGTCTATTAGCGATTGACATGTCGATCAACACTACGGAAATCGAATATTTTTTTGATTTTATCAATTTTTATAAAGAATTAGCCATTTTTAAAGTAAGCTATGCAGATATATTCTATAAAAAAATGATGGAGAACAACCCTAAGATCTGGCAAGCCTATCAAAAATCTTTGCAAATTGCGCAATTAAATTTTGTTGAGCAAAGCGAACTATTGCATAAAGAATTATTACTCGAATTAATCATTTTTTCCAATGATTTGTTACGGATGATTGAACCCAAAATACAAGAGAAGTCGATTTTATTATTAAGTTCTCAAGAAATTGGCTTATCTCTTTTATATAAAAATTTGATTTTACATAAGCATCCATTTTTAAAAAATATTGATATCTATGAGAAGGACGTTTTTTCTATTGATTACCAATTAATCAATCAATACGATTTGATCTTGACTGATCTATCCTTAAATTTTGATCGGATCACGTCCGAAATTTTGAAAATCTCTAAAGTTCCTACTTCGATTTTTTGGAATAATTTTGAGCAGTGTCTCTATTCTTCTTAACAGAAATCGTTTTGTTGAACGTTTTTTTCATCTTTTTATCAATTTTGAAAAAATAGATAGTAGTGGTAGTCGAAATTCAGGTACGCTTAAAGCAACCGCTAGTTGGTGTTGGATAGGATAGGCATTTTATGAGAAAGTGAGCTGGAAAATTCGTTGAATAAGTTAGCAATATTTTTACTGATTGGGGTATACAGTATAGCATTCAAGGCATTATCTTTGATATTTAAAATACTTTGGGTAGTCACCAAAGCACTTGGAAAGTTCATTGGAAAAATGGTTAGAAAGGGATGGGAAAAAAGGGCACAAAAAAAGGCGCTTACACGTTCACGTGAAGTAGCTTCACAGCAAAGAGGAAATAACTTAGATCGTACGTCTATCCGTTCAAGCATATCGCAAGAGAGTCGATTGAATACGCGAGTATCACAAGCCCAACAACAAACGACTCGGCTGCGTACCTATTCTGGCCAATCTCTAACGACAGGACACTCGAGATAATACAAAGGAAAAGAGAGAGGAGTGAGTGATGGATGTCTATAGAAGATATATCTAAAGAAAAGATGCTTAGAGAAGACAAGCTTAAAGAAAATAATAAAAGTAATATCAATGAATCATTTCTATCTATATTTTCATATAAAAATGAAGCAATCATCAACAGAATCATTGGATCTCCAATTGATGAAAAAATCAGAAATGAAAGCAAAGACATAAATTTTGATACGACGCATAATGAGTTAATCCGTGATAAGAAAGAAAATATTACCAAAGAGCTTAAAATCCTTGATTACCAATTAGAAATTATTCGTCTACAACGAGACATAGCGACCATCAAGGGGATTGGAGCCATCAGCTTTTCTGAGCAACAGGCTATCGACGATGAGTATGCCGGAAAACACGCGAGGTTAAAAAAAGTTCAAACGACTCTGGAAAGTCATCAAAAAGAATTAGACAAATATGGAAGTGGTCAAAGTGTTTTAAAAATAAATACAAAAGACCAGCAAGTTGATTCAGCAATCGTTCTCGCATTGATCAAAAAAGACGAATTTAAAAAAGAATTGACCGCCCATAGAGTAGGACTAGTAGCAAAAGAAGATGAGGTCAATAAGTTAAGGGCTGAAATTGGAAAAATAAAGAAAAGTAAAAAGACAGTCCTTGAACAAAAGGTCCAATTAGCGGAAGAGAAAGTTAAAAAAATTGAGATCGTCCAAAAAGAATTAAAGGATAAGATAGAGAAAGTTGCGGTAGACACAGATCAACTAGAACCTTTGCGACGTTCCAATTCTTTTTCTGAATTTACAGTAAATAAAAATGATTCAGACGAAGTGTTAATGTCAAAATTTCAAGCAATTAGTGCAATAAAAGAAGGATATCAAAATGAAATTGCTGAAACAAAAGGCTTGATTGATTATACCGATAAGGTTGAAATAGAAATCGTTCGTTCGGTAGAAGTGAAAGCGGAGCAAGCAAAGGAAGCAGTTGTCCTAAGTAAGGCTGATCGTGAGGCGACTGTTGTTACACCTACGATTGAACGCGAGCCAACTCCAGTGATTGCGGAAGAACCAAAAAAAGATGAAGTCGATAGTGCTACTGTTGAAAAAAACCCGCCTCCGATAGAGGTCAATGTGATCGTGAACGAGGCGCCAGAAAAAACGAAGCTACAGAAACCAATAGTGGAAGAACCTAAAAAAGAATCTGTTGTAAGCGAAAATCTTGAAAGTAAAAAAGCAGAGCTTATCAAAGCGGATCAAACAGAGCAATACGACCGAGGATGTGCAGTTTTTAAAGGAACTTAAAGCGGTTTTGGCTGATCCTGAAAAACTGCAAAAATTGACCAAAGATTTATCTACTGAAAGTGTAAAACAGATGGATAAAGATATCAAAGGCTTACAAGAAGAAACTCGTGGAATAAAAGAACAAACGAAAAAGTTGAGTGAATTAGATCATTCAAAATTAAAACAATCATTTTTCAGAAATTCCCGAAAAATCCGTGCAGCTAGATGGTTGTTGAATCTATGGCCGATTGCCATGTTACCATTAGGTATGTCATGGGTGGGTTCCATATTACCATCTACAGCTATGACTATTTTTGGGCAACAGTTTGTGAATGCTGCAGTTGGTTTTGTCACTGCCAGTTTTTTTGGTTCAAAAGCAATTATTTATGCGAAAAAGAAAATTCCGCAAGCATTCAATAAGTTAGTACAGAAGTTCCCAAGAGTATTTGGTCCAATTGCTCGTGGATTGTCGAAAGTACGCGAAAAATTGACTTTTGGAAAACAAAAACAGCCAGCGGAACAAATGAAAGATGCAACTCCAGTAAATGAGAAATTGGTAGAAGGAATAGAGAAATCTGAAGTAACAAAAGAAAGATTAGCTTCTAAGGATCTCAAAGGCAAAGTTGTAGCGATGGAAGCACCAACCAAAGAAGGTGCAAACATAGCTGAAATAGAAGAAAAACAGTCAAGAGCCAAACGTGCGTGGGAAACAGTCCGTCATGCGCCGAAGCGGATGTTTGATTATGTGATGAAAAATAAATTATCCTTATTTATCATGTTGGCTGTACCACTGGCTCTAGGGATAGGTGGAATGTTTGCCCTATCTGCGCTAGTGCCGATGCTTGCAACCTCTATGGCTGCGCCATTCTTGATGCAGTTAGGTGCCGTGGCTTTGATTGGTGTCAGTATTGGAATCGGTATCCAATTATTAGACAAGTTTGTGTTCAAACGAATTGAAAGTCGTGTAGCCAAAAGAGAGGATTTGGCATTTGAAAAAAAAGTTAACGAAAAAATTTTAGAAGGCCAAGAGTTAGGGAAGTGTCAATCTTTAGATTCAAAAGAATTTAGAGAGAAAGTATCTGCGATCGCTGGTCTTGATGAAAAAGCGAAAGCACCTGAGCAAGCCCTGACCAATGAGCAACAAAAAACGACAGAAAGATCTGAACGAACCACTGAGACGGCGAAAGAATCGAAAGTCATTGAGATGAAACCAAGAGATAGTACACAACCTCAGCTAAGTACATCGCAAACGAAGGTAGAACCAACACCCTCTGGCTCGAAAGAACCAGTCGCATTGACAAACAGAGGAAATCAGCTAATCGAACGTCGCGCAAGTTTTTCCGGTACGGGTCCTGACATCGGACGACAAGCAAGCTTTGAGTCATTAAGAAGAAACTCATTGCAATTATCAAATGAGCGAAATAACCGAGCACGTAGTCAGCAAACGCAGGTTCAAATTCAAAATAATAAGAAAACTATAACGACACAATTATAAAAAATAACTTTGACTGAAAGGAAATAAAAAATTTGAAAAATTCCCGGCAGCTTATGGTAGTGCATGTGTTAGTAATTGGTATTCTGCTTTATGTGAGTAATCGTATTGGTTATTTATTTTTAGCAGAGAATACGGGGAATTTATCATTTGCAGATAATTTACTAACGACATTCAACCGAACATTTGAAGAACTTTCTAGATTTGCTCCGCAATTTTCTTATGAACCGATATCATTAGGGATAGCAGCGGTTGTTGCTATTTCCTATGTACTTTTTATCTTATATAAGACGTTTGATGAGAAGAATACCCGCCCTAATGAAGAATATGGAAGTGCACGATGGGGAAAGTACAGCGACATCCGTGCATTTCTTGATAAGAAAAAAGATTTCAATATCTTGTTGACGAAGAGCGAAAGCTTATCATTATCAGGACGTATGAAGATTACACGAAACGATAATTTCAACCGAAATAAAAATGTCGTTGTGGTGGGAGGAGCCGGTAGTGGTAAGACGCGATTTTATGTAAAACCTAACTTGATGCAAATGCATTCCTCTTATGTCGTCAGTGATTCTAAAGGCTTATTATTAGCTGAAACAGGCAAAATGTTTGAAGAAGCGGGTTATCAAATCAAGATTTTTGACTTGATCAACCGAAGAGATACGCATCAGTACAACCCGTTTCAATATATTCAAACTGAGGATGATATCTTGAAAATCGTGAACAATCTCATCAAAAATACGACGAACCCGGATAAAAAAGGCGGAGACGATTTTTGGGAAAAAGCTGAAACAGCCCTATTGATGGCTATTTTTAGCTATTTGATTCAAGAAGTAACCGCAGAAGATCGGACGTTAGGAAACGTGATTGAATTAGTCCGTTTAGCAGATATTGAAGAAGATGTGCCTGGCTATGTCAGCCCACTAGATATTTTATTCAATGAGTTAGAACAAAAAGATCCGACAAACTTTGCGGTATCACAGTACAAGATTTTTAAACTTTCTGGTGATAAAACGACAAAAAGTATTTTAGTCAGTCTAGGCGTGCGGTTGTCACCATTTGATATTCCAAGTATCAAGGAACTCGTTTCGCAAGATACACTTGAGTTAGATACAGTTGGTGATGTCAAAACGATTCTCTATATTTTATTGCCAGATACAGATACCAGTTTCAACTTTTTAGCGAGTATGATGTATCAGCAATTGTTTGACATGTTAGTTTATAAAGCAGATAACGTTTATAAGGGACGATTACCTTGTCATGTCCGTTGTATCCTAGATGAGTTTGCCAATATTGGACAAATTCCTGATTTTGAAAAAGTGATTTCGGTTATTCGAAGCCGTGAAATCTCCACAAATGTCATTTTACAAAATATCAGTCAGTTAAAAACTTTGTATAAAGATACGTGGGAAACGATTATTGGGACCAGTGATGTCTTTTTATATTTAGGCGGAATGGAACAAAGTACGCACGAATATATCTCAAAATTGCTAGGGAAACAAACGATTGAACAAAGAAATACAAGCGTCACCAAAGGAAGCAATGGTTCTTTTAGTGAGAACTTCCAGAAATTAGGAAGGAACTTGATGGACCCCGATGAAGTAGCAAGTCTCAAAGGACAGGAATGTATCTTAAAAATTCGCGGAGTCCATCCATTTTTATCAAAGAAATATGATATTGTGAAACATAAAAACTATAAGAAGTTAGGCGATGTGACGGATTCCTATATGTATCAACGAAATCTATCTGCTTAACTAGTTCGATCAATGAATCACTCATAATAAATAGAAAGCACCTTCATTCGAATGATAGACTGAGAATGTGGTGCTTTTTATTAGCTAAAAAAGGCTGGTTCACTGAAAAGAACAGTGAAATTTGGCCATTTCATTCATCGTAGGTTGAAGCAATATAAAAATAGCCAGTAAGAATAACATATAATCGGTTTATTATCGAAGGTTAATTGTAAATGATGGTTCTAGTCCTAAAAATAAGATTCATTTGATAATAGGCGATTATCCAGTTTATCTCCTAAAGTAATGGTCGTAATTATTCTAAAATTTCTAATGGAAGAAATAACTGATACAAGTAAACACAGAATTTCGCATATACTAAATTTATGAAATAAGATAAAAAATTATTATTATAAAAAAGGAGATTAGCAAAATTATGAATGCACAATTATTAGAACAAGTATTTGGATTAGTTTCACAGTTTACATTAATTGGTGGTGGACTATGGTTGATTTGGGGAACAATTATCCTAGCTGGTGCGTTAAAAGATAAAAATGGCCCTCAATTACAACAAGGGATTTGGCAGATTGTTGGTGGTGGATTGATTCTAGTCGCTGCAGGTTGGTTTGCTACTTCATTTGATATTGGTTCGTTTTTACCATAATCGTTACGCAAAAAGAAGAGTAGGAGTATAGTATATGGAATCTGCAATTATGACCATCTTTGATCAAATCATGACATTTCTTAATGGGGACGATCTAAAAAATATTTTAGGAATGGATTTACGAAGTTACATATATGATGCCTACAGTTTAGTGGAACGACTACAGCAACACGTAGTTGGGCCACTTGCTTTATCCATTCTAGCAATTTTTATTCTATTAGAGTTTCAAAAAATCTCAACGAAAGTTGAAGGTGCAGGTGGAGCTCCCATGTTAGGATTTGAGATGATTATCAAAGCATTGATCAAATTCGTCATTTGTTACATAGTTATTTTAAGAATTCAAGACATTTTAGATGGTATGGTTATCATTGCTGGCAATTTAACCACTAGGATTTTAACGGTTGGAAATGCATCAGCTGTAAGAGATACAGCTGATGCAGTGAGACAGGCGGTCTCTCAACTAAGTTGGTGGTCACAATTAGTTGTACTACTCGTGATGTGTATCCTGTTTTTAGCATCCCTTGTTGTTCGCGTATTGGTTCAAGTAACTATTTATCTTCGTTTTTTGGAGATGTATATATTTTGTGCAATGGCACCAATTCCGATGAGTGCCTTACCAAGCCAAGAGTTTTCAGTGATGAGCAAGGGGTTCTTCAAGAATTTCGCTGCCCTCGGTCTGCAGGGCACATTCATCGCGTTAGTACTGGTGATTTATCCGACGATCTTCCATCGTATTATGGAAGAAGTTGGTTCAGGTATTTTTGGAATTATTTTAGGTTTGACAGTTTACATGATTGCTTTATTACTTTCTGTAAATAAAACTAAAGGATGGGCAAAAACATTGATGTCAGCATCGTAAGGAGGAACTATGGCAGTTGAGGTAAAGATACCAAAGGATATTAAAGAATATAAAGAAAAGGTAATTGCGGGAATGAATTTAAAGCAGCTGCTTTGTTTAGCTATTGCAGCTGGAGTAAATGTCTTGATCAGTTTGATTTTCATTGCAGGATTAAATATTCCTATGGAAATCACAAGTTGGTTGATGATTCTTTCATCCATTCCAATCGTTTCATTTGGCTGGTTTAAAAGAAATGGCTTGACATTTGATATCTATCTTAAACAATTTTTCAAATACCACGTGGCACCAGGGACACGAAAAAAGAAGCCTAAGGAAGAAATGAATAAAGAAATTGAAGATGTAGGCGGGCAAGAAACATGATGAAGTTAAAAGCGCTCAAAGCGTTAAAACCAACTAAAAAACCAAAAGATGAGGAAAAAGAATTTATTAGCAAACCTAAATCGAAGAAGAAAGAGGAGATTGATCCTTTCAGAGATACGTTTAGATTTGAAGAGATTTATGAAAGTGGTATTTGTAAAATCGATGAATTTACCTATTCATTGACGCTTGAGTTACAAGATATCAATTATCAATTATCTTCTGACGATCATCAAATTGAAATTTTCTCTCAATACTGCGACTTTTTAAATTCATTGAGTAGTAAAACAAAGTTGCAATTAACTGTCTATAAAAAGAAACGACCGCTTGCTGATTTGCAATCGGTTCTTTATTACAAGGCAAAAAATGATTTCCTCGATTTATATCGTGAGGAAATGAATCAAGTCATTTCAAGGAAATTAGATGAAGAAAAAAATGGTTTCAAAAAAACGATCTTATTTACTTTTGTACAGAAACATCCTACGTTAGAGATCGCGCAAAAAGAATTAGAGATGGTAGCAGATCGTTTTGAAATGTTTGCTAGTCGCTTAGGCAGTCAAGCAAAAAAGGTAGAAAAAATAAAATTATTACATATGATTTCCGAAATCTTATTAACGAATGACAAGACGGTTAAAACAGAAGTCGATGAGGTACTACCTGAAGTCATGGAATTTAAAGAAAACAAAAACTACGTAAAAATCGATGATCACTATGCAAAAACATTATATTTACAAGAATACCCTTCTGAATTATCAGATACGTTTCTTTTTGAAATGTTAGAAATCCCTCGTGAAATTGTTGTATCTTTACATATTGAACCAATGGATCAAGATGAAGCCTTTGATTTAGTGAAGACAAAATTGGCTTTTATGGAACAACAAAAAGTGGATGAGCAGAAGAAGGCGTTACAAAGTGGGTATGACTTTGAGATGCTCTCTTATGAACTCTCTTACTCACTAACAGAGGCTAAAGGTTTGGTGGATGATCTCCAAAATAGGGGACAAAAATTATATGCGATAACAGGATCTGTCTATTTCCATTCACCAACGAAAGAAAAATTGGCTGAAGTCCATGATGAAATAAACTCAGTGTCTCGTCGCTTTGGATTTAAACTTATTGAATTGGAATTCATGCAAGAAAATGGCTTGAATGCGACATTACCGTTGGGAAACAATGCGATTCCATTAGATCGAACACTTTCAACAGCCAGTACCGCCATTTTTATCCCATTCACGATTTCGGACTTGATTCAAGAAAATGGGAAGTATTATGGTGTCAATGCGATCTCAAAAAATATTCTTTCACTCGATCGAAAATTATTAAAAGCACCAAATGGATTTGTTCTAGGAACACCAGGTTCTGGTAAAAGTTTCTCAGTCAAGCGTGAAATCGTCAATGTACTACTACGCGATGCAGATGATGAAGTCATCATTATTGATCCTGAGCGAGAATATTCTGTCATTGGTCAAAATTTCAACGGTGAGATCATCAAAATCTCTAGTGATTCACCGACAACGATCAATCCAATGGATATCAATGAGAACTATGGAGATGATACTGATCCAGTCGTGCTAAAATCAGAGTTTTTGATTTCGTTATTTGACCTGATTATTGGTGGGGCATTGGGGCTAAGTTCGGCACAAAAAACGTTGATTGACCGTGTTTGTCGTCGAACGTATGAAGTGTTGAATGATCGTACACCAACATTCATTGACTTTTATAATATTTTAAAAGAACAAGAAGAAGAAGAAGCCAAGCAATTAGTCATGGATCTAGAAATCTATATTGAAGGAAGTTTGTCAGTCTTTTCTGCAGAGACAAATGTCGACATTACCAAGCGTTTAGTGATTTATGATATCAAGGATCTAGGAAAACAATTGAAAACGATGGGGATGCTGATTGTATTAGACCAAGTATGGAATCGAATCACGACCAACCGTGAACGTGGTGTTCGTACGTGGTTATATATTGATGAAATGCAGCTTTTGTTTACGAATGAATATTCTGAGAACTACTTCTTTGAGCTGTGGAGTCGTGCACGAAAATGGGGAGCGATCCCGACTGGCATTACCCAGAACGTCGAAACTTTACTATTGTCCGATTTAGCTCGACGGATGTTGTCAAATAGCGATTTTATCATGATGTTGAATCAAGCAAAATCAGACCGCACACAGCTAGTTAGACTGTTTGATATTTCAGAAGAACAAGAAAAATACGTAGTGAACTCTCCAGAAGGGTATGGTCTTATGGTGTTTGGGGATACAACGTTACCCTTTTATGATCATTTCCCTAAAGATACACAGCTCTATAAGATGATGTCAACGAAACCTGGAGAAACTTGATAGGCATACGGGAAAGGAAACAGGAAAGTGGCTGATTCAAAAATTTTAGACAAGAACAGGGCAGGTAAGAATGCTACAACTACTAGTACAAATAATAAAAAAATGGTAGTAAGAAGTAGCAAACTATCTTTAAAAAAAGATAATTCTATCAGTACTTCTCGAAGAAAAAAACTGTTGAAGTTATTGAAGGGGAACAATCCTCGTATCAAAAGAAAATCCCAGCAAATAATTTTTCAGAGAAAACAAAGCAAAAACGATAAAAATAATGTGAATCAGGAACCTTTAGATAGCACGAATAAAAGCCAACCGGTCAACACTCAGAGCATTAGTCGACGACAAAGAATTCGAGAAAGTCGAAGAGATGAACTAAAGCAACAGCAACATGATTTAATGATGCGCCCTAATAAAGTCGATACAACCATCGCTTCTGCTCCTGTGACTAATAACGACACAGAACAAAAAAACGAAAAAACGAATACTCAAGTATTTTTGAATAGAAAAAACCGTCAGGAAAAAATTCGTAACCAACGAAAAAAAAGTAACACTTACAAAGGATATATCAGTAAAGTAAAACTAGAAAAGCAACAAGGACAACAAGAAAAAATTAGCACTAACACAACAAATTTACGTCATAAAAATCAAAAAAGAGCTTTGCATCTTTCTAAAAATGAACAGCTTGAAAAAAAGAAAAGAAACAATAAGCGAAAAGAAGGAAAAAAGAAGGTTGCAGCTAAAAGGAATATGCGGGCCAAATTAGATAATATGTTGAAAGATCAAATTTCGCCTAAAAATCCTTTTAAAAATAAAATCAAAGACTTAATTATCGATAAGGTTGGGCGAGATGAAGAGGGTAATTTGAATTTAGTTGGTATGCTTATCACCATGCTTATTATTCTAAAGTTACCTATCTTATTGAAATTGATCGTAATCATCTTGATTGTTGCAGTGGTCATTGCGATCATTTCGATCTTCGTTTCTTTTTGGACAACGATTTTAAGTTTATTTGTCGTAAAAACAGAGTCGATGATGATTACCGAAGCATACAACTATGTCACGTGGTTAGATACTTATAAAAACAAAGAGGTATATGATACGTACAATCGACTAGTTGATGATCCGGAGCATGATGAGGTCTATTTTGAAGTAAACGGGATAGAATCTGATCCAGAGCAATTTATGTATGTATCCAATGGAGATAACTATATCTACTACTTAAATGCAAAGTTTGAAGATTATGATATCGATAATACTGCCATTGTTACCTATCGAAAAAGAGTGGCTGAAAAAACAGGTGTCTGGATTCCATGGTCATCGAGGGATAACACATATGCTGTTTTTCATGACGCACCACACCCATTATCACCTGAACCTATCAAAGTATTCACTGTAAAAGATGAAATCCATGCATTACATGACATGGTCTACAACTACACGACCGTCATTGAAAAAGACAAAGAAGTTGAAACTGTTGTGATAACGGTGGATAAAGAAACAGGTGAAGAGCATACAGAAGTAAAACGTGAGAAAAAAAATGTTGCTACCGTCAAAATCAATGTCCAAACAATTGGTGAAATGTTTGACTCGGATCCTGAAGTAGGAGTCTATGTGGCTAGGCGTTATTCAAGGGAGGATGATTACTATGGACGAGTCATTGCTTTTGATGAAGATGAAGTAGATAAATATTACCCAATCATGGAGAAAGATCGCTTTGAAGATAAAATTTTCATGGCTAATCCATTTGGTAAGATGAACTACGCAAACGTGGTGGATAATTTTGGCTATCGTCGACGTAATCCCAATACCCAACATTACGAAATCGCTTTGGAAGCAGAACCTGGAACACCTGTTTATGCCACCACCTTTGAAACAGTGGAAAGTATCAACTATAGTTATCAGGCTGGTCATACAGATGGTTCAGCGCCTGTAACGACAGCAATAGAAACGGATACAGGTCTATATTATGCGTATTATGTCAATATTGATCCAGTAGTGAGGCCAGGCAGAACCTTAGAAGCAGGTGATTTGATTGGCTATACAAGAAATCAGTTTGATGGGAATTTATTAGTTGCAATGAAAGAATATCGCTTCTGGCATAAAGATCCTGATGTTTATCCAGCGATCTACATCAATAATTTAGTCTTTAGTACGGATACCAACTTAGCCTATATGCGTAATGGTGGCGGGTTACATGGGAATCTGATCAATCCCCCATTAGCAGTTACTAAATGGCAAAACAGAGTTGCGGAACAAACGAGCAAACATGGCATTGAAGCATTTACTAATGCCATTTTATCCATGATATGGGTAGAATCTGGTGGAAATGAAGCCATTCAGCCAGATATCATGAATGCGCAACTGGCACTATCATCTCCAGACCGAATCACTACGCCAGAGGAATCGATTGAAAAAGGCGTCGAATATTTTGCTTATCTGCTCAAAAAAGCACAAAGCAATAATCTGAATGGTCTGGCAGCGGTTCAAGCCTATAATTATGGCGAAGCGTATCTTGATGATCTGATCAAACGAAATGCGCCTTATTCCTTTGAAGATGCGCGCTTGTATGCGCAAATGAAAAGTAATAATCAAACCATTCCGTTCAATCATATCGTCGCGCAAGGATTGGGCTATAACTGGCGATACATCTTTGGCAATATGTTTTATACCGCCATGGTCACAAGAAATATCATGGCAGATACAGGCAGATTAGCTGAGCTTGCTAGAAGAGAACTTGGTAACCCGAATGGTGAGAAGTATTGGCGATGGGCTGGATTCAACAATCGAATGGAGTGGTCAGCTGTATTTGTTTCGTGGATAGCGAATGAAGCGGGATACTTGGAACAAGGACGAGTATTGAATACAGCCAATGTTCTTGATATGAAAGAATGGTTTGAGGCGAATGATAAGTTCAAAACATATGATGAAAATTATGTTCCTCAATCTGGTGATCTTGTATTTTTTGACTGGACTGGTGGAAGAACAGGAAAAGATCATGTAGGAATCGTTGAATATTCTGGCGGAAATATTATTCAGGTCATCGAAGGGAACTCTGACAATCTAGTAAGAAGAAGAACTTACGCCATTGGAAGTAATGTTATTTCAGGATATGGCCTGCCATAAGAAGATAACACTGAAAATAATTGACAGATGGTTTAGAGGATATCTTGAAAGGAGGAAGTATGTTAAAAAATTTTTTAGAAACAGAGTCAGGTAAAAAAATAATTATCGGACTTGGATTGTTTGTTGCTGTGGTTGCTGGACTCGTAGGGTATTCATTAATGAATACTGCACAAGAAAATACAGGTAAATCAACAGACTCAACGACAGAAGAACAAGCAACAACAGAGTCAAGAGATCGTTTTAACGCAACGATCTACAGTGGCACCTGGTATTCTAATCTACCAGATGATACAGAAATCGTATTAGCAACTGATGGAACCTATAAAGTCTCCAGTGATTGGTTTGAGTCAGGGACCTATTATTTAAATACAAGTGGTCAGGTAGTTTTAGAAAACGATAAGAAGCAAACCAAAGAATTTGCCTTACAAACTAAGATGGGAAACACGATCTTATATCGAGAAGATGATGGGGAAGATGTGTATCTTTATCCTACAGAAGAAGTAAAAGCCCAGTTAGAAGCAGAAATTTCTGAGCAGGTTGAAGCCGCACAACGAGCGGTTTCACAAATGTGGATGGATATCTTGATGCAAGGAACATGGGAAAATACGAACAATAGTCGTTCCTTTACATTAGAGTTTGGAGAAGACAAATTTACTCAGAAAAAAATTGAAGAAGGAAGATCAGATGAAGAAGTAACATTTGAGTATCGAATTGTTTCATTTGATACCGATCATGAAGGTGCCAACTTTGTCGTCAATCGAACAGACAGTGGGAATCTACAAAAAACAATCACTTTTAGAATCACTGAAGAAGCGAATCAATACAGGCTGCTTGGAAATGAAGGAAGCTTCCAATGGAACACTCTATTTGAAAAGCCGTATGAATCTGTACAAATGACACAAGATGGGACGAGTCGTTCAGACACCTCAAGAACACAAGAAACCACAGATGAAGAGGGCAATACAGTTATTATAACAGAAAGAGATGTGACCTAAATGAATAACGTAGATAAAGATCCAGAAATCGATAAGCTCGAAAATATTTTTAAAAGAATCTTTCAAAGAGGACCAATTTGGCTCTATAGATTCATAAAAAAAGTTGTTCAATTAGGAATGAAAGTATATCGAAAAGTTCAGGTATTTCGACAAAAACGTAAAGAAGCACGAGAAAATCCAAAAAGTAAAGATCTAAAAGAAAAAGGGATTCTAGCCAGAGCTTGGCATTTCTTGAGACAAAAATACAGAACGTATCAGCAAAATCGTGCAGATAGAAGAGAAAAGTTAATAGATAAAGAGTCAAAAGATATGGGAACTTTATCTAAAGCCTGGAACTCTATTAAGCGGAAACTTGTTATCAGTAGAGACCATCTGACCAGAGAACAGGGGACTGCCTCAATGTCCCATGGACGAAGTTCAGCTGAAAAGCCCTTACTATCTAGAAGTAATTCAGCTGAAAAAGGCGGCACTCCAGATGGAAAGCCAAGACTATCCGCAATGACGAATAGAGCGAATAGACAAGCAAAACTACACAATGATGCATTAAGAACTCAGGGATTGACAAGAAATCCACTAGCAAAAGGTACACCATTACCAACGAGATAGTCTGTAGATCTAGAGAAAGAGGTCGGGAAAGAAGTGTTCAGTCTCGAGAAATAAGGCGCCATCCACGAAAATTGTTTTTCAAATTTTTGTGGATGGCGCCTTATTTCCGATGAGGTTACTTCTGTTCTCGCCGTTTATTCGGTTTTAGGTGGTACAAGAGGACTAATGTCCCAGACACTTTTATGTCTATAGTTGATTGAGAAGAATCGTTGCGAATAAACCAAGTGCATAACTACTGTTGAACAAAATCATATTTTTGATTGAATAGCTAAAACTGATAGGCTGCGGCAGACTCTCTTTGAATAGCTGAAGATTAAGATATATTTTTGGTAAAGTCAAGAAAGCCAGAAGGATCGGCCATTGAAAAATACCACTGATCAGACCTATTAAAAGAATCAGATAGCACGCATACATCAAAAGTTGAAAAAGCATGATACCGATGGGACGACCAATGTAGAAAACTAACGTGTACCGATGATTTTCAATATCTCGCTCCAAATCGCGTAAATTATTCGCTAACATAATATTGGCTATCGTAAAAACAAGTGGGAGTGCTGCCAGAAAGATGGCGGCTACAGCCCAGATATTGCCAGATAAATTGAAGGTGCCAGTTGCTAAAGACAGGGTTAAATCAAATAGATCGCTGCGATGAGTGTTGATATAGATGACCATCGTAAAGATCCCTAAACCCATGGTAAAACCGCTGAAAATCTCTCCTAATGGCATACGTGATAAAGGGATAGGACCAAAAGTATAAAAAATCCCAATAAAACAACAAATCATCCCCATCAGCAACAATAACCAACCAGTCCGCAATGTCAGTAATATACCGATGACTAAGACAAAAGCAATCATCCCTAAAATCATGTTTCGTACGAGTTTTGGTGAAATACCAGTCCGTCCAATGACGTTCTCTTCGTATTTATAAATTTCCGAATGTGCTTTTTCATAATCCATATAGTTATTGATTGCGGTAGTTGCTAAGTCAAAGACAAGCATACCAATAAAAAACAGTAAAGTGTTCAGCCACTGTATTTCGTGAAAAAAAGCGATAGAGAATAAAACCCCTATCGCAAAAGGAAATACACTAGCGACCTTCGTACGTAGTTCAACTACTTCTAAAAAGATTTTTAGTGTCATATCAGTTACTCCTTAGTTTAATTCAGAACGATCGCCCATAGTATATTTTGAATCTTCAGCGAGTTTGAAAGTGTCTTTGATTGGATCTGTCACATAGACCTTATCATCTTTTGTCACAAAAATCGCCTCAGTTCCATCATTCAGTTTATCCTCGATGTACGCCAAGCCATCTTTGACACCCATGGCGAAGACCGCAGTAGATAGTCCGTCTCCATCAATGGATTGATCGGTGATGATCGTGACACCAGCGATGTCGTTGTCAAAAGGATAGCCGGTTTTAGGGTCGAACAAGTGATGATATTTCACGCCATCAACTTCCAAGTAGCGCTCATAGATTCCAGATGTGACCAATGTTTTATTTCGTTCTTTGATCGAGCCGAGGATCGTTCCACGGGCAAGATTCGGATCTTGGATACCGACTGTCCAATCTTGATCTTCTCCTCTAGGACTGTGTCCAAGAACATAGACATTCCCACCTAGATCGACGATCGCCGTCGTTACATCATGGTCTTTCAAGACTTTGACGACTTCATCAGTGATGAATCCTTTCGCAATGGCACCTAGGTCAAGGATCATGCCTTTTTCTTGCAAGTAAACAGTCTTTTCTTCATCATTGAATTGGACTTTATGATAATCCACTAACTTCAATGCTTCATCGATTTCTGCTTGTGATGGTTTACGTGCATCGTCAAAGCCGATACGCCATAATTGTGTGATTGGACCGATTGCCATATCAAAGCCTCCATGAGAGTCCTCGCTGTACTCATACGCACGTTTTAATAAACGGTACACATCGTCAGATACTTTGACTGGTTTGATTCCTGCTTGTTGATTGATTTCATCAACTTCGGAGCCGCTTTGATTGATCGTGATTTTATCGCCTAACTCTTTGACTCGGTCAAAAGCAGGTTTTAATACGTCTTCTTTCCCTTCATCGTAGATACGGATACGAACGTAAGTACCAAGCAAAAATTGTTCGTCTGTGTAAGGGTCAGAAAGCAGTGAAGTGTTGTTCTCTTGTTTTCCTTCAGTTGTTTGGTCTGTGCTGCAACCCGCAATGGTCAGTAGGCACAAGAGCAAGACAAAAGGAAGTAATCGTTTCTTCAACATCTATTCCTCATTTCTTTTTATCTATTTCATGTTCCGCATAAAGAGAAATCTCTAAGCGAAATCAAAAGTAAGTTCATGCTTTGTATTCTAATATAATCTGGCAGGAATGAACATCTTTTTTTCGGGGGATATGGCGTTTGCAGGGATAGCACAGAAAAAGAGATGTGACAGTTGCCACATCTCCAAAAGGATTATCGTAAAGGCAGATGAGCCTTCTGTGAGACAAAGTTTATTTTGTCACAATGTTATCGACTTCAATTGTTTGTGTATCGCCTTTTTCAGCAGCATTGACTAATTGTTGTGCATACATGATGAATGAATGTGCACTGTGAGTTGCGCCAGTTACTACTTCTACATCTGCTGGAGAACCATCTTCTTCGCCCATTGCTGAAACAAGTTCATCGTTTAATTCTGGGATGTAAGTTTGAGGGTCAGTACCAGATTTTTCTTTCATCTTTTCGTTGTACTCTGTATCATCTTGTTTTGATTTGCCATCTGCATCGATGTAATCAAAGTTTGATTCAGTGACTTTGCCATCTGCAACTGTCAATTCAAATTGCACACGATAGCCATTTGAATAGTTTTTCTCTTCTAACTTGTATGTGCCGTCTTTAAGTTCTGCACCATTATCGATTTCGATCGTTTCAGTGTTACCCGCTTGAGCCGCTTGGATCAATTGTTGTGCGTAGTTTTGGAAACTTTCTGATGAATGTGTCGCACCAGTCACAACTTCTACACCACTTGCGCTTTGTGCGCTTAGCAACTGTTCATTTAATTCAGGAATGAATGTTTCTGGATTTGTACCAGCTTTTGCTTTCATGTTTTCGTTGTATTCAGCATCATCCATTTTAGATTTGCCATCTTCGTTCACATTGTCATAATTAGACTCAGTGATCTTGCCGTCTTTTACGACCATTTCAAAAACTGAACGGTAACCATTAGAGTAGTTTTTTTCTTCTAACTTGTATGTACCGTCTTGTAATTCTCCACCAGCAACGATTTCTTTAGTTGATTCTGTTGTACTAGTTTCTGTTGTAGAAGATTGTGCAGTAGAAGTAGAAGAAGATGTACTACTTGAACTATCATTGTTATCTGATCCACAAGCTCCTAGCATCAATGTTGAGAATGCTAATACAGCAACCCCCGTAACAAACCGATTTTTCTTCATTTTTTAACCCCGCCATTTCATTTTTTGTCCACAAATTCCTTGTGATTCATTATACATTCTAATGGATATCATCAATAAGTCAACCGTTTTACAAAAATAACGACAGTGATTTAATTGAGCGTTTTCTTTCTGGAAATTTCGTGAAAAACAGGCGTTTTTATTGTAATAAAAAAAACATAAAAAGGTGTTAGACAAATATACAAAACATCTATATAATGTATAAAGATTGTGTAATCATTATCAAATTGAAAAAACGATCAACTATTAATAATTTATATAGATGAAAAATAAGGAGCGGATATTCAATGACAAAGCAAAATATTGTCGTTGTGGGTGCTGGTTATGCGGGTGTTTCAGCTACAAAACACTTAGCGAAGAAACTGAAAAAAGAAGACGTAACAATCACATTGATTGATCGTCATTCGTACCACACGATGATGACAGAACTTCACGAAGTTGCAGGCGGACGTGTGGAACCAGAGGCGATCCAGTACGATTTACAACGATTATTTGCAAGACAAAAAAATGTAGATCTAGTGACTGATACAGTAATTGGTATCGACAAAGAGAAAAAAATCGTCAAAACCAAATTAGGCGCTTATCCATTCGATCAATTGATTTTAGGTATGGGTGGTGAACCAAATGATTTTGGTACACCGGGTGTTAAAGAAAATGGCTTTACTCTTTGGTCATTTGAAGATTCCGTTAAGATCCGTAAGCACATTGAGAAAACAGTCGAAAAAGCAGCATTAGAACCAGACGAAAAATTGCGTAAGGCAATGTTAACGTTTGTTGTATGTGGTTCTGGATTTACGGGAATCGAAATGATCGGTGAGTTAGTGGATTGGAAAGATCGTTTAGCCAAAGACTACAAACTAGATGCAAATGAGATTACACTAATGGTTGTTGAAGCAATGCCAACGATTTTGAATATGTTGGATCGTAATGATGCAGCCAAAGCAGAACGTTATTTAAATAAAAAGAATGTTGAGCTATTGTTGAATGCGCCAATCGTTGAAGTCGCTCCTGACCATATCAAATTAAAAGACGGTCGTGAAGTGCCTACGCATACCTTGATTTGGACAGCAGGTGTTAAAGGAACAACCGATGCGGCTGATTTCGGATTAGAGACTGCACGTGGCCAACGTTTAGTAGCAAACGAATATATGCAAGCAAAAGGCTATGAAGAACAAAATATCTACATCATTGGTGATTTAGTGTATTACGAAGAATTCCCTAATACACCAACACCACAAATCGTTCAAGCCGCAGAACAAACCGGTCATACAGCTGCAGCGAATATCGTGGCTTCGATCAAAGGTGGCGAGAAACATAAATTTAAAGGGAACTACCAAGGATTTATGGTTTCTGTCGGCGCCAAATGGGGTGTAGCGAACTTATTTGACAAGATCCATTTAAGTGGCTTTTTAGCAATTATCATGAAGCATATCGTCAACTTGAAATATTTCTTTGATATCCGTTCAGGTTATTATATGTTCCAATATATGATGCACGAATTCTTCCATATCAAAGATGATCGCAATGTGACTCGTGGACATTCTTCTCGTTACGGCAATGTTTTATGGAGCGTCCCATTACGAATCTTCTACGGTCTTGTTTGGTTAGTTGAAGCTTCTAAGAAAATGATTGGTAACGGTGAAGTATTAAAACCAAGTACTTGGTTTGGTGAAGGTTCATGGTTTACTGGTAACAGTGTGTTCCCTTGGACTTGGGAATACAATGTAGCAGATGTAGCAAGTGGTGCTTCAGCAGCAGGTGATGCAACAACAGCTGCGAGCGGTGCAGGTGTAACAACTGGAGAAGCAGCAACACAAGCGGCACATTTTGGCTTGAGCTACGCATATGGTGAAGAACCAATGGCAGTGATCGATAAATCACCAGACTGGTTCAACAGCATCATGCAAGTCATCATGCCAAATAACGATGTAGCGATGTTCTTCCAAAAATTCATGGTCTTCTTTGAAATCGCGTTAGCGTTAGCATTGATTGCCGGTTTATTCACTTGGTTATGTAGTGCAACAACGATTGTTTTAGTTATCACATTCTGTATTTCTGGTATGTTCTACTGGGTAAACATCTGGTTCATCTTTGTGGCGTTTGCCTTGATGAATGGTTCAGGTCGTGCGATCGGTTTGGATCGTTGGGTGATTCCTTGGTTACAGAAAACACTCGGTAATTGGTGGTACGGGAAACCAAAGGCGCGTTACGGCGAATAGAGAAAGTTAACAATTCAAATAATCCAAATGATTTTAGCAACTAAAATCATGATATGAGAAGAAATAAGGAGGAGCTTGGGGTGTGCAAACATTCCAAGCTCATCTTTTTCTTAAATAGGTTCGTATAAAGATGATGAATCGCTCAAATCCTTGAATTAGCTGTGTTGTGCCTCTCATTCACAACCTTCGTTATTCATGGTAAAATTGGAGCAATCAAACGAGGAGAAAAAGGGAGTGAGTACTTGAAAGAATTTATTCAAAAAAGTTTATTAAAACCTTGGGATATCATCATTATTCTTTTGTTAGTCATGCTCTCATTCTTGCCGGTTGTCATCTTTAGTTATCAACAAGTGGATGCAACACCAAATAAAGAAGCAGTGCTACGAGTCGATGGAACAGAAATCAAAACGTTTCCGTTGGTAACTGAAACCAAAGCTTATACCTATTTATACGAAGATGATCATGGCGAAAAAAACGTGATCGAGATCGATGGGGAACGAATTCGGATCAAAGAAGCAGACTGCGACGACCAGATTTGCGTTCGCCGAGGATGGGCAACGAATAATGGTGAAACAATCGTTTGTTTGCCTCACAAATTAGTGATCGAAGTGCGATCAACAGACGGGAGTGGGGAAGACAGTCTGATTTATTAGACGGTTCACGTCATGAGTAAATTACAAAAAATGATCTATATATCTTTATTAGTTGCCCAAGGTGTGATCATCGGTTTATTGGAAAATATGATTCCTTATCCTTTCGCTTTTGCGCCAGGTGCAAAACTAGGATTGGCTAATTTGATTACGATTGTGGCAATTTTTACAATGAAAAAACGAGATAGCTTCTTATTACTTTGGTTGCGTTTATTTTTGACCACGTTATTAGGCGGCACGATTTCGACGTTTCTTTATAGTATGAGTGGTGCGTTGTTGAGTTATGTAGGGATGTTGATAGTCAAAAAACTGGGTCCTAAAAGGGTTAGCATTATTGGCATCAGCGCGACAGGTGGATTTATGCATAATGTCGGTCAGTTATTGACCGCGTCATTTATCGCTCAATCATGGACAGTCATGCTCTACTTACCGATTTTGTCATTCCTAGGTATTCTATCAGGATTGGCCATAGGGATAGCTGCTAATTATCTGCTGAAACATGTGAGAACACTTCAGCGTTTCCAAGCAGACTATGATCGACAGACCAATAGTCAATGGCAATCGGTATTTCTGAAAAAATAAGCGTTATACAAGGAGTTTTTTTATGAAGTTACATCAAATGTGGGTGGACTATCCAACGATCCAAGTGGAATTGAACCAAACACTAAAAAAAATGGAAAGTGTTGTTCGGCTGAAAAACAAACCAGTAGAAGAAGCGATAAAAGAAACGATTCATGCAGGTGGGAAGTTACTGCGTCCGGCGTATCAACTATTATTTGCTCAATTTGGCCCGGAGCAAGATCGCGATAAAGCCATTTCGTTGGCAGCATCTATTGAGATGCTACACATTGCGACGTTGATCCATGATGATATCGTTGATGAAGCTGACTTACGCAGAGGACAGCCAAACTTACGTAGCCGTTTTGGCAATAGTGTCGCTGTTTATGCCGGAGATTATTTATTTGTTTGTTGTTTTAAACTCTTGTCCGAATATACTTCTTCCTTAAAGAGTATGCAATTAAATGCAAGAAGTATGGAAAAAGTATTGAATGGCGAGCTCGGGCAAATGGATGATAGATACAATACCCAGTTGACGGTTGAAGAATACTTACAGAATATTTCTGGTAAAACCGCTGAACTTTTTCAACTGAGTTGTTTTGTAGGTGCATACGAAAGTGGCACAAGCGAACGTTTTGCAAAAAAAGCTGGGGATATCGGGTTAGCGATCGGTATGGCGTTTCAAATCATTGATGACATTTTAGATTATACAAAACAGAGCGAAGACATCGGCAAGCCTGTATTGGAAGACATTCGTCAAGGGGTGTATTCTTTACCTTTGATCTATGCGTTACAAACAGACAAAAAAGCAGAATTACTTGAATATTTGTCCAAAGAAAAACAAATGACACAAGCAGAAGCTGAGAAGGTTCAACAATTAGTTATTGAGGCACAAGTGGTCGAAAGCGCCCAGAAGTTGGCAGAATCCTATACGAAACAAGCATTAAAAGAAATCAAAAAATTGCCAAATACCTCGGTACAAACAAAAGAAACATTAGAGACTTTGACGTCATTGATCCTAAGACGGGCAGACTAAGTTATATAAAAATGTGGTTGTGACAGAAGTGTTCAGCTCCGAGAAATAAGCGTGAAACCCAGAAAATTGTTCTTCAAATTTTTGGGGTTTCACGCTTATTTCTGAAGGGGTTGCTTCTGGAACACCGTTTATTCGGTTCTAGGAGATGCAAGGTCACTAATGTCCCAGGCTCATTTTTTTCTTTGCACAGAAAAAGTGGTTTTGCACCTTCTGAAAGAAAGAGGTATGCTAAATAATAGGTATCGCATGGTGACTGATTTCCATTTAGTAGTTCCATACGTATCAGTAGTTTGTTGCTCTTAAAAACATGAACCATCAATAGAATGGACATGGGTCGTTTATCGAACAGGGGCTTACATCGTTTTATTTATGGACGTAAGTACATAAAGTGACGGAGGAAGAATAAAGGAGGGAAATCAAAGCACATAAGAAATAATACATAATATTGAGTGAACCATGGACAAAACAAGTAGTTAAAACATTCATTTTTTTGTTTATTCTGACAATCAGTATCGTTAACATTTTGGGGGAAATGTCGCTGAATGACAAGAATAAATGAGTCAATAAAAACCAGTGAAAGCCTTATGCAGTCCTGACTGATAAGGAAATCACTGGTTTTTTTATTTTTTATCTTCCAAGGCTCGGGCTAGTTTGTGGTCGATTGTTTCGCGAGTGGCTATCTTGTTTTAGATGATTGTTTTCTGTTTGGCGATGTGCATGATTGATCCTATCTTTCAATGTAAATTTCTGAGTCTCAGGTGAAATCTTTTTTTGTAATGATTGGGTCTGCACCTTATGATTAGCCTTCCCAACTTCTTTGTCTGTGTGATCGCGTTTTTGGGAAGGCTCCTCTTTATCCATTCCATTTACCAATGTTTTTGCATCAAACTTTATTTTTGGCTGTCGATTTGCATAAGGTTCTTTAGAGATATCTTTATGTGTTTCATTGAACTTACGATTCGCTTCCGTAACAGCATTTACCACTTCTTTTTTTGTTCGGTCACGTATTTCAGGGAGTGGCGCATCTTTTTCATTCCTTTTAGTATCACTAGGAATTGTTTCGTAGATCGGTTCAGCAGAGTCTGTGTATCGTTCGACAAGTTTATCTACTTGTTTTGGCGACAACTTGTCGATTTTATCAAGTAATTCTTGCGCTCTTTTTTCATTATTTTTGATGCCAGCTGTTAGTTCCCTATATTTTTTTGAAGATGTGGAATGATCACTAAGCTGTTCTCTTTTTTCCTTTAGCTCTTGGATTCTAGCTACTGTATTCATCAGGCTTTTTGTCAGTTGTTTGATTTCTGTAGCAGGACTTTTTGGTAGATGCTTACTTAATTTCCTAGAACGCTGTTTCATCTTTTCTACTGACATAATATTTTCTTTACGATTATCCATAATTAGTTCCTCATCTCTCATCTTTGTTACATAAACAAAAATAGCATTTTAATCTTCGTGTTTGATATCGATAATTTCTAAGTAAGGAAAATTAGTGTAAGCATTTGTTGCTCTTGAAATACGAGCGAGAAAGCAACGAGGAGGAAAGCTTGTTTGATAGCAGAAAAAGGATATTGATCATTTTTTGATCAATATCCTAGATTATTTTTTTTAGTGTGAAGTTGTTTTACTTTGAAAGAGCAGGATTAGTTTTTGGTCGATTGTTCAGTGTTGGATTTGCTTTTTCTTGGGCGTTCACTTTGACCTGTTCCTGTGCGTTAGCTAACTTCTCGGTCAATGACGGTTTCAGAATTCCTTTAACAGGCTCTCCGTTTATAATTTTAATTTGATCAATCAATAATTTTTTTTGGTTCATTAATTTTTCGTTATTTTTCCGACCAAATAAATTCATGATTCTGCCAACTAACCTCTTCTTTCTTTTTTGGAAAGTAGCTAGTTTTTTTTCCGTTTGATGCAACTTTTTCTCAGCTTTATCTAGCGTAAGTTTTTGACTCCTAGTATCCTTAATTGGTTTTTTTTTGATTTCGATTGTTTTCTCTCTTTTATCATATGACTTTGAAGATATATTTTTATGAGATTCGTTGAATCTAACATTAGCAGATTTAACAGCCGACTGAATTTCTTCTTTTGATCGAGCCCTTTTTAATGTGATTGGGACATCGATCTCTTCCTTCCTTTTTTTCCTAACTTCAGGAATGGTTTCATAGATTGGTTCATTCATGATTTTTTCATTGCTCTTCGTGACGCTTTTGTCTTGAGTGAAATGGTTATCTATGTATTTTTCCAATCTATCCGCATGTGCGGGTGAAATATTTTCGATTCTTCTATATAAAACATGAATTCTTTTCCTATGATTTTTGATAGCATCTGTCAGTTCCTGATATTTTTTTGAAGATTTTGAAGAATCTCCAAGCTCCTTTCGTTGTGCCTTGAATTTTTCGATCATATTCTCAGAGTCGATAATTTGATTCGAGAGGTGAGTGATCGTTGTTTTCCCCTCATTGTTTAATTTGGGTTTATATTGCTTGTTCTTAGCCATATCTATCTCCTTCTCTTATTGTTATATATAAATAAACATAACATCTTTTTATTGCTAATTAGTGTCAATAATTTCTATTAAGGAAAATTTTTGATATAAATGATGAGATAATAAAACGTTGTAAAATTGAAATTGAAGCAGGTGGACTGATCGAATGGCAGAGCTTTTTCATTATAATTTTATGTCTCTTTTTGTAATGAAATAAAGTATATAAAATAACTAAATATATGGATTTGTTGAACCACTTTAGCTAGAAAATCTTTATCTGTGTGGGCGATGATCATGATCTGCTAAAACTCGGTGATTGTGTTCGATCTCCACGCAGTTTTTGATTTTTCATTTATGGTTCTTTTTTATTATGAGCGTCAGTTACTTGTTCTTTAAATGTTGGTTTTAGGATACCTTTTTGTGGTTTTTTTTTGCGGTTGTTCGAATTTGTTTATCAAATCAGTTTTTTTTCCTTTAAACTTTGGATTTTTTTCTCTGAAAGCATTCGCAATCAGACCGAAAATATTTTTTGCGTTTGTGGTACTTTTGCAATTTGGCCTCAATTTTCTGCACATTTTTTTAGTTTCTTGAATAAACTTCTTATGTTCGGCTGTTCTCTCTTTCTATGAGAGGGTTTTACCTGTGTCTATTCTTAGCTTTTTGTTCATTTTAGGTTCAGGAGATAAGTTGCGGTAAGATTGATTGAACTTTTCATTGGCCTTTGCTACTTTGATTGCAGAGATTTCTTTAGGTGTTAATGGACACGCGACTTTGCCATAAGGGGAATCAGCAAATTTTGTTTCTAACTTCGTTGCAGTCTTTGAATCAATCGTCTCCAGTTGACGGTAAAGATTGTCTGCTTGTTTTCGATGAAGTTGGATGCCTTCAGTATATATAGCGAATTCTTCTTTTACGTTAGGGTTGCTAACGAGACCATCTCTTTCTTTTGCAAGCGCCTGTATTGTTTTCTCTGTATTTATGATCTTTCTGTTAGGTTATCGATTTTTTCTGTTCGTTTTTCCTGTTGCTGTACGAGTGATTGCCGAGGCGTAGAAAGCTTTTGTGCGACAGACTGACGAGGTTCAGATGTTACTTGAGAAACGGATTGTCGTCTCGGCGACTGATCGACAGATTCTCGGCGAACACTTTTCGTTTGCTGGCGTTCTTGTTCTTTTAAAACAAGCTTCATTGCGCGATGACTGTAGATGTTATTTCGATTATTACTTAGTTCTTTATTTGCGTTATTGAGTTTGGTTGTTGCCTTGTTATATTCATCCGGATTGGCTGTTCTGCTAGAAAGTTTTTTTACTTCACTTTTAATTTCCCTGATTTGTTCATTTAACTCTCTGTCTTTTTCGGTTAAACGCTCAATTTTCTGGTCAATTTGTTTAGCAGATAACTGGATATTTTCAGCTGTGATCGATGCTGTTTGTTGTGAGAATTTTTTTACAACATCTAATTGTCTACTGATTCTCTGAAAAACGTTGTCAGAAAGATTCGGTGCTTTTAAATTTATAGTTAACGATTGTTCTTTGATCAATATGTGTAATCTCAAGCGAGATAAGCTTTCTTGACCGATTGCTTGTGGATTTAGAACACCATCTCTGATGGCTGTATTTAAAAATCTTGTCACCTCTATATTTTTTTTAGGTTTCTCCATTGTTTCTCCTTAATTATCTTTATTAATATATAAAAAAAATATCATTTTTCAACTCGTGGTATGTACCGATTATTTCTATAATGTGTAAATTTTTAGTATTGATCTTTTCTAAAAGGTGTTATTTTGGATTGATTTGCAGAGCAGAGGTGACTTTCGTTCATGTTATGGATTAAATCACTCAAATGGATTGTTTTGTTTATTTAAAACAATCTTTTTTTGTTTTTGGAAAAAAATTGTTCCCAGCAAGAAAAATTCCATGCTATATTCTGGATTAAAGAACGCTATGAATAAAGGAGAGCAGCTGTGAGAAAACAATATACATCAGAATTAACGCAATTAACGGTGATTGAGATCGTAACAAAACTAAGTGAGAAGAAAAGAAATTTTTCATTTCGTGATATTGAAGAAGAGTATCAGCAACCTTTGTCTGCGGCAGATAAATTTTTGATCCGCTGTTTGATTGTAAAAAAATTCAACTTGAAGATCGAATATTTTTCTTCTTCTAAAGCGAATCAATTACAATTTTGCAAAATTTGAAAATAGTCCATTGAGGCTGGGATGACCCAGTAAGAGATCGCTGAATCTAATGTGAAAATAAAAAATGTTGTAATTCAATACAAAAGAATTCATTCATTTTTTTATGTGTTATGATACAAACAGAACGACAGCAAAACAAAAAAGGGGGCGTTAAATGGAAGAGGGTTTCGTATAGGAAGAAGTGGAGAAAGCGATCGTTGGTCTTCAATAGATAAGCTTATGAATGACTTAGAAGTAGTAAATAGAGGAAACAACACACATAGAACATCACTTGATTGCCGAAAACTATTTCGGGGAAAAATAGTTGCTCGGTCTCACTTGCTTGACGACGTGCATCACAGATTGCGACAGCGCATCTAGATAAAAGCGTAGGCAAATGTTATCAGGTGTCCATTAGTATTGACAGGCAGTAGTTTGATTGTTCTACTGCTACTGACAATAGCACATAGTACTATCCTATTTAAAAAGGATATTGAACATAGAGTTAAAACATAGAACAAACATAGAAATTAGATGTAGACACAAAAGTAAAATAAAACACATAATGTAGTACCTCAAACATAGAATCAAGCACATAGTAGAAAAATATAGTACATCGTAAAGAAGCTTGCATGTTTTCTCGTGACATCAAGCTTATGAAAAATAAAGCGAGCATGACAAACCCACCATTGATAAAAAAGAGGCTAGGAAACGAACTAGCCTCTTTTTGCTGATGGTAGCCCATCGATTTCTGTTAAGCTGACTTCACCAGAGAGTAGTTGGAAGCGCTGGTTTGGCGTATCTACGATCAGTTCTCCTTTTGGACCGATTGCCTGGGCAATTCCTTGATAAGATTTTCCTTGTCGGGTAAAGCTGACAGACTTACCTAGGACAAATGACCGTTCTGTGTAAAGATCAAAATAGGTGTGCGAATGGTCGGCTAAATACCTAAAGAAATGTTTCCAAATCGCGCAGATCAATTGATTTCTAGTCATCGATGCTTCACCATCAGGAAACAAGGAGGTCGCTTTTTGCTGGATCTCATCAGGAAATTGCGTGTGAGGGATCGAAAAATTCAAGCCCACACCAATAATCACCGAACGAATTTCACCACTTTCCATATCGCTTACCGCTTCAGATAAAATTCCACATACCTTTTTCCCTTCAAGGTAGATATCGTTGACCCATTTGATCATGGCATGTTTTCCTGTCGTTTCTTGAATCGCTTTGACACATGCACTGGCAGCAATCAACGTATATTGTGGCAATTCCTCAAAATGCTTTTGTGGATGCAATAATAAGCTCATGTAGATTCCTTGACTTGGTTGAGCGAAAAAGGAACGTCCAAAACGTCCATGGGCTTGTTCTTGTGTATCCGCGATAAATAAACTAGGTTTCGTAGTATCCATATTAGATGCCGATTTAGCATCTTTCATCGTCGATTCCGATTGTGATAAAACGTTCACTTGAACGTCAAAAGAAGATAATGCTTGGGAAATCTCTACAGGATCCAATACATCGGAGGGGAGATAACGATACCCTTTCGCTTGATGTTCAAAGCGAAAACCTTCTTTTTCTAATTCTTTGATGGCTTTCCAAATACTCGTTCGGGAGACATTCAGTTGTTGGGCGATTTTTTCACCGGATAGAAATGTCGGAGTATTTTTTAAAAGGTGTAGTACCTTGGCTTTTGTCGTCATCGATCAAGCTCCTTTCTACTATTTATATATTAGCAGATTTACGATCGAATGAGGACAGCGCGTCATACTTTTTGTTTGAGTCGCTATAAAGACGAAAAGATTTTGTGAGGAAGAGTCACTCAATTAGGAATGGACGAAATTGGAACAAAAAAGAAAGATTAAGAAACAATTACGAAAATTTACAGGAAACGCCAGGAAGTGTTGACTTTTACGTTTAAACAGTGTATTATATGAAGTTGCAAAAACTATCTGATGAAGCGAAGGCAGAAACGAAATATTGTCCGTTTCGGCTTTAATATAAGGAAACAAAAGTAGAAGCTCACGTAGGCAAGTACTCAAGAGAACGTTCTATTTTTGGTTTTTTTTTGCCTAAAAGCCGCAAAAAATGTCTGTTGTTACCTAAATATAATATTTTTAATATTATTGTAACAATTGATCGGGTAGTCTTTTTGAATGACATTTTAGAGGGGTGAAGAGCTTGGCTGGACACGTAGTAAAATACGGAAAACATCGCGAACGTAGAAGTTTCGCACGAATCAGTGAAGTGTTGGAATTACCAAATTTGATCGAAATTCAAACAGACTCGTACCAATGGTTCTTGGATGAAGGACTAAGAGAAATGTTTGAAGATATTTTGCCAATCGATGACTTCAATGGCAATCTTTCTTTGGAATTTGTAGATTATGAATTGAAAGAACCAAAGTACACAGTAGCAGAAGCACGCGCACATGACGCAAATTACTCTGCACCATTACATGTGACTTTACGTTTAACAAACCGTGAAACAGGCGAAATCAAAGCTCAAGAAGTATTCTTCGGTGATTTCCCATTGATGACAGAGCAAGGTACATTCATCATCAACGGTGCGGAACGTGTTATCGTTTCCCAATTAGTCCGTTCACCAGGTGTTTACTTCCATGGGAAAGTAGACAAAAACGGTAAAGAAGGATTCGGTTCCACTGTAATCCCTAACCGTGGTGCATGGTTAGAAATGGAAACTGATGCAAAAGACATCTCTTATGTACGTATCGACCGCACACGTAAGATTCCATTGACTGTGTTAGTTCGTGCATTAGGTTTCGGTTCAGATGACACGATTTTTGAAATCTTTGGGGATAGTGAAACATTACGTAACACGATTGAAAAAGATTTACACAAAAATGCAAGTGATTCTAGAACAGAAGAAGGATTAAAAGATATCTACGAGCGTCTTCGCCCAGGCGAACCAAAAACAGCAGATAGTTCACGTAACTTGCTGAATGCCCGCTTCTTTGATCCAAAACGTTACGACTTAGCAAATGTTGGTCGTTACAAAGTAAACAAAAAATTAGACTTGAAAACACGTCTATTGAACTTAACGTTAGCTGAAACGTTGATTGATCCTGAAACAGGCGAGATCATTGTTGAAAAAGGAACAGCTTTGACCCATCAAGTGATGGAAACATTAGCACCGTTCATCGACAATGGTTTGAACTCAGTGACTTACTACCCAACAGAAGATGGCGTAGTCACTGATCCAATGACTGTCCAAGTTATCAAAGTCTTTTCACCAAAAGACCCAGAACGTGAAGTCAACGTGATCGGTAACGGCTACCCAGACACAACAGTGAAAACTGTTCGTCCAGCGGATATCGTTGCTTCAATGAGCTACTTCTTGAACTTGATGGAAGGCATCGGCAACGTGGACGATATCGACCACTTAGGAAATCGTCGTATCCGTTCTGTCGGAGAACTTTTACAAAATCAATTCCGTATCGGATTAGCACGTATGGAACGTGTTGTACGTGAAAGAATGTCGATCCAAGATACAGAAACATTGACACCACAACAATTGATCAACATCCGTCCAGTTGTCGCAAGTATCAAAGAATTCTTTGGTTCTTCACAATTGTCTCAGTTCATGGACCAAACAAATCCATTGGGCGAATTGACACACAAACGTCGTCTTTCTGCCTTAGGACCTGGTGGTTTGACTCGTGACCGTGCCGGCTATGAAGTACGTGACGTTCACTACTCCCACTATGGCCGTATGTGTCCGATCGAAACGCCTGAGGGACCAAATATCGGGTTGATCAATAGTTTATCTAGTTACGCGAAAGTAAACAAATTTGGTTTTATCGAAACGCCGTATCGTCGTGTTGATCGTGAAACTGGCCGTGTGACAGAACAAATCGATTACTTGACAGCAGACATCGAGGACCATTATATCGTTGCCCAAGCAAACAGTAAGTTGAATGATGACGGTACATTTGCTGAAGAAATCGTCATGGCTCGTGCCCAAAGTGAAAACTTAGAAGTATCGATCGATAAAGTCGATTATATGGACGTTTCACCGAAACAAGTAGTTGCGGTAGCGACAGCATGTATTCCTTTCTTGGAAAACGATGACTCCAACCGTGCCTTGATGGGTGCCAACATGCAGCGTCAAGCAGTGCCATTGATCAATCCACAAGCACCTTGGGTTGGTACTGGTATGGAATATAAATCAGCTCATGACTCAGGAGCTGCGTTACTATGTAAACACGATGGTGTAGTTGAATTTGTTGATGCTTCTGAGATCCGCGTACGTCGTGACAATGGCGCATTAGACAAATATTCAGTAACAAAATTCCGTCGTTCAAACTCTGGAACAAGTTACAACCAACGCCCAATCGTTCATTTAGGTGAGAAAGTCGAAAAAGGGGATACCTTGGCAGACGGCCCATCAATGGAACAAGGTGAAATGGCTCTAGGACAAAACGTCTTAGTCGGTTTCATGACTTGGGAAGGATACAACTACGAAGATGCGATCATCATGAGTCGTCGTCTTGTCAAAGACGATGTGTACACATCGATCCATATTGAAGAATATGAATCAGAAGCTCGTGATACAAAATTAGGACCTGAAGAAATCACTCGCGAAATCCCGAACGTCGGTGAAGACGCATTGAAAGACTTAGACGAAATGGGGATCATTCGTATTGGGGCGGAAGTCCAAGACGGTGACCTATTAGTCGGTAAAGTAACACCAAAAGGGGTAACTGAACTTTCAGCAGAAGAACGTTTATTGCATGCGATCTTCGGTGAAAAAGCACGTGAAGTACGTGATACTTCTCTACGTGTACCGCATGGTGGAGGCGGGATCGTTCACGATGTGAAGATCTTTACTCGTGAAGCTGGCGATGAATTATCACCAGGTGTCAACATGTTAGTTCGTGTGTATATCGTTCAAAAACGTAAAATTCATGAAGGGGATAAAATGGCCGGACGTCACGGTAATAAAGGGGTTGTTTCCCGTATTATGCCGGAAGAAGATATGCCATTCTTACCTGATGGAACACCGATCGACATCATGTTGAACCCACTAGGGGTACCATCACGTATGAACATCGGACAAGTATTGGAATTGCATTTAGGGATGGCTGCGCGTCAATTAGGCATCCACGTAGCAACACCAGTATTTGATGGTGCAAGTGATGAAGACGTATGGGAAACAGTTCGTGAAGCTGGTATGGCTAGCGATGCGAAAACTGTTCTTTATGACGGACGTACAGGTGAACCATTTGACGGACGTGTGTCTGTCGGTGTGATGTACATGATCAAACTTGCTCACATGGTTGACGATAAGTTACATGCACGTTCAATTGGACCTTACTCACTAGTTACGCAACAACCATTAGGTGGTAAAGCGCAATTTGGTGGACAACGTTTTGGGGAAATGGAAGTTTGGGCACTGGAAGCATACGGTGCGGCTTATACCTTACAAGAAATCTTGACATACAAATCAGATGACGTAGTCGGACGTGTGAAAACATACGAAGCAATCGTCAAAGGTGAACCAATTCCAAAACCAGGTGTACCTGAATCCTTCCGCGTATTAGTCAAAGAATTACAATCACTAGGATTAGACATGCGTGTCCTAGATATCCAAGACAGCGAGATCGAACTTCGCGACATGGATGACGAAGACGATGATTTGATCACAGTGGATGCTTTGACAAAATTCGCTGAACAACAAACAGCAAAAGAACTAGAAAAACAAGCTGCTGAACAAGTCGAAGATGAAAGACAAGATATCATCCAAAACTTTGAAACCGCAGAAGATAATTTAGACTAATCCGGTCTGAGATACTGTGAGGCGGTCGAAGATCAGCCGCCTTACGGTTTTGCCATTAAACGAAATGGAGGGAACCCCTTTTGATCGATGTAAATAAATTCGAAAGTATGCAAATAGGTTTGGCTTCTCCCGAAAAAATCAGAAGCTGGTCTTACGGTGAAGTAAAAAAACCTGAGACGATTAACTATCGTACCTTAAAACCTGAGCGCGAAGGGTTGTTCTGTGAGCGGATTTTTGGTCCTACAAAAGACTGGGAATGTGCCTGCGGAAAATACAAACGTATCCGTTATAAAGGAATCGTTTGTGATCGCTGTGGTGTGGAAGTGACTCGTTCAAAAGTTCGTCGTGAACGTATGGGTCATATCGAATTAGCAGCACCTGTTTCACATATCTGGTATTTCAAAGGTATTCCTTCTCGTATGGGTCTTGTATTAGACATGAGCCCACGCGCATTAGAAGAAATCATTTACTTTGCCTCATATGTTGTTATTGAACCAGGAAACACAAGCTTAGAGAAAAAACAATTGTTGACTGAACGCGAATACCGCGAAAAACGTGAACAATATGGCCAAGAATTCCAAGCAGCAATGGGCGCGGAAGCAATCAAACAATTACTTGATAACGTTGATTTGGATGGCGAAGCGGCTGAATTGAAAGAAGAGTTGAAATCTGCACAAGGACAAAAACGTACACGCGCGATCCGTCGTTTGGACATTTTAGAAGCATTCCGTGCTTCTGGCAATGAACCAAGCTGGATGGTCATGGACGTTATCCCTGTCATCCCACCAGATCTACGACCAATGGTCCAATTAGAAGGTGGACGTTTTGCAACAAGTGACTTGAACGATCTATATCGTCGTGTGATCAACCGTAACAATCGTTTGAAACGTTTGTTAGACTTGAATGCACCAGGAATCATCGTTCAAAATGAAAAACGGATGTTACAAGAAGCGGTAGATGCGTTGATCGATAACGGTCGTCGTGGCCGTCCTGTCACAGGACCAGGTAACCGCCCATTGAAATCTCTTTCTCATATGTTGAAAGGGAAACAAGGTCGTTTCCGTCAAAACTTACTTGGTAAACGTGTCGACTACTCTGGTCGTTCAGTTATCGTCGTAGGTCCTTTCTTGAAAATGTACCAATGTGGATTACCAAAAGAAATGGCGATCGAATTGTTCAAACCATTCGTGATGCGCGAATTAGTTCAACGTGAACTTGCTTCAAACATCAAAAATGCGAAACGCAAAATCGAACGTCAAGAAGATGAAGTTTGGGATGTCTTAGAAGACGTCATCAAAGAACATCCAGTTCTATTGAACCGGGCACCTACGCTTCACAGATTAGGTATCCAAGCATTTGAACCAGTTCTTGTCCAAGGTCGTGCGATCCGTTTGCATCCATTGGTATGTGAAGCTTATAATGCCGATTTCGATGGAGACCAAATGGCCGTTCACGTACCGTTGAACGAAGAAGCACAAGCAGAAGCACGTATGCTGATGTTAGCTGCTCAAAACATCTTGAATCCAAAAGATGGTAAACCAGTTGTTACACCTTCTCAGGATATGGTTTTAGGAAACTACTACCTAACAATGGAAGAAGAAGGTCGTGAAGGCGAAGGAATGGTCTTTAGAGACCAAAACGAAGCAGTCATCGCATGGCGTAATGGCTACGTTCATTTACATTCACGTATTGGTGTGAACCCAACGACATTAGGGGACAAACCATTTACAGAATGGCAAAAAGAACGCACGATGATCACGACTGTCGGTAAGATCATCTTTAACGAGATCATGCCACCAGAATTCCCTTACTTGAATGAGCCAACTGACTTCAACTTGACTGTCCAAACACCGGACAAATACTTTGTTGAAGCTGGAACAGATATTCCTGCTCACATCAAAGAACAAGAACTAGTTTTACCATTCAAGAAGAAAAACTTAGGAAACATCATCGCCGAAGTCTTTAAACGTTTCAAAGTAACTGAAACATCTAAGATGCTTGACCGTATGAAAGACTTAGGATACAAACATTCAACACATGCAGGTATCACTGTAGGGATCGCCGACATCAGTGTCTTGAATGAAAAACAAGTGATCATTGACGAAGCACATAAACAAGTAGAGTCGATCACGAAGCAATTCCGTCGTGGATTGATCACTGATGACGAGCGTTATGAACGAGTAATCGCTGTTTGGAACGCTGCGAAAGACAGCATCCAACAAAAACTGATGGAAGGTTTGGAAGCGAAAAACCCAATCTTCATGATGTCAGATTCTGGTGCCCGTGGTAACATCTCCAACTTTACTCAGCTTGCTGGTATGCGTGGATTGATGGCCGCACCGAATGGACGTATCATGGAATTGCCGATCATTTCGAACTTCCGCGAAGGACTTTCTGTCTTGGAAATGTTTATCTCAACTCACGGGGCTCGTAAAGGAATGACCGATACAGCCTTGAAGACAGCCGATTCTGGTTACTTGACACGTCGTTTAGTTGACGTTGCCCAAGATGTCATCATTCGTGAAGAAGATTGTGGCACTGACCGCGGTCTTGAGATCCAAGCAATCCGTGAAGGAAATGAAATCATCGAATCTCTTGAAGATCGTTTGATTGGACGTTACACACGTAAAGAAGTTCGTCATCCTGAAACCAACGAAATGATCATTGCCGGAAATCAATTGATCTCTGAAGATGTCGCAAAACAAATCGTTGATGCAGGTGTTGAAACTGTAACGATCCGTTCTGTCTTCACATGTAACACAAAACATGGTGTCTGCAAACATTGTTACGGACGTAACTTGGCAACTGGTTCTGACGTTGAAGTCGGAGAAGCAGTTGGTACGATCGCCGCTCAATCAATCGGTGAACCAGGTACTCAGTTAACAATGCGTACGTTCCATACGGGTGGGGTTGCCGGAGATGATATCACTCAAGGTCTTCCTCGTGTCCAAGAAATCTTTGAAGCACGTAATCCGAAAGGGCAAGCAGTGATTACTGAAGTAACAGGGGATGTCATCGATATCTCTGAAGATCCTGCTACACGTACCAAAGAAGTAACAATCAAAGGGAAAACAGATACACGTACGTATACAGTGCCTTATACTGCACGTATGAAAGTCGCTGAAGGCGATATGATCCATCGTGGTGCACCATTGACAGAAGGATCAATCGATCCGAAACAATTGTTGCAAGTACGTGACGTTCTATCTGTTGAAAACTATCTATTACGTGAAGTACAACGCGTTTACCGTATGCAAGGGGTAGAAATCGGCGACAAACATATCGAAGTAATGGTTCGCCAAATGCTTCGTAAAGTGCGCGTCATGGACCCAGGCGATACAGAAATCTTGCCAGGTACACTGTTAGATATCGCAGACTTCAAAGACCAAAACTACAATACGTTAGTTGCTGGTGGCGTTCCTGCGACATCTCGTCCAGTCTTGCTAGGTATCACAAAAGCATCATTAGAAACAAACAGCTTCTTATCAGCTGCATCCTTCCAAGAAACAACTCGTGTCTTGACTGATGCTGCGATCCGAGGCAAAAAAGATCCACTTCTTGGTTTGAAAGAAAATGTTATCATCGGTAAGATCATTCCAGCTGGTACTGGTATGCCACGTTACCGCAACATGGAACCAAAAGAAGTTGGCGTTGCAAGTGAAAACGTGTATAGTATTTCTGACATCGAAGCACAAATGGCTGCCGAAGATGCAATGAATGAACAAACACGATAAACCATGAGTTCACATAAAGAAGGTCAAGTTCCTGTTTGAGGGACTTGACCTTTTTTTTGTGGATAAACTAGAATCAAGGAAGTAAAAGGTAACTGTGGATAAAAGAAATGGTAATAGATATCCACAGGGGATAATTATTATGTGTACCAAAATTTATCCACAAGTTTTCAAATATTAAAAGAAAAACAATAAAAATAGGCTAAAAATACCGGTAGGGGGTAAAATAAGCATATTACTATTTATTTCAATGAAAACGAGTATGATAAAACCAAAGGAGCTGATAAGAAATGGCAGTGAAAAAAGCTGTATTTGCAGGTGGCTGTTTTTGGTGTATGGTCAAACCGTTTGAAACACAACCAGGTATCCTCTCCGTTACTTCCGGTTATACTGGAGGACATGTACCAAATCCAACCTACGAACAAGTGACGACTGGAACAACAGGTCATACGGAAGCGGTAGAAATCGAATATGATCCTGAAATCATCACCTATGCACAATTGGTCGAGATTTATTGGCAACAGACCGATCCGACAGATGCTTTAGGGCAGTTTGCTGATCGTGGGGACTCTTATCGTCCGGTCATTTATTATAGTGATGAAGCAGAACGTGAAGCCGCAGAAAACTCAAAACAACAGTTACAAGCAAGTGGCCGTTTCGATCAACCGATCGTCACAAAGATCGAACCTCGTACGACCTTTTATCCCGCAGAGGAGTATCATCAAGATTACTACAAGAAAAACAAGATCCATTATCAGTTGTATCGTGAAGGCTCTGGTCGGGCGGGATTCCTTAGAAAAAACTGGAAAGACTAGCAGTATAAGTTACTAGAAAATATGAATTTTAAGTAATAAGAAAAGAGGAAGGTCGGACATTTTGTTCTAGATGCTTCTTCTTTTTTGTGCTATCGGAAATAGAGGACCAACCATAAGGCAATACTCAGAAAAGGAACGAAAGGGAGATGCTTTCTTTTCTTATGGAATAAAGCAGTGATACAAAAATAACTTAAACCAAGACAACTTGCGATAAACATAAGCATGAGAAAATGTGTGGAGGCTAACCCACCACTCCAACTAAGTAAGAGTAACGTATCGCCTGCGCCTAAATAAGCTTGCCCATAACGCAGCAAACCGTAACTGATCAAGCCGAACGCTAAGCTGGTTTCTAAGTGAAACTGCTCAGTCAGCACCCAGTAGGCCCATAAGAAAGTCCATGAGAAATAGAGGATGCGAGTGTCAATCGCAAGGTAAAAAATATCCATCAACGAAAATAAAAAAGCAGTGAATAGCCAAATCAAATGAACTGTATCTGGCGAATAGCATCCTGCATACATAAATAGCGTACCGCTGATCAACTCTGCCAGTGGATACATGGGTGAAAGTTTGGTCTGACAAGAGCGGCAACGAAATCGTTGCATGACAATCGAAAGTAATGGAATCAACTCATACCAACGCAATGTTTGGTGACAGTTGACACAATGTGAACGAGGGGAAATAATAGAAAGGTCTTGAGGAACGCGTTGTGCGACTAAGCACAAAAAAGAACCAAAGCAACAACCAATGATAAAATAAAGAAACATCAGACCAACCTCCTTTTGATTAAGATACGCAAAAAAGGAGAAGAGAGGTGGAAAAAATAATGATTGCAGTCGGGGTCGATATCGGTACTACGCAAACGAAAGCAGTTGCATTCAATGAACAAGCAGAAGAAGTAGCTACAGCCTACTTTCATTACCCGCTGATTCAAGAAATTCAAGGCATGGCTGAACAAGATCAGGAATTGATCGTCCATGCAGTGTATACGGTCATCAATGAAGTGATCCAACAGTTACCCGCACAGACAATCCAATTCATTTCATTTTCAACAGCCATGCACAGCTTGATTTTATTAGATGAAAACAAAAAACCTTTAACTCGTATGTTTACTTGGGCAGACACTCGTGCCGTCAATGAAGCAGAAAAATTAAAAGCAACTGAAAAAGGTCGAGTGATCTATGAACGGACGGGTACGCCGATCCATCCAATGACACCATTGATCAAAATCAATTGGTTGAAAAACGAGTTTCCTGATTTATTTGAGCAAGCGGCTTATTTTGTAGGGATCAAAGACTATCTTTTTTATGAGCTGTTTGCTGAATTAGTCAGTGATTATAGTACTGCTTCTGGCACAGGGTACTTTGATATCTACCGTTTCCAATGGTCAGAGCCTATTCTTGAAGAGTTAGGGATACAAGAAGAGCAATTACCGAGAGTAGCACCTGCGACTACCCAGTTCACGAAATTAACAGAACAAGCCCGTACGAGATTTCATTTTGATCAAGAAATTCCATTTATTTTAGGTGGAGCCGATGGGCCATTATCCAATTTAGGCTTAGGTGCATTTGGTGAGACGACGGCAGCGCTGACTGTCGGTACCAGTGGCGCATTACGATTTATTTCGAATCGCCCAAAGCTCCATCCAACAATGGAAACCTTCTGTTATGTTTTGGATCAAACACACTGGGTCATCGGAGGAGCAACCAGTAATGGCGCAGGGATCTTTGATTGGGCGGTCCATACATTGATGCAAGATGTCGTTCAACGAGCTAAGGAACAAGGAGAAGATCCGTATCAAGCAGTCCTTTCGGAAATCGCTTTTGTCCCGCCTGGCGCCAATGGACTGATTTTTCAACCGTATTTATTGGGGGAACGAGCACCTTTGTGGGATGCGGAGGCATTTGGAAGTTTTATTGGTCTACAACGATGGCATACGGAAAAAGACATGATGCGAGCGGTCCTGGAAGGGGTTTGTTTTAATCTCAAACGAATTTTGCGAGGTATCTGTCCACCCGATCAAGTGATTGAGTTACGTGCAACTGGTGGCTTTGCTCAATCAGTGTTATTTCGGCAGATCATGGCAGATGTATTGGGACAACCTATCCGTTTTCCAAAAGTTAAAGAAGCCTCAGCGTTAGGGGCAGTCATATTAGGTTGGCAGAGCCAAGGCAGAATCGAAACATTAGGTGAAGCTTCCGCATATATTGAATTAGCACAACAAGTGGCTGTTCAGAAAAAAGCCAGCCGTATGTACAACAAAATATATCCTTTATTTGTTTCGACACAACAAGAATTAAGCCGCTATTCTCAGTTATTTGCGGAACTACGAGAGACTCTATCAATAGAGATGATAGATGAAGAAGGCGAATCGTAAATGATGACATTAGTTATATTTTCTATTTGGTTTGCGGATTTTTTGCTATTTAAAAAAAGCATTACTCTGGGGATGAAAATCGTTCTCATCTAAAAGATTTTAGTGTACTTTTCCCTCAAAGTTTACTATGATTTTAATATAGGCAAATGCGAGGAGGCAGAATTACATGAAATTTCAACAAACAAAAGAAGTATTGAATCAATTAGTAGCAGATTTAAGCCAAATGTCGGTGATCGTCCACCAAACACATTGGTATATGAGAGGTCCTGGATTTTTGACATTGCATCCAATGATGGACAGCTTCATGGACGACTTGAATGAACAATTAGATGAAATCTCAGAACGTTTGATCACATTAGATGGTTCACCTTATTCAACGTTACGTGAATTTGCAGACAACACAAAAATCCCTGATGAAGTTGGTCGTTGGGATCGCACGATGGAAGAACGTTTAGAAACATTAGTCGCAGGTTACCGCTATTTAGCAGATCTTTTCCAAAAAGGAATCGAAGCTGCTGGTGAAGAAGGCGACGATCCTACGCAAGATATGTTTATTGAATTTAAAGCAGCAACAGAAAAACGCATCTGGATGATACAAGCACATCTAGGTAAAGCACCAGGAATCGACGCATAATCAATTTCATCACAACCATAAAGACACCCCATTTGCAGACAATGTGCTGGAATGGGGATGTCTTTTTTTGTTTAATAACAATTAGAATTTCTTATTCTTATTTTAGAAAAAGTCGTTTCATGAGAATTTTCACTTTTAATTAAGCGCTTTCTTTTCTTGGGATATACTCTCGGTGTCAATAAAAAAGAAAAGGAGCAAAAAACATGAAAGTGAAAAAGAAATGGTTCTCGTTGTTGATGGTTGTAATGTTGTTGTCGTCGGTTTTCCAACCGACACTCTTAGCCTTTGCGAGTGATCGCTCCTTCAAAGAAGCAACCTCGCGTCCGGCTGTTGCGATTGATTTAAGTGGCACTTCGCCAGCAAAAGATGAAAAAACATGGAACGAATGGGCAAAACTCCGAGGATTTACGGATACCCTGACTGCCGAACATAACGTATTTGATAATTTAGTTCTAGCGGATTATTTAGACGTGATGGAAGGGCCAAGTACGTTACCCCTCAGTACCCGATTTGCCCGTTCAAAAATTGCACCGATCATCCAAGCTACCGCCTTTGCTGAATTTACCCGACCCTACTTAAAAGAATCAACCAAAGAGACAGCTGTCAGCCAATTGTACCGTTTGACTTCGACAAGTATCCTAAGGCAGTCGATCAGCTTGCTCGGTGATGCCATTGATGCTCCAGAAGACCCCGTTGAGATTTATCCGACCACCAAAATCGAGTTGGCTAGCTGGATTACGGTCCAAAACCAGTTCCTTGAATACATACAAACAACACCAGAACTATCTGGATATGAGATGCGAACCGGCACAGACGGTATGAGCGGATTGTTCGTTCCTAAAGACACGAATGATCAAAGTCTATTAGTTTATCCAGATACTTCACTGAATGAATACTTACCGGGAAATGAAAAATTACCTCCACGGATCGGCGCCCTGAAACAAATCAATTTTTCTCCATATAATGGTCCAGGAACACCCTATGTCAATGTGACCATGAGCTATACCGCCTATGATCATCGCCAAGAACTATACACGCAATATGATATTCGGGGCATCACGATTCCCTTGGAGACGGACTTTGATACATTTTTAGCAGAAATCGCCACACCTGAACAAGCCTTGGAACTGGTCAAAGAATATTCTTCGGTCCAATTTGGAGCAGTAGTCCCAACAGATGTCGATTCCGTCAATGACATCGGAAAAGAAATCACCCGTCAGATGATCGATGAGCGGGATGCGCTGATTGATCAATTGCCTGATACGTTTCAGACCAATCTATTCCGGATCGCAGCGAAAGCCAATGACAAAGAAGTTGTCATTGATCGGGAAGGTGAGTTTGTGTATCGGGGAACGCAAGAAATTGTTCCCTTAGACCAAATCGACATCGGTTTTAACCAAGAAATCATCTATACGATCCGCAAAGTGCAAAGCTTTTTCGGTGTCTATTGCAACTACTATGCGTTAGCCGATGGCTTGTTTGATGAAGAACGCACGAATTCTTTGCCAAAGAGTTTAGATGACACCACTATTGCAGCGATTTCTGAAGTCGGTGGCAGTGTATTGAAGCACTTACCAAATTACGAAAATACCGACTGGGTCATCAAGCAGTCCCAATTGAAGCCCGAACCAATGGACGTCTTACTCATCGCCATGTGCTTACCATGGCCAGAAATGATTTCTGTCTTACGGACCGTCAAATCCGATGAAGTCATCCTAACAACGATTGAAGTCGAAGAAGCCGAAGCCGCTCGCGTATTGGAAGCGGAAAAGGCTCTAATCACCAAAGGCTGTCCAAATGAAGCTTTAGTAGAGAAGTTACCAACCACTGAATACTATAACCGTAAAGCCTTGCGCCATGTGGCGGGAGAGGTAAGACCGGGGAAAAGTGGCAACCCTGAAATCACAGGTGCCCATTCGCGCCATCCTGATTTTTATAATTCAGAAAGTGGGGTAGTTTATGAGCCAACTGGGACCGTGGTGGAAGGACGACCTTTTGAGGCGAAAGTTAGATATGATGGGAAATATAAGAGAACCAACTCTACTGTTTTTCCTGACAATTGGGATGCAGAGAAAATTACGAGTGAAGTAGAACAAATTGTAAAAAAACAGGTTCCGAATATACCAGGAGGTCATGATTTTAGTGGTCAAAGTACAGAAGGTTTTACGATTGAAGGGCATGCGAATGTTAAAGCGAATGGTAAGATTACGATTTCGACAGCGTATCCGATTATAAAATAATAAAGAGGGTGGTGCTTAGTTATTCTAAGCACCACATTTTCTTATATTTATGAATTTCATACTGGAATTCCTCTGGAGAATACTGATCACGCCAATAATATAGATTAAAAATCATATAAATTGAGATAATATTATCAATTTGATTTATGAATTCTTGACTTAACCCAAGATACGTTGTGTTAGGAATGCCTCCCTCGTAGAAATTACCATGATAACCGTAGCCTAATTGAAAAGGATAAAAGCTGAATAGTAGAATATTATCATAATAAATTTTATATTCTTCACCACATAATTTATTTATCGGATCGTTAGGATCATCTTCTTCGGGATCATAGGAACATTCAGCTAAGAAACGACTTATTTTTGGTTCGAAATCAATATACGAATCATTGTGAGAAATAGTTAATCGAGAATCTAATTGTTCTAGTTGAGTTTTCAGAAATTCAGTATTCTTTTCTACAGCAGCCAAAGGTCGATGCTTGGGGTCAGTGAAACTAATCGGCGAACTAACGAGTTCTCCTGGTCCAATGAATTGTGATGGTCGATCATAAGGTTCTAACCTTTCCTGTTCCAATTGTTTTTCTGTAAATAAGTCATTCCAATAGAACAGGTTATGCACTTGATAATCATGGATGACTTTTAAGATAGCCTGGTCAATCACTTTTACTGCTTGTCTAGAAGAATCTGAAGGCCCGCTTGGTTTTCTATAATATTCGTAAATATGTTCATCGTAAGGTGTAAACCAGTAAAGGGGATAACCTCCATATCTAAGCAGATACTCCGAATATACAAAATGTTCCATCGAATGATCTGGCACACGAGGGTCCCAATAAATTTTCGATAGCTTTGGAAAGACCTCTGGACCATAATCAATAAAGTTATCATTATGTATCAAAGTCAAATCTGGATCGATTGCTTGAAATTTTTGTGTGAGTTCTTCTGTCATTTTTCGAATCTTGGCTTGTGGTCGACGATTGGGATCGACAAAGGGGAAGAAGGTCATAATCGTTTTTTCCTTTCTGTTTTAAAAAGTTTTTTAAACTAAAGTATGACATGTTTATTCTTAAAAGATTGAACTTTTTTTGCATATTTTTGAAAAATGTAAACTACAAAAAAGAACGTCTTGAGACAACGTGTGGAAACATTGTCTCAAGATGTTCTTTTAGTTCTTGTCTATTTTCAACTGATGTAGTGCTTGCTCAATCTGTATTTCTACTTGGTCAAAACCTGTACCACCTAATGAATTGCGACGTTTCACGGCAGTTTCTGGAAGTAAGGTATCGTAAAGATCAGATTCGATCAGCGGGCTGATTGCTTGGAATTCTGTTAGTGGGAGGTCTTGTAACAAGCAACCTTGCTGTGTACAATGTAAGACGAGTTTACCGACAATCTCATGTGCTTGACGGAAGGGGATGCCCTTTGCAGCCAAGTAATCGGCTAACTCAGTCGCATTGGAGAAATCTTTTTGCGTGGCTGCATACATTCGGGCTTTGTTCACTTCCATGGTTTTGACCATACCTTCCATGATCGAGAGACTAGCTAAAATCGTTTCACTCGTATCGAACATGCCTTCTTTATCTTCTTGGAAATCTTTGTTATAAGCTAAAGGCAAACCTTTCATCAACGTGAGTAAACCAAATAAATTACCATATACTCGACCAGTTTTTCCACGTATCAATTCCGCCATATCTGGATTTTTCTTTTGAGGCATGATCGAACTGCCTGTTGAAAAAGTATCCGAAAGTTCAATGTATTGACATTCGTAACTACACCAAAAAATGATTTCTTCACAAAAACGGGACAAGTGCATCATCAATAATGAAGCATTACTTAAAAACTCCAGAATAAAATCACGGTCACTAACGGCGTCTAAACTGTTTGCATAAACAGCAGAAAAGCCTAATTCATTTGCAGCAAAGGAACGATCAATCGGAAACGTCGTACCTGCCAATGCGGCACTGCCTAAAGGGGAAATATCGATTCGTTTCAGGCTTTCTGTGAAGCGTTCATGGTCACGAGTAAACATCTGATAGTACGCTAAGAGATGATGGCCAAAGGAAATCGGTTGGGCGTGTTGCAGATGAGTATATCCTGGCATGATCGTAGCCGTATGCTCTGCTGCTTTTTCCACGAACGTTTGACGTAACGAATGAAGCTTTTCAATCAGTTCAAGTACCGTATCTTTTAGATACAAGTGCATGTCTGTTGCGACTTGGTCATTACGGCTACGAGCAGTATGTAGTTTCCCGGCAACAGGTCCGATTTCCTCATGCAGGCATTTTTCAATATTCAAGTGGATGTCTTCATTTTCCACCGAAAAATGCAAAGTGCCATTCGTTAAGCGTGTTTGCAGTTTTTCCAAACCAGCGATGATCTGTTGCGCTTCTTCCTCGGGCAAAATCCCAGTATGGGCCAACATTTTCACATGGGCGAGACTACCTAAAATATCTTGTTCAGCTAATTTTTGATCAAAGGAGATCGAAGCACCGAATGCATCGATCCATTGTTCACTTTTTCCTTGAAACCGTCCACCCCAAAGTTTATCCATGTGATTCCTCCTATGTTTTGAATGAAAGAAAAGCAGGTAAAAGGTCCTGTTTGAGTTCGCACTCAGCTTTTACCTTACTTTTCTTTTGATTGCTTTACTCGCTACTCTGATCCTACGGCTGTTTGTTGTTGCGTTTGAACTTCCGCATAGACTTTCGATGGTAGACCCCAAAGCTTGATAAAACCGACAGCAGCTTGTTGATCGAAGGTATCCGCTGAAGTATACGTTGCTAGTTCTTCGTTATATAGACTATTGGCCGATTTACGTCCTTCAACGATGACATTTCCTTTGAATAGTTTGACACGGACAGTCCCATTGACCGCAGTCTGTGTTGCTTTCAAGAAAGAGATCAACGCATCGGTCAATGGATTGAACCAGAGACCATCGTAAATCATTTGGCTCAACTGTTGCTCGATCATTGGTTTGAAATGTGCTAATTCACGAACGAAGGTCAAATCTTCCAGCTCTTTGTGTGCCTGCATCAAAGTGATCGCTCCAGGGCATTCATACACTTCCCGCGATTTGATCCCTACCAGACGATTCTCCACATGATCGATCCGTCCGATTCCATGCTTGCCGGCTAATTGATTCAAAGACAAGATCAATTCGGATAAAGGTAAACTTTCTTGATTCAAAGCAACTGGAACGCCTTGTTCAAAAGTGAGTTCAATGATATCCGGCTGATCAGGTGTATACTCCAAGGCTGTCGTAATATCATAAGCACCTGCTGGCGGAGTCGCCCAAGGGTCCTCTAACACACCACACTCACAAGCACGTCCCCACAAGTTTTGGTCGATAGAATATGGATTCTCCAAATCTGCTGGGATCGGCACATCATTTTCTTTCGCATAGGCGATTTCTTCTTCCCGAGACCATTGCCATTGACGAACCGGTGCAATGATTTTCATTTCAGGTGCCAAGGCATTGATTGCTACTTCAAAACGAACTTGGTCATTGCCTTTTCCTGTACAGCCATGAGCAATCGTCGTTGCACCAGTTTTTCGAGCTAATTCCACTAATTTTTTTGCGATTAAGGGGCGAGAAAGCGCAGAAACCAGTGGGTAAGACTGCTCGTAAAACGTATGACCTTGTAGCGCGATCAATGCAAATTCTTGAGCAAATTCCTCTTTGGCATCGATGGCATAAGACGCAATTGCACCAACTTGAAGTGCTTTTTCTTTAATAAAAGCTGTATCTTTGCCTTCACCGATATCTAGGCAACAAGCAATCACCTCATAATCTTTTGCCAACCATTTGATTGCCACAGAGGTATCTAATCCACCTGAGTAAGCCAATATAATTTTTTCTTTCATAAAATCGCCCCTTTATTTTTAAGTGTTTTCAAAATAGATGTTTCAAATGATAACACCATAAAAATAAAAAAGCAATCAATAAATTAAATAAATATACATAAAAATAAATAAAATGAAAATAATATTCAAAAATAATGTAAATACACAACTTTTTATACAGAACGAATTTCTTAGTCTAAAAGAAACTAAAACGATGAAAAGATAAAAATGAAAAAGAAATTTAATTTTTCAAAAGTATAGAAAAACGTTGACATTATCGGTATTTGCAGGTAATATGTTAAATGGTATTGTTTGCCCCACAAAGAGCCCCGGAAACTCGAAGTGTATGTCAAACATCAGAACTTAAATTGGAGGAAACTAACGTGCGTACAACATATATGGCCAAACCAGGCGAAGTAGAACGTAAATGGTATGTAGTAGACGCAACTGATGTTCCATTGGGACGTCTTTCAACAGTTGTTGCATCTGTACTACGTGGAAAAAATAAACCAACTTTCACCCCTCATTTGGATACTGGCGATTTCGTCATTGTTATCAATGCAGATAAAGTGAAATTAACAGGTAAAAAAGCGACTGATAAAATTTATTACCGTCACAGCAACTACCCAGGAGGATTGAAATCAATCTCAGCTGGTGAATTGCGTGCTAAAAATTCTCGTCGTTTGATCGAAACTTCTGTAAAAGGCATGCTACCTAAAAATACTTTAGGCCGCAAACAATTTACAAAATTGAATGTATACGGTGGAGCAGAACATCCACATGCAGCACAACAACCAGAAGTTTTAGACATCACAAACTTAATCTAATAGGAGGGAATTTCATTGGCACAAGTTCAATATATCGGCACAGGCCGTCGTAAAAATGCAGTTGCTCGCGTACGCTTAGTACCAGGAACTGGTAAAATTACTATCAACAAAAAAGATGTTGAAGAATACATTCCACATGCTGACTTGCGTGAAGTTATCAATCAACCTTTCGGCGTTACTGAAACAAAAGGCGCATATGACGTATTTGTTAACGTAAACGGTGGAGGCTACGCTGGACAATCAGGAGCTATCCGTCACGGAATCGCTCGTGCATTGCTAGAAGTTGATCCTGACTTCCGTTTAGCTCTTAAACGCGCTGGGTTACTTACACGTGACGCACGTATGGTTGAACGTAAAAAACCAGGTCTTAAGAAAGCTCGTAAAGCTTCACAATTCTCAAAACGTTAATTGCTGGCGTCGTTGCGAATTTATTTGCTTACGAATACAGTATGGGACGGAGATTTTTAAAGAAATCGAGTACCATTCAATTGAAACAATCAAGGCGTTTCGCAATTCAGTTTGCGAAGCGTCTTTTTTTGACGCTTATTTAAATAAATTTGGTGAGTTCAAATATCCGATAGTAGAGACATTACGTGATTTGTTTGCTCGCTTGTTTTACTTATTTGTAAATAATGAATAGGATAAGTTATCTTATTTAATGTTGTTAGTTATTTTAAATCTACTAGGTTGTTCAAGTGATTCATGTTGAAATCACGAGTAAATCTATGGAATGAACTCTTTGGTCAAAAACATTTTAAAAGGATTTTTTTGATGTTCGCTTTAAAAATAATGGCTAAAATGTTATGTTTTCATATAGTTATCTTTAGCTTCGAAAAATGTAACTATTTGGTTGTTAAAAAAGCTGACCTTCAATAGTAAGGCGGAACGGCTTTCTCACAACCTGATAAACGGTGTTCAAGAAGCAACACTTCAATAATAAGCCAAAAAAATCAAAAACGAAAAAGCCATTTTCGATTTTTCTGTCTTATTACTCAGTGCTGACCGCTTCTTTCACAACCTAGATAAACGGTGTTCGAAAGCTAACTCCTACGATATTAAGCCAAAATTTGAAAAAATAGGAGAAGCTATTTTCTCAAATTATTTCTTAATACTCGGAGTTGCCCAGCTTTCTCACAACCTTGTGTAACCGAATACATTTTGTCCGCTGCAAGGGACATTATGTAGTGAAGCAGAATAAAAATAATCGCTTATGATAAAGATACAGGGGGGATAGAGCTATGACTAGTCAAATGGATCGAGGGAATAAATTAACGCTTCTTTTATCAAAGCAAAGAGATTATGTTACTGCTGAAGTGTTGGCAGAGTTAATGAGTACCTCTACCAAGACGGTCTACCGCTTGGTTAAAAAAATGAATGACGAGTTTCCAAATGGGCCACTGATTTTGTCTGAAAAGGGTCGGGGGTACAAACTGGATTATGAAAAATATATTGCACAGACGAATCAAACAATTGTGTCTTCTGTGGAAGTCCTACCGTCAGAGCGGCAAAATAATGTGATGGAAGAATTATTATTATCCTCGCCTAAAGCACTAAAAGTCATTGATTTGTATCAAACCTATTATGTTGGTGATTCAGCGATTGCGAATGATGAAAAAATCATTGCGGAACGGATTTCAGCGTATGATCTGCAATTGATCCGCAAAAATCGGACATTAGCCATCGAAGGCAAGGAAGAGAATATCCGTCGAGCGATCACTGAGTTGATTCAACGATTGAATATTTTCGATATTGATGAAATCGCTTTATCGGACGAATTTTCGTTTAATCGTTACGATGCGAATTTTGTCATCGAACAGATCAAGCTGATTGAAAAAAAACTCAATGGCACGATTCCTTACCCATACAATATCAATATTTTCTCCCATCTATACATTGCGGTACGTCGCGCAAGAAAAACGAATTATCAAGCCACTGGAGAAAAATTAACGATGGAACAATTACAGGTTTTAGATAATGAATCCTTGATTCGTGATATTGCCATCGAAGTGATCCGCCAAGTGGAAGTATATTTGAAAACGAAATTACCAGTAAGTGAGATCTACTATCTTTATCAATATTTGCTTTCTTCCAGAACGGATAATAGTCAAACGAAGACCCAAACGTTCACAGAAGAAGTGATTGAGATTACTTCTTATTACTTGCATCAAGTTGGTGAGAAGCTAAATCTCAATGTAGCAAGCGAGATGATTTTTACAGATCTTGCTAATCATATCAAACCTTTGGTCAATCGGTTGCGCCATCAAATCAGAGTGAAAAATAGTTTGTTGGATCAAATCCAATTAACGTATGAAACGATTTTTAATACGGTTGCTGAAGTATCAAAACAGGTGAGTCAAACGTTTCAGCTTCCAACGATCACGTCTGATGAGATTGGGTTTATCACCTTGTATTTTGCACGAATCATTGAGACGCACCAATTTCCGATCCAAACACTGATCATGTGTACAACTGGCGTGGGAACTTCTGAATTATTGAAGGTGAAGTTAGCCAAAAAATTTCCGGAATTAGAAATCGTAGATGTGATCAGTACGAAAAATTACCAATCAGTGTTAGAGAAGACGCCAGGAATCGAGTTGATTTTAACAACAGTTGGCCTGAAAGAAGCATTTCCTGTTCAATCTTTGATCGTTAGTGCGATGTTGACCGCTGATGACCAGTCAAGAATCCAACAGAAAATCGAGGATATTTATCATGATAGATAATTTCGTGGAACTATTCGATCAGATGTCACTGGCTTCCAAAGTAGCGACTTATGAATGGATCAGTCAACAAGTCTTTCCTACCTCAAAAGAAAAGGCACAAGCGATCCAACAGGCATTGTTTGAGCGAGAAGAGGCAGGAGATATCCAAATTGAGGAAGGCGTAATTTTGCCTCATCTTGAACATCCAGCACTAGCCAAAACACAGGTCTGGGTGATTCGTCCCCAACAGCCAATTACTGAATGGTCGGAACGAATCTCAAAAGTGGAATTGCTCATCGTTGTCTTACTAGCAGAAAATGAAACACTAGCAGTCAAACGACAGCTTGCTGATTTTATGCGACAACTGGCTGATCCTGACTATCTAGATGAATTGAAAGCTGGTAATTTTACAGAACGATAAAAATACTATCAAAAATTGGAGGAACCAATAATGAAAATCGTTGGAGTAGCAGCATGTACAGTGGGAATCGCCCATACGTATATCGCACAAGAAAAATTAGAGAATGCAGCAAAAAAAGCGGGTCATGAGATCCATGTCGAAACCCAAGGAACGATCGGGACTGAAAATGAATTGCCACAAGAAGCCATCGACCAAGCGGATATCGTGATTCTAGCAGTGGATGTCAAGATCAGTGGACGGGAACGTTTCGAAGGAAAGAAAATCATCCAAGTACCAACAGAGATCGCGGTAAAATCACCAAACAAATTAATCGAAAAAGCAATGGAAGTTGTCAGTAACTAATGAGGAGTGAGGAAAATGGAGATCAAAGAAATCATTGATCCAACAATCATCAAAACGAACTTAAACGGAAAAACGAAAGATGCGGTCTTATATGAATTAGCCAATCGCTTGTATGAACAAGAATACATTACGGATGTCGAAGCGTTTGTGAAAGATATTTATTTGCGAGAAGCGCAAGGTCAAACAGGGATCGGTAATTATATCGCTATTCCACATGGAAAAAGTGCGTATGTGAAGAAGGTCGGTGTGGCGATTGGGGTGACTGAAAATGAAATTCCTTGGGAGACATTAGACGGTAAGGGTGTGAAAGGCATCATCTTGTTTGCAGTCGGAGACGATACGGAAGGTGCTCAAAAACATTTGAAATTGTTGTCCTTATTTGCCCGTAAGTTAGGAAATGATGAAGTGGTGGAACGTTTGATTGCTGCAAGAGAAATCGATGAAGTAGTCGCTGCATTTGGATAGAGAGTGAGGAGGAAGAAAAAATGAAAATCGTTGGAGTAGCAGCATGTACGGTGGGGATCGCTCATACGTACATTGCGCAAGAAAAGTTGGAGAATGCCGCAAAAAAGGCCGGGCATGAGATCCATGTGGAAACACAAGGAACGATCGGGATCGAAAATGAATTGACAGCAGAGCAAATCAGTCAAGCAGATGTCGTGATTTTAGCTGTAGATGTCAAAATCAGTGGTCGTGAACGTTTTGAAGGAAAACGAATCGTCCAAGTACCGACAGAAGTTGCTGTAAAATCACCGAGTAAGTTGATTGAAAAAGTAGAAGAAGTAGTCGTGCAACAATAATTACCAGAATGGGGGAGACAAAAAATGGAGGCAATTAAAAAGTTAAATTTAAAAGGACATTTATTGACAGCGATTTCATATTTGATTCCAATCGTATGTGGTGCCGGATTCCTGATTGCAATCGGCATGGCCTTTGGCGGAACAAGTCAAGGAACACTTGTACAAGGTGAGTTTTCGATTTGGGATGCGTTAGCAACGATGGGTGGCGCTGGTTTAGGATTATTACCAGTTGTGATCGCTACCGGGATTTCTTATTCCATTGCAGCTAAACCAGGGATCGCACCAGGTTTCATTATTGGTTTAACAGCAAATGCAATTGGTGCTGGTTTTATCGGGGGGATTTTAGGTGGTTACTTAGCAGGTTATCTTGTTTTAGGTATTTTAAAACATGTCAAAGTACCAAAATGGGCAAAAGGATTGATGCCAACATTGATTATTCCATTTATTGCTTCAATTGTTGGTGGCTTAGTCATGGTGTATATCATTGGCGCGCCAATCGCAGCATTAACGCTATTATTAACGAATTTCTTAGATGGATTAGGCAATTCTTCCTTATTGATTTTTGGTGGTGTGATCGGCTTATTAAGTGGGATCGACTACGGTGGTCCAATCAACAAAACCGTATTTGCCTTTGTGTTGACGATGCAAGCGGAAGGGTTGAATGGCCCGATTACCGCACTGCAATTAGTCAATACAGCCACACCGATCGGCTTTGGTTTAGCTTATTTTATCGCCAAAATGTTCCGCAAGAATATCTATACAAAAGTGGAAGTAGAGACATTGAAATCAGCCGTACCAATGGGTGTCATCAATATTGTTGAAGGTGTGATTCCTTTAGTTATGAATGATATCGTACGTGGCGTAGTCGCAACAGCAATCGGTGGATTTGCTGGTGGTGCAACAACGATGATCTTAGGTGCGGATGCAACGGTTCCTTTCGGTGGTGTCTTGATGATCCCAACGATGTCTCGACCATGGGCAGGTGTGATCGCAATCTTAGTGAACGTCTTAGTAACAGCCGTCGTTTTAGCTGTGATCAAAAAGAACGTGCCGGAAGAAGAAATGGACTTAGTAGTAGAGAAAGAGGAAGAAGATATCAGTTTAGATGATATTCAGATTTTTTAAAATAAGTGCGTAAAAAAGAGGGGCAAAATCGATGAAATTTTTTCTAGATACAGCAGATGTAACAGCAATCAAAACAATCAATGCGCTAGGTTTAATCGATGGGGTGACAACCAATCCGACGATCATTGCCAAAGAAGGACGCGTGTTTGAAAAAGTCATCAAAGAAATCTGTTCGATCGTTGACGGACCTGTCTCAGCAGAAGTGACTAGTTTGGAAGCAGACGGCATGGTCGCAGAAGCGAAAGAGATCGTCCAATGGGCGGAAAACATCGTGATCAAGATCCCTATGACAGAAGAAGGATTGAAAGCGACGAACGAATTATCTAAATTGGGGATCAAGACCAATGTCACATTGATTTTCTCTGTGGCGCAAGGGTTACTAGCAGCAAAAGCAGGTGCGACATTTATTTCACCATTTTTAGGTCGATTAGATGATACCGGAACGAGCGGGATCGAGCTTGTCGCAAAACTACGTGAAGTACTAGATACTTACGGGTTTTCTACAGAAATCATTGCAGCAAGTGTCCGTAATTCGGAACATGTGGAAAAAGCGAGTTTAGTTGGCGCACACATTGCCACTGTACCGCCATCATTGTACCAAACGTTGTGGAGCCATCCATTGACAGATAAAGGGATTGCGCAATTCATGGCGGACTGGGAAAGCTTTCAAGGAGGGAACAAATAAATGGGAAAAGTGGAATTTTCACCTTCATTGATGACGATGGACTTGGATAAGTTCAAAGAACAAATCGAATTTTTAAATGATCATGTCGATTCTTACCATATCGATATCATGGATGGTCATTATGTACCAAATATCACATTATCTCCATGGTTCATTGATGAGGTACGTAAAATCAGTAATCTACCGATGTCTGCGCACTTAATGGTTAAAGATCAAAGTTTTTGGGTGAATCAATTAATCGAGCAAAAGTGTGAATGGATCTGTATGCACGCCGAATTATTAGATGGTTTAGCTTTTCGTTTGATCGATCAAATCCATGACGCAGGGTTAAAAGCTGGCGTCGTTTTGAACCCAGAAACACCGATCGAAGCCATCTTCCCATACATCGAATTGGTCGATAAAATCACGATCATGACGATCGATCCAGGATTTGCTGGACAACGGTTTATTGAAAGTACACTGGATAAGATCGTTGCTTTACGCGAACTACGCGAAGAAAAAGGGTATCACTATGTGATTGAAATGGACGGCTCTTCCAACCGTAAATCCTTCAAACGAATCGATGCAGCAGGACCAGATATTTATATCGTCGGTCGCAGTGGCTTGTTTGGTTTAGATGAAAAAATCGAAAAGTCATGGGAAATCATGAAAACCGATTATGAAGAAATGACTGGGAAAACGATCGGGTAAGAGAAGGTCGTAAGAAAGCCGGTCAGTTCCGCCTTACTATTGAAGGAGTTGGCTTTCGGACGCCGTTTGTCTAGGTTATAAGAAAGCCGGTCACCATCGAGTAATAAGACAGGAAAATCGAGAATGCCTCATTCATTTTTGATTCTTCTGTCTTATTTTCAAAGTGAAAATTAAAGAATAGGTATTATTTTATAGGAACGAATAAGGAGGAATTATATTGTTTGATAAAGTAGATCAGCTTGGTGTGAATACGATCCGTACATTGAGTGTCGATGCAGTACAAAAAGCAAATTCAGGACATCCGGGGTTACCAATGGGTGCCGCGCCAATGGCTTATGCCCTTTGGACGAAACACTTGAAAGTGAATCCGAAAACTTCTAAAAACTGGGCAGACCGTGACCGTTTTGTCTTATCTGCGGGACATGGTTCAGCGATGTTGTACAGCTTGTTGCACTTAGCAGGGTACCAAGTGACGATTGATGACTTGAAACAATTCCGTCAATGGGAGTCAAAAACACCAGGACACCCTGAGGTCAACCATACGGACGGCGTCGAAGCAACGACTGGTCCGTTAGGACAAGGGATCGCAATGGCTGTGGGGATGGCAATGGCAGAAGCGCATCTAGCAGCGACCTACAACAAAGATCAATTCAACGTCGTTGATCATTATACCTATGCGTTATGTGGCGATGGCGACCTGATGGAAGGTGTGTCTCAAGAAGCAAGTTCGATGGCTGGACATATGAAATTAGGAAAATTAATCGTTTTATACGATTCAAACGATATTTCTTTAGATGGACCAACCTCAAAAGCCTTCACTGAAAATGTTGGCGCACGCTATGAAGCTTATGGTTGGCAACATATCTTGGTCAAAGACGGCAATGATTTGGAAGCTATCTCAAAAGCAATTGAAGAAGCGAAAGCCGAAACAGACAAACCGACATTGATCGAAGTGAAAACGGTCATCGGATTTGGTGCACCAAACCAAGGAACTTCTGCGGTCCACGGCGCACCACTTGGCTTAGAAGGCATTCAAAAAGCCAAAGAGATCTATGGTTGGGAATACCCTGACTTTACCGTACCAGAAGAAGTGGCGGAACGCTTCCGTCAAACGATGGTTGAAGAAGGCGAAAAAGCTGAAAATGCTTGGCGTGAGATGTTCGCAGCATACAAAGCAGCGTATCCAGAATTAGCGCAACAATTCGAAGATGCTTTTGCTGGGAAGTTACCAGAGAATTGGGATGCCGAACTTCCAACGTACGACGAAGGTGAAAGCCAAGCGAGTCGTGTCTCAAGTAAAGAAGTTATCCAAGAATTATCAAAAGCGATCCCAAGCTTCTGGGGTGGTTCTGCCGATCTATCTGGATCAAACAATACGATGGTGACAGCAGACAAAGATTTCACGCCTGAACACTATGAAGGCCGCAATATTTGGTTTGGTGTTCGTGAGTTTGCGATGGCATCAGCGATGAACGGGATCCAATTGCATGGTGGTACTCGGATCTATGGGGGAACATTCTTTGTCTTTGTCGATTACTTGCGACCAGCTGTGCGTTTAGCAGCGATCCAAAACACGCCAGTTATTTTCGTCTTGACCCATGACTCTGTGGCAGTTGGTGAAGATGGCCCGACGCACGAGCCAGTGGAACAATTGGCTTCGGTTAGAAGTATGCCAGGTGTCCATGTCTTACGTCCGGCGGACGGGAACGAAACTCGTGCGGCGTGGAAAGTTGCGATGGAATCGACAGATACACCAACGATCTTAGTCTTGAGTCGTCAAAATCTACCAGTTCTTCCAACAACAAAAGAAGTGGCGGATGATATGGTTAAAAAAGGTGCCTATGTCTTGTCTCCAGCTAAAGGGGAACAACCAGAAGGAATCTTGATCGCGACAGGTTCAGAAGTAAATCTAGCGGTCAAAGCGCAAAAAGTATTAGCGGAACAAGGAAAAGATGTCTCAGTGGTTTCTATGCCAAGTTTTGATTTGTTTGAACAACAATCTGCAGAATATCAAGAAAGTGTCTTGCCAAAAGCAGTGACGAAGCGTGTTTCTATCGAAATGGCTGCTTCATTTGGCTGGGAGCGCTATACGGGAACAGCAGGGGCAATCATTGCGATTGATCGTTTCGGTGCGAGCGCACCTGGGGAAACGATCATCCAAAATTATCAGTTTACAGTGGAACATGTTGTTGAAGTGTTTGATCAATTGTAGAAGGTATTTTTGTTCTTTTACTATTTAAAATTTCAAGTTAAAGATACACGTACTTTATTTAGATAAAATCTGCCAAACTGGAATTCAATGTTTTCCGGTTTGGCAGATTTTTTTATTGATTCATGATTATTTTAATTTCAGGTGTTTGATTTCTAAAAAGTGTTGGAGATTTAAGACCAATCCTCCTAGAAGTGTCGCTTTTTCGTTCAAAGAGCTGTTGCGGACGACTAATTGATTCGAAAAATGATTGTGCAGATTCCCTTTTAATTGTTCGATCATATCAGGTATTTCGCGATAAAGTGAGCTATTCAAAATAATGATCGATGGGTCATAATGGGCGATCAAGTTGTTGATACCGATCGTCAAGTAGTTGATATTTTCTTCTACGACTTGTCGCGCATCACGATCTTGGTTTTGGTAGTATTCTCTAAGGATGATGCCATTGACATAGTCTAGTTTTTTTTTCTGAGCAAACCGATCGTAGCAAACTTTGTTGGCAGCGTACATCTCCAAACAACCTCGGTTGCCACAGCGACATTCCTTACCGTCCATCACGATGATCTGATGACCGATTTCACCAGCAAAACCATGGGCACCAACCTCTAAATTCCCATTTTTGACGATTCCTGCACCAATGCCGCTGTGCATATTGATACTGACAAGATTTTCCGAATCTGAGGTAAAGCTATACTCACCTAAAGCTGCCAGATTTGCTTCATTTTCCAAATAGACAGGATAGTCTCTCAGTTTTTCAGCTATTTTGCGAAAAGGGATGTGATCGAAATTGTAATGTGGGCCAAAAATCGGCTCACCATGGTAGACAGGGCCATGAACGGCAATTGCTACCCCAATAATTCCATATTCTGTCGTCGGAAGATGTTGTTCAAATAACGTGAAGATTTCTGAAAGATACAGATGGATGGCTTCCTCATCTAATGTGATTGGCTTTTTTTGGATATGTTGGATCTCTTCCCCATCTAGATAAGTAAGGAGAGCATGGATGTAATTATAGCCGATGTCAATAGAAATAGAGAGGCCAGCTTTTCCATTATATTGAAGAATGATCGGTTTACGTCCACCGACATTACTAGATTCTCCAATGCCGGTCTCGATGACTAGTTGATCATCGATCAATTTTTTCACAATAGAGGACACAGTTGCTTTGGTTAGTCCAGTTATGGCTGAAAGCTCTGCACGAGAAAGAGCGGGTTGATTCATAATCAATTCTAAACAGAGAGACTCATTTGGGCTCCGTCGAGTATACGTTGGATTTTTCAAAGTAAATCACTTCCTATTCATTATGTAATGAGGATACGTTCTAAAGTATACTGGTAATCTCATTATTTTTCTAGTTATTTATCTATAGCTATTTCGTTTTGTAAAGTAAATAAATTAACTTCATTCGAATATAAATGCTTTGATAATAATAAAAAAATAACTTGACTATAATTATGAAAGCGTATACTATATGCTTGTTAAGTTAGTTTGTTAGATAAACTAACTAATATAGAATGAATAAATTAGGAGGAATATGTTATGAGCTATTTTCCACAAATAGAAAAAATCCAATATGAAGGTACAACGACAACCAATCCCTTTGCTTTTCGCCATTTTAATCCAGAAGAGGTAGTTGCCGGTCAAACGATGAAGGAGCATTTACGATTTGCTGTTGCTTACTGGCATACCATGACACAAGATGGCAGTGATCCATTCGGCTCACCAGTCAATCAAAGAACGTGGCTAGGTGCGACTGAAATGGAAACCGCAAAAAATCGAGTAGCGGCCTTTTTTGAGATTTTAGAAAAATTAGGTGTCGAATATTTTTGTTTCCATGATGTCGATATCGCGCCTGAAGGGGATAGTTTAGAAGAATTCTATGCAAACTTAGATGAAATCACCGATTTGATCAAGGAACAGATGGAGCGTACGGGAATCAAACTACTTTGGAATACTGCAAATATGTTCAGCCACCCACGCTACGTGAATGGTGCAGCTTCAACGAATCATGCGGATGTCTTTGCCTATGCTGCTGCTCAAGTCAAAAAAGGCTTAGACATCTCAAAAAAACTCAACGGTCAAAATTATGTATTCTGGGGTGGTCGTGAAGGGTATGAAACGTTGTTGAATACGGATATGGCGTTTGAACAAGATAATATTGCACGTTTGTTCAAAATGGCGATCGCGTATAGTGAAAAAATCGGTCATACGCCACAATTCTTGATTGAACCAAAACCAATGGAACCAAGTAAACATCAATATGATTTTGATGCCGCAACGGCTTTACAATTTATTCAAAAATATGGTTTACAAGAGAAATTCAAACTGAATCTAGAGGCTAATCATGCAACGTTAGCTGGGCATACGTTTGAACATGAGATCGAAGTAGCACGGATCAACAACGCGTTAGGTTCCCTAGATGCGAATCAAGGGGATGTGTTGCTTGGCTGGGATACTGATGAGTTTCCAACGAACGTCTATGATGTCACATTGGCCATGTATGGTGTCTTAGAAAATGGCGGTATCGCACCAGGAGGAATCAATTTTGATTCGAAAGTCCGTCGTTCCAGTTTTGCCATGGAAGATCTATTCTTAGCGCATATCGCAGGGATGGATACCTTTGCTAGAGGGCTGAAGGCAGCTGCGAAATTAAAAGAGGATTGCTTCTTCGATACCTTAAAAGAGAAACGCTATGCTACGTTCCAAGAAGGCATTGGGGAATCCATTGTCAACGACAAGGAAGATTTGGAAAGTTTGGCTCACTATGCATTGAAGTTGAAAGATATCGAGCTGGAATCAAGCCATATCGAATATGTCAAATCTTGTTTGAATGATTATTTAGTTTAATCCAACTTATGGAGAGTCTCATTCAGTTAGCTAAGGATAGATGTCACTGACTCCTTTGGATGGTTGAAAGGGATTCTCCTAAAAAAATAGAGTGAGGTGTACGATGAAAATTAAAAATCCAGTATTAACAGGTTTTCATGCTGATCCGTCTATTGTGCGTGTGGGAGAAACATATTACATTGCCAACTCAACGTTTGAATGGTTTCCAGGCGTTCAGATCTATGAGTCGCAGGACTTGATGGATTGGCGTTTAGTGGCACGTCCATTGGCTTCTGTCGAGATGTTGGATATGAAGGGCAATGAAGATTCAGGAGGGATTTGGGCGCCCGATCTCTCTTATGCGGATGGGAAATTTTGGTTAGTTTATACCGATGTCAAAGTGGTCAATGGAGCGTTCAAAGATTGTACAAATTATTTGACTACTGCAGAAGAGATCACTGGTCCATGGAGTCAACCGATCCGGTTGAACGGTGTCGGCTTCGATGCTTCTCTTTTCCATGATGACGATGGCCGCAAATACCTAGTTCAAATGGAATGGGATCATCGCGAATACCATCATCCATTTAACGGGATCAAATGCACCGAATATTCAGTAGAAGAGCAACGTCTACTTCCGGAAACAGGTAAGATCATTTGGAAAGGAACTGACGTGAAATTAGTGGAAGGCCCACATCTGTATAAGTTATTTGGTTATTATTATTTGTTTTGTGCAGAAGGTGGTACCGTCTATACGCACCAAGAAGTGGTGGCACGGTCAAAAACTTTAGAAGGAGCTTTTGAAAGCCAAGCAGAGACCTTTTTAACTGCCTATGATTCTCCAGAAAATCCGTTGCAAAAATGCGGGCATGGTGCATTAGTCGATACACCAGAAGGCGAATGGTATTTTGCCCATTTGACTGGTCGACCGTGGCATCACAAAAATGAATCCATCCATGATCCTCGTGGCTGGTGTACATTAGGCAGAGAAACAGCGATCCAAAAGGTGACATGGTCTAAAGAATTGTGGCCAGAAATCGTTGGTGGAAAGCAAGGGAGCATGGAGGTGGAAGCACCTAAAGGAGTGACACCTCACCCTTATGAAAAACTGCCAGAAAGGACTAACTTCGAACAAAGCGAACTGCCACCACAATTTCAAACAGTACGTGTCCCTTTTACGAAGGACATCGGCATCTTGAAAGAGGGAAAGCTGACATTACGAGGTGCCGGAAGTTTAGCCAATACACATGGAAACTCCCTAGTTGCTAGACGTTGGCAAGCATTTGAGTTTGAAGCGGAAACTGCATTGAGCTATTCGCCAACGACCTTCCAGCAAATGGCAGGGCTGACGAATTATTACAATTCGCAACATTGGTCGATGATCCAAGTTACTTGGCACGAAGAAAAAGGTCGTGTCATTGAACTCACTGAGAATAATCAAGGCGTATTCAAAAGTTATTTGCAGGAACAGGTCATTCCAATTCCAGAGGATGTAACAATTGTTTATTTCAAAACGATCGTCAGAAGAGAAACTTACACATATGCTTATTCGTTTGACGGAAAAACATGGATCGAATTAGCGATCCAGTTAGACGCAAAAGTACTATCCGATGAATATGTCAACCAAACCCATGGTGGATTTTTTACGGGTGCATTTGTGGGAATGGTCAACATCGATTACTCAGGATATGATTTACCAGCTGTTTTTGATTATTTTGATTATCGGGAAAAGCAAAGTGAATAGGACAGTGTGGTCGCTTCAGGAGTAAGAGGGGAGATCTTTCATGGAAAAAGAACGTTTATTTTCAATGTCTAATATTGAAAAAAGTTTTGGCCCTGTCCACGTCTTGAAAAAAGCAAGACTTGAGATAAATAAAGGCGAGATCCATGCTTTTATGGGAGAAAACGGAGCCGGTAAGTCTACTTTAATGAACATTCTTGCTGGATTGATCGATAAGGACGAAGGAGAAATCATATTTGAAGGGAAAGAAATCCCTAAAATGACTCCTGACTTCGCACAAGAATTAGGGATTGCCTTTGTTCATCAAGAGTTGAATCTAGCAGAAGATTTGTCTGTGGCAGAAAATATTTTTATTGGTCGTTTGCCCTATAAAAATAAGGCGTTAGGAATTGTTGACTTCAAAAAATTATATGAAGACACGCAACAATGGCTGAATCTAGTAGGATCTGCGATTTCTCCTACTACACTGGTTGCTTCGTTGTCTACTGCCAATAAACAATTAGTTGAAATTGCCAGAGCGCTTAGTTTGAACGCCAAAGTGATCATTTTTGATGAGCCAACGACTTCTTTGTCTGAAAAAGATGTCGAAGTTTTGTTTATTATCATTCGCAGATTGAAGGAAAAAGGTGTATCCAGTATTTACATCTCCCATCGGATGAAAGAGATCTTTGAATTAGGTGAACGAATCACGATCATGCGCGACGGGGAATATATCTTGACCGATGAAGTGAAAAACTTGTCTGAAGAAGCAATCATCGCTCGCTTAGTTGGGCGAGAAATCAACGATCTGTATCCGAAACAACCTACCCAATTAGGAGAAACTTACTTACAAGTTTTGAATCTTTCTGATTCTTTTGGGCGGGTGAAAAATGTTAGCTTCCAGGCAAGACGAGGGGAAGTATTGGGCTTTGCGGGGTTAGTAGGAAGTGGTCGAACCGAAACGATGCGATTGATTTTCGGTGCAGATCGAGCAAAATCTGGTGAAATCAAATTGGCGAACCAGCCGGTAGTGATCAAGTCACCGGTGGATGCGATTCGTCAAGGAATTGGACTACTAACGGAAGACCGTAAACACCAAGGCTTGTTTCTTGGTCTTTCGATCCAAGACAATATCACGATAACGAATCTAGGTGGATTTGTATTAAAACATGAATCACTTAATCAAACGGCTCATCAGTTTGTACAAGACGTGAAGATCAAGATCAGCGATATTGCGCGTCCAGTTGCCAGTCTCTCTGGTGGGAATCAGCAAAAAGTCGTTTTAGCAAAATGGTTGAATACAACAAATCAAGTATATATTTTTGATGAACCGACAAAAGGTATTGATGTGGGGGCAAAATCAGAAATCTATACGATCATCAATGAGTTGGCACGCCAAGGGAAAACGATTTTGATCGTCTCTTCGGAAATCCCTGAATTATTAGGGATCTGCGATCGAATCCATGTTTTTCGGGAAGGTGAGATTACAGGAGAAGTCGTCGTCGCTGAGTATCAGGACAGAAAAGATGAGGCGCAAGAATTGATTATGACCTATGCTACGCTTAATGAGCATTAACGATTCTTCAGTTAGAGGATATGTAAACAAAGGAGAGAACGATGGAAAAACGAAACAAGTTAACGATCAAGTCACTTTTTATGAACTACTCTGTTTATTTAGTGTTAATTGCTTTAGTCCTATATTTTTCAATTGCAAATGCGAATTTTTTGAGCACATTCAATATTGAAAATTTCTTCCAACAAATTCCACCGGTAGGCATTTTAACTGTTGCTTATGCGATGATTTTGATTTGCGGCTATGTGGATCTATCAATTGGTTATGTCGGAATGGCATCAGGAATGCTCGGTTTATATGCGGCAAATCAAGGAATGCCTGCGCCAGTCGTTGTGCTTCTGGCATTATTGACAGGGGCAATGTTAGGCGCGGTGAACGCTTTGTTGATCAAGAAATTTGATTTGCCTTCGTTTATTTTAACGTTAGGAACAAGTTATGTCATCAAAGGGATGCTCGGTTTTTTCACGGACGAACAATTTATCGGTTCCGAAAACGAGTGGTTCAATCGCTTAGCGAAAACGCCGATTGGTACGGATATGTTCAAAAGCAATGCCTTGATTTTTTTAATTATCATCATTGTATTTGCTTTTATAATGAAAAATACGCGTTTGGGAAGATATACCTATGTGGTAGGGTCAAATCAAGAAGCAGCCAGACTATCCGGTATCGATACGGATAAACATATCATCAAGATGTTTATGATTGAAGGAATGTTAGCAGCCATCGCTGGTTTGTTGATTGTTTCGAATTTAAATGGTGGCGCTTCCAAAGATGCGAATGGCTTAGACTTGTTCGCAATGGCGGCAGCTATCATGGGTGGTACATCATTTAGCGGTGGAATCGGCACGATTGGCGGAGCGGTAGCAGGTATCTTAACCTTACAAGTATTTAAAAATGGCTTGACATTGATGGGGGTAAATTCATTTTTACAAGATACAGTGACCGGTCTAGTCATTATTTTAGCAATCATCATTGATTATTTGAAACGTCGAGCAAGTCGTCAGTCATAATTATAATCTAAGGAGTGAAAAGACCATGTTAAAAAAATCATTTTGGGTCATCAGTATGTTCGTTGCGTTATTATTAGTTGGTACAGGATGTAGTACGAGTGATTCTGCAGATGCAGATAGCGAAAAGACCTTGTATTTCATTCCAATCGTAGACACCGGGGCTTATTGGAACCCCATGAAAAAAGGAGCAGAGGATGCGGCACAAGAATTGGGCTATACATTGGTCACGAAAACATCTCCTTCTGCTGAACCAAGTAAGAAAGAGAAACATATCGGCTTTATCAGAGAAGCAGTTGCCAAAAACGTAGCAGGAATCGCCATTGCACCGATTGAGAAAAAAGCGTTCGTTGATCCAATCAAAGCAGCCATGGATAAAAATATTCCAGTCATCACCTTTGATGCCGATTTAGAAAATCCTGAAGATCGGACAGCTTACGTCGGTACAGACAATGTCTCAGCTGGAAAAGAATTAGGGTTACGTGCGGCTGAAGAAATGAAGGCAAAAGGCATTACCGGTGGTTCGATCGCCATCGTTTGTGTGGACGTCGCACAACCAACTATGATCGATCGTGAAAAAGGACTGAAAGAAGGTTTTGCAGAGATCTATGGAAAAGATGCTGAGAACTTTAAGTTTTTAGCGACGATCCAAGACAATGATCAACCATCAGAATCTAAAAAACAATTAGAAGGCTACATTGCGGCGAATAGAGACTTAGTCACTGTCTTTTCATTAGGTTCAGAAGGGCCGAATGTCGGTGTGATGAGTGCATTAGAATCTCAAGGAAAAGCAGGACAGGTGCTTCATTATGGATTTGATTATACGGACACTTGGTTAAGCGGAGTAGCGGACGAACGAATCACAGCGATCGTTGACCAAGATGCGTACCAAATCGGCTATCAAGTGATCGAGAATTTAGTGAAAGCAATCGACGGTGAAACAATTGACGCAACAATTCCGATCGATGTCAACTATGTGTTAGCTGAAGAGTTAGAAGAGTATGGAAAAGAAAAAAGTAAAGTGAAAACAGACTCAGTAGAAGATTCTTCAGTAGAAAGTACAGAAGAAACAGAATAAAAAGCGTATGTAATCAGTGGAAAGGAACAGGTGGTGTCTTGATGGAACGGACTGTTTCTTTCGCTTGTTTTTGTCGGAAAGGGGAACGATTCATGTATGTATTAGGTTTAGATCTAGGAACAAGTGCCTTGAAGGGCCTAGTGTTTGATCGAAAAGGAAAGTTAGTGGCAGAAGCAGTTGCTTCTTACCCTATGAGCAATCCACAGATGGGGTATAGCGAGCAACAACCGGCGGATTGGCTCAAAGCAGCAGATCAAATATTGAAAGAATTATTAGGGAAAGTGACTGATCTTAAAGATGAATTGGCAGGCATCAGTTTTTCTGGACAGATGCACAGCTTAGTTTTTTTGGATGAAGCCGATCAAGTTGTAAGACCAGCTATTTTATGGAATGATGTTCGTACGACACCACAATGTCAACGAATCACTGAAATAATGGGGGATAAGTTGTTACAGCACACGAAAAACAAAGCGTTAGAAGGATTTACACTACCGAAAATCTTATGGGTCCAAGAACACGAACCAGCGAGTTGGGAAAAGGTCAAACACATTCAATTACCGAAAGATTATTTACGATTCTGGTTGACTGGTTCGTATCATATGGACGAGTCAGATGCGGCTGGCACACTACTGCTGGATCAAGAAACGAAGCAGTGGGATGAAGAAATCTTAGAAGAATTTGGGATCGATCCAGCCATCTTACCTCCTTTAGTGGCTTCTACTGACGTGGTGGGGACATTGAAAGAGGAATTAAAAGAAAGATACGGCTTTACCAAGCCAGTCAAAGTGATTGCAGGCGGTGCCGACAATGCCTGTGGCGCTGTTGGCGCTGGTATTTTAGAAGAAGGTCTTGGATTATGTTCCATCGGCACAAGTGGAGTATTCCTTCGTTACGAAAAAAATGTGGATAGAGACTATCAAGGGAAGCTCCATCTCTTCCAACATGCCTCAGGTGCCGCGTATTCCATGGGTGTGACCTTAGCAGCTGGCGACAGCTTGAGTTGGTTCAAACAGCGCTTTGCTCCTAATCGTTCCTTCAGCGAGTTGCTATCAGAAATCGGAAGTGTTGATGCAGGCAGTAATGGCTTATTGTTCACTCCTTATATCGTAGGGGAACGGACGCCTTACAGTGATAGTCAAATCAGAGGAAGCTTTATTGGGATAGATACGCAACACGAATTGAAACATTTTACCCGTAGCGTGCTAGAAGGGATTACCTTCTCTCTAAAGGACTCCCAAGCGATCATGGAAGAGATGACCCAACAAAAAATCGAAACAATCGTATCAGTCGGTGGCGGCGCAAAAAATCAGACGTGGCTCCAAATGCAAGCGGACATTTTCAATCGACCGATCGTTACTTTAACCACCGAACAAGGACCTGGGCTTGGCGCCGCTATGTTAGCAGCAGTAGGCTGTGACTGGTTTACTGATTTGAACGAATGTGCAAGTGTTTTTGTTTCCTACCAATCCCCTGTGCAACCGAACCCGCAACAAGTGGAAATTTACCAAAAGGTGTATGCGCGTTATCGTAAAGTATACGAATGTACAAAGGAAATTTGTCACATGTACGAAAAATAATAAACGAGTACCTAAGTGAAAGGAGTGTTCCTAGTGAAAAAAATGATCACGTTGTTAGGCGATTTTTACCATCCGCATGATCCGTTAGTCAACTATTTTCAGGGGATCGCTAAGCACTTCCCACAAGAACTAAAGATGACTGATCTGACGATCGAGCAACTAACCAAAGCATTACATGAGCAACCTGATTTATTCCTCCTTTCAAAGGAAAATCGGTTAGCACCCAAAACAAATGACGCTTTTTGGTTAAATGAAACATACGATCAGTTGATCACCAAGTATGTAGCGGGTGGCGGAAGCCTGATTGCGTATCATTCAGGACTTTCTAGCTACCCGATCCACTCTGCGTTTAGTGAGATGTTGCGGGGGCGCTTCCTTCATCATCCCAAACCTACAGAAGTAACCTATCGAGAACCAAATGGTAAGTCTTATAAAATATGGGACGAACACTATTTCACTGAGGTAGCTATAGGCGAAACGGAAGTTCTGATGCACAGCTTTTCTCACTATGGTGAATCGATTGCCGCTTGGCGACATCTGTATGGTAAAGGTAAAGTTTTTTGTATGACTCCTGCACATTTTTCAGAAGGATTGCAACATGAAGGAAATCAAATGGTACTTTTCGATGGAATTAGTTGGTGTCTAGAATCAACATGAATACGGTGAAAAAGAAGGATAGTTTTTTTATAAGTCCATTTATGTTTCCAATCAGTGCTATACTTAAAGTATTCAATAGATTGGAGAAAATTTATGAGTCAAACAGAATTTATCATGCTCCTGATCGTCGGCATCATTGGAATCTTAATTGTCTTAGAAATCAATTCGCGAAAAAAATTAAGAGCAGATATCCGTTACAAATGGGGGAAGCTTCCATATCAAGTACGATTTGATAAGGAGGAGAGCTTAAAAGAAGCTTGGCAGACAGAAAAAAAGTTTCGCACGTGGGACAGTGAAGTCGATGACTTGACTTGGTATGACCTAGATATGTTTGAAGTATTCGAAACGCTCAATCATACGTATTCAAGTGTGGGTTCAGAAGCGCTTTATCAGCGACTGCGTAATTTTGATTTTGGACAAGATCAGCGTCTAGAAAAGTTGATTACTTTCTATCAAGAAAATCCTAAGTTGAGAGAAGAAATCCAATATCAATTTGCACGAATTGGAAAAAAAGACCGGAATTTTGCCAAACAATACTTAGCAGATGGCAAAAGCAAAAGAATTGGTCATATTGGGCTATTTGCCTTTTTAGGCATGTTACCACTCATTGGTTTAGGCTTGTTTTTACTTGGACAAGTGATCGGCATTTATCTCGCGATCATTAGTGTGTTATTCAATACGGTTTATTACTTGATAAAAAAGCAAACACTCGAAACAGAACTTAATAGTATGAGCTATCTTGTTTCTACGATTTCTGCGGCGAAAAAAATAGCTACGTTTGCCACACCGTTACAAGCAGAGTTACAAAAAAATGTTCAGCCTTTAAAAGAAATCCCTAAGTTCGGTTTTTCATTTCGAGTGAAAAATGGCTCAGAAGCGGAGTTGTTTTTTGACTACTTGAATATGATGTTCATGTTGCCATTTATTTCGTATCATTTTGTCATTAGCCGATTGGAAAAGAAAACGGAACAAGCGATTGAATTATGGCAATTACTCGGAGAGCTAGAAGTAGCTGCGGCAGTATTGAATTATCGCACCTACATGCCCTATTCTTGTCAACCAGTCTTTGTAGAAGGCGGGATTATGGCAGAGGATACGTATCACCCTCTGATTGCAGAGGCAGTCGTCAATCCCATCGATTGGCAACAGAACACATTGGTCACAGGCTCGAATGCTTCAGGAAAATCGACGTACGTCAAAAGTATTGCCATCAACTGTATCTTAGCGCAAACGATCCAAACTGCTTTAGCCGAATCTTTCACGATCCAACCCGGTCATGTCTTGACCTCGATGGCGATCGAAGATAATTTGTTTGAAGGCGATAGTTACTTTGTTTCAGAAATCAAATCGATCAAGCGCTTATTACAGCAAGTGGAAACAAAAGAACGTTGCTATTGCTTTGTCGATGAGATCTTGAAAGGGACAAATACGATTGAACGGATCGCGTCTTCAGCAGCTATCGTGAATTGGTTGAGTGATTACCCTTCTTTAGCCTTTGTCGCAACACATGATATCGAACTGACAGAGATCTTGAAAAAAGATTGTGCCAATGTCCATTTTGAAGAGCAAGTGACGCCTGAGAAGGGGATCAGCTTTGACTTTAAATTAAAACAAGGACCTGCTAAGACAAGAAATGCCATCGCATTATTAGATGTGCTGAAGTATCCTACAGCAATCGTGAAAGAGGCACAAGCAGAAGCCGCCTATTTTGATCAACATCGCCAATGGCGGGTAGTGGAGTAAGAAATAAGCCCAAGCTGAAAGTATTTAGTCAATAACCATCATTGATAATGAAAACCACAGAGACGACAGAATTATTTTCTGGAAGGACTTGTGGTTTTTTCATTTTCATCTTACTGCATGAAGCTTAACGGCTTTCTCACAACCTAGATAAACGGTGTTCGAAAGCCAACTCCTTCAATAGTAAGTCGAAAATTGAAAAAATATGAGGAACTATTTTCTCAATTTCCGCCTTACTATTCGGAGCTTAACGGCTTTCTCACAACCTCTTTACATGCTAAAATAGTAAATCAGACAAAATAAGGAGAGTTAGTAAAAAATGACATATGCTCTTGAGATAAATGAGTTAAGAAAAATATATGGGACAGGTGTGGAAGCACTCCGAGGCATCGATCTGACGGTTGAAGAAGGAGATTTTTATGCATTATTGGGACCAAATGGTGCAGGGAAATCAACAACGATCGGGATCATCACTTCATTAGTGAATAAGACATCGGGAAAAGTGAAAGTATTTGGCTATGATCTGGATACAGATTTAGTACGAGCAAAACAACAAATCGGCTTAGTGCCCCAAGAATTCAACTTCAATCCGTTTGAAACAGTGCAACAAATCGTCGTGAATCAGGCGGGTTACTATGGCGTGGCCCGTAATGAAGCATTGAAACGTAGTGAAAAATATCTTAAACAATCTAATTTGTGGGAGAAACGCAATGTTCGTGCGCGGATGCTTTCAGGTGGGATGAAACGACGATTGATGATTGCCCGTGCATTGATGCATGAACCCAAATTATTGATTCTAGATGAACCCACAGCGGGTGTCGATATTGAATTAAGACGAGAAATGTGGGAATTTCTACGTGAATTGAATCACGCAGGAACAACGATCATTTTGACGACTCATTATTTGGAAGAAGCAGAAATGCTTTGTCGAAATATTGGAATCATCCAATCGGGTGAACTGATTGAGAATACCTCTATGAAAGCCTTGCTTTCCAAATTACAATTTGAAACGTTTATCTTTGACTTAGCACCTTATGATAAAAAGCCAGAGATCATTGGCTATACAAGTATCTTAGAAGATGAACGCACACTTGCGGTTGAAGTGGAGCGTGATCAAGGAGTGAATGGGATCTTTGAACAGTTAAGTGCGCAAGGGATCAAAGTCTTGTCTATGCGCAATAAATCCAATCGCTTAGAAGAACTTTTCTTGAAAATTACGGAAGAAACTTATCATATGGAGGCAACGAAGAAAAATGTTTAATCTTTATTTTACTGCATTAAAAAGTTTAGCAATCAAAGAAACCAATCGCTATATGCGTATCTGGGTACAAACGCTAGTACCACCAGTGATCACTACGTCTTTGTATTTTATCATTTTTGGGAAAATGATCGGGGGACGAATCGGTGATATGGGTGGTTTCTCCTACATGGAATTTATTGTTCCCGGATTGATCATGATGTCCGCCATCACAAGCTCTTATTCAAATGTTTCTTCTTCATTCTTTTCACAAAAATTCCAAAAGAATATCGAAGAGATTTTAGTTGCCCCTGTACCAACACATGTCATCATCTGGGGATTTGTGATCGGTGGGTTGGGACGGAGTGTCTTGGTCGGTGCATTAGTCACAATGATTTCTCTATTTTTTGTGCCATTACATGTCTATTCATGGACGATCGTTGTATTAACACTATTGATGACCGCTATCTTATTCTCGCTTGCTGGTTTGATCAATGGGATTTTCGCCCAATCTTATGATGATGTGTCCATTGTACCAACGTTTGTGTTACAACCTTTGACTTATCTTGGCGGGGTGTTTTATTCAATTTCGATGTTACCACCGATTTGGCAAGCCATCTCAAAAGTAAATCCAATTGTTTATATGATCTCAAGTTTCCGTTATGGTTTCTTAGGCACCACCGATGTGCCAATCTTCATTTCGATTGCGATCCTTGTACTGTTCATTGTAGTGCTTTATTCAACGTGTTGGTACTTGATCAATAAAGGTAGAGGGTTAAGAAGTTAAGCGAACGAGGCAAGCTAACTCCTTCAATAGTAAGTCGGAGCTGACCGGCTTTCTCACAACCTCGATAAACGGTGTTCGAAGGCCAACTCCTTCAATATTAAGGCGGAAATTGAAAAAATATGAGAAGCTATTTTCCCAATTTCCGCCTTAATATTCGGAGCTGACCGGCTTTCTCACAACCTCGATAAACGGTGTTCAAAAAGCTGACCTTCAACATTAAGCTAAAAAATTGCAAAATATGAAAAGCTATTTTACAATTTTCTATCTTACTGCTCAGGTCAAAACGCTTTTTTCACAACCTATGATAAACGGTGTTCAAGGAGCAACACTTCGGACATAAGCCAGGAAAATCAAAAATGAAACAACCATTTTCGATTTTCCTTTCTTATGCCTTAGTGCTGATCGCTCCTTTCACAACCTCTACTTTGCTTCTTTTTCTTTTTCCTTGTATAATGGCAACAATGTTTTTGATGGAACTTTTTATATAGCGAAATGGAGTGTACTTGATGAAGAATAATTTTTGGGCTGAACTACCTACGCCCTTTTTTGTATTAGCACCGATGGAAGATGTGACAGATGTGGTTTTTCGCCATGTTGTCCAAAAGGCCGGTGCGCCGGATGTGTATTTCACCGAATTTACTAATTCAGATAGTTTTTGTCATCCAGATGGCAAAGAAAGTGTCAAAGGACGTTTGACATTTACTGAAGATGAACAACCGATGGTGGCACATATCTGGGGAGATAAACCGGAATTTTTCAGAGAGATGAGTATTCAACTAGCCGAGATGGGTTTTAAAGGAATAGACCTCAATATGGGTTGTCCGGTACCGAATGTGGCAGAACGTGGAAAAGGTAGTGGCTTGATCCTACGTCCTGAGGTTGCGGCAGAATTGATCGAAGCTGCAAAAGCTGGAGGGTTACCGGTAAGTGTAAAAACACGTATTGGCTACACAGAGCAAGCTGAAATGGTTGATTGGATCAGTCATTTACTAAAGCAAGATATCGCGAATCTTTCTGTTCATTTACGTACACGCAAAGAAATGAGTAAAGTGGCGGCACATTGGGAACTAATTCCTGAAGTCGTTGCCTTGCGTGACCAAATTGCCCCACAAACGAAGTTGACGATCAATGGTGACATCCCTGACCGCCAAACAGGGCTTGAATTAGCGGAAAAATATGGTGTAGATGGCATCATGATCGGCCGAGGTATTTTTAAAAATCCATTTGCCTTTGAAAAAGAACCGAAAGAGCATTCAGCAGAAGAACTTATTGATTTACTGCGCTTGCAACTAGATTTACAAGACCACTATGCAAAAGAGATCCCACGTTCGATCACAGGCTTACATCGTTTCTTCAAAATCTACGTCAAAGGATTTCCAGGAGCCAACGATTTGCGTGTGCAATTGATGAACACGAAATCCACTGATGAAGTTCGGGCACGTTTAGATGAATTTCAACATAAAACTGAATAAACTGTCTAAGTTTTCACAAAGTAATCAGCCAAAAAAGCTGTGACATCTAAAAAATATGAAAATATTTTCGGATGTCATGGCTTTTTTTAATGAATTGACTTTTGAAGGCTGTTTATTCAGTTTTAGCTGACAATGGCTATCTAGATTGTATATTTCACGTGTAAATAATACTGAGTGAAAAATGATAAAAAATGAATTAAAAACAAAGAAAAATGAAGAAAATTTAATGTAACGTATGTTATTTGAGCGTTTTATTTTATGACATAACGGATTTAATGATATCCTAAAATTTATCAGATGATAAAAATTTATAGAACAAGAATTGAGTAGGTGGATGTCATGAAAAAAGTCATTGTAACAGGTGCAGGAGTTGCGGGATTAAGTGCAGCTGTACGCTTGCAAAAATTAGGCTATGAAGTAACATTGTACGAAAAAGAAAGTGGCCCTGGCGGCAAGATGAATCAAATCAAAAAAGATGGGTTCACGTTTGATGTGGGGCCAACGATCGTGATGATGCCTGAAATCTATCGCGAAGTATTTGAATTTTGTGGGAAAGATCCGGATGACTACATTCCGATGGAAAAAGTCGATCCTATGTTGAAACTCTATTTCAATAAAGAAGAACCAATCGAATTTTCAAATGATCTCATTGAATTGACCAAAACGCTCGAAGCGATTTCCCAAGAAGATGCGCAAGGCTATTATGCGTTTCTAGCGGATATCTACAAGCGTTATCACATAGCCAAAGAAGCATTTATTACTAAATCCTTTCGTGGTTTTTGGGATTTCTATAATCCTAAATCACTATGGGCAGGGATTCGTCTAAGAACATTTAGTGATGCGTATTCATCGATTGCTAAATTTGTTAAAGATGAACGTTTGCGAAAATCATTGGCGTTCCAAACCTTATACATCGGTGTTTCCCCATATCAAGGTCCATCGTTATACACGATTATCCCGATGATCGAACTTTTATATGGCGTTCATTTTATCAAAGGAGGTATGTATACTTTAGCAACCTCACTAGCTAACTTATTAGAAGAATTAGGTGGAACGATCCATTATAATACACCCGTTGATGAATTGATCATTGAAGATAAAGTGGCAAAAGGTGTTCGAATCGGACAAGAACGAATAGAAGCAGATGCGGTCGTTTGTGGTGCTGATTTTCCTTATGCAATGAAAGAGTTGATTCCTGATGAAAAGAATCGTGGGAAATATACGGATAAGAAAATCGATAAGATGGAATACTCTTGTTCTTGTTTCTTACTATATTTAGGTCTAGATAAAAAATATCCGGGGGATTATCTCCACAGCATCTATTTTGCAGATGACTTCAAACGAAATGTGGATGATTTATTTGAAGATGGTCGTTTACCGGAAGATCCATCCTTTTATCTATACCGTCCTACGATCATGGATGAATCATTAGCCCCAGAAAACCATGAAGGATTATATGTATTAGTACCAGTTCCAGAACTTTCAAAATACGAAGATTGGTCAGAAGCGAAAGTCCAAGAATATCGTCAAAAAGTATTGACATTATTAAAAGAAAAGACAGACTTTACTGATATTGAAGAGCATATCGTTTCAGAAAGTTTTTATACACCAAAAGACTTTGAACAACATTTCAATGCCTATAATGGTGCAACATTTGGGTTGAAACCAACCTTAAAACAAAGTAACTATTATCGACCTCATAATAAATTTGCTTCTGCTGAGAATCTTTATTTCTGTGGTAGCAGCACACATCCCGGAGCTGGTGTACCAATCGTGATGCAAAGTGCTAAGCTTGCGGTAGAGGAGTTGGTTAAAGATGATAAAAACTAATCAGGAACTGTTTGAAAAACACGCAGACGATTTTGCCTATTGTGAAACTGTGATAAAAAAATATTCAAAATCGTTTTACGCTGCGTTTTCTCAACTTCCTGAAGAAAAAGCAAAAAGTGTCTATGCCATTTATGCTTTTTGTCGCTTGGCAGATGATACAGTTGACTTAGCCCATAGTGAGGAAGAATTGTTGGCACTAAAACACCAACTAGATGCTTTCTCCATGGGTAAAATTCCTGATGAACCAATTTGGCGTGCCTTGTCGGTTGTTTTTTCCGTTTATCCCATGACCTTGTCTCCGTTCTACGACATGATCGCAGGTCAAAAGCAAGATTTAGTCTTTACACAGCCAGAAACATTGGCTGACTTAGAAGACTATTGTTACTATGTCGCAGGTAGTGTCGGCTTGATGTTGTTACCTTTATTATCTGACCAAGCAGAAAAAATCCAGTCACAGGCAAAAAGGCTGGGTGAAGCGATGCAACTCACTAACATTTTACGAGATATCGGTGAAGATAATAAAATGGGACGAATTTATTTACCAAAGGAAATGATGCGTGCCCATGGTGTGACTGAAACCATGTTGCAAGCAGATAAACCTGCGAAGCCATTGATTGATCTATGGGAAGCGATAGCTAATGAAGCAGAGAAAAAATATGAAACTTCTTTTACGATGCTGCCGTTTATTGACCGAAATTGTCAACTCGCATTAACTGCTGCTGCAATGATCTATAGAGAGCAATTAAGCGTAATCAGAGAAAATAACTATTTCATGTTAGATCGTAAAAACTATGTCAGCCAGATAAGAAAAATCCAACTGCTGAGAAAAGCCAAAAAATATGTAGAAACTCTAATAAATAGTCCACAACAATCAACATTATAATTGGTATGATAGCATTGATAATCTGATGTATCAGAAAACGGAATGAGCACTCGCGGAAAGTACCGTTGCGAGTGCTCATTCTTTGTTTATCATGACATTTTGAACAAAAAATACATTGTTTATTCCATTATTATCGCTCTTATAAATAACATCAATGTTTTTCTGTTCTGTTTTTTTGTATTTATTAGTAAAGTCTTTATATTTAAAAACAACAGTTATTATAAATAAATGTAATATTCAAACGAGAATGATGGTAAGATTATAATAAACGGGGATTTTTAGCTTTATCAAATTTCAATCATAGAAGCTCTTTCTATAAAATCTTTGAGTTCAAGATTCAGTGAAAGAGGTCAGGAGTGAAAAAAATGGAAGTATGGGAGATCGTTGAATTTGTCAGAAAGCAAAAAGGAATAACGATTGCAGAACTTTGTGGAGAGGAAGCTAGTCGTTCTGTTTATAAACGTTTTATTCAAAATAAAGCAGATACGACAGTCAGTAAGTTGACTTATTTTTTGAAAAAACTAAATTTGGACTATGATGAATTGCAGTTATTTAATTTTCCAAATGATTTATCCGAGGTCAATCGATTGATGCAAGAAGCGGTAGTCGCTTTTGAAAAGAAAGATAGTTTAGAATTACATAGTATTATCATGTTGTATGAAACAGAAGAACCTGATTCTCAAAGAGAACGTCATCTAATCAGTCTTTGTCGCTTGATGATCGCTCAATTAAAAGAGGAAAAAATCGATGTGCTATCTTCAGAGGTTTATCAGTATTTAATGAAGGCACAAACATGGACTCGCTACGAAATTTTTTTGTTTACTAATTGTATGTATGCGTTCCATCCTAAATTTATCGATTTGATTTTAGAAAAGTCGTTTCTTAGTTTGGCGGTCTACGAAGAAAACCGCAGCGGGCAAAGTGAGACATTTCGCATGTTGGCAAATGGCCTCATTCTATTTATTAAAAATCAGGATCTCCGCCTGGTTTGGAAATATGGTGCGAAGTTAGAAGAGTATTTCCTTGAAGAAGAACTATACTATGAGCGTAACTTGCAATTGTTTTTGCAAGGCGTCTGGTATGTGATCAAAGGTAATAAGAAAGGGAAGTATCACATAAAAAACGCTTTAGCAGTCAGTTGCTACTTGGATTCAAAGCAACAATATCAAAAAAAATACGAACTGTTACGCTTCGTGGAGCAGGCGTACCATGTGGATTTTGAACTCAAGAATGAGTTTCCCCCCGCTAGTAATTGAATGCTATCTTAAAATAACTAATCTTATACGAAAAGAATTGTGCGTATACGACGAAGATCAACCTTATTCGGCGTATTTTATTTTGACCAGTTGAAAATCAAGTATGATAAACTAGTCAAAAAAATTTTAGGAGGTACAAAAATGGCAGGAGTAATTGCAGTCACCCCCGAACAACTGAAGTCACAAGCACAGGTTTATTCACAGGCAGCCTCTCAGATCCAAGAGGCGATCCGTAAAGTAAATGCAATGAACCAACAAATCAGTCAACAGTGGAAAGGACAAGCATTTCAAGCTTATTTGGAACAATACAACCAATTAGAAGGTAATGTTCGTCAAATGGAAGAACTTCTTGAGCGCATCAATCAGCAGTTGAACAAGTATGCTGATACGGTTGCAGAACGCGATCGTCAAGATGCAGGTTCGTTTGGATTTTAACTTGATGTTCAAACAGAAGTCACTTTGCTAGATTTTCTTAAACGAATCACATGTGCAACAATACACAATGTAAAACAGAGCATCTCAGCTATAGCCTAAAAAGAGGATATGACAGAAGTGCACATCGCCATGATATAAGCGTCAAAATCCGAAATCAGCTAGCTATTTTTGGATTTTGACGCTTATTTTGAAAGGTAGAAATACAGACAAGTCACTTCTGACCCCATGCTCTTTTAGAAGGAGGAGAACAACTTGAAAAACCATCTGAAGCAAAAGCAGCCATTTATCCTTGCGATCATTGCAAGTTTATCTTTGCTTCTTTTCTTTGCTTATATTGGCTTTAAAGAAAAGAGTATCATCACGAGCACCGCCAGCCCGACGACAAAAATGCAATATGTTTTGGTAAATGAGGATCGAGGAGCAGATTTTGAAGGTCAGCAGTACTTGTTAGGAACCGATTTTGTGACACTGATCAATAAAGATACTGCCAATCGTTGGGAAACGACTACGCGTAATATTGCAACAGCAGGACTAGAGAACGGCCAATTCGATGCAAAAATCATTATTCCCCAAGATTTTTCGGAAAAACTATTATCTTTACAAAGTATCAATCCAGAAAAAGCGATCATCGAATACCAAGTTCGAGATGGTCAAAATGAGATAACTAACCAAATGATCGAAGAACAAGTGAATCAGATTTTAACAAACTTCAATCAGCGTGTTGTGCAGATGTATTTCTCTAGTATTGTAGGAAATCTCTCTGAAGCGCAGTAAAACGTGAATAAAATGACGAATACACATAGCAATTATCAGCAAAATCTAGAAAATAGTATCTATCAGCCATTCCAAAATATTTCAGACAACTATGCGAGTGTATTAGACTCAACTAGTATTTTAGATACAACAAATAGTGCATTCAAGGCACAACAACAGGCCTTTGTTGATTCGGTACAATCTCTTTTGGAGCGCAATAATGCAAGTTTAGAAGAGACTCACAAAGAGACAGAAAATGTTCAGGAGACAATTGTTGATTATACAAAAGAAACGAATGAAAAAATCACTGGAGCGATCGATCAATTCAATCAACAAGTCATCTTACAAAAAAATCAATTAACCACTCAGTGGGAGAACGCAACAACTGATTATAGAAATCAATACGACTTATTCAATGATGCGATTTTAGCTCAATTTAGTAACTTTTATACACCAAATGAACAAAATAGTTTCGGTATTTATTGGGATTTCTTGGCTCAGGCAACGGCGTTTCAAACCAATCAACAAACCCGCATCGAAGAGATCCAACAACAAATTACTGAGTTGGAGAGTCAAGTAGAACAGCTAGAACGCTTAAAAGGTCAAATTGCCAATGCGTATTATAATGATCCGACAAGTACACCCGCAACTGCGACAGAAGTTCAAGTGAAAAATGCGATTATCAAATTGATGACAAATCAAAGGAATGAACCCAAATTAGATGGGGCGTACCAATCAGTTATCGAGGAGATATTGCCCCGGATCTCGGTGGATAGTTTAGCTCTATTATTAGCTGAATTACAAAATCAAGCAGTGATCAGTCAGGATCAGGCCGCCATTTTCAATGATGAGCTAGCGATTGTTACACGCTATGCCCATGATTTTGACCGACCAATCGGAAGTGAAGCCTCTTTTGCTTATCTTGAACCGAAAGCACAACATGATGCAATGATTTCTTTACCCACCACCAATCAACAGATGTCAATTGAGTTAAATCAAGATACGTTCCTCTCGATACAAGCAGAAGAAGAGCAGCAAGGAATGCTCTTTTTTGATCCAACATATGATTTTATAGAAATGGAAACTCAATTGAATCAGTTACTAGCCCCCTACAACTATGAAACAGCAATCCGAGTAGATACAAATCATTCATTCACAATCGTACAACCTTGGACGATTGAACCGGAGGAGGAAACGGAAGAGACATACCAGCGTATAGAATATCCTTCGCTATCAGATAAATTGAACTTTGAAGTAAGCATTCCTTTAAAGTGGCAGTTGACTCCAGAACAACAAACTACTTCATACAATCAGGTGTTTTACACATGGATGATCAATGAACGCGAACAACCAATGAGTGAATTCTCGGTATATCTTCCAATGGATCAGCCATTGATTGATGATGTGCCACAAATCTTGGAACAGTTTCAACTATTAAGTACGACTGCGCAACAAATCGTCACGCTATTTGGTGCACCACACCATTCTATAACGATTCCCGCATATCGATAGATGATCGATCAACCAGAAAATACGGGGAGATCCCTTATTGAATTAGCTGATTCTCGTTCGATCTATTGGCTATATAACAATCTTCAGGAAAGCGACAAACCTTCGATGATCAGTGAACAACTGTATCAGGAATACAAAAAAACAGGGGATCAGTTGTATAGCGATACCGAGAATCAAATCATTGCATTACAAGCAGTCATTGGTTCTCCTGGGACTAAAGAACCTGAAGAACTAAAACCAACCTTGTACGGTACCTTGCAATTAATGACATTACCACAGACATTTATGGAAGAAGCGGACAAATTAAACCACTGGTTCGCCTCTGCGAATCAACAAATCCATGCAGTATACGACAGTTGGCAGCAAACGGCACAAACAGAAGCGGAATCCGTCATCTCAGAAGAAAATCCACATCCTAAAGAAAATGAATACGCTCTGATTGAAGCTCAAACAGCCAGTCTGATCGAAACGATGCAAGGATTGATGGCAAGTTCAAAAGCAGCAGCTGAAGTTACCGGTCAATCTGCGGCAGAAGTAGCTGATATCACACCTACAATCGATCAGCTAAAAGAATCGACCATCGAAGTACAAGAGAATGCCACCACTATTTTAAGTAATCTAAGTACCTCTCTTGATGAATCAGCACAGACTGTCTCTGAAAATCAAACATATGCCGAATCATTTAGTGAAGTCCTTTCGAATACAAAGAATGGAGGGGCAGACAATCCACATGTCTTTAATTTTTTAGCAAGTCCAATTTTAGGACAAGGAAGCTTTGGTCAAACAAGACAAAGCTCATTGACTCCTTACTATGTGACATTGATCGGTGGCTTTATGATTCTGTTAGTATCCTTTCAATTGTCTAGCGTGATGAAAAAACGTGTAGTGACTTCTGTCGATTTGTTAGTCACACCGAACCGTATATGGAAAAACGTGCCTAATATGGTGGCGGTACTCAGTGTAACGTTAGTTCTGTCACTTATTTATAGCGTTTTAACGACCATAGTATCAGGAGTCGCGCATTCTTTTGTTTGGTTCGTTTATGCATTTTTAGTCTTTGCTAGTGGTCAATTGATTCTTTTAGGGTTCATGCGCCAATTCAAAAAAATCACGTTGTATTTATGTGGTGGGATTTTTGGCTTGTTCTTCATGTTGACTCCTTTGTTGGGCGTAGCAATCAAAAATGGCTCGTTGACAGAATGGCTCTATCGTCTGTCACCTTTACAGAATATTCAAAACGGGTTTAATGTGCTGATGAATGAGGGTGTCATCGGTTGGGGAAGTTATCTCATGCTCGTTCTATTCCTGATATTTGGAGTGATACTGAATTTTATTGTCCGACCAGAAGAGAAAAAAGAACGGTCAAATGAATAAACGGAGGTATAAAATGGTTCAGAAAAAAATAGGGGGGCTTTTCTTTTTATTGGTAGTTTTACTATTTTTAAGTCACCCGAATGTCACAGTCTTTGCAAGCACACTCACTATCAATAACCATGTGATCTACCAAGAAAGGGAAGGCATCGAAGATCATGAAACAACATTTATAGTGCAAGATTTATTTTTAGAAGATAAAACAAAATTAGACCAAGAACGTGTCCAACAACAAAGACAACAGATTTCTACTGCTCACAACCTCGTCTTTGTGTCGGAAGCAACTCCACAGCCACAGGTCTTTGAGCAAACAATTACACCCCAATTATTCAAAAAAGGGCAAATGTCTGTAGGACATCAGGTGTCAGCTAACCCAAATCACACAGCTATCCAGGGAAGAATTGTTTTGTGGATCTTACTTCTACTAGGAAGTATTTTACTGACTATTGGAGGCAATTATCTTGGTAAAAAGTTTTCACAGCAGAAATACAAAAATGATTAAAGGACTGTTGTAGTTGGATAGAAATCAAGCAATTGGGATAAGTTTACAAGTCAAAGAAGAAATCATTGACTTACAGATCCCGACCCAAGTAACGATTACACGATTAAAAGAATTACTGAAGGAATCTTTCATACAAAATGGTTCGTCCTTGCCAGAGGTGTTCGACTTAGTGGTATTGAATAAACCGATCCGCTTAAAGGAAGAGGCATATGTGGCAGACTATCCATTAAGTGAAGGCGATCATTTACTGATCCATGAATCTCAACAAAAATCGGAGGAACGAACGTGACCCACATAAAAGATATTTCTGAAACGATCATGATTGAGACAACAACTGATGCTGTCAAAGTGACACTGAATGCTAAGCAATACCAACTCGATCGTTTAGAACAGTATCAACTATTCTTAACACAGAAAAAACACTTGCTCTCTGGACAGATCGTAGAATCTTCAGAGGAAAAACTCGTCATTCAATACCAGAAAAGTAAACAAATCTATTCTTTGCAAGAGTACCTTAAACGAACAGAACTTTTTCAACGATTATTACTTGCACAAAAAATCAATTTCTTATCCGAGTTTTTGAGTAGCCCGATCCAGCCGTTCATCCATCCAGCCAATCTATTTCTATTTGGAGAAGAAATCATCGTAGCACATAGAGGTTTTGCGCATTCAATTATTCCTTATGAAATAACCGAAGAAGAATTTTTGAAGCAATATCGTGCCTTGATCCTGACAATTTTACATCCTAAGTTCGATTATGAGCAACTGATTGAAGGAAATGGCACATTGAAGGACGAGTTTTCTAAACGAATCCAAAGAGCAAACAGTGTCGCAGAAATCGACCGCATGATTGGCGAACAAGTCGTACAGCAGAAAACGAAACGTGCATCAGAAATTCAAATGGTGAACAAAAGAAGCTATTTTATGTTTAAGTGGGGCACGCTTTTATTAAGTATTTCAACAATAGGTTTAGCGCTTACAACAGGTATCTATGCGTTTGATAAACTTCCCGCACAAGAACGGATCAGTTCTGCTGAAACGCAATATATTGCTAATAATTATGCTGGTGTTTTGACCACATTAAAAGATGATAAACCCGAAGATCTCCCTTCTGGTGCCCAATATGTCGCTGCAGTCAGCGCGGTACAGCTGGATAATTTGTCGAATGAGCAAAAGACAGCAATCTTAAATAACATTTCTCAAAAATCAAATGAGAATACTTTGCTTTACTGGATCTATATTGGAAGGGGGAATTTTGAACGATCATTAGATATCGCACAAAACCTCAGCGATCATCAATACATTTTACATGCCTACACCAAACTATACGACGCGACGCGAGCAAACAACAAGATGAGTGGACAGAAGAAGCAAGAGTTATTAACAAGTTATGAGGAAGAAATCAATAAGTACTTAGAAATCTTAGAAAGCGAGACGGATAGTAATGAAGCAAACTAAGCCAAATTCAATAACTGATCAAATCCAACATTCCGTTTCAGTTCTTTATGATCTTTTTTACTTTGGTTCGACGTTTATTCATAAACAAATAACAGAAAAAAACAATCAAGTAATACTGGACAATCGAACACTTTCCTGTGAAGACGGACAGCTTTTTTGTGGAGGAGAATTAGTCAAGGATGAAAAGTTTCTCCTCGTTCATCATGAAAATTTGAAAACGGTAATCGTCAATAAGCCAAGGGAAAGCGTCTATCTATCAAATACACAAGACTCGGCGATCCGTATTGATTCGGATGCGTTGATTTTTATTCATCGTAATAGTACTGATGACTATCAAATAAAAATCTATCCTAGTAAGGCCAAGATTTATTACAATCACCAACGTGTAGAAAAAGGTGTCTTTCCATTTTCTGTAGGCGATCAATTGATCATTGATTATCTCATGATTGAGATGCGTGAGAAACAATTAAAGATCTCAGATTTAAAAAATCAGCTACAGTTGGACCCCTGGCAGTTGCTCGAAGAACCCTACATTCCCGAGTATCCAGAAAATTTTCCAGCATTTAGGCGTAGTCCAAGAATCCATTTAAAAGAGCCAAAAGAAAAAATAGAGATCCAAGCGCCTAAGCAGAAATCTAATGAAGGAAAGAATGAGTGGTTGAAAACTATCGTTCCACCGTTAGGTATGGTTGTTTTGAGCGGTGCGACAAGTTTTTTGAGCGGGGGCAATCCAGTTATGTTGATCAGTATGGGAGGTGCTAGTATACTTACAACAGGTTTTTCTGTGTCGAGTTATTTTACAAACAAAAAAGAAATCAACAGAAAAAATCATATGAGAGAAGAGCATTTCCGTCAGTATATGATCAAAAAAAAGTCAGAGCTTAATGTCTTACAGCAAACACAAAAAACAGCATTAGAATATATGAATCCTTCACTGGATGAATTAGCATTGATGGCTAAGGATTATCATGCGAGGATTTATGAACGCATGACAGTGAACGAAGATTTTTTGACTGTCCGCCTAGGAATCGGCGAAATCAATGCTAGTTTTCAAACAAACTTTCAGCCGGTAGAAGAGGATGAACTGAGTAATGAAGCGTTTGAGCATCTTAATAGTCCCTATAAACAACTTGGAGATGCCCCGATCATCGTTTCACTTTTGGAACAGACGGTTGGCTTAGCAGGAACACCTAGTGTTTTACGAACAGCATTACAACTCCTATTATTTCAGTTATGTGTGTTGCATTCTTATCGAGACGTCGAATTCATTACACTGATCCCGTCGGAAGAGTACGAACAACATTGGCGAGAATGGCGTTGGTTACCTCATAACAAAATCCGTTCTTTAAATCTAAGAGGAATGGTGCATACCCCCCAAAGTCGAGACATGATTTTGAATTCTTTTTATCAAATAGTGGCAAAAAGAAAACAACAAGTCCGTGAAGCGGGAAATGAAAAGGTACACTTTCAGCCACAGTATGTTTTTTCGATTTTGGATGAAAGTTGGTTGGCAGGTCATGGATTGAACGAGTTTTTAGCCGAAAACTTAGGAGACTATGGAATCACGGTCATTTGGGGAAAAGAAACGTTGAATATGTTGCCAGAAACAACGACTACTTTAATTGAATATCAAAGCAATGAAGCAGCAACGTTGATCAATCAGGACAATGAATATGTGAACCAGCGTTTTATTCCCAATCATTTGCCGACAACCTATCCAATCGAAAAAGCCATTCGGCGTTTGGCGAATCTTCATCATGTGGAAGTAGAGAAAAATGCCGTACCTGACAGCTTGAGTCTATTGGATCAATATGAGGTCAAGACAGCTGAAGAACTAGCGATTTCAAATCGCTGGGCTACTGCGGAACCTAATAAATCGATTCGTTCATTAATTGGTTGGCGTGGAAAAAAAGATTTAGTTTACTGGGATCTACATGAACGAGTCCATGGACCACACGCCTTAGTTGGTGGTACGACTGGTTCCGGGAAATCTGAATTTTTAACGACTTATTTGATCGGCTTAGCAATCAATTTTTCGCCAGAAGATATCGGCATGTTGATTATTGACTGGAAAGGTGGCGGAATAGCCAATACCTTAGATCATTTGCCCCATTTTATGGGCGCAATCACTAATTTGGATGGTGCTGGAACTGCGCGAGCCTTAGCAAGCATCAAAGCAGAGCTAGCGAAACGTCAAAGAGAGTTTGCCAAATATGGTGTAAATAATATCAACGGCTACATGACCTTGTATAAACAAAGAAATACCCCAAAACCAGACGTTGTTTATCCACAAAAACCTTTGCCCCATTTGATTTTAGTTTCGGATGAATTTGCGGAGCTTAAAGCCAATGTTCCAGAATTCTTAGATGAGCTCACTTCTGTTGCACGAATCGGACGTTCATTAGGTGTTCATTTGATTTTAGCCACCCAAAAACCTTCTGGGGTAGTCAATGACCAGATCGAAGCCAATAGTACGAGTAAAATTGCCTTGAAAATGGCGAGTGTCCAAGACTCGAATGAGTTACTCAAAACGCCAGATGCCGCACAAATCACGAATCCTGGACGAGGCTATTTGAAAGTTGGCGAAAATGAGGTGTATGAATTATTTCAAAGTGGCTATGCGGGGGTTCCATATGATCCAGAACAATTGATCGAAGAAGTGATTGATGAACGGGTATTCAAAATCAACGAATTGGGCCAGTTAGAATTACTCTATGATCCAGATATCGAAATCATTCAAGGAAAAGATACACGAGATTTGCCGACACAATTAGAAGCAGTGATTGATAAGATCAAGACAATCTTTGCCGATTCTACCTACAAATTGCCGGATAAGCCATGGCTACCGAACCTAAATAAGCAGATTATGGCGCCAAAAATAAAACAGTCAGAAGTTCGTAATCTAGCTATCCCATTTGGTTGTTTAGATATTCCTTCTGAACAAAAACAAATGAATTATACCTTCAATCTCGAAGAAGCGAGTCACACATTGATCGTAGCTAGTCCAGGCTATGGGAAGTCGACAGTGTTGCAAACTCTTGTAATGAACCTTGCCCGTCAAAACACCCCTGCAACGATTCAGTTTCATTTAATTGATTTTGGGAATAATGGTTTATTAGTACTCAAGGAATTACCCCATATTGCGGATATAGCGACTTTGGAAGAAGATGAAAAACTGCAAAAAATGCTTGATCGCATCGAAAAATTATTGGCAGCACGCAAAAATTTGTTCAAGCAAGCTGGTGTCGCGAATCTAACGCAATACGAAACAAGAACAAGAGAAAAATTACCGATCTTAGGAATCATTCTTGATAGTTATGATGGCCTGAGCTTGGAAGATAAGCGCAAAGATAGAATCGACGAAGTGCTTCTTCAACTACTAAGAGATGGTGCCAGTTTGGGTATCTTTCTTGTGATGACCGCGAATCGTGTAGGAAGTATTCGGACTAACATGATGAGCAATATTGCCACTAAGATAACGCTATATTTAAACGATGAAAATGAAATAAATATGGTCATGGGCAGAAATGCTTTGTCACCTGAAGCAATCAATGGGCGCGGACAAGTCTTACTCTCTACGCCAACTACCATTCAGTTTTATCTGCCGATTAACGGGAAAAATGATGCGGAACTACTCCAAAATCTGGAAGAAGAAATTATAGAAATCAATCAAGCTTGGACAGGCGAACGCCCAGATAAAATTCCAATGGTACCAGAAAACCTAACGCAAAAAAGTTTTGCTTCTTACCTTGAACAAGACGACAGCCACACACTGTATTTGGGATTAAACAAAGCCACTTCTTCAGTAGAATCGTTCGACTTGTTCCAGCGCATGAGATTAGGGATCTTTTTCAGATCCAATAAGCAACTTCGTGCGATGATGCCTTGGCTGCTTCAACAAATTTGTCAAGAAAGACAAGAAGAAGTGGTGTTGATCGATGCAAATGGAACACTCGAACCAGCAAAGCCGAAAGTTTCACTATATTTGGACCGTTCATGTCTTAGTGAAAAAGCAACAGCCCTAAAAGGGGCTTTAGAAGCTCTCTTAACAAATGAAACTGGCAAGAGAATCATCATTATCAATGGTATCGCAGACTTGGTCGATAAATTAACATTGAACCCTGAGGAAGTTACCGCTCTGCTAAGTGGAGGAAACGAGCATTTACAGTTTGTTTTTCTCGATCATATGACGAAAGTGGGTAATACCTTTGGCGGAATCACTATGTTCGTAAAAGAAAATATCGATCATATTTTATTTGGTGGAAGCTTACAAAATCAATTATTTATTGAAAATCTTTCTTATCAAGAAAAAAACGCAATAGTTGCTAAAAACGTCCTACACAGTTTGAAGGATGAACACTTGGAAGCTTTGGTGTTTCCTACGGAGGAAGAAGCATGAGAGAAGAAATGATCACACCGTTTTTGCCACTAGGTAGTATCTTAAGACTAGTTGGGACAGAGGATGACCAACTGCTCTATTTTGTCGTTGCTCGTGCCATCGCTAAAAATGAAGAAGAAAAAGTGATAGCGAGATATCGAGTAGCCCCCCATCCGTTTGGAGATGTACCGAGCCAAGAAGTCTTTTCTATCCATGCCGATCAAATCACAGAAGTGTTGTTCGAAGGCTTCCAAAACCAAGACGATGAAGAATTTTTAGACGATTTGCTGAAGCAACTTAGGGATGCGCCAACTAGACCACCACTCGTGCAAGAGGAGAAACCTGTACAGATTGTAGAAACTATAAAAATCAATGAAGAAGAGAGATTAAAAGAAGACCCATTCTATCAATTCAGATAAGGAGAAAAAAGATGCCGAAAATCGCTTCTCAGGAATCCACTGCAACAGCAGCCGTAACAGGAATAAAAAATGTATCTGTTAGTAGTAGTAAAACAAGTTCTTTAAGCAAGAGCACGATCAGCAGTATGAAAACAGGAGTAGAGGTCAGTAACAACCTACTCACCGATATTTCAAATCTAGTTACTTGTGTCAATGAACAGGCAAACAAATTCCCTCAGCTTGCTCAAGCAATCGCAGTCAGAGACAGTCAAACAAGATTCAAGTAAGGAGTCAGTATGGAAAAGGAAGAGTTGCTCGCTGAATATGAGCGTAAAATCAGCAACAATGAACAACGATTGGAGCGTCTGAGTAAAGAAAAACAGCAGTTAAAACAATGTATGTATTATTTAGAGATGGACATGCGAAAAAGCTTTCGAGAAATCCAACAATTCACAGAAGAATTAGTATCCCAAGGAAGCCAAGTTGCTCGTTGGGAGCAAAATGAGAATGAAGGGAAATCAACTTACTTCACGCAGTTGGTAGAAAACCAACAGCACCAACTAGATCAAGAATACTTAAAAGGTGTAATCAAACTTGAAGAAGAACGTACGGAACTTCAGAAAGAAAGGAATAAACGATGGGACTAATTTATTCAGCCACAGAGTCTTCTAATTTAATGAGCAATCTGACCACTAATTTATCGCTTGCTCGTACAACGATCACCCAACTACGAACAGGTAGTCAACAAGTTGTTCAAGCGGTTGATGGCAAAAAACTCTCAGGAGCTGCTTATCAAGCTGGGAAAGGGCTGTTTTCTGAGTTGATCATTCCTACGATCAATCGGGTAAACACTGCGGTACAAGGGATTCAGTCAGACTTGAATCTTTACTCTTCCGCACATCAAATGCTTGCCAGTGAAGGATACTTGGATGAAGAGAATTTAAGCGGACAGATTCGTGCCAAAACATTCGCTAAACAATCAATCGATAACCACGCGCAGACGATTAGGCAGATCGCCAATACAAGCATATTACCAGGTATCACAGAAATGCTCAGTGATTTTCATCGAAACTTGATGCGAATGGCGGACAGCCTGCAAGAAGATATCTACAAGTTGCAATGCAAACAACAAAAACTGCATGCCTTTAACTTCCAAACCAGTGGACTGTTCAATAACAGTCTACTGGAATTGAAACTCGCCATGCAAAGCGTATTAGTCTTGAACCAAACAACCATCAAGGCAGACGGTAGTTATGTATTGCCGAAAGGAGTGGATGGGAGTTGGTTTGAGAAGTACAAACCAAACGGACAAGCTTTGTTGGAAGAATCTTCAAATAATGCCTACTTAGAAATGTATGCGGAGATCGAAAAATTGGTCCAACCCTTGAAAGATGGGAAAACCGATGCAGTCAAGCGGTTCGAAATGTTGATCAAAAATTATCCGGATGCATTAGTCAACAAATTGGCATCCAACGATGAATTTTGGATGCTTGCTAATCATCTACCATCAGGTATGAAAAATAAATTATTTAGCGGTCTTGCAAAATACGAAATGTTCGGTAAAGCCGTTGCCCAAGGGAAATGGATTCCTAAAATCGATACGCTAGGCAAGGCCTATCAAAATTTCACTAAATTTACCTCTCCCGTAAAAACCTATGTCAGCGAAGCCTTGAAGAAATCTCAATTTGTGCAAGGAGCTAAAAATTGGGGTGTTGCCAAAGGATTAGGAACGGCAGGCCAAGTAGCTACTTACGCGCAATTAGGCGTCACTTTCGCCGCCAATGCGGTGAATGAATATGGAAAAACAGGAAGTGTTGGCAAAGGAATAATAGGCGGTGGAATAGAGATGGTGAAGAGCATTGGACCGTTAGAGGGAATGACATTAGGTGCGGCAGTCGCTGGGCCGCCGGGTGCTTTACTTGGTGTTGCTTTTGGACTTTCAAATAAAATATTGCAGTTTGCTTTTCCAAATAAGTACGATTATGGAAAAAAAGTTGCTTATGAAGCATACGATAAGAGTGTTGAGAAAGTGGGTAAGGTGATTGAACAAAGTATTGATACAGTAAAACATGTGTATAAAAATATTCAACAAGTAGGTAAATCAACAGGAAAGATGCTATTTTCGGTAAAAATACCAAAAATTAGCTTTAATTGGTGAAGAATATGAAAAAATTATTCAATGCGACGTTTGAACAAAGCTTAAACTTGTTGGATGATCGTTTAGTCGATTATATGATAAAAGATACTGAAAAAAGAGGATTATATAATGGGAAAAAGCGTTTTTTATTAATATCTATATCAATAATTTTAATAATGGGACAATATGGTTTTGTTAAATTTACTGAATTAGGGATGAAAGATCCTGATAGAAATAGCCTTGTTCCTGAACCAGATATAAATTTTTTGCCAGAAAGTTTTTTTTGGATATTTCTTTTTATTTATTTATTTATCTGGTTATATACAAGATATAAAAATAGGAATAATAGTAGTACAAGAATTTTTATTACAATGAACACCTGTAACAATTACCTTATTTGGTTAATACTGACAGTAAATTTATTTTTTATTACTATGTTTCTGAAACTATTAACTTCTATTGGGATGATAATCGTTTTGATTTTATTAACGATAGTAGGTTATATCGTTATTAGAAGTAAATGTAATTCCTTAAATATAAAAATGCTTAATATAAAAGATAAAGAGAAACATAAGGTGGGTGGTTTTATAAAAAAAATCATTCAGATGGTAATGAGCTATGGCTGGATAGTGGTCATAATAGTCATGATTTGGAAATTCATTTTCCCTAGTGGGAATACACCTCGAACAGATATGATCGGTTTTATTAATATTTTTGCTATGTGGATAGCGTTTAATATTGCAGTGATTCTCGCCGAAGCCTATCTATTCTTCCCGTATCTATTACACGGTTATTATAAACACAAATACTCAGAAGAATACCGTAATTTTGAAGGGAAAACACAATTAGAATGGTATGGAGAGAAATATTTTAACAAACATATCAAAGGAACTGATAAGGAGGAAATATATAATGAATGAGGGGAAAAAGTTATTACCATTAGGAAGTGTCGTGTTGCTTGAGGAAGGGTTACAAAAATTAGTCATCGTTGGAAGAGGTGCTGTATATACAGATCAACAGTCGAAAAAAGATACGTTTGCAGACTATATGGCAGTACTTTATCCCTCAGGATTAAATCCTGAGACCACTATTTTTTTTGATCATAAAAATATCGATAAAGTTGTTTTTGAAGGATATAGTGATGAAGAAGAAGTGAGATTTTTAGAGATCTATAGCAAGTGGGAGACTGACGTGAAGCAAGCAACCAGTAAATCAGCCCAATCAATTCCGATTGGATTTGATTGACAGATGAGATATCATGTTATTTAAAAGTTTTTAAAATGCTTTTTCTTTTTTAGGAAAATATAGGAAATAGACAAATTTGTAATTGTCTATTCAAAAAAGCCGAATCAACGGCGTTGCTTGTTGATTCGGCTTTTTGAAGTACGGACTGTGAATAGGGTCGCTATTGCTACATTATTTATACGTTTTTTCTAATTTTCTCAATTCTTCTAGCATCGCTTTTCTGCGTGGGTATTTTTCTTTTAGTTCTTTGATCAGTAATTGAACAGAGATGGTGCTACTTGGAAGGGTGGCCATTTCGGCGATCAACAAAGCCATTTTATGATACCGTAAACGTGTAGTTGTCTCAGCAGCCATCCGCCGTAATTCGTATTCATATTTTTGAAGAAGCGCTTCTGGAAATTGCTTTCTCAAGAAAGAAAAATAGCGACTTGCTTCTTCCAGTCCAGGTGACTTGAGGACATAATCCAACAATAAATCATAACGTCTTTCTTTTGAATAAAACAATCCAACGTCTGTACGATATTTTAATTTTTCAAATAAGTTTTCACGTACTTCTTCCCACTGATCAATCGAATATGTTTTTTTCAATTGATGGATCAAATTCATATCGACGGTCTCTCCCTCTAATAGAAGATGCAAGACTTGTTCCGCATACAGCTCTTTTTCCCCTAGTTTATGATAAAGATTTTTTAATGCATAGCGATGCAAGGTGACCATATCAGAAGAGTGTTGATCTAATACAATACTTTCATTCAAAACAGTGATTGCTTCTTCATATGCTTTCTTTTGCATCAGATAGTCAATATATTGTGAACGTATAGTTGGAGATTGCCAGCTTTCGCGTGCACGTTGATGAATTTGATTGTCTGTATAATTCAAATTTTCCATTTGGCGAATGGATAGCAGTCGTTTGTTTTTATAGTTTAAGTGTCCGTTATTTTCAGATGTTTGATCAAGTTTTTGCTGATCCTGATCAGAGAACTGTTCAGGGAATTCTTCATGTAAAATTTGTTGGATATAAAAACTAGATTGGCTTGCGTTATTTATTTTAGCCGAAAGTTTAGAATATATTCGTTGTTTTTCTTGCTCAGACGCATGTCTAAGTAATTTTTTCCATAGAGAGTACCATTGATGCATGATAAGGCTGATATCATTTTCTACATTATGTACCTTTGCTAAGTCAAAGTGTTCAACTATTCTGTTCATTAATTCGAATGCATGAAGGATCTGTTTTTTTGCGATGGATGTATCAATAAGACTGTTTAAAAATTCAGACAGTTCTTTATTGATGTTTTGAAGTGTACGATCATGAATATTGCTTCCAGAATAATGGGTATGTTTTTCTAAAATAACAATCATTTTATCGTAATCGTCCATATTTTTGATTGCAGTATGTTCTTGGAATCGTTGAGCTAGTTCTTGGTTCTCTTTTAAAATAATTAATAGAAAGTCTTGAATATCTTGTTCATTTGCATAAGAAATCAACTTGACCAGTTCATTTGCTTTTCTCTGCTCTTTTTCTTGTTCATATTTGAATAAGGTAGCCACGACATGAGGACAATGACCTGTGTCTTCGTGGGAGCAACTGCAAGACAAACCATAGAATTGGTTGTCATCTGTTAATTGGATAAGTATGTCATACTCCTTCTTGTTTTCTTCTGTGACTTTTGCGATGATTTTTTCTTGTGTAAACAAACATCCATGAACGCGTTTTTCAATAAACATTTCATAGCCATGATCTAAATCAGATTCCCAAAAATCGTTTTTCCAATCTTTCATAAAATTTCCTCCTTTAGTTATCTTCATAGTTTAATTTTACCGAATAAATAAAAAGAAAACAGCAATTTTTTTCCAGTACGAAGATTATTTAATCTATTATAAAATTAATAATAATATAAAACTGTTATTTTAATTTTTAGATAACTAAAAGTGACTCTGATTTACATCAAACTAAAGAAATTTTTCCACGAGCGGCTGGTTTTCTGGACGTTTCTCTTTTTCTGATAATGCAATCTGTTTAATGAGTCCATCTAAAGTGATTACTGCCATTTCTTCTTCCACTTTTTTTTGTAATCGAGAATAAGTTGCAGCCAAGACTTCTTGGATATTAGCGCCTACCACGCAATTCGGATTTGTTTTTGGATCTACTTGGATCAAATTTGTGTTGCCTTCAATACTTCGATAAATTTCCAATAAATTGATATTTTCGGGAGCTTTCGCAAGTACGGGTGTTGGTTTCCCACTTGTTGTATGGATAAGATCTGCTTTTTTTAATTGACTCATGATTTTTCGAACATTTGTTGGATTCGTTTCAATGCTACTTGCAATCATGTCGCTTGAAAGTAAATCAGTTCCTTGAAATATGTGGATATAAGCTAAGATGTGGATCGCATCGCTTAATTGTAGAGAATATTTCATTAAAATCCATCCTTTCAACTTGATTTCTTGACTTATCTTAGCATACTCTTTATGATAATGGTGTATTTTAAAAATGTACAGCTATATGAACAAAAATAATTAATCAATAGGGAGTGGGAATATGACTTATTTAGTAACAGGAGCAACTGGAGGATTTGGACACTACGCTTTAGAAGAATTAAAGAAGCTGGTTCCATTGGAGGAGATCTATGTCCTTGCTCGTAATGAAGAAAAGGCACAGAAATTAATTGAAGCAGGACTTCAAGTTCGCATCGGCGATTATGCTGATCGCGAGACGATGGTACAGGCGCTACAAGGCATCGATCGTCTATTATTTGTATCAGGTGTACCGGGAAACCGACAAGCTGAACATCAACATGTTGTAGAAGCAGCAAAAGAAACGGGGGTTTCTTTTATTGCCTATACTAGTTTTGCGGATGCAGATCATTCGACTAGTATCCTGGCTCCAGACCATCAATTTACAGAAAAAATCATCAAAGAATCGGGTATTAAACATACCTTTTTACGAAATAACTGGTACTTAGAAAATGAGATGCCATTGATTGGAGTAGCATTGAAAACTGGTCAGTTTGTTTATGCAGCTGGCGAAGGGAAAACCGGTTGGGCGTTAAAGAGAGAGTATGCAGAAGTAGCTGCAAAAGTGTTAGCAGGAATGGATTATCCTGAGTTCTTAGAATTATCTGGAAAACCAATCACCTATCAAACCTTGGCAGAACAAGTTGCTAAAGTAAGTGGGAAACCTTTAGACATCCTTTCGTTGGCTCCAGATGAATTTACAGACAAACTAACAGCCTCGGGATTTTCTCAAGGTGGTGCAGAAATGACGACTGCAATCCAAAATGATATTCGCAATAATCAGTTAGATGTAATTTCTGATGATTTTGCAAAAGTATTAGGACGCGAATTGACTTCGATAGAAGATGGGTTAAGGGAGTTAGGTATCTAAATTAAGGACTAGTTTTTTCTACCAAATTTAATAGGAATGTTACTCTTAGAGCACGCGTATGGGTTTGGAAATAGCAGATGTATTTCTAAACTATGCCGGCAAGCCTCTAAGAGTTTTTTATTTTTTGATTTGAGCCAATAATCATCGACTTCAAAAATAGAAAGTTACAAAATGGCATAAAGACTCCTCTAAATCTTAAGAATTTATATACTGAAAAATGTTGAAATCTATGTATAATTAAAAAGTGTATGATGTTTAAAGAGAGTGTATATTTCTGTTATCATATGCAACACATTAAATTATTTTATTTTTAAGAATAAAGGAGAAGTAATGAAAGCAAAAAATTTATTATTTAGTGCAATTGTTCTGAGTAGTCTTGTGACTACCAACCTTACTGTACTTGCAGAAGAAGTAGGGACAAATAATTCTGTTGAAACCACCGTTTCGACACAAGCAGACGATGTGACAGAACAGCCTACGGAAAATGTGGAACAAACTGAATCTATTACGAATCCTCTGACAAATGGGGAAGAACTAACACACACACATCAAGCGGATTTATCACAATTTGAAAATCCTGGCATAGCAGCATTTTCAGCACGTGCTTCTTCAAATGCGCAACAAGCGTTCATTGATAGCATTGCTGCAAGTGCACAGACCTTAGCAAGCGCGAATGACTTATATGCTTCAGTTATGATCGCTCAAGCGATTGTTGAAAGTGGCTGGGGGAAAAGTACGCTAGCTTCGGCACCTAACTACAATTTATTTGGAATAAAGGGAAGTTATAATGGGCAATCCGTGACAATGCCAACTTCTGAGTTTGTAAATGGGCAATGGATCACTGTAAATGCCGCTTTTCGTAAATATCCTTCGTACGCAGAATCTTTACAGGATAATGTAACTGTTCTTAAAACAACTTCGTTCCAATCGGGTGTGTATTATTACTCAGGTGCTTGGAAAAGTAATACCTCTTCGTATAAAGATGCCACAGCATGGTTAACAGGTCGTTACGCGACAGCACCAAACTATGGTTCAACATTGAATAGTATTATTGAAACCTATAATTTGACACAATATGATACGCCAAACTCTAGTTCTTCACCGATGTATCGCTTATATAATAAAAGTACAGGGCAACATTTGTACACATTAAATGCGGGAGAGAAAAACTATTTATCAACAGTTGGTTGGAAATACGAAGGAATTGCATGGCAAGCACCAAATAGTGGTCAACCGGTGTATCGTCTGTATAATCCAAATAATGGGGATCATCATTATACAATGGCTCAGTCAGAAATCAACTTCCTTACACCACTAGGCTGGAGATATGAAGGGCTAAGTTTTTATTCTGGAGGTTCTAAACCAATTTATCGACTATTTAACCCAAATGAAACTATCGGAACACATCATTACACATTAAGTTCAGTAGAAAGAGATTCTTTGACACCATTAGGTTGGAGATATGAGGGAATCGGTTTTTACGCGAATTAATAAATAAAAAATATCTACTTGGCATTTTTAAATAATGTCAAGTAGATATTTTTTATAAAAGATCAGATCAATCAAACTGATCCAAACGCCAACGTTCAATGATGTTGTTTAATTTTGTTCCATAATTTGGATCAGTTGCATATGTTCCAGTTAAGGCTTGGGTCGCATCTCGATAAGAACGTGTATTAACTTTCCAAGTTCCACGATAGCGAACAGGGTCCCAAGGTACGCCATATTTCAGTTTCACAGCATTGTCGATGAAAGATTCATCGGTACTTTGATAGACACGGAATTTAGAATTGACAGGTATCGTGATCCCGTTGACAACTTCATTGGATACATGCCAAACGTAATCATATTTCCCTTCATCTTCCCCATCTTTGAACTTCATTCCAAAGAAATTGTTCGCATTGCGTGCCAAGAAGCTAGTGCCATAGCCGGTCTCTAGAATTGCTTGAGCAAGCATGACAGAAGTGTATAATCCGTATGCTGGAGCAACTCGATTTGCACTTTGTGTAATAGAATTGACAAATCTTCCTTCTGGTGTTGAAGTGTCAATTTGACCTAATATGGTCAGTTGATTTGCTTGGTAACCCGCTGGTTTTCGATCATTTTCTACAATCGTGACTTCAATTGCTTCGACAGGTAGACTCATTCCAACTGAGCCTGCTTTTTGACCATTTGAAGCCCAACCTAACCAACCGCGTGAACGGACGAATGAACGATAGTAAATATCGTATTTTTCAGATAATTCACCTGTTAGTTGAAAAGAGAAGGCCTGGAGTGCACGACTATGTCCGACCGAACCTGATATTGCTCCATTCTCAACAGGATTTGTCCATCCACTTGATGAAATATGTGAATCATATCTAATTCCACCAGAGTAATCACTTTGTTCTAATTGTGCACGAATTGCTTCAAATTGCCGCCCTTGATTCGCATGATTGATTGAATTACTTAGACCATTGCGATTGACCCAACCAATACCAGACACATGACCATCAAAGAAAACCTTAGGTGGTGCAATTCGAAAGGCACGAGCAGTTTGACCTGGGGGAGCTTGCCCTTTTTCGACTAGTTTTATTTGTAAGCCCTCTGCACGATACGAGTAACCTTGTGTGCCAGCTGATTCTCCATTTTTTGCCCAGTCTAACCAGCCGAAGTGTTGGGAGTGGACACGGTAATAAATATCATAGTGGTGACTGATATCACCGGTCAAATTAATTCGGACAGCTTGTAATGCTAAGCTTTGTCCAACGGTCCCTGAAGTTTGTCCTTCCTGAATCCATGAAGTTTCCCAACCACGATGTGCCAGGTGGGATTGGTAAACGATACCACCCTCATAACTGTTTTCCGTTAATTTTAATTGAAGTGCCTGTAAGCTAAGTCCTTGTCCGACCGTTCCAACTTGTGTCTCGGCTGTTTGTTCTGGTAGCCATCCTCTAGAAGCTACGTGAGCGTTCGCTAAGACAGAAGGGGGTTTTTCAACATAAGATTCACCCGTTGGTGGCCCAATTTGCTCTTTGGGTAGCAGACGTATTTCAATTGCTTCAATACGATAACCGTACCCCAATGTACCAGCACTATTTCCATTTTCTGCCCAAGGTAACCAGCCTAGATTTTGAGCATGGATTCGGTAATAAATATTGTAATGTGTTGCAAGTTCGTCTGTCAGTCGTATCCTGATTCCTTCAATCTGACGACCTTGTCCTTCTGTTCCCGATATCCCTCCATTTGCTACCCAATTTTGCCAACCATGATTTTCAATATAGGAAGTATATTCGATTGATCCAGAAAAGGCAGAAGAGAGATTGACACGTAACGCTTCAATACGTAACCCTTGTCCTTCTGTTCCAGAAATTTCCCCATTCGAAGATTCAGGAAGCCAACCTTGCCCGCGTACATGCGTGGAATAATTTATAGATGCTCTTTGGACGTAAGAATCTCCAAGTTCAGGACCTTGTTGGGAGCGGCTAATTAATTGAATTTCGATGGCTTCGATTCGGAAACCAAAACTGGATGTTCCAGAAGGATTTCCATTTTTTGCCCAAGGTAGCCAACCAAGTTTTTGAACATGAACTCGGTAATAAAGGTTATAATTTTCAGCCAATTCTCCTGTGAGTCGCATATTAATTCCTTCTATTTGAAGACCTTGCCCCTCCGTTCCTGATATTGCTCCATTTGATACCCAGTCTTGCCAGCCAGTTCCTTCAACATAGGAACTATACTCAATCGAACCAGAAAGGGAAGAAGTAAGATTGGCACGTATTGCTTCAATGCGTAGTCCTTGTCCTTCTGTGCCAGACAACTCACCATTTTTTGAGGTGGGCATCCACCCATGTCCACGCACATGTGTTGAGTAACTAATTGAAGTTTCTGTTCTTCTTTCGCTAGGTGAATGATTTGTATCATTGACACTACTATTCGAAGGTATAGTAGGTGTAATATTTTCTGTTTCAGTTGTGTCTGGATCACCTTGTCCCAATTTGTTGAAGTCGTTCTGATCAACATACCCCACCACAACATTGTCATGGGATATTTTATAAAATGAACGGTTATTGATTTGTATTTGTTGATTTATTTCATAAAGTGTTTCAAGATCAGCTTGCATTGCAGATTTTTCAAGCCATGCATCATCTAAAGTGGAATAAATTTTTGCATGATTTTCTGTTAATTTTCCTTTTTCAGAAAGGTTTATTATTTTAGAAGCATGATAAGTTAAATTTTCTGCAAAAATCCAACCGGACTGCGTAGCGCTTTCGACAAAAAAGAATGTTTCCTGATTGGATAATGCGATTTTTCGACTCAAAAGAATGTTTCCAGAGAATACTTTTTCATTAGATTGTTGATTAAATGTATCAGTTAGTGATTGTTGTTGCACACTCCCATATTGATCAGTTAAATCTTCTATTTCTCGAATGGTGGTTTTTTCTGTGACCTGCGGATAATACTCTTGGATCAAAGCAAACAAACTATCTTCATTGATCGCTAAAGTTGGATCAATTGAAAGAATATCTGTGAGATTTTCGAGTGAGAGTTGATAAGTTTTAAACTGTTGTGCAAGATAATAAGCTAAAGTTTGTTTGGTTTGTGAGACATCTCCAGTGTAGACAGCTAACTGGATTGTGGATGAATCAGTAGTTCGGGGGTTAGGGACTTGCACATCTGTGGAATTGATTTCATAGATTGTGTTTCCACCAATGTAGCTGTGTGTTGTTTTTTTGTTTTCCTCATCTTCAATAAATGTTTGTTGCATAGTTTCAGTCGCTGATACGTTGATTCGTTTCGGTTTACTGACACCATCCTTATAGCTTTCTCCTATTAATTGGGGAGTTCCTATTATAGTTGGTGTGTCAGTGCTGGGTGGGGGTATCTCTTCATTTGTGGTTGAAATGGTAGTTGGAGATATTACATTCGTTGTTTTTTCTTCGGTGATTGAACTTGAGGTGCTTTCGGTTTGCTGATTATTGTTTGTTACTGTTTCTGCTAAAGCAATACATGGCGACAATGATGCGTTTAATAACATTATCGATGCAAGCAAAATCCTTACTTTCATCAAATATCCTCCTGGTTATAATCTTTTCTTTATTTGATTGATAAGAAAATGTTATTTTTATTTCGGTGTTACTAATATTATTCTATCGTAAATTTAATTATTTTCCAATATATTTTCTAAATTAAGTCAAGAAATATAGCTCAATGAAAAAAATAAAATAAAAACTTACGAAAAATTTTCATTTATGCTATGCTGTTTTTCATGAAAAGGAGTGATTGAAGTGCCAACAAACAAAAAAGAAGGAATTATTTTTACAACAATGATGTGTTTTCTGATGGTTTTAGGGATGAGTATCTATAATCTATGGTTACATAATGCGTTGCATGTATCAAACTTATTCGTAGGACTTATACCAGGATTTATCGTGGCATTTATCTTAGATGTTTTTATCGTAGGAGTAGTCGCAAAAAAGATTGCTTTCAAACTACCTATAAATAAACAAAATAAAATGCAAATGATCCTTACGATTTCATGTCTCATGGTTTTAGGTATGGTGACATGTATGTCATTATTCGGTATTGTTATTGAACAAGGGATTCCAGAACAATTTCTTTCTGCCTATCTTACAGCTTGGAAAATGAATGTGATCATGGCGTTGCCGTTACAGTTATTATTTGTCGGTCCAGTTTCACGTGCAGTTTTGGCGACGATCCAAAAATAAATAAAGAAGTCTCTATGTTGTCGCTAGCAACTTTCAGTTAGATAAGCTAAAATGCAAGCAAGACATAAATGTGAGGCTTAGATGATGATCGAAGAATATTTTAAAGAGGTAGGTTTGACGATGGTCGAACTACCTGTTGAATGGGTAGATGAACAGTTGATTTATCGGGGATTGATCAAGGAGCTTCCGACGATCAATGCGGAGGCTAATTCAAGGATAAAAATGCAACAACAATTAGCAGAGACCTACCGAATCTATCGTGAACAACTTCTTCTTGAATCAGAAGAGGAAAAAGAAACTACTACAAATCTGACGAGTGAACAATTATTGCGCTATTACGATGGAGAAACATTTGATGGCTTTTCTTTATTTGATCAATTAACGGAAGAATAGTCTATCAAGGGAGAATGTACTAATAGTGTGCACTCTTTAGAAACAAGACGACATCCACGAAATTTATTTTAAAATTTTGTGGATGTCGTCTTATTTTTTCTTTTAATAAAGAATAATCTGATTTTTACGTAACTTTATTATGAAAGACAACTCGCACATAAAATGTTTCCCGTGAAACATTATTTACGAATTTGTCCATCTCCATAGATGATGTATTTCGTCGTTGTTAACTCATTTAGCCCCATTGGACCTCTAGCATGAAGTTTTTGTGTAGAAATACCGATTTCTGCACCGAAGCCAAATACTGAACCATCCGTGAAGCGAGTGGACGCATTGACGTAAACAGCAGCTGCATCAACTTCATTTAAAAAGCGTTGGCTTGCTGTGTAACTGTCCGTCACGATAGCTTCGGAATGTTGTGTATTGTGACGGTTGATATGTTCAATTGCTTCGTCCAAAGAATCAACGATCTTAACCGCTAAAATATAATCCAAATATTCTGTATCCCAATCGGTTTCGTCTGCTAAGGTTGCGGTCTCTAAATAATCTAACGCGTGAGCATCTGCATGTAGAGAGACACCATGTTCAACCAGTGCTTGCTCAATAGATGGCAAGAAGAAAGGTGCGATCTCTGAATGGATCAGCAAAGTCTCGGCAGCGTTACAGACAGAAGGGCGAGATGTTTTGGCGTTCACAATGATATCCACGGCCATGGCTAATTGTGCTTCTTTATCGATATAGATATGGTTGTTGCCGGTACCCGTTTCAATGATTGGTACAGTGGCTTGCTCTTTCACACGTTTGATCAACGAAGCACCACCTCGAGGAATCAATACGTCTAAATAATCCGTTAATCGCATCAATTCCGCAGCCGTCTCATGAGAGGTATCATCCACGAATTGGATCGCGTAAGGCGAAACTTCAGCATTTCCCAATGTTTCTTGAAGTAATTCAACCAACAGTTGATTGGAATGGAAGGCTTCTTTTCCACCACGTAAAATCACTGCATTTCCTGATTTAAATGCGAGACTTGCCGCATCAGTTGTCACATTCGGACGTGATTCGTAGATCATGCCGATGACACCTAGAGGGACACGTTTCTTGCCAATCAATAAACCATCTTCGTTTTGCCACATGTGATCGACTTTTCCGATTGGGTCGTCTAGTTGCGCCACTTTAATGATTTCTTCCGCCATTGTATGGATGCGTTCTGGTGTTAGCCGTAAACGATCTTGCATTGTTTCGCTAATATTATTTTCTGTCGCTTGATCTAAGTCTTTTTGATTGGCTTCAAGAATGGCTAGTTGATTTCTCTTGATTGTTTGTGCCATTTGCAACAATAAGTCATTTTTTTGTTTAGTCGGCATCAAAGCAAGTTCTCGCGCGCCTTTTTTTGCTTGTATCCCAAGTTGGTTAAGATCAGTCATTATAAAACCTCCTTAAATAATGTGCCGATTTCTTTTCCAGCTAAAATATCAAAAATGATTGCTGGATTTTTTCCGTTTGCTAAGATCATCGGACGATTTGCTTCAAAGATCCTTAAAGCTGCTTTTAGTTTGCTTGCCATCCCACCAGTTCCGTAGGCACTACCAGCACCACCTGCTTGGGCCATCAGTTCATCGTCGATCGCGGTAACTGTTTGATACATTTCAGCGTCAGGATTGATGGTTGGATTATCCGAATAAAAACCGTCGATATCTGAAAGAATGATGAGTAGATCAGCGGCAATCAGTTTGGTAACGATCGCAGATAACTGATCATTGTCGCCAAATTTGGTGGAGTGATCTAATTCATCCACTGCGACGGTGTCATTTTCATTGACGATCGGAATGGTTCCCATTGCTAGTAGCTGTTCTAACGTATTGACAACATTTTTTCGGCTTTCAGGGTAATCGATAACATCTCGCGTCACTAAGATTTGTGCCGTTTGTTGACCATAGGCACTGAACCGTTGATTATAGATATTCATCAATTCAGCTTGTCCAATTGCTGCAATCGCTTGTTGTGCGGGGATCGTATTAGGACGCTTTGCTAGATTCATCTTGTGCATCCCAACACCTACTGCACCGGAAGAGACTAAGACGATTTCTTTGCCTTGATTACGAAGGTCAGAGAGAACAAAAGCGAGTTGATCGATCGCACCCAAATTGATGTTGCCATTTGGATAGATCAACGTACTTGTTCCTACTTTTATAATGATTCGTTTTGCTTCTATTATTTCTTTTCGCATGGTGCACCTCAACTAATCTTTTTTACACAGAAATGATTTTGCTCTATTCTACTTGTTTTCAATCATAAAGTCATGTTTTAATAAACTTTTTTTCAAAAAATCAATAAATTTGTTTCTTAAATAGAGAAAGGAATTTCATGAAGAATTCGTTAACTTTGGGTATTCAGTCGCTTGGTATGTTAAAATAGAACTAGTTTACTCTGGGAGGGATTCGGTGAATAAAAGAGGTTTTGAAGTAATTACACGTTATCAGGATCAACAGATCCAATTGCCGCAAAGAGCGACTCATCACGCTGCCGGTTATGATTTTGAAGCAGCAGAAGATGTGGTGATTCCAAGTGTTTGGAAAGCCGGGTTCAAGCAAGGACTAACAGCTGTATCAGATGCGCTGATCTCTGAAATGTCAGCAGAGGAAAAGAAAATCAAACCCGTTTTAGTGCCTACAGGAATCAAAGCGTATATGGGTGAGGATGAATTCTTACAATTAGCCAATCGTTCGAGCAATCCATTAAAACGTTTTTTGATTTTGACGAATGGTGTCGGCGTGATCGACAGTGACTATTATAATAACGAAGCAAATGAAGGGCATATCATGTTCCAATTCACGAATTTTGGTTTCAAAGATGTAGTGATCAAAAAAGGGGAAAGAATTGGGCAAGGAATCTTCCTACCGTTCTTAAAAGCGGACCAAGATCAAACCGCTAATGCTCGTCAAGGTGGATTTGGTTCATCCAACCAATAAGCAAAGTAGATTTAAGTTATCTTTAACTCAAGAAAAGTAAAATGAAAGACAGGTGGTACACCGAAATGGCCAAAAAAGCAAAAGTTCAATTTGTTTGTCAAAATTGTGGCTATGTGTCGCCTAAATTTTTAGGACGTTGCCCAAATTGTGGTAAATGGAATACCATGGTTGAAGAAATCGAACAAGATACAACGGACCGCAGAGTACGAACGAGTTTGACCGGAGAAAAAGCCAAGCCAACAAAAATTGCTGAGGTGGTTCCTAAGAAAGAACCACGAGTAAAGACGAAGCTAGAAGAATTGAACCGTGTTTTAGGCGGTGGTGTGGTCCCTGGCTCGATGGTTTTGATCGGTGGCGACCCTGGTATCGGAAAATCCACCTTACTCTTGCAAGTATCACAGCAACTGGCTGCTATTGGTGGAAAAGTCCTTTACGTATCGGGAGAAGAGAGTGCGGACCAAATCAAGTTGCGTGCAGAACGATTAGGTTCGATCGACACAGAGTTTTACTTGTATGCAGAGACAGATATGAATGAAATCAGTCGAGCCATCGAACAAATTTCACCTGATTATGTCATCATCGATTCGATCCAAACAATGACTCAACCTGATATTACGAGTGTCGCTGGTAGTGTTAGTCAAGTGCGAGAAACCACAGCTGAGCTATTGAAAATCGCAAAAACAAACGGTATTGCTATCTTTATAGTAGGTCATGTCACGAAAGAAGGCTCGATTGCAGGTCCGCGCATGTTAGAGCACATGGTTGATACGGTCTTGTATTTTGAAGGTGAGCAACATCATAGTTTTCGCATTTTGCGTGCCGTCAAAAATCGTTTTGGTTCCACCAATGAGATCGGTATTTTTGAGATGCACACCCATGGCCTTGAAGAAGTAGCCAATCCTTCACAGATTTTCTTAGAAGAACGATTGGATGGGGCGACAGGTTCAGCGATCGTTGTCGCCATGGAAGGTACACGTCCGATCTTGGTTGAGATCCAAGCCTTAGTCACGCCTACGATGTTCGGAAATGCCAAACGAACAACGACTGGTTTAGACTTTAATCGGGTGTCATTGATCATGGCAGTCTTAGAAAAACGGGCAGGATTATTGTTGCAAAATCAAGATGCTTACTTAAAAGCAGCTGGTGGGGTAAAATTAAATGAACCTGCAATCGACTTAGCGATTGCAGTCAGTATTGCGTCTAGTTACAAAGAAAAAGGAACGCAACCAACGGAGTGTTTTATTGGAGAAATCGGTCTGACTGGTGAAATCAGAAGAGTCAACCAAATTGAACAACGAGTCAAAGAAGTACAAAAATTAGGTTTTACAAAAGTATATTTACCTAAAAATAATTTAGGTGGTTGGAATATTCCAGAGGGTATCGAAGTCGTAGGTGTTGCTACACTTGATGAAACTCTTAGACGAGTATTTCGCTAAAATCAAAATGAAATGGAGGAAACAGGATGCAAAAACGTGTCATCACCTTACTGATGATCATCGTTGGTGCCAGCTTAGGGATTTCTTTTTTACCTACAGCTTGGCAGGCGGTCGGTCAACAGACGAATGGATGGCTGAATAACACCTTTACCAATAGCTTGTTAGGTGCACTTATTTTCTTTCTATTATCTTTGCTATTGGCAAAACATATAACAGCAGTCATCAAGCAAATTGAAGAAAAATTAAGTGAAGTCAGCTTGACGTATCTCTTATTTGGCGCAATCGGTGCAATTATTGGCCTAACGTTGGGGGTTGTGATCTCAACGCCGCTTTACAATATTGAAATACCTTTTGTGAACAGTGTTTTACCCATCTTATTGATGGTGATCCTTGGCTATTTGGGCTTGCGAATGGGAACGACCCGCATCGAAGAATGGAAGAAAATATTTGGACCTAGAAGTAAAAAGGTGGAGCAAGAAACACCTAGTCAGGTGGAAAGTCAGTTATTAGAACGCAAATTAGATGATCATTTTCATAAATATAAAATTTTAGACACAAGCGTCATTATTGATGGACGTATTTACGATATTACAAAAACAGGATTTCTAGAAGGAACCTTGATGATCCCAAATTTCGTCCTGTATGAATTACAATATATCGCTGATTCTGGCGATAGCCTGAAGCGGGTACGTGGACGTCGCGGACTAGATATTTTGAATGCGTTACAAAAAGAAGAAGGTATTTCAGTTGAGATGTATGATGGTGATTTTGAAGACATCAGTGAAGTAGATAGTAAGCTGATCAAATTGGCAAAACTATTGGATGGTGTCATCGTGACCAATGATTATAATCTTAACAAAGTCTCTGAATTTCAAAATGTACCTGTTCTCAATATCAATGCACTTGCTAACGCAGTGAAACCAGTCGTTATCCCTGGTGAGAATATGAATGTACTAGTGGTCAAAGCAGGCACAGAACGTCAACAAGGAGTGGCTTATCTAGATGACGGTACAATGGTGGTTGTGGAAGATGGGCAACATTACATGAATGAACGGATCGAAGTCGTGGTAACGAGTGCACTACAAACAGCTGCTGGACGAATGATCTTTGCAAAACCTGCTCATGCGGGTAGAGGAATCGACAATAAGCGTGAAAATGAGAAAAAAACGAAATAAAAACGCAATATGGTAAATATGAGGCAATTAGACATCGTCAGATTTTTTAGAGAGATGGTTTTTGTTTCCTCAGTTTAGGTGGAGTAGGCGAGGATTGAAAAGTAGGCCAAACTATTTTTTCGATTCCCGCCTTCTTACGTAGATTTGAATGACTTTTTCATAATCTCTTTACTATTTAACGTATAAAAGGTAAAATTTGTGCTGAGTAGCTTTAAATTTCAACATTTATCGCTAAAGGAGATCCAACCCAAAACAATCTGATAAGATATTGTATTGTCAGTTGTTTTTGGCGTCTCAAAGTCTAGTTTGAAAGAAGAGGAAGAAAATGACGAAAGTACGCGTACGTTATGCACCAAGTCCAACAGGGCATTTGCATATTGGGAATGCACGAACTGCATTATTCAATTATTTATTTGCCCGTCACAATGATGGAGATTTCATTATCCGCATTGAGGACACTGACCAAAAACGAAATATTGAAGATGGCGAAAAAAGCCAATTAGAGAATCTTGCATGGTTAGGGATGGAATGGGATGAATCACCTGAAAATCCAGGTGAATACGGTCCTTACCGTCAATCTGAAAGAAAAGAAATCTACCAACCATGGATCGATCAGTTATTAGCAAGCAATCGTGCTTACAAATGCTATTGTTCAGAAGAAGAATTAGAAGCAGAACGTGAAGCGCAACGTGCGCGTGGCGAAATGCCTCACTACGCTGGGACTTGTGCGAACTTGTCACCTGAAGAACAAGCGAAAAAAGAAGCAGAAGGTATTGTACCAGTGATTCGTTTCCGTGTGCCGCGCAATACAGAATATGCGTTTACCGACATGGTCAAAGGAGATATCACCTTTGAATCAGACAATATCGGTGGGGATTATGTCATCCAAAAACGCGATGGTATGCCAACCTATAACTTTGCGGTAGCTGTTGACGATCACTTAATGAAGATCACTCACGTATTACGTGGGGATGATCATATTGCGAATACACCAAAACAATTAATGATCTATGAAGCATTTGGTTGGACTGCGCCAACATTTGGGCATATGACCTTGATCATCAATTCTGAAACGGGCAAAAAATTAAGTAAACGTGATGAATCGATTTTACAATTTATCGAACAATACCGTGAATTAGGCTACTTACCAGAAGCGATGTTCAATTTTATTGCTTTACTAGGCTGGTCGCCTGTCGGTGAAGATGAATTGTTCAGTCAAGAAGAATTGATCAAAATGTTTGATCCACAGCGCTTGAGCAAATCACCAGCAGCATTTGACGCAAAAAAATTACAATGGGTGAACAACCATTACATCAAAGAAATGGATCTAGATGCATTGACAGAAATGTGTTTACCTTATTTGATCGCTGATGGTCGTGTGCAAGAAAATCCAGATGCACAAACAATCGAATGGGTGAAAAAAATTGTTCGTCTGTACCAACCACAAATGAGTTATGCAGCGGAAATCGTTGAAGTATCAACATTATTCTTTAACGAACATCCTGTATTAGATGAAGCAGCCAAAGAAGTATTAGCGGGTGAAACGGTTCCGACTGTGTTGAAAGCTTTCAAAGAACAACTTACTCAAATGGAAGTGGTAGATGCACCAACAGTCAAAGCAGCAATCAAAGCAGTACAAAAAGAAACAGGGGTAAAAGGAAAGAACCTGTTTATGCCGATCCGTGTCGCTGTTTCAGGACAAATGCATGGACCTGAATTACCAGAAACAATCGAATTGTTAGGAAAAGAAAAATCTTTAGCACATTTAAACCAAGTATTGAACTAAACACGATGAACAGAAAGAAGTAAAAAAAGAATGGTTTCAAGAGAGTCAACGGGTGGTGTAAGTTGTCAATTGTTCTTTTTTGAAATGCCTCTGGGAGTGGTCTTTGCGAAGAGGGGGTTGATCAATCTCAATCCTTGAAAGTAGCGAAGAACGAATAGCAGACGTTACCTGTTAGAGATAATCATTTGATTATGAAAAAAAGTGGAACCACGCCTCATAGCGTCTTTTAATAAGGAAACTTATTAAAAGACGTTTTTTAGTTGTCTTTCGTTGTTCTTACATACAGTCGAAAAAGGAAAGGAGAGGAAGTCGATGGAATGGTTCAAACGAGCTGTCATTGCCGTAAAGAAAAATGATCCAGCAGCGCGTACCACAGCAGAGGTCATTTTGACCTATCCTGGGCTACATGCATTATTTTGGCATCGTTTCTCCCATTATTTATATCGCCATCGTCTCTATTTGATTGCCAAAATGAATGCCCAATTTTGGCGATTTATTACGGGAATAGAGATACATCCAGGAGCGACGATTGGAACGGGTGTATTTATCGATCACGGTATGGGAATCGTTATTGGAGAAACAGCAGAAATCGAAGATGATGTCGTCTTGTTTCATGGTGTCACTTTAGGGGGGACTGGAAAAGAAACGGGGAAAAGACATCCAACCGTCAAAAAAGGCGCAATGTTGTCAGCCAATGCCCAAATCTTAGGACCGATCACCATAGGAAAAGATGCGAAAATCGGTGCAGGCGCAGTCGTCTTAAAAGATATACCTGATGGGGCAACAGCAGTAGGGATACCAGCAAAAGTTGTCCGAATCAATGGAGAGAAAGTAGGGGATGAGAATGATAAAAATCTATAATACGCTATCAAGAGAAAAAGAGACTTTTGTTCCTTTAAAAGAAGGACAAGTTTCAATGTATGTTTGCGGACCAACTGTCTATAATTATATCCACATTGGAAATGCCCGAAGTACGATTGCATTTGACACGATTCGACGCTATTTGGAATACCGTGGATATCAAGTGAACTACGTATCGAATTTTACAGATGTGGATGATAAAATCATCAAGGCTGCCAATGAGCTTGGGATCACGGCGCCTGAAGTTGCTGATCGTTTTATCAAAGCTTTTGAAGAAGATACGAAAGCCTTGAATGTGCAGCCAGCAACGAGCCATCCAAGAGTAATGGATCACATGGAAGATATTCGTGTGTTCATCCAAATATTGATCGCCAAAGGTTTTGCTTATGAATCGAATGGCGATGTTTATTATCGTACGCGTAAATTTACTGATTATGGTCAATTGAGTGATCAATCAATAGACGAGTTAGAGATTGGTGCAAGTCAACGTACTGGCGCAGAACAGCAACAAAAAGAAGATCCTTTAGACTTTGCCTTGTGGAAAAAAGCAAAACCAGGCGAAATTTCATGGGAATCGCCATGGGGCGAAGGTCGTCCAGGGTGGCATATCGAATGTTCCGTGATGGCAACGAAACATTTAGGTGAGACAATCGATATCCATGGTGGTGGACAAGACTTGGAGTTCCCTCATCATGAGAACGAAATTGCCCAAAGTGAAGCGAAAACAGGTAAAAAATTTGCGAACTATTGGATGCACAATGGCTATGTGACGATTGGTGAAGACGATCAAAAAATGAGTAAGTCTTTAGGGAACTTTATCACTGTCCACGAAATGATCCAAGAGGTAGACCCACAAGTGTTACGCTTCTTTATGGCAACCACACAATATCGTCGACCGATTCGCTATAGTGAAGCAACGATGAAAGAAGCAGCGACAAACTTACAGCGATTGAAAAATACGTTTGATAATCTAAACTTCCGTTTTGAAAATGCGGTAGCAGCCCAGTCGGAAGATGAGAGACAGGTAACAGAACTGGAACAATTAGAGACACGATTCATCAAAGAAATGGACGATGATTTCAATGCGGCTAACGGCATCACAGTTGTCTATGAATTAGCAAAATGGATCAATACGTATTTGGAACAACCGACTGTCTCCAAAACGATCCTATCCAAAAGTGAGGCACTATTTACCCAATGGTTGTCGATCTTTGGTATCTTATTTACGACAGCAGAAATGTTGGATGAAGAAATCGAGCAACTGATCGAAGAACGAACACAAGCCAGAAAAAACCGAGATTTCGCTCGTAGTGATGAAATTCGGGACCAATTAAAAGAAAAAGGTATCTTGTTAGATGACACTCCACAAGGTACTCGTTGGAGAAGAGAAGCATGAGAGATCATACACAACTAAATGGTTTAGCACTTGCTTATGTTGGAGATGCTATCTACGAAATCTATATTCGAGATTACTTGATTGAAAAAGGTGAAACAAAGCCGAATAAACTGCACCGAGCAGCGACACACTATGTTTCGGCAAAGGCACAAGCTTTTTTGATCCAACAAATGTTGCAAGAAAACCTGTTAACAGAAAATGAAGAACTTTACTATCGCAGGGGTAGAAATGCCAAAAGCCATACGAGTGCAAAAAATGCGGATATTACCACTTATCGCGTTGCAACAGGGTTTGAAGCCTTGATGGGCTACTTACATCTAACAAAACAAACCGAACGTATGGAAGAATTGATCAATTGGTGTATTGAGAAAGTAGGTGAAACCCATGAGGAAAGAAAATAAAGAACGTAATTATCAAAAACGAAACAAAAAAGATTCTCAACGTTTTACAAAAGGCAATGAGAAACGTAGTGCCAAGAAGGAAACAGTTTATGTTGGTCAAGAGGACACAACGAGTGAAGACAATTTTGTATTTGGTCATCATGCGACAGTCGAAGCTTTGCAACAAGGTCGTGGAAATAAATTGTTCCTCCAAGAAGATTCAAGGGGCGACAAGGTTGAAGAGTTGAAAAATATTGCTCGAGAACAATCGGTGCCGGTCAAGTGGGTGCCTAAGCAGAAATTAGACCTACTGAGTGATCGTGGTGTTCATCAAGGGGTGGTATTGGCCATCACGCCTTATGAATATCTGACGTTGGATCAACTATTGGAACAGGCGAAGAGCAAAACGGAAACACCCTTTTTCTTGATCTTGGACAGTATCGAAGATCCTCACAATTTTGGTTCGATTTTACGAACGGCAGATGCCAGTGGGGTGGATGGTGTCATCATTCCTAAACATCGCGCAGTCGGAATCACGCCAATCGTGACGAAAACATCGACAGGCGCCGTTGAATACGTGCCAGTGGCTCGTGTGACAAACTTAGTTCAAACTGTCCAGCAGCTAAAAGAGCAACAATTTTGGGTATTCGGAACGGATATGGAAGGAACGAATTTCCAATCATGGAATGCAAAAGGATCGATAGCGTTAGTGATCGGTAACGAAGGTCGTGGCATGAGTGCAGGCTTGAAGAAAGAAATGGATGAGTTGTTAACGATCCCTATGGTCGGTCATGTTCAAAGCTTGAACGCGAGTGTTGCGGCTGGGCTACTGATGTATCAGGCTTTTTCTCAGCGTCAGGGGGGATAAGGCATGAAGAAGCAGCTGTTGATCGTCGATGGCTATAATATGATCGGTTCTTGGCCGGAATTAGTGGCACTGAAAAAGCAAGATAAAATGGCGGATGCCAGAGAAGCCTTGTTGCATCGTTTATCGAATTATGCAAAATATGAAGGCCTAGAAGTAATCGTTGTCTTTGATGCACAATTAGTGCCGGGTATCCAACAAAATTATCGAAAATACCAATTAGAAGTTGTTTTCACAAAAGAGGATGAAACGGCAGATACGTATATCGAGCGGATCGCTGGAGAGTTGAATACTCGTTTGACGCAAGTGACTGTCGCAACGAGTGACTTAGCGGAACAATGGGTGATTTTTTCACAAGGTGCCTTACGAACTTCCGCGTACGAATTATATAAAACAATCAAAAAAACAGAAAAAAATATTACCCAAGATAATATAAATATGCGTTTTATTGATTTTCGACGAAATTCTCCGTGGAATGAAGAACAATTAGAAAAATTGTCCCAAAAATTGGACGATTTAATGAGAAAAGAAAAATAACAGCCAGATACGATTAGTTATTCAATGAATTGATGGTAAGATTCCTCCATAATCGAAAGTTATGGAGGAATTATTTTATGTCCGAGGAGTTATTGTGCGCCGCCCGTAATGGAGATGAAGAAGCATTTTCTATGCTGTATCAAAAATATTTCCCGTTATTATTACGGTTGAAAAATATTTATTATCTAAGGAATTATGTAAGTGAAGATTGGGAACAAGAAGCAAGGATTGCTCTATATCAAGCACTTAAAACGTACGAAAATAATAAAGGTGTCAGTTTTGGGAGTTATTACAAAAGTATTATCAGTAACCAAATCTACTCTTTATTGCGTAAGCAAAACGCGCTAAAACGTCGAGACCAAAAAAATGAAATTTCTATTGAACAAAAAATAGCGACAGAAGGACCAGATTTTTTAGCCGAGATCACCATCCAAGAACCTGTTGCGATGCAACAATTACTATTAAAAGAAGCTTTCGAGGACTGTGATATCAAATTCTCATCAAAAGAGGCAAAAATCTTTCAACATTACATGCAAGGCAATGATTTTAGCGAGATGGAGAGAGAATTATCAATGGATCTGAAGCAAATAAAAAGCGCTTACGGTCGAGTGAAATATAAGATAAAAAAACATCTGAAAGATTATAATGAGTGATTTTTTATAGCATTACTAATGTTTTTCTTACTTATTTCTATTGCATTTCTTTTTTTGATATGGTAAACTTGAAAAATTTTACTATATATGGTATGATAGTAATTGAGGTGAATTGTATGCCACTAACTTTAGCTACAATCAAAAAAGATTTAGAAGGTCGTATCGGCAGCCAAATCATGTTGGTTGCACAGACCGGAAGAAAGCGTCAAACGGAACGCCGAGGCGTTTTAACAGAAACCTATCCTTCAGTATTTGTCGTAGACTTAGATCCTGAAGAAAATTCATTTGAACGAGTATCTTACAGTTATTCAGATGTACTTACTCGAACAGTTGAGATCGAATTTTTAACTGAAGCAGTTTAAAAAGCAAGCGGACCTAGATTATATATGAGGTTCGTTTGCTTTTTTGTATCTAACTCGTTATGCTATTAGCAAGAAAGAACGGAGGTCCTGATGATGAAGCATTATGTAAAAAAATTTGCAGAACTAACAACAGCAGAATTTTATGCAATCGTGAAAGAGCGAATCGCCGTATTTGTTGTTGAACAAAATTGTCCTTACCAAGAAGTCGATGAGATCGATGAAATCGCATGGCATACTTATTTTAAAGATGAAGATGGTACGATTTTGGCATATACACGTATTTATGCAGAAGAAGACACAGTTCATTTTGGACGAGTCTTGGTCAATCAGGCGCATCGCAAGTCAGGGTTAGGACAAAAAATCGTGGCACAAACATTAGCGGCGATCGAAGCCAATGCACCTGGACGTCCGATCGTGATCGGGGCACAAGAATATCTACAATCATTTTATGAATCCTTTGGTTTTCAGGCAATCTCAGAAGTATATTTAGAAGATGGAATCCCCCACTTAGACATGAGAAAACAAGCATAAAAAAAACAGAAGGATTTCCTTCTGTTTTTTTTATCTCACGCTTTAGGATCCGTGCTCTCAGAAGTTGCTTGGGCAGTGGGGCGTGCATTATTTTCAGCTGTTTGTTGTGCCAATAGATCGCGAATATCACTAAGATAATCTTCCGCAGTGGGTTTGTCTTCCACCACTTCTTCTTCTTTTGGACGTAAGTTTTTCGCATGATTGGCTGCTTTGACCACTAGGAATAGAACAAAACCAGTAATGACAAATGTAATAATTGCACTAATAACATTCCCAAAAGAAAAGGTGACCCCTTTCGCAGGTGACCAATCAAGAACAGACAATGCACCATCCAAATCAGAGGTACCTGTGATCATTGCAACGACCCAACCAATTAAGGGAGTAATCAGACCTTGAACGATTTGATTCACAATGCCCGTAAAAGCACTACCGATCACTACACCGACAGCTAGATCTAGCACATCGCCTCGCATGATAAATTCTTTAAATTCTTTGATCATTGTTTTTCTCCTTTCTTGTTAATCCTAGTATATCGAAGAATAAAAAAATGTAAAAACAACACGCTTAATAATATCCCCACACGTTCGTTCAATCACTTGTATGCTATACTAGAAAGTGACTTTTAAAAAAATTGGACAAAAAAAGAGAACTTTTATGTCGTTGAAACAACAACGATCATCGCTAAGAGATCCAAGGATCATGACAAAAAGGAGTAGTTATTTATGGCCTATCAATTGACAGAAGGTGTCAACCTTCATGTGCTACCAACCAAACAATTTAAAACGATCCGTATTTTTGTACGGTTCACCACAGCCTTAGAAAAAGACATCGTCACCAAACGTTCATTACTGAGTAGTTTATTAGAGACGAATAGCTTGAACTATCCGGATCAGACACAATTAAGTGCAAAATTAGCTGATTTGTATGGAGCTGGTTTCGGTTTTTCTGTTCGGAAAAAAGGCAATCTACATTGGATGAATGCGGGAATCAGTTTCGTCAATGGTGCGTATGTCAATGACAGCACGATTTTGACGAATGCCGTTTCCTTTTTAAAAGAGGTATTATTCTTCCCTAACATCAAAAATCAAACATTTGATCAAGCAACATTTGATTTAGAGAAAAATAACTTAAAGCAATATTTGGAAAGCTTAAATGAAGATAAGCAAACAATGGCTTCATTAGCATTACAAGAATTATATTTTGAACAGTCAGATGCACAAAAAATCCCAAGTATGGGGTCCGTTGAAGAACTCGAAAATATCACATCAAGTGCCTTAGCAGAATATTATGCACGTATGATCAAAGAAGACCAAGTGGATATTTTTGTAGTGGGTGATATCGAAGAAACAATGGCAATCGAAGCGTTAAAAGAGCTTCCTTTCACTGAGCGAAAAGTGGTACGACCAGAAATCTTTTATCAACAAACACAAAACAACGTGATCAAGGAACGACAAATCCAAGAACCAGTGGTGCAAGCCAAACTGAACCTAGCCTATCAAACCAATGTTTATTACGATCAGCCAGAACGTTTTTCATTGATGGTCTTTAATGGCTTATTCGGAGGCTTCCCTCACTCCAAACTTTTCATGAATGTACGTGAAAAAGAAAGCTTAGCTTATTATGCGTCTAGCAACGTTGATACTTTTCGTGGGTTATTGACTGTACAAACAGGCATTGAGACCAAAAATCGTAATCAAGTCTTGCACTTGATCCATCAACAACTGGCAAGTTTACAAAATGGCGAAGTCACTAAATTGGAGCTTGAACAAACCAAGGCAATGTTACGTAATCACTATTTGTTGTCTTTGGATTCGCCACAAGCTGCAATCGAATCCGCTTATTTAGCACACTGGCTTCCTGATACTGAACTATCGGACGAGGAATGGCTGGCTCGCATGGAACGTGTAACGATCGAAGATATTCAAGAAGTGGCAAACCAAATCGAATTACAAGCAATTTTCTTTTTAGCTGGAGGTGAAGAGAATGCATAAAGCAGAGTACAGTCAAATCAATGAAACACTGTATCACGAAGTCTTACCGAATGGTTTGACGGTTTACTTGTTACCAAAAAACGATTATCACAAAACATACGGTTTATTCAGTACGAACTATGGGTCGATCGACAATGAATTTATTCCCTATGATGCAACGGAAAAAGTGAAAGTTCCTGATGGGATCGCGCATTTCTTGGAACATAAGTTATTTGAAAAAGAAGAAGGCGATGTGTTCCAGTTGTTCGGTCAACAAGGAGCATCAGCGAATGCGTTCACGAGCTTTACAAAAACCAGCTATTTGTTTTCAACGACAGATCAGGTAGAAAAGAATCTTTTGACCTTACTTGATTTTGTTCAAGCACCTTATTTTACTGAAGAAACAGTCAACAAAGAAAAAGGGATCATTGGTCAAGAAATCCAGATGTATGAAGACGATCCGAATTGGCGGTTATTCTTTGGTATCTTAAACAATCTATACCCCAATCATCCATTACACATCGATATTGCAGGAACGGTGGAAAGTATTGCTGACATCACAGCAGAGGATCTATATACTTGCTATCGCACCTTTTATCAACCAAGCAATATGGTGTTATTTGTAGTTGGTAATTTGGAACCAGAACAGTTGATGGAGCAAATTCGCCACAATCAAGCTACCAAAGAATTTCCACCCGCTCAAAAAATCGAACGATTCTTTCCCGAAAATCAAGCAGATGTTCTGCCGATAAGTACCTTAGAAGCAGCGATCACACGAGAAAAATTTGTGTTAGGGATCAAAGGAATCGATGTGTTACCTGAAAATGGGAGAGAATTGCTCAGATATAAAACAGCGATTCGTTTGTTACTACAATTACTTTTAGGCCCAACTGCACAAAACTATTTAGCCCTTTACAACGAAGGAATTATTGATGATAGTTTTGGCTTTGAGTTTAGTTTAGATCGTGAATTTCATTTTGCTGACTTCAGTGGCGATTCGGACCAACCAAAACTAGCAGTAAAAAAAATAAAAGAGATTCTATTGAACTTTGAACATGACGAAGGAATCACAGAAGAAAACTTGAACTTGTTGAAAAAGAAAATGTTAGGGCAGTATTTCCAATCATTGAACTCCATCGAATACATCGCCAATCAATTTACACAAAGTCTATTTGGTGACCAAACATTGTTTGATTTGCCAGAAATCATTGAATCAATCCAGATGACGGATCTTCTTCAAGTAGGACGCTCTTTTATCAATGCTGATGTATTTAGTGAATTTTATATGCAGCCAAAAAAGTGAAACAGTAAAAAAACTCTGAATTTATTGGACATACTCGCTGTTTCGTCATGCTTTTTGTAAGAATAAAAGAAAGTTTTAAATTTCACTTTAAAACAGATGAAATGTTGTCCAAAGTAAGTTCGCTTTGTGGTATTCTTAAGTAGATTGAGTGCAAGATTGATCAATATAGAGGGAACACTATACATTGAGCATGAATAAAGCAAAAATTCAATGAGAAGCAGTCAGAAAAAATGGTCGATCCTCAGTAGAGAAAGCACCTTCTGACTAGAATACACAGACTGGAGAAGATGAACGAGTGGCTTTTGAAACCATCGGGGAAAAATTACGGCAAGCCCGTTTAAACAAAAAAATATCATTAGATGAATTACAACAAATGACGAAGATCCAAAAACGTTACTTGGAATCGATCGATCAAAACGAATTTGATCAATTGCCAGGTAAATTTTATGTTCGTGCATTTATTCGTCAATATGCAGAAGCTGTTGGTGAAGATGGTGATTATTTAGTGGATGTTTTTGATGGGAAAAAATCTTTCGCAGATGAGACCATCAAAAAACGACCAGAACCAGAAACAGTGAGTGGTTCAAGAAAAGCCATGCACGAAGAAGAAAAGAATCTAACAAAATTCTGGACAAGTCTGCCAGTGATTTTATTAGGATTAGTCGCTGTAGCAATTATCACAGTAGTGGCATATATGTCATGGCAAGACCGTCAATCGGAGCCGATCATTGGTGGAACAGCTTCAACGGTATCTGTCGATGGTTCGATCACGGAAGAAGAACCGGAGTCAAGTGAATCAACGGTTGAATCGACCGTGGAATCGACAACAAAATCAACAGAAGAAGAGAAAAAAATGATCATCACACCGGGACAAGACACAGGAAGTGCGCTTTCAATCGAGGTAAAAGATGCGAAAAAACCGATCACATTGGAATTTACAGCAAGTGAACGTGTCTGGATTGGTGTCCAATTGAACAATACGTTTGACTATCACTATCAAGAAACCTTGGTTGCCAATGATACAAAAACAACAGAACTTCCAGAAAATACGACAAATGCAATGATCACACTTGGAGCAGCGAGTAATGCAACGGTCAAATTAAATGGTGAAGAACTGCCTATCAACGCAGGCCCAAATAATACGAGTCTGAAGAATATTTCGCTTTCCTTGCAGTATGCAGAATAACTAGTTTAAACATCAACCGTGTAAAAGAGAGCCGGAATCTCGTGTTGGGCTCTCTTTTCTTGTTTAGATAGTAGGTTATAATGTAGTGAAAGATTTGTTTAGCAATTGAGAGACTATTGGTGGAAACTTTTGCTGGACTGACGTAAAATAGGAAAGAAAGGAGTCGTTCTTGTGAATTTACCAAATCAATTAACTGTACTTAGAATCTGTATGATTCCAGTGTTTATTTTAGTCGTCGGCCTTCCGTTAGATTGGGGGCAATTAACGGTAGGAACAACGTCATTAGCGATCACTCAGCTAGTAGGTGCCATCATTTTTGCTTTAGCAAGTGTGACGGATTGGCTAGATGGGAAAATTGCTCGCTCCAGAGGATTAGTGACGAACTTCGGAAAATTTGCTGATCCATTAGCAGACAAAATGTTAGTTATGACAGCTTTTATCATGTTGGTAGGTCAAGGAAAAGCGCCAGCATGGGTGATTGCGATCATCGTTTGTCGTGAGTTGGCTGTAACAGGGTTACGATTATTGCTTGTCGAGGACGGGGAAGTCATGGCAGCTGCTTGGCCTGGAAAAGTAAAAACAGCTACTCAAATGATTGCGATCATTTTATTATTCATCAATAATATCCCATTCAACTTGATCAATGTACCCCTTGATCAAATCATGTTATACGCTTGTCTGATTTTTACCATCTATTCAGGTGTCGATTACTTTATCAAGAATCGTGGCGTATTCAAAGGATCCATGTAAAATCATAGAGTCACTTAGTGAACCTTGCAATCAGATCGGTCATTTCCGGTCTGATTTTTATTTTTTTGACATAGACGCAATCACAAGAATAAATTGAGCAAGGAGAAATGATTCTATCAGCAAATAGCGTATACTATTTGGTAGAGATAATTAGTCGAACAAAGACTGATTTACAGATAAATAGAGATGTTGCAAAAGCAACCTCAACTAAAGGAAGCGATCAAATATGAAATCTGAAATCATAGCAGTAGGAACAGAATTATTACTTGGACAAGTCGTGAATACGAATGCGACATTTTTATCAGAACAGTTAGCAGATCTAGGAATCGATGTCTATTATCACACAGTTGTCGGGGATAATCCGACTCGTTTGGAGGAGTTACTCCAGTTAGCTGAATCAAGAAGTGAACTAATCATTTTATGTGGTGGATTAGGACCAACAGAAGATGATTTAACAAAAGAAGTTGTTGCAAAACACCTTGATAGAAAACTGATCCAAAATACAGAAGGTTACAAGAAACTGTTGGCATTTTTCGAAACGACAAAAAGAAAAATGACGGATAACAATTTACAACAGTCCCAAATCATTGAAGGTGGCACACCATTACCTAATCGAACTGGCTTAGCGTTAGGCACGTTTTATCAAACGAAAAGCAATGCCTATCTTTTACTTCCTGGGCCACCGAGTGAGTTGAAGCCGATGTTTGTAGAACAAGTACGCCCCTTGTTAGAACAACAATTCCCTTCAGAAGAAAAACTGATCTCAAAAGTGTTGCGCTTCTATGGCATTGGTGAATCACAATTAGTAACCGATCTAAAAGACTTGATTGCTACACAAATCAATCCCACGATTGCTCCTTATGCCAAACCAAATGAAGTCACACTGAGATTGACCGTCAAAACGTCAGACATCCATGCAGGGAATCAAGCGTTGCACGCACTAGAAGAAAAAATCCAAGCCCGTGTCGGTGAATATTTTTATGGCTATGGGGATGACTATTCGTTGCCACAAGCCGTCGTGGATCTACTGAAAGAACAGGGGAAGACAGTCACAGCAGTTGAGAGTTTGACAGCCGGAGGCTTTCAATCCGCACTAGGAGCGATTCCTGGCGTCTCTCAAGTCTTTTCTGGTGGTTTTGTGACTTATTCAGCAGAGACCAAAGCAAAGCTCTTAGGCATCGATCCAGACCTGTTAGAGCAGTTTGGCACAGTCAGTAAAGAATGCGCCGAACAAATGGCGATTCGAGCACGCCAACTCGTTGGTACAGATTATGCCGTAGCGTTTACTGGCGTAGCGGGACCCGACACATTAGAAGGACATCCTGCGGGTACAGTTTGGCTTGCCGTTGCATCAAAAGAAGGCGTAGAAACAAAAGAATGTCACTTCACAAGAGACCGTTCGGCAATCAGAAATAGCGCGATTATGCAAGGATTTGATCTGCTAAGAAAGCAACTATTAAGAAAAAAATAAATGCGAATATTTGTTCGGTTTTCGCTTGCTTTTTATAAATAAAAAAGATATTATAAACGTAATGAAATGTTACTTTGAGTCGTAAAAATAAGGAGGATTATCGTATTGGCAGATGATCGTAAAGCAGCCTTAGATGCTGCATTGAAAAAAATTGAAAAGAACTATGGGAAAGGTTCGATCATGAAACTGGGCGAAAAAATCGACCAACAAATCTCGACAATTCCAAGTGGTTCTCTTGCACTAGATGTTGCTTTAGGGATAGGTGGCTATCCTCGTGGACGGATCATTGAAGTCTACGGTCCAGAAAGTTCAGGTAAAACAACGGTTGCACTTCATGCAATCGCAGAAGTCCAAAAAAATGGTGGGACTGCCGCCTTTATTGATGCGGAACATGCCTTAGATCCACAATATGCCCAAAAATTAGGGGTAAATATCGATGAATTACTCCTTTCTCAACCGGATACAGGAGAACAAGGATTAGAAATCGCTGATGCTTTAGTATCAAGTGGTGCAGTAGATATTGTCGTTATCGACTCAGTAGCAGCTTTAGTACCACGTGCAGAGATCGACGGTGAGATGGGTGACTCACACGTAGGGTTACAAGCTCGTTTGATGTCTCAAGCCTTACGTAAACTGTCAGGATCGATCAACAAAACAAAAACGATCGCGATTTTCATCAACCAAATTCGTGAAAAAGTTGGCGTGATGTTCGGTAATCCAGAAATCACACCAGGAGGACGTGCGCTGAAGTTCTATGCAACGATCCGTTTGGAAGTACGTCGTGCTGAACAATTGAAACAAGGAACGGACATTGTCGGTAACCGTACAAAGATCAAAGTCGTAAAAAATAAAGTAGCGCCACCATTCAAAATCGCTGAAGTCGATGTCATGTATGGCTTAGGTATCTCTCAAGAAGGCGAGCTATTGGATATGGCAGTTGAAAAAGATATCGTTGACAAGAGTGGTGCATGGTATTCTTACAAAGAAGATCGCATTGGTCAAGGTCGTGAAAACGCGAAAATCTATATGTCAAATCATCCAGAGATGATGGCTGAAGTATCTACATTAGTGCGTGCAGCTTATGGCATCGGTGAACCAGTTGATGTACCAGAAGAAGCACAAGAAGAATTACCACTAGATGAATAAAGAAATAAGCGGATATCCGGTAGTCTAATAACTACCGGATGTTTTTTTATTTTTCTCTAGAATAAGCACAAAAAAATAAGTCATCACTCGCTCAAAACCTCCCTTTTTTGAAAAACGAGGAAGCCGTTTCTTTTCGTATTTAAAGTTGACACTACTGGAAACAAACATTAGAATAAACTTGTGCAGGTTTTTATGCACATATGCAACAGCATATTTATAGTTTAGAATAATTTATCATAGAAATTGGTAGATGATAAAAATGGAAAAGATAGTATGGAGGTGGATTTAATGGGACTCAACATTCTCCTCGCTATCATCGGTTTAATTGTCGGTCTTGGTTTAGGGTTTATGGTTGCGAAGTCACGTCATGAGAAAGAAATTGCTGGTGCAAAAACATCAGCTGCAAGTATTCTTGAAGGTGCAAAAAAAGAAGCAGAAACTCTAAAAAAAGAAGCATTGTTGGAAGCTAAGGAAGAAAATCAGAAATATCGTTCTGAAGTTGAAAGTGAGCTGAGAGAAAGTAAATTAGAGCTAAAATCTCAAGAAAATCGATTGATCCAACGCGAACAAACGTTAGATCGTAAAGATGACTCGTTAGAAAAACGAGAAAACTCACTTGAAAGTAAAGAAGAGGCACTTAGTTCAAAACAGCAATTAATTGAAGAGCGAGAAAAAGACGTTGAAAGATTGATTGAAGATCAACAAAAAGAATTAGAAAAAATTGCTGGTTTATCGAAAGAAGATGCAAGAGAAGTAATCATGAAATCAACCGAAGAAGAGTTGAATCATGAACTGACCTTGATGGTAAAAGAATCAGAACAACGTGCAAAAGAAGAAGCAGATCGCAAAGCGAAGAACTTGCTCTCATTGGCTATCCAACGTTGTGCAGCAGATCAAGTTTCTGAAACGACAGTGTCTGTCGTGACATTGCCAAATGACGAAATGAAAGGTCGTATCATCGGACGTGAAGGACGAAACATTCGGACCCTTGAGACCCTTACAGGGATCGATTTGATCATTGATGATACACCAGAAGCAGTCGTTCTTTCAGGATTTGATCCAATTCGTCGAGAAATCGCACGAATGACATTAGAAAAACTGATTCAAGATGGACGGATCCATCCAGCGCGTATTGAAGAAATGGTTGAAAAATCACGCAAAGAAATGGACGAACGGATTCGAGAATATGGAGAAGAAGCAGCCTTTGAAGTCGGCGCACATACGCTTCATCCAGATTTGATCAAGATCATGGGTCGTCTACATTTCCGAACAAGTTATGGCCAAAACGTGTTGAAACACTCGGTCGAAGTAGCGAAATTATCAGGAATCTTAGCAGCGGAGTTAGGCGAAGATATCCAATTGGCGAAACGTGCGGGATTGCTGCATGATATCGGGAAAGCATTAGACCATGAAATTGAAGGCTCACATGTTGAGATCGGTGCAGAACTAGCAGCGAAATACAAAGAGAATCCAGTTGTGATCAATGCGATCGCCTCTCACCATGGCGATGTCGAAGCGACTTCTGTTATTTCCGTCCTAGTTGCCGCTGCAGACGCATTATCAGCAGCTCGCCCAGGTGCAAGAAGCGAATCATTGGAAAACTATATCCGTCGTTTGAGAAGCCTAGAAACGATCTCAAACAGCTTTGCCGGTGTTGAATCAAGTTTTGCTGTCCAAGCCGGACGTGAAGTACGCGTCATGGTCAAACCAGAAGAAATCTCTGATTTAGACGCGGTACGCTTAGTACGCGATATCCGTAAACGCATCGAAGATGATCTGGATTACCCAGGACACATCAAAGTAATCGTGATCCGAGAGACTCGTGCAACCGATTATGCGAAATAAAAAATAGTTAAAATATAGGATGACCCAACAGATTAGATTAGTCTGTTGGGTCATTTTTTTTATTGACTTTAGTCAAAGATGTGTGTTTAGAATTATTAAAAGTAGATAAAATCGCAGAAACAGTCGAAGGTCAATACTTAAGAAAATTCCTTGATATACCACCTTCTTTTCAATAAGAGAAGATTTTAAAGGAATCAGTCGAGCGACTTCTTTCGATCGCAACAAAAGGCGAACAATGTTTGCGTCGAACAGCAGACTGGGGATTTGAAAATATTTGAGTCGTTTCGACTGATTTTGTGCTAGATGAGAAGACACATGCCTATTATTCCATTAGTAATGATGATCCGAAAGCCTATGCCTTTGTATTGAAAGAAGATGCTGAGTGTCGCATCATTATTGTAGCGGATGCTTTCCATAGAAGACCATAAATTTTATCAGGAATCCAAATGGCAGCACCCCCAGAGATTACGATTACGCATGAAACTACACACATTGTTTTAGGAACATATAATGTTGTTAAATATGGGCTAACGTCTATTGGATTTTTGCCTAGTGGTCAAACATGTGAAAGATGATTTTCTTGCACGCTACGCAGAGTATTTTGAACCTCCTAATTTTGATCAATTTGTTACAGCGGTAGCAAAAAAGCAAAATGCCCCTCAGTCATCTAAAAAAACTGTCATCAAAGCATTTCAAACAGACCCTTTATTATTTACTAAGTTCAAATTGACGGATGCTCAATTGCTTGCAACGATTATAAGAGATTTTGCCAATCAAAATAGGTTCTATAACCAACCGTGTGTCAAAAGAAAAACAAAGGCAGAGGAAATGGGAGATGGCAAGCTATTCACTGTGTTAGCAATGATGCAAACAGTTAATTTCTTTGTTTTAGAACAAACCAAAGATTTAGAAAAAAAGCAAGAATTGTCTGAAATGACGCCGACAAGATCTACTCAAATAAGAGATGAAGTAGCGAATTTTGCAAGGATCATGAGAGGGGGTGAGGATAAAAATGAGTTCCACGATAACCCCCGCGTCAAAAGAGAGACAAAAGAAGAAGGATTAGGAGATAGTAAGCTGTTTAGTGGTGCAAAGACGATGCAAACAGGTGTTTTTTTAGTGATTGAACAAGCTAAACGTTTAGAAAAGAAACAAGCAGTACCAAAATGTCGACAGAAGTACCTGCTCAAACAAGAGATGGAGCGGTAGATTCTGCAAAGATCATAAGTCATGGCAAAAAGGTTAGTAAAGAGACCAACGCGACAATCACTTACCAGCAGTCTATCGTGAAGGGAAAACAGGTTAGTCTGTAAAACGAACAGTAAAGGACACTAGCCAAAAAAAATAGCATAGAGATAAAGTATAATTTTACTACTGTAAGTATCAGCTAAAATATGAAGAACAACCTCTTCGATTACTAAGACAGTAAGCATAAAAATGTGCGGTCTTATTCTCGAAGAGGTTACGGATGTTCTCGGCGTTTATTCAGTTCTAAGGTAACAGAAAAAAGTGAATTTACAAGGATTTTTATATATTATTGTTATTATTTAATTTTAAAATAACTATTTTATAGTTATTTTTCTGGTGTAAGTAAGTGATTTAGTGTTTTTTTATCAGTATGTTATTGCGTTTGTTGTGTCAATAATAAAAAAACATAAATTATTTAATGTAGGGCTTTAAATATGTGGTTTAATATTTAGAGAGATTTCTCACAAAATATTGTTGGAGGAGTATAAATGATTAAATCTAAAATCATTACCTTATCTGTCACAATCAGTACGTTAGCTAGTGTTATAGTATTTTCGGTTTTAGGAGTTAATGAGTCAGTATTTGCCTCGGAGTATCAAGAAAAAACAACGACAGAGGCTAAATCTTATCAAACGGATTTATTTAATGATGCGGTTATCACTTATAAGAATACTGCTAAGATTAATCAATTCGATGAAAACAATGAGCATATTATTCAGTTGCTAGATAGAAACAATAATGTATTGGCCGCAGAGGTTACTAATTTACAAACATTAGAAACAATGGCTGTAACAAGAACAGGTAGTGAAGTGATTGTCGAGAAAAAAGAAAAAAATAATGATGGTGAATATAGACAAATAACTGAAAAATACCCATTGATAGTCGAAAATAGTGAAAAAAATGGGTTAGATGATCTCTCAAATAATCTACTAAGGCTGAAATATACCTCATGGAATTATACGAATTTAGCTGTAGGGAAAAATATATTTGGGTCGCTAGTAAATATAGGGATTGCGTCTTTAATTACTTTTACAGCTGGTGTATTTGGTATTGCAACAATTGCAGCAGAATTTTTACTTGAGTATATGGGGGCATATGGTCTATCTAGTGGAGCAGCCATTGCATCGGCTTTAGACACTAGTGGTAATGGTTGGATTGGATTATATGTTCGAGAAGTATGGAATGACTCATGGACGGTATATCATGGAACGCAGCATCGAACGATGTGACTAACCTTATGAAGAAATACATCGTTAAATTACTAGTTATATTTTTACTTGTATTAGTCTTTATCGGCTTGGTTGAGTTTTTATTGAAAGGAAATAAATCCATACTAATATCAACCAGTGGTTTAGGCTATGTTTTTGGCGTTCCATTTTTATCCGTTAAACCGTTTAAGAATGAAACTAGGATAAGAAAAATCCAATATGTGGTTCTTCTCTTCTTGTGTTTTTACTTACCACCTAAAATAGTAAGCTCATTTGGGGTTGAAAAATTTGAGATTACACGTTTTTTGTACGCTATATTAATACTTGTAGGAATACTAATTTTATATGGGGTAATTTTGTTTACACAGCGAAACAAGAAATAATAGCAATTGTTCAATATAAACAAGCCGAAGAATCCAGAAGTAGGCACAGGAGTTTTAGGATTCTTCGGCTTGTTTTGTTTTAACAATATTAAATTTTATTTTTTTCAGTCTATCCTTGCATCGCTTCTTCGTTTACAACATTTCTTTATCTTTTTCGATTGTTTTCGTGATCCCTATGATGATTGCAGGGATAAACCCAGCTTCTTCTAATGCGACGACACCGGCAACTGTCGTTCCGCCTGGAGAAGATACTTGATCAACTAATTCCCAAGGATTTTCATCGCTTGCTAGGAACTTTTGGCAGGAACCTAAAATCGCTTTAGCGGCAATTTCTGTTGCTGTTTTTTTAGGTAGTCCATGTAAAACACCTGCACGTCCCATTGCATCGATCAACATATAAATAAAAGCAGGGGAGCTTCCAGCCAATCCGATAAATGTACTGAAATCATCTTCTGCTAAAGGGTAGACACTACCAATCGCTTCAAAGATTTGTGTCGCTTGTGTCAACTGTTCATTTGTTGCTGCTTGGTTTTTGCAGATTGCAGAAACACCCGCGCCAACACTCACGTTGACATTGGGCATCACACGAATGATAGCAGCTTCTGGATCCAGTGCTTGTTCTAGTGTTGCAAGCGATTTTCCTGAAGCAATTGAGATAAACAACTGTTGTTTACGATGGTCGCGTAATTCATTTAACACCTGTTCGATGATTTTTGGTTTCACTGCCAAAACAACGATTTCTGCTTTTTCAGCAATCTCTTGATTGGTTTGACAAGCATTGACCCCAACTTTACCAGCAAAGCGTTGGGCATTTTCATAATGACCGCTTGAAACAAAAATATCTTCTTTAGCCACTAGATTATTTGCTAAGATACCATGAATAATTGCTTGTGCCATATTTCCTGTACCGATAAATCCGATTTTCATGTAATCCTCTCCTTTGGTTTTTAGCATAGCTTTTTTTCTCATAACCTGCAAGTCGAGAGACGAATTGATTTTCCAGTTTACTGCTCAGGTCAAAGCGCTTCTTTCACAACCTTGATAAACGGTGTGCAAGGAGCAACACTTCGGACATAAGCCAAAAAAAATCAAAAATGAAACGACCATTTTCAATTTTTCTGTCTTATGCTTTAGTGCTGAACGCTCCTTTCGCAACCTCTGATAAACGGTGTTCAAAAGCCAGCTCCTTCAATAGTAAGTCAAAACGTGAAAAAATATGAGGCGCTATTTTTCCACGTTCTGCCTTACTACTTGGAGCTTCACGGCTTTTTCACAACCTAATGCCCAAAGTGGAAAAATCAATGTAAATAAGATAACATGAGTGTATATGTTTAGAAAGTCTACAGGTGAGGAAGGGTGTCGGTGAAAAATAAATTACAGATAATGATCCAGTGGGTGAAAGTACATCAGTTGATTTTGAAGCTGATTTTCTTTGGATCGATCCTTGTTTTTGTGGCGAATCAAGTCGCAAACATTGCCAATGGGATGAGTTGGCAAGATGTCTGGCACACGATGGAACAACAAAGTCATGTCACGTTAGCATGGATGATATTAGCAGGTTTGATTGGTGTGATGCCGATGTTACTTTATGATTGGGTAACGATTCGAGTATTGGAAAAACAAGGCAAGCCCAAAATGAGTCGTAAAGACTTTTTGTTATCTGCATGGATCACGAATACGATCAATAACTTGGCAGGATTCGGAGGGATTGTCGGAGCAAGCTTGCGCGCCAGTTTTTATGGCAAGCACACGAATCGGAAAATGGTGTTGGCAACAGTCTCTAAGGTTGCTTTGTTTCTATTGACGGGTCTTTCTATTTGGTCATTAGTGACATTCATCAATGTCTTCTTTCTTCAAACAGATAGTGTATTTCGCAGTTATTGGATTTGGTTATTTGGTGGTAGCTTTTTGGCACCGCTTATCTTTTTGTTTGCCTATTTGAAACGTAAAACGCTATTTGTAGAATTTTATCCTAAAGGCTTACTGGGCTTGTTGCTGGCTTCCTTTGGACAATGGACCGGTGCCTTAGTGGTTTTCTTGTTGATTGGGCGCTTGATGGCTGTAGATATTTCTGTATGGTCCTTGTACCCTATGTTTATCATTGCCACATTGATTGGGATGTTGACGATGGTGCCAGGTGGTGTAGGAACATTTGATGTGCTGATGATCTTAGGAATGAGTCAACTTGGCGTGCGGCAAGATGTTGCACTTGTTTGGTTACTTTATTATCGTTTGTTCTATTATGTTCTACCATTTCTTTCAGGGATCGTTTTATTTTTGACACACACAGGTGTCAAAATCAATCGGTTTTTAGATAATATTCCCCGACTATTTTTTCAAAAAATTGCTCATTTGGTGTTAGTGTGTGCCGTTTATTTTGCGGGAATCATGATGGTCTTACTTTCAACGATCACGAATCTTTCGACTGTCAGTCGGTTGTTTCAAATACTCTTACCCTTTTCGTTTGATTTTTTAGATCAGTCATTGAATCTGCTGGTTGGGTTCTTATTGTTAGGACTAGCTAGAGCTTTAGCGATGAAGGTCAAAAAAGCATTTATTCCTACGATTGCTTTACTCGCTTTTGGCATCATCAACACTGTGATGCGAACCTTATCATGGGAATTGATTGTTGTATACCTTTTGATTTTATTAGCGGTGTGGTTATCCCGAAAAGAGTTTTATCGTGAAAAGTTCGTCTATTCTTGGGGAGCAATCATATTTGATGCGTGTTTGTTTGGCTTTTTATTTATTGTTTATGCAATCGCAGGCTATCACCGTGGAAGTTTTTGGGTAGGTGATTTAACTGCGAATCGCTTTATTCTCTTTCCATCTGAGGATGTTTGGTTTTCAGGACTGATTGGTTTAGGGATCTCATTACTTGCGTTAGTTGCATTGTACCAATATTTAGCTTCAGAGACAGGGTTTGGTGAACCTCTGGATCAAATGCGTTTAAATCGCCTTTTGACCGCCTATGGTGGAACGGCAGCTAGTCATTATCTGCACTTACCTGGATATACTTATTTTTATTATCAGGAAAATGGTCAAGATAAAGTAGTGTTTGGTTACCAAATCAAAGGGAATAAATGTTTTGTTCTTGGTGATCCGATTGGTGATCCAACGAAGATACGTACAGCTACGCATGAGTTTTTGAAAAAAGCCGATTGTTTTGGCTATGAATTAGCTTTTTATAAAGTATCCGAAAGTTATGTCGTCATGCTTCACGAAGCGGGTTTTCACTTTGCAAAAGTTGGCGAAGCAGCAATTACTGATCTTTCTTCAGATGCGCTACACTGGCGCACAAAGCAGATCGAATTACAACGTTTGACGAATGAGGGCTACCATTTTACTTGGTATGACCAATTACCTGAAGAGTTGCTCGAACCGATCCAAGAAGTTTCTCAAAAATGGTTGGATGGTTCTCGTGAGAAGCATTTCTCTGTTGGTTATTTTGAGAAAGATTATCTCTTGATGAGTGGTATTGGTATTGTTCGGAAAGAGCAGAAAATCGTTGGGTTTATTACATCTCAACCAATCAATGACCGCCAAGCGGGGTATGATTTATTGCGGTATCTGCCGAACCAGCCGAATAGTCTAGGTGATTACTTACTTGCAAATCTATTGGATGTCTATCGCAAAAATGGGTATGCAGAAGCAAATCTGGGACTGGCTCCACTTGCAAATGTCGGAGAAACTGATTTCTCGTTCTTACAAGAAAAAGTGATGAGGATCATCTTTAATTATGGGAATTTCTTTTACTCATTCCAATTAGCTTACGAAGAAAAACAAAGGTATGTTACTCATTGGGAAGGCCGTTATTTTGCATATATGAAAGGAAGTAGTTTTACTTTAGCCACATGGCAGCTTTTCTTATTGATTGGCAAAGGGAAAGAAAAAGGAACAAGTCTAGCAGAAGAAGTTCTGACAGAATTGTAAAAATGATTGTAAAGCTGTGAGGAAAGTGTTTACGTATGTTGGTGGAAGCTATACTTTTATTTTCCCCTATGATAGAATACTTTCGACTTAGACTTTTCGAATGGGTGAGAGGATGGAATTGATTGAAAAAGCACCAGCGAAGATAAACTTAGGGTTGGATGTGTTATATAAAAGACCAGATGGGTATCATGAGTTGGAAATGGTGATGTCAAGTGTAGATTTAGCTGATCACTTGTTCTTTGAAGAGCTATCGGAAGATCGGATCATTGTTGAAACGAATAAAGCATTTTTACCGGTAGATCAGCGTAACAATGTGTATCAAGCAGCTTTGTTGTTGAAAAAGAAATATCAAATCAAAAAAGGCGTAAAAATCGTTGTGAAAAAAAATATTCCTGTCGCTGCTGGCCTAGGTGGTGGAAGTACAGATTGTGCTGCCGCGTTGCGAGGGATCAATCGGTTATGGGAGTTAGGCTGTAGCTTAGAAGAACTAGCAGAGATCGGCTTGGAAGTGGGGACAGATGTTCCTTACTGTGTTTATGGCCAAACAGCTTACGTAGGCGGAAAGGGAGAAATCGTCCAATTGTTGCCAGCGATGCCCTCTTGCTGGATTATCTTGGTAAAACCTAAAATGAGTGTTTCGACACGAACTGTTTTTCGAGAAATCGATACGCAAAAAATCCAACATCAAGATATTCCTGGGTTGGCTGATGCGCTTCGACAACAAGATTATCAAAAAATGTTGACGAAAATGGGGAATAGTCTTGAAGATGTGACAGGAAAACGCCATCCGGTCATTTATCAAATCAAAGAGCGAATGATCAAATATGGTGCAGACGCGGCCCTGATGAGCGGTAGTGGACCAACTGTTTTTGCCCTTTGTCAACACTATTCCAGAGCACAACGCGTCTACAACGGATTAAAAGGTTTTTGTGAGGAAGTTTATCTTGTCAGAACGCTATAAACGCATGAAAGAGACACGATGTCATGACGGAAGCAGTCAGATTCGAAAAATAAGTGGTAAAAGAGGTCGGAATAGAAGTGTTTAGCCTCGAAAAATAAGGCGCCATCCACGAAAATTGTTTTTTAAATTTTTGTGGATGGCGCCTTATTTTCGAAGAGGTTACTTCTGTTTCTGCCGTTTATTCAGTTTTAGGAGATGTGAGAGGACTAATATTCCAGACATCTTTCCCGCTGATTTCGTTTTAGAAGATGAAGGATCGTTACCTTCTTTTTTGTTATCAATCTCAACCAATCGTTCATTGTTCTCGGGACATAAAATAATAGTGTGGAACAGCCACTTTTTGACCAAAGTTGAAAGAAAACAATTACGTTCGTTGTTGATATGACGGGCAATTCATTTGTTTTCCGATTTACATGGTAAGTTTGCATTTAAATCAGAAAATCAGGTTAAACTATTGACTGTTTTTTTTTAATTTGGTACATTAATCCTCGTTGATAAATCGTAATATTACGATTTGTTTTGAAAGGAGCATATATGAAGAAATATTTATTAGCCGCATCTTTAGCAATAGGAGCTTTCCTATTTACAGCGTGTGGACAGACAACCCAAGAATCGGCACAAGATGAGTTGAACGTTGTCGCAACGTTTTACCCGATGTATGAATTTACGAAAGAAGTCGTTGGTGATACTGGGAAGGTCGAATTATTGATCCCCGCAGGAACGGAACCCCATGATTTTGAGCCAAGTGCCAAACAAAGTGCAACCATTGCGGATGCAGATGTTTTTGTTTATAACAGCTCAGATATGGAATTTTTTGTTGACTCATTGAAAGATACGGTCGATACCGATCGAACGTTGATGATCGAAGCCGCTAAGGGAATTGAACGTCTAGAGTCACAAGAAGAGCATGAAGAAGAGCACGAAGAATCAGAAGGACATCAGCATGATCATGCCTATGACCCTCATGTTTGGTTAGATCCAACATTAGCGATCCAAGAAGTACAGACGATTGCTACAGAGCTCGGCAAGAAATATCCAGATAAGAAAGATACATTTGACCAAAATGCCGCAGCTTATATCAAAAAATTAGAAGCATTGGATCAGAACTATACAGAAGCATTAAAAGGTGCAACCAATCGAACATTTGTGACGCAACATGCTGCCTTTGCTTATTTAGCAAATCGCTACGACCTAAAACAAGTAGCCATCTCAGGAGTTTCACCGGATCAAGAGCCGACGCCTAGTCGATTGGCTGAATTGAAAGATTTTGTCGATCAAAATAAAATCGAAGTTATCTATTTTGAAGAAAATGCGTCATCTAAAGTAGCAGAGACATTATCAAAGGAAACAGGTGTAAAACTTGAAGTACTTAATCCTCTTGAGAGTTTGACGAATGAACAAATCAAAGCGGGTGAAACCTACATTTCTACCATGGAGAAAAACCTAGAGGCATTAAAAGAAAGCATAAAGTAAAGGAAGGGAGTCCTCTATGTGCGTTATATCGAAATAGCTGATCTTACTTTCTATTATGATGAAGAACCTGTGTTAGAAGGTGTTTCTTATCATGTAGATGCCGGTGAATTTGTGATTTTGACTGGTGAAAACGGGGCGGCAAAATCTACATTGATCAAAGCTTCTTTGGGGTTATTGAAACCCTCTAAAGGGACCATCAAAATTGCAGGAAAAAATCAGGACGGAGACAAATTAAGTATCGGGTACATTCCCCAACAAGTTTCTTCCTTTAATGCGGGTTTTCCTAGTACAGTCTTAGAATTAGTACGTTCTGGCAGATATCCGAGAGGTCGTTGGTTCAAACGGTTAAGCGAAAAAGACCATGAGCATGTCAAGCGTGCCTTAGAATCTGTTGGTATGTGGGATATGCGTCATCGTCGGATCGGTGAGCTGTCTGGTGGTCAAAAGCAACGAATCAGTTTAGCACGTATTTTTGCGACTGATCCAGATTTATTTGTACTTGATGAACCAACTACTGGAATGGATGAAGAATCACGAAATGAATTTTATCGTTTGTTGCGCCATAGCGCACACGACCATGGGAAAGCTGTATTGATGATCACTCATGATCACGAAGACATCAAACAATATGCGGATCGACAAATCCGTTTAGTGAGAAAGGAGGATTCTCAATGGCGTTGCTTTCATATGAATTCATGAGGCGGGCATTTCTTGCTGCGATCTTTATTGCAGGAATCGCACCAATGTTAGGAGTATTCTTAGTGATACGTCGGCAATCGTTGATGGCAGATACACTGTCTCATGTTTCTTTAGCAGGGGTAGCCTTAGGATTTTTCCTCAATCTCAATCCAACGATGACCACAATGGTGGTAGTCGTTATCGCTGCAATCATTTTAGAATACCTACGTTCGATGTATCGTACGTATTCAGAGATTTCCATTGCGATCTTAATGGCAGGAGGACTTGCGCTTGCATTAGTTTTGATGAATTTGAGTGGGGGTAATTCTGCCACGAGCATCCAATCTTATTTATTTGGATCGATTGTGACGATCACTTGGCCACAAGTTCTATTCCTAGGTATTTTGTTTGCAGTAATCGGTCTTTTGTTTTTCTTATTCAAACGTCCGATGTACGTGTTAACCTTTGATGAAGACACCGCTCATGTCGATGGGCTGCCAGTTCGTTGGATGTCAATGATGTTCAATATCATTACTGGGGTAGCAATCGCTGTCATGATCCCGATAGCAGGCGCGTTGCTGATTTCTGCTATTATGGTTTTACCAGCAGCAATCGGGATGCGTTTAGGGAAAAGCTTCAATATTGTTATATTGATCAGTATCATCGTTGGTTTTATTGGTATGCTTTCTGGGTTAACTAGTTCGTTCTACTTGGATACACCGCCAGGGGCAACTATCACATTAGTATTTATCTTTTTATTCTTATTAGTCAACTTGAGTAAACGTATTTTATTAGGAATTAGAAGGAAAAAATAGACCACTATTTTTAAAACAGGTAGTTATTTTAGACAAACAAATGTCTTAAATAGTTACCTGTTTTTTTATAAATACCGAACTATTTTCTTAATTTTGGATAAAATGCTCGAATTTTCCCGAAAAAACTTATATAATGAAACACGATAAAATTTGTTGGAAAAAGGAGTTGGAATTTTTGAAAGTACGTCGCAGTGAGCGTCTTGTCGATATGACACAGTATTTATTAGATCATCCGCATGAATTGATTTCATTAACAAGCTTTGCCGAACGTTATGAATCTGCTAAATCTTCGATCAGTGAAGATTTGGGAATCATCAAAAAAACATTTAAAGAAAGAGGTTACGGAACGCTTGAAACAATCCCTGGTGCAGCCGGAGGTGTTCTATTCATTCCGGAGATTTCCTACGAAGAAGCAAAGAAATATGTTGAATCGCTAGCTGAGCGCTTGTCTGAACAAGACCGTTTACTCCCTGGAGGCTATGTTTACTTATCTGATCTATTAGGAGAACCTGAGCTATTACGTCAAGTAGGGAAAATCATTGCCTCAAAATATTTAGGAGAAAAAATCGATGCTGTAATGACTGTAGCCACAAAAGGGGTGCCAATCGCTCAAGCCGTTTCCTATTACTTGAACGCACCGTTTGTCATCGTTCGTCGTGACTCTAAGATTACAGAAGGTTCTACAGTGAGTGTGAACTATGTTTCAGGTTCATCTGAACGGATCGAAAAAATGGAACTATCAAAAAGAAGTTTGAAACGTGGTTCTCGCGTGCTTGTCGTCGATGACTTTATGAAAGGCGGCGGAACAGTGAACGGAATGAAGAGCTTGATTGAAGAATTTGAATCTGAGCTTGTCGGTATCACTGTGTTTGCGGAGTCAAAATTCAACGGACATCGCGCAATCAATGACTACACGTCGCTACTTTACGTCAAAGATGTGGATACAAAAACGAAAAATATCACTGTAGTACCAGGCAACTATTTCGAAGAATAAAACAACGAACATAGCGGTGCTATGGAAAAAGAAGAGGCGATGGATGATGTCTCTTCTTTTTTTGCGTCCTGGTTGCTAAAATGAACGTTTAGTTGAAAAAAAAGAGCGACTGGGCTAAACTAAAAATAATAAATCGTAATTTAGGAGTGACACATTTGGATGCACGTTATGCAATCATATTAGCCGCGGGTAAAGGTACTCGCATGAAATCAAAACTATACAAGGTCCTACACCCTGTTTCTGGGAAACCGATGGTCGAACACATCATCAACCGTGTAAGTGAGACAAACCCTGATCAAATCGTGACGATCGTTGGTCACGGTGCAGAGAAAGTCAAAGCTCAGCTAGGCGAACGTAGCGAGTATGCGTTACAAGCGGAACAACTTGGGACGGGTCATGCGGTACTACAAGCAGCCTCATTTTTAGCAGGTAAGGAAGGCACGACGTTAGTCATCAGTGGTGACACCCCTTTATTGACAACTGAGACGTTGAACAACTTGTTTGAATACCATCAAGGGAAAAATGCAAGTGCTACGATTTTGACTGCACAAGCAGAAGATCCGACAGGTTATGGCAGAATCATTCGTGACCATGTAGGAATCGTTGAAAAAATCGTTGAGCAAAAAGACGCTTCGCCAGAAGAAGCGTTAGTTCAAGAAATCAATACAGGAACTTACTGTTTCGATAACAAAGCGTTATTTGAAGCGTTGAATAAAGTAGGAACAGACAATGCACAAGGCGAGTATTATTTAACAGACATCGTTGAGATCCTAAAAGATGCTGGAAATCCAGTTGCTGCGTATCAGACGGAAGATTTCGATGAGTGTATGGGTGTCAATGATCGTATGGCACTAGCAAAAGCAAACGAGTTGATGCGCCAAAGAATCAACAAAAAACATATGGTCAATGGCGTTAGCTTGGTTGATCCTGCAACTACGTATATTGATGCAGATGTTGTGATTGGTTCAGATACAGTGATCGAAGCGGGCGTTCAGATCCAAGGAGAAACAGAAATTGGTGAAGATTGTTTTATTGGTGCACATTCACGTATTGTTGATAGCAAGATCGGTGACCAAGTAGTCATCGAAAACTCAGTGATCGAACACAGTGTGGTCAAAAGTAAAGCAGATGTAGGACCGTATGCCCATTTACGTCCAAAAGCAGAAATTGCAGAAGGCGTCCATATCGGCAACTTTGTAGAAGTGAAAAATGCAAAAATAGGCAAAAACACAAAAGTTGGTCACTTGACGTATGTCGGGGATGCAACACTAGGTGAAGAAATCAATGTGGGGTGTGGTGTCGTCTTTGTCAATTATGACGGAAAAGCAAAACATCATACAACAGTCGGTGACCATAGTTTCATTGGGTCAAATGCGAATCTTGTGGCGCCAGTAGACGTGGCAGAGAATACATGTATCGCTGCTGGTTCGACGATCACTAACGATGTTCCTGAACATGCGATGGCAATCGCACGCGCTAGACAAGTCAATAAAGAAGGATACGCGAAGAAACTCCCATATTCAAATTGATACTTTTTGCAAAATCACTTGATTTATTCGGCAAATATGACTAGTATTTATTAGGTAGTAGAGTTGTGAAAAAGAAAGCGGAGGTCCTCATGTCCAAACATTACTTTGATCCAAGATTAAAAATATTTGCATTAAACTCAAATCGTCCATTGGCAGAAAAAATTGCTGCAGCTGTTGGGGTTGAATTAGGAAAATCATCGGTCACTCAATTTAGTGATGGTGAGATCCAAGTCAATATCGAAGAAAGTATCCGTGGTTCACACGTATACGTTATTCAATCAACAAGTAGTCCGGTAAATGATAACCTGATGGAACTGTTGATCATGATCGATGCATTGAAGCGTGCAAGTGCCAAAACGATCAACGTTGTAATGCCGTATTACGGCTACGCACGTCAAGACCGTAAAGCGCGCGCGCGTGAACCAATCACTGCAAAATTAGTGGCAAATATGATCCAAAAAGCTGGAGCAACAAGAATGTTGACACTTGACTTGCACGCAGTCCAAATCCAAGGTTTCTTTGATATTCCGGTCGACCATTTGATGGGCGCACCACTGATTGCGAATTACTTCTTAGAAAAAGGGATTCAAGGCGATGATGTTGTCGTTGTTTCACCTGACCATGGTGGTGTTACTCGTGCACGTAAATTGGCTGAATTTTTAAAAGCACCAATTGCAATCATCGATAAACGCCGTCCAAAAGCAAACGTGGCAGAAGTGATGAATATCATTGGTCAAGTAGAAGGCAAAACGTGTGTCTTGATCGATGACATGATCGATACAGCTGGAACGATCACATTGGCTGCTAATGCCTTGAAAGAAGCTGGAGCAGTGAGCGTTTATGCTTCATGTACACATCCTGTGTTGTCAGGACCTGCTTTACAAAGAATCGAAGACTCTGCAATCGAGCGCTTAGTTGTAACGGATTCAATCTATTTGCCAGAAGATCGCAAAATTGATAAGATTGACGAAGTAAGCGTTGGTGGCTTGATGGGTGACGCAATCAAACGTATCCATGAAAACAAACCAGTTAGTCCTTTATTTGAAACAAAAAGATAAAGGAAAATAAAAACTAAATAATTACAATCACAAAGGGGAGTCCATTTTGGGCTGAGACTGAATATATTCTAAACCCTTCGTACCTGTTTCGGTTATGCGAGCGTAGGAATTGTGAATGAATAGCTAGTGTGAAAGCACGAAGCTGTTTGTAAAAAAACAAACTTGCTTCCTCCTTTGTGATGTCCAATTATAAAGGAGGAAGCTTTTTTATGAATAAGAATCATCGTGTCTGGATCGAGGGAACGATCGTCGCAGCATTATCTTTAGTGTTGTCGATGATTCCTCTACAAATAGGTAGTAGTTTTGAAATCTCACTCGGGCAAATCCCTTTAACTTTATTTGCCTTGAGAAGGGGTTGGAAAGCTGGTATGGGATCGGCTTTTCTATGGGGAATCCTTCATTTTCCCATGGGGACTGTCTATTACTTGAGTGTCATCCAAGTGTTGATCGAGTATCCGATCGCGTTTACGTTTGCTGGCGTTGCAGGAATTTTTTCGCAAAGAATGCAACAGAGTTATCTGCAAGGCAATCGTAAGAAAATGGCCTCAACGATTATTTTAGCGACATTCGTTGGTGTGACTGCCAGATATTTCTGGCATTTTGTCGCTGGGGTTGCTTTTTGGGGGAGTTTCGCACTATGGGGAATGAATCCATGGTTGTTCTCTTTAGTCATGAATGGCGCTAGTGGGTTAGCTACGGGGATTGTAACAACTATTGTCCTATTAGGTATTGAACAGACCGTTCCTTCTTTATTTGTAGCCGAAGGGTTGCAGGTACGTAAAAGTAAAAATTAAAAAAAAGCGTAAAGGCAGCTGACCTTTACGCTTTTTTAGTGGAGTTGACTGTCATTATACAAATGTGTTATAGACAAAATCAGAAACGTTGCCGTCTAGTTGCCAACGTTGTTGAGTGGCATGATAGACGAGAACAGCTACCGGTTTTTCTTCCAAGTAACGTGTTCCTTTTAATTTCCAAACGTAATCTTCAATGACATAAATCGGGATCTCATACTTGTCATCGACCAAACCTGCTTGATCAAACGAAAAAATGATTCCTTCTTGCATCAAATTACGCATCTTTTTCAGTATCTCCACACTGATTTTTTCAACAGGGATCTCTTTTCGAAAGAATGATTTTTTTTCGTTGATTTTTCCCGCCAAGATCGTGCTTAACTTGTTGGCAAAAATCCGATAAAATTCATCTAAATAACGATAATAGGTTCTACCTAGATGATCGCTCAAATCAAAATAAACAAAGTTATTTTGTAATTTATAGAAAAAAGGTGAATGGAGATGTGTTTTCATATGACCAAAATAAAGCAACTCTGAGATTTCTAAAGGGCTTAATTCTTTTAACATCGTCAAATCCGTAAAATCGATCCATTTAAGATCCGTACTGTTGTTACGGCTGCGAACGGTTTGGAAAAATCTTTGGATATTCTCAGTTCCACGAATGACCTTCAAGCCTGTGTGTGATTCATATTCTCCAGCAGATGCGGAAGGGTCCAACAAAAGTAGATTTTGAGGAAAATGCACGATGCTATTTGAAAAATCATTGATAGTCAGCCCTTTGGTCAAAACGGCGTTACTAGTTGTATCGATATGTACATATACTGAATCACTCATCATGCTCCTCCTCCCCTGTATCTCATCCCTTTCATTTTACAACATTTACTGAAAAAAAGCTTGTTTCTTTTATTTTAAAATTCGATTACAAAGCAACTTTTTTTTATGAATAAACGATGAACATAGAGTAAAAATTTATATATATATAACACTGTTATCAGATGACTATTCACCCCCACCCTTTTTTTCTGATTACTGATATAATAAAAGAAAAAGAGAATCCGAGGTGTCTATGAAAGTTCAAAAAGTCTATTGGTCGGAACGTTATCAGCAGAATCGAGTGCAGCAAGCAAAACAACTTTTTAGTTTTTTTACTACACATCAAGAAAGCCGGCAACATTTTTGGCAACAGGCAAAAAAACAACAGGCATGGAAGATCGTATCGAAAAGGCTGAACATTTACTTTACTGCAGAAATAACGAATGAAAAATTGATCTATACCAACGTGTTGATTGAAGAAGAATATTGGCAGTGGTCCGATATTTTCCTATTGCTAGAAAGTACGGTTCGTTATTTTTTCAAAAAATACGGACTCGTCCGCTTTGATCATTCAATCTCACCGAACATGATCGACCTTTTCCACCAAAGTGGTTATTTGGGAACGCAATCGTTTGAGAAGGAAATATCCTATCATACCGGTCTTGTCTTAGGCGGAGGAGGGGCTCATGGTGCTTATCAAATAGGTGTTTGGAAAGCATTGAAAGAAGAAAATCTAGAGATTTCACTCGTTACTGGTACTTCTGTAGGTGCGCTAAATGGGGCTTTGGTCGTTCAGGATCAACTGCCACAAGCCATTGACTTGTGGCAGGAACTGTCAACCAATCAAGTATTGGCTTTACCAGAGGTTGCCTTATCAGAAGATTTGAGGCAACGTTATATCCAAGAAGCCAGCTTGATGACACGTCGTGCAGTAGTCGAAGGAGGAACCTCGATTGCACCGTTGGAAGCATTACTAGAGCAGTACCTAGATGCGGAAAAAATCCAATGTACAGAAAAACCGCAACTCTATACAATCGCAACTAAAATCCCAGAATTTCAAGAAACAGTTACAAGGATCCAAGCATTAGCACCAACAGAAATCGCCGATTGGGTCCTCGCCTCTGCTTCTTTTTATCCTGCCATGGCTTATCGTCAGATTGACGGATCAAAATATGTTGATGGGGGCTATCGAAATAACGTGCCAGTAGATGTTGCTATCCAACAAGGTGCAACCGAAGTCTTGATTGTCGATGTCCAAGGACCTGGGGTGACAAAAAAATACAAGGAACCTGATGCTTTGGTGACCTGGAAATGTTGTTCAAACTGGTCTTTAGGTGGTTTCTTAGTTTTTGAGCGACAAAGAAACCAATTGAATATCCAATTAGGTTATTTAGAGGCTAAAAAATGTTTAGGGATCTATCAAGGAAACTGGTATACGTTTGAAACAGCAAAGCCAGCTGAACGTTATTGGCGACGTTTCTTACGTTTCTTAGTCGAAACACTTGATTTAGACGTATCCTTTTTTTACAAAGAAAAATTCTGGCGGGACTTGCGTAATGTATATAAAGACAGGGTCACAAGTGAAACATGCGGATTGGCGATGCTTGAGCTACTAGCGAAACAAAAATTGATCTTACCGAATAAAGTGTATACCGTCGAAGAAATATTACCGCTCATTTGCCAAGAAAGTAAAATTGATGAAGCATTTTTAAAAAAGGTTGGACAATTAAATGCCAGCGAATGGTTGAAGTTTCGAAAACTGGAACGAAATGCTAAAATACACGTAATGAAGGAACACGCGATCTATCAATACGTGAAAGAAAAAAAGAGTGATCGCTTACAACGACAACTCAATGCAGATACAGTAGAAACTTTGATGTATCTCTATCTTTATCATCTAAAGGAGGAATAAAAATGGCACAAGAATTCTCATATGAGATCGTAGAAGAAATTGCAGTTTTATCTGAAAACAATAAGGGATGGCGCAAAGAATTGAACTTAGTGAGTTGGAATGGCAGACCACCAAAATTTGACTTGCGGGATTGGGCACCGGACCATGAAAAAATGGGTAAGGGACTAACATTAACGAACGAAGAGTTTGAAGAGTTACAAAAAGCAATTAAAAATATGTAAAAGAAAGGACTCTGTCGCATGAAGAGCATGACTGGCTTTGGCAATGCCATCCGCGAAAAAAAGAACTATCAACTTGAAATCGAGATCAAAAGCGTCAATCAACGGTTTTTAGATATCCAGATACGTAGCCCTAAAGTATTAGGCTTTGTTGAGAATGAATTGAGACAATTGATCAAAACGAAGTTAAGTCGAGGACGTGTCGATGTCTTTATTAATTTAACATACTTAGGTGAACAAGATAAAAAAGTGACGATCAATTGGCAACTGATCGATACGCTCTATACACAGATGACTACCGGTATTAAAGAAAGGTATGGCGAAGCGAACGCATTGTCGATCGGTAAACTGATCGAACGTTTTGCACTAAACGAAGAGTTTGTGACAATTGCTGAAGCAACGGAAGAGGATCAAGAATTACTTGCACAATTAGCGAAAGAAACGATGCAAACAGCACTTCGTTCAATCGAAGAAAGTCGGAGTATAGAAGGCCAAGCCATGGCGAACGTGTTACTTCAACAAACCGCAGAATTAAAACAAAATATTGCTGGATTAGCTAACTTTGTCGAGATTTATGAGCAAGAATTTCAGACGAGATACCAAGAAAAATTAGAAGCTTTTCTTGGTGCAGAAGTTGAGCGAGATCGTTTATTGACCGAAATAGCGATTCTTTTAGAGCGTGGCGATATCCATGAAGAAATCGACCGTTTAATCATCCATACGCAGAAATTGGAAGAGTTACTTGAAGCAGATTACCCCATCGGTAGAGAACTAGATTTCCTTTTACAAGAGATGAATCGCGAAATCAATACGATCGGCTCAAAATCAAGCGCGATCGAAATCAAAAACCATGTCGTTCAGTCTAAAACGATTTTAGAAAAAATACGTGAGCAAATCCAAAATATTGAATAAGTGTCCAGCCTGTCTAATTGATGACCTATCCGTTAGGCAGGCTTATTTCCGAAGAGGTTACTCCTGTTCCCGCCGTTTATTCATTTTTTAGGTATCCAACAAAAGTAATTTTTACTTTTGTCTCGGACTCTTTAGTGGGAAGTAGACTAGCTTTTTCTAGGTTTTCTAGCTATAATAAAAAAATAGCCTTGAAAGTTGCAAGAAAAAAGTGCAAAATAAGCAATAGTATAAAAAAGACTAGTTGAAAGGACGTCGTCATGTCAGAGCGTGGATTATTAATCGTGTTGTCTGGTCCATCCGGTGTGGGAAAAGGCACAGTGCGAAAAGCAATTTTTGAGAGTGAGGATAATGATTTCCAATATTCGATTTCGATGACGACACGCAAGATGCGTGAAGGAGAAGTTGAAGGAGTCGACTACTATTTCCGAAGCCACGAAGAATTTGAACAAATGATCGCTAAAGGCGAAATGTTGGAATATGCAGAATATGTCGGGAATTATTATGGTACACCACTATCGTATGTCAACAAAACCTTAGACGAAGGAAAAGACGTTTTTCTTGAAATTGAAGTCCAAGGTGCACAACAAGTAAAAGAAAAAGTACCTGACGGCGTATTTATTTTCCTGACGCCCCCAGATTTAGCAGAATTGAAATCACGAATCGTTGGGCGTGGGACAGATGCAGATGAAGTAATCGAAGAACGAATGAAAGTCGCTAAGGAAGAAATCGAGATGATGGCACTGTATGACTATGCTGTTGTCAATGATGAAGTTCCATTAGCGGTCAACCGAATCAAAGATATTATTGCAAGTGAACATTTCCGTGTCGATCGTGTCATCGGAAAATATATCAAAATGTTAAAGGAGATGTAGTCTTATGATGTTAAAACCTTCAATCGACTCATTATTAGATCGCGTGAACTCAAAATATTCTCTAGTGATCTTAGCAAGTAAACGTGCACATGAATTAGACGCAAAAGCACAACCAACAATGGATTCATTTGATTCTGTCAAAAGCGTTGGACAAGCTTTAGAAGAAATCGAAGCAGGAAATGTGATCAGTGATCCACATCCTGAATTAAAACGTGAACGTCTACGTATGGAAGACGAAGAACGTCGTGCGCAAAAAGACCGTGCACAACAAGAATTAGAGTCTCGTATCCGTGACGAGCAAAAACTATAAAATCAATTCACTATTCAGCTTATGGATAGCAAAAGATTTGAGCTTGGGAAATGTTCCTAGGCTCTTTTTTTTCCTGCGTTAATTTTTTGTTAGGATTTGGCAGAAAGTAAGACAAAACAAGGAATCTCTAGTAAAATAGGCAAGAGCCATTTTGTGTTTAAAACCAAGATGAAGAAAGGAGAAGGAGTCCATGACTGTTATTGCGGATGTGATTGTCGATGTACCAACGATGCAAACCGACCAAGCATTCACCTACTTGGTTCCTTCTGAAATGGAAGCGGCTATCCAAGTCGGTATGCGTGTAGCGATACCATTTGGAAACGGCAATCGCCAAGTCCAAGGCTTTGTGATGGCGTTGACAGCCAACGAACAACCTATAAAAAAAGAATTAAAGCCAATCCTTCAATTACTTGACCTGGCACCTGTTGTCAATCAAGAGTTGATGAGGTTAGCAGACTATATGAAAACCATTACGTATGCTTTTAAAATCACCTGTTTACAAACGATGCTACCAAGTGTCATGAAAGCAGAATACGATAAGCTCATTTACCCAGTGACCGATGAACCAGAAGTCGTTGCATTTTTCGCAGGTAGACAAGAGATTTCTTGGAAGGAAGCGGAAGAAACTGGGATCTTACCGCAATTGATCCGTTGGCGTAAAAACAAGCTAGTTGATATCCGTTACGAAGTCCATACAAAAAACAAAGTGAAAACGATCCGTGTCGTTCACTCTCTTTTGTCAAAAGGACAACTCGATGAAGCTTGGGGCACCTTGAGGCAAAATGCGAAAAAACAAAAAGAATTACTTCTTTATTTGTCAGAAATGGAAAAACCAATGCCTATTGCTTATTTCAAAGAAAAAGGAGTCAGTTCTGCCGTATTGAATCAAGGTAGAGATAAAGGTTGGTTGCGTATCGAAGAAGTCGAAAGTTATCGTGACCCTTATAAAGATCGGGTATTTGAACGAACGACTGCCTTACAATTGAATGAAGAACAACAATCGGCGGTTCAGCAGATCATTGAAGCCTGTCATCAGGAAAAGAATGAAACCTTTTTACTTGAAGGAATTACTGGTAGTGGGAAAACGGAAGTCTACCTTCAAGCCATTGCTGATGTCTTGGCAGAGAAGAAGACAGCAATCATGTTGGTTCCTGAAATCGCATTGACCCCTCAGATGGTCGAACGTTTTAAAGGGCGCTTTGGAGAATCCGTCGCAGTTTTACATAGTGGCTTATCTCAAGGTGAGAAATATGATGAATGGCGTAAAATCGAGCGCAATGAAGCGCAGGTCGTCGTCGGTGCACGTTCAGCGATCTTTGCCCCACTAGAGAACATTGGGTTGATCATCATTGATGAAGAGCATGAATCGAGCTATAAACAAGATGAAACCCCGCGTTACCATGCCAGAGATTTAGCTATATGGCGTGGGAATTACCATCATTGCCCGATCGTTTTGGGGAGCGCGACACCTTCCCTCGAATCAAGAGCCCGTGCACAAAAAGGGGTCTATCGCATGTTGCATTTGAGTCAGCGTGCGAAAATGAGTGCGCAATTACCTGAGATCGAAGTCGTTGATATGCGTGAAGAATTCGAAAAGAATCAGACATCGACGTTCTCTCAATTATTACAAGAAAAAATCCAAGATCGATTAGAGAAAAAAGAACAGACAGTTCTTCTATTGAATCGACGAGGGTATTCTTCCTTTGTGATGTGCCGAGATTGTGGCTTTGTCTTGCCTTGCCCAAATTGCGATATCTCATTGACTCTCCATATGGATTCTCGCTCGATGCGTTGCCATTATTGTGGACATGAAGAAGCGATCCCGCATCGTTGTCCAAATTGTGGGGAAAACAAGATCCGGTATTATGGAACGGGAACACAAAAAGTGGAAGAAGAGTTAAAAGCACTGTATCCTCAAGCAAGAATCTTGCGGATGGATGTGGATACCACCAGAAAAAAAGGCGCGCATGAACGAATCTTACAAAAATTTGGGGACAAACAAGCGGATATTCTACTAGGAACGCAGATGATCGCAAAAGGGTTAGATTTTCCTGATGTGACCTTAGTCGGCGTTCTAAATGCAGACACTTCGTTGAACCTGCCAGATTTTCGTTCTAGTGAACATACCTTCCAATTATTGACACAAGTCTCCGGAAGGGCAGGAAGAGCCGAAAAAGCTGGGGAAGTCGTGATCCAAACATTTAATCCGAATCACTATGCGGTAACTTTAGCAAAGGAACAAAATTATGAACGCTTTTATCAACAAGAAATGAATGTACGCCATCGTGGAGGCTATCCGCCTTATTACTTCACTGTGAAAATCACGACGAGTCATCCAGAAGAACAAGTCGCAGCCAAAAAAATCTTTCAGATCGCCAGTCAATTAAAACAAGTATTAGGAACGAACAGCCTTCTGTTAGGTCCGGTACCTAGCACCGTTTTACGCGTGAAAAATCGCTATTACTATCAGCTGATCATCAAATATAAACATGAACCAGAACTGCCTAACGTCCTGAAAGAAATTTTGGATCAAAGTCAAAAAGAACAGCGACAAAATCTATTTGTTGCGATCGACAACGAGCCGCTACATTTTATTTAAGAAAGGAAACACTATGCGTTATCCAATAATGATCCACCCAAATAAAAAATTGAATCGAAAAGCCCAACCAATCGATATGATCACTGATGAGACTATCGTCTTGTTAGATAACTTGTATGAAACAATGGTGGCAAATGACGGCGTCGGCATCGCCGCGCCGCAAGTCGGCAAAAATCAACGGATCGCTATTGTTGAAGTCGATGAAGGGGATAAATTTGAACTCATCAATCCTGAGATCATCGAGGCAAAAGGAGAAAGTATCGATGTGGAAGGTTGCTTAAGTATTCCGCATGTCTACGGTACAGTCAAACGTGCAGATGAAGTAACAGTTCGATATTATGATCGTGACGGAGAGGAAATCGAAGTTACCGCGTTTGGCTATCTTGCACGTGCCTTTCAACATGAGATCGATCACTTAGATGGGATTTTATTTATCGATAAAATGATCGAACAAATCCCCGAAGAAAAACTCGAAGAATACATGGAGGAACATTTAGATGACTAAAATCGTATTTATGGGAACCCCAGCATTTTCAGTTCCTGTACTAGAAGGGCTGATCGACCAAGGGTATGAGATCGTCGCTGTCGTGACACAACCTGATCGACCAGTGGGAAGAAAAAAAATCATTACCCCAACACCTGTGAAAGTGGCGGCTTTGAAGCACGATCTTCTTGTGCTACAGCCAGAAAAAATCACGGGTTCTCCAGAAATGCAAACAATCATTGATTTGCAACCAGATGTGCTGGTAACAGCAGCGTTTGGTCAATTCTTACCGGAGAAACTATTGCAAGTTCCAACACATGGAGCAATCAATGTTCATGCCTCTTTGTTGCCAAAATATCGTGGGGGTGCACCAGTCCATTATTCCATTATCAACGGGGAAAAAGAGACAGGTGTAACGATTATGGAGATGATCAAGAAAATGGATGCGGGCGGTATTTTCTCACAAGCAAGCCTACCAATCACTAAACAAGATGATGTCGGTACGATGTTTGAAAAACTTAGTCTATTAGGCAAAGAGTTATTGCTAGAAACACTACCAAAGATCATTTCTGGCGAATTGACGCCTACGCCTCAAAATGAGGACCAAGCAACGTTTTCACCGAATATCACACGTGAACAAGAAGCAATCAATTGGGAAAAAACAGCAGAAGAAATCGACTGCCAAGTTCGTGGCATGCGTCCATGGCCCATTGCTTTTACAACCTATGAAGGAACACGCTGGAAGCTTTGGGCAGTAGATGTGTTGGCAGATGAAACGACATCTGAAACACCAGGAACTATCATCCATAAAGATAAAAAACAATTATGGGTAGCTTGTGGGGAACAGACGGTATTATCGATCAAAGAACTACAACCTGCCGGTAAAGCAAAACAACTAATACAAGAATTCCTAAATGGCAGTGGACAACAAGTCGCTGTAGGACAGCAGGTGAAATAATGGCGAAAATACCAAAAAAAATGAAACGTTCGGTTCGCTTTATGGCGTTGATGACATTAGAGCGTGTCAACAAAGGTGGAGCATACTCCAATCTATTGTTGAATGAGATGATCAACCAAGGCGACCTTAACCAAAAAGATATCGGTCTGTTTACAGAACTAGTGTATGGAACGATCAGTCGCCATCGTTTGATTGCATTTTATGTTGCGCCATTGATTGCAAATGCAAAAAAAGTGGATGACTGGGTCAAAACTTTGCTGTATTTGTCTGTCTATCAACTCGAATTTTTAGATAAAGTACCTGATCATGCAATTTTGAATGAAGCAGTAGAAATTGCAAAAATCAAAGGTAACCCCGGTACAGGGAAATTTGTGAATGGTGTATTAAGAAATTATTTACGTCAAGGAAAACCTGATCTGGAAACTATCACAGATGAAGTCGAACGTTTAGCCGTTAAATTAAGTCTGCCGAATTGGCTGACACAGCGCTTAATTGACCAAATCGGCTACGAGGAAACAGAAAAGTTAGGTCTTTCATTGTATCAACCAAGTCATGTGAGTGGCCGTATTGATACCCGTAAACTTTCGCGTGAACAAGCACTGGATCAATTGAAAGAAGAAGGACTAGATGTAAAAGCAAGTCCAATAAGCCCATATGGTGTGATTGCTGAAAAGGGCAGACTCGCCTCTACGACACTTTTTCACGATGGCTTGATGACGATCCAAGATGAAAGCTCGATGCTTGTTGCACCAGCGATGCAGATTGAGCCAGAACATCATGTACTAGATGCCTGCGCTGCCCCTGGTGGCAAAACGACCCATATCGCCACGTTCCTTGATCCAACTTGTGGAGGAGAAGTCGTGGCTCTAGATGTCCATGACCACAAAGTAAAACTAGTGGAAGAGAACGCTCGCCGTTTAGGAGTTGCCAACGCAGTGTTCGCACAAAAAATGGATGCTCGTGAAGTCAAAGAACAGTTTGAAGCAGAACAATTTGACCGTATTTTAGTAGATGCTCCATGTTCCGGTTTTGGCTTGTTACGCCGAAAACCAGATATTCGTTATAAAAATAATGAAAAAGAATTAGCCAATTTACCGGCTATCCAACTAGCTATTTTGGAAAGTGTGGCTACGGCTCTTAAACCTTCAGGAATATTGACCTACAGTACTTGTACGATTTTGAAAGAAGAGAATCAAGAAGTTGTTTCAGCGTTTTTACAACGACATCCTGATTTTGAGAAGATTGATGTTTTAGTTGATCCTGTGCTACAATCATCAATCAAGGATAAGATGTTGACGTTGTATCCACATCAATCTTATACAGATGGCTTTTTCATTTGTTGTTTGCGCAAAAAGTAATGAGGTGAAAGTATGCAGATTGAATATCAATCAGATGTAGGAAGAAGACGTAATACGAATCAAGATTATGTCAGTGTATTTGAAAACCAAGTCGGTCTCACGCTGGCGGTTTTAGCAGATGGCATGGGTGGGCACCGCGCAGGCGATATTGCTAGTCAAATGGCCGTCACAAATTTAGGGAAAGCCTGGGAAGAGCAAGCGTTACTTGATGACGAAAAAATCGCGCAGTGGTTTATCCAAGCGATCCAAGAAGAAAACCGCGCGATTCATCAATTAGGACAAGAACAGCTTGAATATAACGGAATGGGAACAACGATCGTAGCAGCTGCCCTATCAGAGGAACGTTTCACGATTGCCAATGTTGGCGATAGTCGTGCGTATTTGCTTCGCGATAATCGGATCATTCGCTTGACGGAAGACCATTCTTTAGTAAATGAATTAGTCAAATCTGGTGAAATCAGCGAAGAAATGGCCGTCAATCATCCACGTAAGAATATCTTGACTCGATCTGTCGGCATGCCAGGATCATTAGAAGTCGATGTTGCAACGTATCTTTGGCAACTCCAAGATCGTTTGCTTCTATGTTCGGATGGTTTGACGAATATGCTGTCAGAAGAAACGATCGGTACGATCATCAATCAAGAAGGATCATTATCAGAAAAAGTAACGCAATTAGTGGATCAAGCAAATGAAGCTGGCGGAGCAGATAATATCAGCGTTCTTCTTATTGAATACAAGGAGGATGTTGCATGATTGAGCCAGGAAGAAAATTAAATGGTCGTTACCAAATTACCGGTAACATCGGTAGTGGCGGTATGGCAAATGTCTTTTTAGCCCATGACTTGATTTTAGATCGAGATGTTGCAATCAAAGTCCTACGCTTTGATTTCCAAAATGACCAAACGGCGATCCGTCGTTTTCAACGAGAAGCATTAGCGGCAACCGAATTAGTTCATCCAAATATCGTCAGTGTTTATGATGTCGGTGAAGAAGATAACATGCAGTACTTAGTTATGGAATATGTAAAGGGAATGGATTTAAAACGTTATATCCAAACGCACTATCCGATTCCTTATGAAACAGCAGTAAACATCATGCAACAAATCTTGTCTGCGATTTCTTTAGCACATAGCCATCAAATCATCCACCGAGATCTAAAACCACAAAATGTCTTGATCGATAATGAAGGTGTTGTGAAAATCACCGATTTTGGTATTGCGATTGCTTTATCGGAAACATCGATCACCCAAACGAATACGATGCTTGGTTCGGTTCACTACCTTTCACCAGAACAAGCAAGAGGTAGTATGGCGACAAAACAATCAGATATCTATGCGTTAGGGATCATTTTATATGAAATGCTGACAGGAAGCGTTCCTTTTGATGGGGAATCAGCTGTCACCATTGCACTGAAACATTTTCAGGATGATTTGCCTTCAATCAAAGAGTTAGATCCAGGGGCACCTCAGTCATTGGAGAATGTTGTCTTGAAAGCAACAGCCAAAGAACCTGTCGACCGGTATAAAACGGCAGAAGAAATGGCAGATGACCTAGCAACGGTGTTGTCGTTAGAACGAGCAAACGAAGAAAAATGGCAACCCCAGGCGATGGACAACGAAACAAGAGTATTGACACCACTGACGGCAGAAACACCGATGCCAGATTCCTTTAAGTCAATGCCTCTTCCCGAAGAGAAACCAGCGGAAGAATTACCAGATCCCGAAGAAACAATGCCAGATGTAAAGACTAAAAAAAGAAAAAAATGGTGGATCATTTTGCTGGTCTTGCTTGCTTTGTTAGGAATTGGGACAGCGATTTTATTTGCTTCAGGTGGACGAGGAGAAGTAACGGTTCCCGATGTTTCGGGTCAATCCGAAGCTTCAGCAAGAGAAGCTTTGACACAAGCAAAATTAAAGGTAGCAACGAACACTGAAGAAATTGCTGACGATACGATTGAGAAAGGAAATGTGGTCAAAACAGATCCAGCCTCAGGAACAACAGTGAAACAAAATCGTGAAGTCACACTTTATATCAGTACAGGTAAGAAGAAAATCCAACTCGATGATTTTACGGGTATGTCTTACGATGAAGCGCGCAAGCAGCTACTGGATTTAGGTTTCTCTTCAAGTAGAATCAAAAAAGAAGAAGAATTTAGTGATGAGGTCACTAGTGGAAATATCATCTCGCAATCAGAAGATGAAGGAACAGAAGTCGATCCCACATCAGATACGATTACTTTTACTGTTAGTAAAGGAAGTCAGCCGACGATGAGCGATTACACCGGACAAAACTATGAAACAGTTCTTAGTATTTTGAGAACGAATGGCTATACGAATATCAGTGCAACGAATGATTATAGTGATACGGTCCCAGCCGGTGCAATCATCAGTCAGTCACCAAGTTTTGGGGAACCATTGACGGATGCGACATTTATTAGTTTCGTGGTGAGTCAAGGACCAGATGCGAAGACACTGAATGACATTTCTGGTTATACGAAAAGTGATGCGCAAAGTTACTTATCTGGTATCGGTGCCGACTACATTGGTCATGAAACGTATGAGTTTTCAGATACAGTAGAAAAAGACAAAGTGATCCGTACAGATCCAGGAGTAGGTGCATCAATCACATCAGGAACGATCGTCAATGTGATTTACTCAAAAGGACCAGACCCAGCGAAAGCATCATCAAGTTCTGAAAAAGATTCTTCCAGCAGTTCTTCTAGCAGTTCAAGCAGTAGTTCAAGTTCCGAAACAACTAGTAGTAGTACCACCACACCGTCCTCGACGGATAGTGACTAGTAGACAGAATTAAAAGAACTAAAACGATAATGAAAAAAATAGATCTGAGAATTCAAAATGTCGGCGGCATTTGAGGAAATTCTTAGGTCTATTTTTTGGTGATTTCTCCTAACTTCTGCTGTCCTATGGTAAAATATACTAAAAATGGAGGTGGGTTTCATTAAAGGGCAAATCAGAAAAGCAATAAGTGGATTTTATTACGTATATAAAGATGGAGAGACCTATCAGACACGAGGTCGAGGGAATTTTCGTAATCGAAAGATCACGCCCCTTGTTGGCGATCAAGTCATATTTGAAAGTGAAAACAAGACCGATGGCTATCTACTAGAAGTTTTACCACGTAAAAATCAATTAGTACGACCACCAGTAGCAAATGTTGATTTAGGAGTTGTTGTGACGAGTTTGATCGAACCAACATTCTCTTATAATCTACTCGACCGTTTTTTAGTCATGTTGGAATATGAATCGATCGAGCCAGTGATCTATTTGACGAAAACGGATTTAGCTGTCGATTCTACACAAATAAAAGAAATTAAAGAGACTTACGAAAAAATCGGCTATCCAGTGATCGTCCCTCGCACACAGGGTGACACGGATGAATTAGTTCGCTATTTTCCAGAAAGACTGACTGTTTTCATGGGACAGTCAGGTGCAGGTAAATCGACGTTGCTCAACCAAATCTCACCAGAGCTTGAGTTAGAAACAGGTGAAATATCTGATTCTTTGGGACGTGGACGTCACACGACAAGACATGTCGAGTTATTACCACTCTATGATGGATTGGTTGCCGATACACCAGGTTTCAGTTCTATTGATTTCTTAGTCATCGAACCTGTCGAGTTATCCAAACAATTCCCTGAATTTGTCGATGCTTCTGTAGACTGTCGCTTTAGAGAGTGTATGCACGTAAAAGAGCCAGATTGTGAAGTCAAACGAAGAGTAGCGGCAAAAGAAATTGCACAGACTCGCTATGACAATTACTTGCAATTTTTGCAAGAAGTTGAAAACCGTAAACCGATGTACAACAAAAAAGAAACTAGAAGAAAGTAGGAGGGTATTTTTATGAAAATAGCACCATCGATTTTAAGCGCAGATTTCGCCAATCTCCAAGCAGACATTGAACGAGTAGAAAAAGGTGGAGCAGACTATATCCATGTGGACGTAATGGACGGCCAATTCGTTCCTAACATTACATTCGGATCGAATGTAGTGCAAGCAATCCGTCCGGTCACAAAACTACCTTTAGACGTTCATTTGATGATCATCAATCCTGAAAATTATATTGCTGATTTTGCAAAAGCAGGTTCAGATATCATTACGGTCCATGTGGAATCGACACCACATATCCATCGTGCGATCCAGATGATCAAAGATTTAGATGTCAAAGCAGGGGTCGTTATCAATCCTGGTACACCGATCGAAATGATCAAGCATGTTTTGCCTTTAGTTGATCAAGTGTTAGTGATGACAGTCAATCCAGGATTTGGCGGACAAAGCTTTATTACAGAAACAGTGGATAAAATCGCAGAGTTAGCGGAATTACGCAAGGTGAACGATTGGACCTATCAAATCGAAGTGGATGGTGGAATCGTTCCAGAAACTGCAAAAATTTGTCGTGAAGCAGGTGCAGACGTATTTGTTGCAGGCTCCTATGTCTATAGTGCAGAAGATCCAGCAGCTCAAATCGATCAATTGAAAAAGGCATTAGGCTAATGGAAGTATTACTTGTTGCAGGCGGATCACCAGAAAATTGGCCAGACTTGTCACAGCAATCATTTGATCAATACGTGGGCATTGACCGTGGGGCACTCTATTTACTTGAAAAAGGCTATTCATTAGATCTAGCAATCGGTGATTTTGATTCATTGTCTTCCTCGGAATATCAACGAGTATCCGATAAAGCTGTCGAAGTACACCAAGCGCCAGCAGAGAAAGACGATACGGACACTCAGCTAGGTTTAGCAAAGACATTCGAACACTTTCCAGAAGCAAGCGTGACACTGATCGGTGCAACTGGTGGAAGATTAGATCATTTATTAGCTAATCTATGGTTAGCATTAGAACCACGGTTTCAACCCTTTATACGACAGATCCAAATACAAGACAAACAAAACGTAATCACTTACTATCTACCAGGAGCTTACGAGATAAAAAAAATTCCTGAAATGAAGTATTTGGCTTACTGTTGTTTGACACCTGTTAGTCAATTGACATTATCTGACAGCAAATATCAACTATCAAACGAGGAAGTATCTCGTCCAACTTCTTATGCAAGCAATGAATTTGTCACTGACAAAGCATCCTTCAGCTTCTCTGAAGGAATCATTTCAGTCATCCAAAGTAAAGATTGATGGATCGGTTCAGGACAAAGTAGCAAAAGAAATGAAGCGGAAAAATGACAGTTTAAATTATTTGCTAAAAAAAGCTTAAAAGAAGGGTCGAGCCTTTTGTTTCCCCTTATTTAATGATAAAATTACAGGTAAGAGTCTAATTTAATTCGAGGTGTCTTTGTGAAGAAGTTCAATCCTAATAAAAATATCATTATTACCTTAGTCATCGTTATTATTGTAGTAACGGTCCTAAGTGTGACAGCTGCCCAGCGAGCGAATGAAGGAAAGCCCAATTTCTTCCAATCTATTGTGAACGACAGTGTCTCTTTTGTCGATCGGACGATTTCTGCTCCGGTCAAATGGGTCCAAAATGGCGTGGATTCAGTACATCATCTTTTCACCACCTATTCAGAAAATGAACGGTTAAAAGAAAAAATCGACAGCTATGATGAGATAGCTCAAAAAAACAAGAACATGCAAAAAGAAATCGATGCACTAAAAAGCGAACTCGATTTAAGCCAAACGTTGACGAGTTATGAAAGAGTCACAGCAAATGTGATCACTCGTTCACCTGACTCATGGCAAGATCTATTAGTCGTCGATAAAGGATCAAATGATGGAATCGAAGTCAATATGGCAGTCATGGCGCAAAAAGGTTTAGTCGGACGTGTCATTGAAGTCAATGCCACTTCTTCTAAAGTAGAATTGCTGACTTCATCAAATGTAAGTTCCAACCATTTTCCTGTTCGCGTATCTTCTGGAAACGGAGAATCTTTCGGTTTACTCAAGAATTATGACGAAAAGTTACAAGCGCTAGTTGTGACACAGCTAACAGGTGACAGTGAAATCAAAGAGGGCGACGTAGTACAAACATCAGGTCTTGGAGGCAACTCGCCAGCAGATCTACAAATCGGTACAGTCATCAAAACAAAACCAGATAGTTATGGGCTAGATCGCGAAGTCTATGTCAAACCTTATGCGGATATGTATGATCTCCCAGTAGTAACGATCATCAAACGTCTTGTGGAGGAATAGTCCATGCTGAAAAAAGAGAAAATGACCATTTATTTGCCGATCCTCCTGTTCCTACTCATGTTGATCGATGGGCACTTTACCCGAATGATGATCAGGTGGTCGAGCGGTGACTACATGGCAAGTGCGCATCTTTTGATATTGGTTTTACTATTTTGCAGTTTGAGTTTTTCCAAACGCTACTTACTGATCACGACATTAGTTTTAGGTATTATCTTTGATTCTTACTATATTGGTGTGATTGGTATTTACGCAGTTGCTTTACCTTTATTAGTATTTATCATGTATGGGATGAAATCGGTCATCCATGTAAATATTTTTACTGAGTTTTTTAGCCTCATTATTTTCATCACAGGCTATGAGTTGTTTACATTGATCGTACAAATGGTATTCAAACTTGCGAGTGTAGATAGTACGTACTTTATCACTAAATATTTAGGCCCAACATTATTATTGAATATGGTATTGTTCGCTCTACTTGTATTCCCATTAAAGAAGCTATTCAAAGAAGGTCGGGACAGAGGTGTTTAGTCTCGAGAAATAAGGCGCCATCCACGGAAATTGTTTTTCAAATTTTTGTGGATGGCGCCTTATTGCCGAAGAAGTTACTTCTGTGCCCGCCATTTAATCTGTTTTAGGTGGTGCGAGAGGCCCAATGTCTCAGCCTTTTTTTATTTAATTTAAAACGGACATTATTTAATTATTGAAAAATGTATTATGAAAATAACCATGTCATCTTACATTTCTGTCATTATAATCAGTTGTTTTGAAATGTTTTTGTAACATAACTATTATCTCATTGACATACAGCTATGGTACAATTTTGTTATCGTTAAGAAAGACTTAAATATTTTTAGATATTTATTAAATTAAGCCAGTCGGAGGAATGAAGAGTGAAAAAGAGTTTAATATCAGCAGTAATGGTAAGTTCAATGGCCTTGACTGCCGTAGCATCACCGATCGCAGCCGCGGCGGAAGATTTTGATTCTCAAATACAACAACAAGATCAAAAAATTGCGGAATTACAAAACCAACAAGCAAGTGCCCAATCTCAAATCGAGGCATTAGAAGGTCAAGTCGCTGACATCAATACAAAAGCTGAAACTTTATTAGCTAATCAAGCAACATTACGTCAAGAGTCTTCTCAATTGACACAAGAAATTGCTGATCTACAAGAACGTATCGAAAAACGTGAAGCAACGATCCAAGAGCAAGCACGTGAAACACAAGTTAAAGGTACAAGCTCTAACTACATCGATGCAGTATTGAATGCTGAGTCATTCTCAGATGCTATCGGACGCGTTCAAGCAATGTCATCAATTGTACGTGCGAACCAAGACTTAGTGAAACAACAAAAAGAAGACAAACAGGCAGTTGAAGATAAAAAAGCTGAAAATGAAGCGAAGCTACAAGAGTTAGCAGAAAACCAAGCGGCTTTAGAATCACAAAAAGGCGACTTACTATCAAAACAAGCTGATTTAAATGTCCTAAAAACTACTTTAGCGGCTGAACAAGCAACAGCAGAAGATAAAAAAGAAGACTTGAACCGCCAAAAAGCAGAAGCTGAAGCAGAGCAAGCACGTATTCGTGAACAAGCTCGTTTAGCAGAGCAAGCGCGTCAACAAGCAGCACAAGAACAAGCTGAAAGAGAAGCACGTGAACAAGCAGCAGTTGCCGCTGCAGCAGCACAAGAGCAAGAACAAGCTTCTTCTTCATCAGTACAAGAATCAACAGAAGTTTCTGAATCAGCTACTTCAGAATCATCATCAAGTGCTGAATCTTCAACAGAACAATCTTCAGTTCCTGAATCATCTACATCAACAGAAGATTCAACAACTGAAAGCAGTGTACCAGAATCTTCAACAGAAGAATCTACTACTACACCATCTGTTCCAGAAACAACAACACCATCAACGCCGGAGCCATCAACACCAGCTCCATCAACGCCAGCTCCATCAACGCCAGCTCCATCAACGCCAGCTCCATCAACGCCAGCTCCATCAACGCCGGAGCCATCAACACCGGCACCCTCAATTCCAGCGCCAACGGCTCCATCTACTAATGGAGCAGCGATTGTAGCTGAAGCGATGAAATACATTGGGACTCCTTATGTATGGGGTGGAAAAGATCCAAGTGGATTTGATTGTTCTGGATTTACACGCTATGTGTACCTACAAGTAACTGGTCGTGACATCGGTGGTTGGACTGTACCTCAAGAATCAGCAGGAGCTAGAATCTCAGTTTCTCAAGCAAAAGCTGGAGACTTATTATTCTGGGGAGCAGCTGGTGGCACTTACCACGTAGCAATTTCTTTAGGTGGCGGACAATACATCCACGCACCACAACCGGGCGAAAGTGTTAAAATTGGCTCAGTTCAATGGTATGCACCTGACTTTGCTGTAAGTATGTAATTTATGAAGAACTAACTCTAAAGTGAGTTAGTTCTTTTTTTACGAAACTAAAAAGGATCGAACAAACAGTTTTTGGTAACTGTCTGTTCGATCCTTTAAAATTTTCTTGCTTAGAAAGCATGATCAAATAAATTCTTCCGTCAATTCCATGAAGTTTTGGATATCTTCTAAGACCATGTTGATACCTGCTTGCCAAAAATCTGGTTTCGTTAAGTCTACACCTAAGTGTTTTTGAGCCAATTCTTCCGTTGTCATCGAAGCAGTATCGCGTAGTAAGTCGATATACTCTTGTTCAAAACTTGAACCTTGCTCGTTAGCATAGGCGTAAATACCTAAACTGAACAGGTAACCAAAGGTATAAGGGAAATTATAAAACGGTACATCATCAATAAAGAAATGTAGTTTTGCTGCCCAGAAATAAGGATGATAAGTAGATAATGCATTTGCATATCCTTCTTTTTGCGCTTCGATCATCATATCAGTGATCTCTTGTTCTGCGACTAGTCCTTTTTGTCGAGCAGTATAGAATTGATTTTCAAAGATAAAACGAGAATGGATATTCATGAACATAGCCAGAGCATTTTGTAGTTTCGTATCCAACAAATTGATTTTTTCTTCTTTTGTTGATGCCGCTTTAAGTGTTGCATCAGCTACGATCAATTCTGCAAAGGTACTTGCTGTTTCAGCAACATTCATCGCGTATTCACGATTCAACGCTGGAAGATCCCACATCGTACTACTATGGAAAGCGTGACCTAACTCATGGGCTAAAGTAGCGACTTCGTTGACTGAATTACTATAAGTCATGAAGATTCTAGATTCTTGTGTTTCAGGCAATTCGGTGCAGTAACCACCAGGTCGTTTGCCAGGACGATCCTCTGCTTCAATCCAACTTTTGTTAAAAGTGTCTTGAGCAAATTCAGCCATTTTAGGACTGAATTTATTGAAATTCTCAATGATAAATGCTGCCGCTTCATCAAAGGTAAAGGTTTTTTCTTTCATATCACCTAGAATGATCGGTGCATCTTGGTCTTGCCATTCCATTTTTTCTTTACCGAAAAGATTGGCTTTTCTTGTTAAGTAATCGACAAGGGGTTGTTTATTTTTTTGGATCGTCTCCCACATTACATCTAATGTTTCTTTTTTCAAGCGATTATATTCTAAAGGCTTTTGTAAGAAATCTGTTGTACCGTGTAGTTTATAGGTGGATAGACGGAACCCATCTAAATGATTCAAAGTGTCTGTAAATAAAGGTGCTTTTTCTTGCCAAGCAGTTTCCCAAGCTGTAAATAATTGTTTGCGGACTTCTGGATCAGGATCACCCATCATTTTATTGAATGCTTGACCAGCAGATAATTCAATGATTTCTCCCTCTTGTTCAAATGGTACAGTCACGCTAGCGACAATCGTATCATAATGACTACTCCAGGCATTCAAACCATCCAAAGATAATGTATTGATAATGTGCTCCTCGTTTTCAGATAACAAGCGTGCGCCATCGCGACGAATTTCGTTCATGCGAAAAGCAATCGGAGCTAATTGATCTTGAGCAATCAAGTGTGTCCATTCATTGTCAGATATTTCTGCAAATTTTTTCGATAAGATCGTATCTGCTGCTTGCCAACGTGGTAATGAAGCATAGAGTTTACCAGACAAAATCTTTGCATCGGAATCTTTTACATTAGCAGATAATAAAGCAGTAATATAACTATTACATTGGCTGAAGCCATTAGTTACTTTTTCTTGAAGTGCCAAAATCGTCACAAGAGAATCGATATCTTCGGATGAAAATGACCATTGATTGATTTGTTCGTAATATGTTTCTATTTGTCGTTCTAATTGAGCCAAACGTTCATTTAATTCAGTTGAAGCACTTCCTCCAGGAAAGATAGAATCTAAATCCCAGTTAAGCGAATAAGTCATCAAAAAACCCCTCTCATATTTATGGTACTATCTCTAGTATAGCATTTAAAGAAGGAATAAGTCTTGGAGAAATTATTGTTGTTTTATGAAAAAAAAGCTATCATAGAAAGAAGAGGTGACTTATGGAGTTTTTAAAAAAACAAAGAAAAAATGGAAATTTTTATTTAGTGTTTGCATTAATGATCATGGCTATTTTATTTTATAGCTCCTCGCAAACCTATGGACAACAATCGCAACTTTCAAGAATTGATGCGTGGTTCCCAAACCAACCCTTTAAAGAAGCATTATCAGGTATCCAGTTTACTTATGGAGAAAGTGTTATCAGTATCGACCATTCTGGATACAGCAAATTCATTGAATTCTTTTTAAGAAAAGGCGCCCATTTTGGTACCTATTTTCTATTAGGAGGTAGTCTGTATCTAGGTGTATTCCCGAAAATGAAAATCTGGTGGTTAACGGGGGTTCTTGCTTGGTTATCTGCGACAGGATACGCCGGTCTAGATGAGTTCCATCAAATGTTGACAGGCGATCGTTCACCAATGTTCCAAGATGTCATGCTTGATTCGATGGGGGCATTGACTGCAGTTGTTATATGTATTTTATTTACTTTTATAAAGAAGAAAAAGTAAAAAAGAGAGCACAGTTGCGTGTCTGCAACTGTGCTCTAGTAGTTACGATTAAAAAATCAAAACAGGCGTACCTTTTTCAACCATTCCAAATAATTCTTTCATGACACCTGGTGGCGTATTGACACAACCATGAGAACCGCGAGTTCGCCATAAGTCGCCGCCATATTCTGGTTGCCAATCCGAATCGTGGATACCGATACCTGTCCAATCGACTGGCATCCAATAGTTCACTGGACTTTCATATGGTGTACCATCATCGTTCGTTCCTCTTAATACTGCATTTTCTTCTTTATTCCAGACATAAAAGACACCAGGAGGAGTAGGGGTAGAAGGTTTTCCTGAAACGATATCTGTTTCAAGTGCTACTTTCCCATCTTTGTAGAACCACATATGTTGATTCTCTAAATCGACTTCGATATACGTATCCTCAATCAATGGGTGGTCGGCAGTTGTACTACCTTGAACAATTGGTGAACGTGTGAAATCTTGTCCTGCTAAAATCGCTTCTGTTAATGCTGTTACTTCGCTATCTGTTTGGATCGTCCAACTGAACGTGCCAGCAGGAACAGTTACTTCGCCACGTTTGGTACTTTTGAATTTAGTATCATTCGTACTTGTATTGTATTTTTCGCCAAGTTCACTAACATATTGACGAACTTTTTCTGAATCAAGCGCAGGTTTTCCATCTTCATAGGTGAGCCATTCAACGATGAGTGAAGAAGGGATCGTAACTGTTTCACCATTGATACTGTAAGTTCCTTTTACTTTAGCGATATTATTCATTGTCGTTAACTGCTCAGTCAACTTTTTATCTGTAGATGTGACCGTTGGTTCTTTTTGGAACTCAGTCAGATCAATTGTATCTTTTCCATCATTGACAACAGTTGTCAATTCCTTCGTAACGGCTTCGACATCGACCGTGTTCCCTTTCACTTCAGGCTTGATTTTAAATGAGTCACCAGACTTTTCAATCGTTGCATTGGCAGTAGGCGTACGTTCTTTATTCAATTCAGTCAATTCCGTAGACAATGTCTCGATCGTTTGATCCAGTTGTTCCCGTTCCGCACTTAGTGGATCGATTTCTTGTTTTTCGGCCGCAGCTACATAGTTCATTCCCCAAGTCCAAGCATTTTGGTTTTTCAAGATGGAAGCTAGATCAGTTGAAAAATCCTTTTTATAACCAAGATCGGACTTTGCAATCTCTTTCCAAACCGTTCCGTTTTCTTTGATTGAAATCATCTTATTGGAATAAGCTTCTTTTAGCTTGTCATTTGCTTGGTCGATAGTCAGGTTACTTACATTGATCGAATTGACTTCCGTTTTAGGAAGAAAACGATTCGTGTAATATGTACTACGGTAGGTGTAAAAGCCGATTAATACTAGAATCACACCGAGAACAGAAAGCAAACCAATACGCATTGATTTTTTTCGATGAGAAGATCTTGTCATATCTGCAACTCCTTAATAATAATAGTTATAGGGTGTAACGACTCTATCATAGCATAATTTACAGTAAAAGACGAAATGATGTCCCTCTTTATATAAAAATTAACATACTGCTTAGAAAAATAACGATAGTTAGGCAAGGATTTTATATACGGAAGTGTATAAAAAAACAGGAAATCCTAGAAAATGGAAGGTCGATTTTCAGGATTCCCTGTGAAGATGAGGTTGTTTTCGAAGACATTACTTCTGGAACAACGTGTATTCTTTTTTAGTGAGAACGATAGCGTCTCAAGTAATTAATTATTCAGCATCCAATTTAGCAAAAGCTTCATCTAAGATATCTTTTAATTGTTTTGCTGAAGCGGCCATACGATCTTGTTCGCTGTCGCTTAATGGAATTTCAATGACTTTTTGGATACCTTGACGGTTGATGACAGCAGGTGCACCGATATAGATATCGTTTAGTCCATATTCACCATTCATATAAACAGATAATGGAAGAACTGCATTTTCATCGTCTAAGATCGCGCGAGTGATACGTGCTAAAGCTACAGCGATACCGTAGAATGTTGCGCCTTTTTTCTCGATGATCGTATAAGCAGCGTCACGTACACCGAAGAATAAGTTGACCATTGCTTCTTCATCCACGTCTGGATTATTTTTCACCCATTCATAGATTTGTAAACCAGCAACATTGGCATGTGACCAAACTGGGAACTCAGAATCTCCATGTTCACCTAAAATATACGCATGGACGTTACGTGCATCAACGTCAACTAATTCAGCAAGTGCTTGACGGAAACGAGCAGAGTCAAGTGAAGTTCCTGAACCGATTACGCGCTCTTTAGGGAACCCTGAGAATTTCCAAGTAGAGTAAGTTAAAATATCAACTGGGTTAGCAGCAACTAAGAAAATACCATTGAAACCTGAGTCAACGATTTGTGTAACAACTTCGCGGTTGATTTTTAAGTTTTTATTTACTAAATCTAAACGTGTTTCACCTGGTTTTTGTGGTGCACCAGCTGTGATAACGACTAAGTCTGCATCATGTGCATCTGCATAAGATGCTGAGTAGATTTTTTTAGGTGAAGTAAATGCTAGAGCGTGTGATAAGTCGATCGCATCTCCTTCAGTTTTTGCTGTATTGATATCGATGATACCAACTTCTTGAGCGATATTTTGTGTAACTAAAGCGAAGGCATAGCTAGAACCTACAGCACCGTCTCCAACAAGTATTACTTTTTGATGATCTTTTTTTTCTGCGTTTGCAGTCATTTATATCAATCCTTCCATTGATTTGTTTTTCCCATGCCTATGCTAACATGGAAAAAGCCTGCTGTCACGCTATTTGGTTACAAAATATAACAGATAACAAGGTTGTACCATATGTAAAAGCTTACATGTGCGTTATTTCACTATTTAGCAAAACCAATGATTTCATTAGTTTTGAATTATAATTTTAATCATTTTTTCATTTATTAAGTTTCTCTTTTTAGCTGTAACAAAGGATTGTGTGTTATACTAATAGGAGCTAAAATAATAAAAAAATCGAGTCAAAGACTGGACCGCCTATGAGCAGTCCAGCCTTTTGTGCTGTTTATAAGATTGGATGAGCGCAGAAATGAAAATGATCGTAGGGCTTGGAAACCCAGGAAAGAAATATGAACATACAAAGCATAACGTTGGATTTATGGTGGTGGATCGTTTGGCTGAAAAACACCAAGCGACCTTTAAGAAAAACACATTTGAAGCAGAAGTAGCTGAATTTTTCCACAAAGGTGAGAAAATTTTATTAGTCAAACCCCAAACATTTATGAATGAATCTGGCCGAGCGGTTGGTCCATTGATGACTTACTTTGGGATTTATCCAGAAGAGTTGGTGGTTGTTTATGATGACCTAGATTTAGCAATCGGTAAAATCCGTTTACGACAAAAAGGAAGTGCAGGCGGACATAATGGGATCAAGAGTATTATCTCTCATTTGGATAGTACGATCTTTGATCGAATAAAAGTTGGTATTGGTCGACCAGAAGGTAAAAAAACAGTCGTCCAACATGTTCTCAGTCCCTTTAGTAAAGAGACGCAACCCTTGATCGAACAAAGCATCGATCAATCAGTCGCTGCTGTTGAATTTCTATTGGATGGCCATTCTTTTATAGATACAATGAATCAATTTAATTAAGAAAGGAGAATGAAACGATGGATATGATCCAATTGATTGGCAAAGATGCTCAAGTGGCTGAATGGTCCATGAATCTTGAACAACGGATGTCTAGACAGTTGATTACAGGTTTAGCTGGATCTGCTAAGACGTTGTTGTTTGCACATGCGTTTAAAAAACTGGATAAAAATCTGATTATCCTGATGCCAAATTTATATTACGTCAACCAATTGGCAGAGGATCTGCAACACGTTCTGCCAGCTGAAAGTATCCACTTATTTCCAGTAGATGAAGTGCTTTCCGCAGAAATGGCTTTTTCTTCTCCTGAAGCTCGGGCTGAACGTGTAGCGACGTTGAATCGTTTGCAACAAGATGAGCCAGGAATCTATCTTCTTCCAGTGGCAGCACTGCACAAACGTCTTCCTGATAAAGAAACATGGAGCAATGCCCAATTACATTGGCAGATTGGCGACGAGATCGCCGTGGACTCATTACCGCAACAACTCGTCTTGATGGGGTATGAGCGGACAGAGATGGTCGCAAAACCTGGGGAATTTAGTATGCGAGGGAGTATTGTCGATATCTATCCTTTGACATTTGAATACCCTGTTCGTGTGGAATTATTTGATGTCGAAATTGATTCCATGAGATACTTCGAAGCTGATACGCAACGATCGATTGAAAAGATCGAAGAAGTGTGGTTGCCACCAACAAGTGAACAAATTTATTCTCAAGAGAATCTGCTTGACGGTATCAACAAAATAGAAAACCTCTTAGAAAAGAAATTAGCAACGACCGCAGAACCTACTGAACGACAATTTTTGCATGACTATTTCGGTCAGTTGATCTCGGAGTGGCAACGTAATGTCCCGACAGACCAAGCGAAGTTCTATGCGGATCTTTTGTATCCTGAACATTTATCGATTTTGGATTATTTTCCCCAAGATAGCTTGCTGATTGTGGACGATTACCAACGAATCATGGAAACGAATCGCGAAATGGAGAGAGAAGCAGCGGAATGGCATACACAAAAAATCAGTGAGTTACGCGTATTCTCTGAACAACAATTTGTGGCAGACGTACATGGGATCATCCAAAAAGAAAAATTTGCGACCACTTTTTTCTCTTTATTCCAAAAAGGAATGGGAAATCTCAGGTTCCAAGCACTTTACCAGTTCCAGTATCGCACGATGCAACAGTTCTTTGGACAAATGCCATTGCTGAAAACGGAAATGGATCGTTGGCGCAAACAAGAGCAGACAGTCGTCATCTTCATTCCAACGAAAGAACGTATCCGTAAGGCGGAACAAATGTTGCGTGACGAAGACATATTAGTGGTAGAAACAGAAGCAGACCAACTGATCAAAGGACAAGTCCAATTAGTCGAAGGCGCATTGATGACAGGTTTTGAGTTGCCGCAAGAAAAAATCGTAACGATCACGGAAAAAGAGATTTTTCAAAAGACAACAAAAAAACAGACACGTCGTCAAACGGTAACGAATGCAGAACGACTAAAAAGCTACAACGAATTAAAAGCTGGAGATTACGTTGTCCATGCGAATCATGGGATCGGGAAATATATCGGTATGGAAACCTTAGAGGTCGACGGTGTCCACCAAGATTATATGACGATCATTTATCAAAATGATGATAAGCTATTTATTCCTGTCACGCAGTTGAATTTGATCCAAAAATATGTAGCTTCGGAATCGAAAACACCACGAATCAACAAACTCGGTGGTAGTGAATGGACGAAAACGAAACGTAAGATCTCCTCAAAAATCGAAGATATTGCGGATGACTTGATCCAATTGTATGCGGTCAGAGAAGCAGAAAAAGGATACGCATTTGGTCCGGATGACTCTTATCAAAAAGAATTTGAGAATGCTTTTCCATATTCGGAAACAGATGACCAACTCCGAAGTGCGGCGGAAATCAAACGAGATATGGAAAAAGAAAAACCGATGGATCGTTTACTTGTGGGGGACGTCGGCTATGGGAAAACAGAAGTTGCGCTACGTGCCGCTTTTAAAGCAGTCAAAGAAAGTAAACAAGTGGCATTTCTTGTGCCGACAACAATCTTGGCGCAACAACATTACGAAACGATGTTGGAACGATTTGAGGGATTCCCAGTGAATGTTGGTTTGCTGAGTCGTTTCCGAACAAAGAAACAACAAAAAGAAACGATCGAAGAATTACGAACAGGACAACTAGATATTGTTGTGGGTACTCATCGTGTATTGTCAAAAGATATTGAATTTAGTGATTTAGGACTATTAATCGTTGATGAAGAACAACGTTTCGGTGTAAAACACAAAGAACGTTTGAAACAATTGCGTGCGCAAGTGGATGTGCTGACTTTGACAGCGACACCTATTCCGCGAACGCTGCATATGTCGATGCTAGGCGTACGGGATCTATCGGTGATTGAAACACCACCGGCGAATCGGTATCCGATCCAAACATATGTGATGGAAAAAAATCCAGGTGCGATCCGAGAAGCGATTCAGCGAGAGATGGGACGTGGGGGACAAGTTTTCTACTTATATAATCGTGTAGAAACGATTGAACGTAAAGTAGAAGAAATCCAAGCATTAGTTCCCGAAGCGAGAATCGCCTATGCGCATGGACAGATGACGGAAGTCCAACTAGAAAACACATTATTCGACTTTATCGAGGGACAGTATGATGTCTTAGTGACGACGACGATCATCGAAACTGGTGTGGATATTCCAAATGCAAACACACTCTTCGTAGAAAATGCCGATTATATGGGACTCTCTACGCTTTACCAATTACGAGGACGTGTCGGACGAAGCAATCGTGTCGCTTATGCTTATTTTATGTACGAACAGCAAAAAATCCTTAATGAAGTCAGCGAAAAGCGTCTTCAAGCAATCAAAGACTTTACGGAATTGGGTTCAGGATTTAAAATCGCGATGCGAGATTTATCGATCCGTGGTGCTGGTAACTTGCTAGGGGCGCAACAACATGGATTTATCGATGCTGTTGGTTTTGATATGTACTCTCAAATGTTGAGTGAGGCAGTCGCTCGTAAACAAGGTAAAAATCAGCAAATAGAAAAAACTTCTGTGGAGATCGATCTAGGCGTCGATGCCTATCTACCAGAAAGTTATGTGTCAGATCAACGCCAAAAAATCGAAATCTATAAACGGATTCGCGAATTGGATTCACAAGAGATGTTGGAAGAATTAGAAGCAGATCTACTGGATCGTTTTGGTGAATATCCTGAAGAAGTCGCGCATTTGTTGACGATTGGACAAATCAAAATGGATGGCGATCGTGCATTGCTAGAGATGATTCGTAAGCAACAACAAACCATCGTGTTCAAGTTGAGCAAAGTGGGAACAAAACGCTACACGGTTGAACAATTATTTGAAGCGCTGACTGCCACAAAATTAAAAGCAGGACTTGGTGTGGAAAAAGAACAAATGATGATTCGTTTGACCTTGCCACCTCAAACAACGACTGCTGTTTGGTTGCAAGAAATCCAACAATTTGTCAAAGCATTGCGCGAACAGAAATATGCGACTGCATAGGAAGGGGCTGAACCTTTGGATCATAAAGAAATGCGTCAAGTGATGCATGGTGCCTTTGTGTTGACGCTTGCCTCCTTTATAGCAAAAGTCCTCAGCGCACTCTATCGGATTCCATTGCAAAACTTAGTGGGCGATGAAGGTTTTTATGTTTATCAACAAGTTTATCCTATTTATGGTATTGCGATGACACTCGCTTTGTCGGGGCTACCCCAGTTTATCTCTAAATATGTAGCAGAAAAAAAAGACCCTTTCGAACAAAGACAAGCATTGAAAAATCTTTATCCCCTTGTTTTTTGGTCAGGCTTTTTACTCTGGCTCTTCGTATTTTCATTTAGTCACTGGATCGCTCTTATGATGGGGGATCAACAACTGATGCCGTTGATTCGGATCGTCTCCTTCACGTTTTTGTTGATGCCAGGACTATCTTATTATCGTGGAAATTTTCAAGGTCGATTTTTAATGGAGCCCACAGCGGTTTCGCAAGTCGTGGAACAAATTGTTCGTGTAGCAATCATTGTTTTTAGCGCAATTGCCTTTAAGCGATTAGGCTGGACAGTCTATCAAACAGGCACAGCGGCAATGAGTGGCGCAGTATTTGGTGGCGTATGTGCATATGGTGTACTGTACTATTATGAACAAAAAATCCATGGTGGTGCATTGAGCTTCCGCCACTTTCCGATTTTAAGAAGGCCAGCGAAATCACTCGTACGCCGTTTCTTGATTGAAGGGGGATTAGTCTCCATTTATAGTGGTCTATTGATCTTCTTCCAATTGATTGATTCTTTTTTTGTTAAGAATGCGTTACAAATCTATGGTTTATCTGAGCAAGCATCTAAAATAGCTAAAGGAGTATATGATCGTGGGCAACCGTTAGTTCAATTAGGATTAGTTATTGCTACAGCTTTAAGTGCTACGTTCTTACCCGCATTGACACGCTACCTAACGAGTGCAGTCAAAGGACAATTTTATTCCACAGCAAAAATTTACTTGCGTCTGACGACTGCATTAGCATTGGCAGCTTCAGTAGGATTAGCTGTATTGTTGCCTTATATCAATTACGCATTGTTTAAAGATTATGCTGGGAATATGACACTAGTTCTATTTGTTTTTTCCATTGGACTAACTGCAATTATTCAAGCGTACCAAAGCATTGCTCAAAGTAAAAACTCTTTCCGCCCCTCACTAAAGGGTGCTGGTTGGGGCTTGCTTGCTAAAGCTTTAGCTACACCGCTTCTCACGAGTTATTTAGGAACAGTCGGTGCTAGTTTATCGACATTACTTGGACTATCAGTGACTTTATGGTATTTTGTCCGTACTGAAACTCCAGCAATCAATAGTTTTTGGCACGAACGAAAATTTGGTAAGAAATTGATCCAATGTTTAGGTTGGATGGTCTTAGCGTTGTTTGTGTATTATGGCTTCTTAAACTTATTGTTTGGTCCAGTGAGCCATCGCTCGACTGCTCTTTTTGCCAGCCTAGGCGGTGTCATTATAGGCGTAGTCACATTTGTATATGCAGTGATCTGGACAAAATTATTTACGATCCGTGAATGGCTGTTACTGCCATTTGGTAAGAAAATCTTACGTTTGAAAAAAATAAAAAAAGAAAAGTGAGGACATGAGATGCGACTAGATAAATTTTTAAAAATCTCGCGAATCATCAAGCGCCGATCTGTCGCTAAGGAAGTGGCGGATAAAGGACGAATCAAAATCAATGGCAAACTAGCGAAATCTTCCAGTGATGTCAAGGTTGGAGACCAATTGGACATCCAATTTGGCAACAAGACGATGGAAATCAAGGTAGCAGAGTTGCATGAGTCAACAAAAAAAGAAGATGCACAAAAAATGTATGAAGTCTTGTCAGAAACACGAGTACAAAACACAAGCGAAATAGATTAGACAAGCATTCAGGATGTTGGTATAATAAAGAATGACAATCAAAAAAGATTGGAGCGAATACAGGTGGCAAACAAAAGCAATAAAATCGCTGCACTAGACACAGAGTATGCAAAGAAAAAATATGTCGAATTTCAACAACAACAACGCCAATTGATTTTTCGTAGACGCAGGTTAGCAGCCATCTTTTTAGGTGCTTTGGTCATTTTCGCTGTAATAGGTTTCCAAATTTTTAATGATATGCAACGAATGAATCATTTAAATGAATTAAAAGTCGAAGCAGATACAGAGTTACAACAAATCAATAAAGATGTAGACCAACTCACAGAAGACGTGAAATTGCTTAAAGATGAAGATTACGTAGCAAAACTTGCTAGAAGCAAATTTTTCTATTCAAAAGAAGGGGAGCAAGTCTACCCGATACTTGAATCTACGACAGATAATTCAGCAGACACCGATGAACAAACAACGAGTTCAACAACTGCCCAATAAGCAGTAATATAAAAAAAGGGAAATAATTAGGAGGAACATTTTTTTTATGTCAATCGAGGTAGGAGCAAAACTGCAAGGAAAAGTTTCAGGAATCACAAATTTTGGCGCATTTATTGATTTAGGAGCTGGCAAAACAGGGTTAGTTCATATCAGTGAAGTATCAAACGGTTATATCAAGGATATTCATGATGTATTGAGCGTTGGTGATGAGGTAACAGTCAAAGTCATTACAGTCAATGATGATGGGAAAATCGGTTTATCTATCCGCAAAGCACAAGAGCAACCAGTAGAAACTAATGATGAAAATCGTCAAAAGAGATATCCACAAAAAGAAACTCGAGATAATCGAGGACGCGCACCGCAGAAAAAATCTTTTTCTCGCAGCCAACCTTCCAATACAAAAGAAGACTTCGATTCATTGATGAGCTCATTTTTAAAAGATAGCGATGATCGATTGACTTCCTTAAAACGCAACACAGAAGGAAAACGCGGAGGCCGTGGCGGTCGCCGTAGCTAAGCTAAGCGAAATTGAAGGGCAGGCAATTGTCACAGACTTTTGTCCGCTCTTTTTATTTTGTAAAAGGATGTGACACCAATGGATAGAAGAGCAAGTCAGTTTAAACAAGCATTTATAAAAAGAGGCTTACGCCGTGGCTATCTGTCTGAACATGCGAAAATACTAGTTGCTGTTTCCGGTGGGGTAGACTCGATGGTTTTACTCGATTGCTTAATGACCGCCCAAAAACAAATTGGCTTTCGGTTAGGGGTTGTCCATATCGATCATCGCTTACGGAGCGTTTCTGCGGATGAAGCAGCCTATCTTGCTGACTTTTGCGATAAAAACAATCTTACTTTCCACTTAAAAGTATGGGAGAATCCCGCGGAACAAGGAATTGAAACGGCTGCTCGAGCTTTTCGGTATGAGAAATTTGATGAGATCGTACGAGATTATCATTATGATACATTGATGACAGCGCATCATGGGGATGATCAAATGGAAACGATTTTGATGAAAATCATTCGTGGTGGGCAGCTAGGTACGTATGCGGGAATCAAGGAAACGCAACCTTTTGCTGGTGGGCGACTTATTCGACCGTTGTTGTCATTTAGTAAAGAACAATTGTATGCGTATGCGGAAGCAGAAGATTTACCTTTTTTTGAGGACCATACCAATCAGGAACTAACTGTCCAACGTAATCGACTGCGTCATTTAGTCGTACCACAATTGAAAAAAGAAAATACCCAAGCGATGGCTCATTTCCAAAAATTCTCGCAACAAATCCAATGGGCAGAACAATTTATCCGAAAAAATACTCATCAGATGATCACGGAACATCTTACGTATAGAGAAGAGCGCTTATCTATTCCGTGGAAGGTGATCGAAAGTTTGGAATCTTTTGAACGTTATTTCTTCTTTTACACGTTCTTTGATTACGTTTTTCCAATTACGAAAGTGACGATCAAAGAAAAACAGATTGACACGTTGTTACAACAATGTGAACAAGCCGCAGGACAATGGCAGATTGATCTGGGCAAACGCTGGGTGATCGAACGTTCCTATGAAGTACTTTATCTTTATGAAAGAAAAAAGGAACGATCAACCAACCACCAAAATACTCCGTTAAAAATCATACCGAATCAATCCATTCAGTTAGGAGAGTCGGAATGGTTAGGGATCTACACACCCGACCAACTTCCAGATTGGAAATTGGATGAAACAGGTGAAATCTTCACTCATGATCTATGGTTATCCGCCGAACAATCGCTTTGGGTCGATCGGCGAAAACCGGGAGATCGTATCCAATTGACGGAGACGTTGAACAAAAGAGTGTCAAGATATTTTATCGATAAAAAAATATCTGTTGCACAACGAAAAAATTCATGGGTTATTATAGATGAAGGGAGAAATCTATGGAGTCTAGTCCCTTTTGTCCATTCTTATTTGAGTATTGGTGTAGAAACTGATAAAATACACTACATACTTCTTTACAAATATCAAAAAGAAGCAATTGGAAGGAGAACCTGATGTTAGAAAAAGATATCGAGAGAGTATTGATCACGCAAGAAGAGATACAAGTTCGTTGTAAAGAACTAGGAAAAGAGTTAACTGAAAATTATCAAGATAAAAATCCGTTGGTTGTTGGTGTATTGAAAGGTGCTGTCCCATTCATGGCAGACATTATCCGTTCGATCGATGCTTACCTAGAATTGGATTTTATGGATGTTTCAAGTTACGGTAACGCAACTGTTTCATCAGGTGAAGTAAAAATCGTAAAAGACTTGGATACGAATGTGGAAGGCCGTGATTTATTGATTGTCGAAGACATTATTGATAGCGGAAGAACACTTGCTTATTTAGTCGATCTATTCAAATACCGTAAAGCAAACTCAGTCAAAATCGTGACACTCCTTGATAAGCCCGAAGGCAGAGTCGTAGATATCGAAGCGGATTACATTGGTTTCAATGTGCCAAACGAGTTTGTGGTAGGTTATGGATTAGATTATGCAGAAGCCTATCGAAATCTTCCATACATCGGTGTACTAAAACCGAGCGTTTATCAATCAAATTAATCATCTATCTCTCATAAATTATGTTACAATAGTATGGTCAGGATTGATAAAAGATTTATCAAGTAAAAATAACGCATAGGGAGGACAACTATGAACAAAAAAAACAATGGCATGATGAAAAATGCCTTGTATTATGTCCTCGTAATCTTAGCGATGGTAATGGTCGTCTACTTTATTTTTGGTAACAATGGCCAACGGTCGTCAGATATCGAGTACTCAAAATTCACTGAACAATTACAAGAAGGCAAAATCAAAAACTTTGAGGTGCAACCTGCTAATGGTGTGTATAAGATCTCAGGTGAATACAAAGAACAACAGACAGTTGCAAATAGTGGTGGTCTATCGATTCTAGGTACTACTGAGACATCAACTACGCACTTCACTACGATTATTTTGCCAAACGATACAACATTGAGCCAAGTCACAGAGTTGGCAAAAGACAACAACGTAGCAACTACGATCAGAGAAGAATCAAGTAGCGGCGTATGGGTATCACTCCTATTAAGCTTCTTGCCAATCGTGATCATCGTCTTCTTCTTCTATATGATGATGGGACAACAAGGTGGCGGCGGAGGCGGCGGAGGCCGTGTGATGAACTTTGGGAAATCCAAAGCAAAAGAAGCCGACAAAAAAGCAAATCGCGTTCGTTTCTCTGATGTAGCGGGTGCGGAAGAAGAAAAGCAAGAACTTGTCGAAGTCGTTGAGTTCCTAAAAGATCCAAGACGCTTCATTGAATTAGGCGCACGTATTCCAGCCGGAGTTCTCTTAGAAGGACCTCCAGGAACTGGTAAAACGTTGCTTGCCAAAGCAGTTGCTGGTGAAGCTGGCGTACCATTCTACTCTATTTCGGGTTCAGACTTTGTTGAAATGTTTGTTGGGGTCGGTGCAAGCCGAGTTCGTGACTTATTTGAAACTGCGAAAAAGAATGCTCCAGCAATCATCTTTATTGATGAAATCGATGCTGTCGGTCGTCAACGTGGCGCTGGTATGGGTGGCGGACACGATGAACGTGAACAAACACTGAACCAATTGCTTGTTGAAATGGATGGATTCGATGGAAATGAAGGCGTGATCGTGATTGCAGCGACAAACCGTTCAGACGTATTAGATCCAGCCTTGCTTCGTCCAGGACGTTTTGACCGTCAAATTTTAGTTGGTCGTCCAGATGTCAAAGGCCGTGAAGCGATTTTACGAGTTCACGCAAGAAACAAACCAATTGCTGACGATGTTGATTTGAAAGTCGTAGCACAACAAACACCAGGTTTTGCTGGTGCGGATTTAGAAAACGTCTTAAACGAAGCAGCATTAGTAGCTGCTCGTCGAAACAAGAAAAAAATCGATGCTTCTGATATCGATGAAGCAGAAGACCGCGTGATTGCTGGACCAGCCAAGAAAGACCGTGTCATCAGCAAACGCGAACGCGAAATGGTCGCTTACCATGAAGCAGGTCATACGATCGTTGGGCTTGTCTTGAGTCGTGCCCGTGTCGTTCATAAAGTAACAATCATCCCGCGTGGACGTGCTGGTGGATATATGATCGCTTTACCAAAAGAAGATCAATTCTTAATGACAAAAGAAGATATGTTTGAACAAATCGTTGGATTACTAGGTGGACGTACCGCAGAAGAAATCATCTTCAACGTTCAATCTACTGGTGCATCAAATGACTTTGAACAAGCAACAGCACTAGCAAGAAGTATGGTTACAGAGTATGGGATGAGTGATCGCTTAGGTCCTGTCCAATATGAAGGAAACCACCAAGTATTCGTAGGCCGTGACTATGGTCAAACGAAAGCATACTCAGAACAAGTTGCTTTTGAAATTGACCAAGAAGTACGCAAGATCTTGATGGAAGCACATCAAAAAGCACATGAAATCATCGAAGCACACCGTGCGCAACACAAACTGATCGCAGAAAAACTGCTTGAATTTGAAACATTGGATGCCAAAGCAATCAAATCTCTCTTTGAAAAAGGTGTAATGCCTGAAGGAGCAGAATCGGCAGACTTCCCTAGTGAAAAAGAAGCGCAAACGTTTGAAGAAGCAAAACGTGCACTAGAAGAAAAAGATGCGGAAAAACAAGCAGAAGAAAAACATGAGTTTGATGAAGCGAAAAAAGAGTTGAATGATGAGAATCAATCGACTTCAACGGATGAACAAAATCATTCAGATGATCAAAATAGATAAAGAAAGCAGCTGTGACGAAAGTCGCAGCTCTTTTTTTGTGTCTGACAATTAAAATAGAAACGTAGAATTTACAAATTCAAAAGTTGAAAAATTTGGAAGTTACTAGTATGATTCACTATGAGTTTTAAAATCGGGAAATGAGGTTACATACAAATGGAAGATTATTTAGTAAAGGCATTAGCCAATGACGGGTTTGTTCGAGCATATGCTGTTCGTGCAACCAATACTGTCGCAGAAGCGCAGCAACACCATGATACTTGGCATACATCATCAGCAGCATTAGGCCGTGCATTAGTTGGCAGTCTGCTGCTAGGTGCGACAGTTAAAGGAGAAGACAAATTAACAGTACGCATCCAAGGCGATGGCCCTGCAGGTGGGATCGTTGTTGATGCGAATGGTAAAGGTGATGTCAAAGGGTACATCAAAAATCCACACCTGAGTTTACCGCTGAACGCAGAAGGAAAAATCGATGTACGTGGAGCAGTAGGGACACAAGGGATGTTCAGTGTGACAAAAGATCTAGGGTTAAAAGAACCTTTTTCAGGACAAACACCGATTGTATCTGGTGAACTAGCTGAAGATTTCACGTACTATTTAGCGATTTCAGAACAAATCCCTTCAGCTGTAGGGCTAAGCGTCTTAGTCAATACGGATGATACCATCAAAACAGCGGGTGGTTTTATGATCCAGATCATGCCAGGAGCAGACGAAGAAACGATTGTGAAAATCGAAGAGCAACTGAAAACAACACCACGTATTTCTACACTCTTAGATGAAGGGTTGACACCTGAAGAAATCTTGCATGGATTGTTAGGAACAGACGAATTGCAAGTACTAGAAAAAATGCCTGTGCAGTTTAAATGTGATTGTTCGAAAGAAAAGTTTGGCGAAGCAATCATTGCTTTAGGCGCAGCAGAAATCCAAGCAATGATCGATGAAGACCATGGCGCAGAAGCAGTTTGCTCATTTTGTAATAGTAAGTATACCTACACAGAAGATGACCTAGCAGCATTGAAGACAGAAGCCTTGGGAGGATTATAAGTGGATCACACATGGAAAATCGGGAACGTTGAAATACCGAATCGCGTTGTTGTAGCACCAATGGCAGGGATCACGAACGCCGCATTTCGTGTAACCGTCAAAGAATTTGGTGCAGGAATGGTCGTTTGCGAGATGATCAGTGACCAAGGTATTCATTTCCGCAACAAAAAAACATTGGAAATGCTGCATATCGACGAAACGGAGCATCCATTAAGTTTGCAAATATTTGGTGGGAACAAAGACACACTAGTAGAAGCAGCACAGTTTGTTGAGAAACATACTACAGCAGATATCATTGATATCAATATGGGATGCCCAGTCAATAAAATCATCAAAGCTGAAGCAGGTGCAAAATGGTTATTAGATCCTGATAAAGTCTATGAAATGGTTCATGCAGTTGCATCGGCAGTTGATGTGCCAGTTACTGTGAAAATGCGTATTGGTTGGGACGAAGAACATGTTTTTGCTGTCGAAAACGCATTAGCCGCTCAAGCAGCTGGAGCCGGTGCAGTAGCCATGCACGGACGAACACGTGTGCAAATGTATGAAGGAAAAGCCAATTGGGAAGTGTTAAAGGAAGTCAAAAAACATCTAACGATCCCTTTTATGGGGAACGGGGACGTCAAAACGCCAGAAGATGCAAAACGCATGTTGGAATACGTGGGTGCCGATGGCGTCATGATCGGCCGCGCTGCTTTAGGGAATCCTTGGATGATCCATCGGACACAACATTATTTAGAAACTGGAGAGCTGATTCCGGAACCAACCGCACGCGAAAAAATCGCTACTGCAAAATTACATCTAGAACGTTTAGTTGATTTAAAAGGAGAAACCATCGCCTGTCGTGAGTTTCGGACTCACGCTTCCTACTATCTAAAAGGTATCTCACGTGCAGCCAAGATCAAATTAGCGATCAATAAGACTGAGAAACAGCATGAAATCAATGAACTGCTTGACCAATTGGTTGAAAAAAGTGAAAAATTATCACTTCAATCTTAGGAAGTTATTCTAAGTTTTTTGCGAAATTCAAGCCGAAACACTAAGTTCGGCTTGCTTTTTTTGCGTTTCATTGGCATTATAAGGAAGAGAATAAGATGAGAATGGAGGAACTTTTGTGACTGAGGAACAACAAAATCAATTAGAAGATTTAAACGATCAAATGATTGTTCGTCGTGAAAAAATGGAGCAATTGAGAGAAAATGGGATCGATCCATTTGGTAAGCGATTTGAGCGTACACATAATTCCCAAGAATTGCACGAATTATTTGATCCACGTACAAAAGAAGAATTGGCGGAGATGGCATTGACAGCGAGTGTTGCTGGCCGTATGATGACACGCCGTGGAAAAGGTAAAGCTGGATTTGCCCATCTGCAAGACAGAGAAGGCCAAATCCAAATCTACGTACGCAAAGACCGAGTAGGTGAAGAAGCTTATGAAGTATTCAAACATGCTGACTTAGGAGATTTCTTTGGCGTAACTGGAGAAATCATGAAAACTGATACAGGTGAGGTATCGATCAAAGCCTCTGAAATCGTCATCTTATCAAAAGCACTTCGTCCATTACCAGATAAATATCATGGATTAACGAACATCGAGCAACGATACAGACAGCGTTACCTTGATTTAGTAAGTAATAGAGATAGTTTTGACCGCTTCATGAAACGCAGTCAAATCATTAGTGAGATCCGTCGCTATTTAGATGGGAACGGCTATATCGAAGTTGAAACACCAGTCTTGCATAATGAAGCCGGTGGAGCAGCAGCACGTCCGTTTATCACACATCACAATGCGTTAGATATGGATCTATATCTACGTATTGCGCTAGAACTTCATTTGAAACGTCTGATCGTTGGTGGTATGGAAAAAGTTTATGAGATCGGCCGTGTATTCCGTAATGAAGGAATTGATACGACCCATAACCCTGAGTTCACGATGCTTGAAGCATACACTGCATATACTGATTTTCAAGATGTGATGAACTTGACAGAAGGTATCATCCGTAATGCAGCTGAAAAAGTATTAGGAACAGCTAAAATCACTTATGCAGGTCAAGCAGTTGACTTAGAGAGTGATTTCAAACGTGTGCATATGGTCGATGCAATCAAAGAGCATACAGGTGTTGATTTCTGGAAAGAAATGACCTTAGAAGAAGCACTAGCGATTGCAAAAGAACACCAAGTTGAAGTGACAGAAGCAATGGGTGTTGGTCACGTCATCAATGAATTCTTTGAAGCGTTTGTGGAAGAAACCTTAGTGCAACCTACTTTTGTCTATGGACATCCAGTAGAAGTTTCTCCATTGGCGAAGAAAAATCCTGAAGACCCACGTTTTACTGACCGTTTCGAATTGTTCATCACAGGTAAAGAATTTGCTAATGCCTTTACTGAGCTGAATGATCCAATCGATCAAAGAGAACGTTTTGAAGCGCAAGAAAAAGAACGCGAGCTTGGAAACGATGAAGCACATGGTTTAGACGAAGACTTCTTAGAAGCGCTAGAATATGGTATGCCACCAACTGGCGGACTAGGTATCGGAATCGACCGTCTAGTCATGCTATTGACCGATGCTCAATCGATCCGTGACGTATTACTGTTCCCAACCATGCGTTAAATCTGAGACATAAATAGAAACAACCTGTTCAGGGAACCAAACCGACAATAGCCAGAAATGATTTTTATTTCTAGCTACTGTCGGTTTATTTTTTAGAGAAAAAAATGAGATAACTTTGCTTGAAATCTGGTTCTATATTTAAGACTTTATTGAAACTAATTTTTAAGTAAATGCGTATCAATGAACCAATTCAGAGAAAGTTATGGCAAGGGATAAGATAGCTATAAAAAAAGAAAACGGAACCATTAGAAATGGGTCTGCTTTATAGAAGTTTCAGCACAGTTGCAATGGCGAATGATTTATATAGATAAAGGTTTTCAATCTCTTTATACCATGTAAAAAACGAATGTTTATATCGCTTTTTATCATATTAATCGTATAACTAAAAAACTTGAAAAAACACAAAAAAATTCGTTGACCAATAAGATTTTAGTTGGTATATTATTATTTGTTCAAAAGTTAAGTTTCATAACTTCTGAATGATCATAAAAAAGTTCTTGACGTGTGGGACAACACATGATAAGATAACCAAGTCGCTTGTGAACGACAATAGATAAACGTTGATTTCGCAAAGAAAAAAACAAAATTAACTGTTGACAAATAACAAACGATGAGTTATGATAAGTGAGTTGCTAAAACGACCTCGTGAAAAACGAGTTCAAAAAAACTTTTAAAAAATAGTTGACAATCATCCGAGAGTTTGCTAAGATATAAAAGTTGCTACGGCAATCACAAATGATAAGTTGAGACAGTTGTGTTTCAATTATCACGTAGACCTTTGAAAACTGAACAAAGTAAGACAAACCAAATGTGTAGGGCGTCTTGATTCAATTCAAGACAACAAACATTTTTAACAAGCAAGCAATATGCTAGCAAACAATTGAGCTTAACAAATGAACTATATGATGTTCGAAAGTAAATTTCGAACTACAGTTCCACATCAGCTTTCGCTGTGAGGAACTAGCATATTATGAGAGTTTGATCCTGGCTCAGGACGAACGCTGGCGGCGTGCCTAATACATGCAAGTCGAACGCTTCTTTTCCCACCGGAGCTTGCTCCACCGGGAAAAGAGGAGTGGCGAACGGGTGAGTAACACGTGGGTAACCTGCCCATCAGAAGGGGATAACACTTGGAAACAGGTGCTAATACCGTATAACAATCGAAACCGCATGGTTTCGTTTTGAAAGGCGCTTTACGGTGCCGCTGATGGATGGACCCGCGGTGCATTAGCTAGTTGGTGAGGTAACGGCTCACCAAGGCCACGATGCATAGCCGACCTGAGAGGGTGATCGGCCACATTGGGACTGAGACACGGCCCAAACTCCTACGGGAGGCAGCAGTAGGGAATCTTCGGCAATGGACGAAAGTCTGACCGAGCAACGCCGCGTGAGTGAAGAAGGTTTTCGGATCGTAAAACTCTGTTGTTAGAGAAGAACAAGGGTGAGAGTAACTGTTCACCCCTTGACGGTATCTAACCAGAAAGCCACGGCTAACTACGTGCCAGCAGCCGCGGTAATACGTAGGTGGCAAGCGTTGTCCGGATTTATTGGGCGTAAAGCGAGCGCAGGCGGTTTCTTAAGTCTGATGTGAAAGCCCCCGGCTCAACCGGGGAGGGTCATTGGAAACTGGGAGACTTGAGTGCAGAAGAGGAGAGTGGAATTCCATGTGTAGCGGTGAAATGCGTAGATATATGGAGGAACACCAGTGGCGAAGGCGGCTCTCTGGTCTGTAACTGACGCTGAGGCTCGAAAGCGTGGGGAGCAAACAGGATTAGATACCCTGGTAGTCCACGCCGTAAACGATGAGTGCTAAGTGTTGGAGGGTTTCCGCCCTTCAGTGCTGCAGCTAACGCATTAAGCACTCCGCCTGGGGAGTACGACCGCAAGGTTGAAACTCAAAGGAATTGACGGGGGCCCGCACAAGCGGTGGAGCATGTGGTTTAATTCGAAGCAACGCGAAGAACCTTACCAGGTCTTGACATCCTTTGACCACTCTAGAGATAGAGCTTCCCCTTCGGGGGCAAAGTGACAGGTGGTGCATGGTTGTCGTCAGCTCGTGTCGTGAGATGTTGGGTTAAGTCCCGCAACGAGCGCAACCCTTATTGTTAGTTGCCATCATTTAGTTGGGCACTCTAGCAAGACTGCCGGTGACAAACCGGAGGAAGGTGGGGATGACGTCAAATCATCATGCCCCTTATGACCTGGGCTACACACGTGCTACAATGGGAAGTACAACGAGTCGCGAAGTCGCGAGGCTAAGCTAATCTCTTAAAGCTTCTCTCAGTTCGGATTGTAGGCTGCAACTCGCCTACATGAAGCCGGAATCGCTAGTAATCGCGGATCAGCACGCCGCGGTGAATACGTTCCCGGGCCTTGTACACACCGCCCGTCACACCACGAGAGTTTGTAACACCCGAAGTCGGTGAGGTAACCTTTTTGGAGCCAGC
>NZ_JBIOSL010000001.1:2685000-2762500 GCF_051714725.1 Enterococcus sp. AZ095b | reverse complement strand
AGCGGTTAAGACACCGCCCTTTCACGGCGGTAACACGGGTTCGAATCCCGTACGGGTCATTAGCTTTATATTGGAGGATTACCCAAGTCCGGCTGAAGGGAACGGTCTTGAAAACCGTCAGGCGGGTAAAACCGTGCAAGGGTTCGAATCCCTTATCCTCCTTTTTTATATTATCGCGGGATGGAGCAGTCTGGTAGCTCGTCGGGCTCATAACCCGAAGGTCGTAGGTTCAAATCCTGCTCCCGCAATTAAAAACTAAAAACATTGGTTCCGTGGTGTAGGGGTTAACATGCCTGCCTGTCACGCAGGAGATCGCGGGTTCGATTCCCGTCGGAACCGTTTGGCTCGGTAGCTCAGTTGGTAGAGCAATGGATTGAAGCTCCATGTGTCGGCAGTTCGATTCTGTCCCGCGCCATACTGCGGGTGTAGTTTAGTGGTAAAACCACAGCCTTCCAAGCTGTTGTCGCGAGTTCGATTCTCGTCACCCGCTTTAGTTTTTATGGGCCTATAGCTCAGCTGGTTAGAGCGCACGCCTGATAAGCGTGAGGTCGATGGTTCGAGTCCATTTAGGCCCATTATTTTCATATTTTTACCTGGCCCGTTGGTCAAGCGGTTAAGACACCGCCCTTTCACGGCGGTAACACGGGTTCGAATCCCGTACGGGTCATCGAAGATACTTTTGAGAGTATCTTTTTTTTTGCTCTTTTTTACTAAATTGGTTTGAATGATTTTTGTAGTGATCACCAAAAAAATAGATTTTTGGTCTAACTTTTGGGGGCGGTTCAGACTGCATAATCGACGTATTGCTCTTTTTTGGTATTCGACGAGAGCCATGAATGAGTTTGAACTGAATTTATGCCAAGTGAAAGCGAGTTGTTTTTATATTTTTTACTAAAAAAACTATTTAAATAGCTTGCTCATATCCGCTTACAGCACTTTGGTCATAGCTACTAGTTTGATATGAGGTGATTCTTATGGCGAGCTAAGATGTTATGAAAAAGCACTTTTTCGTGATTTCAAAATAAGTGGGAAAAATTTAAATGCGGAAATACTATACTCTTAGAGGTGGATGAGTATGTAAATAATAGAATCATTGGAGGTAGCATAGTGAATGAGGTAACTAGAGAAACGAGTGGAAATAAAAATGATTTTATAAAAAGATTAGACATGTTAGCGACGACATTATCATTAAACGAAGATAGAAAGTTAATTTCACTAGAAAAATATAGGTTGCTTTTTTCGACCTACAAAAAAATGATCGAGACCGATGTTGACCATTTTTTTTTAGAGAAACAAAAACAATCAAAAGTGGTTGAGTCATTGCAACGATCACAGGATTTTCTTACATACAAGAATCATACCTTGCTTTGGGAGGCTTTTGGAAAAATGAGGAGCGATGATCCAACTGATTTTATGCTTTTTTCCGTATTGACGAATCTAGTTGAAGATGAACATGTTTCTCCACAGTTTTTTGGATTGATTGTTTATAAGAAAGAAAATAAGTTGATTGTGGTCAAAGTAGATAGCGAAGAACAGTTCAGTAGTGGTCAAGTATCTTATGCGAAGATTCCAGTAGCAAAGGCAGAAATGCTAAGTAAAATCATTTATTTTGAACGGGACTCTTTAAATCCCAGACCATTTTCTTTACTTAAGGACATCGAGTTGCTCTCTGAGGGCTTCCAAGTAATCCCTGCTTTAACAATAGGAAGACAAGGAATGGATCATAGCAAAACGAAGGAAGTGGAAGATACATTAAAAGTCCTATTGTTTCATTGCAGAACCGATATCTTTTCATTGGATACTGCTGGAAAAGTAACGCCTGTATGGAATCCTTTTGTCAATCAGGCGAATCTAGAAATGCGAAAAAGATTTCTTGAAGCAGTAAAAGGAGAGAATAAAACGTGGAATGAAGTATTTGATCATGTTTTTGACTATTACTTATATCGGATAGGGGAGAAGAGGATAAATCCACTCTTACCGAGTAATAACCAACATGAATGGTGGAACAGAAGTATACAAAATATTTTTGCTAGGGACCCTTATATCCTTACAATGATCGCTACAAATGGAAAAGATCAAACCTCAAACGAAGCAATCCTAAAAAATAGACTTGAATGGGCAGTTCAGCCGACAGCGTTACTGTATGATCAAGTGCTTACTCAAGTCAAATTCAAAAAGTTAACAGAAACACTCTATCTTGATGGAATAATGATGCAGATGTATGAAGATCGGTTAACAATGATCAAAAGTCCTGTAGCAAAAGAAATGACAAAACGTATCCTTTCAAGGTTGGATGACCGATATGACGATATCAACAGCGAAATAAAACGGCGGATTATGATGCAAAGAAAGCAGTCCGATTTGAAAAGAGAAAGTCAATGGCAAAAGGTTCTACCAATGAACTTAGAACAAAAAGATCGGAGTAATTTTATTAAAAAAGAAGAATTGAAACAAAAGCAAAAACAAGATTTTACAAGAAGGATGGACATGCTCGCTTTAACGTTATCGTTAAAAAGAAATGATGATAGTTTTCTTTTTCCAGAGGTTTATGAATTACTTTTTTCGACCTATATCAAAATGATCGAAACTGATAAAGATGGTTTTTTTATCGATGAAAAAAGGCAAGCAAATATTATTGCTTCTTTAAACCAATCAAACGAACTGAATCAACTAAAACAGGCAAATAGTATTCAAAGTATGTTGGAAAAATTACGAAATAATGATTCAACCGACTTTTTACTGATTCCAGCTTGTTTTAAGACGCTAGATCCGGTAAGAAATGGACACATATCAGGTGTGATTGTATATAAGAGAGAAAATGAGTTCATGGTGATGCAAGTAGATAAAGAAGAAACACTGAAAACTGGTGCTTTATCTTACGTTAAAATACCGATGGATAAAATCCAAGAGTTCAGCCGAGTGCTGTTCTCTGCGCGAGATTTTTATGAATTTAAACCCTATGGGATATTAAAACGAATCGAATCACTCTCACATAGATTCAAGGAGATCCCAACGATAAAACTCGCACCTCAAACAACAGGTAATTGTGGGATCATTGAAATGGAAGCTGCACTAAGAGTGGCATTGTTCCATTGTAAAAAAGATCTATTTGATTTACAGCTATCGGATCGAATAACGCCTAAATGGAATACGGAAGTGCAAGACCTCGCATCTTTAGAGATGAAACGTCGATTTGTTGAAGCCATGAAGGGAGATAATCAAGAATGGAACTTAAATTTTGACTATCTCTTTGGGTATTATATTTATCGAAAAAATCAATCGAAACAAAGTGAGGCAGGAAATGGAGATTTACATAAATACTCTCGCTACGGAGATATACGCATCTTATTTGGTAATGATCTTTATATTGATGAAATAATGAATAATGGGGGGAGAATCCCGCTTATTTTTGATTGCTTTCTGAAAGGAAAAATCATACAATCTGTGGGACCAACAGGTACATTATTAGGCAAAGAAATCTGCGTGATAGCAACCTCTGATTTATACAAAGAATTGCAAAGCAACGTCAATGAACTAAAAATGCTAGAAGAAAGACTGCCATATATCAAGATCCCAGTAGCAAAAGAAATGGCTAAATATTTTATTGCTTGCCTTGTAGAAAAGAATAAAGAAATAGAAAGTCACATTTGCGAACGGATTGGCATCGAATCCAAAACATGTTCCTATCAGGTAGAGAGTCAGTCAACCGTCGATTCGTTTGCTAAAGTTTCTCAATCCCAGCTGACGCCTGCTGGAGTCGCAACAGGTGCTTCGGCTCCTTTGACCAACCAATTTGCTACAATGATTCATCGCAGCAAACAGGCATCGGCGGTCAAAAATCAATGTTCCGTTAGTAAGAAAACCAAATGTAAAAAGCAAGTCACGGTGACAAAATAATCAAAAGGATAGGCAAACTAGTATAATAAAAGATAGGTAAAAAGCTTTTGCGTCAGCTTGCTAACTCAGTTGAGGTTAAATGTCGCTTATTATTGAAAGTTGCCATTTTTTTTCTAAAGAACTACGAAAAAACGAGCGTAAAATCTGTTTATCTGCTATACTTGACTCGTTGCAAGTTCCCGAGAGGATCCGTACGAACGGAGATGCCTTGTAACCGAATTTAACTAGGGGGAATCATAATTATGGTAGAAAGACATTTATTTACATCAGAATCTGTTTCAGAAGGACATCCGGATAAGGTCGCTGATCAAATCAGTGATGCGATTTTAGATGCGATCCTAGAACAAGACCCAAATGCAAGAGTAGCTTGTGAGACGTCTGTAACGACGGGGCTAGTTTTAGTATTTGGCGAAATCTCTACAACAGCATATGTGGATATCCAAAAAGTAGTACGTGAGACAGTCAAAGAGATTGGTTATACTCGTGCAAAGTTCGGCTTTGATGGTGACACTGTAGCAGTATTGGCAGCAATTGACGAGCAGTCACCAGATATCGCTCAAGGGGTGGATGAAGCACTTGAGATCCGTGACGAAAAAGAAAGAGATTTATTAGATGAAATCGGCGCTGGTGACCAAGGATTGATGTTTGGTTTTGCAGTGGACGAAACACCAGAATTGATGCCATTACCAATTGCCTTAAGTCATCGCTTAGTACGACGTTTAGCTGAATTGCGTAAATCAAAAGAATTAACATATTTGCGCCCAGATGCAAAATCACAAGTCACTGTAGAATATAATGACCAAGGACAACCAGAAAGAGTTGATACGATCGTTATTTCGACACAACATGATGATGCAGTTGATAATGCAACGATTCGTCAAGATGTCATTGAAAAAGTGATCAAAGAAGTTATTCCAGCAGAACTACTGGACGAACAAACAAAATATTATATTAACCCTACTGGACGTTTTGTGATCGGCGGACCTCAAGGAGATGCTGGATTGACAGGACGAAAAATCATTGTTGATACGTATGGTGGATATGCCCGTCATGGCGGCGGTGCTTTCTCTGGGAAGGATGCAACGAAAGTTGACCGTTCAGCAAGTTATGCGGCACGTTACATTGCGAAAAATATCGTAGCAGCAGGACTTGCTCGTAAAGTAGAAGTCCAATTGGCTTATGCAATCGGTGTCGCTCAACCTGTTTCGATCTCAATCAATACCTTTGGAACGGCAGAAGTGCCAGAAGAAGCGTTGATTGCTGCGGTAAGAGAAAACTTTGACTTACGTCCTGCGGGAATCATCGAAATGCTTGATTTGCGTCGTCCAATCTATAAACAAACAGCTGCATATGGTCATTTTGGACGTACAGATGTTGACTTGCCATGGGAAAAAACGGATAAAGTAGATGCATTAAAAGCTAGTTTAGCTAAATAATTTATGTTTGAATTGAATGTGTTCGCTGCGTGTGACGCACATCAAATGTAGACCAGTAAGCCGGGATATTCGAAAGTAGCTTATGCTACTTTTAGAGTATTTTGGCTTTTTTAGCAGAGTCGAAGTTTATTAGGCAGATGATGCCATTTAAATAACGGAAGTTACGATAAGGAGTGGGCTTGAGAATGGAAAGAAAAACAAACGTGAAAGTCGTAACGATCTGCGTGTTCATCGCTACATTTATGACGGCAATTGAGGGGACAATCGTTACGACTGCAATGCCAACGATCGTTGGTTCACTGCACGGCATGGAAATGATGAACTGGGTGTTTTCGATTTATTTATTGACGAATGCCATGTTGACACCCATCTATGGGAAACTTGCAGATAAAGTTGGAAGAAAACCGATTTTTATTTTCGGTACGCTATTATTTATTATCGGTTCACTTTTTTGTGGGCTTTCTCAATCTATGCTTGGCTTGATTATTTCGCGGGCAATTCAAGGGATGGGTGCAGGAGCAATGATGCCAGTCGCATTGACGATCATTGGCGATTTATACACGATTGAAAAACGAGCAAAAGTGTTAGGGTTGAATAGTTCAGCTTGGGGAATCGCTAGTGTGTTTGGTCCATTAGCTGGTGGGTTTATTGTAGAAGCATTGAGTTGGCACTGGATTTTCTTCATCAATGTGCCGATCGGGTTATTACTGATGGTGCTGATTTGGCTCTATCTCAATGAACCAAAAACAACTCGTGAAGCGAAACCAATGGATCTTAAAGGTAGTTTTAGTTTGATGTTTACGTTGGTTTTGCTGTTACTAGGTTTTCAATTACTAGGTGATCAAGGGCTGACACCATTTGTGTTGGGATTATTAATAGGTAGTGTTTTATTCTTTTTCTTATTCCTGTTTGCCGAAAAACGAGCAGAAGATCCTGTCATCATGCTTCACCTATTCAAAAACCCGCTTTTTGTCGTTGTGAATGCAGCAGCAGCTTTAGCAAGTGGTTTTTTAATGGGGATCGATGTCTATATCCCAATGTGGATGCAAGGAGTATTAGGACTTAATGCGGCAATTGGTGGATTAGTTTTGGCACCACTTTCTCTTGTTTGGATGGTTGGTTCGTTCTTAGCAAGTAAGTGGATGACCCAGATGACCACCTATCGAGTGTTACGTATCGGGTTGTTCATCACCATTGTCGGTGGTGCAGGACTTTGGCTGATGCCATTTCAAAGTAATTTTTTATGGTTCTTCCTGATTTCAACGATCATCGGTGTCGGCTTAGGGATCACAATGACAACATCGACTGTCAGCGCACAAAACAGTGTGCCTTCAGAACAAATGGGTGTTGCCACTTCGTTTAATACGTTAGTCCGCACCATTGGGCAAACAGTGATGGTCGCAGTTTTTGGATTATTGATCAACCGAGTCACGCAAGCTGAACTTGCTGCCAAACAATTGACAGACGATCCGGACATCATGAACAAATTAGTCAATCCACAAACAGCAAAAATGATTGACGCAGAAATATTAACACCATTACGAGAAATTTTGTATCATGGGTTACACCAAGTCTATCTGGTAGGCTTATTATTAGTCATCATCGCGCTAGGGCTAACATTTTTAATTCGTCAAAAAAATGCTACAATAAAAGAATACAAGTAAATTTACAGATTGTTGTCAGAAAAACGATCTGAATAAAGTAAAGAAGGCGAAAAACATATGGCATTTATCCAAGCAAATGTTTATTCAAACGTATTAGAAATGGAAGTCAATCTAAATGTGATCTTACCTCAGACAACCAAAAAAGTGATTGGGACAAGTACATCGGCAAATCTGACGGATGTTCCAGTGCTTTACCTGTTACATGGTATGGGAGGTAATCATAGTGTTTGGCAACGGCGGACTTCCATTGAAAGATATGCGGCGGATTACGGGTTAGCCGTCATCATGCCATCAACGGATTTAGGTTGGTACACAGACACAACGTATGATATGAAGTACTGGACGTTTATCTCAGAAGAATTACCAGAAATCTGTCACGAATTGTTCCCACAACTGACAACGAAAAGAGAAAAAACGTATGCAGCTGGTCTTTCAATGGGTGGATATGGTGCGTTGAAATTGGGGTTAGCAAAGCCCGAACGTTTCTCAGCTATTATTTCTCTCTCAGGTGCGGTGTCGGTTGGTAATCGAATGGACGACTTGTTGATGATCCGTCAAGCCAAGTTCTGGGAAGGAATTTTTGGTCCACTAGATAGCATCCAAGGTTCAGTAAATGATCCAGCTTACCTTGTTGAAACCTTAGCAAAAAGTGACAAAGAACCACCACGTATGTATCTTGCTTGTGGTGAATCCGATTTTCTCTATCAAGCCAACCAAGAAATGGCAGAAATTTTAAAAGAAAACAACGTCGATGTGACATTTGAACATGGTCCTGGGGAACATGATTGGATTTTTTGGGATCAATGGATCCAACGAGCGCTCGCTTGGTTGTTCAACAAAAGGAGCTGACACCGTATGGAAGAAACAAAGTATTGCAAAGACTCGATGGTTATCCAAACACATCGGATCTTTCCCTTTGATTTGAATCCATTTGGGTATCTTTTTGGAGGGAAATTAATGGCAATGATCGATGATGCAGCATCGATTTCGGTCACCCGTCATTGTCGCAGAGGGGCAGTCACTGCTTCTTTAGATAGTTTGAATTTTTTGAAGCCTTTGCATGAAAATCATTCCGTTTGTGTGGAATCTTATGTGTCTGGTGCCCATAAGAAATCAATGGAGGTTTTTGTGAAGATCATCGGTGAAAATTTAACGACAGGTGAACGCTATTTGGCTGCTACTTGCTTTACGACATTCGTTGCGGTTCCTTCACATATGAACCTTGAAAAAGAATTTACGGTGCCACATGTCATTCCTGAAACCGAGGAAGAGCAATTAGTTTGCAGTGGGTACGAGGAACGCCGTGCTACAAGACAGAAAGAAAGAACAGCCTATAAAGAATTTGCCGCTAGTTTATCTTTAGATCTCCCTTGGACAAGAGAACGAGAATAAGTCTACTTATGAATGGTAGAAGAAATGCAGAAGTGATCGATCAAGATCACTTCTTTTTTATTGTGGCGAGCAAGATAGGTGCTAAACGGATTGGAAATAAGCATAATAAAGAAGAATTCTATAACGTACCTTTTATAGTGAGAGGAAGATAGACTCAAGAAGAAAGAAGGTGTATTTAAAAACAGATACTTTAAAGTTTCTTTCTATTATAAAAGTAGTTCCAGCGTTAAAAAATTACAGGTTGATTTCTTTTTTCAAACATGGTAAATTGTTAGTCGGTCTATTTTTACGAATTATAAAATAGGACGATTTATTATAAAAAAAGAGAGGTGTAAGTCACAAATATGAAGCTTATTTTAAAACATGCAAAAAACTATCGATTAGCTGTTTTTGTTTCTTTGCTTTCTGTCGCACTTATGGTGACAGCTACGCTTTGGCAACCTAAGTTGTTGCAACAAGTATTAGAAGCAATCATTACAGAAGACAGCGATGAAATGCGCACGATTGGCATTTCTTTGATTAGTTTAGCACTCCTAGGTTTAGCAGCTGGAGTCACGAACACGATATTTTCTGCTAAAGTCGCACAGGGTGTCAGTGCAGATATCCGGGAGGAAGCGTTTCGCAAGATCCAGACCTTCTCATTTGGTAATATTGAACAGTTTTCTGCTGGAAATTTAGTGGTGCGCTTAACGAACGATATTACGCAGATCCAAAACTTAGTTATGATTTCTTTGCAATCTTTGTTCCGTATCCCGTTTCTGTTTATTGGTGCATTTATTCTTGCGATGGCAACAATGCCTCAGTTGTGGTGGATCATCGTTCTTTTGATCGTTACTGTATTCTTGATCACAGCGCTGTCCTTTACACGTATGGGCAAGCACTTTATGATCATCCAAAAACTGATCGATAAAGTTAATAGTATCGCAAAAGAAAATCTAATGGGGATTCGAGTAGTCAAATCGTTTGTCCAAGAAGAAAATCAGTTGAATGAATTTAGTAAAGTCAGTGAAGATTTAACGAAGCACAATATCATTGTTGGAACATTATTTTCAGTCATGATCCCCTCATTTATGTTAGCTGCGAACTTAGCTGTGGTGGGAGCAATCTTCTTCGTCAGTGATCTTGCAAAAGATGATCCAACCCTGATTGGTGGTATTGCTTCATTTATGAACTATTTGATGCAGATCATGATGGCGATCATCATCGGCGGTATGATGATGATGATGACCTCAAGAGCCGCTGTTTCCTTAAAACGGATCAAAGAGATCTTAGATACTGAACCAGATTTAACTTATCTAGATGTACCTGAACAAGAATTGACTGGTTCTGTTCGTTTTGAAAACGTGTCTTTCCGTTATCCTGGTGATGATGCAGATACACTCAAAAATATCACTTTTTCGATCGAGCCTGGTGAAATGGTTGGTATTGTTGGGGCAACTGGAGCAGGAAAGTCAACTTTAGCACAATTGATTCCACGCTTGTTCGATCCAACGGAAGGGAAAGTAGAAGTTGGTGGTGTTGATCTACGACAAGTGAATGAACATAGTTTAAGAAAAACCGTCTCGTTTGTTTTACAAAAAGCGATTCTTTTTTCAGGCACGATTGCCCAGAATCTACGTCAAGGGAACAAGAATGCAACAGAAAAGGATATGGAAAATGCTTCTTCTATCGCTCAAGCCAAAGAATTTATCGAGAAATTAGCTGATCGTTATGAAGCACCAGTCGAAGAACGTAGTAGTAACTTTTCTGGTGGACAAAAGCAACGTTTATCTATCACACGTGGTGTGATCGGTCAGCCAAAAATCCTGATTCTAGATGACAGTACCAGTGCATTAGATGCCCGTTCAGAAAAACTGGTTCGCGAAGCCCTTGATCGTGAGTTAAAAGACACGACAACGATCGTTATCGCTCAAAAGATTGCTTCTGTTGTCAAAGCAGACCGCATCTTGGTACTAGATGAAGGAAAACTAGTGGGTGAAGGAACGCATGAAGAACTCGTTGCAAACAATCAGGTATATCAAGAGATTTTTGAAACTCAAAAAGGAACGGAGGAGTAGCCATGACTGATTTGATTAAAGCAAGTAAGTTTTTCTATCATTATTTAAAGCGGTACAAGGTTTCCTTCTTCTTTATCTTTATTACTGTGATTGCAGCAACTTACTTACAAGTAAAAGCACCTCAATATGTCGGGGAAGCTTTCCAAGAATTAGCAAATTATATTACTGCTTTGATGCAAGGTGTCGATGATAAAAGCAATTTCCTTTCGATTATTTGGAAGCTTTTGATGTTTTATGTTTTAGCCAGTGCGGCAAATTTTATTTACAGTATTTTATTTACACAAGTGGTCGGGAAATCAACGAACCGGATGCGTATTGGTCTATTCAATAAATTAGAAAAATTAACGATCCGCTTTTTTGATTCCCATCAAGATGGGGAGATTCTTAGTCGCTTCACTAGTGATTTGGATAATATCCAAAATAGTTTGAACCAAGCACTTCTTCAAGTGATCACGAATGCGGTTCTATTAGTTGGTATCTTGATCATGATGTTCCGCCAAAATGTCCAACTTGCTTGGGCGACGATTGCTTCTACACCGGTCGCGATTTTGATTGCTGTCCTAGTCATCCAAAAAGCCCGCAAATATGTCGACATCCAACAAGATGAAGTCGGTAAATTGAATGGTTATATGGATGAAAAGATCAGTGGGCAACGCGTGATCATCACGAATGGTCTGCAAGAAGAAACGATCGAAGGTTTCTTAGCTCATAATCAAACTGTTCGTGAAGCAACATTTAAAGGACAAGCATACTCAGGGTTACTTTTCCCAATGATGCAAGGTATGTCTTTAGTCAACACAGCGATCGTGATCTTCTTTGGTGGCTGGTTAGCGTTGAATGGTGATTTGGAACGTTCAGTAGCGCTAGGATTAGTAGTTACTTTCGTCCAATATTCCCAACAATATTATCAACCATTGATGCAAATTTCTTCTGGCTACAGTATGATCCAGTTAGCGATCACTGGAGCGCGAAGACTGAATGAAATGTTTGCTGAAAAAGATGAAGTGAAACCACAAAACGGCAAACCGTTTGCGGGGATCGAAAAGGGCTTATCATTGACGAATGTTGATTTTGGCTATAGTCCAGAGAAATTAGTCTTAAATGATGTTTCCATTGATGTGAATAAAGGCGAGATGGTTGCTTTAGTAGGCCCAACTGGTTCAGGTAAGACAACGATCATGAACTTGTTGAATCGCTTCTATGATGTGAACGGTGGCTCTGTGAGCATTGACGGAACAGATATCCGCGAGTATGATTTAGACGAATTGCGTCGACATGTCGGCATCGTTCTACAAGAATCCGTTCTATTTTCTGGCACGATCCGAGACAATATTGTCTTTGGTAAACCAGATGCAACGGATGAAGAAGTAGTTAGCGCAGCGAAACAAGCAAATATCCATGACTTTATCCAGACGCTCGAACATGGCTATGATACCCACGTCTCTGAGGAAAATAATTTGTTCAGTACGGGGCAAAAGCAATTGATCAGTATCGCGCGAACAATCATCACGAATCCAGACTTATTGATTTTAGATGAAGCAACAAGTAACGTGGATACAGTAACTGAAGCAAGAATCCAAAAAGCAATGGATGAAGCGATCAAAGGTCGGACAAGTTTCGTGATCGCCCATCGCTTGAAGACGATCCTGAACGCTGATCGCATCGTTGTTTTACGTGATGGCAAAGTGATCGAAGAAGGAAACCATCATCAATTATTAGCAGAAGATGGCTTCTATGCAGAGTTGTATCATAATCAGTTTGTGTTTGAATAGGTGGTGGGAGAGAACGAATGTCTCACTCCCGTCATTGTGTAACGAATGTTCAAATGGAAGTCGAAAAACACCAAATCAAGAAGCCCTTGGTTTGGTGTTTTTCATGTCATGCAGTCTGATTGGCGTGTTTGGATGAATCCAAACATGAACCTTGAAAAATTAGCAAGGCTCCCGTACTTATGTAACAAAAGTTATGGCAAATAGTTTTCAGTTATTAGAAAGTGAATCTGTGATTTCTTATTAAGTCAGGTCAATGATTTTAGAAATCATCACTATGCAAAATAAAAAGAACTTAGTCAAGTATTCCTCATGATAATCATTTGATCAATAGAAGTGACGATGAATTTCTATTCTAAATACACAGACACACTGGAATATTAATTGTATTATAGTATAATTTATTCAACAAAGAACAGGTTCATATTACGACCAAAACCCACTAGCTGGCGGGCTAGTGGTTTTCTTTTACGTTTCAATAGGAATTAACGGGTAGGCTTACTGTCTTTTTTTGGCAATTCTACAATCAAACCATTTGCAGATGTAATGAGCGGTTACTTCTGCCGTGATTACAAAGATAAAATCAAAGAATAGATTCATGAGTACATCTTACTTCCCTTGTCCGAAACAGACCGAAATAATTTTATAGCACATTTGAAATCTCCAATTTTAGATGAGGTGGCTATTCGTTTATTGAGGTGAGGTAGTTTTTTTATAAAAATAAATCAGAGAATATATAGTATGAAATTTTTTTTTAAAGAAAAAAGAAAAATTTCCCGATATTCTAAAGTTGATATAATTAATTATAGCAGAATAACTATTAATACATCATTTAGTTGCATGCCCATGCATAATGAACTCATCCTAACTTCACTTGCATATAAATATGAAGACTGCATGTCATACTTATATACATATAAAAATGAGGAGGATAAAACTAAATCTAGTTTGAGCGTTAGTAGGAGTGGTTGGAAATGTTCCATGCAGTAAAAATGAAAAATGTGATAAAGAAAGAAGGGAACTTAAGATGTGGAGAGAAAAGCAATTTAGTAAAGTAATCGATTTGATTAGTGTTATAGCAATCACTCTGATATTGATATTTTTCATGCCAACTAAAATTGTAGAAGCGCAACCGCTAGTAGAAGCAAATGATTCTGCCGTTCTTGTAAAAGAAGAAGGAGGTAGTGTAGTAGAATTTGACTTATCAAAAAACATGGTACAGACTAAAGAAATACATTTGGCAAGTGGTACAACAGCGAAAATTGTTGCTGAACCAGTGTTTGATAACCATTTACGTTTAGGTAATGGAGTATGGAATATCTATTATTATTCAGTAATTTTTAATTGCGGCTTTAATATTAGAGTAAGTAGTAATAGTATTAGTAGTGCTTATGATCCTTGGTACTATCATGTGGGGGTCAGTGTGAAATCTAGTTCATTGAAAAGAGATAGCACAAAACAAGCAACTTATTATTTCGAGTTTGGAACTCCGATATGGGATTTTGGCGGATGGAGTGGCTGGTTAAGAGCATCAATTAATAGCTCAAATAATTTGGTCGTAACTGTTAAATAGGATGGGGGCTCTAGGAATAATAATAGCCATCATCAGTTTTATTTTGGCGGCAGGTGTAACAATATTGATCATTCGTGTGCTAAAACAGTATTTCACCAAATCATAGCTCAAATGTGATCAAGTGAGGGTCATTAAGAAAATGGGATTCTAATTGGTCGTTAGGTTCTGCTAAAAAATGAAAAAACTCTTTATCTTCTCAGTTTTATCATACTAGAAGACAAGGAGTTTTTTATTAGTTGTGGCGTTTCTTTTTTTCGATACAATACAAGATCGGAGGATTATTTTTTTGATTGATAAATTGATAATTCAAAACATTGAATTGTTCTTGAGGCAATGCTTGGCAAAAGTTTTGTACCATATCTAGTTCTGCTTCGCCACCTTGATGACCATAATAAACGACGATGATCATGCGACCTTGTGGAACTAAACGTTTCACGATTTCTTCCATCGCTGTTTTTGTCGTTTCAGGTAGCGTGATGACGGATTTATCACTTTTGGGTAAATAGCCTAAGTTGAAGATACCAGCTTTGATCGGTTGTTGTTCAGCAATGACCGCACCAATGGTCTCATGTCCTTGTAAAAACAGTGTCGTCCGCTCCAATAAGCCATTCTCTGACAATTTTTGTTGCGTGGACTCCAATGCTTGTTGTTGAATATCAAAACTATATACTTGACCAGTTTTTCCGACTTTTTCTGCAAGAAATAAAGTGTCATGCCCATTGCCCATCGTGGCATCAATCACATAATCTCCTGGTTGGATGATTTCCTCCAATAGCGTATGACTATAATGAAGTGCCGTTTTCAACATCCGCTTTTGACTCCTTCTCGAATATTGTACTTTCCTTGATAACTATTGCGACGAATCATTTCTTCATCGATCGCATTCAAGACTTCCCATTTTTTCAAACTCCACATTGGCCCGACCAATGAATCCCAAGGCGCATCACCAGTTAAACGATGGATGATGATCTCTTGTGGGATCATTTCTAATTGATCACAAATGACAGATACATAATCGGCTCGACTCATCAATTGCAGTCTGCCCTCGTGATAGTCACGTAACATCTTTGTTTTACGCATCAAGTGCATCAAATGTAGTTTGATTCCTTGGATATCAGAATCTAAGATCGTGCGACGAACATTTTCCCGCATCATATCCAATGATTCTCCTGGCAATCCGTTGATCAGATGCGTACATACACGTATGTCGTGCTTCCGTAATTTCGCAACACCGTCTAGATATGTTTGATAATCATGTGCCCGATTGATCAGGACAGAGGTTTCTTCATAAGTCGTTTGTAAGCCTAATTCTACCCATAAGTATAAACGTTGATTCAATTCAGCTAAGTAATCCACGACTTCATCAGGTAAGCAATCTGGTCTGGTACCAATTGATAAACCAACGACACCTGGTAGGTTGATGACCTGTTCAAATCGTTCACGAATGATTTCGACAGGCGCATGGGTATTCGTGAAATTTTGAAAGTAAACGATGTATTGATTCACTTGTGGCCATTTTTTGTGCATCATATCGATTTCTTTTTGAAACTGGATCGGTAGTGGCTCCTCAGGAGCAACGATCATATCACCAGAGCCAGAAACACTACAAAAGGTACAACCACCGTGGGCAACTGTTCCGTCACGATTGGGACAATCAAAGCCACCATCGATCGGTACTTTAAAAATTTTTCCACCAAATTCATGGCGTAACGCATAATTCCAAGAATGGTAACGTTTATTTCCTTCAGCATAAGGAAATTCCATTAAAATCCCCTCTTCCTATTTGATTGTGTAAATGGCAAGCGTTGTTGGATATACCAAGGATAAGTCAAGCATAACCAAAACAGGCTCAAGCTATAACCACCGAGGATATCACTAGGATAATGGACACCCAGATAGACACGACTAGCGCCAATACTCAGAATCAGTAAACCTAACAATACTTGGATCATCCATGCCCAATCTCTCGTCTTGATCAAGGATGGCATCAAAAAAATCAGTGTGCCATACAAGATCATACTCGTTGCGGCATGTCCGCTGGGAAAACTATACGTCGTTTCGACAACTAAATGTTGAAGACTTGGACGGTCACGCATCACTAAAAGCTTGATCAGTGGATTTAAGATCCCAGCAATTAGCACAAAATTGAGGGTAAACCAATAAAGTTCTTTTCTTTTTTTCTTGAACCATAACCAAAGAGCAACTAATCCAAATACTAAAATGACAGTTATTGCATTTCCCAATGTCGTGATCAACCGCTGAAATGGATTCCAATCAGGATAAGGAATACGAATCCAATGGGTCAGCGTTTGGTCAAAACTAGACAATAGATCCACACGAAATAAGACAAGTAGACTCAACGCTAGAAAAAGCAAGAAGCAACTTGCGGCTGAGATTTGGAAGATTCTTTTATTTTTCATTTAACTCCTCCTTCATGCTCAATCATTATAGCATTTATTATAAAAACGAAAAACAAGAGTTTTCTATTCCTGTTCACTTGGATCAATGAATAAAAATATATTGTTATGCAAGTTGTAATGTAATAGCAACCCTCAAGTAATATAACCGACATATTTAATTTAAAAAATAGGTGGTCATATATAATTTAATAACTCGGAATCGTTTGATTAAAGGGTTAACAAAAGCGTCAAATCAAAAAATTACGAAAGATTACATAAAGATTACAAAACAACGTAATAGTCTTAAATAACTTTTAATAAATATTAAGAGAAGTTATAATTATTGATAAGGCTAGATAAAAGTAATTAAATATGGGGGATAGTATATGCAAAAGGAATTAGTAGGACGAAAAGAACGCAGACGTCTGGAACAAGCGAAGCGTTACCGTAAAGTAAAGCGAAGTGCGGCAATCGTCGGAACCGCAATGGTGGGCTGTTCAGCTGTAGCACCAGTATTACAATCAGTCGCTGTCAATGCGGATGAAACACCGATCCAAATGAACTCTCGGATCAATACCGCTGCATTTATCACAGAAATTGCCACATTTGCACAACCAATCGCAAACGCGAATGATTTGTATGCTTCAGTAATGATCGCTCAAGCAGTTGTCGAAAGTGGTTGGGGTGGCAGTACATTATCACGTGCACCTTATCATAACTTATTTGGGATCAAAGGAAGCTACCAAGGACAAACTGTTTATATGGACACGCTTGAATTCTTGAACAACCAATGGGTGACGAAAAAAGAACCTTTCCGTCAATATCCTTCTTTCGCAGAGTCTTTTAGTGACAATGCCTATGTACTTAGAAATACTTCATTTGGTAATGGCTACTACTATGCAGGTGCTTGGAAGAGTAATACTCGTTCTTATACGGATGCTACTGCCCATTTGACAGGACGCTATGCGACGGACCCAAGTTATGCGACAAAATTAAACAATCTTATCATGACGTATGGCTTGACTAAATATGACACACCAGCAACTGGAAATGCAGGCGGTGGTGCGACGACTGGCGGCGGCAATACGATTAATACAGGTAACACAGGAAGTACAAATACAGGAAGTACAAATACAGGAAGCACGAATACAGGAAATACTGGTGGAAGTACGACTACTGGTTCAACGACGTACACAGTAAAATCTGGTGATTCTGTTTGGGGCATCTCAAATGCTCATGGCATCTCAATGGCACAATTGATTGAATGGAATAATATTAAAAATAATTTTGTTTATCCAGGACAAAAATTGACGATCAAAGGTGGTACAGCTGGCGGATCTTCAACAACAAATTCAGGAAACAATACAGCTTCTGCAGGTAGCAGTTCTGCTGGAACAACAACAAACAATTCGTCCGGTACGCGTTATACAGTCAAAGCAGGTGACTCTGTTTGGGGTATCTCGAATGCTCACGGCATCTCAATGGCACAATTGATTCAATGGAATAATATCAAGAATAATTTTGTTTATCCAGGACAAAGCTTGATCGTTTCTAATGGTGGGTCTGCTTCTGTAAATACACCATCGACACCAAGCACAACACCATCAACACCAAGTACAGGTGCTTCAGTTTCTGGTGCAAAATATACGGTCAAAGCAGGTGATTCTGTCTGGGGTGTCTCTCATGCCCACGGTATCTCAATGGCCCAGTTGATCCAATGGAACAACATCAAGAACAACTTTATTTACCCAGGACAACAGTTGGTTGTTTCAAATGGTGGCGCATCAAGCACTGTATCAACGAGTCCAGCACCTTCAACAACGACGAATAATCCAACGACTTCAAACACAGCAAGCCAAGGATCAGGCACCTACACGGTCAAAGCAGGTGAATCGGTGTGGAGCGTCGCAAATAAAAATGGGATCTCGATGAACCAATTGATCGAATGGAACAATATCAAAAATAACTTCATCTATCCAGGTCAAAAACTGATCGTAAAAGGTGGTAGTACAGCAGCACCAACATCTACACCGACAACAACGCCGGCAGCTGCGCCAAGCACACCGAATACGTCAGCAGCAACGAACACATCAACCTCTGGTGATACGATCTATACGGTCAAAGCAGGTGAATCTGTTTGGGGTGTAGCTGATAAACACGGCATCACGATGGATCAACTGATTGAATGGAACAATATCAAAAATAATTTCATTTATCCAGGCCAAAAAGTGGTCGTGAAAAAAGGAAATACAACAGCAGCACCTACGTCTAATGATGGCAAACGTTACACGGTCAAAGCAGGTGAATCCGTTTGGGGTGTAGCTGATAGCCATGGCATTTCAATGGCGCAATTGATCGAGTGGAACAACATCAAAAATAACTTTATCTACCCAGGACAAAGTTTGATCGTTGCAAAATAATCGATCTGACTGAAATAATAGTTGATTGATTCAATAATATTTGTTACTATGAAGCTACTAAAAATTTAGTTGATCAACGTTTGAAAAGGAAGTAGTAAAAAGTCGAAAGTTTTAGAGAGCACATGGTTGGTGAAAATGTGTACGGACGCTTTTGAACTCGCCTTTGAGTTGCACCTGCTGAACAGTTCTCCCAGTAAGCAGAGGCGGTGACGACCGTTACAACGTTCAAGGCCTTGTTTAGTAAGGCAAAATTAGGTGGTACCACGTAGATTACGTCCTATAAAAAGAGCAATCTTTTTATAGGATTTTTTTGTTTTTCAAGGCCAGATGCTAAAAGAAAAACAGATCATTACATCAAAATAGGGGGTTCAAGATGAGCTATAATCACAAAGAAATTGAAAAAAAATGGCAAAAATATTGGGCAAAAAATAACACCTTCAATACGCATGATGAACCAGGCAAACCAAAATTCTATGCGTTGGATATGTTTCCATATCCATCAGGACAAGGTCTACATGTTGGGCATCCAGAAGGCTATACTGCAACAGATATCTTAGCACGTTTCAAACGTAGTCAAGGTTTCAACGTGTTACATCCAATGGGGTGGGATGCATTTGGACTACCAGCAGAACAATACGCATTGGATACAGGGAATGACCCTGCAGAATTTACGCAAAAAAATATTGAAACCTTCCGTCGCCAAATCAATTCACTTGGTTTTAGTTACGATTGGAATCGTGAAGTCAACACAACAGACCCTGAGTACTACAAATGGACACAATGGATCTTTACTAAATTATATGAAAAAGGGTTAGCCTATGAAGCAGAAGTAGCAGTGAACTGGGTACCTGAACTAGGTACAGTGATCTCAAACGAAGAAGTGATCGATGGCAAAAGTGAACGTGGTGGCTATGATGTCATCCGCAAACCAATGCGTCAATGGATGCTGAAAATCACCGCATATGCAGATCGTTTGATCGATGACCTCGAGCTTGTGGATTGGCCCGAAAGCATCAAAGAAATGCAACGTAATTGGATCGGACGTTCAGTCGGAGCAAATGTCACGTTTAAAGTGGCTGGCACAGACAAAGAATATACGGTCTTTACCACACGTCCAGATACGTTATTTGGGGCAACCTACTCTGTGCTAGCACCAGAGCTAGACTTAGTTCGTGAGATCACAACTCCAGAACAAAAAGAAGCAGTTGAAGCGTATATCGCAGAAACAGCGAAAAAATCAGATCTTAAACGAACAGATCTTGCCAAAGAAAAAACCGGCGTATTTACAGGGGCGTATGCGATCAACCCAGTAAATGGCAAGGAAATCCCTATCTGGATCGCTGATTATGTGTTAGCTTCTTATGGCACAGGTGCGATCATGGCAGTACCGGCACATGATGAACGTGATTACGAGTTTGCACAAACGTTTGATCTAGAAATCTTACCAGTCATCGAAGGTGGCGATACTTCAACAGCTGCCTACACAGAAGATGGTGTGCATATCAATTCTGATTTCTTGAACGGATTGAACAAAGAAGAAGCCATCGAGGCGATGAATCAATGGTTGGAAGAACATGGCGTTGGGAAAAAAGAAGTCAGCTATCGCTTGCGTGATTGGTTATTTTCTCGTCAACGTTATTGGGGAGAACCAATCCCAATCATCCATTGGGAAGACGGCACAGTGACAACAGTAGCAGAAGAAGAATTACCACTACGTTTACCAAAAACAAGCAATATCCAACCAAGTGGCACAGGGGAGTCACCATTAGCAAACATTGACGAGTGGGTCAATGTCGTTGATCCTGAAACAGGTAAAAAAGGCCGTCGTGAAACGAATACGATGCCACAATGGGCAGGAAGCTCATGGTATTACCTACGCTATATCGATCCACATAATAAAAAAGAATTAGCTAACTATGAAAAACTAGAACGATGGTTACCAGTAGATATTTATATCGGTGGGGCAGAACATGCGGTACTTCACCTATTGTATGCTCGCTTCTGGCATAAATTCCTTTACGATATTGGCGTGGTACCAACAAAAGAGCCTTTTGAAAAATTGTTCAATCAAGGAATGATCCTTGGAGAAAACAACGAAAAAATGTCTAAATCTCGTGGCAATGTCGTCAATCCTGACGATGTCGTAGAAGCATATGGTGCGGATACGTTACGTCTCTACGAAATGTTCATGGGCCCATTAGACGCATCGATTGCTTGGAGTGAAAATGGCTTAGAAGGTAGCCGTAAATTCTTAGATCGTGTTTGGCGCTTGATCGTGGACGAAAACAATAAAATGCGTGATCGCATCACGACACTGAATGACGGTAAACTTGACAAAGTATATCACCAAACAGTTAAAAAAGTCACAGAAGATTACGAAAATCTACATTTCAATACAGCGATTTCTCAATTGATGGTCTTTGTCAATGAAGCATATAAAGTCGATGCCTTACCTTATGAATATATCGAAGGATTCGTACAATTACTTGCGCCGATCGCGCCACATATCGGCGAAGAGCTATGGGCGATCCTAGGCAATGAACAAGATCTTTCTTATGCACCATGGCCGACTTATGATGAAACTGCTTTGATTGAAGATGAAGTAGAAGTCGTCTTCCAAATCAATGGAAAAGTTCGTGCAAAAGCCAGTGTCGCACGTGACTTATCAAAAGAAGAACTAGAAAAAACAGCGATGGACGATGAGAGTATCAAAGAACAACTAGAAGGAAAAACAATCAGAAAAGTGATCGTGGTTCCAAATAAATTAGTCAACATCGTCGCAAATTAATAAGTAAGCACCAATAGAAAAAAAGTAAAAACGAGATGCCACATTCTCATGGAAATCATTTGGATTTCATGAGAATGTGGTTTTTTTTATAAATTTCCATCGGAGGGAAATTTTATTATCAGTGATGATTTCATATTTTTACTCTATATAATAGTTATCCCTTTTTGTTCAAGGAATAGTAATTAATCTAGTGTAGACAAGTAAAAGGTAAAGTCGAAAAAAATAGTTATCAACTGGGGTTCACGTCTTGGGTGTTTTTTTACCTTGCTAACGGTAAAAAAAGATTTTATTAGTATTTTGAAATTATAGATAATATCTATAGGATGTGTATATTTTTTTACTTTGTAGAGAGGAGTGGATGATTGATTTCATATAAATGATCTTACTTTTGCTAGCAATATTTTTTGTGAAGGGGCCTGAGCTAACTACATATCTTTTTCTACAGCTGTACTTTGCAGAGAATTTATAATCAAGTAGTTTGTTTTAGACGATTATTTATAACGTTCTTTTTATCCAAAAAGATCGATGATGAAATGTATTGTCAAAAAATAAGAGAGAGGAGAGAAACTTTGAAAGCAAAAAAAATAAGGATTATCGCTGCATCGTTTCTGTTGTTTCAACATGTGTTGATGCCTTCAGTAGTAATGGCTATAGAAAATGAACCGACAGCTAGTGCAGAGATTACACAAGAACAACCAGAAAGCGACTTGTCTGGAGCAACAACCGAAATGGTCGAAGAACAAGAATCAATGATTCACGAAGAGCTACCAGAAGTACCGAAGGAACCTGAACCACAAGCAGAAGTAACAGAGGAGTCCCTAGAGACAGTGGAACCACAAGCAGTGCCTCCACTTGATGAAAGTCTTTTATCTGGCTATTTAGGGCGATTGAATTTGTCTACAGAAAATGTTAGAGAGTTGACTAATCACGGTAGAAGTTCATATCTAGAAAATATCTTACAAAATGCAATTAATCGAACAATCGATTTAAATACAGCTGCAGGTTCATCCACAACATTCGCAGTTACTGTACCGACTCACTCTTTAGTTGAAAGAATCAATGGCAGTAATGGATGGATTTCGTCAATTGCGACTGACAGTCCTGCAGGAATGCCGGACGAATTTTACACACAGATGTACTACGGCAATCATTCGACCCACCAAAATACTTATAATTTGAATAATATAGTATCAAGTAATTCAGCTATTGAGGTTTCTGCAACAGTGACAAAGAATGCTAACTATACTGCAACCATCAATTTCACAGTTACACGAACACAAACAGGGAATACAGCGATATCATTAGATATTCGTGGAAATGTAGTGCTAGGTTCAACGGTTGTCGCAACGCAGTTTCCGAATATTGCTACACCAAGGAAAGTGATGGAGCTCAATTATACAGGGGAAACAATTGCACACTTGACTATCAATCCGGTTGCTTCAGTGGGTGTTTATGAAAATGTGACTGTTCAGGCGACGAGAAGTCAGAGTCTTCCTCAATCAGTCATTCAAGGCTGGTTCCATACATTACCGAGTACAGGTAGTTGGAGTTATTCCACGGTTAGTTTGGGAGACGGCTGGTATCCTGGTTACAGTAATAGAATACCAGTGTATCTTCAGGATAACAATTCGACCGCAGGTCCTACACAATTTTGGACAAACGCAACAGTCGTAGATACCGAAGCTCCTACTGGAACAGCAAAAACGACGTGGACGTCCATTCAAGCGAATCGACATCGCGATTTCACTCAAGAAGAGCTCCGATCCGCAATAAATACACTTAGTGATAATTGGACATATTCAGAAAACATAAAGGTGACTTATGAACGGAACTTATCCGAGTTAAGACCAGGTACATCTTATCAAGATGGCTTTACCATTACGGATGAATCGTTAAATGCTGGCTATGTTTCACCAATAAGAATCGCTATTGTTGATACATTAGCCCCAACAGGAACAGTACAAACAGAGACAATCGATCTTTCTGAAGTGACAACAGAGATTCCTTCGCGAACAGATCTCATGCAGTTTTTAAATGATGATCTTGATGATAACTGGACCTTACCAGAAAATATCATCATTCAACTCGTTGACGAAAATGGTACAGTGATAAACTTACAAAATTTAGAATCATCAGATGCTATCCAGACAGGTTATATTCGTTTAGAAGATGAGCGAGGAAATCAGTCAAACTTACAAGAAGTCAAATTTACACTAGATAACGAAGGACCGACAGGAAATGTCGTAACCCAACCTGTCGATTTCCAAGCACGAAGAAAAGATGAATTGACGAGAGACGATCTATTACAGTTCTTTACTGAAGACCCATTGGATAATACGACGGCCTCAGATCAAATCGATCTTTCTTTGCGGAATGATTTAGGAGAAATTGTGAGTATCGTCAATGTTGCACCTTCGATGACCGTCTATGATGCAAAAGTCCGTTTACAAGATATCCGAGGCAATCAGACAGAATATCCTGTGAACTATCGAGTGATTGATACGCAAGCGCCGACAGGAAGCGTCAAAGGAACTTGGACCGTTTTTGAGGCCGATCGTTATCGAGATTTTACTCAAGAAGAGTTGCGTTCCTTGATCAATGATTTAGCGGATAATTGGTCAGAGTTAGAAAATATTCAGTTAGAAAATCACCGACACTTGTTTGATTTATCTCCTAATTCAACGAATTCATATCATCCGACGGACATCACTGCAACCGATGAAGCGGGGAATAAGTATACCTTTAGTAGAACAATGCCGAAGATAGTCGATACGACCGCTCCAACAGCCAATTTTAAAAATGAAGTCATCGACTTTTCGAGTCATACAGCTAATACTTTTTCACGAACAGACTTGTTGCAGTTCTTAAATGGAGATCCTAGTGATAACTGGACATTGCCACAGAATATTGTCATTGAATTAGTGGATAGTGAAGGCAACGAGTTTGAGTTAGATGATTTAGAATTCAAGGAATATACCGGTTACATCCGGTTGACGGATGGACATGGGAATCAGTCAAGTCCTCACGAAGTTAAATTCAAAGCAGGAGACAACGAAGGACCGACAGGAAATGTCGTAACCCAACCTGTCGATTTCCAAGCACGAAGAAAAGATGAATTGACGAGAGACGATCTATTACAGTTCTTTACTGAAGATCCATTGGATAATACGACGGCCTCAGATCAAATCGATCTTTCTTTGCGGAATGATTTAGGAGAAATTGTGAGTATCGTCAATGTTGCACCTTCGATGACCGTCTATGATGCAAAAGTCCGTTTACAAGATATCCGAGGCAATCAGACAGAATATCCTGTGAACTATCGAGTGATCGATACGCAAGCGCCGACAGGAAGCGTCAAAGGAACTTGGACCGTTTTTGAGGCCGATCGTTATCGAGATTTTACTCAAGAAGAGTTGCGTTCCTTGATCAATGATTTAGCGGATAATTGGTCAGAGTTAGAAAATATTCAGTTAGAAAATCACCGACACTTGTTTGATTTATCTCCTAATTCAACGAATTCATATCATCCGACGGACATCACTGCAACCGATGAAGCTGGGAATGAATATGTCTTTAAAAATACCATGACACGGATAGTAGATACCACAGCACCCGACGGAACATTAAAAGATCCATTGGTGTTCACAAAAGGACAAACAGCACCAGATGCTCGTGAATTTCTAGATGGGGATCCAACGGATAATTGGTCATTGTCACCAGGTATTCAAGTCGAAGTTGCGTATGAAAATAATGCCGCATTTGCAGATTTAGCGGTAGGCGATCATGGTGTAACGATCACCTTAACAGACCAAGCGGGCAATGTTCGGACACTGAACAGTCAAGTCACGATTCTAGAAGATACGTCCGAGTACATTGATGTGACGATTCCTGTGAACGTATCCTTTGCAGAAAGTAAAGAAAGCAATGGTATCGTCTCACCAACATATCAGATCCAAAACAATGCGGAACGTGCGGTCCAAGTGTCAGTGAGTTCGGTCGTTAGTCAATCCGCTACGGAAAAACTAACAGAAATCGATCTTGGGGTAAAAAACAATTTGAATGACAATCAAGTCATGTTGATCTCATCAGGAAAAAACCTCAATAACCGCAGAGAATTAGGAACGATCGAAGGGCATAGTGCTTCTTTCTCCTTCTCATTATTTGGCACAGTTGGTGAAAACTTTGATTTTGAAGGCTTGGATGATCCCTTGAATCCAATCTACAGTATGCGTTTGAATTTCCATGCGCAGTAATTGATAAGAAGAAGTTGCACAACTGTGTGACTTCTTTTTTGTACGTAATCTTATAACTATTTTCCTAAGCGATACGGAAAAATCTATTTTGAAAAGAAAGCGATTTCATTTTATAGTGAATATAAGAAATCCAATTAAAAAATTAGAGGAGTGATCGTAATGAAAAAAGCATTGATTATTTGTGCCGCAGGAATGTCTTCTTCGATGATGGCATCAAAAACAACAGAATATTTTAAAGGAAAAGGGGAAGAAGTATTTGTTGATGCGGTTTCTGCAACTGAAGGGGACAACCAAATCAAGACAAGTGATTTCGATTTGTTCTTGATCAGTCCTCAAACCACAATGTACTTGGATAAATTTGTTAAACTAGGAAAAACAGTAGGGAAACCGGTCGTAAGTATACCATTCCAAGCGTATGTTCCTATCCCTACAGGTATCCAAAAATTAGCGGAGCTGATTGAGGAAAATATATAGACGAATAGGGGAAGATAATAATGAAACAAACAGAAAAAGAGTTATTGCGGCAATTGATTGATCATCAAGGAGAATACCTCACGAGCCAGTACCTCGCTTCTGAATTATTATTATCTGACCGTACGATTCGCAACTATTTAAAAACATTGAATGAAGTGATCGAAAACAATGGCGGAAGACTCATCGCCAAGCAAGGGCAAGGGTATCAACTAGAGATCAACAACAAGCTTGCTTTTGCCCTGTTTTTAAAGCAACGAGAAGTAACTGTCGAATATGGTGATCAGGTGACTGAGTTTTATGATTCAGAAGATCGAAAAAAGTACATTTTAAATAAACTACTTTTGGAAGATCGCGCAATTGTGATCGATGATTTGGCAGAAGAGTTATATATCAGCCGTTCGAGTTTAGTGAATGATATCCAAGAAATCAAAGAGAAGATCGCCGAATATTCGTTGAAAATTGTGTCGAAACATAAGCAGGGAATGTGGATCGAGGGTCAAGAACAGGACAAGCGACATGTGATCATGGATACCTTTTTTGGAAATAAGTATACCAATTCTTTAAAAGAATATCTCGGTAACAGTCAATTTTTCAAGGAAATCAATTTTGAAGAATTAGTGATCGTCATCTTGGACGAGATTCGTGAATCCAAATTGAAGGTGTCCGATTTTGTGATACAAAATTTAGCGTTACATTTAGCATTGGCAATCAAGCGAATGCGAGCTGGTTTTGAGATACAAGTACCTGAAATCACTGGAGAAGAAATCCATGAGACCGAATATCAAGCAGCTAAGAAGATAACCAGACGGATCGAGTCTATAATGAATGTTCGTTTCCCAAAAGATGAAATTGCTTATTTAGCGTTACATTTGATGGCTAAATCGAATCAAAACCATAAAAGGGAGAATCAGAAGTTAGTGACAGAGTTAATGTCAGTTCTTAAAGAGTTAGCTCAGGTTCTGGGGCAGTCCATCGTCGAGGATTATCAATTCAGGAATGGCTTACTCAATCATTTAGAACCGATGCTGGTTCGCTTAGAGCGAGGAATCGCTCTGGAAAATCCTTTAACAAAAGAAATCAAAAAAGAAGATCCGAGAGCATTTGAATTAACCAAATACTATTTTGGTCAAATGCCTTCGCTGAAAGGTTATAAAATCAATGAGGATGAATGGGCGTATTTAGCGCTTCATTTAATGGCAGCAATTGAAAAAAATAAGGTAGATTGTAAACTACAGGCATTGATCATTTGTGCGACTGGCTATGGAAGTGCGCAATTGCTAAAGAATCGAGTATTGAGTGAATTTGGAAAAAATATTGCAGTGAATCAAGTGAAAGGCTATTACGAAATCGATGAACAGTCGTTAAAAAATGTTGATTTGATCATTTCTTCCATTGATTTATCAACGATGTTTTTCAAAGTCCCTGTTCTTCATGTCAGTGTTTTCTTGAATGATCAAGATGTTCAAAAAATCCGTAAAGTGATTGAAGAACATCGCCCAAGTTGTTTCGTGAAGCCCCAAGAAACTGTCTCACTCATGAAAGAAAAGAGGGCATTTTACGAAGAGCAGATTTCAAAAAAATGGTTTAAAGTCTATTCTTCAGCACCAACAAAAGATCAAGTGATCGCTGAATTGTTGGCACTTTTACAAGAAGATGAAACGGAGAATTATACGTCTGAGATGTCTCACCAAATCGAACGTCGTGAGAAAATGGGGCAAATCATTTTCAGTGAACAAGTAGTTGTCCCGCATCCAGCGATCCCAGTGGGGGTTACTGCTAAAATTGCAGTGGGGATCATTCCTGATGGGATGGCATGGGATGAACAAGGGGCGCTCCATTTTGTCTTTCTAGTCTCTCCTTCTTGTATCGAGAATGAAGGAATCACTGTTGTAACGAAGGCAATCGTAAAATTTATTGATCGATTGGATCTACAGCAGCTGATTTTAGCTGAACCAACGTTTGAAAACTTTAATCAACAATTTATGAAAATGATTTACTAAGGAGGCGTCTTGATGACGGAGAAAATGACGAGTGAAGAGCTCCAAGTGACCGCATTTGATATTATTTTTCACAGTGGCAATGCACGAACATTGATCCACGAGGCATTTGCTTTGTTACGAGCAGAAAGCTTCACAGAAGCTGAAGAAAAGCTAAATGAAGCGAATCAGGAGATTTTGGAAGCCCATAGGTCACAAACGCATTTATTGAAAGAATATGCAAGTGGGCAAAAGATCGAAATGGAAATCATCATGGTCCATGCGCAAGATCATCTGATGACGACGATGACTTTGTTGGAAGTGGCAAAAGAGATGAGTTACTTATATCAAAAATAAACAAGAACGGAGGTGGGAAAATGAGTGAAGCTGAGAAAAAACAACGGGAGTTAGAGAAAAAAGCATTTAGTTTGAAAGTCTTATATTTTAATCGCTATTTGATCATTCGCTATTTGACAGCTGGTTTCTTTTTTACCAATCTTTACTGGCTGGTTTCCTTACTCCTTGCGAGTAGCAAGATGTTTTGGTTACCATTAGGGCTATTATTCTTTCTTTTACCAGTCGTCGCAGAACAAGTGGCACTCTATCGTACACATAAAAATAATGCAACGGTTACTCGAACTTATTTCCGATTGCAAGCGGTAACCAATGTATTTCTCCTATTAGCAGTATTTTCACCAGGATATTCTCAATTGTTTCCTTTTATGGCGGATGGTTCAAATGGACAAGCATTGATTCTGTTTGTGATTGCTAGTGGGCTACTGATCTGTCTGTTTTGTCAGCGACGCTTGAATAAAATCCATGCAAATACGGATCGTCACTATCAACGAATCAAAGAGTATGAACGTGTAGTACATTTTGGAAAGGGGAGTAAATAGATGTTTGATTTTCTACAGAAATATTTGATGGGACCGATGGGGAAAGTGGCACAATTCAAGATCGTACGCGCAGTAATGGCTGCTGGGATGGCGTCGATTCCCTTTACGATCGTAGGTTCGATGTTTTTAGTTTTGAATATTTTACCGTTACCATTTCCGTTTTTAGAAGGATTTTTCAATGCAACTTTCTTTAAAGTCAGCGACTTGTATATGATCGTCAATACGATGACGATGGGGATATTATCTATTTATTTTGCTATTGTATTTGCTTATGAATTAACGTCGATCGAAAGAGATGAACAAGCACTGAACGTCAATCCTTTAACTGGCGCGCTATTATCTGTTTTTGCTTTCTTCATGTGTATTCCAGAGTTGATCATTTCAGACGGAAAAATCAGCTTGATCTCTAGTATGACCGATGCAGAAACTGTGGTTAGTGGGGTACGTATGGGCGCATTTGTCGAACGTCTGGGTACGTCAGGCATTTTTACCGCCATCATCATGTCTTACATTGCAGTTGAGTTGTATTGTATGTGTGTGAAACGTAACTGGGTCATCAAGATGCCAGATGTTGTACCACCTGGGGTTTCACGTTCCTTTACCGCATTGATCCCAACGTTTGTGATTGCCTTTGTGGTGATGCTTGTCAACGGCACATTAGTTGCGTTAGGAACAGATATTTTCAAAATGATCGCTATTCCATTTGGATTTGTAACAGAATTGACGAATACGTGGATAGGGATCATGATCATTTATTTCTTGATCCACGCATTATGGATCGTAGGGATTCATGGGGCGAACATTATTACCTCATTCTTGACACCAATCGTTTTAGCGAACATGGCAGCGAATGCCCAAGGTGCAAATTATCCTTTAGCCGGCGAATTTAATAACTCTTATGTAACAGTTGGTGGTTCTGGGGCGACATTAGGATTAATTATCTTTATTGCTTTTATGGCAAAATCCGATCAGTTAAAAGTATTAGGAAAAGCTTCATTAGTACCAGGGATTTTCAATATCAATGAACCAATCATTTTCGGGATGCCGATCGTTTATAATCCTTACCTGGCAGTACCGTTTTTCTTAGCACCGATGGCATCCGCATCATTAGCATACTTTGCCATCAAACTAGAAATTGTTCGACCAATGTTAGCCCAAATGCCTTGGCCTTCACCGGTAGGGATCGGCGCCTTTGTTGGTAGTGGAGGTGACTGGAAAGCCGCTGTCTTAGCCGTCTTATGTGCGATTCTCGGCTTTATCATCTGGTTGCCATTCATCAAGTTTTATGACAATAAATTATTGACTGAAGAACAAGAAAAAGCCGCAGAATTAGCAAGAGAAGGTTCAGTGGCGTAGTGATTCAAAAGAAAACTCAGTTGCCATTCGTTAGAGATGGTAACTGAGTTTTTTAGTGAGTTGTTATGAAAAAAGAAAAGCCTATATATGTTGAATAATGAGAAAATTGGGGGAAGCTTGTAAAAAATAACCTTGTATACAAAAAAATAGATATCTATTAGTCAATAGAACCTACGAAGTTACTTCTAGAGGGAGAACACTATCAAAGTAAGGCAAGGGAATATTAGAAAACAGTTGCTCCCCCTCTTAAAGAAAGCCACGATATTTCAATTGCCAGTAGAGTCAAAAGCGTAACATTATAAAAATAAGGAGAATAGCCTGGTTCATATATGGACAGTCATAAAAAGATGTAAAAATGGTCGATGGCAACTCAATGATGCTTGATATTTATATCAAATAACAGAAAAAAAAGAACAAATATGTGGGAAATCCTCCGTATACTAGACACAAGTATGAAATAAAGAGGTTTAGAAAAAGGAGGACAAGTAAAAGAAATGAAAGAAACAAATCCAATAAACAAAAAAACTTGATTATCTATACAAGCAAAGCCGATGATTCGAAATGACAGTCTCTCGATAATTTAAAAGCAAAGGCTCATACAAAAATATTGAAAGACAAGAATCCACAGAAAAAATCATTCACTTCCCCTCACGTCAAAAATCATGGAACTAACCAACTAAAAAAGCCAACTCATCATAAAAAAGGAAAGCTCATGATGAGTTGGTTTTTTAGTTGTTGTTAAGTGTCTAAATTAGAAAATCTGCTTTTTCTGTAAATCAATCATTGTTCAATCAAGCGTTTTGCTATGTCATAGTCACCTTCATAAGGTTCATCTACGCCACCGACTTTTTGATAGGCATCCACGCCTTTACCAGCAATCACAACAGAGTCTTCTGGCTGGCTTTCTGCTAATGCTAGTTGGATCGCAGTCGGACGGTCCATTTCATAATGAACAGCAAGTGCTGTATTTGTGATCGCTGCATGGATTTCTTCTGCAATTTTTTGTGGATCTTCAAAAGCAGGATCATCTGCGGTCAAGAAAACGACATCGGCTGTTTCTGACAAGACTTCTCCAAAGTCTTGTCTGCGGGAAATCGCTTTGTTTCCTGGACTTCCTAGAACGACGATCACACGGCCATTAGGATGCTCACTCTTAGCAAATGCTAATAATGTTTTTAAACTTAAATAGTTATGGGCATAGTCAACATATATATGGGAGCCGTTTTTATGGGTCAACTGATCCATGCGTCCGGGAACCCTAGCTTCTCTTAGTCCTTGTTGGGCATCTGAAATCGAAGCACCCGCTAATGTCGCTGCAATGATTGCGCTAGCTGCATTTTCTTGATTAAAGCCACCAGCTAATTTGATCGTATATTCTGCTTCAACAGGTAATTCAGAACCATGTGTGATCAATTCGAACGCTTGCGTTTGATTTTCTAAACTTTTCACTTGAACGTCTGTAGTATCTGCTCGTCCGTAAGTGATGGCAGGAATACCGTGGACTTGTCCTGTTTCCACTAATAAATCAAAGTAATCACTTTCACGATTTAAAATCACTTTTTTTGAATTTAAGATCAACTGACGTTTGCAATAAAAGTAATCATCAAACGTCGGGTGTTCGATCGGACTGATATGATCGGGTGAAATATTTAGGAAAATCCCGACATCTAAAGTGAGTCCATAAACACGTTGCGTTTTGTAGGCTTGAGAAGAAACCTCCATGACAAGATGTGTCATACCGTTTTCTACTGCTTCAGCCATCATGCGATACAAGTCGAGTGATTCCGGTGTTGTCAGATTAGATTTGAAAAAAGACTTGCCGTCTAATGTGGTATTCATTGTTGAAAACAGGGCAGTTTTATAGTTAGTCGTATGGTCTAGAATGGCCTTGGTAAAGTATGCAGCGGTGGTTTTACCTTTAGTCCCAGTAAATCCGATGACTAGCATCTTGTTTTGTGGATAATCATAAAAAGCCATGGAAAGAATTGCCATTGCTTTGCGAATATCGGTCACGATTATGCCACAAGCTTCGTTCTCATAAGGTTCTTCAGCCACGTAGTAATTAAGCCCTTGAGCAATTGCGGCAGTTAAATACTCTTCTTTAAAATTTAATCCTTTACAAAAAAATAATGTCTCAGCATCGACCTGACGTGAGTCATAACTTAATTTCTTGAATACTCTATTTTCTGGAGCATACAGATGCCACCCCTGTGGTGATACAAATTCTTTTAACAGATTTTCTTTTAACAATAAGTTGCGGATATCTTCTAAGGAGAAGCTCATTGAATCATCCCTCACTTTGTATTTATTTGGTTTATTATAGCATATTTTTTGTTACGTATTTTCGTGAACAGACGATTTAAGTAAAAATGAAAATTAGTTGACAAGATCAAAAAAATAGGCAGGCCGAAAAATAGGAAAGGACCTAAAAATAGATGGAGATAATTCATTACAGAAATCCCAATATATTAAAAATAATAAAATAAATAGAAAGCAACTGAGAAATTAAGCGATCTTTTTCACATTTTAATTTCGTTCGGTGAATGAAGATGTTAAAACAGAAAATACTCCCTTGGTAAAAAAATAAGCCAGTTTCCAAAGAATGAGGATAGAGAACAAGAGCATTCTGTAATCAAAATAAAACAGTTATTATGTAAAGACTTTAACTGATATAAAATAAAAAAAGCCGATAAAAAGATTGCTACTTTGTGGATTTACACTTAAAATATGAGTAATGTTTTGAAGAAAGTTGGAATCTGATCAATGACTAATCAAAGAAAACCAGCAGTAGAAAATTTGACAGTTCAAGAGAAAATGGCTAGAGGTTCTGCTTGGATGACTGCAAGTAATATGATCTCTCGATTACTGGGCGCAGTCTATATTATTCCTTGGTATGCTTGGATGGGCGAAAATGCAAAGGCTGCCAATGGATTATTCAATATGGGGTACAATATTTATGCGTTATTCTTAATGATTTCAACTGCGGGGATTCCAGCTGCCATTGCGAAACAAACCGCACGTTACAATTCATTGAATGAATACGGGACGTCTCACCGGTTGTTTCTACGAGCAATGCAAATGATGGCTGTTTTAGGGGTGTTTTTTGCAGGATTTATGTATTTTGCTTCGCCTTGGTTAGCTCGTGCCTCTGGTGGTGGGGAAGAATTGATTCCAATCATGCGCTCATTAAGTGCAGCACTATTAGTATTTCCTTGTATGAGTGTTATTCGAGGATACTTCCAAGGGAATCAGGAAATGATGCCTTATGCACTTTCGCAAATCGTTGAGCAGATTGCGCGCGTATTTTATCTGTTGCTTTCTACATTCATCATCATGAAAGTCCTGTCAGGGGACTACGTAACTGCGGTGACCCAATCGACTTTTGCAGCATTTATTGGGATGATCGTCAGCTTGGCTGTCTTATTATATTTTTTGAAGAAACATCAAGCGTATACAGCAGCTCGTGTGCAGTACAGTGAAAACCAAGTGACCATTGCCACGAAAGAATTATTGTTGGATACGATCAAAGAAGCGATTCCTTTTATCATCGTAGGATCAGGGATCACGATTTTTAAATTAGTCGATCAATTTACATTTATTAAAATCATGTCGGATACCACTGAATATTCCAATGCCCAATTATTGGATCTTTTTTCAATTTTCAGTGCGAATCCTGACAAGTTGACAATGGTCGTCATTGCTTTAGCGACGTCGATTGCTGCGACAGGTTTACCTTTGATCACGGAAGCGGTAACGATCAAGGATCGTCGTGGACTAGCAAAATTAACAAGCAGTAATTTACAGTTGTTTTCCTTTATTATGTTTCCTGCAACGTGTGGTGTGATGCTCTTGGCATACCCTTTGAATACTTTATTTTATACACCAGATCAATTAGGAAGCCAAGTATTGATCCAAGCAAGTTTTGTCGGTCTTTTTCTAGGACTTTATATGCTTGTATCGAATATGCTTCAAGGGATGTTTGAAAACAAAGCGGCGATCCAATACTTACTGGTTGGGTTTCTCGTAAAATTAGTCTTGCAGTATCCAGCAATCCGTATTTTTGAAGTATATGGACCATTGCTCGCAACGATGATTGGTTTTATCGTTTCTTGTTCACTGATACTAAAGAAAATCCATCAAGTGGCTCGCTTCAATCGGAAATTTGTATGGCGCCGCACCTTATTGATTTTTATTCTTACTCTGTTGATGCTCCTTGCAGCAGGGCTGACGAAAATGATTTTCGGGATGTTCTTGAGCCAAGACAGTAAGTTCCAATCACTAATATTAATTGTTTTAGTCGCCGGAGTGGGTGGTTTGGTTTATACGTATCTGGCACTGAAGCTTCGTCTCGCAGATAAGTTATTAGGACGTCAAGGGATGATTCGTTTACGCCGACGGTTACGTATCAAATAAGACAGGCATTGCTTGAAAAGGGGACAATCACATGCGTTTAGATAAATTTTTAGCTGACATCGGTCTTGGCAGCCGCAAAGAAGTCAAAGGGCTGATCAAAAAAGGCTTGATCACCGTCAATGGAAACTGTATTAAAAGTGATAAATATCAAGTGAAAGAAACCGAAGACACGGTGATGTATCTAGATGAATCCTTACATTATCAAAAAGATTTTTATTATATCTTGAATAAACCAGCTGGCGTAGTTTCAGCAACTCAAGATAATCATGATCAAACCGTCATCGACTTACTTTCTGATGAAGATTTTCGGGAAGATCTATTTCCAGTCGGTCGGTTAGATAAAGATACAGAAGGATTGTTGATCCTGACCAATGATGGACAGTTTTCACATCAATTACTCTCTCCTAAAAAACACGTAGAAAAAGAATACTTGGCAGAGGTCAAAGGTGTGATGACGAAAGCAGATGTGTCAGCATTTGCAGAAGGATTACTCATTGATGGAGATGAACAGACACTGCCTGCAAAACTGTTCATTGACTCAGTCGATGAAGAAACAATCACTTCTCGTATCCGCTTGATCTTACATGAAGGGAAATTCCATCAAGTCAAACGGATGGTAAAAGCCGTTGGCAAAGAAGTCACTTACTTGAAACGGATACGTATGGGGAATTTTCTTCTGCCAGAAGATTTAGCTTTAGGAGAGTATCGCCAAATGACACCAGATGAATTGGCACAAGTAAGAAGTAAATAGAGCCTGAAAACACAGCTTATAGGATTGGGGTATACTACTCAATCCTGTAAGTTTTTTTGTTTATTTATTGAAATCATGATAGATGGCAACCTAAAACAGCTATTTTTCGTTTTTCTGTCTCACACCTCAGATCAAAATGATTCTTTTACAATCTTCTCTATAATTTGTTTCATTTTCCCTATGATTTGTTCATTTATTATATCTTTTGAAAGCGCTATAATGACAGTGCGAATGAGGTGAAAGGAGTTTTTATATGAGAAAAAGGAAGGGGTTAAAAGGTTTTTTTGGGAATTTATGGCGCTATAAGGCGCTTGTTTTAATGGCGATCCCTGGGATGATCTGGATGATTTTTTTCTTTTACATCCCGGTATTAGCGAATGTCGTTGCGTTTAAAAATTTCCATATTTCTGCGGATGGCTTTCTTGCCAGTTTAAGAGAGAGTCCATGGGTTGGATTGGAGAATTTCAAGTTTTTATTTTCTTCTGATCAAGCGTTTCTGATTACCAAAAATACGATTTTATATAATGTGACATTTATTTTACTGAATCTTTTGATATCTGTCGTGTTTGCAATCATTATGAGTGAATTGCGAAATAAACGATTGGTAAAAGTATACCAGACCATGTCATTGCTTCCCTATTTCCTTTCTTGGGTCATCATTAGTTACTTTGTCTATGCGTTTTTAAGTCCAGATAAAGGGATCTTCAATCAATGGTTGGCAGCAAGTGGGAGAGAAACAATCAATTGGTATAATGATCCTAAATATTGGCCATTTATTCTAGTCTTTATTGGAACATGGAAAGGGATCGGCTATAACAGTATCATTTATTTTGCCTCAGTTATGGGAATCGATCCGACGTATTACGAGGCAGCGATGGTGGATGGCGCAAGCAAGTGGCAACAAATCAAACATGTGACGATTCCACAATTGGTCCCTCTGATGACGATCTTGACGATATTAGCAGTTGGAAATATTTTCCGAGCGGACTTTGGTTTGTTCTATAATATCCCAAGAAATTCCGGAGCGCTTTATGAAGTGACACAAGTTTTAGATACTTATATCTATAATGGGCTGACATCCACTGGCGACTTTGGTATGACGGCCGCAGCTGGGCTGTATCAATCAGTCGTCGGCTTTGTTTTATTAATGATCACCAATACGATTGCTCGTCGTTTTGACAGCGAATCGGCATTGTTCTAAGGAGGAGAAAAATGAATAAAAAGAAAGTTCAACGAGTAGAGATCCGCTCGTTTAGTCAAACCACCAACTTTTTCTCCAATATTTTGATTGCACTTTTTGCTTTTTCTTGTGTGTTACCATTTATTTTTGTAATTGCGATCTCTTTTACAGATGAATCCATTTTGTCCACACAAGGGTATAGTTTCTGGCCTAAAACATTTAGTACATTTGGGTATACTTTTTTGTTTGACCAGATGCAAAACAAAATTTTTCAGGCTCTTTTCGTCACTGTTCTTGTGACAGTAGTAGGAACGTTGATCAATAGTACAGCAACTTCTTTATATGCTTATGCTATTTCTCGATCCAACTTTCCATTTCGTCGTTTCTTTACAGTCTTTTGTTTGATCACGATGTTGTTCTCACCAGGGATGGTTGCGAACTACTTAGTGATGACGAATTTATTACAACTGAAAGATACGATTTGGGCATTGATTTTACCGATGGCAGTCAGTCCGTTCAATATTATCGTGATGCGAACATTCTTTAAACGTTCGGTGTCTGATTCGATCATTGAATCTGCTAGGATAGATGGGGCGAGTGAACTTCGGATTTTTGTACAAATCGTCTTACCTTTAGCGATTCCAGGAATTGCGACAATCAGTTTATTTGCAGCTTTAGGTTATTGGAATGACTGGTTCAATGCGTTACTGTATATTCAAAACGATAATCTCGTTCCATTGCAATATTTATTGATGAAGATTCAAAGCAATATCCAATATCTTACTCAAAATGCTGGAGCAGGTAGTCAGTTAGCCGGCGGTCTTGCTTCTGTTCCTGGAGAGTCTGCTCGTATGGCAATCGTTGTTATCTCAACATTACCGATTGCGATCAGCTATCCATTTTTCCAAAAACATTTTGTTAAAGGGTTAACGATTGGCGGCGTCAAAGAATAAAGCACTAAAATAGGAGGAAAAAGATATGAAGTTATGGAAAAAATTAGCTTTTACAGGATTCTCAGCACTAACAGCAATCAGTTTAGCAGCTTGTGGGGGCGGTTCAGGTGACAAGGACGATGCAGCGGCCAGTGATACGACGACATTACAAATGTACCAGATCGGTGACAAACCAGATAACCTTGATCAGCTGATGGAAGTCGCAAATAAACGTATTGAAGAAAAAATTGGTGTAAAAGTCAATATCAACTATATTGGTTGGGGCGACTATGAGAAGAAAATGAACGTCATCATCTCATCCGGTGAAAATTACGATATCGCTTTTGCCAACAATTACGTATCAAATGCACAAAAAGGCGCGTTTGCAGACTTGACTGAATTAGCGCCTAAATATGGAAAAGAAGCGTATGATTCTTTGGATGAAGCATATATCAAAGGCAATCTGGTCAACGGGAAATTATATGCCTTCCCTGTAAACGCCAATGTCTTTGCACAACAAGTGTTGACTTTCAATAAGCCATTATTAGATAAATACAATTTATCGATTGATGGTATTGAAACGTATGCAGATGCAGAAAAAGTTTTACAAGAATTCCATAAAAAAGAACCGAATACAGCGGCTTTTGCCATTGGGCAAGGATTTAAAGTACAAGGGGATTTCGATTATCCATTAGGAAATACTTTGCCATTTGCGGTTGATTTGAATGGCGACAAAACAAAGATCATTAATCAATATGACAACGAAAATTACATCGAACTGTTACGGACGATGCATAGTTGGTATGATCAAGGATTGATCCCTAGTGATGCAGCGACTAGTAACAAAGATTATCCGTTAGAAGGTAATACATGGTTGATGCGTGGAGAAACACAAGGACCATACGATTACGGCGATACGATTTTAACAAATGCTGCAAATCAAGAATTAGTATCGAAACCAATTACTGTTCCTTTGAAATCAACAGGACAAGCGCAAATGGCAAATTTTGTTGTCTCTAATACATCAAAAAACAAAGAGAAATCAGTAGAGTTCTTAGCGTTATTGAATAGCGATCCTGAATTGCTTAACGGCTTGGTTTGGGGAATCGAAGGAGAGGCATGGGAAAAAGTTGGCGATGACAAAGTAAAATTATTAGACGGCTATCAGCCAAAAACACACATGTCTGCTTGGAATACCGGTAATAATAAAATTCTTTACACACAAGATACGATTACCGATGAAATGATTGCTAAAAGAGATCAATCGATTGCAGAAGCTGAAACTTCTCCAATCTTAGGCTTCAGTTTTAATACAGACAGCGTAAAAACTGAATTGAGTAATATCTCAAATGTCATGAATCAATACCTTGATGGATTGAACACTGGAACTGTCGATCCAGATGAAACCTTACCAAAACTAATGGATGCCTTAGATAAAGCTGGATACGACAAAGTACTGACAGAAATGCAAAAACAATATGATACATTCCGACAAGAGAACAATTAATCAATACTGAAGTTATGATGGAAGTATCTAGCTCCGAGAAATAAGGCGGAATCCACGGAAATTGCTCTTGCATTTTTGTGGATTCCGCCTTATTTACGAAGAAGCTACTTCTGGACTATCGGTTATCTAGCTGATAACCGAAGTATTGCTCCTCGAAGACCATTTATTTGGTTTTAAAGGTTCCAATATGCTCAATGTTACAGTATGTTTTTGTATAATAGGATAAGATCAAGAATAAAGGGGGGAAGTCCTGTGTTAGGTAGAGCATTGGAAACAGTATTCATACGCGTATGGGTCATCATGAAATTGACATTGTATTTTTGGGGCTTAGCTGTGTGTGGCGGCGTCGTTTTAGGAATCGGGCCAGCTTGGAAAGTTGTCAATGAACAGTTTTATCTCCATGGTTTCGAATATAAAGACATCACGATCAGCGAAAGTTGGCAGATGTTCAAACAGTCCTTCGTGCGAGGAAATCAATTGTTTGGTCTTTTTTCGGCTTGTCTTTTTTTGCTTAGTTATAACTTGTATTTATCTGTACAGATTCAAGGGATTCTTTTCTTAGTGGTTGATTTTATTATACTGTTCAGCATGTTGTACGCCTATGCGACGTATCAATATAGTATGATTTTAGATAGTGGCTATCAAATGACTTTAAGAAATCTGCTGAAGTTGAGCTTGATTTCCAGTTTCGCAAGTTTTTCAACTTTCTTAAAAATCATCCTTGGCAGTGGTCTGATTCTTTGGGTGACGTGGAATTATAAAGGGTTGATTTTATTTGGTTTGATTGGGTTACTTACAGTTTGGAACGGAACGATCACCAAACAATGGCGGGAAAATCTGGACTTGCAGTTGGAAACATATGAATAGGTTAGATTTTATCTTTTCAAAAGGAACGTTGTTAAACCGTTTATTGCGTAAATATGCGATCATGATGATTGCTTTGACGATGATTGCAACGATCATCATCAGTGTGCATACATTCATCCAAAGACAAATTCAAGCACAACAAGTAGTGAATGACGCAGTTCAAAGTACGTTGCGAACGCTTAGTGATAAAACAACGTTAAGTAAAGTGATCAAAGATCAATTTGTAGGGGATTCAGATAAAATCGAGAATACCACCACTTATTTAACTAAACCGATCGATCAATATTTGATGTATGCGTACGACCGACAACGACAATCTGCTGATTTTCTTTCATTCCCTAACGTAGTTCGTGATATGTATGTCAATTATGAAGAGGTAAGTAGTGTGTACCTTGTGTTCAACCAATTACCAGAATATTTTGAGTCCACTAGAGAGAACAAAGGCGGGATAGTCAAGAAGGGAACGCCACAATTAAAACAGGCTTTTTATATCAAAATGACGATTACACAAGGTGGCGCAGAAATTGGCAGTATGTTTGTAGGGTTTGATAAAGATGAACTTGATGCAGCGCTGACGAATTTAAATACGTTTAATGGATTATCTCTTTACATGATTTCCGGAACGAGTAATCGGTTGTATACATTTCATGATCGAGCACTGGGCAAAGAACGAATCTTTAAGCAGGAAAAGTTGATCAATCAGACCCTACAAGCGGATTCTACATTACCAGTGGAGAAATTAGAAAAATCGAATTTTATCCAATCGCAAGAGGTGTCCGACGATTATCGTATTTTAGCCACATTAGATAAGCGTACGGTTCGCCAAGTAACAGAAAAAAGCTTAGCACCGTTAATTATTGGCGTCATTTTATTGGATGGTTTATTGCTTTTATATTTATACAAGACGTTCAAACGTTATTCTCAACAAATCGATCGTGTCATGGAAGCCATGGATGAAGTGGCTAGAGGGAATTTAGATACTCGTGTGGATACTAGTATCACTGAATACGAGCTAAAAGACCTATCAGTCGGAATCAATGAGATGCTAGGCAGTATCAATCAATATGTGGAAGATATCTACAAATTAGAAATCAAACAACAAGATGCGCACATGCGCGCATTACAAGCACAAATCAATCCGCATTTTCTATACAATACATTGGAATATATTCGAATGTATGCCATCAGTGAAGGTAGTGAAGAACTAGCAGATGTTGTCTATGCTTTCTCTGCATTATTACGTAATAACACCAACCAGGAAAAGACGATTCATTTAAAAGAAGAATTGGATTTTTGTGAGAAGTATGTGTACCTCTATCAAATGCGTTATCCTAGCCGTATCGCCTATCATTTCACGATTGAATCATCATTGGAAGAGATTGAAGTACCGAAATTTATCATCCAACCATTAGTAGAAAATTATTTTAAACATGGCGTTGATTTTACTCGTTTTGATAACGCATTGAGTGTAAAAGTATTTGAAGAAAATGGACTTGTTCATCTTTTGATTCGTGATAATGGCAAAGGAATCACGGAAGAGCGATTAGCTGAAATCAGCGCACAGTTGGCGCAAAACAAAGTAGAACTCAGTGGATCGATCGGCTTACAAAATGTCAATGAACGGTTGCGTGCTAGTTTTGGACCGAGTTATCAGATGATCCTAGCTAGAAATGCAACTGGTGGATTAACGATCCATATTACTTTTAAAATAAAAAGGGGAGCTGCTGATGACTTATAATGTACTACTAGTTGATGATGAATATATGATCTTAGCTGGCTTACAAAAAATCATCAATTGGCAAAATTTAGGATTTAACGTTGTTGCTACTGCAGAAAATGCTATGCAGGGACTATCGATTTTAGAGACGCAGCCAATTGATCTAGTTGTCACAGACGTAACGATGCCTGAGATGAATGGATTAGAATTTATTGAAGCTGCTCAAAAAGAACATTTTTTTGAATTTATGATCTTATCGGGCTATCAAGAATTTGATTATCTAAAAAGCGGGATGCAGTTAGGCGCCGTTAATTATTTGATGAAACCAGTCAATAAAGCAGAACTGATTACTAGTCTTGAAACCGTCAAGAAACGCTTGGATCATCGAAGACAACAAAAAAATCAACAAGAAGTGTACCAAGAAATTCTATTTAGCCAATGGTTGAATGATGAATTGGATGAACCTAGTGAAGAAGAACTTTTAGAAAAACTAGGCAAGCGTCAGCGACGTGTCTTACTTGCACAAGTACCTAGGCAGGCTGAAACGACAATCAGTCAGTGGCTGACAAAAAGAAAAGAACCTTTTTATTACCAACGGAATTATGGAGAACTTGTTTTATTTGTTTTGTTGCTTCAGGAGGAGGCAGTAGAATTGTTTAGCCATTTTGTTGAACAGTCGCTGATGTGTGAGAATTGGCTGATCAGTATTGGGGATGAATCTTGTGATCCGGAAATGATACCGCAAAGCTTCCAGCATGCTAAAGATAATTTACAACTACATCAATTCTATGGGGATCAAAATCAACGTATTTTCTATGCCGAACAAGCAGAAATTAAACAATCAATTGATTTTGTATCATTTAGTCGTGTGTTGAAAAGTGGTCAATTAGCGTTCGCACAACAAATGATCTCTGACTTTTTCGAGCAATTCCAACAGGCGGTCATGTCGCCTGAAGATATCCGTCATTTCAGTTTTTTATTATTTATGGATATCTATCGTGAGCTGATCCGTTTAGAAGATGATGAATACTTAACAGGCATCCAAATAATCAATCAAGCAAAATCTGTCCAAGAGTTGCATCAACTCCTACTATCTTTATTGGAAAATCAGCATAATCAAAAATATAGTCAAAATGTCGAAAAAGTTCTTCAAATCTTACATGAGAAATATAAAGAACCTTTAACCTTGAAAGAAGTCGCAGAACATTTGCATCTGAATGTCATGTATCTAGGACAACTGTTTAAAAAAGAAACTAAAAAAAGCTTCTCTGCGTACTTGAATCACTTAAGAATGGAACAAGCAAAATGGTTGCTGATCCATAGTAATCAAAATATCAATGAGATCTCTAATGAAATCGGCTATAATAATACGACCTATTTTTCAAAATTATTCAAAAAAATCGTTGGACAGTCGCCTTCAGAATACCGAGAAAATCAAAGTCAAACAGCAGGAAGTTTCATCTGAAAAAAACAGAGATCGTGAGATTTGACATCTCATTATCTCTGTTTTTATATGATTGAATAAGTGAAAACAATCATATAAAAAAACAAAAAATATAAAATATTTGATGGTTTCTATGTTAAAATGGACCATGTAGATTGTTTATGATGGTAGCTACTCAGGGGGTGATGCTTATGAGCATTTTCCTACTTCAACGAAGGGAGTAGCCTTTTGTCTGTTGCGGAAGCACTGGCATTGATGATCCAGTTCGGATCGTTGATGCTTGCGCTTGTTGGCATGATGCTGACAATAAGCAAAAAAGATAAAAAATAAACCCGTCATAAACTTTTAGCAGAAGTTGACGGGTTTATTTTAGCTCAAAACATGCTACCACAAAACGGCTACATTGGAGCGATGTTAGCGCATCGCTTCTTTTCTTTAGTATAGCATCTCAACGAGTCATCTGTAAACAACGAGTCATGAGTGAAATCAATCATTCAATAAAGTCCTAATGGAGTCGCACATTCTCTAAAATTAGTGCTGAAGACGATGGCAAATGGAATTAACTAAAGAGTAAGCTTCCTTAACCACGCTTCTTTTCTAGCTGAACCACTGATATTATTCTTGGCGACTTAAAGAATAAGGCAAACTATCCTCTGAATAAGTTTTAGTATGAGGAACAATGCCTAAATGGTAGTTGATCGTGCCACCGTTTAGTAAATCTTTATGAGTAAAATATAGCTTTTCATAAGTGTAGCCATCTCGACTTACATGGTGAATAAACTGTTGTTGGGGCTGGTTAGGCGTAGCATGGATAGTCAATTGATTGCCGTTTGAAAGTGTTAAGATCACTTGATCAAACAGTGGGATACCAATGACATACTCACCGGTTCCAGGTGTAACTGGGTAAAAACCTAAACTGTTAAAGATATACCAAGCGGCCATACTGCCATTATCCTCGTCGCCAGGATAGCCAGTAGGTGATGCATCGAAAAGTTGCGTAAGCAACTGTTTGATCAAAGGTTGTGCCATTTCGGGTTTCCCAAGGTAATGGAAAAGATAAGGGTAGTGAAAACTTGGTTGATTAGAGATGGCTAATTGTCCAAATTCAGTTGCTGCCATCTCACTCATTTCATGGATTTCAAACCCATAACCACCGACTTCAAACTTAGGCGGTTGATTACATAATTCAACTAATTTGTTCTCAAAAGCTTGTTTTCCACCATGCGCTTCGATCAGACCTGCAAAGTCATGGAAAACAGCAAAACTGCTTTGCCATGCACTTCCTTCTGCGTAATCTGTGCCCCAAGAGATAGAGGAGAAATCAGGACGGAATTTTCCTGAGCAGTCTTTTGAACGCATAAAACCAGTTTCTGTATCAAAAACATTGCGATAGTTCATGGATTGTTGCTGATAGTGATGAGTTGTTTCAACATCAGCTAGTGTTTGAGCAACTTGACTGATACAAAAATCACTGTAGGCATAATCAAGTGTGTGATTGATCGATTCATGGTAATGGTTTGGCACGTAGCCATACTTTAAATAATCGATTGTCCCTTGGCGACCATAATTTTGTTGATCACTTTGAACTGTCGCTCCTTTTTTCATGGCTTCTAAAAATTCCGGCATATTCTGACTGCCGATACCTTTGATGGCAGCATCAGCGATCACTGCATCGATCAATGTTCCAGGCATGAGACCTCGTTCATCTGGAGAAAGCCATTTAGGTAAGAAGCCATTTTCTCGATAACTGTTTAAAAAACCTTCCAACATCTCTTCATATTTTTCGACCGCAATCAATGAAAAGAGTGGGTAAACCGTTTTGTACGTATCCCAAAACCCATTATTTGTATAAAGAATCCCATTTTTTACTGTACAACTAGTGGTATCATAATGGATTTTTTTTCCTTCTGGATCAATTTCGTAAAAAGTTTGTGGGAATAGGAATGTCCGATATAAATTGTGATAGAACGTTTGCATTTGTTTTTGATCATGATGGTTGATTTTGATTCGATCAAAGTAGTTTTGCCATTGCTCCTGACTGTCTAAAAGATAGTCTTTTTCTTGTTTTTCTTGCTCTTGTTTCAAATTGTGGTGAGCTTGTTCATTACTAATGAATGACGTCCCTAGCCGAATCGTCTGTTGCTTGATATGACCAAAATAAAGAGCTACGGTGTCTGCTTGTTCGCTAGAATACTCGAGTTCACTAGTTGTCAGAGGCTGTTCGAAGCCCAAAACAAAATAAAAAGTGAAATTCGGATCTTCTGCGCCCGCAAAATGAGTGACTTGGCCTTCTAGTGTGTAGGCATCTTTTGCAGTAAGACGGAAACGGCCAGGAAACGCTAGTAATAAACCGCTATCATTTTGTTGGTAAGTGATGGAAAGGATGCCACCATACATACTAGGGATCAATGTCGATTGAATACCGTAACGCAATTGGTCAATGGAAAGGTGGGTGGGACAAAAAGTACATTCTTCTGGGCGATACGAACTTTGGGCATGGAACACCGTGGGTTCTTGTAATACTCCACTGAACGGAGTCATCAAAAAGTGGCTGAAATCCCCCATCCAAGGACTAGGTTGATGAGTCAAACGATAACCTTGGAAAATCCGGTCATCGGGGTGAAACCACCAACTACCTCTTTGTTCATTTGTCTGTGGGGCAAAATAGTTCATACCAAAAGGAACGCCTGTATAAGGCAGGCAATTCCCATTAGAAAAGTTGGCTTGATTCGCAGTGCCATGACGTGTATCAATTTGTTGAATGTCCATGTGTATACTCCTTTGTCGATAGTCGTTGGATCAAAGTAACAGGATGTTTGATGTCAGCCGGTTTTTCTTTTGTTTGTAACCACTGGATCATCGCTTTGCCCGCCAATTCGCCTAATTGGAGAAAATCTTGGGCAATCGTTGTTAAAGGCGGATCAACCAAAGCAGCAGCTTGGATATCATCGAACCCGATGACGGAAAAATCATTGGGAATGGTGTAACCCAATTGTTTTAACGTAGTCATTGCTTGAATTGCAACTAAGTCATTCTCACAAACAAATGCTGTAACGTTATGTGTATGAATATAGTTAGCTAATTCATTAGTGGTCGCCATTGGATCATTTAATGCAGTATGGAACGATAACTCTGCTTTATTCAGTGCTTCAAGATAACCGAGATAGCGTTGTCTCACGGATTGTGGATGGGATAAATCACCAAAAAGATAAGCGATTTTTTTGTGACCTTGTTCAATCAATTGATTGGTTGCTAAAGAACCACCTTGAAAGTTATCCGATAAGACAGTTGGAAAAGGTAACTCATATATTTTTTTATCTAGCATGAGTACTGGAAAGTCTTTTAAGGAAAGCTCAAAAAGCAAGTCAAGATGTTGATCTATTTCAAAAGCATAATAAATCAAGCCATCAAATTCTTGCATCAAATCATTGGCTGTCTTTGTTTCTAAAAAATCTAAAGTCGTCATCATGACCTCGAATTGATGTTCTTGCATGATTGGATTCAAGCCCTGAGTAAAGTCACCCACGGATAAATCAGACAAGTAAGGCAAAAGAAATAAGATTCTTTTATGAGTAGAGAGACTACGTGAAGGAACACCTTTTTTGGGAGCTTTAACAAAACTTCCTTTTCCGCGTACACGATAAATCAATCCTAGTTGTTCTAATTCTGTCAATGCCCGTTTGGACGTGATCCGACTAACATTGTATTGTTGGGATAGTTCTTTTTCAGTGGGAACTTGACTGTCGACAGGTAAAGTTCCATCATGTATTGCTTTTTCTAGCGCTAAAAATATTGTTTTATATAATGGTTGCTCCATAATTACACCTCTTAATGATATATCATAATTAAATCATAGCATAATACTTGAAAAAGTAAATAGAAAAAAGTTCATTGAAAGCGTAGACATTTATAGTACGAGCAGGTATAATTCATAATGACATATCAAATAAAAGGGAGTTTATATAATATGGCTTATAAGAATATACCTAATTCAGTGAAGCAATTTATGGATGACATCATACAAAAATGTGGAGAAGAGCATGCAGATTGGGCTAAGAATTTTTCTTCGGCTTTTGCGAATACGTTGTTGACCACAGTCAAACGGCAAGAGGATGGGACAACTTTTCTACTCACAGGAGATATCCCTGCAATGTGGTTACGTGATTCCACCGCGCAGGTTCGTCCTTATTTAGTAATTGCGAAAGAGGATGAAGATTTAGCTGACATGATCAGTGGGTTAGTCAAAAAGCAATTTTACTATATCACGATCGATCCATATGCAAATGCGTTCAATGAACAAGCAAATGGCGCAGGGCATCAAACCGATCACACTCAAATGAACGATTGGATCTGGGAAAGAAAATATGAAATCGATTCTTTATGCTACCCTGTTCAACTAGCTTATTTACTTTACAAGAATACCGGACGTACAGATCAATTTGACCACTCATTTATTGAGGGGATTCAAAAAATCTTAGAAGTTTTTCAAGTAGAACAAGACCATCGACAATCGCCTTACACCTTTACAAGAGACACCACAAGAAAAGAAGATACGTTAGTCAACGAGGGACGTGGATCGGCGATTGCGCCCACGGGTATGTCTTGGTCAGGATTTCGTCCGAGCGATGATGCCTGTCAATATGGCTATCTTGTCCCATCCAATATGTTTGCTGTAGTTATTCTAGGATATGTGGAAGAGATTTTCACCTCAATTCTTGAAGACCAAGAAATCGTTACAAAAGCAAACGACTTAAAAACAGCCATCCAAGAGGGGATTGCCACCTATGGAAAAATCGAAAATCAACAAGGTGAAACGATTTATGCGTATGAAGTAGACGGCTTAGGGAATGCCTCATTAATGGACGATAGCAATGTGCCTAATTTGATTTCAGCACCTTATTTGGGTTATTGCTCCAGTACAGATGAACACTATATAAATACGCGAAACACTTTGTTAAGTAAAGAGAACCCTTACTTTTATGAAGGGAAGTATGCAAAAGGAATTGGTTCTTCGCATACGCCCGAGAATTATATTTGGCCAATCGCCCTAGCGATGGAAGGAATGACGACAGAAGACAAACAAGAAAAAGAACGAATCCTTGATTTACTAGTAGCGACCGATGCAGGGACACACTTGATGCATGAAGGTTTTGATGTGAACAATCCGCAAAAATACACAAGAGAATGGTTTTCTTGGGCAAACATGATGTTTTGTGAATTAGTCATGGATTACTTTGATATCCGAGTGGAAAAATAAGGAGGAGAATAGATATGAAGAAAAAAGTGTATATCATTTCTCATAGCCATTGGGATCGTGAGTGGTACATGGCATATGAGCAACATCACATGCGATTAGTGGAGTTAATGGATGATTTGTTGGAGCTGTTTGAAACCGATCCAGACTTCAACAGCTTTCATTTAGATGGACAGACCATTATTTTAGATGACTATCTACAAGTACGTCCTGAAAAAAGAGAAGCAATCCAACAAGCCATCGATGTAGGAAAATTACGGATTGGACCATTTTATATTTTACAGGATGATTTTTTAATTAGCTCAGAGTCAAATGTTCGGAATACGTTGATCGGTATGGAAGAAAGTCGCAAATGGGGAACGCCGGTCATGCTAGGTTATTTCCCTGATACTTTTGGCAATATGGGACAAACGCCACAAATGATGAAGCAAGTAGGACTAGAAGCTGCTGCGTTTGGTCGTGGGGTGAAACCGATAGGCTTTGATAATCAAGTACTAGAAGCTGAGAACTATTCGTCACAATATTCTGAGATGTGGTGGAAAGGCCCTGATCAAACGGAGATCTTTGGGTTATTGTTTGCCAACTGGTACAGTAACGGGAATGAGATTCCAGCTGAGAAAGAAGCTGCGATTCGTTTTTGGGATCAGAAGTTAGCAGATGCCGAGCAATATGCGTCAACCAACCATTTATTGATGATGAATGGAGTGGATCATCAACCTGTACAAAAAGATATATCAAAGGCAATTCGATTAGCCAATGAATTGTATCCTGACTATGAATTCATTCATTCCAATTTTACTGATTATCTAGAAACGGTACAACAGGATCTTCCTCAGGATCTTGGCTCAGTTGAAGGAGAATTGACGAGTCAAGAAACCGATGGCTGGTATACGTTAGCCAATACAGCTTCTGCGAGAGTTTACCTCAAACAGTGGAACACAAAAGTACAACGTCAACTTGAAAATGTCACAGAACCTTTAGCAACGATGGCATATGAAGTGACAGGAAGGTATCCGCACGATCAATTAGATTACGCTTGGAAAACACTGATGCAAAATCATCCTCATGATAGCATTTGCGGATGCTCAGTTGACTCCGTTCATCGAGAAATGATTCCGCGTTTTGAAAAAGCCAATGAAGTGGGGAGATTTTTAGCACAAGAAGCATTGGATCAACTGGCAACAGCTATTGATACCAGTGGATTTTCGAAGCAAAGCTATCCTTTTGTTATTTTCAATACAGCAGGAATGCCCAAAACAGGGTCAGCCGTAATCACTTTAGAGTTGGAACGAAAACGATTTGCAGAAGGTATTCCAGAGGAGCTATATCAAGAATTGGCGGAACAACCTAAGAAATACTACCATGTTGAAACGTCTGAAAAAAAACAGATCCCAGCTTTGGTTTCTGAAGAAGTTGTATCATTTGGCTATGATTTACCGAAAGATCGCTTTAGAGTGCCATATATGGCAAGATATGTCACGATTGAGCTACCAATTGATGAAATGCCTGCATTTTCATGGGAAACATTCGCTTTAGTTGAAGGAGCAACGGATGAAAAACAAGAGTCGATGATTACTCAAGCAGGACGCTGTATTGAAAATCAATTCGTGCATGTATCCATTGAGCAAAATGGGACATTGACCTTATTGGATAAAACGAGCGGGCAAGAATTTGAAGAGTTATTGACATTTGAAGACGTCGGTGACATCGGTAACGAATATATCTTCAAGCAACCAGAGAATGAACAAGCGATTCTTTCAAAAGACCAACCGAGAAGTACTGTTGAGATCATCAAGGATACATCTAAAATCGCTCAAATCAAACTAACTCAAACCATTGACATCCCTATTTCTGCAGATGATCGGTTAGAAAAAGAGCAACAAATGGTACGAGAGTTCCGCTTTAGGCAAGCCCAACGCTCAAAAGAAACAAAGCCACTGACAATCACAACACTGATTACGTTGCGTGCAGAGAGCAAAAAGATCGATTTTACAACAACCATCGACAATCAGATGAAAGATCATCGCTTACGTGTCTTATTCCCAACGAAGTTACATGTGGAACAACACGAAGCAGATAGTATTTTTGAAGTTGTAGCTCGTCCAAACCAAGTCTCTGCAAGTTGGGAGAACCCGACCAATCCCCAGCATCAACATGCCTTTGTCCAATTAGGCGATGCAACCCAAGGGATAACGATTGGTAATTTTGGTTTGAATGAATATGAAATCTTGGATGGAAAAACCATTGCGGTGACATTACTGCGTTGCGTCGGTGAGATGGGCGACTGGGGTTATTTCCCAACACCGGAAGCACAGTGTTTAGGTGTTCACCAATTCGATTACAGTTTAGAGGTCCATACAGGAGAAGATAAATTCGCCACCTACAAGCATGCTTATGCAGCTCAAATTCCATTTTCGACAAAGCAATTGTCCAATCAAGTAGGCAAACTATCACCGAAAAACCAATATTTATCAATTGAAGGGGAAACGTTTGCAATTACTGCTTTGAAACGAAGCAAACTTAATGATAAACTAGTAGCGAGAGGATTCAATATGTCTAGTCATTTAGAATCGTTGCATTTGACGAAAAATGGCAAAAAAGGCAAACGGTTGAATCTCCTTGAAGAAGAATGTCAAGAGACGATTGACGAAATGCTCCAGCCTTATGAGATTCGGACAGTCGGCTTTGAGGAGGAATAATTGATGTATGGTGGAATAGAAGCAGGTGGAACAAAATTTATTTGTGCAGTATCAGATCAGGGAGAAATCATTGAAAAAATCAGTGTACCGACAACTTTACCGGAGGAAACATTGGCGTTAGTGTTTGATTTCTTTGATCGCTTTGAATTAGAAGCAATTGGAATCGGTTCCTTTGGTCCAATCGGTATTGATCCAACGAATGATCGCTATGGCTATGTCTTAGCTACGCCTAAACAAGGATGGCGAGATTTTGATTTCTTAGGAAGCATCAAACAACGATACGACGTTCCTTTGGCATGGACAACCGACGTCAATGCTGCGGCATATGGTGAATTGTTAAAAGGGGCGGCGCAAGGGAAAAACAGTTGCATCTACTTGACTGTCGGCACAGGTATTGGTGGCGGTGTTGTGTTGAATAGCGATATTCTTTCTGGAAGTGCGCATCCGGAAATGGGGCACATCATGGTCAAACGTCATCCAGAAGACGACTACGAAGGAACTTGTCCTTTCCATAAAGACTGTTTAGAAGGATTAGCGGCTGGACCATCGATCGAAGCACGTACAGGAATCAAGGGACAAAATTTACCTGAGGATCATCCTGTCTGGGATATCCAAGCATATTATCTTGCACAAGCATTAGTCAATTATACATTGACATTAGCGCCAGAAAAAATCATTTTAGGTGGTGGTGTCATGAATCAAGCACACTTACTACAAAAAGTGAGAGAACAATTTATGACATTGATGGCTGGTTACATGGAAACGCCGCCAGTAGAGGAGTATATTGTTCAATGGGGCATGCCAAATGAAAGTGGGATCATCGGCAGTTTATTATTGGCGGAAAAGGCACATCGAGAAGGAAATGAATTTGCATAAATCTAAGAAGAAAATAGCGACTTTTAATTTTTAGATGGAAACTTGAATAAAAATAGGTATAGAGAACGACTGTCATTATTGGTAGCCGTTCTTTTTTATTCTATATATTACGTACTAAAGTTGTATTGACAAAAGAATGTATTTTTTATTACGATGTTGTTACAAATTAGAGCGGAGGGGTAGATTATGGGGCAATCCACAATTACCTTTAGAATTCCAGATGATGAAAACAAACTAGTAGCAGAATATGCTAAAGTACATAACTCATCATTAAAGGAACTTTACAGGACGTCAGTACTTGATAAAATCGAAGATGAGATTGATTTAAAATTATTAAAAGATGCAATGGCACTTTCTAAAAAGAAAAAAGAGAAGGGAATTTCTCAGTCTGGCATGGAGAAGTTCTTAGCTGAAGTATAAAGTTATCTATATGCCTCAAGCGCAGAAACAGTTAAGAAAGATGGATCGAAATCAGGCAAGAATAATCGTTGCTTGGATTAGAAAAAATTTGGAAGGAACCAGCACCCCTCGACAACACGGTAAAGGATTGACTGGAAATCAAGGTGGTGAGTGGCGGTACCGCATTGGGAATTATCGCATACTAACAAATATAATTGACTCTGAAATTATAATTAAACTATTTTCTATTGGTCATAGAAGCATTATGTACAAGAAATAATTGTTGCAAATGAGACTGGTTTGGAGCAACATGAATCCGAACTTAATTGATTGGAAAAACAACTTGTGTCAATAATTGGTTTTCCGGTGTATCAAGCGGATTACTTAGATAGTAATCATAATAAACGCCTGTACTTTCCAAATGATTTTCTTGGAGATAAACCAGCATTGCCTCGTATGTTGCCTCAAGTGTGGCGTAAGAACCTTGATGTGTGGCGATAACGGCTTTTCCACCATACGTTTGACTCATATACACCTCATCACTTGCAGAAATAGCTGTATTGATAGGAATCCCTAACTCAATGTCAAAGATGGTAAAGTCTTCGTTGCTATTCAGATAAGCGCAGTAGGGGGCGCCAATCAGTTGGGCACCTTGTTCAGCAACAGCGTTCATCAATTTTTCATAGCCAGTATCTATTGCAACGGTCATGTTCTCCATAGTAACAGCAGTCGCTTTGGTTGCTACAGCAATTTGTGACGAAAGGTTAGTTATTTCAATATTCATATGAATGATCTCCTTGATATTTTTTATATACATACTAATGTAAGTCTAGCATGTATGCGCTTACTTTCAATTCATATTTTTGATAGAAACAGAAAAAAACTGAGAATTGGGCTCGTATTAAGTTCCCAATTCTCAGTTTTTTGTTTATGACTATTTTCAAGTGTTTACCATAGTCCCGGCAATGCTTGTGCAATGATTTTTTCTTGTGTAAATGGATGGGGCATATGGAGTTCTAACGCATGGAGCATCAAACGTTTCGCTGACTTCGTTTGATAGAGCGGGTCACCAACAATGGGGTGGCCTTGATTTGCTAAATGTACACGGATTTGGTGGGTTCGTCCTGTATCCAAGACACAATAGACCTTTGTTTTATCTGCCGAAAATTCGGCGACTTGGACATGTGTGATGGCTGGTTGCCCATTTCTTGGATCAACCACTCGTTTGCGACGATCATGACGATCTCTGCCGATTTTGTCTGTAATTGTTACATCTTGAGAAAGTTTACCCCAAACAACGGCTTGATAACGGCGGTAGATTTTTTTCTGTTCCAACATTCTACCTAAAATAGGTAAAATAAAAGGATTTTTAGCAAATAGAACAGCTCCACTCGTTTCCTTGTCTAATCGATGAACGACATATGGACGTTGCTTTTTTTGATTTAAGTAAGCAGCCAGATGATTCAATAACGTATTCGTTTCTGTTGGTTCATTCGGATGCGTTTTGATACCGACTGGTTTGTTGACGATGATCAAGTGCTCATCCTCATACAACACGCTGACTTTTGTTGCTTCCCCCAATTGGATCTCTTGGTAACTATAGTCAGTTTCCTCAAAGTGCAAAGTGATTTGATCTCCAGCTTTTGCTTCGTGATGGAATAAAACAGGTTCGCGATTCAATAAGACGTTTTTACGTATACGTAAAAAATGTCGGACTTTTCTTGGTACAAGCCACTCATTTTCTAATAATTCTCGAATCGTCATGGTTGGATGAGATTCAGGTAACGTGATTGTGATGTCCACATGCTCACACCTTTCATTGAAATTCAGATTCATTGTAACATTTTTAACAGATATTTAAGAAAAAAATGGAAAAATTCCTTCACTTCATATGCTAAACTATCCACATTGTGAATAAACAAAGCGTACACCTACATCTCAAGCAGGACGTCACGCATAATTAGTTATGTTAAAATGAGAAGAATGAGATCAATAGACAGGAGAAGAAGTGAATGGATTTTCAGAGCATGTTAAGAAGAATAAAAACTGCGCTCATCAGTTTTTGGCGATGGATTAAGCCTTACCTCGGACAATTCCATCGATGGCGTAAGCGCATTTGGAAAAAATATCATATCAACAAGTTGATTTTACTGATCGGACTGATCTTCGTATTGATCACGAGTATTTATCTATTTGTATTAGCAAAACAAGCGAATGTTGAAACACTGAAATCTGGTTTGAGTCAGTCGACCGTGATTTATGATAAAAACAACGAAGAGGCGGGGACGTTGTATGCACAAAAAGGGTCTTATGTGGAGTTAGATGCGATTTCTCCACTGATCCAAGATGCCGTTATCTCGACCGAAGACCGGAATTTTTATCAACATCCTGGTTTTGATATCAAAGGGATTGCCAGAGCAGCAGTAAGGATGATCACATCTGGTGGTACAGGCGGGGGTGGCGGAAGTACCATTACCCAACAGTTAGCCAAAAATGCGTATCTTACACTAGATCAAACGTTTGACAGAAAAGCGAAAGAACTTTTTCTAGCGATTGAGATCGAGAAGAAGTACAGCAAAGAAGAAATTTTAACGATGTATCTGAACAATGCCTATTTTGGTAATGGGGTTTGGGGTGTACAAGATGCATCAAGACGCTATTTTGGAGTGGATGCTAACAATGTCACGCTGTCTGAAGCTGCTACGTTAGCGGGGATGTTGAAGGGTCCTGGTATCTACAACCCAATCGATCATCCAGAAAATGCCAATAATCGGAAAAATACGGTGTTAAGCGTGATGGCAGACAATGGTAAAATCAGTGAAGAACAAGCAACTGCTGAGTCTCAGACGGACATCACACACTATTTGAATGATACGTATACTGGTTCGGAGTCTGGTTATCGTTATCCTTATTATTTTGATGCAGTGATTGATGAAGCTGTTAGTGAATATGGCTTAGATGAAGCAGATGTCATGAACAAAGGCTATAAAATCTATACGTCATTGAATCAGAATTATCAGCAACAACTAGAAGCGACTTATCAAAATGATGCGTTATTCCCTCCAAATGCGACAGATGGTGCCATGGTCCAATCAGGTTCAGTTGCACTAGATCCGAAAACAGGAGGGGTTGCAGCGCTCGTTGGTCGACGTGGGGAACATGTCTTTAGAGGATTCAACTTTGCAACGCAGATGAAACGCTCACCTGGTTCATCAATCAAACCACTCAGTGTGTTTGCACCTGCGTTAGAAGCTGGCTATACACCGTCAAGTATTCTTGAAGATAAACCACAATCTTATTATGATGCACACAACTTTGATGGGACCTATCAAGGGGAAGTACCGATGTATCAAGCAGTTGCTCAAAGCTTGAATTTACCAGCTGTGTGGCTACTTCATGAGATCGGTCTTCAAAAAGGCTTTGATAAGACAAAAGAATTTGGCTTACCTTTAGCTGATTCAGACAAGTATTATGGGTTAGCGTTAGGTGGTTTGAAAAATGGGGTATCTCCTATGACTATGGCGGGGGCTTATGGTTCATTTGCCAATAATGGGAAGATGTATACACCGCATTTGATCACCAAGATCGTTGACTCTACTGGAGCAGTCATCGTTGATAATACCAATAGTAAACCAAAGCAGGTCATTTCCGAAGAAACGGCGAATCAAATGACCAGCATGTTACTAGGTACGTTCTCTAATGGAACGGGTGTTGCAGCGAATCCATATGGTTATACGGTGGCAGGGAAAACAGGAACGACAGAAACGAATTTTGATGCTACAAAAGCGAATGACCAATGGATCGTTGGATATACACCAGATGTAGTCATATCTACTTGGTTGGGATTTGAAGAAACGAGTGAACTTCACTATTTAGAAGGTACAAGTGGCAATGTGGTGGGGAAAGTCTTCAAATCAGCAGCAGAAGGCATCTTGCCTTACACCGAGCAAACAAGATTCAATGTTGCGGATGCCTATGCTACCGGCGGTCAAGTCGTCCCAGCAGATCAAGTACCAGATAATTCACAAACCAATGAAGAGAATCAGGGGAACTGGCAAGACAATTTAGATCGTTATGGCGAACAAGCAAAAGATGGCCTAAGGAATTTTGGCGATATGCTGAGAGAAGGCGTACAAGGTATCGGTGATGCAACACGAGATCTATGGCGTCGATTCCAAGGAGAGTAGGCACTTTGAAAACAAATCACCTCATGTTACAATAGAGTTTATTAAATAGAAGAAAAGAGGCCGTCGTATGTCAAATATTTATGATAGTGCAAATCAAATCGAACGTGAGATTCGTGAACTAAAAGAATTCAAAGAGCTAGAAGAAGCTTATGCAAAAGTAAAAGCGAATGAAGAAGCACACCAACTGTTCAAAGATTTCCAAGCGATGCAGATCGAATTACAAGAAAAACAAATGAGCGGACAAGAATTCAGCGATGAAGATGCTGCCAGAGCGCAAGAAATGGCAATGAAAATCCAAACAGAAGAAGTCATCAATGACTTGATGCAAAAAGAACAAGGGTTCAGCACGATCATCAACGATTTAAACCGTATCATCATGACACCAGTACGCGACTTGTACAGCGAATAGTCACCAACAAAATAACTTTCTGGCATGAAATCTCTAAAGGATTTCATGCCAGTTTTTTTATGAAAAACAATTTTTTCTTTCAGAAGAAAAAGTGATGGACAGGCAAGGATCATCCTTTGTTATCATTAAGTTGCAGAAAGGCACCGATAAACAAACGAGAGGATGTGAACCTATGCCAAAGAAAATGACGATCGAAATTACCGCACCTATTAAAGAATTGAATGTTACGAAACCTTTTGACTTAGCCCTTTTCAATCAATTTATCCTACATAAACGAACAAAAGAGTTACTACAGACACTAAAAAAATTGAAACATCAGCTTGTCGAAGATTCATGGGCCTATGATAAAAATTTTCGTTGGGTATCCACAAAAACGCATTTCGAGCATTATCAAAACAGTTTGATCTGGGCAGAAAAACTGGATCGAGTCATATATCAGCGGTTAACAGAAAAACAAAAGAATCACACGCCTTTTGCTCTTCTTTCATTTATGGTAACTCATCGCTATATTCACGAATATGCACGTTATACAGTGAAAGACCAACGAATGATCTTCCAAGAAATCCGCCAAAGTCTACAAGTAGAAAACAAAGATCTTTTTATGTTTGAAAAATTAAAAGAGGGCGTCAGCTTGGCAATTACGGCTAGAAGACCTTCATTAGCGGAAAAACAAAAGAATAATGATCGAACACAAAGCCTTTGATCGTATCATTGAGTCCTAATTTAATAGACAAAACAAAAACTTAAAGCATATTGTATGCTTTAAGTTTTTGCTTTGTCTGGGTAAAATTGTAAATCCTTTGAATCAAGTTTTAGATATGAGGAGTATCAAGATAATTTACTAATGGAAGATCAGTTTCTTTTAGTAGTTCAACGACGAGTTGAGCGACTAAAGCAGCGCCTTCTGGACTAAAATGGGTGTTGTCACAAAGTCCTGAGGGATAATTTTCATAAGTATCAACTGGTAAATGCAAGTAGAACTTTTTTGTTTCTTCTTGCGTATACTGTTGAAGAGTTGCTTGTGAACGAGTGAAAACATCCAAAATGGGGTAGTTATTTTTTTCTGCGAATTGCCTCATTGCTTTTGGATATTCTCCTAAGCAGTTCGGATCTAATTGCCCATTTTTCAAGTAAAGGCGTCGTGTGACAGGGGTCAAGAAAATTGGCTGTACATTTGAGGATAAGGCTGTTTGTGCATAGATAGCAAGTGCATCTATATACCCACCATATGGTTCTGTTCCTTTTGCTTCAGTGATTTTTTGGTCGTTGTGGCCAAACTGGATCAGCAAAAAGTCCCCCGCTTGAAATTCTTCTTTCAAGCGAGTGAATCGTCCTTCTTCAATGAATGATTTTGAACTACGGCCATTTTTTGCTTGATTGTTTACCCGAATCTTAGGCTGGAAGTATTTACCAAGAACTTCTCCCCAGCCGGTTTCTGGTCGAGCAGTCATGTTTTTGATCGAAGCAGTGGAGTCGCCTGCGATATGGATCGTTTGCATAGTCATTCTTCTTCCTCAAAAAAACCGAAATAGTTTCGCGCATTTGTATAACAGATATCTTCCACTAAGGTTCCTAAAAGATGGATGTCTTCGGGCGCTTCACCTCGTTCCACGATTTCACCGATCAGCTCACAGAGAACGCGTCGGAAATACTCGTGTCGTGTATAAGAGAGAAAGCTGCGAGAATCCGTCAACATACCGACGAAATTTCCTAAAACACCGCCATCAGCAAGTTGTGTCATCTGTTCACGCATGCCTGCTCGGGTATCGTTATACCACCAACCAGAACCGAGTTGAAGTTTTCCGGCGGTTTCCTTTTGAAAGCAACCCATCAGAGCAAGAAGTAAGGGATAATCATTTGGATTGAGTGAATAAAGGATCGTCTTTGGTAATTGACTGGTTTGATCGGCATGATCCAATAACTGTTGCAGGTGGCTGGTTAGTGGTTGATCGTTGATTCCGTCATAACCAGTATCTGGCCCTAAGCGTGTGAATGCTTGGGTATTGCAGTTACGATAAGCATGGAGATGCAACTGCATCGTCCAACCATGCGCATGATATAAAGTGATCAGCCGGTTGAGTGTTTCCGTTCGATAAGCATCAATTTCTGTTTGTGTCAGTGTTTCTTTCGTCAATGCTTTCTGGAAAATCTGTTCAAGCTCATTTTCCGAAGCTGTATGATAGGACAAGCGATCTAATCCATGATCCGATAGGCGACAGCCATGCTGATGGAAATAGTCGATCCTTTGACTCAATGCGGTGATCAAAGAAGTGTAATCAGCGATTGGTTTGCCAATTACGTGAGACAATTTTGACAACCATTCAGAAAACCCCTCGTGGGTGAGATTTAACGCAGCATCAGGACGGAATGCTGGTAATACTTTGAGATCAGGTTCTTCTTTTGCCAATAATTCGTGATAAACTAATTCGTCGATGGGGTCATCTGTTGTGCAAATGACAGTCACCTTCGCATTTTTCGCCATCTCTCGTCGCCGAAACGCTGGTTCAGCTAAACGTTTATTTGCTTGTTCCCAAATGTTAAGGGCATTTTCTTCATTGATCAGTAAATCGATTTGGAAGAAACGTTTCAATTCAAGATGTGTCCAAGTATACAAAGGATTGCCTATGATTTTCGGCACCGTTTGACACCAAGCATAAAATTTTTCGTAATCTGAGGCGTGACCAGTGATTTTTTCTTCAGGAACCCCGCAAGCTCGCATCAAACGCCATTTGTAATGATCGCCACTCAACCAGGCTTCTGTCAAATTAGTGAAAGGTTTGTTCTCATAAATTTCTTTTGGTGATAGATGACAGTGATAGTCGATGATCGGCATTTTTTCAGCAGATGAATGGTACAGTTTTTTTGACCATTGATTGGTTAATAAAAAATCATCAGATAAAAACATTTACTTCACTTCTTTCAATTTCAGATTAGGTAGTGATAAGAAAAATCAAAGTGTGACACCATTTTTAAAAATAGCTAGTTCTCTTACGTCGTTGGCTTCATTTTTTGTCTCTTCTCCGCTCGCAACACGGATGATCTTATCGATAAATAAAGGTAAGACCTCTGCCATGGATTGAGTCAATAATTCACCAGCATCAAAGTCCATCCAATGTTGTTTTCGTTCGAATAAAGGTGTGTTAGTTGATACTTTCAGCGTGGGAACATAAGAACCAAAAGGTGTTCCTCTACCTGTGGTGAACAAGACGAGTTGACAATCAGCAGAAGCTAACGCAGATGCGGCAACAAGGTCATTACCGGGTGCCTCCAGTAAACTCAGCCCAGTTTTACGTACTTTATCACCATAGGCTAACACATCGACTACCGTTGAATTTCCTGCTTTTTGGGTGCAACCAAGTGACTTGTCTTCTAAGGTAGAGATACCGCCTGCTTTGTTTCCAGGAGAAGGATTTTCATAGACTGGTTCATTATAAGAGAGAAAATATTGTTTGAAATCATTGATCAAACGAACGATCGATTCAAAGACTTCTTGATTTTCTGCTCGTGCCATCAGTACTTGTTCGGCACCAAACATTTCAGGCACTTCCGTCAAGATCGTGCTACCTCCTTGTGAAATCAAATAGTCAGAAAAGGCACTTAGCAATGGATTGGCAGTAATCCCTGACAATCCATCCGAACCACCACATTTCAAACCGATCGTTAGTTTATCCAGAGGAACAGGAACACGGAAATCTCTTCGTGCGATTTCTGCTAATTCTTCAAGTAATGATACGCCATGTGCTATTTCATCAGTGACATCTTGGGCAGTTAAAAATTTTACTCGTTGTTTGTTATATTTATTTAAACTAGCTTTTAATTCTTGTATCGTATTATTTTCACAACCTAATCCAAATACAAGCACACCGCCAGCATTCGGGTGATGGATGGCATCAGCTAAGATCTTTTTCGTATTCTCATGGTCCTTACCTAGTTGAGAACAACCATAAGGATGTTTTAAAATCGTGAGATGATCGAAAGGATTGTCAGCTGCATGCCGTTTTTTAAACTCTTGGATGATCAATTCAGCAATTCCATTGACACAGCCAACGGTTGGAACGATAAAGAGATCATTGCGAATCCCAGCTTGTCCGTCTTCACGAAGATAGCCTTGAAAGGTGCGATTTTCTTGTGGATAGACGATGGGGCGTGATTTTGGTTGGTATTGGTAGCTTTCCTCACCAGAAAGATTTGTTTTGATATTATGCGTATGTATCCATTGCCCCGCTTTGACATCCGTCAAGAGATGACCAATCGGATAGCCATACTTGATCACATCAGTCCCTGCGCTCAAATCAGACAAAGCAATTTTATGGCCTAAGGGGATTTCTTCAAAGGTAGTTAACGTAACATCATCGAAGCGAAGTGTTGTATTCGTTGGAATCGTGGTAGTAGCTACGACAACGCTGTCCTGTGGGTGTAATTGGATGATTCGAGTGGAGAAATCTGGATCAGTCATTTTTTTCATCCTTTCAATTCATGTAATACGTTACGAATGCCTTTTTGATCGATCTCTTTCACGTAAAGTGAAACTGTTTCTGTTAAATCAGGAAGTACGGATAGATCTTCGCCCCAAAGCGTTGGATTTTTCAATAGTTGAAGGACAGCAGTCTCTGGCTCAGCCCAAGCTTCAGCGAAGCTAGCGAGTACCATAGGGTCATCGTTTACCTGGATTTTCGAATGATCGGAACGATAAAGCAAGATCAAGGCAGCAAATGAGACAGTCAGGTAGGAAGGGAGCGCTTCCCTTTTTTCAATGTATTTTTTTAGAATAGGTAGTAATCGTGTTTGAAATTTGGCAACACTGTTCAAAGCAATCGCATGTAATTGATGATGTGCAAAAGGATTTAAGAACCGTTCGTTGATTTGTCTAGCGTACGCCAGCAATTCTTCTTCGGGTAAGCGTAACATTGGGATCAATTCACTAGTCACTAATGTGTTGATGTAATCGGATAGCAGAGGATCTTTCATGACTTCTTCGACTGTTGAGACGTTTGACAGTAGACCAATCGGCACCATTGCAGTATGAGGACCATTGAGTAGATGGACTTTCCGCTCACGATAAGGCGTCAAATCATCAGTCAAAACAACATTCAGACCTGCTTTTTTCAATGGTAAGCGTTCATTCAATTCCTCTGGTGCTTCGATCACCCACAACATAAATGGTTCAGCTTTGACCAACAGTTGATCGTCATATCCCAATCGTTGGTGCAATTCATCGATTTCATCTCTCGGGAATCCAGGAACGATCCGATCCACCAAACTGCAATAAAAATGATTTTCTTGGTGTAGCCAATTGACAAATTTTGTTTCAAGCTGCCAATTTTTTGCATACTGTAAAACGAATTTTTTTAAAAGCTCTGCATTGCGATCAATCAATTCGCATGGGATGATCGTAAGTCCGTTTTTATTCATTTTGAATCGATGATACAAAAAGGCAGTCAATTTTGCGGGGAAGCTTGTTGGAGGGATATCATTTCGAGTATCGGCTTCATGATAACTAATACCAGCTTCTGTCGTATTAGAAAAAACAAAGGCTAATTCATCGATTTCTGCCAATGCGAGGAATTTTTGCCATTGCTCGTAAGGGTTGAGCGTACGGTCGATCACAGTGATCGGCTCTGTCGTATCGATGACTTTGCCATCAATTAACCCTTGAAGTAGAACCGTATAGAGCTGATCTTGTTCAGCCAGCTTGTCACTTAAGCCGTGAGCTAGTGGCTGGACGATTGCAACATTTCCTTGATAGAGTCCTTGATTGTTTAACTGCTGAAGTTGCCAATCAACGAATCCTCTCATAAAATTTCCTTCACCAAACTGTAGACAAGTAATTGTAGCTTGGTTTTTAGGGTATTGCTTTTTAGTTAATCTTTCCATCGAATGATTTCCTTTCTGTGAGACAAAAATTTTATGATAAAAATCTCTGGAACGAAACGAGAATTATCAATGCTTGTTATTTTTATGACGGTTTCATGCTTCTTTTTGACAGATTTTATGTTTTTTTTTATAGCTAAATCTATTTTTGATTTTCATGCTAGGTTCAATTTTTTTGGTAGCGCATTCATCATAATATGAATGGAAGGTTTAGTCAATATAGCTTGCTATCGTTAGGTTTTGCTCTTTCAAAAAAACTTATGTTTTTAAATAGTAGTATGTTAATCTGAAAGAGTGAAGATACTCATTGCTTTAGAAGATAATCAATTTTACATAAAATGTAAGCCTTTTAATTCTGGAGGGGGAGAAAGCTAAATGAGGAACAAAATGTTGTTTTATCAAATGTTTATGCCGCTTTTTATTATCGGTGTGGTACTGGTCGTTGGCTTTAGTTTGTTTATCTATACCAACACCTATGAATCGATTGAAGAGAACTACTTATTAGATAAACAAAATCTATTGAAACAAATCAAAACAAATGTAGAATGGAAGTTTCGGACGATTGAATACTCTTTCGCTACATACGGCTCCACTAAAAACTTCTCCGAAATATTTCAATCTCCTTTGAATCATACCGACTACACTATTTATTCCGAAGTACGAAAAGAACTTAATTTTATTGAAACGATCGCAATGGAGGAAAATGCGTTCAAGTTAGTCAGCCTAGAAGGCGGTTGGGGTGTCGTGAATGGGTCGCTGAATCAACTATCACCACAAGAAGTGACTGATTTAAAAGCCCAGTACGTCCATCAGGATCAACAAGTTTTTTGGACGAAACAACCAGATGGAATTGAAATGGTTGTTGCATTACCTAAAGCAGTCAGTGAAAAGTATGCGCTAGGTTTTGCTTCGATCGACCATCAGGCACTGAAACGAATCATTGAACGAAGCAATGAAGACCGCTTAACGATCTATTATGGAGCAGAGATACTTTTTACTGATGCTGAATCATCAAGAGAAGGGATGATAACAGTCCAAAATATCGAAGCGAATGTACCAACAGTGGTTCAAAGAAATGGTCGGAATTTCATCTTGCTCCAATCTGATTACAATCAATGGCAGTATCAATTAGAGATCGATCCTGCAACTATAGGTACGACTGTCCGAAACTTGCAAATCGGATTAGCTACTGTATCCTTTACTTTGATCATTTTAGTAGGGGGCTTGTCCTATATCTTTTCTGAGCGATATGTTCGTCCTATCAGCCAGATTCAAGACCGATTGAATCTTCATTCGGAAGGCTTATCTGGAAAGAAACTAGAGAACGTTGTTCAGTCAGTGAGCCAAGTAATTGGTGAAAATGAACTATTGAGTGCAAATTTGATTACTCAGAAACCACAACTAGAAACATTATTTGTCTTGAGTCTCTTTAGAAATCGTGTGGAAAAACGGGAGTTGGATCAACGGTTACGGCAGTTCAACTACGACTCGCAAAATGAATGTTACTATACAGCAATCGTGCAGATCGATCTTTTAGAAGACAGCCATGGAGGAGAACGAGATTTATTGCTATTGGCTATCAACCAAATGATTGCTGAGATCGTTCCTAAAGAAGAACGAATGATTCCTATCGTGCTAAACGAAGAAATGCAAGCAACGATTTATCGAATTCCTAAAGAAGAAGCATTCGCGAATAAAAAAGTAATGGATCACTGTCGTCAGATCCAAAAAATGATTCAAGAATATCTCAAATTGACTGTTAGCATTGGGATCAGTGAATGTTTTACTACGCTCAATGACAGTAAGCAATCTGTCGACCAAGCGAAAGAAGCCTTATACCATCGGGTAAACACTGGACCAAATTCAATTGTGTTCTACCATGAAATCATCTCAGAGCAGCAGGAGAAGACATTGATCAAATATCCGATGAAACAACAAAATCGTTTATTTGAAGCCATCCGTTCAGGAGACGAACACGTCAGTCACCTTCTTCACGAATTGATCATTGAGATGTTCACTCAAAATAAAAATCGATTGAATCGAGAAGTTGTAGCTATTCGGTTAGTCAATGAATTTGTTCAGTTGGGACAACTATTGGGTGTGAATATTACGCAGTTTGAAGAATTGAAGCAAATATATGTTAAGGTATTACATACTTATCATTCTCAAGAACTTGAACAATTGCTGTTAGAACAATTTGTTCAACCAATCACAAAAAGTGCTCAAGAAATCACGGAGCAAGAGTTTAAATCGTTATCAGAAAAAATGATCCATATCATCTATAGCGAATACGATCGTGATCTATCACTAGACATGGTGGCAGACCGTCTGCACTATAATCCTAACTATTTGAGTAATGTGTTCAAGAAAGAAACCGGTGAAAACTTTGGAGATTTCATTCAGAACTACCGCTTAGAGATTGCTAAGAAATGGTTGAAAGAAACGACGTTATCCGTGAAAGAAATTGCAGAAAGACTCAAATATCGTAACTCACAAAACTTTATTCGCTTTTTCAAAAAGAAAGAATCCGTCACTCCTGGTGAGTACCGTAAGAAAAACCGTTGAGGACAACTTAGTGAACGTCGATCATTAAAGTCCTACATAAGTTACTTAGGAAAAATAGTTGTTTCGATTGCGAGAAATAGCACGATCTTTGAAAAATGAATTTTTCTTAGATCGTGCTATTTAAATGAATAATTATTTTTACGCGTATCTTTAAGTGTGAAAGGGTCAACCTTTGACAGAGCCGACCAATGCCCCTTTCACAAAGTACTTTTGAACAAACGGATAAGCAACCAACATTGGCACTGTAGCAATTACAATGACGGCCATTTTGATCGTCTGTGCCGGCGGGATGATATCGACAGCACTACTTTCTGCTTGCATTCCACTTGACACGATCACAATTTGACGTAACAAGATTTGGATCGGCCATTTTGAGGAATCGTTAATGTATAAAATCGCCGTCATATAAGTATTCCAATAGGTCACAGCATAAAAAAGTGAAATCGTCGCAATAGAAGGTAAAGCAAGAGGCAACATAATTTTGAAAAAGACCCCAAAATCAGTACAGCCATCCATTTTGGCAGATTCTTCTAAACTATTAGGTAAAGCTTGAAAAAAGTTACGCATGATGATCATGTTCATGGCGTTGACAGTTACAGGTAGGATCATCGACCAGTACGAATTGATCAACCCCAAAGAGCGCACCACTAAGAATGTCGGGATCATTCCACCACTAAAGAGCATGGAGAAGACAACCATAAAGTTAAAAAAGCCTCGCCCAAAAAGATATTTACGTGATAATCCATAGGCCATCAATGAAGTCACGCACATGCTGACGACTGTCCCAAGCCCAGTAACACCAATAGAAACAGCTAAAGCTCGAAAAATCGTTGGTGTAGATAAGATGTAACGATAGGCATCTAAAGAAAACGTAGTCGGGAAAAGGATGAATTTTTTTGCTACGACTTCTTGTGTAGAAGCAAATGAAGTGGCGATGATATTTAAAAACGGTACGATACAGATCAAAGCTAATAATAGTAGAAAAATAGAATTAAAAATCGTAAAGCTTTTTTCTCCAAGCGAAACCTTTTTTTTCATTTAGAGAGAACCCTCCTTTAAACCATAAGTATTTTTGTACCTCCAATCTATCATCTGCTTGAAATTACGTACATAATCATTTTTTAGGGAGGGTAAATCAGGAGGTTTCATATAGATGGAACGGGCATTTCCTAAAAAATCAAACAGATGAAGCAGAAAAGTGATTAATCAAGTGATGATCGCCAGTTACCTACGTCAGTGAAAATGATTATATACGGAATCACTTTTCTTCCTTTATGCTGTGGATAGCGAATAAAGTCACACAATGTTTAACAAGGAGGGCTTATGGAGAGTGTAAAAAGAGAGCTAGGTTCAATTACTTTATCAAAAAAGGAAGAACGAACAAAAAGAAGAAGGAAGACGATTGCTGGAATCAAAACGAATAAATTTTTGTACTTGATGATTCTTCCAGGAATCCTTTATTTCATTGTTTTCAGATATTTACCTATGGGTGGCTTAGTGATTGCGTTCCAAGACTATCAACCCTATCTGGGGATTCTGGGGAGTCCTTGGGTTGGTTTCAAGCACTTTATTCGTTTATTTACTGAGCCAACATTTTTTATGTTGTTGAGGAATACGCTGATTTTGTTTGGACTGAATATTTTTGTCTTTTTCCCAATGCCGATCATTCTGTCGCTTCTATTGAATGAAGTAACCAGCAAGCGATTCAAGAATAGTATCCAAACAATCATTTACATTCCACATTTCATGTCTTGGGTCATCATCGTCTCGATCACCTATGTTTTTTTAAATGTGGACGGTGGAGTCATCAATGAATTTTTGGCCAGTATTGGGTTAGATAAAATAAGTTTTTTGACATCACCTGATTGGACACGAACAGTCTACATTGGACAGGTGATTTGGAAAGAACTCGGTTGGTCAACAATCATTTACCTTTCTGCGATTACCGCAGTAGATACGCAATTATATGAAGCAGCCGAAATGGATGGCGCAGGACGTTTACGTAAGACATGGCATGTGACATTACCTGCGATCCGTCCAGTGATCATTACCTTGTTGATTTTGAAAATAGGTCAAACACTTGACCTAGGATTTGAGCATATGTACTTACTACTCAATTCATTGAATCGCAGTGTGGCAGAGATTTTTGATACATATATCTATACTGCTGGATTGAAAAATGGACAATTAAGTTTTAGTACTTCAATGGGCTTGTTCAAAGGTGTAGTAGGCTTGTTTATGGTCATACTTGCGAACAAGGTAGCAAAAAAACTGGGTGAAGACGGTGTGTACTAGAAAAGGAGCAAACAGATGTTGCAAAAGTTAGAGAGTACAAATAAAAAATTAATCAGACTCCTGCAACTCATTTACTTAAATTTTTTGTGGGGAATATTAGTTGTTTTGGGTCTCGGACTATTCACTTTTGGTCCAGCGTCTTACGCAATGGTCTCAGTAATCCGGAAGTGGTTACGCTCATCTGAGGATTTTCCACTGACACAGACGTACTTTCACTATTTTAAAGAAAACTACAAAGAAACGTTGTTGATCAGTTGGTTGTATTTTTCAGTTGCTTTCGTCTTATACGTAGATCTTGCCTATATCCAAAATTGGTGTTTACGCGTTGTGATTTTGGTCATTAGCTTTTTTTACGTGTTATCTGCACTATATATTTTCCCAATTATGGCCCATTACCAATGGCAAGGGATGTTTTATAAAATCAAAATGGCTTTTTTATTCGGTTTTTCTCAGTTACATTATTCACTCGTTTTACTGTTGATCATTATTGGCAGTTACGCGATAATTATTCGCTTGATGCCGGGTATGTTGACGTTCATGGGGAGTAGCTTCTTCTTTTTTGCCATCACTTGGACAGCGGTGCAACTATTTGATCGTCTTAAAAAGAAAGAAGTAGCAATAGATAAAAATACATTCAGTGAAGGAGAACAATTATGAAGAAAAAAACGTTAGTAACAGCAGGGATCGGTTTACTCAGCATACTTGCTTTGTCAGCTTGTGGCAATGATTCAAGTGACACATCCGCAGATACAGAGGATGGGAAAACGCGAATCACGTGGTTGAACATTTTACATACAGCTTCACCACCTAATGATACGATCGTTGATAAAATCGAGGAGAAAACCAATACAGAATTGACGTTTAACTGGATTCCTGATGCGTCAAAAGAGGAACGGTTGACCACTGCATTAGCTTCAAATGAGCTGGGAGATATCGTGACACTACAAATTGCTATGCTAAAAAATTCCTCTGTACGAAATGCATTGAAGTCCGGTGTTTTCTGGGATGTGTCTGATTATTTAGCTGACTATAAAAATTTAAGTAAAATATCAGAGGATCGAATCGAAGCGGCAAGTATCGATGGTGCATTGTATGGCGTACCTATGCAAAAAGACTATGCTCGTGCAGGTTTAGTTATCCGGAAAGATTGGTTAGATAATCTAGGCTTAGAAGTACCAGATACATTGGATGAACTTTATGGAGTAGCAAAACAATTCACAGAAAATGATCCAGACGGCAATGGTGTCGATGATACGGTTGGTTTTGGCGATCGCGCGCCAAGTGATATCCGTTATACAAGCTTCAAATTATTCACTTCGTATTACGGCGCACCAAATGGTTGGAAAGTAGAGAGCAACGGAAAATTTACTCCCGAATTTGATACAGCTGAATATAAGAAAGCGATGGATTTTTCTAGAGATTTATTTGAAAACGGTTACTTAGCACAAGACTTTGCAGTGACTCAAAAGACAGACCAACAGGAACAATTTGCACAAGGTAAGACAGGGATCTATACCGGGATGATCGATATCAAAAACCTAAAAAATATGGGGAAAGATATTCAACCAGAGATGGAGCTTGTGCCAGTAAATAAAATATCAGATGGTGAAGATGGGGATTATCATGTGTGGTCAGAAGGAAATGGCGTAGGGGGATTATTGGCATTTCCTAAATCCTCGGTCAAAGATGAAGCACAATTGAAGAAATTACTTCAGTTTGTCGATGATTTATTAGAAGAAGATATGTATAAATTGATGACAGGTGGTATTGAAGGAACACATTACCAATTGCAAGACGATGGCGCAATCGAATATATCGACATGGATCTTTGGCAACAGGAAGTGCAACCATTGTCTAGTTCAAGACCAAGTGAAGTCACATTTTCGTTTAAAGATGCTGATCCAGAGAAAGAATTATCCAATCAATTAGTCAAGGAAAATGAACAGTTTGTTGTGTTAGATCCAACGGTTCCATTAGATTCAGAGAAAAACAATGAAGTCGGTTCAGAAATCGAAAAAATCATGATCGATGCAACTGTCCAATATATTATGGGACAAATAGATGAAGATGGATTCAAACAAGCAATCAGCAATTGGCGTGCCCAAGGTGGCGATCAAATTGCTGAAGAATACGAAGAGGCTTATAAAGCTGCACAGCAATAGTAGATATATCAAGAAAGGGCTGTAACCATTCCAACCGCAACCCTTTCTCTCTTAAAATGATTGATTGGAGGAAGAAGATTGAATTGGTCAGAGAAATTAGCAGATAGTATTATGGCGCGTACACCCTATTTGTATCTAGATAAAGGATATAAACAAAAATGGTCTTATGATTATGGCGTTGTTTTGAAAGGATTTCAGTTGTTATGGCTGAAAACAAAGGAGAAGAAGTACTTAGACTTCATCCAAACAAACATTGATTACTTCGTACAAGAAGATGGATCGATCAAAGGCTATGAATTAGAAGAATACAATATCGACCATATCAATACCGGAAAACTGTTCTTTATACTCTATAAAGAAACAGGAGATGAGAAATATCGCAAAGCAGCAGAAACTTGTGCCAAACAATTGTTGAATCACCCACGAACATCTGAAGGTGTATTTTGGCATAAGGCAATCTATCCTTGGCAAATATGGTTAGATGGATTGTACATGGGAGCGCCTTTTTATGCGGAATATATCCAAACCTTTACGTCGAAAAAAGACTATCAAGATGTTTTATGTCAATTCGAGATCAGTTATCAGCGATTGTTCGACTCAAAAACGAATTTATTGTTCCATGCGTGGGATGAAAAAAAGGTCCAACCTTGGGCGGATACAGAAACTGGATTATCTCATCATTTTTGGAGCCGCTCAATTGGTTGGTATTTGATGGCGTGTGTTGATACTTACGAGTTGTTGCATAAAGAAGTGGATTGTCGATTATTGGGGCGGATTCTGACATCCACATTAGAAGCATTGTTACCTTATCAATCAGAAACTGGCACCTGGTACCAAGTAACAACCGAAACGAACCGTAAAGGTAATTATCTAGAAGCTTCAGGAAGCAGCATGTTCGTTTATGCGATGGCAAAGGGGATTCGCATAGGAATATTGGAGAAGGAAGTGTGGTTTCCTCAGTTGAAAAAATCTTATCAAGGCTTATTTGATGAATTTGTTTTGGAAACAAAAGAAGGCTGGTTGAATCTGAATAAAAATTGCCAAGTTGCAGGTCTAGGTGGGGCGGACCAAAGAGATGGTTCTTATGCCTACTATATTAGTGAGCCAATCGTATGTAATGATCAAAAAGGTGTTGGGGCTTTTTTGCAAGCCTTAGTAGAAGTGGAAGGTGTATCTAGGTGATAAATATTTTAAGCTTAGGTGCCTCAGTCGATATACTCAACACGACGGTGATCCAACAAGCCATTGATCAAGTAGCAGAAGCAGGTGGGGGAAGAGTAACCATTCCAAGTGGGCAGTTTTTAACGGGGCCATTGTGCTTGAAAAGTAATGTGGAGTTGTATCTTTCTCCTGGAGCAGTATTGAAATTTACAGATGACCCAGCCCAGTATTCAGCCATTTTATCCAGCTGGGAGGGGGTACCTAAAAAGGTCTATGCTTCATGTATCTATGCGCAACATGCAGAAAATATTGCTGTCACTGGTTTAGGGAAATTAGATGGTAGTGGTCCTAACTGGTGGCGCATTTTTCGAGAGGAGCATGAAACACTTGAGTACCCGCGACCAAAATTGCTTGGTTTTGATCATTGTCGACGAGTAACGATTCGTGATATCCAGTTGGTCGACTCACCAAGTTGGACGATCCATCCGAATCATTGCCAAGATGTGACTATCGATCACGTAGTCATTTGTAATCCTGCTGATTCGCCGAACACAGACGGTATTGATCCAGAGTCTTGTCATAATGTGCATATCAGTAATTGCCATATTGATGTGGGCGATGACTGTATTGCGATCAAAGCAGGGACAGAGGATGCCGTTAATAAAGTGCCTTGTCAAAATATCACGATCACTAATTGTACGATGGTACACGGTCATGGTGGCGTAGTTTTGGGCAGTGAAATGAGTGGCGGGATTCGGAATGTAACGATTTCGAACTGTGTATTCCAACAAACCGATCGTGGAATTCGATTAAAGACACGCCGAGGTCGAGGTGGAATGATCGAAGATGTCCGAGTAACTAATTTGATCATGGACCAAGTACTGTGTCCGTTTGTCATCAATCTTTATTATTTTTGCGGGCCTCGTGGCAAAGATCCTTATGTCTGGGACAAGGAAGTGTATCCAATCGATGAGCGAACGCCACAAGTTCGACGTGTTCATTTTTCATCGATCACTGCTCGAAATGTTCATGCTTCCGCGGGATTTATTTATGGTCTAGTAGAACAAGCGGTTCAAGACATTTCTTTCGATCATGTCGATATATCAATGGCAAAAGATGCAAAAGCGGGCGTACCAGCTATGATGACAGGTTTAGAACCCATGCGCCAACAAGGATTTTATGTGCGGTTTGGTAAGCATATTTCTTTCCAGCAGATCACGATCGATCATCATGAAGGACCAGCAATCATGATTGAAGATTCGGAAGATATCGAAATTAAACGTATGCGATCGACAGAGTTGGATAAAAAGAATGTATCTATTGTAGAAGGAACTTAAATAAAATGGAGTTGATCGAGTACTTAGGGAAAGACGCACGTTGCTTGAGACCGAGTGGTAGCTGTTTATCACAAAAAATCATTGATGATCAAGTAATTGAGTATTATCAATTGATATTAAATGATCTTGAACCTGTTTCTGCCATTTATGTTTATCCAGTAAAAAAGAAGGAACCTTTGCCTGCTGTGATCTATCTGCATTCACATGGGGGTGATTTTTCACTAGGAAAAAGTGAATTACTAGCAGGTGCATCCTATTTTGTAGAACCTTCGTTTGCAAAGGCCTTGATGAGTATGGGGTATGGTATATGGGCGATTGATGCTTGGGGATTTGAAGAACGCGGCGGAATTGCTGAAAGTGAACTTTTTAAGCGATTCTTATTAACAGGACGAACACTTTGGGGAATGCGGATCTTTGATGTGCTAAGCTTGATCGACTACTTGGAAACACGAGAAGATATTGACACACAACGTATCGCAACGATCGGGTTATCTATGGGTGGACTATTAAGTTGGTGGACAAGTGCATTGGGTGAACGTGTGAAAGTATGTATTGACCTAGCTAGCCAAGTAGAGGTTGAAACACTCTTGAAACATCAAATGTTAGACTACCACGGTTACTATTATTATGTTCCTGATTTATTGACGGAGTATACGACCCTAGCTATTCAGCAAAAAATTGCTCCTCGTAAACGCCTCACTATAGTAGGAAAAAACGATCGAATGTGTCCAACAGAAGGCGTCTGTCGCTTGAATAAACAGCTAGATTTGTATTATCAACAATTGGGAGTGCCAACGAATTTTCAAGGATACTCTTTAAATGGTGGACACTTTGAAACACGTGATATGCGAATGAAGTGGCAAGCATTTTTAAAGGAGTACCTATAATGAAGACAGAAATCGTGATCGACCCGATTCCAAGAAAAGCAGACTATCAGACCATTCAAGCAGGAATTGCTCATCTTAGCTCATTGCCGAATTACGTAAAAAAGACCATGATCATTCGAGAAGGGGTCTATCATGAATATATCGAATGTCGGCTGTCAAATTTCCAAATGTTTGGACAAGGAGAAGTAAAGATTGTTGGATGCCGTTTTGCGAAACAAACACTTTCATCTGGTGAAGCAAGAGAAACATTTCGAACCGCGACACTATTTCTTGAAGGAGAAAATATTCGTCTCGAAAATATACAAATCATCAATAACGCTGGTGCAGGAGAACAAGTAGGTCAAGCAGTCGCGCTATTCAATTATGCCCATCAAGTCCAGTTGATCAATTGTCGGTTGTGCGGGCAACAAGATACATTATGCACAGGACCGTTGCCTCCGATTCAAAAAGATGGTCGCCCATTTTTTACCCCAGTGTTAAAGGAGCGTAAGTATTGTCGGCAATCTTATGAACGATGTTGGATCGAAGGGACGGTGGACTTTATTTTCGGTGGGGCAGATGCGTTGTTTTACCGCTGTTTCATCCACAGTTTGGTTAGTTCTTCTAATGGTTATATCACAGCCGCTTCAACGGTAAAAGAACAAGAACGAGGTTTTCTTTTTTTTAGGTGTGCAATCATCGCAGATTACGAGGCACCTTCTGTCTATTTAGGTCGACCTTGGCGTCCGTATGCTCAGGTGACATTTGAAGCGTGTGATGTAGGAGCGCATGTCTACCAAAGTGGCTGGCATGACTGGGATGAGAAACAAAACAGACAAACAGCACGCTTTTATGAAAAAAATAATAGGTATCAAAGGGGAATTTGTCGCGAATCATGGGGTACTGTGGAAACGGAGGTCGATTAGATGACGAAAAAATGGGAAATAACTTTTGGCTTGATCGGTGGGTCTACCGCTTTGTTGTTTTTTGGTGGGATTGCTGTGACCTTCAATCAAATGTCTCTTTCAAATTTCCGAGAAACATACCAAGCTCTCTCATTAGAGGTCTTTGGTAGTGTAAAAGAAACCTTTGAGTCACTACGGAGCATGACGGGGTTGTTTAGCGTTAGCCTATTCCTCTCATTGGTTGGGCTGTGTCTGGCTCTTTATCTATCGTTGAAGGGAAAAGCAAGTCCGATGGCGGCACTCATTTATTTGATTTCAGGAGTCCTGCTGTTGTTCGGTACACAATTCATTGCGTACCCTTTTGTCTTTTTCTATCTATTAGCAGCGGGTTCAAGTATGTATCGCCAAAAAATAGAGCAAAGGTGGAGATCGGATGTTTCAAAGTAAAGTAGTCAATCCAATCATTCGAGGATTTAATCCGGACCCGAATATTTTGAAAGTGGGTAGTTCTTATTATGTGATCGTTTCTTCTTTTGAGTGGTTACCAGGTATTCGTGTATATGAATCGACAGATCTGATTAATTGGGAACATAAAACAGATATTTTAACTGATCAAGTATCGTTAAAGGGTCATCCAATCAATGGAAGTATCTGGCGCTACAAATCAGTTACTCAGCTGGGCGATTTTATCTTATTTATACAGAGGTTAAAAGCGTAACACGTCCTTTTAAAGACACCCACAATTACATGATGATCGCAGAGGATATCAATGGACCTTGGGAAAGTCCAATCTATCTAAATAGTAGTGGTTTTGATCCCTCGCTTTTTCATGATCCACGTACAGGTAGGAAATGGCTTTTGAATGAAATCTGGGATTTTCGACTAACTACACCTAATAAATCAGCAGGGATCGTCATTCAAGAATATGATGCAAAACAAAAACAACTAGTCGGGTCGATTCACACGATCTTTACAGGAACCGAACTCGCAAAGACCGAAGCACCTCATCTTTACTATGTCAATGATTACTATTATTTGCTGACTGCTGAAGGTGGTACTGGTAGTGGACATGCTGTTACCGTGTGTCGTAGTCGTGATTTGTTAGGACCATACAAAGTCGATCCCCAAAATCCAATGTTGACAGCAAGTGGTTATCCAAGCTCAAGTTTACAATGTGCGGGACATGCAAGTTTAGTTCAAACAGAATTCGACAGATGGTATATAGTCCATCTTTGTACTCGCCCTATCGAAGGTGTTGCTATCTTAGGTAGAGAAACAGCTATTCAAGAAGTGTATTGGACGGAAGACTATTGGTTGCGGATAAAAGAAGGAGGAAATGAACCAAGAGAGATCGTCACCATTCCAACACAAGAGAAAGTGATCCAAAAGATCAATTCTTGTTTTTTTGATGATTTTGCAGGTGAAATGAAAAAAAGTTGGAACGCTCGTCGTTGTTTACCAAACATAACTTGGTGGGATTTGACTAGCCGATATGGCTATCTAAGAATGCTCGCAGGAGAATCACTGCAGTCAACGTTTGACCAACACTTATTAGCGATACGGCAAACAACGTTTTCATTTATTGCACAAACTAAGATGGAATATGAGCCAAAGCACTTCAACCAAATGGCTGGGCTGCTTCTTTTTCTAAATGAAGAAAATTATTATTATTGCTGTATGACCTGGGATGAAAAGATAGGGAAGTGTCTCCGATTACTTAGTGCAGTTGACGGTCATGTTACGATTAGGCCTGAAATTTATCCGCTAAGAGGAAGAGAGACAGTGATTAAAGTAGTTGTTGAAAAGACTTTTGGACAATTTTATGTGAAACGTTCGCAAGACTGGAAAAAAATCGGTGCTGAAATTGATGTGCAGACACTAACAGGTGGTTTTACAGGAAACTTTGTTGGTATTGGTGTGCATGATTTAAACGTAAGAGGAGGGAGCTATGCTGATTTTGATTATTTCAACTATCAGGAAATAGAAATGGAATGAAATAAATAAAAAAAAGATTAGGTGCAGTGAAAGTTAAATTTTACCTTGACCAATCTTTTTTTTAATGATAGTATAGTCAACGTTGCTGAAACATGAAAACAATCATGAAATTTGTTTAAAAGTTTTATTGACAATCATAATTCCATGTGATAATATAACGAAGTTGGTTATGAGAGATGAGTTTTTAGATGTTGATTTTATTAAGAAATAAACAAAAAAACATGTTGACAAATAACAAACGGTGAGTTATGATAAGTGAGTTGCTAAAACGATCTCGTGAAAAACGAGTTCAAAAAACTTTTAAAAAATAGTTGACAATCACTCGAGAGTTTGCTAAGATATAAAAGTTGCTAAGGCAATCACAGATGATAAGCTGAGACAGTTGTGTTTCAATTATCACGTAGACCTTTGAAAACTGAACAAAGTAAGACAAACCAAATGTGTAGGGCGTCTTGATTCAATTCAAGACAACAAACATTTTTAACAAGCAAGCAATATGCTAGCAAACAATTGAGCTTAACAAATGAACTATATGATGTTCGAAAGTAAATTTCGAACTACAGTTCCACATCAGCTTTCGCTGTGAGGAACTAGCATATTATGAGAGTTTGATCCTGGCTCAGGACGAACGCTGGCGGCGTGCCTAATACATGCAAGTCGAACGCTTCTTTTCCCACCGGAGCTTGCTCCACCGGGAAGAGAGGAGTGGCGAACGGGTGAGTAACACGTGGGTAACCTGCCCATCAGAAGGGGATAACACTTGGAAACAGGTGCTAATACCGTATAACAATCGAAACCGCATGGTTTCGTTTTGAAAGGCGCTTTACGGTGCCGCTGATGGATGGACCCGCGGTGCATTAGCTAGTTGGTGAGGTAACGGCTCACCAAGGCCACGATGCATAGCCGACCTGAGAGGGTGATCGGCCACATTGGGACTGAGACACGGCCCAAACTCCTACGGGAGGCAGCAGTAGGGAATCTTCGGCAATGGACGGAAGTCTGACCGAGCAACGCCGCGTGAGTGAAGAAGGTTTTCGGATCGTAAAACTCTGTTGTTAGAGAAGAACAAGGGTGAGAGTAACTGTTCACCCCTTGACGGTATCTAACCAGAAAGCCACGGCTAACTACGTGCCAGCAGCCGCGGTAATACGTAGGTGGCAAGCGTTGTCCGGATTTATTGGGCGTAAAGCGAGCGCAGGCGGTTTCTTAAGTCTGATGTGAAAGCCCCCGGCTCAACCGGGGAGGGTCATTGGAAACTGGGAGACTTGAGTGCAGAAGAGGAGAGTGGAATTCCATGTGTAGCGGTGAAATGCGTAGATATATGGAGGAACACCAGTGGCGAAGGCGGCTCTCTGGTC
>NZ_JBIOSL010000001.1:1080000-2680000 GCF_051714725.1 Enterococcus sp. AZ095b | reverse complement strand
AGGTCATACAAAAAAAGAAGAGCCTGCGACTTCAATAGTTTTAGTTGAACTTCAAGGAGCATCTTGTCGAACAACACCTATAAAAGTTGCAGAAGTTTATTGGAAACGTCAGCAAATTTCTCTCAGAGAAGTGAAACAAACGACGGATGTATTGAAGAAAATCCAGCAAGAATTAGTTGAACCCAATAAGATGACTCTCATTGAATTTGAGATCATTGATTATGAACACTTAGATCAGGAAGTGTTGGATCGTATTTATTCTGGAGAATTATTAGATTATTTGAAGGAAGAAACAAACAGGAAATTTTCGAATTTAGTTATTTGGCGCATCTCTACTTTAGAAAGAGATAACAAGGTAAAAATTTCTTTGTCTGCTTCCACATTGATGTTTGAACAACTATTCGAAAATTACCAAACAAAAGAAGATTTTCAGCATATATTACATGAAGCCTACACAAATCAAGAGGCAATCAAAGTGTTGGATCTGCTACCGGACTTTCAAGAATCTACGATACAAAAGGCCCAAGAAATTATTCGGCAAGACTTTTTGTTTGAGGGGGGTACTGAATGAATATTTTAAAAATCGAAATAGCAGCTTTTGGAAAGTGGCGTCAGCAAACCTTTGATTTTACCTCTGGCAATCAGTTGATTTACGGTGAAAATGAAGCGGGAAAGTCAACAATTTATCAATTTATTCAAGCAATCCTTTTTGGTTTTCCATCAAAAGGGAAGAAAAAGAAAGATTACACACCGAGAGACGGTTCTGCATATGGTGGGAAATTATGGCTGAATCATCCTGTACATGGAGAAATTTATGTTGAGAGATATAAACAACAAAATAGAGGTAAATCGAAGGTCACATGTAATGGCCAAAGTGGAAGTGATGAACTCTTAGAAAAACTACTTTCACCTTTGACGAAAGAGTTATTCCAGCAGGTTTTTACATTTCAACAAGAACAACTGAGTGAACTTGCTCATTTAACAGAAAAAGAATTACATGATGCGCTGATTTCATTAGGAATCACTGGGAGTTCTCATGTCTTTCAAAAAAGACAAGAATATTATCAATCAGCTGATAAGTTGTTTAAAAGAAAAGGTCAAAAATTAGTGATTAATCAGCGACTAAATGAATGGAAACAACTACAAGAAAAGATTCATCAAAAGCAAGAACAAGAGGCGATCTATAGTGAATGGATCATGGAGGAACAACGACTAGCAGAACAACAACAGCTCTTATTGCATGATATCGAACAAATCAATCAAAAACTTACGCTGTATCATCAACAAGAATTGAATTTCTCTTTATATGAAGAGTGGCAATCACTGAAAAAAAATATGCTAGCTGAAGTACCGGATGAATCACTAATACAAGATTTAGAAGTATTTACCAAACGTTATCAACAAATGAACGAACGTCTGGAAGAACTTGAGGCTTCGTTAGAGCGACATAGTGGGATGGATCAACAGTCTGCACGTTATTATTTTTATTTAGAACAAGAACAAGAGTTGAAAGCACTACAGCAAAAGCAATTTTCAACTGAGCAATTAATGGATGAGTGGCAAAGACTGCAAGTAGAGACAAGGGAAACAGCGTCAGAATTGAAAATCTTAGAACAACGTTGGCGCTGGGATCGATTGCAACGACCACAGGAATTTATTGATGATCCAGAGTGGCGTTCTTTGTATACGATGGCGCAACAATTAAATGATGAACACAGTCAGTTAGCGATTCGTTTTGATATTGTGAAGGAACAGCAACAAACACTAGAAGCAGAGATCAATGAATTAGAACTAGCCCATCCAACGCTGATCCAAACAAGACCGACCCAGGATGTTCCAGAAAAACAATCCTTTTTCAAATTTTACGTTAGTGCGTTAGTGTTAGCTGTGATTGGTTTAATCTTACCTATGCCTGGAAAAATATTGGGGCCATTGCTTGCTTTGGGAGTGGTTGGCTATACGTTGACTCGTAGAAAACCTAAGAACACTACAAACCAAAATTTGCCAGAAATCAAAGGGAAATGGCAAGAGAAACTAGGACAACTGGATATTGTATTGGCACAATTAGAAGAGATTACTCAAACAATCAATGAGAATAAACGAAAGCAACAAAAAATGGAACAATCAGTGGCTGATTTTGCCTATCATCACTCATTAGGAATAATGAACACGCTTGAAACGATGAAAAATGAGGGCCAAGAAGTAACAGATTATCAAAAGCTTTATGCTGTTTTCCAAAAAAAGCAACAACGAGAACGTGAGATACAGGAACAACTCTTACAGATAGATGGGGAACTTGACCTAGCAAAAGAATGGCTACCTCTCCAACATAAATCTCTCTCGGAAAAAATGGCGCTATTAACCACGTTCATCCAAGAGATGGAACAAATGAAATATGCTAGAAGTTATCAACAGAATACTTTATTGAAACAAGAAATCAACGCATTGAAAAAGAAACAAAAAATGTGGTTGGAGGAATACAAAGAACAATTTACTAGAGCAGAACTTTCTTACCCATCAGAAGTACCGATTTTTTTACAAAAGGTGGAGCAAACGAAGCAACAACAAGCGCGTTTTGAAGAATTGACGCATATTCTTTCCCCAATTTTTAAAACTGTCATTACTTATAGCCAGTTGCAGACTCAGATTGCTCATGAATCCGAACGATTGCAAGAACTAAAGAGGGAAGAAAGTAGGAAGAGTGAGCAACGTCAACGTTTGCAGTTGCAAATTGAGGGATTACAACAAGACGGGACATTAGATGAATTATATCAACAGGAAAGTCTACAAAAAGCACAACTACAAACTTTATTTGAAGAGTGGGGAGGCTTAGTGATTGCTGGGACATTTTTAGGTGATCTTTCGACAGAATTAAGTGAACGGCAATTACCACAGTTACTCAAATTAGCTGGAGACTATCTAAGTATCCTAACTGATCGACAGTACCAAGAAATACAATTGAAAAACGATACATTGACATTAACAAATGGTACAGATGAGTTTCCAATTTATGAACTATCGACAGGGACAAAGGATCAGATGATTATGGCGATGCGTTTTGCATATCTTGCTTTGGAAGCGAAACGTTCGATCTGTCCAGTGATCATTGATGATGGCTGGCTACACTACGACCATAAGAGAAAATACCGTTTAGCTAAACTACTAGCTGAATTTAGCAAAACCTATCAAGTAATCTGCTTGTCTTCTGATCAAGAAATGGTAAGCTATTATCATGAGCTAGAACAATCTGTGAGAAAGTTAGAAGGTGCAAATAGTGAAAAAAATACGTGAATTAGTCGTTGATGAACAATTCGAACAATTCGTTTTGATCAAAAATGCAGATGTAAGAATTGCTAAGAACGGTAAGAAATTTATCGCTTTTACATTTCAAGATACATCAGGAACAATTGATGGCAAATATTGGGATGCATCAGAGGACGAGATCAAAAAATTTACACCGGGAACAGTTGTCTTTTTAAATGGTAAACGCGAGGTCTATCAAGGAAACCCTCAAGTTAAAATCTTGCATATGCGTTTAACAAAAGTTGATGAACCGAGTGATCCCAGTTTGTACATGGAAAGAGCACCATTGAGAAAAGAAGAAATGGAAGAAGAAATCAACCAATTGCTATTTGAGATCACCAATGCACATTGGAATCGAATCGTACGTTATTTACTCAATAAATACCAAAAACAATTTTTTGAATATCCAGCAGCAAAACGAAATCATCACGCATTTGCTAGTGGATTGGCTTATCATACAGTATCGATGTTACACTTAGGTAAAGCGATTGCTGATGAATACCCTGAATTGAATCGCCCGCTACTTTATGCGGGAATTATCTTACATGATTTAGGGAAAGTAATCGAGTTGTCTGGCTCAATGGCAACAGAATACACATTAGCAGGTAATTTAGTAGGGCATTTAGTTTTAATTGATGAAGAAATAACAAAAGCTTGTTTAGCGTTGAAAATCAGTGAGGAAGAAGAAGATGTGCTGATCTTACGTCATATGGTTCTATCACATCATGGATTATTAGAATATGGTTCGCCTGTTCGACCTCGAATCATGGAAGCTGAAGTCTTACACCAAATCGACACGATCGATGCTTCAATGCAAATGATGACTACTGCGATTCGTCAAACAGAGCCAGGGAAATATACAGATCGAATATTTGGGTTAGATAATCGTAGTTTTTATGTACCTAAACAGAAATGATGGTAATTGTTCGATAGACAATGAAAGATACGTAACAATTTATTGATAGCATCTCACTAGTTTTAAAGAGGGCAAGACGGAAGTATTTAGCCTCGATAAATAAGACGACATCCACGAAAATTGTTTTTCAAACTTTTGTGGATGTCGCTTTATTTCCGAAGAGGGAACTTTTGTTCCCAACATTTATTCGCTTTTAGTTGGTTCAAAGAGAACTATGTCCCTAAACATTTTTTTATGAACCCAAAGAATGTTTTACTTTCCGTTAGCAGAGATGAATAATGAGAACTTATCGTATTCAAAAAAGTGGTTTAGGAAGAATTTTCTCTTCCTAAACCATTTTTTAAATACTTTCTAGCATTTATTTTTAATGTGTAGAAGCGTATAGTATTTATTCGTTTGTTGATTCAGTCGTGCTTTGCTCTGTTTCTGATGTTTCAGTAGAATCAGTTGATTTTGTTTCAGAACTCTTTGTTTCTGAGCTTTCTGTTGCTGAGTCTTCAGTTGAAGATGTACTTGTTGTAGCTGAAGTAAATGGTGTCAAGATGTTCTGGAATGCGTCATCTTTGATTTTTACATTCGCTTCTTTTAGTTCTTCACCGATTACTTTTGTTGTAAATTCGCTGTCATTCACTTTTGCTTGAGTCGCAATTTCTTCTAATTGATCTTTGAATTTATCCATGTCATTTCCTTTATCTTGGTTTTTCACCATTTTAACGACATAGTATTCTGTTGCATAAGTAGAAGGATTTGTTGCAGTGATCACATCTGAGATCTCACCGTCTTTAAGTTTGAAAGCAGCTTCTTTTACTTCAGATGGAACAGTTTGTGTTTCTGAATCAAACTTGATATTACCACCATCGTCTTTAGTTGTATCTGTTGATTTTTCTTTCGCTAGTTCTTCGAAATCTTTGCCGTCATCAGCTGATTTCTTAACTTCTTTTGCTTCGTCTTCACTAGCAACTTTAATGATTTGTGCTTCTACTTCTGGATGGAATGTTTCCCACGTTTTCTTCAAGTCTTCATCTGTCAATTTCACATGAGATTCGATCCCAGCTTTAAAGACAAGATTATTACGAAGGAATTCTTTGTAGCTTTCTTCTGTAAATCCTGCAGATTCTAATTGTGTCTCGAAGCTGTCACCATAAGTTTCTTTTGTTTTATTATATTCAGCATCTACTTCTTTATCTGAAACTTTATCATTGTATTTGCTATTGAATACATCATAGATCACCATTTGTTGAAGTAATTGTTGGTTAGCGGATTCAGATTTTGCTTTTTCATAAAAATCAGCAACTGTGATTGTGCCGCCTTTCATGGTTACGATATCCTTGTTTGTATCCCCGCCACCAGAACAAGCTGCTAGTGTTAGAATAGCTAACGCACTTGTCGCAGCTAAAATTATTTTTTTCTTTTTCATTTAAGTTTTGCACTCCTGTAATTTATTATTGGTTTTCACAAATATTACTATACCATATCTATGAGCGAATAAAAACGTTCTGACTGATAGTTTCAAACAAAATTCAAATTTTTGTCACATTCCATACATCTAGGCACATGAAAAAGACATATAGTTATCAAAAGCGCTTGATTTTTGATCATTATTGCACGTCTGTCAAGCTTTCAGGTAAATGTGCCGAAAGTTTTTCTACTTGTTCTTGGATTTGTGTAACTCGTGGTTCTGCTTGGAATTTGAAATTTTCAAGGTCTTTTTCGATTGATTCTTGAAAAGGTGGAATAACAGTTTCAGCTGTTTTTTTTGTTTCAGATAGCGCGTGTTTAAAATGATTCAAACTGTTATTTAATTCGTTGGTTAATTCAGTTGCTTCATCTAATTCTGCAATCAATTTCTCTCTGGTCTCATTTCCACTACGTGGTGCAAATAATAATCCTGCTGCTGCACCGGTAACAGCACCGAATACTAATCCTTTTAGAAAATTTTTAACCATGAATCGTCACCTGCTCTTTGATTTTTTCTTGGATAGCAGTCATTTCTTCCGTTGTATAATCTGCTTGATGGTTTCCAAAGTGAATGGAGAAGTCATCTTGTTTACTATAACGCGGAATTAAATGGATATGGGAATGAAATACAGTTTGATAGGCTAGTTCTCGATTATTATTGATAATATTTAAACCTTCCATTTCCGGAAATGCTTTTTCGATGGAACGAGCGATTTTTGGGATACGGGCAAAGACATCACTGGCTAATTCCTCGTTGTAATCAAAGATATCAGTTACGTGTTCTTTAGGAATGATCAATGTGTGTCCTTTAGTTGATTGAGAGATATCTAAGAACGCATAGATTTTCTCGTCTTCATAGATTTTATAGCTAGGGATCTCTTGATTGATGATTTTACAAAAAATACAATTGTCCATATAAAAACACCTTTCTTCTATTCAAATTTCGTTACCTCAACTTTAACATAAGTTCGTGAGAATGCACGTAAAAAATAATTGGACGTGATTTGCTTCGTGGTATAATGAAGATAATATAATAACGGAGGAAGAAATATGAGTTTAAAAATCGAACATGTTACAGGTGGCTATGGTCATTTACCTGTTTTGAAAGATATCAGTTTTAACGTTCAACCTGGAGAAATGGTTGGGTTGATTGGTTTGAATGGAGCAGGAAAAAGTACAACGATCAAACATATTATCGGTTTGCTTGAACCAACGAAAGGCAAAATCGAGATCAATCAATTATCCCTTAAAAAGGATGTAGAAAATTATCGTAAACAAATTGGTTATATTCCAGAAACACCTTCATTATATGAAGAACTTACGTTAAAAGAACACATTGAAGTAACGGCGATGGCTTATAACATTCCAATGGATATCGCGATGAAACGGGCAGAAAAGTTGTTACACACGTTTCGTTTGTCCAATCGGTTAGAGTGGTTTCCAGCGAATTTTTCAAAAGGGATGAAACAAAAAGTAATGATTTTGTGTGCTTTTTTGATTGAACCATCTTTGTATATCATTGACGAACCTTTTCTAGGGCTAGATCCGTTGGCAATCAATGCTTTGTTGGAATTAATGGTCGAGATGAAAAATGAAGGATCGGGTATTTTGATGTCTACGCATATTTTAGCCACTGCTGAAAAATATTGTGACCGTTTTGTTGTTCTTCATGAAGGAGAAATCAGAGCAGATGGCACGTTAGCAGAGTTGCAAACTGCTTTTCGAATGCCGGAAGCATCCCTAGATGAAATCTACATCGCATTGACGAAGGAGCAAGGTTATGAATGATTTTTTTCAAAAAAGACTAGCAAAACATCATAAAAAAATGATGAAATATTTACGCTATGTATTCAACGACCATTTTGTATTAGTCTGTTTATTTTTGATTGGGGGTCTAGGCCTTTATTATTCTAACTGGCTAAAAACACTTGAAGCTCCTTTTTCGATGGGAGGTATCATCGTCTCATTGATTTGGATGATTTGCTTGATCGTTGGGAAAATCGCGACTTTTGCGGAGCCGGCAGATTTAGTTTTTCTTTTACCGAAAGAAAAAGAAATGAAAGGCTATTTGCAACGAGCTTTTCGTTATTCTTGTATTTTTCCTATGGTTTTTCTAGGATTAGTGTGTGGATTTGCGATGCCGTTAGTTGTGGTTTCAACGCAACAACCATTTTCGCTATTTTTTGTTTATCTACTTATACTATGGAGTTTGAAGTCTAGTCATTTACAAGTGAAGCGAGTAGATTTTTATCGTATGGAAGAAACACGTAAAAACCTGTTTAAATATGGTTGGTGGGTCTCGTCATTTGGGATCTTACTTCTTTCTTTTTATGGGAATATTTGGTTGGGCTTGATTCTTTCATCTGTTCAAGCTGGGATCTATTATGGGTTCTTATGGAAAAAACTGTCCGCTCATTTGGACTGGGAAAAAATGATCAAATTAGAAAAACAACGTTTGCACCAAATCTATCAGTTCATCAATTTGTTTACAGATGTGCCGGAGATCACCGCGAAAGTCAAAAGGCGCCGTTATCTTGATCCGGTGTTACGAGGAATCAAGAAAGAAACGAAAAACACGTATTTTTATTTATTTGTTCGACGTTTTGCTAGAGGGTCAGACTTTATTGGTTTGTACGTACGTTTGACAGTGATTGGCTCGATCATTATCGCCGGAATCAACGATCTATACTTTACTTTAGGTATTGGCTCATTATTTCTATATTTGATTGGCTTTCAGTTATTACCGTTATACAGTCAGTTTCGCTATATGATCTTGGTCCAATTGTATCCTATCCCACAGAGTCAAAAAAGTGGAGCACTCCAACGTCTTTTGACGTGGTTATTGACTTTTGTTGCTGTTTTATTTGGAGTGATCGCTGCTGTTGTTCTTGATGGAAATGAGAGATGGCTACCTATCTTAGTCTATCTTGTTGTCAACGGACTCTTGATCAAATGGTACGTGCCATCGCGGCTCAAGAAGGTTGCGGAGTAGCCTTGAGAAATCAAGCAGAAAAATTTTATTATTTTACGAGAATAGATCACAAGAATTGTGGGGAAGTCCGAAATTACTTTATGTTTTTTCGAACTTTCCTATTTTTTTCCATGGTCAAAAAAGGATGTATTAAACCTTATTAATAGGAAGAAATCACTAGGGACTTTTTTTATTTTGATAAAAGTTGGTTTTTTAGAAGGCAAAACATAGAAAAAGAACGTATATGTGCTTGACGTTCAAGACTTGGGCGACTAGAATAATAGATACTGCAAACATATAGTAGAGGACGGGAGAATGCGCGATGGAGTTTCAGTTAGACCAAGAGTGGCGGTTACGCCCCATCAAAGGTGACACAGGAAAAACATACATAGGCATGCGTGATAAAGACAAAGTTTTTATCAAGAGGAACACAACGCCAATGCTCGCTGCACTCTCTCGTGAAGGCATTACGCCTAAATTAGTGTGGACTAAGCGAACAGGAGATGGCGATACCTTGACCGCACAAGAATGGCTGGAAGGCCGCTTGTTGACGCCTAGTGAGATTGGCCAAAGAAATGATGTCATTGATGTACTTTATCATCTACATCATTCAACGTCTTTAAAAACCATGCTTTCTCGAATTGGTGGTAGAGTATTGACACCCCAGAAAATGCTGCAATATTATGAACAAGATTTGCCGGATAGCTTAAAAAACAATCAATTTTTACAACTCGTTTATCGCTATTTGTGCCAACAAGTTCCTTCGGTAGACAAGGAAAAATTAGCGGTCGTGCATGGAGATGTCAATCATCGGAATTGGTTAGTCTGTAAAAATTATTTATATTTAGTTGATTGGGATTCAATCATGTTCGCTGATCCAGCGGTAGATATCGCGACTATTTTAGGAAATTACGTGCCATTGTCTAGTTGGAATCAGTGGTTGATCAGCTACGGTATCCGACCAACAGATGAAATTTTAGAAAAACTACATTGGTATGCGGTGATGAACCTATTACAAGAAATCACACGCTACTGCAAACGTGAAGATTATCGACGAATGAATGAAGAGATTTTACAACTCAAACGAATTTTTAGTGGTTAAGCTCGGATATTCAGTTGATTTTTTTATTTTTAGGGGTAATACCAATAGCGGTTTACAATAAATTCAGTGAAATACAAGGAACAATCTTTTATAGGAATAGAGAGGAAGAAAAAGATGCGTGTTCGCAACCGACCAAATGCAGCAGAAATGCTAGCCGCTCATCCAGAGATCGTCATCAGTGAGCCAACAAAATGGCGTGGAAAATGGAAAGAATTATTTGGCAATGATCAACCAATCCATATTGAGATCGGCATGGGAAAAGGACAGTTTATTACTGGGATGGCCAAAGCTCATCCAGAAATCAATTATATTGGGATCGAAATGCAAGTAAGTGTCGTGTCTATTGCTTTAGATAAAGTATTGGAGGAACCATTACCTAATTTAAGATTATTGCACGTGGACGGTTCTGCTTTGACTGAGTACTTTTCAGAGAATGAGATCGATCAGATTTATTTGAATTTTTCAGATCCATGGCCTAAAAAGAGACATGAAAAACGGCGCTTGACGTATCGTACATTTTTAGCTGTTGACGAAGAGATCCTAAAACCAAATGGCGAAATTCATTTCAAAACAGATAATCAAGGATTGTTTGAATATTCGTTGGCTAGTTTTTCACAATACGGGATGCGTCTAAAAAAAGTCTGGCTTGATTTACATCAAAGTGATTTTGAAGACAATATCATGACAGAATATGAAGAGAAGTTTTCTTCTCGAGGACAACGGATCTATCGTGTGGAAGCACAGTTTGTGGACAAAACCAAATAGAAAAAAGAAGAGAGTAGGAACTGTAAGTTCTTGTCTCTTCTTTTTTATTTTTTTAGTCTTGTTGATCACAGACGGGAATCAAGTCAAATTTTGAAAAAGAGAAGAGCCCCATATCAGTGATTTTCAATTCAGGAATAACTGATAACGTTAAAAATGAAAGTGTCAAGAATGGATCGAATGCTTCACTTGCGCCTAAATGATGTGCTTGGTCAGTCAAGTTCAGTAATTGCTGATTAACTGTTTCATAAGATTCGAGTGACATCAAACCGCCAATAGGTAATGGTAAACAAGCTAATTCAGTTTGTTGATCTACAACAATCATCCCGCCGCCTTTTTGGATTAATTGTTCAGCAGCGTAGCACATATCTTCATCATTTGTTCCTACAACGACGATATTATGTGAATCGTGAGCCACCGTAGTAGCTAAGGCCCCCCTTTTTAGTTGGAATCCTTTTACAATTCCTAGACCAATATTTCCTGTAGCATGATGTCGTTCGATGACAGCAATCTTTAGTTGATCATCTGCCACTGAAGGAGTGAAAGAACCATTATCGACTTGAACTTGCTCCAATAAATCGTTGGTCAACAAACTATTTGGAATGATTTCTATGACATGAGCGGTTGATGAAGATAAAGCTAGTTCTAAAGAGTGTGGACCAAATGGTGCAACTGTCATTTTTGGTAATGCATCAATCGCTGGCTGAATTTTTAATTTTGTAACTTCAGGGACCAACTGTCCATCTATCACAACCGTTTCTCCTTGATAGAACACGGTATTGATCGGCAACTTTTTCAAGTCATCTGTTAAGAAAAAGTCTGCCTGATAGCCTGGCGCAACTGCCCCTAAATGTTGTAAGCCAAAACATTCTGCCGCATTCAATGAAGCCATTTGGATGGCTTGTAGTGGGTCCATGCCCGCCAAGATGGCTTCACGGACGATATGATCGATGGAACCTTCTGTTACAAGATCATTGATCAATTTGTCATCAGTCACGAATAAACAGCGACGTGAATTGTCTGGTGTGATAGCAGGTAAGAGTGCCTGGAGATCTTTTGCTACGGTTCCTTCTCGAACCATCAAATACATTCCTAGCGCTAAACGCTCCTCCGCTTCTTGGGCGGTCGTTGCTTCGTGGTCTGTTCGAATGCCCGCAGTTAAATAAACGTTTAAGTCGTCTCCGTTTATTCCTGCGGCGTGGCCATCGATTTTTTTGTTCTTTTGATGCATCAGCTGTAATTTATCGATAATCGTTTGCTCATTTGAAGCGACTGACTGATAGTTCATTACTTCAGCTAGACCAAGTACTTCAGGATACTCAAGAAAAGGAGCAAGTGCTTTTGCATCTAAGACAGCGCCACTTGTTTCAAATGGTGTGACAGGCACACATGAAGGTAGCATGATGAATATATTCATTGGTGTCTCTCTTGCATCTGCCAGCATAAATTCAAGGCCCACATTTCCGGCGACATTACCGATTTCGTGAGGATCAGTTACTACTGTTGTCACACCATGTAATAGAGAGATTTTCGCAAACTCTTTAGGTGCTAATAGAGAACTTTCGATATGCACATGACCATCGATCAGACCAGGAACTAAATACTGTCCTTTTGCATCATAGATAGTCGTACCTTCGTATTCCCCAATACCTACGATTCTTCCGTCGCAGACAGCGACATCACCCTCCATGATTGTTTTCGTAAAGACGTTGACGATTTTTGCATGTTTGATAACTAAATCAGCGGGTTGTTTTTTTCCTGCAACTGCAATGTGTTTGTTTAAGTGCGAATCCACTCTGAAACCTCCCCAAATAAATTTTTACTAGTATAACATAAATTCGGATTTAACCTATGATTTTCATTAAATTTTGTAAAAATAAACGATTCATCTTAAAAAGACGTATATTTTCTTGGAGGGCAAAGAAATGAAGATAAAAGATTTAGCAAATGAGATCATTTATGGAGGAGCTAAAAATAAAGTGCAAGATATCTATATTTTGCCATATGTAGAAGATTTTAAGGTTTATTTTCGTACAGGTAAAAGACGAACATTCCAAAAATCGATCTCCCTTGAGATTGGACAACAATTGATCGCTAGTTTTAAGTACCTGGGACAAATGGATATCGGTGAAAGAAGAAAAGCACAACTAGGCTCACTGACTTATTTAGTGGATCAACGAATGATAAGATTAAGACTCTCGTCCGTAGGTGATTATTTACAAAGAGAGAGCTTAGTCATCCGGATACTCTATGCATTGAATGAAAAAAGTTTTCGCTGTTTTGTCCCCAAAGACTTGCAAGTTATTGAGCGGAGTACGAACAACCGTGGATTGTTTTTGTTTAGTGGACCGGTCGGTTCTGGTAAAACGTCATTGATGTATCACCTTGCTCGTAGGAATGAGGAACAAGTGATCACGATCGAGGACCCAGTAGAAATTGAAGAGCCATTGTTTTTACAGTTACAAGTCAATGAAAAAATCGATCAGACTTATGATCAGCTATTAAAACTAGCCTTACGTCATCGTCCTGATTTATTGATTGTCGGTGAAATCAGAGATAAGAAGACAGCAGATGCAGCGATTCGGGCAGCGTTGACGGGCCATCGTGTATTTGCTACCGTCCATGCACGAGATCTCAAGGGGACTGTGGCAAGGATGAAAGAACTAACGAGAAACGATGGATTTGACGAATGTTTGTCCGGCGTTATCTATCAAGAGTTGCTGCCTGATTTTAATGAACAACTGACAGCATTGTGGTCTTATTGTTTTTCTGACAATGAAATCGAAAGAAAAGAATGGAGAGCTAGCTATGAAGAGGCACAAAAAAATGTTTGGCAATCCTATCCATTTTAAAAAGATGGATCACAAACAACAAACTCGTTTTATCCAAACGATCGGTGAGTTACTCTTGAATGGCTTTAGTTTACAGCAAGCAATTGATTTATTGGAATTACTGCAACTGATACCACAAGTTTATGTCCATTTCGCTAAAAGAAATCTTCAAGCTGGCGAATCTTTTCATTTTGTCCTTCAGCAATTGGGATTTAAGCAAGAGCAACTCGTACAGGTGGAACTGGCAGAAGTCCATGGAAATTTAGTCGAAACTTTAAAGGGCATCGCTGAACAATTTCGATTGATTGAACAATTTCGAAGAGACTTAAAAAAGGTCATCAGCTATCCACTGGTATTGTTGGTCTTTTTAGTCGGCATTTTAGTCAGTCTAAGTGAGTTCGTCTTGCCACAATTGCTTCAGACCGACATGGTCACCACGACACATTGGGGGATTCGATTGCTTCAAACAAGTCCTTGGCTATTCTTAGGTGCCGTTGGTAGTAGTATTTTTTGTGGTTCAATGATTTTTTTTCGCTTGAAAAAGTTGGAAGTTGTCAAGAGAAGTGAGTGGATAAGTAAGCAATGGATGATAGGAAAGATCTATCGTTCCTATCAATCAGCTTATCTAGCACTAGAAATAGGCAAACTATTTTATGAAGGCCTCGACTTGAAACAAATTATTCGCTGTTTGAAAGAAACTAAAGAAGGAAGTTTGGTTCAGTCTTTAGCGTATCAATTAATGGAAGGGCTCGAACTAGGTATTCCTTTGGCGCAACAATTTGAGCAATACGGTTTTTTGACGACCGAGTTTAGTCGAATCGTACTACAAGGAGAAGCCAAAGGAAATTTAGGTAAAGAATTATTGTTTTACAGTGATTTGACACGTGAAGAATTTTTTCAAAAAATCCATCGTTGGTTGCACTGGGTCCAACCAGTCCTTTTTTTAGGGATTGCTGTATTGATTTTGCTGATTTATGTGGCTATCTTGTTGCCAGTATATGGAAATATCGAGGAGGTTCTAAAATGAAGAATAGAAAAAGAATGGCTCGTCTAAAAGGTTTTACACTGATTGAAATGTTGATCGTCTTACTCGTCATTAGTGCGTTAGTTTTACTATTTATCCCCAATATTTCTCGTTATCGTGATCATGTCAATAAGGAAGGTCGTGAAGCAGTTATGCAACTGATTGATGCTCAAAGTGAACTTTACGCATTACAAAATGATGGAAAGATCCCAAGTATTGATGAACTATTACGAGAAGGATACATCAAACAGGAACATGCCGATGCGTATCGCAAGAACTAATAAATACCTCACCGAAGCTTACACTTTAGCAGAAACGATTATTGTCTTGATTGTCTCCCTTGCTTTCTTTATCTTTCCTGTCCTCTCATTCCATTCTTTAGAAAAAGAACAATCGATCCATCGTTTTTTTGATCAGCTAGAAAAAAGGATCGATCTCGTACAACAAAGTGCTATTATCCATCAACAAGTTACTCGTTTTTATTATGATCCAAAGCGTCATAGTCTTTTATTTGAGGTGCCTCCTTACTCATCAATGGAGTGGCAAGTGTTGCCGATCCCTGAAGCTTTGACCATCCAACATCATGCACCGATTACTTATGCTGCGAAGACAGGGAACGAAAGCTCGTTGAAGGCGTATGAATTTTATTGGCCAGAAAAGAAACAAAGAATCATTTACCAATTCCAACTAGGAGGTGGTCGTTATATCAAAAGAATCCAATCTAGCTAGCTTTGTACTGCTTGAATCATTAACCGCGCTAATGATCACAGCCATGAGTATTTATATTATGAGTTCTGGTAATTTGTTCTTGATCCAACAAGAACAAACCAAAGACCGAGAAATTCTTCTATTGAGGACATTGTATGAAGACGTGAGAAACTATCGTAGATATGGAGAGTTGCCGACAAGACCAGCAGAGTGGGAGCGGGGAACTACAGTAATCGATACGCAAAGCCAGAGAATAAGAAAAGTTTCAATCAATGATGGAAATGAAGTGATCGCCATTGAACGGAAGAAATAAAGTATCTGCTTTTACAATGATTGAATGTCTGATTGCATTACTTATTCTAAATACGATTCTTTTATCATTTGGTCTCTTTATTCGACAAAGCGAAAAGTTGAATACATTTTTTCAAAAAGACGAACAAACAGAATGGTTAATTTTCTTAGCTCAATTCGAAAACGAACTTGCTTCAAGTCAACGTATTTCGATCATTGAGAATCGCTTATATTATGAAAACGAGAAAACGTTCGTCATAGAAGGCTATCAGCAAATGATCAGAAAACGTGGAACTGCTGGTGGCCATCAGCCTATGCTGACAGGTGTTAAGCATGTCCAATTCAAAGAAGAAGATCGAGTGATTTTACTGCATGTTGAATTTATGAATGGAGATAACAAGTATGGTATTTGGACAAAGCAAAAAACATAAGCGGTTAAAAGGAAATGTGTTGTTTTCGAGCTTGGCTCTTTTTCTATTATGTATATTCTTCATGCAAGGATTACTTGAAAGTTATCGTCTAAAAATAGACAGTTATTTACGCATAAAAAAATATTACCAAGCAAAGATCATCAAGCAAATGTTTCTGATGGAATCCAATCAGTTGGAAGAGCAAGGCAAAGGGGAGTATGATTACAATGTAGGTACGGTCCAGTATACAGTCAAACAGGACCTAGTGGAGCTAGTAATAACTGTTTCACCTTTCCAATTTGAATTTACAGAGCGAATCATTGATACAGAAAATACTACAGATTAAGAGGTTCCAAAGCAATAACCGTTCTTTTCTATAATACAGCTGTTTTGAAGGTGTTGAATGTTCGCTATTTCACAAAGAAAAAGGATGAAAACGATTGAAATTTTAGTGATTGTTCGTTAGAATTAAACAGGTAAAATAATTGTTATAATATATCTAGAAATGAGGCGCACGATGTTACCAGAAAAAATGGAACAAGGGTTTGAGCAAAACCTGGAAGCTATTCAGCTTTTACAAAACGCATTGGGAACTTCTTTTTTAGAAGCTTATGTTGAAAATGCCGAAAATTTAAGAGACAACTATCAAGTACGTGTAGTAGATGGTGTACCAAATGAAAAGACAACCCAACAGATCTCAGAACTTTATCAAAAACTGAGTGAATTATCATTTGAACCGGAAGAGTGGCGTCGTTTATCGCAGTTGCTTTTGTTAAAGGGAAGTCAAACCGAGCACTTACAAGCAAACCATCAATTGACACCAGATAGTATTGGTTTCTTGTTTGTTTTCTTGATCGAACAACTATTCCCTGATCATAAAGGAAAAATCGGTGTCTTGGATATTTCAGCAGGAATGGGCAATTTGTTATTAACAGTTCTTTTAAACCTAAACATTGCTGGATACCATACAGAAGGTTTTGGTGTGGATATCGATGATACACTACTCTCTGTCGCGGCTTCTACAAGTGAGTTGGCGCAAGCGAGTGTTCAATACTTTCACCAAGATGGATTACAAGAATTATTGATCGAACCAGTTGATGTCGCTATCAGTGACTTGCCAATCGGCTTTTATCCGAATGATCAAAAAGCGCAAGACTTTTTGACAAGCGCGACAGAAGGTCACAGTTATGCTCATCATCTTTTATTGGAACAGGCAATGAAATACGTCAAGCCAGATGGTTTCGGTTTATTCTTGATGCCAAGCAATTTCTTGGAGACAGAGCAAAGCGAGGACATTAAAAAATGGTTTAAAGAAGAAGGCTATCTTCAAGGTATGATCCAATTGCCGGATGAGTTGTTCCGAAATAAGCAATCACAAAAAAGTATTTTGATTTTACAGAAAAAAGGCAAACAAGCAAAACAAACCAAGGAAGTACTGCTTGTTAAACTTGATTCACTAAAAGAGCCAGAGAAGGTGACGAAGTTTTTTAACGAATTTAAAAACTGGAAATCAGCTTCCTTATAACTATTTACCAAAAAGGAGAGTAACATGTCAAAAACAATTGCAATCAATGCTGGAAGTTCAAGTTTAAAATGGCAGTTATACCAAATGCCAGAAGAAACTGTAGTCGCTAAAGGAATCGTTGAAAGAATTGGATTAAATGATTCAATTTTTACAATCAAATATGGTGAAGGCCAAAAATTTGAACAAATCTTAGATATTGATGATCATGAAGTTGCTGTAAAAATGTTATTAGACCAATTGATCGAATTAAATATTTTAGGCGCATATGATGAAATCACAGGTGTCGGACATCGTGTCGTTCACGGTGGAGAAACTTATGGTGACTCTGTAGTCATTGATGAAGAAGTAATGGCACGCATCCAAGAATTAGCAGAATTTGCGCCATTGCATAATCCTGCCAACTTAATGGGAATCAAAGCATTTAAGAAAATTTTGCCAGATATCCAAAGTGTAGCTGTCTTTGACACGTCTTTCCATGCGACTATGCCAAAACACAATTACTTGTACAGCTTACCAATCGCTTACTATGAAGATTTTAAAGTGAGAAAATATGGGTTCCACGGAACAAGTCACCGTTATGTTTCTGAACGTGCGGCAGACATGTTAGGTAAACCAATCGAAGACTTAAAAATCATTACTTGTCATTTAGGAAATGGTGCTTCAATTACTGCTGTTGACGGTGGTAAATCTGTTGATACATCAATGGGCTTCACGCCATTAGCAGGTGTAACGATGGGTACTCGTTCTGGTGATATCGATCCAGCGATCTTACCTTATCTAATGGAAAAATTATCGATCGATATCAATGAAATGGTTGATATCTTAAACAAAAAATCTGGTCTTTTAGGGTTAACAAATCTATCTAGTGATATGCGTGACCTTGAAAACAATTACGATAAAGAAGAAATCCGTTTGGCTTATGATGTGTTTGTTGACCGTATCCGTAAATATATTGGTGGCTATGTAACAACAATGAACGGCGTTGACGCAATCGTATTTACTGCGGGTATCGGAGAAAATGATGGTCATGTGCGTAACGAAGTGATCAAAGGTATGACATGGTTTGGTTGTGAAATCGATCCAGAATTGAACAAATTACGTGGTGAAGAGTTAGACATCTCAACAAAAGACTCAAAAGTCAAAGTATTAGTCATCCCAACAGATGAAGAATTAATGATTGCACGTGATGTAGAACGCTTGCGTTAATTTGGATGACGCTAAGAAATTAGTCAGATTAACATAAGGGTTCTAAAAAAAGAGTTGGACATTGTCCAGCTCTTTTTGGTTTTTTGCCTAATTTAAATCAGCTGAACGAAGCTAGAAGCAACGCCTAAGAAAAGTATATCTTCTAGTAATAGGAAAATAGAAGATATACTTTCATTCAAATCGCTGATTGTTTCATGTCGTGCTTCCTTGAATCAATTTCACTGGCAACACATAGTTGGATTCAAGTGGTTTCTCTGGATCTTGGATCCGTTGGAGCATTAGGTCGACTAAGATGTCAGCAATATCTGTAATTGGTTGTGCGATGGTCGAGAGCTGTGGGAAATAATTTTGAATCATTTTTGTTCCATCATACCCGATGATTTTTATTTCTTCAGGAATTTTAATATGCAACTCTTGACAGAGATTATAGGCTAAAATAGCAGTTAAATCGTCTGTACAAAATAAACCATCAATTGTTTCCATTTCTAAAATCCGTTTGATCTCTAAATTTTTTAAAGCAGTTGAGCGGGCAGTAGAATGAAAATGAAACACGTGCGGCTCTAACTGGAATTCTTCCATAAATGCCAAATATCCATTCAATCGTTGATTGGTCGGTGAATTTGATTCTTGGGAGCCAGTTAAGATGGCAATGTTTCTGGCACCTTTTAAATAAAGGTTTTCGGTAGCTAAGTATCCACCACGTAAATTGTCACTACTGATAATTGGAATTCCTTCTGCTAAATAGCGGTCGAAGGAGACAATGGGTAGTTCAATATTTTCGTATTCTTGGATACCCAGATTATGCGCTCCAGCAAGGATACCATCTACTTTGTTTGCAGCTAACATGTTGAGGTAGTTTCGTTCTTTTTCTTTATTGTTTGCACTATCGCATAATATTGAACGGTATCCTAAATCAAATAGCTTACTTTCTAATTGTTCGACTAATTCACCAAAGAAAGGGTTGGCAACTGTAGGAAAAATCAAGCCAATCAATTGGGTGTTTTTTCCTTGAAGAGAACGAGCCAATGAATTGGGTTGATAATTTAATTCTTTCATTGCTTGATTTACTTTATCGATTGTTTTTTGGCTCAATGAGCCGTAGTTATTGATGACACGTGATACAGTGGTTGGTGAGACTCCAGCCTTTTTGGCTACATCGGTTAATTTAACAACCATTTAACTTACCCTCTATTCATTCATTTTACGTAACTTCCAAAGCGTTCCTGAGAAGGCATGGTCACATTCGATCAAGAGTGTGGTCTGTTCGCTTGAAGGGAAAATTCGGGCAGTAGCCGTTTGTTTACCGTCATTGATAAAGATTTCGACTACAGAAATATCAACAAAGATTTGTAAAGACAAAGGTTCTTGTGAAATTGTAAATTCTCTTGTGACACCATAATCTTCTGCAAATACTTCTCCTGATAAGCTACGATCTATTTTCATTTTACCATGCCTGCGATCGAAAGAGAGGATCAATCCGTTATTTCCCATGGGATCACTACATAAATGAATTTTTCCACTTTGATTTTCTTTAAACTCTAAGTTGATTTCGTAGCGATTTTGCTCGGTATTTATCTGTGAGACTGAATGATTCAAAGAACATGGCGGATCAATCCGTAATTGACTCATTTCTTTTACAGGACGTTGATGGAGTGTCCCATTTTCAATCGTCAACTCTTTGACGATACTTAAACAATGAGCCCAGCCAAATGGATCAGTCGGATAACTGATTTCAGGCAACCCGATCCAACTAACTGCTAAGGCACGACCATCAGGAGCGTTGAATGCTTGAGTAGCATAAAGATCAAAGCCTTCGTCAAGGTTTTTAAGGGTTGAAGGTTGGGTAAGTTGATTCGTTTCGATGTCATAGGCTTCTCCGATGATGTAAGCATTCGGGTATATATTTTGATACTCCAAAATTGACTGTTCTAAGCCTTGTGGACAAAAGAGCAATAGCGCTTTTCCGTCAATGAATACTAAGTTAGGACACTCGATCATAAATCCCATCGATTGTTGCGTAAATTGTAAAGGACCTGCGTAAGACCAAGTGTCTAGATCGGGACTACGGTAAACTAAAATTTCCCCTTGTTTATTTTGATTTTGTGCACCCAACAATAACAAATATTCGTCTTTATAAAAAATCACTTGAGGATCTCGAAATTCTTGTGTATAGCCGTAAGGTGGCTTAGAAATCAGTGGGGTGGTTAATTTGGATAGTTCGCCATTAGGTTGCATCCATGCACCCAACTGATACGAAGTGCGTGCCCAATTTTCATCACGGACATTGCCTGTATAGGCCAAAAATAATTTGTCATTAACCGGAAGTGCTGAACCGGAATAGACGCCATGACTATCATATGATGTGCTGGGTAGAAGTTTCAATCCTTCCTCTTGCCAATCGACTAAATTCTTAGAAGTCAAGTGGTACCAAGATTTTAACCCATGAACAGCGCCCATCGGATAAGCTTGGTAAAATAAGTGCCATTTGCCGTTGAAAAAAGAAAAACCATTTGGGTCGTTCAACAAACCAGAAGGTGGCTGAATGTGGTAATCCAAACGCCAAGGAGAATGAGCTACTTGTTCCTTTAACAGTGTTTGATACTCTTGAGGCCACGCCTGATAAGCTTGATAACGTAGTTGACGTGTCCATTTAAAATTATTATTCATAAGTACGACTCCTTGTAAACGTATTCTATTATAGAATAGCTCGAACCAGCATTAATGTCAAACGCATATCATTATTGTTGTTTGTTTTATCATTCTCTCTAGTTATTTATTATAAAATATAAGCTTTATTTTTGATAAACGTTTGACAATTATGAAGTGTCGTGGCATACTCAAGCTAGGATAACGGTTACAAAAAATTGATGTTTAGATTATATAGGGGGGACAAAAAGTGGATTATAAAAAAGTGGCAAAAGAAATCAATGACGCACTAGGGGAAAATAATATCCAAGCTGCCGCACATTGTGCAACTCGTTTGCGTTTAGTATTAAAAGATCAAGCGAAAGTGAATCAAAAGGCACTAGATGCCATTGATGAAGTAAAAGGAACCTTTGAAGCAAACCATCAATTCCAAATCATTATAGGCGCAGGTGATGTGAATAATGTTTACGACGAACTTATCCAGCTGACCGGTACAAAAGAAGCATCGACTGACGATTTGAAAGCGGTAGCACAATCAGGGAAGAAACAGAATCCTTTTATGTCCTTGATCAAAGTACTGTCTGATATATTCGTACCAATTGTTCCTGCTTTAGTCGCAGGTGGGTTATTGATGGCAATCAATAATGTTTTGACCGCACAAGATCTATTCGGACCACAATCAGTGATTGAGATGTATCCTAATTTAAAAGATGTGACTAGCATTATTAATTTACTGGCTTCTGCTCCATTTGCATTTCTCCCGATCCTAGTAGGTTTTTCAGCAACGCGAAGATTTGGTGGCAATCCTTATCTAGGAGCAGCAATGGCAATGGCGATGGTGATGCCGGAGCTGGTCAATGGGTACAGCGTAGCAAATGCTGTGGCAGAAGGAACAATGCCTTATTGGAATATTTTTGGGTTAAACATTGCTCAAGCAGGTTACCAAGGATCGGTCTTACCAGTTTTAGCTGTTTCATGGATTTTGGCGAATTTAGAGAAATTTTTCCATAAACGTTTACTTAATGCATTTGATTATACATTTACACCGATGTTAGCAATTATCATTACAGGTTTTTTGACATTCGTTGTGGTTGGTCCAGTGATGCAAACAGTCGGAGACAGCTTAACAGCAGGATTGAGTTGGTTGTATCAAACAACCGGAGCAATCGGTTTAGGGATTTTTGGTTTGTTCTATTCACCAATCGTGATCACTGGTCTTCATCAAAGTTTTCCAGCAATTGAAACATCTTTATTGGCTGATGTGGCTCGAACGGGAGGAACATTTATTTTCCCAGTTGCTTCAATGGCAAACGTTGGACAGGGGGCAGCAACACTTGCCATCATGTTATTGACTAAAAATACAAAGCAAAAAAGTTTAGCAACTTCTGCTAGCATCTCTGCTTTACTAGGAATTACAGAGCCAGCAATTTTTGGTGTCAATCTAAAATTAAAGTTTCCATTTATTTGTGGAATGATTGCTGCCGGGATTTCCTCCATGTTCATCGGTTTTTTCCATGTACTTGCTATTGCTTTAGGTCCCGCCAGCGTCATCGGCTTTATTTCAATTACGCCTAATCAGATTCCTTTTTTCATGATAGGTATCCTGATCAGTTTACTCGTTGGTTTCACTACAACATATCTTTATGGGAAAAAACATGCATACCTACTTGCTAGTGAAGAACCGGAAACAGCAGATGTACCGAGTGATGCAAAAGAAGAGGAGGAACGTGTGATAGAAGAAGTAATCGTCGCTCCTGTTTCTGGTGAACTGATATCACTGCAAGCAGTAAATGACCCTGTGTTTTCTCAAGAAATGATGGGGAAAGGAATAGCAATCAGACCAACGGAAGGACTTTTATTTGCTCCAGCCGATGGTGAACTGACTGTTGTTTATGAATCGAAACATGCCTATGGGTTGAAAACAGATGCTGGTGGAGAAATTTTGATCCATATCGGTATTGATACAGTTGAATTAAATGGTCAAGGGTTTTCGACAGAATTTCAGGTAGGAGATAAGGTAAAGAAAGGCCAGTTGTTGGGAAGATTTGATCAGCAAAAGCTCAAGCAAGCCGGCTATGATGATACGGTAATGGTGATTATTACCAATTCTTTATCGTATGAATCAATTACTCTTGTTACAGAAGGCACAGTAGATAGCAAAGAAAGATTGCTCATGCTACGTTCAAAGACAGAATCTAACTAATAAAAAGCATTGAGAAATTTTTATTTCTCAATGCTTTTTATGAAATAATTACTTATCTTCTTTTTTTGGTAATTGATTTTCTAAGTTTGTACGTACGACTAGAACATCACATGCTGCATTGCGAATAACGTATTCTGAAACAGAACCGATAAATAGACGTTCGACTGCGTTGAGTCCAGTTGCACCTAAAAGGATCAAGTCCACTTCATGGTCTTCAGGGATTTCTTTAGCAATGATATGCTTTGGAGAACCGTATTCTACCACAGTTGTCACTTGATGTAATCCAGCTTTTTTAGCTTTCATCTCATAATCGGCTAGTGTTTGCTTGGCCATTTCTGTTGCTTGTTCTGCCAACATGCCATCAAAGGATGAAACAGTTTGGAAAGATCGTGTGTCAATGACATGAGCTAATAAAAGCTCGCTGTTATTTCTTAAAGCAACGTTTACTGCTTTTTTAAACGCTAATTCGGCTTCTTCAGAACCGTCGACCGCAACCATGATTTTTCTATATTGTTGTAACATCAGCATTCACTCCTTCAAAAAAGATACTTGGTTTACAATTCTATTGTAAAGCAAATTCAAAGAAATGAGAATTATTTACTGTCAGGTTTCGTCATTTTTTTGGCAAAACCGATGCTGAAGACAGAGGCAACAGTAATTACGATGACTAAATAAAGTAATGCAAAAAAACGATGATTGATTGCTACGACAACGAGTCCTAGAAGTCCTAAAAATGCGTAGATCGAACCGAAAATACTTAGAAAATCTTGATTCTTTTTATTCTGTTCGATAAGAACGAAAAAAATCGTTTGTTTTTTAAATAAGTAATAACTGACAAATAATAGCAATAAGGCGGCAATCGCCATCAATAAACGAATCATTGTATCCACTCCTACTTTTTCTAAAACCAATCATACCATAAAAGAGGCAGCACCGATAAATCGGTACTGCCTCTTAATAGGTAAAAAAATGGTAATCTCCGTTAATGCCGTTGTTTGTCCTGTAGTATTGATCCCGCGAATTCAAGCAGGTGGGTCCCATGGTCGTCGCATCGAACTACCAAATGATAAGGCATGTTACCAGCTGTGACACAAGACAGGTCCCAAGATATCAATAAAAATGTTCGGTCAACACACAAAGAGGACAATTCGAACATCACAGATTTCCCACTTCTATAGTAGCACATGGATTTAAAAAGAGCAATGTGGGCGCTCAATAATTTTGAACGCTTTCAATGACGGTGGTTATTGTGTTTTTTTCTGCCATTCTTTAATGCGCTGATATTGCTGTCCTAAGGCTTGTTCGTACTTCCCAGTATTTTTAGGTTGATAATACTGTGTATGTTTCAGTTTATCAGGTAGATATTGTTGATCGACCCAAGCATTTTCGTAGCTATGAGGATATTGATAGTCTACACCTCGATTCAATGACTTGGCCCCTTGATAATGGCTATCTTTTAAGTGATCAGGAACTTCGCCTGCCTTTCCTGCTCTTATGTCTGCAATGGCTGTATCTAATGCGGTATAGGCAGAATTGGATTTTGGTGAAAGGCAAAGATCGACGACTGCATCAGCTAAAGGGATACGACCTTCTGGTAGACCTAAACGTTCGGCAGCTAGCACAGCGTTGACTGTTCGAGCCGCAGCAGCAGGGTTGCCTAAGCCAATATCTTCGTAGCCAATCACCATCAGGCGACGACAAATACTTGCTAAATCCCCAGCTTCGACTAAACGCGCCAAGTAATGTAATGCAGCATCCACGTCGCTCCCACGAATGGATTTTTGAAATGCGGAGATCACATCATAGTGAGCATCCCCATTTTTATCATGCGTCAATGCTTTTCGCTGGATACACTCTTCGATAATCGCGAGGGTGAGATGAATTGTACCGTCTTCTTGTTTTTTAGTGGAACGTACAGCAAGTTCCAAGCCATTAAGTGCGCTTCTCAAATCACCGTTAGTGGCACGAGATAGATGAAGCAAGGCATTTTCATCTATTTTAATCGATGATTCTCCTAAGCCATTTTCTTTATCGGACAATGCACGATGAATTGCTAATTGGATATCTTCTTCGTCTAACGGTTTTACCTCAAAGATCTGTGTCCGACTACGGATTGCTGGATTAATCGTGATATAAGGATTTTCAGTGGTTGCCCCAATCAAGATGATACGACCGTTTTCTAAATGCGGAAGTAAAAAATCTTGCTTTGTTTTATCTAATCGATGGACTTCATCAAGTAAAAGAATCACAGTACCGCTCATTCTAGCTTCTTCGGCGACAACTTGTAGATCTTTTTTAGAATCGGTCGCGGCATTCAACATCCGAAAGGCAAAATTAGTTGAGCCAGCAATGGCACTAGCGATACTTGTCTTTCCTGTGCCGGGTGGTCCATATAAAATCATGGAAGATAACATTTCTGCATCAACCATTCGGCGAATGATTTTACCTTCACCAACTAAATGGCGTTGGCCAACGACTTCATCGATATTTTTCGGACGCATCCGATAGGCTAATGGTTGTTGCATCAGTCTGCCTCCTTTAGATTATTCGTTCGTTTATTATAACATATCTCATAGGATAAAGGGGCGCAAAAGGCGGAGGAATAGTCAGAATAGGGCGAGAAGCTAGAAATAGGTTTCTCTAGTTCAGCAATGGTAATCGCCAACTCGTTGACCCGCTTTTTTCATAGCTTCTTTGCCTAATATTGTGTATGATAAAGGTGGTGAAGCAAATGACAAATCAAAAACAATTAGATGAACTTTTATTAAATAAAACAACGGCAGAAGTGGCAAAAGATTTACTAGGAATGTATCTGGAATATGAAACACCAAATGGGCGCTTAGGGGGCTATATCGTAGATGCAGAAGCTTACTTAGGTCCGGAAGATCTGGCTGCTCACAGTTATGGTATGCGGCGTACGCCTCGAGTGCGTGCAATGTATGAAGAACCAGGAACGATCTATCTCTACACGATGCACACCCACTTGATTTTAAATATCATCACACAACCTGAAGGAGTACCACAAGGAGTGATGATCCGTGCTATTGAGCCTGTGGAGGGGATTGAGCAAATGAGCCTGAATCGCAAAGGGAAGGCGGGTCCTGATATTAGTAATGGTCCAGGGAAATTAGTGGCAGCCTTAGGTCTATCACCAGATTTATATGGACAGTCGATTCGTGATAGCTCGTTGCGTTTGGTTTTTGAGAAAAAACGGCTACCAAAAAAAATATTGGCGTTGCCTAGAATCGGTATACCGAATAAAGGAGAATGGACGGAAAAACCATTGCGTTTTGTCGTTGCTGGAAATCCGTATCTTTCATTACAAAAAAAGAACCAAGTCGATGAAGACTGGGGTTGGAGGAAACAAAATGAAGAAAACAACAATATTGGATTACCTTGATACAGCCATTGAAAAGAAGATCACAGACTATGATGTGGCGTTAGATTGGGACACAAAAAACCATACGATTGAGATCGTGGTACGTTTATTTGCAGAAAATCAGGCACATTTTGAATTAGATGATGCCCAAGGTGTTGTCTCGGAAGAAGAAATCATTGAATTTGAAGATGGTGTCTTATTATTCAACCCAGAAAAATCTATATTTGATGAGCAAGATTATCTGGCAGTGATCCCTTATGAAGGAAAGAAAGGGTTAGCGAGTTCTGTAGCCGATGCACTGATTGACTACTTGAATGATGTATTAGCACAAGGTCAAAGTGATCTTTTAGATTTTTTAGATGCAGAAGACGAAACGGCTGTCTTTGAATTGAAATGGGACAACCATGTGTTCACACGTTTAGTCGAAGAAAAACAACAAAATGAAAAAGATGTATATCTACCCTATCCCAGCTATTAAGGAGCAACGTATATGAAATGGAATGAAGTCAAAATCGAAACGGCGAGTGAAGCGGTTGAAGCAGTCGCAAATATTTTAATGGAAGCAGGAGCGAGTGGTGTCGCGATCGAAGATTCATTGGACGTCGAAAATTTTAAATCTGATCCTTATGGAGAAATCCTGACAAAAGAAGATTTTACAACGATTGAAGAGGGTGCCATCGTGATGGCTTATTTCCCTGAAACGATCTTTTTACCGGAAATTTTACCCTTTATCAAAGAACGTGTGACAAAATTACCCGAATTTGGATTAGCGATCGGTAAGAACATTGTGACGGTGAGTGAAGTCGAAGAAAGCAATTGGGCAACGGCTTGGAAAAAATATTATCATCCGGTTCGGATCACACGTCTACTAACTGTCGTACCAAGTTGGGAAAGTTATCAAACGACTGATCCATTAGAAAAAATCATTACATTAGATCCAGGGATGGCGTTTGGAACAGGTACGCATCCAACGACTTCTTTGACATTACAAGCACTGGAGTCGACCTTGCGAGGTGGAGAAACGCTTTTAGATGTCGGTACTGGTTCCGGAGTGTTGAGTATTGCGGCGAAGCATTTAGGGGCAAAAGAAGTCTATGCGTATGATCTCGATGAAGTGGCAGTACGTTCAGCAAAAGAAAATATGGACCTAAATGAAGTAGCAAAAGATGTGCATGTGTCAGCCAATGACCTATTAAAAGGCATCGAGAGCGAGAGCGATGTGATCGTAGCTAATATTTTGGCAGATATCATTTTGTTGATGATTCCTGATGCGTGGCGTTTACTAAAACAAACTGGGACGTTGATCGTTTCTGGAATCATTGAAGAGAAGAAAGAAATGGTTCTTACGGCGATGGAAGAACAAGGTTTTGTTGTCGATCAAGTGTTCCAACAAAAAGATTGGTATGCCATTATGCTAAAAAAGCCTGAGGTGGATTAAATGCAACGATATTTTCTAGATGAGCCTTATCGACCACAAGAGCGTTTTGTAATAGAGGGTGAAGCCTATCACCATATGGTAAGAGTTATGCGAATGGCAGTGAAAGATCAGGTCTATTTAGCATTTAACGACCAGATCGCGATCATTGCAGAAATCAGTGAAATGAAGGAGAATGAAGTCTTCTTAGTCGAAGTGGCGAAAGAAAGTGTTCAAAAAGAATTACCCTGCAAGATCACGATTGCTAGCGGATATCCTAAAGGGGATAAGTTGGATTGGATCGTACAAAAAGGGACAGAGCTAGGCGCTCACGGGTTTGTGGGATTTCCTGCTGCTGCTTCTGTCGTTAAATGGGATACCAAAAAACGCAAAAAGCGACAAGAGCGGTTGGTCAAGATTGCACAGGAAGCGGCGGAACAGTCGCATCGCCAAGTCGTACCGCAAGTATCTTTAATGGAGACAGAAAAGCAATTTTATGAGACGCTCAGTTCGTATGATGTCCTTCTGGTTGCATATGAAGAATCAGCAAAACAAGGGGAAGCCGCTAATTTAGCCAAAATACTGCAATCTGTTTTACCAGGTACTCGGATCCTTGCAGTGTTTGGCCCAGAAGGCGGATTATCACCTCAAGAAATCGCTCATTTCGAATCACAAGGTGGCATTCTTTGTGGTCTTGGTCCAAGAATCCTACGAACAGAAACTGCGCCATTGTATTTGTTAAGTGCCGCAAGTTTCCAACTTGAATTACAAGCACTTAGCAAGTAATAGGCGAGTTAATCGTTAGGGATAACGATCTTCTACAAAACAAATGTATGAATTTTCCTATTTTCTTGATCCCTCAAAGTGAAAGTGGGATTTTGCCTTTTGTACGGAATTGAAAATCATTGACACAATCGGTATAATAAGAACAATTATTTAATCCTAAGCTATAAAAAAATGCTTTCTCACGACAAAAAATATCTGTTTTGATTATGAATAGAAAGGGGGATGTTTCCCATGCCAAAAGAAGAAATATTAACAGGGCCTGATGTCATTAAGATGGTTAGCCAATACATGGGACCTGAACATGTCGCTTTTGTGCAAAAAGCATGTGACTACGCGACCACTGCACATGAGGGACAATTTCGTAAATCAGGAGAACCTTATATCATCCATCCGATCCAAGTTGCAGGGATTCTTGCAGATCTACGAATGGACCCCCATACGGTTGCCACTGGTTTTTTACATGATGTGGTAGAAGATACAGAAGTAACCTTAGAAGATTTAAGAGAAGCCTTCGGGAACGACGTGGCAATGTTGGTGGACGGAGTGACGAAGTTAGGGAAAATCAAATACAAATCCCACGAAGAACAACTAGCGGAAAATCACCGCAAAATGTTATTAGCTATGGCTCAAGATTTACGTGTAATCATGGTGAAGTTAGCCGATCGTTTACATAACATGCGTACGTTAAAGCATTTGCGGGAAGATAAACAACGACGCATTGCGCAAGAAACATTGGAAATATACGCACCGCTTGCTCATCGTTTAGGGATCAGTCGAATCAAATGGGAATTAGAGGATACGGCGCTGCGTTATCTCAATCCAAAGCAATATTATCGAATCGTTCACTTGATGCAAACAAAACGAGAAGAACGTGAAAATTATGTCAGTGGTACAGTGGAGGATATCCGTTTAGCAACGGAAGAATTGGGGATTTTTGCAGAGATCTATGGTCGCCCGAAACACATCTATTCGATTTACCGTAAGATGAAAGACCAAAAGAAGCAATTCAATGAAATCTATGATCTACTGGCAATCCGAGTGATCGTGGATTCGATCAAAGATTGTTATGCAGTACTAGGAGCGATCCATACGAAATGGAAACCTATGCCAGGTAGATTCAAAGATTATATCGCGATGCCTAAAGCGAATATGTATCAATCGTTGCATACAACTGTTATCGGACCAGCTGGCAACCCTGTCGAGATTCAGATCCGTACCCAAGAAATGCACGAAATCGCTGAGTTTGGGGTAGCTGCTCACTGGGCATATAAAGAAGGAAAAGGCGACAAAGTTGAACCCGATGGGATGACAAAACAGTTAAGTTGGTTCCATGAGATCATCGAATTGCAAGATGAAAGTTACGATGCTTCTGAATTCATGGAGGGTGTGAAAGGCGATATCTTTAGTGATAAAGTCTATGTGTTCACTCCTAAAGGCGATGTGACTGAACTTCCTAAAGGATCAGGACCGTTAGACTTTGCTTATAGCATCCATACAGATATCGGGAACAAAACGACTGGTGCCAAAATCAATGGGAAAATGGTCCAATTAGATTACAAATTGAAGAATGGTGATATCATCGAGATTCTGACTTCGCCAAATTCATTTGGACCAAGTCGTGATTGGCTGAAATTAGTAGCCACAAGTAAAGCGAGAAATAAAATCAAGCGTTTCTTCAAAGGGCAAGATCGAGACGAAAATGTGACGAAGGGCCATGAAGCTTTAGTGAAGTGTATTATGGATCTTGGTTTTGTACCAAAGGAGATTCTTTCAAAAAATAAATTACACGACGCATTAGAACGCTTGAATTTTCAAACAGAAGAAGATATGTATGCTGCGATTGGTTATGGCGAAGTAAGTCCATTGACGATGGCTAATCGCTTGACTGAAAAAGAGCGGAAAGAACAAAAAATCGAGCAACAAAAACAAGAAGCAGAAGAGTTGATGAATCAACCTAAAAAAGAGCCTGAAAAAATGAAGGTTCGTCATGAAGGTGGCGTCGTCATCCAAGGTGTTGAAAACTTGTTGATCCGGATCAGCCGTTGTTGCAATCCTGTACCAGGGGATGACATCGTGGGCTATATCACCAAAGGACGTGGTATCTCGATCCATCGCAAAGACTGTCCGAATGTCCAACCGGATAAACCAAACGTGGAAGAACGGTTGATTGACGTTGAATGGGAAGACACTTCAAATACGAACAAAGAGTATGATGCTGATTTAGAGATCTATGGCTATAATCGTTCGGGCATGTTAAATGACGTCTTGCAGACAGTGAATGCGATGACTAAAAATCTAAACAGTGTCGAAGCACGAACGAATAAAGACAAAATGGCGACGATCCATTTGACAGTAGGGATACGTAACTTGTCACACTTGAAAAGTATTGTCGATAAAATCAAGACTGTACCGGATGTATATAGCGTACGCCGGATGAATGGCTAGGAGGTAGTACTTTGCGCGCAGTGATCCAACGAGTGAGTCAAGCAGCTGTGTCGATCAACGAACGAGAAGTGGGGCGTATCGATCATGGCTTGTTGATTTTGCTAGGTGTTCATGATACAGATACGCAAAAAGACGTCGATTATTTGATCAAAAAAATTGCCCAGATGCGTATCTTTGAAGATGAACAAGGAAAAATGAATTTAAGTATTGAAGATGTCAAAGGAGCGCTGTTGAGTATTTCTCAATTCACTCTTTTTGCAGACACAAAAAAAGGCAATCGACCAAGTTTTATCGCAGCAGCACGTCCGGAAACAGCGATTCCTTTATATGAAGCATTTAACGAAGGGCTAAGACAACGAGGAATCACAGTTGAAACAGGAGAATTTGGTGCAGATATGGCGGTTTCTCTTGTGAATGATGGCCCAGTGACGATCATTATTGATTCTCAAAATAAATGATAAATGAATAAAAAAGATCAGTCTGATTTTGATGAAGTTTCTCAAAATCAGACTTTTTTTATTCTCCCTCATTTTGGCAGCCATTTTTATTTTTTGTTCGTTAGTATTACTGAGATGAGAGAAATCAGACAACGATAGACGAGATACTTTCCCGCCGCTATGATAATGGCTTTGATTACTGGGCAATACCAGACAAAAAATTGATCAAAGAAGCCCCTTTCACTACTTTAGAATGCCATTATATCTTTTAGTTGCAAGTAAAATATTCCTTTAGAAGCTATAATTTATTTTATGATGTCTATGTTTTGTCTTTTTACAAACATGCTAGAAAAGACGTGCGGTTCAAAGAGGCATTTCACGAGTTGACTACAAAGCTAGACGAAGGAATGAGGTGAATGACAGAGTCACAGAACGTTATAATGAAATCTTATTAGTGATGAGGAAGCCTTTTATTCGAGGTTAGGCAGCTCAAGAGAAATAAATGGTATGGCTTTGTCTCAAACACTTCTTTTGTCAGTTTTATTGTACAAGGAGTATCCTAATAATATCTAAAGTTATTTATTAGGAGGAGCAAAAAATATGCAAGAAATTCCCGTGGTCGATATCAAAATGACCGAAATCAAAAAATACTATAACGAGGGCTACAAAATGCTTGGAAAGCTAAGAGAAGAAGCCCAATCACCTGTTGTGAAAGCAAAGATATTCAATAAGGAAGCTGTGATCATCTATGGAGAAGAGGCAGCGAAACATTTTTATGATCCAAGAAATTTCAAACGAGAAGGCGCAATGCCTAAAATGGTCCAAAAAACATTATTTGGAAAGGACGGTGTGCAGTCTTTAGATGGCGCGGAGCATCATCACCGTAAAGCAATTTTTATGGATTTGATGACACCAGAGCGAATGGAAGACTATCATCAAATATTGGATCGAGTATTGGCACATGAATTGGAACAACAACATGGTACTTTTGAGTTATTTGACCTGAGTAAAAAAGTACTTTTTACCGCCATCTGTGAATGGTCAGGAATCAACTTAGCGGATTATTCAGAAGAAGAGATCAACCAACTGGCAGATTATCAGATCTCTATGATCAGTGGGACAGTCACTTCGCCACTCGATCATTTTAAAGGTGTAGAAAATCGGAAAAAATCAGAAAAATGGGCACAAGAGTTGTTGGAAGAAGCACGAGAAAATCCAGTAGCCGGAAAAGAAAATGTAGCGCTTTATGCTTTTGCGAATGCGACTGACCTTAAAGGTAATCTTTTGCCTTTGGATATTGCGTCGGTAGAATTATTGAATATCATTCGGCCGACCGTGGCATTGACCGTATGGGCGGCGTTGATGGGGCATGCTCTTTTCAGCCGACCAGATCTCTATCAACAACTAAAAAACGATTTTAAGGAACTGCAAGATCCTTTTATTCAGGAGATGCGTCGGTATTACCCATTTTTCCCAATGTTACCCGCCTTTGCTTTGCAAGATGTAGAAGTAGACGGCTATCGCATCCCTAAAGACAGTTGGGTGATCTTAGATTTGTATGGAACAAATCATGATGAACGGACAGTGGATTCACCAGAGGCATTTTTGATCAAACGGTATATTGGTAAAGCGAAAAAAATCTCTTATGAAGAAGAGTATGAGATGATTGCACAAGGTGGCGGTGACTTCCGAAAAATGCACCGATGCGCAGGTGAATGGATCACGTTGCATAGTTTACGCGTTTTTTCCGATCAATTAGTGAATCGTTTTGCCTTTTCTGTGCCAGAACAAGACTGGACGATTCCATTCAATCAATTTCCGACTTATCCAAATAGTCGAGGATTGTTATATAAAGAGTAACGTGGGGGCAATACAGTATTTTATTGACAGTTGTATACATTTGTATTACGATATAGATATGTAATACAAATGTATACAGGAGGTGTCAAGGTATGAGTAATATTACGTTTCGTGTATCAGACGAAGAAAAAGCATTTATGTTAGCAATGGCTGATTTGAATGGAATGACCGTTTCAGAATTGGCAAGGACAACTTTATTAGAAACGCTAGAAGATCAGATTGATATGGATATCTATAATAAAGCGATGAAAGATCATAAGAGTCTTGATGAAAGTATCTCGCATGAAGAAATGAAAAGAGAACTAGGATTATGAGGAAGCAATATCTTGTCCGTTATGAAAAAGGTGCACAAAAAGCATTGAAAAAAATGGATAAATTTCAAGCTTCTTTGATACTATCATGGATAGAAAAAAATCTTATCAATACAGATAACCCCAGACAATATGGTAAAGGGTTAGTAGCGAATAGGAGTGGCGAATGGCGTTATAGAGTGGGGAATTATCGGATCATTGCAGATATAGATGATGAAGTGATAACGATTTTGATCGTACAAATTGGTCATCGAAATGACATCTATAAATAGTGTTTTATGTATAGATTTGATTAATTTGAATGGAAGTTATTCAACCAAAAATTAACTTCTTTCAACCAATTTTAGCCCTATTCAAATAGTCGAGGCTTACTGTATCATTTATAAAAAAACAGCTACATCATTTTCTTGATGTGGCTGTTTTTGAGTATTATTTAAACTCTCGGAATAACTGATCGATTGTTTGGGCATCTTCTAAAGATAAATGAATATCCAAAGCTTTGGCATTGTCTGCGACTTGTTCGGGTTTCTTTGCGCCAGGAATGACAAATGAAATCCGCGGGTGCGCGATATACCAAGCTAAGACTAATTGAGCAGTAGTTGCTTGGTACTTTTCAGCAAGCGGTTTGAGTTGATCGACCGCTGTGATGATTTGTTCATATCGTTCACCTTGAAAGTTTGGTTTGTTCTTTCTAGGATCATCTTCAGAAAAATGTTTTGGACTTTCTAGATCATACTTGCCAGTCAATAAACCTGAAGCAAGTGGGAAATAAGGCACAAAACCAATCTCGTTAGCTTCGAGGTAAGGGAATAATTCTTTTTCCGCTGTGCGATGGATCAAACTGAATTGATCTTGTACGATATCGACATAGCCGTCTTGGTTGGCTTCTTTCAATTGCTCTAAAGTGAAATTAGACACACCGATAGCACGGATCTTCCCTGCTTCTTTTAGTTCGTGTAAAGCGGCAACTGCTTCATTTTTAGGTGTTGCTTCATCTGGAAAATGGATATAAAAAATATCGATATAATCTGTTTGCAGACGTTCTAACGCTTCATCGACTGATTTCTTCAAAAATTCAGGAGAGTTATCAAATTTTTTCGGTTGATCTGGAAGATGTGCTGCTTTGGTGGCAATAATAATACGGGAACGATCATAAGCCGGTTCTTGCAAGACTTCTCCAATCAATTGTTCCGAACGACCTTCGCCATAAATATAAGCAGTATCAATAAGGTTCAAGCCATTATCTAAGGCAGCTCTGACGACTTCTTTTCCAGTTTCATCCGCTAATCCTGAAAAAAGATTGTGCCCTCCGACGGCATTTGCACCTAAGCCGATTGCTTCGGCATATACTTGAGAATGACCAATTTTTACTTCTGACATTTTTTTACCTCCTTTTTTATTTAGTCTAAATCAAAAAGAAAAAAAGCTAAATCAAAATGACTTTAAAAAAGAAATCAATAAGAATCTACTTGACTTTGCGCTGTGTTTTTAGTAGGTTATAATTAATATCTAAATATCGATGAAAGAGCGAGTAAGTAACTAAATGCTTTATAAGAGAGGATCGTCGTGGCTGAGAGCGATCTAAAACAAGTAGTTTCTGAAAGACACTCTGGAGATGGACGCGTGCAAAGCCGTCCCGTAAACGAGCGTTAATCGTGAGAGGAAAGAGCAATCTTTCAAATATAGGTGGTACCGTGTATGAAATAATCATTCACCCTTGTTCATGGCGAACAAGGGTGTTTTTTGTTTGCATTGATTACATAGCGTGAAGAAAAGGAGAGAAAAAGATGAGCTTCCAAAGACCAAAAGGAACAAATGATATTTTACCTGGAGAATCTGAAAAATGGCAATTTGTTGAAGAAACTGCCCGTTTATTATTTAAAGATTATCAATATAATGAGATCCGCACGCCGATTTTTGAGCATTATGAAGTGATTGCTCGTAGTGTAGGGGATACGACTGATATCGTTTCAAAAGAAATGTATGATTTTTATGACAAAGGCGAGCGTCATGTTACGCTTCGTCCAGAAGGAACTGCACCAATCGTTCGTTCATTTGTTGAGAATAAATTATTTGGACCAGAATATACAAAACCTTACAAAACATTTTATATGGGACCAATGTTTCGTTATGAGCGCCCGCAAAAAGGTCGTTTACGTCAATTCCATCAAATCGGTGTCGAAGCATTTGGCTCAGACAATCCTGCGACGGATGTTGAAAGCATGGTGATGGCATTAGACTTCTTCGAACAATTAGGAATCAGTCAAATCCGTTTAGTGATCAACTCTTTAGGCGATCAAGAAACGCGACAAGCGTATCGTCAAGCGTTGATCGATTACCTTGTACCGTTTGAAGCAGAATTAAGCGAAGATTCACAACGTCGTTTACATGAAAATCCATTGCGTGTATTGGATAGTAAAGACAAACGTGATCAAAAATTCGTAGCAGAAGCGCCTTCAATCTTAGATTATTTAAGTGAAACAGCAAAAGCACATTTTGATACAGTGATTGCCATGTTGGATGCGTTAGATGTACCTTATGAAATCGACAGCAATATGGTTCGTGGGTTAGATTATTATACGCATACGATTTTTGAAGTGATGAGTGACGCACCTAAAATGGGCGCACAAGCAACGATTTGTGCGGGTGGCCGTTATGACAACTTGGTCAAAGAACTAGGCGGACCAGCGACACCAGGATTTGGTTTTGCGATGGGGATCGAACGTATTTTATTAACGATGGAGGCAGAAGAAGTAGCTGTCCCTGTAATGAATACATTAGATGCCTATGTGGTGGCACTAGGCGAAGAAACAAATATCGAAGCGTTGAAAATCGTTCAAGCAATCCGTGATTTTGGTTTTTCCGCAGATCGTGATTTTATGGGACGTAAAGCCAAAGCACAATTTAAGACAGCAGACAAAGCCGATGCGAAGTTGGTCTTGGTGATTGGTGCGGATGAACTAGCAAATCAAACGATCAACGTCAAATCAATGGCTAATCGTACAGAGAAAAGCTTTGCACTAGAAGATATTTATGAACACTTTGATAAAGTCTATGATGAAATGACATTATCTACTGAACAGGAGGAAAAATGATGGCACAACGAACAGTTTACTGTGGACTGGTTTCAGAAAAGCAGTTAGGACAAACAGTTACATTAAAAGGTTGGGTACAAAAAAGACGTGACTTAGGTGGCGTGATCTTTATCGATTTACGTGATCGTGAAGGGATCGTTCAACTTGTCTTTAATCCAGAAATCAATAAAGAAGCATGGGAAATCGCAGATAAATGCCGTAGTGAATATGTCATTGAAGTGACAGGTACAGTAAAAAATCGGGATGAATTGGCAATCAATCCTAAAATGGCAACGGGTGAATTTGAGATCATCGCGGATGAAATCATTATCTTGAATCAAGCCAAAACACCACCTTTCTTGATTGAGGATGAACAAACGATCAGTGATGAGATTCGTTTGAAGTATCGTTATCTTGATTTACGTCGTCCAAAAATGACGAACAATATCAAATTGCGCAACGACACAACGAAAGCAATCCGTCATTACTTGGATGACCATGATTTCTTGGATATTGAAACACCTTATTTGGGCAAATCAACACCAGAAGGCGCGAGAGATTACTTAGTACCTTCTCGTATCCATGCAGGGCATTTCTATGCTTTACCACAGTCACCACAGTTGTTCAAACAATTATTGATGAATGCTGGATTTGATCGTTACTATCAAATCGTTCGTTGTTTCCGTGATGAAGATTTACGTGGCGACCGTCAACCAGAATTTACACAAGTCGATATTGAAACGACTTTCTTGACCGCTGAAGAAATCCAAACCTATACAGAAGGATTGATTGCTAAAGTGATGAAAGAGGTACGTGGTATCGAAGTCACTTTACCATTCCCTCGTATGACATATGATGAAGCAATGAGCCGTTATGGAAGTGACAAACCTGATACACGTTTTGACATGGAATTGATCGACTTGAGCACGGTTGTGAAAGACGTTGAATTTAAAGTCTTCCAAATGGCACTTGAAAATGGCGGAGTGGTCAAAGCGCTGAATGCGAAAAATGCAGCAAGCAAGTATTCACGTAAAGATTTAGATAATCTTGGACAATATGCCACTCAGTTTGGCGCAAAAGGACTAGCTTGGTTAAAAGTAGAAGAAGATGGCTTGAAAGGGCCTATTGCGAAATTTATGGGCGAGGCATCTGAAGCATTGATCCAAGCAACAAACGCTGAAGTTGGAGATATTTTATTGTTTGGTGCAGACAAAGAAGAAATCGTTGCAGCCACTCTTGGAGCGATTCGTTCTCGCTTAGGAAAAGAATTAGACTTGATCGACGAATCAAAATTCAATTTCTTATGGGTGACAGAATGGCCACAATTTGAATATTCAGCAGAAGAAGGCCGCTATGTTTCCGCGCATCATCCGTTTACGATGCCTAAAGCATCCGATGTCGAGTTATTGGAAACTGATCCGGCAAAAGTCTACGCAGAAGCGTATGACATCGTCTTGAACGGCTATGAATTAGGTGGGGGATCGTTACGTATCCATACAAGAGAATTACAAGAAAAAGTATTAAAAACACTAGGCTTTTCTGAAGAAGAAATGGAAGAGCAATTTGGTTTCTTATTAAGTGCATTAGACTATGGCTTCCCACCACATGGAGGAATTGCCTTGGGACTTGATCGCTTTGTGATGTTGCTTGCAGGTGAAGAAAACATTCGTGAAGTGATTGCTTTCCCTAAAAATGGTAAAGCAGCTGATGTCATGAGTGATGCGCCAAGTACTGTTTCTGATCTTCAATTATTTGAATTGAACATCGATGTTACAGATGTTGAATAACAAATAAGAAAGAGAAGTTATTTTCATAGGAATACCAAGGTTGTGAAGGAGTCACTGATAAGTCGCGATTGATTCGTGCTAGTGACACTGGAGCAACCTTTTTTTCTCTTATATTGGAATTTCCAATCTTTTTTTCAAAGAAGTCTCTTGATTATATTCTAAAAGATCATATAATAAGGGCATACCAGATAAAGCGAGGCTTTTTTCATGAAAAAAACTTTCGAAAATTGGGCGTATCATGATTATACGACCAAACTTTCGGTGTCGATCGTCTATGCTCTGATTGCTTCAGTTGCATTGAACTTTTTTTATCAACCAGGAAACATCTATTCAAGTGGGATAACCGGTCTTGCACAAATCTTAACGACCCTTTCTAAATCAGTGATTGGTTTTGAAATCCCTGTTTCAACCACATTATATTTATTGAATATCCCGTTATTTTTTTTAGCTTGGTTTAAACTTGGAAAGAAATTTACGATTTTTACATTTATCACTGTGACATTAACCTCGCTTAGTATCCATCTTTTGCCACAAACGATTCTTTCGACTGATCCGATCATTTGTGCGATATTCGGTGGTGCCGTCAATGGGGTTGGTATTGGTTTAGCATTAAAAAATGGTTTGTCTTCTGGCGGATTAGATATCGTGAGTATTACGATCCGTAAAAAAACAGGTCGATCCATCGGTTCGATTTCCATTTATTTCAATGCACTGATTGTTTTCGTAGCGGGCTTGCTCTTCGGCTGGCAGTATATGTTTTATAGTGCTTTGTCGATTTTTGTGAGTGGTAAAGTGACGGATGTCGTCTATACGAAACAAAAAAAGATGCAAGTCATGATCGTGACTAAACATCCTGAAGCAGTGATCGAAGCCATCCAAAAATGTATGCGTCGTGGGATCACGATCATCAATGAAGCAGAAGGTGCGTACAAGCACGATAAACAAACAGTCTTAATGACGATCGTTACTCGCTATGAGCTTCCTTTGTTACGTGAAGCAATGAAATCTTCTGACCCGCAAGCATTTGTCAGTATTGCGGAAAATGTTCAAATTCTCGGACGTTTTTATGAAGATGGGATTTAGATTTTAGTAAACTAGTTAGATAAAACACAGTGGATAACTGAATGGTTATCGCTGTGTTTTTTTGATCTTCTTGTCGCTAGAATACCAGAAATGATTGTTGCGATTAAGGAATTGAAAATAATCATTTATGCTATCGATATTTCAACAGACAAAAGGCGTCTTCTTTCATAAGATTTATGAAGTATGATCATATGAAGCACTTACCTGATCTTAGATAGCCACAATGCAATTCAAATTGGATTAGTAGAATTGGCTAGTGATGATGTAGGCCTAACGACGATTGGTAATTTCCTTGACTATGTACCTGTTCAAGACGGGTTAGAAAAAATTCCTCCTAGCTTGGTTGCTAAACATATGCAAGAAGATATCTTAAAACAAGTGACAATAATTGATTGATACAAAAATGATAAATGAGTGCAATAACATAACCAAAGAACTACAAAAAGATAAGATATTGAACGAAACCGAAGTTTACGATTTTACAATTAGAAAATCAAAAAGCGAACTTCCTTTATTGAAGTCTTTAAATTTTATGATCAACCATTTGACTACCTACAAGCTTAAAAAATAAAGATATTTTAGAGCATGCTGACTTTGTAAAATACTTTGTTAAAATGCAAATTGACATATTAAACAAAGAGCTGAATCCCGTTTCTGGGGAGCAACGAGCAGAATATAATTTTCACAGAAAAATAGAAGATTCACTCAAATAGGATCTACTTCTTATTGATGAGCCTGAGTCTTCTTTTGATAATATGTTTTTAAACAACAGAATAAATACTGTCCTACAAGATATTTCTAAACGTATTCCTGTTTTTGTCTCAACACATAATAATAGAATCGGCGCATCTAACGACAGTTCCGTTAGCAATCTGTCTGTGCAATTGAATTGTCTTGAAGCCGGCGAACGAACCTCCAAAACAAGGAGAGATACTTATTAAATACTTGGAAATTGATCAAATCATTAAAGAGGATATCTTCGAATTAATTTCTCTAGCCTTTTAATCAAAAGACGGTACTACATTTGAAAGGGATGGATTTTCAGAGGAAATGCTACAACCTGGAGTTCATAAAATTGAAATGGCAACACTTATTTTGAAAAAAGTTAAAAAGTGTAGTTTTTTTCTCTTACTTCGGTAGCCACTTGTAGAATAATGACACTAAAACTATCAGTGGCAACACTAAAATTTGTATTTTCAGTTATGGTATAATAATTGTGCTGTCTGCTACCCCGGCCTATTCTGGCAAGGGGAGGAGGTTATAGCTATGAAGTTTCTTCTTGATTTTACTTTTGCAATCATAGCAGAGGTAGCTGCACACTACTTCTGTCAATGGCTTGATTGTAAAATTGCCAAAAAAGACAGTAAGCCTACCCGTTAATTCGTATAGAAACGTAAAAGAAAACCACTAGCCTGCACGCTAGTGGTTTTTGATTATAGCTATGAGAATTCTTCTTTGTAGCTAAATTATATCATAAATAATATTAATTTCAATGAATAACTAGCCTTTCATATTAATTGGAAACCAAAAAAATGTGATTCGATCTGCTGATATGAATAGTGCATAAACAAACTACTATGCAATCTAGTTTATTTTTCATTTTAACGTTGCTGATTCTCCCTCCCCACTTATTTTAAATATACAATTAAACACAAAGTATTTTTATTCGTGTGCTGCGATTAGGAATGCAGAATGTCATAAGAATTATTATTAAAAAAATTTCTGGCGTTTTTCGTAACTTTGAAGAAGACGACATGGGAAATAACAAGTTGAAATTATAGATATTGACTAGTATTACATAATAGGATGTGCTCACTTTAAAAATAATTTAAGAGAATTTTTATTTTCGTTGAAGCTATAGTTTGCAACTTTACAGTACGCCCAGTACGTATTATTATATAATAGTCAAGAGGTATGTGCAATGCCCATGACAATCAGAGAAGCAGAAAAGCTACTGAAAGATGCTGGCTTTGTTGAAGTGAAAGGTGGGAAGGGCTCACATAGGAAATTCACTAAAAAGGATCATCCTAGACCTGTTATCCTTACTAGCCATTCAAAAGAGTTATCTAGAAGAGTAGAAGATTCTGTTCGAAAAGCAGTGGGCATTTAAGCCCGCTGTGCTGTTACGAAAGAAGGGGAGATGAATGAAAAAAGTTTATCCAGCTATTTTTGAAAAGGATCCTGTTGGATATGGAATTTATTTTCCTGATATCGAAGGAGCAGTGACACAATCAAAAGATATTATCGAGGGGTTAGAAGTTGCATCGGATGCTTTAGGGATCATGCTCGGTGATTTAGTTGAGAATAATAAACCTTTGCCAAAGCCAACTAATATCAATGATCTTTCGATTGATTCTGAGCGTGAATTTGCTACTTTGATTTCTGTGGATCTAAATGATTACTTAAAAGATGTCCAACTAGATAAAAAGACAATAAAAATTCCTCATTGGTTAAATGTGCGCGCAACAAATGAAGGGATAAATTTTTCAAAAACAATGTCTGAAGCTTTGGTTCAAAAATTAAATATATGATACGAAAGAGAACGATCATCTGTCTGCTAAAGGACAGGTGATGTTTTTTTGTAATAATTAGGAATGAGTTATTAAAGTGATCATAGAAAAGGAGTGACAGAGTGCTTGCAACCAAGGAGTATAGATGTTTATCCTTGTTAAGAGTAGATATCATTCAATTATTTCTCGCCCATCAACGAAAAATAATAGAAAATAATGAAACCCTATCCAAGCAACAATTAGCCAACTTGTTATATTTGAAATTTTGTTAAAGTTACTTAAAAATGTGTTCTTTTTTGATGAACTATGGGATTATAGTATAAAGTGGCAACTTTTATGAAGTTTTTGCTTGCTATTTTTTGGTAATGCACGTATATTACGAATGAAAAAAGTTTATGAAAAGTTGGAATATTGAATGGAAAAACAAAAAAGATTAAAAAATAGCCGGTATATCACGGGCTTCGATGGGATTCGTTCATTAGCGGTCATCGGGGTTATTTTATACCACTTGTTGCCAACAAGTATGAAGGGTGGTTACCTCGGAGTTCCGATATTTTTTGTCGTTTCAGGTTATCTTATTACCGATCTCTTACGACAAGAGTGGGAACAAAATGGAAAAATCAATATTTGGCAATTTTACGTTCGGCGAATGAAACGACTGTATCCTGGGCTCGTTTTCTTGCTTATTACTGCATCAGCATATATTACGCTATTCCAGCGAGGATTGTTGAATAATCTTCGGGGCGTTGTACTCAGCAGTTTATTCTATGTCAATAACTGGTGGCAGATCAATAATGGATTATCCTATTTTGATCGTTTTGCAAATGAGTCGCCATTTACCCATATTTGGTCCTTAGCAGTAGAGGCGCAGAACTATCTGATCTGGCCGATCATTTTTGTATTACTCATGGTATTTGTCCGTAAGAAAAAAAATATTTTTTATGTCATTATGGGCACAGCCATTGCTTCAGCGATTTTGATGATGGTGTTGTACTCGCCAAATGGCGATCCTACCCGTGTGTATTATGGGACAGATACTCGCTTGTTCTCGATTTGGATGGGGAGTGCATTGGCTTTTGTTTGGCCAAGTACGCGATTGAAGAAAAATATCCCTAAACAAGCAAAGAAAGTATTGAATTTAGCGGGTTTTAGTTCGTTGATCATTTTGATCCTCTTTTTCTTTTTCTTAGATGACCATTTGAGCTTTATCTATTATGGCGGGTTCTTTTTAGTCAGTCTTTTATGTATGGTTCTTGTGGCAGTCACAGCGCATCCCGGTGCGAGCTTGAATCGCTGGTTGACGAATCCGGTCTTTAGTTGGATCGGTAAACGAAGTTATGGGATCTACTTGTACCAATTTCCGGTAATGATTTTTTACGAAGCGAAAGTATCAGGTATCGCTGATCATGTGTTGTTACACACGGTCATTGAAATCACATTGATTTTATTGATCAGTGAACTGTCGTACCGCTTTATCGAACGTCCATTGGCACGCTTTGATTATAGCCAAACGTTTCGCGTCGTCAAAGGCTGGTTCACCAAACCTATTTTCAGTTGGAAAAAGCCATGGGTGGTCCCTGGAACCTTAGTCGTAGCGATTGCCTTAGTCGGGTTCGTCACTGCACCTAAAAATGCTGTGACAGCGGACCAAGAGCAATTACAAAAGAATATTGCTGAAAGTAAAAAACTAGCTGAAAAAAGTCAGAATAATCAAGGCAATAATGTAGCACCTATTGACCAAGCGATTTTGGATAAATATGATTTGACCAAAGCGCAAGGGGAAAAAGCCCAACAACTAGAGCTGACTGCATTTGGTGATTCAGTCATGTTAGATGCTGCGGCAGATTTAAAAGAACTATATCCGCAAGTAGTCGTAGATGGCGATGTCGGTCGTCAACTCTACACAAGCCTTCCTTATATCGAAGAATTGAAAAATAGGGATCTATTGAAAGATACGGTATTAATTGGGTTAGGAACAAATGGCTCTTTTTCTGAGGCGCAATTTGATAGCTTGATGAACGCGATCGGGGATCGCAAAGTTTACTGGGTCAATGTTCGCGTACCAACGAAGCGCTGGCAAAATGAAGTCAACGCCATGCTCACAGAAATGGAAAAGAAATATGATAACATGACAGTGATTGATTGGTACGGTTATAGTAACGGTCACAGTGAATGGTTCTATGACGATCAAGTCCATCCAAATCCAGATGGTATGTTGAATTATATCCATCTAGTCAGTGAAGCACTATTAGGTGGAACAAAAGAATCAGAGACAAGTAAAACGAGTGAGACTGCTTCGACTAGTACGAGCGACACTCTATCTGATAGTACTCAAGTAAGTGAATAAAAACTGGGGTTGTGACAGCAATGTTTTGACCTGAGCAGTAGGATAACTCTTATAAAAAAGTGCCTCAACGAAAATCGTTCTCCGATCTTTCGTTGAGGCATTCTTTTTCTCTAAAATTTTTTTACTCCGTTTGATCAGGTAAAGAAAGAGAAGGGTGTGTCTTCAAATAGGTTTCTTTTTGCCGACGTGTTTGTTTTTTGAACGCGGCTTCGGCTTTTGTGGCTTCACTTCTTGTAGCGTATCCTTCTGCATGGATCATTTTTACAGGACGTCTTTTTTGCAAACGTGTGTATTTCGCACCTGTGCCATTATTATGTTCTTGTAAACGACGAGCCAAATCGGTGGTATATCCTCCATAGAACGTATTATCTTGGCAGTGCAACACATAAAAGTAATGGTTATTCTCCATAAAGCATCTCACGGAGTTCAGGGGTATACTCACCTTGCGTATCGTAGGTGAACAAAGGTGGAGACACTTTGAAACCATCGGCTTTTCCTTGCTTGATTCCTTCAATCAATAAAATATTTGCTTCTTTGCCTACTTTAGGATAAACAAACTGAACACGTTTCGGTGCAATCTGATAGGTTTGCATAAGGGTCAAAATCTCTAAGAAACGTTCTGGGCGATGTACAAGAGCTAAGCGACCATTTGTTTTTAATAACTTGCCGGAGATTTGGATCACTTCTTCCAACGTTGTATGGATCTCATGTCGGGCAATTGCTAGATGCTCATTTGGATTTTTTTTGTTTGTAGGTAAGCCTTTAAAGTAAGGGGGGTTACAGACGACTAAGTCACAAGAGTTGTGTCTGACAACCGATAAACTTTCTTTTAAGTCAATCGTATGCACGGTCATTTGTTGTTCTAAATGATTCAAGGAAATGCTCCGTCGAGCCATGTCAGCTAAGCGTGGCTGTAGTTCGATTGCATCGATCTTTGCCTGTGTTTGTTTGCTTAAAAATAGTCCGACAGCACCATTCCCTGAACAAAGGTCAACGATTTGACCGGTTTTTGGCGCACGAGCAAAATGAGCAAGCAATACAGCATCTAAAGAAAAGGAAAAAACTTGGGAACTTTGGATAATCTTAATATCTTTTGCATATAATTGGTCAATACGTTCATGTTCGTGAAGCATCTAATTCCCTCCAAATGAAAAAACTAATCGTATGTAGTATACTATTTTTGTTCAAAAGAACCAAGAGAACTTGTCAAATCGGTCTTTTTTAGGCATACTATAGGAACGAGAAGTAAAGAAAGGAAGAGGATATGTTCTATCGATTTATGCGCGGGCTCGTTAAAGTGATTTTAGCTGTCATCAATGGCAATGCCCGTTATGAAAATAAAGAAGTCTTACCAAAAGACGAGAATTACATACTTGTTGCACCACACCGCACTTGGTGGGACCCGTTGTATCTCGCTGTTGCTGCATCACCTAAATCGTTTAGTTTTATGGCGAAAGAAGAATTGTTCAAAAACCCTGTTTTACGATTTATCTTAACACGCTCGAATGCTTTTCCAGTCAAAAGAGACAATCCGGGACCAAGTGTGATCAAGACACCTGTCAAGATTCTAAAATCAACCGATCTAGGATTGATCATGTTTCCAAGTGGGACAAGACATGCGACTGAGTTGAAAGGTGGAATGGCGTTAATTGCCAAAATGGCCAAAGTAAAAATCGTTCCAGCTGTGTATCAAGGACCTCTCACGTTAGGTGATCTATTCAAACGCAAACGAGTGATTGTTCGCTTTGGTGAACCGATCGACTTGTCAGATATCAAAAAAACTGACAAGGAAGGAATGGCAGAAATCGAGCGACGCACACAAGCCGCATTTGATAAACTAGACAAGGAAGTAAATCCTGATTTTAAATATGAGATCATAAAAAAGAATGAAACAGAATAATTGTTCTTTATTCGATGAGCGATAAAAGAAACGGATTGTCTAAGACACCGCTTCTTTATCGCTTTTTTTGTTATAAAATCCCCTTTTTGTAATTGATTCTAGCTGTCATGTCCTTGATGGAAGTGTTATAATAGTAAGAAGGATATTTTTTTGAGGTGATGAGATGCGTTTTTTACATACAGCTGATTGGCATATAGGGAAAAAATTGCAGGGCTACGATTTACTTAAAGAGCAAGAACATGTACTATCTGAGATTTTAACGATTGCGAAAAAGGAAAAAGTGGATGCGATCGTTATTGCAGGTGATCTCTATGATCGAAGTATTCCGGCCGTAGAAGCCGTAGAGATATTCAATCGATTGATGATCGACTGGAACCTGAACGAAAAATTCCCGATTTTCGCTATCTCAGGAAACCATGATAGCAGTGTTCGATTATCTGCTGGAACTGAATGGTTCAGCCAAACAAAATTCTTTTTACACACCCGATTTGCTGAAGCTTTCCAACCTATCGACTATCAAAATACTCAATTTTTCTTATTGCCTTATTTTGAACCAATCTCTGCTAGAAGTTATTTTGAAGATGATACGATCCGCACGGTCCAACAAGCAATGGAAAAAGTAGTTGACCAGATGCAACTCGCTTTTGATCCTGAAAAAAAACAGGTGCTGGTCAGCCACTTTTTTGTGACGGGTAGTAAGAAATCAGATTCAGAAACAAAAATCGAAGTGGGCGGACTAGATGCGATTCCAGGTAGTTTATTGGAGCCATTTGATTATGTCGCTTTAGGACATCTTCATAATCAAGCAGCCTTGCAACAAGAAAATGCTAGATACAGTGGTTCGCCACTTAAATTCTCACTTTCAGAGATCAATCAGAAAAAAGGTGTTTGGATCGTTGATCTAACTGACACCTTGGTGTTGGATTTTCAAGAAATCACACCTTTGTATGATATCGCTGAAGTAACTGCTAGTTTTAAAGAATTATTAGACCCAAGTTTTTACCATACGATCAACCGAGAAAATTATTTGCAGATTTATTTAAAAGATCGCGCAGTTATTCCTAACATGATGAACCAACTACGAGCAATCTATCCTCGAATACTTGGTGTCGAACGTGTCAATGGACGGCATCGTTCCACAAGCAAACGACAGACACTTGAAATCAAGCAACCAAAGAAACTCGCGGAAACATTCTTTACCGAAATGGTGGATGAACCGATGACAGAACAACAAATGAGCTGGTTAGAAGAAACGTTGCAAGAACTCACAGAAACGGAATGATCAAGTATGAAACCACAGACGTTACGATTGAAAAATTTTGGCCCATTTATTGATGAAACGATTGATTTCTCAAAATTGACCCAAGCGGCCTTGTTTTTGATTACAGGAAAAACAGGGGCTGGCAAAACAACGATTTTTGATGGCATGACTTATGCGCTTTTTGGAGAAACATCTGGAAGGTTGCGGTCTGGCAAAGAGATGCGGTCATTATTTGCGACACCAGAAGACGAAACGAGTGTCTTTTTTTCGTTTGAACATCAACAGTTGCGTTATGAAGTCGAACGTAAGCCTGAACAATTGTTAGCTAAACGCAAGGGTGAGGGCATGAGAAAACAGGCGGCAAAAGTCAGTTTAACGATCTTTGATGAAAAAGGAAAAGAAATTCGACAATTAACAAAACGTAGTGAAGTCGATCAAGAAATCAAAGAACTATTGAATTTAGATGCGAAACAATTTTCACAGATCGTCTTACTGCCGCAAGGAGAATTTCGGAATTTCTTGATTTCCTCTAGTAGTGAAAAAGAAACAGTTTTACGTAACTTATTCGGCACACAATTCTTTCAACGATTCACCGAACAATTGAAAGAAAAAGCCAAGAACAAGCAAAAAGAACTGGATCATTTAGAGCAAGAATTAGTCTTATTGCAAAGGCAATTTAGTTCCTATGAGGAGAAGCAACCGGCTGGTCTACAATCTTTTGAGACAGTGATCAATGAGTGGAAAGAGTATCAAGATCAAGTTTCAACAAGGCTCGCCTCAGAGCAAGAAGTATTAGAGCAACTGAAAGAAGAACAAAAAATCAGCGAGACGGATTACTACCACGGGAAAAATCAAAAATCTGCTTATGAAGAAAAGCAACAATTATTAGCAGAACAACAAGTGCTCAATGAGCAACAACAAGTGATCGAGGAGCACCAAAGATGGATTTCCCATTATGAAGTTGCTCAGCAATTGCGCACACCGCTTGAACGTAGCCAAGAATATCAAGAATCACTTACCACACAGGAAAGTGAGAAACAGCAACTAATTATTGCGTGCAATAAGGTGACAAGTGATTTACAGAAATGGCAAGAACAGGCGGACGTACGAGAAAATCTCGAACAAAAAATAGCAAAAATGAGTCAAACGCTCCAAGAAAAGCAACGATTGATCCCAGTGGCCGATACTTTCAGAGAAAAACAATCGGAACTTTCCGTAATGGAAAAAAAAGTCAGTGAGTTACAGCAAGAAATCCAACAACTGGCAGATCAGCAATTGATCCTTCAAGAAAGACAACAAACGAGTCAAACCGTTTTAGCAACCCAAGGGGAACTACAAGAAAAACAGTTGGTTTATGAACGTTTACGTTTAGAAGGGGAACGTTACTGTGAACAACAGCAACACCTTGATCACCTTGACAAAGAACTAGTAAAAAATCATCAGTACTTTGAACAAACAACAGAGCAATTGGTAGAAAAACAACGATTACTTGAACAACAAACACACGAGTTCAATCAATGTAAAAGCGACTGGGCAAAGCAACAAATTACTTATTTACAAACCCTATTGATACCTGGTGAACCTTGCCCAGTATGTGGTGCAACGGAGCATCCATTGACACCGGATAATCGTGAATCAGTGCAGGAAAACTTAGCTGTGCTTGAAGAAAAAATGGTCCAAGCAGAACAATCGATCGAAAAAACGCATCAAGAAATTGGTCGAAAAGAAGCAGAAATCGAAGAAATCAACCAACAGCTTGCTCGTTTAAGCCAGCAACAAGTGGAAATGAGTCAACAGTTGGATCAACAAGCAATTTATTTGAACACAGAGTTAAAAGCCACCTTCCAAATAGATGTCCAAGAAGATATTGTTCAAGGGTTGGCGGAAATAGAGAAAACCCTCAATGCTCGTTTAAAGGAAATCAAAAAAGCAGAAGAAGCACAAGTAAGGGTCATGGAAGAACTAGCCAGCAACAAAGAACAAAGTGAACAGATCAAAGCTCAACAAATGCTCCATAATGAAAAAATCCAACGACTCCAAGGTGAGATGGCAGGATTGAGTCAACAATTAGGAGCAGAAGACCTTGATACTTTAGTAAAAGAAGCTGATCAATTAGCCGAACAGTCGAGCAAGAGCAAGCAAGAATTGGAAGAGCAAATGGCCCAAGGTGAGAAACTCCAGCAAGAATCAGCTGTTTTGACGACTAAAATCGAAGCGTTGACTGAACAAATCGAAAAGACAATTGCTCAATATGAAAAAGAACAACGGAAAATCTCTAGTTTCTTAGAGCAACACACTGATTTTTCTTCGCAAGAAGCAATAGCAGCGTTGTTAAAAGAAACAGTCACATACGAAAATAGAAAAACAACGATCAAGGATTATCAAACGAAACAGTTGGTTCTTTCCACTCGCTTAGAACAATTGGCACATGTCACTTATGATGAAAAATCCCAAGATTTGACAGTGTTGAGTGAACGAATCGAAAAAATCAAACAACACATTGAAGAGCAACAACAATTGATCTATCACTTACAACAAGAGTATAAAACCAATCAGAAAGTGATCATGGAATTTACTACAAGTTATCAAAATAGTCAGGAACAACTAGATGAATTGATCCAGTTGCAACAATTATCACAGACAATGAATGGCGAAAATCCTAAAAAAACAAGTATTGAACGTTATGTCTTGCAAGTTTATTTACAAGAAGTCTTGCAAGTCGCTAATGAACATCTGATACGATTGACAAAAAGCCGCTATCAGTTTGAATTAGATGAAGAAGTTGGTAGCTACCGCGGAAAGACTGGCCTGGAGATCAACGTGTACGATGATGAAGCAGGAACGACCAGAGGATCGCATACTTTATCCGGAGGCGAAAGCTTTATTGCTGCATTATCATTAGCTTTAGCCTTGGCAGAAGTGATTCAAGCGCAAGCTGGTGGAATCACGATCGAAGCATTGTTTATTGACGAAGGGTTTGGTTCACTGGATGAAGAAGCCTTGGAAATGGCGATGGAAGCATTAGAAACAGTTGAAAGCGAAGGCAGGATGATCGGGATCATCAGCCATGTACGTGAGTTGAAAGAACGTGTCTTGCAACAAATACGAATTGATACAAAAGGTAGTGGACAGAGTGAAATACACTACCATTTTGGTTAAGAAGGGAGATTGATAACAATGAAATGGAGTATTCCGGAAAAAGTCATTGCAAGAGGGCGTCAATATTTGCAAGAAGACCGTGTGTTATCGGTTGTCCCAGATCAAGAAGATAATGTGTGGCATGCAGAGGTTTTAGGTAGCGAGCTGTATTTAGTTGATTTAGATGGTACAGCAAAAGAAATCGACTACTGTCAATGCCCATACTGGGAAGAACATCATTATTGCAAGCACACTGTTGCAGTAGAACTTTATTTACGATCGAAACAACTTTCTCGTATCATGCAGAAAGATCAAAAAATGATCGAACCAACGAAAAAGACCAGTGAAGGAGAACTATTGACAAAAGGATTTGCCCGATTAAAAGGGAAGACTTCTACTAAATCCTTGCAACCCTTAGTGATCGATTATCATGTCGAACAGATCGAAACCAATCAATACCATCCAGAACTTTCTATTTTGGCGGTTTATCTACGTGTGGGCTTTCTAGAAACACCTAAGAAGACATACATCGTAAAAAATATTTATGAATTTCTACAGGCGTATACAGAAGAAGAAAACTATACGGTCAATAAACAGTATCAATTCCGTTTAGAGCACCGAGTTTTCCAACAAGAAGATCAACAACTAATGGAGCTATTCGCAGGTATTGCACAGACACAAACATTATTAGGCGCAAACGGTGTCTTGGTAAAAGGGAAATTAGACAAGCGTTACTTACTTTTGCCAATCGATCAATCGAAATCTTTGTTAGAGCGTATGAATCAATCGACACGTTTGAAACTACAGATCAATGATCAAACTTATCATGGCATCCAGTTTTCAGATGATACGAAACCGCTAAGTTTTCAAGTCAAGAAGAGAGAAACACAGTATCAATTGACTGCCGTAAGTGACTTTGATTTGTTCTTGTCTCACTATCAGTGGGGGATCAGACAAGGTACTATCTATCATTTGACTAAACAGCAACAGACGATCTATTTGACTTGGAAACAACTGATGAAACGTTTTGAAGAGCCAGAAGTTGCCTTTCATAAGAAAGAATTGTCTTCTTTATTTAAAGAAATTTTACCGCTTTTAGATCAGATAGGAACCGTTGCTATTGATGATGAAGTGACAGCAGAAGTCGCAGATATTCCAGTAGAGTTTGTCTTTGTTTTTAAAAAAATGAAAGGGCAAATTCAAGCAAGGATCGATTTTGTATATGGAGATGTTGTGTTCTCCACAGATGAACGACATGAAACGCTTGCTGAGCAAACTACCGAAATATTGAGAGATACGGCGCAAGAACAGCGGGTCCTTGATTTGTTTCGTATGTACCGTTACCGGAAAAATAAAACGGGCTACGAACGTCCATTACCTGAAGGTGAAGCTTTGTATCAGTTTTTCCGGACAGAATTAGCTGTTTTTCGTCAATTTGGAGAAGTCCGTATAGGAAAAAAATTACGGGAATTATATCTAGATGCACAAAAACACCAACCACAGATCGAAGTAGAAGAAACAGGATCATGGCTAGATATCCGCTTTGATGTGACAGGAATCAACGAGCATGAAATCGACAATGTTTTGCAGAGTTTGTTAAGAAATGATTCATTTTATACCTTAGAAAGTGGACAGGTATTATCGTTTGATTCAGAAGAATTCCAACAAACAAGCAAAATCCTACAACAATTCAGAGATACGATCCGTTCAGACGATGGCGTTATCCAAGTGCCAAAAAATCAAGGATTGATGATCAAAGAACAATTTACAGGAAGTAATGCTAGTTTTGGCGATTCTTTCCAACAAATGACTCAAGACTTGATCGATCCTACGAATTACAAAGCCACTTTACCAAAGAATTTGCAAGCAGAGCTTAGAGACTATCAGAAGCAAGGCTTCCAATGGTTGAAAATGTTAGGTCATTATCAATTTGGTGGCATTTTAGCTGATGAAATGGGTCTAGGGAAAACGTTGCAGACTATTGCTTTTCTGCTTTCGGAGAAAGAAGAAAAAGGTGCGTTGGACGCCTTGATCGTAGCACCGGCGAGTTTGATCTATAACTGGCAAGCCGAAGTGAAAAAGTTTGCACCCTCATTGAGTGTCCAAGTGATCAATGGCAATAAGAAAGAGCGAGAAACTTTGTTAGCTGAAAAAGTAGATATTCGTGTTACTTCTTATGCGAGCTTACGTCAGGATCTTTCTGAATATCAATCATCGACGATTAATTATTTAGTCTTAGATGAAGCGCAAATGGTGAAAAATAGCAGCACAAAGACTGCTCAAGCTTTACGAGAGTTGCATATTCCACAGCGCTTTGCTTTAAGTGGGACACCAATCGAAAATAGCCTTGAAGAACTATGGTCACTATTTGCTACGATCATGCCGGGATTCTTTCCGAATCGGACACGTTTTAGAGAATTGACGACAGATGAAATCGCGCAAATGATCCGACCTTTTGTTTTAAGACGAGATAAGCAAACAGTTCTCAAAGATTTACCAGAAAAAACTGAAATGAATCTTTATTCTGCGTTGACGGAAGAACAAAAAACAGTGTACCTTGCTTATTTAAGACAAATGCGTGAAGAAGTATCAGCTATGGATTCAGAGTCGTTCAAAAAGAATCGGATCGGCATCTTGGCAGGACTGACACGTTTACGTCAAATTTGTTGTGATCCTCGCTTGTTTGTAGAAGACTACCAAGGTGGATCAGGTAAGTTAGAACAAGTAAAAGATTTATTACTAGCTGCAAAAGAAAATAACCGTCGTGTCTTGTTGTTCTCCCAATTTACGGGTATGCTGACGATCCTTCAAGAGGAATTAGCTGAATTAGGGCTAAGTACCTTTTATTTACGAGGAAGTACAAAGGCACAAGATCGTTTAACCATGGTCGATGCTTTCAACGCGGGTGAAAAAGATGTCTTTCTTATTTCACTTAAAGCAGGAGGGACTGGGTTAAATCTAACTGGCGCAGATACAGTCATCCTTTATGATTTATGGTGGAACCCAGCGATCGAAGAACAAGCTGCTGGAAGAGCCCATCGTATTGGACAAAAAAATGTTGTTGAAGTATGGCGAATGATTGCTGAAGGAACAATCGAAGAACGAATGGATTCCTTACAGCAAGAAAAACGAGAATTGTTCCAAAAAGTAATCCAAGGAAACGAAGAACAATTGACGAAACTAACAGAAGACGATATTCGTTTGATTCTAAGTATTGGTGAAAATGACGAATAAAGCGTAAAGATCATTTATTGAGTAATTACTCTCTTATACAGGAAACAGTAAATAAGCCAAGGAAGATAGCCACGCAAATCTGCGCAGTGATCTTCCTTGGTTTTTCTTGTTTATTTATTCGCAAATGCTTATTTGATCAGACAAGCTGAGCTTCTCCTACAGCAGTTTTTATAGCGGATAGCAGTTGATCGAACTCGTTGATCTCTACATCACACACTGGACGCTCGTTGATGGAACGTTTGCGGTGATTGAACCATAACGTCTGCCAATTGGCACTCTTAGCACCTAACACATCGTTTTCGTAATTATCGCCAACGTATAGTGTTTCATTAGGTGACATATTGAAAGTTTTCTCGGCTAATTGGAAGATTTCCTTTTCTGGTTTTTGAAAGCCAGTTGCTTGAGAAACTAGCATACAATCAGCAGGAATCCAATTTGTTAATTGAAGTTGATTTAATTTTTTTGTTTGATGATCAGTTGGTCCATTGGTGATGATCCCTAATGGAATATTTTTTTCTTTAAGAAAATCAAGTGTTTTTTTTACTTCAGGATGAAGAGAGATATTTGCTAGTTCCTCTTCGTAGACTTCTTGGAAAACTAAGCATTTTTCATCAGAGATAGGTGAATAACCTAGATCGATCAAGGACTGACTAATGCGGTGTGCACGCATATAATCGAGTGTCCATTCTCCAGCCATGACTTTTGGGAAATTCTCATCGCTGTGATGGCGGAAACGGATATATAATCCATGCATATCTTCTTCTGCTACTTGAGGTACCACGCTTTGAACTGAATTCTTAAATGGTTGTTGCTGATCATACATTGTATCGTCAACATCAAATACAACTGATTTAATCAAATTATTACACGCCTTTCAATATTCTATCTTTTCACAAATCCTCGCTTATTGTATCAAAAAAAAGGTGATAAAAACGTTGAGATTTAAAGGTTTTTATTACTATATTTCTTATTAGTTGACAGAATAAGGTTTGTGTATTTTAGTTTTTTTAACTAAAAATAATTAATTTTATTATAAAGAAATCAACAAATCTATTTTCCACTTTGTCAAATGGATTATAATAGTAAAAATAAATAAAACAAAAGATAACTTGTTTTTTTAATACAGAAAAAATAAAATTAGCAAAATATAAAATAACGTTAACTAGCAAGCTGGCTAGTAGGTTTTAACTTTTCCGTTGAACGCATCTGCTACTTCAATTTTATAGTGGCGTTAAAATCAACATTTTTTTAGTTTTTTTTATTTTCTGAGTTTTAAATTTTTTTTGTTATTAAATAAATAAAAAACATTACATGTGAAAAAAACGCTATCATTTTTAAAGTTTTCAAAAAGACTAGTACAGATTTTTGTGCTGTGTTATGTGTTTTTTGTATTGTAAAAGTATTTGAAAACTCTAATTTTTTTACTCAAAATTAAGTAGAAACCTTGGTTTAACTGTATATCTGTCTTAGATAACTTTCATTTTTTTAAAAAATAATTTAAAAAAAAGCTAGCTATTTAAATGTTGATTAGGTATAATAGAAACAGATGGAAGATATTCAGGATCTTCTGTTACAAAAATGTGGCTATAATCACAAAAAGGAGTGATGCACGTTGTTAACACTATATACTTCCCCAAGTTGTACTTCCTGCAGAAAGGCTCGTGCGTGGTTGCAAGAGCATCAGATTCCATTTGTAGAGCGAAATATTTTTTCAGAACCTCTTAATAGCTCTGAATTAAAAGCAATTTTACAAATGACGGAAGACGGAACAGAAGAAATTATTTCTACCCGTTCAAAAGTTTTCCAAAAATTAAACATGGATCTTGATGAGTTACCATTACAAGAACTTTTAGAGCTCGTACAAAACAATCCTGGTTTGTTACGTAGACCAATTATGATCGATAACAAACGTCTACAAGTCGGCTTTAATGAAGATGAAATTCGTCGTTTCTTACCACGAGATGTTCGTCAATTAGAATTACGTCAAGCCCAGCTAATGGCTGGTTTATAGAAAACACAGAATGAAACTTAGGAGGATGTGATGTCTTTCTAAGTTTTTTTTTATTAAAAATAAATTGTGTTTTTTTAGGACTTAATGATTTTTTCTTTACATTTATTCTTATTTCGCTACAATTAATCTATATGGATAGTTGGGATAAAGTGAGGTGTAGCATATGGAAATGGAACATATCAATGAGAATACGATTCGTGTAATGATTGGTCATGATGACCTAGAAGAACGTGGGGTCTCATTTTTAGATTTATTAGGTAACCACAGAGAAATTGAAAACTTTTTTTATAGTATCTTAGAAGAAGTGGATATTGAAGAGGAGTTCCAAAGTAGCGAAGCTGTCACTTTCCAAGTTTTGCCAAAAGGGGATGGCCTAGAGCTGTTTATCAGTAAGAATATGCCAGACGAAGAGATCGGTCAAAACAATGAATCGACGTTGAATAGCGCAGATGTTAGTGAGTTTCTTCAAGGTCAAATGCTTGCAAATGAAGAGGAAAGCGACTTAACAGAATCAACTACTGCAAGTGAACAACGAGCAATCTTTGTATTCAATGACTTTGAGCAAGTGATCCAGCTTGCCAATGATGTTCAGTTAGAATCAGCTTGGACAGATCTATACCAATTAGAAGAACGTTATTATTTAGTTGTTCACTTTTGGATGGAAAATCTAAATCAAACCGATGTTGAAAATCAATATGCACGTATTTTAGAATTCGCTGAGAAAAGTACACGAACAGCTGAAGCATTGAATGAATATGGGCAGCAATTGATGGAACGTAATGCTCTGGAACGAGTAAAATTTTATTTTGAATAAAGCATAGGATAGGCTAACACAGCGATAGTTGACATTGCTAGGTATGCTTTGTCGAGGGTCTCAACATTTGTTGAGACCTTTTTTCGTTGGCGTATTTATCTAATGAAAGGAAGTGAGTCGATGTTACTCGCCAAAGACAAAGAAGGGTCTATTTTTTTAGCAACTGATGCAACAAAAGAGTGCGACTACTATTGTCCAAACTGTGGGAATCAAGTGTTTTTAAAAAGAGGAATGAAGAGAATCGCCCATTTTTTCCATCATGATACTTCGGACTGCCAAGTATTTAGTGAGGCGGAATCTGAAGAGCATCTTAATCTAAAAAGACAATGTTTCCGATGGTTGAAAAAAAGCTATCCAAGAGTAGAAATGGAAGGATATCTATCACAACTGATGCAACGTCCGGATATCTTGGTTGGTCATCATGCGTTTGAGATCCAATGTTCTCCATTGTCTTATGAGCGAATGATCGAAAGGACGATCAATTACAAAGCAAATGGGTATGTTGTTTGGTGGCTATTAGGAATGAAATTTTTCAAAAGGAACGATTGCTTAAGATTAGAAAAAAAGTTTTGCTACTACGACGATTTACGACAGCTCCACTTTTGGCAAATCGACTGGTCTACGCAAAGGGTTTACTTATATAGTCAGATCTTCACAGACTTATCGGGGAAAATCAGGTTTGAACAATCTTCTTGGTCCTTTTTTGAGAAAGAGCTATTAACAGTATTAGAAGTCGAAAGTGGCTCATTGCGAAAAATACCAAGTTCTTCTTCCGTGAAAACAAAAGACTGGATAGCAAAACAAATCATTCGAAAAAATAAAAAAGTATTAGGAGTACAAGAACAGTGCTATCTAAGAAAGAAGCATGTGCTTTATCTTGAATCGTGGTTCTATGAAGGAAGTGATTTCTTTTGCTTTTTTTCTGAACAAGTATTCTTTTATCGGTTGCTGTTTTCACAGATGAAATGCAAAGAGAATGATAAGAAAACAAGTTCTTTCGATAAATGGTATCAGGAAATCAAGGAATATAAAAATGAGTGGTTATTTCCTTTGATTGATGAACAAAAAATTTATCGATTGTTTTATGAAGAGTGTAAACGTTTAGTACAAAAATAATAATCAGAGAAGAATTCCATATACAAAACATGAAAGAGTTATGATAAACTCAAAAGAGTAAGTAAAAAGTAACTATTATTTTTTATTCAGAAAAGCATAGTTGCAAAGATGAACAAAAGGAGTGGAACAGATGAGCGAAACAACGAAGTTACCAAATAGAGAAGATTTGCCTGAAAAATTGACATGGGACCTAACACCAATCTTTTCAAGCGATCAAGAATTTGATAAAAAGTACGAAGAATTGACTGAAGAATTAAAAAATTCTGAGCATTATAAAGGAACATTAGGTAATGGAGCAACAGCATTTTTGGAGGCGCTTGAATTTGTCTTAACAATGTATCGTAAAGTTGAGCTTATTTATGTCTATTCCCATTTAAAAAATGACCAAGATACGACAAATACGACATATCAAGCATTGTATGCTCGTGCTGGAAGTTTACTTTCAAAAGTGAGTGAAGCAATTGCTTGGTATGAGCCAGAAGTATTGCAACTTTCTGATGAGCAAATTTGGCAATATTTTGAAGAAGAACCAAAATTAGAAGTTTATCGTCATTATGTCAAACAAATGGTTGATAACCGCGCACACATCTTGTCAGCAGATCAGGAAGCATTACTTGCTGGAGCCGGAGAAATCTTTGGTGCTTCAAGTGGTACATTTGCAGTATTGAATAATGCTGATTTAGAGTTCCCAACAATCACTGGCGAGAATGGTGAAAAGATCCAATTATCGCATGGTGTATATGGTCAATTATTAGAAAGTACCAATCGTGAAGTACGTGAAGCGGCGTTCAAAGGACTATACAGCGTATATGCACAATTTAGAAACACTTTTGCTTCCACACTTGGGACGCATATCAAAGGGCACAACTTCAAAGCCAAAGCACGTCGATACGCTTCTGCCAGAGAAGCTGCACTAAGCAATAACCATATTCCTGAAAGTGTGTATGATACTTTAGTTACTGTTGTGAACAAACATTTGCCGTTATTGCATCGATATATGGAACTACGGAAACGACTATTAAACGTAGATACATTGCATATGTATGATCTGTATACGCCAGTATTAGGTGAAGCACCAATCAAATTTACGTATGAAGAAGCAGTAGAAAAAGCCATTGAATCACTTGCGCCAATGGGAGAAGAATATCTGGCTGTCGTAAAAGAAGCATTTTCAAACCGTTGGATCGATGTAGTCGAGAATAAAGGGAAACGCAGTGGCGCTTATTCTTCTGGTAGTTATGATACCAACCCTTACATTCTGATGAACTGGCATGATACGTTGGATCAACTGTTCACCTTGGTCCATGAAATGGGACATAGTGTCCACAGCTATTTCACACGTTCGAACCAACCTTTCGTCTATGGTGATTATTCAATCTTTTTAGCCGAGATCGCGTCAACAACAAATGAAAATATTTTGACCGAACATTTATTAGCGACCGAAGAAGATCCTCGGGTTCGTGCCTATGTCTTGAATCATTATTTAGATGGTTTTAAAGGAACAATTTTCCGTCAAACACAATTTGCAGAGTTTGAACACTTCATGCATCAAGAAGATGCAAAAGGAACACCTTTGACGAGTGAGTACCTAAGTGAAAGCTATGGCGAATTAAATGCTAAGTATTATGGTCCAGCTGTTGAAAAAGATCCAGAAATCAAAGATGAATGGGCGCGTATCCCACATTTCTACTATAATTATTATGTCTATCAATACTCAACAGGATTTTCTGCTGCATCTGCTTTAGCGAAGAAAATCTGGGAGAAAGAACCAGGCGCATTAGATGCTTACCTAACGTATCTAAAAGCAGGAAACAGCGATTATCCAGTAGAAGTAATGAAGAAAGCTGGTGTGGACATGACCCAAGCAGCTTATATTGAAGATGCAATGGCCGTGTTTGAACAACGATTAAATGAATTAGAAGCATTAGTGGAAGAATTATAGAAATCATGTGTTGAGTGATCTATTGATTGGATCTTTCTAGGTCCGTTCTGATCCTGCCAAAAACCGGAAAAGTGTGTGAGTTTCTCGCTCAACACTTTTCCGGTTTTTACTGTTAAAAATAACATGAGAATTTAAAAATTAAGGTTTGGATTTTCGGTTTATAGTATACTGACAGGGATAGTAAAGTTGATGCGGTGGCTAGCCTTTAGAAAAGAGGTGATGCCTATGTTGATCTGTGGCTTTCTCCTAGAAAGGAATAAGCATGTCTGTGTTTGAGGCATTGATGTTTGCATTGTCGTTTGCAACATTGGTCTTGATCGTCAGCGACAAAGACAACAAAAAATAACCGCTCCTTAAACTTTGGCGAGTTTAACGGTTATTTTTTGTAAATATCTAGACTAGCCATTGCTTTAAACGATGCTGTCTAAAGCGGAGTTGTTGACGCAATTCCGCTTTTCAACGCTATGATACCATAGTGAGTACATAAAAGCGAGTTCATTTTCTTTTGTTCTGATAGAGAAATAAAAGAGATAAAAATAGCAATACAATAAATAACAAAAAAATCTAAAAATTCAGGTTTAAATTTTCGGTTTATAGTATACTGACAGGGATAGTAAAGTTGATGCGGTGGCTAACCTTAAGAAAAGAGGTGATGCCTATGTTGATCTGTGGCTTTCTCCTAGAAAGGAATAAGCATGTCTGTGTTTGAGGCATTGATGTTTGCATTGTCGTTTGCAACATTGGTCTTGATCGTCAGCGACAAAGACAACAAAAAATAACCGCTCCTTAAACTTTGGCGAGTTTAACGGTTATTTTCTGTAACTAACCAAGCTAGCCACCAGTAAAACGGTGCTATCTGAAGAGAGGGTTGTTGATACAACGCTCTCTTTTCAGAGTTATGATACCATAACGAGTATATAAAAGCGAGTTCATTTTCTTCCGGCTTATTGGAAAAAGACTGGCTATAATTGTTTTTATTTGACTTGGAGTTGACTCAAGGGGATATACTAGAAGCAATTAATCTAAGGAGTGGAAGCTATGAAAGCAACAGTATTTTTAGAGCCAGGGAAAATGGCTATCAAAGAAATGCCTAAGCCAGAATTGAATCAAGAGAACGAAGCAATCATTCGTGTGGTACGTGCAAGTGTATGTGGTTCTGATTTATGGTGGTATCGTGGTATCTCTAAAAAAGAAGCAGGATCTGCTGCGGGACATGAAGCGATTGGTATCGTAGAAGAAGTAGCAGAAGATGTTACAAACGTTGAACCGGGTGATTTTGTTATTGTGCCTTTTACCCATGGTTGTGGGGAATGTGAGGCCTGTTTAGCTGGGTTTGATGGTGATTGTTTATCAGATACTTCAGGTTCAACAGGGTATCAGGCAGAGTATATTCGCTATCGCAATGCGAATTGGGGGTTAGTAAAAATCCCTGGTAAACCAGAAGATTATTCCGATGATATGTTAAATTCTTTTGTTACGTTGGCAGATGTTATGGCAACGGGCTATCATGCAGCAGTGAGTGCTGAGGTGAAAGAAGGAGATACAGTTGTTGTGATCGGAGATGGAGCTGTAGGGTTATGTGGAGTCATTGGAGCAAAATTGTTAGGCGCATCAAAAATCATTGCGATGAGTCGACATGAAGACCGTCAACAGCTAGCTTTGACATTTGGAGCAACGGATATCATTGCGGCTCGTGGAGAAGAAGCAATCGCTGAGGTCATGAAATTAACAGGTGCCGGCGCAGATGCAGTGTTAGAATGTGTAGGGACACAACAAGCAGTTGAAACGGCTGTAAAAGTAGGCCGACCAGGTGCGGTTGTTGGACGTGTTGGCGTCCCTCACGTAGATGAGTTGGATACGAACGCTTTGTTTTATCGTAATATCGGTTTACGTGGAGGGATTGCGGCTGTGACGACTCACGACCGAGCTGCACTATTAGAAGCAGTCTTATCAAATAAAATCGAACCAGGTAAAGTCTTTACGCAACAATTCGAGTTAGATCAAGTTCAAGCTGCTTATGAGGCAATGGATGAACGAAAAGCAATCAAATCACTGTTGGTCATCACATAGTTCTTGAGTTTGAATAGATCAGAGGTCAAGAAGCAATGCTACCATCTAATTACTCAATATAGTATCTTTCATTAACCTTGAAACCGTTTGTCAAACGGTTTCAATCATGATAAAATAAATGTAATTAGAGAAAAGGAGCGATGTGCCATGTGGTTGTTTTATTTGGATCAAGTATTTTTAAACAATTAATTGAATCGTTTAAAAATAACTTGTAAATGACAATTCACGGGAACTTTGCTTTTTTTCTATGCTTTTTTAGTATGGACAAAATTCTTGAAGAAGCAGTCTTTCACAGGCTGCTTCTTTTTTGTGTTTCCGTTAGAAGGATGTTCATTTGCACAAAAGGAGTGCAAACAATGGAAGCATTAGCAATGCTATTAAAAGAGATTGAGATTACGTATAACGGAAAAGAAGTATTAACAATCAATGAGCAAGCGATTTATGAGAATGCGCGGATCGGTATCGTCGGAGATAATGGTAGCGGGAAATCGACGTTACTTAAATTATTAGCTGGAGAAATCCTACCAGAAAAAGGAAGAGTAGATCGAAGGATTGATTTTAAATATTTTGCACAGATCGATACCGTTGGTCAGCATCTAGTCGAAGAAATCGATTTTGAGTTACTCAGCCGTTTCCGAGTTCCCAATCAAATGGCTCACTTTAGTGGTGGTGAAGAAACGAAATATCGTTTGGCACAAGTATTATCTACGTACACGACAGGTTTGTTGTTAGATGAACCAACCACTCATTTAGATCAACGAAGCGTGCAAATGTTGATTGAAGAACTTCGGTATTATTATGGAACCTTAGTTTTTGTTAGCCATGATCGCTTATTTCTCAATGAATTAGCTGACAAAATATGGGAAGTATCGGGACATACGATCAAAGAATATACAGGGAATTATGATGATTATGTAAAGCAAAAAGAACAAGAAGTAATTGCTCAAGAAAGAGCGCATGATGACTATTTGAGAGAACGTAAAAAATTAGAAAATAGCATGATCAAAAAAGAGCAACAAGCCAAAAAAATGGCACAATCTTCCAATCAAAAAAGCAGAAGTAATAAAAACAGTCGGAAACCTGATCGTTTGTCAGGAACAAAACAAAAAGAAAGTGGTCAAAAAGAGATAATGAAAGCGGCGAAGTCAATGGAGAAACGTTTAGAAAAATTAACGGAAGTCGCAAGAGTACAAAAAAAGCATCCGATTGATTTCCCGCAGTCAGAAACAACTGTTTTACACAATAAGTTCCCAGTCGTAGGTGAATCAGTGACGATCCATTATGATGAAAAAATCCTGCTTGATGAAGTTAACTTTGCCTTCGCACTAGGGAAAAATATCGCGATTATTGGATCGAATGGCAGTGGGAAATCTAGTTTATTACGACACATCTTACAGCAAAAAAATGGAGTGAAGCTTAGTCCCAAAGTTACTTTTGCTGTCTATGAGCAAAGGGATTATCACTATGTTGAGGATCTGACCGTCCTACAGTATTTGATGCGTCAGACCGAATATCCAGAAAGTTTGATCCGAAGTATGCTACACCATTTAAGCTTTTCACCGGAGGCTATCCAACAATCAGTTTGTTCGTTAAGTGGAGGAGAAGCTACACGGCTGTCACTAGCAACCTTGTTTGCTAAGCCTTCCAACGTATTGATTCTAGATGAACCGACTAATTTTATTGATCTGCGGACAATGAATGCGCTAGAGTATTTTTTGAAACAATATCATGGAACTGTTTTGTTTACCTCGCATGACCCTTATTTTGTTCAACAAGTGGCAGATCAAGTCTATGAAATAAAGGATCGAAAACTGATTCGACGAGATTGAATCAGCGTAAAACGAGCTTGCTATTGTTGCTAAGTGAGAGTTAAAGGGAGTGCCAAAATAGGCAACTGAATAAGCAGTGAAATCCGGAAATCGTTTTTCCTATTTTGGGATTTCGCTGTTTCTTTTTGCAAGATTTTTTTCTGGTGACTTACTTTTTTTATTTTAATTTTAATACACGGCTGCGTCGTTGACTCTGTTCGGTCCATCAAAATGGAAAAAGCACGAGTCAAATTGGGCTGAAGTGTGATAGCGTTTCCAGTAAAAAGTCATTATAGTTGAAATGGGGGGACGGGAATGATCAATTACCGCTTGAGTTATCTGTTTGAGGAAACGAACAGACAAAAATTGATAAGACTGACGAACTTGGAGGAAGAGACTCTAAAAATAGAATTAACAAAAATCAATCATTTTTGTGAAAAAAAGCTAGGGCAAAAAATAAATATCTCTGGAGAGGAGATACTGGTTCCAGAGGCGATTCGACGACGATGGTCTGAAGTCCTCTTCGAAGTGTCAAAACAGGAACTATATTTTTCTGAAGAGGAAAGACAAGCCATGATTTATCTTCTTGCTTTTTCGATGGTTGATGACTTATCTGTTTATTATTTTCAAGAATTATTCAATGTAAGTAAGAATACAGTTTTAAAAGATGTCAGAAATTTAAGAATAAAACTCCAAGAGGAAGACATTCGACTGATTTATTCGAGAAAAAAAGGCTTCTACATAGATGGCGCTGAACTTGATGTTCGCCGCGTAGCTTATTCAACTGTGGGAGTACTAACAGACACCAAGAACGGCCACTGGTTACTTTTTGAAGGGATCTATGGCATTTCTAGAACGAATTATGTTGTGGTGAGAGACCGCCTGCTTCGTATTTTAGAGGAATTTGATTTAATCATCGTTCCTAGTCGTTTTGAGGAAATGTTGTATTTTATTAGTTTTTTATTGTCACGGATCACAAAAAAAGCAGTTTTTCTAACTGAAAAAGACAAAGAGATGCTGACCTCTTTGAATGTCTATCAAGCAAGCAAAAAATTTTTAACAGATTTTGGTCAAATCAAAAATCAAGTAGAAGAAGAATGCTATTTGACTGTGCTGTTAAAAACTGTTTTACAAGGCGATATCGAGGATCACTCTGTAGAATTTTTATTGGAATGTGCAAGAGAGGTCATCCATGAGATGGAACGTTTATCCGCTGTCCGGTTTGTTGACTATCGGAAATTATTGATGAATTTCTTTTATCATCTTGTTCCCGCTTATTTTCGTATCCGCTATCGATTCACATTGAATAATGTGTTGATCGATGAAATCAAAACCCAATATCGAGAATTATTTGAATTGACTCGTTTAGCGCTTTATCCACTCAAACAATTAGTTGGCGAGATTCCGGATACAGAAATTGGTTATTTTACGATTTTATTTGGTGGAGAGATCAGAAAACAAAAGGAGCGACATCATTACCAACGATTAAAGGCGATGATCGTCTGCCCGAGTGGCATCAGCTCTGGCTTGATCATGGAATCGGAATTACAAGAGCTATTTCCACAAATCGAATTTTTGCCAGCACGATCAACAGAAGAATATCAGATGCTTCGTTTTTCGGAAGACATTGATATGGTGTTTTCCAGTGTCCCACTAAAAACACCGGTGACCAGTTATGTTGTGAAACCCATCATGACTCCTTTAGAAAAAAATGAATTAGTTAAAAAGGTCCAACAAGCATTTTATGTTTCAGAAAGAGGTGTGCATTCGATCGAAGAAATTTTGGAAGTGATTTTTCCATATATTGATTTGAAAGAGGGAATGACAAAGAGGAAACTGCGACAGATCGTCGAGAGAAAAATAAACAAAGAATTGAACAGAAGGGAAGATCAACGGCCGATGTTATCAGAATTATTAACAAAAGAAACCATACAATTTACGGACAAACAACTGACATGGCAAGAAGCCATCACCGAGGCAGCTCAGCCTTTGTTAACGACCAATAAAATCGAAGAAAAGTATGTGGGGGCGATGATCGAAAAGGTCATGGAACATGGGCCCTTTATCCATATCGGAAAAGGAATTGCTTTGCCTCATGCACGACCAGAAGATGGAGTGAAAGAAATTGGGATGTCATTACTGAAGGTAACTGATCCAGTCTTATTGAGCGACGATGAAAAGCATCCCATCCAATTATTTATCTGTTTAGCAGCAGTGGACAACGAGATGCACTTGAAAGCTTTAGCTAGCTTGACGAAAATTTTGTCGAATAAAGAACGTTTAGCGTCATTACTCGAAGCGAAAGATGTAGAAGAAATCATCCATGTAATCAAAGAAGGGGAAGATGAAAAATGAAATTTGCAGCAGTATGTGGTTCAGGATTAGGATCCAGTTTTATGGTGGAGATGAATATCAATTCAGTATTAAATGATCTAGGGGTAAGTGGAGTGGAAGTTGCTCATTACGATCTAGGAAGTGCAGCACCAGAATTAGCAGATGTCTTTTTTATCGGTAGAGATTTAGCAGATAGCGCACAACATTTAGGTGAAATCGTCGTGTTGGAGAGTATCATCGATCTAGATGAATTGAAAGAAAAAGTAGCGGAGACATGTAGACAAAAAGGATTACTATAAAAAATTTTTTTGGGGGAGGAAAAATAAATGAATAGTATTTTAGATCTATTGATCGATATTGCGAGTACACCAGCAATCTTAGTGGCATTGATTGCTGTATTGGGGAATATGTTGCAGAAAAAAGATGTGGCAACGACTGTTAAAGGCGGAATCAAGACCTTTGTAGGATTTCTGGTTGTGACAGCTGGTGCAGGGGTCATAGAAAGTTCGTTGGCGCCATTTGGAGAAATGTTTCAAGTCGCATTCAATATGCAAGGAGTTGTTCCTAATAACGAAGCGATAGTAGCGTTAGCTCTAACTACCTATGGAACATATACAGCACTTATTATGTTAGCGGGGATGGCATTCAATATTTTGATTGCGAGAATCACTCGGTACAAATACATTTATTTGACAGGGCATGCAACGTTATACATGGCATGTATGATTGCAGTCATTTTAAGTGTAACAGGAATGAGTACGTTTAGTCTGATTTTATTCGGTGGGTTAGCGCTAGGCATCTGTAATACGATTTTTCCAGCAATCGCACAACCGTTTACACGTCAAATCACAAAAAATGACTCTGTAGCTTTAGGTCATACAGGGAACTTTGGCTACGCATTGAGTGGCTTGATCGGTAAATATGTTGGAAATAAAGAAAAATCAACAGAAGACATCAATTTTCCTAAAGGGTTAGCTTTTTTACGTGACTCAACAGTAAGTATCACGATTACGATGGCAATCGTCTATGTGATCGTTGCGTTGTTTGCCGGAAGTGACTATATTACTACCACATTGAGCGATGGCACGAATTATATTATTTATGCGTTACAACAAGCGGGTTCATTTGCCGCAGGTGTTTTTGTGATCTTAGCCGGTGTACGTTTGATTTTAGCTGAAATCGTTCCTGCATTTAAAGGAATTTCTGAAAAATTAGTACCGAATTCGATTCCAGCGTTGGATTGTCCAATCGTGTTCCCTTATGCACCAAATGCCGTATTGATTGGCTTTTTAACAAGTTTTGTTGGTGGATTAGTTAGTTTAGTGATTATGGTCTTTACCGGGACAACAGTGATCATTCCTGGCGTAGTTCCTCATTTCTTCTGTGGCGCGACAGCCGGTGTTTATGGAAATGCCACTGGGGGCGTACGTGGCGCGGTCATCGGTTCCTTTATCCACGGGATCATCATTAGTTTCATGCCGATCTTGTTGATGCCAGTAATGGGCGATCTCGGGTTCCAAGGTTCGACTTTCTCAGATACAGATTATGGTGTTTCAGGAATCTTTTTAGGAAACTTAGCAAATATGGGCGGACAAATTGCAGTTATTTCTGGTGTGGTCGCTGTGCTTGCTGTTTTGATCGGTTTGACACTTTTAAAGAAAAGTAAAAAATCAGATACAGTCGCAGAGTAAGGGGGGATCATTTTGACCATCAAGGAAGAGCAGCTAAAAGAACTGGAATTATTAGCAACTAAAATACGATTAGATACATTAATCAGTATCAAACATATGGGGCAAGGGCATTTAGGTGGTTCATTTTCGATCGTTGAGTTGTTAGCCGTCTTATACGGTAAGCAGATGAAGGTCGATCCTAAAAATCCACAATGGGAAGAACGCGATCGGTTGGTCTTATCTAAAGGACACGCAGGAGCTGGGTTATACAGTGCTTTAGCAAATGTTGGTTATTTTGACAAAGAATGGTTACTGACGATCAATGAAGGTGGAACAAGACTGCCTTCTCATCCGGATCGCCAAAAAACACCTGGTGTTGATGCAACTACGGGTTCTTTAGGTCAAGGGACTTCAATAGCTGCGGGGATCGCTACAGGTTTTAAGCAGGCTAACAAAGACAACTATGTGTACTTGATCGTGGGAGATGGAGAGTTGAATGAAGGCCAGTGTTGGGAAGCATTCCAATATATCGCTCATTTTAAATTAAATCATTGTATCGTGATCATCGATGATAATAAAAAGCAATTAGATGGAGAAACAAAGGACATCCTTGACCCGTTCGATTTACAGAAAAAAATGGAAGCATTCGGTTTCTATACCTTAAAAGTAAAAGGTTCCGATATACAAGCGATTGATGCTGCAATCAACAAATGTAAAGAAGTGACTGATCAAGCAGTTTGTCTTGTACTTGATAGCGTGAAGGGACAAGGGGTTCCATATTTTGAAACTTTAGGCGCGAATCATTCCGTAAAATTCAATACGGAAAAAGTCAATCAAGCAGCAGATCAAGCAATCCGAACATTAGAAGAAAAAATCGAGAGGATGCGATAAGGGATGTTCCATTTAACTAAATCGACAGCGATCGAAAAAGAATTACGAACTTGTGTCGTGGAAACCATCAATGAATTGATGGAAAAAGACGAGAAAGTCATTGCGTTAGATGCTGATCTAGGATCTGCAAGTGGTTGGACAGCGATTGGAAAGGAACACCCTGACCGCTTTATCAATATGGGAATTGCCGAAGCCAATATGGTTGGCGTCGCAGCAGGATTAAGTTTGACGGGGTACACACCATTTATCCATACTTTTGGTCCATTTGCGACACGCCGGGTATTTGATCAACTGTTTATTTCAGGTGGCTACGGCGGGAATACCATCAATATTTATGGTTCAGATCCGGGATTTGCTGCAGGGCACAATGGGGGAACTCATACGACTTGGGAGGACGTGGCCTTAATGAAAGCCATCCCTCATTCCGTAGTATGTGATGCGGCAGATGACGTACAAATGGCATGGATCATCAAAGAATTTCATCAAATGTCAGGAATCCATTATGTACGAGGAAATCGTAAAGGCGTCACGCCTGTTTATGAGAAAGGTTCAACATTTGTATTAGGCAAAGGAAATGTTTTGCGTAAAGGGACGGATTATCTGCTGATTGCAACAGGGCAACTCGTTTCTGAAACATTGCAAGTAGCCGAACAATTGATGGAAGAAGGAATCAGCTGTGAAGTGATCGATATGTTTACCATCAAACCGATTGATCGAGAGTTGATCCTCAGTGAAGCAATTGGTAAGAAAAAAATCGTAACCATTGAGAATCACTCGATTACTGGCGGTTTAGGTAGTTCAGTCGCTGAAGTTCTTGCAGAAGAAGGGATTGGCGTTCCTCTGAAACGAATCGGTGTCAATGAACGTTTTGGTCAAGTTGGCACACCAGATTTCTTGCAACAAGAATTTGGGTTGGATGTTGCGGGGATCAAAAAGCAGATGATGGAATAAGTCAGCGTATTGACTACGATTATTTGATAGCGAAAAGGAGTAATGAGAGGGTAACCCTTTTTTACTCCTTTTTTGAGTGGGTGATCTATTAGTAGTACAATGGATTTTTATAGGATAAATATGTTGTCTTATGTTATAAATGTGAGGAGATGAAGAATGTTGATTAACGAATTAGGAGATGATATATGAATGTCTACAGCTTTTCTAATTAGAAAGAAACATGTACATATTTTTTATGATTTGTTATTTAAAGATAAAATGGATTTCTAGTTAGAGCAAAGAAATTTTTATTGATCGATTATGGAAACAAAAAGAGAAATCCGATCAATAAACACTAGATGGAGGAACAGAAATTGTCGAAATCAATAAAAAATATCCTTATAGTAGGAGTAGGTGTGGCTATGTATTTATTTACTGCATATGTCTATCGCCATGTGAGCGTGTTTGCAGAGCCTTTGGATCAAATTGTATCAATCGGATTCTACCATTGTTCAAGGGTTTGCTAATTTGATGATCTTCCTATTATTTACTCCTGCACTGAGAATCATTAGTCTTCTTATCTGCTTGGTTTTACTAGTTGTTGTCAATAAAAAAAGAAAGAAGGATCAGTCTGCTGTTTAAGGAAATTAGTCCGGCAGTGTGTATCATTTATAATTTAACAGAAATAATTAGAGAATTGTAGGTGTTTCAAGTAACCGATGATTCTCTTTTTTATACAGTTGAAAAACAATATATTTTTATGTTTAATAATAAAAATAAAAAACATGAAAAAATTCATAGTAAATTTACTTTTCATTGTGCGTGAAAAAGCAAGAAAGCCTATAAAATAAGTGCTTTTTATTATAATTAACGCACTTATTAAATAAAAAATAAATAGTGTTGTATTACCACTCAAAATAAATTTACTAAATAAAAACATGGCATACTGTGTTCAACAAATCGATTTGTATCAAACAAAAAAACAAAAAGGGGAACAAAAAAATGAAAGTGTTCACAAAATTATTTTTAGGAGCATTTGTAGCAACGGCGTTAGGAGTAGTCGGAGGAAGTCAAACAGTCTCGGCAGATTTGGATCAAAACATACCAGGTTCTAATGTTGCGGACACCTTTAAAAATCAAGTGGTGAGAATTGAAAGTGCAATGGATTTGGGAAGGGCGTTGGATTGGGATCAATCTAATCTTGACCAAGTAATCATGTACAATAATACTGGCTCATGGAATCAAAAATGGAATATGTTTTATGATTCTAGTGCTGATACATATACTATCTCAACTGATCCTCACCAGATCAACGGCTATATCAGATCAGCAGAATTGGCTGTATCTGACAAAGTTTTTGATAGTCAAGGAAATCCAAAGATTGCTACGACTGGATTAAAAGTAAATTGGAAACTGTACAGAGTAGGCGATGCTGTGGGTGCTGGTGTTTATGTTTTAAAAAAATGCTGAATCAGGTAAAGTATTGGATCTGGAAAATGGTAGCCCGTACGACACGAAAGGCCTAGTCGCACGTGAAGGATAGGGTACTGGAACTGCTAGTCAACGATTTATTCTTAGAGTAGTAGGTAACCTTTGATCCTTCGCTAGCTGTATTTCATTTAAATCGAAGAAAAACGAAAAAAGACAAAAACAAAAAAGGGGAATAAAAAATGAAAGTGTTCACAAAGTTAATGGTAGGAGCGTTTGTAGTAACGACATTAGGAGTAGTAGGAGGAACCAAACAGTCTCGGCAGGCATAGAAGAAAATATACCAGGATCTAATGTTGCTAACTACTTTAACAACAAAGTTGTAAAGATTCAAAGTGAAATGAATAGAGGAATGGTATTGGATTGGGATCAAAGCAATTTAGACCAAGTGATTATATATAATAGTGCTAACTCATGGAATCAAAAATGGAATATGTTTTATAATTTTGCTACTGAGACGTACACTCTCTCAACTGATCCTCATCAGTTCAACGGGTTTATCAAATCAGCCATCCTTATCTGTATCCGAAAAATCTTTTGATAGCAAAGGAAATCCAAGAATTGCAACGACAGGTCTAAATTCAAATTGGCGATTGTATAAAGTAGGTGTAGATGAACTTTTAGGTGATGGACTTTTTGTATTACAAAATACTGAAACAGGTAAAGTACTGGATATTGAAAATGGGGCTCCTTCACAAGGTCAGAAATTAGTTGCTACCGAAGGAGAGGGTCGTGGTACGTCAAGTCAAAGGTTCCGTATTCATATTGTAGGAAATGTTTAACCATATACAATATATTTGATTTGAAAAAATAGTAAAAAAGACATAAAACAGTTTACCTTGTTTTGTGTCTTTTTATTTTGTGTGATACACACATCTATTATTTAATTTGAAAGCAAAGATAAATGGCTATTTCCGGAATGAAGTTGTGGATTCGTTGCTTGCAATGGATGGCTTTCAAACAGCTGATAGCTGTCTTCTTTTCCTTGACAGATCGCCATGATTTGGCGAACACTGTTCATGCCTTCAACTAATACTCCAAAATTTTGTTCACGATTATAATTATAAACAACAGCAGATGGATGTTTCTTTATTCCCATTTCACGGGCCATTTTTTGGTCTGAGAAAAATGCTTCTTTGACAAATTCAGATTGGCGATCTTCTTTGAACATGTTTAGATCTCCAATTTCTGAAAAAATCGATTCAGAAAGCTGTTGAGAATATGGAATTTTTTTACAACTGACTGCTTCTTGTAAACGGCTAAGAAATTGTCTTCCTTTTTTCTTTCCTTGAAAATGCGCAGCTTTGCAATCTAATGCGGCTGAATAAGTAATGGAAAATAGTTTGTTGCGCTCTTCAAGATTAGTTTGAGAAATCCCGTTAGTCTGCATGACATCCCCGATTGTCTGCAAGTTAACTAGTGGTAGAAAACGAAATTGTACTTTGTCTTTCGGCTTCTTTCCATATTCCTCATCAATAAATTGAACGAGCTGTTGCTCTAAATGAAAGCAGTTTTTCCCCAATGGATTAACAAAAAAATAGATTTCGATCATACGAATCTCCCCCAAATTAGATTCTATGCAAATCATGAATAATATTCACAACGTATAACTTACCAGAAAATCCCGAAAAAATGAACTCATGAGCCTTATGAAAATGATAGAGTTCTAATTTTTGGCCTCAAACATTCGTTGGATTTTATTTTTTGAAGGATGATAAGGAATTCCTTGACGTTGAAGGAAGCGCTCAAATGCTACTTTTCCACTGGCAGCATCAGTGACTTCTAATTCTAATTCATAGTCGTGAAGTTGTTCCCCCCAACTTTCGTCAATGGCTAACAAGCCTTCATCAATAGGAAATTCAACACGCTTAGTCGTCAGTTCTCCGATTTCGAACAATTGATTGGAGTCGATCGATAGCTCATGAAGTTTTTCTAAAACAGCGCCCGTTCGTGGCAGTGTCTGATCCTCGATCATTTTAGTGGCTTCTTGGAGCGTATAGGTGTCTGTTGTTTCCAATTTTCCTTCTGCAGCTGGCGTTTTTAACGTGTACTCCGCATAGGTATCTAATAAGCGGATACGTAAGCCACAACCACGCTGTTTTAATTGGAAATCAGGCGTGTCATAATAAATATTGGTTTGGATATGGAAGGATTCCGTTGTAAGTTGATAGTGCGAAAGCAAACGCGTGTAATCTTCCTTAGCTAGCAATGTTTTAAATTCGATCTCTAACATTTCAGTCATTGGCTTCGCCCCTTTTCTTTTATTTTGCCTAATTTTTTGTTTTTGGTCAACTTCAAAGACAGAAGGTGCAAAAAAACTATGTTTATATGTTAGAATATCTATGAATGTTAACAAAGTAGAGGTATAGATTATGGAACGAGACTGGGAAGAGTTTTTAGCACCTTACGAACAAACAGTATCAGAATTAAAAGTAAAACTAAGAGGAATACGTAAACAATTTAGAGAACAAAATCGCCATGTCCCAATCGAGTTTGTGACGGGGCGGGTCAAACCGGTAGAAAGCATCGTTACCAAGTCTCAATTGCGTCATATCCCAATGGCGCGTTTAGAGGAAGAAATGTCAGACATTGCTGGGCTAAGAATCATGTGTCAATTTGTAGAAGATATCCATCAGGTGGTTGAGATCATCCGTAACCGAAAAGACATGAAAGTATTACAAGAGCGAGATTATATCACCAATAAAAAAGCGAGTGGGTATCGCTCGTATCATTTAGTGATCGAATATCCAGTCCAATTGATCAGTGGTGAAAAGAAAATTTTAGCAGAAATTCAAATTCGAACGTTAGCGATGAACTTTTGGGCAACAATCGAACATTCGTTGAATTATAAATATCAAGGTGTATTTCCGGAAGAAATGAGTGAACGATTACAACGTGCAGCGGAAGCCGCGTATCAACTCGACGAAGAAATGTCGAATATTCGTGAAGAAATCCAAGAAGCACAACGGTTATTCTCACATGGCAGAGGCAAATCTGAAGATGCCTATTATCGCTCATTGATCAATCAAGAGAATAAACATGAGGAGGCAAAAGATGAAGGTAGCGATCGTTCATAACAAGGAGCCCAAAACATTAGCAGTCACCGAACGATTGAAAAATCTTTTGGCTCAAGCAAATATCAAAATCGACGATCAACAGCCAGAGTTAGTGATTTCAGTTGGTGGGGATGGGACGCTATTAGCAGCGTTCCATCAATTTAGCCATGCTTTGAACGATGTGCGTTTTTTAGGCGTCCATACAGGGCATCTAGGCTTTTATACGGACTGGCGGGACTATGAATTAGAAGAACTAGTCGATAGCCTGAAAACTAATCGTGAGCAAAGTGTCAGCTACCCGTTGCTGGACGTTCGAATCAGCTATTTAGATGATAAGCCTGATCAACATTTTTTTGCTTTGAACGAGTCGACAATCAAGCGTTCTAACCGAACGATGGTAGCAGATGTGTATATCAAAAACGAACTATTTGAAAGCTTCCGTGGTGATGGTTTGGCATTATCTACGCCTACCGGATCGACTGCTTATAATAAGAGTGTTGGTGGGGCTGTGATCCATCCAAGTATCAATGCATTTCAATTAGCAGAGATTGCTTCATTGAATAACCGCGTTTTTCGTACGCTAGGTGCGCCGATGGTCATTGCTCAAGATGAATGGGTGGAAATTCGTTTAGAGAATACCGCAGATTATTTGGTGACGATTGATCAATTGGACGTTTCAAAAAATAATATACGAGCCATTTATTATCGGATTGCAGAAGAAAGAATCCACTTTGCTTCTTATCGACATATGCATTTTTGGCACCGTGTGAAAGATGCCTTTATTGGTGAGGTTTAGCAATGGAGTTTACATGGATCTATGAAAAAGAGCAAGCGCAACAAGTAAAATATTTTTTAAAAGAAAAAGGGATCTCCAAAGGGCTACTAGCGAAAATCAAGTTTCAAGGCGGCACGATCATGGTCAATGATCAGGTTGAGAACGTCTTGTTTTCTTTGGCTCAAAATGATAAGGTAACCATTGTGATTCCAGCAGAAGGCGAGCATGAAACGGTTCTTTTAGACGAAACACCGATCGAGATCGTTTATGAAGATGAACACCTCTTAGTCGTCAATAAACCAGCTGGAGTATCCTCGATACCGGCACAATACCATCCTACCGGTACGATGGCGAATCGAGTGAAAGCTTATTATAAACAACAAGGCTATGAAAATCAGGTGATCCACGTAGTGACTAGACTAGATCGAGATACTTCAGGATTGATGCTTTTTGCAAAGCATGGTTTTGCGCATGCAAAATTGGACGTACAGCTTCGCGAAAAGAAGTTCGTCAAAAAATATCAAGCCTTGGTCAGTGGCGATGTGGCTACGTTGAAAGCGCATGGGCAGATCGATTTACCAATTGCTCGTGATATGACATCATTATTAAAACGTAAAGTTTCTTCTACGGGGAAAAGTGCGCAAACGGAATACTGGTTAGAAAACAGATCAGCAGAGATTGCACTCGTTGATATCCAATTGCATACGGGGCGCACGCATCAGATCAGAGTGCATTTTTCTGCGATCGGGTGTCCTCTTTTAGGCGATGACATGTATGGGGGAAGGATGGATCAAGACATAGCTAGACAGGCGTTGCATTGTTATGACTTACAGTTCTATCATCCGTTTACAGAAAAATTATTAGCATTCAAACAGCCTTTAGCAAAAGATATGGCAACAATAGTGAAACGATTTGAAGATTAAGGTGAGGTGAGATTGGTTTGGACGAAAATCAAGAATTAGAGGAAAGATTTGCCCAGTTAGCTCAAGATCTAAGAGAAAACAATATTCAAGATTTTAGAAATAACTTCTTGGAGATGCATATCTACGAACAGGGGCAATTCTATCAATCCCTTAAGGAAGCAGATCGTCAACAGATTTATACCTATCTTTCGCCAAAGGAATTGGCGGATATGTTCGATGTCATTGAAGAAGATAACGAATATATGAAGGAATATTTAGCAGAAATGCGTCCTAGTTATGCTGCGGAAATGCTCTCAGAGATGTATACCGATAACGCGGTCGATTTGTTGAATACATTAGATAAGAAACAAGTGGCGAAATATCTTAGCTTGATGGCAGCAGAAGATGCGAGCGAGATCAAAGACCTCTTGCATTATGAAGATGAAACGGCTGGGGCGATCATGACGACCGAATTTATTTCGATCGTTGCGAACCAAACCGTTCGTTCGGCGATGTATGTCTTGAAAAATGAAGCAGATGTGGCAGAAACGATCTATTACATTTATGTAGTCAATCAGGACAATCAACTTGTTGGGGTTATCTCGTTGCGTGATTTGATCGTCAATGATGATGATGCGATGATCTCTGATTTGATGAGTGAACGAGTATTATCTGTTCACGTAGGCGATGACCAAGAAGATGTGGCACAAACTTTCCGTGACTACGACTTTCTTGCGTTGCCTGTCACGGATTATGATGATCATTTATTAGGGATCGTGACTGTCGATGATATCATTGACGTTATCGATGATGAAGCCGCGAGTGACTATTCTGGATTGGCGGGGGTCAACGTCGAAGAAATCAATGAGAATCCAGTAAAATCAGCTTCTCGCCGCTTACCTTGGTTGATCACTTTATTATTTTTAGGTATGTCAACTGCCTCTTTGATCAGTCATTATGAAGAATTGGTCAGTGAAGCAAGTATTTTAGCTGTCTTTATTTCTTTGATCACAGGGACGGCTGGAAACGCCGGTACACAATCGTTAGCGGTCGCTGTACGTCGCCTAGCGATTTCAGATGAAAAAGATCAGGGCTTTGTTCGGTTGATCGTGGCGGAAGTATTGACGGGTTTAGTGACCGGCGCTGTGACTGGCCTAACGATCTTCTTGATCGTAGGATTTTGGAAGCAGAACTTTATTCTAGGCTTTGTTATTGGTATTGCGATGCTATTTGCGATCACAGTGGCAAATCTTGCGGGAAGTTTGATCCCGATGTTGATGGATCGTTTAGGCTTTGACCCTGCCGTTGCCAGCGGGCCATTTATTACGACCTTGAGTGACTTGACCAGTGTATTGATCTATTTCAATATCGCTTCGTTGTTTATGGGGTATTTTATGTAAGATAATAGAGCTAAAATAGTGTCTGGGACATTAGTCCTCTGTACCACCTAAAACCGAATAAACGGCGGGAACAGAAGTAACCTCTTCGGAAATAAGGCGCCATCCACAAAAATTTGAAGAACAATTTTCGTGGATGGCGCCTTATTTCTCGAGGCTGAACACTTCTGTCCCGACCTCTTATTTTTGTTTATTCAGATAAAGGAACGATTTTGGTGCCGTGGACTTCGTGGACTCCTAAAGCATCAGCAACTACTTGTGCATTTTCTGAAGTGATACCACCACCAGGTAAAATGATGATTCGACCGTCTGCATGAGCGATCAACTGTTTTAAGTGTGCAAAATTATCTTCGATGTTTGTACCGGCAACACCGCCATGTGTCAAGATACGATGAACGCCATGTTCAACCAACCAATCGATGGCTTCGTATTGACGTTCTTGAGGAATCGCATCAAACGCCATGTGGAAGGTGATCTGTAGGCCTTCTGCGGAGTCGATCAAGACTTCCAGTGCTTCTTCATCTAACCAACCAGAAGGAGTCAAGCAACCGATCACTACACCATCAGTTCCTAGTTTTTTGGCTTCAATCAAGTCAGTGTGCATGATTTTCAATTCGATATCATTATAAACAAAATCGCCACCACGTGGTCGGATGATCGTCATGACAGGTACACTTTTTTCATTAGCGTAGCTCAATACTTCTTCAATGACACCAGTACTTGGTGTAGTGCCACCTACTGCTAGGTTGTCACATAATTCGATCCGATTGGCTCCATTTGCGATGGCTAACGGGATCGATGTATAATTCTCCGCACAAAATTCTTTGATCATATTCTTGCTCCTTTATTATGTCTACTTTTGTTGAAATTATACCATAGTTTTTACAGTTGCTAAAGCGCTCTTCAAACGGTAAGATGAAGGGGATAGCATGATAGGCAACATCGGATAACGAATGTTTTTAAAGAAAGTTTTTTATCTTTATATGACTATCTCACTACGTATTTTAAAGGAATGAATAATCACTATGTTAAAGAAAATAGACCAGAGTCGACTATTTTTATCAGAGAATGCCCAAATGTTCCGCTGTCCGTTATGTCAAGCATCCTTTTTATCGACCACGAATGGGCTTATTTGCCAAAAGAATCATCGTTTTGATTTATCTAAAAAGGGAACGTTGTATTTTTTATCTCACGCAATCAAAACCGAATATGATCAAGGTATGTTTGCTCCAAGAAGACGAATGATCCAATCAGGTATGTATCAACCATTGATCGAACAGTTAGCTAAGCATCTACCAAGTGATGCGACTGTTCTAGATGTCGGTTGTGGAGAAGGGAGCTTTTTGGCGGCCATCGATCAATTACAACCATTAAAACAAGCAATTGGCTTTGATATCGCGAAAGAAGGTGTCTATGCAGCCACTGAACAGCCGATGCAAGCATTTTGGTGTGTCGCGGATTTAACGAATTTGCCTTTTGCGGATCAACAATTTTCGACGATATTGAATATTTTCTCGCCTTCTCACTATCAAGAGTTTCAGCGAGTACTTGCAGATGACGGCATGGTATTAAAAGTCGTTCCACAATCAGGCTATTTAAAAGAATTACGCCAAGCTTTTTATCCAGATCAGCCAGAAAAACACCATTATTCTAACGAACGTGTTGTTGACAAATTCATGGAATCAATGGCGTCAGTGGAACGTCAACGTGTGACGTATGAATTTACGATTCCTGAAGAAAATCGCCGTGATCTCTTGGCAATGTCGCCACTGGAATGGCAAGTAGCAAAAGAAATAAAAGAGGCTCTGATGGAAGAACCCCTTAGAAAAATTACAATTGACGTAGAATTGTTAAAAGGAAATAAGAGAAAACGATTCCAATAAGAATATTATAGAGTTAAGGTTGCAAAAAGCGTTTAATGGTGATATAGTAGCAACAAGTTGTTTTTTCATTGGTTTTTATCAGGTTCCTGTTCTGATAAAAGATAGTGAAAAGAGCTTCACTAACGTAACGACTCGCAGTGACTGACACCGAGTTGATACGTTTTTTTTTATGCAAAAATCAAGATTTAGTCTAAAATGGATTTCACATATACATGAGAGGATGAATAGTATGAACCACATCGTTTTATTTGAACCTTTGATTCCTGCAAACACAGGAAACATTGCACGAACATGTGCAGCGACCAACACACCGTTACACTTGATCGAACCACTAGGATTTTCAACAGATGATAAACAGCTGAAACGAGCGGGGCTTGATTATTGGCATGATGTGGATATCACGTATCATGCAGATCTACCAGCATTTATGGCTTACTTAGGTGATAGAAAGTTACATTTGATCTCCAAATTTGCGAATAAAGTATACAGTGATGAAAACTTTGCAGATGGCGAAGAGCATTTCTTTTTGTTTGGGAAAGAAACAACTGGATTACCGGAACCCTTTATGCGCGAGCATGAAGAAAAATGCTTACGTATCCCTATGAATGATACACACGTCCGTTCATTGAATCTATCGAATACAGCGGCAATGATCGTGTATGAGGCATTGCGTCAACAAGGTTTCCCAAATTTAGAGTTAACACATCATTACGAAAATGATAAGCTAGACTAAAGGTTGTAAAGAGAGGTTTCGCTCCTATTAAGAAGACGAAGTTGAGAAAATAGTTTCTCTTGCTGCTCAACCTTCGTTTTGATAGAGTAGGAGCTTCCTTTTGCATTTCCTTGATCGAGGGTGTGGATGAAGTATATTTCGTGAACATCGCTGATCGAAAACAAGACTACATAAACGATAGCACAGTTTTTTTACAGTCGATTTTTAGCGATATTCAATTGGCGAAAGCCTCTATTTTTTAGAAACAAGCTTTTCTACACGGTCCAACAGGAAAATCCTATATGATAGTATATATATACAAGTACGGAGTGAGGAGTCTAACATCTATGGAACTATACTTTACAAGACATGGTAAAACGGAATGGAATCTTGAAAGACGCTTTCAAGGAAGCCAAGGAGACTCACCGTTGTTACCTCAAAGCTATGAGGAGATCAAGACATTCGGCCAAATGGTCAAGTCTGTTCCTTTTGAAGCTATTTATTGCAGTACGGCAAAACGTGCAAGAGATACAGCAAAAGGGATCAATCAAGAATTGGACCATCCGACAGAAATCATTTATACAGATAAATTAAGAGAATTAGGTTTAGGAAAACTGGAAGGACAGTCGATCGAAGAGATGTACAAAAAATTTCCAGAGAACTTACCTAATTTACGAAATCATTTAGATAAATATGATCCAACACCTTTTGAAGGAGAGCCGATCACCGAAGCAATCACGCGGATCGAAGCCGTTGTTGCGGATGCAGTCTGTCAACATCAAGGGCCTATTCTATTTGTAGGGCATGGTGCCTCTTTAACTGCTGCGATCCAGTGGATGACTGGTAAAGAATTAGGTCAGTTACGAGAAATGGGCGGTTTATTCAATAGTAGCTTGACGATTTTAGAAACAGGAGAACCAAACAATCTGTTACCATATGACCTTAAAGTATGGAATCAGGTGGATTTTTTAGGTAATGGACAGCCAGAGCCTTTACTATAAATAAAGGAGGCGGCCTCGATGGAGCCAGAAGAAATGCCTTATTTTGTCGGCACAGTTGCCGCTATCTTTTTTCAAAATCCTAGTAATTTTTATAAAGTATTGCTCATCCAAGTCAGTGAAACAAGTGTTGATTATCGGGAAAAAGAAATTGTCGCAACTGGTAGTTTTGGCGATATCCAAGAGAACGAAGTGTATCGTTTTTATGGTGAGCTAGTTGATCATCCTAAATATGGCAGACAGTTGAAGGTAGAGCGTTACGAACAGGAAAAGCCGACGACAGCCAACGGGATCGTCAACTACCTATCAAGTGACAAGTTTCCCGGTATCGGAAAAAAAACCGCAGAGAAAATCGTGGAACTGCTTGGTGAAGATGCGATTGAAAAAATCATCGAAGATCCTGCGCAATTGCAACAGATTTCAGGTTTAACGAAGCCAAAAAGAGAAATGATTGCTGAAACGATCCGTTTGAATCATGGAATGGATCAAGTGATCATGGGGTTGAACCGTTACGGATTTGGGAGTCAATTAGCCTTTAGTATCTATCAAGCTTACAAAAATGAAGCGTTGGATATCATTCAAGAAAATCCTTACCAATTAGTCGAAGAGATTGAAGGAATCGGCTTTAAACGTGCAGATAACTTAGCTGAACAAATCGGCATTGCTGCTGACTCGCCACGACGCATCAGAGCAGCGATCTTGCACCAGATTTTCCAACAGGCGATCCAAACCGGTGATACCTATGTGCCTGCTGAATCTTTATTGCAGCAGACGATCAAAATCTTGGAATCAAGTCGTCCAATCGAAATCGAACCGGATCAAGTAGCGACTGTCATTATTCAGTTAGTGGAAGAGGGAAAGATCCAACAAGAAGAAACGAATCTATATGAAAATAGTTTGTATTTTTCTGAATGGGGGATTGGCAATTCGATCCAACGCTTGTTGAGTCGAAAAAAGGAAATCAAGTACGAACCAAAAGAAATTAAAAAGAATATTCGACGAATTGAGAAAATGTTTGGTATCCAGTATGGGGATTCACAAGAAGAAGCGATTTCTGAAGCGATTCGCTCACCACTATTTATCTTGACTGGTGGTCCAGGAACTGGAAAAACTACAGTGATCAATGGCATCGTTCATCTGTTTGCAGAGTTAAACGGCTTAGATCTTGATCCGACGAAATATACACAAGAGATTTTTCCGATCCTCTTAGCTGCACCCACAGGACGGGCTGCTAAACGGATGAATGAAACGACTGGCTTGCCAGCTAGTACGATCCACCGGCTTTTAGGTTTGAATGGTCGTGAAAAAACCCCTTCAATCAGCACGAAGGAATTAGACGGTGGCTTATTGATCGTCGATGAAATGTCGATGGTTGATACATGGTTGGCCAATACACTGTTCAAGGCGATCCCTACGAATATGCAAGTGATCTTAGTAGGGGACAAGGATCAGCTACCATCAGTAGGTCCTGGGCAAGTCTTGCATGATCTATTAGAAATCGATCAAATCCCTAAAATCGAATTGAATCAGATCTATCGTCAAGGCGATGGCTCAAGTATCATTCCTTTGGCTCATGAGATCAAAGAAGGAAGATTGCCAGCAGATTTTACGAAAAATCAAAAGGATCGCTCTTTCTTTGCAAGTGATGCGTATCAAATCGAACCATTGATTTCTAAAATCGTGGAAAAGGCGAAAAACAAAGGATTTACTGCACAAGATATTCAGGTGTTGGCACCGATGTATCGCGGTGCAGCTGGTATCGATGCCTTGAATAAAATGATGCAAAATATTTTCAATCCAGGCGGTGGGAATCGGAAAGAAGTTCACTGGAATGATACAGTTTATCGAATCGGGGATAAAGTACTCCATTTGGTCAATACGCCAGAATTAAATGTGTTCAATGGTGACATGGGGGTAATCACGGGAATTGTTTTAGCAAAAGATTCGGAAGATAAGGTGGACGAACTCGTCATCCAATTTGATGCCAATGAAGTGAGTTACAAACGAAATGAATGGAATAAGATCACCCTGTCTTATTGTTGCTCGATCCATAAATCCCAAGGTAGCGAGTTTAAGATGGTGATTTTGCCGATGGTTCATCAATACCAACGAATGCTCCAAAGGAATCTGTTGTATACAGCGGTTACTCGTAGTAAGGAATTATTGATTTTGTTAGGGGAAGAGCAAGCATATTTGACATGTGCAAAAAACGAATCCGCTGTTCGATTGACGACACTGAAGAAGCGGATCGAAGATAACGAAATGACTCTTAATCTGCGTACGAAATTAGCCGCTTATGAAGATTCCTTGACAGGTGATGATCCATTTGAAGAAGGAACGTATTCGGCAGCCATTGAACAAGTGTCTGAGCCAACAAAACAAATAGAGGACCGTAAAGAGGCAACTGACCAAGCGCAGGAAGTTTCGCTTTTTGCCATCGAAGAAGAAAAAAATGAAGTGAAAGAAGCTGAAACGCCAAAATTACCTGATAATTACATTCTCACAACCGAAGCTGTGGAACAGCAATGGATTGATCCAATGATCGGTATGGAGAACATCCGACCATAAACAGGCAACATCAGTTGGAAGTGTGAAGTATCAGCCCAGAAAAGACACCCGAAACGCTAACGTTTCGGGTGTCTTTTCATTGGAAAGGTAGATGCTCCATCTGAAGAACTTCCACAGATCAAGAGGCTGACTGTTCCTCCCTCATTACTATTTTTTCACACCACAATAACTGTGTTTTATTTGTTAGTTGTAAATCAAACGATTGTTTTTCTAAATCTTCCCCATCTTCTTGACCATATTGGGGAATAGTAGAAACAATTCGAAGTTTGCTTGTTGTATAGTGATGGAAATACTTCGAGTGCATTTGTTTCTTCTGTAATAATAAAAGAAGCAACCAAGCGATTTTAAATAGATTTACTCGTTCAACAACCACGAAGTCGATAGTTGGCTTGGTCACATCTGCAGTAGGAACAATCGATACTCCTCCACCAAAATAAGGATGATTAGTTGCCGTACATAGAAAGGCTTTTTTAAAATTCACACGTTTCCCACCAATATCTACAAGAATCGGAAAGCCTTTTTGTGAGAAAAGAACATATAGTAAAGAAAAAATATAAGAAAGCGAGCCTAAATTATACTTATTCAATCGTTTTTTTGCATTGGAATGATTCGTAGTATGAACGATTGCTGCATCTAAACCAATCCCAAAATTATTGAGTGCCAGCCCTTCGCGATCGTTTACTTTTTCTTCATAATGCAACACATTTATTTTTTGTGGTTCTTTGGTTGCTAAAATCGTTTCTAAAGCTTTTTCTGGATCTCTACTTAACCCAATTCCACGAGCAAAGTCATTGCCTGAGCCGGCTGGTATGAAGCCGACAGGAAAAGATACACATAAATGATGAAACGTATTCAGGACTTGATGAAGCGTACCATCTCCTCCAATGACGATGAGAAGTGGGTACCATCCGATAGTATCAGCATCGATATCCTCTTCCCATTCAATGAGGGTATCTTCGGCTAAATGTTCCGCTATAAGGGCATCGTGCCCTTTATATTCACTATAGTGAACCGTATAGGAAAGTTTCTTTTGATCCAAAATTGGTAAAATCTTATCCGCTGTTTTCTTTCCGTTTCCGCTACCAGCAGCTTGGTTGATTAATAGGTGATAATGAAAATTCATTTTTTCCTCCTGGAATGCACCAAAGTATCGTGTACCTGAGTTGAGAAAACAAGTCTTGTCGGGCTCCTTCATGAGTTCTCATTAACATACGATAGCAAGGTGACATAGTCAAAAGGAGAGCAAGCAGTGTCAGATTTAATCAACAGCTGTGAATACTTGTGGTTTTAGTCATGTAAATAGATCAACGATGCTTTACTAAATCGTCTCACCCTGAGTAAGCAGTGGTTGAATAATAGAGTCAACCACTGAAGGTTCAACAAAGCATCTCGTCATTATTGTCAAAAGAATTACAATCTTGGTTATTATAGCAGAGGTTTGGGGAAATGAAAAAGAAGTTAAGTTAGAAAATACAATAAAGAACAAACGAAAAAACGTAGGTAAAAGATAGAAACAAAGAATTGTCTGGAGAGTATTAGTCAACAGCGACACTCATTTTTTTGATAAGAAGAGTGCGATTCCTTTATCTATCAAGCCTCAATCTCTCAATGAGGCTGTTCAATAAGGTCTTGCGCTAACTACTCGAGGTGTCTTGCTTGTTTTTATTTCTTTTATTTTTTATAACAATCTTTTCAGGGTAAGGTAAAAATGCTGAAATGGTGGGGTGGAAGGAAGGTTGTAATCTAGAATTGTTATGTTATAATACGCCTTGCGGTTCATCAACCATCCCGCATTAACAAAACTAGGAGAAATGAGGAATAGAATATGGAGAGAACAAAGAGTAGGCAACGACTGATGGTAGTCGTTATTAATGGGTTGATCATGGCCTTATATCTAGCGTTAACGATTTTGGTAGCACCTGTGTCTTCGGGGCCAATCCAATTTCGTATTTCAGAAAGTTTGAATCATTTAGTTGTATTCAATCGAAAATTATTATGGGGTGTCTTAGGTGGCGTGATTGTTTATAATGCCATTTATGGTTTTGGTGTCATGGATGTGATTTTCGGTGGTGGTCAAACACTACTTGCATTAGGACTAACGGCACTTATCCAAAATAAAGTGAAAAATGTCAAAGTGCGCTTAGCATTAAATACAGTGTTCTTTACAATCAGTATGTTTATGATTGCTTATATGTTAGTACCAACTGGCGGTCAAGCGTTTTGGACAACGTATGGTACACTTGCGTTAAGTGAATTTATCGTGATGGCTGTTTCTGCGCCATTGATGTATTATCTAGACCAAGCAGTGAAATTCAACGATCGTGTATGATTGTTTTTAATCGAGTAAAAAAGCCAGGAATTCCAAAAGTCGTAAATGATTTTGGGATTTCTGGCTTTTTTGAAATATGATTTTTCGAAAAATAGTTAGTAAATATCAACCACTAAACAGGTTTTTATTTATCAGTATCTTGTAAATTTTCAATTTCGATCACTTTGTAATTTTTCTTTTCTAAGTGATTGACGATCGAATCACAGACACTTTTTTCTGTATGAGCTGGTAGAGTGATCAAGGTACGACGGATGTATTCATCTTTTTCGATATCCAAAGTGATACAACTAGCAATGCTACTATATTTTGCGATGATTTTTGAAATCGCCGCTAAGTCACCTTGTTTACCTGTCGAAGCAATCGTCAAGACGTAGCTTCCTTGTTCTACGCTCCAAGACTGAGACAACATACCAAGTAAGGTACTGTGTGTCAAAATCCCATAGAAATGGTTTTGGCTATCAAGTACAGCAATGTATGGAAGCTCTTTGATCGTAAAGAATACTTTAAAGAAAGAAGTATCTAAATAAATGAATTTTGTTGCGTTTTTCAATAGATGAGTGACTGGTAAAGTCATATCGCCGCCATTTGCTTTGTGACGATAGATGTGCATTTTATAAATATTCCCACGGAAAATATTTCCGGAAGTATCAAGAATCGGTACACAACGGTAACCGGATGTTTCTAAAATTTCTAGTGCTTCTTCCAAGTTGCTTGTCTCAGAGACGGTAGTCAAATCTTTTTTCTTGTAAACAAGAGTTTTTAATAGCATAGTCATACCTCCAGATTGTTCATTTTTAAAATCCTTTAAGTAATCATATCATAACTAAAATAAAAACAGTAGAGCGTATGATCACTAATTGACATAAAATAATTTACATGATAATGTAGTATGGTATAAATTTGGTTTTCAGTGAGGAGGGGAAACGGATGGCAAAGAAAAAAGCGGCATTAGCATGTTCCGTTTGTGGTTCTCGAAACTATACTAAGTCGATTAGTGAAGGAAAAAGCGGCGAGCGTTTGGAAATCAACAAATTTTGTAAATATTGTAATCAATACACATTACATAAAGAGACAAAATAACAAGGAGGAGGCTTACGATGAAATTTCTTAAAAGTGTAAAAGATGAAATGAAACAAGTGACTTGGTCAAGTAAAAAACAATTACGTAAAGATACACTAGTCGTTATCGAAACGTCGATCATCTTCGGACTAATGTTTTTCGTGATGGATACAGCGATCCAAAGTCTGTTTGCATGGATCTTGCAATAATTCAATAAGTTTATCTAAATAAAAGGCGAGCTATCCATGATTATCAATCAATTGGAAGCTCTATTTTTTTTGATAGTAACCGTGAAATTTCAACAAGTTTTTTGTGAATTATTGATCATTCTTTTGCTTTGCTAGTTGATAAGTAAGGAGGAACATATGGAAGTTCATGAATTATTAAAAAAATGCGTGTTGACAGAGGCATCTCTCAAAAAAAGCTAGCCGATGGAATTGTTTCGCGGGAAACGTTAGCTAAATATGAGAATGGGAAAAATCATTTACCATTATTAGTCTTTTTAGAATTATTAGAACGCTTGAATATGACGATCGATGAATTCATGTTTTATCTTGATGGAGATAAAGTATCTCAAAAAAATTTGAGTTTGAAGAAAATATTCCGGAATCTAGAAAAAAAATAGTGGTGCAATCAATTATCAATTAAAAAAACTAGCCCAAGAAGTAGAATACTCAGATGATTTAGTCGTCATAAGAAATTATCTTGCTGTCAAAACTTATAAGTGGTATGAGGGAATCGGTGGTGTAAAAAAATTAAATAAAAAAGATACTAACTATCTGAAAAGATTATCTGATTATTTAGAGAAAATCGATGAGTGGGGAAGATTTGAAATGACGACTTTTGCTACTCTCATCTATTTATTTGAAACAAGTTACATCAAACAGCGATTGAAAGAAGTAGAAAAGAATGTGATGAAAAAAGGAGAGTTGGAGAGCTTCCATTCCATATTATCAGGTATTTATAATAATGTGTTTTTACTGATGATTGAAAGAGAAGAGCTAAAATTAGCTAAGTATTATTTGGAAAAACTATGTGAGACTCGACGTAGAATTATTTTTCAGCGAGAAACTGAAATATATCATCGGTTTTATCAACTTGTACTTGCGCACATCGAAGGAGAGGCTGTCAGTAATAAAATAAAGGATTTTATTATGGGATTAGAATTGATTGGAGCGAGCAAGTTGAAGAATGAATTTTTAGCTGATTTACATAGATTTGAAACACAATACGAGATTGAACATATTTTTAATATATGAGGCTAAAAGAGATTTCTTGTTTGCTTATTTAGGGAGAGTTTGAACTGATCGGACTATCTGAAAATGTAGATATGTATTGATTCATACAACATGACTCTTATTTTGAATGGTTTTCAAAAGTATCCTTTAGTATTTTTACTTCTTTTTCTAAAGATGAGACTTTTAAACTTAAAAAGAAAACAGTGAGACAGGAGAGAATCAAGGCGAGAGAATCTAACCAATCAAAAACCGTTGCAATGAGTTGTCTAATTGTTTCCATGGGGATACCTCCTCTCGTAAAGTTCTTTAAAGCTCAATAAGATGCCTTATGACTATAATTGTACATTGTAGGAATAAATAATATTGACATGGGTATGTATTTTCCTATGCCTTTTCGCTGAATAACAAAAAATAAAAAAATTTATTGATTCATCTTTATAAAATAAGCTTTTTAAGGAATTATTTTTTTTCAAAAAAACAGTAGATAATATAATTTCTGCACCAAAATAAGAATAAATAACGCTTTTTAAATTACTAGAGAACTAAAAATAAGTCACTAGTAAAAACCAGCAAACGGTGCTATAATCAAAGAGAGGAAAAGCTTCGGGGAACTGAGGTTTTTTTATTTTACAAATGAAATGAGGAGCCTTCAATGGAATCTTTTGAAAAAAATTGGTATGTATTGCATACATACTCTGGATACGAAAACAAAGTAAAAGCAAATATCGAGTCACGTGCGCAAAGTATGAAAATGGCTGATTTTATTTTCCGTGTCGTTGTTCCTGAAGAAACAGAAACTGAAGTGAAAAATGGGAAAGAAAAAGAAATCGTTCATAAAACATTCCCTGGATATGTCTTAGTAGAAATGATCATGTCAGATGCTTCATGGTATGTTGTCCGTAACACACCGGGCGTTACAGGTTTTGTTGGTTCTCACGGAGCAGGAAGTAAGCCTGCACCTTTATTACCGGAAGAAGTAAATCATATCTTACGTTCAATCGGTATGAGTTTACGTCAAAACGAACTGAAAGTAGAAGTTGGCGAAGTTGTTAAGATCATCGAAGGAGCTTTTGCTGGATTAGAAGGTCAAGTGACAGAAGTCGATGAAGAAAAAGAAAAACTAAAAGTAAACATTGACATGTTCGGTCGTGAAACAAGTACAGAGCTTGATTTTGATCAAGTAGATAAAATCGACTAAACAGTGATCAGAATAATGGAGGAGTTGGGATGCCTAGTCATCTCAGCTCTTTTTTGTCTTGAATGAAAGGAGTGAGAAAAGTGATAAAACAAAATGAAGTGAATTTTAATCGGGTGCTAAGTGGCATGGTGTTGCTGGTACTGCTAATCCTCTCTGGTTGTCAAACGCAAGAAAACAAGAGCCAAAAAGAAACTGCCTCTACTGAAACAACGAGGACAAGCCAAGTAGAATCCGTAGAAAAGGGGAGTGTGCCTACCTTATTTGTTCACGGATATAAAGGAACAGTGAATTCATTCAAAGGAATGATCGATCGGTTAGAAGGAGAAAGCAAAGGGCAACAAGAATTGACATTGACTGTAGATACTAATGGGAACGTTCAAGCGCAAGGGGAGTTATCAAAAGAAGCAACCAATCCAATGATCCAAGTGCTTTTCGAAGACAATGAAAATAATGAGTGGAATCAAGCAGAATGGATTCGTGCATGTCTGGTTTATTTGCAGACAACTGATCAAATCAACAAAGTGAACATTGTCGGACATTCGATGGGTGGAGTCAGCGGCCTCCGTTATCTAGTCACGTATGGCCAAGAAACAACTTTACCGCAAGTTGAAAAGTTTGTAGCACTAGGCGCACCGTTCAATGACTTTGTGGATGATAGCGGTCAGAATTTAGCTGATTTACTCGAAAATGGGCCAACAGTGGTGTCTTCAAGGTATCAAGATTATCAAACAATGATAGGGAATCTCCCTACCGACACACAATTTTTATTAGTTGCAGGGCAGTTGAGTGAAGTAGAGCTAAGTGATGGAACTGTTCCGCTGAATAGTGCATTGGCAGTTTACGCCTTATTGAAACAACATGGTAACCCTGTAATGGAAAAGGTCGAAGAAGGTGAAGGTGCTTCACATAGTATGCTTCATGAAAATGAAGAAGTGGATCGAGAAGTTAGTCAGTTTTTATGGAATAGTTGAGTCGAATAAAAAGAGTAATTAACGAACGTTTTTGGGTGAATGTTCGGTAATTGCTCTTTTTGGGTTTCCAGAAAACCGATTTTCTGTTTCGTATGAGATGTATTCCTCGACACTTTTGATAATTAACTCGCATTAATTACTAATAATCGTTTGGCGGATAAACATAGATAACTAAAAAAAATAAAATGAATACGAGTATTTTTTGTATAAAACGGATAAACGCAGGTTTTTTACGATGTTTTTCATATAACTCATGTTTTTTTCTGAATATATTACAAAGTTTTCTTGAAAATGTTCGTATTTTTTCTTATAATGAGACAGAACACGAATGAGGGGGAGAACAATGAGGAAGAATGTTCCGTATTTGATCATTGCGCCAGGAACGATCTTATTACTATTTTTTATGATTTTGCCATTGGTCAATATTATATGGCCAACTATTTTTACTGAAACAGGTGCTAGTCTAAGTGCTTACACCAGTTTTTTGACAGATGATTTCAATTTGAAGATTTTTCTTCGAACAATTCGCGTTTCTGTCATTGTGACGTTGATTTCTGCCGTTTTAGGTATTCCAACTGCTTATTTTATTGCAGGTGTGGGTAAAAAGTGGAAAAGTTTATTGATGGCAATGACGATGTTTCCATTATTGACCAATTCAGTCATCCGTAGTTTTGCTTGGATCAACATTTTAGGAAGGACAGGAGTAATCAATAATTTCTTGATTCGCATAGGACTGATCGAACAACCCATCGCCTTACTATATACGGAGTTTGCAATTATTATCGGGTCTGTCTATTTATTCTTACCTACCATGGTCATGACACTTGTTGGCGTGATGGAAAATATTGAGAAAGAAACACTGGAAGCTGCCGAAACGTTAGGTGCGAGTCCGTTTAAAACGTTCTATAAAATTGTCATGCCGCTTTGTATACCTGGAGTGATCGTTGGCAGTATTTTAGTATTTACAGGCACATTGACGGCTTATACGACACCACAACTTTTAGGTGGGAACCAAAATATGATGATGGCGACTTTCTTATACCAGAAAGCATCGACTTTAGGTGATTGGACTTCAGCAAGTGTCATTGCATTGATCATGATCATCACGACTCTGATGGTGAATAAAGGATTGAATATGATTGCTGCACGTTTAGATCGGAGGGAAATGAATCATGCGTAAGCAAAAAGGGATGACGATCATCGCAGTATTAGTTTTTGCGTTTTTGTTTTTACCATTAGTGATTATTGTTGTAACGTCTTTTGGACAATCATCGACGATACAATTTCCGATTGATGGATTCTCATTAGAATGGTACAAGAAAGCACTAAGTTCTGAAACATTTATGAATAGCTTTAAATTGAGTTTAAGTATTGGCGTAGGGGCTACTCTGTTAGCTTTATTAGTAGGCGTGCCGACTTCTTACGCACTTTCTCGTTACCACATGAAGAGTAAACAGCTTTTTAAAAATTTCTTTTTGTCACCAACGATGATTCCGGGTATCGTTGTCGGCTATTCCTTGTTCCAATACATTGTGATCAAGTTTAACTTGCCGGTGATCCAAGCTTTATTGATTGGTCATTTTTTGATCAGCCTACCGTATATCATTCGCGTCGTAGGTTCAAGCATGGAGCAATTAGATTTTTCGATTGAAGAAGTTGCCTGGACGTTGGGTTGTACCAAAACCCGCGCTTTTATGCAAGTCGTCTTACCAAATGTTTCTTCTGGAATATTTGCGGCGTTTATGCTGGCTTTTGTCAACTCATTCAATAATGTACCAGTTTCAATGTTTTTATCTGGACCAGGAGTAACGATGTTGCCCACTTCATTGTTGAGCTACATTGAATATACGTATGACCCGACTGTGTCGGCGATTTCAGTAATGATCATGGTATTAACCGTTTTCTTGATGTTTATTATTGAGAAAACGTTAGGATTGGCTTCAATCGCTTAACTATTGAGTGAAGAAATCGAACCGTACTTGAGAATGACTGGAAACTATGAGGGGGAGAACCGTGAGTTTTGTAAATTTGAACAATATCCGTGTGAGTTATGACGGAAAACAAAATATATTAGAAGATTTGTCTATTTCAATGGAAAAAGGAGAGCTAGTTTCTTTATTAGGCCCCAGTGGTTGCGGTAAAACAACGACGCTACGTGTGATTGCTGGATTGATTTCGCCGAATGAGGGCTCTTTTGTTCTGGAAAATCAAGAATTAGTGAAAGTTCCTGTGCATAAACGTAATTTTGGTATGGTATTTCAGAGCTATGCGTTGTTTCCTCATCTAACGATTGCTGAGAATGTTGCTTTCGGTTTGAAATTGCGTAAAGAAAATAAAGCGGATATCGCCAAGAAAGTAGCAGATATGTTAGCAATCTGTGGCTTAGAACAGTTGGGTGATCGTTACCCGAAACAACTATCAGGTGGGCAACGTCAACGAGTGGCATTGGCTCGAGCATTGGTTATTGAACCTAAGTTACTACTCTTAGACGAACCATTAAGTAATTTAGACGCTAAACTACGTGTCCAAATGCGGATCGAGATCAAACGTATTCAACAACAACTTGGTATCACAACAGTTTTTGTGACCCACGATCAAGAAGAATGCTTTTCGATCTCGGATAAAGTCGCGGTCATGAATAATGGCGTTATCGAGCAATATGATACACCGGAAACAATCTATCGGCATCCCAAAACTCGTTTTGTTGCACATTTTATCGGTTTTGAAAATTTCTTTCCAGTTGAACCAATCGAAGGCATCCGCTATCAAGCAGCAGGGAATGTCATTGAGACACCTTATGAGCAACCGATAGCAGAACGATTAGTAGCGACGATCCGTCCCGAAGATATCGAGATTGCCTCTGATGCGACACATAACGTTGTAAAAGGTGAAGTGAAAGTCAGAACATTTTTAGGGAAAAGTTACCAGTATGAAGTGACAACGGCTTTAGGTAAGTTCTTAGTAAACGGTACGGATAAACAAATTTACCAAGCAGGGGATCAAATCAACCTGTATTTCCCAAAAGATAAAATCGTTCTTTTGGAAGATAAATAAGCAAAGAAAAGGGGAAAAATCAGTGAAAAAAGGCTTTCTAGTAAGTTCAGTAGTTTTAGCGAGTATGTTTGTATTGACAGCTTGCGGTGGAGGATCTGAAACTAATTCATCCGAAGCGAAAGAGTCAAAAGATCTAGTTGTATCAACATTTGGTTTAAGTGAAGATATCGTGAAAAGCGATGTAATGGATCCTTTTGAAAAAGAATTCGATGCGAAGATCACAATGGATCTAGGGAACAGTGGCGATCGCTTCAACAAATTAATCAGTAATCCTAGAGGAATCGACGTGATTGAGTTAGCGCAAGCGAACTCAGCGGATGGCGCTTCTCAAGAATTATTTGAAAAACTAGATGAATCAAAAATCCCGAATTTAGCGGACTTAACTGAAGGAGCGAAGGAAGTCTTTGATAGTGGTGCGGGTGTTCCGATTGCTGTAAACAGTGTAGGTATCGTTTACGACAGAGAAAAAGTTGGAAAAGAAATTACTAGCTGGTCAGATCTTTGGGATTCAGCATTAGAAGGAAAAATCTCGATCCCGGAAATTACTACGACTGCCGGTCCTTTGATGATGTATATTGCAAGTGATCATGCGGGTGTAGCGATTGAAGATGACAATGGTGAGGCAGCATTTGAAGCCTTAGAAGAATTGAAACCAAATATCGTTAAGACCTATGCAAGATCTTCTGACTTAGCAAACATGTTCCAAGCAGGAGAAATCGAAGCAGCGATCGTGATGGATTTTGCTTATGATATCGTCAAAGGAGATTCTGATACGATCGAGTATGTTGTACCAGAAAGTGGCACATATGCGAACTACAACACGATCAATATTCCAAAAGAAGCAGCGAATAAAGAATTGGCTTACTCATTCATCAACTATAGAATTAGCGAAGAATCACAAAAAACAAAGGCACTTTCATTAAATGAAGCACCGACGAATGATAAAGTGGAGTTGAGTGAAGAAGAAGCTGGTAATATGACGTATGGGGCAGTTGCTGATCGCGCAAAAAATATTGACTTTGATTTCGTGAATAGTCAAATGACTGACTGGATCGATCGTTGGAATCGTTTGATCAACCAATAAACATTTTCCTATAACGGGAAATCATTGAAAAAATAAACATTGGGGTGGTTGTGTCGGAAGCGCACAGCCCCCTATTCTTGTCTAAGGACAATAAAAGTGAGGGAAAAATGTGAAGATTGACTTACTGATTAGAGATGCACAAGTGTATAACACAGCCAAACAATGTTTTGAGAAGAAACATGTCACAGTCAGCGGTGAAAAATTTTATTACATCACAACAAAGGATCTGAGTCACTTGGAGATCCTTCAAGAAATTGATGGCCGAGGGAAATACATGATTCCTGGCTTGATTGACAGCCACATGCACATTGAGAGTTCAATGACTACGCCAAGTATTTTTTCAAAGGCCGTTTTACCATTTGGTGTGACTACAGTGATTGCGGATGCGCATGAGATGGCAAATGTTTTTGGGCTTGAAGGGTTGACTGAATTTATGGCTGCAGAAACGGAATTAGATATTTTCCATGCAATCCCATCGTCCGTTCCTTCCACTACACCTGAACTAGAAACTACCGGTGGCATCATTGGGTTAGCTGAAACAGAAAAGTTGTTAGACAATCCAAAAGTGATTTGTTTAGGCGAAGCCATGAATTTTCACGGCATTGCCCATGAACCAACTTCGCTGATTCGCCAAATTATTGACCTATGTAAAGAAAAACGTCCGACCATGCCGTTAGAAGGACATTGTCCTAAAATTTACGAAGAAGAATTGGCAGCATTTATGTATAGCGGGATTTCTTCTGATCATACGCATCAGTTTCCGGAATCCTTAGCAGAAAAAATTGAGAACGGCATGTTCATCCAATTCCAAAACAAGTCGATCACACCGGAAAATATGGCGGTGATCACAGAAAATGAATATTATGACTATGCTTGTCTCATCACTGATGATGTGATGGCAGACGATTTACTCACTGGTCACTTAAATGAAAATTTGAAAAAGGCAGTAGAGGCGGGGGTGCCGATCGAACAAGCGATCTATATGACGACTTATACGCCTGCACGTAGAATGGGTTTGAATGATCGTGGATTGATTGGACCTGGACGAATGGCTGATTTTATTTTGTTAGATGATTTATCCACATTCGCTATTTCTGCGGTCTTTAAATCGGGCAAAGAAGTCTACAGGCAAGGTAAGGCGATCACTTATCCAGAAAAAATCGAACAATTTCCTACTTCATACAGTCAAACGGTCCATTGTAAAAAGCTTTCTTTAGACGATCTAAGGTTGCCAGTCAAAACGGATTTGGCAAGTGTTCGTTGTAATGTTATTCGTAAACATGAGGTTGGTACATTTACAGAACGGATCACGAAGAAAATTCCGGTGAAAGATGGGTACCTCGATTGGGAAAATTCAGATTGCGCCTTATTGCTCGTGATGGAACGTTATGGAAAGAATGGCAATGTGGCGTATGCTTTGATGGAAGAACCCATTTCAAAACCAGGAAGTATTGCGACGACTTGGGCGCATGATCATCATAACGTGATGGTGATGGGGAATAACTGCCAAGACATTCTGCTGGCTCAGCAAAAATTGTTGAAATTACAAGGTGGCTATGTGGTAGTTAAAGAGGGCAAATTAACAGCAACTTGCCCGCTACCGATTGGCGGGATCGTTTCACAAGCGCCAATTGAAGAGTTAGGCCAAGACTTAAAAACTGTGCGTAGAGAAATGCAAAATCTAGGCTATAAAAACATGAATGAGATCATGTCGTTTTCTACGTTGTCACTACCAGTTTCACCTGCAATCAAAATGACAGATAAAGGAATGATGAATACGAAAACACAGGAATTTTATCCGCTGGTTTTTCCAAGTGATGGTGTTTTGTTATGAGTACACTGATAAAAAATGTCCACGTTCTAACGATGGATGATCAACTGACTGAATACAAAAACGGGTATGTACGGATTGAAGAAAATCGTATCATTGAGATAGGAGAATGGCAGGAAGGGATAGCTTCTGCGGAGGAAGTCATCGATGGAGCAGGCGGCATCTTGTTGCCAGGTTTTGTGAATACACATACCCATGCTGGGATGATTACTTTTCGATCTTTAGGAGACGATGTGCCAGATCGGTTACGACGGTTCTTATTTCCATTAGAAGCGTTCATGACGCCAGAGCTAGTGGCAGCAAGTACAGCATATGCAATTAGTGAAATGTTGCTTAGTGGTGTGACAGCTTTTTGTGACATGTATTATTTTGAAGATCAAGTCGCGCAAGTATGTGATCAGTTTAAGATTCGTGCGATTCTTGGTGAAACGATCATTGATATGCCTGTGTGTGATAATGTAGAGCCTTCTGGCGGCTTGACTTATTGTGAGACATTCCTGCCAAAGTGGAAAGATCATCCATTGATTACGCCTGCGTTGGCTCCTCATGCGCCGAATACCAATACCTATGAAGGGCTGAAGCGGACAGTTGAATTGAGTGAACGATTCGATGTGCCGATCACCTTGCATGTGGCAGAAATGGACTATGAAATGCAGGAATTAGTGAAGCAGTATCAACAAACGCCATTCGAGTTATTAAAAGACTTAGGTTTTATGAACAGACCGTTGATCATGGCCCATTGTATCCATATGACAGAAGCAGATATTGCCTTGGTCGCTACAGCAGGAGAGCAAGTCGGAATTGCGCACTGTATCGGCGCGAACACAAAATCAGCGAAAGGTATAGCACCAGTTAAAGCCATGCTGTCTGCGGGGTTAACTGTCGGGTTAGGTACAGACGGTCCAAGTAGTGGCAACACTTTAGACCTCTTTGCACAAATGAAGCTCTTTGCCAATTTCCATAAAACCTTTGAAAAAGATCGTGCGCTTTTCCCAGCGAAGGAAATTGTCCGTTTAGCCACTAGAGGTGGGGCGGAATTGTTAGATTTTAAAGAGACTGGTCAGCTTGTTGTAGGGAACAAGGCAGATTTTATTGTAGTTGAGACGCAGTCTGTGAATATGTTTCCGATTTTTGATCCATATTCTGCCTTAGTTTATTCAGCGAATGCTTCCAATGTGGCCCATGTATGGGTGGATGGCAGACAACTCGTACGTGATCATCAGTTAGTCCATCATGATTTTAAACAAATCAAAGCGGATCTCTATGAACAAATGGGGCAATTTGTGTTTGAAGCAAAGCAGAGGATGTAAGAAACAAACCGAATAACCATGGCAGCAAATTTGCTGCCATGGTTATTCGGCATATCTTTGGCGATAACGAATTTTTGTGCATTGTCTGATTCAGCTTTTGATATAAGAAGTAACTATGATTGTTTTTCTAAGATTTCTTTAGTTAGTCGTTTCGCGGTAGGTGTCACTGCAAGTCCGCCTTCTGCTGTTTCTTTGAAAATCGAAGGCATTTGTCTGCCCACTTGGTACATGGCAGCGACTACTTCATCAGGTGGGATCACGCTTTCGATGCCAGCTAAAGCCATATCAGCTGAGATGAATGCTTGTGACGAACCTAAAGCATTTCTTTTAACGCAAGGGACTTCGACGAGACCAGCTACAGGATCGCAGATCAAACCCATCATATTTTTAAGCGTGATTGCCACCGCTTGGGCGGCTTGGTGAGCTGTGCCGTTTTTCGCACAAACCAAGGCAGCCGAAGCCATCGCACTCGCCGATCCAACTTCTGCCTGACAGCCACCTTCAGCCCCGCTGATTGATGCGTTGTTTGCAATGACCAAGCCAAAAGCGCCAGCTGTAAATAAGAAGTCGAGTTGTTGTTCATGGGTTAATTGCAAACGATCACGTACGGCCATCAAGACACCTGGGACAACTCCTGCGCTGCCCGCAGTAGGCGTTGCGCAGATCAATCCCATTTTGGCATTGACTTCGTTCACAGCAATCGCATTACGAACCGCGGTCAAGATTGTTTCGCCACTAAGAAAATCAGCGTTAGAAAGATAGTTGTCCATCTTTTTGGCATCGCCGCCAGTAATTCCTGTGACAGAAGTTACGCCGGCATTTCCTTCTGCGATAGATTGTTCCATCACGAGTAGATTCTTTTCCATGATCTTGATGATCTGCTCACGAGAACGACCGCTCATCTCCATCTCAACTGCGATCATCAATTCGGCAACGCTAGGGTAGTCTTGTGCTTGTTGGACTAATTCTTCAATTGATAAAAACATACCTCGTCTGCTCCTTTACTCGAAATAATTGACACTGTCAATATTTGGTAACTGTTTTAGTTTTTTTACGGTATCTTCTACTTGAGGATCGTCCACTTCCATGATCATAATGGCATTTTCGCCTTTTGACTCACGAGTAACTGTCATTGTACCGATATTGGTGTTGGTTTCTGAAAGAATATTGGTGACTTTAGCAATCATGCCAGGAACGTCTTGGTGGACGATGATCAAGGTAGGTGTTCCCATGCTTAATGAAATCTTGAAGCCGTTCAATTCAGAAATCTGGATGTTACCCCCACCAATTGAGATGCCTGTAACCGAAAGCTTTCGACTGCCTTTTTTCAACAACATTTTGACGGAATTAGGATGATCGGCTTTTTCACTTTTAGGTACGAATAATACTTCCATACCTGCTTCATGAGCCAACCTTAACGAATCTGCTAAACGAGAATCATCAGGTTCCATGCCTAATAATCCTCCAACTAAGGCAATATCAGTACCATGTCCACGATAGGTTTTGGCAAAAGACTCATATAGGTAGATGTCAACAGAATCTGGTTGATCACCAAAAATACTACGGACGATCTTTCCGATTCTTGCTGCTCCAGCAGTATGCGAACTGCTCGGTCCAATCATGACAGGACCAATAATATCAAATACACTTCTGTATTTTAGATCTTTCATTATTTCACCTCATTAGAATAGAAGAACTTATTTGTTATATATAATATGTATTAGGTTCATACAGGCGTAAGTTTAGCATAAATAAGCGATTTATAAAGAGATTTCTTCACGTTTTAACCAGATATTTAGCTTTTTTTTGGATAAAGGTGAAAATAATCAGAAAAAATTGTTGAAAAAAGAGAAAAATTTGCTATACTGTATCAGTGTGCATTCGTTATGTACATGATATGTCAATTGGTTTTAAGATCAACTGACAATACGTGGGAGGAGAAATATGCATCTCCAATTAACCACATCACGGACTTAAGGAGGTATGTCTCGTGGCAAAGAAAGTAGAAAAAATCGTTAAATTGCAAATTCCTGCAGGTAAAGCAACTCCAGCTCCCCCAGTAGGTCCTGCACTAGGTCAAGCGGGTATCAATATCATGGGATTCACAAAAGAATTCAATGCTCGTACAGCTGATCAAGCAGGTTTGATCATTCCAGTTGTGATTTCTGTATACGAAGACCGTTCATTCACATTCGTTACAAAAACACCACCAGCTGCAGTATTATTGAAAAAAGCAGCGAAAATCGAAAAAGGTTCAGGCGAACCAAACAAAAATAAAGTTGCTAAAGTTTCTAGCGATCAAGTAAAAGAAATCGCTGAATTAAAAATGGAAGACCTAAACGCAGCTAACGTTGAAGCAGCAATGCGCATGGTTGAAGGAACTGCACGAAGCATGGGGATCACTGTAGAATAATCTACACCCTAAGAAAGTAGCTTCTCAGTTGGCCCTGTATTGAAAGGTATAGGACACGTGGGAGGTACAACCGTTATAACCACAATCAAGGAGGAACCAAAATGGCTAAAAAGAGCAAAAAAATGCAAGAAGCATTGAAAAAAGTGGATTCAAGTAAAGTTTATTCTGTCGCTGAAGCAGTAGCATTAGCGAAAGAAACAAACATTGCAAAATTTGATGCAACAGTTGAAGTTGCATACCGTCTAAACGTAGACCCTAAAAAAGCAGACCAACAAATTCGTGGAGCTGTTGTATTACCAAACGGAACTGGTAAAACACAAACTGTTTTAGTATTTGCTAAAGGAGACAAAGCAAAAGAAGCTGAAGCAGCTGGTGCAGACTTCGTTGGTGACGACGACATGGTTCAAAAAATCCAAAACGGATGGTTTGACTTTGACGTAGTTGTTGCAACACCTGACATGATGGCTACTGTTGGTCGTCTAGGACGTGTATTAGGACCTAAAGGCTTAATGCCAAACCCTAAAACTGGTACTGTAACAATGGACGTAACAAAAGCAATCAACGAAGTAAAAGCTGGTAAAGTAACTTACCGCGTTGACAAAGCTGGAAACATCCACGTACCAATCGGTAAAGTTTCTTTCGACAACGAAAAATTAGTTGAAAACTTTGCTGCGATCCATGATGTATTAGTGAAAGCTAAACCATCTGCAGCTAAAGGTCAATACATGAAAAACATTACTGTAACAACAACATTTGGACCTGGTATCCATGTAGACCAAGCTTCTTTCTAATCCAACGATTAGAACGTTGATTGATCCAACTGAAAAATAATTCTTGACTCAACTAGTTTAGCGTGCTAAGCTAGTTGAGGTTAATAATTAACTTGTACCGAAGACAGTAGGTGGCGTAGCCTTAATTTCCTACCGAGGACGTTTATTGAATATATTCAATAGTCCCTCTATGTCTACGGTGGCATAGAGTTTTTTGTTGTGAATCACTAAGAACGAAGAGATTAGATGATGAACAATACTCATTGAGTTGAGCGAAAGGAGTCTCCTTTCGAGCGCAAGCGAGTAGAATCACTAAGAACGCAGTGATTAGATGATGAACAAACGATTCAGTCGTAAAAAACTCTTCCATCAAAATTCAGGAGGTGAAACTCAAAAATGAGTGAAGCAATTATCGCAAAAAAAGCAGCAATCGTTGACGAAGTAAGTGCAAAATTTACTGAAGCAGCTTCTGTAGTCGTAGTTGACTACCGTGGATTAACTGTTGATGAAGTAACTCGCTTACGTAAACAACTTCGTGAAGCTAACGTTGAAATGAAAGTTATCAAAAACTCAATCCTTTCACGTGCAGCGAAAAAAGCCGGCCTAGAAGGCATGGACGAAGTTTTCACTGGCCCTACAGCCGTTGCATTCAGTAACGAAGATGTAGTAGCACCAGCGAAAATCATGGACGAATTTGCTAAAGAAGCAAAAGCATTAGAAATCAAAGGCGGTATTATCGAAGGTAAAGTATCTACATTGGAAGAAATCACAGCATTGGCAAAATTGCCAAACCGCGAAGGACTTCTATCTATGTTGCTATCTGTACTACAAGCGCCAGTCCGCAACGTGGCTTACGCTGTCAAAGCAGTCGCAGACAAAGAAGATGGAGATGCAGCTTAATCGCCGCATAGCATAAACAATAAATAAAAAAAGAACATTTAAAATGGAGGAAACAAAAATGGCATTGAACATTGAAAACATCGTTGCTGAGTTAAAAGAAGCAACTATCCTAGAACTTAACGACCTAGTTAAAGCTATTGAAGAAGAATTTGGCGTATCTGCTGCTGCTCCTGTAGCTGCAGTTGCTGCTGGTGGCGGTGCTGCTGCTGAAGAACAAACTGAATTCACTGTAGAATTAACTGCAGCTGGAGACCAAAAAGTTAAAGTTATCAAAGCAGTTCGTGAAGCAACTGGCTTAGGCTTGAAAGAAGCTAAAGCTGTAGTTGATGGCGCTCCTGCACCAGTTAAAGAAGGCGTTTCTAAAGAAGAAGCTGAAGAATTAAAAGCTAAACTTGAAGAAGTTGGCGCTTCTGTAACAGTTAAATAATTTTATTGATTTTTGATTGGCTAAAAACCTTATTGATTAAGGTTTTTAGCCTTTTTTTGTTTTTTGAAATGCTTTTTATTTCTAGTTCTAAACCGTAGCAACACAAGTAAAAACATAAAAACCATTTGACCATGAGGAGTTGCAGAAAAGAAAGGTGTTCATCAAGTATATTACTAAAACTTATTCGTAATTAGATATAGTTGGCGATAGATGATGGTAGCTAAAAGGAATTTGGGTACGTGTACAATCTTCTTGTAACTCAACTATTATCCAGACTCGTTCTGGTCGTTTTTTTGTATAAAAAAAACGACTCAAAATGAGTCGTTTAAACAGATTATTGTAATAGATCATTAATTTCTTTAAATTCTTTATCAAGTTCTTTTTCATCATATTTTTCGTATTTATCAGCTTCATGAAGAATTTTTTTGATTTCATGAATCGCCTTACGTTCAACTAACCATTTTTTTAGGTTGTGTTTTTTTTCTGGATTTTCAGATAACGTATCAAGTTCATTTAATTCTTTATCCAGTTTATTGACTGTAGCAACAATTTTGTCTAAAGCTTTTTCTTCTTTGTGTTCTAAATCTGACATTTATCTTCACGTCCTTTTTATTTGATAATTTAAGTATAGGACGTTGCCAAAAATTCTTCAAAATAAAACCCTTATATATGCTTATTTGCATAAAGGAGTAGAAGAACTCAACAATTGATAGTTTATCCCCTCCATAGGATTATTTGATTGAAAAAGTGGTGGGTTTTTGAGCTATACTTTGGTGGAGTAACTAAAAATGATAGTAATTTTCATTAAAGCACAGAAACTATTAGTAATATTAAAAGCTTGATATTAAAGCGGTTGAAGTGAATAGAAGTCATCAATAATTATAAAATTATAATACAGGTAAAAGCTTATGCGCTAACCATCTTCGGATGGCATTTTTTATAACATATATAATTAAAACGAATAGAAAGCCTTGTTTTTATAGACTATAATTATGTTGTGGTGCATGATCTTCTATCCAACTTTTAGGACAAAAGGCTTGTTGTTGCAACCCTCAATTAGTCTCACCAGAGCTTCTGTGTTTTCTGCCACTTTTTCTCAGCTGCTTGAAAGAGTAGCCTTTACATAAATAATTTAACAAAGAAGGTATAGTTATGTATTATGTAGAAGTCCAAACGCGAGGAGTAAAAAATAAACAGTATGTTAAAACGGTACGCCATAATTATCCATTATTAGGATCCTGGGAAGAGGCTGAACCATTTTCAAAAGAATGTGCATTGCAAATAAAGTCAATATTAGAACAAGAATTAACTTGTGGAAAAGCAAATGTCACTATCATAGAAAAGTGAAAATGATTGAAACTTTAATCAGACAAAGCAATAGAAGGACAACACATGCTTAATTTTATAAAGGTTATCAGTGAGAAAGTGTGGATAGATAGACTTTAAAAATATATGTAAGAAGGGATAGGCATGACATATGAAGTTAAAGTCAGTAAAGAAATTCTGAATATATTTTCTGAGAATCAATCAAAAAGGTATCAAGAAATAATCTTATATAAAGTGAATGAGTATTTGACACACAACTTTTATCGAATCAAACTTGTTGTTACACCTGTAAAACAATCAATTTATGAAATGAAAATCCGCTTAGGAAAAGAAAATTTTCGAATTGCTTTTATGATAGAGGATAAAAAGGTACAAGTTTTTTATATTAGTCGAACGTTAAAAAAAGAATTATTTGATAAAGAAGTAAATAGATTTGTCCATCGATTCAATAAAAATCACAGAATTACTAAGTCTATGAAGAAAGTAGAGGCATAGTAAAATGAACATGATTTGTAAAAAGCAATTAAAGCAATTTTTGAAAAGAAAATTTAAATCGAAGGATTGTTTTAAGTTAAAAATTCTTACGTTCAAAAAAGATCGCTATTTACTTATCAGTTATGATCAAGAACGATATACAATAGTTGAAGAGGGATTCGAAAAGAGTAAGTATGAATTCGACTCTTCAGATGAAGCAATAAAAGCAGTGATGAAAATGGCAAATATTGAATTTAAACGTAGCTATAGACTTCATGTACAATAAATCCTCTGATAGTAAAGTCTGATGAATCGAAAAAATCCTCTTACGATGTAGAAAGAAATAGGAAATATTAATAAATGAAAAATTAGAAAGCCAGATATTAAAGCCACCAAGGTAAACTAAAAGTAGTGAATTATTGCAAAATAAAAGTAATTAAATCTTTTCTATTCATGATTATGAACCGAAACTTTAACATGAGTAGTTCCGGTATTTTTTGAGCGAATTGTATTGCCTTCAGCATGTTTAGAATAATAGTGATTGAAAGTCTGGTATTTTAAGTATCACGTTTGTTCTGTTTCCTCATCTAATGATACACTAACAGTGAGTAAGTCTGAGGAGGAGAAGAAGTCGCTATGAAAAAGCAATATATACGTAATACACTGATTGGTTTAGGATTACTGCTGATTTTGTTTGTTGGCTATCAACTTTATTTAGAGTATCGACCAGATATCCACTTATTGCTAGATCCACGGGCAAGTCGCAAAGAATGGATGCGAGAAATTCGTTCACACGGAGTATCTGCTGCGTTTATTTTGACGTTATTGATCAGTTTGATGTGTGCGGTGCCAGGTATTCCTACTTCTGTGATCGGTGTGGTCGTCGGCCTAAGTTATGGTCCATTTCTAGGAACAGTTATCAATGTAACAGGCAATGCACTTGGAAATATCTTATCGATCGTTTTGATGCAACATTTATCCTTTATGGATCATAGTAAAAAAGAGAATCGTTGGGTCAAAGCAATACGTCGGATGAAGCATCCAAAAATAGGAGTCATGATCGGCTATATGGTACCGGTGATTCCGTCTTCTGTCGTGAACTTTGCCGCAACCTCCTTAAATCTTTCGGTTCGTGAGTTATTATTATCGATCCTTATCGGCGTAGTGCCATCTTCCCTTTTATATGCGTGTGGCGGAGAAGCATTGTTTCATGGGGAACATATAAAAGCACTTGTTTTGGTCGCTAGTGTGTTAGTTTTAACAGTATTGGTGGTCATTATCTATCGAGATCGAAGAAAACATTTAGTTAAATAACTTTATTTATTTTATTTGAGCCTCCCTGTTTTCAATTATTCTAAGAAGTTGTAAACTAAGAAAGGAAATGGGGGAATCCGATGGAAATGAATAAGCAAACACCGCTTTCGAAATCATTGATTTTATTATTAGCGATCACCTGTGGAGTAGTCGTCGCAAATATGTATTATATCCAACCAATTGGCACAAAAGTAGCGGCAAATTTATCAGTCAATACGAGTGCTGTGGGTTTGTTGACGATGCTGACTCAGTTAGGCTATGCATTAGGATTATTATTTTTAGTTCCATTAGGGGATGTTGTCGATCGACCTAAATTGATCATTCGCATGGCGGGATTATCTGCACTATCCTTATTAGCAGCCTTTTTCGCACCAAACTTTGCTCTATTTGCAGTTGCTTCTTTCTTGATTGGTCTACTATCGATCGTTCCGCAAATCATTATTCCTTACGGCGCCGTACTTGTAGGACCAGCAGCGCGAGGAAAAACCATGGGGATCTTATTGAGTGGTTTACTAATGGGCATCTTGCTCTCTCGAACTGTTTCAGGACTTCTTGCCAGTTGGTTTTCTTGGCGTAGTGTTTACCTATTTGCCCTTTGCCTAGTTGGAGCGCTCACTGTGCTACTCTATTTAAAATTACCGAGAACACAAGGAACGTTGGAAAAAGAGTCAACAGTCTCTTATCTTGCTTCACTAAAAAGCTTACCGAAACTCGTCAAAGAGCAACGATTGTTGCGTGAAGCTGCAATCAATGGCTTTTTTATGTTTGGAACGTTTTCGCTTTTTTGGTCAACGCTGATCTTTTATATCAGTAGTCCAGCCTATGGTTGGGGAACTTTTGAAGCAGGGATCTTGGCAATCTTTGGTTTGTCGGGAGCAGTAGCTGCGCCGATCGTGGGCCGCTTGGCGGATAGTTATTCAGAAAGAAGAATCGTTGGCATGGGCTTAGTGATGCAGACAATCAGTTTCCTAGCCTTATTCATTGCTGGTGATTATGTTGCTGTCCTATTAGTTGCAATCATTTTATTAGATGTTGGGAACCAGTTCGGGCAAGTAGCGAATCAAAGCAGAGTACAAGGTCTTGGCGAAGCAACAAGTAACCGCAACAACACGATTTTTATGTTTATGTACTTTATCGGTGGAGCAACAGGCTCTTTATTAGGCTCAATGATGTGGCAGCATTATGGTTGGGTAGGTGTGACTGTTACGGGACTGATTTTCCAATTGTGCGCGTTTATTTTTCAATACTATTTCTCTACTCGCAGAAAAAACATCCAACAATCACTAGATTCCTAAATAGGAATAAGGCTAGTACTATGAATTGACAAAAAAACTATGAAAGCCATTAGAGATGGATGACTTTTATAGTTTTTTTTGATTCTGGAACTTTTAGTTACGTTTTGATGAAATCAATAATATTTTGATAATTATGGCATATTTGGTCTATACAGATATTGTCATTTTGAAATAAAGGTGCTATAATTGGGCTATACCAAAACAAAAGGAGTAATCGTTATGGAAATCATTCGTGTGAAAAATGCTGAAGAAGGCGGAAAAAAAGCTTTTGAGATAATTAAAAATGGAATGGAAAATGGTGCGAAAGTTCTAGGTTTAGCAACAGGGAGTACGCCAATCACTTTATATAAAGAAATGACTTCAAGCGACATGGATTTCAGTAACATGACTTCTGTTAACTTGGATGAGTATGTTGGATTAGGTGGCTCAGATGATCAAAGCTACCGCCATTTTATGAATGTTGAATTATTTGACAAGAAACCATTTAAAGAAACATTCGTACCTGATGGAAAAGCAGCTGATTTAGATCAAGCTTGTCAATCCTACGACCAAATCATTGAAGAACATCCAATCGATATCCAAATTTTAGGGATCGGTCAAAACGGTCACATCGGTTTTAATGAGCCTGGTGCTCCATTTGATGGAAAAACAAGTGTTGTCGATTTAACTGAATCAACAATCAATGCCAATAAACGTTTCTTTGATAAAGTGGAAGACGTCCCAACGAAAGCAGTTTCTATGGGAATCGGCTCAATTCTAAACGGTAAAAAAATCGTCTTGATGGCTTATGGCGAAAGTAAAGCAGAAGCAATCAAAGGAATGATCAACGGACCTGTTACCACAGATATGCCAGCAAGTGCTTTGCAAAATCATGATGACGTGATAGTCATTGTTGATGAAGCAGCAGCAAGCAAATTATAATAGAAAAGATTTCAGTCACTGGAGATCATCTGGTTTTTATCAGATGGTCTGGCACAGTGGCTTTTTTTTAGGTCATAAAAAATAGTTATATTTTGTTTGTTTTTTTTAGTCGTGCTATATTTGATAGGAGGGGGGATATTCATGGAGGATATGGTTTTATCCATACCAGAAATTATTATACGATTGAGTATCGCATTGCTTTTTGGCGGAGCAATTGGTTTTGAGCGACAATATAAAAACCGTCCAGCAGGGATGCGTACACATATTTTGGTTTGTATGGGGGCTTGTATTATTGCCTTGATCCAAGTGGAAATTGCCAGTGGTGCGTTGAGAAATGCATTAGAGTATCCTGAATTAGTTGGGACCCTCCGTTCAGATGAAGCTCGCTTGATTGCACAAGTTGTCAGTGGCGTCGGCTTTTTAGGAGCAGGTACGATCATTGTTACGAAACAATCAGTGACTGGGTTAACGACCGCAGCCTCACTTTGGGCAATCGCAGGATTGGGTATTGCAATCGGAATGGGTTTTTATGCCATTGCACTCACTAGTTTCGTCGGTATTGTGTTTGCATTGACTGTAGTGAAGCGCATCATCCATGTACCAACAACGAAAAAATTAGTGATCCAATTTATTCATCGAAAAGAAACCAAGGATTTCTTGAATGATTATTTTGAAAAAAGAAACATTACGATCGAGGATGTCAATTTTGATGTAAAATTTGTGGATGATTACCGTATTTATAAAAATGTTTATACGATCGATTTACCAAAAGGATTGACGTATGCAGAAGTGATCGAAGAATTATCCACGTATAAAAATATTACTAACTTACATCTGGTTAGTTTATCTACCTAAGTAACCACTTTTTTTAAATAACAAGAAATAAAAGAAAAAATAGCGCTTTACCGATGAATAAATGATAAAATAAGAGTATCTGTAAGCATGAAATTTGGAGGATATCTATGTATTCAAGGTTCAAAGAGTCAAAATTGTTATTTTGGACAGTGGAATTAGTCTTAACGATTATTGGCGTTTTCTTTATTTTACGTATGCCAAATGTGTTTCACCCGATTTTAAGAATGGCATCTGCAATCATTATGCCGTTGATCATTGCTGGATTTTTCTATTACATGTTTAATCCAGTTGTCTTGTTTTTAGAAAAACATCGAGTACCACGCGTGTTGGGCTATCTATTGACATTGATCGTTTTATTAGTGATCGTCTTTTTGACCATCATGAACATCTTGCCTCAATTGGTTGATCAAGCAGTGCAATTAACCAGAAGTATCCCTGCATATGCAGACGAAACAAGTCGTTGGTTGACTGAGATCATGCAAAGAGAAGAGTTTCGTTCATTGAATCTAGAAGAACAGTTTGCGTCTGCCAACTTGTCGTTGAGCAACTTGTTCAATATCTTGTTGGTTAGTCTGACAGGGAGCGTTTCAAGAATTCTTTCTTTTATGATGCAATTCTTTATTTTATTGTTTACTGTCCCATTCATCTTATTATTTATGTTCAAAGATGGACATAAATTTATCGATGCGTTATCGCCTTTCTTTCCTCAAGCAATTCGAGGAGAATTACGCCAAACGGTCAGAGAGTTGAATGAAACACTATCTGCTTATATCAGTAGCACGATTGTGGATGCAGTGATCATTGGCGTGATGAGTTTTATTGCAATGACGATTTTCAAGCAGCCGTATAGTTTGTTGCTGGCAGTCGTTTGCGGAGTGACGAATATCATACCGTACGTTGGCCCTTTTATTGGTGCAGTACCAGCTATTATTGTCGGACTGTTTATTTCGCCATTTCAAGCACTCTACATGGCGTTATCCATTCTTGTTATCCAACAATTGGATGGCAATGTGATCAAGCCATTACTCTTCGGAAAAACAATGAACATTCATCCACTAACGATCATTTTAGTATTGATCGGTGCAGGAAGTGTTGCTGGCATCATGGGAATGTTGATCTGTATCCCTGTGTATGCGGTGATCAAAACATTAGTATTGAATATTCGTAAGATTTATTTATTGCGGAAGTTTGAACAAGTTCCAGCAGAAGAACAACCCAAGAAAATTGAATTAGAACATGAATAACTGTCAACGAAAAGAGACGAGGGTCATCAGATGATGACTCTCGTCTTTGTTTAGTTATCATTATCAAACACTTTGCTCAACTTTCGGTTCTGCGAGAAAATCTAAAGAGTGGATCTCGACGCCTTCTGTTTCGAAAATCACCACTTCATTTTCCCCTTTTTTAAGGAAATCTTTTGGACAATAAAGTGAATAGATCGGTCCACGATTCCAATAGCGGCCAAGGTTGATCCCATTGACAAAAATCACTCCTTTACCATAGTTGGAACAATCGATATACGTATCTATCGGCTCGGCTACATCAAATGATACGTGATAAAACGAAGGATGAGCTGGATTTTTGCCAGCTTGATAGTCGATCAGCTGAAGTTGCTCGGCTGATAGTGGCAAAGGATAATGTAGATAGCCTTGATGGAAATGGATATCTTGCATGATTCCGCCACGAATCCCTTTTGTTTGGGTCGGGTTATTCAATTTTGAGCCATAATTGACTCTTCCATGATTTTCTACTAGTACATCTAATTGGATTTCTTCATTTTCTGTCTTTCCTTGGATCATGAACTCTTCACCGATCGTTGTTTGGTCTTGCGTCAATTGATAGGTTTCGTCCACATAAACAGAAACTCGATCACTTGCTTCGATGATCCGCACTTTGTTTTCATGGTGATAGTTTTTCAATGCCAAAGAATATAAGACGTAACCATACCCATTACTGACTTGTTCCATCGTCATAGGATATGCGGTAGGTACCGCTTTTGCTAGTGTTTCTTTTGTGTTTAGTAAAGAAACGCTAGTATCAATTGGGTAACTACCAAGAGACTCTAATTGTTTTGTACGTGGTTCTGCTTGCCATACGTCGGGGCAAACTTCTTTGATTGCTTGTTGGACAGCATAATATTTTTCTGTAGGTTCACCCGTTTCAGTGAGTAACGCATCGTAGTCATAGCTTGTCAATTGTGGTAAATCGGTATTTCCACGTGCGGAACAGCCATTATAAAAACCAAAATTGGTGCCTCCATGGAACATGTACAGATTCAAAGAACCGACTTCTAACATATCTTTGACTTCATTCGCTAGGTCTTGAGCATCTCGTTTGATGATCGGCTCGCCCCAGCGATTAAACCAACCATCCCAATATTCCATACACATCAAGGGCCATTTTTTCCCATGTTTCTCAAAAAAGGTTTGCAAGACCGCACTATTCTCTTTAGAATGACTACCAAAATTACCAGTGACGAATACATCATCTTCAATCAGCGTTCCAGCATCCAATACTTCATTCCAAGCGCCATCGGAAGTAAATAGAGGAACAGTGATGCCGGCATTCTCTAGTAGTTGTTTCGTTTCACGTAGATACGCTTTTTCCATCCCATAAGAACCATATTCATTCTCGATTTGGATCATGATAACAGGGCCACCGTTTGAAATTTGTAAAGGGAGGATCTTGGGCAGTAAGACATCATAGTATTTTTTGACTTTTGTCATAAATCGTTCATCCGTCGAACGCAAACGAATACCTGGTTCTTTTAACAACCAAGCGGGTAGACCGCCAAACTCCCATTCTGCACAAATATATACAGAAGGGCGTAAAATGACCATCAAGCCAAGTTGTTGAGCAAGTGCAACAAAAGCAGTGAAATCATTCATTCCTTCGAAGTTGAATTGTCCTTCGTTGGGTTCATGGATATTCCAAGGGATATAGGTTTCGACAGTATTTGCGCCTAATGCTTTCAAGTTATATAAGCTATCTTCCCATTGCGATTGAGGAAGACGGAAATAGTGGATGGCGCCACTGATCAATTTGATCGGCTGCCCATCTAAAAGAAAGTCTTCTTTTATTTCAAAAGTTTGCATGTTGGTTTCTCCTTACCAATATTTTTTCCACGAGGGTTTTGCTAAACGCATCAGAGCTTCTAGATAGAAATAATCGCCCCAAAGATTAGGTTCATCGATTCCTTTACCTTCTGCATGGGCATATACGCCATGTAGTAATAGACCTTCATTATCAGGTTCGGACAAAGATGTGTAATGTTCGCCTAATTGGTAGAGCATTCCTTTCGCTAATTCTTCAGACTGAGGATACGCTTCCATATTTGCGGCTTCTAATAATCCACAGGCGGTGATCGCTAAGGCTGAACTATCTTTGTCAGAAGGATGTTCATCTGTGAAATCAAAATCCCAATAAGGAACAAGGTCTTCTGGCAAATGTGCCAAAAAGACATCCACGATTGCTTCATAATTTGTAGGTAAAGACGAAGTTTTTAAATAACTTTCATTTAAAGGAATCCCAAGAACAGCCCAACTTTGGCCACGTGCCCAAATCGACGCATCGCTATTTCCCTGATGTGTGGCACCGTGAGTTGGTGTACCGGTTGAAGGATCAAAATAATACGTATGGAAAGTTGTTGCGTTTTCTCTAACAACGGTACGTAACACTGTTTCGTAATGTTTCTTTGCTACTTCTCGATAATGATCATTACCTGAAATCTCAGAAGCTTGGAACAATAAAGGTAAGTTGATCAATGAATCGATGATCAAGCGATACTCTTTTGGATCGCCATACGCGCCCCAGGCTTGGATAAATTGTCCTTTTTCTTGAAAACGTGCAAGTAAGACATCTGCGGCTTGAAGCAATTCTTCTTTGCATAATAAGCTGTTGGTTAAACGATAGCCTGCACCAGCAGATAAACTATATAAGAAACCAATATCATGATGATCTAATACGTGATGTGTGGTTAAACGCTCTTTGAAACTATGGATATTTTCCATAGCACGTACGAGAAATTTCTCTTTGCCAGTCCATTCATAAGCCAACCATAACATGCCAGTCCAAAAGCCATTCGTCCAGTCATCATTAGGTTTGATCCGATAGATCCCATTTGTTGCGCAAGCCGACGGAAAATCTAGACCGTAGCGTGTCATATTATGTTCGATTTTTTGGCAACACCAATCAATTTGCTTCGCTAGCCAGGCGCTATTGACAGACTGACTTATGGAAATAAGGGAATCTTTTGTTTGTTGTAATCCCATCATACCACTCCTCTTAATTTGTTAACATATTAACTTTAAACTAGTATAACCTAAATAATCAGAAAAAGCGAATGGCAAAATAAAAAAACAGAAAGATCGGAAAATAAATAACTTTATTTATTTTTTAAAGTAGGTAACTCCGATCATGGATAGATATATATAGTTAAGAAGGAATCCACAAAACGTTCAAAGAACGGTCTGATGGATTCCTTCTGGTTTTGCTTATTTAATTCAATGGGTGCGAAATTACGGCTATTACCGTTCTACTTATTCTGCTTCTACTTCGATTTTTGTTTTGAAATATTTCCAGTGCTTATAACTAATGATATATTCGGCTACGCTTCGATCGGCAAGAAAAGAATGCTTGACTTGTTTGACGACTGGTTCGCGAAAGCTTAACTTTAACAAGTTCAATAATTCTGGATCATCGGGAAAGACAATTTCATTCGTCTCAACAGATGAAAGAGAGAAGAGGTCGATCCCAAAATCTTTTCTCACTCTCTCGTAGATACTGGAGTATTGAGATAAGTCTTTACTAATAGGTTCCTTGACCAAACGTTTTGGCAGATGAGTGATATGCACAAGGAAAGGGATATCCTCAAAATATCGCACTCGTTTGATGCGATAATAAGAACCATTTTTTGGTAGTCCAAGTTCTTCTAAAATTTCAGGTTCTTGCGCTTCTTCTATCGAAACGACCTTGACCTTCTCTTTATCTAATGAATGTAATTCGATATCTGAGAATTTGACTGATTGAGAGACTTTTGATTTAGAAACAAAGGTCCCTTTCCCTTGGACGCGATAGAGATAGCCAGCGGTTGTAAGCTCATTCAATGCTTTAACGGCTGTGATCGAGCTGACAGAATATTTTTTCTTGATATCTGCTTCTGAGTAAAACTTATCTCCAGGAACAAATAAATGATTTTTGATTTCAGCTAATAATTCTTGCTTAATTTGTTCATATTTGGGAATCACCACATGAGACCTCCTTTTTTTGCGGTATTCAATTAATCTTACCATAACATGTTAACTTGTTTGTGGCAATGGATTAATTTTGGATCTAAATTTTTTAAGAAAAAATATAATATGTTAAGATGTTAGGTTTACGTTTGAGTTGATATGTGATATAGTGTACGTAATCAATAGCTAACATGTTAAGTAGCTTAGATGTTTATTTAAGGGGGAAGAGAGATGAGAAATATCTTATTGGTCAGTCATGGTAGCATGGCCGATGGAGTCAAAGCCAGTTTAGAGATGATCGTTGGCGTGCAAGAACATGTCCACACACTTTCTTTAAGACCAGATGGCGATAATTTACAATTTGAACATGAATTAACTGAGAAAATGAAAGCCCTTAACGGTTCGACCTTGATTATTGTAGATCTGCTAGGTGGGACACCATGTAACACAGCGCTAAAAAATTACCTAGAAGATGAAGAAGTTACAATTATTGCTGGGATGTCTTTACCTTTAGTCATGGAAGCGACCCTTAATCCACAAGCAACGATCGAGGCGTTGATCGATTTGGCACGCGGGGGTATCGTAGATGTCAAAAACAAGATGATCGCAACGGAAGCGGAAGAAACGCAAGCCGCAGAGGGAGATCTAGCACAATATAAGGAATTTAAAGGCAAAGCGAATATTGTCAATGTAAGGATTGATGAACGCTTGATTCATGGTCAAGTTGCAGGAATTTGGTCCACAAGTTTGAATACACAACGGATCATCGTGATCAATGATGAGGCAGCAATGGATTCTTTACAAAAATCTTCATTAAGAATGGCAGCGCCTACATCTATGCGGCTATCCGTTTTAACTGTTGCTGCGGCGGCAAAAAATGTTCAATCTGGCAAATATGGCAAGCAACGTATTTTTTTACTTTTTAAAAATCCAACAGATGTCTTGCGGTATTTAGAAGCGGGCGGTGAGCTGGCTGCAATTAATGTAGGAAACATGAGTCATAAAGAAGGTGCGAGAGAAATCACGAAAAGCATCAAGGTCATGAAAGAAGAAGAAGCAGTGTTTGAAGCAATCGCAGCCAAAGACATAAAAGTGACCGCTCAACTGGTACCAAATGATCCAGTCATCGATTTTATGGAAAAACTAAGAAAGTGATTTAGGAGGAAATAATCATGCAACATTTAGCCATGTATCAAATTATTCTTATTACAGTTTATGCTTTTATTGCAATCAATGATTCACTTATTTCAAATACGTTGACACAACCAGCCATTGCGGGAATGATCTCCGGGATGATCATGGGAGATTTAGAAACTGGCTTGATGGTAGGGGGAACCCTTCAATTGATGCGTTTAGGGATTGCGGCTTTTGGAGGTGCATCTGTACCCGACTTCTTTACTGGCGCTGTATTAGGAACGGCGTTTGCTGTTATTTCTGGTAAAGGGGCGGAATATGGGATCGGTCTAGCTGTACCAGTATCATTACTGATGCTACAGCTTGATGTCGTTGCTCGCTTCTGTAATGTCTTTTTGCTTCACCGTGTCGATCGTGCGATTGAAGATATGCGTATCAACAGTATCCCACGGTTAGTATTATCTGGTTCATTCCTATGGGGGCTTTCTCGAGCAATCCCGATCTTATTGATGTTACTAGTCGGTGATGCGGCAGTTTCAACAATCACAGAAAATACACCTGAATGGTTGATGAATGGATTGCGTACAGCAGGTGGCGTACTACCAGTTGTCGGTGTGGCCATCCTTTTACATTATTTACCAGCAAAACAGTATATTCCTTACTTACTTTTAGGTTTCTTCTTATCAGCATATCTACAAGTACCAATGCTTGGTATTTCAATTGTTGGTGTTATTGCTGCATTGTTAGTATTCAAACGAGATAACGAAAAAGAAGCAACTGCTCAAACAGTGACAACCACTGGAACACTTGAAGGAGGTTTTGATGGCGATGAGTAATCAAAAGTTAACGAAAAAAGAATTGAATGTCATCAGTTGGCGCTATATCCTTGGTAGCCAATTGAATTGGAACTATGAGCGTATGATGAGTACCGGTTATCTCTATGGTATTTTACCTGTACTGAAAAAATTCTATGGGGAAGACAAATCACAATTACAAGATATGATGAATACTCATAATCAATTTTTCAATACGAATGCAATTTTTGGGAACTTGATCATGGGGATCGATGTGGCAATTGAAGAAGAAGATGGTTACAAAGCAAAAGATACGATTGTCGCGTTGAAAACAGCGTTGATGGGTTCATTGGCAGGGGTAGGCGATTCATTATTCCATGTCATCTGGGGAACGATTTTTGGTTCAATCGCAGGTACATTGGCACAAAGCGGATCAGTCGTTGGCTGTGTGATCTGGATCATTGCCAATATCGCTTTACTTTTTGGACGAGCAGCATTATTACCACTTGGCTATAAGCAAGGAGTTAAATTAGTTACGACTCTGAAAAATAAACTAACAGCATTCACCAACGCAGCAACTGTTTTAGGGATCACAGTTATTGGTGCCTTGATTCCGTCAGTTATCAAAGCAACGGTTCCTTTCGTTTACAAACAAAATGGGGTGGAGTTAGTTGTTCAAGATACATTAGATGCGATCTTACCTTCATTAGTACCGGTTTTATTAGTCTTATTGACTTACTGGATGTTAGGTCAGAAGAAATTGAATTCAACTCGCGTGATCTGGATCATTTTGATTCTTTCGATTGCATTAAGTGCTGCCGGGATCTTAGCTTAAATGATTCATAAAAAATGAATGAAGTGATCGCAAGGTCGTGATCCGATCTGCAAGAAAGAATCGTTCGAAATAAGAATGCGCCTTTCTTGCAGATTTTTTTAGTTCAAAAAATATCTATAATCAAAAAGGAGAACAAAATGAAGTGTTGGTCAACAAAATTAGTGGTGACATTAGGGTGTAGTTTATTCGTTGGTATTGGGTTAGGGTACAGTCAACAAGTCGGTGCAGAAGGAACACAGACTGACATGCAAAAAAATACGACATCAGGGAACTATGAGTCAGATTTTTCGCAGCATTTGGGTACTTGGCAAGACATTGTTGGAAAAGCAGATAAATATACCAACGAGAATGGGTTACAGATCGCAAACCAGAAAGTCAATCAACAATTTGAGTCTGTGTCGTTATTATTAGATGCAGGTGTCCGTAGCTCAGGTGATCTAGAATACACGTTTCTATATGAGGGACAGACCAATTTTGGACTAGTTTTTCGAGGAAACGATCAGACGACATCGAACTGGCAATCGTTTGCCTATATGCGCGATGGTGAATGGCAATTGGGGCAGCCTGGGGGGAAATGGTTGACAGCCATCAAAGGTCCTACACTGATTTCAGGACAAACCTATAAATTGTTACTAAGATATGAAGGAACATCGTTCCAAGCATATTTGAACGACCGTTTGTTGTATGAAAATCAAGAAGTTCTTTATTCTGATGGGACAACGATCAATGGGGACTGGTCAGGTTATTCAGGGATTCGGTTATTTGGGAATGAGAGTAAATTAACTATTTATTCCATGCGTAGTGGAGCGGTCAATAGTCTGCAAGTGGAAGAACCGACAGAAGAATTTCAAACAATGAAAGCAAACTGGAAAGATCAACTTGTGTCAACAACGACCGATTTAGCTAATCCAGCGATTGCCAATTATGTAAACGCTCTTTCTGACGAAGCAGAAAAACTTTACGAGACAATGAATCAAGATCCTGACCGCACGTATCTGTGGCCATTAGAATCTGGGAATACCGCTTCGGCAGATTTAACCACGCAATTTACAAAGTTGCAAAAACTAGCGTTAGCATATGGAACGAATGGGACAAGTTTTTATCAAGATGAAGTCATCAGTCAAGCGATTCAAAGTGGATTAGATTTTATGATCACAAAAAAAGGCTATGATGGAACAAAGTATCATGGCAATTGGTGGGATTGGCAAATCGGAGTAGCTCAAAAATTTGTGGCAATTTTGATGGTGCTGGATGAAGACGTACCAGAGGAGAAACTTCAAGAGTATACGGCTGTGTTGAGTAAATATGTACCCGATCCATTTAAACAACTCTACACAAAACCACAAGGAACTTTTGTCGCGCTTGATTTTATACCAAATTTTTCAACGACTGGTGCGAATCGCACAGATTTAGCGCAAACTGTTTTAGGACTAGGTCTCTTACAAAATGATCCAGCGAAAGTTACACAAGCAGTTGAGAGTATCACAGATGTCTTTAAATTGGTGACCCATGGAGATGGATTTTATCAAGATGGTTCATTTATCCAGCATGAAACGATCCCTTATACAGGCTCTTATGGCAATGTACTAGTCAAAGGCGTAGGCCAAATTTTATCGATCGTCAAAGAATCTCGCTATACGTTGACAGCTGATCAAATAAAGTCCTTTGTTGATAACGTACAATCGGCATTTATCCCATTAGTGTATCAAGGTGAAATGTTGCCTTTAGTCAATGGTCGCTCCATTTCTCGAGTACCAGCAGCGACAAAAACGGGTTACGGATCGACAACGATGTACAATTTAATGATCGTGGCGAAATTTGCACCTGAAACACAGCAAAAAGCTTTACAAGAAGCAGTGAAATATTGGATGTTGTCTAATCCTAACTATTATTTGACAAATACGAGAGATTACAATGATTTGATGATGACAACGGAGCTATTGGCTAATACCACGGTGATGGGTAAGCAACTACCGTTCATCGGAACAAAGATGTACCATGCAATGGATCGGTTTGTCCAACGAACAGAGAATTACCATTTAGGATTAAGCATGTATTCGAAGCGAATCTCTTCATTTGAAGCAGGAAATCTGGAAAATCAACGAGGCTGGCATACGTCTGACGGGATGATCTATCTTTACAATGATGACCAAGTCCAATTCGGTCCGAGTTATTGGCCAACAATCGATCCTTATCGTTTACCTGGTACGACCATCGATACAGTACCTTTAGCAGATGAAATTTCAGCATTTACTACAGTGACTTCAAATGAAACATGGGTAGGCGGTGCCGTTGCTGGAGATCAAGGTGTAGTAGGAATGGCTCTTAACAAAGAAGGAACAAAGAATAATGGAACGACCTTACCGATGAATGTACAAGGGAAGAAGTCATGGTTTACATTGGATGGGCAAATCATTGCCTTAGGTGCCGGTATTACAGGAGATACAACTGCTTCAATCGAAACAATTGTCGATAATCGTTTATTAAATGATTCGTATACGTATCAAGTACTTTCGGATACAGGAATGATTGATCAGTCACAACAAACGAAGGAGACATCTTGGTTATTGTTAGAATCAGATCATCAACATGCGTCGATCGGTTATTATTTCCCACAAAAGGAAACAGTCGATGTGATCAGTGAGACACGTACAGGTACTTATCGAGAAATCAATGAAGCATTTCCTAGTGATACACCCTATACAGGTGACTACCGCACCTTCTCAATCAATCATGGACAGCAACCAAAAGATGCAGAATATGCTTATGTGATGTTGCCCGGCAAGACTCAATCGGAATTAGCAGATTATGCAGCAAAACAGCCAGTTGCGATTTTGCAAAATACCAAAGAAATCCAAGCAGTCGAAGTGAAAACCTCTGGTTACTTAGGCATCAATTTTTGGCAAGAACAAGGCGGAGAAATGGCAGGGATCAAAACGAATAAACCAATTTCTTTACTAAAACAAACGAAGGCAGAACAAACAGTTTATACAATTACCAATCCAACGCAACAAACTGAACCAGTAACACTTACTTTACCAAGTGATTTTACTGACGTGGTGTCTACGAGTGAAGGGATTGTCTATGATAGTCAAACGCACACATTCACCATTGACTTCGCACAGTTTGAAAGTAAAACGATTGTTGTTAAATAGCTCTACCTTTCTAAGTCATAATTAAACACAGAACAATTGAAAAAAACAGAAGCTTCCCAATCGTTTTCGTATTGGAGGAGCTTCTGTTTTTTTATAAAGTACGCTCTTTCTTAAGCCCACTTGAGATCACCGATAAAGTTGATATTCAACCATAAAGAATAGTCAGAGAAACCTTCAGTTACTTTGTGGTTGAGTTTATCTCTTAGATGATCTTGCGCGCGGATACTATCTAATTCACTGTCGGGTAAAATCACGATATCTAGTTCAAGAATGACTTGATCCCCGACTTTTGCGATTCGTAAGACATAGGTTTCGATAGCGACATTTTGCAAGAGCTTATCAACTACTAACAATATTTTTTCGCGCAATTCATATTTTGGGGGTGCATAAGTAAGTTCTAATGTGGCACTTTTGATTTCAGTCACTGATAGATAAATATAGAAAATGGTGATTCCAATGGAAATCACAGGGTCGATCAATTGGGCGATTGCAAGATATGGCGTTTTTGCTAGTACACCAGAGACGATGATCGAGACCACGACTCCTAAACTGAACAGAAAACCGAAGCGCCATTGTTCCAGCTCCACCTTATAAAAGGAATGATTGATCGGATTTTTTTTCAAATAAAGATAAAAGACAAAACAAAAGAGTGTCCCAAACAAAGAAAAAGGCAAACCAATCGCTAAATCAACGTAGGTATCTGCATAAAGCAAACTGAAAAAAGACTCAATCAGGCCATAGGAAGAAATCAATAGGATGACACTGTATTGGATAAAAACAACCAAGGGCATCAGTGATTCCTTTCCAAATGGAAAACGTTCAAAATCTTGTGTCTGGATAAACTTAGCAATATATAATGCGATCAGAGACATCAGCGCACCGACCATCGTATAGACACCATCAAGCAAGAGGACATTGTAATTGATCATCAATCCTGTAAGTAGCGCTAAAAGACCATAAACGGTTCCTGCAATGATGGAGGCGGTTAATAATTTTTTTATTTTTTGCGTATTTTTCATATAACTAAAACCCTTTCTGGAATAGATGCTTTTTTGAGAATCATACTGATTGTAATAAAAGATGCGAATAAATACTTGCGGTTAGAGTCGTTCTAAGCCTTATACTTTACTCATCTTATCAAAGGAGGAGCGTTGTACAAGTAAAAAATCAAAACTAGAGGTGGAAATAGATTGAAAAAAAACGTATTGATCCTTGGTGCATCAGCACCAATTGCTAAATATAGCTATGAATTTTTAAAAAATGATCCTACTGTGAATGTCACTTTATTTTTGAGAAATCCGGATAAAGTCTTTGATAAGGAGCGAAGTATCATTGGTGATGCGATGAATCTAGATGATTTGGTTCATGCAATGAAAGGCATTGATATCGTTTATTCTTGCTTAGGTCCTTACAATATGGTGCCTTTAGCTAAACATGTGATCAAGGCGATGAACCAGAATAAGATCAAACGCGTATATTGGATGGCAACACTTGGGATCTACGGTGAAGTTGACTTCAATGACGAAGAAGCAGTTGCAGAGTTGGGCGACTATCGCGATCCTGATACTTATTTAGGGGACCAGCGTATTGCAGCAGATTTGATTGAGAACAGTCATCTAGACTTTACCATCATCCGTCCTAATTGGTTAACCGATAAAGAGATTGTTGAGGATATTCGTATCGAGAATAGAAACGGAAAAAGTTACATTGGTGAAATCAGCCGACAAACGGTAGGGAAATACCTAGCAACTTTGATCAACGAGCCAACTACTCATATGTATGACTCTATTGCATTAACAGCAAAGGAAAAAATACACGAGTAAAAAATAATTGAGGTTTGACAGAAATTTTCAGCTTTGAAATAAGGCAGGACCCCCAGAAAGCATTCTTTGATTTTCTGGGGATTCTGTCTTACTATTTTTTGTGATGATCGAAAGGAAAGTAGTTAAGACAAACGTAAGATTCACTTTTGTCTGTCACCATACAAACAAATCAACGGGAAGAATTAACGAAACCACTTCGAAAATAAGGCAACAGCTACAAAAATTGGAAGAGCAATTTTTATAGCTATCGCCTTATTTCATGAGGCTAAACACTTCGGTGCAATATCGGATCGCTGATTCTTTGATGGCGACTACCCAGCCTGAGTGGGAAGCGTGTTGGCACAGTCCAATTGATTGAACATTTTATAAAGATTGTCAAAACTTGTTTCGATCATATTAGATACTGCTTCGTCGGTGTTCGAACCAATATGTGGAGTAATGATCACTCGCGGATACATATCGATCAGCGCCTTAGCTGTTGCATCGATCAATAAGGGATCTTCATCAAAATTTTTGTTGAAAATCAGCGCTTCATTAGGCAAGACATCTGTACCAAATCCAGATAGTTTTTTGCTTGTCAACGCATCAAGGATTGCTTGATTATCCTGTAACTCCCCTCTAGCAGTGTTGATCAAAATCGCATCATCCTTCATTTTTTCGATAAAATCTTTATTAATGAAACGTTCATTTTTACCGGGGATGTAAGGAATATGGATACTGACGATATCACTTTCTGCCAGTAAGTCATCAAGCGACTTAAATTCGATGAATGCTTTTGCTTCTTCACTTGGATATAGGTCATTACCAATCACCGTTGCGCCTAATCCTTTGAAAAGTTTTGCTTCTGTTAGTCCGATGTTCCCCACGCCAACGATTCCAACTGTACAGTTTCGGACTTCTTTACTGAACATAAAGCGATCAATCGTAAAATTATAAGCAGCTGTTTTATTCGTTGTATGAGTTGTTCTACGTAAAAGCATCATTGCTAAAGTAACAGATAATTCAGCGATTGCATTTGGTGAATAAAATGGTACATACGCGACTTGCATTCCATGATCGTGAGCTGCCATTAAATCAATATGATTTGTCCCCACTGTACGCGTGAGGAGGAACCTGATCCCGAATTGGGCAAAGCGTTCGATATTCATGCGATTTGCTAAACAATTTCCTCGAACGATGATGGCATCCATTCCTTTTGCTTCTGCGTAATTTGTCTCATTTAATAAATCTTCTACTAGTTTCAAGTTGAATCCGTGGACATTCAACTGCTGAAAGAGAGATCTTTCAGCAGGGCGAACACCATAACATACAACATTTAAATTTTTCATAGTATAGTTTCCTTTCGTTAATTAATTATATAATGTGGGTTAATTTCCAATCAAGTTTAAGACGATGATCCAGATAGGGATTAAGACGATCGAGAAGAGTGTAGAAAGTAAAGAGGCGTTAGAGGCAAGTACTGCTTCTTTTTCAAAATTGATGGCATAAGCAACCGCAACTGTTGCAGCTGGAGTAGCCATCATAATGATCATCGTACCTAGACCAACTGAATTCACTGGTAAAATATTCATTGCGTTCAACAGTAAAATTGAAAGTAAAATCACAAGTGGGAAGACAATGACTTTGATGAATGAATAGTACCAAGAGGTGTGACTGCTGAGGGTTTTTCCGAATGGCAGATCGCCTAATGTGATCCCGATTGCCAACCAAGCGAGTGGGGAGGCTAAACTAGAGAGGAACGTCAAAGGTTTAAATAGCCATGGCAACGTCTGATCGATTCTTAAAAAAGCAACAGATTCAGAACTAGACTGAGCAATTTGAGGTAAGCTATCTTGGAAGAGCCAAATAAATAATCCGATAAACGTTGCCAATACGATTGGGTTCAAGATCATTTCTCTAATATTCTTGCGTGCCATTTTCAATCCGCTCATCTTTAGATAAGCATAAGAGTATAAAAAGATACGATAACCAATGTTAAAAATCGATGCGTACAAAATCCCTTCTGCGCCAAAAACTGCACCGACGACAGGAATACCGAAGAATGTTGTTGACCCGAAAATAGAGAGTACACGCAATGTGTCTTCTTTATTTGGTGCATATCTAAAAAAGAAGAATTTACTTAGAAAAATCAAGAAAACGTGGACTAAGATTCCGAGAATCAAAATGTTGATTCCTTGATTCAATACTTCATCATTCAATTCCTGCATAAACGAATTAAAAGCTAATGCAGGAATTGCGACAGTTAAGACGACCTTAGACAAAGTCTTTCCGACATCTGATGAGAAAACCTCACGCTTTCTTAAAAAGTAACCTAATAATATAATAAACAGTGTGGAAGTGATCGCACTGATAATTTCCATGTTGATGACATTGCTTAATGTTTCTGATAGTGACATTTAAATTTTCCTCCTCAATTCTTGTGAATGTTTTAATTTTTTTATTTAATCAGCTGTGCATGTGTACCACTCCTCCTCAATTACATCCTAGAGGTTAGAATCGTTATAAGGTCAATATGCTTTACAAATAAAATCACAAAAGTATTTTTTCTTCTATATAAGTGATTTTTTTACTTTTTTAATGTAAGCGATTTTATTAAAAGAATAAAAAAAAGATTGACCTTAGAGTTGTTCTACCCTTTAGTCTTAACATGTAAACAGGAAAGCAGATAAAGGAGAGAATAATATGAACAATCACAAGAAAAAGTATTTTTGGCATCCGATGACGGATACTCGAGCAAGTGAAGAAGAAACAATCGTTATCGAACGTGGAGATGGGAATTTTATCTATGATGATACGGGGAGAAAATTACTCGATGGTGTTGGTGGATTATGGTGTATGAACGTTGGTCATAATCGCCCTGAAATGAACCGAGCAATTGCTGATCAAATGGAAAAATTATCTTACTATCAATTGTTTACGAATATTGCCCATCCCAAGGCATATGACTTGGCAGAAAAAATCATTCAAATGACGCAAGAAGAAGAGATGGCGAAAGTATTCTTTACTTCTGGAGGAAGTGATTCAGTAGATACTGCTTTAAAAATCACAAGACAATACTGGCAAGCAGTAGGTAAACCGACAAAGAAAGTATTTCTGTCATTGGAAAAAGCCTATCATGGGATGCATTATGGTGGAACGTCGATAGGTGGCAACCCAATCTATCGGGAATTTATTGGTCCAGGTTTACAAGATTGTGTACGTGTCTCTTCCCCGCATTTGAAGAAAAATAATTGGAATTGCCAAGATCCAGAAGAATTGACAAAACACTGTATCGCTGAACTAGTTGAAACGATTGAACAGATTGGCGCAGATCATATTGCTGCATTTATTGCTGAACCGATCCAAGGTGCTGGCGGTATCATCGTTCCACCAACTTCTTATTGGCCAGCTTTAAGGGAGGTTTGTGATACTTATGATATTTTATTGATTGCAGATGAAGTGGTGACAGGTTTTGGCCGTTCAGGACATCTTTTTGGTAGTCGTGGCTGGGGCATCAAACCAGATGCTATGGTTCTAGCGAAAGGATTATCTTCTGGGTATGTTCCACTAGGGGCTACTGTTTTTAACAAACGCATCGTTGAAGGCATCGAATCAGCGACCAATGGAGCTAATGTCATTATCCATGGGCATACTTACGGTGGACATCCGCTCGGCTGTGTGGCAGCATTAGAAGCTTTACGTATTGTGGAAGAAGAAAATTTAGTTGAAAATGCCCGTGAAGTCGGTGCATATTTATTGGAACGTCTAAAAGGACTTGAAGGAACATATGACTGCATTAGTGATGTTCGTGGAAAAGGCTTGATGATCGCTATCGATTTTGAGAATACAGGGAAATATGATGTGGAACAAACAGCAAAGAATGTACAAGCCGTGGCTGATTATGCCATCAATGCAGGCGTCTTGCTACGTGATGAATTACAAACGATTATCATTTCACCATCGTTGACCTTTTCAAAGGAAAACGCAGATCAACTATTCGATGCGATTCATATGGGCTTTGAGAAGTGGCAAAAGCAACAATAATTCAAAGGAGGATATAATATGACAATCATTGGTGTACCAAAAGAAATCAAAAATTCAGAGAAACGTGTAGGCGTGACACCCGCAGGAGTCAAAGAGTTAGTAACAGCAGGTCATATCGTTTATGTAGAAGAACGTGCAGGGGAAGGATCAGGCTTTACAGATAGTCAATACCGTGAAGCTGGCGCTCAGATCAAAGCTGGTCCAGAGACAGTCTGGTCGGCAGAAATCGTCGTGAAAGTCAAAGAACCACTAGCATCAGAATATCAATACTTTAGAAACGATTTGATTTTGTTTACGTACTTGCATCTAGCCGCAAATCTTGAATTGACTGAAGCATTGATCAAGTCTGGAACAACAGCGATTGCCTATGAAATGGTTACGAAAAACGGAGCATTCCCATTACTCGCACCAATGAGTGAAGTCGCTGGCCGTTTAGGCGGTCTATTGGGTGCGGAGATTTTAGCGAAGCAAAGTGGAAAATTGATTTCAGGTGTAACAGGTGTTTTACCGGTTCAGGCAACTATTTTAGGTGGTGGGATCGCCGGAGTGAGTGCGGCACATTACTTGCACGGATTAGGAGCAGATGTGACGATCTTAGATATCAATGTCGACCGCTTACGTGAATTGTCAGAGATGTTTAATGGACAAGTAAAAACCCTCTACTCAAGCCCAGCGAATATTGAGAAAATGGCATTGACTAGTGATATCGTGATTGGTTCAGTCTTATTACCAGGTAAAAAAGCCCCACATCTTATCACAGAAGAATTAGTGAAGCAGATGAAAGAAGGAACGATCTTGGTGGATATTGCGATTGACCAAGGCGGCTGTTTTGAAACAAGCCAGCCAACCACCCATGAAGAACCGACTTTCGTTAAACATGGAGTGATCCACTACTCGGTTGCGAATATGCCAGGTTTAGTTCCTCAAACGTCTACGTTAGCTTTAACGAATGTCACGATGAGATATATCAAGGGCTTAGCCTCCCAATCACTGACAGAAGTCATCCAAACGTATCCAGAGATCCTACCAGGAATCGGTACCTATAAAGGAAAACTGACCTGTCCTGAAGTGGGGGAAGTCTTTGAGCGAACCGTTGACGATATTCGTGAGCTCGTTTAAAAATTTTCTAAAAAGTGAGGGAAATACAATGACTAAAAAAATTCGTATGGTCCAAGTCGGCTGTGGAAAAATGTCGAAAGAGATTATCAAATATGCCATGGCAAAAGATATTGAAATCGTTGGAGCTGTAGACAATCGTCCAGAGGCGATCGGTCAGGATCTGGGGCTATATTTAGGATATGACCAAGCTTTAGGAGTGAAAATCTCTAACGATCCCCATGAAGTATTTCAAAACTGTGATGCCGATGTGGCATTAGTCACGATAGCTAGTTATATCAAAGATTTCATGCCAAGTTTAGAGATACCCTTGACCTATGGAGTCAATGTTTTAACAATCAGTGAAGAAGCTTTATATTCTTGGACGACTTCGGTTGCAGAAACCAATCGTTTGGATAAAATCGCAAAAGCCAACAACGTTACGATTTCAGGAACAGGAATGCAAGATATTTACTGGGTGTTGTTTCCAACGCTGCTGGCTGCTGGCATGAATGATGTACAAAAAATCAGTGGGGAAGTTAGTTATGATGTCGAACACTATGGGAAAGCGTTAGCGGAAGCGCATGGTGTGAGCTATGATCAAGTAAAATTTGACAAAGAAATTGCCAATGCAACCGATTTGCCTTCCTATTCTTGGATGACCGCAGAAGCCATCTGTGCCAAAATGGGTTGGACGATCAAACGCATTGCTCAAAAGAACGTTCCAATCGTTTTAGATAAAGATATTCCATCGAAAACAATGGAACGGCCGATCAAAGCAGGCGAAGCGATCGGCATGTCTGCCGTTGCAACGATTGAAACGGTACAAGGTCCAGTGGTGGAAGTCGGTTGTACTGGGAAAGTCTATCAGACAGGTGAAGGCGATTTATGTACTTGGTCGATCGAAGGAACGCCAAGTATGCAATTTGAAGTGACCAAACCAGATACACCAAAGCATACGTGCGCTACGTTGATTAACCGGATACCTACGGTGATCAATTCAAACGCAGGCTATGTCACGATCGATCAATTGCAACCTGTCGAATATATGACGTATCCAGCACATCTTTATTTAGATAAAAAATAGGCAGAACTAAGGTTGGTAGTTGGTTAAAGAGAAACAAAAAAAGAGCGAGGATGCAATATCCAAGCTCTTTTTTTGTTTAGTCTAAACCAATCAAGTAATCTTCATCTTTCATCGCTTCTACGTTACCTAATAGGTAGCCGTTTCCGACTTGAGAGAAGAAATCGTGGTTACTTGTACCAGTAGAGATCCCATTCATCACGATTGGGTTGACATCGTTTGCTGTATCAGGGAATAGTGGGTCCATTCCTAGATTCATCAATGCTTTATTTGCATTGTAGCGTAAGAATGTTTTGACTTCTTCCGTCCAACCGATTGGATCATATAATTCTTCTGTGTAGCGCTCTTCGTTTTCGTATAATTCATATAACAAATTATACATCCAGTCTTTCAATGTTTCTTGTTCTTCTTCAGGTAATTCGTTGTAACCTAGTTGGAATTTATAGCCAATATACGTGCCATGGACAGATTCGTCACGAATGATCAACTTGATGATCTCTGCCACGTTGGCTAATTTATTATTTCCTAAATAATAAAGTGGTGTATAGAATCCTGAGTAAAATAAGAAGGTTTCTAAAAAGACACTCGCAATTTTTTTCTCTAACGGCGTACCGTTTTTGTAGATCTCATTGATACGCTCCGCTTTTTTCTGTAGATAAGGATTGGTATTCGTCCATTCAAAGATTTCTTCGATTTCTTTTTTCGTATTCAATGTACTGAAGATCGAAGAGTAACTTTTCGCATGGACAGACTCCATAAATTGGATATTGTTCAATACCGCTTCTTCATGGGGCGTGCGGACATCTTTACGTAATTGATCCATCCCGCTTTCTGATTGGACGGTATCAAGTAAAGTCAATCCACCAAATACGTGACCAACTGTATCTTTTTCTAATTGGGAAAGCGTACGCCAGTCGTCTAAGTCATTTGACAAAGGGATACGTGTGTCTAACCAAAATTGCTCAGTTAATTTCTCCCAAGTCGATTTATCAATGATATCTTCAATTTCATTCCAGTTTATCGCTGCATAATAAGTTTCTGACATGAGAATGCTCCTTTATTAAAATCCAGTAACGGGTTCTATCACTAAGTGAAATTAGATCACACAGCTTTCACATTGGTTGCTGCCGATTTCTTCTGCATCGTCTGTAAACGTACGTACATAATAAATCGATTTGATTCCTTTGTGGAAAGCGTAGTGTCTTAGAATATTTAGATCACGTGTGGATTGTTTTGTCGTTTCTTTCCATTCGTACAAACCTTCTGGGATTTCTGAACGCATAAACAACGTCATACTCATTCCTTGATCCACATGTTTTTGTGCTGTGGCATAAATATCGATCACTTTACGCATATCCATATCATAAGCAGAAGTGTAATACGGGATTGTTTCATTTGATAAATAAGGCGCTGGGTAATAGATTTTCCCAATTTTCTTTTCTTGGCGTTCTTCGATCATACGAGTGATCGGATGGATACTTGCACTAGTATCATTGATATAAGAAATAGAACCATTAGGTGCTACAGCTAAACGATTTTGGTGATACAAACCATCTTTCATGATTGCTTGCTTCAAGTTTTCCCAGTCTTGGGCAGTCGGAATAAAGATACCATCAAACAAAGCAGCAACTCGTTCAGATTTTGGTTGGAATTCGCCAGTGACATATTTATCAAAATAAGTGCCGTCTGCATAAGCTGATTTTTCAAAATTATGGAAGACTTGTTTTCTCTCACGTGCGATATTGTTACTTTCAACAAGTGTCCAGTAATTCAACAACATGAAATAAACATTGGTAAAATCAATTGATTCTTCGGAACCATATTCCATTTGCTCTTTGGCAAAATAAGTATGAAGTCCCATGGCACCAAGTCCGATCGTATGATTCAATTTGTTCCCGTTTTGGATCGGTGGAACCACGTCAATGTCTGAAGCATCTGTGATATACGTCAATGCACGAGTCATCGTGCGGACAGAGCGACCAAAGTCAGGGCTATCCATCAAATTGACGATGTTTGTAGAACCTAAGTTACATGAGATGTCTGTCCCTAACTCTTCATATTCTTGCTTGCCATTGATGACAGAAGGTGTCTGTACTTGTAAAATCTCAGAACATAAGTTACTCATGATAATTTTACCGTCTACAGGATTTTCACGATTTGCCGTATCAATATTGATGATATACGGATAACCAGACTCTTGTTGTAATTTAGAGATTTCATTTTCTAAATCACGGGCTTTGATTTTTTGTTTACGGATATTTGGATTTGCGACTAAATTGTCATATTCCGCAGTGATATCTACGTAAGAAAATGGCACACCATATTCTTTTTCCACACTATAAGGACTGAATAGATACATTTCTTGGTTTTTACGTGCTAATTCATAGAATTTATCTGGGACGATCACACCAAGTGATAAAGTCTTCACGCGAATCTTTTCGTCTGCATTTTCTTTTTTTGCTGAAAGGAACATCATGATGTCTGGGTGGAAGACGTTTAAATAAACGACACCCGCACCTTGACGTTGTCCTAATTGGTTCGAATAACTAAAGCTATCTTCAAACAATTTCATGACTGGAACAACACCGCTAGCTGCACCTTCGTATCCTTTGATCGGCGCTCCGGCTTCACGTAAGTTAGAAAGTGTGATCCCAACACCACCACCGATTCGTGAAAGTTGTAAGGCAGAGTTGATCGAACGACCGATTGAATTCATATCATCCGTTACTTGAGTCAAGAAACAAGAAACAAGTTCACCACGACGTTTACGTCCAGCATTCAAAAATGAAGGGGTTGCTGGTTGATAACGTTGGTGGATCATTTCATCAGCTAAAGCTAAGGCTAGTTCTTCGTCGCCATTCGCAAAGTACAACGCATTGAATGCGACACGATCTTCATAAGATTCCAAGTAGGCAGAACCATCATTTGTTTTTAACGCATATTGAGAGTAGAACTTATAGGCTGCCATGAATGATTTAAATGTAAAGTTTTGTTCGAATAGGAATTGATAAAGTTTTTCAATAAATTCACTACTATATAATTGAATGAACTCTGCTTCTAAATATTGGTTGTCGATCAAATACTGGATTTTGTCGATCACTGTTGGAAACGTCATCGTATTTGGTTTGACATTTTCTTCAAAAAAAGCAGCTAAAGCTTCTTTATCTTTATTTAAAGGGATTTGCCCGTTGACTGGTCGATTGATTTCATTGTTCAGCTTAAAGTAGCTGACATCTTTTAGATTTTTAAGACTCATACATACGCCCAACCTTCTTTTTGATTTTGATGATACGTGTTTGACCACAAGATATAGTGGTGTTCATTGCTGTAAAAAAGGATTTGGGGAGGTTACGGACAATATCCGTAAGTCCATCAAATCCATGGTGGCAGAGGATCAAGTAAATCCTCGATCTATTTGACAACTGTTTGAATGATTCTTAGCTAGCTAAGTGACGTAGTTGATCTGGTCTGAAACCAATGACAGTCGCTGCGTCTGAAGTGATGACCGGAACACTTTGGAATCCTTGGTCTTTTAACCATGAGATTGCTTCAGGTTGCTCGTCGATATTTACTTCTTCAAAGTCGATTTTATTTTCAGCTAAAAAACGTTTCACCATTTTACATTGCATACAATTATTTTTTGAAAAGATTTTTACGTTCATTATTATTTGCCTCCTTGCTCGTGTGTTTTCTCTATAATCAATAGTATAAATCTATTAGTAAAAAAGTCAATCAACAAACACTACATCTTGTGTTGTGGAAATTGTGGAATACTATGTTTTGTGGTTTTTGAAAAACAATGAAAACAAGTATCTCGTGCAGATTCGCTTGTATTAATACAGAAATGCTTGTGGAAAACTCCGTTAAAAAATATTTTTTTAACCTTTGCTTGCCAATAAATGAATGTTCGATCGAAAAATCACAAACGAAAAAGGTATGCAAAATGATGGAAAGAAGAAGAGAAATAAATGCAGATCAAAACCAGAAGAAAAAGGTATTTATACATTTTAGAGATAGAAATTTTTTCACAAAACGAAAAATGATCATGAAGTGTCTAAGGATCATCGAAAAGAGAAACCCGAATCAAAATAGCAAAAGTCAAAAGAGTACTCACTATATATAGTAGTAAGATGATAAATGTTGTAAAAATTGAACTAACAATATTTTTTTAATTTTTAATAACGATGTTATGTTTAAAAATTGGTTAATTGTCATGTTATCTGTTTTTTTATTCCTAGATTTTTGTTTAAATAGAGCCAACAGGACGTCTTGTTGATGCTTTGAAAATTCAATAAAAGGAAGCGATCCAAGATGCGTACAATGGTCAAATGGGTAGGTGTTATTTGTTTTACTTTACTAGTTTACGTTGGAGGAACAGCACAGGCAACTTCGATTCCAATCAAACCTACGATTACTGAAAAAAATCAACATGTGTTAGGTAGCAGCAACCAATTCTCAGAGTCATTCACTCGAAGTCTGACAGACGATTCAGGAATCTCCGCTGCAGAACCAGGCAGACCAGCTAAAGATTTTATTGACATATCTTCCAATAATGGCAAGATATCGAGTGAAGAATTTCAAACGATGAAAACCTACGGCATTAAAGGGGTAGTCATAAAATTGACTGAAGGAGACTCGTATAAAAATCCGCTTGCTCCTGAACAGATTGCTTCAGCCGTTGCGGCAGGCCTAAAAGTAAGTGTCTATCATTATGCGTGGTTCAATGAAGAAGCTGACACAAAAGGGGAAGCTCAGTTTTTATTGGATTATATGAAAGAGTTGAACCTGTCATCGTCAACTGTTGTTGTCAACGATAGCGAAAATCCAAAGATGAACGTGGACAAAGTGACAGATAATGCATTGGTTTTCCAAAAAGCGATCCAACAGGGAGGCTATCAAAACGTCGCCCACTATTCGAGTGCTTCTTGGTTCACCGAAAACAAATTGGATATGACACGTCTAGGAAAAGAAAATTGTTGGGTTGCACAGTGGCCCTACGATCCTTCTGATAAAAATCCTTTGCATACAGATACAGCAGCTTGGCAGTGGGCAAGTGATCTTTATTTCCCAGAATTTCCTAGCCGTCATTTTGATGTAAGTAGTGACTATTTGAAAAAATTTACAAGTTAAATGAAATTTATTTTTTAGCGCAAGAAACAAAAAGACAACCACGAAAATTTTTTGATTTTCGTGGTTGTCGCTTTATTCTCGAAGTGAGTGATACGAACTGTTTAGTTTGAGAAATCAACTGATAACTACCGGATTTCTTGTATAGAAGAAAAAAATAAAACCAGTTTACTTTTGCTTCTTTGAAGCGTCCATAGTAAGATGTTAGCTGACAAGTAGATGAAAGAGGAAGAATAAAATGAGTGAAAAAACCAAACTGGTTCGCCCACGTTATCAACAGATCGCTGTTGATTTGGCTGAACGAATCGTAGAAAATCGTTATCAAATCGGCGAGAAGATCCATGCAAGATCCACTTTAGCAAGCACGTATAACGCTTCGCCAGAGACGACTCGTAAAGCAATCAATGTTTTGGTCGATCTGGGGATCATGGAAGTTCGTCATGGCAGTGGCGCGTTTGTAGCATCTAAAGAAAAAGCAAAGGATTTCCTTTTACAATACCAAGATGTGCAATCGATCCAAGAAACAAAAGCAGAAATCATGGAAAGCGTGAAAAAACAACAAGAAGAATTGAACCATTTTTCACAACTATTGGATCAACTGGTGAGCCAAACGAAACGAATACATAAGATGAACCCACTTCTGCCTTTTGAACTTGCTTTGACAGAGGAAGCGGCTCACTTAAACCAATCCATCAGCGAATTGAATATTTGGCAAGCCACTGGTGCAACAGTGATTGCAATTTCCCACGATCAAGAACTGTTGGTCTCGCCTGGTCCATATGCTAAATTTTCAGCGGGGGATACTGTCCACTTTATTGGGAACGAGTATACGCTGCAACGAATGACAAACTTTTTTTATCCAGATGGGCAGTGAACGAGCGGATAAGAAAAATCTCATTTAATTCTAATTTTGGTCAATCCCTATACTGATAAGGGATTGACCATTTTTTTGTATAGTTTCACTAAGAATAGAGATGCTTGAATTTTGACAAAGTGACTACATGGTGTTATCGTAGTGTGGTCACTTTTTTCAGAAAGAAAAATGAATTTACATACAAAGGAGAATTTGTTTGGTAAAAGTAGAAGTCAAAAACTTAACGAAAATATTTGGTAAACGAACACAAACTGCTTTGGAAATGATGAAAAAGCACCAATCGAAAACAGAGATTTTACAAAAAACCGGCGCAACTGTCGGTGTATATGAAGCGAGTTTTGATGTACAAGAAGGTGAGATCTTCGTGATCATGGGACTTTCGGGGAGTGGGAAATCAACCTTGATCCGTCTATTGAATCGTTTGATTGAACCAACATCTGGCAATATCTTGATTGATGGAGAAGACATCTCAACACTTAGCAAAGAAGAACTTCGCGAAGTTCGTCGTCACAAAATCAACATGGTGTTCCAAAACTTCGGTCTATTCCCACATCGTACGATTTTAGAAAATACAGAATACGGTCTTGAAGTTCGCGGTGTTCCTAAAGAAGAACGTCAAGCTAAAGCAGAAAAAGCGTTAGAGAACTCAAGCTTGTTATCCTTTAAAGATCAATATCCTAGTCAATTATCTGGTGGGATGCAACAACGTGTTGGGTTAGCCCGAGCATTGGCAAATGATCCAGAGATCCTATTGATGGATGAAGCTTTCTCAGCACTTGATCCATTGATTCGTCGTGAAATGCAAGATGAGTTATTGGAACTACAATCCAATGTGCAAAAAACGATCATCTTTATCACACATGATTTAAATGAAGCATTGCGTATCGGGGATCGCATTGCGTTGATGAAAGACGGAGAAATCATGCAAATCGGTACTGGGGAAGAAATCTTGACTAATCCAGCCAATGATTACGTGAGAGAATTCGTTGAAGAAGTCGATCGCTCGAAAGTCTTGACGGCGCAAAACATCATGGTTCCTGCACTAACAACAAACATCGAATCAGATGGTCCAAACGTTGCGTTGACACGTATGCGTAATGAAGAAGTCAGCATGTTGATGGCTGTTGATAGAAAACGTAACTTAAAAGGGATCATTACAGCAGATCAAGCATTAGAAGCAAGACGTCAAAAACGTCCATTGATCGATTTCCTTGATGAAAATGTTACCGTGATCGGTAAAGATATGTTAGTTAGTGATATCTTCAATATTATTTATGATTCGCCGACTCCATTAGCCGTGGTTGATAACGGGAAATTAAAAGGCGTTATTATCCGAGGTAGCGTAATCGAAGCATTAGCAGCAACAAGTGAGGTGAGCGAACATGAATAATCTATTGAACTATCAAATACCCGTCGCTGACTGGGTCGAAACGATCACTGATTGGTTGACAACAACGTTCGCAGGACTGTTCTCATTCCTTCAAACGATTGGTCAAGCAGTGATGACAGCTATCACGAATCTTTTATTAGTGATACCAGCACCACTATTTATTCTTTTAATGGCAGTTGCAGCGTTCTTTATTTCAAAAAAACGTCCCGGATTGACATTATTTACTTTGATTGGCTTATGGTTCATTTATAATCAAGGGCTATGGACAGATTTGATGAATACTGTCACATTGGTTTTACTATCTAGTGTGATCTCGATCATCATTGGTGTACCTCTTGGTATTCTCATGGCAAAAAATGATAAAGCGCAAGGAATCATTAAACCGATCCTTGACTTTATGCAAACAATGCCTGGTTTTGTTTATTTGATTCCAGCGGTTGCCTTTTTCGGAATTGGTATGGTTCCAGGGGTGTTTGCCTCAGTGATTTTTGCCTTACCACCAACTGTTCGCTTTACGAACCTAGGTATTCGCCAAGTACCGAAAGAGTTAGTAGAAGCGTCTGATTCATTTGGTAGTACGAGTTGGCAAAAACTAGTGAAACTTGAATTACCACTAGCAAAAGGAACGATCATGGCAGGGATCAATCAAACAACTATGCTTTCTCTTTCAATGGTCGTGATTGCCTCAATGATCGGAGCGCCTGGTTTAGGTCGTGGTGTCCTTTCTGCTTTACAACGTGCACAAGTCGGAAATGGTTTTGTCAATGGGGTAGCATTGGTGATCTTAGCCATTATCATTGACCGTTTTACGCAACACTTGAATCAACCAAATGATCAAAAAGCAGCAGGTACTGCGAAACAAAAAAATAAAAAGCGCCAAGGAGTGATCATTGGTGCAGTAGTCGTTGTTTTATTAGGTGCGATCGGTGTTGGAAGTTTTAGTTCTTCAACAAAAGAAACAAACACGATCAATCTTTCTTATGTGGAATGGGATACAGAAGTTGCTTCAACAAATGTCGTAGCAGAAGTCTTAAAAGAGATGGGCTATGATGTGAAAGTGACACCTCTTGATAATTCGATCATGTGGGAATCCGTTGCAAAAGGAGAATCAGATGGAATGGTGGCTGCTTGGTTACCTAAGACTCATGGTTCTCAATATGAACAATACAAAGATCAAGTCGATGATCTAGGTGCAAACTTGAAAGGTGCCAAAGTCGGATTAGCTGTTCCAGCATACATGGATGTTAACTCGATTGCGGATCTAACCGATGAAGCAGGCAAAAAAATCACCGGTATCGAACCTGGTGCAGGTGTGGTGAATGCTGCAGAAAATACGATTGCCCAATATCCAAATCTGGAGGGGTGGACAGTTGAGACCTCTTCTTCAGGTGCAATGACGGTTGCATTAGGACAAGCAATCAAAAATCAAGAACCAATCGTCTTTACTGGTTGGACACCACACTGGATGTTTGCGAAGTATGACTTGAAATATCTAGAAGATCCAAAAAATGCGATGGGAGATGCGGAAGAAATCCACACTATCGTCCGCCAAGGCTTAAAAGAAGATCAACCAGAAGCATACGCTGTGTTGGATAAATTCAACTGGACAGAAAAAGACATGGAAGAAGTCATGTTGGAAATCAACAACGGCAAAGATCCACAACAAGCAGCAAGAGAATGGATCGATAAGAACCAAGAAAAAGTTGCTAGTTGGAAAAACTAAATAAATAAAAAAAAATCGACTTTACTGAAACAAAAACTGTTTCGGTAAAGTCATTTTTTTGGAAATCACCGTGTTTGATCCGAAAAAAAAACTGTTTTGAACATGTCAAACAATTGGAAAAATTAAAAAAAAAAGCCTATATCGTTGCTTCAGAAGCCGCTTGGATCGATATCTCAAATCTTAATGTCCATAAAGGAACAACAGTGACAGAATTGCAAAGAATTCTCCACGTCACACCAGAAGAAACCATGGTATTTGGCGATGGTCTAAATGATGTCGAGTTATTAGAATGTGCCGCTTACAGCTTTGCGATGAGCAATGCCTTTGAGCAAATCAAAGAAGTTGCACAATTTGTGACAAAGTCGAACGATGAAGATGCGGTACTCCATACCATCAAAAAAATGATTGCTTTACAAGCATGAAAACCCAGTGAGTTGATTTCAGAGAAAGAGCCTTCAACCATTTAATTGGCAGAAGACTCTTTTTTTGTCTGTAAATAATCAACGAATCCATCAAGTGATAAATCAGCTGCATGAGCTAATAAGATCATTGTGCCAAATTTAACACTGTTCCAGTCATCTGATTGATTTAGACGTGTAAAGCTACTAGCGGTGTTCCCAGTTTTTTATAATTGTTTCATACAACTCAAAAAGTGGTGATAATCACTTTTTTGCAAGATTGCTTGTTGAACATCTTCACGATCCATCAACTCTAATAAAAGACTATAGATTTCTTCTGTCTCTTCATATTCGTTTTTTTGTATCGCAAAGAGAAAGACAAATCTAACCAAGTCACCATTTCCCCAATCAACGCCATCTGGAATGATTGCCACTGAAACAACCGAGCGTTTCGCCATCAATGTCATGGGATGGGGGATAGCTAACCACTCGTTGATATTCGTCTGATTGATTGCTTCTCGTTTCTTCACACTGTCATAAAAATCTTTTGGCACAAAATCTTTTTGGTACAATTGCTGTGCCATTTTCTCTAACAGGGTCTCTTTATCTGCATGATTTTCATGAAGAAAAAATGCTTCTTGAAACAATGAATAGATGCCGTTTTTTGCTTCGCTTAGTGTTTCAATGAACGATTCGATTTTGCTGATTTCCTTGTCTAGTTGTGCCATGTTGATATAAATTGAAGGAACAGAAAACAGCTCTAATGGAACGGTTGTGATTACAAAATCAATTGCAGAAAGATCACATTGTTGTAGTTCAACATAAGAAAAGCGATCAACGACTTCGACCGTTTCTTGATAGTGCTTGATGATTTTCGCTTCAATAATACGGCTCATGGCTCGACCGGTTCCACAAACAAGGATGACGCGATGTTTATGATGATTTCTGATAGAACTCCTTTCCATAGCACCTGCGATGTGCAAAGCAATATAACCGATCTCATCAGAAGAAAAATAAAAACCATGTTTCATGCTTACCGTTTCTAAATGGGTCAAACATAAATCATAAGCCTGTGGAAAAGATTTTTTGATCGTTGCCAGTAATGGATTGCTGCGGCGTGCATCCATTAGATTCATATTGATAAAACCTTCTATATGAGAAGTCAGATCTTCTATTAGCATCTTATCTGTCTCTAATGCATAGTTTGACGTCTGTTTGATCGCAGTTAGTAATTCTTCGACGATAGCTTTAGCAGTTTCTGTGGAAGAATCGTTTGAATCGCCAGTTTCAACTAAACGTGGTGCATTCATCGCAAGATAGTAAATAAAGTATTGTTTTTCTCCTGCAGTCAATTGTATATCAAATGCATGATCGATTTCTTCTAAGAAATGACCAACTACTTTCTGGGCGTCTTTTTTGAGCGCAGGCACATGCAAGGGAAATTCGTTGATCTCATGGCCAGCTATAAAGCGGCTGATTGCTAAAGCAAAATGAGAAAGAATGTTTTTATGATAGTAGTCAGAGTCTAACAAGTCTAAGGATGCCAGATGATTTAATGCCAATTCTTGTAAGTGGACTAGATTGATCGTATCAAACAACTCAAGTTCCATTTCTGTAAAACCGATCAAGTACTCTTGTAGATCTTTTTCAATTAACAGATCACTGATAGCCTGACGCTTGGCGAATTCGTTACCCAAGACTTCAAAGCCAATATTTGGTCGATTTACTATTTTTAAGTGATAGGTGGCTAAATTGTCTCGAGCCGTTTTTAAGTATGAGTAAAATGTGTTTTTACTAATAAATAACCGATCGAGAAAATCATCCAAGGATAAAGGGTTTTCATTCTTGAATAATAGGAAAAGTAGGTAGGTTTGTCGTTCTTCACTAGTGGTTAGAAAGAACTCTGTGGTTGACATACTTTCTGTCCACCAGTCATGAAATTGTTCTTTTGAACCAATGGACAACAAATAGCCTTGCCCTCGAATCAACTTGATGGAGGCTCCCACGTTTGTTAATAAATCATTTAAATTCGCAATGTCTGTCCGAACCGTTCGTTCAGAAATCGAGAAGTTTTTCGTTAACTCCTTCATTGGTAGCGGCACCGTTTGTCTAGTTAATACTTCCAATAGATCATCTAATCGTTGATAAGCAAGTTTTGACAATTGTTTCACCTCCGTGCTCTTCCTCATCATACAATAGAAAGAATAAGAATGAAATGCTTCACTAGTACTGAAAATTTCCAGAAGAGTTGGCAATCATTTTGGAAAACGCTTTACTAATGATTGCCACTTGAATTGGAAATTTGGTGTGTTTACATCGTGTATCAGAAACCGTAAATTAAACGTGTACAGAAAATAAACCACACGAATTACTATGATGGTTTTAGAATAAAGGAAAGGAGCAGATGAGATGGATTTTCAGGAAAAAAATATTCTCTTGAATGTGGCTGTTAGATCAAAAGAAGAACTGTTTCACGTGATTGCGAATCATGCCTATGAATCCGGAATCGTTACCGATGCAACAGACACATATGCGGCATTCATTGAACGGGAAGCACAATATTCAACTGGCTTACAAGAAGGCTTTGCTATTCCGCATGCAAAAGCTGAACCGGTTTTGAAACCGACCGTTTTGTTTATTCGCTTAGAACAAGCCATCGAATGGGAAACCTTCGATGATTCTGCAGTCAAAAATGTGTTTGCTTTGATGGTTCCTAAAAAAGATGAAGGAACGGTGCATTTGCAAATGTTGAGTCGCCTAGCAACAGCGTTGCTTGAAGATACATTCATCCAGCAGATTCAACAATCGAAAGATAAAGCTTATTTAGCAGAATTGATCAAAAAGGAAATGATGGGAGAGAAAATCATATGAAAATAGTAGGGATTTCCGCCTGTCCAGCAGGATTGGCACATACACCGATGGCCGCAAAAGCTTTAGAAAAAGCTGGTGTGAAACTGGGCTATGAGGTCAAAATCGAACAGCAAGGTTCGTTAGGGCAAGTCAACGAGATCACTGCAGCAGAAGCAAAAGAAGCAGATTTCTTACTTTTAGCGACTGATCAAAAAGTTGTTGGGATGGAACGGTTTGAAGGAAAACCGCAAATTCGGGTAAATATTAATACGTGTATCAAAGCACCGGAAGCGGTGCTAAAGAAATGTGTCGCAGCTGTGGAACAAAGAAACGCAAACTAAAGGAAAGAGGCAAGGATGATGAAAAGAGTTCTAGCAGATGTAAAAGGCCACTTGATGAGTGGAATTAGTTTTGTACTGCCGTTGATTATTGGCGCTTCACTAGTTGTTGCCATTCCGAAAATGATTGCTCTTGGTATGGGGATAACAAGCTTAGATCCTTATGCTGGCACTGAAGGCTTTAAACATGCGCTTTATTTGATTGAACAAGTAGGGTGGACAGGAATCGGTTTGATCAATACTGTCTTAGCTGGGTTTATAGCGTATTCTGTTGGAGATAAAGCTGCTTTAGGGGCCGGCTTTATCGGCGGTGCGGTCGCTTCTAGCACAAATGCTGGTTTTTTAGGGGCAGTTATTGCTGGGTTCTTAGCAGGATACTTAGTGAAGTGGGCTAAAGAACATATCAAATTACCGGAGTCATTTGCTGGAGTGATGCCGCTGGTCATTTTACCCTTGATTGCTACATTATCCGTAGCGATCGTCATGGGCGCATTACTCTCTGAGCCATTGGCATGGATTAATACTAGCTTGGTTGAATGGATTCGAACCATGATTGAAAACGACGTCAACAAAATTTTGCTTGCAGTCATCATGGGGGCAATGATTGGCTCTGACTTAGGGGGGCCTGTAAACAAAGCTGCTTGGATGGCAGGAAATGTTTTACTAGCTGAAGGTGTGTATTTACCAGCAATTATCGTAAATGTTGCGATTTGTGCGGTGCCATTTGGATACGCCTTAGCAACTTTATTCCACAAAAATCGATTCAATAAAGAGCTATTGGATGCTGGCCGTAATAACTTTATTATGGGCTTTATCGGAATCACAGAAGGAGCAATTCCTTTTACATTAGTCAATCCATTACGGCTTGTACCGATCAACATGTTGGGAGGAGCAATCGCTTCAGGTTTGGGGATCGCGTTAGGAATGTATGACAAAATGCCGCCTGTTGGAGGGATTTATGGCTTCTTCACTGTTGGGAACGGTTGGGCGTATTTGATTGGACTATTTGCAGGAGCTGCTTTCATCGGTTTTGTCGCTCCTTTATTTGTGAATTTCAATAAGCAAGAAGAACAAAAAGAAGACATTACGCTTGATGATATTGAATTGAGCTTTGAAAATTGAGTAACAAAGCCGATTAGCTAAATAGTAGCGAAAGAAAAGGCACGAGCAGATGATTTTCTAAGAACGCTTTTAGCTTGTACGAAAATGGCAAAATTCGAAATATTTTACGTAAGGAACAAATTATGCGTACCAGATGGTAAAAAAATTGAGAAAAATTAATAGGCACTAACGACAACCATCGTTACGTGCCTTTTTTAATAACGGGAGAGGAATGATTGAATGAAAAAAACAGTACATGTCGTACCCCACAGTCATTGGGATCGCGAATGGTATTTTACTACAAGTCGCTCGAAAATCTATTTGATGCACAATTTAAGAAAAGTCATTGAACAACTAGAAAAGGATGATCCCTATGAGAGCTTCATTTTAGATGGACAGGCTTCGCTGTTAGATGATTACTTGAAGTGGCGTCCGCAGGACAAAGAAAGGATTCAACAACTTGTTCAACAAGGGAAGTTGATCATTGGCCCATGGTACACTCAAACCGATCAATTAGTGATCTCGGGAGAAAGCATTGTTCGGAATATGTTATACGGCATGAAAATTTGTGAAGATTTCGGGACATACATGAATGTTGGGTACGTCCCAGATTCTTTCGGCCAAGCAGCCAGTATGCCACAAATCTATCGTGAGTTTGGTATCAATGATACGATGTTTTGGCGTGGTGTCAGTGATGACGACGTTAAATATACAGAGTACAAATGGCGTGGAGAAGATGGTTCGGTGGTCAATGTCTACCAGATCCCAAGTGGGTACTACATTGGCGGTGCCATTCCAGAACGAGAAGCAGAATTAGCAGAGTTCTTACATCAAGAACCGTTTAAAACGACTTGGGGACGCAGTGCTACCGATCAAGTGTATTTTCCAAATGGTTTCGACCAAGCACCAGTCAGAGAAAATCTTCCAGAATTAGTTGATCGAATGAATCAACTTTATGAGGATGAGTATGAGTTACAATTTTCAACGATTGAAAAATACATTGCCGCAGTCAAAGAAGGCCATCCTGAGTTGGAAGAAATCGCCGGTGAACTGATCAATGGCAAATTGATGCGAATCCATAAAACGATTTTTTCTTCACGTCCTGATTTGAAGGCGATGAACACTCAGATCCAACATTACTTAGTCAATGTCATGGAGCCTATCTTAACGATGGCCATGCAATTAGGATTTGAGTACCCCGTGGAAACAGTCATAGAGATTTGGAAGTTAATGTTTGAAAATGCGGCGCATGATTCCATTGGTTCTTGTGTTTCTGATACGACCAATGAAGATATCTATATGCGCTATAAGCAGGCGCGAGATATTTCCATGAATCTTGTCGAATTGACTTTACGACAGATTTCTACTGCAATCAATAACCCACAAGCACAAGAAATTACTTTCACGCTCTTCAATACCTATGATACAAGGCGCAATGGAGTCATTGAAGCAGAGGTTTATTTGCCACAAAAAGAGTTTGCGATTCTTGATCAAGCTGGTCAGGCGTTGCCTTATACGATTTTAGAGCTTACCGACCAAACGGAGTATGTTTTGAATCAAGGAAATATTTTAAATCCAGTCAAGGAAATCTATTTGCCGGAGAAAGTCTATAAAGCGAAGATTGCCTTAGAAACGACGGATGTGCCGAGTATGGGGTATACCCAGCTGACGGTTGATTTGAAAGGTGATACAAGCGCACCATTGCAGGATGTTAAAACCAATACGGTTGAAAATGAGTACTATCAGATCACTGTCAATAACAATGGTTCTTTGGATATTCTTGATAAAACCAATCAAGTGCTTTACCAAAACCAAGGGATCATTGAAGAAAATGGCGACGATGGTGATTCATTCAATTATTCACCACCTGTGAAAGATTTTGTGATTTCATCAATTGATGCGCAACCAACGATCACCATTCAGCAATCAGAGATTTATCAGAAAATCCATGTAGCTTACACGTTGAAGGTTCCGAAGGATTTAGCTGAACGTGCAGAAAAGAAAGTCTCATCTCCACTGCCGATCCAATTGACGATGGTGTTGAAAAAACAATCACAACAAATTGATTTCAAATTAACGGTTGAAAACCAACAAGTGGACAGTCATCGGGTATGTGTGCTATTTAATACTGGGATTTCCTCGAAATTTTCGCTTGCTGACCAACAGTTTGGTACGTTGGAGCGCCCAGTTGTATTTGAAAAAGAAATGGCCCTTTGGGAAACCAATAAAGAGCAATGGAATGAGCAACCGATTGCCATAGAAACTTGTCAATCCTTTGTCGGTTTATTCGATGCGTCCCATGGCGTAGCAGTCATGCCCCAAGGGGTACGTGAATATGAGATTGTGGGAGAAGCGTTTGATACGATTCGCTTAACCATTTTCCGGACCTATGGCTTCATGGGGAAAGAGAATCTACTGTATCGCCCAGGGCGTGCTTCAGGAGAATCAGTGATTGAGACACCAGCTGCACAGTGCCACAAAACGATGCATTTTGATTTCTCCATTGCTTACTTTGCTCAGGGATTTGACCAAGCAAATGTCGCACAACGTGCCAAACAAGCAGTAACACCGATCACTCTTTATCAATACGCAGAATTCCTGAATTCCCGATTGATTTTTACTTTAGGATCGGTTGAGCCAACTTTGCCGACAAACTTTAGTCTTTTTGAGATCAATGGCAATCTAACCTTGAGTGTATTGAAAAAGGCGGAAGAGCGTTCAGGTTACATTTTGCGTCTATACAATGGGCTTTTAGATGAAGTGGGACATGCGACTATCACATTCAACCATCCAGTGAACGTAGTAGAAACAGTCAATCTAAAAGAAGCTAAGAAAGAAGCACTTCTGGTGGAAAATAATGCCGTCACTCTTGAAAAGATTGACCATGCAAAATTTGTGACATTGTATGTGGAATGATCGCTACTGAGAAAAAGTGACGCGAAGTAGTGAGTCCGCTTATGAGACAGAAAAGCGAAAAAGGTTCGTAAGTCTTATTAAAGTACTTACGAGCCTCTTTGTTTACTAATGCGAAACAAGCAAGAATCTGGCTCTTTGTCAATAAGGACTAATAAGTTGTGTAAAGTCAAATCTGGAAAGCGTAACTAGTTAACTTATGTCACGTGCCCATGACTTCAGCACAAAAATAACTGAAAAAAATGGATCGAACTCTAATAAGGGTAATTGGCGCTTGGATCAAAAAAAATAAGGGACCACTGATCCTCACCAATATGGTAAAAGATGGAGTTGAAGTTGAAGTGGTGAATAGTGCTATCGGATTGAAATTAATAGTGTTAAGCGAACATAAATGAATCGGAAATAGTAATAGAACTATTTACTGACTGTCACATAAGTATTATATACAGAATAAAAAGTAGCAATCGTTATTCAGGATGCTACTTTTTGTGGTTTAAAAGAATAATTGCTCTATTATTCATTGTATAGTAAGTCTTAGCCTGTTAAGTTATGATAATCAGATAAAGAGGATAAGGAGAACGACGATGAAAGAACAATTACTTGCTTACTTACAAAATCAAACAGCTTTTTTCTCTATCGAAAATGTAAGCGATATTTTTACTGCAAAGGATATCGCCGAGAAGTTTTCAGTCAAGAGAAACACGATCAGTCACTATTTAAATCAGTTAACGGAAGAAAGCCATCTAGTAAAAATTACTACCCGGCCAGTGTATTTTTTTCATAAACAGGCATTTGAAATCCAAAATTATCCCTTAACCCAAAACGTATATGATAGTCTAGCTGCTGTTGGAGCAGAAAAGCCCTTTTTTGATCGAAAAGAAGATTTTTTTTCCAGTGTAATCGGTAGCAAAGGTAGTCTGGCAGAAGTGATTGAACAGATCAAGATGGCAGCCTTCTATCCAAATGGTGGGCTTCCCTTCTTGCTGACGGGGGAAAGTGGAACTGGGAAGAGTTTTCTTGTAAAAATGTTCCATCATTATTGTGTGGAAAATGAATTATTAGAGAGCGATGCTCCGCTGATCACGATCAATTGTGCGCAGTATGCCAATAACCATGAGCTATTGACGAGTAATTTATTTGGACATGTGAAAGGAGCCTTCACTGGAGCAGAAGAAAATCGTAGAGGTGCATTTGAAGCAGCAGCCGGGGGGGTACTATTCCTAGATGAAGTTCATCGACTGAATGCCGAAGGACAGGAAAAATTATTCACTTTTATGGATCAGGGAGTTATCTATCGAATGGGGGATACGAGCCGGTCAACCCCAGTGGATTGTCGGCTGGTGTTTGCGACGACTGAAGATTTGAAACAAACATTTCTAACAACCTTTTTGCGACGAATCCCAATTCAAGCAACACTGCCTGCTTTGGTAGAACGGACGATTTCCGAACGGAAACAGCTGATTTTGCAAGCGTTCTATGAGGAACAAAAACGAATCGGCCTGCCTTTGGAAATCTCACCTCAAGTGATCGAAATCCTGACAACCGGTCATTTTTCGGGAAACGTCGGGGAATTGAAAAGCACGATAAAAATCATTACCGCCAAAAGCTACACCGCCAGTCTAAAACGGGGAGCCCTAAAAATAGCGGTCACGGTCTATCATTTACCAGAACATTTACTGCAATTAACAGATGAACCCAATGAACTAGCGACGATGGAACCAGTTCTGATTGATGGGCAAATGCAAATCCAGCAGTTGACTGTGGAAAGTGAACCCGCACAACAACAGATCATTCAAACGTATGAACAGATCCTACTCAATTATGTCCAGGCAGGGCAGGACTTTGCAGCTGCCGCTGATCCTATTTCTCAAGTAATCGAAAGGCTGTTCGAAAATTTATTGTTTGATCATAAGCAAGAACAAAAGCAACGGACAATGATTTTTGTGACCGAGCATGTCCAGCGAATGATGGAGCAGATCGAGCATTCCTTCCAAATCAGCTTTAACGGCAGCATGGTCTATACGATCAGTTATTATTTATGGCTGCGGAGAAATGTGGAATGGCTGCCAGATGATCAAGAAAAGTTTTTATTGACAGAAAACCTATTGAAAAGTGTTAAAAAGCATTATTCTACAAGTGACCGCTACACCGAAAATCTGTTAGGGCTAGTGCAAAAAGCATTGGATATTGAACTAACGAGTATGGACCGAATCATTTTTGCACTTTATATCAATGATATGGGATATTCCAAAGAAACGTTGCTTCCACGAAGCATCATAGTAGCCCATGGCTATGCAACTGCCAGCAGTATCGCAAATGTTGCGAACCGTTTACTGAATGAATCGTTTTTTCAATCTTTTGATATGCCATTAGAAGTTACTCCTAAGCAAATTGCGGAAAGGATCACTGCATATATTCAGAAAAACGATGTATCTAATGGACTCGTTGTCTTGTTCGACATGGGTTCTTTGAAAGAAGTCTATCAATATATCCCAGAATTGACGGTACCGATTGTCATGATGAACAATGTAACGACAAGTGTAGCCATCGCTGTCGGAGAATGCATTCAGCAGCACGTTTCGTTGAGAGAGATTCCTGAGCGGGTAAATGCTTACCACCAAAATGAATGGGAGATCATTCTTCCAAAAGTTAAAAAAGAGAAAGTTGTCATTACGACTTGTTCGACTGGAATTGGAACCGCTGTTCAAATCTCCACCTTATTAGAAAAAAGTATTCCTGATCATTTACAGATTCGGATCCTTCCTTATGAATTCAACCATTTGGAAAATAGTGAACATATGAAACAAATATTAACATCTTATGATGTTGTTGGTATTATAGGAACCACTAAACCTCACCAAGAGCTGGCTCCCTTTATTTCTTTAGAAGAACTGATTTCAGGCGCTGGGACAGAAGTGTTATTAAGTTGGCTAAAGGAAGAATTGGATGAAGAGATGATTGCCTACGTGAACAATCAATTAGTAAGAAACTTTTCATTGGATCGAGTGATTCAATCGGTCACGATTCTAGATACAGAAAAAGTAATTTCCCAAATGGAATTTTTCGCGGGAGATCTGGAACGCATGTGGCAGCAACGAATCACCAATGATCGCAAACTTGCGTTGTTTGTCCATACGAGTTGTTTGATTGAGCGCCTTATTCGAAACGAAGCTATTGATAATTATCATGCCAGCGACACATTACTCCAGTGTCATGAAAAACAGCTGAATGAAATCAAAAAAGCGTTTAGTGTCATTGAGAAGGTTTACAGTGTCGCGATACCGGAATCTGAAGTTTGCTACATTTATGATGTTTTATTTGGAAACACTGATTATTCAATGGGTGAAGCGGATTTTTAATCAATAAGAAAAGCGTGCCACTTTTTTTGGCACGCTTTTTGCGTTTAGTAAAGTGTAACTTGGAGCAAAGTGAGGTGAAAGCAGTGGAACAAATCGTTATTTTAGCATCACACGGACGATTTGCATCAGGAATCTTACATTCGTTAGAACTTATCTGCGGTAAAAAACAATCAGTCTTTGCGATTGACTGCTATGTGGAAGAAACATTTGATCTGACGACAACGGTGGATACCTTGATGCAAACATATAAACATTCTGAAGTGATCGTTATCACAGATATTTTCGGTGGTAGCGTGAACAATGAATTTTTGCGTTATATCCAACAACCAAATTTTTACTTGATTACAGGTTTGAATTTGCCATTGCTGATTGAATTGACGACACAATTTCAAAGAGGAGGTGCAATCTCAGAAACGATCCACCAAACGCTGGCCAATTCGAAAGAGATGATCCAGTTTTGCAATGATAGTATAGCAAAAGAAATCGAAGAAGAAGAATTTTAGGAGGGACGACATGATTATTTTGACACGAGTCGATCATCGGCTATTACATGGCCAAGTCGCATTTTCTTGGACCCAAAATTTAGGCGCCGATTGTATTTTGATTGCCAATGATGATGTACCGACAAATGATATTCGTAAGACAACGATCAAATTAGCAAAACCGCAAGGCGTAAAACTGGTGATCAAATCAATTGAGGATTCAATTCATGCCCTGCAAAGCGGTGTGACGGATAAATACAAATTATTCATCGTAGTTGATTCCATCAAAGATGCGTATAAGTTAGCAGAAAACTGTCCAGAGATCGACAAAATCAATTTAGGTGGGATCAAAGCCAAAGAAGGCTCTAAAAATATTGGCAAAGCAGTCAATGTTTTACCAGTAGAAGAAGAACTTTTGAAAAAAATGGTTGCAAAAGGAATCGCTATCGATATCCGTCAAGTACCTTCGGATAAAAAAGTCGCTGTCGAAGATGTTTTATAAAGAAAGGAGCAAAAGAGATGCTGCAAGCAATATTACTTGGAATTGTTGCATTTATTGCGCAGTCTGAATACGCATTAGGAACGTCATTACTGTCGCGTCCGATTGTCACTGGGTTGTTTACAGGAATCGTATTGGGGGACATAAACACTGGAATTATTATGGGTGCAACACTTGAATTAGCTTTTATTGGCTCGTTTTCTGTCGGTGCTTCTATTCCACCAGATGTCGTAACCGGAGGGATTCTGGGCACAGCTTTCGCAATTACGGCAGGAGCGGGAACCGAGACGGCTTTACTGTTGGGACTTCCAATCGCTACCTTGACCCTTATCTTGAAAAATGTTTACTTGGGGCTGCTTATCCCAATGATGAACCAAAAAGCCGATTTGTACGCGGCTGATGGAAACTACAAAGGTGTAGAACGAATGCACTTATTAGCAGGTTTTGGCTTATCCCTGATGTTAGCCCTTGTAGTGACGATCTCCTTTATGGTAGGCAGCAATACGATTAGTAAATTATTGGCTATGATTCCAGCCTTTGTACAGAACGGCCTATCTGCCGCAACTGGTTTGATTCCCGCCCTTGGATTTGCCATGTTGGCTAGGTTACTGATTAACAAACAAGTTGCACCGTACTTCTTTTTAGGTTTTGCATTAGCAGCTTATTTAGAGATTCCTGTTACAGGGATTGCAATCTTCGGAGCAATAACGGCTGTTGTAGTCGTGAATTTAAGAAACATTCGTGGACAAGGGCAATCTATTCAAATGACTTCAGGGGAGGTACTAGATGATGATGAAGACTTCTAATGAGAAATCCGAAATTACCAAAAAAGAGTTGAATCGTGTCTTCTGGCGTTCATTTCAAATGGAGTTCTCATGGAACTATGAGCGACAGATGAACCTAGCTTATGTCTATGCGATGATTCCGATTTTAAAGAAACTCTACAAAACAAAAGAATCGATGGCCGATGCGTTGAAACGTCACCTGGAATTTTTCAATACGACCCCGCATATCGTCACGCTTATTTTAGGAATCAATGCGGCGATGGAAGAAGAAAATGTCAATGATCCAAATTTTGATTCTTCAGCGATCGATAACATCAAGACCTCTTTGATGGGGCCTTTAGCGGGAATCGGTGATTCCTTCTTTTGGGGAACGTTGCGGCTAATTGCTACTGGGGTAGGAACTTCATTGGCATTACAAGGAAATATCCTAGGTCCGATTCTGTTTCTAGTGATTTTCAATGTTCCTCATCTACTATTTCGTTATTTTTCGACTGGTTGGGGATATAAACTTGGGACAGGATTTTTAAAGAAAATTCAGGAAAACGGTTTGATGGAAAGTTTAACCTATGGTGCTGCAATCATTGGTTTGATGGTCGTAGGAGGAATGACCGCTACGATGATCGATATCAACATTCCGTTGCAGATTGGTTCAGGAGAAAATGCAGTTACGGTTCAAAGCATCTTTGATGATATCGTTCCGAAAATATTGTCATTGGGTGCCTTTGGGGCTGTCTTCTATCTTTTGAAAAAAGAAGTCAAACCGCTAATTATTCTGCTGGGATTAGCAGTCGTAGGTATTTTAGGATCCTTGATTGGACTCTTTTAAGGAGGAATTGTTGTGGCAACGATGATGGACTATATACAAGAAGAGCAAGCAACACTAGTTGAGATCTTGCAGGGGTTTGTTCCTAAAAAAGAAGAAAAAAGAGCTGCAATCGAGAATTTACTGATTTTGGCAACGGGCTCTTCTGCCAATGCCTGTTTAGCAGCAAAGTACGCAATGGAGAAATTAGCGCAGATCACTGTCACGATTGAAGAGCCATACCACTTTAACCATTACGGAAATCTTTCTAAAGATATCGAAACAGTTTTGGCGGTTTCACAAAGCGGAAAAAGTGCTTCTACGATAGATGCAGTGGCGCAGTTGTCCAAGCAAGATATTTATACGATCGGTTTAAGCAGTGATCCCGAAAGTCCCCTTGCTCAAAAAGTTAACGAAAGCATTGATCTAGGAACTGGGATCGAGACCGTTGGATTCGTGACCAAAGGATATGTAGCAACAGTATTGCAACTCTATTTAATGGGGGTATCTATTGGCTACAGTAAAGGTATATTATCCGACGACCAAGTGTCGATGATCAAAAATCAGTTAGAGGAAATGATTGAAGCCATTCCTCAGGTCATTGCTAAGACAATTGATTTTTTTGAGAAAAACGCAAGTATTTTTAAACTAGCGAATCGGTTTGTGGCAGTCGGTTATGGGCCAAACTGGGGAACCGCTAAAGAATTTGAAACGAAATTTACGGAAACGATTCGAGTGCCTTCGCAAGGATTTGAATTGGAAGCGTATATGCACGGGCCGTATCTTGAAGCAAACCATAAACATGTGCTTTTCTTTATTGAAGCACCAAGCCCGAATCAATCAAGAGCCCAACTGTTGCATGATTATTTAGCATCCCATGTGGGAAAAGCTTATACGATCACCACAGCAGCGGCAAAGAATCCCGATACACTTGGGCTGGATGTTGCATGTGAAGAAACTTTTTCTTCTTTGCTCTTAGTGATTCCGTTCCAAATTTTCTCCTCTCTCGGGGCTGCTGCTAAAGGGATCGATTTGAGTAAACGTATTTTTGATGACTTTGATCAAGTGCTAAAAAGTAAAATTTAGAGGTGGAAAAGATGCTGAAATTTAATGAACAACAACAAATTGATGATATCCAAGGAATGTTAGCGTTACGTCCAGAAGTTGAAAAATTAGTCGACGCCATTGACGAAAAAGGCTTTGACGCCATCTATTATCTAGGAATTGGCGGTACCTATGCTTCTGCGATGCAAGCTGTCACTTACATTAATGGAAAAAGTGACTTACCGGTTTACGTCCAACATGCGGCAGAATATTATACAACCGGCAACCGTCGTTTGACCAAAGACTCGTTAGTCATCTTGTCCTCTGTTACTGGAACGACACAAGAAGTGGTTAAAGCAGTTGAAGAAATCAAAAAAGTAGGAGCGACATTACTAGGATTTATTGATTCAAAAGGCAGTATTTTGGCGGAACAATGTGATCATGTCATCACGTATCCTGCACCGGGAACCGAACAAATCAAATTCTTTATGGTTGCCGATCGATTGATGAAAAACCATGGGGATTTTCCTGATTACGACGCCTACTATCGAGAATTGGATCAATATTTAGCAAAAGGATTAGTAGAAGCTGAAAAGCAGGCGGATGAATTTGGGCGAGCATTTGCGGAGAAACATCGTCACGATGCGATGCATTATTTTATCGGTGCAGGAAATCAATGGGGTGCTGTCTATTCTTATGCTATGTGCTATTGGGAGGAGCAAAGCTGGTTGCGTTCAAAATCGATCCATGCTGCTGAGTTTCTTCACGGAACGTTGGAAATCGTTGATGAAACTACACCTGTCACCGTGTTTTTAGGAGAAGACGAACAACGCCCATTATCAGAAAGAGTTGCTAAATTGTTGCCAAGAATTTGTGCAAACTATACATTGATCGATACGAAGGATTATCCTGTTTCAGGAATAAGTGAGAAATATCGTGGCCGAGTGCTATCTCACTTATTGATGCATTGCGTAACACAGCGGATTGATGCCTATGTCGAACAAATGAATTGCCACCCGCTAGAAATTCGACGCTACTATCGCCAATTTGAGTACTGATAGAAAACAAAGAGGAATAGGATCGATAGAAAGATAACCCAAAAGAACACTGAAATATAATGTTTCTATGGAGTGGATAGGGAAGCTATCTTAATAAGAAAAAGTGATCTATTCTTGAACATCATAAATGAAGAACACCTGAATTCATAATTTAACAATGTATAGAGCGTTTCGTTAACCAAATGTTGATGGAACGCTTTTTTGGTATTTATTGGAGGAGCAAAAAGAAACGAAAAGAATAAGGGAAAGGATTTGAAGGGACTTAAACAGTTACTAAAATCTAATACCTCCTTGTTGATAAATAAACTAACGAAGTGCTATTAAGTTAGTTTAAAGTTAACGGGAAAAAGAGGGAGGCTGAATCAAAGGGTTTCTAATATTTATAAAAAATGGCAGCAATCTATCATTGAAAGACGTCTGAGAAGTGGGAGTTCTTCCTAAAAAGTTAGACCGAATTACTTTGATTCTTGAAAAGAGCATAGATTAACTACTTAGAGGCGAAATGTTTTGGGGAGTAAATAGATAAGTATGAAAGATAATGATAATCATGTAAGCATCTCAATGATCAACAGGGCATAATGACTCCCTTGTATGCCTTTTTCAAGGTAATCTAAAAAAGATTTAAAACAAAAAAATGTCACCACGCACACTCTTTTCCAAACTACCGAAGTAGCCAAGAGTGTACTGGTGACGTGGGTTTGGCACCCAATGGGCCGTGAGGGGCTCGAACCCGCGACCCGCTGATTAAGAGTCAGCTGCTCTACCAACTGAGCTAACGGCCCATATGAAAAACTACTTTATTATAGTAGCACTAAGCATTTTAAAATGCAAGGCACGTACAATAAAAAATCTACGAAAACTTTACTACTTCCTAGAAATTCATTCATAGTTTATTCATAAATGACCGTTATGATAAATGTATCCCAACCAACAAAGTTCTTGCAAAAGAACAACCCATAACACTTTTTCATTTTTTTACTCCTTTTCCCGTCATGAAAATGGCGGGTCTTTTTTTATTCCAAGAAGAATCTAGAACAAGCATCGTTTAAACGCTTGTTATCGATGTTTGATTTTGTTATTAATTTATCTAGTTTGAGTAACTAGATTGAATGTTTTTGAAAACTTTGATAAGATATTAATGAGAACATTAAAGGAGCTTTCATAATGGAAAAAATGCGTCAGCAATTAATTGATTGGGCTGTCAGTATCGAAACGTTTCGTTTACCACATTGGGAAGAACTTCCAGACTTGGAGCTATACATGGATCAAGTCAAGACACTAGTAGATCGTCATTTATCACCAGTTATCCAAGGAGAAAAACATCCTTTGTTAACTTCTTCAATGGTTAATAATTATGTGAAACTAGGTTTAGTACCGGCGCCAATCAAAAAGCGATACAACAAACAACATGTGGCATTTCTGATTGCTATCACAACGCTTAAACAAGTGTTGACGATTCCTGAAATCAAAGAAGGAATTTTGTTTCAAGGAAAAACAGTGGGCATCCGTGAAGCATACAATCTTTTTTGTGATGAACAAGAAAATGCGATACGAATGGTCAGTCAATTAGCCCAAGGAAAACAACATGAACAATTATTGAATCAAGAACTTCCATTAGAATATGTTGCTGTACGTTCAGCGACGATTTCTTTTGCAATGAAGCTACTAGCAGAAAAAACGATCAGTTTAGAAAGCGAATATTTACAAGAGGCAAAAAAGGAGAAAGAAAATGAAGAATAAGATTGCGATTTTAGTAGACTCAGGAACAGATGTGCCACAAGAAATCATCGATATGTACAATATTTATGTGATCCCTTTGAAAATCATTTATAAAGATAGAGAATATACAGATAAAGTCGATATTACTCCTGAAGAGATTTATAAGCGTTTACCTGAGGAAATTCCGGGTACCTCGTTACCTGATGGAGAATCAATCACTAAGATTTTTGATCAAATCAAAAATGATGGATATGATAAAGTTCTAGCAATCACTATTTCAAGTGGTTTGAGCGGGACGAATAATGTGGTTCGTCTTGTCGCACAAGAACAAGAAGGAATCCAAACACATGTATTAGATACTAAAAATATTGGTATTGGCGCCGGTTTTACAGCAATCCAAGCCGCAAAATGGATCGAAGATGGCATGGAATGGGACACGCTGATCGATGAATTAGTTGCATTAGCTGAACGAACGAAAGTCTTTTTCAATGTAGCAACACTTGAATACCTGCAAAAAGGCGGACGTATCGGTCTAGTTGCCTCAATTTTAGGAAATGCCTTAAAATTGAATCCTATCATCTCTTGTAATGAAGAGGGCATCTATTATACAGTAGGTAAAGCACGAGGCAGAAAGAAAAGTTTAGACAAGACAATGTCCTATGTGAAAGAAGCTGTCGGGGATGCAAAAGTCTTCAACTTGGCAGTCGCACATGGTGCGGCGGAAGAAGAAGCAATTGAAATGAAGGCTCGTTTTGAACGTGAATTCCCTAATGTCCAAGAGATTTATTTTGGACAAATCTCACCGGCATTGGTTGTCCATACTGGCCCAGGTTTATTAGGGATCGGTGTGCAAATACTTGAACCATAATATGATCGAAGCTAAGTGATCATCAAAGAACAGCATTATTTTTTATCTAAAATAATTAGAAAAAAATAGTGGACACTAAAAGAATCGCAAATAGAATTCCGCTCTGTAGAAGTTAGATATTCGTCTGACTTCTCTAGGGCGGGATTTTTTATGGGGAAATTTAATTTTTGAATTTAATGGAACATGCTTCAAGAGTTTTTGGAGAAGAAAAAACACAATTCCGGCATTTTTGATTTTGTATAAAAAATTAGGTTGACCTTAGAATCGCTCTAACCAATATCATTAAAGTAGGCATAGAAATGCGGATCATATCGATTGATCACTATGCCAGGTTATTTTTAGGTAGAAAGAAGGAGTTTAAAAATGAATTATTTAGAATTAAGTGCCCACAGAGAAAATCCAGCGGTAACGATCATGTTAGGGATGCCAAATGACGAGAAAAGTGCTGAAAAATATAAACTAGTGTTAAAAAATCTAGTAAAACAGATTATTTTAGAGTTGGAAGAAAGGGAAGGAACAGCGGCGAAAACAATGATTCGTAAAATCGATCAAGTGTTAAAAGACTTTCAACCTACGCATAAAAGAGGAAGCATTGTCTATTTTATTTCGCCAAGTGTCAATGAACAAATCGAAGTACCGTTTGTGTTGGAGAGTCAATTTGTTATTGATGCGTATTTCCATACAAAAGAAATCTTACGAAGTGAAAGTAAAATGAACCATTATTATGTGTTAACGATTGGGATGGATTGTTCACGTTTACTAGAATATGTAGATGATACGCTGATACAAGAAGTGAAAGACGCACATTTCCCAATCAGGAATAAAGGCTACTGGGCAAAAGACCGCGTATTGAATTCAATGGGAAGTGTTCAAACGAATTACAAAAAAGAGTTCTTCAAATGGATTGATTCTGAGTTACAACCTTATTTGAATCGTCATCCACACCCAATCATTTTAGCTGGAACAACAGAAAATATTGCGACATATAAACAGATTTCACATAAAGATGAACGGATTGTTGGAGAAATCTATGGGAACTTTACAGTTGATAGTGGCGAAAATGAGTTGGCAATAGGAGAGCAAGCAAATCAGGTGATTCACGAATACATTCGTCATCAAAAAGAGACGATACTACACACTATAGTAGGAATGGAAAACCAAGGGCGTGTAGAGCGTGATGTAGCCAACATCTACAGACAAGTAATTAAAGGAAAAGGGCAAAAATTGATTGTAGATCACGCTTACTATCAAGAGGCGGTGATTAGAGATCATCAAGTCAAATTAGTAGATATCTCACCGAGTGACGAAGGCTACGTCGAAGATATCGTCAATGAAATCATTTATGAAGTCATGCGTTACGGAGGAGAAGTTATCTTTGCCGAAACAGAAGTATTAGAAAATCAATCGCCGATCCTATTACAATTACGCTATTAAAAATCGATTCATACAAATGGGAAACTAGGAAGCTTAGAAGAATAAGGAGATAGCCCAAGCCCAACACTCGGATACATTCGGAGGTTGGGCTTTTTGATGAAAGATAAAGTCTAAAAAGTTTGGAATAGCTAAGAAAACACTCGTAATCTTAAAAGATAGTATAAGATTCTTTTCAAATCAGCCTTGAGGCGTAGGTTATCTTATAGACCTTATAGTACAATGTTTAAAACAGAAAACAGCTACATGGAGGTTATGTATGAAGAAAACAAAACTTATTGCCACTCTCTTGGTCTCAAGCCAAGTTTTACTAGCAACACCAATCGTATTAGCAGACGAGACAGCAACAACGCAAAGTATTGTCCCAATTTCAGGAACGGTCGACTCGACAGTTGCTACGCATTCTTCCGATTCAACAACGACAACCAGCTCTAGTGAACGATTACAGATCAATGCAGTAGCAATCGGTAATGCGTTAACGAAAGAACAAGAAACTTATACATTAGATAAATTAGGGATCAAAGGAGAAACACCGATCTATAAAACGTCCGGTACAGACTTGATGTCCTATATTCCTGACGGTGGATTTACCAAAGACTGGGCAGTTTATAGTTCTGTACGTATGCAGACGCTCGCTGAAGGCGAAGGGATCACTGTTGATATCGCGACACCAGAAAATATCACACGAATCACAGCCGCTCAGTATCAAAATGCAGCGTTAACAGCTGGGATTACCGATGCAAAATTGACGGTCGCATCTGCAGTACCGATCGATGGTTCAGGTGCTTTAGCTGGTGTGTACAAAATCGTTGAAGAGTCAGGGGGCATCATTAATCAAGACCGTGTCAGCGTGGCTCAAAATGAGATGGATGTTTTATCGTCTATCACAGAAGAAAACAAAGACAAAGATGGCTATTCCGATGAAGCATTAAATAAAGCACAGGAGCAAGCGAAAGAAGAGTTAGCAGCTAAGACTGCTGACGGCAAAGAGCTGACACAAGCGGATATTCAAACGACAGTAGAAAAAGCTCTGAAGGATAATGGACTAGAAGATGTAATGACAAGCGATCAAGTCACAGAAATAACTTCGTTGATGAGTGAAATGAAAGATAAAAATATTTTTGAAGACTTCGTGAAAGAATTAGACTTGACTGAGGCGAGCAAGCAAATTCAAGAAAAATCAAAAGGGCTTTGGGAAAATATCAAAGGGTTCTTTAGTGGCATATGGGATTCGATCACTGGCATGTTTTCTGGTGACTCTCAATAATCGAAATAGTTTTTTATGTATGAAATATTTGATTTGAGCTACCCTATACGGATCTTTAGTCAATGAAGCAAGAATAAACCGCTATAACTTTTCCGAGTTAGCGGTTTATTTTTATAATCATCTAATTGCATACTTTGATAAGCGACAAGTGAGATTCGTGGGGGGGTGTAGGAATCTGAATCCGCCTGTTCAATCATGCAATTTTTATCAATAACCTCCTATTTTTTTAGAAAGATGAAACCTGATAAGAAATGCGGTATAATAGAACAGAATGACAATACTAACTAAGAGGTGGCTCTTTATGAAAAAAATACTAGTTGTCGACGACGAAAAACCGATTTCGGATATCGTCAAATTTAACTTAGCAAAAGAAGGCTATGACGTCTATACAGCATATGATGGGGAAGAAGCTTTAGTAAAAGTAGCCGAAGTGGAACCTGATTTGATTTTACTAGATTTGATGTTACCAAAAATGGATGGCTTAGAAGTGGCTCGTGAAGTACGAAAAACGTTTGATATGCCGATCATCATGGTGACAGCTAAGGATTCTGAAATCGATAAAGTGTTAGGTTTGGAACTGGGAGCAGATGATTATGTGACCAAACCGTTCTCTAATCGTGAATTAGTGGCACGTGTGAAAGCAAATCTTCGACGTGGCGCTTCTGCTACCAAAGAAGTGGAAGAAGTCACACCTTCTGAACTGATCATTGGGGACTTAACGATCCATCCCGATGCGTATATGGTGACGAAACGTGGCGAAACGATTGAATTGACTCACCGTGAGTTTGAACTGCTCTTTTATTTAGCAAAACACATTGGTCAAGTCATGACACGGGAACATTTGTTACAAACCGTTTGGGGCTATGATTATTTTGGTGATGTTCGTACAGTAGACGTGACCGTTCGTCGTTTGCGTGAAAAAATCGAGGATAATCCAAGTCATCCTAGCTATTTAGTTACACGCCGAGGCGTAGGGTATTACTTGCGTAATCAAGAACAGGAGTAATTGGATGAAAGGAAAAGTCCGTTTTTTTCGATCAGTAAACTTCAAAATAGCTATTACATTTATTTTGATTTTACTGATCTCAATTGAAATTATAGGTGCTTATTTTATTAGAGGATTGGAACGTTCAACGATCAATACCTTTATCAAAGATATGAACCAAACAGTCGAAACATTAGCGACAACGATCAGTCCAGAACTGAATGGGAAAGGCAATGAAAGTGCGACTATCGATGATGTCAATGGGAATATCAAGCGTTTTATTGAGACCAGTGCTTCAAGTGATATCATTGAGATCCGTGTCGTGGATGAAAAAGGCATCATTCGAGCAACGACAGAGGTAAGCGAACAAGGTTCAGTCGGCAAAAAGAATGATTACGTCGATATGAATGATTTTACAACCAAACGATATGTCGCATTAGATGATGACGGAAAACGAGTAAATATCAATATTCAACCGATTTTGTCCCCGACCGGCGACGCCGTCATCGGGGCTCTTTACGTCAAAAGTGATATCGAACAAAAATATTCAGAAATCAATAATACAGCACTGATTTTCTTTACGGCTTCGTTAATTGCAGCATTTATCTCAATGGTTGTGTCTGTTCTGGTCGCACGTTCCATTACGCAACCGATCGGTGAGATGCGTGAGCAAGCGATCCGCATTGCGCGTGGTGATTATAGCCGTAAAGTAAAGGTCCATGGTCAAGATGAATTAGGTCAGTTGGCTGAAACGTTCAACCAACTAGCAGAACGGATCGAGGAAGCGCAAGATACGATGGAAGCTGAACGAAATCGGTTAGACAGCGTCTTGTCACATATGACAGATGGTGTTATTGCAACCGATCGTCGAGGGAAGATCATTACGATCAATGATATGGCTGTCTCATTATTAGACTTGAAAAAAGAAGAAGCAATCGGACAGTCAATCTTGACCCTTTTAGCAATTGAAGAAGAATACACGTTACGAAAACTGTTAGAAGATCCGAATGAAATGATTTTAGATCGATCAACTGGAGCGAGAGAAGCTGACCAGATGATTTTACGCGTCGATTTTTCGATGATCCGTCGAGAATCTGGCTTTATCAGTGGGTTGGTTGCAGTTTTACATGATGTAACGGAACAAGAGAAAACAGAACGGGAACGTCGTGAGTTCGTATCGAACGTTTCCCATGAGTTGCGTACGCCTTTAACAAGTATGCGTAGTTATATCGAAGCACTTAGTGAGGGTGCTTGGAAGGACGAAGAAGTCGCACCGAACTTTTTAAAAGTGACCTTAGATGAGACCGATCGTATGATCCGCATGATCAATGATCTACTGAACCTATCTCGCATGGATACGGGGAATACTCAATTACAATTAGAATATGTCAATTTTAATGAACTCGTTAATTTTGTGTTAGATCGTTTTGATATGATGGTTGGTAATCAAGAAAAAAATTATACGATCCGTCGAGAATTTACGCAACGAGATCTGTGGGTCGAGATCGACACAGATAAAATTATTCAAGTTATTGACAATATCATGAACAATGCAATCAAATATTCACCCGATGGGGGAGCAATCACCTGCCGGTTGCTTGAAACACATAACAATGTGATTTTAAGTATTACAGACCAAGGGCTAGGTATTCCTAAAAAAGATTTGAATCGTGTATTTGAACGTTTTTATCGAGTGGATAAAGCAAGAGCTAGAGCGCAAGGTGGAACAGGATTAGGCTTAGCAATCTCTCGCGAAGTAGTGAAAGCACATCGTGGCGCAATCTGGGCAGAAAGTAAGGAGGGACAAGGTTCAACCTTCTATATTTCTTTACCTTATGAACCGTATGAGGAGGAATGGTGGGAATGAAGATTTCTGAAAAATTTATACGAATTGGTTTGATCTTGATGGTTGCATTAAGCCTGTACTTCTCTTATGCAATTTGGTTGAGTCCAGCAGGGAAAACTTCAATCAACTTAGAAGAGAGCAATTCACAAGTGATTGAATCACAAAGCTATCGTAAAGCATCAGAAATTTATTTGCCTTTACACCTCACATGGTTTCAAACAGATACAGTGAAAGAAACGAATAGTGAGAACCTGATTTCTCAAATACATGGGTGGATCGAAGGTGCTCGTTTTGGCAAGCTGACAGAAGTCGTGGAAGCAGACCAAGAGAAGTTCAATCAAAAGAAGTCTCTCAATGAAGGAATCGAATTCTCTTATAACGCACCTTATCTACTCAGTGGCTATGTGAAAGCATTTGGTTTGAATATTGATCTAGGTTCAGTCCAAAATGAAGATGTCTATTTTACGAGTGTCCAATTTGATCTAAAAGACGAAAAAGTTAGTTTTATTGATTATGATCAGCGGACGATTTACGAAGCCAGTCTATCGATGGATTGGAAAGAAATAGAACATGATTTGAATTCTTCAGATGTCAACTGGACACCTGTATTCAGAACGCCAGAAAGTATTGAAACACAGCACAGTATCAAAGAACCAATGAAACTAAAAAAATACAGTTATATCTTATCTCAGCAACCATATACCGTCTTTCGGAATGCTTTTTTTTCCCAGCCAGATGCGGTTAAAAACAATGATGAAAGTACGGAATTGATTTTTTATGATGGCAATGAAACAATGACGATCCATTCAGAAAATCAGATCGTCGATTTTAGAGGAGATTTACCGACGATTGATGAACCAAACAATATTTTTACGGACAGTTTTCCTTATGTCAGCAAACTAGGTGGCGCGTTAGGCAATGTTCGATATTTTGATCGTAATAAGAATACAATCGATTATCGTATTTTTGTAGAAGGATTTCCCGTATTTGGTTCAGACAGTAAAGGAAAAGTTGCAATCGAAATCGGTAATGAGCAAGTCAATAATCAAGTAAGTATCCAAACGAGTTTAAATACCATCCAAGTCCCGATTCCTTCAGATGAAGAAGTCGAGTTGCCTAGCACCGACGATGTATATCAGGAATTAGTAGATAATGGGGCAGAAGAATCGAAAATCGAGTTGATTATTGTTGGCTATACATGGCAAAACATCGAAGAAACAAATCGGGTGGTTGATCTATTCCCAGAGTGGTATGTGAAATATCAAGGAGAATGGTATTCTGCAAATGAATTATTGACCAAACTACCTGAGAAGGAGGCGGAGTAACTATGGATTTCAAAAAAATTGAATGGATTTTCTTCGTCGCCTTTCTAGGATTGAATGTTTTTTTATTTAGTAGTTATCATGAATCGATCAACCAAGAGCATACGGTAATACGCTCAGATCAGACAGAATCAATCAAAAAACGGTTAGCAAATGATGATATTACTTATACGGGTGATTTCTCTTCTGAAAGTAAGCAAGGCTACTATTTAAGTGCGGAAGAAACGGAACTGAGTCAAACGTTGTTCAAGTATCGCCAAGATAATAATCGACGTGGTTTATTAGAAAGTGGAGTTTCGATCAATGATAATATATTGACTAAAACATTATCGGACTCTGAATCTGAAAGCAAAGTCCTTGATCCAAATCGCATAGCAAGTTCACTCAATGATTTTTTGGATAACGAGGAAGATGTTTTATTTGGTAATGAGTATATCTATATGAAAAATTTCTCTGTATTAGAAGGTGATTCTCCTGAAATCACAGCGAGCCAAACGTATGAAGGATTGCCATTCTATGATGATACAGCTAAACTTATTTTCTCCCTCGAAAAAAAGGGGGATGAGTATCGCATTTTGAAGTATACTCAAACCCACTTAACGAATATTGAACAGTTGCGAGAAAAAACAGAATTGCATACGGAAGAAGAAGCTATTAATACATTGTATGTAAATAATAAAATCTCTCGAGGATCGAATATCCTTTGGCGTCAGCTGGCTTACTCTCGTATTTTGAAAGTACGAGAGAAAAATGTGTATGTACCGGTGTGGTATGTTGCAATTGAAACGCCGGATAAGACTTATCAGATCGAAACGGTCAATGCATTTAGTAATACGATTATTACAAATAATTCGATCCCAAAGGTGGAAGATCATTAAAAAAGTAGGTATAATGAAAAAAGTTTACAAAGTAAGAAGGGAAGTAGTAGTAAAATGGCTGAAGGAAATACAGCTTTTAAAATCAGTATCCTTGCAAGTGGGAGTTCAGGAAACTCATTATATATCGAGAGTGACAAAAAGCGACTTCTGGTAGATGCAGGACTGAGTGGGAAAAAAATTACTTCCTTAATGGCACAAATCGGTCGGACGCCCGATCAATTAGACGGTATTCTTGTGACACATGAACATCGAGATCACATTCATGGGGTAGGTGTTTTGGCGCGTAAGTACCATTTAGATATCTATGCAAATGAAAAAACATGGGAAGCTATGGCTCCGATGATCGGAAATGTCCCAATTGAACAAAAACATTTATTTCAGATGGGGAAAGTCCAAACATTTGGCGATTTAGATATCGAGAGTTTTGGTGTTTCTCATGATGCAGCTGCACCACAATTTTATCGTTTCCATAAAGAGAATCGTTCATTTGTCATGCTGACGGATACGGGTTATTGTAGTGATCATATGCGAGGGATCATTGAAAATGCTGATGGGTACTTGATGGAAAGCAATCATGATCTAGAGATGTTGCGTATGGGGCCGTATCCTTGGAATTTGAAACAACGTATTTTAGGCGATCGTGGTCATTTATCGAATGAAGATGGTGCATTAGTGATGACTGATGTAATTGGCGATCGTACAAAACGAATCTATTTAGGCCATTTAAGTAAAGAAAACAATATGAAAGAATTGGCCCATTTGACTATGGAAAATGTTCTTAAGGAAAAAGATCTAGGTGTGGGATATGATTTCAATGTGTACGACACTGACCCGGATGCTGCAACAGAATTATTTTCAATTTGATCAATCAGTTGTGACGGAAGTGATCGGCTCATAAAAATAAGCGGTAAAGTCCGAAAATTTGAAGGAATTTTTGGGATTTACCGCTTTTTTCGTAAGGAGTTACCTCCTGAATGCTATTTATTTTATTATAGGGAGTGCCTGATGATGAAAGTCACAGGCTTTTTTTATTTTTTACAGTAAACCTTGTTGCAATGCCAATTGTACAATGACAACTAGAGTGTTCATACCAATATGGGTAATCATTGGTGCCCAGATTCGTCCAGTGGATCGGTATAGTAAACTAAAGAAAAATCCTAAAAAGAAGTAGACGAGTAAATGCCCATCATTGTGTGCTAATGCAAAGAGCAAGGAACTAACACTTGCACCTACCCAAAAGTTGGTATAGTGACCAACGATGCCAAGAATACTGCGACGAAATACAAATTCTTCCATGATTGGTCCGGCAATAGTTGTAGCAATAATAAAAGCAGGAGTATCTAAAATCAGTTGGATAATATTTTGCGTATTTTCAGATGGAGAGACTTCTCCAAAAAAGAAACTCTCGATCATAACCGCAATACTTTGTAAAATTAGAGCGATAAAGATACCAACTACTCCATATAAAATGATTTTTGAGCGAGAAGCAACTGGTACGTTTGCTTCGATTTCTATGGGTTCTTTATGCCTGAAGTACAAGAACCACAGAATGATTGCACCTAAGATATACGCAACTGTTGTAGCATTAATCAAACCTGACGTTGAATTTACAAGTCCGACAGATGTCAGAAGTAAAGGCGAGACAAATACTAGCCCGTAACAAAAAATGCTAAAAAAGCTATATTTTTTTAATGACATATGAAACCTCCTTGAGCTAAGTGAAAAGCCAAGTGTAACTTTCTTTCTTGCTCTAATAATATAGGAAAAGCAACCGTTCGTTGAACTTTAATTGAAGAAACTTAGTAGCTTAATCAACTTCTGTGTTACTAAACACTATCCATTGTTCATTATACCATATCAAGATGTTTCTCTGATCAGTTAGTATTGATCGGCTTTTTCATGACCTATGATAAACGGTGTTCAAGAAGCAACACTTCAATAATAAGTCAAAAAATCCAAAATGAAAAAGCCATTTTTGATTTTCTTGTCTTATTACTCAGTGCTGAGCGCTTCTTTCACAACCAAGATAAACGGTGTTCAAGAAGCTGACCTTCAACATTAAGCTAGAAAATCAAAAAATATGAGGAGCTATTTTCTGATTTTCCATCTTACTACTCAGGTCAAAACGCTTCTTTCACAACCTATGATAAACGGTGTTCAAAAGCCAGCTCCTTCAATATTAAGTCAAAACTTGAAAAAATATGAGAAGCTATTTTCTCAAATTTTGCCTTAATACTTGGAGCTGATCGGCTTTTTCACAATCTTCTTTAAAAATTTTTTTTCTATGATTTAAAAAGCTTGCAAAAGAATAGGAGAATGAGTATTATTAAAAATGTAGGTTAGCACTCGATGTGATAGAGTGCTAATGGATTCAAAAAAAGAGTTATCGGAGGGATTTATCGTGTTAAAACCATTAGGTGATCGCGTCATCATTGAAGTCGCGCAAGAAGAAGAAAAAACTGTTGGAGGAATCGTTTTAGCTTCATCAGCGAAAGAGAAACCTCAAACTGGAACAGTTGTAGCAGTGGGTGAGGGACGTTTGCTAGAAAACGGTGAAAAAGTTCCTGCAGCTATTAAAGTAGGCGACCAAGTAATGTTTGAAAAATATGCCGGTACAGAAGTGAAATTTGAAGGAACAGAATATTTGATCGTCTCTGGAAAAGATATCATGGCGATTGTTGAGTAAGTACAAAACAAAAATAATTGATGAGGTGACGAAAAAATGGCAAAAGAATTAAAATTTGCAGAAGATGCACGTGCAGCAATGTTACGTGGTGTAGATAAATTAGCAGATACAGTAAAAGTGACATTAGGACCAAAAGGCCGTAATGTTGTTTTAGAAAAATCATATGGTTCTCCATTGATCACAAATGACGGTGTGACGATTGCAAAAGAAATCGAATTAGAAGATCATTTTGAAAACATGGGTGCAAAATTAGTTTCAGAAGTTGCATCAAAAACAAATGATATCGCTGGAGATGGTACAACGACAGCGACTGTATTGACTCAAGCAATTGTCCGTGAAGGTTTGAAAAACGTCACAGCTGGTGCTAATCCATTAGGTATTCGTCGTGGGATCGAATTAGCCACTAAAACAGCAGTGGAAGAATTACACAACATCTCAACTGTTGTTGACTCAAAAGAGGCTATTGCACAAGTTGCGGCTGTTTCTTCTGGTTCAGAACAAGTGGGCCGTTTGATTGCGGATGCAATGGAAAAAGTCGGCAATGACGGTGTCATCACAATTGAAGAATCTAAAGGAATCGAAACAGAATTAGATGTCGTAGAAGGTATGCAATTTGACCGTGGTTACTTGTCACAATATATGGTAACAGACAACGACAAAATGGAAGCTGTTTTGGAAAATCCATACTTGTTGATCACTGACAAGAAAATTTCAAATATCCAAGATATCTTACCTTTATTAGAACAAATCTTACAACAATCACGTCCTTTATTGATCATTGCTGATGACGTGGATGGCGAAGCATTACCAACATTGGTATTGAATAAAATCCGTGGAACATTCAATGTTGTTGCTGTAAAAGCACCAGGTTTCGGCGACCGTCGTAAAGCAATGTTAGAAGATATTGCTGTCTTGACTGGTGGTACAGTGATCACAGATGACCTAGGATTAGAATTGAAAGATGCAACAATCGAAAACTTAGGAAATGCTTCAAAAGTTGTTGTGGATAAAGACAACACAACGATCGTTGAAGGTTCAGGCGATAAAACAGCTATTGATGCACGTGTTCAATTGATCAAAAACCAAATCGCTGAAACAACTTCAGACTTTGACCGTGAAAAATTACAAGAACGCTTAGCGAAACTTGCCGGCGGAGTAGCAGTCGTAAAAGTCGGAGCAGCAACTGAAACAGAATTAAAAGAATTGAAACTACGTATTGAAGATGCTTTGAACGCTACTCGTGCTGCTGTTGAAGAAGGCATGGTCTCTGGTGGTGGTACAGCATTAGTGAACGTGATCAACAAAGTAGCGATGATCGAAGCAGAAGGCGACGTAGCAACAGGTATCAAGATCGTTACTCGTGCATTAGAAGAACCAATTCGCCAAATTGCTGAAAATGCTGGTTATGAAGGATCAGTTATTGTTGATAAATTGAAAAATGTTGATTTAGGAACAGGATTCAATGCAGCAACTGGTGAATGGGTAAACATGGTGGAAGCCGGAATCGTTGACCCAACAAAAGTAACTCGTTCAGCATTACAAAATGCAGCATCTGTATCTGCATTACTATTAACAACTGAAGCAGTTGTGGCAGATAAACCAGAACCAGCAGCACCAGCTATGGATCCATCAATGATGGGCGGCATGATGTAATAACTCCAGAAGAACCTTGTTCAATCAAGGTTCTTCTTTTTTTTGTCTTCTTAGAAAAAAGCATAAACAGGGTAAAATTGAGTGTGACGTAATGAGATTGTGCATTCATATTGTAAATAAAAAATGGGCAAATCACTAAATTGACAAGCCAATCATCAAATTGTTGTATTATTATTTCATCGATTTAATCTATGGAAGAAAATTTATTTCCTTTAACATTTCTTTCACTCTTTCGCTAGCGAAGTTCACAAAGTTATGCTATATTTGTGATATCATTATAATGTATACGCATTCATAATGATGGAAGATCGAATTGTAGGAGGATGAAAATGAATAAATTGATGGAATGGATGGAGAGATATATCTTGCCAGTTGCCACGAAGATTGGTTCGGAAAAGCATCTGGTTGCTTTACGTGATGCGTTTATTGGAACCATGCCGGCAACGATGGCTGGGGCAATTGCGGTGCTATTGAATGCGTTTATGCGTGATTTTCCTAACACGTATCTAGGTGAAGGGAATGCCATTACGACTTTTTTTACACCAGTAATTGGTGTCAATGGCCTGATTTGGAATGGGACGTTAGCGATTATGGCAGTCGTATTCGCATTGTCACTAGGCGCAAATTTGGCAAAGGCATATGAAGTGGACCCTGTATCAGGAAGTATTGTATCTTTAGTTGCATTTATTATTGGATTACCTGATGCTGCCACAGCTGTTTTGACGTTGCCAGAAAAATTGTCACAAGATGCTATGGACATGATCACTACCGCAGGCGGCGTGATTGCTGATGGTACTGATGGTGGTGGACAGACGCTTTCGATGGGCGCATGGGGTTATTTCAACTTTGGGAAATACATGGGTGGTTCTGGTCTTTTTACAGCTATGATCTTTGGTTTTATTTCTGTTATCATTTTTGCACTATTGATGCGTAAAAAAATTATTATCAGAATGCCAGAATCAGTGCCACCAGCAGTTGCACGTGCTTTTGCCGCAATCATTCCTGCAGTTGTTTCTTTATATGTTGTGGGAACGATCAATTATATCTTCCGACAAACAGCAGGAGTACCATTGATTGACTGGATCTCTGAAGCGATTCAAAAACCTTTGATGAATTTATCGCAAGGGTATGGCGCAGTGTTTATTATCGTGTTACTTGTTCATGTGCTTTGGTTCTTTGGATTACATGGAACAAATATCATGTCACCAGTGTTACAGACACTTTATGGTACAGCGATGGTCGAAAATACCAATGCCTTTCAAAATAATGAGCCAATCCCCTTCAAATGGGTAGCAGGTTCATTTGAAGCATTCGTATGGCCTGGTGGTGCCGGCGTAACGTTGGTATTGATCGTCATGATTTTATTTTTATCAAAACGTGCCGATTATAAAACAGTTGGTAAGCTAGGGATTGCTCCTGGTTTGTTCAATATCAATGAACCAGTGATGTTTGGTCTACCAGTCGTATTGAATCCATTGTTGATGATCCCATTCATCGTCGCACCACTTGTAACGGCAACCATTGCTTACTTTGCGACAATGGCAGGCCTTGTTCGCCCAGTGGTGGTAAATGTGATTTGGGTCATGCCAACGATTATCAGTGGGTTCTTAGCAACCGCAGGTGACTGGCGTGCCATTGTCTTGACGATCGTCAATCTCTTAGTCGCTGCTTTGATTTGGGCACCATTTATCTTGGCTGCAAACCATTTAGATCCTAATCTAGGTGAACCAGAAGAATAAAAGAAGCAAACTCCTTGCTATGAGACGCGTTTCATACCGTATACTCAAAGCATAAATAAAGGAGGGCTTCTTATGAATACCTATATCAAAGCAACGCAAGGCACCAAGAATCAATGTTTTTACGCATTTGTTGAGTTTAAAGATTCCATGCTCGTGTTGTCTAGTTTTCAAGGCCTTAATCGATCGGTGATCAAAAAAATCAATTTAGCAGATATTTCTGGTTTGACCAAGGATAATTATTGGGGTGGTCAACGAATCAGTTTCTATGACCAAGGAACATTGTATCAATTTTTCGAATGTGGACCTGCTGTGGTAGACTATCTACAAGAAAATCTTTTTGTATAGGTGGCGAACAGTAGTCATGGCAAACATCCGAGATATAGCCAAACGAACAGGATATTCTGTTTCGACGGTATCCCGTGTCATCAATCAACATCCTTATGTCGATGAAGCGAAACGAACAGAGATCTTGAAAGTGATCAAAGAATTAAATTATGTACCGAATGCCAATGCCAGACAACTAAGTTCTGGAAAAACTAAAAATATTGGTGTCATTTTACCTTACACAAATCACCCATATTTTGATCAGTTGCTCAGTGGAATCATTGAAGTCGCTTTTAGTGAGGGCTATAAAGTGACGTTGTTGCCAACAAACTACCAAATAAAACGGGAACAACAATATTTAGAAGAGTTTGCGGCGAAAGCATTTGACGGATTGATCATTACATCAAGAGCAAATCCCTTAGAGTTGTTGCTTGATTATCAACGCTATGGCCCTATCGTCTTTTGCGAAAAGATCGAAGACTTGGAAGTAATGAGTGTCTATATTGATCGCAAACAATCGATTACTGATGGCTTATCCTTTTTAAAAGATCAAGGTGTCAAACGTTTAGGTGTCACCTTAGGAAGAACCGGTCGAATGAGTTACAATTCGAAAATCACATTAAAACTGTGTAAAGAGATTTTTCCTGACTTTAATGAAGCTGATGTCTACTGGCAGTGTATTGATACCGAGCATGGGGAAATGGCAGGGGAATTTTTTAAGGAACGAGGAATTGATGGCATTTTCACGAATTCAGACACAGTAGCAGCGGGAATCCTGCAAAGCTACAAAAAACAAAAAATACCAATTGTTGGTAGGGAAAATATGCTGATCAGTGAATTATTAAATTTTTCAACAATTGATCACCATTTGAAACAATGTGGTGAAACCGCTTTTCGTTTGTTTTTGAATGATACAGTCGAACAAGTAAAGATTCCGTATACTTTTATTCAACGTCCGTGAAATAAAAAAGACAAATCCTTTTTGTGGATTTGTCTTTTTTTATTTATGCATGAGCTTGAATGATCTCATTCAATGCTATAGCGGCGCCTTTACCACAGCGAGAATCATAGTATTCAGTAAAACGTTCATCTGAGATATACAGCATACCTAATCCTTTGTGGGCTTCTGCTTGATACGTGGGCCAACTAAATAATAGCCATTTTTTATGTGCATCAAAAATTTCTTTTGCAAGTGCCTGATTTGATTGGTCAGACAGATAAGACGTTAAATTCGTTAGTAATTGTTGCTCAACTTCTTGCATTTCTTGGTATTTTTCTTGGGAAAGGTTTTGCCATTGTTCGTTTGCTTTATCAATCGTTTCTTCTCCGTATTTTTCACGGATCTCTGTGCCATAGTTTGTTTCATTTTCAGTTATTTTTTGTTTTTTTAATCCTTCAAATTTTTCTTGGTCAGTCATCTTTTTTCCTCCTTTGAATTGTGCTAATGTTTGTTGGACGGTTGCCAGGAGAGTATCAATTTCTGCTCGTTTCTCTAGTAGTTTTCTCTGATGTTCGATGAGTGCATGTTGATGATCAAAGGTAGGATCATCTAATAATTCGCGAATTTGGTTCAGTGGAAAATCTAAGGATCGATAAAATAAAATTTGTTGTAGACGATCGATTTCTTGAGAACCATAGATACGATAACCAGCTGAATTGATCCGTTTGGGTTTGAGTAAATCAATTTCATCGTAAAAACGTAGTGTACGACTACTTACGCCTGAGAGCTGTGCCATTTTCTTAATTGTGTATTCCATTGTTTTCCCTCCTGACAAAACTAGCATAATCCTTGACGTAACGAGAAGGTCAAGTGAAAAATCATCTTTTTTATCTAATTGATTATATGTTATACTATTAAACGAAGAGAGGGAAATCAAATTGTTTTTTTATCGTCTTTATGAAAGCGATTTATTTTATTGAGTAAAAAAATTAAGAAAAGAGGAAAAGTATGAAACTGATTGAAACTCCGATTACGAGCAACTTGAATATCAAAACTTTTTATCCCAAAATCGTTGATTTCTTTTTTAGAAATTCTGCTATTCGATTTTATAAACTATTTTCTTTAGATCGTACACAGATTTTGTTGATCGATACCTATAATCAAGTCCAATTAGTGATGATCAATACAAAAAAGAAAATCACTAAACAGGAAATTGATTATGCAATCAAAAAAGTGTTGAAAACAGAACGATCAGCGGTCAATATCCATGTAGGTGTCAAGCAAGAATTAGAAGAAGCGGGTGTTCAGTTCAAACGGCCGAATAAGGATATCGTCATTGTAGAACAAGCCATCGCAACGATTGCATAGCTCGATCAATACAGCAAGAAAGTTATGGATGATCCTAAATTGAATAAGCGATAGGAAGTAAAGCGCCTAAATTCCAAGATAGTTTGATCTTTGGGATTTAGGCGTTTTTTTACAACCTAGATAAACGGTGTTCAAGAAGCAACACTTCAATAATAAGCCAAGAAAATCCAAAATGAAAAAGCCATTTTTGATTTTCCTGTCTTATTACTCAGTGCTGAGCGCTTCTTTCACAACCTGGATAAACGGTGTTCAAGAAGCTGACCTTCAACATTAAGCTGAAAAATCAAAAAATATGAGGAGCTATTTTTGCAAGTTCTACCTTACTACTCGGAGCTGCCCGGCTTTCTCACAATCTCCTATCTTATTTCTTTACTTTGTACAAAATAAAACAAGATTTCTTTTACTAGGGTATTTTTTTGTTATAATGGATAAGAAATGAAAATTGGCTAAGAGGAGCAATAAAAAAGATGACGACAACTTACTCAGATGACAGTTTGACGCTACATACGGATCTTTACCAGATCAACATGATGCAGACTTACTGGGAACTAGATAGAGCAGATAAACATGCAGTTTTTGAATGTTACTTCCGCGAGATGCCATTCAATCATGGTTATGCTGTTTTTGCAGGGTTAGAACGATTAGTGGATTATTTAGAAAACTTGACATTTACTGATACAGATATTGCGTATCTTCGCGAAATGGCTGTTTATCCGGAAGGCTTTTTGACGTATTTACGTGAATTCAAATTCAAAGCGACTGTCCGTTCCGCTCGTGAAGGAGAACTTGTTTTTGCGAATGAGCCATTGATCCAAGTGGAAGGCCCATTAGCCCATTGTCAATTAGTAGAAACAGCCTTATTGAATATGGTGAATTTTCAAACGTTGATCGCGACGAAAGCGGCTCGTATCAAATCAGTGATCGGTGACGATCCATTATTGGAGTTTGGTACACGCCGTGCGCAAGAATTGGATGCTGCGGTTTGGGGTACTCGTGCTGCTTATATTGGTGGAGCAGATGCAACGAGCAATGTTCGTGCAGGGAAAATTTTCGGGATTCCAGCAAGCGGTACCCACGCTCATTCACTTGTTCAAAGTTATGGGAATGACTATGAAGCATTTATGGCGTATGCAAAGACACATAAAGATTGTGTTTTTCTAGTGGATACTTACGATACCTTGAAATCGGGTGTTCCTAGTGCGATCCGTGTGGCAAAAGAACTTGGCAACAAGATCAATTTCCAAGGCGTACGTATCGATAGTGGTGATATGGCGTATATTTCGAAACGGGTCAGAGAACAATTAGATTCCGCTGGTTTTACAGAAGCAAAAATCTATGCCTCAAATGATTTAGATGAAGCGACGATTTTAAACTTAAAAATGCAAAAAGCAAAAATCGATGTTTGGGGCGTGGGAACAAAGTTGATCACCGCCTATGACCAACCGGCTTTAGGTGCAGTCTTCAAACTGGTATCCATCGAAAATGAACAAGGTGAAATGATCGATACGATCAAATTGTCTAGCAATGCAGAAAAAGTTACTACACCAGGTAAAAAACAAGTATGGCGTATCACTCGTAACTTTGATGGGAAATCAGAAGGCGATTATGTGACACTATGGGACGAAGATCCTCGACAAGAAGAAGAGATCTTCATGTTCCACCCGACACATACCTTTATCAATAAAACTGTTCGTGATTTTACAGCTCGGCCAATTTTACAAGATATTTTTGTTGAAGGAACGAGAGTCTATGACTTACCGACATTAGAAGAAATCAAAGAGTATACCAGAGGAAACTTAGATTCTCTTTGGGAAGAATACAAACGTGATTTGAATCCGCAAAAATATCCTGTGGATCTATCAACAGATTGCTGGAATCATAAGATGGCAATCATGGAACGAATGAAAAAAAGCGTCACACAATTAACGAGTGAACTATAGGAGGAATGGAAGATGAATCATTTACAACAAGCAATCATCGAAGAATTAGGCGTGAAATCAGTCATCGATCCTCAAAATGAAATTCGTGTGAGTATCGATTTCATGAAAGAATATTTGAAAAAGAATCCCTTCTTAAAAACCTTGGTTTTAGGTATCAGTGGAGGACAAGATTCTACTTTAGCCGGACGTTTAGCACAATTGGCAATGGAAGAAATGCGGGAAGAAACGAAAGATGATAGTTACCAGTTTATCGGTGTACGTTTGCCATATGGAGAACAGGCAGATGAAGAAGATGCCAAAGCGGCGTTAGACTTTATCCAACCAGACGTCCAATTACGTGTAAATATCAAACCCGCTGTCGATGCGCAAACGCAAGCATTGATTGAAGCAGGTGTGGAAATCAGTGATTTCAATAAAGGAAATATCAAAGCGCGCCAACGAATGATCACACAATATGCGGTTGCTGGACAACGCGCAGGGGCTGTGATCGGAACCGACCACGCAGCTGAAAATATTACTGGTTTCTTTACAAAATATGGAGACGGTGGGGCAGATATTTTGCCATTGTTCCGCTTGAATAAACGCCAAGGAAAAGCATTGTTGAAGGCTTTAGACGCGCCAGAACATCTCTATACCAAAGTGCCAACAGCTGACCTTGAAGAAGGCAAGCCGATGATTGCCGATGAAGTCGCATTAGGTGTCACATATGATGAGATCGACGACTATTTGGAAGGGAAAGAAATTCCAGTAGATGCACAACAAAAAATCGAGCAATGGTGGAATAAAACACAGCATAAACGTCATTTGCCAATTTCGATCTTTGATGATTTTTGGAAATAAAGTGAAATAAACGAATCAAATGAACCGTTAATCCTTTGTTGATCAAGGGATTAACGGTTTATTTTTGTTTGTATTCGCGTTTTGTTCTCCAGTGTATTTTTAAGGTGAAGATTTTTATTGCTTTGCTTCATTCTCATAGAAAAGAAGGCTTAAAAAATAAGTTTTCCACATTGGAAGAGTCAGTATTGAAAGAAACAAAATAGGATCGGCTATACTTGATTGACACTCTTTGACAGTCTGAAACAAATCGATGTTCCTTAAGAAAATCATTTGATAGCGACAATAGCATCTATTTCTACTTTGAATCTTGGATCAATCAATCCAGCTACTATTACTACTGTCATTGCTGGTTTATTTTCTCCATATAGTTTTATAAGTGTCGTCCTAAGTGATCCTAAAAAGGAAGCATCAGTTAAATACACGTTCATTTTGACAATATTTTGGGTACTCGCTTCGTTATCCATAATGATGGAATTTATTTTTTCAACAACGATTTGTATTTGCTCATCGATACCATCGGGAATGTAATCCTCTTTTTGAGGTGTCTGTCCGGAAATAAATAATAAAGGTGAATCTGTCATAACACTATTTGAATAGATAGCCATAAAATTACTCCTTTTCATTGATATTATTATTCGGTGCTGACCGCTTCTTTCACAACCTAGATAAACAGTGTTCGAAAGCCAGCTCCTTCAATAGTAAGTCAAAACTTGAAAAAATATGAGAAGCTATTTTCTCAAGTTCTGCCTTACTACTTGGAGCTAAACGGCTTTCTCACAACTTAGATAAACGGTGTTCAAAAAGCTGACCTTCAACATTAAGCTGAAAAATCAAAAAATATGGAAAGCTATTTTCTGATTTCTCATCTTACTGCTCAGGTCAAACCGCTTTTTTCACAACCTATGATAAACGGTGTTCAAAAAGCTGACCTTCAACATTAAGCTGAAAAATCAAAAAATATGGAAAGCTATTTTCTGATTTCTCATCTTACTGCTCAGGTCAAACCGCTTTTTTCACAACCTATGATAAACGGTGTTCAAAAAGCTGACCTTCAACATTAAGCTGAAAAATCAAAAAATATGGAAAGCTATTTTCTGATTTCTCATCTTACTGCTCAGGTCAAACCGCTTTTTTCACAACCTAGATAAACGGTGTTCAAGAAGCAACACTTCAATAATAAGTCAAAACCATCAAAAATGAAAAAGCCATTTTCGATGATTCTGTCTTATTACTCAGTGCTGACCGCTTCTTTCACAACCTTAACTATAATACACCTTCATCTTGATATCTTGGTCGTAGTTGCCGAAGCCTTTGCCGAATAGGGTGCAGCCACCGACGTTTTTGGCGTCTTCTTTGACTTCGATGCGGAAGGTCCAGACGTCTTCGTTTCTTGGGATGTCATTGATCGTGATTTCAGATAATGGTTCGCCGTTGATATTGGTCAAATGTTTAGTGATACGGATTGTTTTCAATAGTCCGTATTGGTTTAGATTATCTGGATACCAGTCCGGGGTATGTTTTCCACGAATGTCTGCGAAATCTCCTGGGCTTGTCCAGTTACCTAATTCCACACCGTTTAGGCTGAAAGTGATATCCGATGGCCAATTGTCGTTCGAAAAGGGAAACTCGGAAGATAGTTCAACGGACAATTCCAACATTTCCAAGGTATCTTCTTCGTTTAAAAAGTTTGGTGTTTGATATTCAACAAATCCGCTTGTAAACCACAGAATCCGAGCATCCATTCGTCGTGGATCGGCAAAATAACGTGGTTCATCGACTTTGCCGATAAAGTCATGGATCGTTGCCAGACCGCATGTCGGCTCGATCGAATAGCGGGTATAATGACCGATAGGGATCGATGTTTCTTTCGTATCAAAGGCATTGAAGATTTTTTCTGGAAACGTGATGTTGATTTTATCGACACGTAAGCTGGAAATTTTTTTTTGGCCTATTTTTTCAGATTTGATGATATTTGCTTCTTCAAGTTTTTTTACATGCATTGTTGTAATCGCGCTACTGATACCGAGTGCTTGGGCAAGCTCTTTGATATTCATTTTGTTTTTTGAAAGTAACTGGATGATTTTTATCCTTGTTTTACTAGCTAAAGCTTCATAAACAGGTAACGATTCTTCATTGATTTGGAGTTGCATGATTTTTCACCTCTTATTTAGGTTTTTGTTTAACTATATATTAACATAAATATTAATTTATAGGTTAATATCATAAAACTAATATATATAATTAACATTTATGTTAATTATAATGTAAAAATATTTTTATATTTAATAATATTATTATTGACAACGCTTTCAAAGAAAGATATGATTCATGTATAAATTAAAGGAGGGGACATATGGAAGCTGTAATGTCAGTTAGTCGTGTGCAAAAGATAGGGGAAATCGATCGTCGTTTGTATGGCTCGTTTATTGAGCATATGGGACGTGCAGTGTATGGAGGGATCTATCAACCAGATCATCCGACTGCAAATGATAAGGGATTTCGCCAAGACGTTATGGAGCTAGTCAAAGAATTATCGGTACCATTGATCCGGTATCCAGGTGGGAATTTTGTTTCTGGGTTCAATTGGGAAGATAGTGTGGGGCCTATAACGGAGCGGCCGAAAAGATTAGACCTTGCTTGGCGATCTTTAGAAACAAATCAAGTGGGTGTGCATGAATTTGCTGCGTGGTGTCAAGAAGTGGGCGCTGAGATCAATATGGCTGTCAATCTTGGAACACGTGGCTTAGATGCTGCAAGAAATCTAGTAGAATATTGCAATTATCCTAGTGGTACTTATTGGAGTGATCAAAGAATAGCAAATGGACAAACCGAACCTTTTGCGATCAAGACGTGGTGTTTAGGCAATGAAATGGATGGTCCTTGGCAAATCGGTCATAAGACAGCAGCGGAGTATGGACGGCTGGCAGAAGAAACAGCAAAAGCAATGAAACTTGTCGATGAATCGATCGAAGTCGTTTTATGTGGTAGCTCGAATAGTAAAATGCCGACGTTCGGTGAGTGGGAATTGACTGTATTGGATCAAGCCTATGAACAAATCGATTATCTTTCATTGCATCAGTATTATGGCAATCAAACAAATGATTTGAAAAATTATTTAGCTCGTTCAGTCGATATGGATCAGTTCATCTCTGGTGTTGTTGCGATGTGTGATGCAATCAAGGCGAAAAAACACAGCAAGAAACAAATCAATCTATCTTTTGATGAATGGAATATTTGGTATCATTCGACAGAACATGATCAAACAGTCAAGCCATGGCAAGTGGCCCCACCTTTATTAGAAGATCACTATAATTTTGAGGATGCTTTAGTATTGGGCTGTTTATTGATCACTTTGTTAAAACATTCTGATCGAGTAAAAATTGCTTGTCTGGCGCAGCTAGTCAACGTAATTGCTCCGATCATGACAGAAGAAGACGGTGAAGCATGGCGTCAAACAATCTATTATCCATTTATGCAAGTCGCGACTTTAGGGCAAGGTATTGCTTTACGACCTGAAATCACTGTCGATACGTATGCAACGAGTGAATTTGATACAGTTCCATATTTAGAAAGTATCGCGGTGCTGAATGAAGAAAAAAATGAGTTGGTGATCTTTGCAGTGAATCGTGGAGAAGAAGAGATGAGTTTAGATCTACAATTTTCTGACTTAAAGATTAAGGAAGTCATTGATTTTTCAGAGATGTCTGGCTATGAAATCAAAGCGGTCAATCAAGCAGGAAATGAGCAAATCAAACCTGTGTCTTCAAAAGCCTACGAACATAAAGAAAATCAGTTGAATTGCAAATTGAAACCGTTATCTTGGAATGTGATCCGTACAAGCTTGACCCCGAACAAATAAGGAGGAGATAGAGATGCGAGGAAAAAAATTGATGATTGGTTCATTGTTGTTAGCTGCGACTGGAATATTAGGTGCTTGTGGCGGTGGTGCTTCTTCTCAAAGTAAAAATGACGGAGAAGTCACACTCTCTTTTTGGAATGGGTTTACAGCTTCTGACGGAGAGATCTTACAAGAGATCGTCAATGATTTTAATAAGAATAATGACAAAAACATCACGATTGAGATGGATGTGATGACATGGGCTAATTTGAATGAAAAATTACCAACGGCTATTTCTTCGAGAAAAGCGCCAGATTTTGTTGCACTGAACTACGCTGATTTTGCTCAATATGTGGAGAATGGGGCTGTGCAGCCTGTAGATGATTTCTGGGAATATGACGGTGTGGATAAAGGAGATTTCAAAGATACTGCGGTAGATCTAGGAATGGTGGATGATCAGCAATACTTTATTCCGATGCAAGTACAAGGGATGTATATGTATTGGAACAAAGAATTATTCAAACAAGCTGGCTTGGATGAAACAACACCACCAACTACTTGGACAGAATTAACAGAGATGGCTCCACAACTGACCGATAGTAGTAAAAATGTCTCAGGTTTTGTCTTCAATAAAGACGGTACTGCACCACTTTATAACTGGATGAAGGCAAATGGAGGAAAACTTGTCAGCGATGACTATACAAAATCTGAGTTTGCTTCACCAGAAAATCTTGAAACACTAACAGCCATCCAAAAAATGATCCATGTCGATAAAGCAGGACCAGAATCGATTTCAGGAGCAGAAATGGATAATTTGATGAACGCTGGACAATTATCGATCATCATCAACGGACCGTGGTTGAATAACGGCTTGAAAGCAAACGAAATCGATTATGGTGTAACGACATTACCGCAAGCAAGTGCGGACGGTGAAAAAACAGCGATTTTAGATGGTGTTGGTTATGCAATCCCAGCAAGTACAGATAGTGACAAAAAAGAGGCAATCTATGAATTCCTAAAATACTGGAACACAAGTGAAATCGGTAAAAAATGGAGTATTGAAAATGGCTTCCCTGCCTACTTATCATCTGTCGCAGAAGATGAAGAAGTGAAGAATGATCCTATCGTATCGGAACTATCCAAACAAATGGAATATGCTGAACCTTATCTACCAGGATTCACGAAAATCGCAGCAATCAATAATGACATCATTAATCCATTGATCGAAAAATTGTTGGCTGGTGAAGATCCAGAGCAACTCATGAATGATGCAGATGATCAGATCAATGATCTATTGAAGGAATAATCGAGTAACAGTTCACAATGAAATCAAAACAACGAAAGAAATAGAAGGAATCTCCTAGAGGATAAGGCGAAAGTCCTATAAATTGCAAAAACATATTTATTGCTTTCGCTTTCCTTTTTCGAGAAAAACTTCTTTCCTTTCTTGGGCTGATTTTTCATCGCTTGAACTGTTCATCAAGGAATCCATCGAATAAGAAAGAGGGGAAATAGACGAAATGAAAGCATTCACCAGATACTGGAACCGACCGGATCGAGCGGCTTATTTGTTTTTAGTGCCATCCTTTTTGATTCTACTGTTATTCACAGTGGTGCCACTGATTGGTACATTTGCGATCAGTTTTACTGATTTGAACATCTTTTTTACTTCAAGAGAGTTCGTAGGCATGGATAATTTTTTGCGGATCTTTGGGGATGAACGTGCGGTCAATTCACTTTTCCATACGTTGTATTTTACCTTACTTGAAACACCAACACAGATTATCGTTGGTTTATTAGCTGCGGTGATCTTGTCAAAGAATACTCGTTTCAATCGCTTTTGTCGCTCAACTTTTTATATCCCTGTTATTTGTTCCTTAACATCCATTGCAATCATCTTTTCAATGTTGCTTGACCCAAACGTTGGGGCTATCCCTTACCTTTTCTCACAAGTAGGTTTGCCGATTCCACAATTTTTCCGTGATCCAACATTAGCAATGCCAACAGTTGCGCTGATGACGGTTTGGAAAAATTTCGGTGTCACGATGACGATCCTGATCACTGCTATTCAAGGAATCTCCCCTTCGCTTTACGAATCAGCGCAAATGGATGGAGCAACCAATCGTCAACAATTCTTTAATATCACGTTACCGCAGATCGTCCCATCTCTTGGTTTTTGTATCTTGACCAACCTGATTGGTTCCATGCAAGTGTTTGACCAAGTATATGTGGCAACGAACGGCGGACCACAATTCAAAACGGAAACAGCTGTCCAATACATTTATAGTCGCGGCTTCACCGCTCCATATGAGTTAGGCTATGCTTCCGCATTATCTTCAGTACTGTTTGTCATTGTAGCTGTGCTGGCAATTTCGACCAATTTATATATGTCAAGAAAAGAAAAACAGATGAAATAGGGGGGAGTAATAATATGCTTTCGGAAAGTTATACAGCAGTTTCAACGAATCGTCGGAAAAAGTTTGATGGAAAGAAATGGTTGCGTGTCGTCGGAATGTTACTCGTATTATTGATTATCGCTTTTCCTTTTCTATGGTTGATCATTTCCTCGTTCAAATATGAAAAAGACATTATTTCTTTTCCCCCGAGAATTTTTGCAGATGAATATACCTTTGAGAATTATATCAAGGTTTGGACGACTATTCCGTTGTTAGATTACATCAAAAACACAGTGATCTTTGCAGGTGGGACAGTGATCACTTCTGTTTTCTTTGATTCTCTTGCAGGGTATGCTTTTGCTCGGATGCGCTTCAAAGGGAAATCGGTGTTGTTTTACTTTGTTTTGTTAACGATGATGATCCCATTTCAAGTCTTCATGATCCCACTGTTCATCCAAGCAAACTTTTTAGGTATGTTAGATACGTATGCCGGATTGATCATTCCTCGGATGACTACTGCTTTTGGGATATTTATGATGCGGTCGTTTTTTGTGACTTTACCAGATTCATTGGAAGAAGCCGCACGTATTGACGGGTTAGGTGAGTTCAAGATTTTCTTGAAGATCATGTTGCCTTTGAGCAAGCCAACACTTCTATCACTAGCAATCTTTACGTTGATGAACAGTTGGAATGATTTATTGTATCCACTGATTTTGACAACAAGTTCGAAAATGCGGACGTTACCTGCAGGATTAGCTTTATTCACCGGACAAAATATATCATTTTATGGACCGGTGATGGCAGGAACAGTTATTTCGATGTTGCCATTGTTGATCATTTATATTTTTGCTCAAAAATACTTTGTACAAGGAACTGCAATGTCTGGCATGAAAGAGTGAGAAGATGAAATTAGTCGAAACAAAATGGTATGGTCAATTGATCCAAATTTCCGATCATATCTTATTAGGGATTTTATGGGTCGTCGTTTCTTTGCCTTTAGTCACAGTAGTACCAGCCACAACAGGGGTCTTTACAGCGTTGAATAAATGGAAGAATGGCGAATCAGGGCATGTTTGCTATTCCTTTTTTCAGGGCTTTAAGCGTAAGTTTTTCCTTCAATTAGTGATGAGTTGCGTGACCATCATCAGTTATTTTGCGATGAATCTTATTTTGCAAGAATCTGCTATTTGGTTAGTGATTTGTGGGTATGTAACAATGTTGGTTTTTACGATGTTTTTACTTTCTTGGTGTAGTTCTCTTGCCCAAAATGACGCTCTTTCCGGAAAGGAACTTTTTCAAGAAAGTACGTTGTGGGTGTTGACCAACTTTTTGAAGAATCTTGTATGTTGTGGCATATTATTAGTTTTTCTTGTGCTTGTGTTTATGTTTCCGCCGATTATTTTTGTATTAGCAGGTGGGGTTTGGTGGTTGATCAATCATTTAGTGGGAAACATAAATAGGAAAGGAGTGTGGCAATGAAAAAAGTTGAATTAAAGGTACGTCAAGGATTTTCTAAAGGAGCTATCAGTCCACGACTCTTCGGTTCTTTTGTTGAACATATGGGAAGTGTCGTGTATAACGGAATATTTGAACCAGAACATCCGACCGCGGATAAGAATGGCTTTCGACAGGACGTGCTTTCTTATGTAAAAGAACTGTCTTTAGGGGTGATCCGTTATCCTGGAGGGAATTTTACTTCAGGATATGACTGGCAAGATACGATTGGTCCAGTCACCGAGCGTCCAAAAAAAATCGATCTTGCATGGCAAGGAATCGAACCAAATACATTCGGGCTACATGAATTTTTCAAATGGTTAGACATGGTAGAAGCGGAGCCAATCATGACGGTGAATCTAGGCACAAAAGGAATCGATGATGCGCGTAATCTAGTAGAGTATTGTAATTTTCCTCAAGGAACCTCTTGGAGTGAGTTACGCAAACAAAACGGACAAGAGCAACCTTTTAACGTGAAACTTTGGTGCTTAGGAAATGAGTTAGACGGTCCTTGGCAAATTGGCGCAAAAAGTGCCTATGAGTATGGCAGGTTAGCCAATGAATCTGCCAAAGCGATGAAATTAGTCGATGAATCGATCGAAACGATTTTAGTCGGTAGTTCGACGCCACGCTTAGCGTCTTATCCTGAATGGGACCGAATCGCTTTAGAAGAAGCATATGAAAACGTTGATTATATTGCTTTGCATAATTACATCGATAAATATGACGAAGAAGATTTGACTAAACCTCCAAAAAATGAGCGAGCAGATACCAAAACTTACTTAGCTAAAGCGGAACGGTTTGATCGACAAATCGAAGAGATCATTGCGACGTGTGACTATGTGAAAGGCTATCTACGCAGTGACAAGACGATGTACTTAGCTTTTGATGAATGGAATGTTCATAGCCAACCAGAACAAACCTATCAAAAATTCCAAGAGGGGTCACCAATCGATTGGTGCCAGTTCACCATGGAAGATACATTACTGTTCGGCACGTTAGGTCTTGCGATTTTACGGCATGCAGATCGTGTCAAAATTGCTTGCCAATCGCTTTTAGTCAATACCATCCCGCTTATCCTAACAGAGAAAAATGGGATCGCATGGGTAAATCCGACCTATTATGTGATGCAACATCTGGCAAAATATGCGAAAGGCACTGTATTAGATCAACAAACGTTTTGTCCCACATATGAATGTGATACTGGAAAAGAAGTGCCGATCATTGATAGCGTAGTTGTCGAAAATGAGCAAGAAATCGTACTGTTTCTAGTGAATCGCACAGAAGAGAAAGTGTCCATTACGACAACGCATGATTTTGAGCTGGAGACTAAAGCAGTCCAACTAGTCGTAAAAAGTGATCATTTACTAGATAAAAATACGAAAGACGCTCCGAATACGATCCAGCCGATAGAACAAGTAATCGATGTAAATGAAAAGAACACGATCCATATGGTGCTTGAAGCATATTCTTGGAATGTCATCAGACTAAAAAAATGTGAGGAACCTTTATGAAAAAAACAACTTATGCTAATCCAATCGTCCTTGAACGAGCCGATCCTTGGATCTACAAACATACGGACGGCTACTATTATTTTACGGGTTCTCTACCTGGTTATCAGTCCATCGAATTGAGACGTGCGAAAACGATCGATGGCTTGAAGCATGCAGAAAAGTTACTGGTTTGGCATGCACCTAAAACTGGACCCATGAGTCAGTTGATCTGGGCACCAGAAATCCATTATATCCAAGGAAAGTGGTATATCTATTTTGCAGCCAGTGATCATGCAGAGATTCGTGATCGGGATCATCACCATCGGATGTTCGTTCTTGAAAACACGTCCATTGACCCAATGAATACTGATTGGGAAGAAAAAGGGCAAATCATCACTGCTACAGACACGTTTAGTTTAGACGGCACGACTTTTACACATCAAGGAAAGTTGTATTATGTTTGGGCGCAATTAGACCCGCGTATTCCGGGAAACTCCAATCTCTATTTATCAGAAATGGCAAATCCTTGGACACTGACCGGAAAACAACTATTATTAGCCATCCCAGAATTTTCTTGGGAAAAGCAAGGATTTGCAGTCAATGAAGGACCAGCCGTACTGGTTCGTAACGGGAAAATATTCATCACTTACTCAGGGAGTGCCACGGATGAAAATTATGCAATGGGTTTGCTGTGGGCAGAAGAGTCAGCGGATCTACTTGACGGTTATTCTTGGCATAAAAATCCTGAACCTGTCTTTGTCTCTTCGGAGAAAAATAAGCAGTTTGGACCGGGACATAACTCCTTTACTCTCTCAGAAGATGGCAAAGAAGATGTATTAGTTTACCATGCACGACCAGAAAAAAATGAAGGAATCGATCCTCTGAACAATCCCAATCGTCATGCCAACGCACAAGTATTTTCGTGGGACACAGAGGGATTCCCAGTTTTTGGTGAACCAGTTGCGTATTCGGCTGATATTTGAGCATCATTTCAATAAAGCCCTTCAAGAAATAAGCGGTAATAGCCACAATTTGTTGTTCAAAATTGGCTCTTTGTCAATAAGGACTGATGAGTTGTGCAAAATCAAATCTGGGTCAGAATGAACCTCATTCTGGCTCAGATTTTTTGTTATCTTACTTTGATTAATTGATTGATCAAAAAGATTCTAATTCTCATGTTCTCGAATGATTTAAATCCGTAGGATACTCGTTTCATTGTCTTTATGTGGGTATTCTTCGCTTCTATTTTTCCATTGGAATAAGGATAGATCATTGCGTTGGTGATGCCTTCTTCATAGGTCAGAAGGTTTTGAAGCTTTTCCCGAAAGCTGTCATCCAACGTTTCGGGAAGTTCTGCTAATAAGGAGAAAAATAAGTCAGGGTCTTTGTCTCGAAAGGCTTCAACTAATTCATGAAAAAAGGGATACGCCTCCTTTAGGGGCGTAGAAAACTCAAGCAATCGATCAATCATCATTGCTTCAGTAAGAAATGGGTATTTTGGTGCTCGGAAACTTTTCCATGTTTTGTATTCATAATGGTTGATGTTTGCACGATTTTTTAGCAAAAAGCGCCAGTTCTTTTTCAGTTTTTCTGCCTGGCTTTTCTGTCCTGCTTTACGAAGTTCATTCATTTCACGGATACGCAACTCATTGAACGCTTGATTCATGTGTTTGACAATATGAAACCGATCAATCACTATTTTCGCATTTGGCAGAACACGTTTGGTGAGCTGGAAGTAGGCGGCGTTCATGTCTGTCACCAAGAATTCTACTTCTTCTGGATTGGTACACTTTAAGAAATAGCTTGTTAATCGAGGTAATTTACGCGTAGGCAAAACATCTATTAATTTTCCTGTTTCGCCATCTGCGCAAATAAAGCTCATTTTATCTTCTATGGAAGCATGCGAACGAAATTCATCAACCATCAATACTCTTGGGAGAATCTTCTTAGATTGCTTTGGTAAATAGCTTTTAAACTCTTTCAATGTACGAATAACAGTGGTCAAAGATACCTGACAGCTTTTCGCAATAAAAGATAAAGATACTTTTTCAGTCAGTAAAGAAGCAATTTTATATCTAACATGATTTGCGATTGAATGTCTGGATTGGACAAAATAACTTTGAGCAGTCCAATGGGTTCGGCAGTTTTTACAGGTATAGCGCTGCTTTTTTAGGCGCATAACCAAAGGCATATGATTGTATTGTTCAAAACGGACAATCGTTTCTTTTTTTCCATTTTTCACTATAATTGCTTTCCCGTTTCCATCTACCACAGTAGAACCACAACTTCTACAAGCACGAGGAGTAGGCGAGAGAACAGCATCGACGACCAACGTCTTTTTCTTCTGAAGGGTCTCGTAAGAGACCTCTGTAATCATCAAATCTTTCTCTATTATTCTCAGCATTTTTTTGATAGAATCATTCATATAGCATATCGTCCTCTCAGTTGTTTATTTTGTGGTGATTTAATCATACTAGAGAACGATATGTTTTTTAATACCTAAAATGAAAATGGGACTGAAGAATCAATTCTGATTCATCAGTCCCATAAATTATAGAGCCTCAAAATTGTGGCTATTACCGCTTATTCTTTGCGAGCTGGAGAGACTAAGACACAGTTTCATTCCTTTTGTTTTCTATTTATTTTTTTATAAAATTGGTCGTTCAGACTACTTGTTTTTTGAACTTTACTTTCATTTGTGAAGCGACTAGAATAAAATAGGCGTTAAAGTAGTTTAGAAAAAGTGAAGGAGCGCTCTCTTGAACAAACATTTAGATAAGTTTTCAACCAAACAACAAAAAATTCTACGAATCACTACTCTGGGGGTAGTAACAGTCTTAGTGATACTTATAAGTAATTTGTATTTACAATGGTGCCAGAATAATCTTTCAGTTGATTTAGCCTTGAAATTTGCTTTTTCATGGCACACAGAAAAATTTTTACTTGCTTGTTTCGTATTACTTACTGTCTTTTTATTTATGGTCGCTTTCGCGGGTTCTTACTTATTTGGTCTGCTTTTTTATCTCGTAAGTATCGGTATATTAGGTTTTGCAAATTACTTGAAAATGAGCTATCGTCAAGAACCAATCTATCCAGATGACTTAAAGATGATCACAGAGTTCAATTTACTCAAAGACATGACCGGAACACCGATTTTTATTGGGTTGATTCTACTAGCGATCCTTGCCTTTGGTGGAGTGGTCTGGGCAATTGTCCGTAGTTTCAAAAAAGATCGAACATTCCAAATCTATCGTATCTTGACTTTAATCATGACCGTTGCAATGATGGGTTATTTTAGTAACTTCAATAATCCCAATAATTTGTTGCGTAAAGCTTATAATCAAACGGCTTTGTGGATTCCTTATAGTCAAAAAATGAATTATTATAATACAGGATTTATTGGTGGCTTTTTGTACAATCTAAAAGTTGAACCGATGGAACGACCAGAAGGTTATTCAAAAGAAAAAATCAATGAAATCACTGAAAAATATCAAGCAATCGCAGACGAAAAAAATCAAACAGCAAGTGATGAGCAGCCAAATATCATTTATGTGATGAGTGAAAGCTTTTCTGATCCAAGTCATCTAAATGGTGTCACGGTGACCGGTGATCCCTTAGCTGACTATCGTGAAGTGGCAAATCAAACCTATAGTGGCCGAATGCTTTCGCAAAATTATGGTGGTGGAACAGCAAATATTGAGTTTGAAGCCTTAACGGGTCTATCCATGGCGCTATTCAATGGTCAAATGACCACACCATATACGATGCTCGTTCCCAAGCTGGATCAATTACCATCGCTTGTTTCCACGCTCAATGCACAAAACTACCGAACAACGGCGATCCATCCTTATAATACATCGATGTATAAACGTGAAGATGTCTATCAGACGCTAGGGTTTGATTCGTTTATCAGCGAGGGAAATATGACTTACACTGATACCATTGATAATAATCCATATATTTCAGATGAGTCTGCCTATAAAGAAATTTTAGACTTATTAAAAGATGAGCAAACGCCTCAGTTTGTCCATTTGGTCACGATGCAGACCCATATGCCTTATGCAGGCAAGTATTCGCAATTAGATTTTTCGGCTACAACAGAAGATGATACTGGAACAGATACACTCAACAATTATTTGCAAGATATTGCCTATAGTAGTCAAGCATTGAAAGCATTCACTGAAGCGCTGAAAGATACGCCAAGAAGAACACTAGTCGTTTTTTGGGGAGATCATTTACCGGGGATCTATTCGGACGAGATCAAAAATAAAAATGAGAAACAAGCCTTACATCAGACAGAGTTCCTCATGTTCGATACAGCAGGTGAGTTAGAGAAAGGTGAAACCAATGATGCTGTCACTAGCCCTTTTTATTTTGCAGCGAATCTTTTAGAACAAACGAATCAAAAGACCACTGGTTTTTATCAATTACTGCTTGAAATGGAGTCGGCTATTCCCGCGTTCGAACGAGAACTGTATTTTCAAAATGGCCAATGGGGAAAAGAAGCTCAGTTGAATCAGGCGCAAGAGGAAGTATACGAGGCGTATCGCTTGATCCAATATGATCTAGTTTCAGGAGAACAATATAGTTTGGATGCAGGATTTTATGAAAAATAAACGATAAAAATAACATTTTATTGATGTAATGACTTGTTTTCTACTAGAATAAACAGGTAAAATAGAGAAAGAAAAAGAAGAAAGTAGGAAAACCTATGTTACCGAATCTCGGTTATTACGTGCAGACAGTCGATAAAATCGTGAAAGAAACAGAAGCAATCGGCGAAACGATGCACCCAAAATATGAAAAAATCAGAGAAGCAATCGATCAAAAGAAAACAGCTGAACTAACGCGATCCGAGCTTGTTGAGACGGTTGAGCTATTTGACCAAGGTACTGAAAAATATCGCAATATGCTAAAGAAAATCAGTACGTTGCGTCCACCAGCCAAAGTAATGGGTATCCATAAGAACTTTGAAAAAGCCTACAAAAATTATGTAGCTGGTTGTGAAGAAATGACTCAAAGCATCCAACCAGAAAAAGGCATCAACGCTGAACAATTTGATGCGTCAGAAGCAAAACAAGACCAAGCGACAGATGATATTTCCGCAGCAATCCAAAAAATGACTAACTTATTGATGAAATAATCAAAAAGCCGAGACGACTGAAAATAGGGTTCCTATTCTCGATCATCTCGGCTTTTCATTTATTCTTGTTGCTTTTCTTCATAAAGGGAAGAAATCGTAGTGTACCATTCAAAAATGTGAGAAATCAATACTTTCGCTGCGGCATAGACAGGTATCCCTAAAATCACACCGACCACACCAAATAATTTTCCGGATGTTAATAGGACAAGTAAAATCGTCACTGGATGGATCGACAACTGATTGCCAAGTACAAGTGGCGAGATCAAACGGCCTTCGATGGTTTGCTCTAAGGCGAAAACGATCAATACTTTGACCAACATGATCGGTCCTGCAACGATGGCTAAAAATACCGCAGGGATCATCGCTAAAAATGAACCTAAGTAAGGGATCAAGTTCAAGAAACCGGCAATGATCCCTAAAGTGACAGCATAATCTAACCCGATGATTGCAAATCCGATCATGAACATCACCGCAACTGCGAAAGCCACAGTCAGCTGTCCACGAATATAAGAAGAGACTTGGCTGTTCATCTCACCTAAGACTTTTAACGTAGGCACTCTCATACGAGTGGGTAAGAACTTGACCAAATAAGGTGCTAATTGTTTTCCATCTTTCAACAGATAAAATAAAATAAACGGCATCGTCAATACGGCAACAACGATCGTAGCTACAGCGCCAACAAAACTCCCTAAGCTTTGAACGGTGCTTTTTGATAGATTCTGTAAAATATCGCCAGCAGAATTCATAAACTGATCGCCTGTATTTTCCAGTTGCTCTCTAAATTGACTGAATAGTGGATCACGAAAAATCTCGGTTAATTTGTCATCGATGGTCTCGACGTATTGTGGAAAATTGCTGACAAAGCTGACGGTTTGTTCTTGGATTTTCGGGATGATCACTACACTTCCCCAGACGATCAAAGCGACAACAAGTATAAATAAACCGATGATACTATAGAGCCTTGGAATATTTTTCTTTTCAAAATAATCGACGACAGGATTCATCAGGTAATATAAGATACCTGATAGAATGATCGGTAAACTAACGATCGCTAGAAACTGCCAAATGGGCTCAAAAAGATAAGAGACTTTCGTAAATAAGAAAACGATCAGTAAGACCAAAAGAACGACTAATAAAGCCGTGACTACTTGATTATTCAAAAACCAACGCCAAAACCATGAAACAGGTTTGATTTTTCTTTTTTTATCCTCTTCCATTAGTTCACCTGCTTATAGTCGATGGTCGTGCCGACAGTGATTTCTGGTAGTTGATAAGGGGACAAATAGATTCCATTGACGATTCTGTCACCTGCTGGTGGTTGTTCAAAAACCAGAGTCACATGACCAACCGTTGTTAAGTTTTCATTGGCCAACGGACCAACATGTTCGATGGTATATTCTTGATGATCAAAAGAAATTTGATCACCTTGATTAAGTGAAAAATTCTCTTTTGTACTAAATTCTTGAATGATCGTATAGTCACGCAACGCGGATGTTGCCGACTGATCGAATAAAATCAGCATAGGTTCCTCTGAATTGATTGCTGACGTGCCAATTTCTGTTATCGTTGCTTGAGTCATCTCATTTCTCTCCTTTACTCCTAAAAAATCAATGATTCTATGGTTACAAAAACAGTATAACATATTCTCTTTGATTAACGACATGAATGGATGTATGATAGAATAAATTAGAATTCTTAATTTGAGGAGGATCAAAATGATAAAAAAAATCATTCTAGGAACATATACAAGACGAAAAAGTGAAGGAATTTATCAAATCGAATTAGATACAGATAAAGGCACTTTAGAGAATCTAACGTTAGTGACAAAAGAAAATAGCCCAACGTATGTGGCAAAAAGCGATGCAGGTAATCTTTACACAGTAACAAGTGTCGATGGGTTAGGTGGAGTCGGTGCATACGATCATTCATATAATTTTTTGAATGCGGTAACAGAAGCCGGCGCACCTTTGTGTTACGTGACAGTCGATGAGCAACGCCAACTGGTTTATGGCGCAAATTATCATAAAGGAGAAGTCAATGTTTATCGTATCACTGAAGACGGTAGTTTAGAGGCGACAGATGCAGTCTTTCATCAAGAACCGACTGGTCCACACAAAAACCAAGATCATGCCCATGTCCATTACACAGACTTAACACCTGACCAACGATTAGCTGTCTGTGATCTAGGAACTGATCGTGTGTACACATATGATGTCGATGAAAATGGGAAATTAGCTGTAAAAGCTGTATTAGAAGTAGAGCCAGGAACCGGCCCACGTCATTTAGTTTTTCATCCTAATAATCAATTCGTCTATTTGTTTGGTGAGTTAGATAGTACAGTTCGTGTTCTTTCCTATGATGAAACAACAGGCGAATTCAAAGAAGTGCAAAAAATCAGCACATTGCCTGAAGGATTCACCGAAGAAAATGGTGGGGCTGCCATCCGTATTTCAAACGATGGACGTTTTGTCTACGCATCAAATCGGGGACATAATTCGATTGCTGTATTCGCTGTGAATGAAGAAGGTTCACATTTAGAACACGTACAGACAATCTCAACTGAAGGAGATTTCCCAAGAGATTTCGCCTTAGATCCAGAAAATGATTACGTGGTATCTGCCAACCAGAATACGGATAATCTTACCTTGTACAAACGTGATGCTACAACTGGAGAATTGACATTGATCCAAAAAGACATCTATGCACCTGAGTGTGTCTGTGTTTACTTTGATTAAGGAGTAGTGACATGAATAAAGAAGAAGTATTAGACCGTTTACGCGAAGAATTAGAGATTCCGTTTTTTCAAGGAAAAATCGAAGACAAAGAGTATAGTGAAGAAGAATACCAAAAGATCAAAAGTGATTTGATCCAGTATTTTGATGACTATGTTCGTAATGTTGAAAATTAAAGAAGGAAATATAGCCGAGAGTAAAATGATTTCTATCTTATCTTGAACTAACACGCTAGCATGCCAAAGCTGTTTAGTTCGATAAAAATGGGAGACGCATGAAAGAGTTGAAAATGATTTTTGGTGCGTTTCTTTTGTCACTACTTTTAAACTGGGGCTTATCCTATCTATTAAATCGTCCATTCAAATGGTGGATTACTTTAGGTATGTTCTTCGGATTCTCCATTGCCTATTTAGTTGGTTCAAGAAAGAGTTCAAAAAACAAATAGATGTTTTTTGAACTCTTTCTTTTAATAACATCTGATTTCAACCAAGGTTTAGTTTGCGTAAGACTATAGTAATATTCCTTGAAATTAAGAGAAGGAGCAACAGTGAATGAGTCATCTAAGATGGTTTTCTGGTGGAAACGATCGACGCAAAACAGCAGAAACAATCATTAATGAATTGATAGCTGATTTAGCGTTAGACCTTGGAAATGAATCGCTTAGAGAGGTTTTACACGCTTATCTAGAAAAATTACAAAATGATGGAGCATCAGTGCCGTTCATTCTAAGCCGTATGAACTTAGATATATCTAATGCATTGAAAAAAGATGGCGCCTCTCTCAACGAGCATCAATCCGAAAAGCTACGTGAACTGATGGCTATTTCTAGTATTAGATATGGTTATTAATGAATTTTAGCATCGCAAATCAGCCACTTTGCAACAAATAAAAAAGGATTTCATGAACATTTATTGTGAATGTTCATGAAATCCTTTTTCTTTTCTCAACATTTTAAGAGAAAGATTTACCTAATAGTGACTAGAAGTCTTTACCGAATGCAGTTGCTTTATCTAAGGCAGCTTGCATCAATTCTTCTGCACGATCAGGTGTATAGTCGATCCCCTCGATAAATAATTGGTCGACTTGATCGATGCCGACAAAGTTCAAGATTGCTTTTACATATTGAGAAGCAAAATCTTGTCCATTGTAGATTCCGCCATTTGATTGGATGTGTAGTGCTTTTTTACCAGTAACTAAGCCAACAGGACCATTTTCAGTATACTTGAAAGTTTTACCAGCAACATTGACTGTATCAAACCAAGCTTTTAATTTTGTAGGAATGTTCAAATTCCATAAAGCATTGGCAATAACGATTTTATCTGCTGCTAGGAATTGCTCTGTCAATTCGTTGAAACGAGCAATTTTTTGTTGTTGGTTTTCAGATAGACTAGAGAAATCTGCACCTGCACGAAGCGCTTCCCATCCAGAAAGCAATTCTTCATCAATTTCTGGGATATCATCACGATAAAGGTCTAAAACAGTTACCTCGTCGTTTGGATGATTTTCTTTGTAGCTAGTTAAAAAACTAGTTAATGCGTTAACTGAACGTGATTCTTGTGCAGTTAGTGGATGTCCTTTGATTACTAATACTGATGCCATAATCTCTCTCCTTTAGTCGTAATTGTTAACTTTACTGCTAACAATACCAGTTTACTTGAAACAGAAAAGGCTATCAAGTATTTTTACTGATAAAAAGTAAGTTATTTTCCAGTACGATCAAAGAGGACTAGTTAATTCACGACTTTCAAATAACTTCATGTTGTCGATCACATAAGTTGCTTGCAATCCGTTTTCTATTAGGTAACTAGTGATTTCTTGTGCTGAATGGTTAGATACTCCGACAATGTAGTACTGTTTTTTTGTATCGAGATTATTTAATTGGGCTGGCAAACTGGTAATAGGGATGGATATCGAATGACTTAGGTGTTTTTTTATATACTCATTCGTTTTTCGGACATCTAGAATTACAACATCCTTCTTTTGATAGACGAAATAGAGTTCGTGGACGGTTATTGATTTGATCATGGCGTTCATCCTTTTTATATAATGATCCTATTTTAGATGTATAGAATAGAAGAAACAAATCTTTTTACTCGATTTATTCTTTTTTTAATAATTATGAAAAAAAATGTAAATGACTTGCAAAACAATCAGATGGTGTTATAATGACAAGGTGTCATATGACGGTGTGTCATTTTTATGTAGGGAGGAATCAACGATGCCGACACAGACTTTTTTTCATCTACCTGAAGAAAAACAGCAAAGACTTTTAGAAGCTGCCAGGGTCGAATTTTCAAGAGTACCATTGAATGAAGCTTCGATTGCACAAATCGTGAAACTTGCGGGGATCTCTAGAGGTAGTTTTTATCAATATTTTGAAGATAAAGAAGATCTTTATTTTTATTATTTTGAAACCGTTCGTAGCGATAGTACAAAAAATATGATCCAACTAATCAAAGAATCGAATGGAGACTTATTTATCGGTTTTGAACTTTATTTTGGGAAAATGATTCGAGATATTCTAGAAGGTGAAAATGCCGCGTTTTATAAACATCTTTTTATGCACATGGATTACCGTGCCTCACGAAAAGTCGTGCCGCATCCACAAGGACATCGTCCATCACCACATAAAAATCATAAAAAAGCGTCCAAAGAGTTGATTGGTTTGATTGATCGTTCCAATCTTAGAGTAAAAGATGACCATGAAATGGAATTATTGTTTCAGTTAGTCATGAGTACACTGTTTACAACGATTGCTCATGCCTATAAATCATTTTCAACCTCTGAGGAGTATTCTGTTGAACAAGCCATTGCAGAATTCAATCTAAAACTGTCATGGATAAAAGATGGCGCTTATAAATAGAAAGAAGGGGAACGAATGCTAAAAATTGTCAAACGAATTTCATTGACCTCAGCAATCGCTGCAACGGTCTTTATGATTATTCAAGTGTTAGCAGATCTGTATTTGCCAACGTTAACATCTAATATTATTGACAAAGGCGTAGCAAAAGGTGACGTCGACTATATTTGGCAGACGGGATTTGTCATGATCGGATTTTCTTTGATCAGTATTTTAGCCGCCATTGCCAATACGTTTTTTGCTACACGAGAATCTCAAAAGTTAGGAAAACAATTACGAACAGAAGTCTATCAAAAAGCCGAAAATTTGACGAAAGACAAATTCGACAAGTATGGAACAGCTTCATTGATCACTCGTACAACGAATGATGTGACGCAGATCCAATTGGTGATGCAAATGTTTTTACGGATGATGATCAATGCACCGATCACTCTTGTTGGGGCAAGTATCCTTGCTTATCAAAAGGACCATCAACTGACAAGAATTTTCTTAGTCGTGATTCCTGTCATGATCATTTTGATCGGTGGTATTATGTATTTTGCTGTTCCTCTATTCAAGAGCATGCAAAAGAAAACGGACCGCTTAAACCTTGTTTTTCGTGAAGGATTAACCGGTGTACGTGTCATCAGGGCGTTTGACAAAACACGTTTTGAAGAAAATCGTTTTGATTTAGCGAATAAGGATTATACAAATACGGCAATCAAAGTCAACACGATTGTTGCATTGATGATGCCATTGATGACGTTGATCATGAGTGGGACGAACGTAGCGATCACATGGTTTGGTGGGCACTACATAGCGGATATGACATTAGAGGTCGGAAATCTGATTGCCTTCATGACTTATGCGATGCAAATTTTGATTAGTTTCATGATGCTATCAGCAATCTTTATCATGGTTCCTCGTGCCCAAGCTTCGGCTGATCGGATCAATGAAGTACTAGAAGAAGACGCGGGTATCGTTGATCCAGAACAACCAGAAACGGTTGCTTTAGCTGGAAAAGACGCAAGTTTGTCATTCGAACAGGTGAATTACCGTTACCACGGCGCAGAAAAACTAGCGTTGGAAGATATCAACTTTGAAGCGTCATCTGGCGATATCGTAGCTATCATTGGTGGTACAGGTTCAGGAAAAACGACTTTAGTGAATCTGATCCCACGTTTGTATGATATTGAATCGGGTGAGATCGCGATTAACGGAACGAGCATCACTGATATGACGCAATATAACTTGCGTGAATTGATGGGATTTGTTCCCCAAAAAGCTGTCCTTTTTTCTGGAACGATTCGTGAGAATATGCAATATGGGAAAGAAGACGCAACAGATGAGATGATTTGGAAAGCATTAGAGATCGCCCAAGCAAAAGACTTTGTTTCTGAAATGGAAGATGGTTTAGATAGTCATGTCGAACAAGGCGGCGGAAATTTCTCTGGTGGACAAAGACAGCGATTAGCCATTGCGCGTGCCTTAGTAAAAGAAGCCGACATCTATGTCTTTGATGATTCATTCTCAGCACTAGACTTTAAAACAGATGCGAAACTCCGTCAAGCACTAAAAGAAAATATGACAGAAAGTATCACCGTTTTAGTGGCGCAACGAGTAAGTACCGTCATGGATGCAGATACGATCTTAGTATTAGATGAAGGAAAACTTGTTGGAAAAGGAACGCATAAAGAATTACTAGCAACAAATGAAACATACAAAGAAATCGTCAACTCACAATTGAGAGAGGAGGATTTAGCATGAGTAAAGGAAACAATCGACCTCCTCAAGGACCAATGGGTGGGGGACCAGGACGTAACATTGGTGCTAAAGGAGAAAAACCAAAAAACTTTTGGGGCACTGTTCGCCGGTTATTCGGCTATATGTCTAAGCGTTTAGTAGCGATCATTGCTGTATTTGTCTTAGCGATTGCAGCTGTCGTCTTCCAAATACAGACACCAAAAGTATTAGGGAAAGCAACCACAGAAATTTTTAACGGTGTGATGCTTGGCGCAAGACAAATGCAAGAAGGGCAACAAGTCACGAAATTCCCAATTGATTTTGACAAAATTGGTCAAATCATTGCGACAGTGATTGTCATGTACTTGATTTCTGCCGTGTTCAACTTCTTGCAACAGTTCATTATGACTCGCGTGTCACAACGTACGGTATATGAGTTAAGACATGATTTAGAGACAAAAATGAATCGTGTGCCGATCTCTTATTATGATACACATACGAATGGGGATATCATGTCTCGAGCAATCAACGACATGGATAATATCGCCAGCACGTTACAACAAAACTTGACTCAATTTGTCACAAGTGCGGTCACACTGATCGGGGTCATCGTTATGATGCTATCCATCAGCTGGCAACTGACATTAGTGGCGTTGTTGATGATTCCATTGAGCTTGATCATCGTGATGATCATTGCACCGAAATCACAAGTTTTCTTTGCGGATCAACAAAAGAGTTTAGGATTATTGAACAACCAAGTCGAAGAAACCTATGCTGGACATACGATCGTCCAAACGTTCAACCATACAGCAAAAGACCAAGCAGTTTTTGAGATTGAAAACCAAAATTTATATGCCTCTGGTTGGAAAGCACAGTTTATTTCTGCGATCATCATGCCATTGATGAATTTCGTAAAAAATCTAGGGTACGTCTTTGTGGCTGTGCTTGGTGGGATCAAAGTAGCCAATGGGAATATGGCATTAGGGGATGTACAAGCATTCTTGCAATATACGACACAATTTTCTCAACCGATCACACAATTGGCGAGCTTGATGAATACGATCCAATCAACAGTAGCTTCGGCTGAACGTGTCTTTGAAGTCCTAGATGAAGAAGAGATGACAAATGAAAAATCTGGTTTACCAGTCGAAGAAAATACACCGTACAAAGTTCGTTTTGAAAATGTGCAGTTTGGTTATACGCCAGATCACTTATTGATGAAAGATTTCAATTTGGATGTGAAGCCAGGTGAAATGGTCGCTATTGTTGGTCCGACGGGGGCTGGTAAAACAACTTTGATCAATCTATTGGAACGTTTTTATGATGTTTCAGGCGGAAGCATTCGGTATGACGGTGTCGATACGAGAGATGTTTCTCGTGATGTATTACGTGCGCAATTTTCAATGGTACTACAAGATACATGGTTATTTACTGGAACGATCTATGACAATATCAAGTATGGAAATGATGATGCAACGGATGAACAAGTGATCGAAGCTGCGAAAGCTGCCCATGTCGATGAATTTGTCCGCAAATTACCTGACGGGTATGATACGATCTTAAATGAAGATGCAAGCAATATCTCACAAGGTCAACGTCAATTGATTACGATTGCCCGAGCATTCTTAGCAAATCCAGATGTCTTGATCTTGGATGAAGCAACCTCAAGTGTCGATACTCGTACGGAGATTTTGATTCAAAAAGCGATGAACCGTTTATTGAAAAATCGTACAAGTTTTGTAGTTGCGCATCGATTATCAACGATTCGTGATGCGGATAATATTATCGTGATGAACCAAGGATCGATCGTTGAAACAGGAAACCATGATACACTCATGGAAAAAGATGGGTTCTATGCTGATCTGTATAATAGTCAGTTTACAGAAGAAGCTTCATAATAAGATAAAATAAGTTATAATAATCTTTATAGGATTATGGGAAAGCGGCGTTTAAAAAGATAAAAAAGTTTTATCAAAGATTCGCCGCTTTTCTTACATATAGAATGATTTTCCCTTCCCATTCTGATAATTAGCTAAAAAATAAGACAATCTGAGAATTAATTCAACAAAAAATAAGATATTGCTTGAAAGAAAAGAGAAGCATCGTTAAAATAAAGCTTAACGTAGAGGGGAGCAAGAAATTATGAAAGTTTTTGATTTGGGGTCTACTACTTATTTGAAAAGTATTGCGATACGTGTAAAAGACCGTGATAAAATGATCGAGTTTTATAGAGACACGATTGGTTTCGATTTAAAGAGAGAAGAAAATGAATTAGCGATTTTCGGTACAGTAGAAAATGACAGCGAGATGTTATTATTAGAGGAAAGTCCACGAGCAAATGATCACTTTGGGGAAATCAAAAAGCTCAATCGCTTTTCTTTGATCATTCCAACATTAGAAGAAATGGCAGATGTGCTGTATCGCATTCGCCAAACGAATCAAACGATCGAAGAAGCACTGGAAAGTGATGGCAGAATCGGTATTTTATTGAAAGATCCTGAAGGCAATATGTTAGAGATCTATCATGAAGAGACTCATACTTCACAAGAACAAGCGGTGGAACAATTAGACCAAGAAGCACTATTAAGACAATCAAATGAACGCTTTAAGAAATTATCTGCTGGTACTTATTTCCAAAAAGTCCACCTAAATGTACTAGATATGGAAAAGGAACGAGAATTTTTATCAGAGCTTTTAGGTCTGACTGTGCATAAAGAGGAAGAAAAAGAATTTATCTTGAATAAAGGTGATTTTCATGTAGGACTGACTCAAGCTGAGAGTCCAGTGATTGCCTTACCGACTGATGAAATCTTAGGATTAGACTTTTTGAAATTTGTTGTTGACCCAGAGAGTATGCAACGTCTGATTGCACATTTGAACACAGAAACGATCGATTTTTACATTGACAAAAAACAAAAAGTTTTGACTTTGTATGATGCAATTGGCATCGAATGGTGGTTCGTGGACGAAACAAAAGCAACTAATGTTATCCAATGAACAGTGGCTAGGATCAGTCGATTGCTCGTCCGTTGGAAAAAGCAGGAAAAATTCAGCTGATGCTGAAAGTTTCCTGCTTTTTTATGTCAGCCACTGAATACTGGGATAAATGAGAAAAACAATTGATTCTTATGGAAGAAAGAATTATGCTTGGGGAGCAAACAAGCATATCCAGAGATAAATAAGGAGAAACTATGTACGCTAAAACGAAAGAATATATACTAAAAAAAATGAATGAGGGATATTATCCAGGGGTCGTCGCTGCTTTTATGAAAGGGGATCAGATTAAAAAAGTGATCGCAGGTGATGCGCAGATCATTCCTATAATCAGACCAATGACCGAAGATTTGCTCTTTGATGCAGCCTCCCTGACAAAAGTGATTGCAACGACAAGTCTGGTCTTGCGATTGATCGAAGACGGGAAAGTTGAATTAGATGAACCTTTGCATACGTACTTGCCGACTTTTGAGAATCAAACGATCACGATTCGCCACTTATTGACACATACCTCAGACATCCAGACATTTATTCCTGATCGAGATCGTCTATCACAAACAGAATTGATTGAAGCTTATTTGAAACTTCAACCAGGCGATCAATTAGGAATCGAAGTTCGCTATACGGATGCAGGCACGATTCTTTTAGGATTGATGCTAGAGGAGATTTTCCAGGAAGAGGCGGTCGAGCTTTTTGAAGAGCAAGTACTAGCACCGTTAGGAATGATGAATAGCTTATTCTTACCACGTCCTTCAGAACGGATCGTTCCGACTGAACAACTTCCTTCTGGTGAGGTGATCCATGGCTTGACCCATGATCCAAAAGCACGAGTGTTAGCAGAACATGCAGGTAATGCTGGTCTATTTATTGATCTTGCGGATTGTGAGAAGTTTGTCCGGATGTATCTGCAATACGGAAAGTTAGATTCTGGTCATTTTTTGGAAGAGACAACCATCCGTTCCTTATTGGCTGATCATACGCCAACTGGTAAAGGTGGTCGCTCACTCGGATGGGATTTAAAACAAGATAAAAAGGATGGCCATCCATTACTATTCCATACAGGCTATACAGGGACATTTCTATTGATCGACCCAATCGATCAAGAAGCCTTCATTTTTCTGTCCAATCGCCTACATCCAAACGATCATCGGGAAGAATATCTAAAATGTCGGGATGAAATCATTGAAATTTATTTACAAGAGAAAGCGTTACACTGAAAATAATGCTATAATAGCAATTGAAAATTGAGAGGAGTTTGACGTATGCAAGAACCATTATTTTTAAAACCTGTTTTTCAAGAAAAAATCTGGGGAGGCAGTCGCTTACGTACTGTTTTTGGCTTTGATATCCCAAATGATAAAATTGGGGAAGATTGGGCAATCAGTGCGCATCCTCATGGCGTGAGTGTCGTTGAAAATGGCCCATTCAAAGGCTGGAAACTAGATGATCTATGGAAAGAACATAAAGAATTATTCGGCCATCCAACAGAACCAGTTTTTCCGTTATTGATCAAAATCTTAGATGCAGAAGATGATCTATCTGTTCAAGTCCATCCAGATGATGCTTATGGTATGGCACATGAAGGAGAGCTAGGAAAAACAGAGTGCTGGTACATCATTGATGCCGAACCAGGTGCAGAGATCATCTATGGTCATCATGCAAAAACACGTGAAGAATTAGCCGAAATGATCCAAGATAGTCGCTGGAATGACTTATTGAAAAAAGTTCCTGTCAAAAAAGGTGATTTTTTCTACGTACCAAGTGGAACGATCCATGCAATTGGTAAAGGGATCATGATTTTAGAAACACAACAAAGTTCAGACACAACTTATCGTGTTTATGATTATGATCGCAAAGACGACCAAGGAAACACTCGGGAATTACACATCCAACAATCAGTCGACGTAACAACAGTACCAGCAAAAGCTCCTGAATTACAGATCAAAGAGATCCGTCAAGGGAACTCTTCGATCGTCACTTACGTAGAAACAGAATTTTTCAACGTCTACGAGTGGGACATCAAAGGGATCACATCCTTTAAAAAACAAGCACCGTATACATTGATGACAGTTATTGATGGTGCGGGAGAATTGGTGATAGGTAACCAAACCTACTCACTAGAAAAAGGAACAAGTGCGATCTTACCAAGCGATATCACGGAGTGGAAAGTTCAAGGAGAACTTTCGATCATCGCTTCTGAGCCAGGAAAAAAATAATAAGATAAAACTGTCGTTGCTAGGTTCAGCGATAACAATAAAGCGTACCAACCGAAAATGGACTTGCTATTTTTGGTTGGCGCTTTTTTTTAGATCAGTGATGAGCTATCACTGATCTAGTGATATAAGAACAAAGAAGGTACCAATTACAGTTAGTTTTATCGATGAAAAGTTGCTTGTTGAAATCACTTACAAAATATGTTATATTCTTCTCGTAGAGTTAAAACGTTTTAATAGAACGTTAAAATGATTTTCTTGTTAAAGGAGAGGGAAAACGATGAATACTGTTACAGTTATCGGAAGCATCAATTTAGATCGAACCATCCGTGTGACTTATATGCCAAAACCTGGAGAAACGATCCATACGAAAGAAACTTTTTCAGCTGGTGGAGGAAAGGGAGCCAACCAAGCGGTTGCTGCTAGACGTTCGGAGGCAAAAACTTACTTTATTGGTGGCGTGGGTAAAGACGAAGCAGGAAAAACGATGACAGAATTACTTGAACAAGAAGAAATTGATTTATCTGGTGTAGCGACATTAGAAAATCAAGCGACTGGACAAGCGTATATCATTGTTGATGACCAAGGTGAAAATAGTATCATGATCCATGCTGGTGCAAACAATGCGTTTACCGTAGCACAAGTACAAGAAAATAAAACAATCATCCAAAAAAGTGATTTTATTATTGCTCAGTTTGAAAGCGCTATAGAACCGACGATCGAAGCATTCAAAATCGCTCGAGAAGCTGGCGTGAAAACGATCTTGAATCCGGCACCGGCGCTAGAAAATGTTCCTGACGAGTTATTAGCAGTAACGGATATGATCATTCCAAATGAAACAGAAACGGAGATCTTAACAGGCATTACTATTACCGATGAAAAAAGTCTAAAAGAGGCGGCACAAGTCTTTCATGGATTAGGTATTGAAGCGGTGATCATCACGATCGGAAGTAAAGGCGCTTATTATGATATTGCTGACGGCGCTAGTGGGATCGTACCAGCTTTTAAAGTCCATGCAGTAGATACAACGGCTGCTGGGGATACCTTTATTGGCGCGATGAGCAGTGTATTAGCCAAAGACTTCAGTAACCTAGAAGAAGCAATCCGCTATGGTAATAAAGCCTCTTCTGTGACTGTTCAACGTTTTGGTGCACAGCCTTCTATTCCGTATAAACATGAATTAATCTGATTGAGGAAAGGATGAACAAATAATGAAAAAAACGAAAGTAATCAATTCTGATATCTCACGAGTGATTGCACAAATGGGACATTTTGATAAATTGAGTATTGGAGATGCAGGAATGCCTGTACCTATGACCACTGAAAAAATCGATTTAGCAGTCACGCAAGGGGTTCCTAGCTTTATGGAAGTCTTACGCAATGTGTTGTCAGAATTAGAGGTGCAACGTATTTATCTAGCAGAGGAAATCAAAAAAGAGAATCCTGACATCCTTCTAGAAATCCAAAAAGAAATGCCGGAGACACCGATCACGTTTATTCCGCATAGTGAAATGAAAACCGAGTTAAACAATTGTCACGCATTTATTCGCACAGGTGAGATGACTCCTTATGCGAATCTCTTGTTAGAAAGTGGCGTCGTATTCTAAAAAAGGAGATGTAATAAATGAATGCAACAGCATTATTGATCGGATTAGGACCATTACTAGGTTGGGGACTTTATCCAACGATTGCTTCGAAGATCGGTGGACGTCCTGTGAACCAGATTTTAGGATCAACAATAGGAACTTTGATATTCGCACTTATTTTTGCCCTGATCAATGGCATAGCACTGCCATCTGGAATGGATCTTGTCTTTTCTATTCTTTCCGGTGTGGGCTGGGCGACTGCTCAAATCATTACTTTTCAATCTTTCACACTGATTGGCTCGTCACGTGCAATGCCTATCACCACAGCTTTTCAATTACTTGGGGCTTCATTATGGGGTGTTTTTGCGCTAGGCAATTGGCCAGGAACGACAGCGAAGATTCTTGGTGGATTAGCATTGATCTTGATTATTTTAGGCGCATGGATGACTGTTTGGACTGAGAAAAAAACCAAAGAAAATAGCAGTCTACTGAAAAAAGCGGTTTTATTATTAGCAGTCGGAGAGATTGGGTATTGGGCATATTCCGCAGCACCTCAAGCAACAACCATCGACGGAATGCACGCTTTCTTGCCACAAGCAATGGGGATGGTCTTAGTGGCGATCATCTACACCGCTGTATTAAGTATGAAAGGGCATGAAAAATCAGCATTTACGGAAGTTGTTTCTTATAAACAAATTTTTTCTGGCTTCTTTTTTGCCTTTGCTGCATTGACATATTTGATTTCTGCACAACCAAATATGAATGGTTTGGCAACGGGCTTCATCCTATCGCAAACTTCTGTTGTTCTAGCAACCTTGACTGGTATCTGGTTCTTAGGTCAAAAGAAAACGAAAAAAGAAATGACTGTCACGATCATTGGCTTGGTCCTTATCTTAGCTGCCGCAACGATGACTGTTTTGATATAAGATATTTTGTTAGAAGCGTTATTTTAAAAAATTGGGAAGTAACTACGGTTACTTGCCCAATTTTTTTTGTGGAAAATAGATAACGGAAACTGTTAGAATAGAGCTATCTGAAAAAAGCATAAGCGCAGTCTGCTGAAGTAGAAAGGGCAGGTGATCAACGTGGGGGAGAATTTGAATGCGCTTCCTGCTAATGCAGTGGCGAAATTAACCTGGTTTCGTCAATTACTACATTATTTCAAACAAATGATCATGCCAAATCTAAGTATTTTTATTGCTTGGGGTTTGTTATCGATTGTATCAAATATCGTATCAGGTGATTTGCATCAAACGCTTGCACATGTCAGTGATTGGCTGATTTATCTGTTATTGCCTATTTTGATCAGTTACTCTGGAGCAAAAATTTTTGATCAAAAAGCAGCTGTAGCAGGTGGGATTGCTGTCATCGGTATGATAGTAGTTTCTGATCTTCCACAACTATTCGGAGCGATGATCATCGGTTTGATCACGGGAGGTATTTTTCACTGGGTGGATCGTTGGTTGGCGCCGAAAATCAAACCTGGCTATGAGATGTTGCTGAATAACTTGATGATCGGTCTAATCGGTGGGGTTGTCTGTCTGTTAGGCATACTGGTCATCCAACCAATTGTTGAAGGTAGTTTGTCTTATGTTGGACGCTTTGTTTATTGGCTCATTGAACAACATTTGTTACCAGTGGTCAGTTTAGTGTTGGAACCGTTAAAGGTCTTATTTTTGAATAATGTCATCAATCACGGCATCTTGACACCTTTAGGAATGGAGATGACACAACATGCGGGGCATTCGATCTTATTTTTGATGGAAGCCAATCCTGGGCCAGGAATAGGGATTTTAAGTGCATTCTTGTTTGCTGCTGATCGAGAAAAAAGTGTCAAAGCAGGTGGAGCATTGATGATCCAAGCTGTCGGAGGAATCCATGAGATTTATTTTCCTTTTGTCTTGATGCAACCTGCGCTTTTTTTTGCCGTTATGATTGGAGGAGCAACAGGAACGTTTGTGTTCCAACTGTTTGCTAGTGGGTTGAATGCTCCGGTTTCACCAGGTTCATTGGTGATTATTTTAGGGAATACACCACCTTCACAATTAGCAGGTGTCATTTTAGGTATTATTCTCAGTGCGCTTGCTACGTTTATTTGTGCCATACTGTTATTGAGAAAAACGAAACCTGTGGAATCGATCCTCCCAGAAAGGAGCCAACTGATGAATCATGAAGCGGTCAACCAAATCATCTTTGCTTGCGATGCCGGGATGGGTTCTAGTGCAATGGGCGCAGCCATTTTGAAGAAAAAACTGCATGCGCAAGGGATAGATATACCTATAAGCTATACCTCTATTTATAGTCTGAAGAATCATCAGAAACAATTGGTGATCGTACAAAGTGCCTTTCAATCTTTAGCACAAGAAAAAGCCAAAGAGAGTCAGATCATTGCTGTCGAACATTTTTTAGAAGTTGAGTCGTATCTACCATTGATCAAGCAGCAACTTCATGAAATAAACAGTGAACCTCAGATCAAAAAGCAACAAGAAGTTAAACAACCTAGAACCAGAGTTGTGTTTTTATACCAAGGAAATCGACGAGGCTCACAAACGATGGGGATGACGATTTTAATGAAGCTAGCCAAGGAATATCAGGTCGATCTATCTGTAGAAAAAACAGCCGTTGAAGACCTAGTACCCGAAAAAGAAGTGGTATATCTTGCGAATGAAAGAATGGCAAAGACGTATCAACTGGAACAACAAGTGGAGCATTTGTTGATCATTGATCATTTTGTCAGTACCAAAGCCTATCTATCATTAGTAAAGGAAGTGGACTAAGATGTATTTGTCACCAAGGGAAAAAGAATTATTGACAGAACTCATCAATAGTCCAGCACCCGTTTCTATACAAAAAATGGTCAATGTTTTACGTGTCAGCAAACGGACTGTATACCGCGAGTTGGAGCAATTAGAACGATCGCTCAAGGAAGTAAATGCTTCGCTGAAAAAAATAACCCGCGGATCATTTATGATTGAAGCGACACCTGAAACAATGACACAACTGCGCCAACTACTGAACGAAAAAGAGATGGAATTATCGACAACTGAAAGGCAACATGCAATTTTATTAGAGCTGTTACTCACGAAAGAACCATTGTCTTTAAGTTATTTTTTAGAAAAGTATTTGATTAGTAATACGACTTTTTATGCTGATATCAAGCAACTCGAAACCAGTATGAAACAGCTACCATTATCTATCACTCGTAACCGTGGTTATGAAATCACTGGACCGGAAAAATACCGAAGATTGCTGATCGCGAATATCTTAGAGTTGGAGATTAATGCGTATGAAATATTTCACTTGCTGGAATTTGATACGACAACGAATTTCTTTTTTCAATTTATCATGACAGATAGTTTATTACTGGCGCGTCAAGTGGTACGAGAAGAATTGATCCAGCAAAAGAAAGAATTAAGTGACCGGAAACTGGAACATTTAGTTTTGATACTCAGCATTACGATCGACCGTGTCAAAAAAAATCACGTGCTGACGAATGAAACCTACACTGGACTAGTGAACAAAGAGTTATTACGTATCGCCAAAGCTTTATTTTCTAAAATCGCTAAGGAAACGCAACAACTTTATCCAGTCAATGAGATCGTCTTTTTTGCTAGTCTATTAAATGACTTCTCGAATTCCTTCGATCAGGATTTCTTTGAAGAAACATTTGATACGCAACTCGCTTATCTTGTGAAACAGTTGATCCAAGTAGTGAGTGAAGCAACAAATAATCCATTCTACCAAGATGAAACACTCTACAAAATGTTGTTGACCCATTTATCAGGAGTATTCTCTCGAGCGGTACTTCAAGAAGAACAATTGACTAATCCAATTTTAGAAAAAATCATGGTTCAATATCAAGAGATTGCTCAAGCCATCCGTCAAGGAATCGAGCAGATTTTTCAAGAAAAGAAACTATCCGAAGAAGAAATTGCTTATATGGTTCTCCACTTTGCGAACTCGTTAGAAAAAACACCAAAGGACAGCACGATCAAAATCGCTGGTTTTTCCCCTAGTGGATTAGCTTCGACAAGTATGCTTGAGTTAAAACTAAAGAGGTACTTCCCATTTGTTCAACATATCCATTTTTATCGAATTGCTGATCTAAAGAAAATCAATTTAGAAGAAGAGTATGATCTCGTCATTTCTACTTCGATCTTAAGTGGCTATGAGGGGAAATATCTATTAGTTTCACCATTACTTCTTGAGGAAGAAATCAAACAATTAAAAGCAGAATTTGCTCGTTTGACAGCCCATCGAACGGAACATATCCGGTTAGCTGATCAACCTTCTGTTATCGAAGATACTTATGAAGAAACGGTGTTGATGATGAGCAAAATCAATCGATTACTTCAGCACTTCTTCATTCAAGAATTAGACAATCCAGAAACAGTAGAAGCTACGTTGAAGGATATTTTCGACTATTTACCTACAGGGTTGGTCCAAGATAAAGAAAAAGTCTATCAGCGTTTAATGAAAAGATATCAACAAGCACCGATCGGTTTACCTCATACCAACATGGGGCTTTTCCATACTTCTAGTTCTGAGGTCACAGAACCCTTCTTCTGTATTTTTCAATTGAAGCAAGTATTGGAAATCGAAGGAATGGACAAAACGAAAGTTGATTTATCAAGAATGTTAGTGATGTTAGCCCCGTCTCCAATTGATGAAGCTACTGGAAAGTTACTTGGGAAAATAAGTGGTGCATTGATCATGAATGATTTGAATACTGAGATTTTTCGATCAGGAAATGAGGCAATCATCTATCAGTTGTTATCTAAAATTTTGATCGATGAAATAAAAAAATAAAGGGGGGCTCTATTGATGCTTGAGATTCCATCTGAACATATTTGGTTGAACCAACAGTTTGGTAGCTGGAAAGAAGCCATTCAGCAGATTGGTGAACAACTTCTTGAAAAAAGAGTGATCCAAAAGGAATATACCGATGCGATGGTTGCTCGCCAAGAAGCAGCAAGTGTCTATATCGGCAACTTTGTGGCACTTCCTCATGGAAAAGCAAAAGATGAACAGATTGTTGAAGAAGGTATTTTTTTGTTCCAAGTACCTGATGGCGTTGACTTTGGTATCGACGAAGAAAAGAAAATCGCAACGATTTTATTTGCAGTGATCATGCGAGAAAACCAACAACTAACAAGTTTACAAGAACTCGCCTTTTTTTGTTCCGATGTCGATCAAGTGATGGCATTGAGCGATGCTCAAACAGTAGAGGAAATCCAACAAATCTTAAAACAAGCTGAGGAGTTTTGACGTAAAATACGCAACGACCAATCAATTGATTGGTCGTTTTTTTTTCTATTTTTTTGGGAGAATCTCGCCAAAATCGTAATTATATAGTGAAGGAGGTACGACGAGAAGGGCACATGTTCCCAGTTGATCTATTCCACTAATGAAAGGAGCCAAAGAATGAAGAAATCCTCTGAATCACTATTTTTGATTCTACCAATCATTATTTTAATCACTATTTTTTTTCAAATGAAAGTGAGACCAGTCTCGGCAGAAACATTGCCTGACCTACCCATGTATCAACAAATCACTGCATCTGATCCCAATCAAACTTTACGTACAGCTGAACAATCAATCCCACAGGATAATAGCTGGACAAATTTCAAAAAAAACTATCAATTAGTCCAAAGGGCCACTGGGAAATTGATTACTATTGGTTCGACGAATTATATTGAAGCGGCGATCCATGAATATTCTCCAAGATTGGCTGATCCATTTGCAAATGAAAGTGTCGTTGTTGATCCAGCGATCCATATCCCTCATATCGATATCCATCTATCTAATGGTGGCAGAGAAATTGGTTGGTACGGCAAGCGAGTGAAGGGAGAGATTGCGCTTTGTCTGGAACAAGGAGTAGCGCTGAATATTGGAGAAAATAGCGGGTATACTTCAAGTATTCAAAACACAGAATTATTGAAGAAAATTTCTTTGATTAAATACTATGGGGTGATTGCGACAAACTACACGATGGAAAAAGAATTGATGACGCAACTCCTTGCTTGGGAGCAACAAGGAATCACCCCCACCAGTATTACTGGTGTTTTGACAATGAACGATTACCAAACATTCAAACGAACAGTGATGGAACAAGTGGAACGGTTCTATACCCAACCGAGTTTTGATGGACAAATATTGGATATAAAAGCCGGCGAAAGCCAAATATTGACCGACACAACAGGAGCATTTTCAAATTATAGCTCATCGCCTGTTCAACAAATCAATGGAGTAACCATTGAAAAGCAAGGTAATCAAGTAACAGTCACTGCATCGAAAGAAGCACCGGCGACAAGTGAAATCGCATTTGATTATCATATCCCCAGTAGTTATCAAGGAGCAATCGTCGTGTACCAACATCCTTATACACAAAACATGGTAGTCGGTAGAGTGCCACAGCTGACAAGAACCTCCTTTCAGTTACGCGTGCAAAAATATGGACATGCAGGTATCCGCAAAGTCGATCAACAAACAAAACAACCATTAGTAGGCGCCGTTTTTTGTTTCACGACTGCGGATGGACAGATAAAAGAATTGACGACAGATTCTGATGGTGTTGCTATTTGGCATGATCTACTCGTTGATACGGTCGTTACGATTCAAGAAATCAAAGCGCCAGAAGGCTACGTTTTAAATCCAACGCCCCAGACTGTCACTGTCAAAGTGAATGAATTGACGAGTATCACATTAGCTAATCAAGAACAGACAGCTAATTTGAAGGTCATCAAAGAAGATGCAGAAACAGGCAATCAGCCTCAAGGAGGTGCCCAATTGATCGGAGCTGTCTATAAATTAACGGACAAAGACGGAGAAACAGTGGCGGAATTGACGATGGAAGAGGTTAATGGAAGTGCATCAGCTGAGCTAAAAGGGTTAAAACTAGGAACCTATTATTTACAAGAGACCATTCCACCGAAAGGATATAACTTAGATCCGACCATCTATCCTATACATTTGACTTACGCAGGACAAAATGAAACGGTGGCTGTTCATAGCAAAACAGTCACTGATCGCGTCATCAAGGGACATGTCGAAGGATATAAATTTGGTTCAAAACCTCTTATCCCCACTTCTATCTTCGAAATTTTACACGCATTAACATCCAATCAAACGAATCATAAACCACCACTCGAAGGAATCGAACTAACAGCCACCGCTCATACCACAGGAAAAGAATATGTCCAAGTCACTGAAAAAAACGGCTACTTTAAATTTATCGATTTACCCTATGACACGTATACGATCGCTGAAACTAAAGGAACGGATGGCTATTTGATCATTGAACCATTTGAAGTGACGATCAGTGAGGAAGGCTACACACATTTCTTTTTATTAGAAGATGAAATCATCGAATCACGCGTACATCTCATCAAGATCGATCAAGAAACAGGACAACAAATTCCCTATGCTGGCGCACAATTCAAGATTTTTGATACTTGGGCGAATGATGGACAAGGGGCATTTGTAGCAATGACACGTCCGAATGATACAGAAAAAACTGAGATTTTTGAAACGAATCAAAAAGGGGAATTAGTGACAACAGAGAGCTTACCTTGGGGCGTGGATCGCTATGAGCTTCATGAAGTCAAAGCGCCAGAAGGCTATCTCCCGTTAGAAGAACCATTGATTTTCAGTGTAACAGCAGAAAATCATAGTGCATTGATTCGCTTAGAAGTCCCTAACCGTTTAGCAAGACAATCCATTGAATTGATCAAACGAGATCGCTTGAATGAACAACCTTTGGTGCAAGTACCATTTGGTTTATATCAGGTAGAAAAAGCAGAAAATGGCGGAGATATCCTTCAATTTATTGAAGAATATCTCACGGATGATGAGGGAAAAATCGAAGTAAGCGATTTGCCCTATGGGACCTATCAATTTATTGAAGGAAAACCATTGGAAGGGTATTTACCTTTAGAAGAACCTTTAGATTTTTCAGTAACTATTGAAAAAGATGGTGAGTTGATCGTATTAGAAGCCTATAACGAACGCGAAAAATTAGCATTGACGAGTTTGTTCACAGCAATCGACGGAAGTAAGGAGCTTGATCCAACCAAAGACAATCAATTGAAAGACGTAGTCTGGATCAAAGGAGCAGCCATTGAAGTCGGTCATGTGTATACCGTAGTGACCCAGTACCGAAAAGGTGACACCGGAGAACTCATCAACGAAGCAATCTCAACCTACACAGCAAAGAGTAAAGAAGATCAATTTGAAGTTTTTCTTGAGCTGAAAGCCAATACGCTAAAAGACAAGGAGCAGTTGACTGCCACTCACATTTTATACTACGAGTCTGAGCAAGAAAATGAGGTAGCACGTGAAGATGATTTGACGAATCAAGAACAGACTGTTCATTTCAATACACCAAAAGAAGGGGAAAAAGAAGAAACGAAAAAGCAGGAAAATACTCGTGATTTACCTAAAACAAATAGTCGTACTTCTGTTTCTCTAGTAGGGCTAGGTAGTTTATTTCTAGGAGTGAGTGGTCTTTTGATCTATCAACAAAAAAAGGGTGGTTTGAATGACTAAAAGGAAAAAATACATGAGATTTGGCTTGTTCATATTCAGTTGTTCAGTTGTTTTGTTCGTCAGCGGCTGTAAAACACAACAAACAGAAGATCCATCAACAGCTGGCCCTACTTCAAGCAAAATGAAACAGGCAATCAGCATGGAGACACCAGAGGAGAGCTATTTCAAAAAAGAAAACAATTCTTCTCATTTGTTTGAGTTTGCTTCTCAATTTAGAAAACCACTGGATCTTCCCACGGAAGCAATGATCAAGGATGAAACCAATCAGCTGAGAATCGCTTACCTTGAAGCCACAACAGTCTCTCAAAATCGGGAAAATACAGAATCAAGAAGCAATCTCACGAATCGCTTCGAAGAAAACGAACAAAAAGGTACTCTATCCAATATTTCAGCAATTCCAGAGAGCGATAATCATTGGCAAGGTCCTTACGTCCATGCAAATGCTCCATTGCAGATCTTACCAAGAGGAACAGCAATTGATCCCTTTACCTATTTTACTGTTGTTCAAGGAAGTGATCCCGTTCCAGTGATCCATTATACGCCCGTCGATCCTAATGAATCTGGCTACCAAGTGATGCAGATCACAGCAATTGATTCAAAAGGGAAAGTGAGTGTTGCGACAGTCACCTTTCTGTTTAATCACTCTCCGATCATTCAGCAAGTAAGACAAAGTCACCACATCACGATTGGTTCAAGTATTGACTTATTAGCGGGCATTTCTGCTCATGATGAAGAAGATGGTGAATTGACCTCAGAAGTTCAAGTACAAACCACACTCCAAACAGAACAAGAAGGCAGTTATGAAGTGATTTATTCTGTGACTGATCAATTTGGAGCAAGTACCAAGCTGATAAGTAATATGAGGATCACCAATGAAGCACCAATAATCGCGGGGCCGAACCAGCTCGTTTTACCTGTTGATCAATCATTCTCTTTATTTGATTATTTCTCCGCAAATGATCAAGAAGATGGTGCGATCAACCTTACTTCAGACAATATCTTGGCATCCGATCTTGTCCCATATGTACCAGGAAACTACTTCGTAAGAATTGGGAATGTCGTTGATCGGTATGGCAAAAGAGCGGCAGAGCGTACGATCCGTGTTCACTTAACAAATGAAGCGCCGACGATTACAAATACGCATATGACTCTTCCTGTATTTAGTGAACTGAATAAAGAAAGCTATCTAGCAAAACTAGTTCTTGCAGATCGTGAAGATCCGGTTGAGCAATTACATGTGGCAATCGATCTGCCTTTTTGGGAGAAAATCGACACTTCCCGATTAAATACCTATCGTTTTCCTCTTCAAGTCCAAGATACACATGGAGAGATCACCAAAACCTTTGGGAGCATCCAAGTAATCAATGAACCACCTGTATTTTCTGGGATAGAGGATAAGAGAATCATTGTAGGCGAAGAAAAGCCAGATTTATTAGCAGGGATCTCCGTTTCGGATCGTGAAGAGAGTATTGGAATAGAAGATGTTGAGATCATAGAAGAAATCGCTTGGGATACACCTGGAAGCTATCCTGTTTATTTGACGGTCAAAGATACATTTACAGAAACGACAGTATCTTTTCATGTCATTATTCAAGACAACAATCCAGAAATGCCAGAGAAATTGAGCGAATAAGGAGAAATAAATGGATTATTTCAATCAAGCAATGTCTTTATTTTCCAACGGGGTGATTACTGCAGGAAGCTTACTGACCGTTTGGGGCATTATCCAATTAGGCGTTGCAATCAAAGAGCATAATGGGCCAGGGATGCAACATGCCATTTTTCAAATCGTTGGGGGTGCAGTGATTTTAGCTGCTGGTGCGTGGATCACGAATATTTCAATGTGAGGAGCGAAAAAGAATGGACGGTGCGATCGAATTTTTGCTACAAACGATTGCAGAACAATTAAGTTTATCGACGAATCATAAAAATAGTCTTTTACAAAACCTCGAACATTATCTGCCGGAAATCTATCGTTACAGTGTGACGATCATGGAAAGTGTCGTCAAACCTATTGCTTATTCCCTATTAGGTTTTCTATTGTTGATCGAATTTCAACAACTCGCACATCGACTATATGGCAAGCAGTCAGAGTTTGGTGGACTGGATCTTTTTTTGCCATTGTTTATCAAAATCGGATTGACCGTACTGCTTTTACGCCACTTGATGGTTTTCCTCAATGCCATTATGGATGTAGGTATTTTTGTTAGTCAAGGAATCAATCAATTGGAGATTCGAGGTGTGACGGATCAGACAATGGATATCTTCAACGTGATGGAGCAGATCGATCAGCTAGGTTTTTTTGAAAAAATGGTGTTGTTGATGATCTTACTCGTTCCCTTGATTCTATCGATCATTGTTAGCGTCCTTGCTCAAGTGCTGATCTTTTTACGCTTTTTGGAAATGTATCTTTATTTGAGTATCTCACCTTTACCGATTGTCGCTTTAGTGAATACAGAAATCGGGCATGTCGGAAAGAATTTTTTAAAACTATTTGGTGCGGCATCTTTACAAGGTGTATTGCTTTTTATCGTGTTGAATATCTATCCACTACTAGTGAGTACTATTTTTTCATTTGATGAGACGCAGGGGATGATTGCAGTGATCAGTGCGATCGTCGGTAATTGCTTGGCGCTATCCATGTGTTTGTTTTACACCATGAAATGGTCGAAAGCGATCATCGTTGCGGCCTGAGTGGGAAAAGGAGTGTGAAAAATGGCGATTGAAGTCGTGATCAGAAAAGAAATCAAAGAGTATCAAGAGAAGATCTTTTTTGGCTTCTCTTTAAGACAGGTTATCGTTATTGCATTGGCTTTAATCGTGATTTTACCGGTCGGCCTACTTAATCATTTTATTTGGGGCTATTCAATTGATGATCTAGGAATTGTATTGATGTTTTTTACTAGTCCGATTTTATCGGTGGGTTGGATCAAAAAAAATCAGTTACCTTTAGAAAAATATCTCCTTATCCGTTGGCGCCATCTTATCGCAACAAAGCACTATCCATATCAAAATGCTCGTTTGGAGGAAGATCATGAAGGGATTTCAACGAGGAAAAACAGTAAAACAGAGAAATATCGAAGTGAACAAGGGAATTAAAAAGTCTTCCTTAACCAAACTATTACACAAGCAAAAGAAAAAAAGAGGAAAAAAAGAACGAAAATCAGCACCAGCCAAACATGCACAAAGGAAGATTCGTTATGAAAAAATGTACGAAAGTGGAATTTGTGAACTTGCTTCCGGATATTATTCAAAAAGTATCCAGTTTTCAGATGTCAATTACCAAATTGCACCTGTAGAAGACCAACAAGCTATTTTTCAAGGGTATTGTACCTTACTAGATAGTTGTGATGAACGAACGCATCTAACGATTACCTTGAAAAAAAAGCGAATGGAACAAAAGGAACTGGAAAAGCAATTGTTCTATAAAGAAACAGGGGAGAGTCAGGACATCTACCGTCGAGAATTGAATGAAATGCTGCGGCGAACCATGACAGAAGGAGGAACGAATTTTAGCAAACAAAATCTATTGACCTTCAGCACGCAGTCTACTGATTATGACCAAGCCAAGCATTCCTTGACACGTATCGAACAACAACTTAGTCATAGTCTTTCGGAAATCGAATCAAGTAGTCAAACACTTTCTGGCAAAGAACGGTTGCAACTGCTCCATGAATTGATCAAACCTAATGAATGGTTCCAGTTCAATTATACAGATTTAGTTTATAGCCGTTTGTCGACAAAAGCAGTTGTTACCCCTGCAAGTTTCAGCTTTAAAGCAAAAGACTATATCGAAATTGGCTCAGAGTATGCCCAAGTCCTATATTTGAAAGATTACCCCACCAAACTTTCAGATAGATTGATCTTAGAATTAATGGATATTGGCGAAGAGTTGTGTTTATCGATCCACATTGAACCAGTGGATTCTGAAAAAGCAAATCAGTTGGTTCAAATTAAAAAAGCTTATATGGAAGGGGACAAAACAACTGCTGAAAGAAAAGCGACACAAAAAGGCTATGATCCTTATTCAAATATTCCGTATGAATTGACCAATAGTATCAAAGAAGCCGAAGCTTTATTAGACGATCTAGTCAAAACCGGTCAAAAATTATATTTTGTTACCTTCCTCGTTTATTTCCGATCTCAGACCAAAGAAAAACTTGCTGATATTGCGGAACAAGTCCAACATGTTGGGCGTAAAAATCGTTGTCATTTCAATGCATTAGACTATCTACAAGATGAAGGATTCAATTCGGTCTTACCTTTAGGAAAAAATTGGATCGAACAACAACGGACGTTGACGACAGAAAGTACAGCGATTTTTATTCCATTTTCAGCGCAAGATCTTAATCATATAGATGGCAAATATTACGGGAAAAATGAAATGACCAAAAATAGTGTAAGGATCGATCGTAAGCAACTAAACACGCCGAGTGGCATGATTTTAGGTAGCTCTGGTTCAGGCAAAGGTGTAGCCAAAAAATATGAAGAAATCACGACGTTACTTAAAAATCCCGAAGATGAAGTCATTTCGATTGATCCGGAAGATGAAGATACGATCATCGGCAATGATTTTGATGCTCAAATCATCAATATCGCCCCTAATACCAATACCTTCATCAACTTACTAGATATTTCAGAAGACTTGAGAGGAGAGGCAGATCCAGTAAAATTGAAATCTGACTTTCTGTTAACTGCTTGTGAAGCCTTGATCGGTGGGCCAACTGGGTTAAATTCGGCACAACGATCGATCATTGATCGTGTCACGCGATTGACGTATTTCAATTTTCAAAAAATCTCAGAAAAATCAGCGCCGACATTGGCGGAAGATTGGTTTCCGCTTTTAAAAGAACAACCGGAAAAAGAGGCGCAGACATTGGCGTTAGACTTAGAGTTATATATCGATGGTTCACTTTCGATGTTTTCTAAACCAACTAATGTTTCTTTAAATAAACGTTTTGTGATTTACAATACGAAACAACTAGGGAATCAATTGAAAACTTTTGGGATGATGGTTGTTTTGGAACAAGTGTGGAATCGGGTCGTTCGCAATCGAGACAGAGGCATCACTACTTGGATCTATATTGATGAAATGCAACTCCTGTTAAATGATCCTTACTGTGAAAATTATTTTTTTGAACTATGGAGCCGAATCCGTAAATGGGGTGCGATTGCCACTGGTATTACCCAAAATGTCGAAACCTTATTATTATCAGATAAAGCACGCCGAATGTTAAGTAATACGGAATTTATCATTATGTTGAAACAAGCGAAAAGTGATTTAGATGAGCTGTCTTCCTTATTCAATCTTTCGTATCAGCAACAAAGACAATTACTCAATCCAATCAAAGGCGCAGGATTGATACGGGCAGGCAATGCCATTGTCCCTTTTTCCAACACTGTTGATCCAACAACAAAACTTTATGAGTTGATCACCACTGATCCTGTCGAACGCCACAGATTACGACAGGATGTATCGCCATGAAAAAAAACGATGTAGGCATTGAAGAGACCGTGAAATCACGAAATAAACGAAGGAGTAACAGACATTTTCTGCGTAGGAAAACGAAAGATCCTCGCAGAGTCATGCTTGCATATCAGACAAAAATAGTTGATTTCTCTTTACTTGGAAATAAAACTTCGATCAGTAGCAAAGTCAGCCTTTACCTACTTGTTGGTGTTAGCATTCTCATATTTTTTCTCTTTTTCAGTATGATCGGCTTCGTTTCGTCTGCCACGATCAAAATCAATGAGCTTGAATTGACGAAGGTATGGAAATATTTAACCGAATTGGATGTGGAATTGACACTAGAATTAAACTCAACTAAGAGTTTGATTCTAGTAAATGAACGAGTAGTGGCTGCAAATGAAGTCGTGATCAGGTCTGATATTGAAGAGGTGCTGATTTATTTAGACATGGCTTATGGTGAAGACCAATTAGGAAATCCAGATGTTCTCAAAGAAACGATCCAAGGATTGCATGAACAGATGTGGCAAGTAGACAGTAACGAAGGTCAAATCAAATTAACATCACGATCATTGTCGCAAGTGATCACTTGGACGCCGGAGTGGAAAGAACGCAGACAGCTGTTAGCAGAAATTGGTCTTTATGCAAGTTTGACTGAATTAAGCAATCCATTGAAAGAAACAGACTCTTTACGCATAAAACAACGCTTTGGTTATTACGTAACAAATCAAGAAAAAAGCTTACTTGAAGGACTGCTCATCCAGACAGAACCGAAAGAAAGCATAGTCGCTGTGATCGCTGGAGAAATTACAAGAGACCGAGAGAACGTAACCATCACAATGAACGATCAAACCATTACTTATCATGATGTAGATCTAACAGCTACTGAAGGACAGATGGTATCGGTGGGGACAGAGATCGGGAGAGTAAAACAAGAGGAACTGCATCTGTCTTACCAGAAAAAAGGTGAAATCGTCAATCCAGCTTTTTATCTCCCCAATGTAGTCGATAACAATGAGACACAGCTTGATCCCATTGAAACGGACGTTACATTTAATGGACAGAAATTTCGAGAAGTGATTTTACTGCATTGTCACGCATTTAGTGACCATGCAGAAACGATTATCCAAGAAGCTAAAAAGAATAATATCTCCCCCATTGTTCTAGCAGCCATCATGATCCACGAAACTGCTTGGGGGACGAGCGAAGGAATTCGAGAAAAGAACAATCCAGGTGGCTTGATGCGAGAAAATGAGTTGCTTTCCTACGCCACACTTGAAGAAGGGATTGCCGCCACCGCTCGAACACTAAACCAATTGATCGTGAACCAAAGACTGCTGACAGTCGAGCAACTCGGAAGTGTGTATTGTCCTGTAGGTGCAAGTAATGATCCCCTGGGATTAAACCAATACTGGGTACCGACGATCAAAGAATTATTTGTACAACTAGGTGGCAGTAAAGAGATGAGCTTACTCTGGCAATCGAATCACACAGTGGGTCAAGAGGTGTTGACACAAGCCAGAACATTGTATCGTCAAAACGTTCAGTACTCACAAGGCTTTGAACGAGGCACCTTTCCTTATCATGATTGCTCTTCTTTTGTTCTGTGGGCGATGAGAAGTGTTGGCTTGCCTGTGCCACTAGGTAGCACTGAGACATTGTATTCTTTGGAAGGGACTTTCCTGATGCCAATCAGTCGAGAAGATGTCAGAGCCGGTGACTTGTTTGTGTGGGGGAAGAAAGGACACTCTTTAGGTAGTTACGGCCATACAGGGCTATTTTTAGATGATGGTGGTAAAACGATCCTTCATTGCACACCTGCTACTGCACGAGGGTATGGTCAAGAAGGCGATATCGTCATCACTCCATTTGAAGGCTATGCAGGTGATTTCCAGCTGGCGCCTGTTTATTTCTATCGATTGTTGGGAGAAAAAAAATGAATGCAAAATCCCGCTTCCTTTGTCTCATTCTAGCTTTCTTTCTGTTTGGTAGCATGACTTTTAGTGTTGGTAGGTCACTTGTCTTTCGTTCACAAGAAAAAAGACAAGCCTCTGAAAAAAAATCCAGACAACTTTCGGAAGCACAAGTCAGAGAATTTTTACAAGCTTATTATACGTTTGAAACAGTCGGCGACAATTACTCTGCATATGTTGATGCTCTTTCTAACAAGATGAAAGATAAAGTAAAAACAGAACAAGGTAAAAAAACGCATAGTCCACAGCGTTTTGGCTTCAGTCGCTGGCTCAAAAGCGAGCATTATTTTAAACAAACGAACGAGGAAATGGTTGAAGTCCTCTGTTTGGTTGATTTTACGACGTCTTTATTGAATGAAGAAGGCGGAGTTGTAAAAAAAGATATTCGCCATCGTGAGGGTGTCAAACTGACTTATCTCTATGACACTAAAAATCATCGCTATGTCTTGGATGATCTCGAACAGCTGTCTTCTTTTATGGAAATACAATGATTGAGTAAGGAAGACCTTACAAATGGACGCAACAAAAATGAATGAGGGGAGTGACAACGTATGGCGAAAGAAACTGTAATCATCGATCAGATCCATCACTTACAAGTAGAAGAGACTCAGTTGGATTTGTTTCAGGCTTTGGAAGATTTAGAAACTGAAAATCGACGAGTCTTGCTGGCAAACACACAAGGACAATGTCGCATACGTATTTATGATCGTAAGGGAGAAATGATGATAGAAAAAGTGCTTCAATTTCCTTTGACAGAGGAGATTGAAGAGATCTTAAGTCAACACTGGGAGCAAGAAATAGCCAATACAAAAGAGAAGAGTCAGTTCTCTCATTCAAGCAACACACTGAAAAAAAATCAGTTGTTACAAATCAATTGGAAAAAAATCATCAAGCGATTACTTCTTAGTGGAGTAATCGTTTTTGTTGTGATTCAAGGTGTCGGTTTGTTTGTTGAACAAAGAACGAATAATGAGCAAGCGACAACCGAAGAAAATCAGAAAAGTTCATGGCAGTCATTAGTAGAAGCAGGCGCATATGAAGAAGCTGCGGAAGAATATCCCACTCAGTATCAGCAATTGATCGATCACTTAGTGGAAGAACAGGAATTTTCTTGGGTAGAGAAGTTGAATGAGCAAAAGCCAACAGGAAATGCCACCTTTGATCTGGCTTTTTATCAAAACGATTGGAAAAAAGTGATTGCGACCCACGTGGAACAATTGACGGAAAAGCGCCAAACCAAGTTAGCGATTGCTTATTTGGAGCTGGAACAAGTACAAGAAGCCGTTGTGTTGAATCGCCACTTGAAACATCAGGAGATCACGTTAGCACTGGATCAGTTTTATTTTGAAAAAAGTCTTGATTGGTTGAAAGAAAAAGAAATGAACAAAGCGAAAGAAGCATTTGAACAAATCCAAACGGAAGAATTAAAAGCGGTGATGGCGGCATACATAGAGCAAGGAACGATTATTTTAGATTTCATTACGTTCTATGAGGCGTCAGCCGATATGTCTGAAAATCTAATGCTTTGGGAAGAACGGTTGGCTCGATTAGGAGAGTCAATGGAATAAAAACCTTACTTTGTAAAAAAGAGTCCAAAAGATCACGAGGATGTGCCTTTTCGTAGGTATCTACAGATAAAATGCTCCCTTAAATGAAGAAAATAATTGTATCAGCGTCTCTAATTAGTACCAGAAGTCTTTCATCAAATCACTCATTTGGATCACTCCATGTTTTGGCACAAATGATTGTGACAAAATCCGACTATTTATCTAAATGGTAAGCGGATACAATTTGGTTAAAGAAAGAGATAAAGGAGCGATTGAAGTGGAAGAGACGATACCAAAAAATAAAATTTCATTCAAAGCAAAAGTACAAAAGTTAGGAAGTACCTTATCTAGTATGGTGATGCCGAATATCGGTGCGTTGATTGCTTGGGGTGTTTTGACAGCATTATTTATTCCAGATGGCTATTTACCAAACGAAGCGTTTGCTACGATGGTCGGCCCAATGTTGACGTATTTAATTCCTTTATTGATCGGCTACACCGGAGGGAAAGTCATCGGTGGTGATCGTGGTTCAGTCGTCGGAGCAATTGCGACGATGGGTGTAATCGTTGGGACAGATATTCCGATGATGTTAGGTGCCATGATCATGGGTCCATTAGGTGGCTTTGCCATCAAGAAATTCGATCAAGTGTTTCAAAAACATATCAAATCAGGGTTTGAGATGTTGGTCAACAATTTTTCTGCAGGATTAATCGGTTTTGCGTTAGCATTGATCGGCTTTTCTGCAATTGGTCCAGTGGTGGATACACTGACGCAAGCGATGGCAACAGGTGTTGAAGCAATTTTAAATGCAAATTTGATTCCATTGACGAGTATTTTTATCGAACCAGCGAAAATCTTGTTTTTGAATAATGCGATCAACCATGGCATTTTGACTCCTTTAGGAACAGAACAAGTGGCTACAGCCGGTCAATCGATCCTGTTCTTGTTGGAAGCTAATCCTGGACCAGGTCTAGGTGTATTGTTAGCTTTCACACTATTTGGCAAAGGCGCGGCAAAATCATCTGCACCGGGTGCAATGATCATCCATTTCTTAGGTGGAATCCATGAAATCTATTTCCCATACGTAATGATGAAACCGTTATTATTCTTATCAGTGATTTTTGGTGGGATGACAGGTAGTTTCGTTTTCCAATTAATGGATGCAGGCTTACGTGCGCCAGCTTCACCGGGTTCGATCATTGCCATTTTAGCAATGGCACCATTGAGTGCTTACTTACCAGTTATTTTAGGGATCGTCGCTGCAACAGCCGTTTCTTTTGGGATCTCTGCAGTCATTCTAAAAGCTGATGCGAAAGAAACAAGTGAAGATTTTGAAAAATCAGTGGAAGCGACTCGTCAAGCGAAACAACAAGCGAAAGGAACTGGAACTACTAGTCAGGGACAACCAGCTTTATCAGCGATCAAAAAAATCATTTTTGCCTGTGATGCTGGAATGGGGTCAAGTGCGATGGGTGCTTCCTTGTTAAGAAAAAAAGTCCAAGAGCATCACTTACCTCAACTCGTGACGAATCAAGCCGTTAGTCAATTATCTGATGAAGCAGACGTATTGATCGTGACTCAAGTTGAGTTGCAGGAACGAGCAAAACAAAAAGCGCCACATGCTCATTTTGTTGCAGTAGAAAACTTCTTAAATTCACCAAAGTATGATGAAATCATCCAAGCATTAGGAAGTAAGGAAGAAACACAGCCAAGCCAACCACTCTCTACTACTCCAACAGATGATTTGGATTTATCTGAATTAAAAGATATCAAAGAGATTTTACTTGTTCATGACGATCGTGCAGGATCAGCGACAATGGGATTGTCCTTATTGAAAGATATTTTGAAGAAAAACCAATTGGAGATCCCTCTGAAAAAAATCAATATTGATGAGTTGACGGAGCAACCGAATACACTGATCGTTTCAAGAGAATCCTTGTCTGAGGAAGCACGTTCAGTGGCACCGCATTCACTTCATTTTTCAGTGGCGACGATGGTCAGTCCACAAAAATATGAAACGATTGCTCACTATTTGAAAAAAGTAGCATAAGGAGGAAATAAAATGTCTGAATTAGCATTTGATATGATCGAGTTGAATAAGGCTTTTGCAACAAAGGAAGAGGCCATCCGATACTGTGGAAGAAAATTAGTGGAAGCCGGTTGTGTCGAAGAACCCTACATTGACGCAATGGTGGAACGTGATGCGATGTTATCCGTTTATATGGGGAATTTTATCGCGATCCCTCATGGAACAGATGAAGCCAAAGCATTCGTAAAAAAATCAGGGATCTGTGTGATCCAAGTGCCAGATGGTGTCAATTTCGGGACTGAACAAGAAGAAAAGATTGCGACAGTCTTGTTTGGTATCGCTGGCGTAGGAGAAGAACATCTGCAATTAGTGCAACAAATCGCTCTTTATTGTAGCGACATGGACAATGTTGTCCAATTAGCAGATGCACTGAGTAAAGAAGAAGTCACACACAATCTAGCAATTGCCTAAGGAGAGAAGACGAATGAGAGCAGTACACTTTGGTGCCGGAAATATCGGCAGAGGATTTATTGGAGAAGTTTTAGCTGAGAATGGGTTTGACATCACTTTTGTTGATGTCAACGAACAGATCATCGATTCATTAAATGAAAAAAGCCGGTATACGATCGAACTAGCTGACGAATCGAAAAAACAACTTGTCGTTGAACGCGTTCGCGGATTGAACAACCAAAAACAGCCTGAACAAGTGATCAAAGAAATAGCACAAGCAGATCTTGTGACCACAGCGATCGGTCCCAATATTTTACCATTCATTGCTGAACTGATTGCAAAAGGGATCGAGCAAAGAGAACAAGAGGGCAATCAGCAACCGCTAGACATCATCGCTTGTGAAAATATGATTGGTGGCTCTGAGCATCTAAAAATGGAAGTCTATAAATATCTGTCAGATACCCACTTTGCAGATCAGTCCATCGGATTTCCGAATGCAGCAGTGGATCGCATCGTGCCGATGCAACAACATGAAGATCCTTTGTTTGTGCAAGTGGAACCTTTTAAAGAATGGGTCATTGATGATACGCAACGAAAAAATAAAGAGATTTCGTTAAATGGCGTACTATACGTCAAAGATTTGGAACCATATATTGAACGAAAACTATTTAGTGTGAACACAGGGCATGCGACTGTAGCTTACACCGGTGCATTATTGGGATATGCAACGATCGATGAGGCAATGCAAGATTCGTTAGTCGTTGCCCAACTAAAATCAGTACTACAAGAAACAGGAAGTTTACTGGAAGCAAAATGGGGCTTTGATAATAAACAACATGAAGCCTATATTGAGAAAATCATCCAACGTTTCCAAAATAAATATATCTCAGATGCCATCACTCGGGTAGCTCGAACGCCTTTACGGAAGTTAGGCTATCAAGAACGCTTTACTCGTCCGGTTCGTGAATTGCAAGAATACAATTTGACTTGTCCACATTTGACAGCTACGATGGGGATCATTTTCAACTACTATGATCCTGAAGATGAGCAAAGTCGTGAACTGCAAGAGATGAAAGTGCGAGAAAATATGGATCAGTTGATCCAAGAAGTCACAGGTATCCATGATCCGACAACAATCAGTAACATCAAGCAAAATGTGATGCGTTATGCGAAACAAGTAGCTTGATTCTTGATACGATCAATGGAATAAACAAGTGGATTGTAAAAAAAACCTCTAAAAATATCTTAGATATTTTTAGAGGTTTTTCGCTGTTTACTTGATTGGAGCTGCGGCAACTGTTGGTAGATCAAGCTCTTTTCCATAACGTTTCTCTAATGCTAAGCGAACGAGACGCTCCGCTAGATGTTCATTACGTGCTAAGATCGGACCATGGAAATAGGAGCCGTAAACGTTGCGGTAAATGACACCTTCTGATTGATCTTCCCCATTATTCCCTTGACCTTTGACGATTTTTCCCAGCGGGCGTTCGCCTTCGCCAAGAAATGTTCGACCATTATGATTTTCAAATCCATAATAGGTTTCGTTGAACTCTTCGTTGTGGATCACGATGTCACCAATGAAGCGATTATTCTCTTGGCTTAAGGTGTAATGATCCAACGCACCGATTCCTTGGATTTTTTCACCGTTTGCACCCATATAATAATGACCAAGTAGTTGGTAACCGCCACAAATCGCAAGTACGACACCATCATTTTCAATGTAATTAGTCAATGATTCTTTCTTTTCTTGAATATCTTTTGAAATGATCATTTGTTCAAAATCTTGACCACCTCCAAAGAAAACTAAGTCATATTTATCTGCCTCAAAGGGTTCATGGATGCTGACGATCTCAGTATGAGAAGTGACCCCCATTTTTTTGGCGATATATTGGAGCATCAAGAGATTGCCATTGTCACCATAAGTATTCATCAGATTCCCATAGAGATGGGCAATGCGTAATTCGTAGTTAGCCACGATTCATGCCTCCTTTGATAAAGCCTTGACTCGCTAATTCTTTTCGTAATTGTAAGACAGCTGTATAGGTCGCTAAAATATAGACATGATCCGTCGGTAGTTGCTTGATTTTCTCAATGACATCAGTCAATTCTTTTGATTGTGTCAATTTATCTTCAGCGATACCCGCTACTTTCAAACGTAGTGCCATATCTGTGTGGCGATCGCCACCAGCAATCACAGCAGGGATTTCCATATCTGCAAAGCGTTCAAATTCTCCGTCCCAGATCCAACTCACATCGATTCCATCTGCGTAGTTCGCATTCAAGAGGGCTACTAGTGAAAATGGATACGGCGCATGTCCCATCATGTCGATGACTTGGTTGATCCCTACAGGATTTTTGACTAGGACTAAGGTACAGGACTTGCCATCGATTTCGATGTCTTCTTGACGACCAAATACTTTTTCGTCATACCCTAAGCCTTGTCTGATTTTTTCAGGAACAACACCATAATATTCAGCCACCGCAGTAGCTGCTAAAGCATTATAGACATTGTACATGCCACCAACTTCGATGCCATATTCATTGCCATCAATGACGAAATCAGCTGATTTGTTGTCCATTCGTTTCATTTCTGTCAAACGATAATCCAGTTCTGGACGTTTAAAGTCACAATTTGGACAATAGTATTTACCTAAGTTTGCATAAGTGATCATTTTGTAGTGCAAGATGTGATGACATTTCGGACACAACACGCCATCTGTATTGTAGTGGGCCATCTGTTCATGGTCTTCTTCGTGATCAAATCCATAATATCTTCTAGGGTTGACGGTCTCAACTGAATTGAAGATCGGTGAATCGCCATTACTGATGATCGTAGCATCTGGCGATTTTGCGGCACCGTCAACGATCATTTTATACGTGGTGTAGATTTCACCGTAACGGTCCATTTGGTCACGGAAAATGTTTGTAAACAAAAATAGTTCAGGTTTGATGTATTCAGTCACTCTACTTAGACTGGCTTCATCGATTTCTAACACCGCAAATTTCTTTTGGCCTTTTCCGGCTTTTGCTTGTAAAAAAGTCGAAACGATTCCTTGGACCATGTTGGCGCCAGTAGGGTTCGTCAAGACTTCATCAAATTGTTGTCGTAAGATATTGACGGTCAAAGCGGTCGTCAATGTTTTTCCATTTGTTCCAGTTACGACGACGACTTGATAGTCTTTTGCTAATGTATCTAAAATATGAGGATCGATCGATAAAGCAAGTTTACCAGGTAAACTTGATCCTCCTTTAAAAAAGGTTTTTAGTCCCCATTGTGCGGTTTTACCAACTGCAATCGCAAATTGACTGCGTATTCCCATTATGTAACCTCCAAAACGTCATAATTACAAATAAATTCAACTAATCATACCATATGTTGAAAAAAAGGTTAAATTGCTTTGTCTTATTTTACAAAAGTTTATACTGTTCGCAAAACAAAAACGAAAGAAGCAAGAAAACGAAAAACGATCGCTTCCTTGCTTCTTACATATCGTTTTTTTATGGTAACGATAGACTAGCTTACCCGATAATGATTTTCTCAGTAGGATATTCATAACCTAAATCTCGTGTTTCTTTTGGCACAAATAACATTAATGTATACAACATCCCGATACGTCCAATAAACATCAACGCACCGATCGTGATTTTACCGACTGTTGATAGATCACCGGTAATTCCTAGCGATAACCCCGTTGTCCCAAAAGCAGAAGTCACTTCCACGATGATTGAGATCAGCGGTTGTTTCTCCGTGGCAGATAAAAAAAGAATACAGAAGAAGCACATCCCTAAGGAGAGCATAAAAACGACTACTGATTTTCGGACATCATCTTCATCAATTCGACGACCAAAAATATTAATGTTATCTTCACTTTTCAAAAATGAATAAAGATAAAGGCCAATGATCGCCACAGTCGTGGTTCGGATACCCCCGCCGACAGAACTGGGACTACAACCAATGAACATCAATAAGGAAAAGACGATCAAGGTGGTGATTTGAAAATCTCCTAGATCATGGATCTGTAAACCCGCATTACGAGTTGTCATGGAATAAAACATTGAATTGATCCACTGGACACTAGGATGGAGATCTTTGAACAAGTGATTTTTTTCAAGTAAAAAAATCAAGACAGTCCCGCTTACAAATAAAATGACAAAAGCGAGGACGGCGAGTTTTGTAAACAAAGAGAACCGAAAAGGAATCTTGGCTTTTGTTTTTCGATACAAGCGCCATTCTCGAAACTCCATCAATACTGGAAAACCGATTCCACCAATGAAAATCAGGAACATGATCATAAATAAAAATGGATAGTCATGTTCAAATGGCTTGATCGACTCACCAGTAATATCGAATCCCGAATTTGTGACCGCGGAAATAGCTTGATAAAATCCATGGAAAATGGCTTCGTGCCAATGATCGAAATAGCCGCGAATATAAAAATAAACGGAGAACAAGGCACCAAATAGCAATTGGAACCAGAGCAATATGACAAAAGTGATCCGAATCAAACGAACGATACCAGATAAACGTGGTTGGTTCATATCTGTCATGATCAATTGTCTTTGACGTAAGGTGATCCGTCGCTTAGAAAAGATAATAAATGCCGTTGAGATCATCATGATCCCTAAACCACCCACTTGAAACAACACTTCGAGTAAAATAATGCCATTGTTATTAAAAATCGCGTGGATGTCAAATGTCGAAAGACCAGTGACACTGATCGTACTGATAGCCATAAAAAGCATGTCAATAAATGAAGCATGACTACCCGGATTTCGGAAAAATGGGATGTAAAACAAGCCCAAAGAAATCATAGTCATTAAAATATAATAAAATACAATAATTTGAATAGAAGAAAAGTGACTAGAAGCATATCTTGCACTACGCCTTCGCCATTTCCGGAAAAAAAGATTCAATTGCACAAATTCGATCCTCCTTGTTAGATGTTTCTTCCAGTATACCGACAATAAAATAAATACACAAAGAAATAATAAAACTAAAATTTACTAGGATTTTAGTTATTGGAAAAGTGTCTTATAATAAAGATGACTTTGCGAAACAACTTGGAGGGAGATCCATGATAAAATGAAGTGTATCAACTAGTCATAGACTGTCTGATTACGACTAAAACAACATTTGAGTAATCTACACAAAAGTTTCATGAAAAAATAAGAAAAAAATAAGAAATTTATGGTAAAACTAAAGAATACGTGTGAGAAAAATCAATTTTTGCCAAACGGATCAAGACTTCAAGCGGCAACAAGGAAAAGGATGAGAGAATATGCGAAAAGTAGCACCTATATTAAAGCCAATCGCTGTATTGACGATTTCGACGATTGTTGCTACCACAACAGGCATTGTTAATAGTTCTAGCTATCGTGCACCAAGTCGTTCCACAGAGACTACGACGACTTCTACCAATGAAGGAACAGGGCAAACGAATGACACGGTAGAAACAACACCGACGACTGTAGAACAAGACACAACCAATTCTACATACAACCAAAACTCAATACCAGAAAGTTCCGTGGATGAAGGAAATACAGGATATACGACCAATTCGACTAGTCAAAATCAAGGGGACGACAGCGGTTCAAGTACGACGCCAAGTGCCACTACACCAAGCAGTACGACGCCTAATACAACGCCAAGTACTTCTACGCCAAGTGAAGGCAATATAAATGAAAATAATGCACCTACAGAGCAATCCGCTGAAACACAGATGTATAATCAACAGGCAGGTGATGAAGAATGACATTTATATTAGATATCATCAATGGGGTACACAAGTTTTTAGGATATTTAGATATCAGTCCTAAATATTTGAACCGAGGCTATACTATATTAAGTGTGATTCCGACCGTTTACCTTTTACGGATTGTTTATGGATTATGGCAAAATCAAAACTATTTGCAGTTCTTTTTATATGGATTAGGCTTTTTAGTTCTTTTATATTTCACTGTTCTAAATGTGTTTTATTACTTTTTTGATAAAAATTCAAAAGCCGATGTGACCCAAGTGATCGTAAAATATCTACCTGATGAAGCATTCAATATTGAAGGAGAAACGGTTCGCGGGAACAACGGAAATATCGACAAAGTCAATACAGAAAAAGCCAATGTTCTATTCGATGAAGACTACCAATTGAAACTAGCAGAGAATATGCGTTATTTGATTGAAAAAGGGGAAATCAAGGTCAATGAACTTGGTCGAATGGACGGTTTCTTGATTGATCGAAATACACTTTATCCCTACTATTATGTGAAAAAAGTCTCCGACAAAACTTATCAATTAAGTATCGGCCGTAATTATTCCAGCATGGAAAAAGTAGGAACGATCAAGGTCGACTCGCCAGAAGATCATATTGAACCCGTAGGCTTATTCCTTGCAGGCGGTGATTTTGTCAAAGATGGTCTTAGATACCATGAACCCTATCGTTTGAAGTTGATCATCAAGAAAAATCAACCAAAAGAACAAGAAGGTGAAGTGACATACAGTCGAAGCCAACGAAGAAAAAAATCAAAAGTGTAGGATAAATCTTCTCCATCAAGTATTTATTTCGCTCTAATATGAAAGATACATGAAGTTCAAAAAAACATTTCAAAAAAAAACGGATTATTCCCAACACGATCCGACACTTATTCTTTCTTTTAATTGATAAAAAATGTAAAATAAAGAATAGCTAACAAATAAATAAAAAATAACATAAAAATGTTTGGTTAATAGGAGGTATAAAGTGAAAAACTTTTTGAAAAATTGGGGAATCTTGATCGTTGTTTTAGCCGCCATCATTTTGGCAAGAGTCTATGTATTCACACCAGTCACAGTGAGTGGTCATTCCATGGACCCTTCGTTACATGATGGGCAACGTTTGATCTCATCTAAAATCTCAGATTTTGACCGCTGGGATATCATTACAACAAAAGAACCTGGGGATGAAGAACGGATGATCGTCAAACGAATCATTGGGATGCCAGGCGATACTGTGAAAATGGAAGATGATCAACTATACATCAATGGGGAAAAGCAAGATGAACCCTACTTAGATGAGTATAAAAAAGAATTTTCAGAAGACAAACTACAAGAGGAATATTCTTATAATTCAGCCTTCCAATCGCAAGCTGAAAATGCTGAAACGTTCACCAGTGATTTTGAATTCACTGTTCCGGAAGGACAATACTTGGTACTGGGCGACAATCGTTTGATCTCAAAAGACAGCCGCATGTTTGGTTTAGTCGATGAAGACTTGATCCAAGGTAAAGTCGTTTTCCGCTATTGGCCGTTGAATAAGATCAATATCATTTAATCGATGATACGTAATGCGATAGCGATATAACTCTAAACAGTAAAGATATACCCTGAAAAAACCTCAACATTCGTTTGGAATGTTGAGGTTTTTTTGTTATATAAACTACAACAACAAGTGATCAAGTATAATTTTTTTATAAAATCACGTTATTTTCAAAGTTTGTTCATAAAGTAAGGCTAAAGTGAAAGACACATAGATATAAATAACTATTAAAATATATAGGAGTGACAGCATGAAAAAATTCATCTCAATATTAGCTGTATCATCAGGACTGGTTTTGTTTTCTGCATGTTCAACAAATCCGTCAGATCAAGCTGCAGTGACGTATAAAGGCGGTACCATCTCAGAGCAGGAACTAGTGGACCACTTGAAAAAAATCAAGGGTGCGGAGACCGCTGTCCAAGATTTGATCATCTTCCAGATTTTTGAAGAAAATTATGGCGACAAAATTACGGCTGAAGATGTAGATAAAGAATACAACGCTAGCAAAGAAGCACTCGGTGATTCTTTCGATTCGCAATTGAAATTAGCGGGCTATACAACTGAATCTTATAAAGAAGAAATAAAAAGAGGGTTAGCTTACAAAGCAGGTTTACGAGCGAATGTCGAATTGACGGATGAAGATCTTAAAACAGCGTGGGAAAACTTCCATCCAGAAGTAGAGGCACAATTGATCAAAGTAAGTAGCGAAGATGAAGCCAAGGAAATCAAAAAGTCACTCGATGAAGGGGGCGACTTTGCTAAAATCGCCAAAGAAAAATCGACCGATGAAGCGACAAAAGAAAAGGGTGGAGAAATCACCTTTGACTCGCAATCTAAAAGTGTGCCAACAGAAGTCAAACAAGCAGCGTTCAAACTTAAAAATGAGGAAGTATCTGATGTTATCACAGCGACTAATTCCTCTACGAACGCCACGGAATATTATCTTGTGAAAATGGTCAAACAACAAGAAAAAGGCAATGATATGTCGAAATATAAAGATGAATTAGAAAAAATAGCAACAGAGACAAAAATAGCAGATCCAACATTCCAACAAGAAGCTGTGCGTAATGAATTGAAAAAAGCAAATGTAAAAATCAAAGATGAAGATTTCAAAAACGTACTAAGTGGCTTGATGACGGAACCATCCACAAGCGAAAGTTCAACCGATGCTTCAACTGAAGCTTCGACAAGTACTTCGACAGATAGTTCAAACTAATTGATCAGTGGAAGAACTAAACAAATACGAACTCAATTAAAATAATCAAAAGAGGTCGGGACAGAAGTGTTCAGCCTCGAGAAATAAGGCGCCATCCACGAAAATTGTTCTTCAAATTTTTGTGGATGGCGCCTTATTTCCGAAGAGATTACTTCTGTTCCCGCCGTTTATTCGGTTTTAGGTGGTACAAGAGGACTAATGTCACAGACACTTTGCGTATTTATGAAAGGTTTTTTTATAGAAATAGAAAATGCTTATTCTTTGATTGCTATAGCCAAAAACAAAGAAGCATCTTGTTTCATGAACAAGTTTTTTCCGTGATGGAATGTTTCAATTGAGAGTGGTTTAAATCCAGCAAGCTTCAATTGTTCTCTTAGCTCCTCGTGGTCAAAACCATTATGGACTTTTGGATGCTGGATCTTTTCGTTCTTATCGAAGTCAACGATATAAAGTTTTCCGCTTGGATGAAGCATTTGCGAAAGTTGTTTTAAAATGACTTTCGTTTCTGGAATATGTAACAAGACTAAAGATAGTAAGATGATGTCGGCTTTCTCTGCCGGCAAATCCTTTGTAGCATCCAATTCAAGTGTTCGTACATTTGCTTGTTTTGCCTCTTTGATTTTTTTATCAGCCATCGCTAGCATTCCTGCGGCTGAATCTATAATGATCACTTCTTTAAAACGTGAGGCAAAGGGTAACGTGACAAGACCAGTTCCCCCACCGTAATCGATCAATTTCTGGTCATGAGTCTGTGCAGAAAATTCTTTTTCAACAGCTGAACGAATCGTAGCAGCTAATTGTATTCGTTCGGGGGTATCATAATGGTTCGCCATTTGGTGGAATATTTCGGACATAAGTGCCCTCCTTTATTTTTCATTCGATTATACCAAAAGAAGTGCGGGTAGTTTATTGATTTATAACGAAAATACCAACATTTACACTAGGGAAATCTCGCTTCGAAAATTCTCACTGTAAAAATGATTGAAAATCAAGTATAATACCATAGGAACAAACTGGAAGGTGAATGAGGACATGGCACAACTATTTTTTAAGTACGGCGCAATGAACAGCGGCAAGACAATCGAGATCTTAAAAGTCGCACATAATTATGAAGAACAAAACAAACCGGTTGTTTTGATGACCAGCGGAATCGATACAAGAGATGGCGTTGGCGTAGTTTCAAGCAGAATCGGGCTGAAACGTGAAGCAATTCCCATTTTTGAAACGACCGATGTATTTGAAGTCATCCAGCAGATGGAACATCCACCATTCTGTGTATTGATCGATGAAGCGCAGTTCTTAACAAAAGAACATGTCTTAGCATTCACGAGAATCGTTGATGAACTCAATATTCCGGTGATGGCGTTCGGATTAAAAAATGATTTTAGAAATGAATTATTTGAAGGATCGAAATATTTATTGCTTTATGCAGACAAAATCGAAGAAATGAAAACGATCTGTTGGTTCTGCCATAAAAAAGCAATGATGAATTTACATTATATAGACGGAACACCGGTGTACGAAGGAGATCAAGTCCAAATTGGTGGCAATGAAGCCTATTATCCCGTATGTCGAAAACACTATTTTCATCCATTGATGATCACAGAAGGAGATTAAGCATGTACGATCAATTACAATCAATCGAAGACCGTTACGAAGAGCTTGGGGAACTACTGAGTGACCCAGAAGTGATTTCAGATACGAAACGTTTCATGCAGCTTTCAAAAGAAGAAGCAAATACACGTGAAACGGTTGAAGTTTATCGTCGCTACAAGGAAGTTGTTCAAGGGATCAAAGATACAGAAGAATTACTCGGCGAAAAGTTAGACGACGAAATGGCAGAGATGGCTAAAGAAGAATTAGCTGATTTGAAAAAAGAAAAAGAAGAACTAGAAGAAAAAATCAAGATTTTGTTACTTCCAAAAGATCCAAACGATGACAAAAACATTATCATGGAGATTCGCGGAGCCGCTGGTGGCGACGAAGCCGCACTATTTGCAGGGGATCTTTTCTCGATGTATCAACGATACGCAGAGAGCCAAGGCTGGAAAACAGAAGTCTTGGAAGCAAGTGTGACAGGGATCGGTGGCTATAAAGAAGTCATCATGATGATCTCAGGTGAAAATGTCTATTCGAAATTAAAATATGAAAGTGGCGCACATCGGGTCCAACGTGTCCCTTCAACAGAATCTCAAGGACGTATCCATACATCAACGGCAACTGTCGTTGTCATGCCTGAAGCAGAAGAAGTAGAGATCGATCTGGCTGACAAGGATATCCGCGTCGATATTTACCACGCTTCTGGAGCCGGTGGACAGCATGTCAATAAGACAGCATCTGCGGTACGTTTGACTCACTTACCAACTGGAATCGTGGTGGCGATGCAAGATGAACGTTCACAATTGAAAAACCGTGAGAAAGCGATGAAAGTCTTACGTGCGCGCGTCTACGACAAGATCCAACAAGAAGCACAAAGCGAATATGATGCGAACCGTAAATCTGCGGTAGGGACTGGGGATCGTTCAGAGCGTATCCGTACGTATAACTTCCCTCAAAATCGCGTGACCGACCACCGTATTGGCTTGACGATCCAAAAATTGGATCAGATTCTAGCAGGAAAACTAGATGAGATCGTCGACGCATTGATCGTGTACGACCAAACATCTAAGTTGGAAGAGATGCAAAATGGATAAAACCTATCGAGAAGTCCTCACACGGGCTTCTTCTTTTTTAGAAGAACAAGGAGTAGAAGGGTATAATATCCAGTTTGTCTTTCTTGAACGAAAGCAGTGGACGAAACTGGATTGGCTCATGCGAATGAATGAACCGATCACAGCCGAGGATCAAGCCATGATCAATGCAGATATGCAACGACTAGTGCAACATTATCCGCCCCACTATTTATTAGGTTATGCTGAATTTTTTGATCACCGCTTGAAAGTCACGGAAGCAACTTTGATTCCTCGTCCAGAAACCGAAGAATTAGTCGCACTGTGTTTGGCAAAAACAAGCGAAGAAACCTTAAATGTCGTGGATATCGGTACAGGAACTGGAGCAATCGCCATCAGCTTGAAAGCTGCTAGAAAAAATTGGCAAGTCTCAGCAATTGATTTATCTTTAGAAGCACTAGCTGTCGCTAAGGAAAATGCAGAACATGAACAAACAACGATCAATTTTTATCATGGTGATACGTTGGAACCTGTCTTGGATCAAACCTTTGATGTCATTATTTCTAATCCCCCTTATATCAGTCGAGCAGAATGGTCGGTGATGGATCAGAGTGTACGAACCTATGAACCGAAGATGGCATTGTTTGCTGAAGAAGATGGTTTAGCGATCTACCAGAAAATCGCAAAGGAAGCTGCACAAATATTAGCTAGCGATGGACAACTTTTTTTTGAGATTGGTTTCCAACAAGGAGCAGCTGTCAAAGCAATCATGGAGCAAGCCTTTCCGACAAAAAAAGTACGGATCAAAAAAGATATGGCAGGAAATGATCGAATGATTTTTGTTACCAATTAGTTTGTGGATGAAAAAATTTTTTTCTGTTTTTTTATAATAAAAAAACACTGATTTGATAAGGATGAAAACGAATATTTTAGTTATCAACATGCTTATCCACTATTGACAAACTAGTTATCAACAATTTGTGTATAACTACCTGAAAAAACGGAATAAAACAAGGATTTTGAAAAAAGAGGATGTGGATAGACTGTGGAAACAATTAAATATGATGAAACACAATTGAATGAAGCTGCGAAGGAATTAGCAGTAGGAAATCTAGTGGCTTTTCCAACGGAAACTGTCTATGGATTAGGAGCTAATGCCCTTTTACCGGAGGCTGTCAAACAAGTCTTTACAGTGAAAGGTCGACCACAAGACAACCCATTGATCGTCCATGTCGCCTCCTTCGAACAAGTAAAAGAGTATGTGGACAACTTTCACCCATTAACAGAACAAATTGTGAAAAACTTCTGGCCAGGACCACTGACTTTGATTTTTCACATCAAAAAAGGTAGTTTACCAGGGATTGTCACTGGTGGTTTATCCACAGCTGCTTTTCGCATGCCAGATAACAAGAAAACGTTAGAATTAATCCAATTAGCAGGTGTACCACTTGTCGGGCCAAGTGCCAACACTTCAGGTAAACCGAGTCCAACAACAGCAGACCATGTCTTTCATGATCTAAATGGAAAAATCACAGGAATCATTGACGATGGGGCGACGAGGATCGGTGTGGAATCAACGGTACTTGATCTGAGTGACCCATCTGCACCGCCGATGATCTTACGACCAGGAGCAATCACGAAAGAGCAACTAGAAGCTGTCATTGAAAGTCCAGTGGCGACAGACCGCCATTTGGTCAAAGAATCTGAAACACCGAAATCACCGGGGATGAAATACAAACATTACTCACCTGATACTCGAGTACTAATGGTTGAAAAAAAGGATTGGCCAGAGGCGATCATCTGGACAAAAGAGCAAAAACTACGTACCGGTGTTTTAGCTGGACCAACAATTGCTGATCAGGTACGCAAGGATGTCGCAGCTGTGTATATGTATTACGATGATTCAGTAGAGGCAGCAACGAAAGGGTTGTTTGCGGGGTTACGTGGCTTAGATGATGATCGATTAGCTCTTGATCTGATTCTAGTACAAGTTGCACCTGAAGAAGGGCTAGGTATTGCTTATATGAATCGGTTGAAAAAAGCCGCAGGACAAAATTATTATAAAAAATGAACCAGAAGTGATTGCTGCAAAATCATTCTGTGATACAATCTAGGAAACAAACTAAAATAGCTATTTAAGAAATAATGTTCGTATTCTTAGCTAGTAATGTTTGGTCAACATCAAAAAAAGACAAATAAACTGAACAATCATTTGAAATTTAGAGAAGTTGACACATAAATAAATAAGGAGTTGTTGTTTGTGGTAGACTACAAAACGTTTGACCCTGATTTATGGGCAGCAATCGCAAAAGAAGAGGAAAGACAAGAAAACAATCTGGAGCTGATCGCTTCTGAAAACTTTGTCTCTGAAGCTGTGATGGCGGCACAAGGAAGTATTTTAACGAATAAGTACGCAGAAGGGTATCCAGGACGTCGCTATTATGGTGGGTGTGAATTTGTGGATATCGTTGAAAATCTGGCGATCGACCGTGCCAAAGAATTATTTGGTGCCGATTTTGTCAATGTTCAACCACACTCTGGATCACAAGCCAATACAGCTGCATATCTTGCGTTAGTTGAACCGGGGGATACGATCTTAGGAATGGATCTTTCTGCTGGCGGACATTTGACACATGGCTCTCCAGTCAATTTTAGTGGAAAAACGTACCACTTCGTTGCTTATGGTGTAGATCCGTCAACAGAAGTCATTGATTATAATGTCGTACGCATCTTAGCGAGAAAACATCAACCAAAATTGATCGTAGCAGGAGCAAGTGCCTATGGTCGGACGATCGATTTTGCAAAATTCAGAGAAATCGCGGACGAAGTTGGGGCAAAATTGATGGTCGATATGGCACACATTGCTGGTTTAGTTGCAGCGGGTGTCCATCCAAGCCCAATCCCTTATGCCGATATCACAACAACTACTACTCACAAAACATTACGAGGACCTCGTGGTGGGATGATCTTAACGAACAATGAAGAGCTGGCGAAAAAAATCAATAGCGCAGTCTTCCCAGGCATCCAAGGTGGCCCCTTGGAGCATGTGATTGCCGGAAAAGCTGCTGCATTTAAAGAAGCATTGACTCCTGAATTTAAGGAATATAGCGAACAAGTCATTGCCAATGCAAAAGCTATGGCAAAAGTATTCAATCAATCGATTGGTACCCGAGTGATTTCAGGTGCCACAGATAACCATTTGATTTTGATCGATGTACGTGACTTAGAATTGAACGGAAAAGAAGCAGAAGCGATTTTGGACAGTGTTCATATCACCGTCAATAAAAATTCGATTCCTTTTGAAACACTAAGCCCATTCAAAACAAGCGGTATCCGTATTGGGACACCAGCAATTACGACCCGTGGCTTCCGCGAAGAAGATGCGGCAAAAGTAGCTGAATTGATCGTCAAAGCCTTACAGGCAAAAGATGATGAAGCACAATTAGAAGAAGTGCGTGCAGGCGTCCGTGAATTAACAGAGCAATTTCCATTATATAAAAAATAAATAGTTTATAACTAAGAGTCATCAATAAGAAGGTAAGAGAATAGAAAAAGGTGAGACAACCAGGCATGTAGCTGTTTGGTTGTCTCACCTTTTTTCTGATTGTTGAAGTGTTAGATGGCTCTCTGGAAACTCAAAAAATATGAAAAGCTATTTTCTGATTTTTCATCTTACTGCTCAGGTCAAAGCGCTTCTTTCACAACTTGGATAAACGGTGTTCGCAAGCCAGCTCCTTCAATATTAAGACAACAATTGAAAAAATATGAGAAGCTATTTTCTCAATTGTTGCCTTAATACTTGGAGCTGAACGGCTTGCTCACAACCTAGATAAACGGTGTTCAAGAAGCAACACTTCGGTCATAAGCCAAAAAAATAAAAAATGAAATAGCCATTTTTTATTTTTCTGTCTTATGCCTTAGTGCTGAGCGCTTCTTTCACAACCTCTTTCAATCTGATTTTTTGACTTTTGTCTGGTTGCTCTCTAGTATATGAGGTGTAATTTTATTTGTTGCATTCAATTTAGGGAGGAATCCGTATGACTGATCGAATTTCATTAGAAAAAGAAGCAATTGAGTTTAGTGATGCTAATGCACCGCACCCGCGTATCTATGAATTACCTCCGGAAGAAGGGCGTGATCTTCTAGAAGAAGTTCAAAGTTCTTCTGTGGAAAAATTACCTGTGGATATCGAGGATTTGAAAATGGATACCAATGATTGGGGACAAATCAATGTGCGTTTTATCCGTCCTGAAGGAAATGTAGAAAAATTACCTGTCATATTTTATATACATGGTGCTGGTTGGGTATTTGGAAGTGCCAAGACACATGACAAATTGATTCGAGAATTGGCTGTTCGTACAAATTCGATCGTTATTTTTCCTGAGTATAGTCGTTCGCCAGAAGCAAAATATCCTACTGCCATCGAGCAAAACTACGCGATTTTGCAAAAACTTGCGGAGCTTTCTGAGTCGAAAGGCTTGGATCTTGAGAACTTGACAGTCGCTGGGGATTCCGTAGGTGGGAATATGGCAACGGTGATGACGATCCTTACAAAGCAACGTCAAGGATTACCAATCAAAAAACAATTACTATATTATCCTGTAACTGATGCAAATTTCGATACAGGTTCTTATAACCAATTCGCAGAGAATTACTTCTTAACAAAAGAAGGGATGCAATGGTTCTGGGATCAGTATACGACAGATGAAAAGAAACGAGCAGAAATCACTGCCTCACCTCTACGTGCAAGTAAAGAAGAATTGACAGGTTTACCACCTGCAATGATCTTGACTGGTGAAGCGGACGTGTTAAGAGATGAAGGAGAAGCATACGCTAGAAAACTTCGTGAAGCTGGTGTGGAAGTTACGCAAGTACGTTTCCAAGGGATCATCCATGATTTTGTCATGGTAAATGCGATGGACCAAACCAATGCGACACGAGCAGCAATGACTCTTTCCACAGAATGGCTAAAAAACTAGTTGTTTTTTGTCATCTTTATCCATTAATAAATTAGAAAAATAACAAAAAACGTCTGATTTTCAGGCGTTTTTGTTATTTTTTGCTGATTTTAAAAAGAACACCGCTTTGTTTTTTTATTTCTTTGATTTTCTTTAGGAAAATGACGGGTTAGACTAGTCAAGTCAGTGATTTTGTTTTACAATTAAAAAGAAACGAGAGAAAAAGGAGACAAAAAAATGGGCAAATTTCAAGTAATCGACCATCCATTGATCCAACACAAATTAACGATTATTCGCGACAAAAATTGTGGTACAAAAGTTTTCCGTGAGGTTGTTGATGAAATCGCTATGCTGATGGCATATGAAGTATCACGTGATATGCCACTTGAAGACATTGTCATCGAAACACCAATCACAGAAACAACACAAAAAACATTGTCTGGTAAAAAAGTAGCCATTATCCCAATCTTGCGCGCAGGTATTGGAATGGTTGACGGAATCTTAGAATTGATCCCAGCAGCTAAAGTCGGCCACATCGGATTATACAGAGATGAAGAAACATTGGCACCGCACGAGTATTTCGTTAAATTACCGGAAGATATCGACGCACGTCAATTATTCGTAGTTGATCCAATGTTAGCGACAGGTGGCTCAGCGATCATGGCGATCGATGCTCTGAAAGCACGTGGCGCTTCAAACATTAAATTTGTTTGCCTTGTTGCAGCTCCAGAAGGTGTTAAAGCCTTACAAGAAGCACATCCAGATATTGATATCTATACTGCTTCATTAGATGAAAAATTAAACGACAAAGGCTATATCGTTCCTGGTCTAGGCGATGCTGGCGACCGTTTATTTGGTACTAAATAGGAAAAATCAGCTATACAAAAAATCTGGGATTTTCCCAGATTTTTTTTTATTTCATTCAGTCAAAATAAAAACCATCCACTTGATGGATGGTTGAAAAAACTAAATCTTACTCATATCTTTGTAATTGATAATGACGACGCCTTTACTTTGGGCCATCAAATCGGTATTCTCATTAGTTTCATCAATTGCAACAACAGCAGAGTTTTTCAATTGCTTGGAAATCGTTCCGGTTTGCGTTTTTCCGTGAATCATAAAGGTAACATGTGTATCAGTGGTAAATTTTTCTCCAAATTCTGACGGTTCGACCTTTGTTTCAAATTTTCCAAAAGTTGCCATTTTCATAAAACCTGCCTTTCATCTATAATTATAGCACATTTTTTGAAAAAAATCATGAAAGTAGAAAAATCTTCCACATTACCCCTTTACATTTCTTAACATAACGACTATAATTTCTCTTGGAAACGCCAGCTTAGCTCAGTTGGTAGAGCAACGCACTCGTAACGCGTAGGTCGTAGGTTCGATCCCTATAGCTGGCATACGATAAAAGCAGACATATCAAGGTTTTTACGCCTTCGATATGACTGCTTTTTGTTTTTTTGAAAAGTGAATGACTAAAAATGCCTACTTACAATAATTTTATTCCAATTGTTCATTTTGATTGATGAGACACGAAAATAAAAAATTTTACTTGCATTTTCGAATTATTTTAAACGAATTTTAATCATAGGTCAAAAAGTTTTTTAATATTCTATTAGTTGCCATTTCATAGGCATATAATCGTATTCTATTCATGCAATTAACACTAATTAAGTGGTTATGTTTAACCTACATTTTATTTTTATGTGTTTTTTTTAAGGTTGACACATGTGAGCTTTAAGAATATACTCTAAACGAATTGAATATTTCTTCGGGGCAGGGTGTAATTCCCGACCGACGGTGACGAGTTTACTCGAAGTCCGTGAACCACATTTTTGTGGTTGAGCTAGTGAAAATCTGGCACCGACAGTTAAAGTCTGGATGGGAGAAGAAAAATCGACTGAAGATCGGTTTTATTTGTATTAAAATCGATTATCTTTAGGTTTATTTAGTTATGCCCTGTGATTAAATTCGCAGGGCATTTTTTGTTGAAAGGGGGAATTGATATGCACCAGTCTTTCATGTTAGCTGCGATTGAAGAGGCAAGAAAAGGAAAGGGAAAGACCTTTACCAATCCATTAGTTGGAGCTGCGATTGTTAAAGAAGGAAAGCTACTCTCACTAGGTGCGCATTTACATTATGGTGAGGCTCACGCTGAAGTAAATGCTATTCAAAATTGTGGTTCCCCCGAAGAACTGTTTGATTCAACTTTATATGTTACTTTAGAACCTTGTAACCACCAAGGAAAACAGCCACCTTGTACGCAAGCCATTGTCCAGTCTGGTATCACAACGGTAGTCATAGGCCAACTTGATCCAAATCCTTTAGTAGCAGGAAAAGGCAGAAAATTTTTACAAAAGCATGGAATCAAAGTAATTGTAGGCGTAGAAGAAGAGAAATGTAGAGCATTGAATCCTTTTTATAACCATTTTTTTGAAATGGATCGTCCCTACATCACGTTAAAACAAGCTGTTACACTAGATGGGAAAATTTCTATGCAGAAAGATTCTAGGTACTCAATAACAGGCTCAGAGGCAATCTCAAGAGTTCGCAAAGAGCGAGGAGAATATCAAGGAATCGTGGTAGGGAGCGAAACCGTTCTAATTGATGACCCTCTTTTGTTACCTGATGTTGAAACTATCTTCCCGCCAGTACGCATTGTTTTGGATCGTAGAGGACGGATCCTTAAAAGCCCTAAACTCGATCTTTTTCAAACGACAACAAGTCCGGTCTGGATATTTACGGAAAATCCTAAGCTAGAGGAACTATTTTCCCATGTAACCATTTTTTATACACCTAAGTTTTCTTTTCCATTCTTTATTGAGACCATGAGAAAGAAAGGTATTCAGTCGTTGTACGTAGAAGGAGGAGCGAAAATCCATGATGCTTTTTTAGCAGAAAGTCTCTGGGACGAAGTCATCAGTTATATTGCACCCAAACTTTTTGGTGGAAAAAGTCCGATGTCTTTTCATAGTGAACGTTTAGTCTCTAAAGATCAACAATTAGAATTTTTGGAAGTTGAACAGCTTGGAGAAGACATTCGAGTTAGGGGGAAACGAAAGCAATGTTCACAGGATTAATCATTGAACAAGGAACAGTCAAAGAAATTCGACGAAAGCAACAAATGATCCAACTCACTTTTCAAACTTCCAATAGTGTCCTACGTGATTACAAAATTGGAGATAGTATGGCAGTCAATGGGGTATGTTTAACTGCTATTGAGATTTCAAGTACTTTTTTTAGAGCTGAAATAATGCCTGAAACCTTTAAAAGGACCACTTTCTCCACCTTAAAAGTTGGAGATAGGGTAAATTTAGAACGAGCAGTTTCCATGACACAACGCTTTGAAGGCCATTTTGTTTCGGGACATATTGATACTGTTACAAGATTGATCAAAAAAATAGAGAATCAAAACGCATTAGTTTTGACATTTGCTTACCCAACCAAATATGAAGGTGAAATCATTCCACAAGGATCAATTGCAATTAATGGAGTAAGTTTAACAGTTACGGATACAACAGCAGCAAGCTTTTCAGTTAGTCTGATTCCACATTCCAAATCTTTGACAAATCTAGGGAATTTAGGTGTAGGACATCTTGTGAATATAGAAACGGATATCGTTGGAAAATATGTAAAGGCACAGAGAAAAAAATTTGAGAGGTACAAGGAGAAGGACTTACTATGAGTAATATTACTGAAGCAATAAAGACTTTGAAAAAGGGCGGTCTAATCATTGTAGCTGATGATGAAGATAGAGAATCAGAAGGAGATTTAGTTGGTTTAGCCGAATATGTGACACCTGAGGCGGTTAATTTCATGATTAAATTTGGTCGAGGATTAATATGTGCGCCAATATCTAAGAAGATTGCGCAACACTTATCTTTAGAAGAAATGACAACTCATAATACTGATGCGTTTGGTACAGCTTTTACGATTAGTGTGGATCATAAACATACGAAAACTGGTATTTCAGCATTTGATCGAGCTACTTCCATTAAAGCATTGGCTGATCCTCATTCGAAATCAAGTGATTTTCTTAGACCAGGACATATTTTTCCTTTGATTAGTGTAGATGGTGGAACGCTTATACGTCGAGGACACACCGAAGCTGCAATTGATTTGGCCAAATTAGCTAATAGTATGGAGGCCGCTTATATTTGTGAGATCCTGAAAGAGGACGGGACGATGGCAAGGATGAAAGATCTGACACGTTTATCTAAAGAATGGCAATTACCCTTTATCACTATTGAAGAGTTGGTAAATTTTTTAGAAGAAAGTAGTCATATAACAGTAAATTTACCGACAGATTATGGTGATTTCAAATTGACTATTTATGAAGATGGAGAAAAGCTGGAGCATTTATTGCTAACAAAAGGAGATATTCAAAATAGTCAGTCTCCTACATTAGTCCGTGTTCATTCAGAATGTTTAACTGGTGATGTCTTTGGTTCTCATCGTTGCGATTGTGGTGAACAGTTACATGAAGCAATGAGAATGATTGCAGAAGAGGGGACTGGAGCTATTCTTTATCTTCGTCAAGAAGGTCGTGGAATTGGATTGAGAAATAAGTTAAAAGCTTATCAATTGCAAGAACAAGGGTTTGATACTTATGAAGCAAATATTGAATTGGGCTTTGCTCCGGATGAACGGGATTATCACTTTGCAGCAGACATTTTAAAATCAATTGGTGCAACTTCTATTCGGTTACTTACAAACAATCCTGATAAAGTAACAGAGTTACAAAAAGATGGAATTACGATTGTAGAAAGAGTACCCATTGAAACCTTTCCACAAAAGGAAAACCAAGCCTATTTAAAAACAAAAAAAGATAAGTTCAATCATTATTTATCAGTATAAAAATAAAGGAGTGAAGACATGACGATTTATGAGGGAAATTATTCTACAAAGGATCTTCGAATAGGGATAGTAGTCGCGCGATTTAATGAATTTATCAATCAAAAATTGTTACAAGGAGCGTTGGATAATTTAAAAAGACATGGCGTTAAAGAAGAACAAATTGATATATATTGGGTACCGGGAGCTTTTGAAATTCCTTTTATTACCAAAAAACTCAGCAAAAAGGATAGTTATGATGGGTTGATTACGTTGGGGACAGTGATCAGAGGCGCAACTACTCATTATGAATTAGTTTCCAATGAGGTAGCAAAAGGTGTCGCACATATTAACCTAGAATCCAATATTCCCGTGATGTTCGGTGTATTAACCACAGAATCCATTGAGCAAGCAATTGAAAGAGCAGGTACGAAAGCAGGAAATAAAGGTAGTGAAGCTGCTCAAGGGTTAATTGAGATGATTTCTCTTTCACAACAAATTTAAGAATTATTATTTTTTTAAATATGATGATTTTACTGCGGATATACTAACCTTAGATTCAAATCAGTTATGAGGGGGAAATAATCATTAGTCATCTATTTTTGTTGATGATTCATTTCACTATTCTTAGCAATTGTAGTGTCAATTCCCTTTACAAGTAACGTGTAGGTTTGATTCCTATAGTTGGCACACTAGATAAACACCGTCATATAAAGGTTTATACCTATATATTGACGGTGTATTTTGTGTTTTATACTGTTGCTTTGAATATTGCTGCTTTTTCAAATGATACTAAAGGAGAAAAATGAATTTCAATATCACCTGTTTGATTTAAACCAAAATGGGCTATAACGTCCATCTGTTTTCCTGGTGCAACAGACCCCAAGGTATTTTCATTCGCATAGCTTTCAGATTTTTTATCGTCCGATCCATACACTTCCACATCGGCACCTACAGGAATGTCTGAGTCACTTTCATTTTTTACAGTATAATTGATTTTGACTACGTTTGCTGGTTGTTCATCTTCAAATTGATTTCTTTCGTCAGTTAGTTCAACACTATTGAGAGTGTATGAAGCATCCCCGACTTTAACAGTATCCCCAATTTTATAGAATTCAATAGCGTTACTCGATGATTGAGTAGTTTTAGTTGTTTCAGTTTGATTTTGTGAGGATATCTTTTCTCCACCATTTTTATTATTACTTTCACCTAATGAACCGCCAATAATTGCGATAATAATTACTGCTAGTACCCAGAACCAAACTTTTTTATAGAAAGGTTTAGTTACTTTATACATCTTTCCATCTTGTCCCATTACTTTTTTTGCCATTTTACAATTCCTCATTTCTTGTTATAATATACTTTGTTATTTCAGAGACAAGTAATTAGTCCGTGTTGCAGCACGGACTTTTTCGTATATTAGTTGTTTTCTTTCTATACATATATAATATTTAAAAGTTCCGTAATGTTACAATATTTTACTCAACACATTTTTCATATTGCTGATATATTTCATGATTTCCCTTGGAAGATATGTCATTTGGGTCTCGTAATATCTCAGCATCGACGTCGAAAGTTTAAATGTAAGATTATTAAAATCATGATTTTTAAAAATATGTTTGAGTGATAGAAATTCCCACTGTTTCATGAAGCTAATGTGATAAAAAACCATTATAATAATATCAAATATTTTTAAATATGTAAAAAAATATTTGTTTTTTTATGTGTATCTAAAATAAGAAAAAATTACCTTAAAAAAACGTTTATTTTTTATATTAATGTTATATATTTTGATTCATTTTTAAGAAAACGCTATCAAAAACATCCTGACACTGTTACACTTTAACTAAATGAGTGAAAGGAAGTGGACAGCAATGGATTTAGTGATTGCAAAAGATTATGAAACGCTTAGTGAAGTGACAGCGGGGATCGTCTTGGAAAAAATGTTGAAGAAAAAACGAGTGAATTTGTCTTTGACGACAGGAAATTCGCCTAAGATGGCGTACGAGATTTTAGTGGAGACGCTTAGTAAATTACAGATGGATACATCGATGATCCATTATTATAATTTTGATGAAGTGGCATTAAAGGACAAGCAGTATGGTCTGACTATGTCAGGACTGAAAGAAGCCCTTTATGATCCTATAGGGGTCGCTACTGAAAATATCCATGAACTGACTATTGATAATTATCAAGATGTGGATAAACGAATGGCGCAAGCGGGTGGATTGGATCTAGTCTTGATGGGGCTTGGTGAAGATGGTCATTTTTGTGGAAACATGCCTGGATATACGGATTTTAGTAAGGAGACTTATAGCATTCCAGTCATTCCAGGAGATCAGATGTATGAATCGTTAAAAGAACATCTGGGAGAAGAACCTGGTGATTACTTTGTGACATTTGGGCCAAAGACGGTCATGGCAGCGAAACAGTTAGTATTGATCGTTAACGGGGAGCATAAAGCAGAGATCATCAAACAAGTGATCGAAGGACCAGTAACAGAGCAGATTCCTGCATCGATCTTGATGACTCATCCCGATATCACAGTGATTTTAGATGAAGCAGCTGCAAAATTATTAAAATAAATAGTCATATCAATGGATTGTTTCAAAGAACAACACAGAATCCACGAAAATCATATTACCGATTTTTGTGGATTTTTTTGCATGTCTGAATTTAACTGTAGACTCGTTTTCCATCGTATTCTCCGGTAGAATAGATAAGAAAACAGACTATATCGTTCATTGGCGAAAAACTGCCAGAATAGGAGAAAGAGATGAATCAGTTTTATAAGAGAATCCAATATAAATTTTCTGAATTAAATCAAGTGGAAAAAAATATCTTAGATTATTGTTTGCATCAATCAAGAAAAGTTTCCTCCATGACAGCCGAAGAATTAGCGAGTGAAACATTTACCAGCCAATCGACTATTACTCGAATGGCAAAAAAGCTTGGCTTTAAAGGATTTCAAGAATTTAAGTTTGCCCTTAAAAGTTACCGGTCATTAGAAGAAACGAGTGGTTCTACTGATGTGTCGGATGAATTCAAACCATTGATCAATGAAATCCTTCGTCAGTTTACAGAGACGTTAGAAAAAATCGAGCCGAAACAAATCAATCGCGCAGTCAATATGATTAAAGAAGCACAACGTATTGAACTGTTTGCTGTAGGGCAAAGTATTCCGGTCGCTGTTTCCCTGAATCGAAAATTGCATTTTCTTGGTAAAAATGTGGGGCATTCAACCGATTGGGACGAATTGCTAGCAGTGAGTAAACAACTAGGAGAAGGAGATCTTGCTATTTTTATTAGTCATAGTGGGGAAACATTAGGAATGCTCGATTATGCTAAACGACTAAAGGAGCGAAATGTTCCTCTGCTGTCTTTTATTGGTCAACCGACAAGTTCTTTAGAAGAATTGTCGACGGTCGCATTTATTGCAGAAATGTTGACGATCTATCATCAGAATATTGATTTGAGTCCAAGAGTTTCAATGGATATCTTGTTAGATATTTTGATGATCCATTATGCGAAACAAGTCATTTCTCAGAATGGAGATTCTAATTTATGAATGCCCATTCTACATGGACAGGAAGTATTGCAACCGCCTTTGTCATCGCTTACATTTTAAGGGTAAGAAATAGAGTAAGGGGGAAAAGGGATGCAAAAAGGGAAGAAAGCAAGTTGGATGGAGATTTTTCAAGGGTTAGGCAAAACGTTCATGTTACCAGTCGCACTGTTAGCTTTCATGGGATTGTTCTTAGGGATTGGGAGTGCGTTCTCCGCTGAATCAGCAATTACTGCTTTTCCATTTTTAGGTGCTGCTTGGTTACAGGTGATGTTTCGCTTTATGTCGACGATTGGTGGCTTTGCTTTTAGCTATTTACCTGTGATGTTTGCCATGGCGATTCCTTTAGGCTTAGCACGTAAAGAAAAAGGCGTGGCTGCTTTTTCTGGGTTTGTTGGATATGTAGTGATGCAATTATCGATCAATTTTTATTTGCAAGAAACGAATCAATTGGCAGCAAGTGAACAATTACGTGAAGCTGGTCAAGAAATGGTTTTTGGTATCCAAACATTATCTATGGGTGTTCTGGGAGGGATCATTGTCGGGCTAATCGTTTATCAGCTCCATACGCGATTTTATCAATTCCAATTACCAGATAGTTTTGCCTTCTTTTCAGGGACACGTTTTGTACCCATCATTACTTCAGTAACTTTAGCAATTGTTGGCGTGTTGATTCCGATGGTTTGGCCACTTTTTGCCATGTTGATCACTGGGATCGGAAATTTGATCCAACGCTCTGGTGCATTTGGCCCGTTCTTATTCGGTTCTGGAGAACGACTCTTATTGCCATTTGGCTTACATCATATTTTAGTATCGATGATCCGGTTTACAGAAGCTGGAGGAAGTCAGGTCATCAATGGGCAAGAAGTCTTTGGCGCACTAAATATTTTTTATAATGAATTGCAACAAGGATTGGCGATTTCACCGAGCGCCACTGCTTTTCTTTCACAAGGGAAAATGCCGACATTCATGTTTGGCCTTCCCGCAGCGGCTTTAGCGATGTATCAAACCGCAAAGCCAGAGAATCGTGCAAAAATCAAGGGATTATTGATTTCAGGTGTGATTGCTACTTTTGTAACAGGAATTACTGAACCAATCGAATTTCTCTTCTTATTTGTCAGTCCTCTCTTATGGGGATTCCATGTGTTGATGACTGGTGCCGGATTTATGGTCATGAGTTTGTTGGGCGTAACGATCGGGAATACCGATGGCGGAATCCTAGATTTTATTATTTTTGGGGTCATGCAAGGCACTTATACTAAATGGTGGTTGGTTTTAGTTGTGGGGGCTTGTTGGTTTGGTATCTATTACTTTACATTTAAAACAGTGATTTTACGCAAAAACTTAAAGACTCCAGGACGTGAAGAAATAACTGCTGAGACAGAATATACAGACGAAGAAGTAACATATAAAGGAAAAGGCACAGTTGATGCACGAGGAATCTTGGCTGCTTTAGGTGGTGCTGAAAATATCACTTCTTTAGATAATTGCATCACACGTCTAAGGTTAGTGGTGAATGACGGATCGATCGTTGATGATGACCGACTGAAAAAATTAGGTGCATTAGGCGTGGTTCATTTGGATGATACGAATGTACAAGTCATTATAGGAACAAAAGTGACGACTGTTAGAAATCAACTGGACGACATCTTGTCGTTCTGAAATCGGGAGAGTGTAGAAGATGTCTTTCAATGAACAAATCGATCGTAAAGGGACGTATTGTACGCAATGGGATTATATTGAAGACCGCTTCGGTAAAAATGATCTCTTGCCATTTACGATTTCTGATACAGATTTTAAAGTACCAACAGGCGTCGAAGCTGCGCTCCAAGAAAGGTTAAGACATCCAATTTTTGGCTATACTCGTTGGAATCACACAGATTTCAAATCAGCAGTCACTCACTGGTACAAAGAACGTTTTGGACACCAGATCGACGAGGACTGGTTGGTTTACAGTCCTTCCGTCATCTATAGCATCAAGCAACTGATTTGTTTATTAAGCGAATCGGGAGAAGGTGTGATTATCCAAACGCCTGCTTATGATGCCTTTTATAAACTGATTGCTGGGAATGGCCGCAAACTGGTAAGCAATGAATTGATTTATCAAGAAGGTGCCTATAAATTGGATTTTGAGGACTTGAGGCGCCAATTTGAGCAACCGGAGAATAAAATTTTGTTATTGTGTAGTCCCCACAATCCAACAGGTAGAGTGTGGACCAAAAAAGAATTAGTGAACATCATCGAGCTTGCTCAAAAAAACGAGGTGTTCATTATTTCGGATGAGATCCACATGGATATTCTCAGAAAGGGACAACACCATCAACCACTGACAGAATTGATTCAAAAAAATGTCGCAGTCGTCACATCAGGAAGTAAAACATTTAATTTTCCTGGATTGATTTTTTCTTACGGATTGATTCCAGATTCGTCCTTGCGCCAGCGGTTTTTACAACAGATGAAAGAAGCTGATGGCCTCGGTTCCACGAGTGTTTTTGGATTAGTTGCTACGATTTCGGCGTATGAAAAAGAAAACAACTGGGTCAGTGAACTCAATCAGTACATTGATGATAATATTGCTTTTGTCACTGCGTACCTTAAAAAACATCATCCGAAAATCATCGTGACCAAAAGCGAAGCCACCTACTTGATGTGGCTCGATTGTGCCCGACTCCCATTCACTATGGAAGAACTTCAGCAACGAATGATCGAACGAGGCAAGGTTGCGATCATGTCAGGCGAAGTATATGGGAAAGCTAGTCACAATTTTTTGCGATTGAACGTGGGATGCCCACGTAAGAAATTGGAAGAAGGATTGCGGCGATTGACGGAGAGTTTGGGGTAGATAGGATAGTAACAAATACAAATAAATGGAACTTAGTATAATAAACGAGATAAAAAGTTAAAGGTAAGCGGGTATCTGGCTTATGTTTAGAAGTTCACGCGAATAGCTTATATGTATAGGTTCAAGAAGTTGAAAAAATATGGAGAAAGTGCGTTTCCTGAAAAAAGGAGCGCACTTTTTGCCATCCATGATGAAATAAAGAAACTAGAACAAGGAAGTCGTTAAACTAGATTTATAAAAAAATTCAGGACTTCTTGAACCCAAACGAGAAGTCCTGTTTCTATTCTTAAAAGAACATAAATGAAGGGCTTGCCAAGCATTGGTCGTTTCAAGCAATAGAATTGGCTAGGAGAGATCATCTACATTCTTCTGAAAGAAGTCCATTCTTTTAATTAACCGTTTATTCGGTTTAGGTGGTGCAAGAGAATTAATTTCCCAGACACGTTTCTTCGTTAATATGCATTTAATAAGTAGGTACTTTTTAATTTTGTCTCGGCTTATTAGGTCAGTTCTGATCACTTTGCTGAGTCCTTTTTTTGTTGGATAAAGAAAAAATAGGTCATTCAGATACGTAAAAATTAAATAATAAATCTTGAGGATAGTTCCCCCAGCGATCGCCGAAGATAGTCAAACCACCAGCATTTTCAGCAGTAGCAGGCGCAGCGATTTTAAAGGTGAAAAAGTCACTATGATCTAAGTCGATTTCATTAAGGTTGTGATCTGTTAATTTCTCTCCATCGAGGGAAGTGTCATAGCGATTGATGCGTAAATGCTTAAGTAATCCATATTGACTAAATTCATCGATCCACCATTTTGGAGTCAAGGAACCTCTAACATCTGAAAAGTTCCCTGGAATGGTGTATTTACCAATGCAGTGGTTGTTTAAGTAAAATGAAAGATCACTTGGCCAATAGTTATTAGAGATTGGGAACTCAGAAGCGATTTCCATGCTGATTTCCAATAACTCGATTTTTTCACCAGTTTTCAAAGGATTTGGAATTTTGTATTCTAGAAACCCATTATTTAGCCAGATGATGCTCGCATCAACACGATCTTGGTCAAGAAAAGACTTAGGGTCGTCTAATGCGCCAATCAATCGATCTTTCGTCGCCATACCGCAGGAAGGCTTAGCTTCAAAATCGGTAAAGTGACCTATTTTCACTGATTGGGAGGTTAAATTCATTTGCGGAAACACTTTTGCGGGGAAATTGATATTGATGAAATCAGTTTTTAGAGATAAGTATTTTTTCTTCCAGTCTTGCCCCGATCCTTTTTCTGTTTTGATCAACTGTGCTTGTTCAAGTTTTCGGATGTGCTTTGTCATCAAAGCATTGCTGATCGCTAATTTTTGCCCAATTTCACTGATGCTTTTCTTACTATCTCCTAATTCTCTTAAAATTGCTAAGCGAGTTTCATTTGCGAGTGCTTCGTAGATCGGTAAAGATGCTTTCGTTAAATCCAATTCCATAGCTATCACCTCGTTATACTAATTAGTTTAATGAAAAGATGGATTAATTATATCACATGCTTTTGGATTTACAAAATTGTAAAATGATGGAATCCACCGTAATAAGCTTGTTAAAATAATATTGACAGCGCTTTATTTTTATAGTAACTTTACGGTGTAAACATTGGTGGACGATAGTCTAACAATTATGTTTATTGATAATCAGGTATCATTTTACTTTTTAGTTAAATAAAAGGGGTGTGGAAATTGAAAGTAAAAAAATTAATTGTTTTAGTTGGAACAAGCTTATTATGTACGGTGCTTTTAGCTGCTTGTGGTGGAAGTAATAGTTCAAGCAATGATTCGGAAATTTTGCTTTGGTCTTCGACGACGGGACCGGACGGTGAAAAAATCCAAAAAACGGTTGATCAATACAATAAAACAAATCCAGACTTTAAAGTAAAGTTAGTTAGTATGCAAGGTGACACCTTTACTTCGAAGTTGACGACTGCTGGAAAATCTGGCAAAGGCGTCCCAGATTTAGCTTTGATTGCATCGGAAGCTTTACCCACGTATAAGAACCAAGAGATGCTTGAGACTTGGGATGACATGATTGAAGGAACTGAATTGACACGTGGAAATTATGTAGAAGCTGCTTGGGATACTGGTGTGGTGGAGGATAGTCAATATGGGATTCCAGCAACGATGGGTTCGTGGGTGATGTATTACAACCAAGATTTGGTGGATAAATATGTTCCAGGAGCATTGGATGATGGCGTAGTGACATATGAAGAAATCAGACAGGCTGGGGAAAAAGCAAAAGCAGATGGTATTTATAGTTTTGGCTATACATGGGGCATGCAAAATTATTCTAATCTTTACCAGCAAATGGGTGGAGAATGGCAAGATGCACAAGGAAACATCGCTATCGATAATGATATTTCTTACAATGCCGTTCAAGAGTTTAAAACGCTATATGATGCCGGCTATATGGTCCCAGATGGCGAAGATGCAAACAAACTTTTTGCAAACCAACAGCTGATTTTTCTTCCAGAAGGAACATGGATGTTAAGTAATATGGAAGGAATAAGTGACTTCACTTGGGGTCAGACATTTACGCCGCAATGGGATGCTGGACATATCGTTCAAGGTTCAGGCGTCGATCAGTTTGCGATGCTTAAAACGAGCCAAGAACGTTCGGATGAAAAGAAAAGTGGTATGATCGACTTTCTCACTTGGTTACAAGCAAACCAACTAGAGTGGGTCAAATCTGGCGCAAATCCAACTTCCTTAGCAATGTTAGACAATGAAGAATATGTGGAGATGCCACAATCATTCTTGTTGAAAACAGAAAAAGGACAAGCGGCAATTTCTGTCAACACGGTTGATGGCTTATCTTACATTTTTAGTGAATATGATAATCGTTCATGGGATATGATCACAGGAAAAGCAGATATCCAAACAACTTTTGGTGAGATCCAAAAAGTCGTAGAAGAAAAGATGAAATAATATCCTCACTTGGAGACTGTGGCAGAAGGAAGAGTGACCGTAAAAAGAATTCAGTCGGTTTTTTGATGGCTAGGAATTCCGATGGGTAGGCTAATTTGCTGTCACAGTCGTTTCTTGTTGAAGGGTTGACTAGAAATACAGAGAAGGATGTGTATTGATGAAAAAAAGATTAAATGCCTGGCCAGTCGTTTTTATTGGTCCGCATATGCTCCTTTTTCTTTTATTCTTTTTAGTTCCGGCAGTTATTGGGATTTATGTTTCTTTTACTGAATGGGATTTGTTCAGTACGCCGATTTTTATCGGATTTGATAATTTTAAAACAATTTTATTTGATCAAGACTCGTTATATCATACGCAATTTTTTAATGGAATGAAAAATACGCTGTTTTTTGCGGCAATCTCAGTTCCACTATGTATCGCGATCCCTTTATTATTAGCAGTTGCGTTGTCTACTAAACCAAAATTGATGCGTTTTTTTCAATCGATTCTTTATTTACCTACATTATTTGCAATCTCTGCGGTCATGATCATTTGGGGATTTCTTTTGAGTAAATCATTTGGACCAATCAAAGAAGTATTCGGCATCGATATCAATTTTGTGGGCACTCAACCATGGGCTTGGATCGCTATTTTGATTGTGACGATTTGGTGGACATTAGGTGGGAATCTGATTATTTATGTGGCTGCATTACATGGCGTCTCAAAAGAACAGTTAGAAGCAGCGGAATTAGATGGTGCGAATAGTGTTACTAAATTTTTCCGTATTTCTTTACCTAGTATTCGCAACCAACTCATCTTTACAACGGTCATGACGACCATCGCTCAGTTTAATATCTATGGTCAGCCACTAATGTTGACGGGAGGCGGACCCAATAATTCCACTCGGGTGTTGATGATGTATATCCAAGAAAATGCCTTTGGTAGTAGCACCTCGGTTGCAGGCATTTCTTCAGCGATGGCCATTCTATTAGGTTTTGTGATCATGGCAGTTTCGATTGTGCAATTTCTGGTCATCAAAAAAATGGAAAGATAGGAGGGAAGAAGATGCGAGAAAACAAACTAGGGAAAAGGATTGCCTTTATTTTACTAGCAATCGTGTGCGTCATTTGGATCTTTCCTTTGATATGGGCGATTTTCACCTCATTTAAATTAGAGGCAGAGATTCAAAAGGTTGGGTTCAGTTTGATTCCACAAGATTGGACACTTGCTAACTTTTTGAGCTTGTTACAGGGCAATGATTCTTCTCCTGTGTTCCGCTGGTTTGTGAATTCCATGATTATTTCAACTTCACATACCCTATTAGTTATGGTGATCGTCTCGTTTGCGGCCTATGGCTATACACGACTCACTTTTAAGGGAAGAGATGTTATTTTTGCTTTATTGTTAGGAACCATGATGTTTCCCGGAGTGGTCAATTTGATCCCGAACTTCAAAATCGTTGATACTCTAGGTTGGACAAATACATTTCTAGCAGTCATCGTACCTGGAGCAGCAGGTGTTTATAACATTTTCCTCGTTCGACAGTTCATTTTAGGAATTCCCAAAGAATTGGATGAATCGGCTGTGATCGATGGGGCAAATGAGTTTCAAATTTTTTATTATATCATTTTACCGCTGATCAAACCTGTATTGACTGTGGTTGCATTGTTTAGTTTTACTGGCTCATGGAATGACTTCTTGTGGCCATCGATCGTGATCAACGATATTGATAAATTACCGATCACACCGGGGCTGCAATTGCTGCAAGGTCAATACATGACCTATCCAGGAATTGGAACTGCTGGTGCAATCTTGGCTTTGATCCCTACCTTTTTATTGTATTTGGTGGCGCAAAAGAGCTTTATGGCGTCGATGTCGTTGCAAAGTGGTATAAAATAATTTGTTTTTTGGAGGAAATATGATTAGAGAAGAATACCCGAGACCGCAATTTGAGAGAGGGAATTGGTTAAGCCTAAATGGTGAATGGCAATTTGCCTTTGATGACCAAAATCTTGGTTTGAAAGAAAAGTGGTACATAAATGAAGCAAATTATGCTTACAAGATCAATGTTCCTTTTGTCTATCAAAGTGCATTAAGTGGCATTGATCAGCGAGAAGTTCATGATGTTGTATGGTATTATCGGACCTTCAATGTACAGGTTCCTGAAGAAAGCCGTGTCCTTTTACATTTTGGTGCAGTGGACTATGAGGCCGATGTATTTGTCAATGGACATCATGTGAAAAATCATTGCGGAGGGCACACCTCTTTTGATATTGACATTACGGATGCTCTTGTGACGGGAGAAGAGCAGATACTAAGTGTGCGAGCATTCGATCCGCATTTTGATGAAAGCATTCCACGTGGGAAACAATTTTGGGAAGAAGAATCAGCAGGGATCTGGTACACAAACTCAACGGGGATCTGGCAGCCGGTCTGGCTAGAAGTAGTTGCTGCGACCCACTTGCATCAAGTGAAATTTACTAGTGATTTTGATGCTGGCGCCGTGATGATCGATGTTGAATTGAATCAGTTAAAGCCACAATTGGTGTTAGAGTATCAAATCTATTTTAAAGGTGCTTTAGTCATCAGTGGGGCTGCAGAGTTTGTGACTTCTAAGTTAAGTTTTGCAGTCGATATTTTCCAACAACAAATTTTCCGGACCAATTTTCATCACGAAGGCTGGTCTTGGACACCCGAAAATCCGCAATTATTCGATGTGGAATTGACTCTTAAGGAAGCGGGAAATGCAATCGATCAATTAAAAAGTTATTTTGGTATGCGTAAAATACAGACAGCAAATGGCATGATCTACTTAAACAACAAACCTTACTATCAGAAGTTGGTTCTTGATCAAGGCTATTGGCCTAATGGCTTGTTGACTGCCCCTACGGATGAAGCATTTAAACAAGATATCTTATTAGCAAAAGAAATGGGGTTTAACGGTTGTCGTAAACACCAAAAAACAGAAGACCCGCGCTTTTTATACTGGGCAGATAAATTGGGATTTCTGGTTTGGGGCGAGTGTGCAGCACCGGCGATCTATACCGACCTTTCTGTGACGCGCTTGATGCAGGAGTGGGCAGAGATCATTACTCGTGACTATAGCCATCCTTCGATCGTCACTTGGGTACCGATCAACGAGAGCTGGGGTGTACCAAAAATCTCTTTTGATCGCCAACAACAGCATTTTTCTCAAGCAATGTATCACTTCATCCATTCACTAGACCAGCAACGATTGGTTATTTCAAATGATGGTTGGGCGATGACGGAGACAGATATTTGTGCGATTCATAATTATGCTCATGGACAAGAATCTGAACGACAAAAATATCTGTACTTTAAAGACAGTCTCAGTACGAGAGAAAAATTGGTGAATCGAGTATCAACACCATGGCCGATTTTCGCTGGAGGATTTTCTTATCAGGATCAGCCTATTTTATTAACCGAGTTTGGCGGTATTGGCTTTGATGTTTCTGGACAACCAGGTTGGGGTTATACCTCAGTGGAGAATAAACAAGATTTCTTGAAGGATTATCAACGAATAATGACGGCTGTTTATGATTCTATCGGACTTTGGGGTTATTGCTATACCCAATTGACAGATGTTGAGCAAGAAATCAATGGGCTACTGACCTATGACCGACAACCGAAAGTTGATTTAGCAGCTATTAAAGAAATCAATGATCAGTTCCATCCAACGCAGGTGGAATAATCCCATTGTTGTGGAAAGGGGCGATGTCCGATGGGAAAATCAGTGGATTGGCTCAGTAGTGTAAGTGTCCTGTTTGCTGCGCTTGTGATAACAGGTTGTGGGGCTGGAACTGATACGGGGGAAGAAGTGTCCGATTTTACTTCTATTATCGATAATGATGGAGCGGATCCTTGGATCTTGCAAACGGAGTCTTACTTTTATTATACCAAAACGACTGGGAATAACTTAACGCTATGGCGTGCTGAAAACCTCTCTCTCGTAGCAACCGGTGAAAAAAAGATCATCTGGGAAATACCGGAAGAATTTGAAAGCATCTGGGCACCGGAGCTTCATTACTTAGATGATCGCTGGGTGATGTATTTCGCGGCTAATCACCCTTCAGAAACGCATCGTATGTACGCATTAGTCAATCATCAAAAAGATCCTTACATGGGTGAGTGGCAATTGGAAGAGATCAAAGGGATGGATGATAAATTTGCGATTGATGGCACCGTCTTAGAGATCAATGACAAACGCTATTTCCTTTGGTCTGGTTGGGAAGGATATGAAAATATTGCTCAAAATCTTTATTTAGCGGAAATGGTTTCTCCTACAAAAGTAGTTGGTGAAAAACGGCTTATCTCAAAACCAGAATATGAATGGGAAATGCGTCAAACGCCATTGATCAATGAAGCCCCTCAAGTGATAACCAAAGATAAGACAGTCAATTTGGTATATTCTGCGAGTGGGAGCTGGGACAACGATTATGCGCTAGGTCTTATGACCCTAGATGTAGCTGATGATCCGCTAGAAAAAGCCAATTGGCAAAAGGAACCAGAGCCGATTTTCCAACAGACAAACACTGTGTATGGACCTGGTCATAATGGATTTGCCAAATCAAAAGATGGTTCTGAAGACTGGTTGATTTATCACGCTGCTCGGTGGGATCATTCGGGCTGGGACCGTTCGATCCGCTTGCAAAAGTTTGGTTGGGATCAAGAGGATAAAGTCCTACTGGAAGCTCCTTTGGATGAGTGGCATGTTCAAGCGTTACCAAAAGCTGAGCCGAATCGACTGCGATTAACTGCTAGCCGTACTTTGCTGGAAGGCGATTTAGCGCTTGTCGAAGATGAGGAAGCACTCTCTAAGAAAGTCGTACAAGGATTTGAGTCAATTACTGACAAAATCATTTTTACCCCGCAGATCGAGAAAGCAACTGAATCTCTAGTGATTGTCTATGTCAAAACGAAGGATCCTCTTATCATGAATGAACCGATACGGATCAAGATCGAAACGAAACAAGCAAGTCAGTTGGTGGATGTGTATCCTTCCGAATATTATCAACCGCTACAAGTCCGCATGAAGTTACCGAAAGGATCGCAGGAAATCACCCTTTCGTCTGAGATTGGAGTTGATACTCTAAGTATTGATCGTTTAGAAATCGTAAAATAAAGAATATTGAGGAATTCTTCCAACTAACAACGATTGGTGACAATCATTTGGTTCATACTAATTTGTCTTTATATGATCTAGCATGAGTCTTAGACTGTAGACAAACTCTTAAAGCTAGAGTTTTGTTTATAGTCTTTTTTATATTAGTTGAATAAATTAGTTGAATTTTTTATCAAACGATGTAAAGAGAAATTTTAGAATGATTGGTTGATCTGAAACAAAAGCAAAATTAACTTTTGTCTTTCACCTTAAAACCGAATAAATGACAAAAACAGAAGTGAGCTCTTTTTCATTTCATTAAAAAGCCTTGCCTGTGCCGTATCATGATTTGCAACTTAAAGTGATAAAAAATTCGAAAACCATTGGCATTTTTTGATTTAGTTAATATGAGTGAGGAATTTCTATAGCAGTATCAAAAGCCATTATTTTTTTATACTATACTGGTACTAGGTAGGGTGTTTACATAAAAGTAAAATAAATGAGCAAAAATGAACGGAGAACAGATAAATTTTAAATAACTAACATCACATATTTTTATTTATATAAATATATACAATAAGAAGTTATATTTTGTTTACATACATTATTCTATTGGTGAAGATATCTTCTGAAATCAAAAAAAGTAAGTATGCTTGGTAATGAATTATAATTGTAGGTTAAGGAGGAATTAAAATGAAAAAAATGCTATTTTTTATGGCGGTGATTGGAATAGTAACTTTTTGTGATGCAGTCTCTGCACAAGAAGTCAATCAATTGAGTGAACAGGAAAGTGAGATTGCCAATAAGGTAGTTAATTCAGCCGATTTTTACGATAGGGTAAGTATATCTTTTCGAGAAAAATATGGGAATTTATCTGACAGGGAGTATCAAGTACAAGCAAAACTGGACTTTTCTAAAGGAATTTTGGATGAAGAATTTGTTGAGGTATTTGAAGATGAAACAACGGGTGAGCAAAAAGCAATCATCTACGATAAATCCCAAAATAATAATTTAGTTGATATAGATTTTAAACAAAAAGACTATTTTATAAGTCAATACAATGTTGATGTAAATCAAGCAAATAAAATGAAATCAATTGAAAATCGATTAACAAAAAATGCTTCAGGAGAAACGGTTTTGAATCAACGAGATTCTGTTTTACCGCTATCTATGTCGGCAGATGCTGTCTTTTCACAACTTTATGGTGCTCAACTTTTTTCTCTCTATAATCATTGGGAAATTATTCAGACAGAAAAGCTACTCGGTAGGGACGTTGTTATGATTGAAGGAGAGTATCCAGATGAATTAGGGATAAAATTAAACGCTCAAAATTTTAAAGCGTGGATTGATGAAGAAACAGGGGTTATTCTTAAGCTTGAAGGTTTTGTTGATTCCGTAATAACCAATTATTTAATTGTGGATACGATTGATTTTGATTCGGAAGTGTCAATTAGAGATATAGATGAAATAAAAAATGACAACTTAGAGAAATATAGATTTCCAAAAGAAAAACAATATTCAGGAGATGAAACTTCAACTAGTGTAAAAAAATCTAATTTAGCTAAACAACCACGGATCGATTCATATGTTATCGATAACGATCCCTTAGCCGGTCAAGGAACAGCCACTAATTATAACTTTAATTGGATTGCAAATGCATCTGCATTTAACGGAGAAGAAAGATATGTAAGTAGTGACAGTAATGCGTGGTACTTTTATTCCTTAAACGGGGGCTATACGAATTATCAAGTACAAGCTTATGTATGTTCACCTAGAGCCTACAGTACAGCTACAGGTTATTGGAGTGAATATCTGACAACAAGAATTGGTACGTTAAATCAAAATTTAGCCGCTTGTGGATGGAACACATTTAGCGATTCTTATACATTTTTTAGTCACTTGAGAATAAATGTCGCACGTTCAACAAATAGTGTGGCAGATGGAATAAATTTTCGGATTTTGAATTAAATAAATTGATTATTTGAATAAGCCGTTGATATTCTGTCTTCTTTATTTTTTTGAAATGACGGGAAAGAGAGCAAACTAGAATGAAGAAACGAATAATATCCATCCTGCTATTTCTATTACTAATGGCTGGCTGTAGTAGCGAAACAAATACAAGACAATTTGAAATGAGTGACAGCGTTCCGGAAACAAAAGAAAGCACTCAATCACAGGAAATAGCTGATTCAGACGATTTAACATTCGAGGAATATAAAAAAGCCTTTTCTGGTCCGGGAAAACTCGATGAAGCATATCAGAAATTAAAAATAAAAAGCGATATTTCCCACGACCAGTTACACGATCTCTTGATTAAGTATTCCTGGAAACTGGAGGGAGGGGGTATTTTGATCTTCAATGAATCAGGTGAAGTACAGCGAATCAATCTGTCTGGGCTGATAGAGTATGCTGGAATATATTCAGTTAATCAAGATAACTTCTATTTAGAACCAGATCCAGCAAGTGTGAACTATGCAAATGTGATCAAAGATCATAAGTACAGGATCGAAGCAGATAGATTGTTTTTATTCAGCGAGGAAGTGAAAGAACATCAAGTCATTATGTATCCTATGAAAAAAATAATTCCATAAACCAGTATTTTTTGTGCTCAATCTATTTATAAGTCATTAAATAAATAAGCGATTTAAAGCATCGGTATTCTGCCGATGCTTTTTTGTCACAATTTTCTTCATTTTATCGACATATTAAACGTATTTAAATACGCAAAAATTTTGAGAGGAGAATCAAAATGAAGTATGTTGTAAAATCTGGAGATTCGTTAAGTAGGATTGGTGAAAAATTTGGGGTATCAGTTAGTCAATTACAACAATGGAATGGAATCAAAAATCCTGACTTTATTTTAGTTGGGCAAGAGCTGATGATCATGAAAGAGTCGAATGATACACTTACGCGAAAGATTACTAGGAGCCAACTTGAAGCAATTGGATGGAGTAATTTTTCAGAGCAGATAATCAACGATTTAAATCAGTGCATCAACGTGTATCGTATCACTGAACTTAATCCTTTACAGCATTTTATTAGCCAGTGTAGTCACGAGTCAGGTTGTGGGAAATGGCGCATAGAACTTGCTTCTGGAGAAGCTTATGAAGGGCGTAGTGACCTTGGAAATGTTTTTAGTGGGGATGGTAGAAAATTCAAAGGGGCAGGATTTATTCAACTAACTGGTCGTTATAATTATACACAGTTTTCTTTATCAATCGCAGATCCAGAAGTTGTCAATCAAGGAGTAACTTATGTGGCTGAAAGATATCCTTGGTCAAGTGCTGGCTATTGGTGGGAGGTCAATGGGATGAATGATTTCTGTTTATTATCACCTACTGTTGAACAAGTGACATTTAAAGTAAATGGTGGATACAATGGATTAGCTTCACGTAAATTCTATTACGAAAAATGTTGCGAAGTTATCAGTTAAGAGGGAGATAATGTTTAGTAAAATGGAGATTTTTATACATTTATTTGAAACTGAAAAAGAATTGATTCATATCTTCTTTTTGTTGATTTTATTAGATTTATTCACTGGTTGGCTAAAAGCGAAAGTACAAAGAACTTGGTATTCTAATTTGAGCTGGCAAGGTCTGTGGAAGAAGCTTAGTCATTTTATTTTATTGATTTTGACAGGCGTCGTGGACATCGTTCTATCAAAAAATAATGTTCAACTTGAATTCACACTAGTGCAAGTATTTACAACATTCTTAGTACTGACGGAAATCGGAAGTATTTTAGAGAATATGGCAGAAACAAATCTAACAAAATATTTTCGTCAGATCATCGAATCGATTGAACAGAAATTAAAAAAAGGCAGCTAATATCCAAAAAATAGAAAAATAAAGAGTAGATTCTATGTCACAGATTTATTCAACTTATCGACATATCCTTTCAAAAGAATGAATGGAGTGGCTAATGATGAGTTTTTGGATAAGCATAACAGAAAGAGTGGATTTGTATGTAATAGAACAAAATGGAGAGTTACTGGAAGCAATACTCAGAGATTTTTTTCCATATTTAAAAAAAAGTGCTAAAAATGCCCAAATTTCAGCAGAGAAATTGGGCGTATACATACCTTTTGAAGATTTTTATAGTACTTATCTGTTAGCTACATGGAAAGCGATTGAAGATTATCGACTGGAAAGAAAGAAGAAAGAGTTGAAGTTTAAAAATTTGTTTCTCTATCGCTTAGCAATTGCTGAGAAAGATGTATGGCGTCTTTACAAAAAAAGTTCAAACAATAAGAATGACAAAAATGGGATTACTTATGATGCTGGGCGTTGGCAATCTTTAGATCCTGGATTTATAGAGAGTCAGTCATCGGTGGAAATTGATTCAACTATCGATTTAAAAGAGATGGTTTGTAATTATCAAAAGCAAGAACCACTTGATGGGTTCTTCTTTTCATTGCTAGTTGAAGGGTTTACTTGTTCTGAAGCAGCGAAAATCATGTTTTCAGAAAAGGACTACCATCCGTCAGTGCGTAAAAGAGTGGAGAGAATGAAGAAACGCTTAAAAAAATATTTGCTTCAAGAAAAATATTTCCTGAATACTGTCACAAATTCTAAAAAATCTCAACATATCTAAGTGATTCGAATCAAAATAATGTTGAGGAGTGAAAAGAATGGATAAGAAAGCAAAACAAACACGTGATCCTTGGGTGTTAGAGGTACAGCAATGGTTGAATGAGACATATGGAAATGTAGCAGGCTTTGGTTCAGTACCGGAAGATGGTTATACTGGATGGAATACGATTTATGGATTGATTCGAGCGGTACAACATGAACTAGGAATTACGACATTAGTTGATAACTTCGGTGCTACCACTTCTGCTTTATGGGATAAAGAAGTCACCCCCAATCTAATCAACACATATGAAAGTAATTTTGTAAAGTTGATTGATGGTGCATTTCGTTGTAAAGGAATGGGAACTGGAAAGTTTAATACCATTTACACAACGGACAATGACAATGCAATAAAGCAGTTAAAAATTGCCGCAGGATTTGAATCAGTCAATAGTACATTAGATTCCACATGGGCCAAAGCCTTGTTTGATATGAGCGCTTTTGTTTTAGTACCAAGTGGAGATGCGACGATTCGCTCGATGCAACAAGGATTGAATCGAGAGTACTGGCAATATACGGGGATTTTGCCTTGTGATGGCGTTTATCAGCGTCAAACCAATACAGCATTGATTTATGGTCTTCAAGCAGAAATTGGTATGGATACAAATACAGCAAATGGTAATTATGGTCCTGGGACTGAAGCGGGTACCCCAGTACTAAATCAAGGAGACATCGGTCCATTTGTTCGAATTTTGCAATACGGTCTTTATGTGAACGGTTATAACAAACAAGGTGATTTTTCAGGAAACTTTACGTCATATATTGCGGAGCAAATTCTTGCTTTCCGACAGTTTATGGTATTGCCACCGTATAATCAAACGTCGGATTTAACCGTGATGAAAGGTTTACTAACATCAAACGGGAACACGAATCGTTCAGCAGAGGCCTTTGACACCTCGACAATTTTGACTAAAGAAACAGCGGAAGGTTTGAAATCACAAGGTTTTTCGATTGTTGGACGCTACTTGACAGGTACGGTTGGAACAGGAGCCGACGAACGTGATAAAAGTTTATCATTCGAAGAGATAGAAGCAATTACACAAGTTGGCTTAGCTATTTTTCCTATCTACCAAGATGGCGGTTGGTATGAATCTTATTTCACGCAAGATCAAGGCCTAAAAGATGGAAAACTGGCGATTGAAGCAGCATATAACTTAGGTTTTCCTTTAGGAACAACCATTTATTTTGCATGTGATGTGGATATTCAAGACGGAAATATCCCCGGAACCGTCTTACCTTATTTTGCGGGAGTATGGTCAATTCTTTCATCAGACCAGACATATAATGTTGGCGTTTATGGTACTAGAAATGTTTGTCAGAAAATCATTGATGCGAGTTATGCAACTCAAGCTTTTGTATCTAATATGTCCTCAGGCTTTAGTGGTAATTTAGGATTTCCTATGCCTAAACAATGGGCATTTGATCAGTTTATTGAACTGACCACAGCGGGAGTAGGTATCGATAAAGTTGCTGTGTCAGGTAGAGATCGAGGTATTTCATCTTTTTCTGTATCGCCAGAAGCAATTGCGAAAAGAGAGTTATTGAAGCTGTATAAAAATTTCGGTGTAGCAGAAACAGCATTTGAATTTGAACAAGAAGTACGTATAGAGCCAGCACCAAATTACGTGGTCTATTTGAAACCTCATATGGAGTGGTCTATTTCAGGAGAAGAATATGGGATTTCTGTATTAGTGAAGGATAAAAAAGTGGATATGTCTCCTTATTACAATGAAATCACTGAGTCGATCGTGGAATACAGTGAGTATCTTAAAGGAGACACAAAAAGTTTTGAAGATGTCATCAACGAACTTGGACCAAAAGTAGATAATGGAGCGATTGCAGTTGGATTAGCAACGAAAGAAGGGTTAATAGGTACACGTATCTTGATGACCTTTGAGAAAGAGTTGAAGCACGGAGACCATGAAATTACATCCAAATTTCAATTAGAGATTGAGATTTACTTACGTCCGCTTGTTGATTCCCCCTTACCAGATCCAGTTTATCAGGACGTCGTAGAACAGTTGGAGAATGGGACGTTTGAGTGGGATACTAAGCTAATTGTTGGGGTATTGGTATCAACCACAGCCGTTGTAATGCTTTATGCGTACGGTTCAGCTATCATAGGTGCTATAGGAGCAATTATTGTTGGTATTACTGGTTCTATTTCAACCGTTGTTGCTGCACTAGCAGTAATTGGTATCACTTTAATGGGGATATATTCTCATTTTATTGGAGCATAACAATCAGGAAACAAGATAAATCAAAGTTGAAAAGCACTTTGGTTTATCTTGTTAAACTGTAGTCATTAAACCAATAAACAGTGACAAGGAACCAAAAATAAATATCAAGTAAACTGAGTAGATCATTTTGCTTTGCCAGGACAGGATTTTTTGTTTCTCTTCTAAATTAGTGAAAAAATAAGTAAAATGATTCTTTTTTTTAGTAATGATTAAATATCCTGCTAAAATTGTTTTTTTTAAATATCGCCATTTTTGTAAAGCTACAAGACAAAAAATTATACCTAGGATAATAAATAGTATGGAGAAAGGTATGTTATTCTCGGTTATAAAAAAAATTGACAAAATACAAGAAATTAATGAGAAAAGTATAAAACGATTACTTTTTCTAAGAATCGGAATATATTCATTTGCTTCAGCTGTACTGAAACTCAGAATATTACGTTTAATTACTGTCTTTTTGAACACTTCTATCTTAGTGTTTATGTAGCTTAAGAATACTAATGTAATTAACATAAGTAATAGAAAAAAATAACTGGTCATAACCAAGAAATTATGCATGCTGTTTCTCCTCTTTTATAAATATGTAAAGCTTCTTGAATAACTTTCTGCATAGTGCCTTACAGGGGAAATTTACTTAATCATTCTTACAAATCAAAAATTTTAGAACAAAGAATACAATTTACAATTATAATTGCTGAAAAAGCTCCTAGGTATGCGAGTACAAGCATGACTCTTTGCCTAGAAAGAATCTTTTGTTGCTCTTCTGGTTCTGTAAAAAAATAGATAGAATATAGTTTTTTCTGTAGGTTACTAGGTAACCTTGAGAGATTGTTCTTTTAAAGTATCGCCATTTGTCTAGAGATAAGTGTAAGCAGAGTACAGCAAATAAGGCGCATCCTAAAGTTAAGTAATATTTGTTATTTATCAAAAATATGCCAGCTATGATACAAGAAGTTAAGCCAGTAAAAACAAATAGATTACTTCTTTTCGTAATCAAATAATACTCTTTTGTGTATTCAATATCTGGTAATAAGTATTTATTCTCGAAGATTTGTTTACGATATTTTTCCATTTAAAAAAAAAAAAAAAGCCAATGAGAATAAAAATATATAGAGAAGAGAGAGAAAAAAGTAAGCAACTATTACTAAAAAATTATCCATGTAATAACTCCATTCTTACGGATTAGTCAAAAATCTAACATAAAAAATGCTATCAGCTATAATTAACAGATAGAAACGTTATCATCTATAAGTATACGCAATGAATGGATAGATAAAACGCAATCAGTTAAAATATTTTTTATAATGAGAGTTATTTTAACTGGCTATCATAAAAGAAAAAGCTACCCTCTAATTTGAAAGGATAGCTTCATTCATTACTTATTTATCTGTTTGTTCCCCAATTTGGTGGGCTTTTTGTTTTTCAGTTTCCCGTACGATATAGACTGGGCGTTTTTTCGTTTCTAGGAAGATTTTCCCGATATATTTCCCAATGATGCCAAGACAAAGGAGTTGGATTCCGCCGATGAATAAAACGATCGAGACGAGTGAAGGCCAACCGGAAGTTGGATCACCAAATAATAACGCACGTAAAATAATAAATAATATGGCGATTCCTGAACCGATACATGATAATGCACCAACAAATGAGGCGATGTTCAATGGCGTGTCAGAAAAATTGACGATCCCATCAATTGAATAGTTGAATAATTTCCAAAATGACCAAGACGTTTCACCGGCAACGCGTTCGCGATTTTCAAATGAGAGATACTCAGTTTTGAATCCTACCCAACTGAATAGTCCTTTTGAAAAGCGATTGTATTCCGCTAATTCTAAGACCGCATCCACCATTTGGCGAGTCATCATGCGATAATCTCTTGCACCGTCAATCATTTCAGTATCACTGATTTTATTGATCAATTGGTAAAATTTCTTCGCAAAGAAACTACGGATAGCTGGTTCACCTTCACGAGTAGAACGGCGTGTACCGATACAATCGATATCGGAGTTGATGACTTTATCGATCATCACTGGTAATAATTCAGGCGGATCTTGTAAATCGACGTCCATGACAGTGACAAGGTCTCCTGTAGAGGCTTGCAGGCCGGCATATAGTGCAGCTTCTTTTCCGAAATTTCGTGAAAAAGCGACAAAACGAACGGATTCATGTACATTCGCTAATTTTTTGATGGCAGCCAATGTGCCATCACTTGACCCATCATCGATAAAAAGATACTCGAACTCGTAATCGCCACGAAATTTTTCGACTTCGTCAAAAAAAAGTGGGACAGTTTTTTCTTCATTAAAACAAGGGATGACAATTGATATTTTCATGTTTTCGTTCCTTTCAAGCATGTTTTTTTCATATAACCTATATAAATAAAAGTATGCTTAAATAACAAAAATAAAATATGTTATAAGCGCCTTATTCAGTGTACCATCTCTATGGCATTAAATAAACTTTTAGGTTGCTTTTTTTTCTTGAATCATAGATGATAAATAAAATAAGTGAGGAGGAAGGCGGACAAAAATGAAAATTGAAACACCAATCGGTCCTTTATGGCTTGATGCCGATCAAAAAGGATTAACAGCTGTCTCTTTTGAACGAATTTCTGAAAATGAAGAAGCAAATGCTCAGATTTTATCCTTGGCAAAACAACAGCTGGAAGAGTATTTTTCAGGTGAAAGACACGTTTTCGATGTACCTTTATCTTTCCAAAGAGGAACAGCCTTTCAACAAAAGGTTTGGCGAGTGCTCACAAGAATCCCTTATGGACAAAGTCGCACATATAAACAAGTGGCACAGGCAATCGGGCAACCAAAGGCAGCTCGTGCGATTGGTCAAGCCAATCGTTTGAATCCTCTACCAATCGTTATTCCTTGTCACCGAGTGATTGGGCAAAATGGACAATTGACTGGGTATATGGGGAAAGCTGAAAATGGGTTAGTGATCAAACGGCAACTATTAGTGCTTGAAAATATTTTAGCTCATTAGGCTGTACTACTAGCTGACAGCACAGATAAATAAGCACCAACACCTCGAAATAGAAAATCTTTCCGAGGTGTTGGTGCTTATTTTTACTTATAGTTTGATCAACCAAATAAAGAATAAAGCCATGATCGTTTGTAAAAGTCCCACAGTCAATCCATACGTCAAGAATCGTTTTCCTTCTTTCATGAACTTTGCAAAATCCAAACGTAAGCCAATCGCGGCTAATGCAGTGACCTCAAACCAACCACTAATAAAACTAGCGCTTTGATCAATCACATGGGGAATGGTAAAGAAGCTGTTGATTAAACACACGATCAAGAAGCCTAAAACGTACCAAGGAAGTGGCATTTTTCGTTTGTGGTTTTTTGGCGTATACGTTGAAGAGACGGCCGGCTGTTTTTTTTTCATAAATTTTTCAAAGAGGAAGACCACGACCACAAGCATCATGATCCGCATGATTTTAAACAGCATTGCAAATTGCACGACTGAAGTATCTAATAGACTTGCTCCAGCAACAACTTGTCCAACGGATTGTAAAGTACCACCTATAAGTGCACTTTTTTCGATCAGTTGATCACCAAAGAGTTGGAGACCTAAAAAGGGAAGTGTCAACATCATCACTGTTCCTAAAAGATTGACCAAGGTAATGACTTGGCCCTTTTCTTCTTCATCTGCATGGATCACTGGAGCAATCGAAGCAATGGCTGAAGAACCGCAAATGGCGTTTCCACCTGCCATCATCAAGGAAAATGTATCGCTGAACAATAGTTTTTTTCCGATGAAATAGGCACCAAGAATCGTGACAGTCATTTGGAGTAACACGAAAGTTACACCTTTGATACCAATCTGTGCAATCGTTTGGATCGTCACAGTTGCACCAAGCAAGAAAACGGAACATTCTAATAGTTTACTTTCGGCAAATTTGGTACCCACCGCAAGTTCAGGTTGCTTAAACAAGGTGTTTCCTAAGACGATACCAAGTAAAATCGCAATCGTTCCTGCACCGAGTTGAGGGACAAAGGGTCCCAGTAGCCGACTAATGACTGCGACAGAAAAGGCGAGTAATAGTCCGGGTAAGATTTTTCGGCCACCAAATTTTTTCAGCGTTTTTATATAAGTGAATAAAGCATTCATTTGATTCTTTCCTTTCATTTAAGAAAAAGTTTTTCTAAAATATAGTATCATTTAATTGTTTCTTCGTGAATACAAAAAAACCTTCTGCCTTTTTACTAAGTGAAAAAGACAGAAGGTGAAGTCTATTCTATCAATCCCTTTGAAAGGTGATGTTTATGTTGACTGTGTTCTTTAATCAAGTAGATGGCATAGTGTCCTAAGACGTAAGCGATCATGCCACAGGCAATCAAACACTCGATGACTTTCAATCCATCTAAGATCCCTGTAGCAAACCCTAATTGATGGAAATAAGCAGTGGCAGTAGAGATTGCTGTAGCAGAGATTACCAATGGGAAAGTAAAGGCTGCAAAGCTTGGATAAAAATCAAGCAATAACAGACGTGGTAACATGGCTAAAACTATAAAGTAAAGTACTTGCGAAACAAGGAACAACGTCATGACTAAGGCCAAATTTGGGTCTTCAAAGTTTTTTAAGTACCCTGTCAGGCACAAAGAACCAGGTGCTGCAAGAATCGCAATCAATGGCAAGGTTGGTTGCGCCATATTTTTGACAAAGAAAATTCGATGGATGATGATTGGTAGTAGTACGACATAACAAGCTAACGAAAGCCAGAAGAAGATCTTTCCAAGGATCGGAGAAAAGTTTCCAGCAGTTACTGTGATGACACCAAAACCAACATACACGATAAACCAGCTTGGAAAAATTACTTCTATTGACAAGTCTGCTTTAACTACATGATGGTAATTAAAGTACAGAACCAAGATGATTTGGAAGATCACTGCGGCTAACCAAATCAATTTGACGATTGGCGCAATTGATTTGAAAGAAACAAAATACGTACAGATGACCATCAAAGACATCGTAAAGGTCGGCGAGACGGAAGCGACGATTGGATCATATAGATGTTGCTTCGTGTGTTCAAATAAAAGGATCAGTTTGCCGATGATCAACAGCATCAAAAGCATACCGATCGCACCTACAAAATTCCCTACATGTGTCAAATGATAGTCTTTTAAAAGATTCCCTAAAGAAGTCAATCCAAGGATCAACCCACAAATCGGGATCGGAACAATCTTCAAGAAATGCTTCATACATTACTCTCCTTTTTTATTGATAATCAAGGACAGACTCGTTGCAACGATAAGTAGCCAACGATGAAAACTGCTTGTTACGAAGAATAGTAAAGTTTTTCAATGGGAAAAAACAAATCGCATGGATGCTTCTCCTTATCATTGCAGTAAGCTGTCTGGAAGGCTGTGAGGTGTGTGTAACTGAAGGTCCACAACCTGTTCCTTACACTTTTCATTATAGAGTCTTTTTGATATATTTAAATCAAATAGTTATTATAGTTACTATAAAAAAAGATAATGGAAGTGGTTAGATGTTTAAGTTATTAACAACCTTTCGTGTCGTTTATGAAACAAGAAATTTTTCGCGAACCGCTGAATTACTCTATTTGTCTCAACCTGCGGTGTCCAATCAAATCAAACAATTGGAGCGGGATCTTGGGGTGGAACTTTTCCAACGTAATGGACGACAAGAGATGAAACCGACAAAACAAGCGGATTTGCTTTATGAACGAACATTGGTTTTATTGGAAGAATGGGAAACAACGCAACAACAATTAGCGGATGAAAAAAATGAAGAAGAAGTGTGCCGGATCGTCGCTTCCCATACATTTGCGGTGTATTTATTGCCTCAATTGATGAAAGAGTTGATCGTGCGTTTTCCAAAAATCAAGTTTTCGATTGCTTTTGCGAATTCTCATGAGAGTTTGGAGCAAGTGGCAAAACATGAAGCTGATTTTGGTTTTATCGAAAAACCTTTAGAAACAACCGGAGTACAACGCTTTTCTTTACTTGAAGATGCGTTGGTCGTTGCAGGTGATCCTAAGAGTGAGCTATGGCTAGTCAGGGAATCTTCTTCAGGTGTGTTCCATTACACGCAACGTTATTTTGAAGAAAAGAATATCCAAGGGAAGAAAATGCTTGTAAAAAGTAATGAAGTCATTGTGGCGATGTTGAAAGAAGGAATCGGACGATCCATATTATCCAAACGAGCAGTACCAAAAGGGATACACGTTGAACCTTTAGCTGAATCTCGTCAGTTCTATTTGATCCAACGGACCCATTTGACCTCTGAACGGTTATTAGAAGTAGGAAATGAGATCTTGGATTTCTATAAAAAGGAAAAGAAAAAATGAAAAATATCAGACGGAATCAATAGAACTTCTCCCTTGAATAAGCGTTTTTTTCGTTTTTATCTTAAGAAAGGATAAAGAGAAATGAATAAGATTAATTTTTCGCAAATCTCATTTGCTTTGGCTTTCATTTATAGAAGGAGACAGCTATAATATAGGGCAGTATGGTTTTTAGGAAAAGGGATGAAAAATGGAAAAAAAAATAAAAACTTCGAATGATAACCGCATTGATTACGGAGTCATTCTACCAGTATTTTTATTATGTTTGATTGGGATTTTATCCTTATACGTTGCATTGACACATGATCCAAACGGTCCTTCTGTGACAAGAGGTGTCGGGATGCAGATCATTTGGTACCTTGTGGGAGCAGTAGCGATTGCAATCGTCATGCGGATCAATTCAAAATGGATCTGGAAATTGACACCGTATCTCTATGGACTAGGATTGCTTGTCATGGGGTTGCTCTTACGATTTTACGACCAAAATCTGGCGGCAAGTACTGGTTCAAAAAACTGGTTCCGTTTTGGAAGTGTCACATTTCAACCAGCCGAGCTGATGAAGATCGCTTATATTTTGATGCTGGCGTTGATCGTAACGAAGCACAATACGCAAGTCAAAGTTCGCACAATCAAATCTGATTTTTGGCTGATTGCAAAGATGTTGATCATTTCGATTCCTGTGATTGCGTTAGTCATGGCGCAAAAAGACTTTGGGACGATGCTCGTCTTTCTGGCGATCTTTGGTGGCGTCTTTTTGATGTCAGGGATTTCTTGGAAAATCATTGGTCCGATCTTTGCTTTAGCATTTATTGTGGGGGCAGGAACGATTTTCCTTGTGACCACAGAATCAGGAAGAGAATTCCTATATACTGTTGGGTTCAAATCTTACCAATTTGCCCGAATCGATTCTTGGCTCGATCCATTTCATGATACGTCGGGCTTTAGCTTCCAACCCGCCCAAGGGATTTTAGCAATCGGAACAGGTGGGATGTTCGGAAAAGGCTTTAACGTCAGCAACATTTACGTGCCAGTCCGAGAATCGGATATGATATTCACTGTCATTGGCGAGAATTTTGGCTTTATTGGTGGCGCATTTGTCATTTTCTTGTATTTTGTATTGATTTATCGTATGATACGTGTCTGCTTCGATACGAACAATGAGTTTTATGCCTATATCGCAAGTGGATTGATCATGATGCTCTTATTCCATGTCTTTGAAAACATTGGCGCAAATATCGGCTTACTTCCATTAACTGGGATTCCATTGCCGTTTATCAGTCAAGGGGGTTCATCGATCTTAGGGAATATGATTGGGATCGGATTGATCTTATCTATGCGTTATCAAAATGAAGCACCGGTAAAAAATTCTAGGAGGTAACGTAAGTTGTTTACTTTTTATGAGTACCCAAAGTGTTCCACTTGTCGAAAAGCCAAGGCTTGGCTCGACAATCATCAAGTAACGTATCAAGCGGTCGACATGGTCAAAGATACGCCTACGGCAGAAACGATCGAATCATGGTTGAAGCATTCCGATGTGCCGCTTCGACGTGTCTTTAATACAAGCGGGATGAAGTACCGTGAACTTGGTCTAAAAGACCAAATCGATGAATTATCCCTCACAGAAGCAAGTCAGCTGTTATCTACGGACGGCATGTTGATCAAACGTCCATTGATCGTCAAAGACAATCAACTGGTCACAATCGGTTTTAATGAAAAAATATACGAAGGAGCATTCAATTAAAATGGCTGGGAAACACTTAAAGAAGAAAGATAACCTTTGGATTTTATTTAATGGAAAAGAATACTGTGTAGGTTTGACAAAAGAAGCGCAAGAAGATCTAGGTGAGATCACGTTTGCCAACTTACCAAAAATCGGTAAAGCGTATCAAGCAGGCGATGCACTAGTTGAAGTAGAAGCAGAAAAAGCAGTCACTGAATTTGCAAGTCCATTATCTGGAACAGTCTCATCTGTGAATGAAAAAATCAGTGAGAATATCGCTGTTTTGAACGATGAAGATGAAATGACTGCGTGGTTATTGAGTTTTAAAGATGTCGATGCAGCAGAATTCGACGCACTTTAAGAAACACGATGTTCAAATAAATGTTTGACACTGATTCTTGTAACTGCTATAATCATAAACAATCATATTGAAAGCTTTGATAAGAAGAGTACATGTCACAGATGTTTCAAGAGAGCCCGGTTTGCTGTGAAAGGGTAACTGAAATGAGATGGAAGATGGTCTTAGAGCAGAGTGAGTGAGCGCAAGCAAACTGACTACGGGAGTGCCCGTTATAGCACAGCAGTATGCGACTAGCGTCAAGTACTGAACGAGGTTGTTATTGTGAAATAGCAGCGAATCAAGGTGGTCACACGGAAGTCTAAACTTTCGTCCTTTTGCTAAACGCAAAGGACGAAAGTTTTTTTGTTGTCTAAGAGAAAATAAGTAAAGAAAGATGTGAACGATATGTCATTGATCCAATTGACGAATGTCAAGAAAACATTTGGCGGGAAACATGGGACGATCCACGCTATCAACGACGTTTCACTACAAGTGGAACAAGGCGACATTTACGGCATCGTCGGTTATTCCGGTGCTGGTAAGAGTACGTTAGTTCGTTTGTTGAACGGCTTGGAATTACCTACAGATGGTCAAGTAATTGTCAACGACCAAGACATTACTAAATTAAAAAATAAAGAATTACGCGTTTTTCGTAAAAAAATCGGCATGATTTTTCAACATTTCAATCTATTGTGGTCACGTACCGTACTAGAAAATATCCAGTTCCCTTTGGAATTAGCCGGTGTATCGAAACAACAACGGAAAGAAAGAGCAGAAGAATTGCTCCGTTTAGTCGGTTTGGAAGGACGAGGACAAGCTTATCCGTCCCAATTATCCGGTGGACAAAAGCAAAGAGTCGGGATTGCTCGTGCGTTAGCCAATGAGCCAGAAATCCTCCTTTGCGATGAAGCGACAAGTGCATTGGACCCACAAACGACAGAAGAGGTCTTAGATTTATTATTAGCAATCAATAAAAAGTTGAACTTGACGATTGTTTTGATCACTCATGAAATGAACGTTATTCGCAAAATCTGTAACAAAGTGGCAGTGATGGAGCGTGGGCAAGTCGTAGAAGAAGGCGATGCGTTGACCGTTTTCCGTCATCCGCAACAAGAAGTCACGAAACGTTTCGTCCAACAAGACATCGAACCAGAAGCTGAATCCACTGAATTATTGGCAGAGTTGATCAAAGAAAATCCAGACGGTCGCTTAGTGACATTGACCTTCAACGAAACGAACGCCAACGAACCAGTGATTTCTCAAGCCATTCGTCGTTACAATGTGGATATCAACGTCGTATATGGGAAAATCAAGCAAACTAAAGAAGGCTCGTTTGGTTCACTGACTACCTTGATGATCGGAGAGGAAAACGAATTGGACCAAGCAGAAAACTTCATCAAAGAGCAAGGCGTCGGAGTGGAGGTGATCCATCATGGATAAAAGCTTCACAGAAACCTACCTTGATTTCAGCCAAATCAACTTGGAGACGATGCAACAAGCCATCATGGACACGTTATACATGACGTTGATCTCCATGGTCTTAGTAACCATCATCGGTTTGATCCTTGGTTTGATCCTTTACTCGATTGGTCGCAAAAACAAACCGTATGCGCGGATCATTTACGGCATCGTTTCGATCATTAGTAATATTTTCCGATCGACACCATTCATGATCTTGATGGTCTTGATCATTCCTTTTACCAAAGCAATCGTGGGAACGATGTTAGGCGCACAAGCAGCGATTCCAGCTCTCGTGTTGTCCGCTGCTCCTTTTTACGCTCGACTTGTAGAAATCGCGTTTCGCGAAGTCAGCCCTGGGGTCTTAGAAGCCGCAGATGCGATGGGGGCGAGCTATTGGGAAATCATTTGGAAAGTCTTGATACCTGAAAGTGTCCCGGCTTTGATCTCAGGTTTGACTGTAACAACGATCTCGATGATCGGTTTTACTGCCATGGCAGGTGCAATCGGTGCCGGCGGTCTAGGTGGCTTGGCTTGGCAAGAAGGCTACCAACGTGGTAATTTAACAGTGACTTTTGTCGCTACCTTGATTATTTTAGTCATTGTATTTATTGTTCAAGGAATCGGGGATTTCTTAACGAAGAAAACAGATAAAAGATAGTAGGAAATAGGAGGATATAGGATATGAAAAAGAAAATTTTTGGATTTGCAGCAACGCTTTTACTGACAGTTGGATTAGCCGCATGTGGAAACGGTGGAAGCAGTAGTGACTCATCAAACGCATCAGACGACGATACAACCTTGAAAATCGGCGCATCACCAACACCACATGCGGAAATCTTAGAACATGTGAAACCTCTTTTGAAAGACGAAGGCATTGATTTGGAAATCGTCAAATTTGACGATTATGTCTTGCCAAACCAAGCATTATCAGAAGGCGACATCGATGCGAACTATTTCCAACACATCCCTTACTTGAACAAAGAAATCGACGAAAAAGGCTATGATTTTGTCAATGCGGGTGCTGTCCACATCGAACCAATGGGCTTGTATTCAAAAAAAATCAAAGACATTTCTGAATTAGAAGATGGCGCAACGATCATTACTTCAAATTCAGAATCTGACTGGGGACGGATCATCACGATCTTGAAAGACGCTGGTTTAGTGACAGTCAAAGACGGCGTTGATTTAGAAACAGCCACATTTGATGATATCGATGAAAATCCTAAAAACTTGAAATTCAATCATACGATCGATCCAGCATTATTGGCTTCTACCTACCAAAATGATGAAGGTGATCTAGTAGCTATCAACGCGAACTTTGCTTACGGCGCTGGATTGAATCCATTAGAAGATGCGGTATTACTAGAAAAAGATAACTCACCATATGTCAACATCATTGCGACACGTAAAGGTGACGAAGACAGCGACAAGATCAAAAAATTGATTGAAGTCTTGCATCAAGAAGATGTTCGTCAATGGATCGAAGAACAATGGGAAGGCTCCGTAAAATCTGTCGATGCGGATGCAAAATAAAACCTGTAAAGTCTGGGAATGATTCCTAGACTTTTTTTGAGAAAAAACGAACAAAACTATTTTATTCAGTTTATAAAGATTATCAATTGAAAATGATGTTTTATTTGCAATAAATCAAAATTATGACATTTTTAACTGGTCGGGGCGTTGCGCTTCATTCTCAATTAGTCTAAAATAAGTGAGAACGAATCAGAATATGGAGGGGAACTACATGTCTGTCTTAGAAATAAAAAACCTACATGTGTCGATTGAGGACAAGAAAATCCTTAAAGGCGTGAATTTAACAATGAAAACAGGGGAAATCCATGCCATCATGGGACCAAACGGAACAGGTAAATCGACCTTGTCTGCTGCAATTATGGGAAATCCGAATTACGAAGTAACTGAAGGAGAAATCCTTTTTGATGGGCAAAATGTGTTAGAGCTAGAAGTAGATGAACGTGCACGTTTAGGTCTGTTTTTAGCCATGCAATACCCAAGTGAGATTCCAGGAATCACAAATGCCGAATTTATGCGTGCAGCGATCAATGCGACACGTCCGGAAGATGACAAGATTTCTGTCATGTCATTCTTGAAAAAGTTAGATGAAAAGATGGCACTTTTGAACATGCCAGAAGAAATGGCTGAACGTTATTTGAACGAAGGCTTTTCTGGTGGAGAGAAAAAACGTAACGAGATCTTACAACTCTTGATGTTAGAACCAACGTTTGCGATTTTAGATGAAATCGATTCTGGTTTAGATATCGATGCACTGAAAGTCGTGGCAAAAGGCGTGAACGAAATGCGTGGCGACAGCTTTGGTGCCTTGATCATCACTCATTACCAACGCTTGTTAAACTACATCACACCTGACGTCGTCCACATCATGATGGAAGGTCGTGTCGTGATGACTGGTAGTGCAGATCTAGCAAAACGCCTAGAAGCCGAAGGATATGCTGGCATCAGTAAAGAATTAGGAATCGACTACAAAGAAGAAGAAGCGTAAGGAGGAGCACATCTATGAAAGACATTAAATGGCTCGATCATCTTGACGCTGTTACAGATTTTTCATTCAGTAAAGGTGAACCGGAATGGATGACGACGCTTCGTCAAGAGGCGCTGAAAAAAGCAGATGAACTACCATTGCCCCATATCGAACGTGTGAAATTCCACCGTTGGCCATTGTTTTCAATCAATGAGTTGAATGATCAGACACCTGAATCTGGAAATGTTGCGGCATTTGATGCGATGAAAGACAATCCATTAGTCGTGCAACAAGGTACCTTGACTGTCTTTGAGCAATTATCCGCAGACCTTGCAGAACAAGGAGTGATCTTTACAGATCTATTTACGGCAATGCAAGAATACCCTGAATTAGTCCAAGAATATTACATGACGAAAGCGGTTGAAATGGACGAAGACCAATTGACTGCGCTTCATGCGGCATTCATGAATAGTGGCTTGTTCTTATATGTACCAAAAAACGTAGTCATTAAAGAACCGATCGAATCCCTGTTTATTCAAGAAGGCGCATTTTCGCAACACTTCTTTAAACACGTCTTGATCGTCGCAGATGAACACAGTGAATTCTCTTACTTGGAACGATTCCACACAACTGGAGAAGAATTACAAAAAGTCTCTGGGAATATCATTGTTGAAGTCATCGCCAAAGCCGGTGCCAAAGTCAAATATGCAGCAGTCGATCAATTAGGCGAAAATGTCACAGCATATATGAACCGTCGTGGACATATCTTACGGGATGCTTTTGTGGACTGGGCAATCGGAGTGATGAACGATGGGAATATCGTCGCTGATTTTGATTCAGATCTTGTCGGTGAAGGCGGACATGCGGAAGTCAAGATCGTGGCAATCAGTTCAGGAAAACAAACGCAAGGAATCGATACCCGGGTGACAAATAAAGCCCCACATACGATTGGACATATCTTGCAACATGGTGTGATCCGCGAACGTGGTACGTTGACATTCAACGGTATTGGACACATCTTGAAAAAAGCCAAAGGTGCCGATGCCCAACAAGAAAGCCGTGTCTTGATGCTTTCAGATAAAGCCAGAGGCGATGCCAATCCGATCCTCTTGATCGATGAACACGAAGTTACAGCAGGACATGCCGCAAGTGTTGGACGTGTCGATCCGGAAGAAATGTATTATTTGATGAGTCGAGGCTTACGAAAAGAAGAAGCAGAACGTTTAGTCATTCGTGGCTTCTTAGGGTCTGTCTTAACTGCGATCCCAGTTGAAGCGGTGCGCAAAGAACTAGTGGCAGTTATTGAAGGGAAGTTAAATGTATGATTTCTCCAGAACGTATCCGTCAAGATTTCCCGATCTTATTTCAGGAAGTCAATGACGAACCCCTGGTGTATTTAGACAATGCAGCGACTACGCAAAAACCCAAACAAGTGTTAGCGACTATGACGCATTATTATTCCGCAAACAATGCCAACGTCCATCGAGGTGTGCATACATTAGCTGAGCGAGCAACCCATGATTATGAAGCTGCCAGAGAAAAAGTTCGTCGTTTTTTAAATGCTCAAGAGACCGCCGAGATCCTTTTCACTCGTGGAACGACCACAAGCTTGAATTGGGTAGCACAAAGCTATGGCGATGTCTTTGTCAAAGCCGGTGATGAAATCGTGATCTCTTATATGGAGCATCATTCCAACATCATCCCTTGGCAACAGTTGGCAAAACGAACTGGCGCTACTTTGAAATACATCGAATTGACCGAAGAAGGCTTTCTTGATTTAGATCATGCCACTTCGATCATTACAGAAAAAACCAAGATCGTGTCGGTTGCCCATGCCTCTAATGTATTAGGTGTCATCAATCCGATCCAAGAGTTGGCGACGATCGTTCATGAAAAAGGCGGAATTTTGGTGGTGGACGGTGCACAATCTGCCCCACACATCAAAATCGATGTCCAATCTTTAGACTGTGACTTCTTTGCCTTTAGCGGACATAAGATGTGCGCAACGACCGGAACAGGTGTATTATATGGAAAACGGAAATGGTTGGAACAAATGGAACCCGTTGAATTCGGTGGAGAAATGATCGACTTTGTTGGCCTACAAGACAGCACATGGAAAGAACTTCCCTGGAAATTTGAAGCAGGCACACCAAACATCGCCGGTGTGATCGCACTTGGCGCTGCCATCGATTATCTTGAATCGATTGGTCTAGCAGGCATTCATCAATATGAAGAAGAACTTGTTGGTTATGTCTTACCAAAACTGCAAGCAATCGAAGGCTTGACGATCTATGGACCAAAAGACCCGACCCAACGTACAGGTGTGATTTCCTTTAACTTAGAGAACCTACATCCCCATGATGTAGCGACTGCTCTTGATATGGAAGGCGTCGCCGTTCGTGCCGGTCATCATTGTGCCCAACCATTATTGAAGTATCTAGGGGTTGCTGCGACAGCTCGTGCCAGCTTTTACATGTATAACACAAAAGCAGATGCCGATCGTTTCGTCCAAGCAATTCTCGCAACAAAGGAGTTTTTCCAACATGGCCCTATCTAAATTAGACAATCTTTACCGTCACGTGATCTTGGACCATTCATCCCATCCACATCATCGTGGCACGTTGACGGAATCAACGAATAAGATTGAAATGAACAATCCCACCTGTGGGGATGTCATTGAATTACAAGTCGAGATCAAAGACGGCAAAATCAATAATATCGCCTTTGACGGCAGTGGTTGCTCCATCAGCACAGCCAGTGCCTCAATGATGACCGATGCTGTCATCGGCAAAACAATTGCAGAAGCAGAGCAATTGACAGACGACTTTTTACTACTGGTCCAAGGAAAAGAAGTCGCAGAGCTTGAATCACTAGGGGACGCTGCCATGTTAAGTGGTGTCGCAAAATTCCCCGCGCGTATCAAATGCGCAACACTTGCCTGGAAAGCACTAGGCAAAGCAATGGAAGAAGACGGTACTGCAACCGTCCATCATGAGCACAAGGAAAAGGAGTGAGCAAATGGGCGTACCAGAATTAGAAGAATATAAATTTGGCTTCCACGACGATGTGGAACCCGTTTTTAGTACAGGAGAAGGCTTGACCGAAGAAGTCGTTCGAGAAATGTCACGAATCAAAGAAGAACCAGAATGGATGTTGGAGTTTCGTTTGAAATCTCTGGAAGCATTCAACAAAATGCCTATGCAAGACTGGGGACCAGACTTATCTGACATTGATTTCAATGCCATCAAATATTACCAAAAACCAAGTGACCGACCTGCTCGCGATTGGGATGACGTACCAGAAAAAATCAAAGAAACCTTTGAACGAATCGGTATTCCAGAAGCCGAACGTGCTTATTTAGCCGGCGCTTCAGCCCAATACGAATCAGAAGTCGTATACCACAATATGAAAGACGAATTCGAAAAACTCGGCATCGTCTTTACCGACACAGATTCTGCATTGAAAGAGTATCCTGAACTATTCAAAGAATACTTTTCAAAACTCGTGCCACCAACAGATAATAAACTAGCCGCACTAAACTCAGCCGTTTGGTCTGGAGGTACGTTTATCTATGTACCAAAAGGCGTCAAAGTCGATGTCCCATTACAAACCTACTTCCGAATCAACGCCGAAAACACCGGCCAATTCGAACGTACGTTGATCATCGTGGACGAAGGCGCCAGCATCCACTATGTCGAAGGCTGTACTGCACCAACCTATTCAAGCAACAGCCTACACGCAGCCATCGTGGAAATCTTTACCCGTAAAGACGGCTACTGCCGCTATACAACGATCCAAAACTGGTCCGACAACGTCTATAACCTCGTAACTAAACGAGCAAAAGCCTACGAAGGCGCGACCGTTGAATGGATCGACGGCAACTTAGGAGCCAAAACAACCATGAAATACCCAAGTGTCTACTTAGACGGACGAGGCGCACGAGGCACCATGCTATCCATTGCATTTGCCGGAGCCAACCAAATCCAAGACACAGGCGCAAAAATGATCCACAACGCACCAAACACTTCAAGCTCGATCGTCTCAAAATCAATTTCAAAAGACGGCGGCGAAGTAAACTACCGAGGCCAAGTCACCTTTGCAAAAGACAGTGCCGGCTCGATCTCTCATATTGAATGTGATACCATCATCATGGACGAATGGTCCAAATCTGATACCATCCCATTCAACGAGATCCACAACAGCCAAGTCTCGTTGGAACACGAAGCAAAAGTCTCCAAAATCTCAGAAGAACAACTCTACTACCTCATGAGCCGCGGCTTGACCGAATCCGAAGCCACAGAAATGATCGTCATGGGCTTCGTCGAACCATTCACAAAAGAACTACCGATGGAATATGCGGTAGAGTTGAACCGGTTGATTAGTTATGAGATGGAAGGCAGCGTTGGTTAAGGTTAAATTACCAATGATTTCAAGCTTTTCATGGGGTGAGTGATTGACATTTGCCACAAATTTGCCACAAAAATAATAAAAAAATTTAGGAGTGCTCTTTGAGTGCTCCTTTTTCGTTCATATAGTTTTGGTAGAGTTTTAAAGAATCATCTTCGATTTTTTCTGTAATGTGCATATAAATGTCAGCAGTCACACTTATAGTGCTGTGCCCAAGTCGAGTACTGACATACTTTATGTTTGCCCCAGATTCTAGTAAATGAACTGCATGGCTATGCCGCAAAGCATGAGGGGAAAGTACAGGGACATTCGCACGTTCACATGTTTTATAGAAAAATTCTCTAACAACTGAATGGCGCAAATAGTTGCCGTTTTCGTTAGAAAATACCATAGATTCATTTATTGGGCTATCGTACGATCGATACCTCAAAATACATTCATTCTTGTTTATTTTATGTTTCTTTAGCAGATGAACAAGACGATCATCAATTTTGATCGTACGAATACTTGTTTTTGATTTAGGTGGCGTAATTATTGAATTGTTATGATCATCGTAAGATAGTGATTTGTTTACTGTTAATTTATCTCCGTCAATATCTAACCACTCTAACGCTAAAGCTTCGCCTAATCGGAGACCAGTACTCGCTAACAGGTAGAATAAGACGTAATATTGAATGGAATGAGCGTATTTACCTAATTTATAAGAGGATAAGTATTCTAACATTTGAGCAAGCTCATTTTTAGAATAGAATTTCAATTTCTGTTCTTCTTTAGTGGTTGGGAGTTTTATTTTTTTAGCAACATTTTTTTCAAGATAGTTGAGTTCATATACTGCAGTCTCTAATGCATCGTGTAACACATTTAGATTTGATCGAATTGTGTTTCTTGTTTGTTGCTTTGTGGTATCTAGGTCATTTAACCACTTAACAATATCTGTACGGGTTATTTCCTTTAAACTCATCATTCCAAACGTAGGTAATATATGAAGTCTTATGGAACGTTCTAACCTAAGATAAGTTGATTGTTTGATATTTGGTTTTTTGTAAACTTCGAGCCAATCCTCCAAATAGTCGGCCATTAATATGTTATTAGCTCCAATCTGAACACCGTTATTATATTGTCTTTCAAGTTCATTTGCCGCAGCTTGTGCATCTCTCTTTGTTCTAAACCCACTTTTCGAAACTTCTCTAAATTTTCCGTTATCTTTATATCGAATACGAAAACGCCACTTTCCGTTTTCTTGTTGCTTGATACTAGCCATGATAATCAACACCTTTCTTAGACATTCTAGGACTCTAACACGGCTAACTCTCTATCTTGAAAGCCTGTTGTTTTTTTACTAACGCAATATCTCCTTCGGATATTTCTATTTGAGACAAAACATCATTTGTTAGTATTAAATTTAAGTAGTTATCCATGTCAATATTAAATTTTGCTTCATTCTGTAGTAAAAAACCGTTTGGTATAGTCAAATTTTTTTCGGACATAATGAATCCCTTTTCAAGAATGTATGTTCGTTTTCCAGGCAAAAAAATAATAATTAAACTGCAACTTCGTTTCTTACCATTTCTAAAATAAGATTTCTGATAGTAGATTCGCAATTGTAATCTAGTTCATAGTAGTCCATAAATGAAAAAATGTTTATTTGATATGGATCGATATGACATTCAGATAAAAAATCGTAGAGTAAATTCTCAATCATAAAGCGATCAGCTTCATATTCCATTTTAGTTCTGAAATAAAATATCTTGTAGAGCTCAATAAATTCTTTGTGATCTACAACATGCTTTATTTCATGATAAATTGTTTTTCTTCTGTCTTCTTGCGAGAGGCTGCAGTTAACGAAGATAATATGCTCTTCTTCGATATAGCAGCCATCTGATTCCATTTCAACATAAGCAATACCTACGCCACATTCATTAAGTACCGTTTCTAATAACTGCATACACTCACCTCACTTCGAACTTTGTCTACCTTCTATATAAGCGCGAATTGCCGCTCTATCTATCTCGGTTAGTGGTTTACCACCAAAAGTCATAGCGTTGTCGAGCATCTTGTCTAAGTCGTCAGGCACACGCTCCTGTGTCGAATTAGGGTTGTCTGTGCGTCCTAGTAAGTAATCAATTGATGTGTCGAAATAATCTGCTATTTTTTTTAACTTATCTGTTCCAGGTACTCTTTTTTTCCATTGATAAATCGTGTTTGTCGGGAGGCCTACTTTGTTTTCAAGTACTGAGACACTAATACTTCTAGATTTGCAGAGCTGCTTAATCCGTTCCACTAAAATTTCCATTTTAATCACCTTTAAAGCTCAGATAGAATATAACTAATATTTTCATTAGTTATTAGTTGACAACTAATGAAAATGTTAGTATACTTCATTCATAAGCTAGTTATTTAGCTAGAAACAAAACTAAAGAGAACCAATAAAATTCAAATTTTCGAGGTCGGCAAACTTAGAAATATTGATTTATGGCTTTTTAAAGTCTTATTTAGCTATACCTATATACTAATATATTTATTAGTTAAATGTCAACGATTAGTTTAATTTCTAGCTATATTCCTAGCTTAAATATATGAGAAATGAGGTGACGTTATGGTCATTGAAGATTTTCATGAAATGGTCCTGATTCAAATGAAACGTCAAGATAAAACCTGGAAATACCTAGGAGAATTAATCGGAACTTCACCGACATACGCCAAGCAAATTGTAGAGGGTGTTCAAAAAGGCCCTAAAGCCCAGGCATACAAACGTACAATCGCCAACGATTTACAGATTGCAATAGTAAAGGGGGCGTAATCTATGTTTCAGCAACAAAGACAGTCAGTGACGGTGGATATTCAGGTTGATGACGCGTACTGGAAAGAATATGCAGACGCATACCTTAGAGAACTGTTTGAGCATTATCTACGACCACAGTTTTTAACTATTGCTGACATGGAAAAAATTACTCGTCGTAAACGAGCATGGATAATGGAGTACATCGTCGATGACCCATATGTTCGGAAAAACAAGTTAGCTAAAAAAGACACAGATGGTAAATGGCTTTTCGATGCCGAGAATATCCGCCCGTTTTTAAAACGATTATTTGATGATTTACCAGATTATTAGAGAATGGAGGCAACACAATGAATCAACCACAAATTTTTAATTTCGAACAAAACGAGGTTCGAACGGTTTTAGCAAATGATGAACCATACTTTGTAGGGAAAGATGTTGCAACAGCGTTAGGGTTTAAAGATTCGAATAACGCTTTAAAACAACACGTTGAAAATGAAGACAAAATCATAGGGTGCCAAAACACCACCCCATCTTTTAAAGATAAATTAGGAAGGAACCAGTATCCAACTTTAATAAACGAAAGTGGAGTTTATGATTTGATTTTTGGTAGCAACTTGCCGTCAGCAAAAAAGTTCAAACGCTGGGTGACAAGCGAAGTCCTACCAGCAATCCGTAAACACGGTATTTATGCAACAGATGAGTTGCTAAATAACCCAGATTTACTTATCGGAGTAGCAACCAAACTTAAAGAGGAACGTGCTTTACGATTAGTCGCTGAACAACGGGTAAATGAGTTACAACCCAAAGCGGAGTACTATGACAACATTTTAAAAAACAAAAGCCTTATGACAATCAGTATCATAGCTAAAAATTACGGCATGAGCGCAACCAAGATGAACAATCTATTGCATGATTTAGGTGTTCAGTACCGTCAAGGTAATGCTTGGTTACTTTATCGCAAACACCAAGACAAGGGCTACACACATACCGAGATGATCCCAGTACAAGGTAGCGAGAATTTGAAACCTAGTACTAAGTGGACACAACAAGGTCATATTTTTATCTATCAACTTTTGAAGGATAACGGAATACTTCCTTTAATCGAACAAAAACAACTCGCATAGGAGGTAACAGAATGAAAATCAATAAAAAATTAGAGAAAAAATGGCAAGTGTGGGAAACGATGATGGAAGGCGCTGAGATGTTTCTAAATGCTGCAAGAGATTTGGGTTCAACTGTCATAAACGAGGATGATGCTGTTGTTTGCCTAACTAGTGAAAAAATCCAATTAACCATAGAGCAATTGAAAGATGCAAAGGAATTAGTTGAAAAGCTAGAGTTTGCAGAAGAAATAGTAAAAACGCTACCTACTATTAGAGGCAGTAAGGAGCATCATGAATTGAATGTTGAAAAAGTAACAGATTCTGATGAACAGTCATCTATTTTTTCAGGAATGACTTTTGAAAGGCCGCCAATTTCAAAAAAAGAATACATCGCTCTGTACGAAGATTATGTTAGGCGAGCGAGATTCTAGTAGTTACGGGATTCAAGTTCACTCATAAAACCATCGTTTATGAAAATCTTATCAAATTGTGCAATTGAAAGTCGTACATTTTTTAGCTCTGATGATAGATACGAGTATATTTCTTCAATATTTTTTTCAGATTGAACTAACAATTGATTTTCCAAAACGTGAATCCATGTATCGGGTGACAAAGACTCAATCTTTGCGCGAATCTTGATAGCTAGCTCTGGGTCAGCGACTTCAAGATAACGAAAGCTTATTATATATTTTTTCAATTAGTATTCTCCTTTCGATTATTTCAGCATTGCAGTGCTGATAATTAAATTATACCAAAAAGAAGAATCTCATAGGCACAACAATAACGAGAACCTGCACAAGCAGGGATGAGGAGGAATCAAATTTGATGTCGTAGATAGAATTGCGAATTTTCGACACTGAATACGGATATATAGGAGGTAATTTGATGGCATACACAGTACAACAAGAACACCAAATTCTCAATCTTATAAGGCTACGTAGAAAAGAATTACAGGATGATCGTGCAGTACTCAGAAAAGCCGATGAGCTTTCAGATAGACAAGCAGAGCTGATTGCGAATGAGCTTGAAGATTTACGCAAGTTAGAAATTAAAAATAGGGAGATAAGACTATGAAAAAGACAGACACGCTTTTTATCGGAGTCATTTTAGGTTTACTCGTACTAGTAGCACACTACAGCGTAGTGGGAGGGAGTATTTTCGCAAGTTTAATGGTTTTGATGAACCTATTAGATTCCAAGGAAAGGAGAACATATGAAACGAAAAGAAGCTTTGAAAAAAGGAAAGGTGATTGCTGATCGATGGTGGTATGACAATAAGTCAACTTTCTTAAGTCAACAGGTGATCAATAAACAAAAGAAATGGCAGGAGATCAAATGAAACTAAGACAAAAAATAAAAGAGTATCTATTTTATAGACATGTTTTTTATTGTCCGGATTGTCGTCATACATTACGCCTTAACAATAAGTTACTACAACAGTGTCATCCATGGGATGGACCATATTGTCCAAAGTGTGGAGAAAAAATACAAAAAAAGTGACTCAGCCGGCAAGCATCGAGTCACTAAAGAAAATACATCTAAGGAGATGTTAACACATGAAAAAAGAACTTTCCACTCTAGATCAATATTTGACTGACCCCGATTGGGGACAAATGAATATTAAAGAAACAAATAACCGAAAAATTAGACGAAATCTTTTGACGGATGAAGAACTAGCATGTGATCAAGATGATCTGGGTAACTTTGTGAGTCTTTGGGATCATATCTATCTTATCCATCTATCAAAACATTCAAATAAACCAGAATATATCTACGTTATCGAAGATGGCTTGATTGATGCGCTAGAAGAGTATGAGAGAGGAAATTTGATCGATATCTCATACTACGGGCAAGGGAAAAAATACATTGCTGATCTGGAGGCGGTATTCGATGAGCGAAACGAATGAAACTACAAATTTTGAAAAGCTATTTAGTAGAAAACTCAATAAGTCTCTAAAGAAGAAGGGCAAGTTTGATTATCTGTCATGGGCACGAGCGTGGGAGATGATGAAAAAGGACGATCCAGAGGCAACAGTAACCATAAACGAGTATAAACATTACAGAGTAGTTTCAGGAACGCACCAAGACTTTCTGGTTGAAGAGTACAAACCTTATTTGACAGATGAAACAGGAACTTATGTATCTGTGTCTGTCACGCTAAGAGGCAGGACTGAGACAGAACTTTTCCCGGTGACAGATTACAACAATAAGCCAATTGCTAAACCGGATGCAAGTCAGATTAATAACTCGGTTAAGCGTTGTTTTGTTAAAGCTTTAGCTCTCCATGGGTTAGGATTACACGTTTATCAAGGGGAAGATATTCCAGCTCCACCAAAAATTGATACAAAAAAATTGAATATGCTTGAAGAAATAATTAATAACTTTAATGGAGAAATGGGCGAAGACATGGTGCCTACATTAATCGAATTTGTTAACGAACAGACTGTTAAACGGAATCTAATTGCTGAGAAAGTAAATGCTCTTGAGGATTTAACTTATGAACAATGCGGATTGATGGAAAGAGCAATCGCTAAAAAACGAAATGAATTAAGTAAGAAGAAGTGAAATAAGTGTTTAATTCATTAATCGATTCCTATTCAGCAGTTCTTAGAAAGTTCAAAGGAAAAGACATTGCCGCAACAATCAACGAAGAAGTAAACATTGAACGACTTAAAACGATGTACGAAGGCTATGAAGGTGATCGGATCATTGAAGTACGTTTCATCGATCCACGTCGCTTCACAGCCCAGCAAAGAAACTTCATCTATGCGCTCATAGGCGATATCTTCATTGATACAGGCACGCCAACAGATTTCTGGAAGGAATTCTTCTACTCTCGTTTTGAAGGTGTCACAGGGCGAAAAATAAGCCTCAAGGACGAATCGGATACAACCGTAAGTGACGCAAACATCCTAGCAAATATCATCTTAGATTTCATCTTTGAACATCATATTCCATTCAAAGAAGGTTATGAGATTTTACCAGCGAATCAAGAATACTACTTCTACAAATGTATTACCAAAAGAGTCTGTTGTATCTGTGGAAGAACAGGAGCGGATATTGATCACTTCGATAAAGCGTTGGGTAGACGGAAACGTAAGAAAATTGATCATTCAGAATACACTTACGCAGGACTTTGCAGAATACACCACACAGAAAAACATCAAATCGGTGTAACTAATTTTAAGAACAAGTATCAAGTCATCGGTATTAAATTGAACGAAGAAACGATTAAACGACTAAAAATTGGAGGCTAGGCACATGCCAAACTGGGCTGAAGGTACACTAAAAATCAGAGGAACTCAAGAGAATGTGATCAACTGTTTAAAAGAATATGTGACAGGAAATGTATATCCGATTTTCGAAAAAAATGAAGAAGGAAATGCGATTTTAAAACAAGGGCAACATGAAGTTTCGATCAAAAGGGATGAATGGGAATTTTCGATGAGTTGCAAGGACGGTTTTTATATTAAGAATACTCGAAGAGCTTTTATAGAATCTACAGAAATACAATTTTATTTGGAAAATGAGATTGGAAATGTTGAAATTACCGGCTTCAAGCAAGCTTGGTCAGTTGAGCCTAGTGGCTTTTTAGAAATGTCTAAGAAACATCAATTAGATATTAAAATCTTTGCATTTGAAAGAGGCATGGAGTTTACACAAGAAATTGAAATTATCAAAGGGGAAATAACTAAAGATCTTGGTAAAGAATATGAAGATTATTTTTGGAGTGTCCCTTTTGCATCAATAGGGGGATAAGAATGGCTGAAAGAAGAATGTTCGCAAAGACGATTATTGATTCTGATGCATTTCTAGATATGCCTTTATCAACACAGGCATTATATTTTCATCTATCAATGCGTGCAGATGACGACGGATTTATCAATAATCCTAAAAAAATTCAACGTATGGTTGGTTGTGGCGATGATGATTTAAAACTGCTTATGGCAAAAAGATTCATCTTAGTTTTCGAGAGTGGCGTGATCGTAATTAAGCATTGGAAAATACACAACTATATTCAAAAAGACAGATATAAGCCTACTTTATATCAAGATGAAAAAGCCCAGATAGCTGTCAAAGAAACGAATGCTTATACCTTTGTTGAAAACTTATCAGAACCTTCTGAAACCTCTACGGAACAACCTTCCGAAGATGTGTATCCATCATGTATACACGATGGATACAGTTTGGAGACACAGGTTAGGTTAGGTAAGGTTAGGTTAGGTAAGGATAGTAAAAAGATAAAAGATGTAACACCTTGTAAGTATTCTGACGAACACTTACGTCTTTCTCAAAAGTTACAAAATAATTTGACCAATGATTTCCCGAAGGAAATGGATAAAGTCGATATAAGCAAATGGGCTGACATAATTAGGCTAATGGAAAAACAAGACAAATTAAGTATCGAAGCTATTGAGTATGTGATCGACTGGTTGCCAACAAATGAGTTTTGGTTTGGAAATATAAGAAGCGCTAAGAAGCTACGGGAACAGTTTGAGAAGCTTAAATTTCAAATTAAATCAGAGAAAGAAAAAAATAAGCAACCTAAATCTGGCTATCAAAAGAATATAAGACGAGAGAAGCTTCCTGATTGGGTTGATAAGCCTCAAGAAGAAAAAGAACTTGATCCACAACAAAAAGCAGAAATCGATGCACGTTTCAAAGCATATTTGGCACAGAAAGCTCAAGAGGAAAAAGAAGATGACTGTTAACCACTTTATTGCACAACTTGAAATGATGCGTGTCGAAGAGTTAAGACGAAGTTTAGCTTATGACGATGAGTGGCTCAATGCGTTCCATACGGGACGTGAGAGCGCACTAGCACACGTACTAAAAATATTAAAGGAGGCGCAGAATGAATGTTAGATATGCGAATAGAGGACTATCGGATCGCAACTACAAGCGATTGCAAAAATATTGTTCTCTCACGTGTCGTACGTGATGAGTCTGAAAAGATCCAATATACCGAAAATACTAAAGGTGAGCAGGAAGAATCGACTTCCTTTATTGGTTACTATCAAACACTGACTATGTGTTTAAGAGCCATACAGCGTGACTACGTGCTGAGAGAAGGTCACGTGATAAAAAGTATTATCGAGTATAAAAAGGCGCTTGAGCGTATCACCAGACAGTTTGAATAGGTATGCACAATCGAAGGAGGATCAAATGAGTTTATCTAAGCAAGAAAAACGTTTATATCGAAAAAAGATGATGCAGATAATGAGAGGTCGATCCGTTGAGGATCTAACAGACGAAGAGCTTAAGAAGGTTCAGGTGATACGAGGCTTCATTGATTATGACACAATGGACGACTCACACCCTCTGCAAAAGATGAATTTTGAAACATTCACCTATGAAGATTATAAGAGACTACGAAAAACTGGTTACACTGTCAAAGCCATTAAAGAAGCACTTGGCGTTGGTGGTTCGGTTTGGGCCAAGTGGCGTGAACAAAATATTCCAGATAAAGAAAAAAATCAGTATATAAAAAGAAATCAAAAAAGGAAAAGAATCGCCGTATATCACGATGGAAAAATCTTAGTTCAGGGATTATGTGAAGATATCGGTCGGGAGCTAGGATTGAAGCCAAGCACGATATATACGTATGCAAAAAGGGAAACGACAGACGTTAAGAAACGAACATTCAAATACTTGGAGGAAGAAAAATGAAAAAACTAATAATGTTAATTGTGACTATAGGTATGGTTTTTAGTTTATCGGCATGTCGTCAAGCTACGAAAGTGTCTCATAACGTAAGCCCAGAAGCAGATAACTTCAATGTAATTCGTCGTGTCGCTGTTATGAACACATTATCTAACACAGTAGAATTTGAGGTTATTGGAAGAATCTCGGTAAACACTAGTAATTCTGAAAAGCTTGAGATACTAGTCGAAACGGAAGAAGGAGTTTACAAAAAGCATTTAATCAATATGACGCAGTTCAATATGTACGTGATAGAAGATCTCGCTGGCGCTGAAGTGAACCAATACAAATATGAAGTCAACTATATGCCTGAGAGCATTGTACCTTTCACCATGACAGAAAATAAGTAGGAGGGACAATAAATGGATGCACCAAAAGAATTATATTCAGATGCATTAAGAGGTGCTCGAAATCAGCTAAAGGGTGCAAAAAGAGCATATAAAATACAACCTACGCTCGAAAATGAACGCAGAGTAAAAGCAATTCGTCGTAGATGTTCCATTTATGGTAAGTTACAGAAAGGGGACAGCAAATGAAACGAATATCGATCAGTACAGCCATTCGTCGATTAAGAAGCTATCTATACGCATGCGCTACTGGCGAAGAACGAAAAGGCATAGAAAAGGCTATTGTTATTTTTGAGAGTATGGAGGACAGCAAATGACACCGAAGTTTCGAGCATGGGATAAGAAAAACAAGTCAATGCATGAAGTTGAATTAATAGATTTTAGCGATAATATAGGCTATTTATCCATAGAAAACGGTAGAGGTGATTGGTACAGCTTTGAAGTCGATACCATACTCATGCAATCCACAGGACTGAAAGATAAGAACGGTGTGGAGATTTTTGCTGGGGATATTGTAGCGGTCGAAAATCATCCATTTCAAAGAAAAGAAGATAGTGGTGCAGGAATAGAAATCGAAGGCAATTATGTAGTTGGATGGAATCAACACGACTTAACATGGTGTGCCGGAGATTTATTATTAGCTAGGCTAAAGCCTTATGTAAGGGTCATCGGAAATATGTACGAGAATAGTGAAATATTGAAGCAATAGACTAAGAAACCAGCCATAAAGACTGGTTTAGTTGTTACTTTTTAAAGCGATAGATTAGATATGCGATAAAAGTAACAACTGCGAGAAATAGGCCAATCAAATATCTAATAAAAACAGATAACGATTGATCAAGTCCATAGTTAAATATTTTAATTATAAAATAAAAAATCGGACATGCAAAAAGAAACATTGTGTAACATTGAGCATTACATTTTGCAAATCTACAAATAACTAGGACGAAAAGAATAACTATCACCCAAAAGATAACTTTTGCAGTTATAAACAAATGAGCCACCCCCTAAATCCCCCACAAATTAACGCTAACACGTTAGAGATTTAGAGACGAATAATAAGATTGAAACTCAGATATATTCAAGCAAGTGAACAAAAACACATTGGTTAGTTTTTATGAAGGAGAACAGTAAATGAAAGCAAAACAATTAATACCAATTCTACAACTTAACCCAGAAGCGGAAGTCTTAGTCTCAACCGTGGATTATTACGAAAAGAGTTATCAAGATGCTGACTACGAAAGAGGTTCTAATCAAGAAATCAGATGCGTAAGCCTTAATAAGAAATCTGGGATCATTTATTTAGAAGGCGGAGAAGAGAGAAGCATTTAAAAGGAAGTGGAATGAATGCCGAAAATATTAGATGCATGCTGTGGTAGTCGTTTGTTCTGGTTCGATAAAGATTGTAGTTTTGCAACGTATATGGATATACGAGAAGAAGAGTACGAGATCCACGGAAAGAAAATAAATGTGAAACCAGATGTTGTAGCTGATTTTAGGGACATGCCTTTTGAAAATAATGTTTACGATTTAGTTGTATTTGATCCGCCACATTTAAAATGGGCTGGCCAGAATTCGATTATGAAAGGTCAATACGGACAGTTAGATAAAGAGAACTGGCCAGAAGATATAAAACAAGGTATGTCAGAGTGTATGCGAGTCTTGAAACCTAGTGGAACATTGATTTTCAAATGGAATGAGAACCAGGTAAAACTCAAAGACGTGTTGAAAGCAGTTGAACCATATAGCCCTTTGTTTGGAAATAAAAGGAGTCAAACTCACTGGTTAGTTTTTATGAAGGAGGAACAGCAAAAGCCAGTGTTGCCTGAGTTTGTAGCTAAGTGGTTTGAGGATGCAAAGGATAATTTAGAAATTCCAATATTCTACGAATGTGTTAGAGCGATGGAGATTTGCAAAGAATATCGTAATGAATTTCATCAATGGTTTGCCAATTCGAAAAAAAATCCAATCGAAACACTCATTCGCATGAAAGATGGCTACGAGGTCGAGAAAGAGCCGATGTATTATGTGATATTGAGTGAAAATAAAGGTGGATGGAAATATACTTTTTTAGATGAAGAAGGAAACGCTGATTATACAAATAACAAAGCACATATTCCAACTTTTACTGAAAAGGAAATCAAAGGGAATGACGAACGCTTCTGGCCATTTGCTGTGCCAGTGAAAGAGGTGGAAGGATGAGGGGATTGATAATAGTCATTTTAGTCTCTACAATAACTTCTTTTTTTGTTTCCTTTCTCGTAATGAAATTCCATTTAAGAATACTTAATAAATGGTTGCAAAAGTTTTTCGATGAAGAAACCAAACGAATAAAAAGTTACTTGTCTAGAGGCAAGTAGCACAAAAATTTTTAACAATTGGAATAGGAGTGTCAAGATGGAAAACGCTAAAAGCTTAATTATATGGAATAAAGACGGATCAACAATGAAATTTGAGAAAGTAACAAATTTTATAGAGGACTGGCAAAGAGCAAAGCGAATATTGCAGTTGCTCGATTAGTGGATATGAAGACTATATAAACAGCGAAAGAATGTACTTCTAAGAGAAAAATTTATTTTCTATAAAAATAGGAAAGTATCATTATGAAAAAGACCACAGAGATAAATAAACCTACCACATAAAAAATGAATATTTCTTGCGATTCAATATAGGTATGTTTAACAATTTGTACAATAAAAAATACTATAGGTAAAAAAGATAACATGAGGAGCTTATTTGTTCTAGAGTGTTTGACAAAGTAACAAAACGCGACAACACCAATACAAACGGGAATCCAAAATAACAGCATGCTCCACATAGTCACTCGACCATCTCCTATACGGTTTATTATCATTAGATAGTAGCATTTTTCGTTATAAAGATAAAAATATAAGTAAAGTTTCTCATTAAAATATAAAAAAGACAGCCGACCACTGGCTGTCCTTAGCAGAATATTGAAATAGTGAGCCATCTGTTTTCCGCCAGACAGCTCAACATGTATATGGGTAACGAGCGTAACCTCGCTACTTGAAAAGCTTAGCATAATCATAGGTATAAAAAAAGCCGGATCGCTCCGACTGATCTAATAAATCCGACAAGTTTATTATATCACAAAAAGGAGTGCTTTGACTTAATGCAATTACTAAGAGATGTAGACTTTAGGCAGACAAGATGTAATGCGAGAGATGTGTTGAAAAACTTCCGACGGTTGGAGCGGATGGCAGGTCGTTCATTGATAGATATTAAGTCGCCGATTATAACTGACATGCCTAGTTCACCAAAACACGGCAACAAAACAGAAGATGCGCTTATTCAAATGATGGACCTAGAAGCAGAAAGAGATGCGATTTTAGTAGCCTTGATGAGTTTGAGTCTTATCAGTCGTCAAATACTCTATTATAGTTTCTGTGATGTTAATAAGCACTCCAATTATGAAATAGGTCAACTAATACAGGGGTATGGAGAGAAAAACGTAGAAAAGCTAAAATCCAATGCATTGATAGAATTTGCCGAAGCATATAAAAAAGGTTCATTAATCAAGTATCGGTAATTTTTGTAGGGTTTTTGTAGGGATATTGTAGGGTTTTTGGACGAAAAAGCGTGTTAATATGATATTGTCGATAGATTAGGAAACAGGATTTCGACAAAATAAAAATAATAGAAACATCGTTTGTTATTGTTCCACAATTAAGCGTCGATAGACAGCAGCAAATAAACTAAAGGATGTGGGGTTAAGCTCCTGCGGATAGTTCATATGTTGCTGTCTATTCTTATTATGTCGCTGTGGCGGAAGTAGGAGACGCAACGGTCAATGTGAATAACCTCGTGAGAACCTAGTAGGTTCTTGTGTGTAGTGCAATCCCACTCCAGTGCCTTTGGGAGGACTTATTTAACACTGGTCAGTGTAATAAGTATCTGACCCATAACAATAGCAACTGAGGCTGTGGTAGGGAAGAGAAGCGGTTGTCAGGCTTGTGTAAGGTTGTTGGATTTGTTTGTATCTACAATATGAACATGCTTTACTAATTATCAAAAATTGTTTATCCTGTATGGAAAATGTTCTCAGAGGTGAAACGATTTATGTTAGAAACTAGTGAATTGAAAAAAGATGGCATCTACATGGCTAAAGTAGTCGGAGAAAAAGAACTTTATAAAATCAAAATTCGTAATATTTTAGAAAGAACAGCAGTCGTCGAGTTAGTGGACGACAGCAATAAGGTAGCTGTAGTTAAGTTAAAAGATATTAGAGAAGCTGTCCTATAAAGGATAGCTTTTTGTTTTGAGAAAAAAATTTGCCGGTATCAAATCTGGCAGATTGTAGGGCCTATTTACTTATAATTCGAGTTTTGCAACAAAAGCTACAAAATAAAAATTCGTCTGAGGGTCTTTTTAAGCTAATAGAGAGAAGAGCATCATTATGTTCTGTATGATACCCGATAGCAGTGATTTCATCTTTTTGTTTAATACGATGGCAAGTGCATTCGTGAATGACGAATCGATTATTCGATATTTTTAACTTTTTCTTTTTGATCACATAGTAAGGCATTTTACTTACCTCTCTTTTTTACTCTATTATACAGCGAAAGGATAAAAAGTCATGAAAAAGTTAAATCAGATGAATGATTAGAAGGGACAAGGTAAAGACTCGTAAGCAATACAAGCTACATTTTTTTACAACATTTGATCAAAGTGTATTGTCTAGGGAGGACTGTTTACACAAGTCTGTCACTTAGAATGTATGAGATAAACTTGGATGTTACAGAGTCTTGCTACCAATATCTTAGGAGGGAATTATGAAAACGAGGCAAATAATTTGGAGAAAGATTACACGCTAATCCAAGATGCGTCAGAGGCCAATAATCAAATTATATCAAAAAAGCCTATACTAGTTTCCGCTAGTATAGGCAAATGACTATAGTAAAAAACAGTTTACAAAAAACGAGCATTAATGTCTAGTGAAATCATTATTGCCCATTTATAAGAAAATCAAACACACTTCTCTGTGTAGTTACATAAGATCGTTCGTTGAGAGGTCTTTTTTATTTTGTCTTAAGGAGGAATGAACTCATGAAATAATACACTGATAAAGATTTTGAGGAAATGAAACAATTAAAGAAGGGCTTTGAAGAAGTTGGTCAAGGTCAAGTATTTACGATTGGAACTATTCAACGTAGATTACGTGTTGGAAAGGAACGAGCTACTGCTCTTTACAATGATTTGATCTCAGATAGAGAGAAGGCCACGTGATGAGAAACTACTGGTACGTATCACTATCTAATAGGTATCCACAGCCGAATGAAGGTGATCTAGTTAGAGTCGTCCAGTCAGTTCAGATCAAAAAGAAATACTCCATTGTAGAAATGAGCAGAGAAGCGACACCGAAAGAAATTGACAAATATAATCTTCGATACTGTGGATATGGCTACTTTAATGAATCACATATTGAAGAAAATATTAACAAGAATTCGAGGGATACAAATGCAAATTGAAGTAATGAAGTTACAGGACTTAAAGCCTGCTGATTATAATCCAAGAATTAAGTTAGAACCTGGTATGGCCGAATACGAGAAGTTAAAACAGTCCATTTTGGAATTCGGCTTTGTTGATCCACCTATTTTTAACAAACGAACAGGAAATCTCGTAGGCGGTCATCAACGGGTTGCTGTGGCTAAAGATTTGGGCCTATGCGAAGAGATAGAGGCATCTGTCGTTGATTTACCACTTGATAAGGAAAAAGCTCTTAATGTGGCTCTCAATAAGATTACTGGTCGTTGGGATGATGAAAAGCTTTCTGTTTTGTTGAAAGAATTAGAAAATGAAACCATTGTTTTAACAGGGTTTGAATCGGAAGAAGTAGAAGAATTACTTACTGCGTTTGAGTATAAAGAAGATACCGAAAAGCCTGTAATAGAAGATGGATTCGAAGTGAATGAATTTATAGAAAATCATTCTGATCCTAGAACTAAATATGGTCAACTATGGAAGCTGGGTAAGCATTATTTATTATGTGGCGATGCTACGAAAGCGAGCGACGTCGAAAGATTGCTACAAGGTAAAAAGGCAAATTTAGTTGTCACTGACCCACCATATAATGTAGCGGTGAAATCTGATAATAAAGAATTAAACGAATCTGGTCGAGATAAAATTATGAATGACGATATGAGTGATGAAGAGTTTGATCAATTTTTAATGTCTGTATTCCAAAACTATGCTGATTCTATGGAAGATAACTCAGCAATTTATGTCTTTCATGGATCTTCTTATCAACGAGAATTTGAAAATAGCATGAATGCTGCAGGTATTGTAGTTCGTTCACAGTGTATTTGGGTTAAAAACAATGCAACGTTTGGTTGGAGTCAGTATCGTTGGCAACATGAACCAGTTTTTTATGCATATAAGGAAAGATATGCACCTACGTGGTACGGAGATAGGAAACAGACAACGGTTTGGCAAGACGACTTACTAGAAGATTTACCAGCAACCATTTGGAGAGTTCCCAAAGATGATGTGAATGCATATTATCACCCGACACAAAAGCCACTATCATTAATTGCTATACCAGTAAAAAATAGTTCTAAAAGACAGGATATCGTTTTAGATTTGTTTGGCGGGTCTGGTAGCACATTAATGACCTGTGACCAGTTAGATCGTGTTTGTTATACTCTCGAATTAGATCCTCTATTTTGTGATGTAATTATTGAGAGATGGGAACGAGCAACAGGCAACGAAGCAATTTTAGTTTCAGAATAAAAAAGAAGCCGAGTGCGCTAACACTCGACTACTTCAACAAGGACCGTAAGCCCCCGAAGACACAGAAACCACACGCGCGTGCTTTCTAGACAGTTCTGTGTCTTTTAGCATTCTAACAAATGCGGGGTGCTTACACAATGGAAAACGAAAACTTTGATTTAGATTATGAGATTGAAAAAGCGATGGAGAAAGCAGAGTCTATTGATGAATATAAAAAGATCATTCGTGTCGCTTTGGGGAAATGGTTGAAAAATCTCCAATCAGGACAAATCAAGTTAGATAAAGTTTCCGATTTAAAGATATTAATTGAAGCTGATCTCATGTTGAAAGATATTGATAGTTAGAGGATAATTAAACTAAAAATATTGGAGGACATAAGATGGTTTTAAATATCTTATTTGATCATAATGGTAATTTTATGTGGTCAAGTTTAGCAACTTTAGCTAGTTTTATAGCTGCATGTTTAGCTTATAGAAGTTCAAGTAAAAATAGTAAAATTCAAAAAGAAATTGCTCAGCAACAAATAGATGCTAATTTAAAAGCAAAAGCAAGAATAGAATGGATAACCGAGGTACGAAACTTAGTTAGTAAATATTTATCTTATCTGTTCGATATTAAAATATTGGTTAGCAGAATGCAAGATATTGAAGAGGAATTAAGTGGTTTAGAGAAGAAAATGAATCAAGAACCAACTTATATTAATAGACAAAAGGAGTTAAAAATAAAACAATTAAAAAAAGAAGAGGAATTAATGATTTGTATACAAGAATCTATTTTAACTGCAGAAAAAATATTACTTCATTTCAGCAAAAAAGACGAGCATAAGGCTATTGAGAAAGAGTTATCAGATTCTGTAGATATTATAAAAGATATAGAGGCAAGAGAAGCGAGACCAGGTTTCTACAATTTGCATTTGCCAAAAACTGATAAAACTTACGCTAGTGAAATGAGAGGTTTGATTGATAATTCAATTACTAGTATACGTAATATTTTTCGTGAATATCTAAAAACTGAATGGGATAGAGCAAAAAAAGGAGATTAGAAAAACAAAACTCAACCTAAACAGAATGTGAGGTGGTGTGTATTGAATGGCAAGAAAACGTGATCCAAGACGTGATGAAGCCAAAAGAATTTGGTTGGAATCCAACGGAGAAAAGCAATTAAGGGAAATTGCATCAGAATTAAATGTTTCAGATTCACAAGTTAGAAAATGGAAATCACTAGATAAATGGAGCGCTGAATTGAAAGGTAATGTTACCAATGTGAAAGGTAACGTTACTAATCAAGGAGGCGCTCCTTTTGGTAATCAGAATGCAAAGGGAAATAAAGGTAATAGCCGAGCATCACCGCCAGTAGGCAATAAGAACGCTTTGAAAACTGGCGAGTACGAAACAATATTTTTTAATACGTTAAGTGATGATGAGAAGGACATCTATTCAAGTTTAGATGATGATCCTTCTTTTGTTTTGTCTGAAGAAATACGGTTACTGAAGATTCGGCAGCTACGAATGATGAAAAGAATCAAAAAAGCCGAAGAAGGGCTAAATGAGGAAGAAGTTGAGCGACTACAACAGCTAAGAAAAATAAAAACTCCCATAGAAAAAGATGGCAAAAAGCTAGAAATCAAACGTGAAGCAATGCAAGATATCCAAGTAAGTAGAAAAGTATACCGTAAAATTGATGATATTCTTTCAATTGAAGATTCGCTAACTCGGATTAGTAACCAGTTGACAAAATCGATTAAACAACTAAATGAATTATCTCTATTAGGAGGAAGAGTTGTATTAATGGAAGAGCAGAAACGGAAGCTAGCCTTTGAAGCGGATATTCTCGAACATAAAGTCTCTAAACTTATTCTGAAACAAGGTGAGCAAAATAAAGTACAGGGCCTTATCGATATCGGTCAATCGCTTATTGGCCCAATAAAGAAAGATGAGGAGAGTGATGCAGATGAGCCGGTTGAGACTATCGACTAAGCAACAAGAGAATATTTTCCAATCGCTCAAGGGAATTCGGATGGAATTGAACGAGGGAACGATTCGTTCGGGAAAAACGATGTCAGATGCACAAAAGATGGCGCTGATCTACGCTGGCCATCCTGATACCAATCATCTTGTACTCGCTTATAACCAAGAACAAGCTTATCGAATGTTTATGGATTGCGAAGGATTTGGACTCGAACATATCTTTGCCAGCTGCGCTGAAATAAGACATGATGAGCACGGAGATCACCTATGGATAAATCTTCCTTCAGGAGAAAAGAGGATCTATTATAAAGGCGGAGGTAAGGTGAACGCTGTTGGCGCCATCACTGGGATGTCATTTGGAACGGTCACTTTTTTAGAATTCAACCTGCTTAACAAAGCTGTCATAGAAGAGGCTTTTCGTCGGACTAAAGCTTCTAGCTTTCGTTATCACCTCGCTGAACAGAATCCACCAGCACCAAATCATCCGAACCTAGAAACGCTTAAACCCTTTATAGAAACTGGGTCTTTTAAGTTTCGTCATTGGCGACCACAAGATAATCCTATTTTAACGAAACAAGCTTTAAAAGAATGGGAAGCGGAATGTAAAGTCTCCGAGTATCTTTACAAACGAGATTGGCTAGGTGACCGTGTGATGCCTGAAGGTGTGATCTATTCAATGTTTAACGAAGATACTCATCTGTCGAAGGAAATCATCGGCAAGCCTGTAGAAGCATTCTTTAGTGCAGACGGCGGACAAAGTGATGCAACTACCTGTTCCTTAAATCTCGTTACATGGAAAGACGGAAAGTATTATCTCTATCGAATGGCTAACTTCTACCATAGTGGTGCCGACACGGGTGTCACGAAAGCGATGAGTGAGTATGCCAAGGAAATTAAGCAGTTTAAAGAATGGTGTTATAAAGAGTGGTCATGGCTGCCTAAACCTTCAAAATTCTTTGTCGATCCAGCCTGTAAGTCATTGAGTGAGGAATTACGTGTGTTAGGAATCGTCACAACAAAAGCAGATAACAACTCAAAAGACAAAGTAACCAGCAATGGCACTAAAATTGAAGTAGGGATTGAACGAACGCAAAGCGCCTTTTCAAAAGGACGCTTTTTTCTTTACGATCATGATGGCAAGTATGGTCACTATCATTTCATCAAAGAATTAGGAATGTACGTTCGGAATGATTCTGGCTACCCAGTGGATAAAAACAACCATGCATTAGACGAATGTCGTTATGCGATTAATTACTTTACGAAACGCTATGTTCTTTAGTAGGAGGTGATCAGGTGTCATTTTGGCAAGCAATAAAAAGAGTTTTTGGAAAGGGGGCGGTTGCGATAGGAGCGAAAAAAGAGCTACAAAGTATTTTAGATCATCCAAAGATTCAAATGAGTCGTGAAGAATATGATCGTATTCAAAACAGCTTGCTTTATTACCAAGGGTACACGCATTGTAATTCTGATCAGAGAGCAAAGGCGAATATCAATATGGCCCGCAAGGTTGCTTCTGAGTATGCGAAGGTAATGTTCAATGAACAGGCAGAAATCACGATCGGAAAAGACGATAAATCAAAAAAATATGATGAAGCCAGCACTTGGATAGAGTCTGTGTTTCAACATAATGACTTCAAGCGTAATCTCAGTAAGTATCTTGAGCCAGCAATGGCTCTTGGTGGCTTAGTTGTGCGACCTTATTTCAATGATCAATCAGGACAAGTGGAATTTTCATGGGCGCTCCCGGATGCCTTCTTTCCATTGGAAAGCAGTACAAATAAGATCAGTCAGTGTGCAATGGCATTTAAAACGATCAAAACCCAAGGGAACAAAACGTTCTATTATACCTTGTTAGAATTCCATGAGTGGATCGATGGTGAGTATTGGGTCTCTATGGAACTATACGAAAGTGAAAAATCTAATGTGTTGGGGATGCAAGTATCTTTAAACACATTAAAGCAGTACGAAGAGTTTGAGGCGGCTGTTCATGGTGAAGAAATTGAACGTCCAATCTTCTCTTATTTTAAGACAGCAGGTTTTAACAATATCAACCCATACTCACCACTTGGTGTTGGTGTGTACGATAACTGTAAACGAACACTTGATCGATTAAATAAAGCACTTGATGCGTTCGATCATGAAATTGACGTGGGAAAGAGAAGAGCGGCCTTTCCTGAATCTATGCTAAGTGGAATTCCTGACAAGGGAACAGGCGAAACGAAATTAACCTTTGATAAAGATGATGACTTCTATGTCATTGTTCCTGGTACGAACCCTGATGAATTTAAAATTACTGATTTAACTCATGATATTCGAACAGAACAATACATCGGAGCAATTAATCATCGCTTGCGACTTCTAGAAATGGAAGTGGGGCTGTCGACTGGTACGTTCGTTTTCGATGGTGCCGGGGTACGTACTACGAATAAGACGGCAACTGAGGTAATCAGCGAGAACTCGCAAACGTATCAGTCAAGGAACCAACAAACAACCGAATTAGAGGAATTCATTCGGGATGTTGTGCTAGCGCTGTGTGAGCTAGGTCGAGCCACAGAAGTTGATGGGAAACCACTATTTAGTGGTGAATCTCCAAATCGTGAAGAGATAGGTGTGAACTTTGATGATGGCATATTCTTAGATAAAAAGTCAGAATCTGATTATTATCGTGAACTGAAAAATGATGGGCTGATTCCCGGATGGTTAACTTTAGCCAAAATAATGAAGTTGCCTGAAAGTAAGGCAAAAGATCTTTACCGACAAGCGCAATTAGATGTAGTTGATGAGACTACTGGTAAAATACGAGATTCTGGATACGAAGACTTCGAGGAGTGATTGAATGGCCATTACACCCAACCAGCTAGATATTGAGGCTTCTTACATTCAAGATGCTTATATGGCGATGGAAGATGAGATCATGAGGATGCTTGTCCGCCAGTTAAACAAGCCAACGAGAACACCGCTCACAGAAGATAATGTGCTTCGATGGAAGCTTGAAAAGATGCAGCAATTAAATTTGTTGAATCAACAATCTTTGCAGCAAGTGGTCAATGAAACAAGTCATTATTCTTATGATCAGTTACGTAAAATCATCGTGGATATGGGATTTGAGGTCGTTTCAGATCTCGACAAGAATTTGGCTAAGCAAACCGGAAAAGAATCGCCACCACGAACGGAGATCGACAATGTGATGGAGTCATATTTCAATCAGCAATGGCGAGAGCTCGACAATCATGTCAATCAAACGCTGATCGACACTAATTATCCGAATAATCCACTGGCTAAGATGTATCAACAAGTTTTAAACGATACTGTAGCCAAAATCATTGGCGGCACTAAAACGCCACAACAGGCGCTTAGAGAGTCGATCTATGCGATGGTGGAAAAAGGGGTGATGACGACCTTTGTCGACAAGGCAGGGCGTGAATGGAGCCTTGAGCGGTACGTTCGGATGGTTTTAAAAGCAACCACTCACCGTGTTTATCAAGATCTGCGACTTAAGCGAGGCTTAGAGCATGGCATCGTCACTGCTTTAATGAGTAGCCATGTGGCTGCACGACCACACTGTGCCCATATTCAAGGTGGATGGGTATTGCTTGTCCGTAAAGAGGATGCGCCGGAAGAATTACGGCACATTCCATCGATCTATGATCATGGATACGGTGAGCCTGACGGAACCCAAGGTATTAATTGTCGACATCGATTGTACATCCAAATCTATGATCCGGATCTTGATATTCACATGAAGCAGTATGATCCAAAGCAAGCGATTGACAATGCAGACTTGGTTGCCAAGCAACGACGCATGGAAGTCGCTATTCGTCGTGCCAAGCGGCAGTTGAACGGAGCAACGACAATGGACAACAAAGAAGATGTTCTGCACTTCAAACAACTGGTCAGACGACGTCAAGCAGCACTGCGTACTTTTATCAATGAGCATGATCAATTGTTACGTCGGGATTATTCGAAAGAGCAAGTGTATTCATAGAAGGAGAAAGTATGGTGGAGGATTAAAGCAAATTGAGCTTATCTGAAATCTTACTAACATTTTATGAAATTGGTCTTGCTTTGAAGTTTGAGGATTTTGGTTTGTTTAGTCTAGCTTGCTAGGCTTTTATTTTGTCCTGAATATGACATTAAACTGTTCATCTACCGAGTGAGCGGTATAACTCACACTCTAAACTGCTACCAACCAGAATAAAAAGGAACGGAGAATGAATCATGGAATGGATCAAAGAAATTTTATCAAAACACGTCGGAGAGGATGGGAAGTTTGATCTAGACGGAGCGACAAAAGAAATAAAATCAGAATTTCCGAAAAATGCTGTGCCTAAAGCTGATTTTAACGATAAGTCTCAAAAGCTAAAAACTGCAAACGAAGATTTAACCGCCGCAAATGCGCTTGTTGAGCAGTTGAAAGCATCAAACAGTGGAAATGAAGATCTGCAAAAACAAATTGATGACTATAAAAATCAGTTAGAAACCGTAACCGCTGAAAGACTAGCAGATCGTAAGAACGCTGCGATCGAATTAGCTTTAACACAAGCTGGAGCTAAGAACATTACAGCTGTGAAAGCTTTGTTGAAGGCAGATGAATTGGAAATGACTGACGAAGGAGTCAAGGGATTAGATGATAAAGTAGCTTCACTGAAAAAAGATGAAGGCTATTTGTTTCAATCAAGCGATCCTGCACCACAGCCAAAGAAAAAGCAGTTTGTGGCTGCTGGTAATACAGGTGGTGGTGAGCCACCTAAAGAAAAAAGCTGGAAAGATAATCTAGCAGAGAATATTGCAAGAACAAAAAATAATTAGGAGAGTGGTTTAAATGCCAGTAATTTTAGACAGTAAGGATTTAGCGAAAATCGACAAGGAATTTGCAGCTGAGTCGCAAGTATGGGAAGTATTGACACAAGGCGCAAAAGATATTACAGAAGCTGATTTTGTGGGGACTCATGAAGTTCGTGTAAATGAAATGCAAGGATTTACTGCTGCCGATTATAAGCGAAATAAAGAAAATGAACGGAACAATATATCAGTTGAGAAGTCAACTTTAAAATTGGAAAAGGAACGTTGGATGGGCTACGACATGGATCGCTTAGATCAATCGGAAAATGCAGCCTATCAAGTAGGTGCTGTCATTGAAGAGCACACTCGATTGGTTACGATTCCTGAGAAAGATCAAACCGCTGTTGCTCGTTTGCTTGAAGCTGGATTTGATACTTCTGATAAGATTTACAAAGGAAAAACGGTCAAACAAACAATCACTAAATCTAATATTTTAGATAGCTTCGACGATGCTGAAGCGTACATGACTGACACAGAAGTCATTGGTCAGTTTGTGGCATTTATGTCTAGTGATGCCTACAAAGCATTGAAGAATGCAGATGGCGTTTCTAAAACTTTTACCACCAACACTGTTCAATTTAACGGTATCGATCGTCGTGTCGAGATGCTTGATGGCACGAACATCATCATCCAAAAGGTTGCTAAAAATCGGTTGCAGGTCGATGAAGACAAGCATATTAATTTCATTATGACGCCTATTACCGTTGCTAAGCCAATCGAGAAGTACAATACGATTGATTTGGTCCCTGCTGACCAGGATCGTGGCGGTTACCGTGACACCATCAAAGGGTTGGATTATTACGATTGCTTGGTACTTAAGAAAGCACGTCCAGCAATCTATATCTCTTATGATGACCCAAAAGCATGACCCCGGAAGAACCGGGGAAGTCTGGGGTAGAAGGTAAATCATTTGTCATCGATGACATGAAAGTTGATGAGCTTAGAGCTGAGTTAGATCGTCTTGGCTTTGAGTATCCATCTACTGCCAAGAAACCAGAATTAATTGAGCTGTTAAAAGAGAGTGAATAACCACTCTCTTTTTTCATGGAGGTGAAAAACCATGGAACGAATAAGACGTAAGCCGTTGAACGAAAGCTTTGACGATCAGGAGAGCATCGAGCCATGTGGCTACCTGTCTCTTAAAGAGTACAAGCGACTCGTGGATCGTGACACGGAACTGACCGAAAAAGATTTCCGGAAGCTTCTGAGAAAAGCCAGTGCATTGTTGGACATCCAAACGAGACGTTTTTATCAGCGGAATGATCTCGAGTCAGATATTCCGATGCGGCGCAATGCCTTTAAGTTGGCTATTGCCTATCAAATCGAGTACATGCATGAAGTAGATGCCACTACCACGTTTGGCATGCAAGAGCCTGACAGTTGGTCCATCGGACGGATGAGTGTTTCTAAAAGCAAAGGTGTTTCGTCATCGACAAACGAAGTATCCCTGCTTTCTGGGGACGCTATGCTGCAGTTATCTGGCACAGGGCTGTTATATCGTGGGGTGAGTCGATGAGAATGCGAATGCCACCTAAACGTTTTTTCCCTCATGCGATGATCTATCGCAAGAAAAACGGAATGGGTCCACGAGGTGAGCCGATTTTTGAGGATGATTTAGCCATTGAGCATGTCCGCTTTGACGACACAGTCAAATTTGAGCCAAGGGATATTGATGGGAAAGTACAAACGCCAAATGCATTGATTTCTATGGTGAAAAAATACACTGGACCATTACCGGAGTTTTCAGTTGCAGATCAAATTGAAATCTTTGGCGAACAATACACAATCACAAAAATCGTTCCGTTGCTTGCTGATTCTCCTGAACCATTCGCTTATGAATTGGAGGTGGTTTAATGGGAGCATCTGTAAGAATTGATTTAAGTCGAGCAAAAATAAAATTAAGTCATTCATCTATACAAAATGGACGGCACGAAATGGCAAATAAAGCTCATTTAGATATGAATGAAAGATTTGTTCCTATGAGGAGCCAACACTTGAGAGATATGTCTTTTGTTGAAAGTAATGGAGAAAAGATTACTTGGAATGCTCGATATGCTTTGGCTCATTATCACGGAGGGTTTACAAATAAGTTTGGAACACAGGTAATATTTTCTAATTATACTACACCGGGAACTGGCCCATATTGGGATAAAGAAGCAAAATCTATATTTATGTCTAGTTGGTTAGAAGCATTCAAGAGGGGAGCGAATTGGTAATGGATTTTATTGATCAGTTGCTAGAAGTATCGAACCAAGTACCAGTACCAGTCCGTATTCACTCTTTAGATAAAGACGAGTCGATGCGTCTAACCGCATTACCTGGAGGTAAAACGGTCGAAACTTTTATGGATGGATCAAAACAAAAAGAACTAAATTATGAATTTGTCTATAAAACAAAATGTGAAAATGCAGATCGGATAATGATTGAACTAGGTGAGTTACTAGAAGAACAAGAAGATATTCCATCTAGTAACAATAGTTATCAATTTGTTGGAATAACTATTGTAGATGAACCTTTTTTTACAGGTTATGACGACAAAAAATTTCTGTATTATCGATTAGCAATCAAAGCAACATTATATTTTGATAAATAGGAGGAATATTATGAAACGAAAAAAAATTGCGCTAATTGGATTTGAAATTCAAAAATTGAAAGATGGAAAAATTACTGAAGATGGTTGGGTTCGTTTAAAAAAAATCAAGAGTGTCTCTGATGCCTCACAAGAAGAAGTTGACGATGGAGACGGTTTCTTTGATGGGTCAGGAGAACCAGAGCAAACGATCACCTCTCATCGACTAGGCTATAGTTTTACGGGTGAATACTTTGAGGGTGATGAAGCATCCGAATTAATTGATGAAATGATTGGTTTATTTGGAGATGATCGGAAAATTGGTTTTCGAGTAACAGATGATCGAGATAATCCCAAAAAGAAAAGGGAAGGAATTGCAACTTTATCAAGTCCTCAAACGAAAACTGGAGGGGCTACTGAATTTGGTAATATTGAATTTACTGTTCTATATGATACTACACCTAAATGGGAACCTTATTCAAAGCAGACAGCCCAGAGCCAGAAGAACTGAAAGCTACTGGGCTAACTATTCCAGAATTAAAACAAACACTTGATAGTAAAAATATAGAATACCCGTCAAATGCTAAAAAAGACGAACTAACTAAAATATTGGGGGAGGCTTTATAGCCTTCTCTTTTTTATATGGAGGTAATTATGAAACAAACACTTGATATCGATATTGAACTCTCTGGCTTTCCAGTAGGATTTACAAATCCAATTACTGGTGAGCGTGTTGAAATCTGGTTTGATAGCTCATTGGAAAATTTAAAACGAATTATTGTAGAAGAAAACTATGAGGAATTCGAAATATACGAACAAAAACTTAAAGAAGATTCTATCCACGAAACTAATGTTGAAACAGTCATAGAACATGCTAAAGGGACTCTTGAATATCAATATGATTTTTTCTTTGGTAAAGGAACATTTAAAAAATTATATGAGTGTGTACCAGATTTTGATGCACTTGAACGTGCTTATGAACCAACTATCAAAGCTATTGGTAAAAAAGTCGAACAACAAGAAAAGAAAAGACAAAAGGATAGAGAGCTTGCTGCAAAAAAGTTAACCAAAGAGTTTCAGAAAAAGAAAAAGCAAAAAGTAGCAAATAAAAAGTAGGTGGTGACATGAGGTTAAATGACCCAGAAGTCACTTCCTTTTTTTATAAAGAACGTGAGTATTTGATTAATTTGTCATTTGATATTGTATTAGATGCTTTTGATGTGTTAAACGAGGCAATATTCACTGATTATGAGAAAGCTTGTCTATGTCTAGATTTATTAATTGGAGAAGGTTGGTATCAATCTGAGGATGCACTTAGTCTATGGATATTTATTTACGACCAATTTATTCATAAAGAAGTTCCACCGTTCATTAAATATAGTTTTTACGGAGAGCCACTTTCTGTGGAAGAGCACGAACAATTAATAGATATATCAGCGGATGCAGAGACTATTTACGCTTCTTTTATTCAAGCATATAACATCGATTTAATTGATAAACAGGGAATACTGACTTGGTCCAAATTTAGAGCTCTTTTACATAATCTGCCTTCAGACACCCCACTTAAACGAATTATGCAGATTCGAGCTTGGAAACCAGGAAATAATGATTCAGAAGAATATAAGCAAGATATGACAGATTTACAAAGATACTATGCCTTAAATACTGATAGAGAGGAGGAAGATAATGACTAAAGATGGCAAAATAAGTATTCTGATTGATGTCGACGCCAAGCAGGTTCCTAATGTAATAAGTTCAATTGAAAAAAACTTTGGACAGTTAGGAAAAAATGCTGATGATATTACAAAAAAAATTGGTAATAATATGGGTGCCAATACTGAGACAGGAGCGAAAGTTGCTAATCAAGCAGTGGATTCAGTTGAACAGTCGATGACTGATTTGGGAAGATCGACTGATACGGCTACTGTCAAAGCTGGGAAATCATTAAGCGAAAACTTCGAAGTGGGATCTAAGGCTGCTAATAACGCAACAGATAGCGTGGCTAAAGGAGTGACGGATCTAACCGCCACGACGAGCACTGAACTAGCTAAGTCAGGACGTATCATGGGTGAATCCTTTGATTCTGGTGCCAAAAATGCCAATCAGGCCAATGACAGTGTCGTTAAATCAGTCACAAGCTTGGTTTCTTCTGTGGAATCTTCTGCACCTAAAATTGGTAAAGAGCTTGGTGGCTCCTTTCAATCTGGTGCCAAGGAGGCGACTAGCGCTTTAGATGGTATCGGGAAATCAAGCAGTAACATGTTAGCCAGTATTGAAGCGACGTCACCTAAGGCAGGTAGAAGCATCGGTAATTCGTTTGAAGCAGGTTCCAAGCAAGCAGCTAGCGCTCTTGGATCTATAGAAAAGTCCTCTGCGCAGATGGTTCCTCCTGTTGAATTATCAGCAACTAAGGCAGGAAAGAGCATTGCGACTAGTTTAGAAGCTGGTTCCAAAGACGGAGCAAAGACTGTCAGTGATGCGGTTGATGCGATGAAAAAGGATCTTACGTCATTGGGTGATGAAGCAGAAAAGTCTGGTGCTAAAATGAGTACCTCCTTTTCTCAACCAGAGCCAAAAGCCAATTTGTTAACAGGCTCTGTGGGCAAACTAAGTGCAGCGATGTTGATCACAAAAGGAGCAACTACAGCACTATCGATGGCTAAAGGTTCATTAGATGGTGCATTTGGTCGTATTGATACTTTGAATAACTTTGAAAATACGATGACTCGATTAACTGGCAGTTCAGAAGAAGCGGCTGCAGGGATGGAAGGCGTTCGAGATGTCGTTGTTGGTACAAACTACATGCTGGATAGTGCGGCTCAGACCGTTCAACGTTTAGTGATGCAAAACGGCTCACTGGAACAATCGACAAAAAGTTATCAAATCTGGGGTGACGCTGTGGCTATGTATGGTGACGGTGCAGCGGAGACAATGGATAACGTAATGGATGCCATGATCCAAATGAGAGCCACCAGTACCGTAAATATGGCTCAAATGGATCGAATGGTCCGTCGTGGTGTTGATCCTTGGAAAATCTATGAAGATGCAACTGGCATGAGTATGCAGAGTATTCGTGATGCGTTGCGTGATGGTGAAATTAGTGCCAATCAGTTTTTTGATACGGTTGAACAGGCGATGCGTGATGGTGGGAATGAATTCACATCGGTTTCTGGGATGGCTCAACAAGCTGGGGATACTTGGGCAGGGTCGTTTGCCAATATGGCTACTGCAACAAGCCGAGGAACAGCAAATATTATCGCATCTATGGACGAGGCATTCTCAGAAACACGTTTTGGCTCGATGAAAGAAAACATCCAAGGATTTGGTAAAACATTTGAAGGTGCGCTAAATGGGATTGCTGGTGTAATCCCTCCTGTTGTTTCGGCTGTTGATACGATGACCGGTGGGGTTATTGCTGTGAAGGACGCAGCTGTGACAGCTTCACCCGTGATTATCGGATTAGGAACTGCATTTGGTGGACTACTTATTGTACAGAAAGCAGCAGTTGCTACAGCATCTTATGTTCAGATGTTGAAATACCTGACCGGTGCAACTTCTGGTGCGACGATGGCTAAAAAAGTTGATGCAGTTGCTACAAAACTAGGAATCAGTCTCAACTTACAGAACGCCACCACCACTAAAGCGGTTGTTGCAGCAAACATTTCCAATGCAGCTTCACTAAAAGGTGCAGCAGCCGCCCAAAAAACCTATGCGATTGCTGCTGGTGCTTCTGCAGCAGCGAAGAAGGCACTGGCAGCAGCTAGCATTCTATTGAATCCAGTAGTCGCGGGTACAGCAGCTGTTTTAGGAGCAGCTGGTGTAGCTGCAGCCATAATGGGAAAAAATTTTTTAGATACACGTAAAAAGACCAAAGAATTAGCTAGTGAATTAGATGGATTAAAAGACGATCTAGATAATGTCGGAAAGTCAACCCAGTCCAGTGCAAAAGAATTTGAGTCACAAGCTAAAGTGATCGAGTCGAATACAGAAAGAAACAAGGATCTAGCAGCTGAATTACAAAGGCTTTCAGCAATTGAAGATAAATCGGCTGCGGATAAAAAATTGATGGCTGATACAGTTGATGAACTGAATAATTCAGTGACTGGTCTAAATCTCTCTTACGACGAAGAAACAGGCTTGCTTAATGCAAGCACAGAAGAAATAAACAAACGGATTGAAGCTTCTAAAGGAATGGAAGAAGTCAATCGGCTAACCGAACGACAAAAGACGTTGAATCAAGAAGCTGCAGACATTGAATCCTCATTAACTGAAGTAGCCAAAGAACGTATGAGATTGGAGCAAGAAGCCTCAGAATCTGGCGTGGATGGAAAGAAAAAAGTCAAAGAATCACTGGAAGGACTGTCCCAGAAGGAAGATGAACTTCAAGGTTTACTTGTTGAAAATCAATCCGAACGAAATCAATTGTACACGGAGGAGCAAGAGAAAAGACGAGCAGTCGCAGAGACCGTCTCAGAAGCTAATTCTCAGATGATTACTTCATGGAATGTTCTATCTGATGCACAACAAGCTGCCTTGGAATCAATGAATAGCATGTACAAAAAGCTGGTAGAAGAATCAGGGAATGCTTTTAAGCAGATTGAACAACAAGAAGCAATCAGCTTAGATCAAATGAAGGAAAATCTACAAAAAAATGCTGAAGCTATGAGAACGTGGTCGACCAATGTTGCCATTTTGGCGAAGGCCGGTGTAGATGATGGCATTATTATGCAACTTGAAAAACTAGGCCCGGCGGGTGCGCTTCAAACACAGCAAATGGTGGATGAGATGGGGCTGAATCTTGGTTCATTAGCGGAGTTAGGTGGAGAACATACAAAAAGCCTGCTGGAACAAATGGGTCTTCATATGGAGGACCTACCAAAAATGTCAGCTGAACAATCGGCGTGGTTTGTTGAAAATTTAGATCTTGAATTAGGTAAATTACCAGAAACAGCACAACAGCACATTAGTGATTTAAATGGGACTGCGGATGCAACGATGAAGCAAGCGATGGCGAGTATAGGGAATATCGTTGGTGAAGAAACGGAAACTGTTGCTGAAAAATTTGGATTAATTCCAGAAAAAAGTGAGGCATCTTTACGGAGAGGAACAGAGGGGCGAGACTTTGCACAGTGGGGACGTCAACCTGTCGAAGAAATTGGGGATGGGATGGTAGAGGCAACCGCCAAAGTAGAGGAAGCAGCAAAGGAAGTTGCTCAAACGCCAGAGAGAGTTATGGGCCCTCAACTAGAACAAACAGACTACGCCTCAATGGGTGCAGCACCACCAACAAAATTGGGGCAAGGAATTTTAGATAATATTACTTCAGTAGAAGAAGCTTCTAAAGAAGTAGCACAAACTCCAGAAACAATGTTTCAGGAAACCATACAAGCAAATCGTTATATTCCGACTGGTCAAGAAACAGGTAAAGGATTAAGTGAAGGAATTAATCAATCTAATGCCGATGTTGAGTTAGCAGCCAAAGCTATAGGAATGATACCAGAAAATACTATTCAAGCTGAGATGACTACAGAAAAAACTAAGGAAAGTGGAACAGAGGTAGGTCGAGGTGTAGCACAAGGGATTGATAGCAGTCAAGAAGCTGTGCAACAAAGTGCTAAAGCTGTCGCAGACACTCCAAATAATGAACTATCTAGCCATATGAACCAAGGTAACTATGCTGAGTACGGACAAGCAGTGGGAGAAGGTCTTGCAACGGGAATCGCAGCCACTAGTCCAGTGGTTGTTGCGGAAGTAAATAAGTTGGTTGACCAAATGGTAAAACAAACTGACATTGGTATCAAAAATATGACAGTAAGTTTTAATCAAGTTGTTCCTAATGTAGCTAACGCGTTGAGTGCGCTTCCTATGGTAGCTTCCAATAGTATGAATTCTATGAATATGAGTTTCCAAAGTGGATCGCAAGTACAATTAGCTACTGTGAAAGCTTTGAATAGCAACTTGATACGGACCTTTACTAATACGCCAAGTGAATTTCAATCGATCGGTCGAGATATTATGAGTCGATTGAATTCTGGAATGATGGCAGAGTCGAGCAGGGTTGTCGCAACTTCCAGAAATATATCAAATAGGATTGTACAATCCTTCAATCAGTTGCCAAATCAGATGCAAATGGCAGGTCGCAACGCAATTAGTTCATTAAATAGTGGAATGAATTCATCTGCAAGTCAGCCTGTTTCAACTGCATCAAGAACTAGCTCGGCGGTTGTATCTGCTTTTTCAGGATTACCTAACCAGCTAAATGGAGTGGGTCGAGATGCTATGGCTGGATTGAATGCTGGATTAAATGCCGGTACAGCATCTGTATTGGCAACCGCAAATAGAATTGCCAATCAGGTTGCTAATACAATGAAACAAGCATTAGATATTAACAGTCCATCTAGAGTGATGGCATCAGAAGTTGGTCGATGGATACCAGAAGGTGTAGCTGTGGGAATTGATAAGTATGCAGATGTAGCATATCAATCGATAGATAATTTATCAAAAGGAATACTGAGGATCACTACCCCAGAAATAGCTTTAGGCGCTTCAAGTATGGGTATGGAAGCTAGAGGTACACAAATTATTAATCAATCATACAGTACGCAATCCCCATACACCTCCAAAATTGCACAAGCTTTAACAGATTTGGCAAATAAAGAACAGATAGTAATGATTGAAGACACTAATGGACTGACAAAAATAATCGGTAAGACGATGGCGAGAGGAGGATTTTAGTGCAACATCTATCAATTGAAAACAGTCATGGTGATACCTGGCTCATAGATAATACGCACTCTTTAAGGGCTTCTAATGTAAATGGTTTAGGAATAGGTTTTGAAACTGATTATTTGAGCGAAAATGGGCATTCTAGAATTGAAAAGCACGTATTGAAACAACATCAGTTTGAAGCTTATTTTCATTTTGGACGTCGTAAAAATGAAAATGCCTATCAAGTATATTATTCTTTTGTAGAATTTTTATCCTTTAGTCCACTTTATTTAATTTATACTACTGACGCAGGCCAAAAAAGAGCACTGATTACAGTTTCTATGTTATCGAAATCTTCTATACAACAAGGCGGATTTTTAAAAGAATCAATTATAATTGACCGATTATCGCCTTGGTATACAGTGAAGTATGCAAAAATTCATCAAAAAAATATAAATGTTAATGCCCATGGAAAAGTCTATAATTATGTCCGGCCGTATGTCTATACTCAAAATGCACATGAGAAAAAAGGGAACTATCGAATTAATAATCGTTCCCTCTATTTATCTGCTGAAAAAAATCATCTGACTCCGCTAAGAATAAAAATAACTGGTTATTGTGTAAACCCTCGTTGGGAAATATTCCAAGGTTCAAAATTAATTAGCTCAGATGGTTATTTTCTAACTTTACAAGAAGAACAGCAGTTGGTTGTTTCTAGTTTATTTCAAGAAAGGACTGCTATATTAATAGATCAGAATGGATTACAGTCTTCGGTCTATCAACAACAAGATATAACTAAAAACGGGTTTGTTCATGCGCCTGTCGGAGAATCAATAATAGTATTTCATATCGGTACTGCAGAAGTAGAAATAACGATTTATGAGGAGGCTGATCTGTTTTAATGATTATATCTGTTCATTTATTTCGTTGGGATCTAACTCCCTATCCTAAAGAATATATATGTGGAGAGTTCGACTTTGGTATTGATGAAGTTAATCGTGAACTGACCAGTGAGTTCACCTTAACAGAAGATATAAAAATTGAAAAAGGTGATTGGCTAAGAGCAAAGTATATACCTAGTGGAAAATACGCTTATTTTGGGATAGTCGACTCTCAAGATAATAAAACAATCCGTTGTCGTGGGTTGATGGGCCTTGGAGATAGTTATTTCCCTACTTATAGAACAAGTGGGAATAGCTTTGAATCTCATGCTAAATCAATCATCACTAACTACCTTTTAAATGACCGTACAAAGAATTTAAATGGAACATTAAGTATTGATGTTGAAAGTGATACAGCTCATAGTTATCAAGCAATTGAATTAAATTCTCGAAGGATTAATAGCTATTTGATTAATGGATTTAGGAAATACAACGTAAAGTGGTATGTTAAAGCAATCTCAGGAGGCAGAATACAGACTGGTATAAAAAGAATAGAAAAAAGTATTCAAATAATGGATAATTCTTCAGAATTTAGTGACTGGGATTATTGGGTAAAAAAGCCAGGAGTTGGTAATGAGAATGCATTGTTAATTGTTGATAAAGCAACTAACAGTATGGACCATCCAATTATCTTAGCTACCTACTATTTAGAAAATGATAATAATGTCACTAACAATCCAAACAGCAATAAAATTATTAGACCTACTGTTAATACGGTATATATATATGATCAGGATTTAGAAGATAAACCCACATATTTAGAAGTTGCAAATAGTGAACTAAAAGGAAATGCTTATTCACATGAAATCAATTGTAAAGTTATATTTCAAGCAAAAAATATTGATGTTGAAGAAATTGAAACTGGATTATTAGCGAATGTAAGAATAAAAAATACAATTTATCAATCAGTTCTAACTGCTTGGCGAGTAAATAGTACTGAGAACAAGATGCAATTAACATTTGGTAATATTCGAAGTCGATTAAGTGAATATTTTGATGAATAAAAGAAAGGTAGTGGAGTAATGGAGCCTATTGAACTTAAATTAGGCGGTAACGGACGAAAGCTCTCAAAGTCCATTATTGGTCGAGTTGGGGATAATCGATTTATAAATTATCCCTTTAAATTATTAGATCCAGACGGATCAACAATAAATCTCAATGGATGTACAATAGTTTTTTATGGAACAAATGCAAATGGCACATTCACAACTGGCGTGCCCACAATTTTAGATCCTACTGAAGGTGAAATCAGCTATAAATTTAGTCGTGAAAATTTTAGTGTCCAAGGTGAGTTCAAGGAAGCGTTCTTTCGTGTGACGAGAGAAAACGGAGAATGTTATGCAACACAGAGCTTTCGAATAAAAGTTGAAAATGATGCCGATATCAGTCAAGGTCAAGCAACGCTTTATGTGTCTTTGCTAGATGAAAAACTAAAGGATTTTGATAATCGTTTCCGATTATTTATTGAAGAAAAGGAACAAGAGTATAAGGGTATTGAGAACGTAGTTAAAGAGTTAAACGAACAAGTTTTAAATTTAAATGAAAAAGTCAACGAGACAAGCAAACAAATCAACGAGCTAGGTAATCTAAAACGGATGTACTCAAACAGTATTGATTTCGGTAATTACGACTACTCAGGGAATGCCAATTTGCTACCAAAGATTACAGCTGCTCATTTTACATCGGGAAATGGAGCTACGGTTGAAGATGGACCAGATGGCGAGATCATTTTCACGTTAGATGGATCTGCACAACTAACTAAATTTAATACAAGCATGCGTTTACCCGCTCTTAAAAACGGAAAGAGATACACAATTAGCGCTGAGATTATGTTACATGAAGGTTTAGAGGGAGATGCCTCTAATATTCGATTAACTAATACCTACGTACCAGGTGGAAATATTATGTTATCTACAGTTAGACCTCTCCCGACAGCTACTAATATCTGGCACACGATTAGTGGTACGCAAATAGCCACTTATGCGACTACACTGCCTCAACAGTGGTATGTAGTCTTACAAGATGTTACAGCATCAAGTCGAATTAAGGGTAAAATCTCTCTTCGAAACATAAAGATAGAAGAAGGATCGGTTGCTACGCCTTATCAACCCAATCTACTTGTTGAACCGTATCACATTTCCAAGGTTCCATTGAACGAAAATCTAGCAAATAAAGAACAAGCTTTCCCGATAAGTAGTCGACAATATTTAGTATATTCTGCTGAAATGATTGAACCATTTATTGCTAATCAAACGTATACATTAACTTTGAAAGGAACCAAGCTAGGTACACAATCATTTAGGGTATACACGACTGGTCCGAATAGTACCTCTAATATTGGGGACATGGAAATAGTAGAAGGTTTAGCAGATACTTGGCGACTGACATTCACTCCTTCAGAAGTAAATTTGAATGGGAGTGTTTCTCCTAGCACATTACAAATTTACCAATTCCCTCAAGCAACAATGGGGCAAGTAACGATTGAATCATTAAAAATAGAAAAAGGTGATATAGCCACTCCGAATATTTTGGAATATAAATATTTTGGCGAAGGTTTGAAAGATAGTAGTAACCCAAATGATTATAGCTGGGATATCACCGAAGAGTACTTGGATTCTAAAATCTTACAAACAGTTAGTCTAAATGAGCCACAGCAGGTCCCAGGATTTAAAAACTTTTTAAGCGGTTTACAGTCTAATGGTGTAAATATAGGTGTTGAGTACGCGAAAGCAGTAGCGACTGATAAATATAAAAATCATGGTGCGGTGTATTTAGGTGGCTGTGTGTGGCTTGCGTGGGAGACATTAGAATTTTCGAATTCAATTGGTTGGGCAAGAGGAAGTACAATTCGCGTTGGAAATGATGGTCATCCGGGCTTCACTTATCCTGATGTTCCGAATATTTTTGGCGGATACATTTGGATTGGTGGCTCCTGTTTACCAGACTACACAGACGGCGGATTTGGTTCTTATCATATTACTGTATCAAACAATTTTGATGATGCTCGTAAACCGATTGTCCGTTTTATTGATTCGCCAACAACATTAGTGAAGAGACTAGCAGTTCGAGGTCATGCATTAGTTTTTGCACCTGCACCCACAAACAATAGTAAGGTTGAGGAGGTATGAAATGAAAAAAATTTGGCAGTATGGACGTACTGGTGGAAAAGAGCTAGAAGTCTCAGATGATTTCCCAATTCAGGTCCCTTTTACTGATGTTCCACCGATAGAGGAAATTGAAATAGCCAACCAGTTTTTTGTTCCAACAGAAAATCGCTGGCAAGAGTTAGAGAATAGTGTGCTTAGTGAGCAGGTTGATAATCTTCAAGTACTTTATAAACATTTAGAAAAAAATGTAAAAAGACAAGAAGAGCAACTAACAGAAACTCAGTTAGCTTTAACAGAAGTATATGAATTGATTCTAGGAGGAGGATAACTTGATAAAAATATATATTGAATTAATTAACAAGGGGTTAAAAAAAATTGAAGATGTACCTAAAAAAATCCAGAAAGAAGTCAAAGCGATCTTATCTCAACAGGCTGAGATGTAGGATTGTCTTTTTTATTTTAAAAAAGGAGTATAAGACAATGGTCATTGTATATGCAACGTTAATCATAAAAGAAAAGAAAAAAATTGAAGATGTTCCAAAGATCATACGTGAACAAGTAAAAGAAGTTTTGGTTGAGATGGGATTACCTGAACTGACATTTAAAGAGGTGGACTGATGGCTGGAAATGTAGATGGATATCAATTTGACAATATAAAAATCAGTGCTGAAAATGATGCGAAAATGTACCATGCTTTAGCAAGAAAAAGAAGTTATGTGATTTCTGGTTATGAACAAGGATTAGAATTATCTTCCAGTGGTTTGGATGTAAGAGTTGCCAGTGGTAGTGCGATTATACAAGGTAGAATGGTATATGTGAAAGAAGCACAAAGTATTACTCTTCCAGCAAATTCAAGTGGGTATGTTTGTTTAACGATTGATTTAAATGAATCGGTAATTCCAACTGATGATTTTCCAGCAGATAGTGAGAATTACTCTTGGACAAATAATCAGGTTCGTTTAGAGGCAGTTAACCATTTAATTAATGGAAATACTTTAGCAGGGGATAGGGTAGTTACATTCCCGTTGTGTAGTTATACAACTTCAGGAACTACTGCCATTATTACAAAGAACACAACAAATTATAATGATTCGCTCATTGAAAGTCTTCCCCTTTGGACAGGAATATTGACTATGAATACGAGTCACATCATAAGACTTTCTAAAAAATTCGAGGATCTTAATTCAGGACTATTACTGATCTGGGCACCTTACGCTAACGGTTCAGCATGGAATTATGATTTTACGACACAATTTTTACCTAAACGAGCAGGTTTACATGTGAGTCAAGTATTAAATTCTAGTAGTAACTGGATCAATAAGAGAATTCAAGTGGATTATTCTTCTAATTCAATTTGGGGACATGGTGGGAATGTGAGTTCTGAAGGATTAAAGGCTGTTTTACGGGAAATTCGAGAAGTTTGATATAAAGGAGGTTACTTATGGAGGGAATTACAATCGGGGAGTGGATCGCGATTCTTACACTCGGTGGATCATTAATGGTGGGTGTGGCGAAATTTTATGCGATGTTCACGAAACTTGATCACACGTTAGGAAAGTTAGAAAAGACGATCATCCGCGTAGAAAAAAGTCAGATTGACTATGGCAATCGGCTTTCAATTATTGAAGAACAAATCAGATCTATTTTTAAGCAAATTGGAAAGGGGAGAAAATAACATGACAGAAATCTTAGCTGCTTCAAGTATTATTACACCACTAGTCGTTGGTGTCACAGGGTTAATTAAAACACAAATGAAGGAGTACAAACTCTTACCCGTGATCAATGTGATTGCGGGTATTTTGTTAGGGGTGCTTTATGCAATGACCCTAGCACCACAAGATTTAGCAATCTACGCATGGGCTGGGGCTGTATCAGGATTAGCCGCTGGCGGATTATTTGATTTAGGAAACAGCATGGTTAAACCAGACGTTGATCCACCGGATTATGGTGATGGCCAAGAAGGTACAGAAAACTTAATTTATAAAGAACAGGATCAGTCGAAAGGCTGATCTTTTTCTATTAAATATTTAGGAGGTAAATACGATGAGAAACAAAGAAAAATTTTTAGAAGACTACAACAAAGTAGTCAAACCGGAGTTTCAAAATGACGAGAACACGATCGAGGATGCCGCACACACTCTTAACAATATCGAAGGAACGACCGTGACCGTGGCAGCTGAATTTACAGAAACTGGCAAAATGGAAGCATTTGATTTTGAGCAGAAGCAACGACCCAAAACAGATGATCCGGATCAACAGATGCTGGACTGGTATTACGTAGGAAGAGGTGAAGTAAAATGACGATCAGATCAAACGGTGCCGGACACGGAGGAAGAAAAAATGGCTCCAACTGGATGGATCCAGGTGCAGTAGGAAACGGGCGACGTGAAGCAGATGTTGTACGAACAATCACCCAAAAGATGCAAGCAATTGCAAGTGTGCGCGATTCTACAGATAACGTTGGCGCAACTGTTAACCAAAACTTGCAGAACCAAGTCACGGTTATGAATGCGGCGGGATCAGGCGTAGCAATCACGAGTCACTTGAATGCCTTTAATGGTCAGGCAACTGGTGTTGAGGTTTTTTATTGGGCTGGTAACGAACAGATGCGTATTTTAGCGGCAGCTGTATCAAAAGTGATTGCGGATACGTTGGGAATTCCGAATCGTGGAGCAAAGCCTACCACAACGTTCTTCGTACACCGTAACACTAATCCGGGCGTCAATGTATTATTGATCGAATGGTGCTTTATCGATAATGCAAATGACATGCGACGATTAGATCAGAATATGGATCAGGCAATCCGTGCGGTGATGAATGTGCTTGGCTACAACACAAGCGGAAGTGGTAGTATTCAAGCGACGCCACAGACACATGATCAAATTATTTTAGCAAGCCCACCAAAAACCGTTGGTAATTATGTAGGTAAGCTAGAAGTGTTTAATGAGCTATCTCTTGGTATTTTTCGAATTGGTGCTTGGTTAGTGCCAATCAACGGTGCAGCTCATTTAAATCAAGGATATGTCTTCTGGATGGATGCAGACAATCCGAATGTCGAAATTGGTCGTTGTCGGTCAGCGGGCATTATCAGAGATGATGTGAATGCAGCATATGGATTATCTAGTGGTCTACGATTTGGTTTGGATGGCACAATGGATATTCGTAAATTTGCAGGGAAAAGAGTTTTTCCGATGTTACGACGAACGAATGATCCTAACGGAAATACGATCAATGGACAAACAGTCGACATTCGTTTTCCAGAGTACGTTTTGACGATTCATAAGCGATAAAAATTGCTCCTCAACAAGGGGGAGCTGTACATAGGATTTTATATAACAGTTTTGTTACAAATTCAATGGTATGTAAATCATAAAATATCGTTTTAATATCATAAACGTTTTATATTGAACTTACGTTCCCTATATGTTATAGTTATTTAATAATCCTCAATGATTATATCTGCTATGAAGCCCGAAAGCTGTTGTTTTTAGGGCTTTCTTTTGGTTTAATTAGTTTAGCAGATATAAATGAGGAGGAATTATTTTGATTAAATATTTAAAAATTTTTGAAATTGATCCAGATTTAGAAGTAATAGAAACAGAGAGTGCTTTGTTAAAAGATTTTAAAAACGGGGTACATAATTTTTTTAGAGGACATATTATTAATTCTGTCGAACACATTAATTCAAAGGTAGCAAGGTTTCGCAACTCAAAAAGTGATATTTATAGATATTGCGGTAGTTGTTTTTTCGAAGAACAATTTGAAGAAAACTCTCGTAATATTGCCAATATTTTAAAATCTAATATGCATTTTTCGGTTAAGAATAAGTTTATACTTGTAATATTAAATTACGAGTTCAAAAAAAAAGAACTAGGATTTCTAGATGCAGAACCTGATGAAGTCGAAGAAATATTAGCAATTATGAAAATGGAAACAAATGATGGTATTGAAGTAAACAATAACGATTTTGTTATACATCAAAACATGTTGCCTGATTTAGGAAATCACTTACAAAAATGTGCATTTATTTATAAATCATTTTTAGAAAATTATGAAGTGAACAATTTGGATAGTAATTTTCATTTGAAAATACTGGACAAACAAGATAAAACAATTTCTAATTACTTTATTAATTTGATGAATAGTGTATTAGTAGCAGATGATGAAGTTATGTCAAGATTAGCTCAACGATTTGTAAAGCATACAGCAAGAAGATATACTGATGGGCAAGAAGATTATGAAAAAGTAGAAAAAAGAATTGGAGTTATAATGTCGCAAAGGAAAAGTACGTCTGTACAGAATATTTTCACAGAAATTTTCCCATTATTAAATACTGAAAAGCTAGAAAATGAAGGTCATGACATTAATTCTCTATCTGAAGAAACTTTTAAACTAATGAGACAAAACAATCCGAGCGCCTATTCTAATTTTATTTCACAACCAGTAGATGGCAAGAAATATATTCTTTCCAGCGAGAACAGAAGTATCTATTTAAGTATAGAGCAAGGTTTAATTGATGATCATGTAGTGAAAGTAGATACGTCTAAAACCCGTGATATAGTAATTACTATTCCCAAGAAACAGGTTAAAAGTAAGTAAAATTTTTAATAAGTGAGGTGAATTTGATGGGGGGAAAATGCATAGATCAAAATATTTTTTCAGTATCTCAATTTTTGAATGAGGGTAGTAAAAATGAAAGTATTAGTGTGACAAGAAATTCAGATAGTAGTTTAATAATAAATGAGATTTTAGAAGGTGATATAACTGTAAAAAAACTTCTAGAGTCGAGGGAATTATTAAATAAGAATTTTCCCATAAAACCATCAATGAGCTTGTTTATAGAAAAAATGTCTTCTGATTCAAAAATTATTAGTGAAGATCAGTTGGGTAAGGAATTATTGCGAGTACAGAATGAAAATAATGAATTTGATAACATAAGAATAAAAATGAAATATACAGAAACACATAAATTACCTTTTAATAATTCATTGAAAATAAAATGTGTTTTCAAATCAAATTTTGAAGAATTAATGGAACAACTGGTTCAAAATATAAAGTTAAGTGATTGTAAAAATTTAACAACAAAAATAATAATTGAATTAAGTGAAAACACAAGTTTAAAATCTTCATTATTCAATTTTAATAACACTGAGAATGAGAAATTTCTTGATGATGAGGTAAAAAATTTTATCAAAGCTCAAATGGATATGGATTATACAATTGCTAATATTCCTAATTTAATTGAAGTAAATCTGGATAATGAAAATAACGAAAAATTTGAAGTGCTTCAAAAGTTGTGTCACTTGAAATTGCTTAGTAATTTTTTTGATGAGAAAACCGGAGAGGCATTTATTTTTTTTAAACCAAACTATAATAAAATCCTTTATGAAAATATAAATATTTCAGACACAAGAATATACACGTCAATTTCAAAGTTAATTTACTTTATATATAAAGAAAAGAGCAGATATATTGATAAATTGAGAATAGCAAAGTCATTATTATATAGCTCTTTAGATGATGATAATTATATTTTAGACGATAAGCTGTTTTGGGATAGACTATACGATGAAATTATAAATGAGTATGATTTATTTATTGATGATAAAGTTACAAAATTCTTAACTGAAAAAAAAGAGATTATAAAAGAACAATTTCAATTATCAAAAGAAATAAGTAACCAAATATCTGAGTCAAAGAAAACCTTAATGAATAACTTAATTTCAATCATTGGGATATTTTTAAGTAAATTTTTTATTGATGCTATTAATAAAAGTGATTCTTCATATAGTATATTAGCGTACAAAATTGCTTTTGTATTTTCCGTGTATCTTTTTTTTATGTATTTAGTAAGCGGAGAATTTAAAACGTACACAAAATTTGAAAATAGGATTAAAATTATGAACAAGTATTATCCAAAACTATATTTAACTAACGATAATGTTATTGATGAGCTAGAATCAAAAATTTCTAGTCCTGAAATTTTACAGTTAAAAAAGATTAATATTTTAACTGGATCTATATATTGTCTTAGCATTTTATTTTTCGCATATAAATTAGGTTTTTTTGAGTACTTATTAATACAAATTTTTACGCCAGATAAATAAAATACTATATATTTTAAACCTCAGCCAATCAATTTTTGCTGAGGTCTTTTTTACGTTCTTTAATTAATTGTAGCAACTCGTTTATATTCCGAATCAAAACCTAACCATTGATAATATAGCGAGTTTTTCTCTGATAAAAAAAGCACATGACTTGAACAATAAATAAAATCATAGTAACCTTAATTTATCCTCAGTACTAAGAATTCGTTTTTTAATACCCGCCCACTCTCCGGAGTGGGTCTTTTTTTATGGGAAAATCTGAAAAAACATAAAAACAAAACGCTTGCAATAATTTTAGGTCAGCCTTAAAATATCCGTAGGCGCCATCATAAAAAAGAGTATCAATAACTAAAAACTTTTGGGGAAGTGTATAGCGTGCATATCGATACTCTCTTTAATAATTATATCATACGTATTTTAGACAGCAAAATGATTATATCAGTTGAATAATAGATAAAAAGATAGTAATCTTATTGTATCACCCTAACAACATTGCTTTTTTCACATCCCGCTCATTGGAGCGGGGTACATAAAGAACATATTATTTGAACATAGCCTGAAATGGTAGTAAGCTTTACTTAGCTTCACTAATGCGGATTGAATCCTTTAGTGGCCCGCTCTTTACGAGCGGGTATTTTTTTGTTTAAAATAAGATTCGATCAAAGTTTAAGAATTCTCAGATTAAGACAAGGTACTTGCAATAATCACTGGTTACCCATAAGGTGTGAATAGGAATCATTCTAAAAAAAGAGTACCAATGGACAAAGTTTTAAAAACTTGGGGAAGTTTTCAGCGTGCGCATTGGTACTCTTTTTATGATTCTATCACATGTGTTTTAAACAGCAAGGAAAGCGTATTACTTGAATGCGGGGTCAAACTCTAGTAATGTGAAGCTGACCAAATAATTCCCATATTAACGTACGTGCCACTCTTCGGAGTGGTATACATAAAAAAACATATTATTTGAACCTAAATTAAAATGATAGTAAAGTTTAATTATCCACATTCAGAAGATTCTTTATCCTAAGACTGCCCGCTCTTATATGAGCGGGTGTTATTTTGTCTAAGTGAATCTGATTTGATTAAAATAATCTAAAATGAATAAGCAACAACTTATACTAAATCGATATCTCTAGGATTGATAAATAATCATTTTTTATTACATCTACATGAAATCCCGTTTGCTTCTCAATAGTATTGGTATGTAATAAGATTGAAGAATGTGCAATTGTTTGTAAAGTTAAATTAAGGAATAATCTGTTACATTGACAATAACAAAAATTGTTCGATACAATTTGGCTATAACTATTTCATTATTTATATTTACGATTATATATATTTAAGTCATAGTGACAAGAAGATTGTTACCATAATAAATAAACTATCTACCAGATAATAGTTCTGACGACCCTTTTGACAATAATTTGTACCCTTAGCTCAGTTAGGCAGAGCATATGGCGAGTTATTAACCGTCCGGTCGTAGGTTCGAGTCCTACAGGGTACATAGTAAAAAACTCAGTCAACCATTCTTGGCTGAGTTTTTTTATCAATTGTAGCAATTCGTCCAGATCCTCAATCTTTATTTATCGCATTATATAGAACGAGCAGATCTGTTATAAATTCCAAAGCACATGACTTGAACAATAAATAAAAACAATACTTCCGAATAGTCATTGTCAATGTGTGAAGAGTGTTAAATATAAGGAAGAGCAGGCATTATCCAAGTACCCATGATTGCAACGCCTAGTACTAATAGCGAAAATAGGATACAACATATCATGAATATGCTCCAATTCGATTGATCAACATCAAGTTTTTTCTGATGAATTATCCAACCGGTTATATAACATCGTGAAACTTAAAAAGTATAGAATAAAAATCCAGAAAATAAAAATCACCTCAAATAATAATATAACAATATTTTACAACTTATGGTTAAATTATCTCAAATTTCATATAAAATTCTTAAATCTATAATATTATTTGAATGTATAAGAGGAGGTGCGTGCTATTGAGTATTCTAAAATCGGCAGTGAAATATAAAGTTGCAAAAAAAGCTACAAATAAAGTAATGGGCGACGGTTTGTTATCAAGCGTTGTTGCTGCAAAAGCAGTGAAGAAAAGTAATCAGCGTAGTAAGCAAAGAACAAAAAAATAAAAATACTAGAAGTCCTGTCCTTAGTTAGAAAGGGAATTTTTGTTTTTTTAATCGATTGTAGTAACTCGCTCAAATCTTCAATCGGCACCTAACCATTATAAGAGAACAAGCGATAAAAAAAGCATATGACTTGAACAATAAATAAAATCATAGTAATTTAAAAGTGTCCTTGAAACCATTGATTAGGATATTATCATTTGCCCACTTTTCTGAGTGGGTCTGTTTTATGTTTCATAATCTAGCAAAACGCTTGCATTATCATTAGGTTAACCTTAAACTAACTGTAGGCGTAATTATGAAAAGAGAGTATCGATAGCTAAAACTTTTGGGGAAGTCTATAGCGTGCATATCGATACTCTCTTTACTAATTATAACATACGTAATTTAGACAACAAAGGAATTGTACAATCCTAACCATACTGTTTTTTTTAATTGCCTACTCTGCGGAGTAGGTCTTTTTTCTATAATGATATAGTTAGTTTTACAGAATATATAATGTCAATTTGACTATACGTATATTTTGAATTAGCTTTCTCACTCACATTTGTCAATGGAAATTGACCATTCATTTAAAGAAAAAATAGTAGACAAATGATTGGAAGTGAAAAAACTAGATTTAATAGGAGTAAAAATATTGAATCTGATTTCAAGTTATTTTGTTTAATATTTATTAAGAGCATAACAACTGGAAGCGTGATTGTAAGAACAATTAGAACCAAATATATTTGATTGGCTGTAAAAAATAAAAGATTAGCAGCATATACTGATAAGATATGATAAAAGTTATAGACATGTATTGGCATCGACGGTTCCAATATTCCTACATTAAAAACTAGAAAATCAGCTAGATTGAAAAAAGAAAACAGAGTACCTAATCCACCGATAAAAAATAAGATGATCGGTGTAGACGAAGTATTTAATCGATTAGCGTTCAATACAATAACCTCCTAATTTTCTTTATAAAAGTTTAGAGCTAATGAATCATTTCGGATAGCAAAAAAACTAAATTTAGCGAAACTATTTAAAACAAAAAAATTTCATAAAAAGTTCATATTTTGTAAAGAGATGAATTTGTTTACTTCTGCAAAGTGCTAAATAGAAATATTCTTAATTATTTAAACATATCTATGGATGTTTAAAAAGTAATGTGACAGTAATGTAAGCGTTTCTTATTAATGGTTTAAGCAAATAGGCATCGTTTAATTTATTCTTTTTTATACACTCTAAGTGTACCAAAAAAAATAATAGGAGTGGTCAATATGAAGAAATTTTTATTAGCATGTTTAGGAATTTTAGCGACAGTTAGTTTTGCAGCGTGTGGTCCTAAAGTGTCAGAAAAGCCAAAGAGCCATTCGCCAAAGCAATCACAACAGATCCCAAGAAAAAAACAAAGTAGTGACACAAATGGTACTAAGAAAAAAGAAAAATCTAATAACAAGAGAAATGAACAGGAGAATAAACAGTCAAGTGATAGTAAAGAAAAGAAGAGCCAAAAAGTAAAACCAAAAAATGAAAGCAATTCTCAAAATAGAAAAAAACCAAATATTACGAACAAAGAATCAAATCATAATAATCTAGCAAATGTAAGCTAGATTAGCCTGCGATGATCTAGTAACCCAGCATTGCCAAAAAAAAGAACATCGATAACTGAGTATTTTTGTTATCGATGTTCTTTTAGCGAGATTAATGACTTGAACTTGCTGTTATTGTTACATAATTAGAAATTAAGTAAAGACAATCCTTTTTTGTAATATTGAGCCATTTCTTCTTCTGGAACCATATTACCACCCGTTCCCCAAATTATGTGTGTGCCAGACTTTATCCAAGTTTTTTTCAATGCGAATGCTCGATTTATATTCACAAATGATGCAATCCCAGCGGCGGATGAAGGTTCCACATAGATGTTTTCACTATCCGCAAGCAATGTTAGATATTGATATAATCTTTCATCTTGAACAGTAGAAGTAGCATATAAAATCGGTTCTATGATCTTGCCGACTAAATGTGAGGGGCGCCCGACGGCTAATCCATCAGCAGCTGTCTTACCATCGATTGCAATATCTTGCACTGAAATTTTGTCGTGTAATCCTGTGTACAGGCCAAGTAACATTGACGGAGCGTGAGTAGGTTCTACAAAAAATATTTTTACAGCATCACCAAAAATGCAGGACAATCCAAAGGCAATTCCACCTGGACTACCACCTACACCACAAGGAAGATGGACATATAGAGGATGATCTTCAGATACTTCAATATTTTTTTCTTTTAATTGAGTTTGTAGTCTCAGTGCAGCTACAGAGTATCCTAGAAATAAATCTTTTGAAGCTTCATCATCGATGAAATAACTGTGGAATTTGTTTACTGTTTCTGCTCGCCCTAAAGCTACAGCTTTGCTAAAATCACCTTCGTACTCTTTGACAACAACGCCTATTTCTCTCAACAAACGCTTTTTCCAGCTTTTTGCTTCATTAGACATGTGGACAGTCGTCTGAAACCCTAACTTTGCTCCCATGATTCCGACACTAAGACCTAAATTCCCTGTAGAACCCACAGCGATTGAATAATTAGAAAAAATATTTTTGAATTCATCATTTGCTAGAATAGCATAATTACTATCAATTGTTAGTTTTCCAGAATCCAGCGCAACTTTTTCAGCAAACGTCAAAACTTCATAGATTCCACCTCTGGCTTTAATTGAACCAGATACAGGGAGATTATTGTCACATTTAAAATATAGTTTACTGTTTGTTTCGAAATGTTCTTTTTCTTTTATTTTATCCAACATGTTAGGAATCTCAACTAATTCTGACTCGATGATACCACCAGTAGCTTTAGTCTCAGGAAAAACTTTAGCAATGTATGGAGCAAACCTTTGTAGCCGTTTAGAAGCGTCTATCACATCATTTAGGGTAAAACATGAAGTTTTTCTTTCTCCAAAATTTGGATTTATCCAGCACACTTCTTGATATGATTGCAATGCTCTTAATAAACGATCTGTTTTATTAGTCATTTTGGAACCCTCTTTCTATTTCTTAATTTGTGCTAACAATGGAAGAATTACTGATTCATCCCCCATGCAACGAAGAAATAAAAGAGTGTAGGGAGAGAAAAAAGTAAATTTATTCCTAAAATCCAAATGGAAATCAATTTATTATTATTAGTGAAGATATTGAAAAATAATCCAATAATTGAAAAAATGATAAATAACGAGAGAGATGATAAATAAAGATTGTCGGAAGAAATGTGAAGGATAGATGAAGTAGCAGAAGCAAATTTTTCAAAAGATCCAAACAGAGGGATGTTCGGATCTGCAACACCCATATGAAAGATATAGATACAAGTGATGTGCAATACCGATATAGCTGTGCCAAGAGCACCGATTACTAATAAAGAGATTGCTTTTAAAGGATTAGCAGATTTGAGTATTGGCATATAAATACCTCCTAATTTTGATACATTTAATTATCTATAAAAAATTTTTTTCTAACCATTTTTTTGTCCAATTTATTCATTACATTTTCGTAAGGAATTAAAAGATAAAGAGGTCTGTATGATTGGAAAGCTTCATTTGAGAGTCACTAGAATTGTTATAGCTTAAGACAATTTACTTATCTCGAAGGTCTTAGTTTTCAATGAGATAGCTACTTTTCAGAGTGATTGTCTTTTAAAAAATAGATACAACCACTGAAAACCAAAACAGTTGAATAATAATTAAAATGATAGTAATCTTATTGTATCACCTAACAACATTGCTTTTTCACAACCCGCTCTTTTCGAGCGGGTGTTTTTTGTGGACTAAAACAGCCACCAATGTTTCTTGACTACGGCAAAGGCATGTAGTCATAGTGACTTAAAATGAAATCAATAACATTATTTTTGCCACAAATTTGCCACAAAAAAATATAAAAGTAAGTAAATAAAGGGGAACGTATTTTCTGTTTTGGCATAAAAACTACTGTTAAATAGGGACTTTTATTAAATTGAAATCAATTGACATTACCTATATATATTTAGTTATGAGATGGAAGGGTCTGTTGGATAATAACTATTTCATTGCTCGAAACGTTGATATTAAAGCGTTTCGAGCATTTTTTTATTTGCATTTTAATAGTTGGCTACGTTTTTGGCTACGTTTGGAATTATTCGCCCATAAATTTTGCAAATCGGTCACCTGTTTTCTTAACAGATTGTGGTGTGACATGAGTATAGATATTCATGGTAGTTTTAATATCTTTGTGACCTAATCGTTCTTGTACTTCTTTTATCGAAGCACCACTTTCAAACAATAAGCTACAGTGGGTATGCCTAAATCCATGTGGAGTAATTTGAGGCTCCATCGGTGTCTTTTTGTAAATCCAATTTAACCAATCGGTTACTACTTGAGTATAGTGGATCTTGTCTTAGTTTGTAGTGAATAAAAACTATTTTTGTTGATATATGTTATATCAATATAGAATCGTTATAATCATTCTATTATCCGCCACAAAGAGTTTTACAACTGCTTAGAAATCAGATTACTCGTTCAAATAATATTGCAAATTGAATCAATAAAAGAAGCGTTGAAGAAGAGCTCATTCTTTCAACGCTTCTTTTTTAGAAGATTTTAATGACCATATCAACTTCACTTTCAGGATTAGGTAATTCATGGAAGCTAGTGTTTATAGTGCTTAATTGATCAACTAACCATATTTTATTTTTTGACTCTTAGACGAAACTAAAATTAATATCATTGTTCTCGTGTTGAAGAGGTGTCTCCAAATAATCTGGTGAATATTCATAATCAACTTAACCTGCTAATACAAAATAGAGTAATCCATAATTTAGTGTCAGATTTAACGGATGGCCGTAAGCTTTTATTTTTTTTAACGTCATATTGTACATATCTTCAGCCATAAAAGTTGAGTTCGTGATTTCATCTTGGGTCTCATTAAAAAAGTTATCCGAATAATCGCTTATTTTTGAAAAGTCCTTATTGGCACCAGCCTCAAAAAATTGTTCAACTTTTTCAGTATAAAGTTGTGCTAACGCTCCTTTTTCAATATTAACTTTAATATTTTCATCTCTATCAATTTGTGTGCTGTTCAGTAAGGGAAGATCAGCTTTTAGTTTTATATCGTCTTGATTTCTTTCAATTTCAATTGGCAAAATCTTTTCAGTAGATTCAGTTTCTGATAAAGGAATATCTAGTTTTTTATCATGATAATAAGCTTCAAATCCATCTGGAACCGGAAAAAATGTATTGGGTAATTCTTTTCTGAGGTTGTTGTACTAATTTCCGTACTTGTAGAACTTTTGTCAGAAGTGGTACACCCGCTTATAGTTCCGATGAGTAAAGCACAGGTTAGAATGCTTGCATATTTCTTCAAAAAAATCCCTCCTAAAATTGAATATGGTCTAATACTAGTTCCGTTGTAGCATACCAAATCTTTAATATTAATAAGAAAAAGGACTAATTTTAGTCCAAAAGGTGTGCTATTCTTGAAAGAGGAAAAAATTATTGATAAAGAAAATGTAATCGGTAGTAATATTAGACGAATCCGATTAGAAAAAGGAATTGGTCAAACCGAGCTGATTAGAGACCTACAGCTTCATAAAATTGCTATAACTAGGGAAACGTTGGTTAAGATTGAAGGTGGCCGCCAACACATTAAATTGGATCAATTGAAAGCCATCAAAGATATTCTACAGGTGTCTTATGAAGATTTGCTTAAATGACTACTTGTAGTCATTTCGTTTAAAATTATTATGTTACACCCTTATGTGTCATGAAGAAATACTGGTATAATAATGAATGGGATATGTAACGATAGGGTATACTTCTATGTTACATATTGATTATTTTGAAAAAATCATATTAGGAGAATATAATTATGAGAAGTGATAGTAGGTTTTTCGTCAGTAATTTACAAGATGACGAGCTAATAAGGCAGATTAATTCATTATTAGAAACAATAACAGAATCTGATAAAAGAATATTTTTAAATTATGTAGAATTAACACGTCATATTATAGAGTTGGATAAACTTTTTAATGTGTTTAGATATAATTTAACTAATTTGCTCAAACACTTCACAATTTTTACTAATGATTTAATTGAAAGTACAGGTGAAAAATTAACGGAAGACCAGTATTATTATCAGATAAATGCTTTGACGATAAACTTAATTAGTTCAGCCAAAACTTTGACTGAATCCATTGAAGTTTGTATGAAAAACTTTTTAGCAGAAAAAGATTTTAAATCTTTTAAGAATAAAATTCTGAGTAAGCCTTATGATGAACATTTCTCGTACAGATTTTTATTACATGTTAGAAATTATTCTCAGCATGGTCACTTACCGGTAAATATTGAACAACAAAGAGTATACTTTGATTTGGATGAAATTCTAACAATGCCTCATTTTGATCTTAATGAAAAATTAAAATCAGAAATAGATGAAATTAAAGAAGATATATCTGCTCGATTTGAGGATTTTCCACGTATCTCATATGTGTACACAATTGCAAAGTTTAATCTGATTACAACTGAAATATATTTGAACTATTTAAAAGAAGTTAAACCAATTTTGATGGAAATGGATAAAGAAAAAAATGAATTGCTACTCAATACTAAATTTAAGTTAACTAATTCAGATGGAAAATCAAGTGATGTGGTTTTTTATGACTTTGATGGAGAGAATTATCATTGTTTCAATCGAACAGACAATAGTTTATCGATGTATGCTAGCATAAAAAAGGAGGTTAAAAAGATATTAAGAGAAGAAGAACAATATTATAAAGAAATAAAAAATAAAAACCAGTAAATATCACAATCATCAATATTAGTGAAAAATTCATTTGTGGTTGTTGTTTGAGGCTTACTTAGTAGTTATCAAGTTATTTGGAAAATTTTAAATCGTTGAAAGAAAAGAAGGCGAGGACATATTAGCAAGCAAGTTGTTGAATATTTATATCACCCTAAACAAGGCAAAATGGATGATATTAAAGAAGTTTTTTTGGAAGTATTATCACGATATATACAAGACAACCTTTTAGAATATCAAAATAACGGAAAAAAATACGAATTTAGTTTTGATATTAAAAATTATAATGATTCGTTACATGTAGTATTTCAGTATAATAAGGCTGGTAAAATAGGGATAACCGATGTACATTCATTTCAAATTTTTCTAAATGAAATTAATATTGAAGCGAGCAAGTCACATTTAAATTACACTACTATTTTAGATACAAACTCATTATTTTTTTCAAAAAAATTACTACCATATTTGCATAGTTATGAATGGGCTTTAAGAAAATTGATATATTTATTGGCTCCAACATATTTCGACAACTGGACGAAAGATTCTATTCCAGATGAAATGATTTCTGCAGTAAAAGGAAAACAAAAACAAGCAATCGGCAAGTATGACTTAGAAAATCTTTTACAGTGGATAGATTTATACGATTTTGAAGAATACCTATTTGGAGAAAATTACCTATTTATTTCAACTGGAAATGAGAAAAATATTGTAAGGTACAAAGAGATAATCGTAGAAGAATTGTTAAATTTATTTCGAGAAACTGATGATTTAAGTCTATCTGATCCTTTTTCATTATGGAGTGAAGTATTTAGCAAGTATATGTATGTTGATTTAGAAGAAATTCGAAAAGACATGGAATTGATCAGAGAAGGAAGGAATATTGTGAGTCATAATAAAGAGATTAAATACTCTTTATATAAGGATCTGATAAAGAATCTAAAGAAATACGTGAAACAACTTAATGAAGCATTTAAGAAAATACTAATTGGTGAAATAGCAGATGAAAAACTTTTCGATATGACAAATGATTTCGAAGCATATATAGGGAATCATTATAGTAATATAAACCTACCCAACGCTACTAAATTATTGACGTCTTTATCAGCGATGACAGTATTAAATACCGATTCCACTAAAAAAATGATGGAGACAATCGGTCCGGCATTATCCGTTCAACGAGCAGTCATGCAAAAATTGATACTGAGGGGTTCAGACGAGCGACTGAGGGAATGAAGCAGTCTCTATCAGCGATGACAGTATTAAATACTGATTCCACTAAAAAAATGATGGAGACAATCAGTCCGGCATTATCCGTTCAACGAGCAGTCATGCAAAATATTGATACTGAGGGGTTCAGACGAGCGACTGAGGGAATGAAGCAGTCTCTATCAGCGATGACAGTATTAAATACTGATTCTACTAAAAAAATGATGGAGACAATCGGTCAGGCATTATCCGCTCAACGAGCAGTCATGCAAAACATTGATACTGAGGAGTTCAGACGAGCAACTGAGGGAATGAAGCAGTCTCTATCACCAAAGCAAGCATTGAAATCCGATTATAAAATTGCTGATGATATTGAAGATAGTAATAAATAAAGAGTCCAGAACTTTTTCCAATTAATAAACTATTAAAAGAATTAGAGAGGTGAAATAAAACTAGAAAAATACAATCTATTTGGTAAAAATCATGGAGGTAAATAATGGGTGAACGAACTTTTGAAGATGTTAAAGACTATGTAGAATTGCAGAGCCAAGAAAAGTGTACGGTGTTAAGTGCCAAGCCGGAACAGGAATTTAATGATCTTGGTACAGAAGTAACGGTTTGGAATGTCAAAACGGATAATGACGGCGATTGGTGGGTTGTTGAGGGTGATAACGTTCCTATGAACCTTTATCCGCAAAGTGCATACTATTTTGGAACAGACGAGGTATATTCGTTTCATATGGGTTTAATGGAGAGAATGAGAGTTTTACATGAAAAATATGATCCAGAGGACTTTGTAAGGAGCGTTACTCTTGATACAGAGATTGCACCACAACTCTTTCGGAAGCTAAAGAATGTTGCTACTCTTATAGACAGTGCAGAAGAAATTGAAGATTTTCAATCTATTGGTGTTCAGTGTAGAGAAATTCTAATCGAACTTGGTAATCACATCTTTATAGCAGATATGGCAGGTACTAAAGAACAACCAAAAAAATCAAACTTCAAAAAAAAGGCGGAACTTTTTATACAGTTTTATTTGACAGGTTCCGATAACGCTGACTATCGAAGTATTATAAAAAAACTAACTGAATCAACATGGGACTACGCTAATAAATTAACTCATTCTAGTACAACTACTAAGTATGAAGCCTCAACTTGCGTAATGCTTGTAACGTCTTTGGTTGGTGTGTATGAAAACATAACGCAAAAAGTCTTTGATCCTGTCTCACAGTATATATGTTCGTCGTGTAAAAGTAAAAAACTCACGATAGATTCTGATGATTCTGATGAAAACGGAATGGTTGAATCCTTGTATTTAAAATGTGAAGAATGTGGTGATATTACAAAAGTAGTATTTTTGACTAGTGATAAGGATAGTTCATACACAAAAGGAAAAATAATTGAGTAATGATTATGGATCATGTCAAAAACATATCACGCAATTCAAAGTGCACACGTTTTTAAATTTGATACCTCAAATAACTTCTCTACCTGCTTTTTTGGGTACGATATTGGATACGTTCTGGGGGATATCAAGTGCTGTGATAGGCTGTCAGTGATATATACCAGAGCGGGAAAAATGCTTTTATAACGCGAATCATGTACCAATGCTATTGAAAAGAGTCATTGGAAGGGTCTGTGGGTTAAGTAAATGAATTATGCGGTCTCTTTGTCAATAAGAACTGCTGATGCGTTCAATCAAGTAAAATAGTGTGGGACAATCATTAGAAAATATCTGATGACTGTCCCACTTTTTTTCTTTTTTTTTAAATTTAAGGAACGAAAATTTTTCTAACTCATGATAAAGTTGAGAAAGAATGATATCGTTGAGGTCAGCTAAATATATGAAATAATGATCATTAAAAAAATGTTAAAAGGTTTATTCTTTTTATCAAAAAACTAATGCAGAACCTTGTGTATGAGAGTTTAAGCAACTCGTCAAGGAACGTTTGGGAATCAGTCATTGTTGATGTCGTAATGGGATACTGTTGCGTATCAAGTGAGTATTCTTGGTAACAAGAGGAAAGCCAGTGTAAAAGCATTGGAGCGCAAAGAACGTGTACAAAGTGTGACCAAATGTAAGGTAGCGAACTTGTCGGGACGACAATAGAAAGCTAAGTTGATAAGACTTAGCCTCCCTGTGAAGAGATTTGCTAAGGGATTGGCATTTCACACTGATGGAAACATCCAAAGAAGTCCTTCGCCGTGAAGTGATTAGAAATAATCTATAAGACAAGAAACGCGTGAGAGTAGCAGAAGGCGGTATATGTTGATACTAATCATAATCAAAATATACCGAATGCCCTTGTGGAATTTGTAGGCTGTCATGCCTGACCACATCTCGTAAAGCTACAATATGCCAGTGGTCGCTCCGACTGGTACGGTATTGTAGAATGTGTGACTGAACAACATTGCAATCGGATGGCGTAGAGAGAGACTCCGCATAGTTTTTTGGTAAAGGGCGTAAGCCTTTTTCTTTTGCAATTTTTTATATTTAAAAGAACAGTTACAACGATTTGCACGATTATGATATCAAAACTACATTTTATGAGATTTTTCGTTTTTCGATTTATATATTTGGTAAGCTTTACATAGAATGCGCTTTCTTTACAAAGATCAATAGTGATACGATTTATATCTTGGAAGTAGCGAAACGTTCTCTAAAACGGTAAAAATCATTACTTCTAGGTAGATTCAAATCAAATGTATGATATGGAATGGAGGTAAGTAAATGAATGGTGAAATGCTAAAAAATCAACAAGAAATTGTCAAAGTAGAAAAACATCAAGAAAAATTATCGAATGAAAAACGTGTATTAGAAGAAAAACTGCTTCAGTTGCAAGATGTATTTCAAAGAGGTTTTCAACAATTAGCTGAATCAAACCATGAGGCATTGCAACGAGGTTATACCTCAACACAGTGGTTACATAAAAATAATGAAACAAAACAACATATTTTTCAACGTCAGTTAAGACAAGCCAATGAGGAATTAAATCATACATATAATAAAGCCATTCAGAAATTAGAAACGGAACGAGAAGAATTACAGGCGCAAAGGAGAAACCTCTCATGGGATTGATTTATGTCAGTAGTGAATCTTCAGACTTTATGTCTGCGCTTAAAAGTAATTTAGAAAGTGGTAAAGAAACTGTAAGTCAATTGAAATCGGGTAGTCAAAAAGTTGTCTCAGCAGTAGATGGCAAGCAATTATCTGGTGCGGCGTATACAGCAGGCAAAGGCTTGTTTGCGGATTTGATCATTCCAACGATCACCCGCACAACAAATGCCATTGAACAGATTGAACAAGAATTGAAAAAATACCAAAATGCCGATAAAATAGTGGCAAGTGAAGGCGAATTGAATGAAGATAAGTTAAATCAACAGATACAAGTCACACGTACAATGAAAAACTCAGTAGACAAGACCTTATTTTTCGTCCGATTACAAACGACACTGAACCCAATCGCAAGTGTACTAGATACCTTGTTGAATGTTGAAAGAGATTTGCAGCGAATGACTGATAGCTTTCAACAAGCTATCGATCATTTACAAAATCAACTAAGAAAACTACAGGATTTCAATACACAAACAAGTGGTTTATTTGCTAATAGTCTAAATGAGTTGAAGATAGCGATGCAAGGTGTATTGATATTAAATAATACGACAATCAAAAGTGAGGGCTCATACTCATTACCAAAAGGTACAAATAAAAGTTATTTTGAGAAAATAAAAAAAGACGTATCTTTGGTTATTGAATCAGGCGATCAAGAGATTGAGGTAATCAAAGAAACAGATAGTCTAGAAGAAATCAATCGCAAAACACTTGGTTGTGCGAATATAAGAATCAATCCATACACAGGAAAGAAAATCAGCCAAGAAGAAGCGAATAAATTCAAGTACGCTGCATGGTCAGGAACATTTACGAATATTGGCGACACAGTGATGGGGGCGTATTATGGAAATAAAGGTGCTTCGAGATTAGATGGCATCGATGATGTTGGGAGTGTCAATAAAAAGTCGTTTAGTGAGAAAGAGGGAGGAGCTACAGTCTTTAAACTTGAAATTCCGGAACAAAGTTTGAAACATGCTGATGTCGGAGATTTTACTGTTAATCCTTCCACAGGAAAAGTTTCCAAAATGAAGGGTGGGGGACATGGCCAAGCTAACATTGACTTTCTAAAGGAAAATGGGTTTGAAGTAAACATTGACAAAACTTACTCTAATGGTGTCAGAGCTGGAAATGTACCACACCACAAGACACCGTCGAAACGTATAGGCACAGGTCAATCTTGGTTTCCTGAAAATTGGACAAATAAAGAGATAAAACGTGCAGCACAGCATATTGCTAACCAATCAAATTTTGTAGGTGCTCAAAATGGGGATGTTATTTTTGGGGATTATAATGGTGTACGAGTGGGTGTAATAAAAACTGATGGGAATATTGGAACCATTTTTCCAGATGGCACGAAACAACCATAAATAACTATTTAAAGGAGAAAAAATTATGGATATATTTAATCAAATAAATAAAAACTTAGAAGAACGAAGAAGTTTACATGAAGAAGACGACTTTGGACTTGAAAAAAGTTGGACAGAATTAACCACTATACTATCTATGAGTGAAGATAAAACAATTAATTATTTGAAAAATTGTTCTAAGGAAGACTTATTATTGATTAGCTCAGTTTTTGCTGATGTTTCTGAAAAATTACAAAGTAAAAGATTCATCTCTTGTTTAAGGGAACTTGATAAAAAATATCCTGATTTGAAGCTAACCTTTTTTATTTCTGATGCTGAAAGTTACATAAAAAATTAAAATAAAAACCAGTACAGCATTTCCAGAGAGCTGCATTGATACGAAAATCATTGAAAGTTCAAAGACTATTGGTAATAGCAATCTAGTTAACTAGTGATGGTGCTACATGGCATGGAAGTATTATTTGTGGCGTCAAAATTGATGTAATAAAACAAGGAGCTAAAATAATTAGTGCTTATCCTACTGGAACAGTTAATGGACCTCCTCCTATAGGATTTAGTAAATAAGGAGTGTTAAAATATGTATGATGAGTTAGATAAAATATTATCTGAAGATAGTTCAGAGGATTCTTGGTATGATGATGGATGTATCTATACTGAAGAATTACTAGGAAATTTTACTGAGAGCGATTGGAGAGCGTTAATGCAATCTGTAAAAAAAAGAATGATAGATATAAAATTAGATTAGCTTATTCTATTGAAGAGGATACTGGTATGAATGGCTTCAACTTGTTGTTAGAGCTAGTAAACGATAATGCTGAGGTTGCTGAATATGCTTTAGATGGCATCGATGATGTTGGGAGTGTCAAGAAAAAGTCTAATAGTGAGAGTACTGGTGGGGCTACTCAGAAAGTTATTTCTGAATTTAAGAGTTCTGTGTTAGATGGCAAGCGAGTCGGGGGTGGAACAACAGTTGATGATATAAAACCAATTTGTGGAAAAGATCCTTTAGGCAAACCAATTATAGATAAGGAATTTCCACATGTTCTAAAAGAACATGGATTTAGCAACATTGTTGACAATTATCCAACTGTTGCAAATGAGTATTCTTTAGTTGGTGGAGATGGAATTAGTAGAAGATTTTTTCAAATTGAAGGAAGTAACAATGGAAAAATAGGTGTTTTTGAATGGATTGTCGAACCTAATGGTAATATAAGCCATAGAAGATTTATAAATGGTGGTGCGTTGACTGGAAAACCAAATCAAGTTCCTAAAAAATAAAAGGAGAAAATAATGAATTTAGCATGTTTTAAAGAAAAAGATGTGAACTATAGTTGGAAAACTATCTATATTGGAGTAATTCAAAAATTTTTCGATCTAAAAGTAATTTCTGACTATGCGATAGAGCTAATGGATCAGGGAAATGATGATGATTTTATTAATGAACTTGCATGGGGAATAAAACCTGACGAATTACAATCAGTGTTATTTGAATTGAAAAGAAAGTACTTTCCTAATGTGGATGAAGGCGGTAATGATTATAAATTTGAAGAACAAAAACTTAGATTTATTTATTTATCTAAACTAAATGATACCATGAATGATGAAGATGATTTGTTAAATGGAATTGCAGAATTCTATAATAACAATGGGTATCCAGAAGATATGGTTAGCTTCATAAATTATATGCCTCAAGAAGTTCCTACTACAAAAAAAGAATTGATAGAAAGATTCCATCAATTCTTAGAATCAGAAAATGAAAAAATTAATGATAGGTAAAATGAATTTTTCTCTTTAAAACTGTTGTTCTTTTTTTGATAGTTAATTGATTGTACAAAGTAAGTATTTGCTTCTTTTTCTTATTAATTTGTATTTCCACCTAATCTTTATTTTGAATCAAGATACAAAAGTTGAAGGGGTTTGTCAAAAATAATGTGAATTATCATAACTTTTGGTAATGTCAGTATATATTGATAGTTTAAATAGTTGGTTTAATATTTGGTACCAAATATTTTGAACTAGAGTTGACAGTAGAAATAAAAAAACATTTAAATGATATTGCTCGTCTATTAGGTTCACTAGAGAATGCTAACGAACTGGAGATGCAGAATCCGTTCATGATAATATGAAAGAATTTCTTAGTTTGTTGCAGTTAAATAGTGAAGTGATTCCTCAAAATGATGTCATTGCCTTTGGTCGACAAGATATTTTAGAATTACTGGATCAATTGTTGAGGTAAGTAATAGTTTTTTATGGATTGAAAAAACTTGTATATGTAAATATTTTTATTTATATATAGTTAATAGAGCAAAAGTATAACGATCGACGAGTTGAAACTATTGATATCTTCTTCTTCTTGCAACACTTCAATCAACCCTATAACTACATCACAATGGCAGTGATGTCGGCAGAATAGTGAGTTTAAGACAAAAATAAAATCGAGTAAATGGTGGGAATAGAAATAACCTCTTTGGAAAATCAGGTAACCTCTACGAAAGCATAAAGAAAAATTTCGTGAAGGTTACCTGATTTTTTGAGGTCAAAATATTTCTATTTCTTTCCAAAGAAGGAATGAGCAAAGAGGACGTTCATTTGGTCAATAGGAAGAAGTGAGGGTTCTTTTTTATATAATCAATTAGCACATTGGAATAGTTGTTTACTAAAAAAAGATATATACATGTGCGAAGGAATTATGGTTACTAAACAATGTAACTGTTTTTAGATAGGTTTAGTGTATGCTATCTCAAGTCTATAATTGTCTGTATATATCGTGTATAATCAAAATGAATATGCAATTGAAAGGTAAATAATATGAAACTAACTGACCTACGAGAAATATTTGAAGTTTTCACTAGTATTAATAATCGAATACCTGAAGTAGAACAAAATATTGTACTAGATAATGACTACTATAAAGAAAAATTGTTTAATAAACCTAGAAAATATGATAATTTGTATAACTTTATACATAATAGAACAATAATCAGTAATAAAAGTAACAAAAATATTCTAATTAATACAGCTAGATTTTATATTAATTGTTTAAAGAAATATGAGTATGAAGAAATTATATTTAATTACGGTTTAAATGAGCAATCGTCCATAATTTATGCCGTAAACAATGGGAATTTGGCAAGTACAAAAAAATATGTAACAATAGAAACTTATGCTTACTTGGAAGGTGGAAATAAAAAATTTATACAATCTTTTAATACTGAATTCCAATTGTTGGACGGAGAAATCAAATGTGTGTTAGAAGAAAACCTAGAATCTGAAATGAAGAAAATTTTCATGAGAAACAATAACTATATCGGATTGTTTCACAAAATTATTGTAAATAACGTTTCAACGGAATGTATGGTTTGCTATTTTATTAGAGAAACAGGACTTTTTTGTTATGGTGGAATGGGAGGAGGAAGTTCTTTACCAAGGATAAATTTGATTGAGCTGGATGTTAGCGATTATAGAGAATTGTATGTTTTCAATAATTTGAATTTAGAAATATCTATAAACCAGATGAAAGAAATTGATATACATGTATTACCAAATGAATCTTGCCAAATAGATTATTCAATTGAATATTATTATCACAATAAAAAAATAAAATATAGTGATAAATGTGTAGAATCGACAATTGTAAAGGTTCCTCAGTTCAAACTAAATCCAGCTTCATCTGTACAGTTTCATGGATTTTTATTTGATGTATTAGTCAAAGACAATATAAAAAGATATCAAAAAGGTGAGTTGTTTCATATTGATAAGCAAATCTGTGCAAACTTTAATGATTTAAAAAAAGATTTTATCATTACAGAGATAGGGTATGAAGATGATTGATTTTTCGATATAATAAAGTAATCAGAACATACTTTTACTGAATTAAGTAAATATCCATATGCACCAATTAAGAAAACGTTGACATTTCCGCAAAACCCATTTATCATATAATTATATATTATCAATAAAAAGAAGAACCCATTTAATACGCGGCAGTATTAAATGCGAGTATGTTACTGCAACGCAGGCAGAACTCAAAAAAGATTTTAAGGCACAAGCCCTTAAATCTTTTTTGAGTTCTTTTTTTTAGGAAAGGAGAATAGGGCAAGTGAAAATAATACAGATAATCAACAACAATGTGGCATTGATCAAGAAGGGCGGACATGAGGTCTTTATTGTTTCCAAAGGAATCGGCTTTCGAAAGAAAAAAGGTCAACAGGTTTCAGAAGACGAGATCGAGAAAATGTATATTTTGGATTCTTATGAAATGTTGGAGCATTTTAGCTACTTACTGTCAAAGTCGGATTCCAATGACATTCTTTTGATTAGTCGGATCATTGAAAATGCAGAGGGGAAACTTGGCATCAAAGTGAGTGATTATTTAACACTAACATTATTGGATCATTTAGAGTTTCTTTTAGAACGGGCTGAAAAGAGCCAGTTTATTGCAAGTCCGTTGATTTGGGATATTCGCCGGTTTTATCCTCGTCATTTTGATCTCGCACTGGAGAGTCTTGAGATGATCGAGAAAGAAAAAAATCTAAGTATTCCTAATGATGAAGCGGCTTCTATCGCTTTACATTTCATCAACTTTTGGGACAATAAGAAATCTGATCAGTTATTGGAAATGCAGACATTGAGTGATATTGTCTCTATTATTGAAAAACACTATACATTTAAAATCGATGAATCTTCGACGAACTTTATGCGGTTCTCAACTCATTTGCAATACTTTATCCAGCGGATCATTAAAAGTGAGTTGACACAGCCAGAAGGAAGTATCTCTTTATTGTATCAACAAATCAGTCAGTTATATCCAGAGGCTTTCAAAGCGGTCCAAAAAATCAAAATTTATATCAAGCATCAATTTAAAGCAGATCTTTCCATGAATGAAGAAACGTATTTGATGATGCACATCAATCGATTAACAGAAAGGATTGAAAAAAACAGATGAAATATGAAAAGTTAAATAAAGCAATTATTGAATTGGTTGGCGGAAAAGAAAATATTGTGGCTGCGGCCCATTGTGTCACACGTTTACGTTTGACGTTAAATAATCGCAACTTAGCGAAAACAGAAGAAATCAAAGAAGTAGACGGAGTGATTGACGTCGTCTCTAATGACGTGGCGTATCAGGTCATTATTGGTACACATGTCACTGAAGTCTACAATGATTTCATGTCATTGACAGGCTTAGGGGGTGGGAGTGAGGCTACTTCTGAGAAAGAAAAATTATCATGGAAGAAAATCCCGACAGCCGTATTATCGGTCGTTTCTGAATCAATGACTTCAATTATCGAAGTGTTGATTGCGGCAGGAATGATTGCTGGGATTTTGAGTTTGCTTTCTTTGACGGGAATCGTTTCGGCGGAAAGTCCAACGTATCAAATTTTTCAAACATTACAGACGTCGATTTTTACGTTCTTACCAATCTTTTTCGCTTTTTCATCGGCTAGAAGGTTGAATGTCAATCCTTATGTCGCGACTGTTTTAGCAACAACTGTGATGTCTTCAAATATTACTGGTGCGGAAGGGTTAAGTTTGTTTGGTTATCAATTACCTGTGATTGATTATTCCCATACATTCATTCCGATTTTATTAGCGATCGCCTTGTTGAAATTTGTGACTACTCAGTTAGAAAAAGTAGTGCCGAAAGCGATTCAGCTGTTTTTTGTTCCAGCAGTTTCCTTGATGATCGTATTGCCCGTTCTCTTAACCGTTTTTGGTCCGGTTGGTATGTGGATTGGTTCGTGCATTTCTTGGGTATTTACGATGTTGTCTGAAAACATTGGTTATTGGATCGTAGTGATGCTTTATGCAGCTTTCCAACCGTTCTTGATCGTCTTGGGGGCTGCGAATTTCCTATTCCCGATCGGATTGACTTTCTTTGCTGAATTAGGCTACGATCCAGTGATTACTGGAGCTGCCACGATTTCAGATATTGCCGTTGCTGGAGCGATGATTGGTTATTTCTTGAAGACGAAAAAAGAGAAAGAAAAAGCGACATTTGGAACGATTGGTTTTTCAGCGGTCATGGGAATCACAGAACCAGCTATTTTTGGGGTCTTCTTAAAATATCGCCGACCATTTATTGCAGTAATCGTTGGTGGTGGGATTGGCGGTTTGATTGCAGGATTAGCTGGGGTCAAAGCATGGACAATGGCTTGGGGGTTAGCAGGCTTACCTGCTTTTTTGATTGGTGGCACGGCGAATTTTATTTGGATGATCATTTCATGCGTTACCGCATTTCTCCTAGCGGGAGCTGTTGCCTATGGGCTTGGGATGCCACAAGAAGGAAAAGATGTTAAAAAGGAAAAAACACTGACTAAAGCTGGTCAAATCGCACTGGAAAATGTCAGCTCAGGTGAGGTCATCCAGTTGAGTCAAGTTTCAGATAGTGCGTTTGCTTCAGGCGCTTTAGGTAAGGGTTTTGCAGTGATTCCTCATGAAGAAAATGGTGAAATTTTTGCACCGATCGCAGGAGAAGTTACCGTAGTTTTCCCCACAAAACATGCGTATGGGATCAAGACAGAAGATGGAGTAGAAGTATTGATCCATGTTGGGGTTGATACAGTCAACCTTGAAGGAAAAGGATTTACTAGTTATGTAAAAGTCGGCGATCAGGTAAAGACTGGTGATGTCTTGGCAACAGTTGATTTTTCTGCCATCAAAGCAGCTGGTTTTGATCCAACAGTGATGGTCGTTGTCACAAATAGTGCAGACTTTTTGGATGTTGTACCGTTGGCTGATGACAGTACGAATCAAATTTTAGCAGTGATTATTTAGGAGGCGTAAGAAGGATGAAAACAGATTTTTTATGGGGCGGTAGTATTGCAGCCCATCAAAGTGAAGGTGGATGGGATCAAGGCAGCAAAGGAATTTCCAATATGGATCTAGTCACGAAAGGAACCCGGTACACTCCACGAGAAATCCACAAAGAACTGAAAGAAGGATTCATTTATCCTTCTCATACGGGGATTGATTTTTATCATCGCTATAAAGAGGATATCAAACTATTTGCGGAAATAGGTTTTACAGCATTAAGAATCTCGATCGATTGGACACGGATTTTTCCAAACGGTGATAATCCAGAACCAAATGAACAAGGATTGAACTTTTATGAAGAGGTAGTCGATACATTGCTCGCACATGGGATTGAGCCGATCATCACGTTCTTTCATTTTGAATTACCAGCTAACTTGATTGTAAAATACCAAGGTTGGACGAGTCGCAAACTAGTCGATTTATTTGAAAAGTATGCTGAAACATTGTTTGAACGTCTGAATGGTAAAGTAACTTATTGGGCAACATTCAATGAAATCAATCATTTAGACCCGAACTCGAAAGCGGCAGAATTTTTTACGTACTATATTTCTGGTCTTAAATTTGAAGAACTCGAAAATCCGAAACAAGCGATCGCACAAATTGCGTACAATACGGCACTTGCTAGTTCAAAAGTCGTTAAGTTGGGCCATCAAATCAATCCCGAATTCAAAATTGGTTGTGTCTTTGGTATCAATCCGCAATATCCAGAAACGTGTAAACCAGAAACGATGTTAAACAACTTGCTGGAAAATGAAAAAGAATTGTATCAAATGGATGTAATGTGTCGTGGCAAATTTCCACAATACAAATTAAAAGAATTTTCAGCGCAAGGTATCGTGATCGAACAACAAGAAACGGATGTGAAAGATTTTCAACAAGGAACGATCGACTATATTGGCTTGAATTATTATATGTCCAGTGTCACTCCGAATGAACAAAAAAAGAATGAAGCTTTCTTTGGTGGTATCCAAAATCCGTATCTAGAACTTTCAGACTGGGGCTGGGCCATTGATTCCGTTGGTTTACGTTATACGATGAACTGGTTGTACAGAAGATACCAATTGCCGTTAATGATTACTGAAAATGGACTAGGCGCTGAAGATGTGTTAGAACTAGGAAATGTTGTCAATGATGACTACCGTATCGATTATCTAAATCGCCACATTTCAGAAATGAAAAAGGCAATCACTGAAGATTATGTCGAATGTCTCGGTTATCTCTCTTGGGGACCAATTGACCTAGTCAGTGCCTCTACTGGTGAAATGTCGAAACGGTATGGATTCATTTATGTTGACTTGGATGATGAAGGAAAAGGCACCGGAAACAGATACAAAAAGAAATCGTTTGATTGGTATAAAAGTGTGATTGAAACAAACGGAATAGCATGATAAAAAGCAAGAACCCCAAAAATTGGAAGAACAATTTTTGGGGTTCTTATTTTTTTTATAGAGGAATTGTTTCTAAGATATTAAGCTTTAAGCATTAACTAAAAAATGTATTAGCGAAAGCAATAAAAACGACCAATACAGGAATCATCCATGAAAAACCATACGTTTTATCAAGGATTTTGTTTGACGAATGATTGATCATTCTTAAGATGACCTCAATCAGAAAATAACCTAGAATCATTCCTAGTACATTTGAAATTAAATCGTCAATGTCTGTTGCTCTAGCTATCGTAAATAGTTGGCTTATTTCAATCAACAATGAGGTACCAAATCCAAGTAAAAGAGAATAACTGAATTTTCTATATTTGTTGCTAATTAACGGACACAAGAACCCGATTTGTTGTGTCATCTTTTTCGCCTTCTTTCCTTAAGTGAATGAGTAATTCGTATAGTTAATCATCTCATAGAAGGAGACTCTAGCCATCAGCCTGTAGACTTATTTTAGGAGTCATATGAGTATACTGATAAACTGGTAAATGATACAAGATGAAGCCAGTTGGTACTAAATAATAATTGTGACACGTAGAAACGATTGATGAAAAATGAATAACTAGCAAAATATAGCCCTAGATACTTATTGAATGCCAGTATCTTAGGGCTGTTTTCGTGTGCGTATAAGACTGCAAGTGTTCGTATACGACGTAGATGATTCTTATCCAAACGATTTTAATTTAAATAGGAAAAAATTACGTATAGTAATAATGAATGAGATGAGGATAAGTAAATAGAAGTGCAAAGAGAAAATACTATCAAGTATTACATTAATAATAGACAGCTATCACTTATCTAATTGAAAGGACAAAAAATCATGGGATTAATCTATTCAGCCACCGAATCTTCTAACTTAATGAGTAATATGACCACTAATTTATCACTTGCTCGGACAACGATCGATCAACTACGAACAGGGAGTCAACAAGTTGTTCAAGCGGTTGATGGCAAAAAACTCTCAGGAGCTGCTTATCAAGCTGGGAAAGGGCTGTTTTCTGAGTTGATCATTCCTATGATCAATCGGGTAAACACTGCGGTACAAGGGATTCAGTCAGACTTGAATCTTTACTCCGCCGCGCATCAAATGATTGCCAGTGAAGGATACTTGGATGAAGAAAATTTAAGTGGACAGATTCGTGCCAAATCATTTGCTAAACAATCGATTGAAAACCATGCGCAGACGATCAGGCACATCGCCAATACAAGCAACTTACCAGGTATCACAGAAATGCTGTCCGACTTCCATCGCAACTTGATGAGAATGTCAGACAGCCTGCAAGAAGACATTTACAAGTTGCAACGCAAACAGCAAAAACTTTATGCCTTTAATTCTCAAACCAGTGAACTGTTCAACAACAGTCTACTGGAATTAAAACTCGCCATGCAAAGCGTCTTAGTCTTGAATCAAACCACCGTAAAAACAGACGGAAGTTATATATTGTCGAGAGGGGTGGATGGAAGTTGGTTTGAGAAGTACAAACCAAACGGACAAGCTTTGTTGGAAGAATCTTCAACCAATGCCTACTTAGAACTGTATGCGGAGATCGAAAAATTGGTACAACCTCTGAAGGAAGGAAAAAACGATGCAATCAAACGACTTGAAATGTTGCTCAGCAATTATCCTGATGCATTGATAAACAAATTATTATCTAACGATGAATTTTGGATGTTTGCCAATCATCTACCTTCTGGACTACAAAATAAATTGATCAGCGCTCTTGCAAAATACGAAAGTTTAGGTAAGGCCATTGCCCAAGGGAAATGGCTTCCTAAAATCGATACGATAGGCAAAGCCTATCAATATTTTACTAAATTTACATCTCCCGTAAAAACCTACGTCAGCGAAGGATTGAAGAACTCCCACTTGATACAAGGAGCTAAAAAATGGGGTGTCGTCAAAGGATTAGGAACGGTAGGCCAAGTAGCTACTTACGCGCAATTAGGAGTCATTTTCGCAGCAAATGCGGTGAATGAATATGGAAAAACAGGAAGTATTGGTAAAGGAATAATAGGCGGTGGAATAGAGATGGTGAAGAGTATTGGTCCGTTAGAGGGGATGACGATTGGGAGTGCTATCGGAGGGGCTATTGGTACCGCAATTCCTATTCCATTTTTGGGAACAGTTTCGGGAGCTGTAGGAGGTGCGCTAATTGGAGGAGCTATAGGCGGGATAAATAAATTAGTGCAATTTGTTAAACCAGATATCTATAATAGTGCAAAAGAAGGAGCTTATAGTTTGCATGAAAAGGCGTATGAAGCGATAAGTGAGGTCACAAAAAAGATAGGGAAATCAGTGACACAAAATATAAGAACAGTAAAATGTGTTTACAGTAATATTCAGGTAGTGGGAAAATCAATAGGAAAGGTGCTATCTCCAGTAGAAAACTATTAGAGAATAGCTTTAGTGGATAAAAATCATGAAACAACTATTCAAAGCAACGTTCGAAGAGAGTTTAAATTTAAGTGATGACACATTTGTTACTTTTATGAATAAAGATGTTAATCAATTGCCGGATCCAACAGGTGGTAAAAAGGTAGTTGCTAGAGTTGTAGGAGTGCTATTACTTGCCTTTTTAATAGGAATTAATTATTTGATCGCCGTTATATCCACGAAAATTAGTGCAGGAGAATTAGGACCTAGTCCAGTTCCTATACCAGACATCAATTTTTTACCAATATGGTTGTTCTATTTATTATTTTTTGTGTGGGTAACTTTAGTTTTCATTTTTAGGGATAGAGGAGAGTATTACTTTACAAGGATACGAGCTCAATTCAACTTAAACTTATATATCATTTGGTTAGTGATAGAGATGAATCTTTTATTCATCACAGTATTTCTTAAACCACTAACCATTTTAGGTATGCTGTTCCTACTAGGATTGGTCGGACTAGTAGGTTATCTTGTATTTAGGACTAAAAAACGTACGCTTGAGTACGTATTATATGAAGTTGAAAGAAAAAAAGGCAAGATAGATAGGTTGGTAGATCAAGTAATGAAATTAGCAATGAAATATGGCTGGGGAATTGTGACCGTAGGTATAATATGGAAATTCGTTTGCCCGAAAAGTGGTGAAGTACGAACAGATTTTGTTGGATTTATCAGTATATTAGGTATGTGGATAGCTATGGATAGTGCAATCATTTTTGCAGAAGCCTATCTATATTTCCCCTATCTATTACATGGTTATTATAAATATAAATATCCAGAAGAATATCGCAATTGGGAAGGTAAGAGTCAGCTAGAATGGTACGGAGAAAAATATTTTAACAAGCATATCAAAGGAACAGCCAAAGAAGTGAAAGAGGAGAAATAGCCCAAAACTTGGATCTCGGCATCTATCTCAATGTAATCTTTGACTTTATTATTAAAATGAATCGCCTTAATCTGATAAATCTATTCTTTTTTCTAATGAATAACATAGGAAATTTTTGCATGGTTTTTAGCAAATTCTTGTCCTTTTACCTTACACTTACATGATAGGAATGACTATCAATAGCTTTGTTTTATTAAAATAAAAAACGTTAGATAAATCAACGAATGATACAGTGTCGTCAGTTTTTATAGTATAAATGAATACCATTTTAAAAAACAGAAAATAATATATTTTTGTTGAAATTCATGTATTTTGTAGCTCTTTTCTCTTTATTTTCGTCTATCTTTTATGAAATCCATATGTTAAAGTATTGGCGGAGATACTTTTGTTGATAGAGCTAAAATTTCCAAGAGATAAATGAGTGAATAAAAGTGAATTTAAAATAAAATAATCGATTAGATGTCAGGGAAAGAGGTGAAAGTCCTCTACAGACCTACCTACTGTAAGGTGGATGAAACCAATAGGACCACAGATCATTCTGGAAGGGTTGGGAGTAAAAGGAAACCAAGTCAGGAGACCGGTTTAACGGCAATGATGTTCTTTTGTAGGAGAAAGATCAAGTGTTTTGTTGTGCGATGGATCAAACTGTCTTCTCCTGTAAAAGGAAAGGCAGTTTTTATTTACTTTTAAAAAAAGTTGTTTGATAAGAGAATGGAAATGAAAGGGTTATCGTAAAAAAGTAATCACTGGGAAAAGTAAAAATGAGTCAAAGAAAGTGGGAAAAGATGATGAAAAAATTATCGAAATTAGTTGCTGTATTGGGATTGAGTGTAGTCTTTGGGTTGAGTGCTTGCTCAAATAATAACAACGAAACAAGCGAAACAGCAGAAACAACGACAGCTTCAGAAGTTGCTTTGCCGACGAAAGATCGTGGCGGTGAAGAAATCGAGATTCCTGAAGAAGTGGATAAAATGGTTTCTTTAGTTCCTTCAGTTACACAAGTGATCGATGATCTAGGACGTAAAGATCAATTAGTAGCGGTTGACACACAAAGCCCAGCAATGACAAAAGATATTGATGAGTTGCCACAAATTGATATGATGGCTGTGGATGCAGAAACATTGATTTCATTGAACCCACAAGTGATCTATGTTTCAGATATTAGTCTGCATGGCTCTGAAAATGTTTGGTCACAAGTAAAAGATGCAGGAATTACTGTCGTGAACGTTCCAACAAGTAATACCATTGAAGATATTGCTTTAGATGTCCAATTTATCGCGGATACTTTACAAGAGCATGAAAAAGGACAAGAATTAGTCGATACAATGAACAAAGAGATCGATGAAATCAAAGAAATTGGTGAAACGATTACGGATAAGAAAAAAGTATTGTTTGAGATTAGCGCATTACCTGAAATCTATAGCTTTGGTAAAGGCGTTTACTTGAATGAAATGATCGAACTTGTAGGTGCAGAAAATGTCTTAGCGGATCAAGAAAGCTGGATTCCAGTAACAGAAGAAGCAGCGATTGCTAGCAAGCCAGATGTGATTTTGACGAACGTGAATTACTTGGATGATGCAGTGCAAGAAATCTTAGATCGTGGCAACTGGAAAGACGTTCCTGCGGTGAAAAATGAAGCAGTATTCTATATCGATAACGCTGCGAGCTCTTTACCAAACCACCATATGACAAAAGCCTTAAAAGAAATGGCATTAGCAATCTACCCTGATGAATACCAATCGTTGGAAAATGAATAAACAAAGTCGGTTGCTGATAGCAGTGGTCTTAAGTATCATCGTGGTATTCTTTGGGATCAAAATCGGGAGTGTATCCATTCCTTTTGATACCTTGATCCAAGCATTATTTTCAAGAGGAGACAAACAGCTAGATGCAACGATCGTCACCATTCTTTGGCAGGTTCGCCTGCCGAGAGTGGTTTTGGCGTTTCTTGTAGGAGCTGCTTTGGCTGTGAGTGGAACGGTCATGCAATCCTTATTAGGTAATCCGTTGGCTTCTGCTTATACGCTAGGTGTGTCATCAGGGGCATCACTTGGCGCTGCGTTGATCATTGTTTCAGGAATCACTTTACCGTTGTTCCCGAATTTCACATTACCACTGACAGGTTTTATTTTTGGTTTGGCAACTGTTTTTATTGTCTTGATGATGAGTCAAAGAGTGGATCAGCAATTATCGAACCAAACGGTTATTTTAGTAGGGATGGTCATGACCTTGTTTGTTGGTGCGATGTTGACGATCGTCACGGCATTGTTCAAAGATCATTTGCAGCAATTAGTCTTCTGGCAAATGGGTAGCTTTTCAGGAAGCACGTGGGCAAAAATCCATATCTTTTTACCTATCTTACTATTTGGAACAATCGCTCTTTGGTTCTCTGCTAGAAGTTTAGATGTGTTATCTTTAGGTGAAGAAGAGGCGTTAATCTCTGGTGTAGATGTTCGAACGATCAAGCTATGGGTGATGGTTCTTGCGGCTTTACTTGCAGGAAGTGCGGTTTCATTTGTCGGCGTGATCGGATTTGTTGATTTGATTGCCCCCCATGTCATCCGACGTTACTTCGGTGCCAGTCATCGTTGGGTCATTCCAGGAGCAGCACTGTTAGGTGGCAGTATGATGGTCGTCGGCGATACGATTTCTCGAACGCTATTATCTCCCCAAGAAATCCCGATCGGCGCTGTCACAGCATTGATTGGTGCGCCCTTTTTTGCCTATGTTTATTTCAAACGAAAGTGAGTGTTTTACAATTATGAAAGATATTTATCGAAGTCCTTATGAGGCTTATCCATTTTTAGCAGACGATGCAGATGATTTACGTTGCGATTATGAATTACACACCGATCGCTTATCTTCAGAAATCGGGCTATTACGCGCAAAGTGTGAAGAATCTCCTTTTTACGAAGAGTTAGAGAAAATCGGTGAATTGGTTTATCATGCCAATGCGTGTGTGCGTACAAAAATGACGATCACGCAAGAAGAAATCGACTGGTTAAAGAGTCGTGTTGATAAATTGAATGCAGAAAGAACAAACCAAAGCGGACCATTTTTCTTGCCTCAAGGAAGTGAACGAGGTGCATTAGCTCATATTTTACGTGTCGATTGTAAAGTAATCGTTCGTTTGCTCTATCGCCATCTTTATCAAGGGAAAAAAGTCGATTCAGGCTTGCTAGACTTTTTCAATTTGTTGTCTGGTTACTTCTTCATGATCGCGCTGAAATTCAACCAAGAAGACGACGTAACGGAAATTCCTTTTGTCAGCAGAAATTACCGCTAAAGGAGGAAAAGTGATGACATTGAAGCTATCGCAAGTCAAAGCTGGCTATGGCTCAGTAAAAATCATCAAAGAAGTTTTCTTCGAGCTGAACAAAGGTGAGAACCTATGTATCCTAGGACCTAACGGCTGTGGCAAGACGACCGTATTGAAATCAATTGCAGGCATCCTTTCCTACGAAGGATCGATCACGATCGATGGAAAAGAAGTCCGCACGATGAAGCGCAAAGAAGCTGCACGCAAAGTTGCTTTACTCAGCCAGTTTTCAACTATTGCCTTTGATTACACCGTCTATGAAACCGTCATGATGGGCCGCTATACGCACATCAAACAAGGACTATGGTCAGTCACCACAGCAGAAGACCGAGAAAAAGTCATGGAGTGCCTGACACTAACCAATTTGTTGGAATTGAAAGACCACCCCGTCAATCAACTTTCCGGTGGCCAAAAGCAACGCGTCTTCCTAGCTAAAGTACTAGCCCAAGACCCAGATATCTTATTACTAGACGAACCCAATAACCATCTCGATATCAAGCACCAGCTCGAACTCATCGGCTATTTAAAAGACTGGGGCAAGAACCAAGACAAAACAATCATTGGCGTCTTCCACGACATCCGTTTAGCCCTGTCATTAAGTGATCAAGTCCTATTCATGAAAGCAGGCCAAGTCATCAAGCAAGGCCCATTTTTGGAAACAGCTTCAAGGAAACTACTTAAAGATATCTTTGATGTCGATCTAGTGAAACATTTTCAGGAACAGAGTGAGATTTGGGAGAAGTTGGGGGAAGGGTTATTGTAAATTACTAAATAATTATAGAAATCCTGAGATTAATTGTAATAAATCTCAGGATTTCTTGTTTTATATAACGATTATAGAAGAAAGTTATGGCTATCTGATCGCCCCTTTTGTTAGAGACAAAGATGCGATCCAAGCGGCGGTATTATTAGCGGAAGCTGCGTTAGATCGCCATTTATCAGGGCAGGATTTGATTGATCGCTTACATGAACTGTATGAAGAATACGGCTACTATGAAGAACATTTGGAAACACAGATTTTTTCTGGGAAAGATCGAATCATCCAAATGAACCAACGACTGGATCGTCTGAGAGAACAATCATTTTCGCATTTAGGAGAGTTTGTCCTTTCCTGTACAGAAGATTATGCTACGTCACTAAGAACGACGCCAAATCAACAATCATCTACGATTGACCTACCCACTTCCAATGTCTTAAAGTATATATTCACAGATGGTTCATGGTTCTGTCTACGACCATCAGGTACAGAACCAAAGTTTAAGATTTATTATTCAGTGAAGGATAAAACTCAAACTTCTGCACGTGCGAAATTGCTTCGCTTACAGAAGGAATTTCAGAAATTGTTGGATCACTTATAAATATACTAAACATACTAAGATTGGTGGGTAAGATATTTGACGAAATATTTTACCCACTATTTTTTTGTCATCAAGTATAGTAAGAGTGAAAGAAAGCTCGGACATGACCTCACGGATTTTGAGTCCGAATCATAAAACGAGCTTCTACACTACCATTCTAGAATCTGTTTTAAGTATGTTGGTAATCCGTGTAAAGATAAGTTGAATCGGGATTAATCAGTGAAGGTTTTTCAATCAAATAATAAAGGAGAAGTCGCATGTCCTTTATTTTAGCTTTTGACGTATCTAAAGGAGTAAGGTGCAAAGTGCTCTACCATGATGATTACTGTCTCACTGAAGGGAAAGACCCTCACAATCAATAAGGCTTCCGCTAGTTATTATGAAGAAATCACCGCACTACCAGAATTACCTGAAATTTTTTTGTAGCCACCGCAACTTAGATGGTTATCTACTCTATCTTTTTTAGCGATAGCAAATTTAGCAGAGACTGTCCTCCAAATAGTTGAATAGCAATATTTGGAGGGCTTTTTTTATAGATTATTTGATATTACTCGGTAAAAAAAATGGGGAAAAATCAATGTCAAGTTCAAATTTTGCTCTTAATGATGAAAAAATATGGACTGCTTAACTCTTCTTATTCCTGTTAAAATGAATTATAATAAAGTAAAAGTCTGTCGTATTATCTCAGTGTTCGCTAGATATTTTCACTTAACGTTTGTTATTAGTAGTGGAACGAAGCATTAATATGAGATAAATAATTGTTATTACTTTATAAAAATTATTATTTTTTTAACAAAAAATTCATAACTAACATGTATCTTAAAAATAACTAAAGAAAAGGATGTAAGAAAATTGAAAAAAAAGTCTACGTATAAATTAGTTTCATTTGTATTTCTTTCACAAATGTTACTAACTACGCCTTTACAAGTATTAGCAGATGAACAAGTTTTTTCTGCGGACCAACCAGTAACAGCGGAAGCCCAAACAGAAACAACGACGGATTCGTCTGATACCACAGGTGAAGATAACACAACAGATACAACAACAGATGGTACAGAAGAATCAACGCCACCGTCTACTGGTGATTCAAGTGAACCAACCACACCTGATACTTCAGAACCGACAGAGCCAAGCACACCGGAGGAAACAACACCAATGGAGCCGACAAAACCAACAGAACCGACGAAGCCGACAGAGCCGAGTCAGCCACAAAAACCAACGCCACCATCAACTGGCGGTTCTACTGGAGAAACACAACCAACTACACCACAGCCGAGTCAGCCGACACAACCAGCTGCACCTGTGGCACCAACGCCTGCTCCTGCAGCGCCAGTTGCTCAAGAGGTACGTCAACCTTCTGCAACTACACCGATTCAAGATCTTGTACCATCAAGTCAAGAAACGGATGAAGGATCGATCCATTTTGAAAAAGATGAATCAGTTGAGAGCTTCATTCGCAAAATCGGTGAATCTTCTCGAGAAATCGGGCAAGAACATGATTTATACGCATCAGTGATGATCGCCCAAGCGATTTTAGAATCAGCTAGTGGACAAAGCCAGTTGGCGCAAGCCCCTAACTACAATCTTTTTGGGATCAAAGGTACACACGAGGGCAATGGTGTGACTTTTGCCACACAAGAAGATGCTGGTGATGGTACATTGTATACGATCCAAGCAACATTCAGAAAATATGCCAACTATGAAGAAAGTCTTGAAGACTATGCTAAATTAATGACTGAAGGATTGACTGGAAATAGTGAGTTCTATTCAGGTGCTTGGAAATCCAATGCAGAAACTTATAAAGAAGCAACAGAATTTTTAACAGGCCGTTACGCAACAGATACAAGATATAACGAAAAACTAAATGGTCTGATCGAAACTTATGATTTAGAACAATATGACAAAGAAGTTGCCGGACCTGAAGTGAATAAAGAAGGATATATCGTGCCATTAAGAAATTATACGATTTCTAGCCCATTTGGTCCTCGTGGTGGTGAATTCCACCGTGGATTAGATTTTGCGGCACCTCAAGGGGAGCCAATCTATGCTAGTAAAGCGGGTACTGTGATCAAAGCAGAATTCCATCCTTCATGGGGAAATTATGTTGCCATTGAACATGAAGATGGCACAACAGCGCTTTATGCTCATCAACAAGAATACGTTGTGAAAGTTGATGATGAAGTTGAACAAGGACAAATCATTGGGTTTGTCGGTTCTACTGGTAATAGTACAGGCAGCCATCTGCATTTTGAGATCAGTCGTGACAACAGCTTATCTCAAGCGCAATTGATTGATCCAGCAACTGTTTTGTTTTAATTAGTGATAATGAAAAAATGCCATTGGAAGAGTTCTCCCTTCCAATGGCATTTTTATTTGACTCAATTAGTGATTCATCGGCCGATCAGCCAACAAAACGAATTTGAATGAATCGACTTGATGCCAACTTTCTGTGTATTGAAAGTGGGTATAATCAGTCAAATATGCCCAGTTCCTAACAACAAAGATGTTTTTGTCATGTTTTCCTAAATCTAAATATTGTGCGATCGGAGTAGTGATATTCTCAACAGAAATTTCTTTTTTTGAACAGTTCAATTTCAAATGCAACTGATTTTCAAGGTAACGATATAGCGATTGGTCAATGATTTCTTTGGTTAGATCTGGAACGACAGTGGTACGCAAATAATCTACTTCTAGAATCAATGCACGACCATTCAACAAGCGGCGACGTAGCAAATACCAGACGGATTCACCTAAACTAAAACCGGAGTTTTCTCTAAGTTGCTCGTCCACGATAATTTTTTTCAATGACAAAATCTCTGTGTTGAAGGAATGATTTTCGGAATGATATTTTTCTGAAGTTCCTGACAGATCACTAACAAAAAAATCGATTTTGTCGTGAGCAATCACTTTACTACCTCGAGCAGGTATTTTTTCGATATACCCTGTGGATTCTAAACTTTTTAATGCTGAACGGATCGTGTCACGTGTCACACCGAATTCTGCCATTAATTTTCGTTCACTTGGAAGAAAGGAATCGGGAGGATACTCTCCTTGATGGATACGTTCGAGAATCAGATTCGATAGTTGTTCATATTTCCTCAAATTTACTTCCTTGCCTTTCTATAAATAATCATGAGGAAAAATTTATTCTTTCCTATTTGGTATGTATTATATCATACCAGTTTCTTCTTAGAGGGTGAATTTAGCACTTAATTTTCTCTTAAAAACGATATGCACCAGTTTAAAATTAAAATTTGATTATAAAAATTAAATTATCTTTCATTTTGCGATTTGTAAGGGCTTTATTTTTCCGCTATAGTACGTGGTAAGAAATGCTATTTTTGGAGAATCGAAAGTAGTACCATCATCGATAAGATAGGAGAAGATAAAGATGAACGAGTTTATAAATAATAAGATGTTGCCGATTGCTGCAAAAGTTTCGAACAATAAGATTTTGATTGCGATTCGAAATGGGATTACTTTAGCTTTACCACTGATAATTACTGGATCACTGTTTTTGATTCTTTCCTCATTTCCAGTGGACGCTTGGACTGATTTCTTAAGTGCCCATGGGATTGATACTTATTTGAATAAAGGTGTCACGGCTAGTTTTGGGATCATGGGTCTTGTTGCGGCTTTTGGAATTGCGAATGCCTTAGCTGTTCAGTATGAAAAGGACGGAGTATCCGCAGGGATCATTTCTATTTCTTCTTTCTTACTTGTGACACCTAACATCGTCTCAGATGATGGTGTCGGCATTCCAACTGCATTTATGGGTGCGCAAGGGCTTTTTGTGGCAATGGTTATTGCAATTATTTCTACACTGATCTTCAAATGGTTCATTGACCACAACATTCAAGTCCGTTTACCGGATTCTGTCCCTCCAGCTGTTGCGAAAAGTTTCTCTGCCTTGATACCAGGTGCATCCATTCTAACATTTTGGTTGATCATTTATGCAATATTCCAAATGACTGATTGGGGTTCAGGAAACATTCACCAACTGTTGATGGAAATCTTTGGTGGTCCTCTAGGGTTGTTAGGGGGAACATTGGGTGGTACGTTAGTATCGATTTTCTTAGTTTCACTGTTCTGGTTCATGGGTATCCACGGCGCCAATGTCGTGAATTCTGTGATCATGCCGATCTGGTTGATGAATACGGATGCTAACCGTGTAGCAGTAGAAGCTGGTGAGAAATTACCACATATCATTACACAACCCTTCATGGAAAACTTTGTTTATATGGGTGGTGGAGGAGCTACGCTAGGTTTAGTCATTGCGGCAGCAATTGTTGGTTTGAGAAAAAATTCGTCGAAAATGACCAAAACGATGGTTCCATTAACATTGACACCAGGTATTTTCAATATCAATGAACCGGCAATGTTTGGGATGCCGATCGTGTTGAATGTTACGTTGTTGATTCCATTTATTTTGGCACCGATGGTCAATGCTGTGGTGACGTATTTTGCGATGTCCCTTGGTTTTGTTCACGGAACGGTAGGAATTGCGGTTCCTTGGACCATGCCTCCTGTCATCTCAGGTTTTCTAGCTACAGGGGGCCATATCTCAGGTTCAATTATCCAAATCATTTGCTTGATTTTGAATATTTTGATTTATTTACCATTCTTCGGAGTGATGGAAAAACAAAACCGCATGAATGAAATGCAAGAAATTTAAGGAGGAAATAATATGGTGAAACGATTTATTAGCGCTCAAACATCAGAGATCATGACGATGACTGGGGCAGAATTGAAACAATCGATCAAAGCAAGTGAAGGACGTGTGATTTGTTCAGAAAACGTGGTCATCCGGGACAGTAATATTGAAGATGTCACCAACTCTGAAATTGCCCGTGCGTATGGCGCTGATTTTATTTTATTGAATGCTTTTGATGCATTAAAACCAGTCGTTTCAGGTTTGAAAGGTAAGGAAGAAGAGCCGATCATTCAAACGTTACGAAAAGTAGTCGGCAGACCGATTGGTGCGAATCTTGAACCGGTTGATTTTGAGGCGAAGATGGCAGAAGATCGCCTTGATATCCCAGAGGGGCGTCAAGCGACTCGTGAAACAATGGAAGCAGCCAAAAAACAGGGATTAGATTTTATCTGTTTGACAGGAAATCCAGGAAGTGGTGTCACCAATGATGCCATTACAAAAGCAATCTCAATGGCAAAAGAATACTTTGGGGGCATGATCATCGCTGGAAAAATGCATGGTGCGGGAGTAGATGAACCAGTAGCAGATCTGGAAGCAATCAAATCCTTCATCGAAGCAGGTGCGGATGTGATCTTAGTTCCTGCGGTAGGAACAGTTCCAGGGTTTGATGATATTGAATTAAAAGCGGCGGTCAAAGTGATCCATGCAGCGGGCGCGCTAGTGATGTCAGCAATTGGTACGAGCCAAGAATCATCCGATTCAGACACGATCAAACAAATTGTGATCCAAAATAAAATTTGTGGTGTGGATATCCAACATATCGGGGATGCCGGCTACTCGGGAATCGCTCCGGTAGAAAATATCATGGCGATGAGCCGTGCGATCCGTGGAAACCGTCATACGATCGCGATGATGTCACGCTCGATCGTGCGTTAGAAATTTAAGTGATTAAATGGACACTACTTTCATTTTAGATATATTCTAAAAAGTGAAAGTGGAGGTCCTTTTTTTATTACTATTGTTCAAGCAACTAATTAACAATATATACAATTGGTATAGCGGCAATTTGCTTTGTGTTGTGATTTCTATCAGTAATCACAATTTTATAGACTATCTGAAGTTAAATTCAAAAAAAGTTTTTAGGAAGAAATTTGAAGTTAACTTCAAATTTTAATATAAGTGTGAGGTATTTTACTATTCACATAGTTAGATGCTAAGATTTATTTTGACAAACTTGAAAGAAGCGATTACACTAGTGAAAAGAAGCACACAACGATGTGTGCGTATGAATACGGCAATGACGCCTAAAAAAGTAGAGCTTTTTCTGCTTTTTTAGGCTTTTTTTATGGAGGAGAGGTAAATGAGGAGAATCATTTTAATGGGTGCGATTGGCTGTGGAAAGACAACTCTTTGTCAAGCCTTGCGAGGAGAAGCGATCGTTTATGATAAGACCCAAGCGGTAGAATTTCATCCTGAGATGATCGATACACCAGGGGAATTTATTCTACATCGCCAATACTACGCTGCTTTGACTGTAACAGCAGCAGAAGCAGATGTCATTGGTTTGGTGCAAAGTGCGTTAGACCAAGAACAGATTTTTTCACCAGGATTTGGCCACATCTTTCCAAAAGAAGTCATCGGGATCATGACCAAAGTTGATCTAGTGAAAGACGAGAAAGAGTTGACGCGTGTACATGAACAATTGCTTGCAGCTGGAGCAACGAAGCTGTTTGAAGTCTCATCAGTCGAAAAAACGGGACTAGCAGAATTGATTGAGTACTTAGGAGGAGAATCATGAAAATCTACACAAAAACAGGCGACAAGGGAATGACAAAATTAGTTGGCGGTCATAGTGTATCGAAAGATTCAGATCGTGTGGAAAGTTATGGAACGATCGATGAATTGAACTCATGGTTGGGCTATACGATCAGTCAATTGTCAAAAGAACAAGAGGTTTTTAAGAAAGAATTGGAAGAACTACAACAACTTTTATTCGATGTAGGGACTGATTTATCAACGGTCTTGGAAGATGGACGACCGCTGAAAGTCCAACAAGAGAGCGTTACTTGGTTGGAAGAACGGATTGATTTTTATACACAGCAATCGCCGGATATCGAACGATTTATTTTACCAGGGGGCTGTCAAGGAGCGAGCATGGTCCATGTGGCGCGAACAATTGCTCGTCGCGGGGAACGACATATCGTCCGTTTAAGTGCGACTGCGGCGATCAATCCTGAAGTGATCGTGTTTGTGAATCGCTTGTCTGACTATTTTTATGCGTTGGCGCGTTATATGAATGTGCAAATGGGGCAAGAGGATGTTTTTTATACAAGAGGAGAGAAGGTCTTCCATAAGATAAAAGAAGAAGGTTTATAAAAAGTGTTTGATTTTTCACAAACAGTGTGGTAAAGTGCTGTTAGATTAATCAAATGTTTATGAGAGATACGAATGGAAGCCAGTGAGATGCTGGCACGGTCCCGCCACTGTGATAAAGCGTTCGAGCTTTTAAGTCAGGTCTTTTCTTATTTTTCATTATTGGGCAAACTGTTTCGAGGCAAAACAGGGTGTTGCTAAAAAAATGACGTTTTTTGAAAGTCAGCCCAAGAATATTTGATTCAATCCCACACATAGCACGATGATGTGTATGGGAATATTGGGCTGGTCTTTCAATGGGGAAAGAGATTTCAAGTACAATGGCGTACTGCTGATTCCCAGCGCATGTGTTGATTAATAATTACAGAATAGACACCATACACTGTTGTATGGATTGTAAAAGAAGCAAAGGGGCTTCAGACAAATGGATCTTGTGATTTCCATTGGTTTGAAGCCTCTTTTATTTTGGTTTCAAGGAGGAATGTTCGTGGAAAGTATACAATTCTCGACACAGATCATTGTGGGAGAAGATGCGTTACGAAGTCTTGAGAGTGTCAAAGATAAGCGTGTTTTCATCGTTACTGATCCCTTTATGGTAGAAAATGGTCTGGTAGAAAAAGTCATGACTTATTTAAATCAGTATCACGTATTTAGTGATATTGTTCCTGATCCACCACTTGATAAAATCGTTTCAGGAATCAAAGAAATGGAAAGATTTCAAAGTGAAGTCATCGTAGCAATCGGTGGCGGTTCAGCCATCGATGCAGCGAAAGCAATGAAATATTTTGGGCAAAAGACAATGGATCTCTTGACTGCCCAATTTATTGCAATCCCAACCACCAGTGGGACAGGGTCTGAGGTGACAAACTTCTCAGTGATCACGATCAGTGAATTGGGATTGAAGATCCCTTTAGTAACAGAAGAGATCCAACCGGATATAGCGATATTAGACACTGGACTGGTCATGAGTGTCCCACCAAAAATCACTGCCGATACGGGAATGGATGTGCTGACCCATGTGATTGAATCCTACGTTTCTACAGAAGCAAATGGGGTAGCAGATGCCTTATGTGAGAAAGTGGTTGCTTTAGTTTTCGAATATTTAGAGCGAGCCTACAAAAATGGGCAAGACAAAGAAGCAAGAGAGCAAATGCACTTAGCCTCTTGTATGGCAGGGATGGCGTTCAATTCAACTTCATTAGGGTTGAATCATGGAATCGCTCATGCAGCTGGCGCTCGTTTACATGTGCCACATGGACGGATCAATGGGATCTTACTGCCAGAAGTGATTGCTTACAATAGTGGTTTAGAAAATGGTCAAGTGACTGAAATCAAAGTGGCTGAACGATATGCGGCATTAGCAAACTGCATAAGCAATACGCAAACGAAAAATCCTCGTTTAGGTGTGCAGAATTTGATTCGTATGATCAAACAGCTGCGAGAAAAATTAGAGATGCCAGCGACGTTGAGTGAATACGGCTTGTCTTCAAAAGAAGTATTAGTACAAGAAGAAGCAATTACCACCTCTGCCTTAGCAGATGGTTGCACGAGAACGAATCCTCGTAAGGCAGATGAAAAAGGCGTTAGAGCAATATTAAAAGCCATTTTATAAAGATTGACATCGTGAAAAGGTTAACATATAATGAATGAGCACAACGGAGTGCTTCAAAATTTAAGAGCAATGGGGCCCTTAATAACAAGCGTAAAGTGAACACTTTATGGCTTATTATTGAGGATTTTTTATTGCTTAAAATGAAGGAGCGAGTCTTGTTTGGAAGAAAAACAACGAATGATCCAAGAATACGTCCCAGGAAAACAAGTCACTTTAGCCCACATCATTGCGAGTCCCGACAAGGAAGTCTATACAAAATTAGGATTACCGGCAGGCACAAGCAATGCGTTAGGGATTTTGACGATCACGCCAAGTGAAGCCGCAATCATCGCTGTGGATATTGCAACGAAAAGTGGCGACATTACCATTGGTTTTATCGATCGTTTCTCTGGTTCAGTAGTTATTTCTGGCGACGTGAGTTCTGTTGAAGCAGCATTACATGCTGTATTGGATGGACTCAAACAGATTTTGCAATTCTCTGTGACGTGTGAAATTACAAGAACTTAGTTCGGGGGAGACAAAGCGTATTGAATATGAAGGGCAGAATTGTGATAGTAGACGATGAACCAATCACACGATTGGACACTCGAGATATTCTACTGGAAGCTGGTTATGAAGTTGTTGGGGAAGCCGCAGATGGATTTGAAGCAATCGAAGTTTGTAAAGAGAACAAGCCGGATCTCGTATTGATGGATATCCAAATGCCGATTTTAGATGGTCTAAAATCCGGTAAAAAAATCATCCAAGATCAGTTAGCAGGGAGTATCGTGTTTCTTTCTGCTTACAGTGATCATGAGAATACGGAGAAAGCGAAGAAATTAGGAGCAATCGGTTATCTGGTAAAACCATTAGATGCAAAATCATTGATCCCGACCATTGAAATGGGGATCGCTAGAGGAAAAGAAACCCAAAACTTGCTGCAGCAGATCGATAAACTACAGTTGAAATTGGAAGAACGAAAAGTTATAGAGAAGGCAAAAGGGATCTTAGCAAAAGAAAATAATATTTCTGAAGAAGAAGCTTATCAGATGTTGCGCGCATTAAGTATGAACAAACGCGCACGGATGAGTGACATCGCAGAATTGATTATTATGGATGATGAATAATGGAACGGATCAATACATTATGTCAGCGTTATACCAACTTAACCCAGTCAGATATCCAAGAGCTTTGTCGGACGAGTGTTTATTTAGCAGAGTCTAAGCATTATGAGATGGCAGATGTGTTCATCGATGTCTTTAATGAAATGACGAAAGAAGCATTAGTTGTCTATCACAAAAAGCCAAAATATATTCCCTCATTATATAAACATGAAGTTGTCGGAAAAGAAGCGTTATTAAAAAATGAACCTGGCGTTTTACGGACCATGGAAACAAGCTTGAATAGCATTGGTTTGTTAGCAGTCACGCAAGAGAATCGCTTGATCAAACAAAACATTTTTCCGATTCGTAATGAACAACGAACAATTGGTGTGATCATCGTAGAAGAGGGAGTCGAGCAACCGATTGGGGCAGTTGAACGACAAGAATTACAGTCAAACGAGCAAGGGACAATAGCAATCGAATCGACAGTTGATCCTCTAATCATGGACCAGTTAGCCGAAGCGGTCTTGATTTTTGATACGACCACAGGAAATTTGGTCTTAGCAAATCATCGGGCCAAAGAATTATACCGAAAACTAGGCTATCGCGAAATGATCAACGATTTACACTATGACAATCTCTCCCTTGATTATACAACGTTCGAATATGTTCTTTATCAGATGAACGATCAGACCGAAAATCGGTTGATCGAATTAGAGACAGCGTATTTAAATTATTACTTTAATATTCGAAAAGTTTGGATTGATGCAGGATCGAGAGTAGCAATGATTATTCAAGATAATACAGAAGTGAAAAAGAAAGAAGATGAAATCGTCTCAAAATCGGTGGCGATCCGCGAGATCCATCACCGTGTCAAAAATAATTTACAGTCCGTCGTTTCGTTATTGAGGATCCAAGCACGCCGTACCACTAGCAAAGAGGCTAGTAAAGTACTAAAAGAAAGTGTGAACCGGATCATGGCGATCGCGATGACACATGAATTATTGTCGAAGCAAGTGGAAGATAATGTTTCCTTGCGACAAATGCTTGAGGCAGTGATGTACAATTTCCGGCATATTTTCAATCCGGAGAAAGTGCGATTGAATCTAACCGTTGATCCGACGATCACTGTTTCTAGCGATCAAATGGTTTCCATTTCCTTAGTCGTTAACGAATTACTCCAAAATATCTTTGATCATGCCTTTGAGGCAGATCAAAATGGCGTAGTTGAAGTCAGCGGGGAAATCGAAAATAGAGTCATTACGATCACTGTCACAGATAATGGCAATGGCTACGATATCAACCGAAACAAAGAGACCAGTTTAGGTTTGATGATCGTGAATAGCTATATCAAAGATAAGCTAAAAGGAAAAGTAAAAATTGAATCATCCAATAAAGGAACAAAAACTTGTTTCTATTTTGAACAGAACACCAAAGATGTTGTTCGGTGAAAAAGCAACGATGCTTAAAGATGCGTAGAAGAGATTCTAGGCTGTCTTTAAGCATTTTTTGTTTGCAGAAAGGAGAAAAAAAGATGGCAAAAGAAAAAATTCTTACTGTAGGGATCGATTTAGGTACCTCGACGACTCAGCTTGTTTTATCTGAGTTGACGATCGAAAATTTCGCCTCTGCGTTTTCTGTTCCGCGGATTACGATCTCAGATAAGGAAGTGATCTACCGTAGTGAAATCATCTTCACTCCTTTGATCAATCAGACAATGATTGATGATGAAGCAATCAAAGCGTTTGTTTCCCGACAATATCACCAAGCAGGGATCGAAAAGCAGCAAATCCAAATGGGTGCGGTGATCATCACCGGTGAAACAGCTCGTAAAGCCAATGCGAGCAAAGTATTACAAGCACTGAGTGGCTTTGCTGGAGATTTCGTGGTCGCGACAGCTGGCCCAGATCTTGAAAGTATCATTGCCGGAAAAGGGGCAGGCGCGCAAGAGTATTCGACAAAGCGTCATGCTTCGGTCGTCAACATCGATATCGGCGGCGGCACGAGTAATTTAGTCGTCTTCACCGATGGGGAAATCGATGATACCGCCTGTTTTGATATCGGTGGTCGGTTGATCAAGGTCGACCAAGCAGGGAATATTTCGTATATTTCACCAAAGATCACAGAAATGGTCGAGCAGTTGAGATTACCCTTGAAAGTTGGAACAAAAGCTTCTGTTACTGCCATCCAACCAGTGATCGATGAGTTAGTAAAAGTTTTGGCGAATAGTGTGGGTATCGGAGAACGAAGTCCCTTTTATGAGTTATTCATTACGAACCGAGGATTACGGCTAGATGGCGAACTACCAATCGTCACTTTTTCTGGTGGCGTAGCGGATTGCTTGATCGAAGAAGTGACAGATATATTCAAGTATGGGGATATCGGTCTGTTATTAGGTACGGCTTTACGAAAATCGCAAATTTTTGTTGAAAAAGAAGTCTTACAAAGTAATGAAACGATTCGGGCAACGGTGGTCGGTGCAGGTTCCCATACCGCTGATATTAGTGGCAGTACGATCGCTTATCATGAGCAGATCCTGCCAATCAAAAATATTCCGATCTTGAAAATTTCCCAAGAAGATGAGTCCTTGCCTGCGGAAGCAATGGGTGAGCGAATCAATGAAAAGCTGGCTTGGCATCGTTTGGAAGAAACACCGCAAATCGCTTTAGCGATGAAGGGGCTCGTGAATCCGACATTCGCAGACGTCCAAAGATATGGGGAAGGCATCGTTCGAGGGTTATCTGCCTTGATCAATGAAAATATCCCACTAGTCATCATGGTGGACGAGGACATGGCAAAAGCATTAGGTCATGCATTACATGCGTATTTACCGGGGAATTATCCGTTCATCTGCATTGATTCCGTCAAAGTAGAAAATGGGGATTATATCGATATTGGTCAACCTGTTGCCGAAGGTGCAGTGTTACCGGTAGTTGTCAAAACATTAGTATTTAATTAAGGGAGCGACAAGAAAAATGATTTTAAAAACAAAATTATTTGGCAAAACCTATCAATTTTCTTCAGTCAAAGAAGTATTGGCTAAAGCAAATGAAGAAAAATCAGGAGATAAATTAGCGGGTGTGGCAGCAACTTCTGCGGAAGAACGAGTGGCAGCCAAAGTCGTGCTATCTCATCTGACTTTAAACGATTTATTCAACAATCCAGTGGTTGATTATGAGGAAGATGAAGTCACACGTATCATCATCGACCAAGTCAACATGCGTATTTTCGGCATGATCAAACATTGGACAGTTGCCGAATTAAGAGAATATATCCTTTCAGACAAAACAGGAGATTTTGAAATCAAATATCTCTCTCGTGGATTGACTGCGGAAATGATTGCGGCAGTCTGCAAATTGATGTCAAATATGGACTTGATCGTAGGCGCAAAAAAAATCCACATTGAAAAAACAGCCAACACAACAATCGGTCGCGCAGGTACTTTCTCCAATCGTCTACAACCAAATCATCCAACAGATGACGTAGACGGAATCATGGCTTCTGTAATGGAAGGATTATCGTACGGGGCCGGCGATGCACTGATCGGATTGAATCCAGTGGATGATTCGACAGAAAGCGTGAAACGTTGTTTAGATAAATTTGAAGAATTTCGTAGCGAATGGGAGATTCCAACACAAACCTGTGTCTTGGCTCACGTGACGACCCAGATGGAAGCCATGCGTCAAGGCGCACCGACTGGTTTAGTTTTCCAATCCATTGCTGGATCAGAAAAAGGAAACACTGCGTTTGGTTTGAATGCGGATATGTTAGCTGAAGCGCAAGCATTAGCATTGAGCAATGGCCAAGCAGCTGGACCGAACGTGATGTATTTTGAAACTGGTCAAGGTTCTGAGTTATCATCTGAAGCTCATTTTGGTGCAGACCAAGTAACGATGGAAGCACGTTGCTATGGATTAGCGAAGAAATTTGATCCATTCCTTGTGAATACTGTTGTCGGCTTTATTGGACCAGAATACTTGTATGATTCAAAACAAGTCATTCGTGCAGGCTTAGAAGATCACTTCATGGGTAAACTAACAGGTTTATCAATGGGTTGTGACGTATGTTATACAAACCACATGAAAGCAGATCAAAATGATATGGAAAACTTAGCTGTGTTACTAACATCAGCCGGGTGTACGTATATTATGGGGATTCCTCATGGGGATGATGTGATGTTGAACTACCAAACGACAGGTTTCCATGAAACAGCAACAGTCCGTGAATTGTTCGGTTTACGTCCAATTAAAGAATTTGAAGGTTGGATGGAGAAAATGGGCTTGATGGAAAATGGGAAATTAACAAGCCTAGCCGGCGATGCTTCAGTATTTATCAAATAAGTGGGGTGCAAGAAAAAAATGAACGAACAACAATTGAAAGAAATGATCACTTCCATGCTAAGTGAAATGGTAGCCGGTGAAAAAACAATAGAACAACCGAAAGCACCAGCCGCAACAACAAATACGATGACAACAACCATGCCAGTAGTAGAAGAAGGGATGATCGATGACATCACAGAGGTAGATCTGCGGAAACAGCTTTTGGTCAAAGATGCAAAAGACGAAACAGGATACTTGCGTATGAAGGCATTTACACCTGCTCGTATCGGAGTGGGACGTACAGGCACTCGCTATATGACTGATTCTACCTTACGTTTCCGTGCGGACCATGCAGCAGCACAAGATGCCGTATTCTCTGATGTTGATCCGCAATTGGTTGAGGAAATGGGCTTCATTTCAACACAAACGATTTGTAAAACAAAAGACGAATACTTGACTCGTCCAGATTTTGGTCGTCAATTTGACGAAGAAAATAGCACAAAAATCAAACAACAAACGACCGCAAAAGCCAAAGTACAGATCGTTGTTGGGGACGGATTAAGTTCTGCGGCTATCGGAGCAAATATCAAAGAAGTACTACCAGCAATCAAACAAGGCTTGAAAATGTATGGCTTAGATTTTGATCAAGTCGTATTCGTAAAATATTGTCGTGTACCATCAATGGATCAAATCGGCGAAATCACCGATGCAGAGGTCGTTTGTTTATTAGTTGGTGAACGTCCTGGGCTTGTAACAGCAGAATCGATGAGTGCGTATGTTGCTTACCGTCCAACTGTCGGAATGCCAGAAGCTCGTCGTACAGTGATCTCAAACATCCATAAAGGTGGGACACCAGCGGTCGAGGCCGGTGCATATATTGCGGAATTGATCAAGAAAATGTTAGATAAGAAAAAATCTGGTATTGAGTTGAAAGAAGCCGAATAGGAGGAGAAACATCAATGAAAAATGATCGTTTAGGCGCAAACGTCTTAAGTGTTCAAGTCATTCCTAATGTAGATGCTGCATTAGCGGAGCAATTTGGGTTGACACCAGGGATGCGCTCATTAGGTATCGTGACATCAGATTGTGATGATGTGACTTATGTGGCTTTAGATGAAGCAACAAAGGCAGCGGAAGTAGAAGTTGTTTATGCAAAAAGTATGTATGCAGGAGCGGCGAATGCCTCTACGAAACTTGCGGGTGAAGTGATTGGGATCATTGCTGGACCAAGTCCGGCTGAGATCACCAGTGGACTATCTGTCGTGACACAAGTCATTGAACAAGAAGCAAGCTTTATCAGTGCAAATGACGATGACAGCATCGTGTACTTTGCCCATGTGGTTTCTCGTTCTGGAAGATACTTATCAAAAGAAGCGAACATTCGTGAAGGCGAAGCAATTGCTTACTTGATTGCGCCACCTTTAGAAGCGATGGTTGCACTAGATGCAGCATTGAAAGCGGCGGATGTTGAAATCTGCAGTTTCTTTGGACCACCATCTGAAACAAACTTTGGTGGGGCGCTTTTAACGGGTAGTCAATCAGCATGTAAAGCAGCTTGTACAGCTTTTGAACAGGTCGTTCAACGGATTGCAGAAAATCCGTTGAGCTACTAAGGGAGTGTCACGAATGAATGCGATTGGAATGATCGAAGTTCGCGGATTTTTAGGCGCTGTCAGTGTCAGCGATGCTGCGTTGAAATCCGCAGATGTGACCTTGTTGAATGCGGAGATCATCAAAGGTGGACTAACCACTGTCCAACTAAGTGGTGATGTTGCTGCTGTGAATGCAGCAGTCGATGCAGGGGTCGTCGTAGCGAAGGCGTTGAACTGTCTGATCTCACATCATGTGATTTCACGGGTGGATGAACAGACGCACATCCTTTTTCAACAACCGAAAACAGAAGAACGTGTCACTGAAGTAACACCTGATCGTTTAGAAGAACCAGCCGAGCCGACGAAAGTCGAAACGAAGGTTGAAGCCACCCAGATCAGTGAAACAAACGATCGTCGTGCGGAGTTACAAGCAAAACGTGTCGCAGAGCTACGAAAAGAAGCTTACAAATTGAATGTGAAACATTTAAAACCATCAGAAATCAAATCTGCAAGCAAACAATCATTAGTAGAGGCGATCATGGCAGAAATTAAAGGAGTGACCCATCGTGGATAAAGATTTACGCTCGATCCAAGAAACCCGTGATTTGATCGAAGCTGCAAAAAAGGCGCAAAAAGTATTAGAAACATTTTCGCAAACGCAGATTGATCAAATCGTCAAAGCCGTTTCAGACGCTACATTTGCACAACGTGAACGTCTAGCGAAAATGGCGAATGAAGAAACTGGCTTCGGCATCTATGAAGACAAAATCATCAAAAATGCTTTTGCTTCAAAAATCGTTTATGAAGAATTCAAACATACGAAAACAGTGGGTGTCATCAATGAAGACCCACAGAAAAAGGTAACGGAGATTGCCGTACCTGTTGGCGTAGTTGCTGGGTTGATCCCATCGACAAACCCAACTTCAACAGTGATCTACAAAGCATTGATCGCATTGAAAGCTGCGAATAGTATCGTCTTCTCCCCACATCCCAACGCATTACAATCGATCCAAGCGACAGTGGAGATCATTCGTTCAGCGATCGAATCTGCGGGTGGACCAAAAGAGAGTGTTTCAGTGATCACGACACCAACGATGCAAGCAACAAAAGAATTGATGACCCACAAAGATACAAACTTGATCTTAGCCACTGGTGGCAATGCGATGGTCAAAGCTGCGTATTCTTCAGGAACACCGGCGATCGGCGTAGGCCCAGGCAATGGTCCAGCATATATTGAACGTAGCGCATTGATCCCAATGGCGGTGAAACGGATCATGGATTCTAAAACATTTGATAATGGAACGATCTGTGCATCAGAACAGTCGATCATCGTGGAAAAAGTCAATCGTGAAGCAGTCAAAGCTGAATTGATCAAACAAGGTGCTTACTTCTTGAGTCCAGACGAAGCAGATAAATTGTCTCGCTTTATCTTACGACCTAACGGCACGATGAACCCACAAATCGTTGGACGTTCGGTTCGTCATATCGCTTCATTAGTTGGGTTGAATATTCCATTTGATCGTCGTCTGATCGTGGCAGAAGAAAGCAACGTTGGCATCAAGTATCCATTCTCAAGAGAAAAATTAGCACCGATCATTGCTTTTTACACGGTAGAAAACTGGCAAGAAGCTTGTGATCTATCGGTAGAAATCTTAAAAGGTGAAGGTGCAGGACACACAATGTGTATCCATACTGAAAACAAAGAAGTCGTTCGTGAATTTGGCTTAAGAAAACCAGTTTCTCGTCTGTTGATCAACACCGCAGGTTCATTAGGCGGAATCGGGGCTTCAACTGGCTTAGTTCCAGCGTTGACACTAGGGTGTGGCGCCGTTGGTGGAAGTTCTACATCTGACAATATCGGAGTAGAAAACCTATTCAATGTTCGTCATGTCGCTTACGGTGTCACTGATCTAGCGGACATCCGTCAAGAATTTGGCGCTGGCGCTCAAATGCCAGTCCAAGAAACAAACAACCAAGGGGGCAACAAAGATGAGTTGATCGATACACTCGTTGCCCAAGTATTAGCTCGATTACAATAATATGTAATATATATTAATTGAAAACACACACAATAGGAGGAAATTATAATGTCAAGTACAAACGCTTTAGGAATGATCGAAACTCGTGGATTAGTAGGTGCTGTTGAAGCAGCAGATGCAATGGTGAAAGCAGCAAACGTAACATTGATCGGCAAAGAACAAGTAGGTGGCGGCTTAGTAACAATCATGGTTCGTGGTGATGTTGGGGCTGTAAAAGCAGCAACAGATGCAGGTGCAGCAGCAGCTGAACGTGTTGGCGAATTATTATCTGTACACGTGATCCCACGTCCTCACACTGAAGTAGATGCGATTTTACCAAAAGTGGCTGAATAATCATCGTTATAGACATCTAAAATGAAACAAGAGGTTGTGACAGAAGGGTTCAGCTCCGAGAAATAAGGGCGAAAAGCCGAAAATATTTTCTCATATTTTTGGCTTTTCGCCCTTATTTTTGAAGGAGTTGCTTCTGGAATGCCGTTTATCTATGTTGTGGAAGTAAAGTGGATATTATTGTTATAGGCTTGTTTCCAAGACGAGATCAATGCTTGGAAATAATCCATTGGAGAAAGGAGAGCGTTCTATGAGTGTGATTACAGAAGACCAGTTACGGCACATGTTTCGGAAAAAAGAAATACAAACAGGAATCACTTTCGTTGTGCCAAAGGATTGTCTTTTGACTCCCGCAGCTTCTAGCTATTTACGTGAGCATCATATTCCGCTTATGCGAGAAAACCTCGTTTCTTCTCCAATGGAGAAACCTAAGCAACCTATGTTTGAACAAGAATCGTTGATGCCCAGTGTGCGACGAAAAATCTGTTTAGAAATAAAAAAACTGAAAAATCTACTCTTCTTTCATTTATTGGAAGAAAACGATATTTATGCCGAAGGTTGGTTGTATTTAGAGTATCAGCAAGATTGGTTAGTAAGCTTTAGTCGATTGGATGGGGAAAAGCTCTCAACTCATCCAAAACGACTTTCAGGAATGATGTATCGTTCCTCCTTGCAAAAAAGAACCTTGCGCTATTCAATCAATGAGATCGAGTATCAAATAGAGAAAATCAGTCAATTGTTAGAAGAATTTCCGACAGATTTAGCTATTTTTATGTTATGGGCAGAAGAATTGCAACGTATGATTCAACTGCCGAAAAATGAGTAGGAGATGAACCGATTGGATCATTTAAATGAAATTATCAATGAAGTGGTACAACGTATCCAGTCACAACAACATTCTTTCGAAGTAGAAGCTTCAGGAAGACACGTGCATTTGAGTCGCAAAGATATCGACGCATTATTTGGTCCAGGATACCAATTGACCAAAGTAAAAGAATTGTCCCAACCAGGTCAGTATGTCTGCAAAGAGCGGATCACTGTCGCAGGTCCCAAAGGCTTATTCCAAAATGTGGTTATTTTAGGCCCAGAACGTGCGGAGTCACAAGTCGAAGTTTCGATGACGGATACACGTATTTTAGGCAGTCGCGTGCCTGTCAGAGAAAGCGGCAAAATCGAAGGAACACCAAGTGTGGTCTTGATGAACGGTGAATCAGCTGTTCAATTAGATAAAGGGTTGATCGTGGCAAAGCGCCATGTCCATATGACGCCAGAAGATGCAAACAAAAACCAAGTAGTGAATGGTCAAACGGTGAAAGTACGTGTGGAAGCAAGTCGTCCGCTGATCTTTGATGATGTGGTTGTCCGTGTCAGTCCAGATTTTGCGACGTATATGCACATTGATTACGATGAAGCAAATGCGTGTGGCTTGAACAAAGGAGATCGTGGTTACATTTGTAAATAGGGAGGGGATTTCGTGAAGGTAACGGAGATTGAAAAAGTCATTCAGCAAGTCACCGAAATGCTGATGAACCGATTGCCCGCAGCTGACTATCAGTTAGCATGGATGGACGAAAAAGCAAGTTGTCCTACAACGTTATTCGCTGAACGATCGATGGTCGATTGGATAGAAACGCAAGATCCAACGAAAAGCGATGGCTTAGTCGTCCAACATGTCAGTTTTCCTCAATTGGCCGCGATTGCTCAGTTGCTACCGATTGATCGTAAAACGGCGAGTATCCTTTCTTTTTTGTTCGCAGGAAAGCCTGTCTTGGTTCTGCAAACAGAGTCAGTGAACAGTCCAAACAAAATGAAGTACCATCTGAAAAAGAAAATCACTGAATCAACAGTGCAATGCCAACGTTATGGGATGTATTTTTTCGAAGAAGAAAATGCAAGCTATGACTCATTTTTAGCGGCTTGCCGAAAAAAGGTGTTAGCAAATGAGTTGCCAAAGCGAAAGTATATCACAGAGAAGCAATTGATCCAGCGACTACAACAAACAAATGGAATAGATTTAATGAATCAGGAACGGTTGACACCCTTAGCAGAGGAGTATGCGCTAAGAAATCGTTTATTCAAATGAGGAGGGATCACAGATGCTATTAGGTGAAGTGACTGGAAGTCTATGGTCGACCAGAAAAGATGAAAAACTAAATGGTTGGAAACTACTGATGGTCGATGTACTAGACGAGAAAGAAACAAAAATCGGATTTATTGTCGCAGCAGACAATGCCGGTGCCGGAGTTGGTGACAAGGTATTGATCAGCAAAGGACAAGCAGCCAGAATTTCAGCTGGTGATCCAGATACACCCATTGATGCAATGATTGTCGGTGTGATTGATTCAATTGAAGAATAAAGGAGATTTACGATGAGTATCAATGAAATCATTATGTATATCATGGTTCTTTTTATGGTTATCGGCGGGATCGATAAATGTATCGGGAACAAATTAGGTTTAGGGGAACAATTTGAAGAAGGCTTGATGGCGATGGGTTCATTAGCTTTGTCAATGGTCGGGATCATCACATTAGCACCTGTTCTTGCAACAGTTCTTAGCCCAATCGTTGTACCTGTGTATGAATTCTTAGGTGCGGATCCTTCGATGTTTGCGACGACTTTGTTAGCAAACGATATGGGTGGCTTCGCCTTAGCACAACAAATGGCACATGATCCACAAGCTGGCTTGTTTGCCGGTGCGATTCTAGGTGCAATGATGGGCCCAACATTAGTTTTCACGATTCCCGTTGCCTTAGGGATCATTGAAAAAGAAGATCAACAATACTTAGCAACAGGTGTGCTGAGCGGGATCATTACGATTCCATTAGGTTTGTTAGCAGGTGGCTTAGTCGCTGGTATGCCAATGAGTATGATCTTACCAAACTTATTGCCGATCGTGATAGTGGCTGCTTTGATCATCGTTGGTCTATGGTTAGCGCCACAAGGAATGATCAAAGGATTCAATGTCTTTGGTAAAGGTGTAGTAATCGTCGCAATTGCTGGCTTGGTCATTGGTGCAATCCAACAATTAGTTGACATCACATTGATTCCAGGAATTGCTCCGGTGACAGAAGGTATCGAAGTAGTGGGTGACATTGCGTTGACATTGGCTGGCGCATTCTGTTTAGTAGCTGTCATCACACGAGTGTTCAACAAACCATTGATGAAATTAGGAAAAGTTTTAGGTATGAATGAAATTGCAGCTGCCGGCATGGTGGCTACTTTAGCAAACAATATCCCAATGTTCCAAATGTTAAAAGATATGGACCGTCGTGGAAAAATCATCAATGTAGCATTTGCAGTTTCTGCTTCATTTATTTTAGGTGATCATTTAGGCTTTACTGCGGGCGTGGCGAAAGAAATGATTTTCCCGATGATGGTTGGAAAAATCGTTGGTGGGATCACTGCAATCTTTGTCGCAGTATTCATGGCCAATCGTTTATTAGGAAAAGAAAAAGAAGTAACCGTAAGTGAGCAAACAACAACGAAAGAGCAAACGATCGTAGAATAGGAGCGTGGCGAAAATGGCAGAATTAGATCGTCAAATGATCGAAAACTTAGTACGACGATTAGTGATGGAAAAATTGATGCCGGCAAAACAGGTCGATCCTAGTGGTGTTGCTTCCATTAGACTAGCAGAAATGACTGTTTCTGAGGAAGATCGCCTTGATACAGGTAACCCTGCTGACCGTGTGTATACAAAAGATCTTTTTTCATTACAAGAAAGCCCACGTCTAGGTTGTGGCATTATGGAAATGACCGATACGACTTTTGATTGGACGTTAGAATATGATGAAATCGATTATGTGATTTCTGGTCAGTTAGATGTATTGATCGATGGACGCAAAGTCTCTGCAAAAGCTGGCGAATTGATCTTGATCCCGAAAAGTACGAGTATCCAGTTCTCAGTAACTGGTGAAGCACGCTTTATCTATGTCACTTATCCAGCCGATTGGCAATCGCAATAAACAAAGTATTTCGGAAGTACCGGTTATTTGGTTTTATGGCTGGTCGGGCTTCATGATCTCAGGTAACAATGAATAGGTGCAAATAATCAATTTAAGTGAGTGGCTATTTTTTATTTCAAGTATCGTTACATGAGAGTGCGGAAGAAGGTCTAGAATGTACTAAAGCCGAATAACCGGTGCTTCTGAATAGTTTAGGTTTAATGAGTCAAGTGGCACGTTTTGAAGCGGCAGTATTTTTTGTCGCATAAATGATCTGAAAAGTGAAGTGGTAAATTCTGTTGATTCAGGATTTACCGCTTTTTTGTTGCTTTTCCCAATAGCATCATTCCTTAGAATTTTCTTGTTTTATGTTATTGTAAGAGAAAGAACAAACAAGAAAGGAAGAAATCGGATGAAAAAAGCGTTGTTGATCGTTAACCCTAGTTCTGGAGGAGAAAAAGCAAAAGAATATGAAGAAATGGCAGAAAATAAATTGCGTACCATTTTTGAGGAAGTCCAAGTCTTGCACACTGAAAAAAGTGGCGATGCAACAAATTTTGCTCGTGAAGGGGCGTTGGAAAAAGTCGATAGTGTCTTTGCGATGGGCGGTGATGGAACAGTCAATGAGGCAATCAGCGGTCTCGCAGAGCAAGAGGAACGACCAAATTTTGGCTTCTTTCCTTTAGGAACGGTCAATGATCTAGCCCGAGCATTGAATATGCCGATTGATCCAGAAGAAGCCATCCAACAATTCTCGATCGACCACACGAAACCGTTAGATATCGGGAAAATCAATGATCAATACTTTATGAACGTCGTTGCCATTGGAACGATTCCAGAAGCGATCAATGACGTTGATCCTGAAAAGAAAACCAAACTAGGAAAGATGGCTTATTTTATTTCTGGCTTCAAACAACTGACGAATACCCAATCCTATACGTTCCGTGTGGAAGCTGATGGCGTAGAGGAAGAAATCGAAAGTAGCACACTGCTGATTGGTTTGACAAACTCAGTCGGTGGTTTTGAGACGCTCTTACCAGAGGCAGAAATCAATGATGGCAAGCTTCATTTTGTATATTTAAAAGACCGCTCATTTTTTGATACCTTAAAAGCAGTGCCTGATTTGATCAAAGGGGTCGATGCGACAACGGAGAATCTTGCGTATCAGACCGCAGAAAAACTAGTGATTTCTTTAGTGGACGAAGAAGAACTGGCAACAAATATCGATGGAGATGAAGGAACAAAACTTCCAGTAACGATCGAAGTATTACCGTCTCATCTATCCGTTTATTGTTAGAATCAAATTAAACAAAATCAACTAGACCAACTACCTAAAACCACGAATATGAAAGATAAAAATAGAAAAGGGTGACTCGATGATGAAACAAATCAACCGAGTCATCCTTTATTTTTTGCGTTTTTTTGTAAACATTGGATGAATTTGTTAAGAGGATTTTTTATGGTTTTCATTTATTTCAAAAAAAGACGCAGATGTACCAAGGTGTTGGTTGATCAAAGAAAAGAACCCTTGTTTTACAAATGATTTACAATCTTCATCTACTCCTATCGCGAAGTCCATTAGAAATTTACATTGAGTCCATAAAATGGAAGATGTACCAAATAAAAAACAAGGGAGCTTACCACACATGTTTTGGAATAAAAGACGATTGAAACTTATTAGTGCGATGTTTTTCATGACCGGTTTATTTTTATTAGCTGGGTGTAATTCTAATGCTCAAGCGGATGGCGAAAGTCAACATTCTTCTGAGCCAATCAAGATTGCTTTTTATCCCAATGAATCAGCAAGTGAATTTGAACAATCAAGAAATGAAATCCAATCGATCGTATCAGAAGCAACAGGTAGAGACGTCGAAATCGTCATAAGTACGGACTATAATATCGTGATCGAATCCATTGCCAACGGACAAGTAGATTTGGCATATATGGGGCCCGATGGCTATATTGAAGCAAATAGAAAAAACGAAAATGTTCAAGCGATTTTAACAAATTCGGGTGCAAGTGGTACTCTGGAAGATGCCGTCTATTACAGTTTTATTGTCGTCAATGAAGAAGATACAGCGGAGTATCAAGAGGGTGATGGCTATACGTTGGAACCGATCGAAGGCAAAGCGTTTTCCTTTGTCTCTAATTCTTCGACTTCTGGGTTTAGAGTACCAAGTCAAGCAATCGTTGATCAGTTTGGACTTGGTAGTTCGGATGAATTGATCATCGATGGCGATTTCTTCAACAAAGTACTTTTCGGAGGTTCCCATCAAGGCTCTGCCGTCAACTTGCTTAAGGGAGATGCGGATGCAGCAGCATTTATGAACATGGCTCAATATTTTGATGTCGTGGAGGGGGAAGAAAACAAAGCTGGTGTCGTTTACCAAGTAAAAGCTGATGCAGAGGCACCATTTGATACAGTCAGAGGCGAAAAAGTCCGTGTGATCCATTCGATCCCAGTGTTAAATGGACCATTTGTTGTCAACAAAGATAATCTGGATGAAGAAACAGTCGATAAAATCACTCAAGCCATGATGAGTGAAGAAGTGACGAATAATGAAGCGATCTTTTCACCAAAAGACTCAGAATCTGTGGGTCTATATCAGAAAGAAGCCGATGAACAATTTGTAGAAGTCACTGATAGTTTCTATGACCCACTTCGCTCGAAGTAGAAAGGACGAGCCATGCTATTACAAGTAGACTCGATTTCAAAAACCTATAGTAACGGGAAACAAGCGTTAAAGGACATTTCCTTTCAACTAGAAAAAGGAGAATTTGTTTCGATCATCGGACCATCTGGGGCAGGAAAATCCACGATTCTACGTTGTATCAATCAGTTGATTTCTGCCAATGAAGGGGCTGTCTTCTTTGAAGATGAGGACATGCAACGTCTAAAGAAGAAGTCTTTGCGCTTAAAAAGAAGAAGAATCGGTATGATTTTCCAGCATTATAATTTAGTCAGTCGCCTCACAGCTGTTGAGAATGTCCTTCACGGTAGACTTGGATACAAGTCTGCCGTGAAAGGCTCGATTGGTGTCTACAATGAAGAGGAAAAACAGGAAGCCTTCGATTTGTTAGAAAAAGTCGGATTATCAGAGTTTGCTTACACACGTTGTGATGAATTGAGTGGTGGACAAAAACAACGTGTCGGGATTGCTCGAGCGTTGATGCAACGTCCTGCGTTGATCTTATGTGACGAACCGATTGCATCTTTAGACCCCAAATCTTCGAAAGTCGTTATGGATTACTTACGGCAAGTGACGAAAGAATTAGATATCGCTTGTCTAGTGAATCTTCACCAAGTAGAGGTTGCGATCGATTATTCCGATCGGATCATTGGCGTAAACAGTGGCAATGTCGTGTTCTCTGGGAACCCAGATGAACTGACAACAAATCAAATCAATCAGATTTATCAGTCTGATGAATTGTTAGTATAGGGAGGGCTTGGATGGATAAAAAACTGAATCAAGATCTCTTTCGTAAAAAGAAGCAGTTTTTATTTGTGACACTCTTTAGCTTTGTTGTCGTGTACGTTGCCTTTTCACAATTTGTTGGCTTTCAATTTGGTGCAGCTATTGCGGCGATTCCCCAGAGTTTTGTCTGGTTGTTCACCAATTTTATCCCAACGGAAAATTCGATCCAATCCTTGCCATTGATCTTATCTAAATTACTTGAGACGGTTTTGTTGTCGATCACAGTAACGATGACTGCCACAGTATTTTCATTGATCACGGCAATCATTGGTTCAGAGACAACTGGCCTGAATAAGGAAACAAAAACAGTGGCACGGGTCTTTGCTAGTTTTTTTAGAAATATCCCGATCGTGGTTTGGGCAATGGTCCTACTGTTGAGTTTCAAACAAAATGAATTTACTGGTTATTTAGCCATCACCTTTACAACGTACGGTTACTTGACACGCTCGTTTATGGAAACGATCGATGAAGTGGCAGGAAGTATCACAGAAGCGATGACGGCGACTGGTGCTTCTTACTTTGCGATCATTTTTCAAGGCGTCTTACCGATGGTCTTTGGTCAGCTGATCAGTTGGATATTGTTCATGATCGAAAACAACATCCGTGATGCAACATTGGTCGGCATATTGACCGGAACGGGGATCGGTTTTCTATTTGACCTCTATTATAAGAAATTTCGCTACGATATGGCAGGAATGGTCATCTTGACGATCGTTGTCATCGTGATCGCACTGGAACTTTCGTCCAATAAAATTAGGAGGATGATTCATTGATATGGTCCAACGACAAAGTGAACTTGAATTAGCGGTGACAGAAACCGTCTTAGCCCAACCGACAAAAATCAGACGAAATGCTAAAAAGAAAATCCGTATTCGCGTGTGGAAAACCTATCGGATCGTCCCTTGGGTCTTGTTTACGCTACTGACTAGTATATCGATCTACACCTTACTCACGATGGATTATGGCGAGGTTGTATTGCTGGATGCGACGCGACAATTTTTTACAGACTTGCAACGGATTTTTCTCCAGCCAAGACTCTCTGGACGTTTTTCTTTTGAGACATTGCTCCAAGCTTTAGGTATGACGGTAGGTTTGGCGGTGATCACCACATTGCTTGGAGGTGTGACAGCCTTCTTGATGGCGTTATTTACAGCAAGAAATATCAGCCATTCAGGCCCATCAAACGCGATCCGAACAGTGATGTCCTTCATCCGTGCGGTGCCAACGATCTTGTGGGTCATGATTTTCTCGATCTTGATTGGATTGGGTGCGAATGCGGCAATCATTGGCATGTCTTTTCACACGATTGCTTACCTCACAAAGGTCTTTTCTGAGAGTATTGAAGAAATCGATTCTGGTGTGATCGAAGCATTGCGTGCATGTGGGGCAAGTTGGTGGCAGGTGGTGTTCCAAGCAATTTTACCTTCTTGTATGACCGCTTTGCTTTCTTGGTTGTTCATTCGTTTTGAGATCAACTTTACTAATGCGATTGCCGTAGGTGCCGCCGCAGGAGCGGGTGGTTTAGGGTTCCAACTTGCGATGACAAGTAGTTTTTATTTTGATTTTCATGAGATCGGCGTATTAGTGTATATGATTTTAGCAGTAGTTGCGATCTTAGAAGTCGTGGCGATCAGACTACGAAAAAAATATATCATTCACGCTTGATTGAGATGAAATTGACTGGAAAAAAGGAGAGGAGAACGCCGAGTGAAAGCAGATTTGCATGTCCATAGTTACTTTTCAGATGGTAGCAGTTCACCAGAAGAACTACTCAAATTAGCATTGAATCATCACATGAATATCCTGTCCGTCGTAGATCAAGATACCTCGGCGGGATTAGCTCACATAAGACAGGTCTTCGCTCCTTCCCCAATCAATTTTATTGAAGGCATCGAAGTGACCGCTTATGATTTCAAACGCCGGCAACAGGTACATATCTTGGGGTATAATTTACTGAATTATCAGTATATCGAACAGTTATGTGAACCGTTGCGTGCGGCGCGAACAAGAAATACCTTACGTCAGTTGAGACGTATCCAAACTGAAGGATTTCGTATCAAAGAAGAGCAAGTAAGACAGTTTGCGAAACAGGCGACCGCTCTTTACAAACAACACATCATGTCTGCGTTGATCAAAGCAGGATACGATACATCGATTGATGGACATCTTTACCGTAAATTATTCAAATATAATGATTTTGGTCAAGAAGAGGCAGAGATGATCGATGTCTACGAAGTGATCCAAGCAATCAAGCTCGGCGGCGGGATGTCCGTCGTTGCCCATCCGGGAAAGCTCGACAGTTTCGAGTTGATCCCTGAACTGGCTTCGTTTGGTATTGATGGTATCGAAAAATATCATCCAGAACATAGTTTGAAAGATCAACGAAAAGTACAGGAATTAATTGATCGTTTCAATATCCACTGTTTTGGAGGATCTGATTTTAAAGGGAAGAACGGGCCAGATTATTTTGGTGAGTGTGCCATGGCTAATGTTCGTGAATTTCCTGACGAGTTATTACTCGATGCACATATGAAAGCCAACTAAATTTTTTTCTTTTTTATCCTATATTTTATTTAGCCCCCTGGCTGAAAAGACGGTCTTTCCATTCGTGCGATCATCCTTGCACGTGTTGAAAGACCGTTTTTTGTGTAGGTAAAAAGTATCTAGTACGCCATTACTGTCTAGAATGGAATAAACGGAGTTCAAGAAGGGGCACTTTAATAATAAGAGGGTACTTCTGTTCCCGCCGTTTATTCGGTTATAGGTGGGGGAGGTGAACGAATGTCCCATTCCCTGATCAGTGTGAACCGTTACTTCAAGACAGTGGTTTTTTTGTTTTCAAGTGTTGTCAATCTAACGCAGCAACAAATCGTTGCGTGATCTCTTGTGGGCGGGTAATGGCGCCCCCAACCACGATACCAGCTACACCTAACGCTTGGATTTCCTTGGCTTGTTGGGGCGTGTGGATCTTTCCTTCTGCAATCACGCACACATCTGCTTCAAGAAGGCGTTTGATCAACTGCACATCAGGCCCTTCTGTTTCTTCACTTTCTTCGGTATAGCCGCTCAATGTCGTCCCGACAAAATCGATCCCGGCTTTATAAGCATTGATTCCTTCTTCAAAGGTCGCAATATCTGCCATGAATAATTGATGAGGATATTTCGTTTTGATTTGTTCAATGAATGCGTTGATCGATAAGCCATCGTGTCGTTTACGCAGGGTACAATCAAGTGCAATCACTTCTACGCCAGTGGCGACTAATTCATCCACTTCTTTCATCGTTGCAGTGATAAACGGTTTTTCAGGTGGATAGTCCCGTTTGATGATACCGATCATCGGTAAATCAACTTTCTCTTTGATCTCTAAAATATCTCTGACTGAATTTGCCCGAATACCGACTGCGCCAGCTTTCTTTGCAGCTAGTGCAAAATAAGGCATCAAGCCACCTTCTTCTGAATAAAAAACTTCGCCAGGTAATGCTTGGCAAGAAACGATCAATCCATGACTGATTTGTTCTAAAAATTCTTGTTTGTCCATTTGTCAAAAACTCCAATCTGAAAACAATAGTAAGCAATTTCTACCACGAAATATAGCATCCGCTTTCATGCGTGTAAAGAGAAAGGGCTTTATTCACAGCACCTTCCATTGGAAAAATCATTCGTTTACAAAAGAAGGATCAAAATTTTTTCGCATATACTGAAAAAGTTCTTGATTTTTTCTTGGATTTTGGATATGATTTTAACAATTTAGGGTGATTTAAAGAAAAGGGGAAGAAAAATGACGAAGTATCAACGAAAGGTATTATTATCAACATCGGCGGGTATTGCTTTAGAAAATATGGATATTATGTTTTTAGCTTTTTCATTATCTTCAATGATCGCAACTTTTAATATTAGTGGAACGCAAGCAGGGTTGATTGCAACGATCACTAATTTAGGGATGCTCGTTGGAGGTATTTTTTTTGGATTGATGGCGGATAAATATGGGCGAGTCAAAGTATTTTCGCAAACCGTCATTTTATTCTCGATTGCTTCTTTACTCATGTATTTTGCTTCGAATATTTATCTTGTTTATCTGTTTCGTTTTATCGCAGGAATCGGCGCTGGCGGGGAATACGGCGCATGTATGTCTTTGATTTCTGAAAGCTTTTCAAAGAAACAAATTGGTCGTGCATCTTCTGTCGCTGCAATCGGCGCACAAGTTGGTGCAGCTTTGGCCGCCATCTTAGCAGCAGTGATCATTCCTTTGTTTGGCTGGAAAATGCTTTATGTCATCGGTGTCTTGCCGGTCTTGATGGTTTTGTTTATTCGAAGAGGGCTAAAAGAACCAGAGGCATTTGAAGAAACAAAAGAAACTGGGAAAAAGACAAAGCTTAGTCATTTGTTCCAAACGAAACACATGGCATGGCAAACGACAGGTCTTAGTCTGATGGTTACTGTACAGATTGCTGGTTATTTCGGCTTGATGAATTGGTTGCCTTCAATCATGCAAGCACAATTAGGTCTATCAGTATCGGGTTCCTCTTTATGGATGATCAGCACGATTTTGGGGATGTCATTAGGGATGATGACGTTTGGGATCATCATGGATAAAGTTGGTCCAACCCTCGCATTTGGTTTGTTTCTGATTTGCTCCTCTTTGTCTGTCTTTTTACTCGTACTTGCACACAGTCAATGGAGTTTAGTTGCTGCAGCAGTAGTCGTAGGTTACTTCATCAACGGAATGTATGGTGGTTATGGAGCGATCATCAGTAGTTTGTATCCAACAGAGATCCGTGCCACGGCGAATAACTTTATCATGAACCTAGGACGAGCAGTAGGTGGTTTTTCATCGATCGTGATCGGCTTTCTAATGGACCATTATAGTTTGACGGCTGTTATTCTATTTCTGAGTGGAATTTATTTAATCAGTTTACTCGTCTTGATGACTTTATCAGGTGTAAGAGATCTGAAAACAAGTTTACAACAATAGTAAATGGATCAAAGTGATATTCTAACATATGATTAAATTGAGGCTGTGACAGAAGCGTTTGTTCTAAGTTGGAGAAGACGAATGTCACAGCCCCAGTTTTACATAAAGCACCGACCAACCAATCCAAACGGTGAACTTAGCGTGGATGAGACGTAAATGAACCTTTTCTTTGATTTAAAACCGGCGATAAGATATTTCTTTTTTCTGAAAAATAGAACAGATTATTAAAATAAGTCTAAACTATTTTTTCGTTAAACATGGTATGATTAATGTAACTTGATTTAAAATTAGGAGAAGATCAATGGAAAAAAGCATGGAAAAAATCAATCAATTTAGAGATGATCGCAATTGGCGGCAATTTCATAATGAAAAAGATTTAGCAATTTCGATTTCTTTAGAAGCCTCAGAATTATTAGAGTTATTCCAATGGAAGCAACCAGAAGAAGTCACCACCACTCAGCTTGAACGAATCAAAGAAGAACTAGCAGATGTGTTGATATACTCTTATATGATGGCCGACAATCTAAATTTAGATATCGATACGATCATTGAAGAAAAATTAGAAAAAAACAATCAGAAATACCCAGTAGAAAAAAGTAAAAACAACAAAGAAAAATATACAGAATTATCATAGGAAGATAAGCGTGGAAGGTGGAAGATACATGAAAAAAAAAGGAAGAGTCAAAAAGTGGCTGGTCAATTTCCTATTGTTTCTACTATTATTAGTAGGATTAGCCTTGATCTTTAATGAACAGATCAAAGATTTTTTTGTTAAAAATACAGGAGATGCGTACGCTATCTCTAATGTGACTCGTGATGATATTGTCAAAAATAATCAAAAAGAGGCAAACTTTGACTTTGATTCAGTTGAATCAATGAGTTCAGAAGCGGTGTTAAGAGCCCAATTGAATCGACCAGATCTACCAGTCATTGGAAGTATCGCCGTCCCATCCGTCTCGATCAATTTGCCGATTTTTAGAGGGTTAGATAATGCAAACTTATTGTACGGTGCCGGAACGTTAGACCCAAATCAAGAAATGGGGAAAGGCAACTATGCCTTAGCAAGTCATCGTGCCAACAATCCGGAATTACTTTTTACTCCATTAGAAAATCTAAACTTAGGGGATAAAATCTATATCGTCGATTTGGAAAACGTCTATACGTATAAAGCGACATTCAAAGAAAAAGTCGACCCTTCAGCAACAGAATTATTGAACATCGAAGAAGGAAAAGAATTGATCACCTTGATCACTTGTGGTGATATGGATGCCATTACACGCCTAGTCGTCCAAGGAGAACTCGAAAGTATCACACCAATGAAAGAAGCCACCCAAGAAATGAAAAACGCCTTTGACATGCCAACGAGAACGTTTTAGAAGAGGTTGTGAGAAAAACGTTTTGATCTGAGCAGTAAGATAGAAAATTGAAAAATAGCTTCTCATATTTTACAATTTTTTAGCTTAGTGATGAAAATCAGTTTTTCGATCACCGTTTATTAGAGGTTGTGAAAAAGCCGTTCAGCTCCAAGTAATAAGGGTCTCCCTGAGAAAATAGTTTTCTATATTTTCTCAGGGAGACCCTTATTTCCGAAGAGGTTACTTCTGTTCCCGCCGTTTATTCGGTTATAGGTGGGGGAGGTGAACGAATGTCCCACTCCTTTTTTGTTACTCTCATCGCATGTATATTGGATTCAGTGTTACAAAATGCTAAAAGTTCTTCTCCTTTTGAAAAAATAAAAACCATGAAAAGGGTTGCATAACGAATGTAATAGTGATATAGTAAATGTAGTTAAACAACGGATTGTTACTGTTCGGCAGGCAAAACCAGAATTCAGCTAGTAATTACGGGCGGGTTCTAGGTTTTTTTATTTTTTAGTTGGGAGGTCGATGTAGATGGTCATAGAAAAAGTCTTGAATAATAATGTCGTCATTTCAAAAAATGAATTAGGCGAAGAAATCATCTGCATGGGAAAAGGTCTTGCTTTTCAAAAAAAATCAGGCGATACGATCTCTGAAGAATCGATCCAAAAAGAATTTGTGTTAAAAGATTCTTTTACTACGCATCAGTTCCAACAATTGATGGCAGATGTCCCATTAGAAGAGGTCGAGCTGGTGAAGCAGATCGTCGACCTTGCCGAAGAACAACTAAACATCCAATTATCGCCAAACATCTATTTGACACTGACCGATCATATCCATTATGCGATCAGTCGAGCAAAGGAAAACATTGAATTACCGAATCCTTTATTATTTGAAACAAAAAAGTTTTATCCTAAAGAATATCGAGCAGCCAAACAAGCCCTTCAACTTGTTGAAGAAAAGCTTGGTGTGACCTTACCAATGGATGAAGCAGGCTTCATAGCCTTTCATTTCGTCAATAGTGAACAAGGAAATGGCGACATGCAAGTAACGATGGCGGCAACGAAAATGGTGCGAGATATCCTAAGTATCATCAGTAAATTTTTCGGCATCGCCTTTGACGAAGATTCCTTGAATTATCAACGGATCATCACACATTTACAATTTTTCACACAACGATACTTAAAAGATGAAGCTTCGGATGAGAAAGATGAATTTCTTTATGCGCTTGTCCAAGGAAAATATCCAAAAGCGTTTCGCTGTGTGGAACGGATCAATGAATACCTGATACAAACACAACAAAAAGAGATGGGACCAGGGGAACAAATCTACCTGACGATCCACATCCAACGTGTAGTAACAGAAAAACAAACCCAATCATAAGGATTGTTACTGGATCAAGCAGGCAAAACCTAGATTGAAAATATGGACACGTCTCATCACGTGACCGTTTTTTCAATCTAGGTTTTTTATTTTTATCAAAAAGAAAGAAGGAAAGAATATGGATAATCAAGCAGTAGGACGGAGAGTCTGGGAAGCCGTAGGTGGAGAAAAAAATGTCAATAGTTTAGTGCATTGTGCGACAAGATTACGTTTCAAATTGAAAGATGAATCGATTGCCGACACTCAGAAATTAAAAAATGATCCAGATGTCATCCAAGTCGTTCAAAGTGGCGGACAATACCAAGTCGTGATCGGCAGTAATGTGTCTGATGTCTATCAAGCAATTGTGGATGAACAAGGCTTGGGCGAAGGGGTAAGTTCAGAAAGTGAGGATACAAGTAAAAATCCTTTGAATCGCTTGATCGATATTATTTCAAGTATTTTCACCCCGTTCTTAGGTGCTATGGCAGCTGCTGGGATATTGAAAGGTTTCTTATCACTGGCGACAGTTCTCGGTTGGTTGGCAGCAGATAGTGGTACTTACCAAATCTTGTTTGCAGCAGCAGATGGAGTCTTTACTTTCCTACCAGTGATGTTGGCCTTTACAGCCGCAAAGAAATTCAAGACCAATCAATTTTTGTCCGTAGCAATCGCGATGGCATTAGTTTATCCAACAATCACGCAATTAGCAGGATCAGGTGTTGCAGTTGATTTCTTTGGTCTTCCAGTGATCTTATCTCAATCAGGCTATACTTCTTCTGTTATTCCAATCATCTTAGCGGTTTGGGTACAAAGTAAGTTTGAGCCACTTGTGAAGAAAGTTATTCCACAATTTTTACAAATGATTTTTGTGCCAATGATCGTCTTGTTAGTCATGGTGCCTTTGACTTTCTTAGTATTAGGGCCAATTGGAACCGTTATCGGTAATGCCTTAGGTGGGTTGTTCAATTCGATTTATAGCTTTAGTCCATTAGTTGCTGGGGTCATCATGGGTAGCATGTGGCAAGTATTAGTGATGTTTGGGATGCACTGGGGCTTTGTGCCAATCATCTTCTTGAATATCGAACAATATGGCTTTGATGTTTTGATGCCAATGCTTTTACCAGCAATTTTGGCACAAGGTGGTGCAGCATTAGGTGTGGCTTTACGTACGAAAGATTCAAAATTACGCTCATTAGGGATCTCTTCAATGATCACTTCGTTCTTTGGAATCACTGAACCGACTGTTTACGGTGTGACTTTACCTTTGAAAAAACCATTTATCGTTGCCTGTATTTCCGGTGGGATCGGTGGAGGAATCATCGGGTTTGCTGGCGTAAAAGCATTCTCTAGTGGTTTGATCAGTTTACTGACCATCCCAACATTTATTAGTACCGATCCAGCGCTTGAATCAAGTGTAACTATGGCGATCATCGGTACAGCAGTTGCTTTTGTTCTTGGGTTTGTCGGTACTTACTTGATTGGTTTTGATGAAGAAGTTCAAGATGAAAAATTAGAAGCAACAGAAACAACCACAGGGGATACGATCAGCACAGCACGTCACAATTTGAAAAGTCCATTGACTGGAAAAGTCTTACCACTGACAGAAGTACCAGATAAAGTCTTCTCTTCTGGGGCAATGGGAAAAGGGATTGCGATTGATCCTGAGAAGGGGGAATTAGTTGCTCCGGCAGATGGCGAAATCACGACGATTTTCCCAACAGGTCATGCAGTAGGTTTGACAACCACAGATGGTGTAGAGATTTTGATGCATATCGGGATGGATACTGTCGAATTAAATGGTGAAGGATTTGCAACATTTGTCAAACAAGGAGACAAAGTAAAAGCAGGGGACTTGCTTGTCCGCTTTGATATTGAGAAAATAAAAGCAGCAGGCTATAGCGTGATCACCCCTGTGGTCGTAACGAATACCGATCACTTTGCAGATGTGTTAGAACTTGATCAACAAGAAATTATTGCTAATGAAGATTTTCTGGCAATTGTAAAATAAAAGGAGGAAAACAAACATGACAGCACGATTCAAAAAAGACTTTTTATGGGGTGGCGCAACAGCCGCCAATCAATTAGAAGGTGCTTTCGACCGCGATGGGAAAGGCTTATCTGTCGCCGATGCAATGCCTGGTGGTAAACAACGTTTTGCAATCATCGGGAGTGAAGAATTTGATTGGACGATCGATGAGGAGAAATACCTTTATCCGAATCATCGTGGAATCGAACATTACGATCACTTCAAAGAAGATATTGCTTTATTTGCAGAAATGGGCTTTAAAAGTTATCGTTTCTCCATTGCTTGGACACGAATTTTCCCTCAAGGTGATGAGCAAACACCAAATGAAGCGGGCTTAGCTTTTTATGATGAACTGATCGATACGTGCTTGAGCTATGATATCGAGCCAGTCATTACGATTTCTCATTATGAAATGCCATTACATTTAGCAAAAGAATACGGTGGGTGGAAAAATCGTCAGTTGATAGAGTTTTATGAACGTTTTGCTCGTACAGTGTTAGAACGTTACAGCAGCAAAGTGAAATATTGGATGACATTCAATGAAATCAATTCAGCTTTCCATTTCCCAGCATTGAGTCAAGGATTGGTCAAAAGCAATGGCGCAAGTGACTACCAAAATATTTTCCAAGCATGGCATAATCAGTTTGTCGCTAGCAGTAAAGCGGTGAAGATCGCACATGATTTGCGTTCGGATATCCAAGTAGGCTGTATGATCATTTATGCAACGACCTATAGTATTGATGCAAATCCGATCAATCAAGTGGCTACATTGATCCAAAATCAAGAGTTCAACTTCTTCTGTACAGATGTGCAAGTTCGTGGCGAATATCCAGCCTATACAGCACGTACGTATAAGAAATATGGAGTTGACGTCGCAAAACTAGAACAAACAGAAGAAGATTTCCAATTATTAAAAGAGTATCCAGTAGATTATATCGGGTTTAGTTACTATATGTCATCAGCTATCGATGAAACCAATCCAGATGCCGATACATCGAATGGAAACCTACTAGGCGGCGTGAAGAATCCATTCCTTGAAGCAAGTGAGTGGGGCTGGCAAATCGACCCTGAAGGATTGCGCGTGGCGTTGAATGAATTATATAACCGCTATGAAAAACCACTGTTTATTGTTGAAAATGGCTTGGGTGCGATCGATAAAGTGGAAGAAGATGGCTCAATCAATGATGATTATCGTATCGATTACTTGCGTCGTCATATCGAAGCAATGGCTGAGGCAGTTGCTGATGGGGTCGATTTGATGGGCTACACACCATGGGGCTGTATCGATTTAGTCAGTGCATCTACAGGGGAAATGAGTAAACGCTATGGATTTATTTATGTCGACCTTGATGATGAAGGAAATGGGACGTTAGCACGTACCAAGAAAAAATCTTTTGACTGGTACAAGGCAGTCATTAAAACGAACGGCGAAGAATTAGGATAAATAACGACTGGGCCATTTTTATAGAAAGGCCTTTCACCACAAAATTCCTTACAAATTTAATGATTATTTGAAATTTCTGATAAAATTCTCCTTGTTTTTATAATCGGTAATTATGTTATTAAAACAAGGATATAACAAAGGTACGAAAAAAGTAGGGTAATAAGCTTAGACGTTTTGTTATGTCTAAGCTTATTATTTGTACATAGGTAGACCAATTATCAATATTTCTATTCTTTTTTTTGTTTATTTATGTTATTCTTTTACTAACATAAAGGTGAAAGGTGAAGCTATGAAAAGAACGCGTGTTTTATATTTAGAAGTAGCAGACAAGATCAAAGAGGATATTTTTTCAGGAAAGTATCCGGTGGGGAGTATGTTACCGACTGAAAATGAGTTAGAAGAATTGTTCCAAGTGAGTAAAATCACTGTGCGAAAAGCCATCGAGTTATTAGCTACAGATGAATATGTCGAAAAGAAAAGTGGTCGGGGAACGACAGTATTAAGCAATCGTCCTTACAATCGTTTATCTAAAGCCGAAAGTTTTACTCAGATCTTAAAAGATTCCCAATATGAGGTTCGCAAAGAAACGATTGGTTTAGAAAAAATCAGTATCAAAAAAGATCATCCATTATATTCGATGTTTGGTTCAGCTGCGGTATGCTTCAAGCGTTTGTACTATTTAAATGACCAACCATATATCTATTTTGTTCACTATTTACCAAAAGACATGAATAAAATGAAACAAAAAGAATTTGATAAAGAATCTTTGTACCGATTGCTCACACAGAATAATCACATTATCGACTCTTTTTCAGATGACTTTTCTGCCACGTTTTTAACAGATGAAGAAAAAGCACTATTAAAGACGACTTCAGAAATCGGGATCAAGCGTGTACGTCGATCAACGACGGAAGATCGAGAAGTGGTCGAGTATTCAGAGGCAATTTATCATACGGATCTACATCCTTATCATATCAACTACGAAACATAGACAATCGCAATGAGGTCGGGGCAGAAGTGTGTAACCTCGAGAAATAAGGCGTCATCCATGAAAATTGTTCTTCAAATTTTTGTGGATGGCGCCTTGTTTCTCGAAGAGGTTACTTCTGTTCACGCCGTTTATTCGGTTTCAGGAGGTGGGAGAGGCTGGGTGTCTCAGTCTCTTTTTGTCAGAATAATCATATATTTTAATGAAAATGTTTACATTATATCGTTGATATGTTATCTTTTATTTAAACATTATAATGTTTAAATGAGGGGGAGTAATAAATGGATAAATTTGTAGGGTTGATCGAACAAAAAATCATGCCTGTTGCGAATCGGATTGGCACACAGCGTCACATGACAGCGATTCGAAAAGGAATCATTGCGACAATGCCATTAACGATCGTTGGTTCATTTTTTACGATATTATTGAACATCCCGATTGCGTCGGTCGCAGCAGTCATTGAACCATATCGGGCAATTTTAGATATCCCATTTCGATATACAGTGGGGATCTTAGCTTTATATGCCACATTTGGGATTGCCTCTTCATTAGCAAAGAGCTATCGTTTAGATTCATTAACTGCTGGTATTTTAGCTTTGATGTCCTTTCTGATCGTAGCTGCGCCACCAACTCAAGTGTTGGAAGATCTTGAAGGGATAACCGCTGGACGGTATATCAATATTGCAAATCTTGGTTCAGGTTCTTTGTTTGGGGCAATCGTAACAGCGATTTTGACTGTAGAGATCTATCGTTTCTTTATTGAAAAGAAAATCACGATAAAAATGCCAGATGGTGTGCCGCCAGAAGTGACGAATTCTTTTGTCGCATTGATCCCAGGAGCAGTGATCTTGATTTTCTTTTGGGTCATCCGTCATTTGCTTGGCTTTGACTTGAATGGTTTCTTGAGTCAATTGTTGATGCCACTTAAAGGCGTGTTAGCAGGGAACAGTTTATTTGGTGGACTACTTACGGTTTTCTTGATTTGTTTCTTCTGGGTATTAGGGATTCATGGACCAGCTATCATGGGACCGGTGATTCGTCCGTTTTGGGATATCTCGATTGCTGAAAATATCGATGCATTCAATGCAGGAACCAATGCACATGATATGCCAAATATCTTTACAGAACAATTTTTACAATGGTTTGTCTGGATCGGTGGGGCAGGTACGACCCTTGCATTAGTCGTACTGTTCATGTTTTCCAAATCCAAGTATCTGAAAAGCTTAGGACGTCTGTCGATCCTTCCCGGTTTATTCAATATCAATGAACCAATGATTTTTGGTGCACCGATCGTCATGAACCCAGTATTAGGCATCCCATTTATTGTCGCACCCTTAGTAACGACAACAATTTCTTATGTCCTTACGGTAAGTGGTTTAGTGCCAATGATGGTGGCAAGGCTGCCTTTCGCGATACCAGCGCCATTTGCGGCTTGGATGAGTACCAATTGGAGTGTCGCTGCGGGTGTCTTAGTCGTGTTCAACTTCTTTATCACTTTGGCGATCTATTATCCATTCTTCAAAGTATTTGAGAAACAACAGTTGGCACAGGAGAAAGCAGAACAAGCAGAACAAGCCTCTGTCCAGATCACAGATGGTATCACGAACGAGTAAATAGAAAAGAAAGCAGGCGTTAATATGAAACGTTCACTAGGAATCTCTCTTTATCCTGATCATAGCAATCCGCAAGAAGATCGTGCCTATCTCGAAATGGCACATAAATATGGGTTTACTCGAATTTTTATGAGCATGTTAGAAGTGACTGAGGAAACAGAACAAATCAAACAGAAATTTCAACAATTGATCGAATATGCTTCATCACTTGGCTTTGAAACGATTTTAGATGTCGCACCATCGATTTTCGAACAGTTGAACATTTCTTATGATGACATGAGTTTTTTTCATGAACTAGGTGCAGATGGGATTCGTTTAGATTTAGGCTTTGATGGTAGAAAAGAAGCGCTACTGACTTACAATCCTTACCAGTTAGCAATTGAATTGAATATGAGTAATGATGTGGCCTATTTAGAAAATATTTTGAGCCACCAAGCGAATACCCCGTTTTTATACGGGTGTCATAATTTTTATCCTCAAGCAGGAACTGGACTTCCTTATGAATTTTTTGAAACGTGCAGTTGCCGATTTAAACGCCAAGGCATCCGTACCGCCGCTTTTATTACCTCTCAAACGGGAACAATCGGCCCTTGGGATGTAAACGATGGCTTACCAACATTGGAAATGCATCGCCAGTTAGGTGTCGTTCCAGCGGCTAAACATTTATTTGCGACTAATCTTATCGATGATGTCATTATCGGCAATGCGTATGCTTCAGAAGAAGAGTTGCAAGCGTTAGGTACAGTTGATCGATACCAAACTGTTTTTGCTATTGAGTTTCTTCCTCAGACCCATGAAGTCGAACGAGGAATCGTTTTGAACGAACAACACGTTCGCAGAGGAGATATCACGTCGCAAGTGATCCGTTCAACAGAAGTGAGAAAAACGTATCAAGCAGATGCTAATCCTCCTCATGACAATGAAGAAACGTTTCAAGTGGGTGATGTCGTCATTGGAAATGATTCCTTTGGGAAATACAAGAATGAGTTACAGATCGTATTAACGCCACATCAAGATCCAAGAAAAAATAAAGTGGGTGCCATTGTGGCGGATGAACAACTGTTACTATCCTTCGTCCACCCTTGGTCAAAATTCAAATTTAAAGAAAAGTAGGCGTTTGTCATGTTTGATTTAATTATAAGAAACAGTCAGGAGTTAGGCAAAGAACCTGTTGATATCGGTGTGAAGAACGGCAAAATCGCCTTGATCAGTAAGCATATCGAAGAATCTGGGAAACAAGAACTGGTACTTTCAGATGAACAGTATCTCTCCGCAGGGTGGATCGATGATCATGTCCATTGTTTTGAAGAAATGACATTATATTACGACTATCCCGATGAAATCGGTGTGGATAAAGGGGTAACCACGGTCATTGATGCTGGAACGACAGGTGCGGAGAACATCCATACATTTTATGAACATGCAAAGCAAGCAAAGACAAATGTTTTTGCTTTATTGAATATTTCAAAATGGGGGATTGTGGAACAAGATGAGTTGGCAGATTTATCAAAAATCCAAACAGATCTGGTTCATCAAAAACTAACAGAATTGCCTGATTTTATTGTAGGGCTAAAAGCTCGGATGAGTAAAACAGTCGTGGGTAAAAATGGGATTACGCCTTTAAAGTTAGCAAAAGAAATCCAAAAGCAAAATGCTGGATTAACATTAATGGTCCATATCGGTTCTGCGCCTCCACGTTTAGATGAAATTTTAGCGCATATGGGAAAGAATGATGTGATGACTCATTGCTTCAATGGAAAGCCTAATGGCATCATTGATCCAGCGACCAATGAAATCAAATCCTTCGTCAAAAAAGCCATTGCTGATGGTGTGGTGTTCGACATCGGACATGGGACTGATAGTTTCAATTTTGATGTGGCAGAAACTGCGCTCCATGCGGGAATCAAAGCCGATTCGATCAGCACAGATATCTATATCAGAAATCGTAAAAATGGTCCGGTATATGATTTAGCAACGACGATGGAGAAACTCTACGTTGTCGGTTATTCTTGGAAAGAAATCCTTGAAAAAGTGACCAGCGCACCAGCGAGACAGTTCAACCTAGCGACAAAAGGCAACATCAAAGAAGGCTTTGATGCAGACTTTACGATTTATAAGTTTCTCGATCAAGAAAAACAATTGATGGATTCGAATGGCAATACACGAACGACCACACAGCAAATCATCCCTGTAAGCGTTATTATTGGAGGTGTCAGTTATGACTGTGAATCATGAGAAATTTGGCTTGAATGAAGTGATCAATGCTTCTGGTCGAATGACGATCTTAGGCGTGTCCACCTTGAGCGAATCGGTGTTAGAAGCCCAGCGTTTTGGGGGCGAACATTTTTTTGAAATGGCTGAATTGATGAAGAAAACCGGTGCATACTTGGCAAAACAATTAGAAGTAGACGATGTTCAAATCGTTTCTTCCGCATCTGCTGGAATCGCTCAATCCGTTGCTGCGGTGATCGGTCAAGGATCGATGTACCATGTGCATCACCCTTATGACGAAACGATCAAACGCAGAGAAATCATTTTACCAAAAGGTCACAATGTCGATTACGGTGTGCCAGTGGAATTAATGATCCAACAAGGAGGTGGGCATGTCATTGAGGCAGGGTATGCCAACCAATGTACACCTGACCACATCGAGGCGATGATCACCGAGCAAACAGCAGGTATTTTGTACATCAAAAGTCATCATACCGTACAGAAAAGTATGTTGGATGTGGCAGAAGCGGTAAAAGTGGCTAATCACTACGAACTGCCTTTGATCGTTGATGCAGCAGCCGAAGAAGACTTACTGAAATATACCGCATTGGGCGCTGATCTAGTGATCTATTCAGGTGCCAAAGCGATTGAAGGTCCAAGTGCAGGGATGGTGATTGGTAAAGATCCGCTCGTTTCTTGGGTTCGTCTGCAATCACAAGGCATTGGTCGATCAATGAAGATCGGCAAAGAAAATGTTTTAGGCTTTGTCCAAGCAGTCGATGATTATTTGATACATGGTAGTGAATCAGGTGAATCGATGAAAAAAAGAGTTCAACCATTTGTCGAAGCACTGGAAAAGTTGCCAGGTATCAAGGCTAAAGTCGTCCAAGATCCAGCTGGGCGAGAAATCTATCGTGCCAGCATCCAAGTCGTTATAGGCTCTGCCAGGACGATCATCGAGCAGCTAAAAGCAAAAGCCCCAGTCATTTATACCAGAGAGTACCAAGCGAACAATGGGATCATTGAGTTCGATATTCGCTCAGTGACGCAAAAAGAGATGGAACAGATCATCCAACGTTTAAATGAAATCTTACAACCAAAGGAGTAATCATGATGTCATTGACCCCAAATTATCTTGAAGATAGAATCTGTTTGAATGTGCTAGCCAATTCTGTCGAAAATGCAAAAGAATGTTATGAAGCAGCCAAAGGGCATATCCTACTAGGTGTTTTATCTAAAAATTATCCGAGTGATGATGCAGCTATCACAGACATGAAAAAATACCAAGAAGCAACAAATAACGCCTTATCGATCGGCTTAGGTGCCGGCGATCCAAAACAAAGCCAGATGGTGACTCGCTTGGCGAAAGTATTACAACCCCAACATGTCAACCAAGTTTTCACAGGTGTTGGCGCTTCTCGTGCGGTCTTAGGACAGTCAGACACGATCGTCAATGGTTTAGTTTCTCCAACTGGAAAAGAAGGATACGTCAATCTTGCCACTGGTCCTTTAAGTAGCCAAGGCCCTGCTGCGATGGTACCGATCGAAACAGCTATTCGTTTGTTACAGGATATGGGTGGAAGCTCGATCAAATATTTTCCAATGAAGGGATTGGCGCATAAGAAAGAATATGAAGCTGTTGCAGCAGCTTGTGCAGCGTTTGATTTTTATTTAGAGCCAACAGGTGGAATCGATTTGACGAATTTTGAAGAAATCGTTCAGATCGCATTAGATGCAGGAGTCAAAAAAATCATCCCCCACGTCTATAGTTCGATCATTGATCCAGAGACAGGTGACACTCGACCACAGGAAGTCCGTCAGTTGTTGGAAATGATGAAAAAATTAGTGAAAACAGGTGAGTGACCATGAAAATCGGTGCATTTGGTGAAGTGATGTTGAGGCTGACACCTCCTGAATATCTGATGTTGGAACAAACACACACTTTGCGTATGGCTTATACTGGAACAGGTGTGAATCTAGTTGGTAATCTAGCACATTTTGGATTGGAAAGTTACTTGTTGACGGCACTACCAGCCAATCGTTTGGGAGATGCAGCGTTAGCTAATTTGAAGAGTTTAGGCATCAATACCTCCTATGTCATTCAAAAAGAACAACATATCGGTACTTATTTTGCTGAGATGGGCTATGGGATCAGACCAACAGAAATCACCTATCAAAATCGTAAAAACAGTTCTTTTGGCTTAGCTACAGTGGCTGATTATGCCATCGAGGACTTTATCGAAACAGTTGATTTAGTCCACATCTGTGGCATCAGTTTGAGTTTGAATGAGCATTCAGCGGAAGTGGCGCTTGCTGTAGCAAAAACAGCGCATAGGAAAGGAAAAAAAGTTTGTTTTGATTTTAATTTTCGTCCGAGTCTAAACCAAGAGCCAGATAAAAAAAGAGTGATGAAGGAACGTTATCAAGAAATACTGCCCTATTGCACGGTCATCTTTGGTTCTGTTCGTGATTTGTCTGAATTATTAGAGAGGCCGATCGACCTTTCCAGTCGTTCTGCCAAGATTCGTTCGTTCCAAGAATTTTTAAGTGATTACCAAATTGACTGGTTTGCTGGTACGATACGGCAATCAACCAGTGAAAAGAAACAACTAAGTGGCTATCTGATGACTTCGACAGAATGGATCGAAACAGAAGCTTATCCACTGGATAGTTTAGATCGTATCGGAGCAGGTGATGCCTTTGCTGCGGGGATTTTATTAGGCTATAGTGAGGAATGGTCATTGGATCGAACCGTCCAATTTGCTTTAGGTAATTCACGCTTAGCCCACACGATCCAAGGGGATGTGCCACTGACGACCAGAAAGCAAGTGGACCAATTATTGACGCATCCAACGATTGATTTAAATCGATAAAATAAGTTATACAAAAAAATGGGCGAAAAATGGTACAGTTTTTCGTAGCTTTTCAGATTCGCTTGACTCTCCATCTGGGAATCAGTATCATAAATGGCAGATAGAAACAGTCAAATAAAAAAGGCCCCCCAATTTTTAGTGGCAGCTAAAAATTGAGGGCTTGAGTAGTCAACGCATTGACCAATCAAGTTTGCCATAGTCAATGGAAACCATCGACCGAGTTCATTGTATCGAATCTTAAAAGAGATTGCTAGGTTTTTTGTCGATTAAATGAATAAAATGTATGGGCTTTTATTTACTGTGCCAAAAGAGGAGGGACAATCGTTCCCTCTTCTTTTTTTGTCCAACACGTATACCCAAGGACGATTGATCAGAAGTAAGATCGAAAGAATAAGTAATGATCCACAACATCGTTTATCGCTTTTTCCGAACCCTTATCAATGATCAAGGCAAGTCATGCGTACTGACCTCAGCCATGTTTTGACTGTTTTCTATCTTCTAACGGATCAGCCATTGAGAATTTGTTGATCGATACAAATAAAAATAACAAAAGAAATAAAATAGATTTCTTTCTTCAACAGAAGTCAAATGTTATTCGCAAGAAAGTCGAAAGAAAGAGAATATCACAAAGTAAGACCATACGTTTTTTTAGTTTATAGTTATTTAAAAAACAGTATTAAAACATAATCTATTGAAATGCTATCCTAAGACAAAACACTATATATAGTGTTTTTTATTTTGCATAACACTAAAATACAACTAAATCTAGTCTTTTATTTTAAAAAAACAAGAGTAGAATAAAGGTAGATCGATTAGTAAGGATGTGTTTTTTTTGAAGTTGACTATTTTTTGTGGTTCACGTTTTGGACAAGATCAGAAGTATATTCTGTTAGCTGAAACGATTGGAAAATATATGGCAGAAAAACAAATTGAATTGGTTTATGGTGGCTCAGATTCGGGTATCATGGGTGTTTTTAGTCGCACGATCTTACAAAATGGCGGACAAGTAACAGGTATTTATCCAGTCGGGCTGTTTTCTGAAGAATTACCAAAAACAGATGTGACGACGTTTATACCAACAGAAACGATCGATAAACGTAAGGAACTATTATTCGAAAAAGGGGAAGCAGTGCTGGTTTTTCCTGGAGGACTAGGTACACTTGAAGAATTTTCGCAGCTACTCTCCTGGATGGCGATCGGCTTGGTACCAGAAAAACCAATTGGTATCCTTGATGTTCATGGGTATTATTCAGGATTGAAAGAATTGATTAGGAATTTTGCAAGAGAAGGATTTATGGCTGAGAAATGGCTCAATCATCTTTATTTTTCAAATGATCCTTTTGAGCTGATCGATCAATTATGTGCAACAGAAAAACAAACGAAATCAATGATGCAGGAGATTAAATAATGAGTTATATTTATTTAGCAGGACCTTTCTTTTCAGATGAACAAATCGAGCGGATTGCTCAGGTTGAAACGGCATTGACTGCCAATCCAACGGTGGATAGTTTCTACTCACCAAGACACCATCAACACAGTAATTATGAGATGTTTAGTAGCGGATGGGCGCAAGAAGTCTACGAGAGAGACATGAAAGAACTTGCCTCGGCAGAACAAGTTGTAGCAATCCTAGACTTTGAACATCAGACGATCGATCCTGGCACTGCCTATGAATTAGGCGTCGCCACGATGATGGACAAACCGATCATCATTTTTCAAGAAGAAACGGTACCTACTAATTTGATGATCACCCAAAGTTTACATTCATATGTAAAAACGTTCGAAGCGATCCAAGCATATGATTTTAAGATGTTACCCAAAAGTGCTTATAAAGGCGAATATTTATAGAATGAGAAGGGATTAGATGTCAGTGATATTGATTTCAGGAACAATTGGCGCAGGAAAGAGTAGTTTGACCGATATGCTTGCCAAAAAGATTGATTCAACACCATTTTATGAAAATGTAGAGGACAACGAGGTACTACCTTTGTTTTACTCTAATCCAGAGCAATATGCGTTTTTATTACAAATCTTTTTTTTGAATAAACGATTTTTAGCTATGAAAAATGCACTGAACCATGATGATAACGTATTGGACCGTTCAATTTATGAAGACAGTTTATTGTTTCATCTAAATGCTGATTTAGGTCGTGTGTCAGATATTGAAGTCCAACAATACGATAACCTCTTAGATACGATGCTTCATGAATTAGATGATGTTGCACCTAAAAAAAGACCCGATCTACTCGTGCATATCAAAGTCTCTCTTGATACGATGTTGGCACGAATCAAAAAACGTGGACGAGACTATGAACAATTGGATAGTGATGAAACGCTCTATCAGTATTACCGCTCGTTAAATGAACGATATGATCAATGGTACGAAGACTTTGATGTTTGTCCAAAAATCCAAATAGATGGTGATGCCTTTGATTTTGTTGAAAGACCTGAAGATGCACAAGTCGTGATTGAGCAGATTCAAGCAAAATTGGCTGAATTAGAAGAACAGCAGTCTGGAAGTTATTATACTGACAATCAACATGCTAAAGGGCAGCAATTAGATTCGTCTGGTGCTATGTAAGGCGAGACAAAAGCAAAATTCACTGATTGTTTTCAACCTGTAACTGAATAAACGATGGAGATAGAAGTTCTCTCTAAAAAAAATAAGGCAACAACTACAAAAAGTGGAAGAATGATTTTTGTAGTTGTTGCCTTATTTTTAGAGACTAAACATTTCTGTTCCGCGCTCTTTTTTTGTATTTTTAACTATTTGTTTCTTTGTTCGACTCTTCTCGGCTTGTAAAAAACTCAAAAGGTTGATTCGAACCCTCGATCATTTTATGGCAATGGTCACAAAAATTGGCTCTTCCTTGGTCGTTGATCTCTGTGTGTACATTTTGATTCGTCGTACAGGTACAGTAATCTTGAGTATTTGCTGTCTGCATATTCTTTCTCCTTAGTATATCAAGTGCTTCTTTACTATAGCAGAAACACAGGATAGAAACAAAATTAATTAAGAAAACTTAGAATTTTTAGTGATGAGCATGTATCAGAAAATTGACTCATCATTGTGAGCTTTCATAGTGAAAAACGGCTAAAAGATGCACGATCTAATGAAAAGAAACATGAGTGGGAAAGCATATTTTAAAACTGAATAAACGTCGAAATAGCAGTAACCGCTTCGAAAAATAAGGCACCATCCACAAAAATTAGGAAAACAATTTTCGTGGATGACGCCTTATTTTTCGAGATGAAACATTTCTGTCTCGACTGCTACTTTTATGTTATGCACTCAAACTATAACGTATAGATATTACCTTCATCATCTTCTATACGAAAATTACCGATTTTTCTAAAATGAAAAGTCTGAGTCGAACCGTCTTTTTTACCAACGATCGTATACTCCTCATTTTCAGTTGTGATCTTGACATCGGTTAACACGATTTTATCTGGAGACGTGCTTGCTGTATCAGTTTCAGACTCAGCATATGTTCGTGTCCATTCCATCGTGTCGTCTTTAAATTTGATCTCTGCATTGGCAAGGTCCATGTTTTTTCGGACCTTCAGTGTATAGGTGCTATTTGTTATATCAGATTTATCCGCCTGAAAAGTGGTCGTATTCGTTGTTTCTTCCGTTGAGTGATTTGATTGATTACAGCCAGAAAAAGCGAATAAGGCAAAAATCAACGTAAAGTAAATCAATGTTTTTTTCAAAATAATGCCCCCAGTAGATTGGATAAAGTGATTATACCATTGAATCCAGCAACATGAAATAAATGGCTACAAAAAGTAAGTTTTTGAAGCGATTGATGTTTTAGAGTGGTTCCAGGAGAAGTTTGCTGGGAAGTAAACATTTTTAGTCTTATTGGTTCGATTTTATTATTTATCCTAATTGGTCTAGTCTTTTTGGAGGAAACGGTTTATAATAATGGTTGTAAGCGGAGAAAACGTTTGCTGTATTGAGATGTGCGACATAAAAAAACATAAATGAAAAGAATCAACGAGGTGCAAAAATGACAACATATCAATTTCCAGAAAAATTTTGGTGGGGTTCTGCAGCAAGTGGACCACAAACAGAAGGTCGGGTACCTGGCGATCATAAAGGAGACAATATTTTCGATTATTGGTTTTCCAAAGAGCCAGAAAAATTCTTTGATCAAGTCGGTCCGGAAAAAGCGTCGCAAGTCTATACAAAATATAAAGAAGACGTTCAGTTGATGAAACAAACCGGACATAATTCATTTCGGACATCTATTCAATGGAGTCGCTTGATTCCAGATGATACAGGTGCAGTCAATCCCCAAGCAGTCGCATTTTATAATAGTTATTTTGATGAACTGATTGCACATGGTATTGAGCCATTTGTTAACTTGTATCATTTCGATATGCCGATGTACCTTCAAGAAAAAGGTGGTTGGTTCGCCCGTGAAACTGTCGAAGCTTATGAAACGTATGCCAAAACTTGTTTTGAATTATTTGGAACGAAGGTAAAAAAATGGTTCACGCATAATGAACCAATCGTTCCTGTCGAAGCTGGTTATTTATATCGTTGGCATTATCCTGAAGAGTCGGATATGAAAAAAGCAGTTCAAGTTGGCTATCACGAGGCATTATCTTCTGCGTTAGCTATCAAAGCCTATCATGAAACAAAACAAGACGGTAAAATCGGGATCATCTTAAATTTAACACCTAGTTATCCAAGAAATGAGAACGATCCTGCCGATGTGAAAGCTGCGCAAATCGCCGATGCCTTTTTCAATCGCTCATTTTTAGATCCCGCTGTTAAAGGAGAATTTCCACAAGAATTGATCGAGATCGTAACTGAGCTAGAGATTCTTCCGGACATGCAGGAAGAAGATCTAGCAATTATCAAAAATAATACGGTGGATCTTTTAGGAATCAATTATTATCAGCCACGCCGTGTCAAAGCTAAAGAAACAGCAATCGATACAACAAATGGCCCAATGCCCGAAGATTACTTTGATAACTATGAAATGCCAGGACGTAAAATGAATCCTTATCGTGGGTGGGAGATTTATGAAAAAGGTATTTACGATATCTTGATCAATGTTCGAGACAACTACGGCAACATCGACTGTTTTATCTCAGAAAACGGTATGGGTGTTGAAAATGAAGCCCGCTTTATTGAAGCTGACGGAATGATCCATGATGATTATCGCATCGAATTTGTCCAAGAACACTTAAAATATGTGCATCAAGCAATCGAAGAAGGTGCGAACTGCTTAGGCTATCACATGTGGACGTGTATGGATAACTGGTCATGGACGAATGCGTATAAAAATCGCTATGGCTTTATTTCAGTCGATCTAGCTGATGGCAAACGGACGATCAAAAAATCTGGCTACTGGTTCAAAGAAGTAGCTGATACAAATAGTTTTTCTGTTTGATTAGAAATTTGTTCTTTTTTGAAATTTTTTAATTTAAAAAATGATCCCGAGATTCACAATGATCTCGGGATTTTCACTTTCCTACATCATCGATATGCGTTATTTTTTATTTTTTTCTTTAATTTCTTCGCTTAAAGTTTCATTTTTTGTATATAATAGATTAGGTAAATTTGAATGGGAGTGGAAGAAGGTATGCGAAAAAAAAGGCCTTTTCTTCTCTTTTGGTTAATTGGCTTTTTTATAATACTTATGTTATCCGCAGTATTTTCTGGTAAAATGACCGCTGATCTTGCGCACAAAGAACCAGAAACAACCATTGCAAATAAAGCTTCAGTAGATGAATTCAAAAAAGAATTTTCAACCTATTGGTGGGCGGACTACGAAGTTGTAGCGAACTATGAAAAGGGAGAATTAGAGATTTATCTGCCAAAAGACAAGGAAAAAAATCAATTCATCAATGTCAATGATGTATTAAGTGCCATTTCAATCAGGCAAGTCCAACACGGGGACAAGCACTTGAGCGTGCTGCTTTTGACCGAAGATAAACAGAAAGTCGCACGGTTAAAAAATGGAAAGGTATCTTCTAGTTATTCTGAAAAAGTAGACCCAGAGATGGTCAATCAACGCTTGACTGAATGGCGGAAGACGACAGAAGAAATCCAAGAAATAACTGAAACCACCACCTCTTCATCCGAAGAGACGTCCAATACGACTAATTCTAGTGTAGTAACTGGACCGTAACAGCAACAAGCGCATAAACAAGTGAAAAAAGTTCAAATTTTCTAACATAAAAATATTGAGATCAGCTAGTTGAAGAGTTGGGGCAAGAAATGTTCAGCTCTGATCAATAAGGCGGAATCTAGGCAAATTAAGACAATTTGCCTAGATTCCGCCTTATTTTCGAAGCAGTTACTTTCCGGAAAGCAGAAAAGCAACGATAGAACACCAGTTATTAATTTATAAAAAAGAGTAAAAAAACAGATTTTTTTAGCAAAAACTAAATGTTTAGGAGCAAAATAGACAGGAACAATAATTTAGAGAGAAGTGGTGACTTTGACACAACTAAAAAAAATTGGCCAACATCAAGTACTCATCGTTTTGATTGCTGGCTTTTTCTTTTGGATGAAAACGATTTTTGCCTACTATACTGATTTTTCTTTAGGCGTAGAAGGAAGCATCCAAACGTTTATTTTATGGATCAATCCAATAGCGACAACGCTATTGTTTTTTGGGATTTCTTTGTATTTTAAGAAAGTCAGAACAAGTTTGATCGTTTTATTTATCATCGATTTTTTAAACACGTTATTGCTATATTTGAATATTATTTTCTATCGTGAGTTCACAGATTTCATTACCGTTAAATCAGCACTAGGTTTCTCCAAGGTTTCCCAGGGATTGTCTGGTAGCTCTTTTTCTTTGATGAAGCCTCATGATATCCTTTATTGGATCGATATCGCCGTCTTTGCTTTTCTGCTGATTCGCGTATTTATAAAAAAAGTACCATTGAAAGCACCCCCTGTGCGTAAGCCAGTGGCGGTTGCGGTGACTTGTTTGTCTGCGTTGATCTTTTCTGGCAATCTGGCAATGAGTGAAGCGAATCGCCCTCAATTATTGCAACGGACATTCGATCGTTCTTATATTGTCAAATATCTTGGACTTGATGCCTATACGATTTATGATGGGATAAAAACAGGGATCACTAGCAGTGTCAGAGCGCATGCAAGCAGCAATGGCTTAGATGAAGTCCTCGATTACACCAAATCTCATTACGCTGTTCCTGATCCAGAGATGTTTGGACTTGCAAAAGGAAGAAATGTGATCGTATTGCATTTGGAAAGTTTTCAACAATTTTTGATCAATATGAAAGTAGATGGACAAGAAGTCACTCCTTTTTTAAATAGTCTCTTTACCGATCAGGGAACAATCAGTTTTGATAACTTTTTCCATGAAGTTGGACAAGGGAAAACCAGTGATGCTGAGAACATGTTGGAAACCGGGACGTTTGGGTTACCCCAAGGTTCGTTGTTTACAGAATTAGGTTCAGATAATGTGTTCCAAGCTGCTCCAGCCATCTTGGATCAGACACAAGGCTATACCAGTGCGGTTTTTCATGGGAATGTCGGTAGTTTCTGGAATCGTGATCATGTATACAAAAATCTAGGGTATGATAATTTCTTTGATCGCTCATATTTCGATGATTCAGATGAGATGCTTGGCTATGGTATTTTAGATAAAAATCTATTTCGAGAATCCGCAAACTATCTCGAACATTTGCAACAACCATTTTATGCGAAGTTTCTTTCTGTCACGAATCACACCCCTTATTATACAGATGACAAAAACTTTGATTTTCATTCGTTAAATACAGGAAATAGTACCGTTGATAATTATGTGCGAACGGCCCATTATTTAGATCAGTCGCTCAAACAGTTCTTTACTTATTTGAAAGCTTCTGGGATTTATGACCATTCGATGTTCGTGATTTACGGGGATCATTTTGGTATCTCAAATACGGACAATAAAGACCTTGCTTCAGCACTAGGAAAAGATCCAGAAACATGGGGCGATTTTGATAATGCGCAGATGCAAAGAGTACCGCTGATGTTCCATATTCCAGGTTATACAAAAGGAACAGTCAAACATGAGTATGGTGGTGAAATCGATGTATTACCAACTTTACTCCATTTATTAGGAATCGAGGACAAAAATTATATCCATTTTGGTACAGATTTACTTTCACCTCAACATGATCAAGTCGTGGCATTCAGAAATGGGAATTTTGTCGCGCCGGATTACACCGTATTAGGTGGAAAAATCTATGATACGAAAACAGGGGCATTACTTGAAGAAAACCAAGCAGCGGAACAAAAAGTCGCACAAGAACAAAATCAGGTAAAAACAGCTTTGAGTCTTTCTGATAAACTCAATCAAGAAAATCTTTTGCGATTCTATGTGCCAAATGGATTTACGACGATCGATCCTGCAAAGTATGACTATAAGAATCAAGTGCAACGGAACCAACAAATTGAAAAAGAAAAAGGTGCAGCCTCAACAAGTGTCTATTCTAAAAATCATGATCAAACAACAACCAATCTATACCCTGCAGAGGATGGATCGGCGGACAAACCATAGACATGGCTAGATGTCGGTGAAGGAGCAAGCTATCTGAAGGCTTCTTTCACAACCTATGATAAACGGTGTTCGAAAACCAGCTCCTTCAATATTAAGTCAAAACTTGAAAAAATATAGAAAGCTATTTCCTCAAGTTTCGTCTTAATATTCGGAGCTGAACGGCTTTCTCACAACCTGGATCAACGGTGTTCAAGTAGCTGACCTTCAACACTAAGCTGAAAAATCAAAAAATATGAGGAACTATTTTCTGTCTTTTCATCTTACTGTTCAGGTCAAAGCGCTTCTTTCACAACCTTACTAAACTTCTAAAAAGTTGTCATTTCACTTTTTAGAAGTTTTTTTATTGTTCTTCAAATATTTTTTTTATTTATGCGTACTTAATTAGTGAATGCAATAAATATTTCGATAGTTATTTCTCTTTTTCGGTTGTTGTTCTGACGAAGAGGATCTTATTGGAAAATGCACACACTAAAGGAGGCATATTATGCACGATGGAGAATTGATCAAAAAATTACGGGTAAGTCGCAAGTTGACACAGTCACAATTGGCAGAAGGGATCTGTTCAAAAACTTCACTTGTGGGGATCGAGAATCGTACGATCAAAAAAATTTCTTTTTTAACACTGATGGCATTTCTTGATCGGTTGAATATCACACTTACTGAATACGAATCGTTACGAAATCAAGTGGAAGAACCACGGAAAACGAGAAAAACACGTAATCTTTTGAATAAAGTTCAGGAGGATGATTTTGATCCCTACAAAGAAATTGCCGACAATCGCAAGCAATTTAAGCGAACGGCTGATCTTTACTATCTCGTACTGAATATACATATGTATTGGAAATCAAGTGTGAAGCCAGATATCCAATTGGAATTTTTGGGATATGAGATACGAATGATCGAAGATTACTTTATGAAACTGAAAGAATTTGGTCGATATGAACTAGACTTATTAGCAGAGTTCCCCTTTATTTTTAGCGATTCCTTTATCGAAAACAATTATTTGAAAATTAAAAAACGAATGCGTAAAGCAATGAAGTCAGGTTATGATCAGTGTTTGTTTCTTTTTTTAAAGAATTTGACTATCTATTATATCGACAAAAAAAGATATAAAAAAGCACGAAGCATCAATGAAGATATGTATCGTTGTTTAGGTTTGAAATCAAAGACAGCAGTCATTTACGAGAGTTTGATGTCCGATTATTATCGTCGATTGATCGCCACCGCATTAGGGGAACCCATCAAAAAAGAGGAGTTTGAGTCATTATTTGCAGTGATCGAGTATACCTTAGGCAAAGAAGAGCGAGATGAATTAGAAGAAAAACTATTGTCTATCCAAGCACAACGCTAGAGATTTGCTGAAAGCGGCTATTTAGTGGGCATTTGACTTAATGCAAAAGGGAAACCAGTCCCTCTAGTATTGAGTCAATCCTCTCACTAAACGTGTGGAGCATGACCTCTAACAGAAGGACTGGCATATCAATAAGATGATCAAAAATTTATGCACTCAAAAAGTCAGTGAGCAAAAAATTTATTTTTTCGCATCTTCTACTTTCTTTGTATCGAATGGCGGAAAGAAACGTGTGATCTCAGTATTGGCTGCATCTCGTGAATCTGAAGCGTGAATGATATTTTCTGTACCAGGTAAGGCAAAATCGCCTCTGATTGTCCCAGGAACGGCATCCGCTGCTTTTGTTGCACCGACCATTTTGCGTACGAGATCGATCACATCTTCACCTGTTAATACCAGATAGACGACTGGACCAGAAGTCATATAGTCGATCAAGTCATCGAAAAAGCTTCGATTAGATAGATGTTGATAGTGTTCTTTTGCTAGTTTTTCAGTCATCGTCGCGAATTTCATTTCAGCGATTGCGAATCCTTTTTCTTCAAAACGCTGGATGATTCGGCCAATCAAATGACGTCTTACCCCATCAGGTTTGATAATAACAAGTGTACGTTCCATATCCTTCACTCCGATCTGTTGTGATAGGTTCATTATACCTAGAGAAAGAAAACATGACAAACGAATCCCTTAGAGTTTCAATTTTTTTGAAAATGTGTTTGACATTCCAGCCAATAGTTGTTACATTAGGTGAGGGAAAACTGAATAAGATTTGTTAGGTGAGGCTCCTATACAAACATAGGCTACTGCCCAAAAATGTCGAGAGACGCCAATGGGTAGAACAGGAATTGTCGAGATAAGGCTTTTCATAAGGTAGCTAAAAGCGCTTTTGCTTTTTACGTTGTATAGTGCCAAAACTCAACGAGTAGATCATCCATGCTTTTTTTTGTGCACTTTTTTGACCTTTCGCTGAGTTTTGGCGAAAGGTTTTTTGTTTCTCACCAATCTGTTTTTTCAAATAAAAAGGTGTTAGAGGGTGATCAAGTTGGGAAGTTGAAGTATCCAGTAGTCGGCCAAGAAAGTAATTTAAGTAAACGAAAGGAGATGAGAACAAATGGATGAAAGTCCGGTGTACAAGGAGACAAAGCGTTGGTATGTTGAGACTATTATCTATCTGTTCTCAGCGCCTTTAGAACACTCTGTCTCCGTTGATTAGATAAACGATCAAGCGCACAACAGATATCAGTGTGTGCTTGATAAGATCAAAGGAGGAACACGAGATGGAAAAAAAGAAAGAAACAAAAAAAGTCTACGCTGGTTTTGCTAGTAAAAATAAGCAACAGTTATTTGACTTATTTCAAACAACACAAAAAGGCTTGTCTTCAGAACAAGTAGAAAATTTAAGAGAAACTTATGGAAATAATAGTATTTCATATGGAAAGAAAACGCCGTTTATTGTAGAAGTGATCAAGGCGTTTATCACCCCTTTCACATTAGTATTGATTGCTTTAGGAATTATTTCTTTTATCACCGAGTATCTATTAGCTGCTCCAGCAGATAAAGATTTGTTTGGTGTAATCATAATTTTTGCCATGGTGTTAGTCAGTGGCACGATGACCTTGATCCAATCCGTACGTTCGAACCAAGCTGCTGAAAAGTTGAAATCATTGGTGAAAGTAACAGCTGCCGTAAAACGAGATGGTGAATACAAAGAAATTCCTATGGAGGAAATTGTTTGTGGCGATCAAGTTCGTTTGTCAGCGGGAGATATGATCCCAGCAGACATGCGGTTGCTTTCTGCTAAAGATTTATTTATCTCACAAGCGGCATTAACGGGTGAAAGCTATCCCGTTGAGAAACATGCGACTGTGTGCTCTGGAAGAACACAAAGCGAAACGAGTTATGAAAATATTGCATTCATGGGAAGCAATGTGATCAGTGGTAGTGCAGAAGGTATCATCATCTCTGTTGGGAACGACACGATGTTTGGACATGTGGCACAAAACTTATCACAAAAACCGATAAAAACAAGCTTTGAATTAGGCATCCAAAAAACATCCATGTTGTTGATCAAATTCATGGCATTGATGGCACCAACTGTGATCGTGATCAATGGATTTACAAAAGGAGACTGGTTAGAAGCATTCTTGTTTGGTTTATCAGTCGCTGTTGGGTTAACACCAGAAATGCTACCGATGATCGTTACGACAAATCTGGTCAAAGGTGCCAGTGCTATGGCAAAAAAAGGAACAGTCATCAAAAATCTAAATGCCATTCAAAATTTTGGTGCGATCGATGTCCTTTGTACAGATAAAACAGGTACATTGACTCAAGATAAAATTATTTTAGAATACCACATGGATTGTGAAGGAAATGAAAATGACCGAGTACTGCGCCACGCCTACTTGAATAGTTACTACCAAACTGGATTAAAGAATCTTTTAGATGTTGCCATTATCGATGAAGCAGTTGAGACGTTAGATACAGAGAAGATTCGTTATCAAAAAGTAGATGAAATCCCCTTTGATTTTGAACGTAGAAGAATGAGTGTCGTGGTGGCTGACCCAGCTGGAAAAACGCAAATGATCACAAAGGGTGCAATCGAAGAAATGTTAAGTATCTCTTCATACATCGACCTTGGTGGTGAAGTCAAACCATTGACTGCTGAACAAAGAGAAACAGTTTTGGCGAAAGTGAAGGACTTGAATGAAGATGGGTTGCGTGTGATCGGTGTCGCGCAAAAAACGAATCCAAGTGTCGTTGGAGAATTTTCAGTGAAAGATGAGTCAGAAATGGTCTTGATTGGCTATCTTGCTTTCCTTGATCCACCAAAAGAAACAACCAAACAAGCATTGAAAGCTTTGAAAGATCATGGTGTTGCTGTAAAAGTATTGACTGGTGACAACGAGTTGGTCACACGTTCTGTTTGTCGACAAGTAGGCTTACAAATCAATGAATTGATCACTGGCGAGAAAATCGCTGAGATGTCTGATAAGGAATTAGGAAAAGTTGCTGAGGCACATGATGTCTTTGTCAAATTGAATCCGCAACAAAAAGCACGATTAACCACTGCCTTACGTAACAATGGTCACACAGTAGGTTTTTTAGGCGATGGTATCAACGACGCACCAGCAATGAAAGTCGCAGATATCGGTATTTCAGTAGATACAGCAGTAGATATTGCAAAAGAATCAGCGGATGTTATCTTGTTAGAAAAAGATTTGATGATTTTAGAAAAAGGATTATTGTCAGGTAGAGAGACTTTCGGCAATATTATGAAATACATCAAAGCGACAGCTAGTTCAAACTTTGGCAACATGTTTTCTGTCTTAGTAGCTAGTACATTCCTTCCATTTTTACCTATGCTACCGTTACAAATTTTATTCTTAAATTTGATTTATGATGTATCTTGTATCTCTTTGCCATGGGATAGAATGGATAAAGAATATTTGCATGAACCAAAAAAATGGGAAGCATCAAGTATTGGCAAATTTATGGTGTACTTCGGACCAACGAGTTCCGTTTTTGACATCACGACCTATCTATTGATGTACTTTGTGATTTGTCCAGCAGTGGTTGGTGGAAGTTACCATACATTGACTGGCTCACAACAAGTTCTATTTATCGCATTGTTCCATGCAGGTTGGTTTGTTGAATCTTTATGGACGCAAACCTTAGTGTTACATGCGTTACGGACACCTAAAGTGCCTTTCTTGCAAAGTAATGCCACTTTTATTATGTTTTCAATTACAACATTAGGTATTCTGGTAGGTTCTGTTCTTCCTTTTACTAATTTTGGTGAAGGACTAGGATTGTTACCATTACCAGCTAACTATTGGATTTGGTTGATCGTGACTGTTATCGCTTATTTAGGATTAGTTACATTCATGAAAAAAATCTATATCAATAAATTTGGAGAACTATTGTAAAAGAAAATCTTTTCTGCACTTTCGTACGGGGAATTTGAGCATCCTTCAGGTAAGATTTCAATAAAAAAATAAACTTCATTTAAATGGTTCGCTTATTCTATAAAATTTTAGCGAATCGCTGCATCGTTCCATCAATAGTAAAACGCTGATAGATTAGGTATTTTAAATACCTAATCTATCTTTTTTCTGCGCTACTAAAAAAGTCAAGTACTCGCGTAAGTTATATTTAAATAATTTTTCAAAAAAGAATAAATTATATTTAAATATAACGGAAACAAGCGTTATACAATGTGTTCGAGCGATTGTTTAAAAGCAATCTATTATTACCCGTTGCCAGCTATTGTTATGTTGGATAAAGAAAATCTATGATTCAAGTAAGACTCAAAATGCTTGATTTTTAGAAAAACTAGATAACGATAAACCATTGATATAGCAGTTCGATCAAACATTGAATCAAATGGATCATTTGTCTCACTTCTTGACTCGCAACGGGATAAGGGGGCGAAGAATGGATCAATTGAAGCAATCCGACGGGGAAATACTCTTGGGAAATACGATCATAAGAGTATGCTGGGAATCGTGGCTTCAATAGAAGCGGGAATGATATATTGTCGTAGTTACTCTAAGTAGATTTAAGCGAATAACTAATGATAAGTGAGTGTAGTTGGGGTTACGGTCACGAATAGTTGCGCTATCGTTTATAAAAATAGCTGTTTGTTTAGATCGGTAGCTAATAATGTTGAGACAGGTAGATAAAATTTTTGTTACAGAGGTTTGAGTCGAAAATAGTGGAGTCTAAAATTGATCCTTTAAGGTCGGAACATAAGTGTTCAAACAAATAAGCCATCATTCATGAAAAATTGTATTTTACAAATTTTTATGAATGATGGCTTATTTATGAAAAATGGTGTTTGGGAATAGAATGTATTCATTTTTGAAGGGATTACGCATGGTCATTCGATGAGTATAAACAAAAAAATAAGATTATAATGCAAAACTCGAAATAAAAAAACAACAAAACGCACTCGAAAAAATAGCCGTTTAAAAAAATGACTGGTTCTTTACTATAATATAATTCATGAAAATTTCATTCGTTTTTCATGGTAGAAAATTAAATAAGCAGAAAATGGGTGATAAAGCGAATTAGCGACACATGATTAACGTTGATATAACAGCTTTTTTACTTTCAATTGATTTTTTTGAAATCGCTTGTTATTTTTTAAAGTCAAATAATATGCTCTGAAAAAAATTAATCGTTTTTCAGTAATAAAGAAATTTTTTTTAAAAATAACTGGATTTAACATTATACAATACAAAAAGAATCAAGCAAGCAATAATAATTATCAATAAGTTAATTTTGTTGTATGAAGCAGAAGGGAAGATAAGATGAAAAAAAATATTGTTATGTGTGTTGCCGCAATGCTTCTTTTTTCAGGAATAACTTCTCCATTGTCAACCGTCGTGCAGGCAGTGGATGCTGAAAATGACTCAGTCACTCTATCACCCACAACTCAAACAGAAGAGTCGATTGATCAAACCATGCAAAGTGAAGAGACAGTCACACAGACAACAGAATCAGTAAAAGAGGAGGTGAAACAGTCAGAGGCGCAGACACAAGAATCGACGACTGAAGAAAAACACTTTACTTTAACTTTTATGACAGATAGCACTCATTTATTCGAATCAGGAGCGGAAGTTAAAGAACTGACAGTGAAGGAAAACGAAAAATTAGCAAGTAATGATATCCCGAGCTTTGCGGATGATCAACAATTGAACGGTTGGGAAGTTGAAGACAAACTCTATACGAATGAAGAAATCAGCCAATTAACAGTGACGAAGGATCTACAATTAAAAGCAGTATTTAAACAACAGGCGTTCCGCTCTTTGAGAAGTACAGATGCTTCGATCAAAGATACGATTGCTACCGCGGATAAGACGAAAGTACTTGTTGTACCAAATCCCACAGATAGCACGCAAGCTTACCAGACATATGCTGCATCAGATGCCGGAGTAAAAGCGGCATTAAATGATTTGTATCATGCGGGCAATATGCAAGATTACGTCATGTATATTGGATCAAACGTCACATTAACAGCTGCAACAGTCGCTAACAATATTCCAAGTACGGTCGATGCAACTAATGCTACGTTTGCCTCATTAAAAGATAAAGTAAATAAACTAGTGATCACTGGCCATTCAGATGATCCAATCACACAAGATTTAACGGTACCATCTGGTGCAAAAACACTTGCTTTTACTGCGAATGCTTACTTTGGTTCAACGATTACTTTACGAAATATTAGCTATACCGGCTCTTACTTCTATATGAATGGACACAGCTTGAATTTGAATGGGGGAGCAAACGGTAATGGTATTTCAATCTATGGTGGAACCAATTCAGGAGATGTCGTAGGGAATCCGGTAATCACCATCAATACGACAGGTTCTTATACATGGAATATCTTTGGTGGTAATCAAAATGGCGGCACGCTGAAAGGGAATACGAGTATCGTTATCAACAATACGAATAATGGGGGAATCAATACATTAGCAGGAGGAGCTAATATTGGTACCGTTGATGGAAACGTCTCTACGATTATCAATAATGCGGGTGGACGAATCACGAATTTGTACGGTGGTGGAAATGGAACCAGTGCGACCAATACAGCAAATGTTACGGGCACTGTATCTACAACTATCGGGATTACAAATAGTGCAACAGGGTTTCAATTAAGTACCTTTTATGGTGGTGTCATCTACGGGAATATTGGTGGAAAAGTAACCAATAACATTTCAGGTTATGGTCGTTGGTACGGCGCAGGGGAACGATTCATCGGTGGGTCCTCTCGAGGAAATATCGGAACCAATCGTTCAACTGACGGAATCGAAACAAATTTGGATAGTAGTTTATACAGTGCTGGACGGGCAGAATTTGAAGGCGGCAATCGTTATACCGGTACGGTCACTGGGAATATCACGAATACGGTCAAAGCAGGAACCCCATCTGCCGGTGGAATCAATGACTTCAATGGGGGCGCCGGCAATAACGTGGTTAAATTCAATAAAAGTGGGATTGGGGCATCAAATGAAACAACCTATGATGCGTATACACCACAACAAAGAGCGGATTTAGCCAAAGCTGCAGCAGAGTTCAAAGTCTTCGGTAACATCACCTCAAAATTAGTCAGTGGTTCATTCAATAATGGTGCAATTTGGACAACAGCAGCAGGTCGCGGTGGCTACATCGAAGGTAACACAACGATTGAAGTTGGAACGGCTAATGCAGATGGTTCAATCGGCGGAGCTGGCTTTGCCTATTCCGGATCAATGCCAACCGATTTAGCCTATTCGACCACGAAGAAAAATCGTGGGGAAGCTTCTGGTTGGGACGTTGTAGGTGGAGGTGGTTATCCTGCTTCAAATGATACATGGGACATCTATATTAAAGGAGATACACAAACAGTATTAAATAATACTGTAGCGCGATGGACTTATGGTGGTTCTTATTCAGGGGTTATTGAAGGAAATAGCTCAAACATATTAAATGGTGGAATCGCTGATACGTTAGAAGGTACAGGCTATGCAGGTACACGTGTGTATGGTAACGGACAAACCATCGTCAATGATGGTCAAGTAGACTGGTTCTTATCTGGTGGCGGATGGGATGACAAAAAAATTGTCGGAAACGTAGGAGTGACCGTTTATGAAGGCGTCATTAATGCTTCAATGGGTGCATCCTATGGCGCAAGTGGTGGACATACTGTCACTGGAAATTCAGATAATCGCATCTATGGTGGGAACTTCTCTGGTACTCCACGAACTGGTTCTAATGGCTTTTCTGGTGGTATCACAAACTATGGGTCACTACTTGGAAATGCTAGTTTACTCATCGATTTACGAAACTATGACGGTGAATTCAAGTTGCCAGGTAATACGTATATCACAGGTGGACGACCATATGGACAAAACACGAATTTGGGGACATCTGCAGACAATACGATTACGTTGAATATCTTTACCAAACCAGGTGTGGATTCATTAAATGGTGCGAGCATTTATGGGGATGGTGGTAGTAATGCTGCGTACACCAAAAATGGCTCGATCCAGATGAATATCCAAGCGGAGGGTTCTAGTATTGGTAATCTGTATGCTACACAGTATTCCAATATCAGCAGTGGGAAAATTTTGCGTAATGTTACTGCTAATGTTCAAGGAGCGGTCAGCATCAACGGTTTATCCGGTGGTTCAGCGAGTGATAACTTTACGAATACGATCGCTAGTGCTAGTACAAACAAAGTCGTGTTCAATTTTGGTGAGACTGTCGATGGTACAAACAACTATCAAACTGATCTAATCAATCTTACTGGACTAGGCATCGTCAATTTCACCGAATTAAATGTAACAAACGGATTGAAATTAATGGCAAATGGCGGAAATATCAAAAATGGTTTATCTGCGACTGCTGCCAATCATGCAACAACCTATCATTCATTTGGGGACATCCATCTGTCAAAAAATGCTGGGATCGGCGTTTCAACTTCTAGTAACTTAATTTCAGCAGCTAAGTTAACTATAGAGGATGAAGCCACTTTAGAAACGATTCCTGGAACAGGAAAAGTCAATATTTCAGATGTCGAGTTTCCTGATCCTGCAAAAGATGAATTAGTCTGGATCAAGTCAACTACTGGAGATTCAGCAACGCAAGTAGATAGTACCGGTACATGGTTCGGTGCAAATAAAGCCTATCAAGTTTTGACAATCAATCCAACGATTGCCAATGCAACAAAGCTAACACCTTTGAATTTCAGAGGAACTGAAAAAGCAACTGGGAAAAGCTTCATCGGAGATAACGATGTCTCAAAATCCGGTAGTGGTTATGGTATCGCCATACCTGGTTCAGTTATCGATTATGAAGTAGAAAATCCTGGGATCGCTCAAGGCAAAGGAAGTATTTTTCATGACGTCAGTGAAGTGAAAGAAGGAAATGCGCCATTAGTCCTGAATGCATGGGGAACAGAAACTGCAGGTACAAAAGTTCAAAAAGGACGCTTGGTGATTCCATCAGGAAAAGGTATCACACCAAAATTAAGCTTTGAACCAGAAACACAAACAACTGGTTCATGGTTGTACCAAGCAGAAATCATCAGTTCAAAAAAAGGAGATACCCCGACAACGATTGCTGAACAAAAGGATTCTTCAACGATCGATTGGCAATCGCCAGATAGCGAATACAGTTATGAAGTCAAAGTGAAGTATTCGAATGCAGCTGAGCTTTCTGCTAAAAATGTGATCATTTCTGAAAAAGAAGCACAAGATTTAGTCGATAAACAATCGATTTTAACATTGATGGAGGCGAAGGGACGTCCATTCTTTACGGATTCGATCACCGCTGATGTGATGGACGAGATCAAGCAACCACTAGCTGCAGATGAAGTTTCCAGAAAACATGTCATTGATTACAAAGTCGGTACGACAGGGAATGAAAAGGAACAACAAGCAAACTTGATTGTTGTAAAAAATGAAGCAACGATTTCGACGGATCGCAGTTTTGCAGTCTATGCAAAAGATGTTCGGATGAGTTTATCTGATGCCAATGGGTTGACGTCTCAACAAGAGTTGAATCAACGAACACTGGCACAAGTGATCTTAGCCGATGGCAGTGCGAATCAAGTACCAACGTTGACAGACGCAACGTTTTCAGCAATCAAGAATGCGACAGAAGCGGAAGTTTTAAAAAATGTTTCAACGACGTATAGCTATCAACTAAATGGAATAACAACTGAAAAAACAATCAATGTAGCAATTACAGGGACATTAGAGCTTAAAGAAGTACCAAATACGATGAATTTCGAGACACAAAAAGTTAAGACAACGACTCAAACGTATTGGCCATTGATCGAAGGTGATTTGATCGTGAAAGATACAAGAGGTTCTGAACGGGATAGTTGGCAATTGACAGTCACTGAAAAACAACCTTTGACTTCGGGGACAACCCAACTTTCTAATACACTTTCATTTACAGACGGTACAAAGAATACCGTACTCGGCCCCAATGCAGTGATCGTGGAAGAGAAGACACTGACGACAAATGGTGAATATCTTGTCAATCAAGAGTGGGGACAAACGAACAACAAAGGAATCAAGTTAACTGTTCCTCCGGAAAAACAAAAAGTCGGAAGTTATCAAGGAACATTATCATGGTCATTGGTTGCAGCACCTGGTAACCCATAGAAAACACGACGATAGAGAATAGGTGGGAAAGATGAAGAAAAAAAGGTGGAAGATCCTTGTGTTGTTAGGACTTCTTTTTACTCAAACGCCAATTGGTCTAGCCGATGAAGAGCAATCGTTCAAAAGTGAGGGTGTTACAGGATTTTATGGCACCTATGAATATCCTGAAGCAGGAAGTAGCAGTTCCAAAGAAGGGGTGGGTGAGCCAACTTCCCCCAGCTCTACTCAAGAGGATCAAACGTCCTCTGAAAAAAATGGAGCAACTGTGGAACAGCAAGAGGCGATACAAGGGGATAGCAAACAGTTACCAAAAACTGGAGAATACAGAAGTAAACAATTTACGATTATTGGAAGTTTCCTTCTTTTGATCGTATTGATAATTATTGTTATAAAAAGGAGAAGAAGAGAAAAATGAAAAAGACAACGTTGTTAACAGCTGGAATTATTTTATTTAGTACACTAGTAGGAACAAGCACAGTATTTGCTGCGGATGAAACTGCAAGCTATGAGACAAATGGAGTGATCGCATTTGAAGCAGATACCGATCCAACAAACCCGGTTGATCCAACTGATCCAACAAGTCCGGTAGAACCAGTAGATCCAACTGATCCAAATGGACCAAATCCAGGGACGAACGGACCATTATCAATTGATTTTGCTTCAAGCTTCCAATTTGGGAAACAAAAAATCACTACTGTCACAAAAGACTACTATGCACAGATCCAAACATTCAAAGATGGAACAGACGGACCAAACTACGTCCAAGTAACAGACAAACGTGGAACACAAGAAGGATGGAGCTTATCTGTCAAGCAAGACAGTCAATTCAAAACTGCTGCTGATGAAGAGTTATCTGGTGCAGTACTATCCTTAAGTAACGGTGCAAGTGCATCGATCATGGATGATCAATACAAACCAGATCTAGTAACACAAAACACATTGACTCCTGGAAGCGAATCAGTCTTGATGACTGCTGACGCGGGTAAAGGCATGGGAACTTGGATCTACAAATTTGGTACGGATGCCACACAAGGCGAAACTGCTGTAAAACTTAACGTACCAGGTAAAACGGTCAAATTAGCGAAAGAGTATAGCACCACATTGACATGGAGCCTTAAATCTACTCCAGCACCATAAAAGAAAAAGGCAGAAAATGAATCACTTTGGGGGATCGTATGAAAAAAACAGTAAGTGGTTTAATGATCATTAGTCTTTTGACAGGAGTTACGGTTACCGTCCAAGCAGTCGATCAAGCAAAGTATACAAGTAACGGTACGGTCAATTTTATACCTGATACGGAACCAACCGATCCAGTCAATCCAATCGACCCTGATCCAGACAAACCGGTTCATCCAACTAATCCAGATGGAACCGACCCAGAACCAGGTACAAAAGGACCACTATCGATCGACTTTGCTTCAAGTTTTGATTTCGGCATGAATAAGATATCGAATAAAACAGAAACCTATTATGCCAAAGCACAGACTTATGTAAATGACGATGGCACATTTTCGGATCTAGTCACACCAGATTATGTCCAAGTGTCTGATCACCGAGGAAATAATGCTGGTTGGACATTGAAAGTATGTCAAAACGGTCAATTTAAGAACGATGACACATTAAACAACACGTTGACTGGCGCGGTAATCGAATTGCAAGATCCGGTAGTCAAATCAAATGCAGAGGGTGTGGCTGCACCGACTGCGACCACTGAAATCGCCTTAGATCCAAACGGTGCAGAATCGATTGTTCTAAGTGCAGGACAAGATGCAGGTTCTGGCACGTGGATCGAAGCGTGGGGGGATAAAGTGGAGACAATCACAATGAAAGACCCAAAAAATAAAGACGTATCCTCAATGGTTACAAAAAGTGTTTCATTGACCATCCCGGGTAAAACGCCGAAAGATGCAGTCACGTACTCAACAACATTAACTTGGAATCTATCTGATACACCAGGAAATTAAGAATGGAGAAAATAAAAATGAAAAAATCACCAATGATCTTATTATCAACAATGTTATTAGGCGGAGTATTTAGCACAGTTAGCGTAGCAGCAGCTGATGGTGGAGAGTATACTTCAAATGGTGTCATCAATTATGTGCCAAATACAGAGACGACTGATCCAGTTGATCCACTTGATCCAGAACAACCAGTGACGCCAGTTGATCCAACAAATCCTGATGGTAAGCCAAATCCAGGTACAAATGGACCATTGTCGATCGACTTTGCTTCAAGTCTAGTCTTCGGTGAACAAAAAATCACGTCTAAAACGCAAACATACTATGCTGCAGCACAAAAATATAAAGATGCAAGTGATGTTGAAAAAGAAGGACCAAACTTTGTTCAAGTATCTGACAACCGCGGAACTGAAACAGGTTGGACATTGAAAGTAAAACAAAATGCACAATTCAAAACAGCGGAAGACCAAGAATTGACAGGTGCAAAAATCACATTATCAAATGGTAATGTCGTGACTGGTTCACAATCAGCAAAACCAACAGGCGTTGCAACTTTCAGCTTAGATCCAAGTGGTAGTGAATCATTAGTGATGAGTGCGAAAAATGGTGAAGGTGCTGGAACGTATTTGATGGATTGGGGAAATTCAGTGGATACCGCGAAAAATAGTATTGCACTAGAAGTACCAGGTTCAACGACAAAATACGCAAAAGCTTATCAAACAACGTTCACTTGGACGTTAACAGATGCGCCAGGAAACTAATCGAATACAATCTGGTCAAGGCAAAAATGAAAGAACTTTTTGTCTTGACCTCAAAAAAATTGGTGCAACGCAGTGATATTAGTTACCTTTGAAGGGATAGAACGCTTCTGTCATAGCCTCGCCAACATCTAATTTATCAGGGAGTTAAAAATATTATGAAAAAAAGATTTATCCTTATTGTCAGCCTCATTGTTGCCATGCTAAGTATGGTTCCAGTCCAATCAACTTTTGCATCAGAATTTAATTTTGCGGTTACCCCAGTGATTCCTGAAAATCAAATCGATAAAGAAAAAACATATTTCGATCTATTGATGGAACCTGACAAACAACAAACAATCGAAGTCCAATTACGCAATGACACAGACAACGACATCACGATCGAAACCACGATCAACAGTGCAACAACTAATTTGAATGGTGTGGTGGAGTATGGTGAAAATAAAATTGAACCCGATAATAGTTTGGTTTACAATTTAAAAGATTATGCGAAAGCAGAGCCAGAAGTGACGTTACCAAAACATTCGGAAGTGACAGTGCCAATCACAGTCACGATGCCAGCAGAAAAATTTGATGGTGTCATGGCAGGCGGGATCACTTTTAAAGAAAAAACGGATGACACTCAGGACTCTTCTTCCGAAGATAAAGGATTAGCCATCAAAAATGAGTACTCTTACGTAGTTGCATTATTGATCCGTCAAAATATGACAGCGATTAAGCCTGATCTCAAAGCAACGAAAGTGGAACCCGCACAAGTCAATGCGAGAAATGTGATCAATATACATTTGCAAAACCCTCAAGCGGTTTACTTGAATCAATTGAATGTAGCAACAACGATCACGAAAAAAGGATCAGCTGAAGTGCTGTACGAAAGCCAAGCCGAAAGTATGCAAATGGCGCCAAATTCTCACTTTGCTTACCCCATTTCTTTAAATGGTGAAAAGTTGGAAGCAGGGAAGTATACGATGAAGATGACTGCTTACGGCGAAAAAGCTGAAGATGGAGAATACAAAGTCAAAACTTCTAATGGCTCTGAGGAAACCTATAAATATAAATGGGAATTTGAAAAAGACTTTGAAATCAAAGGCGAAGTTGCTAGGGAATTAAACGAAAAAGATGTGACGATCGAACAAGACAATACTTGGATCTATCTATTATTCGGTATCCTATTATTATTGATTCTTTTACTTCTATTTATTTTTTGGAAAAGAAAAAAACAAAAAGATGAAGACGAATCTGAAAATAAATAATATCAATCCCTGATAAAAAAACGTCTGACTGATCAAATAAATAAGATCAGTCAGACAATTTTTGCTTGGAAACGTATGGTTTCACTTACTTAAAATGTCTAATAAAAAAAGGGGGAGAAAAGTGAAAAGACAAAAAATCGCCATATTAGGAACACTTTTGTTCGCGGCAGTCTATTTTGAATCTTCCAACTATATATATGCAGAAACGATCATTTATGATCCGTTGAATCCAACAGAAGAAATCCAAATTCAACCAGTTACTCCCCAACGTCCTGTAACGGATGAGAAAGAAGCAGAGGTTGAACACACCGAACAATCACAAGATACTGCAATTATAAATAACGAAAAGCAGAAAGTTGAAGAACAACCACCAGCCGAATTACCGTATCAAGATTCTTCAATTCCAAAAAAAAAGCGACCAAACAAAACAAAATTATTAGATAACCAGGGCGATATAATTAGCCAGATTGCTAGTACATCACGTAAAATAACCTTAGATGATCAATTTTTTTCTGATGATCACTCTCATAGCCAAGTGATGTTGCCACAGTCGAGTGGTTCTGGTTCTGCTAGTTCAGATAATAGTCAGATGGCAGCAATGAGCTACTTATTTTCAGGTACGATACTCTATGGAGAAAAACCAGAAGGTAGAGGAAATCAAAATGTTCAAACTATTTTTAGATAAGCCAGCGCAACGAAAGTTAGAGTTGCTACGTTATTTGGAAACAAAGCCACTTTTAATTGAAAATCATGAAAAAGTGCTGGAAGAATTGGATATCTCTTATTTTTTGCTGAATAAGTCAATGGAAGAATTGTCACATGATTTTGTGGACTATGGGCTAACGGATGAATTTCAACTGTTTTTCGAAGGAAATAACGTCCGACTGATTGAGAGTGGTCGAGGGAATTCGACAATTTTAGGTGAAATGTATGTCCGCCATTCCTTTGGTTTTTTGATGTTACAAGAAATATTTTTTGAAACGTTCGAATCTGTCAATGACTATGCGATCAAGAATTATATCAGTCATCCCCTCGTCTACCAAAAGCTGAAAGACATGCGTACGAGATTAGCAGACAAAGAACTTACAGTCACAAAAAAATTCTTACTAAGTGGGGAAGAAGGCTCTGTACGTGGATTGGTGACGTTTTATTTCACCAAATTATACGGACGGGCTTATTCGGTTTATCCAACAGAGATCACGAAACCAGTGGAAGAATTGATTCGGTTGCTTGAACCGAAATTCGCTGCTTCTTTTACAGGTTTTAGTGAAACAAAACTCCAACATTTTCTTTCAGTCAGCTTGATTCGAATAAAGCAAGGTTGGCGAATGTCCGAGAATAAAAAAAGTCAATTGACATTCAATAAAAAAATGTTAGAAACTAATGATTTCTTTCGAAGCATATTTTCTTGGCTTGAAAAAGAGGCAAAGATCGATACGGAAAAAGAGCTATATAGCGAAGCGCAACAGATTTTTGCTTATCTTGTTGTCGAAGGCGCAATCAATGAGCCGGAACTTATTGAGGGAGTGACACTAAAGGAAATACTTGCCTTGAATGACTTATTTCTTGAAGAACTTGGACAAGCATTTATTCTCTCAGAGAATCAGCTAAAAGAAATCAGAAGACAGCTGACGGTCTTGCATTTGAAGATCAAATATTTCAAAGAAGAAAATATTGATGACAATAACAACCTGGATGTCACTTATTTTTATGAAATGTATCCAGAATATTTTTTGTTTTGCAGAGATTACATCAAAAAACAAAAAAAGAACAAGCAAATTTGGCTCGCAAAAGAATTTTTATTTTTTCATTATGTGTTAGTGATGATGGATATATTACCCATCGATCAACAATTGAAACCGCTCCGTATTTGCATTGATTTTTCCTTTGGACCACAATTTAATGCGTTGATCAAAAATAATATCCAGAAAATCTCTGACTTGAATATCATCTACCAAACGAAGGCAGATGATGAAACAGATCTACTTTTGACAGATAAAGAAATCTGTTCTTTTGGAGACTTGTTCCAAATCATTTGGTTAGTTCCTCCAAGGGCAGTCGATTGGGCTAATTTTACGAATCAATTATTAAAGATTCGTAGAAATAAAATAACTAAAATGAATCCGAATAATTGAGTACGGAGGGTGAGTGTAATTATTACTCATAACAAAAATGCTTGAGATCCCATTGGTTTGAATGAAAAAACATGATACACTACAGATATTGTTTTTTTGAAAGGATCAGTGGATATGAAGGGTGCAATATTTGACTTAGATGGACTATTAGTTGATACAGAAAGAACTTATCGTGACGGTTGGCTATGGGGATTCAAGCAATTTGATATCGAAATACCTCAAGAAATCGTTGATACATGGGGTGGAAAAAATTGGAAACAAAGCTATGATTTGTTGATCAAAATGGCGGGAACACCGGAAATGGTACAAAAGGTTCGCGAAAAACGAGAAGAATATTTTTATCAACAACTGCATAGTGGCGCTATCCAATTAAAACCTCATGCAAAAGAAGTATTGAAAGAATTGAATGACCAAAAACTCATTCTTGGTCTCGCAACGACGACGGTAACAAAACGAGCAAACAATATTTTGGATCAATTTTCTTTGAAGCCTTATTTTCATACATATACCTTTGGGGATGAAGTGTCTGAAAATAAACCTTCACCAATTCCTTATCTAACTGCGCTAGAGCGGTCGGGATTGACAGCGTCAGAAGCCTTTGCAGTGGAAGATTCTTTGGTTGGTGCGACCGCCGCATCACGAGCAGGAATGGGTGTTGTTTTGATTCCAGATTCAAGCTTTGATCGGGCTTATACCGAAAGAGAAAAAGCAGATTTATCGATCTTAGCAGAAGGTACCGATCTTTTGATCGTGTTGGAGATGTTAGAAAAACAAAAAGGAAAAAAATAAACGGCTGGAAATCCAGTGCCACCAACGATTTTTTTATTGATCAATCGACTGAGTGCATATTTTTTTAAATTTCTTGCTTGACTTTTTGTTTTCACTTAGATAAAGTGTTCTCAACAACAAAATATGGATTCGTTGATAAGGAAAGTAAACTTGGAAACTTCAAAGAGAGGCTCTGGTTGGTGGAAAGAGTCAAGTAAGAAAAGTTGAAAAATGGCCTTGGAGAATAACTTGTCGATAAGTAGGCAAGTTCGGAAATGTCTGACCGTTAAAACGGACAACCAATCTCTCGTCAAGAGATGTTGGATCGAGGGAAGGAAACTTCCGAATAAAGGTGGTACCACGATACGTCGTCCTTTTATCAGTAGATTTATGCTGATAAAAGGATTTTTTTTATATTTTTTGCGTTGAAATAGTAAGTACAAATACAAAAACCTTTAACAGAGAGCTTCGGTAGCTGAGAAGAAGCAAGGCGGCATGTTTGGAAAATGGCTATTGAGCAATTCACCCCGAGCAAAATTGTGAGACGGTGACGGTCGCAACCGTTAGCTTGCTAGAGTATGATTGTACTCGAAGAGGAGTTACATGTAAGTGTAACTTGAACATGAGGTGGTAACACGCAAAAAGGCGTCCTCAAGAAAGTGATGAGTCATTTTCTTGAGGATGCCTTTTTTTATCGTCAAACCGAAGGAGGAGTAAAAATGATTGAATTACAAGCAATAAATGTTTCTTTCCAACAAAAAGAAAAGACGATCCAGGCAGTGAAACAGGTGGATCTTTCGATTGCTAAAGGGGATGTTTACGGAATCGTAGGTTATTCAGGTGCTGGGAAAAGTACGCTGGTTCGTGTCATGAACCTGTTACAAAAACCAACAAGTGGCAAAGTCATCATCAATGGAACAGAGCTAGGAAAACTATCCCCGAAAGAATTACGAAAAGAACGAAAATCGATCGGGATGATTTTTCAACATTTTCACCTAATGGAAAGTCGCACGATTTTTGACAACGTCGATTTCTCGTTGAAATATACGAAAAAATCGAAACAGGAGCGTCGTCAAAAAGTTAATGAGCTTTTAACATTAGTCGGGTTAGAAGAAAAAGCTACTGCGTATCCAAAACAACTTTCAGGAGGACAAAAGCAAAGAGTTGCTATCGCTCGTGCATTAGCCAGTGATCCGCAAGTATTACTTTGTGATGAGGCAACGAGTGCCTTAGATCCAAAAACGACCCATCAGATTTTAGCTTTATTGAAAAAACTGAATCAGCAATTAGGATTGACAATCGTTTTGATCACACATGAGATGCAAGTCGTTAAAGAAATCTGCAACAAAGTAGCTGTGATGGAAAACGGGGAAGTGATCGAACAGGGAAGTAGCGTTCAGATTTTCAGTGCACCAAAAGAAGTTTTGACGCAAGAGTTTATCCGAACAGCCACCCACGTTGACCAAGCATTAGAAACGATTCGCTCGCATCGTGCTTTTGCAGATCAGTTGACCAATAAATGGTTAGTGGAATTGAGTTATGTGGGCACACAAACGAATGAACCGTTGATCGCACAACTTTATAGCAAATACCAAGTCAGTGCGAATATTTTATACGGCAATGTAGAACTATTACAAGAAACCCCATTAGGACGATTGATCGTTACTTTATCAGGAGAGATCCATCAACGAGAAAAAGCCTTGGCTTATCTTATTGAATCCGGTGTACAAGCAACGATTTTACAAAAAAATGGCGCAAGTAAGGAAATGAAAGTGATTCAAGGAGGACGCTGATATGACCCATTTCTTAGAAACCTATTTACCTAATGTCTATTTGATACCCGATGAATTTATTGAAGCGACGAAACAAACGTTGTATATGTCTTTTTGGACCGCGTTGATCGGAGGTGCGATCGGTCTTGGTTTTGGGATCGTATTGGTTGTGACACGGCCCCAAGGATTGCTTGAAAATCGCTTGCTTTATGAGGTGCTAGACAAGGTCATCAATGTTGTCCGCTCGATTCCCTTTATCATTTTACTTTCTTTACTGGCATTGACGACTCGCTTTTTAGTCGGTACTACGATCGGCGCGAAAGCTGCTTTAGTCCCTTTGATCTTTGGTGTTGTGCCATTTTTCGCTCGACAAGTGGAAAATGCGTTGTTAGAAGTAGATCCTGGAGTGATTGAAGCAGCCGAATCTATGGGAACCAGTCCAATAGGGATCGTTTTTAGAGTCTATTTGATCGAAGGCTTGCCAGGGATCATTCGTGTCTCTGCATTGACGATCATCAATGTCATTGGCTTGACTGCTATGGCAGGAGCAGTTGGGGCAGGAGGATTAGGAAACCTAGCTATTTCTCGTGGGTATAATCGTTTTCAAACAGACGTGACTATCGTCGCCACTTTGTTGATCTTGATCCTTGTTTTCTTAAGTCAATGGATCAGCAATTTATTGATCAAAAAAATATCACATTAAACTGGAGGAATCATCATGAAAAAACTCATTCGTTATACAGTACTTGCTTTTGTTGCACTTATTTGGTTGGCTGGCTGTAGCCAAGGCAATGCCGAAACAGACACAAAAAAACAAACGACAGTAAAACTTGGGATTATTGGAGAGGACACTGACGTTTGGGATGATGTCAAGGCACGTTTAGCAAAAGAAGATATTGACTTAGAATACGTGAAATTTACCGACTATAATCAACCGAATGCTGCATTAGCAGATGGCTCGATCGATCTCAATGCTTTTCAACATCAATTCTTTTTAGACAATTACAATACGGAACACGGAACGGATCTAGTCTCGATCGGCAACACAGTGAATGCACCTTTAGGGATCTATTCCAATACGATCCAATCCATTGATGATATCAAGGATGGCGCAAAAGTAGCTATTCCAAACGACGTCACAAATGGCGGACGGGCGTTGCTATTGCTACAAACAGCTGGTTTGATCAAAGTTGATCCAGCGAAAGGCCAAACGCCGACTACTTCAGATATCACTGAAAATACAAAAAACCTAGACATCTCTGAACTGGATGCCTCACAAACAGCTCGTGCATTGAATGACGTGGATCTTTCAGTGATTAACAGTGGTGTGGCAGTCGATGCAGGATTGAACCCAACGAGTGATGCTATCTTTTTAGAACCTGTCGATGACAGTGCCAGACCATATGTCAACATCATTGTAGCAAGAAAAGAAGATGAAAATAACGAAATCTATCAAAAGATCGTTGACACCTATCAAACGGAAGAAACAGCAAAAGTGATCGAAGAAACATCAAAAGGATCAAGCGTACCTGCCTGGGAAACATTTGGTGAAAAATAAAAAGCAAACTGGAGGAAGCCAATATGACAACATCTACTTTAACAACACATTCTTTTAAGGAAGCAATCCAGCAACGATTAGCTGAATATCAAGCATTAGCACTAGATATCCATGACCATCCTGAGGTAAGTAATTATGAGTTTTATTCCTCAGATGCTTTGATCAAACAATTAGAAAAAGAAGGATTTTCTGTCACAAAAGATGTTGCTGGTCATCGAACAGGATTTGATGCTCGTTACGCTTCAGGAAAACCAGGACCAACGATTGCTTTTTTAGCAGAATTTGACGCTTTACCAGGAATCGGTCATGCTTGTGGACACAACTTGTTTGGTACGTATTCTGTCTTAGCTGCCAGTGTATTGCGCGAACGAATTGCTGAGATTGGTGGAGAGATTCGGGTATATGGCACACCTGGAGAAGAGGGAGGCGAAAACGGATCAGCTAAAGGAAGTTTTGTACGGGAAGGCTTCTTTGAAGATGTGGATGCGGCACTTTGTGTCCATCCCGCATATCGTTACGGCAAAACGACAGAATCATTAGCGAATGACCCGGTGGACATCAAGTTCCATGGTGTTGCTTCCCATGCAGCTGCCGCACCAGATAAAGGAGTGAATGCCTTAGAAGCGTTGATTCAAGTGTTTAATGGAATCAATGCGTTGCGCCTGCAACTGCCAAAAGACGTCAATATCCATGGGATCATCACGGATGGGGGAGTCGCTGCGAATGTGATTCCCGAATACGCAGCAGGTCGATTCTACTTACGAGCAAAAAATCGTCAGACATTGAATGAGGTGTATCAAAAAGTCGAAAATATCGTGAAAGGGGCGGCTTTGAGTACGGGAACAAGTTATGAATTTGGATTGTTCCAAAATTCTGTCGATGATGTGATCGTGACGCCTTCATTTGATGCGCTGTTCTTCAGTCATGCGAATGCAGCAGGTGTACCTGATGAAGAAATCGAAACAAAAGAACAAACAAGTCTAGGTTCTTCTGACGTTGGTAACGTGAGCCATGTGATTCCGACGATCCAACCAACCGTCTCGATTGCTGATGAATATATCGCCGGTCATTCGGAAGAATTTAAAGCAGCTGCTCGTAGTGAAAAAGGACTAGCTTCGATTGCCATTGCTGCTGAACTATTGGCAAATACTGCATTAGATCTATTTGGAAAGCCAGAACTTCTAGATAAAATAAAGCAGGAGCATCAAGCAATCCTTGCAAAAAAATAACGGAAAATGATGGATGGGTGAAAGGACTAGATCGTTATGAATCAAAACATTTGTTTTCAGAAAAAATACATTTAGATTGACAAATTGGACAGATGCAGGTAAACTTCATGAAAGTTCACTTTTCACCCAGTAGTAGTTTTGGTGTTTTGTTCAGAAAGTCGGTGGTTGCTGCGAACCGACCAAGCCAATTCTATGAATTACAGGAAAAGTTTTAACAATTAAATCATTCAAATCAAAGTGAAAAACAGATCTGTTTTTAATTAAGGTGGTACCGCGGAGAAATTCGTCCTTAGTTGAAAACAGATCTTTTTGTCTTTTTTTTAGGGAGGAAACGCAGATGAATTGTGGCGGAGTCATTCGATATCGAAGCTTTTTTAAGACGTAACAAACTTAAAAAGGGAGAATGGATATGGAAAAAATAAAAAAACCTAGTTTTATAGAAGCAGTGAGTGTATTAATAATTATCGTTGCAACGATAGCAGCCGGAGTAGTTGGCTTTAAGATTTCACCGAATATCGCGATTTTGATTGCTATTGGTATGGTCATGGTCTACGCAGTAGTGAAGAAACAGCCAACCGATCGATTACATGAAGGAATCATCAACGGTCTCAAACCGGGGATCATCCCGATCTTTATCTTTATTTTAGTCGGCGCATTGATTGCGGTCTGGATCCAAGCTGGCATCATTCCAACGTTGATGGTCTATGGCTTTAACATCATTAGTGTCCCATGGTTTGTGCCTTCAGTTTTTGTTGTGTGTGCCATTGTCGGCAGTGCAGTCGGTAGTGCCTTTACTGTCATGTCAACCATCGGTATCGCCTTTTTCGGTATCGGCACAACGTTGGGATTGAACCCCGCATTAGTTGTCGGTGCTATTGTTTCTGGGGCAGTTTTTGGAGATAAGATGTCGCCATTATCTGAATCGACAAATCTGGCAGCAGCCATTGTTGATGCGGATCTATTTAAACATATCAAACATATGATGTGGTCAACACTTCCGGCATTTATTGTTTCTTTGATTTTGTTTGCATTTTTAGGACATACAGATAAAGGTGCCAGCTTGACAGAAATCCAAAATGTAACAACTATTTTAGAAAACAACTTTACGATTTCGATCTGGTCTCTAATCCCTTTATTCTTGATGTTGGTTTGTGCTTGGAAAAAAGTTCCAGCGATCTTAACGATCCTGTTGAATATTGCCGTAGCAGTTGGAATGATTTTTATCCAAGATCCAAGCACTTCCTTCTCAGGACTAGCGACAGTCCTCGAATCTGGTTTTCTATCTGAAACAGGAAACACGCAAATCGATGCGTTACTTAGCCGCGGTGGGATCGAAAGTATGATGCCTACAGTTTCCTTGATTATTCTGACGCTTTCATTAGGCGGTTTATTGATCGAATTTGAGTTGATCTCTACAGTTATGGAAGTGGTATCGAAGAAAATGACGACGATACCTAAACTGATTTTTACGACACTAATGACAAGTATTGGTGTCAATCTGTTTATCGGTGAACAGTTCTTATCTGTGATCTTACCAGGAAATGCGTTCAAAGAAACATACAAAAAAGCAGGACTTGATCCAACTGTTTTGAGTCGTACCTTAGAAGATGGAGGGACAGTCATCAATTACCTTATTCCTTGGGGGATTGCCGGTAGTTTTGTTGCCAGCACGTTTGGAATACCAACGATGACCTACTTACCATTCGTATTTTTCAGTTTGCTTTCTCCCGTCTTTTCAATGGTCAGTGCCATTACTGGTTTAGGTATTGCAAAAAATAATGAAAAGCAGGAACAATTGAACGTTGTGAAGGAAACGATATAAACTCAAAAAAATAGTCACCCAATCAGCGGGGGGCTATTTTTTTTTGGATAATCAATGGATTGACTTATCAAGTGAACGTATCGATGAAGTGAAACAACATCTGTTCAAGTGTCGTTGCAAAAAAACGAGGGGGATCTTTTTGGACGAATGGTTCATTCAGGCTCAAAGTTCTCTAAAAAGATTAATAAAAACCAGCTAGAAAGCTCAAAGATCCATCAAGTGATCTCGTATTTTCTAGCTGGTTCATGGAGAAGTTTTAGTTATCTATCTTTACCATCAATCATATCGAAGAAAAAGGCTCATTTTTTATCGTAAAGACATCTTTTTTCTTTTGATAGCTAAAGAAAATCACCGCATATAATAAAGCTGTCAAGACCGTTACACCAATTGAATTTGTCATGAGTATCCCAATCAAGATCAAGCTTAACGCGATCAAAGCAAATAAATTAAAACTTTTGGCTTGCCAAGTGCCTTTCTTCAATGCTAAACGAAAAGCGGCAGCGCTGATCATTAGCCAAATCACGAGTACCGTATAAGAAAGAGAACCGGCTAAGTAACCGAAAAGTTTGTCACCTACGAAATAGGAAAGGATGACCCCTAGATATAGCACGCTGGTACAAAATAATACAGCACGTTGTGGCACATAATGTTTGTTCAACTTTGCCAGTTTCTTGGCGGTGCCTTTTTTGTCTTTCAAACGGAAAAACAAGAGACGAGAAGAAGCATAAACGCCAGAATTGATCGATGAAAAGAGTGCCAAGACAATGACGAAGTTCACGATATCACTAGCAAAAGGGATATTCATCTGTTCAAACACCAAGACGAACGGGCTAACCGCAGAACCAGCTAAAGTATTCCAAGGGAAAAGAATCAGCAATAAGAAAAGCGGAATAATATAGAAGGAAACAATTCGGCCCATGACCCCTTTTATCGCTTTTGGTATGGCTTTTTTAGGATCGTCCGCTTCACTGACAGTAATTGCAATCAATTCTGACCCACCATATGAATAGATAACGACAAGTAATGAACTAACGACCCCTTTTAATCCATGGGGAGTAAAGCCACCGTGATCAGTCAATTGACTTAATGTAGGAAAAATTCCAGTTCCTAACATTTGTTGTCCGACGAGATATAACCCGAAAAGAATCATCAAGATAATGACACTGATCTTCGCAAAAGCCAACCAATATTCGGTTTCAGCAAACAAGCGGACAGAATAAAGATTGATCAGAGTCGTTAAAATAGCTAAAAGTAAGATGAAACACCATGCAGGAACATGCGGAAACCATAATTGTAAGAAGGAAGCTGCTGCTACAGCCTCAGCGATGATATTGATCATCCACATGGAATAATAGACCCAGTCGACGAAATCCGCAGAATGATTACCTAAATAAGGGCGAATCAAGCCAGATAATCCATGTTGTGTATCCCCACCGTCTAAAACTAACTTACCCAGACCACTCATAACAATAAATAAAATACCACCACCGATCAAAAAAGCAAGCAAGACCGCAGGACCAGCGATCCCAATGGCTTCACCACTTCCTTTGAATAAACCAGCACCAATTGCACCACCCAAAGCAAGCATCGTGATGTGTCTGGAGCTTAGCTGTTTTTTTAATTTTGTTTGTTCTGTACTTTCCATCAAAAACCCTCTTTTCTAAAAACATGAATGAAAAAACAAATAGGTTATAAAATAATATTCTCTATAATAACAAATTGTCTGACAATTACAACTATTCTGAAAACTTTTTTGTAATTTTTAATGAAACAATCATAGAACTCTTATCTGTTTTGATAATTATTGTTATATTTCTATAAAAAATAACTTGAAACGAAAGCGTTTCATTCGCTTTTTCCTTTCATGCAGGGCTATTATAAGAGGAAACCCATAATTAATAGGATTGTTTTGAGTAAGTAAAAATAAGGAGTTGATAACTATGAGCCAACACGAACGATTGCTTATAGCGAAAAATAAGGCGTTATATTTTTTCCCATACGTACAAACAATGGACGTCATCTCAGCAAAAGATTTGATGGATGATTTCTTTATGTCATCGTTCCAACAGCAACTCGATCAATATAAACTAATTATTTTTTTAGATTATGGATTTGATGTGGCATTTGCTTCTCGTATTCGACCGTACACAAATGCGAAGATCATCCTCTTCTTTTGGAACCATTTTAAAGAAGAACACCTTCAATTATTGAAGAAAGCAGAAGCAGAACCAGCAATTGATGACATTTACCATTTTGATATTTTAGAAGCAAAAGAGTTAGGGATTAAACACAATAGTTCTTTTTATTCAAAAGAGATGGAATTACCAAAAGCTGAAGTCACGACTGATCTGTTCTTTGGAGCAACTGATAACGGCAGAAAACAACGAGCAGATGATTATCAAGCCGCATTTGAACAGTTAGGTATTTCAACAAACTTTTATATTTTACCAAGTCGTGGAAATGATCAAGAAGGGTATCTGACCTATACAGAATATTTACAAAAGACGAATGGTTCGACCGGTATTTTGGAATTGTTGCGAGAAGGTCAAAGTGGTGTGACTTTACGAACATTTGAATCTATTTTCTTCCAAAAAAAATTAGTCACTGATAACAAAGCGATTTCCGGGTATCGTTTCTACAATCCACAAAATATTTTCTTGTTGGAAGAAAGGAATTTGGATGAACTTCCTGCCTTCTTAGATAGCCCTTATCAAACCGTCGATCGTGAGATCATCGAATTTTTTGATGTAGAAAATTGGTCACAGCGGTTTATCGATTATGATCCTGAAGTATTTTCTATCTATGAATATAGCGGTATTGAAGCACGTTAGATATGATATAGTTAAAGAAAAACACGTTGTTCAATCATCGCAGAAAAAGGAGTCTCAGAATGAAATTACTTGCAGCAATCGATTCGTTTAAAGGTAGCGCATCGTCTATTGAACTCAACCAAGCAGCATTGCAAGGCTGGGGGGAGGCGGAACAAACAGTCAATCAACCTATCGCAGATGGTGGCGAAGGAACTGCTGAAGTGATTTACGCTACTTTAGGTGGGGAATGGCGAACACTTTTTTGTCCAGATTTGCTCTTTCGGGAAAAAGCATGTCGTTATTTACTGACACAAAAAAAGAACCGTAAGTTAGCCATCATTGAATCGACGGAAGTCATTGGATTGGACTTGTTGACCGAACCGACAGATCAAACGATCCGGTTAGCTTCAAGTTTTGGTTTAGGAGAGTTGATCAAAGATGCTTTGGATCAGCAAGTAGACGAAGTTATCGTAACATTAGGTGGTAGCGGTTGTTCTGATGGAGGCTTGGGTTTATTGCAGTCATTAGGGGCGAAACTAAATGGCGTTACAGAAGGGAATCCTTTGTTATCCATCGAGACAATCGACGTCTCTCAATTAGAGCGAATCGAGCAACGATTAACGATCGCAGCGGACGTTACGAGTCCTTACACTGGCAAACAGGGTGCGACTCAACTATTTGGGAAACAAAAAGGTGGTTCACCAGAAACTCTAGCATATTTGGAAGCCCAAGCAGAAAAGATCGTTGAACAAATCAAAGAAAGCACAGCAATTGATTTGAATAAACTCGCTGGCAGTGGCGCAGCGGGTGGAATCGGAGGCGCTCTAGCCATTGTCGGGGCTACGATGAAAGCAGGTTTTATGACTGTCTCTGAGTTAGTAGACTTAGAAGATAAAATCAAATCAGCCGATATCGTGATTACAGGAGAAGGACGGATCGATCAACAGACAATTCATGGGAAAGTGCCTTATGGTGTAGCTTCTTTGGCAAAAAAACACAACAAAAAAGTTGTAGCGTTCTGTGGGAGTCGGGAAAAAGATTTAGGTGAATTAACGACGATCCTTCCTAGTGTATTTAGTATCCAAACTGGCCCAACTTCTCTTGATAAGGCATTGGATCATCAAGAAACACTAGAGAACGTCAGACTGCTTTCACAGGCAATCAGTGGCTTGTTTCAATAATTTATTGGTTGACAGTCTTAAAACACCTATGGTAACCTAGTGGCAAATAAAGACAAAGTGAGGGATCCGCGCATTGAAAAAGTAAGTCAATTTGTTGAAGCTGCATTTTAACTATACCTTGTTCGTTCAAGGGGATAGTATGCAGATTTTCAGAATTGGCTGTTTTCAATGAGTGGGTCTCTTTTTGTACTCATCTTCTTTGACCAGTTCTGAAAATAGGACTGGTCTTTTTTATAACGAGGTGAAGATAAATGTCTAAAATCGAAATCAAACAATTGACGTTTGGCTATGACAGCCAAGACGATCTGTTATTCGATCAAGCAAACTTAAATATTGATTCCACATGGAAATTAGGACTGATTGGTCGAAATGGTCGTGGCAAAACGACGTTATTAACTATTTTGCAAAACAAACTACCTTATCAAGGACAAGTGACCCATCAACAAGAATTTGTCTATTTTCCACAACAGGTCAGGGAAACGAATCGACTAACCTATGATGTGTTGTTAGAAGTTTCAGATTGTGAGTTATGGGAGATCGAGCGTGAGCTGATGTTGATGCAGGCAAATCCGGAAATTCTCTGGCGCCCTTACGATTCCCTTTCCGGCGGAGAAAAAACAAAAGTATTGCTGGCTCTCTTATTTACCGATGAGCTGCATTTTCCACTGATTGACGAACCAACAAATCACTTAGATGTGATTGGGCGTCAGCAAGTAGCTGAATACCTGAATAAGAAAAAACAAGGGTTTATTGTTGTCAGTCATGATCGTCAGTTTATTGATGAAGTCGTTGACCATCTTTTGGTCATCGAAAAAAGTCAATTAGTGATCTATCAAGGAAATTATTCCGTCTACGAAGAACAAAAGCGTAGAAAAGATGAATTTGAGTTAGCACAAAACCAAAAAATCAAAAAAGAAGTCGGACGTTTGAAAAAAACCGCAGCTGAAAAAGCGGAGTGGGCTAACTCTCGAGAAGGAGACAAAACAAAAAAACGTGTTGGCTTTATTGATACCGAAGCACGGCGTGTCAATCGTGGCGCAATTGGAGCGGATGCTGCTCGTACAATGAAACGTTCAAAAGCGATCGTCAATCGGATGGAAACTCAAATTAGTGAGAAAGAGAAATTATTGAAAGATCTAGAGTCGATCGATTCATTGAATATGTGCCCAAATCAGTCGCATCATAAACGCTTATTGACAGTAGAAAATCTACAATTAGGCTATGAAGAGATGTTATTCGATCCTATCAGCTTTAGCATCGAGCAACAAGAGTGTGTGGCAATAACTGGACCTAATGGTAGTGGTAAATCATCGATCATCCAGTATTTACTTGGGGAATTTACTGGTCAATCCAAGGGGGATGTCACACGTCCGGCAACAATCAGCATCAGTTATGTTCGCCAAAACTATGAAGATAACACCGGAACATTAACAGATTTTGCGCAAAAGAATCAGCTAGACTTGGAACTCTTTTTAAATAATCTTCGTAAATTAGGAATGGAAAGAGACGTGTTTCATACCTCCATTGAAAACATGAGTATGGGGCAAAGAAAAAAAGTGGAATTAGCCAAATCATTTGCACAATCCGCAGATCTTTATATCTGGGATGAGCCATTGAATTATCTGGACGTGTTCAATCAAGAACAAATCGAGCAGCTTTTAGTACAAGTCAAACCAGCGATGTTGATCGTCGACCATGACCAGCGATTCTTAGAAAAAGTCGCAACGAAAAGAATCGACTTGAGAAGAAGAGAAACACACATTTGAATCACTAAGGCTAATCGAACGTCGTCGACTCCAAGCAGATGATCCATTTGGACTGAAATTGTATGATAAAATTGAAAGAGCATAAAATAAAGGAGAGTTATCTAATGTTATATATTACTAGACATGGCGAAACGACTTGGAATGCTCAAGGCTTAGTTTGTGGCCATGCAGACATCGAATTAACAGAAAAAGGTAAACAACAAGCAGAAAAACTCGCTGAAAAAGTTGCAAACTTGGAAATACCGATCACCAAGATCATACATTCCCCTTTGCAACGCGCAAGAGATACGGCACAAGCGGTAGCCAAAAAAGTCAATCTACCTATGACAGTGGATGAACGACTGATCGAGATGGATTTTGGGGATTATGATGGGCGTCCTAGCGAAGACGAAGACTTTCAACGTGCACGCCAAAATTTTGCGGTACGTTTTCCAAATGGGGAATCGGTTTTAGATGTGTATGCACGGATCACTCCTTTATTGAAAGAGTGCTTAGAAGATGAGGACAATGTCTACTTGCTTGTTTGCCATAATGCACTGATCCGAATCATCAATGCCTATTTTCATCCGATGGCAAATGACACATTCTTTGACTTTTTTGTTGAAAATACGGAATTAGTTACCTTTGACTAGCTGTTTTTATTCTTGGCGTAACAAGAATAACTAGAGGATGTTATCGTAAATTTTCTACTATATAAAATATTTTTTCTTTTCATGAAGATTATTTCACATAAGTACGCTTCCATGGTATAATTTCATAGGAATACAAAAAGAGAGGAAGAAATTTAATGTTATCAAAAAAATTATCTTTATTAGGTTTAACAGCAACAGCACTTTTGGCTTTAGGAGCTTGTGGTGCTGACAACAATGATTCATCTAATTCTAGTTCAGCTTCATCAACAACAGAAGTAAGTACAACAGAAAGTTCAGCAGATGTTGTATCAACAGCTTCAATCAGTGATGATCCAGCTGTTTTAGAAAAAGCAATGTCAGCTGACGGTAACTGGATCGTTGCAGCAACAGGTGATGTGACATTCTCAAATGATGTAACTATCGCAGGCGAATTCCATGACAAAGATGATGCAAGTGCAGACATCTACCGTAAAATTGCTTTGTACTCACAAGACGATGACCGTAACGTAACTGCTGAATACACAATCACTGTTCCAACATTGATCGTTGAATCAGAAAACACAAATATCGTTCACGGAACAATCAAAGGTGACGTACTTGTAAAAGCGAACGGCTTTGTATTAGACGGAGCAAAAGTAGAGGGTAACGTAACATTTGAAAAACAAGAATACCAAGATTCAGCAAAACTTGACGAAAACGACGCATCAGTAACAGGCGACGTAACAGTTAGCGAATAATCTTATAGTCATAAAGACATCTAAAGCAGAAATCCTTCTGTTTTAGATGTCTTTTTTCATTAAAAAACATCCGATATCAATCCTTAGTGATACGACCATAGGCATAGTGAGAAGTTTTACATAAAAACAATTGAGTGAAAAAACGTATATAACAAAAAAGAGAGTAACCCTATGATAGAAAATAATATGAGGGAACAGATATTCATAGATAAAGGAGCGTATATGAAGAAACGACTTTGGTTAGGTGTATTAGTGGTAATTATTTTAGGAGGAATTGGAGGAAAAATGTATATGGATAAAAGAGAAGGAGATCGTCAAGAACTGTTGGAAATACAGAAAGATTTGGCGAATTATGTATACAATAACTATCGATTATATACAACCAATGATGAGGAAACTGATAGGTTTACACAAGAATATAGTAATGGGGATTTGACAACTGAAGAATATGTAGAAAAAGTTGTAAGTGTTAGGAAATATATAGATATAGACAAAATAGAATTTACTGGATATTCTATTGACCCAATGAATTCATTAATTATCTATTTCACAGTTAATGATGTCTATCGAGAAGAAGTATGGTTAGATACGAGATCGGCAGAAACAGACAAGTTTATTTACAGAATAACTGGTGGTAGAGGTAAAGGACCGTATTTTATTGATGAAAGAAAGGAAGAAAAAAAACTAGATATCTCAGATGAACAAATTGTTTATTATACAGGAGGAATAAATTAATGGACCAAAATAGAAAGATATCTAAATTTGTATATCGTATCGAAAACGGTCTAGTAAAAATCGGTAAACTAGTAAAAGGGACTCAATTTATCGTTATAGATACAATAGATACAAATAAAGACAAAATCGGCAATGAATCTAAGCCAAAGAAAAATAGTATGCAAGCAATGGTAGTAGCAGAAATTAAAGATGAATTCAAAAAACTTAATCATGATGAATTAAAAAAAGTACCTGGCTTCCCCGACTCCGTCATCACCAAAAACCTTACGATTGCCTATGCTGGCACGACTTCGCTCAAAGATTGGCATACAAATCTTGAGGAAATTGGTGAGAGAAATCAACGGTTATGACGTATTACCTATTCATATAATTATCTTTTATTGTAGAAGTACATAACTATGAAAAAAATATATATTACATAAAAATTCCAGAATAAGCGAGAAGCTTAGTCTGAACATATATAGAACAAGATAGAATCTGAAAGGAGGAGCTATGAAGAAACGACATTGGTTAGGTGTATTAGTAGTAATTATTTTAGGAGGAATCGGAGGAAAAATGCATATGGATAAAAGGGAAGAAGATCGCCAAGAATTGCTGGAAATACAGAAAGATTTGGCGAATTATGTGTACAATAACTATCGAATTTATACGAGAGATAGTGAGAAACAAAAGGAAATCGTAGAAGAATATCAAAAAGAAGGAGGAATAACAACGGAAGAATATTTAGAAAAAATGTTGAGTATCAGAGAGTATTCGAATATTGAGAAAATGGAATTTACTGGATATTCGGTTAGTCCGATGAATTCATTAGTGATCTATTTCACAGTTAATGATGTTTATCAAGAAGAAGTATTGTTAAACACAAGATCTGCAGAAACAGATAAGTTTATTTACAGAATAACTAGTGGCAGAGGTCAGGGACCATATTTTATTGATGAAAGAAAGGAAGAAAAAGGGATTGATATCTCAGATGATCAAATTGTTTATTATACAGGAGGAATAAATTAATGGATCAAAATAGATACTTATCTGAATTTATATATCAATTAGAAAGTAGCAAGGTAAATTATGGTGATAAACCTCTTGGAACAAACCATATCGTTATAGGAAATTTAAATACAGATAAAGATAAAATAGGTAATGAATCTAAACCAAAGGAAAACAGTATGCAGGCAATGGTAGTAGCAGAAATTAAAGATGAATTCAAAAAACTTAATCATGATGAATTAAAAAAAGTACCTGGCTTCCCCGACTCCGTCATTACCAGAAACCTGACGATTGCCTATGCTGGCACGACTTCGCTCAAAGATTGGCATACAAACCTTGAGGAAATTGGTGAGAGAAATCAACGGTTATGACGTATTACCTATTCATATAATTATCTTTTATTGTAGAAGTACATAACTATGAAAAAAATATATATTACATAAAAATTCCAGAATAAGCGAGAAGCTTAGTCTGAACATATATAGAACAAGATAGAATCTGAAAGGAGGAGCTATGAAGAAACGACTTTGGTTAGGTGTATTAGTGGTAATTATTTTAGGAGGAATTGGAGGAAAAATGTATATGGATAAAAGAGAAGGAGATCGTCAAGAACTGTTGGAAATACAGAAAGATTTGGCGAATTATATGTACAATAACTATCGGTTATATACAACCAATGATGAGGAAACTGATAGGTTTACACAAGAATATAGTAATGGGGATTTGACAACTGAAGAATATATAGAAAAAGTTGTAAGTGTTAGGAGATATATAGATATAGACAAAATAGAATTTACTGGATATACAGTAAGTCCAATGAATTTTTTAGAAGTACATTTTTTGATAAATGATTCAAATAAGCAAATTGCTACATTAGGTGTCAAGTCTGCTGAAACTGATAAATGGATTTATGATATCGATTCAGGTAAAACTAAACCTGGTAATAAATACTATTTAGAAGAGCTAGAATATCCCAATCATCAACTAAACGAAATAGAGATTTTATTTTACAATGGAGGGATATAATTCAATGGATCAAAATAGAAGATTCTCAGATGAAGTATATCAAGTTGAAAATGGTAATCTAGTCGTAGGTGATAGGATAAACAGAAATGAAAACTATATTGTTATAAATACAATAGATACCGATAAAAACATAATCGGTACTGAAACTAAACCAAAGAAAAATAGTACACAGGCAATGGTAGTAGCAGAAATTAAAGATGAATTCAAAAAACTTAATCATGATGAATTAAAAAAAGTACCTGGCTTCCCCGACTCCGTCATCACCAAAAACCTGACGATTGCCTATGCTGGCACGACTTCGCTCAAAGATTGGCATACTAACCTTGAGGAAATTGGTCGAAGTAATAAACACTCAAATGGTGCATTTGCTTCTGCCTTGAACTATGCCCGTGAAATTGAAAAGCAGTATCCCAAATCAGATGGCTATACGATCTCAACGACAGGACACTCATTAGGTGGCGCTAAAGCACTTTTTGTCGCAGCGATCAATGGTTATGATAGTGTGACGTACGGCGCGGCAGGACCAGGGCTTGCACAAGCCTTATTCGATAATCACAACGGTACCCTGATCAATATCTACGACACTTCGGATGTCGTCACGAGTGGGCTTTTCACTGGTGGGAAAGGGATGCTTCCAATCAATAGTTTTGGGATTGATAACCCGGGGTGGCAAACAGCAGGGCATTCATTGGATCAATTCAGGGTTGATAAAGAAGGAAATTATATCGATAAGCATGGACAGATAATCGTATACGTTGATGGCAATGGGGGGATCTTGTTAGCCCCAACTTTGTGGCAACAAACACTTTTGGAAAACGAAGCAATGATCAAACTACTAGCAGTCAGTGGCGAACATACGCTAGATGAAATCAAGCGTTTGAAAGAAGAAAATGAGTGGCTCAAGGTTCAAATCAAAGAATTCTTGACCTTAAAAGAGTTAGGTAAGAAGCTGACTGCAAGTGGCGGCGGACTTTCTCAATCAGAAAAAATTTATTTAGAGGATAGCCAAGCATTTGCTGTAGTACGGACCGCAGCAAGTAAATTTGATGAGGCGATGAGCAATGTTCGCGTGATTTACCAAAACGGGATCACGGAGTTGGAAGAGTTATGGAATGACTGGTTGGGAAGAGTACGCAATTATACGCCACATTTGACGTACAACGAGGTAATTGAAACATTAGCCGAAGTTAATTGTACAAAATGGGAGATTGTCGATGAGCCAACACAGGAATTTAGAGATAAAATCCGCCAGATCGATCAGATGTCGGAACAGTTTCAAACGCTCGCCGATGAAATCACCCGAAAAATCAATGAAATGGTGACAAGTGACAAAGAATTAGCGAATCAATTGTTTGGTGTATAAAAGGAGGAGAGGAAAATTGAGTCAGGAAATACAGCTTTATGAAACATATCAAGCAACGAAACGAGGGTTATCAGAGCAAGAAGAAGCATTGATTGCAACAGAAAGAAAAGTCCATGAGCTAGCGGAAGCAACTTACAAAGATCTCCGATTGATTTTGCACTCTTTTTCTGAACCACAAGAGGCCTTTGACTATGGACGTATCATGATTTCTCGTTTAGAAGAGGATCTGTCGACGGAATTGCGCCATCAACGAAAGAAAATCCAGCTTGACCTAGAAGATAACGAGCAGGTCTATCGTAAGAAACTGGCACAATTGGATTAAAAAGAATGGAGGTTTTGAGATGTTTGAAATGATTGAAACGATTGATCAATGGTGGGAGAAATATCAGAAAGATATGGAGAAATGCTTAACTCGTTCACTTGGAATCGCGCTGAAAAGTGAGAAGGGATTGAAAATAAGAACGACAAATCAATCTGGGAAGAATGAGACAAATAGAGCAAAACGCACGATTTCTTCAGCAGGTACAGGATTGAAGGAGACCCTCAAAGGGCAATTTGGCAACAAAGTGTCGCTAGCTTTAGACGAACAAGAAAAAGCCTTAGACAAAGGTTAGTCAAAGAAACACAAAAAACTTATTCTTACATAAATTGATTAAAGGATTCTGTCAGAACTGATCAACTGAATAATCTATAAAAGCCGAAAATAGGTTGGACTATTTTCGGCTTTTTTGGATTAGTTGCTTAGATGAATTCATTGATTCGTTTTTTTTTACACTATTAAGAAATGAAATTTAATATATTTTATATTTATATTGAAAAATTATTTCATACGAAGTATAATCAATTTATAAATGAATGCGGATACATGGTAAGGGGGAGAGTACATGTTTGGTTTTTCTGTATTTATGAATCAAGAGTTGTCCGAAGAAACGAAAACGTATATCCATGAAATGGCAGAGAAGGGATTTATTGGTATCTTTACATCCATGCATATTCCAGAAGATGATCCTTCAGCTTATAAAAGGCGTTTGACTGAACTTGGCCAAGAAGCAAAAGCAACCGGATTAGAGTTGATGGTAGATATATCGGGTAAGGCATTAGAGTTGGCAGGGTTCTCCTTAGAAAATCTTGAGCCATTAAAAGAGATTGGTGTGACAGGTCTGCGGATGGATTATCACCTGTCGAACCAACAGATTGCGAAGTGGTCTCATCAATTGAAAATCAGTTTGAATGCAAGCACGATCACTGAACAAGATGTGCAAGAATTAAAAGAAGCAGGTGCTGATTTTACTCAGATGGAAGCTTGGCACAATTATTATCCGCGCCCAGAAACAGGGTTAGACAAATCGTGGTACCAAAGAAAAAATCAATGGTTAGCAGAACAAGGATTTACGATTCAAGGATTTGTACCAGGAGATGAAGTGTTGAGAGGGCCTTTATACAAAGGACTTCCAACATTGGAAGAACATCGTTACCAACATCCTTTGGCAGCAGCGCTAGACTTAGCTTCATGTGGAACGGATCTGATCTATATTGGTGACGGTGGGCTATCGCTGACCACGCAGGAACAATTTTCGTATTATAAAGAAACAGGTGGTATCTTATTGCATGTGACATTGTTGGACCCAACATTTGGTCCAATCATTTTAGGTACACATACGAATCGACAAGATGAAGCTAAAGCTGTGGTACGTAGTGCAGATGCACGATTTAGAGAAATCCCTCCTATTCCTGCTCGACTAACAGATGAACGGAAAACAGGTACGGTCACGTTAGATAATGAAGCGTATCTTCGCTATATGGGTGAAATCCAACTAATGAAAGAAGATTTACCAGCAGATGAAAAAGTCAATTGTGTGGCACGAGTGATCTCGGCTGATTTGCCATTGATCCAACAAATCCATGCAGGAATGATTTATAAATTTAAATGTAAAGAAGGAATTGAGAAATGACGATCGATTTAGATAAATTAACAACGGAACGTAGAAATCAAAAGACATTTGGTTTGGATGAGATGAGTGTTTCTGAAGCCGCTCGCTTGATGAATCAAGAAGATCATGAAGTGGCGGCAGCTATCGCAAAAGAACTACCAAGTATTGAACCAGTGATTGAAGCCGCGATTGTTTCTTTCAAAAAAAATGGACGCTTGATCTACATGGGCGCTGGCACAAGTGGACGATTGGGTGTACTGGATGCAGCCGAGTGTGTTCCTACATTTGGTGTAGAGCCTGAAATGGTCGTTGGTTTGATTGCAGGTGGTGAAGCGGCTATGACTGTCGCAGTTGAAGGTGCAGAGGATTCACTTGAGTTAGGGAAAGAAGATTTGATCCAGTTGAACTTGACGGAAAATGATTTGGTCGTAGGTATCGCGGCAAGCGGTCGCACGCCTTATGTGATTGGTGGCTTAGACTATGCTCGTTCAATCGGCGCAAAGACGGCCACGATTTCTTGTAATAAAGAAGCTGAAATCAGTCAACATGCTGATTTTCCTATTGAGGTAGATGCCGGACCAGAATTTTTAACAGGTTCGACACGTTTAAAATCTGGAACTGCACAGAAATTGATTTTAAATATGATTTCTACAATCAGTATGATCGGTATCGGAAAAGTATTCAATAATCTAATGGTCGATGTCAAGCCAACAAATGACAAATTAGTCGAACGTTCAAAGCGAATCATCATGGAAGCAACAGAAGTGGATTATGAAACAGCAGAAAAATACTTTTATGAAGCGGAACAAAATGTTAAACTAGCGATCGTTATGTTATTGACGAATAGTGACAAAGAGACAGCAAAAAGAAAACTAGCTGAGGCAGACGGCTTTGTAAAACGAACGTTGTAAGGGGGAAAAGGAAATGGCAAAAAATGAATTGACTTTGACAGAACTGGCAAAACAAATTTATGCTGGGGCTGGTGGCATGGGCAACGTAGACAGCGTTGTCCATTGCATGACACGGGTTCGGATGAAGGTCATTGATGAATCGTTGGTCGACGTAGCGAAATTGAAAGCGATACCGGGCGTGTTAGGGGTAGTTGAGGACGAACAGTTACAAGTCATCATCGGACCAGGGAAAGTAAACAAAGTCGCACAAGAAATGGTTGACCAAGCAGGAGTCAAACTAGGTGAAAAAATTCCTGGAAACCCTAATGTTACAACTGGTTTATCAGGGAAAGACAAGGTCAACGAACGTGCCCAAGAGATGAAGAACGTACAAAAATCAAAACAAAAACCGTCAAAAATCAAATCTATTTTAAAAGATATCTCGAATATATTTGTCCCAATGATTCCAGCTTTTGTTGGTACAGGGATCGTTGCAGGGATTGCCGCAGTATTGACAAACCTTGTGACAGCCGGAACCATCGATGGCGCATCATGGCAACAGTACATTGACATCATGAACATTCTTAAAAATGGGATGTTTAGTTATCTTGTCATCTATACTGGGATCAATGCCGCTCAAGTATTTGGCGCAACGCCAACACTTGGTGGAGTAATCGGTGCGGTTGTCATGTTGACAGGGATGAATCCAGAAGCTCCTTTGACGAACCTGTTTACTGGAACCCCACTTGCTGCCGGACAAGGTGGGATCATCGGAGTGATCTTTGCGGTCTGGTTGCTTTCGATCGTTGAAAAGAAATTACACAAAATCGTTCCTGATGCAGTAGACATCATTGTGACACCAACACTTTCATTGATTGTCATCGGGCTGATCGAGATTTTCTTGATCATGCCATTAGCTGGTTTTATCTCAGATGGTATGGTAGGAGGGATCAATTGGGTACTTAGTGTGGGTGGTGCCTTCTCAGGATTTGTATTAGGTACATTATTCTTACCGATGGTCATGTTTGGTTTGCATCAAATATTGACTCCGATCCATGTGCAAATGATCGATGAAACAGGACGTACATTATTATTGCCTATTTTAGCAATGGCAGGAGCTGGACAAGTTGGTGCTGCGCTTGCTTTATGGGTACGTTGTAAGAAAGACAAAGAATTGACTGAAATGATCAAAGGTGCGTTACCTGTAGGGATTTTAGGGATTGGTGAACCATTGATCTATGGGGTAACATTGCCTTTAGGTCGTCCATTCATTACTGCTTGTATTGGAGGCGGTATCGGTGGTGCGGTGATTGGCTTGATCGGGAATATTGGTGCCATTGCTATTGGACCTTCTGGCGCAGCGTTGATTCCTTTGATTTCAGATGGCAAATGGTTTGGCTACGTCCTTGGATTATTAGCTGCTTATGCGGGCGGATTCTTAGCTACTTTCTTTTTCGGGATTCCTAAAGAACAATTAGCGAAAGAAGAATTAGCAGAAGAAGCACCTGTTTATACAGCATCAAGTACTGACTCAACAAATCAAACACAAGCCGTTCAATTATGTGCAGTAGCAGATGGTACAGTGCAATCAATCGAACAAGCGAGTGATCCTGTATTTGCTCAAAAGATGATGGGAGAAGGGTATTTTGTTGAACCAACGAATGGTCATATCTATGCGCCAACTTCTGGGATCATCAGCTCTATTTTCCCAACGAAACATGCCATCGGATTAACAACAGCTGATGGGTTAGAGCTATTAATCCACATGGGAGTCAATACTGTGGAACTAGGTGGGACGCCATTTGATATAAAAGTGAGTGAAGGACAAGCTGTCACAAAAGATACGATGATAGCGGACGTGGATCTAGCTGCGATCAAAGAGGCAGGAAAAGAAACCGCTATGATGGTTCTCCTGACAAATATGGAACATGTCCTAACGTTTGTTTTAACACATACAGGTGAAGTAACAGCAAAAACACCCGTGATGGATGTGGAAAGTGTAAAATAATAAAAAGCGCAAAATCAAAGGATTTTGCGCTTTTTATTAAGCTCTATATCGTTGAACTAAGGCATGGTAGATTCTTTCAACATCTATTGGTGTACCACGTAATTCATAATCTTCTATCATAGGAAAGCCGAATTGTTCAGCATATTGTTTCGCTGTCAAACAATATTGATAGTTAAAATTTTTATTTCCGCTACCGACAACACCAAGACAAAGCGCATGATTTTCTTGATATTCCAAGTATTCTCGCATGGTTTCTGTCAAAATCTCTTGGTCACCACTGTCAATGCCATTGCCTCCTTCTAGATAGGTTGGCACAAACACAAAGAAAGGTTTAGTTTCTTTTTCAAAGTCGCTATTTTCATGGATCTCTTTCAGGTGGACTAAGGGAAGTGAAGCATCTTTTTCATGTTGTTCCACAGCAAATGCTGCTAATTTTTTGACGAATCCTCGGGTGTTACCAGAAATTGAGATATATAAGATATTCATGATATCGTCCTCCAATCATTCTTATCCAGTATAGCATTTTTTTGTTTTTTGGGTAGATAAGAAGAGGAAGAGAAGCGGTCGCTTTCCTTGTATAATTAGAAAAAAATAGTTACAATTAAATTTCAATTAGAATTTTTTAGAAAAAAATAAATGAAACGAAGTTTTGCTATACTTTGCATAAAAGCGGTTTATTTTGGAGGATGCGTACATGGACACAGAGCAACAGAAAAAAGGTATTGGATTGATCCCACTAGCGGCCTTAGTGATTGGGTCAGCGATTGGAGGTGGCGTTTTCGGTATTATGACCGACATCTCAGGATCGGCTGGTGGCCCAGCATTGTTCAGCTGGGTATTAGTTGGGACGTCCATGATGATGCTCTCTTTGTCAATCAATAATATCAATAAGAAACGTCCAGAATTAGAAGGTGGTATTTTTAGCTATGCCGAAGCTGGCTTTGGTCGATTTTCGGGATTCATCAGTGGGTGGGGCTATTGGCTGACCTGCTGGTTAGGAAACGTGGCATTTGCTACGCTATTGATGAGTGCGTTGGGCTATTTCTTTCCAGTATTCGATGGGGGGCAAAATGTCGCCTCGGTCATCGTCAGTACTATATTTTTGTGGGGATATGCTTGGCTCGTCAATCGAGGAGTCGAAAATGCCAGTTACGTCAATGCAATCGTGACAATTTGTAAATTAGTTCCGCTATTTTTATTTATCATTGTTGCTATCAGCACGTTCTCATTGCAACAATTCATCAATAATTTTTCAAGTGATATCATCTTGAATGCCAATGGACAGCCGATTCCTTTCTCAAGTCAAATACTAAGTTGTATCATGGTGATGCTTTGGGTATTTGTTGGAATTGAAGGTGCATCTGTGGTTGGTTCACGAGCAAAGAAAAAATCAGATGTCGGAAAAGCCACGATTTTAGGAATTTTTGGATTGATCGTGATCTATGTTTTAGTTTCGATGTTGCCTTACGGTACAATGACGATGGAAGAACTCCAAACAATCCAAACGCAACCAGCAATGGGCTATGTGTTTGAGATGATGGTTGGTAAATGGGGAGCTGTCGTGATCAATGGTGGACTGATCATTTCCTTGGTCGGTGTATGGTTATCTTGGACGATTTTACCCATTGAAACGATGCGCAATATGGCGGATGACGGCTTATTGCCAGCGCGTTGGGGAAAAGTCAATAAAAAGGGCGCACCCACATATGCGATCGTATTAACGACTTTATGTACAAATGTCTTTTTGCTTTCGCTACTGTTTACAGATAGTGCCTATAACTTTGCTTATACCCTCGGAACAGCAGCGATCTTCTTTACGTGGTTATTCTTAGGATTGTATCAAATGAAACTATCTTATCAAAGAAAAGAATGGGTCCAGTTCTTGGTTGGCTCATTAGCAAGTGCTTTTCAAATTTGGGCAATGCTATTTGTCGCTTTCAATGAAGTGATGCTCGTTCTTGTATTATTTTTACCAGGTATCTTATTTTATCTCAAAGCAAGAAAAGAAAAACAGCAAGCTGTTCCACAGACAAAACTTGATTATTTATTGCTTTCGTTAGTATCGATTTTTGGAGTAGTGGCATTGGCATTATTTGCAACTGGAGTATTGCATTTATAAAACGCACAAAAGTTGAAACCCATTCTTTTGTATCACTCAAAAAGCATCTAAGAGATCGACCCGATTCAGGTCATTTCTTAGGTGTTTTTTCATGCTGCCTATTCACTGATTGTTTAGTAAAAACGATACGTGACTTTCTCACAACGTTTTTCCGCGATTGTTCGTTTCATTTCAGTGAAGAGGAATGGTTACGTTGTCACATTTTGACACATTGAGGCAGATTTTGTTTTAATGATGATCCAAACAAACAATTTTGTAAGAGAAAAAGTTGAGAGAAAGATGGTCGAAATAGGTAGTGATTGCCTATACTTATTCCTTGAGGCATAAAAAAATGGAGGGAATATATGAGAGTGAAAGGGTTGACGAGCTATCAATTGAAATGGATAGCAATTGTTTTTATGGTCGTTGATCATATCAACAGTTATTTCGGGATGCAATTAGGGTTACCAATTTGGGTCTCGTGGTTGGGACGTTTTGTTGCGCCATTATTTGTATTTTTATTAGTTGAAGGTTTCAAGTATACGCATAGTAAATATCAGTATGCGAAACGATTAGGAATAGCTGCATTCGTAGTAGCGATTGGAAATATCATCTATCATTTATTAACAGGAAATTACATCAGTGAATATAATCATCAGCCAAACTATTATTTATTTTTAGGTCCACATAATATCTTTTTGACATTATTTTTGCTGTTTTGCTTGATGTGGCTTCTTTCTATAATAAAAGGAAAAACACTTTGGAGAAAAGGAATGCTCGTAGCAGTAGCACTTTTATTGGTCATGATCACGATTGCTTTTTCAGAAGGTGGTCTGTATTTAGTTCCAATGTTGTTGCTGATGTATTTCTTCCGCGAGAAAAAAGAACGAGGGAAATTGGTTCTAGGTATTTTTGTGTATACGCTGATTTTATTTTGTCTAGCAATTTTATCCTACACACAAATGCCTGATTATCAATCATTGTATCAATTTTTAACGTTTGATAATGAATTTATGATGGTCACCGTCATCCCATTTATCATTCTTTATAATGGAAAACTAGGTGGAGCCGGACGCGCATTCGACAAATACTTTTTTTACTTGTTTTATCCGTTACATCTATGGATCATTTATTTGATTTTTTCTTTTATTCATTAAGAAACAAATGAGGCGAGGTCTGGACAGAAATATTCAGCCTCAAGAAATAAGGCACCATCCACAAAAATTGTTCTTCAAATTCTTGTGGATGGCGTCTTGTTTTTTCGAAGAGGTTACTTCTGTTCTTGTCGTTTATTCGGTTTTAAGGGAGAGAGGACTAATGTCTCAGAAACGTCTCATTTGTTTTTATGAGTTGTTTCAAACATTACAGTTTTGATCCCTTAGTTAGATGTAAAGAAATGTTATGTAGTTCAAGAAAATCGGCAGTATAAATAAGACTTCAAGTCATTTGTTGTTATGGAATTGACAGAATTTTTAAAATATATTATTTTTTTTGTAAGAATTCTCTATATTTTCAATCAATTTTATTTTATAATGAAAAAATATCATGTAATTTTTAGGAGGAAAACAGATGGAAAATTATCTTAGCCTGTTAGGCGTACTGATTGTTATTCTTGGTTTTGCTTTCAAGTTAGATTCGATCTTGATCGTTATGGTTGCGTTAGTCGTGACCGCATTTACTGGTGGATTAGGACTTGAAGGTATGCTGGAAACTTTAGGTACAAGTTTTGTAAATAACCGAGGAATGGCAATTTTTATTATTATTATGTTAGCAACTGGTACGTTAGAACGCAATGGTCTGAAGGAGTCTGCTGCAACGTTGATCAAACGTTTCAAGAAGGTATCCGCTGGAATGATCATCGATATTTATGGTGTTTTCCGCATGATCTTTGCAGCTTTCAATGTCAGTTTTGGTGGGGTGGCCGGCTTTGTACGTCCAATCATCATGCCAATGGCGTTAGGTACCGTTGAATCAAAAGGATTAACCGTCAATCCCGAACATGAAGAGGAATTAAAAGGAATGTCTTCAGCGATGGAAAATATTTGTTGGTTCTTTGGTCAAGTATTATTTATCGGTGGGGCCGGTGCTTTGTTAGTACAATCCACATTAAAAGACTTAGGCTACGAGGTAACTCTTGGACAGTTGGCACTGGTGCAAATACCAGTCGCAATCACAGCTCTAGTCGTGGCGAGTGTCTATTTTTATCTAAAAGAAAAGAAATTAGCGAAGAAATACTATTCAGGAAAGGAGAAATAAGATGGATTTTTTGAACTTTTTTACAAATTCTGAAATATTGTTAAGTGAAAAATTATTGGAAATCTTATATTTCTTGATGGGACTAGTCTTGATCTATACGGGCCTTCGTAATGCCTTTGATAAAAGTAATCCTCATCGATTTGGTTCTGCCTTTTTCTGGACAGTTTTAGGAGTCGTGATTGCTGCTGGACGTTGGATATCTCCAACTTACAACGGAATCTTGATTTTCGCGATGACGATCCCAGCAATCACCAAAAGAGTGAGTAAAGGTGCAAGTCGTTTGCCATCAAAAGAATACATGGAAAAAATGTCAGATAAATTAGGGATGAAAATCTTTATTCCGGCATTGAGTATTGGGATCTTTGCCATTTTATTCGCACTATTCACTGATTTAGGTGCTTTAGTCGGTGTAGGTGTTGGGGTATTTGTAGCGATGTTGATCTTGATGTTCTTTTCAAGAGATAATCGACCAACGACTTTCTTGGATGATGCTTCAGACATGTTAGGTACAGTCGGTCCTTTAAGTATGTTACCGATGCTCTTAGCTTCATTGGGTGCGGTCTTCACGAGTGCAGGTGTTGGTACCGTGATTTCTAGTGCAGTCGGTACGATCGTTCCAGAAGGAAATGTCAATATTGGTATCATCATCTATGCGCTAGGAATGGTTCTATTTACAGTGATCATGGGGAATGCTTTTGCGGCAATCACCGTCATGACAGTCGGAATCGGTGCACCTTTTGTCTTTAGTCAAGGGGCTAATCCAGCATTGATCGGTATGGTCGCGTTGACATGCGGTTTCTGTGGAACGTTGTTGACACCGATGGCTGCTAACTTTAACGTAGTACCAGTGGCGATGTTAGAAATGAAAGATAAATACGGCGTGATCAAGAATCAACTATTTGTTGCTGTATTCATGCTGGTTTTCCAAATCATCTATATGATTTTATTTAAATAGTATCTTGAGCGAAAAAGAATCAATGATTTCCATAAAATATGGAGAAGATTGATTCTTTTTCTGAACAGCTAAGCATTTCATTATTGACTGTTTTTTGTTAAAATAGATAGACACTGAGTCCTTCTAATAGGAATGACTTACTGAAAGTACTAAATACACGAGTGAGAAACAATCAAATTTTAATGTTTAGTTAAATCTTTGAAGGATGAATTGAGCGCATCATTTTATAGAATAATGGAGGAATGAAAAATGAAAGTACTCGTAACTGGTTTTGATCCATTTGGTGGAGATAAAGTAAATCCTGCCTATGAAGCAGTCAAAAAAATGCCGTCTGAGATTGCCGGTGCAGAAATCATCAAATTAGAAGTTCCCACTGTTTTTGGTAAAAGTGGTCAAGTCGTAAAAGAAGCAATCCAAGAACATCAACCTGAAATCGTGATTTGTGTTGGTCAAGCGGGTGGACGTTCAGCGATTTCTTTTGAACGCGTAGCAATCAATCTAGCTGAAGCACGTATTGCAGATAATGAAGGTAACCAGCCATTTGATACGCCGTTAGAAGCAGACGGCCCAGCTGCTTACTTTACTTCATTACCAATCAAAGCAATGACAAAAAATGTCCATGAACATGGTTTACCAGCCTATATTTCTTATACAGCTGGTACGTTTGTTTGCAACGACATCATGTATCGATTGTTACACTTGATCGAAACAGAGTTCCCAACGATTCGTGGAGGCTTTATCCATGTACCATTCTCACCAGATCAAGTCATCGATCGCCCTGTAGGGACACCGGCAATGTCACTTGATGATATTGCGGCTTCATTGACTTATGCGGTAGAAGCAGCAGTCAACAACAAAGAAGATATTTCAGGTAACGCAGGAACAACTCACTGATAGTTAGCTGAAGCGCAGCAAGTGCAAGACACTCCTGTCACAACCTCAGCTTCACGTATGAAAAAAGCGAAAAGCCGAAAATAGCTCACATTATTTTCGGCTTTTTTGTTGCTCTTTGAACGTATTTATTTTTACTCTCTTAATTTAGAAAGGCAGGTGAAAGGTATGAATGAAAGTTGGCAAGCAATTTTTGATGAATGGTTCCCAAAAGAAATCAAGCAACACTACCCAATAAAAATCTCCAAACAATATACAAGTAGACAACGATGGGAAATCTATGAACGATTGACGAAACAACAACGAATTGTCATGGATCAACATCGTCGTTACTTGATCCACTCACGGTTTTTGGAAGAAAACTATTTAGCAGCAACGGATTGGATTTTTTCTGACTTTAAGATCAATCCATTTTATCGCACATCACGTAGGCAACAGAAACTTTATTGTGAATGTGGCCGTGAACTGAAAGTCCAATACATCGTTCGTTCCCCTAAAACAGGTAAGGAATTAAAACTAGGGATCAATCATTTTGCAGAACACTTGCACGTTAGTCCAACAGTTGCAGCGTCGATCAATCAGGGAATGACTAAAGTGGATCTAGCGCTGGATGAGATCCTCTGGCTGAAACAACAAAATATTGCCTTTCCTGAACGACTCTGGCAAGAATATTGTCTAATGTTGTATCATAATCGCCGGCTGAAACAACCGATTTTACCAGATAAAAAGCTGACTAAACGACTCACTGAATTTCGTCATGCCCAGTTACCGATTTATCTGGCAGACTATCAAGCAATGGAAAAGTACATCCAACAAGTGAGCTATCAGGCAAAAGAAAAGCCGAAAAAAATCCTTGAGAAAAAATCATTATTTGAGGATTTTTCAGAAGATTTGACTAAAGATGTTGAAGCGTTCTTGACTAATTATCAACTATTTCTTCGAAAAGATTGGTCATCTGTTTCAATGGCTGAGACAAGCCAACCATCTGTCGCTTTTTTTGCAGAGTTTATCGCTAATCTGCGAGAAGGATCGAAGAATGAAGCTGTAGACGTCGATCGATTAGCAAAAGAACAGCGTTTTATCCAACCGCAAATTTATTATTTTGTTTGGCAACAATATCAGCGTTATGGATTTACAACTGGTTTTTTCGATAGTATCCCTCGGGTGATGAGAAATGGTTTTCTAAAGATTTTACGCAAAGAACGCGAAGAAAAACAGCAAGCTACAACAAAAACTGTGACAGAAACTGAATGGCAAGAACTTGCAAAGAAAATCAAAAAACAATCAGTCGCCTCTTTGATCCAAGAATATGAACAAGCAGACTATGTATTTACTTCAGAACAACAGCTTGCATTAAAAAAATTCCAAGAATTGGAATCAGTGATACAAACGATGGATGAAGACATTAGAATGTTGCTCAAGGATTTGATTTAGTTGACTCGAACCGCTGAGAGAATCTTGGTATGACGATACCTAGAAATAAGCGAGAAAAGTCCCATCCTATTTTGGGTGACTTTCTCGCTTTAGTAAGAGGTTTGAAAAACAAACCAATTTCTAGTACAAGTTTATTTATTGTTTTCCATCAAGAAACATGGTGCGAAAAATATTCTGCTTCCATGCGCTGCATGCGCGCTCTTTCTTTTTTGTTGTACCAAGGAGAGATAGTAAAGGCTAATAAGTCATTGATCAAGTAAACAGAGCTATTGATAAACATAGCTAAACTAGCAGACCCATGGGTATAGGAAACATACCATAAGACCATTTGTGCAAGACCAGAAGCAAGCCACCAATAATACTGATTGTTGTAGCGAAGGAAGCTAATGATGCCGGCAGAAAGACTGATCGAAAAAGCAATGGCATCGATCCAAGGACGAGGGTCGTCTGTATACGTACCAATCAAATAACCTGAAATCAAGTAAACGAAAACAGTCCCGGTTAATGCAATCAACCAACTTTTTCCACTAAATTCTCGAATTTTAGAAGCCATATTATGATTCCATTCTTTACTTAATAAAACTGGGATATCCAATGTGACCATGTAAGCAATTTGTTCGCCGATACTTAAATAGTTTTTGGCAGAAAAGCCAACGACGATAAAACAAATAGCAGAGAGAATTCCTAGAATACCGTTGACTGATTTAGCGGCATTGATTGATAAAATACATAACACCCCTAGATTTGTCCCGATAAAGGTAATGATCGATAACCAAGTGATTGGCTGATTCACAAGTGTCATGACTTGGCAACCTAAGCTAAAATAGAATAGATAATAATTTTGTTGAGGCCAACCTTTCAATTGATGAATCAAAAATCTGAAATAATTACTCATAATAAAAAACTCCTTGAAACACAATATATAGTGTCTGTTTATTTTAGAGACACAAATTATTGTATTCCTTTTAAAATTTATTTCTAGTCTTTCATTTTAAAAAAATATATGTTATTATTCGATTTGATTGTTTTCTGAGAAACATTTACTTTCAAACGATGAAAAGTAGGAGGCCATTTGATGTGGTCTCTCTTTTTTTGTGCAGCGGGAGAAAAATCTATGCTATGTATAAAAGTATTGATAAGATAAAGGAAACAAAAAGATTGGAAGTGTGAGAATGAATTTAACAACCGTTCACCATGTTGCGATCATTGTGTCGGATTACCAAAAGTCACGTGCTTTTTATGTTGATTTGCTAGGTTTTGAAGTTATTCGTGAAAATTATCGAGAAGACCGTGGCGATTATAAGCTAGATTTAAAACTAGGAGATATGGAGCTTGAGATTTTTGGCATCAAAGACGCACCTAAAAGACCGAGCTATCCAGAAGCTTGTGGTTTGAGGCACTTAGCATTCAAAGTGGAACATATCGAAGAAACAGTCGCGGAACTACAAGGATTGGGGATTGAAACTGAACCAGTCCGTATCGATACCTTTACAGGCGAAAAAATGACTTTCTTTTTTGATCCGGACGGATTGCCGTTGGAGTTACACGAATAAAGGTAACAAATTTGTCACTTTTTCTTCCGTTCATTCGATTTTTTTCTTTCCTATTTCTTGTTATTCTAGAAAAAAACGGGGAGAGAGTGGAATGAAAAAAATAATCATTGCAGCATCGATTGCTATCATTGTTAGCTTAGCGGCTTCGTTAGGACTATTGGATGCAAACTTTTCTTTTGATGACATCAGTGACCAAGAATATCAAATCTCATTGCAAAAGGCAGTGTCTATTTTGCGAGATGAGTACCATGAAGAGAAAGTCAGTCGTATCCAGTTCAACCAATTAGACGAAGAACAAAGTAATAAAAAGATGTATGAATATATTTTTTATACTCCCAATCGAGTGATCACAGTGAATCCAATCTCAGGAAAGACGATGGTTGTTGATGAAAGCCGAAACGAACCAGGGCAATTCTTTCACTTGAAAACGATCCATCAAGTGAAACATCCACAGGCAGCAATGAAAGAAGCAGTCCATAAAGTCGGAAAACATCACGGGAAAGCAAAAAGTTGGGAAATCACGACAAAAAGTGGTCAATTGTATTATTCTGTAGCCGTCGATGGAATGAATCATTTAGAAGATGTATTGATCAGTGCTTGAAAGAGAAGTGGTTTCACTTCTCTTTTTTTATAGATAAGAGTAATCTAAAAGTGTAAAACAAAGAAGGGATTGAGGGAATCATGCAAAAAATGGTTTGTCCAAACTGTGGAAAAAAATTCACTTATGAAGAAGTAAATCATATCGTCGAACACGTAAAAAAAGAGATGCCGATTGTTTGCCCCTACTGTCGTTTTGAAGCAAAAACAATCGTTTCGAATGGTTATTTCGTGACACAAAAAATTGAAGATTATTTGAATTAGCTGTTTTGCTCTGAGATTTCATTATGGTAAAATGAAAAAAAGGAGTGTCAGAAATGATTCGTAATGCAAAAAAAGAAGATGCGGCAGCTATCGCTCCGCTTATTTTAGTTATATTGAAAGATATGGACTTACCGTTTCTTTTAAAGTACGGTGAAGAAAAAACATTAGAAGTCTTGGAAGAAGCCATTACAGACCCAGACTATCGTTACAGCTATACAAGAGGGATCGTTGATGAGCGAGAAGGCAAGGTAGCAGGAATCGTTTACGGTTATACAGACGAAGAAGAACCAATCATCGACCAGCCGTTAGAAAAAATCTTACAAAAGCATGGCATTTATGAGCAAGTAAAAATGTTTACGGATAGAGAAACATTCCCTGATGAATGGTATTTAGATTCTATCTGTGTTTCAGAAGAATTTAGAGGACAAGGAATCGGTTCCTCTTTGTTAGAAGCATTGCCACCAATCGTCAAAAAACAAAACCGCGATGTCATTGGACTAAGTTGCGATAAGCAAAACCCGCAAGCTAGAAAATTGTACGAGCGCCATGGGTTCAAAGTAATCGGGGAACGAACGATTAGTGGACATCTGTATGATCATATGCAAAAGAAAATCGTCTAGTGAGTTTTTATTGCTCAATCAAGCTTACCAGATTAACAAAATGCAGGCATACCTGAAAAGGTGTGTCTTTTTTTATTAATAAAAAAGTGAGGAATATCACATAATTCAAAAATAATTGTGAAAGAATATAAATACTATACGTTATGTTAAATGAAGAATGTATGAAAATAATGTAATTTTTCTATATAATTTCAGAAAAATATGTATTTTATCGATTTTTAGGAATATAATTACGAATGTTTTTATGTTATGAAATTTCACATATTGATGAAAAGAGATGAAAAAATGTTCAAAAATAAAGTTGTGAATCTTTCCCTAATGTCTGTTTTGCTTCTCCATTTATTTTTTCCAATCCAAGTAATTGCTGAGACATTTCTTCCACAAGATCCAGGAAGTGTTTATAATGATTTGACTGGTGATTATGGGGTATTAGGGATTGCTTCTCAGTTCCATGTGTTCGCAAAAGAAAAAACGACCATCAATGCGCATACAGAGGGGAATGTAGCAACGAGTGTTTTATCAGCAACGAATAACTTCGGTACATCGATCAGTACAGGGGATTTAAATAAAGAGATCAATTATGCACAATCCGTTGAGACAATCATTAGCTCAGCAGAAACTGCGGCTTCTGTTAAACGATCGAATAAATTTATTGTGGGACCAAACAATGTGATCACGACGGAAAACGATAAAATAATTGTCAATGGAACAAGATTGGATCATTTATCAGTGGATGAGTTCTATCAAGATCGAGAAGATGCTCAATATATTGATTTCAACAAAGAGTTTGAAAATTTAATGCTGACATCAAATATGTTGATGTCATTAGATCCATTAAAAACATATACGCCAGATGATTTCCCTGATATGAATAATCGTGTGATTGACTGTACAGATCTGGTTGGGGACCAGCCCTATGTCATCAATGTTGCTGCTTCTGTTCTGGCAAAGAATACCCCCTTACGAATCAACAATCCTGAGGGAAAAGTGCTTATAATCAATGTTGTCGATGCACCGACTAATTTTTCGGTACAATCCCAGATCCAATATAATAAACGTTCCAATCATCAAACAGAAGATTTTTCTGATGCCAATATTTCTTGGAATTTTGGTAATCTAACAGAAAAATTAGAAATCAATGCACCTTTCCAAGGAACGATTATTGCACCTTGTGCGGATATTACAGTCAATCAAAGTCAAGATGGAACGATCATAGGGAAAAATGTGATCTTGAATGCTACAACAAATCGTTGGGACCCAAATGAAATTTTTGCTGTACCAAATACGCATGATGACACGACAGATACAACAAGTAGCAGTACAGAACCAAGTACGAGTGAAAGCAGTACAGAACCAAGTACGAGTGAAAGCAGTACAGAGCCAAGTACGAGTAAAAGCAGTACAGAACCAAGCACAAGTAAAAGCAGTACAGAACCAAGTACGAGCGAAAGCAGTACAGAACCAAGGACAAGTGAAAGCAGTACAGAGCCAAGTACGAGTGAAAGCAGTACAGAGCCAAGTACGAGTAAAAGCAGTACAGAACCAAGCACAAGTAAAAGCAGTACAGAACCAAGTACGAGCGAAAGCAGTACAGAACCAAGGACAAGTGAAAGCAGTACAGAGCCAAGTACGAGTGAAAGCAGTACAGAGCCAAGCACGAGTGAAAGCAGTACCTATCCAGGTAAAAATGGAAAGCAATCAGATACAAGTACCACAACAAGTAGTGCTAGTAGTGTTTCATCAACAAACGAGTCTGACGAGCCTGTTATCAGTGGAGAAGGAACAGTTGAAAGCGATGGATCAGGTACGATGCAAATGAACGATAGACGTGAAAATAAAGTAGCGCTAACTGTTGAATCAAATACCAATAATGATGATCCTTCGACTAAGAATGTACAATCACAAAATCAACAGCTTTTCCCTCAAACAAATGGGGAAAGAAATAATTTGTGGATCATGGTAGGTGCAGTGCTTATCTATGTAGTGACACTTCTTTTCTATAGAAGAAAACAGGTGTAAAAGAAAAAACGAAGCTGTGACATCGATTGTCTGATCCCTTTAAACCTGAATAAACGGTGTTCCAGAAGTAACTCCTTTAAAAATAAGCCAGAAAACTCCAAAAATTTGAAAGACAATTTTCGGAGTTTTCTGGCTTATTTCTCGGAGCTGGACATTTCTGTCACAACCTTATTTTTAGTTGACATCAAAGCGATAAGAAAGAGGTGTTTCTTTGTCTTTGTTTTTTCGATAGAGCCAGTAATCAAGGACAGCAGCGATACAGATACAGATAGGCGCATTTTCTTCACAAGGGATATCAAGGACATAATAATCACCGGTAAAGAGGGTTGCTTTGTCCATTTCCATGATTGGTTCATTGAAATGCTGGATCTGATAACGATGATTATAGATATCTCCTTGAACAGTCCAATGTAATCGGCGAATATAATAAAAATCTCCTGGCCAATTGAAAATCTTTTGCATCGTACCGACTTTTTCGAAATCTTTATAAAGTTCAAAGCGTGTCCCAAATGTCAGACTGATTTGTTTGATATGAGCGACTAGATCTCCATTCATGGCATAAAGAGATAAAGCATCTCCTTTCGTTCCCCAGCGGCCGACCATCAAAAAAAGTGATTTGCCTTTTTCGTCTTTGACGATTGTCCGGGTCGCACGACTCAGCTGTTTTTCCTGAATGAAAAATTCTGACATATTTGTTCCCCTCTTTCTTCAAACAACTATAGATTTTCGTTGATTGCGCGTAAGATGGCTTTGCCAACACCCGATTCAAGGTTCGTGTCTGTTAAGTATTTAGCGTAATCTTTGACTTCGATCTCTGCATTTCCCATAGCGAAACTAACGCCGGCGGTTTGCAACATGCTGACATCATTGAAATTATCACCGATCGTCATGACTTCATCTAAAGTGATCCCTCGTTCATGAGCGACATGAGCAACTGCGATTCCTTTTTGAGCATTTTTATGGTTGACTTCAAGATTATTTTGACCAGAAGAGGTCACTGCCAGTTCGCCTAAATTACTGATTTCTTTCCCTACAGGGCCTAAAATACGTGGACCTTCAGTATGGAAACAGATGATTTTTAGGACTTCAAGTTTATCATCAAGTAGTAATTCGCGAATGCTGTCAACATAAGTGATGTGTAAGAGTTCAAGATTAGCTGAAGCCATGGCGATCGCCATTTTGTAAGTCAAATGGGGCATATGGGTCGCAATGGAAGAAGCAAAGCTTTCGATTCTTTTTGGTTGGCTTTCCGAATACAATCCTTGGTTTGTCGCTACCTCGTAATAAATACCATTTGCATCTAAAATATCCATAACTGTCATGGCTTGGGGACTTGGAATTGGTACTGTAAAAAGCGACTTACCGGATCTGTCAAAAACTTGCGCGCCATTCAAAGTGATCATCGCACAATCGATTCCTGCTTCATCTAAGGCTGCTCGTGCTTCTTGTGCGTTACGTCCAGTAGCGACCATAAATTCAATACCCAGCTCATTTGCCATGCGGATTGCTTCAGTATTTTCTGTTGAGATACTCATATGTGCATCGAGTAAAGTGCCGTCCATATCAGAGGCAATTAATTTGATCATGTGATTACCGTTCCTTTCCTTTTCTCCCTCCTAGTTTAACATACTAATGCGAGATAAGATGGAAGATTTTGACTTGTTAACAAATAATTTGTGAGTTATTCTGGAAAATAGGAGGTGGGAAATTTGAAGAAAATCATCCACAATAGTTGGCAAGAAGTATTAGCTGATGAATTTGAAAAAGATTACTATCAGCAGTTGAGAATATTTTTAAAAAATGAGTACGTAACTCAAAAAATCCATCCGGATATGTATCATGTTTATGAAGCGTTAGAGCTGACTCCCTATGAAGAAGTCAAAGTCGTGATTCTAGGACAAGACCCTTATCATGGAGTAAATCAAGCGCATGGTCTTTCTTTTTCCGTACAACCAGGAGTAAAAACACCACCGTCTCTGGTCAATATCTACAAGGAATTGAAGAATGACTTAGGGATCGAACCAGTTTCTCATGGGAATTTAGTGACTTGGGCCAAACAAGGTGTGCTGCTGTTGAATACTGTACTAACTGTCAGAGAAGGGCAAGCTTATTCTCATCGCGGAAAAGGCTGGGAACAATTGACGGATGCGATCATTGAAAAGCTGAATGAACGAGACAAACCGATCGTATTTATTCTTTGGGGGAAACCTGCACAAGAAAAAATGAAAATGATCGATAAAAGTCGACACATTATAATAACAGCCCCACATCCAAGCCCATTATCGGCGCATCGTGGCTTTTTTGGTTCAAAACCATTTTCAAAAACGAATGATGCGTTGCTTGCTCTGGGTGAAACACCGATTGATTGGCAACTGCCTAAAACAGTGTAATGATACAGCGCTTTCCTGTTATAGTGCAGTTTTTCCGGATTATGTGAAAAACTTAATTATTATCCATTATTTGACTGATACAGAAATTTAAAACTGTTCTTTTTTTTGATAATAGTGTATCATGGTAGTTAATAAAAATAACTGGGGGTCATCTTGTGGAATTGTTTGATAGTTTAAGATTTAAAATTGTACGTCGCGGCATCAAAATCGTGTTTCCAGAAGCAACGGATGCAAGAATTTTAGGAGCAGCAGCACGTTTAAAAGCAGAAGAATTAGTTGAACCGATTTTGATCGGTAGCAAAGAAGAAATTGAAGCAGCAGCAAATGCACGTGGTATCCAAACATCTAACTTCACGATCATCAATCCAAATGATTATGAAAAATGGGATGAAATGGTCGAAGCTTTTGTTGAACGCCGTAATGGAAAAGCAACAAAAGAACAAGCAGAAAAAATCTTAAAAGATGTCAATTACTTTGGAACAATGCTTACATATATGGGCATTGCTGATGGTATGGTTTCTGGAGCGATCCATTCAACCGGAGATACAGTACGTCCAGCACTACAAATCATCAAAACAAAACCAGGTGTAAGTCGTACAAGTGGTGCTATGATCATGGTTCGCGGTAGAGATCAAGAAAAGTATGTCTTTTCTGACTGTGCGATCAACGTGAATCCAAACGCACAAGAATTAGCTGAAATTGCTGTGGAATCAGCAAAAACAGCTGAACTATTCGATATCGATCCAAAAATCGCATTGATGAGCTTTTCAACAAAAGGTTCTGCAGCAGCTCCTGAAGTAGATAAAGTGGTTGAAGCAACAAGAATCGCGAAAGAATTAGCGCCTCAATATACGATCGATGGCGAATTACAATTTGATGCTTCTTACGTTCCAGCAGTCGCTCAATTAAAAGCCCCTGATTCTAAAGTGGCAGGTCAAGCAACAGTCTTTGTCTTCCCTGAATTACAATCAGGAAACATTGGCTACAAGATCGCTCAACGTTTTGGTAACTTTGAAGCAATCGGACCAATCTTACAAGGATTGAACAAACCAGTAAGTGACCTTTCTCGTGGTGCTAATGAAGAAGATGTCTACAAATTAGCAATCATTACAGGTGCACAAACATTATTAGATTAATCGAACAGTAGATCTAAAAAGAAAAGGGCTAGGGAGCTGAGGATTCCTGACTCTTTTCTTTTTTTTTGTTGGATTACACGTTATACTGACAAAAAAGAATGAGGAGAAATGATGATGATTGAATTAACAAGTGTGGCGATGACAGACCAATTAGCAGAAATCATTGGAAAAGTCGCTCATCCGGGAGATAATCTAGTGTTAACTGGCGATCTAGGTGCTGGTAAAACGACTTTGACAAAAGGAATTGCAAAAGGATTAGGCATCGTTCAAATGATCAAGAGTCCGACCTATACGATCATTCGGGAATATACACAAGGAAAAATGCCTTTGTACCATATGGATATCTATCGTGTCGCTGCTAGCGGTGCTGATTTGGGATTAGATGAATATTTTGAAGGTGATGGACTTTCAGTCATTGAGTGGGGAAATCTATTAGAAGATGCTTTACCTGAAGATTATTTGGAACTGATTATTGAGAAAAGTGATACAGAATTAGAAAAAAGATATGTGAAATTCCAATCATACGGACCGAATAGTCAAGAGTTTGAAAAACGTATCTATGAAGCATGGGCGAATTCTCATGGCTAATGATGTTGAACTGACGTTAAAAGAAGCGGAGAAATCAGATGCTGAAGGATTGTTAGTGATGCTACGCCAAGCGAGACAAGAAACGGATTATTTTGTTGTTGAGGAGCGTTCACTCAATAAAAGTAAAGAGGTACTTGCAACTGAATTGTCTCGAATAAAAGAAAGTGCAGAACATTTATTATTTTTAGCCTGTGTCAAAAAACAGGTGGTAGGTGTTGTTTCTGTTGCTCCCAAACCTGACTTGCCCCGTCATGGCGAAATAGGGATCAGTATCTTGAAAGAATATTGGGGAATGGGGTTAGGTACGATTCTTTTAGAGGAGGCAATCATTTGGGCTACAGAAAATGCGCGATTTAGTACGTTGGTTCTTGACGTATTGGCGGGCAATCAACGAGCCATAAATCTTTATCAAAAAATGGGGTTTCAAGAGGAAACCCAAAGTGTTGACTCTTCGAGAAGACAAGGTCAATCATTGGCGATAATCAAGATGAAACGAACGATCGAGCATAAAATAAACTGATTTCAAAAACAAAGAACCTGAAAAGTAGTTGTCCACTTTTCAGGTTCTTTATTTATCATCATCTTTGATTCTTTCGTACGAGGGAATCAACCAATAGAAATGCAAGAATTAGCTTATTTTAGCTAGTTGAACTATTTCACTGTGACTAATTTTTTCAATGGGTCTGTCCCAAAATATTTTTCCTGATATAACAAGATTTCCGCACATGCTCGACTATCTTCTAACGCATCATGGTGATTTTTCAACGTGATATCCAAATTTTCACAAACTGTATTCAAGCGATGATTTGGCATTTCTGGAAACAAGCGGCGACTTGTTTTGACGGTACACAATGAGAGATAGTTCGGTTGAGGCAACTGATAATAATCTAAACAACCAGCTAATACTTTTGTATCAAATGCGGCGTTATGCGCAACGACTAATCGGTTTTTTTGGAAATACTTTTCGATTTTCTGCCAAACATCTGGAAATTTAGGTGCCTGTTGGACATCTTCGGGTCGGATACCATGGATCTGGATGTTCCGCCAGAAAAATGGCGTTTCCGGTTGGATCAAGGTATAAAATTCATCGACAATCTGACTGTTCTCCACTTTGACAAGGGCTAAGGAACACGCACTATGAGATTGGTGGTTCGCAGTTTCAAAGTCCATCGCGATAAAATTCATTTTCAAATAAGCCTCCTTTAAAAAATAAACCATAACATAGATTTGTATGAAAAGAAATAGCTTTTTCAGACTATGTATCAAGTAAATATGGTGCCAGTGAAGAATCAAGGGAAGAAAATCGGGACAACCCAATTTCTTCCGTTGCTATCCTAACTATTCGATAATTAATTCGACAGGGCAGTGGTCACTACCTAGAATCGATGTATGGATTTTTGCATCAACCAAACGAGGTGTCAAATCTTCACTCGTCAAGAAATAATCGATACGCCAACCTGCATTGTTTTTTCTAGCATTGAAACGATAACTCCACCAAGAATAGACACCTTCTAACTCTGGATAGAAGTAACGGAAAGTATCTACAAAACCATTATCAAGTAAATGAGACAATGCGTTTCGTTCTTCGATAGAGAAACCGGCACTTTTTTGATTCGTTTTCCAATTTTTCAAATCGATGTTCTCATGGGCAACATTTAGATCCCCACAAACAATTACCGGTTTTTGTTTTTTCAACTCTTCTAAATAATCATAAAAAGCAGATTCCCATTCTAAACGGTAATCGAGACGTTTCAATTCATTTTGTGAATTTGGTGTATAGCAAGTGACTAAGTAAAATTCAGGATATTCTAACGTGATCAATCGGCCTTCTTGATCATGGACATCAATGCCCATTCCATAAGAAACGTTCAATGCAGGTTCTTTGGCGAAGATCGCTGTACCTGAATAGCCTTTTTTGACTGCATAATTCCAATATTGATGGTAACCTGGTAAATCCAAGTCGATTTGACCTTCTTGTAGCTTTGTTTCTTGAAGACAGAAGAAATCTGCATCAAATTCCTTAAATGTTTCTAGAAAATTTTTGTTGACGATGGCTCTTAAACCATTGACATTCCACGAAATCAGTTTCAAAAAAACACGCTCCTTTTTCTATCAAGTCTGTGCGATTATATTGTACCTCATTTTTATTAAAAATAGTGTAAGATAAGAGTAATAACAGATAGCAGGAGGGAAACCATGAAAATTGGCGTAGTAGGAGTAGGTAACATTGCCGAAAAAGCATATTTACCCACATATGCAGGGAAACAAGGAATGGTTGATTTTTATTTTGCGACACGTAATCAGGTAACGAAAGATCGTCTGAAGAAAACCTATGGATTTGCTCATTTGTATGAGTCTTTGGATGACTTAATTGAAGAGGAGATCGAAGCATGTATGATCCATGCGGCAACAAGCGTTCATTTTCAATTAGCTAAAAAATGTTTGGAACATAATATCCATGTTTATATCGACAAGCCTTTAAGTGTCGACCTAAAAGAAATCCAAGAGTTACAAGAATTGGCAGAACAACATCAAGTGATTTTAATGGTGGGCTTCAACCGGCGATTCGCCCCAATGGTCGAAGAATTAAAAGCGATTCCAGAAAAACGGTTGATCCAGTTACAAAAAAATCGCATTGCGGCAAAAGAAACAACTGCTTTTGTCATTTACGATCTGTTCTTGCATCTGGTGGACACGGCTGTTTATTTATTAGACGAACCAGTGATCAAAACAACTTCTCATATCCGAGAAAAGGAAGGATCTATGGAAGTAGCGATGTTGCAACTTGAAACTGCGAACCAAATGGCAATTGTGACGATGGATCTTGGAAGTGGTGCAAATACTGAAACCTATCAAGTAACGAGCAAACAAGGAACCTATGAATTGAGTGATCTGACAGAATTAGTCATCCGTAAACCAGATACGGTGGAAATAAAGAAATTTGGTGATTGGGAAACCACGCTGAGCAAACGTGGTTTTGTGCCAATGGTTGAACGATTTTTTGAAGAAATCCAACAACCGACGCCAAATAATGAAAAGTTAAAACAAACCAACATTTATGAGAGCCATGCACTTTGTGAGGAGATGTTGAATAATCTTTATCGTCATCAGCTTTGAGCAAAACTGGCAAGATTGTTTTAAGCGTGATAGAATGATGGGGACGTTTGAAAAGAAAGGAAAGTCCTCAGTGAATAAAGAAGATATCGTTAAAAAAAATCCAGAGTTGAATCTGTTGCTTGATGAACCGTTAAGTCATTATACATTTACCAAAACCGGTGGACCGGTAGATGTTTTAGCTTTTCCCAAAACCAAATCAGAAGTCAAACAGTTAGTTGACTATTGTCGAGAAAACCAAGTGCCATGGTTGGTATTAGGAAATGCAAGTAACTTGATCGTCCAAGATGGTGGGATACGCGGCGTGGTCATCATGTTGACAGAGATGAACCAAATCAGCGTTGAAGGCACGATGGTGATTGCAGAAGCAGGTGCGAAACTGATCGATACGACGTATGCAGCCTTAGCAGAATCTTTGACAGGATTCGAATTTGCCTGTGGGATTCCTGGAAGTATCGGCGGTGCAGTCTACATGAATGCAGGAGCTTACGGTGGGGAGATCAAAGACGTGTTTGCAGAAGTCGATTTATTATTAAGTGATGGGACGATCCAAACTCTGTCAAATGAAGAAATGGCCTTTTCTTATCGCCACAGTGAATTACAGAAGATGGAGGCCATCGTCTTAGAAGCTCGTTTCCAATTAACACCTGGTGATCATGAGATGATCAAAGGTCGGATGGACGAATTGACGGAATTGCGTGAAGCAAAACAACCATTGGAATACCCTTCATGCGGTAGTGTCTTCAAACGACCTGAAGGACACTTCACAGGACAACTGATCCAAGAAGCAGGCTTACAAGGTTTGAAATGGGGCGGCGCACAGATTTCGGAAAAACATGCCGGCTTTATCGTCAATATCGACCATGCAACAGCAACTGATTATACAGAGTTGATTGCCCATATCCAAGAGGTGATCAAAGAGAAGTTTGATGTCGCATTAGAAACAGAAGTACGGATCATTGGTGAAAAAAGAAGCTAAAGGAAAGTAGGTGGCGTGATGTTAGATAAGCAATTGCCCTATGCAGAGATTTGGATGACACGCCCACTCAATGAAGAATTGCCTTCTTATCCCTTGAATCAGCAGTATCGCTTTGAAAAGTATCAACCAGGCGCAGAGCAGGATTGGGCAATCATTGAAACAGCAGTCGGTGAATTTGACTCTGTGGAGGAAGCACTGGTTTACTTTGACCAAGCTTTTGCCCCTTATCCAGAAGAACTGGCAAAGCGCATGTATTTTGTGGTCAACGAACAAGGTGAACGCATTGCCACATGCACTGCTTGGTGGAAGCTTCGTGAGAAAGAATATCCGCTTTTTCATTGGTTAGCGGTCAAGCCAGAACATCAAGGAAAAGGGATTGCCAGAAGTTTGACGATCGAAGTGCTCCATTGTTTTCAGCAAATAACGACACAAAGTCCAATTTATTTACACACACAGACATGGAGTCATCCAGCAATCAAACTTTATCAAAGTTTAGGTTTCACGTTCATCCCTGAGAAATTTGATGGTAGCGAAAATCCCGATTATGAAATGGTGATAGATATTTTATCATCGAAAATTAAAAAAGGCACCTAAAAAATAGGTGATGACAGAAGTATTCAGCTCCGAGAAATAAGCCGTGAAACCCGAAAATTGTTCTTCAAATTTTTGGGTTTCACGGCTTATTTTTGACGGAGTTGGCTTGCGAATACCGTATACACGATTTTAAGGATAGAAACAAAAAGGAATTTCATTTTTTTCCTAACGCTTCAAATTGCTTCAATGTTAGAGAATTATTAGGTTGATCGCTAAGTGGGAAATCCTTCACTAAGGTATTAAAGTTATTAGTTCATATACCAACGTTATTTAAATATCAAGAAATAATAGGTCAACTTAGAAAGAGGTTTGTGTGTATAATCCTGTTAATAAAAAAACAACAAATCGTCCAGATGATTTAGTTATAAGAGTCAATTAGATACTCGAGATAGTTGAATCACCAAAAAATGCAAGGTGTTTTGCTAAAATACTACAAAAATTTCGCATGGAAAAGAACCTCACGTTCATTACTTGTCCATTTCCAGCGTAAAATAGCTTATTAGGATTCCAAGCAGGTATTTCTGCCAAATCTAGCAATTTATCCTGATCGTTCGAATGATTTAGGCCATTCATTAGATAAATATGTCAATCATTGTTTTTGTGACTGGTTTACAACAGACAAAAAAACAGAACTTCAAAAGGTCATGGCTATTGATCCTACAAAACAAAAAAAGGTGGGACAGAAGTGTTTGGTCACGAGAAATAAGGTGTAATCCCCAAAAATTACTCTTTGAATTTCTGTGGATTTCACCTTTTTTCTGACTATTATCGCTTATGGTTCAGCCGGTTATTTGGGCTTGAGGTAAAAAACTAAAATCAAATTTACTTTTTCTCCAGCTACTCTTTTTTGTTTCCAGCAGTATCCATCCGTGTGGTCACACCTTTTTTTCTAGGGATGAAGTTCCGGATGAACGTAAATTTCCGATAATCGTTTCGTGTATAAAGATAGCCGAAAACGCTGAAGACAAGGGCTCCGATAAAATTGACGAATAAATCTTTCATCGTATCTAAGATCCCGATGTCCAAGTACCCATCTGCCATGACATACTCTTTGGTTTTGCCATGCTCATCTTTATATGTGACGGTTGTTTGTTGGATATCTTTGATCTTATATACGGTGTTGCCATCCTCACTTAATTTGACACTGTTGATCTGATCAACATAGTTATCTTTTTGCATGTCCATCTGCAAGACTTGATCCGCAGAGAATTCGATAAATTCCCAAAAAACCCCTACGGTCATGGAAAAACAGAAAGAGACTAGAGCGACTAGTAATGGCGTCAGATTCATTGTTTTCGTGTTTTTGTTCAAAAGATAGACAAGAGAAAAACCGACACCACCTGCTAGGAAGCCGCTTAGTGCGTGTAACGCTGTGTCCCATAGTGAAAAGTAGCCATAAAAGTCACTTAATTCACCCAAGACAGTGGCACTGAAAATAAAGGATAAGATGATGATTTCCAGTGTGTTAGGGATTTGGATCTTTAGTAATTTTTCTAGTAAATAGGGGATTTCAAACAATAATAAAGTTAATAATAAGAGCATGATATTCCCCATGTTCCGGTCGATCAATTGGTCGACGAGCATGACCACCACAATGATACGTAAAATGATGTAAATCGCATGAGTGACCTTCCCAGCAGACTTACTCCCTTTTGAAAAAAAATGTTTGATAAATTTCATAAATGAACTCCTTCGTGTTTCATATCGATTATACTTGTCTAATGAAAAAAGCCCAAATCTTCTGTTTGGATCAAAAAAAAAATTTTTTTTTGCCTGACTATTTATTCAAGAAACTCGACTGTTTTTCGATAGTTACTAACGAAAACTTGAAAAATTTGGAATATTAATGGTTATTTATAAAAGAGTGAGATACCAGTAGTACGGAAAATGTAAATTGTTGGTTGAATTTGTGAATGCTATCACTTATGATGGGGTAAGTGTTAAATTTTAGGAGGACAACTATGAAGAAAACAATTAAAGGGTTACTGACAGTTACAGCAATTTTTGCCTTAGGTGCCTGTACGCCTGATGAAAAAGAATCTGCATCCAGTAGCTCTTCCACAAAAGAATCAACAGAAGTATCATCCGGAGCATCTGCTCAAACTTACACAAATCCAGCTGATATGAAAGAAGAATATGATTTGATCATCGTCGGCGGAGGAGGAGCTGGTATGGCAGCTGCAATCGAAGCAAAAGATGCAGGCTTGAATCCAGTCATTTTTGAAAAAATGCCAGTTGCTGGTGGAAATACATTAAAATCTTCAAGTGGAATGAACGCATCTGAAACAAAATTCCAAGAAGAAGAAGGTATCACTGATTCGAACGACGCCTTTTATGAAGAAACATTAGCAGGTGCGAATGGCACAAATGATAAAGAAATGTTACGCTATTTTGTCGATCATTCGGCTGCTGCAATCGAGTGGTTAGATGAAAATGGCATTAAATTAGATAACTTGACGATCACTGGTGGAATGAGCGAAAGACGAACACATCGCCCTTCTGATGGTTCTGCTATTGGTGGCTATTTAGTCGATGGGTTATTACGAAATGTCCACGAACGCCAAATCCCGATTTTTGTAAATACTGAAGTGACAGATATCCAAAAAACGGGAGATACAGTTAACCAAGTAACAGTCCAAGTCCAAGGGGAAGAACCAAAAGAAATCACTGGTAAGGCTGTAGTTGTTACAACTGGTGGATTCGGTGCGAGTGAGCAATACATCCAAACTTACCGTCCAGATCTGGAAGGATATGTAACGACGAATCAAGTGGGATCAACAGGCGATGGTATCAAGATGATTGAAAAATTAGGCGGTCAAACGGTCGATATGGATAAGATCCAGATCCATCCAACGGTTCAACAAGATGAAGGATTCTTGATCGGAGAAGTGGTACGTGGTGAAGGAGCGATCTTAGTCGATCAAGATGGCGAGCGTTTCGTCAACGAAATGAATACACGAGACAAAGTATCAGATGCAATCACTGCATTGCCAGAAAAATCTGCTTATTTGATTTTTGACCAAGGGGTACGCGATCGCGCAACAGCAATTGAGTTTTATGATGAAAAAGGTTATGTAACTGCAGGTGAGACGATTGAAGAATTGGCAGAGAAAATCAACTTACCAGCAGAAACATTAGCACAAACAGTAACAACTTGGAACGAAGAAGTTGCCAATCAAGACGATACAGCATTTGGTCGTACGACAGCCATGGAGCATGATCTGTCTAAACCAAACTACTATGCGATCAAAATCGCACCTGGTATCCACTATACGATGGGTGGAATCAAAATCAATACGAACACAGAAGTTGTGGATAAAGACGGACAACCGATCACTGGACTTTACGCAGCAGGTGAAGTCACTGGTGGCTTACACGGTGAAAACCGCATCGGCGGAAACTCTGTAGCGGAAATCATTATTTTTGGACGTCAAGCAGGACAACAAGCAGCAAAATTTGTCTCTGCACAATAATAGAAATGATATAAAAAGAGAACCTAAGGCGCATGCCCTAGGTTCTCTTTTTAAGTTTCACTGACTGTCAAAATGATTTTTCCAACGTTTTTGTTGGCTTCCATATATTCATGGGCTTCTTTTGCTTCTGATAATGGAAAGGTTCGATCAATGATTGGACGGATCACTCCGGTTTCAAAATAAGGATCGATGTTTTTCATAAACTCTTGAGTCAGTTTTGCTTTGTATTCATCACTTCTTGGTGTCAATAGCGTACCAATCAATTGGATTCTTTTTTGCAGCAAAACGCTTAAATCAAGAGACTCGACTGTTGTGCCTCCTAGTGTGCCAATCAAGACCCAGCGACCATCTACAGCAATCGATGCCAGATTTTTTTCCCAATAAGAAGCACCGATGAAATCTAAGATGACATCAACGCCATGCCCATCAGTTATCTTTTTTACTTCCTCCGCGAAATCTTGCGTTTTATAGTTGATTACTTCATCTGCGCCTAATTCTTGGCAAAAGGCTAACTTTTCAGCTGAACCTGCGGTAACGATGATGCGTGCTTGCGAATATTGTTTGGCTAATTGGATCGCTGCTGTACCAACGCCACTTGCACCAGCATGGATCAAGACAGTCTCATTTTTTTGGAGTTTTCCTAACCAATACAAGGTTTGATAGGCAGTCAAGAAAACTTCAGCGATACCAGCGGCTGATACGTAGTCAAGGGAATCGGGCAAGAGGATTGCTCGATCTGCTGGGATTACGGCATATTCTGCATAGCCACCTAAATTCACTAGACCATAGACTCTCGTTCCAGTTGAAAACTCAGAACGGTCACTTGCGTTTTCAATGACTTCACCAGCAACCTCTACACCTAAGATCGGGTAAGGCGCTTGAAGTGCAGTATTTTCGCGACGCATGATATCCGTACGATTGACCGCAGCGGTGTGGACTTTTAACAATAACTCCCCAGCTTTTGGAATAGGTCTAGGGACATCCACTTCAGTCAAAACGTCTGCTGAACCGGGATGTTTCATAGAGATTCCACGCATGATTAAGCCTCCTCAACAAGTTGTTTAATGGCATCCGATACTGTATCCGATCCTTCAGATAGAACGACAGTTGTTTTTGAAATGTTTGGTTGATCCACTAACGCTGCTAAAACTTCTGCTACCGTTTTTCTTGTAATCGATTGAGCTGGTTTTTCGTCTGGTTTGGTCAATTGGATCGAAGTGACCTCCTCGTCGTTCGTCAAAGCTACAGGTTGTAGTATGACATAATCTAATGATGTCTGATTTTTCAACCATTCGTCTGCATAATATTTGGTAATATAATAATCAGTCATTGACTCAGGCCATTTCTCACGGTTATCCGCAAAAGCTGCACTGATCATCAAATAACGAGAGATATTTGCTTGCTCTGCTGCAATCATTGTTTTGATTGCGCCGTCTAAATCAACTTGTAAAAGATTTTGTCCTTGAGAACCAGCAGCAAAGATGACGAGTTCACTCTCTTGAAAGGCTTCCGCCATTTTTTCTGAAGACCAAGTTAAATCAAAGGGAACATAAGCGATATTTTCTTCATCATAAATCGCTTGGTTGGCAACATCTCGCACACCCGCGTAAACTTGATGTTCGGTTGTTCCGAGTTTTTGGATCAAATGACGCCCAATTTGTCCGTTTGCTCCTACTACAAAAATATTCATTTTCTTCATCCTTTCGCTACATATATGTATCAATCATGGTAACACCAAAAGATAAAAAATTCAGGACTAAACACTTATCAACAAAAAAACCAAAAAAGAGCTAACATACCGCATCACTCTTTTTTGGTTTTTTAATCCGATCATTAACGAATCATTCGTAGTAAAACGGTAGATACCGCAGCTGTGACTAAACCAGCGACGATTGCTTCTGGTACGCCACTAGTAAAGATGACCGCTAAAACTGCTGAATAGACTGCATTGATATTTGTCCCAAGAACCTGTGCATAATCTTGTTGGAATAGAAAATAGATCAAGTTCATCACTAAGATCGTATTGGTCAGAGAACCAGCGATCCCTGCGAGAAACAATGAGAGCGGACTAACTTTGTTTTTTGTCAATCGCTGTATTCCTTTATACACGAAATAAGGAACAACACCGATCAGGATTCTAGGTATCAAGGCAATGATCAAGGCTTTCCAGCTTCCTTGATCTGTGCCGATCACCGGAATAAACGGTGAGAAAACAAAAGACAACGGTGTTGGTATGAACGTACTGCGAATCAGACTGATCAAACCAAATGTACCACCGAGAAAGGCACCTAGCCGAGGACCTAAAATAATTGAAGCGACGATGACAGGGATATGCATCGTTGTTGCGTTGATCGGCCCAATCGGAATAAATCCGAGAGGCGTGACAGCGAGTAAGATCATAATTGCTAAAAACATAGCAGTTAAAGTAAAGTTTTTGGTATTTTTCATCATAACTCCTTAAATACTAGACCGACCTCTGCTTCAGCAGAAGTGTGACTTGGTCGATAATGATTTGGTTATCCGCTAAAGCACCTTTTCCGTAATCGCCACAAGCTAAGAGGGATTCTCTAGGTTCAATCTCTTGATAACCGATTTCTTTTAGCGTCATTAAATTTCTTTGATTGATCGGATGTTGGTACATATTAGTATTCATCGCCGGTGCAATCAATTTTGGTGTTTCCGGTAAAAGTGCCATGGCAACAGTCGATAAGAGATCATCCGCTAGACCATTCGCTAACTTGCCGATAATATTTGCAGTGGCTGGTGCAATCAAAAACAAGTCTGCTTGTTTGGCTAGCTCGATATGGTTGATCACTGAAGGATCGTTTTCTTGCATAACGTCTGTATGGACAGCACGTTTTGAAAGGGATTGCAATGTTAAAGGTGTAATAAATTTGGTACTACTTTTTGTCATGATGACATCGACTTGATAACCGAGTTTGACTAGTTGATTTGTGATATCTGCACTTTTATAAGCAGAGATACTGCCCGATACGCCTAATAGGATTTTTTTCATCGTGAATTCCTCCTTATTTTAAAATCGCAGTGACGATACATTTTGCAATCTCTTGCTTGGTATCGGCTTCTATGACCTCTCCATTTTTTGATAATAAGTATCCATGATGTTGTGTTTCACTGACTTGGGTCAAGTCATTTGCTAAAATATAGTCGGTTTGATTGGTGATCAAGCTATTTTTAGCTACTTCCAATAAGTGTTCTTTCGAGACATCGACTAATAATTTAAAACCAACGATGACAGCATTTGGTTGCCATTGGCGTAAAGAACGAATAATCTTTGGTGTTTTCTTCAATGTCAAAAAGAGATAGTCCGTATCAGATGAAATCTTGGCTTCTTTACTAGCGGTTCGTTCTGTTTCTGCAAACCATGCCGGCAGTGAATCAGGGGTCAATGCCTCTTTACTCAAGCGCTCAGCAAACTGTTGTTCAGAAAGACTGAAAGCCGGTGTGAAATCACTAACTGCCATGCTATGGATAATGGCATCATAGGTATTTTCTTGCATCAATCGTTCTAATGTAGTCAATAAGTCTTGAGTAGATTCGATGAGATGGATCTTCAAATGCTCAGAAGCAGTAGGCTTTACAGCAGAACGTGTCGTCACGTAGTCGATTCTCACCGTCTCGTGAGCCAGAAAGACTTCTGCGATGGCTTGACCTAATCGTCCAGTCGAATGGTTTGTGATCGAGCGGACTTGGTCGATTCGTTCGCTTGTGCCACCGGCTGTGATCAATACCTTCATATTGTTTCACCTACAGTGACAAGTGTTCTTCCTTGGTGTGTCCCATCAAGGATTTTTTGGGTCGTTTCTTCCAATTGATCTAAGGTGATCTCATTGACGACTAAATGATCTGTTACAGATAGGTCTGCTAGTTGTTGCCAGATATTCAAGCGTTTCTCATGTGGGACATTGACTGAATCGATACCGATCAACTGGATATTACGTAAAATAAAAGGTAACACTGTTGTTGTCAATTTGATGCCCCCCGCATTGCCACAGAGAGCAGCTGCGCCATCATAAGCAATCAAAGGCAATAATCGTGTGAGCTGTTCGCCCCCAACAGTATCGATCACATAATCGACTTGTTGTTTATCTAACGGTTTATTTTTTTCTGGTAGAAAGGCTTCTGGATGAACGACTTGAGTCGCCCCTAGTTTCTGTAGCCAAGTCTTTGCTTCTTCTTTACGAGAAAATGCGGTGATTTGCTGAAAGCCCATTTTATGCAACATGGCAATTGCCACACTACCAACTCCGCCAGAGGCACCAGTGACGATCACTTTGTCCTCTGCTTTCATTCCTTGGGTAAGTAAAGCATTCACGCAAAGTGCAGCAGTCAAACCAGCGGTGCCTAAAACCATTGCCTGACGTAGGGTCATCGTTTCTGGAAGAGGGATGAGCCAATCTCCAGTTACTTTCTGGTAATCGCTATAGCCACCAGGTTGACTAACACCCAACCCATAGCCGGTTGCTAGAACTTGATCTCCTGGTTGAAATCGTTTGTCCAAGCTTTTCATGACGACACCAGAAAAATCAATTCCGGGAGTCATTGGATAATGACGAATCACTTGGCCATGTTCACTACAAGCTAACGCATCTTTATAATTGACATCTGAGTAAGCGATTTTTACCCAAACTTCATTATTAGTCAGCTCAGGAAATTCTTTGTCAACGATGCTTGTATGAAAAGTAGGCTCGTTGTTTACTTGAAACTGTTTGAATGTATTCATTAGATAGAAGATACTCCTTTCGAAATTTTCCTTAATCATACCATAAAGCGTTTCATTTTCTAGTAGTTTGCTGATTAATTTCTTCTAAAAAAAAGTCGAGATAACCGAAAAAGTACAAAAGAAATTCAAGCAAAAGGGTTGTTTTTTCAGCGGAAATTTGTATACTAATACAGGTGGTAGTAAACTTGGAGTTTACTATTAGAAAACTTCGCATAGGGGGACAGTGACAAATGGAAATTGGTGAGAAGTTACGAAATCTGCGTATCCAAAAAAACTTGACACAAGAAGAATTAGGGGAGCGGACAGATTTATCAAAGGGCTATATCTCACAACTTGAGCGGGATTTAAGTTCGCCATCGATGGAAACATTTTTCTCAATCCTTGAAGTATTAGGAGTTACCCCAGAAGCTTTTTTTCATCAAGAAACACCTAACCTTCAAATCGTTTATACGAAAGAAGATCGAACGGTCTATTATGATGAGGAAAATGGTTATGAACTGGAATGGTTAGTGACAGATTCCAACGAAAAAGAAATGGAACCAGTTTTATTGACATTCGATACAGCTGGTGAATATAAAACCTTTGAACCTTCACTCTCAGAGACATTTATCTTTGTCTTAGAAGGGGAGATCGCGCTAAGCTTGGGTGAGCGAGAGTATGTAGCAAAAAAAGGTCAATCGATGTACTATCAGGCAACGACACATCATCAATTACGCAATCATCAAAACAAACAAACTAAGGTATTGATCGTCGCAACCGAATCATACTTGTAATATAGGGGGCAGAAAAAGTGGGAAAACCAATCATATCATTCGATCAGGTCGTAAAAAGCTATGATGATGAAACAATTTTGAAGAATGTCAGTTTTGAGATCGAACAAGGGAAATTTTATACATTGTTGGGGCCTTCTGGTTGTGGGAAAACAACGATTTTACGAATCATTGCAGGATTTACGGAAGCAACCGAAGGAGATATTTATTTTGAAGGAAAGCGCCTAAACGATCTACCGGCAAATAAGCGCCAAGTCAATACGGTTTTCCAAGATTACGCCTTATTTCCTCATATGAATGTATTTGATAATGTTGCATTTGGATTGAAAATCAAAAAAATGCCTAAATCAGAAATCGAAAAAAAAGTCAAAGACGCATTACGTATGGTGCAATTACCTGGATATGAAACGCGGGAGATCAGCGAGATGTCAGGGGGACAACGCCAACGGGTGGCCATCGCGCGAGCTATCGTCAATGAGCCGAAAGTCTTGTTATTGGATGAACCGTTATCAGCCTTGGATCTAAAGTTACGTACTGATATGCAATATGAGTTGCGCGAACTACAACAACGTTTAGGGATCACCTTTATTTTTGTGACGCATGATCAAGAAGAAGCGTTAGCAATGAGTGATGAGATTTTTGTGATGAACAAAGGGAAAATCGTCCAAAGTGGTACTCCTGTGGATATTTATGATGAACCAATCAATCATTTTGTGGCAGATTTTGTTGGTGAAAGCAATATCGTCAATGGCGTGATGATTGAAGATAACTTGGTTGAGTTTGTTGGCAAACAATTTGAGTGTGTCGATGGTGGGATGCGCGTCAATGAACCAGTTGAAGTCGTACTTCGTCCAGAGGATTTAACGATCACCACACCGGATAAAGGGAAATTAGTCGTGACAGTTGACACTCAGCTATTTCGTGGTGTCCATTATGAGATCATTTGCTATGATGAGCAACAAAATGAATGGATGGTCCACTCAACGAAAAAAGCGCGCGAAGGGAGTCAAGTCGGCTTAGCCTTTGAACCAGAAGACATCCACGTTATGCGTTTCAATGAGTCAGAAGAAGACTTCGATGCACGTTTGGAAAGCTACGAAGAATAGGGGGAGAGAATATGAGAACAATGCGTAGGATCTATTCCATCCCTTATGTTTTGTGGCTTGGATTATTTGTGATTGCGCCTGTTTTGATGATCATCTATCAATCTTTTTTTGATATGAGTGGTCAGTTTACATTAAGCAATTATGCTGCGTACTTTACTTCAGGAACTTACATCGCCATGACGATCAATTCGGTATGGTATGCGTTCTTGATTACATTATTCACATTGTTGATCAGCTATCCAACAGCTTATTTTTTAACGAAATTGAAACATAAGCAATTATGGTTGATGTTGATCATTTTACCGACATGGGTCAATTTATTGTTGAAGGCATATGCCTTTATCGGGATTTTCAGTATCCATGGAAGTGTCAACCACTTTTTCGAGTTTGTCGGCATTGGCCCACAACAGATTTTATTTACTGATTTTAGCTTCTTATTCGTAGCGACATATATCGAGATTCCTTTCATGATCATGCCGATTTTTAATGCTTTAGAAGAAATGAATCCTTCATTATTGAGTGCTAGTAAAGATCTAGGAGCAAGTAATTTTGAAACATTTCGCCGAGTGATTTTTCCTTTGTCATTGAACGGCGTGAAAAGTGGGGTACAAGCAGTTTTCATTCCCTCACTATCACTTTTTATGTTGACACGTTTGATTGGTGGAAATCGAGTGATCACGCTAGGTACAGCGATCGAACAGCATTTCTTAGTGACGCAAAATTGGGGCATGGGTTCAACGATCGGCGTGATTTTGATCATCGCTATGTTCGTTGTGATGTTACTAACTGGTGAGAAGAAAAAAGGAGGTCGCTCATGAGAAAAAAATTCAAATGGTCGTATCTCTATCTAACAGTTGTCTTTCTATTATTGTATTTACCGATTTTTTATTTGATTTTTTATTCCTTCAATGAAGGCGGAACGATGAACAGCTTTACCGGCTTTACTTGGGAGAATTATCAAGCGGTATTTGAGGATACACGACTGATCATCATCGTATTGAATACATTTATGCTGGCGTTCTTATCGGCTTTGATTGCAACGATCATCGGGACATTTGGCGCGATGGGGATCTATTACACGAAAAAACGTCAAGCACGAACGGCGCTATTGAGCATGAACAATATTTTACTTGTTTCTCCCGATGTGATCATCGGTGCGAGTTTTTTGATTTTCTTTACGCTAATCGGCTTTGGGTTAGGCTTTCAGAGTGTCTTGCTTTCCCATATCGCTTTTAGTATCCCTATCGTTGTTTTAATGGTCTTACCAAAATTGCAAGAAATGAACGATTCGATGGTGGATGCTGCGAGAGATTTAGGAGCGAATAATTTCCAAGTCGTAAAAAATATCATTTTACCGTTTTTATCTCCAGGAATCATTGCCGGTTATTTCATGGCGTTCACATACTCTTTAGATGATTTTGCGGTCACTTTCTTTGTAACAGGAAACGGCTTTACTACTTTATCCGTTGAGATCTATTCAAGAGCACGACAAGGAATCAGCTTAGAGATCAATGCGTTGAGCGCACTTGTCTTCCTGTTCTCGATGGTGTTAGTGATCGGCTACTACTTTATCAGTAAAGAAAACCGACCAAAACGATTGAAAAAAAATCGCCGCAACCGTGAGGAGGTGGCTCGTTTACGATGAAAAAATTACAATCTTTGCTGATCGGTATTATCTTGATCATTGGTGTATTGCTTGTCAGTGTTAGACAATTAGAAAAAGCGAGCGGAATGAGTGGAGCGAAAATCGTGACCATTTATAACTGGGGAGACTACATCGATCCTAGTTTGATCACGAAGTTTGAACAAGAATCCGGTTATAAAGTCAATTACGAAACATTTGACTCGAATGAAGCCATGTTTACCAAGATCCAACAGGGCGGAACCAATTATGATATTGCTATTCCTAGTGAATACATGATCCAAAAAATGATTGAAGAAAAACTTGTCATGCCTTTAGATCATAGTAAGATCAAAGGCCTGAACAATATCGATGATCGCTTCTTGGATTTGGATTTCGATCCTGATAATAAATATTCGATTCCTTATTTCTGGGGAACACTGGGTATCGTGTATAACGATAAAGTGTTCGACGAAGAAGAAATCAAGCATTGGGATGACCTTTGGAAACCAGAATTAAAAGACAGCTTGATGTTGATTGATGGAGCAAGAGAAGTGATGGGCTTATCTTTGAATAGTTTAGGGTATTCTTTGAACAGCAAAGACATGACCGAACTGAACGAAGCAGCACAAAAATTGAATAAAATGACGCCAAATGTCAAAGCAATCGTTGCAGATGAGATCAAAATGTATATGATCAACGAAGAGGCATCAGCAGCTGTGACTTTCTCAGGTGAAGCAGCAGATATGATGTATGAAAATGAACATTTACATTATGTGATCCCAACAGAAGGCTCAAATCTTTGGTTTGATAACATCGTCATGCCAAAAACAGCTAAAAACCAAGAAGGCGCCTATGATTTTATCAACTTCATGCTCGATCCGGAGAATGCCGCTCAAAATGCAGAATATATCGGCTACTCTACACCAAATAAAGCAGCCAAAGCATTGTTACCAAAGGAAATCTCCGAAGATGAACAATTTTATCCATCTGATGAAACGATTTCGCATCTTGAAGTTTACGAAAATCTCGGTTCAGAATACTTAGGAATCTATAATGATTTATTCTTAGAGTTTAAGATGTATCGGAAATGATGGTAAAACTCAAGGATCAAAAAACTTTGTTTTCGTACTTTTAGAAGCTCAGTTTTTCAAATTTCTACCAAAAGCGCCTTTTTAGGCGTTTTTTTTTTGTTTTGATTTAAGGATAGCAATATAGATTAAAATAATAGTCTTTAATTAGCGTAATTGATTGTGTAAAGGATAAATCAACCATGAAAAGAAGGGAAAAATAAACATGCAATTTTGATTTGCCTAAAGAAAAAAGTTTTTAACAAATAGTAGAAAAATATAGCTAATTCGCTATATAATGATATGATTACAAGGAAATAAGTTGAATCATCCTAAATTTAAGTGGGACGATGATTTTGAAAGTTTCCTTGATTCATTGAGTGACAAGGAGGCTGCAAAAATTTTATCAATCATTGATAAAATTGAAAAAACAGATATACATACAGCCATGCGGCAAAAGTGGGTAAAAAAACTGGAGAGCAATCTACATGAAGTGCGAGCAAGTATAAGTAGTAATGCTTTAAGAGGGATATATTTTCAAAGAAAAGGGAATGAATATTTTATTACTCATGGGTTTCGAAAGAAAGCAAATAAGCTTTCCAGACGAGAGTTAGAAAAAGGTAGAAAGTTGCGAGACAATTTTGTAAGTAAGAACGAGAGGTGGATATGATGAGTCAAGTACAAAATTATATAAAAAAAAGAGCGGAAAAAAGTGAAGAATTTGTGCATCTAATGGAAATTGAAGAAGATAAATTAGATGTTGCGTTAAAACTAGCAGAATTAAGGAAAAGTGCTGGATTAACACAAAAACAATTAGCGCAAAAAATTGGGAAACCTCAATCAACCATTTCACGAGTTGAAACAGGTGAAATGAATCCTAGTATTGAGTTAGTGATCGAACTAGCACAAGGATTGGATAAAAAGCTTGTCATAAATTTTGAGTAATCATTTTTTAAGTCGGAATCTATTGGTCCAGCCAATTAGTTGTCTCCATAAATCCTTCTTATATATCAATCAGAATTGAAGAAGAAGCCGAAGTTGTGCTATAATAAAAACGAAAAAAGGAACTGCGTCAACAGTTCCCTTTTGACAGCACCGCTAAACCCGGTGACAGAATTTTATTCTAAGTTGGAAATAGTCGTCTCCGGGAAAAAGTGACGGCTATTTCTTTTTGTCATTTTTGTTGGTCAAGGCTAGGATGCCAAAGATCAAAGTAGCGGTAAATGAACCGAAACTGATCATTAGCCCTAACGCTGTTTCAACAGACAAAAGGCTTCTCCTTTCTTCGATTTCAGTACTTATCTCCATAAGCACCACCACCTTTTTGAAGTCGCCACCGTCATTCAACTTTACTGTCCCAAAAAGTATAGCATATCGCCCTAGATAGAGTCCTTGAACTTTAGATAAACACGGATGTTTTTTTGAAAAATTTGTATGTTCACTTAAAATACATTGAATCAGGAATCAGAATTGAAGAAGAAGCTGGAGTTGTGCTATAATAAAAACGAAAAAAGGAACTGCGTCAACAGTTCCCTTTTGACAGCACCGCTAAAAACTAGTGGCAAGTGTAATAGTTAACTCAAAGAGAAGTAAACCATCGGCTCGCTAAAGTGACGGTTACTTCTCTTTGTCATTTTTCAGCATCGTAACACCCAAACCAACTAAAGCAACGGTAAACATACCGAAAGCTATCATTGTTTGGATTGTTTCATATCAAGACAAAAAGGTCAGTTACTTAGAGTTAGAAAAATGACACTATCAATTTAAGCGATTACGTCCTTTTCAATGGGCTCATATTTTGAATATCTAAAAAATAGTTAGTTGTTTATCTGTATCTGCGTAAATCAATTGCTAAGAAAAAGAAAGCAATCAGAAAATACATCCGTGTATTTTCTGGTTGTTTTTCTTTTTTTCTTTTTTTTGTCAGTTAAAAGATCCGAAAATACTATCAAAATAAAATAACAAAAAAATATTTGTTTTATGATTGATCGAATCATCATTCATGGTGGTTATCGGACACCTTCGCTTTTGATTGCCTGAATTAACAATGATTAACCTTATCATTTTATGAGGAGTAAAATTTACAATGTGCAAGTTGGCGGTTGTTTTTTCTATTTTTAGGAAACATTATAATTATCATTCTATGAAACGAAGTAAGAGATCGACAAATTAATAATTAAACTGGAAGCCGTTAAGAAGATATTGAAAGTTCTCTCGATTCAGAGAGGGACATACTTTTATTTTAGTGGAAAATAAAAAAGATTTTTTTTGCATAACAATGTTTTAATATCTTGTGTTTCCTTATTGGTAAAAAAGTAATAACAAGAAGTTTCATGAAGTAAACATGAACTTTCATATCATAAATAAAAAAATATTTAGTTATAATATAATTGGAGTTCTCTAATTATAGGTGCTGCTTAGATAGTAAAAAAAAGTTCATTTATCAAATTTTTTATGAGATAATTTGTATATAAATTAAAATATGGTTAGAGAGCGAAGGGCTGACATATTTATGATTAAACTGAACAAGAAAAAACTTATTGCAAATATATTTTTAAGTTCAATGGTGTTAACGCAAACAGTACCGACTTTTGCAAACGTTCTAGAAGATATTGATCCAGTAAGACATACAGTTATTGAAGAAGAGCCAATAGACGAAGAAAAAGAAAGCTTTGATGATGAAATCATAAATGAAAAAGTGTCTTCCGAGGAAGTCGTGGTTCTGGAGGATGATCGTCATGTGGTGGTAACTGAAGAAGACGACCATGTAACACTCGAGACAACCGATCAACTGGTTGAAGTGCAACAGACAGTGATGGAAGAAATGGAAGCGCAAAACGAAACGATCATTGAATCGTACTTTTCTGGAGCAGGTGATGGTTCTCTCACCTCGCCCTTCCAAATCACCACTGAAGCTGAATTGAATGAAATGCGAAATGATCTCGCGGCGCATTACCAATTGATGAATGATATTACACTCACTTCAGATTGGATACCTGTTGGATATGGGACAACTTTAGCAACAAAATTTACTGGAAGTTTTACAGCTGAACCTGGAACAGTGATCCGTAATATGATAGTGAATACTGGGGTACAACTTGGGGATCTGCATAATCGTGGGTTCTTCGGTGTGACAGACGGTGCAAAGATTTCCGACATCACATTAGAAAATCCTCGGGTTGTGGGAGGGCTCTACGGAAATAATGTTGGGGGATTGATTGGTCAAATCAATGACCTATCTAAAGGACCAACGACCGTCACTGATTCTACTGTTATTGGTGGAAGTATTGAAGCAAGTGGGAATAACATTGGTGGACTAGTTGGTTATATGGCGAATACTGTCGCAGGTACTACGATTGCGCGCTCATCTTCTTCAGCAACGATAACAGTTAATGCCAATCCTTACATGTATCCTCAAGCTGTTGGGGGGCTGATCGGAGTAAATGGAAATACAGTTGTAGATAGTTATGCCACAGGAAATGTCACAGCGAATACAACCAATACTGGAGGACTAATTGGTCTGAATAGCTGGGGTAAAGTCAGCCGCTCGTATGCTACTGGGAACATTGACAGCCCGGAAAGTGAAAACGTGGGAGGTTTGATTGGTGGACACGACTTCTACAGTACAGTAGTCGATTCCTATGCGACAGGCGATGTTATTTGGAGAACAAACGTTCGTGGCCATTCATCCATATGCGATTGAAGTAGCACGCAACTATAGTACAGGACATGTAACTGGCATTGAAGCTGTTGGCGGTTTTGTCGGTAATGCCGGCTCTTTAACAATCAAAAACAGTTATGGGATGGGGGATGTCACTGGAGAATCCGATGTCGATCATTTCGGTTTAGGTGGAACGAATATCAATAATTACTACTATAATAACTCTGAAGCTTTATACGGCGGGGTTCCAGTTAGTGGTCAAGTGATCAAAGATGTCATTGAATTGCGCACGCAAGCGACTTATGAATCTAATGGTTGGGATTTCGGTAGTACTTGGGTGTGGGATACTGCGACAAATTATCTGAAGCTAGGACTAGGTAACGAGATGGATACTTTACCGATCAATGCGTTAGGAGAAACGCTTCAAGTGCCATATGGTGGAGCAGAAACAAAGATTCCACTTACTGATGTCTTTTCTTTATTCGGACGAGGTGGAAATCCAAATGATTATCTTTTTGAGACAGATGCGGATGGGGTAAGCATTTCAGCCGATGGTATGGATTTGATCTTGGAAATTTCTAGTGTTGGGATTTATGAAGTGACTGCTACACCAATTAGTCGTATCACTACATTAGAACCTGGACAGAATTGGAATAAAGCAATGATTGAAGTGACTCCGGCTGAGATCATTCTAGAAAAAGGGACAGTTTTTGCTCGTTCATTCAATGGAACGACTGAAATTGATCATTTCGATATGCCGACGTTAACTGGGGTGGCACCTGGAGATGAGGTGATTTGGCAATAAGCAAGCTTCCAATATACGAATAGTGCTGCTGGAACGAATACGATCGAAGGAGCGAACTGGACCATTGATTGGGGCACGGTTAACCTTTCCAACTATGAGGTTACCGGCTTACCGACTATTGGGAATCATGAGTATCTGGTCACAGATCTCTTTGATGTCGAAGCAATCACGAAAGCAGCCGGTGCATTTCTGAGAATAGATGAGGAATTAGCAAAACAAAACAATACCCATGAAGTGATCACGATTGCGGATACTGCACTTCTACACCATGACGACACCCCAAATACACCAGGCGAGCACTGGTACCATGACCATGCGGAAGAATTGCTGCAAGATGTGACCTACCTGATTTACGACACAGATCCACAAGCCACTCCGCTTGCACGAGTAGTAGCTTATGCGGATGGTGTAGCAGCGGTAGATGGGGTTTTTGTAGGATTAAGTGCCAACACTACCTATTGGATCACTGCAATTTCAGATGAGAGCGACAACTTTTTAGCAGGGGAAGAGTCTGAACCCATTATGCTTACTACAGCACAGTCGGGAGGCACTGGGAATACTGGAAATGGTGGGAATAACATCAGCGCTCCTTCTGGCAACAATCAGTCAGGCAACAATCAAACCGGCACGACTCCAAATGGTGGTAGTGGCAGTGTAGCGACAAATGTTGCATCAACAAAAAATAATGGCAGAGACAGCAATCTACCGAAAACTGGCGAAGTAGCTAGTACATTCGCATTACTTGGTTTTGGCTCGGTAGGTACAGCTTTAGCTAGCTGGCTGAAGCGTAAGAAAAATAATTAAGTGGTGACATAAAGATTGAGCTAATTGTGTATAGTGTCAAGAAATATTTCTATGAATCTAGAATTTGTTTTTCGGATTTTTAGGTTTTGGACTATTTCTGAGAACTAACATGATTGTCTCAATCTTTTTTTCGTTGATTAAAAAAGAATAGGGAAGATCAGTGAGTAGTCATTCGACAGACAATCGTCGCCTACGGGCTCAAACTTCTATTTGCTGATTCTTTCGAGTATACTATAAGAAAAGATCAAGTACGAGAGGCAAAAGAAATGAACTCATCAAAAAAAGATAACACATGCAAAGACTACTTTGTAAGTAGAAGCCAACACTTTTTGATTTGATTGCTTGTTACTCCTACTTGCTCAAAATAAAAAATGGAGAATCACTATGACAAACATTTTATTAGTAGATGATAGTGCACTGATTACAAGCGGCTTAAAAATCATTTTAGAAAGTACAAACGATTTTCAAGTAGTGGGTATTTGTCATGATGGGCGTTCAGCTATTGCTTTTTGCGAAAAAAATCAAGTCGATCTTGTATTGATGGATGTCCGAATGCCGGGAATGGATGGCGTCACTGCTACGCAACAGATTACGGAAGAATATCAGATACCTGTCATCATTTTAACTACGTTTGATGAAGATCGTTACATAGAGGAAGGGATACGCAACGGTGCAAGTGGTTACTTGCTGAAAACAACTCCTCCTGAAGCGGTGATCCAAGCAATCAAGAGTGTGTTACAGGGACAAACGATCCTTTCGAAAGAAATCCTCGTGAAGGCAACGCAACAATTAGGTAACAAGAATGATCAAGAAGCAGATCTCTCCTTACTGACGGAACGAGAGCAAGAAATAGCCTACCTCGTCGCAAAAGGAATGACAAATAAAGTGATTGCGCAAACACTATTTTTAAGTGAAGGAACTGTCCATAACAATCTTTCAATGATTTTAAAAAAATTGAACTTGGATCATCGTACGCAATTAGCGATCTATGTTCTCACAGGTGAGGTTATGACGTAGATGCAAACAATCAAATTATCGATCAACTTGCTATCGATCATTGGTTTGATCGGGTTGATGATCTATCAAACATCCGCTACCATTTTGATGTTTGTCATTAGTTTAAGTATGGTATGGTTGACATTTTTTTTCTTAGGCGAAAGTTTTCAGAAACATCGGCCTTGGTTTGTTGCTTTGCAATTGATCAGTGTTCTATTGAGTTTGATTTTTGTCGAACAAGCGATTTTTCTATTGTCACTTTCCTTGCTGCAAGGTTATTTTTGCTTCCAAAAATCATGGTTACTTTTAGTCGTAGCCTTGATCAATTATAGTGTTGGCAGCTTTTTTCTCTCTGATTCACTTTATTTTCTCTTTGTACTGTGGGTAAGTGGGATGATCAGTATCGTTTGGTCTGCGGAAAAAATGATGAAACAACAAGAAGAGTTAACTACTTCTTCCGATTTTTTACGGATTGAACGAAACAAATTATCAAAACTCTTTGCACAAAGCACTTTGAATGCTGAAGCGATGCAAAAAGAAGCAACGTCAGTAGAAAGACAACGGATCATTCATGAAATCCATGACCATCTTGGGCACGACTTAACGAGTTGCTTGATCCAAATAGAGGCGGCAAAGGTCATCAATCGAGAACAACCGGAACAAGCGCATCAATTATTGAGTCAATCTGCTGGTCGCTTAAGAAAGTCGATCAACGAAGTGCGCAACGTGTTACATGACGAGCGACCAAAGAATGAAACCTTGAACATCAATAAAGTAAAGGCTGAACTCCAACGTTTCTCCGAGACTCACCAGATTATCGTGGATTTCCAATATAGCGGTTCCTTAGATAAAATCAGTCGTTTTCATTGGCAAGTATTAGCGGCGAATTTGAAAGAGTTTTTGACGAATACGTTGAAATATAGTGAAGCTTCAACGGTTACGGTGCGTTTACATGTGTATCAAAAATTTTTACGATTTGAATCGAAGAACAATGGAAAAAGTGCAATAGACTATCGTAAAGGTCTGGGGATCGTAGGAATGGAAGAACGAACAGCCGTATTGAGCGGCAAATTGTTGATCGATGGAACGGATGGTTTTCACATCACCACGATATTACCTTTTGATGAAGAACATGAGATTTCTAATTCGTAAATCATGAGAAACTGTACTATTACAGTTTCTCTTTTTTTTATAAAATAAAGAAAAGGAGTGATTGAATGAATATACTCAGTGTGCAAAAATTGACAAAAAAATTTGGACAGAAAATTGCTGTGGATGGTGTGTCATTTGAAGTACCAGAAGGAACGATTTTAGGGTTACTAGGTCCAAATGGAGCAGGAAAGTCAACCGTTATCAATATGATTACTGGTTTATTGAATAAGACATCTGGAACGGTTCAGTTGTTTTCAGAAGAGATGAGCGAGCGAAAAAGAGAACTTAGGCGAAAATTAGGCGTTGTTCCGCAAGAGTTAGCGATTTATTATGATTTGTCTGCTGAAGAAAATGTCCGCTTTTTTTGTGGGCTATATGGACTCAGAGGGGAAGAACTAAAAAAGAATGTAGAAAAGGCATTGAGAACGGTTGATTTGTATGAACGAAGAAAAGAGCGACCGAGTGCTTTTTCTGGAGGAATGCAACGACGATTGAATATTGCAATGGCGATTGCCCATCAACCTGCTTTACTGATCATGGATGAACCGACAGTGGGGATCGATCCACAATCTAGAAATTATATTTTAGATGCCATTGAAAAAATGAAAGAAAACGGTACGACGATCATCTATACGAGTCACTATATGGAAGAAGTCGCACGTTTGGCGGATGAAATCGTCATTATTGATAAAGGTCAAGTGATTGCTATCGGTAGTGAAGAAGAATTGGTGAATCTCGTCACGGATAAAATCAATCTGCAAATCACTGTGGAGAATCCAGAGGCACTGGATTTAGAAGAAATCAATAATATTAACGGGATCATCAATGTTTCACTCGACAAACAGCAAGTACAGATCGTGACGGTGCTTGAGAGCAAATTGTTGAATCAAATATTAATGATACTGATCAAGCAAGAAGTTAGCGTAGTCGATGTACTGCAACAAGCTCCAGATTTAGAAACAGTTTTTCTTAGTTTGACTGGACGTAATCTACGTGATTAGGAGGAGTGAGTATGAATGAAAGAATAATTATCCGGACCCTGATACAAAATTTTCGTGAAAAATCCAATTACATTTATTATCTCGCTTTTCCGATCACGTTGATGTTTATTCTAGGGGCCGTCCTCCAAGGTGTATTCAATAATGACATAACCTCTGATATGGAGCCATTGACGGTACTATATCAGGTAGACGATCAAGAAGTTCGTGAAATATTCCAACAAGTAAGTTCTTTTGCAGAAGGTGCTATTCATTTTGAAGAAGTGACAAATGAAAAGGAAGGATTAGCGAATATAAGACAACAAGAAGCTGATGCTTACTTACATTTTTCCGATCGCATCGAAGTGCAGAGTCGGGAATTGACCAATGTAGAAAAAACAATCCTACAAAGCTATCTAGTAGAAATCGTACAGGAAATCAAACGACAAAGTTTCATTATGGAACAGCACTTGCCACCAACTACTGGCCTAGTTTCAGCAGAGCAGTTTACAGAGGCGATTGTCGTCGATCAAGAAAATCAACGAGAAAGCGCATCTTCCTACCAATACTATGCGATTGCTATGATTAGTCTATTTGTTTTATATTTTTCTGAAATTGGTCTGAGCATGTTTCGAGAAGCACGACAGCATGGAACGGTGCAAAGAGAATTAGTCACGCCACTTAGCCGTAAAACAATCATTTTTTCGACATTTTCTGGACACTTCATATTTGGCATGTTGGTAGTGTTGGTCTTGATGCTCATCTCTCAATTTTTATTTGATGTTCCATGGTATTTAAGATTTGGCTTTTCTTACCTAAACTTAATCGCACTTATGGGCAGTTTTCTCGCACTCGGTTTATTTTTAGAAACCATTGGAGACCGTGATGAAAAAAGAATTGGTTCTGGCATTACCCAGATATTTATTCAACTCACTGGATTTTTAGGTGGTGCCTATTTTCCAACGAATGAAACAATGATGGGATTGTCACCATTAGGTTGGGTTTTAGCATCTGTAAGAGAAAGTTTGTGGACCAACAATTCCTTACAAGGGTTAGGTATCTATGGAAATTTTGGGTTAATGTTTGTTTTACTCATGTCGTCAGTCGTCATTTTAGATAAAAGGGAGGTATTCTAATGAGAGATATCTTTTGGATCGTTAGAGAACGGTTGGTTCTTTGGAGAAATCGACCATTGCAAATCTTGTTTCTTTTAGGAATTCCTTTCTTGAGTGTCGTCCTTTATCTTTTTGCTTATGGAGATCAAGAAACGAATCTACTGACGATAGGGGTAGTTGATCAGGACCGCTCATCCTATAGTGAATTGCTTATTGAAAGTTTGGAAAAACGAGTCAGCGTTCAGGAAATTGGTTCAGTAGAAGAAATCGATCAGGTTCTTTCCCGACAACAGGCGGTGGCAGTCATCACAATCCCTAAAGGTTATCAAGAAAATGTTTCTGAAAATACGAAACTCTCTCTCCGAACATTCCAAAAAGGGGAGCTGTTGGAGAATATCGACCGATTGACCCAACGCGCATTGGCAGAAGTTTCTAGTATCCATCTGTTAGCAGAAGCTGAAGGGGAGGACGAATCGCTGGAACGCTTGAAAGAATCGACAGAAATCGAGATCAAGCAAGTAGATCAAAGCACAACGACCGAACGAATGTCAGTGCAAATCGTTGGCTTTTTGTTGATGATGTTTCTTTTCCAAGCAGGTAATTTTGGAACGACGACGATTCAACAAGAACGACGAAATAAAATTTATACGCGTTTGATGACGACTTCGGTAGCTAAAAGTACGTATTTTATCGGGACAACGATTTTTGCGACATTCGCTATGCTGATCCAAGTAATGTTAGCAGTTATCGTCATGACAAGTCTATTCAACATCGACCCAGGGTTAAGCGCTTTTGATTTGATTGGCCTACTAAGTCTATTTAGTTTATTAGCGGTAGGTTGGTCGATCGCGATTGGTGTGCTTGCACCAAGTACAAGTGTGGCAGCGGCTTTGCAAAGTATTTTGATTACCGTCACAAGTTTACTATCGGGTGCTTTGATCCCCCATGAGGTGATGCCAGAATTGATGCAGAACGTATCGATGATTACTCCGCAATATTGGGTCTTGACGATTATCAAAAACCTTCAATCCGGACAAACATGGGGAGCTAACAGTAGGGAAATACTCATCTTGGTCATTTATATTCTATTCTTTCTAAGTTTGGCGATATATGGATATACGAGAAGAACGAGGCAAGAAGTATATAGCTGAGCAAAAAAGCGTGAGGTAATTCATGATGGATACGCCAAATTAAAAGAAAAACAAGAGACCGATACAGAAGTATTTAACCTCGAAAAATAAGGCGTCATCCACGGAATTTGTGTTTCAAATTTTTGTGGATGGCGCCTTGTTTTTGAAGAGGTTAAGTTCAATAAAAACGTCAAGTCTTTTTTTTGCATGTATAAGAAAAGAAAGGCGAACGAATCGATTTACAAACTGTATACTCATTTTATCAACAGAAACAAGGAGGAATATTATGAGAATCAGCCAACGTATCAGGAATATCTTTAGTCAAAATCAGGAACCAACCTTGACGATTGAAAATCAACAAACTTCTTTTAATGAGTTTGACAAAACGGTCAAAGAAGAAGTAGAGAAAATTCTAAAACACCAGATACCTGACGGGGCTTGGTCAAGTAAGGAAGCTGCCATCATTCGCCTCCAACAAGCAGAAAAAATTGCAATCAACTGCAAAGACAGTGGACAAAATGAGTTGACTAATCAAATAACTAAGTATTACGATAAAAATTTCTATTTATCGGATTATATACATTTATGGTTAAGTATCGATAAAGAAAAACTTGAGCAATTTCAGCAACAGAAAAATCGAACAATCGATGGAAATGTCGATGCTAGTGTGCTTACGAGATTAGTTCAGTCATTAGAAGAAACCGTTGATATACGAAAGGGAATCCTTCAGTTCTGCTTAAAGAATCCAAAGTACAATCGACTGCTGAAGGATGAGGTAAGAGAAGAAGTGAGCCACCGAGCGAAACCTAGCTTTTTTATGCTTGATCCGATGATCCAAGAATATTTGAAAGACATGGACAAGCAAGAAGCCGCTATTCCATCAACGAATGTTCAAGAAGATTCATTGACTAACCTGTCATCAGAGAGCGTATTAGAAAAAAATAATCGTCTGAAACAAGAACAGGATGCTAGACGAGTGGGTGTATTTGAAACGGTGATGGTTCAAAATAGAAAAATGACCATCCTAGAAAAAAACAAAGAGCCCCAAGAATTAGGAACAGCGTCATCAAAAGATGATCAGAGTCAAAAAAAACAGTTATCATCAGTGCTAGATGCGAGCAAGAATAGCGCCAGACAAAAAAATAAGAAGGCTATTATCATCGCGAATAGGAAAGTAACCATTTATCAAAAGAAACAAAAATCAATGAATAATAGAAGAAGATTCGTCTTTATTCGGAACCAACTAAGAAAACTTAATTTCAGAAATCGAAAAAAAATAAGTTTCTTAAAGCAACAAGCAAAAGCAAGCAAGAAAGTAAGAAGTAGACGAACCGATTACTTTAACTACCTTAGATAAGGGGAAAACAAGGTGTAAAGTTTATCCTATGGAATGATTATCTTGTTACTAAGTAACTAAAGGACTTGGCATTTTACTTTTTCTTAATGAATTATCCTAACAAAAGACAACTATTATAGTGAAAATTCTTCAAACTTTTCTTCTATTCTATATACATACCAACCAACAACCCTATACTTTTTCATTTTTACTCCTCAAGTAAAAATAAACTCCTAGACCGCGGCCACCCACCGCGGTCGCTTTTTTGTCCTATGATGAATTCCTGTGAATCTGCCACCATTATCCTTATTTTTTGCTATTGTAAACGCTTGCTTTAAATTGGAAAATAAAGAAGTAAGAACCAAATGATAATTGCTAGGGTCGAGCAGATCGAACAATCAGTGAAAGGGGAATAAAAATGATCAAAAAAGCAGTAAAAATGAAGTTGTACCCAGGATACGAAGCAGAGTACCTCAAAAGACACCATGAATTGTGGCCGGAGATGCGTGACATGTTGGCTGAACATGGTGCGCGCTCTTATTCGATTTTTCTTGATCCAGAAACAAATACTCTTTTTGGGTATCTAGAGATTGAAGATGAAGAAAAATGGCGCCATGTACCAGAAACAGCAATCAATCAAAAGTGGTGGGTGTTCATGGAAGATCTGATGGAAACAAATCCAGACCATTCTCCAGTAACTGTCGAATTGAAACATGTTTTCGATTTATATCAACAAGTCTAAAGTAAAACCGCTGAAAGCAGGATATAAAGCCAGCTTTCAGCGGTTTTGTTTAAAAAGGATGACAGGAGCGAGTCTATTGATTATTTTCGATTTCTTCTAACTCAAGACTCAAGTTTTCCCATTCAGACAACTTTTCTTCTTGTAGTTGATGTGCTTCATCAAGCGCTTGATTTAATTCATTCAATTTGACATGATCATCTAATACAGCAGGAGAAACCATCTGTTGTTCGAGTTCATCCACTGTTTCTTCTAGTTGAGCCATATCTTCTTCGATTTGCGTGATCTTACGTTGCAAGCTCCGCATGATCTTTTGTTGCTCTTTGCTTTGGAAGTAAGTGGATTTGTTTGTTGAAGGCGTGCTGACCTCAGGTTGTTCAGCTGCTAACAGTTCCGCAATTTCTTCTTCTTCTTTTTTCTTTTCTAAATAATAATCATAGTCCCCCAAGTAGACTTTGCTTCCGTTTTCTGAGAGTTCAATGACTTTAGTGGCGATACGATTGATGAAGTAGCGGTCATGAGAGACAAAGAGCAATGTTCCTTCATAGTCGATCAATGCATTTTCCAACACTTCTTTATTGTCGATATCTAAGTGGTTGGTTGGCTCATCTAAAATCAAAAAGTTCTCTTGATTCATTGCTAGCTTAGCTAACGCGACACGTGCCTTCTCTCCACCACTTAACAAGGGGATCGTTTTTTCAACGTCTTCACCAGAAAATAAAAAAGCGCCTAAAATCGAACGGATATCTTTTTCTGGAACGGTTGGATGTTCATCCCACAATTCAGCTAGAATCGTTTTATTAGTGTGCAGTTCCGCTTGTCCTTGATCGTAATAACCAATGCTGACATTCGTACCAAGTATTTCTTTTCCACGGATGAAAGGCAGCTGTTGGATGATCGATTTTAGTAAAGTGGATTTACCGATTCCATTTGGTCCCACTAATGCGATTGCTTCTTGACGACGGATATCCAAGTTGATTGGTTCAGATAAGATGGTGCCGTCATAGCCAATAGCGGCATCTTCTACTTGCAACACAACATTTCCCGAAGGTTTCGCCACGTTGAAGAGAAAATGAGCTTGTTTCTCATCTCCTTGTGGACGGTCTAACCGTTCCATTTTTTCTAATGCCTTTCGACGACTTTGGGCACGTTTTGTCGTTGACGCACGGACAAGATTTCTGGCAACAAAATCTTCGAGTTTATTGATTTCTGTTTGTTGTTTTTCATAGGCTTTCCAATCAGAAGCTAATTGTTCAGCTTTCATATCTAAATATTTGGAATAATTTCCTTTATAGTGACGCATCTTTTTCCGACTTAGTTCATATACCTCAGTCGCCACTTTATCCAAGAAATAACGGTCATGGGAGACAATCAGAAGGGCACCAGTATAACTTTGCAAATAGTTTTCCAACCAAGCAAGTGTTTCGATGTCCAAGTGGTTGGTTGGCTCATCCAGGATCAAGATATCTGGATGTTGTAAAAGCATCCTAGCTAAAGCTAATCTTGTTTTTTGACCACCAGATAACGTATCGATTCTTTGCTCGTAAAACGACGGATCAAATTTGAATCCATGCAATACAGAGCGAATTTCATTTTCATAACTATAGCCGTTCTTATCAGAAAAATCATGCTGCAATTTATCATATTCTTTCAAGAAGGCTTGATAAGCCGGCGTGTCAGGAGTGCCTTCACTGATAAATACTTCAAGGTCACGCATCCGCTGTTCCATCAAGCGCACTTCTTCAAATGCTTTTAGCATCTCATTCCAGACGGTTTCAGTGGAATCTAATCCTGTATCTTGGGCCAAATAACCAAGGGTAGCTGTTTTATTTTTTGCGATATTACCTACATCTGGGGCTTCAATGCCAGCAATGATTTTTAATAATGTCGATTTACCGGCGCCGTTACGTCCGACTAAAGCGATACGTGCGCCCGTTTGGATCTCTAAGTGGATATTTTCAAATAAAATCTCAGCGCCAAAATGGCGAGCGATTTGATTGGCTTGTAATAGTATCATCGAATCCTCTTTTCTACTTTGTGAATTATCCTAGAATTTCATGGACTTTTTCTATTGTAGTCTACCACAAATTCATAGTTACTGCGAGGTTCTGAGAAGCTAGGAAAATGAGAATAAGAATAAAAATTCACAATATACAAGCAACGAAATTGATTTTTTTGTGTAAGTACTGATATGATGTATAAATCGAGAAGAAATACAGTGGAGGTAATGAAGTGAAAGACCATGTAATTCCAAAGGCAACCGCAAAACGCCTGCCTTTATATTATCGTTATTTAAGAATCTTGAATAACGCAGGTAAGAAAAAAGTTTCATCAACTGAACTAAGTGAAGCAGTCCAAGTAGATAGTGCGACGATCCGTCGTGATTTTTCCTATTTCGGCGAACTAGGAAAACGTGGTTACGGTTATGATGTAGAGGACTTGATGCATTTCTTTGCAAAAACCTTGAATGATGACCAATTGACGAACGTTGCATTGATCGGGGTCGGTAATCTAGGAAGTGCCTTGTTGAAATATAAGTTTCACCAAAGTAATAGTATCCGTGTCAGCTGCGCTTTTGACGTGAACCCAGAAATCGTGGGTCGGATCGTTGATGGTATCCCCGTTTATCCAATGGATGACATGATCGAACAAATCAAGATCCAACAAATCGAAGTGGCAATCTTAACGATACCTGCCGAAAAAGCACAAGAAGTAGTGAATCGTTTGACAGAAGCTGGTGTCAAAGGGATATTAAACTTTACATCTGCTCGACTAAATGCACCATCCGAAGTATTGATCCAAAATGTCGATTTGACGAACGAGTTACAAACGTTGATCTACTTCTTGCATTCCGATGCGTCCTTGCATGAGCATGACGACAACGAATAACCGGAAATAAAGAAAAGTTAAACCATCAATGACAAACTATTTTTCTATTCACTAGAAAAAATAGTTTGTTTTTTTATGATCTTTTTTAGAAATAGATAAAAATAAGTGATATTTTCCTTCATTGGCGTCTCTTCAATTAGGAGGCTGATAGGTGAACAACTGAAAGCTTCGAAATTTATTATAGTGATACATTGTTTCTGTGTTATAATAATACTTCACCAAAAAAATCGAGGGAATACGGGAGGATCAGCAATGCAGGAATATATCAGGATACATAATGCCAGACGGGAGGATCAGCAATGCAGGAATATATCAGGATACATAATGCCAGACAGAACAATCTAAAAGGGTTTGATTTACAAATCCCAAAAAGAAAGATCACGATTTTTACAGGTGTCTCCGGTTCGGGAAAATCTTCCATCGTTTTTGATACGATTGCCCAAGAAGCGGGAAGACAACTCAATGAAAATTTCTCTAAATTTGTGCAGAATTTCTTACCTAAGTATAGTCAGCCAGAAGCAGATGCCATCGACAATTTATCTATGGCAGTCGTTGTAGATCAAAGCCGTTTAGGTGGAAATTCGCGTTCAACACTAGGAACGATCACAGATATCAACCCACTGATCCGCTTGCTTTTCTCTCGTATTGGCATTCCCCATTTAGGCCCCGCTTGGAATTTCTCATTCAATGATCCTCACGGCATGTGCCCAGCGTGTGAAGGGATTGGTCGGATCGTTGGATTGAATCTAGACAAAGCGTTAGATTTAGAAAAATCGTTGAATGAAGGAGCGATTATACTTCCAGGCTACAAAGTCGGATCTTGGTTATTGAAGTCTTTCACGAACACAGGTTTTTTTGACAATGATAAGCCATTAAAGGATTATTCAACAGAAGAAATGGAAAAGTTCTTGTATGCTTCAGGAGAAAAAATCGATTCGTTGTATATGGAAGGGATGAGTTCGACCTATGAGGGATTAGTGGCACGTTTCAATCGTTCCAATATCAAAGGGGGCAATGAGAGCTCTGCCGCGACCCAGAAAAAAATCGCAGCGTTCATGGATGAACAAAGATGTCCAGAATGTCAGGGAAAACGATTCAATCAAAAGGTTTTGGGCTGCAAGATCAACGGATATTCAATCGCAGATTTCTTAGCGATGCAACTGGATGAACTATTAGAAATCTTACCGGGGATCACAGATGAAATGATCCAACCAGTGTTGAAAAATCTCCAATCACGACTACAAGATCTGATCAATATTGGGTTAGATTACGTTTCTTTAGATCGCGAGACAGCGACTTTATCTGGAGGAGAAAGCCAACGAGTGAAAATGGTCAAGCACTTATCTTCTAGTTTGAATGACGTCATTTATATCTTCGATGAGCCTAGTATTGGGTTACATCCACGAGATGTTCATCGGTTAAACGAACTATTGATCAAATTGCGTGATAAAGGAAACACGGTCATTGTTGTAGAACATGATCCAGATGTCATCAAAGCAGCAGATCATATCATTGACGTTGGACCAAAAGCAGGAAAAAATGGTGGGTATATCACCTATGAAGGTAGTTACGAAGGATTACTGGCTTCAGATACATTGACAGGAAAAGCTTTTGGACAAATGACAGATTTCAAACAGGAGCCAAGAAAAACAGACAAGTTTATTGAAACTTCAAAATCGACATTGCATAATCTTAAAAATACTTCTCTCAGAGTACCATTAGGTGTTTTTACAGTAGTGACCGGAGTAGCTGGTTCAGGAAAGAGCAGTTTAGTGAATGGTGTGTTTGCGAAGGAGTACCCGGAAGCAATCAATATCGATCAGTCAGCTGTTGCAGGGAATATTCGTTCTAACCCAGCGACTTATTCAGGGATCATGAACGATATCCGCAAGGTCTTCTCGTTGGAAAATAATGTTTCTGCCGGACTGTTCTCTTATAATTCAGAAGGGGCATGTGAAACTTGTAAAGGACATGGTCATATCAAAATGGAATTATCTTTTATGGATTCTGTAGAGGTCCTTTGCCAAGCCTGTGGCGGTAAACGATTCAAAGAAGAAGTTTATCAGTACAAATTAAAAGAGAAATCGATCGATGAAGTATTAGCGATGAGTGTGACTGAAGCGGTGGCATTTTTTGAAGAAAAATCGATTCAACGAAAATTGAAACAAATTTTAGAAGTAGGGCTAGGATATATGACGTTGGGACAACCGTTAAATACATTGTCAGGAGGAGAATGTCAACGGTTGAAACTGGCGAAAGAATTAAGTAAAAAAGGCAATATCTACATTATGGACGAACCAACAACCGGTTTACACATGGCAGATATCAAGAGTATCTTAGAAATCATCGAGCGGTTGGTCAATAAAGGCAATACGGTCATCGTCATTGAACATAACCTGGAAATCATGAAGGCGGCAGATTGGTTGATCGATGTAGGGATCGATGGGGGAATTCGTGGTGGCGAGATCCTTTATGAAGGAACACCAGAAAAAATCGTTACTTGTGAACAGTCGATCACAGCTCGTTATTTGATGGATGTTTAAATAAAAAGAGCGACAAGTCATTGTTTGTAGAAAATGACTTGTCGCTCTTTTTTCAAGTGATCAAATAAAGTATCGTAGCCGATTTGATCACTTGATTCATTTAATTGATCTAAACGCTTTGTCAGTTGTTCAAATTGAATAAAGCGGGCTTGTCGCTCGACTTCTTTTCCAAAATGGAAGAGCAAGATCACTGGTGCAGTAAATGTTTGGAATGTGCCAGCTACTTCCGGCATCTCGAAGGCATCTAAATGATACGCTGGGAAATTATAATGAGTCAATAATTGTTCCAATTTTGGCACTACTGCATGACAAACACTACAATTGGGGGTGGAAATCGCAAGCACGACAGTCGGTTCTTCTTGGATAGTTTTTAAGACTTCAGTTAAATCATGGGTTTCTTTCATGGTGATAACTCCTTAAGGTTACTTTTAGCACATCGCTAATTCGATGGTGAAAAAGTATTCAGTCGTATACAGATAGAAAATAGGCAAATGACTCTCTTCTTTTTACCTGAATCTTCATCTTAGCTGTGCTAAAAGTAAATCCTTATGACGGAGATGTCAATAAAAAAGCTTTTTTTGATTTCTTAAACTTATGAAAAAAATTTAAGCTTTCTTGTATTTTATTGAAGAAAAGCGTATATTGATGGGCGAATGAAGTTCAAATGACAAGGAGAAATTATATGTTTTCGTTTATTCCAAATTCGGTATCGCAGATGGGAACGATTTTTTTATCGATCGTTATCGAAGCCTTGCCGTTTGTTTTATTGGGATGTATCATCTCAGGTGCTTTACAAGTATTTTTGACCCCCGAACGTGTCAAACGATGGTTACCTAAAAATCGCTTTTTATCGATTATTGTTGGGTCTATTTTAGGTTTTTTCTTTCCTTCATGTGAATGTGGGATCGTTCCAATCGTTCATCAGTTTGTAAAAAAAGGGGTTCCTGTCCACACAGCATTTGCGTTTATGCTCACTGCGCCAATCATTAATCCAGTCGTGATCTTTTCAACTTTTATTGCATTTGGCAATACTTGGAAAATGGCGGGTCTGCGCATGTTAGGAAGTTTTATTGTCGCACTGATTGTAGGTGTCTGGTTGGCCTATATCCAAAAAGGCACAATCTTGAAGTCTTCATTTGATTCAGCGATGGTTGAGCCTAACTCCCATACACATGAGCATGAGGAAGTGGAAGCAATCGCACCACAGAAATGGGGATATCGAATCCTCCATGTCTTGACTCACTCGATTGATGAGTTCTTCGATACGGGCCGCTATTTGATCATTGGCGGTTTGATTGCTGCAGGGATGCAAACCTATTTACCTACGAGAGTGATGTTGACGTTAGGTTCGACAAAGCTATTAGCCATTTTGATCATGCTAGTATTGGCATTCACGATGTCTCTTTGTTCCGAGGCGGATGCGTTTATTGGTTCCTCTTTGTTAAGTCTTTTTGGAACAGCGCCAGTTGTTGCTTTCTTAGTTTTTGGACCAATGGTGGATATCAAAAACCTATTGATGATGAAACGTTACTTCAACACACGCTTCATCGTTTCATTGATCGGGCTGATTGCCTTAAGTGTTATCGGCTTTACACTATTTATTTAGGAGGAGAATCATGCTGCGATTTTTGATTTTATCTGGTTATTTTGAAATGATGATGTATCTTCAAGTTTCAGGGCGTTTAGATCAATACATCAATGTCCATTATCGTTATTTGGCAGTATTATCGATGGTTTTATCTGCCTTACTAGCCTTAGTTCAGTTGTATCTTTGGGTAAAAGCAGATGGAAAAAAAGGAGTCCATGAGTCCCATGATTCTCATGATCACGGATTATCAAAACCGTATCAGCGTTGGATTGCTTATCTCTTATTAGCCTTGCCGATCGTTGTAGGAACACTGTTTCCGACAGTTAGTTTAAACACAACGATCGTGGAAGCGAAAGGGTTCAACTTTCCACTAAGCAAAGAATCTGTCGGTGATCCACAAGTGCAAACGCAATATTTGAAACCAGATACGAGTATTTATTTCAATAAATCCGACTATCAAGATCAAATGAATGAGTTAAAAGACAAATACGAAGATGAACAAACGATTGCGATCACAGACGATAATTATTTAGAGATCATGGAATTGATCTACAACTATCCAAGCGAATTCATTGGTAAGAAAGTCTCTTATGAAGGCTTTATCTATCAGTCGAAAAATGACAAGGCTACTGATACCTTTCTCTTTCGATTTGGGATCATCCACTGTGTTGCTGATTCCGGGGTTTTTGGATTGTTGACGCATCTGCCAGAAGGAATGACTGTGAAAAATGATGACTGGTACAAAGTCGAAGGAACGATCCAAACCGATTTTTATCAACCTTTCAAGCGAGAGATTCCTTCAGTCGTAGTGACGAAAGTAGAAAAAATCACTGCTCCTGAAAATCAATATGTGTATCGTGCATTTTAAATGAACGAAATAAAGTTGTAGTCATGTACAACACAAATAAAAAAGTGATAAGAGATGAAACTCGTAAGAATTTCCTCTCTTATCACTTTTTTTATTAAAGCTTGCAAGAATCCCACAGTATGATTGCTCTGTACAAAAAAGATTAAAGCGAGAAACGCTCATTTTTTCTTTCTTCTCTTCAATACAATCGCTTCACGTTTCAGTTTAAAACTACGGATATTGTGGTTGAATACTTCTGATATCACTAGACCTAAGGCAATCGCTCCAGCAATCATGATCGCTTGAACAGTGAAAAATGCCGCATCTTGATAAGCACCTGTAACTAAACTGCGAACAGCTTGATAGGCTAAGCCTCCAGGAACCAGTGGTACCATACCGGGGATATTGAAAATCGTGACGGGCATTTTTAGTTGTTTAGAAAAAAGATCACTAGCAAACGCAACGCCTAATGAACCTAGTAATGAACCTAAAGCTGCACCGCCACCCATAGCTAGACACAACCAATAGATCATCCAACCTACGGCACCAGCTAAACCACACCAAACTAAGGCTTTCCTTGGTACATTAGTGATGATTGCAAAGGCAGCGGTCGCTAAAAAGCTAAAAGAAAATTGAATCAATACATGCCACATGGCTAAAGTCCTTTCTTAGTAGAAGATTTGAAAGATAAAGGCGATTGCAAAACCAATCATCGCCGCAGTCATCATCGCTTCTGCTCCACGAGAAACACCAGAAACGTAGTGCCCCGCTAATAGATCACGAATCGCGTTGGTGATTTGAACACCAGGAACCAACGGCATGACACAACCAATGATGATCAAATCCTGATTGAGACCGATTCCTAAACGCACACTTAAAATAGCGGCAATGCCGATAATCAAAGAGGAAAGGAATTCAGCTAAAAACTTGATTCTAAAAAAACGCAAACTGCAAAGATAAACAATGTAGCCCACTCCACCAATCGACAATGTGATCGGTAAATCTTTCAATTCGCCACCAAATAAAATCATGATCGTCCCGCTAATGATAGCAGCGCTGATGATTTGTAGCCATACTGGGAACATCCGACGATCTTTCTCGACTTCTTGTAATGCGCTATATAGTTCTTCCAAAGTCAATTCATTGGCAACATATTTTCTTGAAAGATTATTGACCTTGACTACTCTTTCTAAATTGATCGTTCGATTGGTGATTTGTTCCATGCGGATCGTCGAAGTCCGATCAAATCCGATAAATAGTCCTGTTTGGGTCACGTAGCTAACTAAGCGATAATTTCCAGAAGCAGAAGCGATCCGACTCATCGTATCTTCTACACGGTACATCTCTGCATTACTTTCCGTCATTATTTTTCCCGCCAATAAACAGGTATTAAGCAATAAATCTAAATCTCTTTCTGGCATGGCATTTTCTCCAATAGTTGTTTTCTTGTATTTATTTTACTACAAACAAATTGGAAAACGTATAAAAAGAAAACTTGAATCAAAAAAATAAGCAGTGAAAGGTAAAATAAGATCCAAGTGAGAGCAATGCAGAAGAGATCCAAGTGTTAAGTCAACAGTTAGGCTAAATCAAGCTTTTTGGTTAATTGTTGACCAATCGTTCAATAATGTGGCATAATTAAGTTATGGGAAGAACGAGAGAATTTAATGAAGAGAAAGTTTTACTAGAATCGGCAAAAATATTTGCCAAAAATGGGTATGCAGGGACGTCGATCAGTCAATTGGTAAAAGCGACTGGCTTGCTTCGAGGAAGTTTATACTCTGCTTATTATAGTAAAGCTGGTTTATTTACGACTTGCTTTAACTATATAGCTGAAGATGGAGTGACCGATAATGGGTTATTGATTGATTTATTGATCATCGCATTATTAGAACGTACGGCAGATGACAACGAAGTAAAGAAAGTCGCACAGAAGGTAATCACCGCTTTGGAAGAGAAAAACGAAGGTTCGATTGAAACGATCATTGCTGATCGAGTCATGCGTCGAGCGGATCTTACGGACAGGGGGAAGTAGAAAATGGCTAAAGTTGAAATCCAAAATGATCGATTGATCATCAGTATGGAGGGCGTACGAAAACTGTGGGCATTGAAAAATGAAATATCCACACCATTATCCAATGTATTAGGCGCAACTGTGGATGCCGATGTCTGGGAAGATACACCGAAATTTGGCGAAAAAAGAATGGGAGTTGATGCCTATGGACATTATTTTGCCGGAACATTCGTCCAAGATTCAAACAAGGTATTTTATGACCTCAAAAGAAAAGAAAACGCAGTCGTTATCACACTAAAAGATGAAGAATTCAATCGTCTCATCATTGGAGTAGAAGACCCAGAAGCAACAGTCGCGATGATTGAACAGGCAATGAACAGAGCAAACTTTGTAAAAGAAACTTGAAATAAGAATCGATGTTGAGCGCCTAATTGTCCTATCGGAAAACGTATTTACTTGGTGATAGAATAGATAAGAAGATCAATCGAATCGAGTGATGAAGTTTTAGTAACAACCTAGATTTCCTTTCACGTGGAAATTTAGGTTGTTTATTTTAGGAAATAGACTAAACATGCGTATATAATTTTTGAAGAAGGAATTGTTGAAAGAATTTAAATACTTCTTTATTTTAAAAAAGGGGAACGTATGTTAAGATTTATGAAGTTCGACTGAATAAAGGAGTAGATACATGAGCAAAAAAACAACCAAAACAATCATAGGAGTCGCAGTTGCTCTTTTAGCTGGTGCATTAGGGATTTCAACGACGCAAAAAGACTCTGATCTCGTTCAACAACTGACAGGTTTATTTGATTCAAAACCTCAAGTCTCACAAGTGGCGAATGTTCCAGAATACGACGGCACGCACCAAGAAATCGAAATCAATCAAAATAAGCCAACTTTTACAAAAGAAGAACTGAGCTTAGATAAAGGAACATGGGAAAGTTATTCCGATATCGATCGACTGAATCGTGTAGGTCAAGCCAATGCCATGTTAGGAAAAGAGATGTTCCCTAAAGAAAAACGTGAGTCTCTTTATATCGATCCTACAGGTTGGAAACAAAAAAAATTGAGTGACGGACAATGGCTTTACAATCGAAGCCACTTGATAGGTTTTCAGCTAACTGGTCAAAACAATAACATCAAAAATTTGATGACAGGGACTCGTTCGTTGAATACCCCTCATATGCTGGCACATGAAAATGATATTGCCGCATACATCAAAGAAACCAATCATCACGTTCGCTATCGGGTAACACCACATTTTGAAGGGGAAGAACTAGTAGCACGAGGTGTTCAGTTAGAAGCCCAAAGCATTGAAGATAACCAAATCTCGTTCAATGTGTTTATCTATAATGTGCAAGACGGTTATACGATCAACTATCAAACGGGGCAAGCTAAGAAAACATGATCCATAGGCGTTCGTTATTTGAATATTTTGTGAATTTTTTGAAAAAACAGAGAAAAGACTTATTTTTGATTAAATATCACGTATACTGTAAGAAAGTGTACTCATAAATGTTGGAATCGATACAATCAAATAAGAAATCATTATTATTTTTATATTTCCAGCGAAGTTGGAATATTTATTTGTAGTTTTACCACATTTCGAGTAAAATAAAGGGTGTAGAGGGTAATTTGACTACCCTGCGGAAAGAGGTGTAGAATCATGGGTTTTACAGATGAAACCGTACGTTTTGGTTTTGATGATAGTCGTAAAAAAGAAGTCAGCGAAACATTAGCGATCGTTTATCGGGCTTTGGAAGAAAAAGGCTACAATCCAATCAACCAGATTGTGGGCTACTTGCTTTCTGGAGACCCGGCCTACATTCCTCGTTATCGTGATGCAAGGAATCTGATCCGTCGTCATGAACGCGATGAAATCATGGAAGTGATCGTCAAAGACTATCTCTCAAATCATGGAGTGAATCTATGAGAGTGATGGGCTTGGATGTCGGCTCAAAGACTGTAGGTGTCGCTGTTAGTGATCCTTTTGGCTGGACTGCACAAGGCGTAGAGATCATTCGTATCGATGAAGATAAAGAAGAATTTGGATTTGAACGATTGGCAGAACTGGTCAAACAGTACGAAGTAGATCGTTTTGTTGTAGGCTTGCCGAAAAACATGAATAATTCAATCGGTCCGAGAGCAGAAAGCTCAATGGTTTACGGAGAAAAGATCAAAGAAATGTTTTCTCTACCAGTCGACTATCAAGATGAACGACTGACTACCGTCCAAGCAGAACGCATGTTGGTCGAACAGGCAAATACGTCAAGAGCAAAAAGAAAAAAAGTCATCGATAAGCTTGCTGCGGTGATGATTTTACAAAATTATTTAGATGGTTCGGGAAAACAACTATTTTAAAAAATGAAAAGAGGGGTTCTAATGGCAGAACACAATCATACACATGATCATGAAGGACATGAACATATCACATTGGTCGATGATCAAGGAAATGAAACATTATACGAAATCTTGTTAACAGTCGATGGACAAGAAGAATTTGGTCGTAACTACGTATTGCTTTATCCAGCCGGCGTACCGGAAGATGAAGATGTAGAATTACAAGCCTATGCCTACGTTGAAAACGAAGACGGAACAGAAGGCGAATTAGAACAAATCGAAACAGATGCTGAATGGGATATGATCGAAGAGGTCTTCAATACATTCATGGCTGAAGAAGAAGAATAGTATTAAAATAGTGGAGAAACCTTGAAATGACAAGGTTTCTCTTTTTTTATCATTCTTTTGATCAAGGAATTGACCATGGTTCATTTCGATAGAAAAATCCATACTATCCTTAGCATAGTATATAACCTTAGAGAAGAAAGGAAGACCAAAATGATCAGAACTGCTCGTGTGGAGGATGCAGAAACCATAAACAAGCTAAATAAGGAAGAATTAGGGTATGAGATGCCACTTTCGGAAACAACGAAGCAATTAAAATACATCTTGGCACAGCCAGAGATCTATGTCATTGATGTTTATGAGGAAGAAGGGACGAGGAAAGTATTAGGATATGTCCATGCCCAAAAGTATGCAACATTGTTAAGTCCAACGTTGTTCAATATTTTAGCATTAGCAGTTTCTTCAAAAGCGCAACATCAAGGAATTGGCAGACGATTGATGGAGAGTGTTGAGAAGCAAGGAAAAGAACGTGGCTACTTTGGTGTTCGACTAAACTCTGGCGAATATCGCAACGAGGCACATCGTTTTTATGAACGTATCGGCTATCATTCAACCAAATGGCAAAAGCAATTTCAAAAAAGATTTTCTAAATGAATGATGAAGGTCATCGCAAAAAAACTTCTCGAATAATGATCGAGAAGTTTTTTTACATTTATTCGAATTAAGAAAATAGTTGCATCAAAAATCCTGAAATGATCAAGACGATCGCTCCACCTAAACGATTGCCCATTTGAGCAAAAGCAATCAATTCCATGCGGTTTGATGCGGATAAGACGGCAACATTTCCTGTACCACCCATTGAATTGTTACATAGTCCTGCTGTAATCGTTGATTCGATCGGATAAAGTCCAAATAGACGACCAACAAATGCAGAGACAAGGGAGATGACGATGACACTTGTTAAGCAGAGTACGACGAATTGCCATGTTAAAGCAGAAGCTAAAACATTCAAATTCAATAAAGCAATCCCGATACCTGCTAAAACAGCTGCCGTTAAGTTTTTAACAATCAAGTTATTGAACATGATTGCTGCATCTTCGTAGTATTCAGGAAGAACATTGGTGATTTTACAGATGACCACAATAATGATCATGAAAGCATAAGCATGAACTTTTGGTACAAAGAAATTACAGATTTGGCCAAGAATAAAGAATGTGATCGAGACCATTAAACCAACACCTAATTGAGGGATAGAAGGTTTCACATTGCGTGGTTTGCCGTCACCTAGATCGCCTTTTTCCATCAGTTTCCCATTACCATTCAATTTTGGCATGGATTGTCCAGCACGAGCCACTAAAGCGGCTCCGATAATGGCTAGCACATTTGTCATTGCAGTTGCAGGGATCAAACGTGAAATAATAGCAGAAGCATCTGTTCCTAAGACGTTTGCATAAATAGTTGATAGTGGAACAGCGCCAGCACCTACACCACCAGCCATGGCAGGTAAAGAGATGTATAATACGGAATTAGCGAAGCCATTTCCAATCAACATTCCCACAAGTCCAACTGCAAAAAATGAAACAACCATAGAAATAAGTGCAACAGGGATAAAACGAACGGAAGCCTTCATCAATAATTTGCGGTTCATTCCTAGAATACTTCCGGTAATCAAAGCAGCGATATAAAAGTCTAAAAAGCCCATATTATTGACAAAGTTTTCAGTTGATTTCACGACATAATCAGGTAAAATACCAAAGGTTGCGATAGCTGCGGAAGCGAAGATCGCAAAAACAGAACCACCACCTAAATAACTTTTGACGATTGGGATTTTTGTCCCAATAAAATGGAATAGATTCCCAAAAATGACGAGCACGGCGATAGGACCGATCATATTTGTTGGTAATTTACCTAATGCCATCGCAACGATCAAAACGAGAACCATGATCAAATAGATAGGTAAACTGACCCCACTGATTTTTGTTTCCCAAAAACCTTCTTTGTTTGTCTTAACGACTGTAGAAGTCGTTTGTTCTTGATGTAACATTCTTACAGATCCTTTCCTTGATTAACGTAAGAGGAGTTCCCTATGAGTTGGAAAATAATCTAAAGCTATTCCTCAACTGGCTCCAGTATTTCTTGGCAAAAAACACCCCTTGGATCAATTCGTTGAAAAATAGTTGGTTTTCCTATTTCTCGGTGAACGAATGATCCAAGGCTTCGATGTTTACCATGCGTATTTTTTACTTTAAGTCTCGTTTTGCTCAGAACTGTTTAGTAACGAATTATTGTGAAAGAGACTAGCGTGAATTAAGCTTCTAAATCTTGATATTCAGGCACCCATTTAGCTGCTTCGACAGCTGCTTTGATGTCAGTGATTTCTTCACGGTTCAATTGTTGATTCACGACTGATTGAGCGACTGTTTCAGCAATCGTTTGTGAGAATTCAGTGATTCTTGCAACTGGTGGTAAAATAGCTGCCCCTGGTTTTGTGACATCAACGATACCACCTAATGCACGACTTGCTTGTGAGATGATCTCAGCGTTGACACGAGTAGCTGTTGAAGCAATCAAACCAAGTCCTAAACCTGGATACATCAATGCGTTGTTTGCTTGTCCGATTTGATAAGTCACGCCATTGTATTCCACATCATCCGCAGGGATACCTGTTCCGACTAATGCTTTTCCATCTGTCCATTCAATCAAATCTTTTGCTTTTGCTTCTGCTAATTTTGTTGGGTTAGACAAAGGCATGATGATTGGTCGTGGTGTATGGCTAGCCATTTCTTTGACGATTTCTTCTGTGAATGCCCCTGGTTGAGTAGATGTACCAATCATGATCGTTGGGTGAATTGCTTTGACAACAGCTTCTAAATTAGTCAATTCTTCACTATTGGTAAATTCTGAACGTTTACGTGCAAAAGGAATTTGTCCAGGTGTCAATCCTTCAGTATCTTCGAATAATAGTCCTTGTTTATCCACTTGATAGAAGTGTTTACGTGCTTCTTCTTCTGGTACACCTTGACGGATCATTTCATCTAATAAGATATTCGCAATGCCGACTCCAGCTGTTCCAGCTCCGAATGTTAGGATCGTTTGATCTTTCAAGGATTCACCAGAAATATTCAATCCGCCGAGTACACCAGCTAGTACGACGATCCCTGTTCCTTGGATGTCATCATTGAATGTCGTGATTTTGTCTTCATATTTTTCTAAGATCGTTGCGGCATTGCCACGACCAAAGTCTTCCCAGTGTAACAATAATTCAGGGAATAGTTCTGTAGCAGATGAAACGAATTGGTCGATGAATTCATAGTAAGAATCACCTTCGACACGCGCATGTTTGTTTCCTAGATATAACGGATTATTCAATAACTCTTCATTGTTTGTACCAGCATCGATCGATACAGGTAATACTTGCGCTGGATTGATACCAGCAGCTGCTGTATAAACCATTAGTTTTCCAATTGCGATGTCAACACCATTAACTCCCCAGTCACCCATTCCAAGGATACCTTCTGCATCTGTAACAACGATCAAACGAATATCACGACCAGCTGCGGCATTTTTCAAACTTTCTTTGATCAATTCTGGTTCATCGATCGAAAGAAATGCAGCATCTTGTGGTTTTAAGAAAATTTCATTGTATTGTTCGATTGCATCTGCAACTACTGGATCATATACTACCGGCATAAATTCTACTAAATGTTGTCCCATCAATTTATAGAAAAGTGTGCGGTTTGTATTGAATAAGTTCATTAAGAAAATACGTTTTTCTAAATCAGTTTGTTTGCTTAGGTATTGGCCATATGCTTGCACAGATTGTTGTTCTAATGTTTGGACTGTGCTAGGAAGCATTCCGGCAATCCCGTATTTTTTACGTTCTTCTTTTGTAAAAGCAGTTCCTTTATTTAAAAATGGATTATTTAATAAGTTTAACCCTGTTAGCATGAATGATTCCTCCTAAGTTTTAATACATACGAAGTATAGGATTCGCTCAAGGCTATAGTCAAAATAGGTAGTTATGATAAATTTTATTTATATGACAATAGAAAAAAGAGGAGCCTATGATTAAAAATAGGCTCCTCCTCGATGGGGATTCGAGCAGTTAAAAACAAAAAGAATGAGTTGGATCATTTTGATTTTATATGATAAGTCATCGTTGAAAGTACACGATTTCTTTCTTGACGATTTCAAGTCCTTTCGTTAATACTTCCAAAGGATTAGAGGATAAAGCAATTCGAATAAAAGGATCATGTTGCGGTTGTGTCGTAAAACGATGTGAATGATAGACACGAATCCCTTTATTTAAAAAAGCTTGTTCGATCGTTTTCGGAGACAGATCATTTCGAACAGGGAGATTTCGATAAAAAGGAAGTGGATTGGTCGGTCGAGGCAAGTTGAAAAGTGTATCGAATCGTTCATTTGCTTGTTTTGTATAGCTGGATTTTGTTTCGAGTATGTCCTGTGCGGTTTCTGAACATAGGATTTGCGTGACAATCTCAGCATCTAAACTTGAGGTTTTGACATTGATATTGAAAATCGCCTGTTGGATGTTTTGTTTGTACTTATCGGGAAATACTAGAAAGGCAACACGCATGCCTGCACAGATAAACTTGGTCATTCCGGCAAGATAAATGGTTTGTTCAGGAAGTAACTGCTGGAATGAGGGAATGGGTGTTTTTTGATTATAGGTAGTCAAAAAAGAATGGATGTCGTCTTCGATCACGATCAATTGTTGCTTTGTAATGACTTCTTTTAGCTGTTGCCTCCGTTTTGCAGATAGTTGAAACCCAATAGGATTGTTACATGAAGGCATCAGAAAAATACCGTGGATTGCTTTTTTCCGACATTCTTGTTCAAGTAATTCTGGAAGCATACCCTCCGCATCAAAATCAATCGGCACGATTTCCATATGGTAAAGGTGAGCAAGCTCAATGAAATTCGAATAAGTATAGCGATCGACTGCCAAACGATCTCCTGGAGAAAACAAAGCAGCTAGCGTGATCGCCAAGCCGTTTTGGACACCTGAAACAATAGCAATCTGTTCCCTTGAAGCATAGACACCTTGTGTTCCCAACCATTTTTTGGCAATCGTCAATTGATAGGTTGTCCCTAATGGTTCACGGTAGCTAAGAAGTCCGTTAGTCGCATGATTTTGTGAAACAGCTTGAATACAAGGAGTGATCATTTCGTTGCATTCATCAAATGAACTGACTAACCCAAAATCAATGACATGATCAGGTACTTGATCAGAAGAAATAGTGATGGAGGTAAACGCATTTGGGGAAACAAATGTCCCACTCCCGATACTTGTATAGAGTAACCCTTTTTCTAGACCCAACTTATAAGCTTGACCAACTGTTGTGAAATTGATGTCTAAAAAATCAGCTAGTTCTCTTTGGGAAGGTAACCTTGTATTTTTTTGTAATTTATTTGATAAGATATCAGCTTCTAGCTGCGTGATAAGTGATTGGTAGATTGGGCGATGTAACTTTTTTTTATCTGGACGCCAAGTCAGTGGATAATTCTCATAAGAGTTGATCGACATACTCGTTCCTTCTTTCAAAAATTGTATTCCATACAATTATATCATTGAATGTATTGTTTTCGGGCGCTAGGATAGAAAAAAGGAGGGGAAATATGCAAATCATCGATAGTCATAAAGTAATCACCCATTTTAGTTTTACAGAAGCAATCAACGTAATGGAACAGTGTTTTAAAGATTTTCAAGTCGGAAAGATTTCTCAAGAGAATCGAATGGTCCAACAATTACCAGATGGCGAGAAACAAAATGTATTTGCGATGATGCCCGCTTATTTGGGAAGAAACCGGTACTTTGGTTCAAAAATCATCACGGCTTTTCCAAGCAATCACAAACAAAAGCTACCATCACATTTGGGTGAAATCATGCTCTTCGATTCAAAAAACGGGCAACCCGTCGCAATGATCGATGCGAATGCCGTGACTTGGATACGAACAGCAGCAGTTTCAGCATTAGCCACAGATTATCTAGCAAAGCCATCAGCAGATACACTCACATTGATCGGAACTGGACAACAAGCAGTTTCACATCTAGCCGCAATTACCTGTGTCCGAAAGATTCACCGTGTATATGTCTATGATTTAGATGAAACACGACGAAAACAATTTATCCTAGAACAGCAAACTAATTATCCAAAACTGCGTTTTATTGATTGCTCGACATTGGCTGAAGCGACTATAGAAGCAGATATTGTCTGTACTTTAACACCTAGTAAACATGCTTTTTTATCAAAAAAAGAGGTTAAACCAGGCACGCATATCAATGCAATCGGTACATTTACACCAGAGATTCGTGAATTAACGAGTGATTTGATGGCATCTGGACAATTGTATGTAGATGATTACCAAGCGGTCAAAAGGGAAAGTGGCGACTATTTGATTCCCTTGTCAGAAGGGAAAATTGATCAGACAAACATCCTCGGTTCTCTAGGTGAATTAGTCACCCATCAGAAAACAGGGCGTACAGACGAACAAGCGATCACGATCTTTGATGCGGTTGGCTTAGCAGTGGAAGATTTATGTTGTGCCGAATATATTTATCAAAAAGTAAAGGAGTAGTTTATAAATGAATTTACCCTATTATGTAGTTGACGCCTTCACCAATGAAGTGTTTAAAGGAAATCCTGCTGCGGTCTTTGTGTTAGATGAATGGCTACCTGATGATACCATGCAAAAAATCGCCATCGAAAATAACCTATCCGAAACAGCCTTTACCGTTAGAAAAGAGAAAGGTTATGAATTACGTTGGTTTACCCCTGATCGTGAAATCGACTTATGTGGTCATGCGACCTTGGCAACCGCATTTGTATTGTTCCACTTCTATGGTATCAGTGAATCCATGATTTCATTTTCAACGCAAAGTGGGAACCTAGTTGTCACAAAAAAAGAGCAAAAATATGCGATGGATTTTCCAAGTATTTTACCGCAACCAATTGCTATATTACCAGCATACGAACAAGCAATCGGCACAAGAATAAAAGAGGCTTATCTGGCAAGGGACTTATTTTTTGTATTAGAAGACGAAGAGACAGTGGCAAAGCTGACGCCTGATTATACTGCAATGAGGGAATTAGAAGAAGGCGTCGGCGTGATTGTCACAGCCAAAGGAAAGAAAGAAGATTTTGTTTCTAGGACCTTTTTCCCAAAACTAACGATCAATGAAGATCCAGTGTGTGGCTCGGCTCATGCGAATTTGATTCCTTACTGGGCACAAAAGCTTGGAAAGGACGACTTGGTTGCTCAACAACTTTCTGCCAGAGGTGGGTTCTTGACTTGCAAGTGGTTAAGTGAACGCGTGATGATCAGTGGCGAAGCAACTTTGTTTGCAAAAGGTGAAGCGTACATTTAGAAAATCCATCCAAACAGGTAGGATACAGAGTGCAATAAATAGCATACAGCTCTGAAAAATAAGCAAGAAGACCCGAAATTTATTCAAATTTTTGGGTCTTCTTGCTTATTTTTAAAAGCTTTTTTTGATGTTCGTTTATTTGGATTCAAAAGTGCGAAATAATTATGGAAACTGCGCTTGTTTTATTTGAGATTTTCTCAATTTAGAAGAAACGATTTTCCCGTAATGTCACATTTTTGATATCTTCGATGGTTTGCGTCCCAGCTAATTGCATGACCATTTCTAATTCTTTTTTGAAGAAGTCGAATACTTGTTGGATGCCTGTACTTCCACCGAGAGCTAAACCGTAAATGGCAGGACGACCGATCGCGACTAGATCGGCACCAGAAGCAATGGCTTTAAAGACATGCTGACCACGACGAACACCACTATCAAAGACGATAGGGACACGTTTGTCGACGGCTTCTGCTACATATTTCAAAGAATCAAAGGCTGCTGGCCCACCATCTAATTGACGACCGCCATGATTCGATACCCAGATGCCATTTGCCCCCGCATCTAATGAACGATAAACATCGTCTTCTGATTGCACACCTTTTACATAAACGGGTAAGTCAGAATGAGCGGCAATAAATTCCACATCTTTTGGACTTAACTTTTGTTTGGAGGATTTATAAACTGCGTCCATCGTTTGTCCGACCCCTGATTGATAGGCTTGAACGATCGGCATTGGCAATGGAAAAGTGAAGCCATTGCGAAGGTCTGTTTCTCGATTCCCACCAACGGTTGCATCAGCTGTCAAAACGATTGCTTTTGCGCCATTACGTTTGGCCATCTCTAGAATATCTAAATTGATCCCATTATCTTTACTCATGTAAAACTGGAACCATTGTGGTGCATCTGGACCACCGGCCTCACGGATTTCTTCTAATGTACAGGAAGCGTAAGAACTCGCCGTATAAATCGTATGAAAATCGGCAACTCCTTTAGCTGAAGCTTTTTCTGCATGTGTATGAGCTAAACCATGAGCTGCAATAGGCGCCATGATGATTGGCGCAGTTAATGTTTCTTGGTCAAAGTAAGTCGTTGTATCTGGAATTTCCACGTCTTTTAAAACATGAGGAATAATCAATTGATGATTGAATGATTGCACGTTTTCTTGATACGTAAAGAGATCTCCAGCACCACTACTGATATAGCCGTATCCGCCAGTAGGAATCACTTGAGCTGCCGCCATTTCTAAGTCTTCTGTATTGATAAAATTGATTTGACCTTCTTGTGAGCCAGCTTGATAAATCATTTCCATAAAACAAACCTTCTTTCGTAGTATCGATCAATAAATAATATTGAATTTGTCAGCGTTTACATTTTTATACTACGCCTTGTTTTTAAAACAGGCAAATAATCTGTTTTATTTTATTTAACTGAACGGAGAGTTACCGCTATGCAAGAGTATAGTCACGCTTTGAATACTCGACTAAAAGAAGAAAATCGAATCATAGCTGTTTTTTATCTGTTAGCAACTTTGATGAAATTTACTTTCTTTTATAAACTTACTCGAATAACAGTGACACCTAATTGTTCGATTTTTTTGGCAAGTTTAGGTGAACAATGCTGATCGGTGATCAAATAATCAAAGGCAGAAATATCGGCAATCTTAAACTGTGAAGTCCGGCCAATCTTACGATGGTCTGCAACAAGAATACGACATTTGATACTCTTTTTGATCATCCATTCGTTGATTTTAGATTCGTTTAAAATTTTTGTCGTCACACCATTCTCTAAATCTACTCCGCTACATCCAATAATACAGACATCTGCATTCATATCTGCTAATGTGCGAGCGGCAATATCTCCTACCAAGACTTCTTTCGGTACGCGTAATTCGCCACCAGTGAGTATATACGTATAATTTCCTTGTCTGACACAAGAAACGACCTTTAAATTATTCGTTACGACGGTGACGTGATTCGATTCTAAATAATCGAGTGTAGCTAAGGCAGTGGAACTTGAATTGATAAATACGGTGGCATAGTCTCCAATATATTGACTAGCACAACGAGCAATTTGATGTTTGATCCACGTTGGTCCTGAAAGATCGAAATTTGTTTGATTGTCATAGTTGAAGAGGCAATAGCCATATTCACGAATAATCTCATTTTTTTCTTCTAATAATCTAAGGTCTCGACGAATAGTGCTGAGTGATACGTGAAGCTTTTCAGACAGTTCAATCGTGGTCATTTTTGTGTACCTTTGTAATAGATCAAGAATTTCATTACGTCTTTTTTTAATCGTCAACAGAGAATTTTTCATTGTTATCCTTCCTTTTCAATCAATTTGTTTCTCTATATGACTAATTATAGCTAAACGAGCATAAAAAAATGGAAACGATCACATAAAGTAATAACAGTCATATAAAGCTATTCCAATCACTTTGATAGCGCTTTATCATTTATATATACCTAATAAAGAGGAGGATGGCACATGAATATAACAGAAGTAACAAAGGAAAGTTGGTTACGTTCGACTTTTCCAGAATGGGGAACCTATCTGAACGAAGAAATCGAAATGGAACAAGTAAAAGAAAAAAGCGTATCTATATGGTGGCTAGGATGTACAGGTATATGGCTGAAGTCACATGAAGGTACAAATATCCTTTGTGACTTATGGTGTGGGACAGGAAAACGAACACACGGGAATGGACAGATGAAAAAAGGCCACCAGATGATGCGTATGAGCGGTACAGAAAAGATGCAACCAAATTTACGAACGCAACCTTTTGTGATCGATCCATTTGCGATCAAAAATGTGGATGCATTAGTGGTGACACATATCCATTCCGATCATCTGGATATTCACACTGCCGCAGCTGTTCATCAAAATTGTCCGGAGGCACTATTTATTGGCCCCAAAGCAGTAGTGGAAACATGGCTCTCTTGGGGGATACCAAAAAAAAAGACCCAAGTAGTCAAACCCGGCGATATCGCTTTGATCAATGAAGTAGAGATCGTTGCGCTGGAAGCCTTTGATCGGACGGCATTGATCACACATGATGATCCTAATGTGCAATTAAAAGATCAGTTGCCACAAGAAATGGATACGATCGCTGTCAATTATCTTTTCAAAACATCAGGAGGGAACATCTATCACGCAGGGGATTCGCATTATTCCAACCTTTTTGCCAAACATGGCAATGAACATCAAATCGATGTTTGTCTAGGTGCATATGGTGAAAATCCGCGTGGCATCACTGATAAGATGACCGCCAGTGATTTGTTGAGAATGGCAGAATCGTTAAGAGCTCAAGTCGTGATCCCAGTCCATTATGATATTTGGTCCAATTTTATGGCTGATCCTAGCGAGATCACTCAATTATGGCGCATGAAAAAAGATCGATTGGCTTATCAGTTTTCCCCTTATATTTGGCAAGTGGGTGGGAAGTATACGTACCCAGATAATAGAAAAGACTTGGCATTCAATTTCGATCGTGGCTTCCATGATGTCTTCACCCAAGAAAATGATACGCCGTTTCCATCATTTTTGTAGGAGCCCAAGAGATATATGACAATAAATCAGCTGAGCTGAGAATTTTTTAACAAAAGCAAGAGCGAGGAGGGAGAACGTATCAAAGCAAGTGAACGTAAGACAAAGTCATCTCTTGATAAGAATGCGCTATTGTCAAACAACGGGTTGACTGCTTGATACTGTTTGTAAATATGTTGAGATATTTCTATGAGAATGACTTAGTCAATTATGTAGAAACTACGATAAATGATTGGCGAGTAGCAATCGAGGAGAGCAGTCGTCACTTATTAGAAAAAAGAATCATTGATCATGTATATGTAGAAGAAATGATCCGCAATGTCGAAGAACATGGGGCATATATCCTGATCACCCCGCACGTTGCGATGCCTCATGCCATGCAAGGTGGCTCCCATGTTTTCGATACGACGATTTCATTTACCAAAATGAACGCACCAGTTCCTTTTGAGGAAGGGTCAAAGTCTGCCAGCCTTTTCTTCACCTTAGCAGCTAAAGAGCCAAAGCAACACTTAGAAAATATTCAATCATTATCAGAATTACTGATGCAAGATGGGTTGATCGAAGAATTACTAGCGACAGAAACAATCGAAGATTATCAAATGGTCATGGAGAAATACGAGCCACTATAAGGTAGAGGTAGTCTTTTGCTTGCTAGGTATGGCCAGTGAGGACCATTCGGTACAAAGCAAATAGACATAAAAGATAAATTATCAACTAAAAAATACGAGGCAAGGGAGGGAGTCCGTTTACATGAAAACCATGATATCTCGCATCGTTTGAGGAGTTGTTCTGGTTTTTGGAAACGGAAAAATATGGGAGCTATCTTGATGGAGATATGGACGTATTTTGCGACAAATATTTTAACGCAGCCGGCTTATTTGATCGGTTCGATCGTTTTATTAGGGTATATACTTCTTGGCCGACCATTATACGAATGTATAGCTGGATTTTTGAAAGCCACTGTAGGTTATCTGATTTTAGTTGTTGGTTCAGGTGGATTAGTAAACAATTTCCGACCGATCTTAGTTGGTTTAAAGGATCGTTTTGATCTTGAGGCGATGGTGACTGATCCCTATTTTGGTCAAAATGCTGTAGATGCAGGATTGATGGATACTTTTGGACGAACGTTCAGTGATGTGATGATTTTATTATTGATTGCATTTGTATTGAATATCCTGTTAGTTCGTTTCCAAAAATATACGAAGTTGCGAGCTGTTTTTACGACAGGAAATGTCCAGATCCAGCAAGCAGCTACAGCTTTTTGGATCTTACTTTTCTGTTTTCCTGAATTAGGAAGAGTAGAAGTATTAGTATTTATGGGGATCATTTTAGGGTGTTACTGGGCAGTTGCTTCTAATTTAACTGTTGGTGTGACACAAGAATTGACAGACGGAGCTGGTTTTGCGATTGCGCACCAACAGATGTTTGGGGTGTACCTATTTTCTACCTTAGCGAAGTGGTGGCAAAAGAGTAGTCGAAAAAAAAATGGGAATAGAAAAGCCGATAAAAAGCTTGAAGATATGGAGCTTCCGGGTTTCTTATCCATTTTCAACGAAAACATGGTGGCGACTTCTTTATTGATGCTGTTCTTCTTTGGCATCATCTTATTAGTATTAGGACAGGAGTACTTGATTGAGGCAGAATTTATGGTGGCAGGACAAAGTTTTCTATTCTACGTACTGACCACTTCTTTGAACTTTGCTGTGTATTTAGCCATTTTACAGCTTGGTGTCCGGACCTTTGTGGACGAGTTGACACAATCTTTCCAAGGAATCTCAAATACTATTTTACCAGGAGCTGTGCCAGGGATCGATGTGGCTGCAACTTTTGGCTTTGGATCACCAAATGCAGTCACGATCGGGTTTTTATTTGGTGCATTAGGACAATTCTTGATGATCATCTTATTGATCGTCTTCCGATCACCAACGATCGTGATCGCCGGATTTATCCCACTATTTTTTGATAATGCGGTCATCGCTGTGTTCTCTAATAATCGGGGTGGGTTCAAGGCAGCATGTTTGTTCCCTTTCTTATCTGGGCTGATCCAAGTCGGTGGTTCTGCACTCTTTGCGACATGGAACGGGTTATCTAGTTACGGAGGGTACATTGGTATGTTTGATTGGGCGACTGCTTGGCCAGTCTTTACTGTTTTGATGAAATTTTTTGGTTATGCAGGTGTTGCACTAGTGGTCGTCGGTTTGTTGCTAATTCCGCAACTACAATATCGAAAAAATCCAGAAGGATATTTTTTGATTGTGGAGGATTATCAAAAATATAAAGAAAAGTTTGGAGACAGTAATTAATAGGAGGGAAAGTAAATGAGAATTTTAGTTTCGTGTGCCAATGGTTCTGGTACAAGTTTAATGATGATGCGTAGTGTAGAAAAGGCAATGAGAGAATTAAATATTACAGTGAGTAAAATCCATCATTGCCCGATCTCTGAAGGTAAAAGTTCGGCAAGTCAATATGATGTCGTCTTTACGCCACTCAATTTTATGCCGATGTTCATGCAAGCAATTGAGCGAGGTGTGACGGTCGTGGGGATCAAAAATGTGATGTCACCTACTGAGATCTGTGAGAAATTCAAAGAAACAACAATGTACAAAGAATTGAAATTAAAGGAGAATTAGATGAAACGACCAAAATTACAAATTGCTCTGGATCATAACACGTTAGCGTCTGCATTGGCAGATGTGAAAAAAATTGGAGAAATCGTCGATGTGATTGAAGTAGGCACCATTCTTTGTCTTCAAGAAGGAAGCAAACCAATCGAATGTATGAGAAAAATGTTTCCAGAAAAAACGATCGTTGCGGATACAAAATGTGCCGACGCAGGAGAAACTGTGGCTGGTAATGTAGCGCAGGCTGGGGCAGATTTCATGACAGTGATCTGCTGTGCCTCTCTAGCTACCATGCAAGCCGCACAAAAGAAAGTCAAAGCACTTCAAGTAGAACTATACGGAGAATGGACGATGGAACAAGCAAAAAAATGGCGAGAAATTGGGATTTCTCAGGTCGTCTATCATCAAAGTAGGGATGCCTTGTTAGCTGGAGAAGTTTGGGGAGAAAAGGATCTGAAGCTCGTCCAACAATTGATCGATTTAGGTTTTCAAGTCTCAGTAACTGGTGGGCTGTCAATTTCAACGTTAGCCTTGTTCCAAGGGATGCCGATCTTTCATTTTATTGTCGGTCGAGGATTGACGGCGTGTGCAGATCCTATCATACAAGCCCAAGCATTCCAAAAGGAGATCAAGCGACTGTGGGGAGAATGAGATGACGAGAATCGGACTTTATGAAAAGGCACTGCCTAGCGGATGGTCGTGGCAAGAGCGGTTAGATGCAGTAAAAGAATTGGGGTTTGATTTTCTGGAAATATCGATTGACGAAAGCGAGGAACGATTGGCTCGTTTAGATTGGACGAATGAACAAATCGCTGAGTTAAAAGAAGCGATAGCGGTTTCAGGGATTGCTATCCATTCGCTTTGTTTAAGTGGGCATCGCCGTTTTCCATTCGGCTCAGTAGATGTCAAAAAACAAGAAAAAGCCTTATCTATGATGAAAAAGGCGATACAGCTTGCGTATCGGTTAGGTATCAGGATCATACAAGTGGCGGGATACGATGTATACTATGAAAAAAAATCAATAGAGACAAGAGAAGCGTTTATCATAGGATTGCGTGCCAGTATCAAAGAGGCAGCACAGTTTGGGATAATCTTGTCGATTGAAGTCATGGATGACCCATTTATGAATTCCATTCGTAAATTCATAGAGATAAAAAAACAACTCCCTTCTCCTTATTTACAAGTGTATCCTGACTTAGGAAATCTATCAGCGTGGCCAGAAAATAATGTGGCGATTGAACTTGAACAAGGCATCGAATATATTACTTCGATCCACCTAAAAGATACGCAACCAGTAACAGCTAGTAGTAAGGGTAAGTTCAGAGACGTTCCGTTTGGTCAAGGTTGTGTGGATTTTTCTGGCTTATTTAAAACATTGAAACGTGTAAATTACGAAGGGCCATTCTTGATTGAAATGTGGAGTGGTCAGGATAAGGATTATGAAAGTCAGATCTTACAAGCGAAAGAATATCTATTGCCAAAGTTAAAAGAATCGGGATTTTAACCTCAATTTTTTGATGAAACTTAGAAATAAACGACTGACATATTCCTTATTGAATATGATCAACTCAATTGTTTTTTCTTTTATTGATTATTCTGAGCAGATTATTCCTCTAAAAATTTATCAAGTGATAAGATATATTTATCAGTCGATAAATTTTTAGGGGGAATTTTATGTTTTTAGCATTAAATGAAATCATTCATTCAAAATTACGCTATGCCTTAGTGACAGGCGTCATGTTTCTAATCGCGTACCTTGTCTTTTTTTTGACAGGATTAGCCTATGGGTTGGCACAAGACAATCGAACTGCTGTAGATAAATGGGAGGCAGATACCATTGTTTTATCAAAAGACGCCAATACAAACTTAGGGATGTCGATGATCACGAAAAAGATGGCAGAAGAAGTGAAAGGTGATCAAGTCGCTTATTTAGCTCAAACACCTGGAGTAGTCACGAGTCCAGATCGTCCAGATGCTGATAAAGTCAATGTTAGTTTTTTTGGAATCGATCAAAACCAATTCATCATGCCGAATATCGTGGAAGGAGAAGAATTCCAGTCAAATGATGAAGCAGTCGGTGATATTAGTTTAAAAGAAGAATATGGCTTAGACATTGGAGATACGATCAAATTATCAGGAAGCGACAAGACATTTAAATTGACTGGATTTACTGAGAATGCCAAATTCAATGTCTCTCCTGTCGTCTATACAACGATCAATGCGTACCAAGAGATACGATTTGAGAAACAAGATGCAACTGATAATGCTCGTATCAATGCAGTGGTCGTGCGAGGAGATGTGGATAGCTTACCGGATGATCTAGAGAAAATCAGTATTTCGACATTCATCAATGAACTACCAGGGTACAATGCACAAGTATTGACGTTTGGTTTCATGATCGGATTTTTGATTGTGATTGCAGCAATCGTGATCGGCATTTTCATTTATGTATTGACCATGCAAAAAATCAATATTTTTGGTGTACTTAAAGCCCAAGGCGTTACTGGTGGATTTATTGCACGTTCAGTAGTTGCACAAACGTTCTTACTTTCATTTTTCGGTGTCGCTCTTGGATTGTTTGGAACGTTCGTTACCTCACTTGTTCTACCAGATGCTGTACCATTCCAAAGTAACTGGTTGTTTTTCGGTGTGATTAGTGTAATGATGTTGATCGTTGCTATTTTAGGGGCACTTTTCTCTGTTAGAACGATCGTAAAAATTGATCCATTAAAAGCAATCGGATAGAAAGGAGAATGGGAAATGAAAGCAATTGAATTTATAGATGTTGAAAAAAGTTTTAAAGATGGTGATCAAACCATCCAAGCATTGAAAAAAACAAATGTCAGTGTCGATAAAGGGGAGTTTGTCGCAATCATTGGACCATCTGGTTCTGGAAAGAGTACCTTCTTAACGATTGCAGGCGGTTTACAGACACCAAATAAAGGAACCGTCAAGATCAATGGAGAAGATTTCAGTGAACAACCGGAGAAAAAACGAGTAAAATTACGGTTTAAGGAAATCGGATTTATTCTTCAAGCTTCCAATCTAGTTCCATTTTTGACCGTCAAAAAACAATTAGTACTGGTCGATAAGATCAAGCATGAAAATCGACAAGAAGAGGCAAAAGAACTATTCCAACAACTTGGGGTGGATAAACTCCTTAATAAGTATCCAGAAGATCTTTCGGGTGGTGAACGACAAAGAGTGGCAATTGCTCGAGCGCTATATAACGATCCTTCGATTATTTTGGCAGATGAGCCAACAGCTAGTTTGGATTCAGAAAAAGCAGTAGAAGTTGTAGATATTTTAGCAAAAGAATCCAAGGAAAAAAATAAAGCAATCATAATGGTCACTCATGATACCCGACTTATTGACAGATGTGATAAAGTATTTATGATAGAAGATGGTGTCTTTCGAGAAAAAAAATAAGTCAGAGGGTGTAAAAGTTGGTCCATCGATACAATAAGGATACACAAGAGAAAATTTTAAAAGAAGCCAATCGTTTGTTTATGTCAAAAGGTTATCAAGGAACTTCAACACGTGAGATTGCTAAAAATGCTGGAATCACGCAACCAAATCTTTATCATTACTTTAGCGATAAAGAAAAGTTATATTGTGCAGTCTTAGAAGAGCATTTGAGTACTGTAGGTACAGACTTAAGAGCAATCTTAGAAGAGAACAAACTTGATTTTAAACAATCTTTGACTAAAATGACGAAGTATCTGATCGATACCCATCTTTTAGACCTATTTATGATGCACCATGATTTAAAATCAAACCTTTCTGCCGAGACACGAAATCATCTTTTTACCTTGTGGAAAAAAAGTTATCGTGAACCATTTGAAGTGATTTTTTCGACAAATCAATCTTTGATGCGCGCTCATGTTACGACAGAAATTGCTGCAAAGCACTTTTTTCTTCTGTTAGCACCATATATCACCGAATCTTCTAATTCACTTGAAAACCCATTTAGTGTGGAACGACTGATCGATTTATACCTTCATGGTGTCGTAGCTGATTAAATGCGGTGGGGACAGAAGTGTCCAGCTCCGAGAAATAAGCCGAGAAACCCAAAAATTGTTTTTCAAATTTTGGGTTTCTCGGCTTTTTATGAAGGAGTTACTTCTGGAACTTCGTTTATTTGATTTTTAAGATTAGAAACAAAAATCAATTTAATTTCTTGTCCTCTACGCCTCTTTGTTATTATATTTTCTCGGATTGTTATTTTTTAATTAAAATAATGAGGGATATTTAATTTTTCTAGCAATTGAGAAAAAGAGATGAAAAGCAAGTGATATAAAGATTTTTAATAATAACGATTATAAAATAGATAAATAACTAAGGTGATTTAATTTGTTTTTTAAATAATTTTAGGAGAACGGTTGAAAAAGCCATTTTCAGGTGATAATATTCTGTTAGCAACAAAAGTTTCACTGAGTTTAACTCACTATTTTAGAGAAATAGAGGGGGGATGAATAACATATTTTCGTGTTTATTTTGTTACATAATTGTTTTTTGAAAAGTGAATAGTGTAAAAAGGGGAGAATTTAAAAATGAAAAGTATTAAAAAAATTGGGTTGGCAGCGATGTTATTTTCTTCTGTTGTCTCAACGGCGCTTCCGACAATTGGGGAATTGTCTATCGTCAATGCAGAAGAAATCCAACAAACAGAACAACAAGCAACTTATAGAAACGTAATGTATTATGGTGACTGGTCGATTTGGGGCGGCGAAGGTAACTTTTATCCAAAAGATATCCCAGCAGATCAATTGACTCACTTGAATTTTGCCTTTTTAGATTTTGATAGTAATGGCGAACTAGTCTTTACTGATGCAGACGCAGCGACAGGCGCACCTGTAGGATTACCGGGCGTACAATGGAACTCTGCTAGTTCTGGTATCTTAAATGCGATTCAAGATTTACGTGGAAAAAATCCAAACATGAAAATTGGTGTTTCATTAGGTGGTTGGTCTAAATCAGGAGATTTCTCTGAAGTAGCAGCAAACCCTACGAAACGTAAGAACCTTGTAGATAATGTAGCAAAATTTATTAAATATACAAATATGGACTTTGTCGATGTTGACTGGGAATTCCCGGCAGATGTACGTCAACCAGATCTAGTGGATAACGTAAATGACGAAGGAACACCAAATGCAAAACCTGAAGATAAAGAAAATTACATAAAATTATTAGATGAAATTCGCGAAACAATTGATAAACAAGGCGAAGAATTAGGAAAAACATATGAACTATCTGTTGCATTGCCAGCAGCTCAAGGTAAATTAGATTCAGGTATCGACGTGAAACGACTATTTGATGTTGTCGATTTCGCAAACATCATGACTTATGACTTAACTGGTGCATGGTCAGATACAAGTGGTCACCATTCAGCACTTTACGGGAATCCAGCTGATCCTAATTATGATGAAGGCTTCTCAGTAGATCAAACAGTAGAATACCTACGTGAGAAAGGTGCGGCTTCAGAAAAAATCGTTATTGGAGCAGCATTCTATACTCGTGGATGGAACGAAGTGGCAAAAGGGGATAATGAAGAGGCACCGGGATTATTCCAAAAAGCAGAATTATCAAGTCAAGATGCCGATCAAACACCAAGTTATGGAGCGAAAAACAAAAATCCATTAAAAGTAGGTGACGGTGGACGTGCCAGTGGTGTATGGCCATATCGAGATATTGAAACGTTACTTGGTAATACATCTGGATTGAAAGAGTATTGGGATGACGTAGCGAAAGCATCATTTATGTACAGCGAAACAACTGGTGAATTCTTTACTTACGAAAATGAAAAATCAGTGACTTATAAAGCTGAATATGTAAAAGAAAACCAACTTGGTGGAATCATTTCATGGCAACAATCACAAGACAAAGAAACAACTGGAACAAAACGTGATGAGTTGACCAATGCAATCAAAGAAGGATTGTTAGGTAGTGAGAAACTTCCAGAGTTTGAAATCAAGAGCACACCATTGAATGTGGATGTTGAGATCTCAACTTATACACAATATGGCGTTAGTGGTTACGACGTAAAAATTACCAACAATGAAAAAATGGAAGAAACTTCTTCTGTATTGAAATTAGTTGAATTTTCACAAGAAACAATCAAATTACCTAAATTAGTGATTCCAATGGCGACAAATGAAAAGCTTGGCGCTGGTGATTACAAAGCAGGTACTGTAACAAATGTTGATGGCGCTGCAATCGTTGATTTGTCTTCTGTATATGATGGCAAAGAAATCGCACCAGATGCATCTTATGAGTTCAGATTGAGTTCAAATGCTGCTGAAGCAGATGTCGCTGTTGACAATATCGACTCAATCACATTAAGCCAAAGAATTGGTAACGAAGGTATTGAAATCAATAAACAAGTGATCTTTGGTGAAGGTTCAACGACTGAACCAGGAACACCGGATACAGAAGCACCTTCAGTACCAACAGAACTAACAGCTTCAACAATCGGTGAAACAAACGTTTCTCTATCATGGACAAAATCAACTGACGACAAAGGGGTCGCAGGATACTACGTTTTCCGTGATGGCAAACAAGTGGGTCAATCAGCAACAACTTCATTTACTGACGCTGGTTTAACTGCAGATACAGAATATTCATATACAGTAAAAGCATTTGACCGTGCCGGAAATGTTTCAGAAGACAGTAAAGCATTAGTTGTTAAAACGTTAGAAAAAGCACCAGTAGATACAGAAGCACCTTCAATTCCATTAGACTTGAAAGCTTCAACGATCGGTGAGAAAAATGTATCATTGTCTTGGACTCGTTCAACTGACAATGTTGCAGTAGCAGGATACTATGTTTTCCGTGATGGCAAACAAGTGGGTCAATCAGCAACAACTTCATTTGCTGATGCTGGGTTAACAGCGAATACGGAATACTCATATACAGTAAAAGCGTTTGATGCAGCAGGAAATGTTTCAGAAGAAAGCAAAGCATTAGTTGTCACAACTTTAGAAGAAACAACTCCGCCAGCTGAAGGCGAATGGGATGCGAACAAAGTCTATGATTTAGGTGATGTAGTAACTCATAAAGGAAATACTTATCGTGCGAAATGGTGGACACAAGGTGATGAGCCAGGAACTGAACAATGGGGTCCATGGGAACTAATTGGTTAATTTAAATAAAAAAAGAACAGGGCAGATTGCCTTGTTCTTTTTTTATAATGTTATTCTGTCATTGTTATTTATCTTATTTACTCGAATTCACTGAAAAAAACATGTTAGTTAAAAAATAAACAAAATCATATGGTTTAAAAATAACTTGAAACACGACGATTGTAATCGGTTGCAATTAGTTGCGTTAAAAATAAATAAATGTTAAATTCATATTTGTAATATTTTTACAATTAAAATTTATCTGATTTCTAATTTTTAAGGAGTGATAAAATAACTTTTAACCTGTGATTTGGGCGCGTTTGTTTTTTCGTAAAAAAACTGAGAAAAAAAGGAGATGAGATTGATATGAAAAGAATTAAGAGTATTAGTTTAGTTACTTTGTTATTTTATTCGATTGTTGCAATGACTTTACCAGCATTTAATGAGTCGCCAGAGGTTCATGCTGAAGAGGTGCGAGAAACTCAGGTCGCACCTTATCGCAATGTCATGTACTATGGCGATTGGTCGATTTGGGGTGGAGAAGGAAATTTCTATCCTAAAGATATTCCAGCTGATCAAATCACTCATTTGAATTTTGCCTTTTTAGATTTTGATAGTAATGGCGATTTAGAATTTACAGATACGGATGCTGCTGTTGGTGCGCCTTTAGGACAAACAGGGGTTCAATGGAATTCAGCAAGTTCGGGTATATTGAATGCGATCCAAGATCTACGTGGGAAAAATCCTAATATGAAAATTGGTGTCTCTTTGGGCGGCTGGTCTAAATCAGGTGATTTTTCTGAAGTAGCGGCTGATCCAGTGAAACGACAAAATCTAGTGGAGAACGTTACCCGCTTCATCAAATATACGAATATGGATTTTGTTGATGTCGATTGGGAGTATCCTGCAGATGTTCGACAACCTGACTTGGTAGACAATGTTAACGATGAAGGAACGCCAAATGCAGTACCTGAAGACAAAGAAAATTACATCATTTTACTAAATGAGATTCGTGAATCGATTGATGAACAAGGCGAAGAACTAGGCAAAACTTATGAATTATCAGTTGCGCTGCCTGCATCTCAAAGTAAATTATCTTCAGGGATAGACATTGATGGTTTATTTGAAGTTGTTGATTTTGCAAATATCATGACCTATGATATGAACGGTGGTTGGGGTGACCGCAGTGGACATCATACAGCACTTTATGGGAATCCTGCTGATCCTAATTATGACCAAGGACTTTCGGTAGATCAAACGGTTCAGTTTTTAAGGGATGAAGGTGCGCCAGCTGAAAAAATCGTGATTGGGGCAGCTTTTTATACTCGTGGTTGGCATGAAGTGGCAGAAGGCAATGATCCATTACTGCCGGGATTGTTCCAAACGGCTGAACAGAGTAATCGAAATGCTGACCTAACGGCAACATACGGTGCAAAAAATAAAAGTCCATTAGTCGTTGGGGATGGTGGTAGAGCCGGAGGTGTCTGGCCATATCGAAATATTCCAGATTTGATCAGTGCAACGAGTGGATTGACTGAGTACTGGGATGATGTAGCGAAGGCTCCTTATATGTACAGTACAGAAACAGGCGAGTTTTTCAGTTTCGATAATGAACGTTCAATCGGTTACAAAACCCAGTATGTGCAAGAAGAAGAACTGGGTGGTGTGATTTCTTGGATGCAATCACAAGACAAAGAAACGACAAGTACAAAACGTGATGAATTGACGAATGCGATCAAAGAAGGATTATTTGGGAATACGCCATTACCACAGCACGAGATCGTTAGCACACCGTTAGATATCTCTGTAGATATTACGCCTTATACAGAGAATAATGTAAGCGGGTACGAAATCACTTTGACAAATAATGAAACATTGACAGAAACGTCTACTGTACTAAGCGCTGTGGAAGCTGCCCAGAAAACAGTCAAATTGCCTAAACTTATGCTGGAGTTGAATAGTAATGAAACGTTAACTTCTGGTAACTTCAAGGCAGGGGATGTGACTACCACGAACGGCATGGTAACTGTTGATCTAGCCACCGTTTATGATGGCAGAGAACTTGCTCCAGGAGCTTCTTATGATTTCCGTTTACAATCTGATACGTCACAGGTTTCGGTTGATCATATTGACACGATCACTTTAAGTCAACGAATTGGGACTGACGGTATTGAAATCAATCACCAAGTGATCTTTGGTGTAGAAGCGCCAGACCCATCAGATGTTGAGGCACCGTCAATTCCAACAAATGTGGCAGCAACCACGATCAATGCGACAGAAGTGACGTTGAACTGGACGGCTTCAACCGATAATCAGCGAGTAGCAGGTTACTTTGTTTACCGTGATGGTCAATTAGTAGGGCAACCAAGAACGCCATCATTTACAGATACGGGATTAGCACCTGATACACAGTATACGTATACTGTAAAAGCATTCGATGCCTCAAACAATGTTTCGGCAGCTAGTCAACCAGTGATCGTTCGAACCTTGGAAGACAGTGTGCCTGGATATGCGGCATGGGATGCCTCAACAGTCTATCTTATGGGTGATAGAGTCACTCATTTAGGAAATGCGTATCGGGCGAAATGGTGGACACAAGGCGATGAACCTGGTACTCAACAATGGGGACCATGGGAATTGATCAATTAGATCGTTTTAATATAAACAGATTCAGCGGTGACCATGTACTGACAACTGGTTGCTGATGAAATGGAAGAACCTTGTTGGTCTTGATGAAACATCAATACCTAACGAGGTTCTTGCGTTTAGAAAAAAATTACTGATTGAAATAAGTGAGTAGCGCTTGTGTGATCGATTGCGCCAACTGTTGTTGATAGTTAACAGTAGTCAATGTAGCTAAATCTTCGTCATTGTTCATATAGCCCATTTCGATCAAGAGGGATGGCTGAAGGTTTTCTCTTAACACCTGATAGTTCCCTGTAGCAGTTCCACGAGATGTAATGAGCAGATCCGCCAGTTCATCAGAAACAGTTTCCGCTAGACGTTGCTCACTATTGTAATAATAATAAGTGGTTGTACCAGTTGCTTCATTGGCTGATTCAGTCGAATCAGCATGTAAGCTGATAAAAAGGTCAGCTGATTTTTCTTCGCTAAATGCACAAATGTCATCTAATGAAATGTAGTCATCTGTTTCATGTGTCAAATAAACCGTTGCGCCAGCGGCTTCTAAACTCGTTTGTAACTGTTTTGCAACAGCGAGTGTCACTGTCTTTTCTTCTATATGTCCATCTATGCTAAGCGCGCCTGTATCGTCGCCTCCGTGTCCAGGATCTAGTACGATCACCGCTTCTGATAGGTCACTCGGTAGCTCTTGTGTCGAGCGAGTCAGTGATGAGCCATCCGTAAGTGATAAATAGCCAGTTTCACCATCATTCGTGGTAATTTTGTAGGCGTTGTCTGTAGTTGAAAGAAGCGTGGCCAGTTCACCAGCATTGACGGAAATTAGCGGTTCACTTAATGACGAGTCTGCATACAATGTAGCATCTTCTTTTCCGATTTTTATGAGGGCCTCTGAAGAAGAATCAGTTGATTGTATGATGCTAGAGACACTATTGCTTGTCTGTTGTCTCGCATCTGTTTCTTGATTGCTAAGACCAAATTTGAAAAGAGCAATGATCCCGATCAGACATATAAAAATAATAATTCGCATTTTTTTCATCGTTTTCACCTCTTGAACATGAGGATAAACAACAAAACTTAAATCGAACTTAAAGAAAAGCGGAACAAGCTAAAACGGATAGTTAGTTGACTATTTTTTTGGCTTTTTCTGTGTTCGCAAAATGCAATTTTGCATAGTTTGCTAACAAGGCTTCGCCACCTTTTTTTAAAATCGTTGCAGCGACTTGGTCGGATTTTGTACCTGCACCAGAAGGAAGCGTGAGACCAAGTTCAGCAGATTCTTTGTCCAACTCTTCTAAAAAGCTTGCGCGACTAATGATCGAAGCGGCAGCAACAGCTAAATGATATTGTTCACCTTTTGTCACAAAGTAGAGTTTTTCGGTGAGTTGATTTTTTTCTAAACGAGCGTATTTTTTAAAGTTGGCTTCCGGTGTGAACTGGTCGATCAAAATAGCATCCGGCTTGACTGGTGCTATTTTTTGTAACAATAAATGGATAGCTTGATTGTGTAAAGCGACCTTCATTCTCACTGCATTATACATAGGTTGGATCTCATTGTATTTTTTTGGTGGCAGAACCAGTAATTGATATGGGATCGTTTCCTTTAATACTTTGGCTAATTGAATGATTTGTCCATCTTTTAATTCTTTTGAATCTTTGACGCCTAACGTGCGTAATTCTTTCAATTGTATTTGATCGACATAGGCAGCACAAACAGTCAGTGGGCCAAAGTAACTACCGTTGCCGACTTCGTCACTCCCTAAAACAGATAGTGTTTGTAGATCTTTGGGTAAGGAAGAAGAATTAGTTTGTGTCGATTTTTTTGCTGTAAGTGGGTTTCCCCATTTCGCTGCTTCTTGTTCAGCGCCGGTACCTTGAAACATCACTTTTCCAGAAGTATAGGCAGTGATCGTTGTGCCATTTTTTTTAGCGGAAAAATGCGTATATGGAATCGGCTTTTGTACTAAAAATGGGCGATATGCCTCTTTCATCATGTTCAATTGATTTGTTGTTACCTTTAAGATAATGTTACTCATGTTTTCCTCCTATTGCGATCCAGTCGTAAGAAAAGTTGTATTTGACTAGATCTAGCTGATTTGAAATCAATGCACACATAGCATTTTTGCAAAGTTTATCATATAATAGTAAAGTATTTATAATGAAGTTTTTCGTGTACGGTTAATTGCTTAACTATATGGTACACTAGTTAATATTTTTGGCAATAGGAGGAGACAGATTCATATGGCACATGAAAAAACACGCTATAAAGCGGTGATTGCGGACCAAACGTATACTATTATCGGGCAAGAATCAAAACAGCATATGGATATGGTCACAAAATTAATCAATGAACAATTAGCTGAACTGAAAGAATTGTCCCCTCAATTAGACAATGAACAAGCAGCTATTTTATTAGCAGTCAATGCATTTTCCGATCAATTGAAAAGACAGGAAAAAAATTTGAATTTAATAAAAGAAGTCACAGAACTGAAACAAAAAATGGTGAGATTCACAGAAATGGAAAATCGGATCAAACGAATCGAAGCAATTGAAAATGAAGCACGAGCAGTATTGAAAGAAAATGGAAGTGACCATGAAATCAAGAATCATGTGGAAGCACAACAGATTCTAAATGAAAAACGAAAAGGTCAAATCAAACAAAGATCTTCGAATTGATATTATTATAGAAGAGAAAGGAAGAATGTATGCTTAGTCTTTTGATTTTATTTATTTTGCTGATTGCATTTTTTTCTGGAGCCAGTCGTGGTTTTGCGCTACAGGGAATTTATCTGGTTGGCTATTTTGTCTCATTTCTAGCAGCACAAACCTATTACAAAACATTAGCCAATCATCTGCAATTATATATTCCTTATCCTGCGGTAACCGCCAATTCTAACTTAGTTTTTTTTGATCAAGCTTTTTCATTTAAACTAGATGAAGCATTTTATGCAGGGGTGGCTTTCTTGATCATTTTATTTGTTGGTTGGCTAGTCACACGATTCATTGGGGTATTCGCTCATGGGTTGACATTTATTCCTGTACTAAAGCAATTAGACTGGGTGGCTGGAGGGGTTTTATCCGTGATCATCACCTATATTTCGTTGGTTCTAGTTTTACGTTTACTAACATTTATTCCGGTGGGATTTATCCAAAACCAATTTAGTGGCAATAATCTTGCAACATTTATGGTTGAACGAACACCTATTTTAGCAAATAAAATATATGATCTATGGGTGACACAAGTGATTAACTAAGTAAGAGATGATTTTTTGTCAATGACAGAGGCTATGAAGATGTTGGTTAGTCTTGAAGACTGCTTAGCCATCTATCGGCCTCTTTTTTAGTGAAAGTAAGGTGAAAAAAATGAACAAACGCATTCTAGAAACATTAGAGTTTGAAAAAGTAAAACAACAAGTACGACAGTTTGTGATCACAGCACAAGGGCAAGAAGAATTAGCCCAGCTTGTGCCAGTGAATGAAGCAGAGACAATCAGATATTGGTTGGAAGAAACGGAAGATGGACTAAAAGCCCAACGATTGCGTGGCGGCATCCCAATCCCCAAAATAGAGAATATCCGCCCACATATGAAACGGATCCAAATCGGTGCGGATCTTAATGGGGTCGAGTTAGCACAAGTTTCTCGTGTCTTATCTACTACTAGTGAGTTGCGACGTTTTATTGATGATTTAGCAGATAGCGAGATTGAGTTTGCGCGTCTTTATTTTTGGACAGATCAATTAGTCGCTATCCCATCCTTGAGCCGTCGTTTGAAAGAAGCAATCGATGATGATGGACGAGTGACGGATGATGCCTCTCCAGAGTTGAAGACGATCCGCCATAATATCCGTAGAAGCGAACAAGCAGTCAGAGAACAATTAGATGGGATCGTTCGTGGGAAAAATGCCAAATACCTAAGCGATGCCATCATTACGATGAGAAACGACCGCTATGTTATTCCAGTAAAACAAGAATATCGTGGTGTGTTTGGCGGAGTCGTCCATGATCAAAGTTCTTCGGGACAAACACTATTCGTTGAACCAAAACAAGTCGTGGAGTTGAACAATCGCTTGCGTCAATATCAAATTGCCGAACGCAATGAGATCCAACGTATTCTAAGTGAGTTGTCGGCGGAGTTGGTTCCTCATCGCCAAGAAATCATCCACAATGCGTATGTCATTGGAAAAATGGACTTGATGAATGCGAAAGCACGCTTTGGGAAAGAACTAAAGGCAATCGTACCGACGATCAGTACAGAAAACATTGTTGATTTGAAGCAAGCCAGACACCCATTGATCGATCAAGAAAAAGTCGTACCAAATGATATTTCGATTGGGGAAAACTATCAAGCGATCGTCATTACTGGACCAAATACTGGTGGGAAAACCATCACGTTGAAAACACTGGGCTTATTGCAATTGATGGGGCAAGCAGGGTTACCGATCCCGGTGGATGAAGAAAGTCAGATCGGGATCTTTGAAGATATTTTTGCTGATATCGGAGATGAACAATCGATTGAGCAAAGTTTATCGACCTTCTCCTCACATATGACAAATACCGTGGATATCCTTTCCAAAGTTAATGAAAAAAGCTTAGTTTTATTTGACGAACTAGGTGCAGGGACTGATCCTCAAGAAGGAGCAGCGCTAGCAATTGCTATTTTAGATGATCTAGGAAAGAAATCTGCCTATGTGATGGCAACAACACATTATCCTGAACTGAAAGTCTACGGCTACAATCGTTCGAATACCATCAATGCAAGCATGGAGTTCAACGTTGACACCCTTAGCCCCACATACCGCTTGTTGATCGGCGTGCCAGGTAGAAGTAATGCCTTTGAGATTTCAAGTCGTTTAGGATTAGACAACCAAGTCATTGATGAAGCCAAGCAATTGATGAACGATGAAAGTCAAGACTTGAATGAAATGATCACTGATTTAGAGAATCGTCGAAAAATGGCAGAAACAGAGTATTTAGAGATGCGTCATTATGTCGATGAAGCGCAACGTCTGTACAATGATTTGAAAGAAGCTTATAGCTACTTCTTTGAAGAGCGCGAACAAGAAATGGCGAAAGCCAAACAAAAAGCCAATGCACTTGTTTCTGAAGCAGAAGAAAAGGCAGAAAAAATCATCGCAGATATTCGCAATTTACAAAAACAAGTGGGGCAAGGTACGGTCAAAGAGCATCAATTGATCGATGCCAAATCACAGTTAGCTAACTTGCATCAAGAAGAACAATTAAAGAAAAATAAAGTCTTGAAAAAAGCGAAAGAACAGAAAACATTGAAACCAGGTGACGAAGTACTCGTGACGACTTATGGGCAACGTGGAACATTGTTGCGCAAAAATGGCAACCAATGGCAAGTGGAGATCGGTATCTTGAAGATGAACGTTTCGGAAAGTGAATTGACACCGATCGCTCCCCAAAAAGAACCACAACAACGAGTGATCCATACGGTTCGCTCAGATGCGCATTCGACGGTCTCCAATCAACTTGATCTTCGAGGGAAACGTTATGAAGAAGCATTAAATGAAGTCGATCTATATTTAGATGCGGCAATTTTGGCTGGCTACCCTCAAGTGACGATCGTTCATGGAAAAGGCACAGGCGCACTAAGAACCGGGATCACCGATTATTTAAAAAATCATCGTAGCGTCAAGAGCTTCGATTTTGCTCCTGGAAATCAAGGGGGCAATGGTGCGACAATTGTTAAATTTAAATAAAGCTTACTAAAGGTAAGCAAATAGCTCGAATCTAGGTACCAATAGTGCTATACTTAGAATAGACTAATAAATGGAGGTCTTTGATATGGCTCAAGTAATTACAGATGCAACATTCAACGAAGAAACAGATAAAGGGTTAGTTTTAATCGACTTTTGGGCAACTTGGTGTGGACCTTGTCGAATGCAAGCGCCAATTTTAGACCAGTTAGAAGAAGAATATGACGAAGACGAATTCAGAATCGTGAAGATGGATGTTGATGAAAATCCTGAAACACCACAACAATTTGGGATCATGAGTATTCCAACATTACTTTTGAAAAAAGACGGCGAAGTAGTAGAAAAAGCAATCGGTGTTCAATCAAAAGATCAATTACGTCAAATGATTGCCCAACACTTATAAGATTAAGTAACTAACACATCAGACTGAGACAACAATCATATGGATTGCTGTCTCGGTTTTTTTGCGACTAATCAAGTCATGAAACTGAACAGAGAAGTGGAACAAAAAAGTCATAGATGAAGAGAATAGTATCTATTTTTGGAGACAAGATACTTAAAAATTTATACAATAAACTGCGCAAAATTTTTCTTATGTCTCTTCGCTTGATACTTCTCTCTCAACCTCTGTTATAATAGCGATATCAGAAATATAAAGGAGCAGTCACCATGAATGAACGAATAAAAAATAAACTTGCATTACTTCCTGATCAGCCTGGCTGCTATTTGATGAAAGACAAAAACGGCACGATCATTTATGTGGGAAAAGCCAAAGTCTTGAAAAATCGCGTGCGTTCCTATTTTACTGGAAGTCATAACACGAAAACGGAGCGATTAGTCAGTGAGATCGAGGACTTTGAGTACATTGTGACAGAATCCAACATTGAAGCATTACTGCTAGAAATCAATCTGATCAAAAAGAATGATCCAAAATACAATATCATGTTAAAGGATGATAAAACTTATCCTTTCTTAAAAATCACGAATGAAAAATATCCTCGTTTGGTGATCACTCGTAAAGTATTAAAAGACAAAGCCTTTTATTTTGGCCCTTACCCGGATGTTGGGGCTGCGAATGAAACAAAAAAGATTTTAGATCGTTTATTCCCATTACGGAAGTGTAAACCAAGTCAGACAAAAGAACCTTGTCTTTATTACCATTTAGGTCAATGCTTATGTCCCTACTATTTTGATGTAGATCCAGCGGAATATACAAGTATCGTGAACGAAGTCAAACGCTTTTTGAATGGTGGTCATGAGACGATCGAAGCTGAAATCAAAGAGAAAATGGCTAAGGCTGCAGAAAATATGGAATTTGAAAAAGCAGCAGAGTATCGTGATCAAATCAGAGCTATTGAAACGATCATGACAAGACAAAAAATGACAAACACTGATTTGATTGATCGAGATGTGTTTGGTTATGCCATTGATAAAGGCTGGATGTGTGTCCAAGTATTCTTTGTACGTCAAGGAAAGCTGATTGAACGAGATGTATCGATCATTCCTTTTTATAATGAAGCAGAAGAGGATTTCTTAACATACATCGGGCAGTTTTATCAGGAAAATGAACATTTCATTCCAAAAGAAGTGGTGATCCCTGATACGATCGATCAACCGAGTGTTGAGGCGTTATTATCGACAAAAGTCATCCAGCCCAAACGTGGTGAGAAGAAAAAATTAGTCGAACTAGCCAATAAAAATGCAAGGGTGGCATTGAACGAACGCTTTGATTTGATCGTGAGGAAACAAGAACGAACGATCGGAGCGATCGAGCGCCTTGGTAATGCGATGAACATTCCAGCACCCATTCGGATCGAGTCTTTTGATAACTCTAATATCATGGGAACCGATCCAGTAGCGGCGATGGTGGTATTCATCGATGGAAAACCAGCAAAAAAAGAATACCGTAAATACAAAATCAAAACGGTCGTTGGACCAGACGACTATGCTTCGATGCGAGAAGTCATCTACCGCCGCTACGCACGTGTGATACGAGAAGAACTGCCCTTGCCTGATCTGATTTTAATCGATGGGGGGAAAGGGCAAGTCGATGTAGCGAAGGATGTACTGGAGAATCAATTGGGAATCGATATCCCTGTCGCTGGAATGGCTAAGAATGATAAGCATAAAACCAATGAGTTGTTATTTGGGAATGAATTAGAAGTGGTTCCGCTTGAACGAAATTCACCAGAATTCTTTTTACTGCAACGTATCCAAGACGAAGTCCATCGCTTTGCAATCACGTTTCATCGTCAGTTACGTAGTAAAAATAGTTTTGCGTCGCGCTTAGATGAAATTGAAGGGTTAGGGCCAAAACGAAAAAAAATGTTGTTGAAAGAGTTCAAATCGTTAAAAAACATCACCGCTGCGTCAATTGAGGAGTTACAAGAAATTGGTCTACCAAAAAATGTCGCACAAAATGTTTTCGATAAACTGCATAAAAATTGAACTGAGGGCGCTTTACAAAACCTGTAAAGTGTCCTATCATTTTCATATGTACAATAAAAAACAATAACATAAGTTCTTATGTATAAGTTATTTTATATCGTACAGTAAAGGATAGAGGAATTTAGGATGAAGGAGTGAGAAAATGCTAGAAGTAAAGGATTTGGTTAAGACATTTGGCAGTTATACAGCTGTTGATCATGTTTCTTTTCAAATACCTGATGGGAAAATCATGGGATTGATTGGGCAAAACGGGGCAGGAAAAACAACGACTTTTCGTTTGATTTTAGATTTTTTGACGCAAGATCAAGGAGAAGTACTATGGAACGGCCATCATTTGAGTGAAAAAGATTATGACATCATTGGGTATTTACCTGAAGAACGAGGGCTTTATCCCAAGGTATCGATCCAAGAACAGTTGATCTATTTTGCCGCATTACGGGGAAAAACAAAAAAAGAAATTGAACCTAAGATCGATTTTTGGATGGAGAAATTTCAAGTAAAAGGGAAAAAAACAGATAAAGTTAAGTCCTTATCAAAAGGAAATCAACAAAAGGTACAACTGATTGCAACACTGATCCACGAACCCAAGTTGATTATTTTAGATGAACCTTTTAGTGGGTTGGACCCAGTGAATGCTGAGCTACTTAAAGACGGGATCATCGAATTGAAGAAAAATGGCTCTTGTGTCATTTTTTCTAGTCACAATATGGATAATGTTGAAAAGATTTGTGACCACTTGATCATGCTTCGAAATGGGGAGATGGTACTAGATGGGAAAGTCCACGAGATTCGAGAAGCATTTGGCAGAACAAAGCTATTTTTGGAGTCTGGATTGTCACAACAAGAAGTAGAGGAAATCGCTGGGGTCCAAAAAGTGGTTCTTCGTGAGGATCAATCGTTGGAAATCACGTTGGATCATCCAGATGTAGGGAAAGAAATTTTTACCCGTGCGACACAATTTGGCTATATTCCAATGTTCAATCAACAACCGCCTACTTTAGAAGAAATCTTCAAGATGAAAGCAGGTGAACTACATGGGTAAATTTTGGATCATCACAAAAGATGTCTATTTGAAAAATGTCAAATCGATTTCTTTTATTATTATGATATTAGTCCCGTTTGTTTTGATGGGTGTGATTTACTTAGCAGGTAATTTTGCTCAACAAAACAGTGAAACAGATAAAATCGGTGTGATTGCTGAAGACCAACAAATCACTGATTATTTGAGTCAATCCGATATGGGGGATTTCCACTTTGAAGCTTTTTCATCGGAGGATGAAGCCAAAAGTAAGTTATCTGACGAAAAGATCGATGCGTACATGGTAGTCACGACAGATAATGGAGAAGTATCCGGAGAATTATTTAGTGAAAACTCATTAGGCCAAGCAACACAACTGTTGATCCAACAGCAGTTGACTGGTTTACAGTCAATGATGCGGGCAAGTAGCTTAGGGATCTCTCCTGAAGAAGTGGCTGCATTAAGTCAACCGGCTGGATTTTCACGACAAAAAGTCAGTTTTGACGCCAATGGTGAAATGACGATAGGAGAAGATAACTCAGCTGTTCAATATGCAGTCAGTTATGTCGCAACGATCATTCTATTCATCATCATCTTGACGTATGCACAGATCATCGCGCAAGAGATTGCTTCAGAAAAAGGGACAAGAATCATGGAAGTGATCTTGTCTAGTACCACTGCACAAAAACATTTTTATGGAAAACTAACAGGAGTTCTGCTAGTGGCAGTCACTCAAATGGCTTTATACGGCATCATCTTTGCAGTAGGATTCAACCAGTTCAAAGATATGGAAATCGTTAAAAGTGTACTGGATGGGATTTCTTTGGATAGTATTTTCGGGCCATTCTTATGGTACTCTTTACTATTTATGTTCTTTGGGATCTTGATCTACGCCGTGTTAGCTGCCTTATGTGGCTCACTAGTCAACAAAGCCGAAGATACAGCAAAAGCGATTTTACCAGTGACGTACCTTTCTTTAGGTGGTTATATGCTAGGATTGATCCTTGGTGCATCTGATCCGAATAATATCGTGATCCGCATCACTTCATACATTCCATTCCTATCTTCATATATCATGCCGATCCGCTTGGCAAATGAAACGGTTGAAATAAGTGGCGTATTGATTTCTTTGATCGTTCTAGTGATCATCACATTCGTATTGATGTTCATGTCCGCAAATATGTACAAATCAAATGTGCTTGTTTACAGTGAAGGTGGTATTTGGACGTCATTGAAACAATCGATTTCAATCATGAGAAATGAACGCAAAAAGAAATAAATGTTGAAGTTGTAACAGAAATATTCAATGATGAGAAATAAGCCGAGACGCCCGAAAGGTGAAGAACAATTTTCGGGTGTCTCGGCTTATTTTCGTAAGAGTTGCTTTTAGACGTATACCTAGAGTGCTTTTGTTTGATTTGAAAAATCCACGATTTTATATGTACCTATTTTTTATTTAGTAAAGTAATTTTGTTGTAAATATCTATTGTGTGTCCTATAATTTTAGGTATACCAATTTTGGAGGCGTTTGGATGGATCAATATTTAGAATTATTGTCAGAAAAATTCCCAACAAAAGAAGAAGTCATTACGGAGATCATCAACTTAGAAGCAATCCTACAACTACCAAAAGGAACCGAATTATTTTTAAGTGATATCCATGGAGAGTTTCCAGCATTTGATCATATATTGAGAAATGGTTCAGGGAATCTACGAGAGAAAATCAAAGATTTATTTCAAGATTGTTTAAGTGAAGAAGAGATGAAACGATTAACGATTTTTGTTGCATATCCGGAATACGCATTAGCGACTGACTGGTACAAAAAACAAGACAAAACAACGTTGATCCATCAATTGATCGAGTTACTGCGATTCACTTCTGTTAAGTATACGAGATCAAAAGTAAGAAAAGCCTTGCCTAAAGAATATAGTTATATCATTGAGGAATTATTGTATGTCGATGATCGTGTGCAAGGGAAAAAATCTTATGTGAGTAAAATCGTTGATCAGTTGCTTGAGATGAATGAAGAAGAGCGCTTTTTAAAAAAGTTAGCGCAGACGATTCAACGAATGGTGATCGATCATGTCCACGTGGTCGGAGACATCTTTGATCGGGGGACACAAGCCGCCAAAGTGATGGACCGCTTGATGGAGATCCATTCAATCGATATCCAATGGGGCAACCATGATATTTTATGGCTGGGGGCATATTGTGGCTCGGAAACTTGTTTGTTGACCTTATTGCGTATCGCTGCGCGGTATAATTATTTATTCGAGTTGGAAAAAGAATACGCGTTGAATCTGCGTTCCCTTTGTTCGTTTGCGACAGAAACTTATCAAACAAACCCTTTGTTTACACCTAAGAATAGCCAAGACGCAACGGAACGCGAGAGAGAAGAGATGGAGAAAATCCATCAAGCGCTTGCGATCATGCAATTCAAACTAGAATCGCATTTACTGAAACGACGACCAGAATTTGAGATGGCGGATCGGGATATGTTAGCGAATATCGATTATGAAAAAAATGAGTTGTTTCTGGATGGTCAAAAGTATACGATCCATCACCCATGTTTCCAGACGATTTCTGCGCAGGAACCGGATCGTTTAACGGCAGACGAACGACGAGTGATCGATATGTTGCTGTATTCTTTTCAACATTCACTCCGAATGCAAAAACATATGGATTTCCTTTTAGAAAAAGGTAGGATGTATCTTGTCACGAACCAAAGTATCTTGTTTCATGGCTGTATGCCGGTAGATGAACATGGTGAGTTTCTAAGTTTTAAACTTGGGAGTGAGACGTATCAAGGGAAGCAATTGATGGCATTTTTTGAAGAACAGATTCGTGAAAGTGCTAAATCACTGAAGAAAAAAGAAGACCTAGCGACTGATTTGATTTGGTACGCATGGAGTGGGCCTTACTCGCCGTTGTTTGGTAAAAGTAAGATGGCTACGTTTGAGCGTTATTATTTAGCAGAAAAAGAAACGCATGTGGAAGTCAGCAATGCTTACTATCGATTACGAGACAAAGAATGGTTGAGTCAAAAAGTAAGGCGTGAGTTCGGTGTACCTATCTATGGTTCAGTGATCATCAATGGACATACACCAGTCAAAGTGAAAAAAGGGGAGTCACCAATTAAAGCGGACGGAACAGTTTTCGTGATTGACGGTGGTTTATCAAAGGCCTATCAACGAACAACGGGTATTGCAGGGTATTCGTTGCTATGTAACTCTTATGGCTTTCAAATCGTGACCCACTACCCATTTTTAGGCATCGAGGAACAATTTGAAACAGCCAATGGCTTGGCAGAAGTCAAAAAGGTCATTGATCAACAGTTGCCACGAAAATTAAATCGTGATACGACAAAAGGGAGCGAATTGCAGCGACAAATCGAGCAATTGAAACAGCTGCTTGAGTATCGTAGAAGTTAACTGCAGATCGATGTTCCTTGCATAAAATGAATGAAAGCCCGTCTAGCTGAAACAACATGTTCCTGCTAGACGGGCTTTTCATTTCGTTTATAACGATCATAACGATTGTACAAAATAATCAAATAATTTTTGATCGAGTGGATTTTTTTGGTGAATAAGCTCAGGATGCCATTGAACACCAAGTATTCGTTGGTTGGATCCTTTACTTTCAACAGCTTCCACCAATCCATCAGGAGAATACGCTGTTGCTTTTAGTGTAGGAGCAAGATCCCTGATTGCTTGGTGATGATAAGAATTTACAAAATAAGAAGTAGGTAATACTTCGTGGAGGATACTATCTGGTTCGACTGTGATTTCATGCGTAGCAAATTGTGGGGGAGTTGGTTGTTGTTCATGTTTCACTGACCAATTTGGATATAACGTAAGGTCTTGGTAAAGATTCCCCCCTAACGTTACATTCAATAATTGCATCCCACGACACACAGCTAAGATCGGTTTATTTTGTTTTAATGCTTCATTGATCAACGCCTGTTCAAATAGATCCCGATTCAGGTTTGTTTCTGTCAATTTAGGGTGAGGCGCTTCGTTGTAGAACGAAGGACTGACATCCTGACCGCCAGCTAGGAGTAGCTTATCGACGAGCTGAATGTAGTCACGAGCGCTCTCTGTGGAAGAAATAGGGAGAAGCAAAGGCAAGCCCCCTGCTTGCTGTACCGCATTAACAAAACCTTGCGGGGTGTAAGTGACTTGATTTCCTTGAAATGTTTCTGTAGCCCGCAGTAATTGATTGGCCGCGATACCAATTTTTTGATGCATACGATTTCCTCCATTCATAAACTACTTCTATTTTAGCAATAGTTTAAAAAAATTAAAATATTTGTTTTGGAAAACGTACGTAATTATATAATAGGTAGAATGTTTCTAAAGTTGCTCATTTACTGTCAGTTATGAACTTTCTGAAAGGAAAAAGGGATCTGTTAGTTGAAATTTTACCTGAATTTGTTATACTTGTAAGTAAGAAATATATAAATGGTTGGGCGCAAGCTTCAAGGATCTAGTTCTTCAAGGGGTGAGAAGAACATTTTTTTGAAAGTGCCTAGATTATCTGAAGTTATTTTTAGAGGGACATACTTTCAATGAAAAAAGAAAGGATGTCCCTCTTTTTTTAGAGAAAGGAAGTGGGGAATGTGCTAGAAGCCTTAGAAAAAATCAAACAAGCTGAAAAAGAAAATGAACAAGCGATGAAAAAGCTTCAGCAAGAGTTAAAAGATTATAAAGAAGCAAAAGAGGTCGAATTGGATCAACTTCGTGCAAGTCAAAAACAACATTTGGAACAGTTGCTTGAAGAAAAAAAACGAGCGGAACAGCAAAAAGCGATTGCTGAAAAAAATAAATTGAACGAAGACGCTAGACGATTGCAATCCATCGTACAAGAACAATATGAGAAGCAACGTCAGCAAGCGGTTGACGCGATCATTGAAAGGGTGAAAGAAACCTATGGCCGTCACTAAGATGGAAAAAGTGACTCTTATTTCCGATAAACAAAATCAGGATGCCTTATTACAAGCAATCCAAGGCATCCAAAATGTAGAGATTCGCGATCTTTTTCAAGAAACGACAAATAACCAATGGGTGGATACTTATTTTCCTAAGGCAGCGATTTTTGAAAAAGAACCGATCGTCAATGCGCTTACTAGTCGGATCATGCAAACAAGAGAAGCTGTTCAGTTCATTGATCATCATGGGGACAAGCAACAAAAGAAACAACACCTCAAACGAAGAGAAGTGACCTTGCAGGAACTAGAAGCAAATTATTCGGAAGAAGATTTTACGAAGCGTTTAACTGAAATATTAGGCTTGAAGAAACAATGGGAAACATTAGCAGAACAACGAGAACAACTGTCAGAGCAGGAAGACTGGTTGACACATTGGGCAAATCTGGATGTTATACCGCAAAGCTTTAGTAGTCACCAAACAACAGTTGAGATGGGAACGATCAGTGTTGCTAATGCGACAGAATTTAGAGAAGCATTAGCAAAAGTTCCAGAGGTCTATGTGGAAGAAGTCAGCGAAACAGATCACTTCGTTTACTTGACTTACGTGGTGCTCAAAACTTCAGCATCTATTGTCGATGAGATTGCTACTCGTTATGGTTTTGTCAAAGAAGCATATCCTTATGAGCAAACGCCAAAAGAACAGCTACAGGAAATCAAGCAAGAGTTGCAAGCTTGTTACGAAGCACAAAAACAATTAGCGATCAAAATCGGTCGTTGTAGCAGTTACATCCAAGAATTGGAATGGGCAGAAGAAATCCTCTTGGCAATGGCAGAACGAGAAGCAGTGAAGGATCGATTTGTCATGGCGCCTTACCTGATCGTTGTCCAAGGATGGGTCGGCGAGGACGAAAAGCAAGAATTGATCCAGCAGGTAGAAAATACGTTGTCTGCTGATGAAGTCTTTCTTAGCTTTGAAGCGCCCACCGAAGAAGAGATCGATCAAGAAGTACCAACGAAATTGAAGAACCATCCAATCGTGGCACCTTTTGAAATGCTGACGGAAATGTACAGTTTACCTAAGTATCATGAAATTGATCCGACACCATGGATGACGCCATTTTATCTTGTCTTTTTCGGGATGATGGTGGCTGATATTGGTTATGGTTTACTCATGCTTATAGGCGCAATCATTGCGCAAAAATTGTTGGTATTACCTCGAGGGATGCAGCGATTTGCTAAGTTTTTCGAAATCTTAGCGATTCCGTCGATCATCTGGGGATTTATTTATAGTTCCTTCTTTGGACAAGCGTTACCGACCGAAGTATTAGGTATCCACTTACCCTTCCCGTTGTTGTCTACAACAGATGATGTCAATACGATTTTAGTCTTGTCTGTCATTTTTGGGCTTATCCAAATCTTAGTCGGATTGTTTCTTGCAGCAAAAGAGCATATCAAGCGCAAAGATTACGTGGATGCGATCAATGATGGATTTGCCTGGCAAGGGATTTTAGTGGGAGTCGTCCTTTTATTACTTGGTAGTATGATCGTCAAGAACCCGATTTTTGTTTACCTAGGTGCAGGATTAGCGATTTTATCAGCGCTATGTATTTTGGTCATTCCGATTTTCCAATCTTCATCCAAAGCCAAAGGTGCTGCAAAAGGAGCCTATAATTTGTATGGTTTGACTGGTTATATCGGTGATCTAGTGAGTTACACACGATTGATGGCTTTGGGGATCTCTGGTGGGAGTATCGGCGCTGCCTTCAATATGTTGGTTGCTTTCATGCCGCCAGCCGCGCGCTTTAGTGTCGGGATCTTATTGATCATCGCTTTACATGCGTTGAATATGTTCTTGACCTTGCTTAGTGCCTACGTGCATGGCGCGAGATTGCAATATGTCGAATTTTTCGGCAAGTTTTATACCGGAGGCGGACGGGCCTTCGATCCACTGAAAACAGCGGAAAAATATGTCAATATCAATCATAAGAAAAAGTAAAAAAATTGGAGGAATTTTAAAAAATGATGGATTACTTAATTGCTCAAAATGGTGGAATGGTGTTTGCGGTATTAGCGATGGCAACAGCCACGATCTTTTCAGGGATCGGATCAGCGAAAGGTGTGGGGATGACTGGTGAAGCCGCAGCTGCATTGACGACAAGTCAACCGGAAAAATTCGGACAAGCGTTGATTTTACAATTACTTCCCGGAACACAGGGACTTTATGGCTTCGTAATCGCCTTCTTGATCTTTATCAATTTAAATGCAGATATGTCGGTTGTCCAAGGGCTGAATTTTTTAGGCGCATCTTTACCGATTGCCTTTACAGGATTGTTTTCTGGGATTGCTCAGGGGAAAGTATCTGCTGCAGGTATCCAGATCTTAGCGAAAAAACCAGAACACGCAACTAAAGGAATTATCTTTGCCGCAATGGTTGAAACTTACGCAATCTTAGGCTTCGTTATTTCTTTCTTATTAGTATTGAATGCTTAAACAAGGAGGAAAAACAATGAACGCCATTGATAATATCATTCGTCAAATGAATGAAACAGCTGAAGCAGAACGAGCGGCGTTTGAAAAAGCAGAACGTGAAAAAATCGATCAGCAGTTCAAAATCGAGCGTGCGCGTTTAGAAGCAGACGATGAAAAGCAAAAATCTAAAGAACTTGAAGAAATCGAAAAGAGTTACCGTCAATTAAGAAATCGCCAACAGGTGGAAGTGCGTCAAGCAACACTCAATGAAAAACAAGAATTTTTACATCGTTTGTTTGCTGAAGCACGCCAAGAATTAGAAAGTTGGCCAGCAGCAGATCAACTTTCATTGATGTTCAATATGGTGCAGAATTTATCCTTATCTGGTGAGGTTACTTTATTAGCCGGAGAAAAATCTGCTGCCATTTTAACCAATGAAGTAGTGACAAAGTGGAACCAACAGTTGCCCTTCACCTTGCATCTAAGTGATCGAAGGATTGCCAAAGAAGCAGGATTTTTGATTGATGACCAAGGGGTACAATACAACTTTGTCTATAGTGATCTAGTACAAGAAGTGCAAGAACAAATGCGCTTTGAAATTGCGAAACAACTATTCGAGTAAGGAGGGATCGGTGAATGGATTATCATGAATTAAATCCCTTGATTCGTGGAAGAGAATTAGAACTTTTATCAAAAGAAGATTTTGATCGCATGATCCAGACGAAATCATTGGACGAATTAGGCGAAATGTTAAAAACAACGATTTATCATCCTTATATCTACGAAGGTTTTGAACGGGACTTTGAGGAAAATCTGTTGGCTGAGTCGGGCAAACTATTTACCTGGTTGAAAGAATCGGCGCCAGAACCTGAAGTCGTTTGGGTCTATACGATGCGGTATACGTTCCATAATTTAAAAGTCCTGACAAAAGCCGAGATGACGGGTAAAAATCTGGATCACCTGTACCGTAATGATGGTTTTTATTCATGCGAAGCGTTAAAGCAAGCAATCCATACACAAGCCTCTACAGAATTGCCTTCGCAGTTGATGGATAGTATTCGTGAAGTCCATGAATACTGCGAAGAATCCTCTGTGTTACAAGGAATCGATGTTATCTATGATCGCTATTTCTTGACAGAGCAACGCCGTCTTGGAGAGAAACTTGGGTATCCGGAATTACTGGAAGAAATCATTGCGTTTATTGATTTGACTAATATCACGACCATGGCACGCGGTATCTTGCAACAACGATCCAGCGGTTTTATGACTGCAGTACTTTCAAGTTCTGGCAGTATCCCGAAAGAAACGTTTTTGAGTTTCGTCAAAAGCGAGTTGGATACCTATTTGAACTTTCTGCAAACAACAGATTATCGTCAATTGATCGAACCTGCAATCCATGAAGGAGAACTAGATTTTGTTCGATTAGAACAAATCAAAGACGATTACTTATCTTCGCTGTATGAAGCCGCACAAACGCAGGCTTTTGGCCCGTTGCCTTTACTTGCTTTCTTGAATGCAAAAGAAATTGAGAGTAAAAATCTTCGGCTATTAGTGATCGGTAAGAAAAATCACTTTGATAATGAAACGATCAGAGAAAGGGTGAGACAAGTCTATGACGCGTAAAATCGGTGTCGTTGGCGACAAAGATTCTGTTTTACCATTTAAATTATTTGGGTTTGATGTGCACTATGCGACAGAGCCACAAGAAGTGAGGCGCGCAATCGAACAAATGGCAAAAAGCGCCTATGGAGTGATCTATGTCACAGAACAATCGGCGGCGATGACACCTGAGACGATAGAACGTTACAAAGAATCGATGACGCCAGCAATTGTCCTAATCCCTAGCCATCAAGGAACGATGGGGATCGGCGTAGCAGAGATCCAAAAGAGTGTGGAAAAAGCAGTTGGACAAAATATCTTATAGAATGTAAAGGAGATAGTGCATTGCAAATTGGAAAAATCATAAAAGTCTCCGGCCCTCTCGTGATGGCAAAAAATATGTCAGATGCAAGTATCCAAGATATGTGCTTAGTGGGAGAGCTAGGAGTCATCGGCGAAATCATTGAGATGCGCGGAGATGTCGCATCGATACAAGTATACGAAGAAACTTCAGGGATCGGCCCTGGTGAACCCGTTCGTTCAACAGGTGAAGCGTTGTCTGTTGAGTTGGCGCCTGGGATCATTTCACAAATGTTTGATGGGATCCAACGGCCATTAGATACGTTCATGGAGATCACGCAAAGCAACTTTTTAAGTCGTGGTGTCCAATTATCAGCGTTAGACCATGAAAAAAAATGGTGGTTTGAAGCAACTGCTGAAGTCGGGCAAGAAGTCAGTACCGGAGATGTTCTAGGTGTGGTGGATGAAACAAAGATCATCCAACACAAAATCATGGTACCTCATGGTGTCAAAGGAAAAATCAAAAAAATCGAAGCGGGATCATTTACGATCGATGAAGTGGTTTGTGTCATCGAAACAGAAGACGGTTTGCGAGAATTGACGATGTTGCAAAAATGGCCTGTTAGACGGAGTCGTCCGATCAAAGCAAAATTGAATCCGGACGCGCCAATGATCACGGGGCAACGTGTTATCGATACCTTTTTCCCAGTGACAAAAGGCGGAGCTGCCGCTGTACCTGGCCCATTTGGTGCTGGTAAAACAGTTGTTCAGCACCAAATTGCTAAATGGGCAGATGTTGATATGGTCGTTTATGTTGGTTGTGGTGAACGTGGTAATGAGATGACGGACGTACTGAATGAGTTTCCAGAACTGATTGATCCTAATACAGGTGAATCATTGATGGAACGTACCGTATTGATTGCCAATACATCAAATATGCCAGTAGCTGCACGGGAAGCATCGATCTATACAGGGATCACTATTGCGGAATATTTCCGTGATATGGGATATGATGTGGCGATCATGGCAGATTCCACTTCTCGTTGGGCAGAGGCATTGCGAGAAATGAGTGGACGTTTAGAAGAAATGCCTGGTGATGAAGGCTATCCTGCATATTTAGGTTCTCGTTTAGCTGAATACTATGAACGTTCAGGACGTGTCATTGCTTTAGGTAATGAAGAACGTGAAGGAAGCATTACAGCGATCAGTGCGGTCTCACCATCTGGTGGAGATGTTTCTGAACCAGTGACTCAAAATACGTTGCGTGTCGTGAAAGTTTTCTGGGGATTAGACTCCAGTTTGGCGCAAAAACGTCATTTCCCATCCATCAACTGGATTCAAAGCTATTCTCTTTACTCGTCAGAAGTGGGACGTTACATGGATCAGATCCTACAAGCGGATTGGGCAGAGATGGTGGCAGAAGGAATGCGTATCTTGCAACAAGAAGAGCAATTGAATGAAATCGTGCGTCTTGTTGGTGTCGATTCACTTTCAGATAATGATCGCTTGACGCTTGAAGTAGCAAAGTCCATTCGTGAAGATTACTTACAACAAAATGCGTTTGATGAGGTGGATACATTTACTTCTAGAGAAAAACAATTCAAGATGTTGAAATTGATCCTATCTTTTGGTGAAGAAGCACGTCAGGCGATTTCATTAGGTGCTTATCTCAGTGAGATCATGAAAGGAACTGTGGGATTGAGAGAACGAATCGGTCGTAGTAAATTCGTGCCAGAAACAGAATTAGAGAAATTAGATGAAATCCAAGCGAATATCAAACCAACGATCCAAGCAATCGTTTCAGAAGGAGGAATGACCGATGATTAAAGAATATCGAACAATTGGTGAAGTGGTCGGTCCTTTGATGGCGGTCGAGAAAGTCGCTGGGGTGAAATATGAAGAGTTGATTGAAGTTCGTATGCAAAATGGCGAGATTCGTCGTGGACAAGTACTTGAAGTACAAGAAGACAAAGCGATGGTCCAAATTTTTGAAGGAACTAGTGGAATCAATCTGAGAGATTCAACGGTCCGCTTTTTAGGGCATCCATTAGAGTTGGGAGTTTCTGAAGACATGATCGGTCGTGTATTTGACGGGTTAGGTCGTCCAAAAGACAATGGGCCAGAAATCCTACCAGAAAAATACTTGGACATCAATGGAGAAGTCATCAACCCGGTGGCTCGTGATTATCCTGATGAGTTTATCCAAACAGGTATCTCAGCAATCGATCACCTGAATACTTTGGTCAGAGGACAAAAATTGCCGGTATTTTCTGGCTCTGGTTTGCCACACAAAGAATTAGCTGCTCAAATTGCGAGACAAGCGACGGTGTTAGACTCTTCTGATGATTTTGCAGTTGTTTTTGCTGCCATTGGAATCACCTTTGAAGAAGCAGAATTCTTTATGGAAGACTTCCGCCAGACGGGAGCAATCGATCGTTCGGTGATGTTCATGAACTTAGCGAATGACCCAGCCATCGAACGGATCGCAACGCCTCGTATGGCATTGACTGCGGCTGAATATCTCGCTTATGAAAAAGGGATGCACGTGTTAGTCATCATGACAGATATGACTAACTACGCCGAAGCATTACGAGAAATCTCTGCTGCCCGTCGTGAAGTGCCAGGTCGTCGTGGCTATCCAGGGTATCTTTATACGAATTTAGCAACTTTATATGAACGTGCTGGTCGAATCCGAGGATTAAAGGGGTCTGTGACACAAATCCCGATCTTGACCATGCCAGAAGATGATAAGACACATCCCATCCCTGATTTGACCGGCTATATCACAGAAGGACAAATCATTTTGACGAGGGAATTGTATAAGAGTGGCATCCAACCACCGATCGATGTCCTGCCTTCGCTTTCACGTTTGAAAGATAAAGGGACAGGTGAAGGGAAAACTAGAAAAGATCATGCAGCGACGATGAACCAATTATTTGCGGCGTATGCCCAAGGTAAACAAGCCAAAGAATTAGCTGTTGTCTTAGGGGAGTCGGCGTTGTCAGACGTGGACAAAATCTATGCTAAGTTTGCGGAACGTTTTGAAAAAGAATATGTCAATCAAGGATTTTATACCAACCGCTCAATCACTGAAACGCTGGATCTAGGATGGGAACTTTTAGCCATGCTTCCACGAACGGAATTAAAACGGATCAAAGATGATCTGCTTGACCAGTACCTGCCAGAAGGGGAGTGAGTGTCAGATGGTTCGATTAAATGTTAATCCGACACGAATGGAATTGACACGACTCAAAAAACAATTGACGACTGCAACAAGAGGACACAAATTGTTGAAGGATAAGCAGGATGAATTGATGCGTCAATTCATCCTACTGATCCGTAAGAACAATGAACTGCGCCAAGTAGTAGAAAAAGAAATGACAGCAGCTATGAGCGATTTTGTCCTTGCGAAAGCTTCATTACCTGAAGCCTTCATTGATGAATTGTTTGTACTACCGGCTGAAAATGTCGAGTTAGCTGTTATCGAAAAAAACATTATGAGCGTCAAAGTACCGATCATGAATTTTGAATATGACGAACAGCTAGGCGAAGCACCGGTGGATTATGGCTATTTGAATTCCAATGCAGAATTAGACCGTTCGATCGATCGTTTTACCTCATTTCTGCCTAAGCTCCTTGAGTTGACAGAGATCGAGAAAACCTGTCAACTGATGGCCGGTGAGATCGAAAAAACACGGCGCAGAGTGAATGCGTTAGAGTACATGACGATTCCACAATTAGAAGAAACGATCTATTATATCAAGATGAAGTTAGAAGAAAATGAACGTGCGGAAGTTAATCGCTTGATCAAAGTGAAAAATATGGGGAACGCTGATTAGCTAAGTCATCTGAGCAAATTAGTAACGTTGTTCGTTCATCCGAGCTACAGTTCTAAGCTCCGAAGAATAGGCCGTAAATGTCGAAAAATATCTTTAACTAATTTCGGATGTTTATGGCTTATTATATGGAGTTTTTTTTTTTGTAGAACTCATTTGAGCGTTCCTATTGTTTGTTCGAAAGCATGTGTATCAAACGAACAGGTATAAGGGAGGAAAAAGACTCAAATTCTTTGCTGGAAGAAGAAAAACAGGGTAAGATAAGGGATGAAAAGAAAGCGAGCGTTTGGCGGACTTACTTTTACATCCGTGAGAGCAATAGCTACTTCATTTGTTCGTTGCGAAGGTAGCTAACGGTCTTAGAGGAGTGATTCGAATGAAACAGAGGATAACAAAACAACTGTCACCAGTTCAATTGATTGCTGTTGGCTTTTTTCTTTTGATCTTAGTTGGTGGCAGTTTACTTACTTTGCCTTTCTTTAGTAAAAGTGGCGAACCGACGAATTATATTGATGCATTATTTACTGCAACTTCAGCCGTCTGTGTCACTGGCTTGACTACATTGAACACTGCGGCGCATTGGAATGAAGCCGGTCAGTTTCTGATCATGGTTTTGATCGAGATCGGTGGTTTAGGTTTTATGATGATCCCCATTATTTTCTTTGCAGTAGCGAAGAAAAAAGTCAGCTTTAGTATGCGGATCTTACTAAAAGAAGCATTGAATCTTGAAATCATGTCAGGTGTTATGAGTTTGATGCTCTATATCTTGAAATTCGCAATGGTCATCCAAGGGCTGGGAGCACTTGCCTTGAGTTTTACATTTGTGCCGACTTACGGATGGACAAAAGGGATTTGGTACAGCATCTTCCATGCCGTATCAAGTTTTTGTAATGCTGGGTTTGATTTGTTAGGGGATAGCTTAGCAAATGATCAGCCAAACATCTATCTCTTAATGGTGGTCTCTGCGCTGATCATTGCTGGTGGGTTAGGTTTCATTGTTTGGCGGGATCTACTTAGTTATCATAAAGTAAAGAAAATCACTCTCCACTCAAAAATTGCATTGATTGTCACTGGTGGCTTATTGGTGGGCGGTTTTATCGTCTTTTTCTTTACCGAACAAAATGCGATCCATCTAGTTGAAGGAACTTATCTTGAACGTTTAGCAAATACGTTCTTCATGAGTGTCACACCAAGAACAGCTGGTTACTACTCCATCGACTATTTACAAATGAGTCATGCCGGCTTGATGTTGACAATGATCTTGATGTATATCGGTGGAACATCCGGTTCAACAGCAGGTGGGTTAAAGACCACTACTTTGGGCATCCTATTGATTCAAATGCATGCGACATTTAACGGGAAAACCAGAGCTGAAGCTTTCGGACGAACTATTCGCCCAGCAGCAGTACTTCGCGCACTGACATTGTTTTTCGTTACATTGTCTTTATGTATGTTGGCGATCATGGTCTTGTCTGTGACTGAGACGATCCCAGAAACTTCAGGCATCGAATATATTGCTTTTGAAGTGTTCTCAGCTTTTGGAACAGTTGGGTTGACAATGGGGTTGACGCCAGATCTGACAGAAGTCGGGAAACTGATCATCATGTCATTGATGTATATCGGACGTGTAGGGATTTTAACCGTCTTTTTCTCTATTCTTGTAAAAGGAAATCAAGTAGGGACGAAGTACAAATATCCAGAAGAGAGCGTATTGATCGGTTAACAGTAAGTGGTTTTAAGAACAGAAAAAAACAGAGGAAGTTGACACGCGGTGTTCACATCCTCTGTTTTTTAGTATTGCTCTATTTATTTTGTACGAATGACTTCGATTTTGTAACCATCAGGATCGACAACGAAGTAATAAGACGGAGCTGTTCCTGGCAGTCCTTTCAAGTCAGTCACGTTGAAGCCTGCTGCTTGATGTTTTTCATGAAGTGCTTCTAAGTCTTCAACTGAAATAGCGATATGACCGTAGCCGTTTCCTAAATCATAGCCTTCATGATCATAGTTGTAAGTCAACTCTAATTCGTAATCATCTCCTGGTAAAGTCAAGTAAACCAGCGTGAACTTGTTTTCTGGAAAATCGCGACGACGACTTTCTTCAAAGCCGAATGCTGTTTGATAGAATTTTAAAGAAGCGTCAAGATCTTTAACGCGGACGCAAGTGTGAGCCATTTTCATAAGTATATCTTCCTTTCTTTTTTACCTTTTCCACATTATCATATCAAAAATTTCAAGTACGCTATGGGTTTGTGCTTGTTTATGAGAAAACTCTCATGTAGAATAGAAAGAAAAAGATGAAGGGACAATACCTATGGAAAACCCAATGTTTGGCGAAAAAGACGAGTCTGCAAATTACCAAGACCGTTACGCAGCGTATATCATTGTCGAAACACATGGGAAAATCGCAATGATCGAAGCGCCAAATGGTGCCTTTTTTTTGCCAGGCGGTGAAAAAGAGGGACAGGAAACAAATGAAGAAGCGATTTCTCGTGAATTACTGGAGGAAATGGGGATCAGCGCAGAGATTTCTTGTTATCTAGGGGAAGCAGCGGAATATTTTTACTCAAACCATCGAAAAACTTACTTCCACAATCCTGGCTATTTTTATGTAGCAAAGAGTTGGCAAAAGGTAGGGGAACCAACCGAAAAAGACCAATCGATCTGGTGGGTCACTCCTGAAACTGCCTTAGAAAAATTAAAACGAGGAAGTCATCGTTGGGCAGTGGAAAAATGGTTAGCGATGAAGCAAAATTGAACAAAAAAACAGCTCATAAGAAAGAGCCGATACTTCGGACTTTAAAATGAGCTGTTTTTATTCATTACTTTTACAAGACATATTTTTTGATTGCTTCAGCCACACCGTGTTCATCGTTGGTTGCAGTAACCACATTAGCCGCTTCTTTTATCAACGGAACGGCATTTCCCATCGCCACGCCTAATCCAGCGTATTCGATCATCGACAAATCATTTTCGTTGTCACCGATTGCCATGATCTCCTCTTGTTTGATTCCTAGATGTTGGGCTAAGTTAGCAACAGCAGCGCCTTTACTAGCTTCTTTGTTCAAGATCTCAAAGTAGAAAGGTGAACTCTTGACAGTTGTATATTTTTCGCGGAAAGTTTGTGGTAAACGAGCGATGGCCGCATCTAGGATCGCTGGTTCATCGATCATCATCATCTTCACGATACTCATATCAGGTGTCATTTCATCAGCTGTCCGATATTTCAATGGCATGTTGACTAAAAAAGCTTCATGGACAGTATAGGGACTGATATCACGATTCGTTGTATAGATCGTCTGATCATCGATCGAATGCAAATGACTCCCCACACGTCTGGCCATGACTTCGATCTCCAAGAAATCTTCATAAGTCAAGCCATGACGAGCAATGATCTTGCCGGATTTTGTTTGCTGGACTAACGCACCGTTATAAGTGATCACATAATCGTTGTCTTGGTATAATCCCAATTCATTCAATTGGTTTTTGACTCCTGGAAGCGGACGACCTGTACATAGTACGATTGCCACGTTTTTTTCCACAGCGCTTGCAATTGCTTCTTTTACTTCTTGTGTGATTTCTCTTTTTTCGTTTAACAGGGTGCCATCGATATCGATAGCGACTAATTTGATAGACATAAAATTCTCCTTAGTTAGTTTATTTCTTCAATCAATGCGCCATTATGGATATGACGCGCAAAATCTTGGTAGGTTTCATCAAAAAGATCATAGTGATTACGCAAGGTAGGATCGACCATTTCTTTTGGAAAGAAGAAGCGTTCATCTCCTTGTTCTTGCCCTGCGAGTGCAGCAACTAATTGACTGACCTCTGATAATTCTACCAAAGTTCCGTCATTTCGCAAGATTTCAATTTGTGTGCGATGTCTGCCTTCTTCTGGACGGTAAAAATCATAAGGCAGGTCATAGCTTGAATTGATGGCTGTATAATAGTTTGGATTGTAGCCCACTTTTTCGACCAAAGAGGTCAATTCAGCAATCAGTGGTGAGTGACGATCACCAGAAAACATCGCTGATTTCAATGGTTTACGATTTAAGAAGCGTTTGGCTAAGTCACTAAGGATTGGATCAGATGAATCCGTCCATTGACTGAAACACGTATTCAAGACGCCATCATCCAGCTTTAAGTACTCATCTAAACTAAATGTGCCATCTAAAAATGGCAACAGTAACTGTGAATAACGTGCAAAACTATCATCATCTTGGTGATAAAGTTCATGGGCACGATGCAATAGATGCTCCAAGACGACTTCCATTCCCCGAGAAACTGGATGAAAGTATACTTGAACATACATCTGATAGCGACTGACGATATAATCTTCTACTGCGTGCATCCCATTCATGGAAAAGGCGATTCCACCTTGATAGGGGCGAATCACACGCAAAATCCTTGTCAGATCGAACGTTCCATATTCTGTACCTGTAAAGTAGGCATCACGTAAAAGGTAATCCATACGATCGGCATCGATTTGGCTAGAGATCATTTGGACGACTTGTGGATTTGGATATGTTTTTTGGATCACACTAGCCACTTTCTCAGGAAAACCTTCTTCGACACGATTCAAAATCTGATAGACTTCCGTTTCTGGCGAAGTAATGATCTCTACAGTGATTGCTTCATGATTGGTCTGGAAAATATGTTCAAAGGTATGTGAATAAGGCCCATGGCCAATATCATGGAGTAAGGCGGCACATAAAGTCACGAGACGTTCCCGATCATCCCAACCAGAAGGACCGATTTTTTCAATGGAGAAATTTCTTGAAAAAATGTCACAGATGCGTCGGGAGATTTCGTATACACCGAGTGAATGAGTGAAACGGCTATGCTCTGCGCCATGGAAAGTAAATGACGAAGTACCGAGTTGTTTGATCCGTCGTAATCGCTGGACTTCTTTCGAATTGATCAAGTCTAAAATCACTTGATGTTGCACGTGGATGTAGTTATGCACTGGATCTCTAAAGACTTTTTCCATTGGTAATAGTTTGTATTTATAAGGTGTTGTCATAAGCCAGCTCCTTTAGTGCATTTCGTTGGGTCATACGTTCAATTTGTCCGTGCCATTCATCTGGCGAAACATTCGCTTCTTGCCAAATGTCAGACCCCATAGAAATACTTGTTGGATAAGATGTAGTGAACGCTTGGATAAATGAATCTTTTACTTGAGCAACGGTCAACGGTGTATCGAATAACTTTTCTAGTGTCGCCATGCTTGTAGGTGCCACCGCAGGATAGCCGTTTGTACCGAATTGTTCTTTCAATGCTTGTTGATAAAACTGTCGCATCAGTTCGCCTCGTTTTTCTTGATCCCCATTCACGCTCAGATACATCATCACAGAGATCCCGTTTTTGATCCGCCGTTGTGCGATCCCGGCAAATTTTTTACCATTGATACTGAGATCGTAGGTACCAGGACAATAAGAATCTTTGATTTCATAGGCTTCTATTTTGTCTGCATAAACAGGAAAAGCCTGACGAGTAAGAGCGAGCATCTGTTCATATCCTTCATCGATCGAGATCTTGTTCTCATCTTCTTGTGGGAAAATCAACGAGATATTCAAAATCCCTTGGTCTGAAACGATACCTAGTCCACCAGCATTGCGGATCACCGGTGTAAATCCCGCATCTTGGATGACCTTGATCCCTTCAGATAAAAAAGGGGTTCGGGTATCCTTCATACCGAGGATGATCGTCTGTTCATATTGCCAAAAATGTAGAAAAGTTTGTTGATTTTTTTTGGCATACTCTGTTAAAATATCCGTTAAAGCAAACGGAGAAAAATCATTTGTTTGGTAGACTTCTTGATCCAAAATGATGGACGTCATGTACTCAACTCCTATTTAAATCTGCTTGAGCAGCGATTGTTACAACCTCAACTCATTCTAATATACAGGAGTATCACTCCTTCTTTCTTCATTATACTCCAAAATAAGAAAGAAGAGATGAAAAAAGTTATCTGTTCTCTATACCTGTCGGTTGACAAATCAGTGGAAAGTGGGAACAATGTAGCTATGAGAAAAGGAGAATGTCAAATGGAACGATCTGGATTACCGATTTCGATACAATTACGTACAAAAGTGAAACAACAAGGAGAGCAACAAGATTTTTATTTTGATCTGAAAGGACAAATGGTCAAAATTGGCGATACCTTATACATACGCTATAAAGAGATCCAAGAAGGACAAGAAGAAATTCCTGTCACAATCAAGATCATGCCAGATGGTCACGTGCAATTGATCCGTGCTGGTGAAATGCGTATGCGTCTAAAATTTGCCTATCGGGAGCGTCTAGAAACCCATTACCGCACGCCTTATGGAATGATCCAAGTCGACACATACACAAAAGAACTACATGTCAGTCTAAAAGATCGTCCAACGGCTGGCAAAGTCATGATCGATTACGATTTGTTCATGGGTGTCGAAAAAATAGGCGAATATGAGATGGTCTTAGATTTTACTGCATAAATAGCAAAGAAACGTTTGATTTTTTACCTGTGATTTTGTATGATAAGGAGTAGACTGTGAAAGGACGTGTCCTGATTGGAAATTAGTGTATTTGAAGGTGCAAACAAAAACGAATTATCAATGATCGAAGTCGCACACGCGATCTTAGAGCAGCGTGGTGATGTGATGGACTTTTCTGATTTAGCAAATGAGATTCAAACATATCTTGGCAAATCAGATAGTGACATTCGTGATTCACTCGCACAATTTTATACTGACTTAAATATCGACGGTAGCTTTATTTCATTAGGCGACAATCGTTGGGGCTTGCGTTCATGGTATGCCATCGATTCGATCGATGAAGAAGTCAACCATGGAATCGACGAAGAAGACGAGGATACACCACGTCGTCGTAAACGCAAAAAAGTCAATGCCTTTATCAATGATGACGAAGATGCCATCGATTATAACGATGATGACCCAGAAGATACTGATCTGTCTGACGAAGACGATGATGATCTTTTTGAAGATGAAGATGACGATGATGAAGAAATCGCTGCATACAATTCAGACTTACAAGAAATTGGTGCAGATACTGGAGACGACGAAGAAGAAATCCCAGGAAACATCGAAGAAGATCTAAGCATTATCGAAGACGATGACGAAGAAGACGAAGAATTTGAAGACGAAGATTTCCCAGAAGAATAAGTAAGAGAAATCACAAAAAACTGCAAGTTACTTGTAAAAGTAGCCTTGCAGTTTTTTTGTATTAGAATAAAAGAAAAAGTCCTAGAGAGTAAGGCAGAACGTCAACTAGAAACCAAAAGTGTTTCTCCTTAAGGATGAAGGCATATTTTTGTGGTTTATAGAAATGTTTCAGAGAAAAGCATTAGGTGATGTCAGCGAATCTTTTTTCATTTGTTGTAAAAAAGAGTATGATGAAAGTGAAACTGAGACATGACAATCAAATATAAAAGGAGACGATCGATATGTTAGATGATCAATTAAAATGTCCCAATTGTCAGACCAAATTCTATTATAATGAAGTACGTCACATTGTGAAGCATCGAGAAAAAGAAATGCCGATCCGCTGTCCTGAATGCAATGAAGTAGTCGAACGGAAACTTTCTCATGGCTATTTCGTGACATACAAAGAAACAGATTTTTCAAAGTTGGATCAAGAAGTGGAGGAAACACCGAAGCAATACAAAAGCTTGAAAACCGGTGCGGTGATCAGTGCAGATGAATACCGGGAAATGATTGAACGTCATGATTTATCTTTAAACGGACCAATGAGTTCGGAATTGATGGGCGGTATGAACTATTTTATTGAAAATGAAGCCTTGAACAACGAAGAAAGTTACGAAGATTATGTTCCTTATGATTGATAAAAAATGAAAGAGAGTGGGACAATAATCCTCTCGCACCATTTAAAATCGAATAAACCGCGGAAACAGAAGTAACTCTTCGAAAAATAAGTCGCCGTCCACCAAAATTTGAAAAATAATTTTCGTGGATGGTGCTTTATTTCTCGTGGTCAAACACTGCTGTAGTGACTTCTTGAGGAAACAAGTTATAGAATCAAGTCGGAAAATAAAAAACGATTGTTTTTTATAAAAACTCTTTGCTTCATTGGCTATTTCTGATTATGATTATAGACAGAAGAATAACAAATAAATAGGAGTAATCAATGAAAAAGTCAATACGAATAAAAGTAATCGGTTTTCTTGTGATTTTATTTGGGTTGTTTCTCTTGGTCCATTCATCACCAAAAGAGCAAACCTCTTTGAATCTTTCAACGAAAAATGAAGAAAATACATATCGTACAATGTCCAGTAAGTTGGATTTTCAGCAACTGCTTCGTGTCATTTCGAGAGAATATCAACTAACCGAAGAAGAAGCTAAAAAACAGCTCGGCTATACTGAGCAAATGGTGCAAAGCGCAATACATAATGGGGCAATCTACCGTATCTTTTCTCAAAACATAACTGTCAACAGAGTATACCAACCAAATTTATTGTTATACTGTGAAACGAGCGAAAGTGGAAATTTCCGAGCAATCAAGTCAATTTTATCCGTTCAGTTGAAATCCGCTGATCAAGGATTGGAAAAACATTTTACAGGGGATGTATTTGCTTATTTAGAGGACCCTAACCGAATATTTTATCTCATCAATGGTGATTTTTATGATCAAAAAACAGCCACTTTAAGAAACGGTTTAACGCTTCGTCAAGGTGAGGGTGTGACAGAGCGCTATACTCCTGGACCTTTAACGAATCATTTCTACTATAGTTACATAGAAGATTGGTTTACTTTTTGAAATCCCATGAAGAAATCAAAAAAAGCAGTTTTCCTAGATAGGAAAACCGCTTTTTTTCTTAGAAATTTGAAAGCAAAATCTTCACAAATATGCTAAGATAACAATAGACGCGTCCTGAGGGAATCGAACCCCCGTCTCAAGAACCGGAATCTTACGTGATATCCACTACACTAAGGACGCAAGCACTGCAACAATTGTATCGAAATCAAAAATAAATTACAAGGGGAATGGACAAAAAAATGAAATTTGAACAAAATTTTTCACAAAAACAACAACAAACACAAAAACTTGCCATGACACAACAGCTCCAACAGTCCATCCAAGTCTTGCAGTATAACAGCGAAGAGCTACTGGCTTTTGTTGAAAATCAGGCGTTGGAAAACCCCTTAGTAGAAGTGATCGAACCGGATTGGCAACCCGATTACCAAAAACGTAATGCCAGTTATGAGGGAGAAGAGATGAGCTACTTGAATCAAATTCCTGATACAACAGGCTCACTTTTTGAATCATTGATCGAACAAGTCCATTTGAATTACCGAGATACTTTCTTACGTAAGTTGATTTTATATTTGATCGAATATATCGACCTGAATGGTTTTTTGACTATTTCTTTAGAAGACGCCATCCAACAAACGAATGCGACACCGATCCAAATGCTTGACGCATTGACGCTGATCCAGCAGTTAGAGCCAGCAGGTGTTGGGGCGCGAAGTTTACAAGAATGTTTGATGTTACAAACCGAAAGAGACGATTATGCGCCCGAATTGGCTTACATCGTCTTGGAAGAATGGTTTGATCAATTAGTCGAACGCAAATGGAAAGAGATCGCCCAACATTTTGCGATTCCATTAAGCGATGTACAACAGATCTTTGACTATATCCAAACCCTTAGTCCAAGTCCTGGACGAGTCTTTGACCATAGTAGCGGTTTGTATATCATTCCCGATGTCAAAGTTGTCGTAATAGGTGAAGAAGTCCAAGTCATCTCAAATCGAGGCAACCAGCCGAATGTACGTTTTCAAGAAGCCTATTTTCAACAGATGCAAAAAAAAGCAGATAAAGAGACTCAAGCCTATTTGAACGAACGAAAACAAGAATTTGAATGGCTGCAAAAAACGATTTTGCAACGCGGTGATACGATCATGCGCGTGGCGCAAATCATTGTTTCTCGGCAAAAAGAATTCTTTACAAATGTCGCACGACCGATCCGCCCATTGACCTTAAAAGAAGTCGCAGAAGAAATCGACGTCCACGAATCAACGGTCAGTCGAGCAGTCAATGGCAAGTATCTTGAAACCGATTTTGGTGTCTTCGAATTGAAAAAGTTCTTTACGACGAGACTCCAACCTACAAATGCAGAGAGTACTGAAGACCTATCAGCAGATACCGCAAAGAAAAAAGTCCAAGAACTAGTGGATGCGGAAGATAAAAGCAAACCATTATCTGACCAAAAATTAGTAGAACTACTGAAAAATGACAAAATTTCGATTTCTCGACGAACAGTCGCCAAATATCGTGACTTGTTAGGAATCCCTAGTTCATCGAAAAGAAAACGGTATGATAGATAATTGAATGAAAGACTGGAAGAATCTTAAACATTTTTCTAGTCTTTTTTTGTTGATAAATACGGACAAAACTGTTAGACTATGTCATGTGAGGTTGAGATTTTCCTAGTAGAAAACGTGCAAGTTGGAAAGTCCGATTTATTTTTTTAGATCACATGGGTCGTTTTGAGTCTACATTGGACGAAAAATGTCCAACTAAGGAGATCGCTATGTTAGATGAATTGAAACTGATTGAAGCTGTTGCGCCAGACATCATGGATGTTTTGCAAGAACGCTATAAGATTTTGCGCAATATTTACTGGATGCAGCCAATTGGTCGTCGTAGTTTATCGGAAAGCATGGGCATGACCGAACGTGTCTTACGAACAGAAACGGATCTGCTCAAACAACTTGAACTGATCAACGCCTCTAAAAGTGGTATGACGCTGACGAAAAAAGGAGAGGAAGTCTATCAAAGCCTCGAAGGCTTTATGGACCAACTTTTAGGAATGCATCAGATTGAAATGAAACTATCTGAGTATTTTGGAAACCAGCGCTGTATCGTTGTTTCTGGAAACAGTGAACAACAACCAAAAGTAGCAGATGCTTTTGGCGAAGCCTTAGACGAATCACTGAATCTACTACTTCCTGAAGGTGATAATATCATCGCAGTCATGGGAGGAACGACGATGGCGATCGTTGCAGAGCAATTGACTAGCTTAGAAAACAGCAAGCGCCATAATTTGTTTGTTCCTGCGCGAGGTGGGATCGGTGAGGCGATTACTGTACAAGCGAACTCAGTCAGTGCTAGAATGGCTACAAAGGCAAATGGAAAACACCGAGCACTATATGTGCCGGAACAATTAAGCTTGGCTACTTACAATTCATTACTCAATGAGCCGTCTATACAAGAAGTTTTAAACTTGATAAGTCAGGCAAATTGTGTTATTCATAGTATTGGACGGGCGTTGCATATGGCAGCGCGACGAAAGATGAATGAAGAAGAATTGCTGATGTTGAAACAAGCCAATGCCGTTGCGGAATCTTTTGGCTATTTCTTCAATGAAAAAGGAGAAGTCGTTTATAAAGTCCCACGAATCGGCATCGAATTAAAAGACTTAGCTAAAGTCCCGATCATTCTTGCGGTTGCAGGAGGGAAAGCCAAAGCCAAAGCAATTCGAGCGTATATGAATAATGCACCAAAACAAACGTGGCTCATCACAGATGAAGCCGCTGCTAATGAGATTTTAAAAGGGGTATCCCTTTAAAATAAATATTTTTTTGATTTTCATAAGGAGGAAATCTTAAATGACAGTTAAAGTAGGTATTAATGGTTTTGGACGTATTGGACGTCTAGCGTTCCGTCGTATCCAAGATGTAGATGGAATCGAAGTAGTAGCAATCAACGATTTGACAGATGCTAAAATGTTGGCACACTTGTTAAAATACGATACAACTCAAGGACGTTTCAACGGAACAGTTGAAGTTCACGAAGGTTCATTCAACGTAAACGGAAAAGAAGTTAAAGTATTAGCTAACCGTAACCCTGAAGAATTACCTTGGGGCGAACTAGGCGTAGACATCGTTCTAGAATGTACTGGTTTCTTCACTTCAAAATCAGCTGCTGAAAAACATTTAACAGCTGGTGCTAAACGTGTTGTTATCTCAGCTCCTGGTGGAGACGATGTACCAACAATCGTTTACAACACAAACCATGAAACATTAACTGGTAAAGAAACAGTTATCTCTGGTGCTTCATGTACAACTAACTGTTTAGCTCCTATGGCTAAAACATTGAATGACAAATTTGGTGTTGTTGAAGGATTAATGACAACTATCCACGCTTACACAGGTGACCAAATGACTCTTGACGGACCTCATCCTAAAGGTGACTTCCGCCGTGCACGCGCTGCTGCTGCAAACATCGTTCCTAACTCAACAGGTGCTGCTAAAGCAATCGGTTTAGTAATCCCTGAATTGAACGGTAAATTAGACGGAGCTGCTCAACGTGTACCAATCGCAACTGGTTCATTAACAGAATTAGTTACAGTTCTTGATAAAAACGTAACAGTTGATGAAGTAAATGCTGCAATGGAAGAAGCAGCTAACGAATCTTACGGTTACAACACAGACGAAATCGTTTCTTCAGATATCGTTGGTATGACTTACGGTTCATTATTTGATGCTACTCAAACAAAAGTAATGACTGTTGGTGACAAACAATTAGTTAAAACTGTTGCTTGGTACGACAACGAAATGTCATACACTGCACAATTAGTACGTACTTTAGAATACTTCGCTAACTTATAAGATAAATCGTACAAGTGTAACCTATATCCATGTACACTTAAAAGCGGGGAAGCAATCGCGCTTCTCCGCTTTTTTTGATAAGATGTTTATTTTAGGAGGAAATCAAATGGCTAAGAAAACAGTCAAAGATATTGATTTAAAAGATAAAAAAGTCCTTGTCCGTGTTGACTTCAACGTTCCTTTGAAAGACGGCGTCATCACTGATGATACACGTATCAAAGCTGCGTTACCAACAATCAATTATGTGTTGGAGCAAGGCGGAAAAGCGATTCTTTTCTCTCACCTTGGACGTGTGAAAACAGAAGAAGACAAAGAAGGAAAATCTTTGGCACCAGTTGCAAAACGTTTAGGCGAATTGCTAGGTAAAGAAGTAACTTTCGTTCCTGAAACTCGTGGTTCAGAATTAGAAACAGCAATTGCTGACATGAAAGACGGAGACGTAGTTGTTTTTGAAAACACTCGTTTTGAAGACATCGACGGCAAAAAAGAAAGCAAAAATGATGCTGACCTAGGTAAATACTGGGCTTCTTTAGGCGATGTATTTGTCAATGATGCATTTGGTACGGCTCACCGTGCGCATGCTTCAAACGTAGGGATCGCTTCAACAGGTATCCCAACAGTTGCTGGATTCTTGATGGATAAAGAAATCAAGTTCATCGGCGAAGCAGTTGAAGAACCAAAACGTCCGATGATCGCGATCTTAGGTGGAGCGAAAGTTTCAGATAAAATCGGTGTCATCGAAAACTTGATTCCTAAAGCAGACAAAATCTTGATCGGCGGCGGAATGACTTACACATTCTACGAAGCAAAAGGCATCAAGATCGGTAACTCTTTAGTTGAAGCAGATAAAGTAGCTTTAGCAAAAGAATTGATCGAAAAAGCTGGCGACAAATTAGTTTTACCAATCGACAACGTTTGTGCCCCTGAATTTTCAAATGATGTAGAAACACAAGTCATCGAAGGAGATATTCCTGAAGGCTTGATGGCATTAGACATCGGTCCTGCTTCAGTTAAATTATTTGCTGATACATTACAAGGTGCGAAAACAGTTGTATGGAACGGACCAATGGGTGTATTCGAAATGAGTAACTTCGCTAAAGGTACGATCGGTGTTTGTGAAGCAATCGCTAACCTTGAAGATGCTACAACGATCATCGGTGGCGGTGACTCTGCAGCTGCTGCGGAACAATTAGGTTTTGCAGACAAATTCACTCACATCTCAACAGGTGGCGGTGCAAGCTTAGAGTTGCTTGAAGGGAAAGAATTACCTGGACTAGCTGCAATCAACGACAAATAAGCATAAAATCAACGAATAAATAAAATGGTGAGAGGACCATCTACAGATTGCTCAAATCTGTAGTCCTCTTACATTCTGAATAGGAGTGCATATCATGCGTAAACCAATTATCGCTGGTAACTGGAAAATGAACAAAACTGCATCTGAAGCAAAAACTTTTGCAGAAGCAGTAAAAAACAAGATCCCTTCAAATGATAAAGTAGATTCAGTGATTGGATCTCCTGCATTATTCTTACAAGAATTAATGGCTTCAGCTGAAGGTACAGAATTGAAAATCGCTGCACAAAACTCTTACTGGGAAAACTCAGGTGCATTCACTGGTGAAACATCACCAGCAGCTTTAGCTGATCTAGGTGTACAATATGTGATCATCGGTCACTCTGAGCGTCGTGAATACTTCCACGAAACTGACGAAGATATCAACAAAAAAGCGAAAGCAATCTTCGCAAACGGTATGATCCCAATTCTTTGCTGTGGTGAGTCATTAGAAACATATGAAGCAGGCAAAACTGCTGAGTGGATCGAAGGACAAATCACTGCTGGTCTTGAAGGCTTAACAGAAGGTCAAGTAAGTAATCTAGTTATTGCTTACGAACCAATCTGGGCAATCGGTACAGGTAAATCAGCAGATGCTGAAATCGCTGACGAAATCTGTGGCGTGGTACGTCAAACAGTTGAAAAACTTTACGGCAAAGAAGTATCAGAAGCAGTTCGTATCCAATACGGTGGTTCTGTAAAACCTGAGAACATTGCTGAGTATATGGCAAAAGAAAATGTGGATGGCGCATTAGTTGGCGGAGCTAGCTTAGAAGCGGATTCATTCTTAGCATTACTTGATGCTGTAAAATAATTATTGAAAATTTGTGAAAAATGCAAGAAATGTTTGCACAAAGACACAAAATTAACTAAAATCGTATATGAGGGAAATCCCTTAGGAAAAAACCAAACTCAAAGGAGAGACAAAACATGTCAATTATTACTGATGTTTACGCTCGCGAGATTCTAGACTCACGCGGTAACCCAACAATCGAAGTAGAAGTATACACAGAAAGCGGTGCTTTCGGCCGTGGAATGGTTCCTTCAGGTGCTTCAACTGGTGAATACGAAGCAGTTGAATTACGTGACGGAGACAAATCTCGTTATGGCGGTAAAGGTGTAATCAAAGCTGTTGACAACGTAAACAACATCATTGCTGAAGCAATCATTGGCTACGATGTACGTGACCAAATGGCTATCGACAAAGCAATGATCGCTTTAGACGGAACTCCTAACAAAGGTAAATTAGGTGCGAACGCTATTCTTGGTGTTTCAATCGCTGTTGCTCGTGCAGCTGCTGACTACCTAGAAGTACCTTTATACCACTACCTAGGCGGATTCAACACAAAAGTATTACCAACGCCAATGATGAACATCATCAACGGTGGATCACATGCGGATAACTCAATCGACTTCCAAGAATTCATGATCATGCCTGTTGGCGCGCCAACATTCAAAGAAGCACTACGTATGGGTGCGGAAGTATTCCATGCATTAGCTGCAATCTTGAAATCTCGTGGATTAGCAACTTCAGTTGGTGATGAAGGTGGATTCGCTCCTAACCTTGGTTCAAACGAAGAAGGTTTCGAAGTAATCATCGAAGCAATCGAAAAAGCTGGCTATGTTCCTGGTAAAGACGTTGTTCTTGCAATGGACGCTGCTTCTTCAGAATTCTACGACAAAGAAAAAGGTGTTTACGTATTAGCTGATTCAGGCGAAGGCGAAAAAACAACTGACGAAATGATCAAATTCTACGAAGAATTAGTATCTAAATACCCAATCATCTCTATTGAAGATGGATTAGACGAAAACGACTGGGATGGATTCAAGAAATTGACAGAAGTTCTAGGCGACAAAGTTCAATTAGTGGGTGACGACTTGTTCGTAACAAACACTGAAAAACTTGCTGAAGGTATCGAAAAAGGAATTGCTAACTCAATCCTTATCAAAGTTAACCAAATCGGTACTTTGACAGAAACTTTCGAAGCAATCGAAATGGCTAAAGAAGCTGGTTACACTGCAGTAGTTTCTCATCGTTCTGGTGAAACAGAAGATTCAACAATCTCTGATATCGCAGTTGCAACAAACGCTGGCCAAATCAAAACAGGTTCTCTATCACGTACTGACCGTGTTGCGAAATACAACCAATTATTACGTATCGAAGACCAACTTGGTGAAGTTGCAGAGTACAAAGGTTTGAAATCTTTCTACAACTTAAAAAACAAATAATTAAATGAATGTAAAAATGCCCTTCTTATGTCAATGACATGAGAGGGGTATTTTTTTAGGCAGATGATTAATCAGAAAAAATATTTTTAGTACTTACAGAAACGAATGATAAAAACAAATCATAGATTCTTATGAATATAAATAAAGATCATCATTCCTCATATTTTTATTAGGCACAAAATCGATTAATTAGCTTTATCCAAGCTGTTCTTAATTCATCGCGTCTTTATCATGGATGATGAAAACGAGACGATTGAGAACAAGAATGTACCTCCTATAAACTTGAAGATCGACAACTATGTGGACTTTCTTTTTATTATATAGTGTGTTATAGTCTATTGATTATCTAAACGACGAACGTTTCCGAAGGATTTCTTCTTTATCATTTGCTTCTCTTACTTCCTCAAGCTAACCACCAACTCTTTTGACGTCATCACCATATGTTGCCATATAAACAAAACCCGCATAGTGTTCGCTTCCAATATAAATAAGTTGATTTTTGATGAATGTAAGAGAATAAGTTCTCATGGAAATTTTTTTGATAACCGGACACGGATTTGGTCGAAATATCACGCCTAAAAGGTCTAATAACTCTGATCAAAGGACAAATAGGGAGCTTTTATAGAGTTAAGGAGTGAGCCTAGTCCATCTTTCCGGATAAGTTTCTATCATGTAGCAAAGAACGTCGTGAAAGATTATCCTGTTTTTAAAAAAAGAGTTGAATGTTCGGATAAACCCTATGAGGGAATTTAATGTAAACTGATTTTGTGAAAAAAATATTAAATTCCGGAGGCTATCCAACAATGAAAAAAAAGGTATCCACAACAGTTATGCTATCAACTTTGTTGTTAGTAGGTAGTAACCCAAGCTTAGTAAACGCATCCGAGACAGTCAGTGAAAAACAAATACCGATTGAAGTCCAAGATGGAAAACTAGATATCACTTTCAATGAAGGAACAACAAACAAAGTCGATTTCAAATTATCTGATTTTGACTTAAACTCAGATATGCGTAAACAAACGAAGGTCTTGAAAGCAACTGCTACAGTAAATAATACAAAATCACAGGATGTTTTTGTGAATATTTTTGCAAAACTTGACCAATATGGAAATGGACTAGACATTCAACCTTCAAACCCACATCTTCAAGCACAACAGGTAATGCGAATGAGTTCGGTACAGATCGAAAAAGATTTCGATGTCATTTTAGATGCAAATGATTACGTATGGCGATCAAACAGAGATGATAGTGCCAAAATCATCTTGACAGCACAAGAAGTAAATAATCCTTGGGGATAATACTCCGGACTAAAAAATAGTTTTTTTCAGTTGTGAAAGGCTTGACAGATAAAAAGAGTTAAGTGTGCGAAGATTGACAGAATACGATGGATCATAATATAGAATACGTAGATCTATCCGTCTGTCCTATAGAATATTCAAAGAAGAAATGCTGATCCAATCAATGAAAACTACTCTTGTTGATTGCCTGATCAGTGTTCCTTCTTTTATTCTTTCGCGTAGTTGCAAGCTTCTACTGTCGCTGGTTGGTCCATCAGATTTATGAATCTAGTAATGCAAACAGAGAAAATTTTAATCAATAGAAATTTATTAGAAAAAGTGAAGGTGTTTAGATAATAATTCCGTAGAAAGACAAATATACATGATCAAAGCTTCACTACCTTAGTAATCAAGTCAAAATGTACAGGCAAGACCAATACAACAGCCATGCAAGTTGAACTAGGAGACATCGGTATAGTTCGCTGAAAATAAAAAATGAAACATTCTGACTAAATGAATTCTTCTTAGTATAGAATCCTCTAAAAATGAAGGTTGGTAGAAGAAATGGAATATATAATGGATACGTTTAGTAGCCGTTACTTAACAAAAAAACAAAACGAAATGTTGCAACTGTTTACGGTTCTAGTGACAGAAAAATATTTGTCATTGAATAAATTAAGTGAGCGGTTAAACTTAACGATGTATCAAACGAAAATATTACTGGTTGAACTCGAAGAAAACTTCGAACAATTGAATTTTACATTTTCATCTTTCTTTTTACTAGAAAAGGGGACGATTGGTTTAATTGAAGGTGTTAATCAGGAACTGTTGCTTCAAGTATTTGTTAATTTGAAAAAAAAGTTTTTTAATGAATCACCTTATTTTCAATTATTGCTCTATCTCTTGAAACACCGAAAAACTCGTGTAGTCGATATTTCCGAAAAGTTGATGTTTAGTAAGTCTTATAGTTATAAATTGATCAGCCGACTGAAAGATATCTTTCATTATCAAAAAATACCAATAACTATTAATAGTAATTTTGAATCAATTTCTTTGGAAGGCAATGAGATGTCTATCAGAACATATCATTACCTGGTACAAATCATGGCCTATAATGTTTTCGCAGATAGCCAAACAAGAGTGAATATTGACCTAGTAGGTGGACACTACGAGAGGTTGAAGACAACAAAAGCAAAGCATGACATTCTATTCTCAATACTTGAAAATGCTGTGTCACGTGGGTATATCATACAAGATTTGGACAAAACAGCGATAGAACTATTCGCTGATATGAAAGAACTATATGAAGAGGACTCGCTAACAAAGTTGATACCAACTCGAAACATGGAAGATAGAGAAAAAGAAGTTGCATTCTTTTATTTTTGTAGACAACTTCTCATCCCTGAAACGACAAGCAAGCAGGACAAGATAGTCTTAGGCAAAAAATTCAAAGAGCATAGACAGAACGAAATCGTTGATTTTTCTATGAATGTCGTCGAAACATTATCAGAAAAATATAAGATAAATTCCGATGTGGAACATGTGATTTTATATGAAAGTGTCATCAATAGTTGGGCATACAAAAATATTTATTTCGAGAATTTAAAAGGAGTGGCTAATCAAAATAGTCCCAATAGTAGAATCCATGAAGTGAAGCAGCTACTATTGGGAATAGTCAAAAACAGGAATTTTCAAGTTGGTGATAGACAAATATTTGCGAACAAGTTAGCACATATCCTTTCGTATTATTTGCCTATCCAAAACAATGAAAGAGTGACTATTGCTATATCGATGTTGCATCATCCGGAATATGTACCAGTTATCGAAAGTAAATTACTAACGATATTTAATAAAAAAATCATTCATTTCACTTCTGACTTTACTGATGCAGATATTTTGGTGTCTGATGGGATTGTGTATCACGAAGAGTCCCAAGATTTTGCTTTTTTTAGAGACATTCACAATAAGGATCATTGGGACAATTTAAACGCGATTGTCCAAGCAAGAATTATCTTAAAGTTAGAGTAATGAATTTAATAAATATAAATAATAAAAAAAATCTCTAAGGATACTTATTCTTTTCAATTTGATCAGGAAAAAGTGAAACATTCTGATGAATCAAAATACAAAGTATGATGATAGGATAACTACTGTTGTGAAAAAAGAGGAATAAGAATGATCAAGAAAAAATATAGAGATTTAAGATACTTGATAGGAAAATGAATAGGAGAAATAATGACAAAAAATAGCCAAGCCAAAGAATACAAGTTAGTTGACTTCTGTTCGCTTATTTTCGTTTTATTGATGGGATGTTTTTTTTACATACAACCAGTAGAGGCGTCCGAGGAAGATACTGCATCGATCCTAGTGGATGTGCAACCCAAAGAATATGAGATCAGAGATAGCTATCTGCAGTTTACTCCAGAACTTAATAAGAACTATGAGTTCACTGCTACGATTACAAATATAGGTGACAAGGACTTAGATGTTACTGTCTATCCATCGGTTGCTATATCAACGATGGGAAGTGTCACTTATGTTGAAAATACAGAAAACCTTTTAGATGAAAAGTATGACTTTAGTAAATACGTGAAGATAACTGATGCTAATGGCGAACTAGAAGACGGGAAAATCAAAGTTGAAGCGAAACAAAGTGAAACGATAGCAATTTTGATCAATGTGACTGAGGAACTTGATGGAGAAGTTTTAGGTGGGGTGAATTTCTCTCAGACATTAAGTGAAGAAAGTCATGAAGATGCTGTAGATATCGTTCATGTCTATGAGAAAGTAATCCTATTTCATCTCAAGATGGATGAAATAGAGGCTGAAAAAGAACAAACTTATGATGAGTTTGAGTTTGTGAGCTCACAGGATGCGATAAGGCTTGATTACTATATAGCCAACAATGATCCTGCAGTAACTTTTGCGGAAAGCGGCTCGTACAAAGTAATCAATCCAAACGGGGATATCATTTCTGAAGGAGAAATTGAAGAAAGCTCAATTGCATTGACTCCAATGACTAAAACAAAGCTAAATCTACCGTTAGTTAGTGATGCAGAATTGATGTTTGGGGAATATCAGTTTATCCTAACTGTTGATGGCAAAGAAAAAGTAACTAAATTTAATTATACAAAAGAAGAGCTGGAAGGGTTGATAGAGCAAACAGGTGGTTCAAACAAGATTATCGTCAATCAAGGAAGTAATATCTGGGTGATCGGTTTGTTGCTTGTTTTTTCTGCTCTGTTGATCATCACAAGTGTAATACTTTATCTTAAATATAAGAAAACGAGAATCGACAGCTAAGGCTTCGATTCTCGTTTTGCATTTCAGTCAGATGATTTTTGAAAAATTATGTGGTTTCTTTATTAGGTAAAAGTCCGAATGTATAAATGATTAACAATGTCAGGAAATACATTCCAGTACCAACAAAGCCAAAACACATATCAATAAGATCAGGTGTGTTTATGAATCCAAAGACAGTTTCACATAGTGCATTTACTACGAGTAAGAGTAAAGAAAAGATGACTACATAATTGAATTTTATCCCCATCAATAACCAAAAATATGGAATCAAACCTAAAATCAAACTAATTGAAAAGTTTGAGATATGAAGATAAAAATCAGGATAGATAGAGGTGAAAATCGTAACATTCCAATACTTTGATAAATACATGAATGAGCCAATAGCAATCACCACAAGATATAAAATAGAAGTCCATAACTTGGGTAAAAATTTAAAAGCGAGTTGGTTTTTCATGAAGGGTCACCTCCGAATGATGTTTGAGTAATGAATATAGTGAGTTTTATTATGTATACACTGGCTTTTTATTGTTAAAAAAAAGGTGGTCAACTTCATTATAGCCTATGTAATACATCAAACAGTAAAGGACACATCCATATCAATAAAGACAATACCAAGACATGTCTGGTATCGTCCATAAAACAAACAATGCTTTATTCTTTTTGATTTTCCAAAATAAACAGAGACTCTTCTGACTGCTCATAATACTTTGGGGTTAATTTTATATCCACGTGGGAGTTATTTTTTCGAACGATCGATAATAGCATCGGGCTAAAACCTAAAATTGCTAGAACAATAGAACCAACTACTAAGCTTGTTTTTCTTAACATAATTGCTCCCTCTGTAAAAAGGTTAGACGAAATAAGCATTTCTCTATGATCGTATAAGACTAAAACGAACCGTATACGACGTATATGCGCCTTATCCAGTAAATTTTAATTTAAATAGGCAAAAATTACGTATAGTAATAATGAACGAAGTAGATGAGTAAAGAGTAGTACAAATAGAAAATACTAGAAAGTATTGATGTGCTGACAGAACTTACACAAAAAGTATCCGAGAATTTGAAGAGTAAGGAATGAGGGATAATCATTTGGGAAAGAAAAAGTGGCTGATTCTAGTAAGTATAGGTGTATTATTAGTTCTTTTGATGACGATAGAAGTGAAGAAGATGAGCGAACCAACAGAAAGAGAGAAACAAATTGCTTTTTTGAAAGAGCATGAAAGTAAAATGACAGAATATATTAATCAATACAAAGGTGAAAAAGTAACAGAAATTAATTATGATTGGAATAATGTTAATCGAGTGGTTATCGGAAATAGTCTTCCTAGTGGGGCTGGCAAAAAAATTCAAATTTTTGGATTTGTAAACCATAATCCACATATGGATTTCAGACTGGATATAGAATTAAATCAAAATAATATGCCTGATATGTCAACTTTACATTATGGACAACAAATAAGTGATGAGGAACTTAACAGCTGATATAGAGAATCAAGATATATCCTGATTTTAGGCGAAGCTTTTATACAGGTTGTGGTCATAGCGAAAACCTTGGTCTAGTAAAAAAGAAATTAGCTAACTATGATTACTATAGTTGCAGCCACAGAAGGGAGAAGTTCTTGTGAGGAAAAAGGAAAAAATTATTGTAGTTAGTTTGACTATTGTCTTGGTACTTTTAGGCACGTTAGGAGTGAAAAAAATAATGGAACCGACAGAAAAAGAAAAACAAATCGCTTTTTTGAAAGAACATGAAGAAGAATTAACAAAGTACATTATAAAGAGAAATTCAAAAGCTAATATAAATATTGTCAAATATAATTGGGAATCGTTTAGGATAGAAGATAGTGGAGCGTTCACCAAAAAGATGTATATAGTTGATATTGAATTATATGGAATTGATAATAATGAAATAGATGCTGGAGCAATTCAAGTGTTACCAAATAATTTACAAAAACCTACTAAAATAGAAGAGATAGCAACAAATAATTTTGAAGAAGCATTGGAGGAATTTAAATAATGGCTAACTTAGGTAATTCATATAATGTTTATGCTAACTTAGCACAAAGTTCATACAATAATAGAAGAAACAATGCTGGAGTTACGTATAATTTTGTAAATGGCATGACAAAAAAAGAAAAGAGAGCTTTGGAAAAAGGTAAATCTATTCGTTTCAACTTCCCAAATGCAAAAGATGCTCATGGAAATGATTTAAGTACAGTCTACCTCCAACCCGACACCACCGTAAAAACAGTCAAGGAGTTAGGAAACAGCCGAGTGCCGAAAGTAAACGGAGGCTATGAAATACAGAGCTATGTAAAAAACACATATAAGCAAGGACTCTTGACGGATGAAAAAGCTGGATTCAATGCTTATTATGTGACGGATACGCCTAAGTTGTCGATAGAGACTAAGCATACTTATTTTGTTACTAGAGGCAGTGATGGTATTTCTTCAAGTAATTTGAATCTTAATGACTGGTGGCATAATAACCAGGCATTTACAACAAAAAATGCTTATATTCCGCAAGCAAAATTAGCAAATCAAGCCATGCACCAGAAGATAACGGAAATGACCACACAAGCACCTCATGCTACAATGCCTGTCACAGGTCATTCTCTGGGAACGATGGTGTCGATTCAGGCTGTGGCGAATCTCCCTGAAAAAGATATTGCTAAAATCGACAAAGTGGTTTTGTTTCAAGGACCTGATGCGCGTGAAAGTATCAATAAAATGTCTGAACAGGCACAAAAAATATCCAGAAGTTGGAAGAGGATGGGAAAATCGATTATTACGTCAATGCTTTTGATATCGTTTCCATGTTGAATAGAAATAAGCCTGGAGTAGATGAAATCGGGAATGTTCGCTATTTACTACCGAAATCTTTTAACACGACGTTTGATATGGAAGATCAAAACGGCTCTAGCCATGACTTTGGACAGTTTCAAATAAATCCTGATGGCACACTTCAGGAAGCTAATTTAAAGGAACATGGCTACATTTTTGCTGCGGGGATCAAGGTTTCCCATTTGATCGATAAATATTTGAATCGTGTAGTAAAAGAAAAACCAGAAGGTGGGTTATCTTTTACAGAAGTCATAAAACTATTGTTATCTGGAGAGTATAAAGATTTTGAAAAAGAATACGCTACGATTATTGCGGAAGCAAAAGTTGCTAGTGAATGGAACGAGACGGTCAACGAATTACATAAAAGAATTTCTAATGCTTCAGGTTCTAAAAAAATCACTTTACAATCGGAGTTAGTTCAATCGATCATCCAAAAGGCGAAAAATATAGGCGAAGAGTACGAGATCATCTTTAAAAATGCCCAAAAAAAATTTGAAGATGAGATTACGGCAATATCAAAAGAAATATTGGCTGGTGCGGGAGCAATCAAAAACTATTTGACTTATTGGGAAGTACAAGAGATGGTTTCCCCATATGAAAAAAATAATTTATGGGACAGCGGACAAGCCTCATTAAATACGAATAAAGTGAAACAATATAAAGAGAAGCTGGAGGAATTTAGTAATAAACTGGCGGTAGTAGCAAATCATCTTACAGAGTATGACAGACAGGCAGGAAATATTTTGTTCAAAAACAAGTGAAAGGAGTTTATCCATGGAAGATAGAGAATTGCAAGAATTTCTAGAAAGACTTGGACAAGAGCAAAAGGAACGGGAACGAGTAGCCATACAAGCGCTGATTCTGGCAAAGGAAAGTCGTATTGCTCAGGCCAAGTTAACTTCGATCGAATCCTTTAAAGAGATCTCAGAAGGAATGTATCAACAAACGAATAGTGTCTTACCATCTACTTTGAAAGGCGCTTTAGAAGGGGAAAGTGCCGTTGCAGCAGAACAGTATGTCAAACAAATGAAACAACCAACATTGCTCACACCTGTGAAAAGGGGATAAAGAATGGGGACAGTAGAGAAACAACGTAAACTACAAGATTTAGAGGAGCGATTTAATGAAAACAAACGTCAGATACACCGTCAACAAGAAGAAATCGATCATCAGTTAGTAAACTTTAGGAAAGAAACAGGTCAATTGGTACAAAAAATCATGTATTTGTCGAAGAATGATCATTGGGATAACCGACAATTCTATCATCAAATGGAGGCAATAGATCGTAACCTGATCCATACGGCTCAAAACTATGAACGACAATTAGAAGAAAAAGAGCAAGAATTAACAAGATCCTATCGAAAAGAGATAGAGCGAATTCACGAAACCAATTACTAGAAAAAAACAGTCACGATCTTTCACAAATCTCTCTTCCTTATAGAAAATAGACTCTCTGTTATAATACATGTAATCAAATAAGATAATAGGGGGATAAAGATGAGCGAAGATGATGTGAAACAGATAACCAATACAGGGTTGCCATACGATGATATGGACTCTAAAGTAGTACACGCACGAAATCATGCCTTGAGACAATGCAGGAGATATAATTTTCTCGTGAATTCAGAAAATCATTATAAATACCCCATTTTACGGGCGCTATTCGCTTCAATGGGTGAGAATGTCTATATCGAGTCGAATTTTCAATGTGAGTTTGGATTCAACATTTCTATAGGAAATAATGTTTATTTGAACCATGATATGATCATTCTTGATTGTCATGAGGTGACGATCGGAAATGATGTTTATGTAGGGCCGAGAGTTGGTTTGTATGCAGCCAATCATGCAGAAGATCCATTTGAACGTGCTGATCATGTCGTTTATGCGAAGCCAATCCATATTGGCGATAAAGTTTGGTTAGGAGCGGGAGTCCATGTTCTTCAAGGGGTAACGATTGGTGCAAATAGCATCATTGGGGCAGGAAGTGTCGTAACAAAAGATATACCAGAAAATGTGATTGCTGCGGGAAATCCATGTAAAGTGATCCGACCAATTACGTATAAAGATCGAGAAAAAAATATTAAAGTCCAGGATAGTGCCTTGTTGATGGAACGATAGCATACTGGATTTAGGAAAGTCTCTTTCAGTCAAATAAGAGACAAAAACTTTTGGATAACAAACAATACCCGAACGATGGATCATTCCTTCTCATAGAGATGAGAGAAATTGATTCGACGTTCGGGTTTTTGCATTTAGTGATTAGCTATAGTACAAATACGCATCAACGATTTCTTGTCTTTGCCACTACTTGGTTTGGTAATTTCAACACAACGAGTGAAACGACAAGGACCGATAGTAGCCGATCTAAATAATCTGTCGCTGCTTGAACAATCGTGACACTTACAGCTTGGTTTAGTCCTAATCCATAAAGAAGTTGGACAATGGTACTTGAACCTGATGAAGTGATACCACCAAATAATTGGATCGTGATGATCGAGGATAGTATGGTTCCAGGCGCTGAAAGGACAAACGTCCATGCGAATAATGAAAGTTTACTCTTCAAACCTTGCGCCTGTAATTTCTGTGGTAAAATCAACCCCGCTAATAACCCAGTGATGATTTGTATCGGGGAATAATACAAAGAGAACATATCCATCGTCACGCCACTAAGTAAGCTACTACTCAATCCTGTCAAAATCCCAGGAATTGGTCCAAGTAAGGCACCTGCAAAAATCGTACCGATCGAATCAAGATAAATCGGTAAACGGAGCCATAAAGCAATCGTTCCACCGAGAAAGTTGATTCCGATACTTAGTGCCATGATTGTGATCATTCTTGTCGTGATTTTCTTTTGTGTCATCTTTTTTCATCCTATCTTTAATCTTTCCAGATCATTTTTTATCAATTCTTCTTGTGCATGTAAAAGAACGGCTAAAAACTTCCGGAAAAAAAGAGAGGTGTCGACATCTGTCATGATTAGACTGTTTGGTTTTTTCTGCCAAAAATCATAACGATCAACCAAGGTTTGTCCGCGGCTGATGCCTTGTGTTTCAACAGCAGTATAGCTAGTGAATCCTTGGCACAGTTGTTCATCGATGAAATATGCAACTGCCAAAGGGTCATTGATGACACAACCTAGGACGCGTTCTTGCTGCCAATGAAAGTCAAAGTAAAAGCGTGTGATTGCTTTTAAATAGTTGCCTTCTTCGGGCGAAAGTTGGCAACAATATTCTAGGATCGTTGGTGTAAAGACGATTTCTCGTGTCACGTCTAAACCGACCATCTCGATCATTTGACCAAGATGTTCAAATACATAAGCTGCGGCATCAGGGTCACACCAGTAATTGTATTCTGCTACTGGTGAACAATTGCCGTGGCTTTTATACGTGCCGCCCATCGAAACAAATCGATCCATGTGCTTTCCTATTTGTGGATTCTTTTGTAAAGCAGAAGCGACATTTGTTAGCGGCCCTAAAGCAATCACTGAAGTATCTTTTTGTTCAGCAAAATAACTCGCTAAAAAATCAACAGCGTGGATCGTTTCGGCTTGCTTGTCTGTTACTAATGGGAAGTTCGTTTCCCCTAGACCGTCCATGCCGTGAGTATCTTGAGCGCTGATAAATGGCGTGTTGAGTGGTGTTGCAGAACCTTGATAGACAGGGATGTCTAAACGGTCACAACGTTCCAAACAACGGATGACATTTTCAGTTCCCAAATGTACGGGGACGTTCCCACAAACGGTGGTGATTGCGACAACTTCGATTTCTGGTGATTTTAATGCAAACAATAGCGCTAATGTATCATCGATACCGGGATCGCAATCAATAATAACTTTTCGCATTATTTCCAATCTCCTTTCTTTAGAGACACTTAGTTTTTTATCCTGGGAAGTTTCCGAACCAGTCCAAGGGGTCAACCCTTGATTCCAATGCACGGCATTAGTATACTTATTTTTATGAAGAATGTAAATGTTATGCAAAAAATTCATTATCTCTTATGAGTGTTAGAAGTAGGAAGAGAAGATCGTTTGTAAGGAATAAGGTGTTTAAAATTACAGCTGGTCAATGGTTCACTGTCTGCCTCTTTGGTAGAACGTGGTACAATAGAAATGAACGTTGAAATACGTAGGAGAATGCTAGAGCACCATTTAGCATACTTGAATTTTTGTTTCAATCACCAAGTAGAAAGTGTGGGATGCAAGTGATTGTTTTTTATAGTTTATTAATTATGTTATTAATGATCGGTAGTTATCATTTTATTGCTTATCTGTACGCAAAGAAGTTGATCAAAACTGGATTACAACGTGGTTATGCTTGGTATGAAGAGACAGGTCATCAACTCATGGACCCTGCCTCTTTGACGACAGTCGAAGAGCAACGCCAACGTTTAGAAGATCTAGCAGAAGATTTTTGGCAACAAGGAGAACCCATTATGACTAAAAGTCAAGAGGGGTTAAAATTGAAGGGGAGGATATTCTCTACTTATTCGAACAAAGGTAAATGGGTAGTCTGTGTCCATGACTATCGCAGCACAGGAAAAAAAGACACGTCTTATATCGGGAAAAAGTATGCAGAAAAAGGATTCAATGTCTTGATCCCTGATTTGCGTGCCCATGGGGAAAGTGAAGGGGAGATCATTGGGATGGGGTGGTTGGATCGATTAGATCTGATACTCTGGATCAATGAGATCTTGCAACGAGAGCCAGAGGCTAAGATCATCTTACATGGAGGCTCAATGGGGGCTTCTACGATCATGATGGCTAGTGGCGAGAAGTTGCCGAGTGCTGTCAAAGGCTTGGTCCTTGATAGTGGCTTTGTATCCGTTTATTCAGAATTTCGTTATATGTTAAGCAAATTGACAGTTTTTCCCAAAAAAATCATTATGCGACATGCGAATCGTTACGCACAAAAATATGCAGGCTATTCTTTGAAACAGGCATCAGCAACGAGACAGTTAGGGAGCAATCATTTACCCGTTCTGATCATCCATGGTGAACATGATCATTTTGTTCCGATGGAAGCAGCTTATACGATCCAAAATGCAACGGCAGGAGATAAAGCCTTACTGCTAGTGCCTGGAGCAGAACATTTAGAAGCAGTCAGTAAAGATCCAGAGACCTACTGGACAGTGATTTTTTCATTCATTGAGCAAAGAGTGGGTCTATAAGTACAAATGATTGTTTGAAAAAAATAGGACTGGTAAAATCAAATTGAATAAAGAAACTGTTCGTTATTTTAGGGTTGGGAGAGTGAAATGATGGAAATCAAAGAAGAAAAGAATCGCTTAGTGTTATTGGACGATGAACAAAATGAAATAGGAGAAATGACGTGGTCTGATGCTGGTCCTGATATTATGATCATTGATCATACATTTGTTGATCCTGCATTTCGTGGACAGAAATTAGCAGAAAAATTGGTTGCTACAGGAGTGGAAGTAGCCAGACGTACTGGCAGAAAAGTTATTCCGTTATGCCCCTACGCAAAAGCGGAGTTTGAGAGAAAAGCTGAATATCATGATGTTTGGCGGAAATAAGCGTTAATGGTTAGCAAAAAAGCATTGATTTTAGAGGAGGATACAGGTGGATCGTTTGTCACAGAACCTGCAAAAAAATCGATGTAAAAAAGCCTAGAAATGTTCTTTAAAACATCGCCCATCTTATGAAACACTGTTGTCACAAGACGTGTTATGTGATAAAGTTAGAAGGACGATATTTTGAGAAAGGAGGCTGTTTGATGTATAATATTATTTTAGGGATCGTCATTGTCATCTCGATTATGATGGTCATTGCGATCATGATGCAACCAAGCAAACAAAATAGTGCAGCAAGTGCATTTACAGGTGGCGCAGATCAATTATTCGGAAAGCAAAAAGCACGTGGATTTGAAGCAGTAATGCAACGCTCGACAGCTGTTATGGGCGCTGTATGGATGATTCTGTTGTTCGTACTTGCATTTTTATCTTCTAAATAAATCGTTCGAAACTAATGATCAGAAGTGATCATTTGCTTCATTCAGATTTTGAGGATACACGGATGGTTCATCGATTGTTCAAAAAAATAGAAGGTCTGGGAAACGAAATGCTCCCAGACCTTTTTTGTTGAATAGAAAAAGAACCGTTATATAAGAAGGTATTTGCTAACTATGGTAAAATAAGGCTAATGAGGTGAATAAAATGAAAAGTCTACCACAACCTATTTATGAAAAACATGGGAAGCGTGCAATCCTCTTATTGCATGCGTATTCAGGTAGTCCAAATGATGTACGGATGTTAGCCCGTTTTTTAGAGAAATCAAACTATTCGGTCTATGCCCCAATGTTTACAGGACATGGCACGCTTGCTCCAAATGAGATCTTAGAACAGGACGCTGAGACGTGGTGGCAAGACACGAAACAAGCGATCAAGTTTCTCAACGATGAAGGATTTTCTGACATCGCCGTATTAGGATTGTCGATGGGTGGCATTTTTGCCGTTCGAGCATTATCAGAATTTCCGATGATAGGAGGCGGATTTTTTTGTTCGCCAATTTCTCCAGTAGAAAATCATGTGCCGGAGAATTTTGAGAATTATGTACGCCAGGTCTTGAAAATTGCCGGTGAATCGGAGTCGATGATCGAACAAAAAGTCGAAAGCTTTCGGCCACGAGTACAGCAACAATTAATAGATATTCAAGAGCAAGCAGCAATAACAGAAAGTAAGTTATCAGATATCCAAAAACCAGTATTCATGGCTCAAGCGGGTCAAGATGAAATGATTGATCCTTATGGTGTCTACGAGACAGCAAAAAAACTTACGCAAACTGACATTTCCTTACACTGGTATCCAGAAAGTAAGCATGTGATCACAGTAGGAATAGCAAGAAAAGCGTTTGAAAAGGATGTATTGGATTTTCTAGAGAACTTACCTTGGAATGAGGAATAATAATGACAAAAGAAACATTAAAAGAAAAAATCATTTTCTTTATTGAAAGCAGTCGCAAGAAAAGTTTTTCGATGGAAGAAATCGCTGAAGGTCTTGGCTTTCAAAAAAGCGAAGATTTTAAATTACTAGTGCAAACCATCGCACAGATGGAAAGAGAACAAAGTATCGTATTTACCAAAAAAGGAAAAATCAAACTGCCACTTCAGCCTATTTTGATTGAAGGAACGTTCCGCGCAAATGAGCGAGGATTTGGGTTTGTCACGATCGATCCTGAAGAAGATGATGTGTATATCCCTAAAGAAGCGACTGGCTATGCGATGGACGGGGATACTGTTGCAATCGATATCGTCAAAACGGCGGATGCCTTTTCGGATCGTGGAGCCGAAGGAAAGGTCGTTGAGATTCGTCAACGCGCAACCACACAAATTGCCGGAGAGTTCATCGCTTATACAGAAGATGAAATGGCAGAAACGGATCTTTATGGAGTAGTCATTCCAAAAGATAAAAAAATGAATCAATTCAAAGTGTACGCCGCAGCAGAAGGTGTCCGTCCAGTAGATGGAAGTATCGTGCTGATCGAATTGACCCATTATCCAGAAAAAAGCTATGCAACGAGTTTAGAAGGAATCATCAAACAAGTCATTGGTCATAAGAATGATCCTGGGATGGATATTTTATCGATTGTCGTAGCCAATGGAATACCGACCCAGTTTCCGGATGATGTATTAAGCGAAGCAGATGCTGTACCAGATAGTATCAGTGACAAAGATTTGATTGGTCGCAGGGATTTACGTGACCAATTGATCGTGACGATCGATGGCGAAGATGCCAAAGATTTAGATGATGCAGTCACAGTTAGAAAGTTAGATAATGGGAATTACTTTTTAGGCGTCCACATTGCCGATGTTTCATATTATGTGACAGAAGGCAGTCAATTAGATCGTGAAGCCTATGAACGTGGAACAAGTGTGTATTTGACTGATCGTGTGATTCCGATGATCCCGCAACGTTTATCAAATGGTATTTGTTCGCTGAATCCTAAGGTTCCTCGTTTAACGATGAGTTGTGAAATGGAGATCGACCCAACAGGGAAAATCATTTCTCATGAGATTTTTCCAAGTGTGATCCAAACAACAGAGCGAATGACTTATACAGCAGTCAATCAGATCTTAGAAGAGCAAGACGAAGAAACTATGGCTCGCTATGAACCATTGGTTCCTATGTTTCAAGCGATGGGTGAGTTGCATGAGATCTTAGAGACGATGCGTATTCGTCGTGGTGCGATCTCTTTTGAAGATCGGGAAGCCAAAATCATGGTTGATCCAGACGGTCACCCTCAAGATATCCTCTTGCGGAGTCGTGGTGTAGGAGAACGTTTGATTGAATCCTTTATGTTAGCAGCCAATGAAACGGTGGCAGAACATTATTCACGTGCGAATTTCCCTTTTATTTATCGTATCCATGAGCAACCAAAAGAAGAGAAAATGCAACGATTCTTTGATTTTGCATCTGCTTTAGGGATTTTAGTCAAAGGAACGAAGGGCACGATCACACCTAAGGACTTACAAAAAGTGATCGAAGATGTTGAAGAAAAACCGGAGTCAGCAGTGATCAATACCATGTTGTTAAGAAGTATGCAACAAGCACGCTATTCTGAGGATAATTTTGGTCATTACGGATTAGCAGCAGAGTACTATACACATTTCACGTCACCGATCCGTCGTTATCCAGACTTGATCGTGCATCGTTTGATTCGTTCATATGGTCAAGATCCAAGTGAAAGCAATCAGACGCATTGGGAAAATGCACTGCCTGATATTGCCGATCATAGCTCGAAAATGGAGCGACGTGCAGTTGAAACAGAACGTGAAGTGGACTCAATGAAGAAAGCCGAGTTTATGATGGATAAAGTGGGAGAAGAATTTGATGGGATCATCAGCTCTGTGGTGAAATTCGGGTTATTCATCGAACTTCCAAATACAGTAGAAGGTTTGATCCATATCAATGAATTGAAACAAGATTACTTCCACTACATTGAAAACCATCTAGCGCTCGTTGGTGAGCGGACAGGATTAACTTTCAAGATCGGACAAAAAGTTCGAGTAAAAGTAGTCAAGGCTGATCCTACGGAGCGAGCGGTTGATTTCGAATTAGTCTCCGCAGAGGAATTGGCACCGTTGGAAGCGCCAAAAGGAAGAAGAAAAGAAGCCAATAAAGGTTCTTCAAAACATTCAAATGGACGGCAAACGGACAAGAAAAAACGTCCGAAGAAAGCCGATAGTAAATATGGTCCAAAAAAAGAAAAAGGGAAAAAAGGGAAAAAACCTTTTTACAAAGGCGTCACCAAGAAGAAAAAGAAAAAATAAATATAAAATGAAAATGAATTGGGGGAATGTCCAATGCCAAAAGGCGAGGGAAAACTGATTGCGCAAAATAAAAAAGCTCGCCATGATTATTCGATCATCGACACAATGGAAGCAGGAATGGTTTTACAAGGTACAGAGATCAAATCTATTCGCAATAGTCGTATCAACTTAAAAGATGGATTTGTTCGTGTGAGAAACGGCGAAGCTTTTTTGCATAATGTCCATGTCAGCCCTTATGAACAAGGGAATATCTTTAATCATGATCCACTAAGAACTAGAAAATTGTTATTGCATAAAAAGCAAATTGCGCGTTTATTGAATGAAACAAAAAATACCGGAATCACGATTGTTCCTTTGAAAGTCTATATCCGAGATGGCTATGCGAAAGTCTTGATCGGATTGGCCAAAGGGAAAAAATCGTATGATAAGCGAGAAGATCTGAAGCGAAAAGATGTGGATCGACAAATTGATCGTACATTAAAAAATTTCTCTAGATAATTTCATTATCCTTTTTCGCATATTCGGTGCTTTTAGATTTACTTAATGATAAAATTTGTTAGCATTTAATCTGATGAAACATGATTATCACAGGTTTTTTCTGAGTTTCCTGGCATCATATCATCCATGTTTTTGATGATTTTTAGACTGAAATAAAAAAGTGTCTAATTTTCATGAAAATACTTTGAAATTTCTATTTCGTGGTGGTATGATACCGTTTGGTTAGAAACCGATAAAGAAAAACCAGATACACACATGAAATTGATTTTATGTGAAATTCGGGGAAAAGAGGTGAAATGGATTGGATGAACGCTCGCTAACGTTCCACATTGGACCGGTTTGGTTTGATGGGACTGTTTGTTTGATGGTGTTGTTAACTTGTTTGATCGTTTTCTTTTTAGTTTACTTCTTTACAAGAAATCTAAAGATGAAGCCAACTGGGAAGCAAAATGCACTTGAATGGGTCATTGATTTTACACGAGGGATCGTTACAGATAATGTGCCTAGAAAAGAATTGAATAATTTTCATTTATTGGCATTTACCTTGTTTCTCTTTGTTTTTGTTGCGAACAATATCGGTTTAGTTACAAAAATCGTCTTACCTAGCGAAACGACACTTTGGAAAAGTCCGACAGCAGACCCGTTTGTAACTTTAACATTGGCATTTATTATGATCACACTTACTCATCTATTCGGGGTGAAGAAGCTCGGCTTCAAAGGTTACTTTGTCAACTCGTTCCTAAAACCTTATAGTTTTATGTTTCCAATGAAGGTGATCGAAGAGTTCACAAACTTGTTAACACTTGCTTTACGTCTTTATGGGAATATTTATGCGGGAGAAGTATTGCTAACCTTAATCGCAAAAATGATGACAAGCTTAGGCTGGTTCTCATTGCCTTTAGCAATTCCGTTAGAGATGGTTTGGATCGCGTTCTCATTATTTATCGGAAGCATCCAAGCATTTGTCTTTGTCACTTTATCAATGGTATATATGAGTCACAAAATCGAAGTAGAAGAGTAAAATAACTAGATTTAATTACTATTTAAACTATTTTAGGAGGAAGTAAATTATGAATTATATCGCAGCAGCAATCGCAATCTTAGGGGCAGCTATCGGAGCTGGTTACGGTAATGGTCAAGTAATTTCTAAAACAATCGAATCAATGGCACGCCAACCTGAAATGTCAGGTCAATTACGTACAACGATGTTCATCGGGGTAGCCTTAGTCGAAGCCGTTCCTATTCTAGGTGTTGTTATCGCCTTGATCCTAGTTTTTGGTGTGTAATAAAAATGCTGAGGTTGCGCGATAGTCAAAAAAGCTATCTACTATTTTATTAAATACGCGATCTAAGAAAACTGGATTCTCAGAGAAAGGAAGGCTAACCTATGCTGAATCAATTGGCAATTGCAGAAGTTGGCAATCCGATGTTAGGTAATATCATCGTTGTCAGCGGCTCATTTTTGATATTAATGGTCCTATTAAAACACTTTGCGTGGGGACCGATCAGCGATATTTTGAAAAAACGTGAAGATAAGATCGCCAATGATTTAGATTCTGCAGAACAATCTCGCATCAAATCAGCAAAATTAGAACAAGAACGTGAGCAACAGTTGTTGGCTTCTCGCTCTGATGCTGCGGATATCATCAAACATGCGAAAGAAAGTGGAGAATTAAGCCGCCAAAATATTTTGAAGGAGACGCAAGAAGAAGTTGCTCGTCTAAAAAGTAAAGCTCAATCGGATATCACGATGGAACGTGATACGGCATTGAACTCAGTCAAAGACGATGTAGCTGAACTTTCTCTTCAAATCGCGGAAAAAATCTTGAATAAAGAATTATCTCCAGAAATGCACGAATCTTTAATCAATCAATATATCGAAGGTCTAGGTTCGTCAAATGAAACTAGATAAATATACAGTAGGTAGACGTTACGGAAAAGCATTATTTGAACTGGCGATCGATTCAAATAATACAGAAGAAATTTACCAAGAACTTCTTAGTCTACGTAAAATCTATGCTGATGTTCCTGAATTAGGGAGTATCCTTAGTGATGTTCGGTTGGAACCTCATGAAAAGCGATTGATCATGGACAAATTAGTCAGTGGTTATCAAGGAATCGTAAAAAACTTTTTAGAAGTCGTGTTCATGTACAATCGGATGAACGATCTACCTTTGATGATCGACGAATATGAACATCGTTACAATGAAAATAATGGTTTGTTACTGGGAAGTGTGACTACAGCAGTCCCACTTTCAGCGGAACAATTGACTAGACTTGAAGAAAATGTCGCTAAAACAATGAACTATCAAACGGTCGAATTGAAGCAACAAGTTGATTCTACGATCATTGGTGGGGCAATTGTAGAAGCAGATCATCAAGTGATCGACGGAAGCATTCGGACGCAGTTGGAAAAATTGCGTAATCAATTAAATAGATAGTACAAAGAGGTAGGTGAATCGAATGGCTATCAAAGCAGAAGAAATTAGTGCCTTGATTAAAGAACAAATTGAACATTATGAAAACGTGCTTTCAGTCGAAGAAATCGGTACAGTCACTTATGTTGGTGACGGAATCGCACGTGCGCATGGACTTGAAAATGCCATGAGTGGTGAACTACTTGAATTTTCGAACGGTTCATATGGTATGGCACAAAACTTGGAATCAAATGATGTCGGAATCATTATCTTAGGTGATTTTGAATCCATTCGTGAAGGGGATAAAGTAAAACGCACAGGAAAGATCATGGAAGTACCTGTAGGGGACGCAATGATCGGACGTGTCGTCAATCCTTTAGGACAACCCATTGATGGGCTAGGAGAAATCGTGACGGACAAAACACGTCCAGTTGAAGCGATGGCACCTGGTGTTATGCAACGTAAATCAGTCAACGAACCAATGCAAACAGGGTTGAAAGCGATCGATGCGTTAGTTCCGATCGGACGTGGACAACGTGAATTAGTCATCGGTGACCGTAAAACAGGGAAAACATCGATTGCAATCGATACAATCATCAACCAAAAAGGTCAAGATATGATTTGTATCTATGTAGCTATTGGACAAAAAGATTCAACGGTACGTACACAAGTAGAAACATTGAAAAAATATGGCGCAATGGATTATACGATCGTAGTCAATGCGGGCGCTTCTCAACCTGCACCATTGCTATACATCGCACCTTATGCTGGAACAGCTATGGGTGAAGAATTCATGTATAACGGCAAACATGTATTGATCATTTTTGATGATCTATCTAAACAAGCTGTTGCCTATCGTGAGCTTTCTTTATTACTTCGTCGACCACCAGGCCGCGAAGCCTATCCAGGGGATGTTTTCTACTTGCACTCACGTTTGTTAGAACGTGCAGCAAAATTAAGTGATGATCTAGGTGGAGGGTCAATGACTGCTTTACCATTTGTTGAAACACAAGCTGGGGATATCTCTGCTTATATTCCAACAAACGTCATTTCGATCACTGATGGACAAATCTTCTTAGAAAGTGATTTGTTCTATGCAGGAACTCGTCCAGCCGTAGATGCAGGGTTATCAGTTTCTCGTGTTGGTGGTTCAGCACAGATCAAAGCAATGAAAAAAGTTGCCGGAACATTGCGTCTAGACTTAGCAAGTTACCGTGAATTAGAAGCATTTACTCAATTTGGCTCTGATTTAGATGCGGCGACACAAGCGAAATTGAATCGTGGTCGTCGTACAGTAGAAATCTTGAAGCAAAAATTACATGCACCTCTTGCAGTGGAAAAACAAGTAGTCATCTTATATGCATTGACACACGGTTACTTAGACAGTATCCCTGTAGATAGCATTTTAGATTTTGAACATGAGTTATTTGAATATCTTGAGACAAATCATGCAGATCTCTTTGAAACGATCCGTACAACGAAAGATCTTCCTGAAGAAGAAGCGTTGAACCAAGCAATTCAAGAGTACAAAGATATCTTTATGGCAACAAAAGGAAATAATTCTTCAACAGAAGACAAATTGAAATCCATTCAAAATGCATAGTGAGGTGAGATGAATGGGCGCTTCATTAAATGAAATCAAGACACGAATCGCGTCAACGAAAAAGACGAGCCAAATCACTCGTGCCATGCAAATGGTCTCAGCCTCTAAATTGACAAAATCTGAAGCTTCTTCACAGAAGTTCCAGATTTATGCCAATAAGGTGAGAGAAATCGTTACGCATTTAACAGCAACACAATTAACTGACATTGCTTCGGCTAATCCAAGAGGAGATGTCAATTATAATAGTATGCTGATCAGTCGACCAGTTAAAAAAACCGGTTATATCGTGATCACAGCTGATGGTGGGTTAGTCGGTGGCTACAATAGTTCCATATTGAAACAAACCATGTCCATCTTGGAAGAAGACCATCAATCACCAGATGAATATGTCATGATCGCCATTGGTGGTACCGGAGCGGATTTCTTTAAAGCTCGTGACATCAACTTAGCGTATGAACTGCGCAATTTGTCTGATCAACCTAGCTTTGATGAGGTTCGTAAAATCGTGAACATGGCAACGACCATGTATCAAAATGAAGTATTTGACGAATTGTATGTATGTTATAACCATCATATCAATTCATTGACTAGTCAATTTCGTGTAGAAAAAATGTTACCTATTTCAGATTTAGATCCGGGAGAAGCGAAAAGCTTTGAGCAAGAATATATTTTTGAACCTTCAAAAGAAGAAATCTTGACTCAACTGTTGCCGCAATATGCCGAAAGTTTGATTTATGGTGCGATCGTCGATGCGAAAACGGCAGAACATGCCGCGGGAATGACTGCAATGAAAACCGCAACAGATAATGCTGCGAACATCATCGATGATTTGACGGTTTCTTATAACCGTGCAAGACAAGGGGCGATCACCCAAGAAATTACCGAAATTGTTGCCGGAGCATCGGCACTAGAATAGCAAGGAGATTGGAGGAAAAAAGATGAGTTCAGGCAAGATTGTTCAAGTAATCGGTCCCGTTGTCGACGTGGAATTTTCTTTAGACCAATCCTTACCAGATATCAACAACGCATTAGTTGTTTATAAAAATGATGAGCAAAAATCAAAAGTTGTTCTTGAAGCAGCATTAGAATTAGGTGACGGTGTGATCCGTACGATCGCAATGGAATCGACGGATGGACTACAACGTGGAATGGAAGTCATCGACACAAGTAAAGCGATCTCTGTACCAGTTGGAACAGAAACATTAGGTCGTGTGTTCAACGTGTTAGGTGAAACAATCGATTTGGAAGCACCATTTCCAGAGGATGCCCAAAGAAGCGAGATCCACAAGAAAGCACCAAATTTTGATGAATTAAGCACAAGTACAGAGATTCTTGAAACTGGGATCAAAGTCATTGACTTATTAGCACCTTATTTAAAAGGTGGGAAAGTTGGATTGTTTGGAGGTGCCGGTGTTGGTAAAACCGTACTGATCCAAGAATTGATCCATAATATCGCCCAAGAACATGGGGGAATCTCAGTGTTTACCGGTGTTGGTGAACGTACCCGTGAAGGAAACGATCTGTATTACGAAATGAAAGATTCAGGCGTAATCGAAAAAACAGCGATGGTGTTTGGACAAATGAATGAGCCACCAGGTGCTCGTATGCGTGTCGCACTAACTGGATTGACGATTGCGGAATATTTCCGTGATGTCGAAGGACAAGACGTGCTCTTATTTATTGATAATATTTTCCGTTTCACCCAAGCAGGTTCGGAAGTATCTGCCTTACTAGGACGTATGCCATCAGCGGTTGGTTATCAACCAACCTTAGCGACTGAAATGGGACAACTCCAAGAACGGATCACTTCAACGAAAAAAGGTTCGATCACTTCGATCCAAGCAATCTACGTGCCAGCGGATGACTATACTGACCCAGCGCCAGCAACGACATTTGCCCATTTAGATGCAACGACAAACTTGGAACGTAAATTGACCGAACAAGGGATCTATCCAGCCGTTGACCCACTTGCTTCTTCATCAAGTGCGTTATCTCCTGAAATCGTAGGAGAAGAACACTACAAAGTAGCGACTGAAGTACAACATGTATTACAACGTTACCGTGAATTGCAAGACATCATCGCTATTTTAGGGATGGATGAATTATCAGATCAAGAAAAAATATTGGTTTCACGCGCTCGTCGAATCCAATTCTTCTTATCACAAAACTTCAATGTAGCTGAACAATTCACAGGTCTTCCAGGTTCTTATGTACCAGTTGAAGAAACTGTCAAAGGCTTCCGTGAGATTCTTGAAGGTAAATACGATGATCTTCCTGAAGAAGCATTCCGCAGTGTCGGCCGAATCGAAGACGTTGTCGAAAAAGCGAAAAAACTAGGCTACTAGAAAGGGGTGCCCCATGGATCAATATTTAACTGTTAATGTGGTTACTCCCGATGGTTTAGTTTATGATCACCATGCGGCAATCGTTGTTGCACGCACTACTGCTGGCGAACTTGGTATTTTACCACAGCATGCGCCAATCATCGTGCCTTTAACGATCGATGAAGTTCGTGTGAAGCGGACAGATTCAGATACACACGTTGACTGGATCGCTGTGAACGGCGGCATCATGGAAGTTCGCGATAACTTAGTTTCAATCGTCGCAGATAGTGCGGAACGTGAACGAGATATCGACGTCACTCGAGCAGAACGCGCAAAACAACGTGCTGAACGCCAAATCGAAGAAGCCAAACAAAAAGAAGATAAGAATGAACTGAAACGGGCAACTGTTGCGTTACACCGCGCAGTGAACCGTATCAATGTATCAAAACATAAGTGATTACTATAATTGACAAGTAATTGAATTATGGCGGGAGAACAACTCCCAAAAGAAGAGATCGGGACAAACACTTATGGGTGCTAATGCAGCCACGTGTGTTTCCCGATCTCTTCTTTTCTTTATCATTCATTGTTAGGATAAAATTTATTTTTTTGGTGTAAAGAAATGATATTTTTCATCCATTTTTCAGAGTTTGTCAAGAAAATTACAGAGATTTATCATTTTTACAACCAATAATTTCTACTTTTATAAAATTTATGGTATCATCAGTGTGTTAGTTATCAAAAACATTTGTTAGAAAGGGCGTAATGATGCAAGTATATGGTATTGATGCAATCATTCGGATCGTTAGTCATTTGGCATTTATTTACTTAGCCTTTTGGTCTTTGCGTTCTTTACGCGTTGACGCTTTTTTTCGTTCAATGCATACGACACAAATTAGAATGGCAATTGTCCTTTTTTCAATTTTTTTAGGGTATACAGCGAGCAGTTTTTTCTTAGAGATCATTGCGCTATGTCGAAATCTTTTCGTCAGCCTATAATTTTAAAAAAAGGTACTATTTTAAAACAAGAAGTGATATAATAAAAAAGATTTTGAGCGAATGTATACTCAACGGATTTTTTTGGGGGGAACAACATGGAAGAGATCATCGTAAAAGGTGGCAATCAATTAAAAGGAACAGTAAAGATCGAAGGAGCAAAGAATGCGGTATTGCCGATTTTAGCCGCAAGTTTATTGGCTGAAGAAGGAACGACCGTTTTAGATAATGTGCCAATTCTTTCTGACGTGTTCACTATGAATCAAGTGATCCGTCATTTGAACGTAGATGTAGCGTTTGATGAAGAGAATAATCGTGTGACACTTGATGCATCGAGAGAATTAGAAATTGAAGCACCTTATGAATACGTAAGCCAAATGCGTGCGTCAATCGTTGTGATGGGACCATTATTGGCTAGAAATGGTCATGCAAAAGTTGCAATGCCTGGTGGATGTGCGATTGGAAAACGTCCGATCGATTTACACCTAAAAGGTTTTCAAGCCTTGGGTGCAAAAATCATTCAAAAGAATGGTTATATCGAAGCAATCGCCGATCAACTGATCGGAAATACGATCTATTTAGATTTTCCAAGTGTTGGTGCGACACAAAACATCATGATGGCTGCTGTCAAAGCAAAAGGCACGACGATCATTGAAAACGTCGCACGTGAACCTGAAATCGTTGATTTAGCGAATATCTTAAATAAAATGGGTGCGAATGTTTATGGCGCTGGTACAGAAACGATGCGTATCGAAGGCGTTGATCATTTGCATGCAGTCAACCATTCAATCGTCCAAGACCGTATCGAAGCTGGTACTTTCATGGTAGCAGCAGCAATGACTGAAGGCAATCTATTGATCGCTGATGCGATTTCTGAGCATAATCGTCCATTGATCTCTAAATTGATCGAAATGGGTGCAACGATCACTGAAGAAGACGGTGGCGTTCGTGTCATCGGACCAAAACATATTTTACCAACAGATGTAAAAACAATGCCACATCCTGGTTTCCCAACGGATATGCAAGCACAAATGACTGCTATCCAGTTGGTTGCAGAAGGTACAAGTGTTGTGACTGAAACAGTCTTTGAGAACCGTTTCCAACATCTTGAAGAAATGCGCAGAATGAATGCACATGTAAAAATCGATGGCAACATTGCAATCATGGATGGTAATCACGAATTACAAGGTGCTGAAGTCTATGCAACAGATCTAAGAGCAGCAGCAGCGCTCGTATTAGCTGGTTTGAAAGCAAATGGAATTACACGCGTTCGTAACCTAAAATATTTAGATCGTGGCTATTATAATTTCCATATTAAATTGCAACAATTAGGTGCAGATGTGGAACGTGTAAATGTAGAAGAAACACCAGTCGAAAAAACACCACAAACAATCGCTTAAGGATGTGACGAGAGATGACGAGTCCACGCTATATTTTGATAAGTTTGGTAAAAATTTTAGCTGTCATTTTACTTGTACTCCTATTATTCATCATTGGAACAATGATCGGATATGGTTTGATTGGCGGTGGAAGTCCATTCAAGGTCTTTCAACCGAGCTTATGGTTGCATATCTTCGATTTCTTTAGTTAAGTGTGTACACTAGGTAACAGATAAGATAAAAAGAGGTTGTGGCAAAAGCGTACAGCTCCGAGAAATAAGCGCCAAAATCCGAAAATAGCTTTTCATATTTTTGGGTTTTGGCGCTTATTTCTGTAGGAGTTGCTTTTAGAACACCGTTTATCCGGTTATAGGGGATGGTAAGTGGATGTATGACCAATCCTCTTTTTTATGGAGATGAGAATATGAAAAAGATTTTAATTTATTTAGTTCGAGGATATCAGCGTTTTATTTCACCTGCGTTCCCACCAAGTTGTCGGTATTATCCAACTTGTTCTAATTACATGATCCAAGCCATCCAAGTACATGGTGCGCTCAAAGGAACCCTAATGGGAACAGCACGCATCTTTCGTTGCCACCCATTTGTGAAAGGCGGTATCGATTATGTGCCTCGTAACTTTCGTTTGACGCGTAATAAAGAAGATCAATCGATGCCAGACTATAAAAAATACAAAAAATAGAGTCATTGATTTTTATTAGATGGGAGAAAGCGATGTTTCAACAATTGAACAAAAGTGACTTACCATGGGCATTACTACTAGAAGCCGATCCTGATAAAAACAAAGTGATCGCTTATGTGACCAATGGCGATGGATTTATCTGGAAAGAGCAGGATGAAGTGATTGGTGTGCTTGTTTATGAAATCAGAGAAACGGAATGTGAGATCATGAATGTTTCTGTTGCTGATGCGCATCAAGGAAGAGGAATCGGTGGCAAGCTGATTGACCATGCACTCGAACAGTTTAGCAAAGAATGCAAACAACCAACAAAAATACTGATCCGTACAGGAAGTATCACGAATCCAGCGTTACATCTTTATCAAAAAAAAGGCTTTAAAGAAGTATCAAGAGAAAAGGATTACTTCATCAATAACTACCCAGAACCAATCTATGAAGAAGGAATACTTCTGAGAGATCAAGTCACTTTATCCAAAGAATTATAGAATAAAAAGAAAGCGTTTCATAGTGGAAATAATGATGAAAAACTATCGAGGAGGAACAAATAATTATGGGGATTTTAGCATTCGATTTTGGTGGTTCAGCTGTCAAATATGGTTATTGGGAACAAGAAACACTAACACATAAATGTCAGTTCACAACACCAGCTACATGGAAAGAAATGAAAGCGCAATTATCATTGGTATTCCAACAATTATCACAAGAAGTAGCAATCAGTGGGGTCGCCTTTAGTGCACCAGGTGTTGTGAACAGCCAACGACAAGTGATTGAAGGTATCAGCGCGATCCCTTATATCCATGGGTTTGATATTTATACTGAATTAGAGGAATTATTTGGTCTGCCAGTTGCTATGGAAAATGATGCGAATTGCGCGGGAATGGCTGAGTTTTATGAAGGTGCTGCTCGTGGCTATCAAAATGTTGCTTTTGTAGTAATTGGTACAGGCGTAGGTGGTGCGATGTTCACTAATGGTGAATTGAATAAAGGCGCTCATCTTTATGGCGGAGAATTTGGCTTGATGTTTCTTAATGGGGAGCATACATTCAGTACATTAGGAACGGCAGTCCAAATGGCGTGGCGGTATTGTGAACGCAAAGGATTAGATAAACATACCTTTAGTGGAAAAGAAGTCTTTGAATTAGCAGAAAATGGTGATCCGCTCGCACAAGAAGAAGTTGAATCTTTTTATGATTATTTAACAAAAGGGTTATTTAGTATTCAATTTTCTTTTGATCCAGAAGTGATCGTATTGGGTGGCGGAATTTCTGCAAAAGAGGGATTACTGACAGAAATCAATCAACGGATGAAAAAATTGACGAATCATTTTGGGTTGAATGATTTTGATCCATTGATCACCCTGTGTGAGTATCGCAATGATGCGAACCTGATAGGGGCAGCAGCAAATTATCTAGCGCAACACGAAGCAGGAAAATAAATTATCAAATAGAAGGCACGCAGTGAATGTTTTCTGCCGTTAAATGTGATAAACTATTGAGGAGGTGGGAAATAATGTCAAAAAAGAATAAAGATATTGAAGTGCGTACCGAAGAGATCAAAAAAACGATCAAAGGGAACACATATGAGGTAACGCAGTTATTTATTGGTAAAAAAATGATCGGTGAAATTTTAGCGTATGGCCCAAAAGAATTTGAGATTTTCTTGGGAGAAGAAGACTTTGGCAAAGAAAAAAGTCTTGAAAATGCGATAGAAACAGTAATTCGTCATTGGAATTTACACGAATAAAAAAATATCAAAAAAATTTTCAATAAAGGGTTGCAATCACTTGGAAAATTAGGTATTATAACTAAGTCAGGTTGATACAAACCTTTCGGAGGAGTAGCGAAGTGGCTAAACGCGACGGACTGTAAATCCGTTCCTTAGGGTTCAGTGGTTCGAATCCACTCTCCTCCATTTCATTGGGGTATAGCCAAGCGGTAAGGCAAGGGACTTTGACTCCCTCATGCGTTGGTTCGAATCCAGCTACCCCAGTTCCTAGAGTGATCAGTTGCAGATCACTCTTTTTTTTGTGTAAAACACCTTGTTTCTTGCTGATTTTGCTATTATAGGCTAGAGTAGATATAAGAAGAAAAAAAGGAGGCGGCACAAATGAAGTGGAAACAAAAAGTAGATGAAACAGCAGAAAAAATTTACGATATGATCAAATCGGAGAAGTACAATGTAGAGATCCATGTACCGAAAAAATCAGAAAAATTTGTCCAAATCAAAGCGAAACGTCCAACAAATCATACCAAAAAATGGTTGTCTAAAAATCGTTAAGAATAACAAAAGCTCTGAAGTTCACATAATCTTGTGTTCTTCAGAGCTTTTGTTATTTTTCAATCTCAATCCCTAAGACGGTCAAGTGACCATTTCCCACTAATTTGATGACTAAAGTAGCTAACTGCTGTGGTGTCATCTCGGTATCACTAGTGACCCACCAATGTAAAGTACCGGTGAAAATGGCAGTTATGTATTCTGTGATAAAGTCAATAGGTACTTCTAGTTCGTTCTCTGTGATTTTTAGACGATCAAAGATAGTGGCGTATTTTTCTGATAAGAAAATTTTTAACTTTTTCCTGAAAAACTCGATCGAAGTGCCGTCCAAAGTCGTAATAAATATGGCTTTGTTCTCAGCCACCAATTGGTAAATTTGAGTTAAGGCGCGGTTGACCCGTTTCAGCTTCAATTTATTGTCTTCCATCAAGGGTTCCAAATCTAAGATCGAGGTAAATGTCTGGATAGCGATATGGAATAAATGCTCATAAAGATCTTGTTTATCTTTGAAATGAGCATAAAAAGTCGCACGATTGATCATTGCTTCATCGGCAATTTCTTGGATCGTGATTCGCTCCATACTTTTTGTTTCTAGTAAACGTAAGAATGCTTCAATAATCATTTTATTGGTACGTTTCACTCGAAGATCGTTTTTCTTCATCATAAAAATCTCCTCACTTTTGGTCGACAAATCGCACACGATTGTTGTTTATCTCACAAACTGACGATTATTGCTTATTGAAATCGCTCTAAATCGTTTTAAAATAGATATATGTAGTATAACAGACGGTTTGTTCAATGTTAAACAAAGCGTTTTTTTAAGAAGGTGGCGAGACGATGAAAATGTACGGAGGTATCGATGTAGGTTCAACGACAGTAAAATTAGTGATTCTTGATAACCATGGCGAAACTCTTTTTGCTAAATACGAACGACATTATGCAGATATCAGAAAAGCAACCATCAACATATTAGAAGAAGCCAAAACAACCTTACAAGATCAGGGGATTGCTTTTGCCATCACTGGTTCTGGCGGTATGGGATTAGCGGAACATCTACAATTACCTTTTATCCAAGAAGTGATTGCATGTACAAAAACGATCGAAGAAAGGATTCCCGAAACAGATGTAGCAATTGAATTAGGGGGAGAAGATGCCAAAATCACTTTTTTTGGTTCTTCTTTAGAACAACGCATGAATGGTAGCTGCGCGGGAGGGACAGGCGCGTTTATTGATCAGATGGCAGCACTATTGAAAACCGATGCAAATGGGTTGAATGAACTAGCCAAAGCGTACCAACAGCTTTATCCAATTGCCTCTCGCTGTGGTGTATTCGCTAAAACGGATGTACAACCACTGATCAATGAAGGAGCGGCGAAAGCCGATATCGCTGCTAGTATTTTTCAAGCCGTCGTCAATCAAACGATCGCTGGTTTAGCAGCAGGCAGAAAGATCAAAGGAAAGGTCGCCTTTTTAGGTGGCCCACTTTACTTTATGTCCGAATTGCGCCAACGCTTTATTGAAACGCTTGGTCTATCGACAGAAGAAGTGATTTTTCCAGAAAATCTGCAACTATTCGTAGCATTAGGGGCAGCTTATCACGCAAAAACTTCAAAGGAAAAAACACTCAGTGAATTAATCCAGAAATTGAAAAGCCAAGAGCAAAAGTTGCTTCATCCATCTCGTTCTTTAGCGCCACTGTTTCAGAACGATCAAGAGTTAGCTGATTTTCGCAGTCGACACGAAAAAGCGAAGGTGCAAGAACGTGCGCTAGCTACCCATCAGGGGGTGGCTTTTCTAGGTATTGATGCTGGTTCGACAACGACGAAAGTCACCTTGATCAATCAATCAGGAGAGCTATTATTCTCGTTTTATGGAAACAATGAAGGACAGCCTTTAGAAACAACCATCAACGTATTGAAAAATATGTATCAGCAAATGCCCAAAGGCTGCTTTATCGGTAAAGCGGTAGTGACTGGATATGGTGAAGCGTTGATCAAGAGTGCGTTGAAAATCGATATTGGTGAAGTCGAAACGATGGCGCATTATAAAGCAGCAAATTTTTTTCAACCAGGTGTCGATTTTATTTTAGATATTGGCGGACAAGATATGAAGGCAATGACGATCAAGGACGGCGCATTGTCCTCGATTCAATTGAACGAAGCCTGTTCTTCAGGTTGTGGTTCATTTATCGAAACATTTGCTAGGTCATTAGGTTATGGAATCCAAGATTTTACGGTTGCAGCTATTTCAGCCAAGAACCCTGTGGACTTAGGTTCCAGATGTACGGTCTTCATGAATTCAAAGGTCAAGCAAGTCCAAAAAGAAGGCGCTTCTGTTGGAGACATCTCGGCTGGTCTATCTTATTCTGTGATCAAAAATGCGATCTACAAAGTGATCAAAATCAGAAAACCAGAAGATCTAGGCAATAAGATCGTGTGCCAAGGTGGAACCTTTTACAACGATGCAGTCTTGCGAGCATTTGAAACAATCAGTGGAAGAGAAGTTGTTCGTCCTTCTATCGCAGGATTGATGGGTGCATATGGGGCTTCTTTGATTGCTTTGGAAGAATATCAAAAAGGGGAAATAAGTGAAGTACTCTCATTCGAAGAATTGTCTCAGTTGACGACAGAAAAAGAATTGACGCACTGTGGGTTGTGTGAGAATAATTGCCTATTGACGGTCACTTTATTTTCTGATGGTCGGAAGTTGATTTCTGGTAATCGTTGTGAACGTGGGGCACAGATCAAAATCAAAAAAGCCGATAAGAAAATCAATTTAGTGGCTGAAAAATCTCGGCAATTATTCCGTTACCGTCCATTACGAAAAACAGAAGCTGTCAACGGGGAAATCGGGATTCCAAGAGTATTGAATATGTATGAAAACTTTCCTCTTTGGCAGACTTTCTTTCGTACTTTAGGCTTTCGAGTAGTCTTATCCCCTCGTTCGAGTAAGGAAATCTACGAACAAGGAATCGACACGATTTCAAGTGATACCGTCTGCTATCCAGCGAAACTGGTGCATGGCCATATCCAGTCACTGATCGATGCTGGTGTTCCCTGCATTTTTTATCCGGGCGTGATCTTTGAGCAAAAGGAGAACAACCAAGCGGACAATCATTTTAATTGTCCCATCGTTCAAAGTTATCCAGATGTCATCAAAAATAATGTCGATGCGATTCGGGAAGGAAGGATCGATTACCGTCAGCCGTTTTTGAATCTAGCGAACGAAGCATCAGTGGCAAAGACGTTACACCAAACATTTTCTGACTATGGATTTTCAGAAGATCAAATAAAAGAAGCCTTACACCAAGGATATGAAGCATTAGCCGATTTTAAAAAAGAAATTCAGCAAAAAGGAGAAGAAACCTTGAGGATGCTACATCAAAACAATGAACGTGGCATCGTCCTTGCAGGTCGCCCTTACCATCTAGATCCGGAAATCAATCATGGGATTGCAGAATTGATCACACAAGAAGGCTTCCATGTCTTGACAGAAGATAGCATTGCTCATCTAGGAGATGTGGGGCAATTACGAGTAGTGAATCAATGGGTCTATCAATCAAGATTATATGCAGCTGCCCGAGTCGTCGCCAAATCTAAGGAGTTAGAATTAGTGCAATTAAACTCTTTCGGGTGTGGTATCGATGCGGTGACAACTGATCAAGTGGAAGAAATCATGGCGCAATATGGCAAGTTATACACTGTCCTAAAAATCGATGAAGGTGCAAATTTAGGTGCCATCAGGATACGCTTGCGCTCATTAAAAGCGGCAGTCAATGCACGAACCAAACAACAATTTCGCCCAACGAAACAATTTCTTACACCGGAAAAAATCACCTTTACCAAAGAAATGAAGAAAACACATACCTTGTTATTGCCGATGTTAAGTCCTATCCATCAATCTGGTTTAGTTGATGTTGCTCTAAAATCCTCGGGATATCGAGTCGTTTGTTTGCCAAGTGAAAGTGGCAGTGCCGTTGATGTTGGGTTGAAGTATGTCAACAATGACGCGTGTTATCCAGCAATCATCTCGATTGGGCAAATAGTCGAGGCATTGGAAAGTGGCACATATGATTTAAATCATACCAGCGTGATGATGACCCAAACAGGAGGTGGATGCCGAGCGACTAATTATATCCCACTACTTCGCAAGGCGCTTGATGAAGCTGGCTTCCCACAGATACCTGTGGTTTCTGTGTCTTTCGGCAATCAAGGGGTAGAATCTTCTCCTGGTTTTACGTTCACATTGCCATTGTTGAAACGTTTAGCTGTTGCTTTTTTATATGGCGATCTTTTTGAACGAGTCGTTTACCGCACTCGACCGTATGAGATAGAAAAAGGCGCGATTGATGAAATACACCATCAATGGCTTGAACGAGTGGAACGCAATGTCAAAAATGGTTCTTTGACAAATTTCAATCGAAATATGGCGAAAATCATCCATGATTTTGACACGGTTCCGCTAACGAACCAAACGAAACCTAAAGTAGGGATTGTTGGAGAGATCCTAGTCAAGTATTCACCGACAGCCAATAATGATATCGTCCGATTATTAGAAGAAGAAGGAGCTGAAGTCGTTGTACCTGATATCATGGGCTTTATGAATTATTCGATATACAATCAAATCTGGAAATATGAATATTTAGGTCATTCGAAAAAAAGTAAATGGGTCGCGCAGTTTCTTATCCGCTTGATTGAATATGTTGTAAAGCCAATGGATAAAGCATTAAGGAAATCACAACGCTTTGATGGAATAACACCAATTCATCAATTAGCAGAGGGAGCAAGCCAGATTTTATCAATTGGCAATCAGACCGGAGAAGGCTGGTTTTTAACCGGTGAGATGATTGAATTGTTGGAAAATGATGTGCCTAATATCGTTTGTATGCAACCATTTGGCTGTCTACCGAATCATGTCGTAGGCAAAGGGGTATTCAAAGAGCTTCGTCATCGTTACCCAAAAGCCAACATTACGGCAATCGATTATGACCCAGGTGCTTCCTTAGTCAATCAATTGAATCGAATCCGTTTGATGATGGCAACGGCCATGAAAATACTGGATCAATGATTAGTTGGGTGAACTTGAGCCAGCCTTTTTTGATTCTGTCGTTTCCGAGCAAGAATAGTAAGGGCTTGTTACTTTAATTACTTATTGAATAAGAGTGAATGATCATAGGTCTATATCCAAACGCTATTATATCGGAGGGCAAGGCAGTGGAATGAACAGCATGATGGGCTCTTTTTTGTTGAGAATTAGGTATATACCAGTTATAATAAAATAGAAATGAAAGGACGGGTAGATGTTATGTCGAATCAATTACCGGTATATATACAAATTCACGATCAAATCAAAAGTGAAATCGAGCAAGGCGTCTGGAAAATTGGAGATCGTCTTCCTTCAGAAAGAGAATTAGCCATCAAGTTTAATGTTAGTCGAATGACTTTAAGACAAGCAATCCAAAACTTAGCCGATGAAGGAATCCTTGAAAGAAAAATTGGATCAGGTACCTACGTGGCACGAGAAAAAGTCCAAGAAAAGATGTCTGGTGCAACCAGTTTTACCGAAATCATGGAATCACAAAATCGTGTACCATCCAGTCGAACGATTTCTTATTTTCTCACGTCACCCAGTTCGAGTGAAATGGAGAAATTGCAACTAAAAAAAGATGATACTATCTTACGAATGGAACGTATTCGTTTTGCTGATGATATCCCTATTTGCTTTGAGATTGCGAGTATTCCGCAAAAAATCATCGACGGATACAGCAAAGCAGAAATTACGGAGTCATTGTACCGAACACTCGAAGAAAAAAGAGGAAACAAGATCGGTGCGGCGAAACAAACAATTTCAGCAGTCTTAGCTTCAGAAAAAATTGCTGAATATTTAGAGGTCAAGCGAGGAGATGCTGTTTTACGTTTAAGACAGATCTCTTACTTTGAAGATGGCACGCCATTTGAATACGTACGTACCCAATATGTCGGCGACCGCTTTGAGTTTTATTTAGAAAGATGATCGTTCATATTGAATAAAAAGACCAGAGAATAGTCATTGGCATAGCTGCCTTCTATTCTTTGGTCTTTTTCTCTATGATCAGGCTCATTCTCTTGTTTGAATGAGTTGTTCATGATAAGAAACAGCGCCTTCAGTAAATGTCACTTGACCGCTCAAAAGTTCAATGATTGCTTCTTGGAAAGCAGAGACCTCTTTTTCATTGATCATGCAAACAACGATGACTTTTTCTGTATAGCGGATTTCTTTCACATTCACCTGCTGGAGTGCCAAGAAGTTTTCTATTTTTCCTAGCTGGGGATAGGCAATATGAATCGATAATTCTTGTTGCAATGTCCCTTCAACGATGCCAATTTCTTGTAATGCGTGGGAAACCGAATGCGCATATGCACGAATCAAGCCGCCTGTACCTAATTTGATCCCGCCGAAATAACGAGTCACAACAGCCGCAACATTGATTAGTTCATTTTTTTTGATTACTTCTAGCATCGGCACGCCAGCAGTTCCACTCGGTTCACCATCATCGCTACTTCGTTGAATCTCATTTTTTTCACCAATCACGAACGCACTACAATTATGATTGGCTTTCCAATGTTCTTTTTTTGTTTCTTGGATAAATTGTTTTGCTTCTTCTTCCGTTTCAACTCGTTTCAGTGAGCAGATAAAACGTGATTTTTTTATTTCAAGCTCACTTTGACCATTTTCTTTGATCGTGTAATAACGTTCTAACATCTGTTTCACTACTTTCATTGTTTGTTCTCGTCTCTTTTCAAGTATAGAGAATTTTTTTCTGCATGACAATTATGTTAATAGTTGCTTAACGAAGGGAATATGGGATAATAAAGAAAAGTGAGGTGCGTAACATGAAAGAACGAGTCAAAAAGTATGATGCCATCACTCATTATTTAAAGACAAATGGTGGCTCTCAAATCACGCTGACATTTACTCAAATCGATGAGTTGCTTTTTCCAAGTAGTGCCTTGCCCCGTTCTGCACGAGAAAGTACCGATTGGTGGGCGAACGACTATAAACATCCTGAAAAAGGCGCCTATGGCTGGATCAATGCTGGCTATGAAGTGGTGGTCATCAATTTAGAAAAAGAATTTATCGTATTCAATCAATTAGTCAAATCCAGTTGGTTGTTTGACGAATAACTATTTTTCTAGCTGTTGATCCGATCCTTCGATTCAAGTTCAAATTTAGGTCTAGCTACATATATCAGTATGATCTGAGTCCGAAAGTTTCTGTTAAAGAAATGGCCCGCTGACTCAGTTTCATACTTTTTTTGTTTTTCATTGAAATCATCACGTTCGTTCGTCCGCTTATTAGCTGATTTTCTAATTGGATCAATCCGATTGATTCTGCATGAAGAATTTCTTTTTTGGCGTATCTATTTTGCGAAGGGAGAGAAGTGCACATGCAAGCGGAAGATTTTTTTGGGCGGCGATTATTAACTAAAGAAGTATATGGGAATGAACATTCTTATGAAAAATTGAACTATGTAGTGGTCGATGCAATCACAATAAAAAAGAAGCAGCTTTATTGCAATCGTTGCAGTCAAACGACCCCTTTGCAAACTGCAAGGCTCAATGCGTCTACCTACTACTGTCCCCACTGTCTGTTTTTGGGGCGTTGCGATACCCTGCAACAGCTCTACTTATTCGAACAACCAAATGGAAAGAAGCGTCATATAAATCACTGTTGGGAAGGTCAATTAACAACACTACAACAGCAAATTTCGGATGATCTATGTGAACGATCGGGTGAGCATTTGGTTTGGGCAGTTACCGGTTCAGGCAAGACGGAGATGCTTTACGCCAGTATCCGAAAGACCTTAGCTAAAGGTAGGAGAGTTGCTATCGCCTCACCAAGGATCGATGTTTGTCAGGAATTATACCTACGACTTAGCAAGGTCTTCCCAGAAGAAACGATCCGCCTGCTTCATGGGAAATTAGACGAATCTGATCGCTATGGTTCTTTAGTGATTTGTACGACGCATCAGTTGTATCGTTTTTACCGAGCATTTGCTCTTTTAGTAGTAGATGAAGTGGATGCTTTTCCATTTGTGGGGGATCAAGGGTTAGCTTATGCAGTGGAAACCGCGCTACAAAGAAATGGCCAACTGATATATTTAAGTGCGACACCCGATGACCAGTTATTGAAAAAAAGCCGAACAGCTATGACTGTTCATCAGTTGGCTTTACGCTTTCATCAACGATTATTGCCAGAACCGAAACTGCTTTTTTGGGATCAGTGGGCTAATCGCTGTTTACACCCAAAAAAGAATCAACGATTGTGTCGCTTGATCCAAGAGCTAGTCAAAGAAAACCATGTGCTATTGTTTTGCCCGAGTATCTCTTTAATGGAGCAATTGGAGAAACAATTAAAAAAACAATTGTCTTGTCGTATGACATCCGCCTCATCAAAAGATGAAGCACGTAGTAGCAAAGTCCAAAATATGAGAGAGCAACATTACGATGTGTTTTTGACAACGATGATCTTAGAGCGCGGGGTGACTTTTGAACGGATCTCAGTCGTTGTTTTAGGCGCCGATCATCCGGTATTCAGCAAATCATCACTGGTCCAAATTGCTGGACGTGCCGATCGAAAGGGAGGATGCACCAATAGTCAGGTCTATTTTTTCTATGAAGAAAAGACACGTGCTATCGCAAAGGCGTGTAAAGAAATCAAACAAATGAATAAAAAAGGAAAAGAGCAACGAGATGAGATGCGTATACTGTAAGAAAACATTTAGTAGAAATATAACAATTAGTGAATTGCTTGGACTGAAAAAAATAGCGAGACGTTGCCAGGAATGTCAATTTTTATTCCAACGAATACAACAGGAGAGTAGCCATCAGTGCGAAGGCTGCCAAAAAGTATGGACGAAACAGGCGATTGATCAACCTGACTATTGCCGAGATTGCTTGCATTGGCGTACGCGTTATCCTGACTATCGTTTTTGTCATCGTGCGTTCTTCCGCTATGATCACGCGTTCCGTACTTGGCTCAAACAATATAAATTCATGGGGGATATCCTGTTGGCACACACATTCAGCTTAGAGTTACAAGAATTACGAAAACAATATAAGTCGTTTGTTTTTTGTCCGATCCCATTGTCTACAGAAAGGATCAGCGAAAGGGGATTTAATCAAGTGAGTGAACTATTGAGAGCTGCTGGGCTTCCTTTTCAAGAATTGCTGATCAGAGAAAAACACCATACACCGCAATCTAAAAAAACAAGAGAGCAACGTTTGATTACGTCCCAACCATTTGTTTATCAGCCATCTACACTTAAAATCAAAGGGGAAAATATCTTACTGATCGATGATGTTTATACGACTGGCCAGACGATGTTCCATGCAGCGACCTGCCTATTGGCGCAGTCACCCAATAAAGTACAGACGTTCTCACTTGCTAGATAAGCTTTTTGTAGAAACAGCAGTAAAATGACAGCGATTTAGTTTGCAAATGCTTACGAGTTCGATATAATAGAAGTAAGAAGAGGGAAAGAGTGGTCCTTCTCCTTCTTGATTGTGGTAGATGAAAGGGGTAGTTTTTATGTTTAGATATAATGTACGCGGCGAAAATATCGAAGTAACTGAAGCGATTCGTGACTACGTAGAGAAAAAAGTAGGAAAATTAGAACGTTATTTCAGCGATGCTCCCGATGCTACGGCGCATGTGAATTTAAAAGTTTATACTGAAAAAACAGCAAAAGTGGAAGTTACGATTCCATTACCTTATCTCGTATTACGTGCCGAAGAAACTTCACCAGATCTATATGCAAGTATTGATTTGGTTGTTGATAAATTGGAACGTCAAATCCGCAAATTTAAAACAAAAATCAATCGCAAATCTCGTGAAACTGGTTTGAATACAGCAAATGCGGCGGTTATGTTCAATAATGAAGACGAAGAAGAAAATGAGTCTGAATTAGATATCGTGCGTACAAAACGCTTGTCATTGAAACCAATGGACAGCGAAGAAGCTGTTTTACAAATGAATATGTTAGGCCATAACTTTTTCATCTTTGAAGATGCAGAAACGAATGGTACAAGCATTGTTTACCGTCGTAAAGATGGCAAATATGGATTGATCGAAACTGATTGATAAATAACGAAAGAATAACATGAGAAAAACTTGCAGTGGTCTCTAATGACTACTGCAAGCTTTTTTTTCGGATTGAATAGATAAAAAAGAATATGAAATAATTATGAAGATATCACTTTAATTGTCTTAAGTTATTTCATTTATCCACAACTAATGATAAAATAAGAAACAGAGTCTACATAGTTTGGATATTATATAAAAGGAGATTAAACAACGCATGGCCAATTTTATTCGTTCGATTATCGAAAATGATAAGAAAGAACTAAAACGTTTAGAAAGTATTGTAAAAAAAATCGAAGCTCATGCTGATGATATGGCAGCATTAACAGATGAACAATTACAAGCAAAGACAACCGAATTTAAGGAAAGATATAAAAAAGGGGAAACATTAGATCAACTTTTACCAGAAGCTTTCGCAGTCGTTCGTGAAGCAGCAAAACGCGTATTAGGATTGTACCCTTACCCTGTGCAGTTGATGGGGGGGATCGTACTTCATGATGGAAATATTCCAGAGATGCGTACCGGTGAAGGGAAAACCTTGACTGCTACGATGCCTGTTTATTTAAATGCTTTGACGGGAGAAGGCGTTCACGTAGTTACTGTCAATGAATACTTGTCTACCCGTGACTCCAATGAGATGGGTGAGTTATACAACTTCTTAGGTTTGACAGTTGGTTTGAATATCAATTCAAAATCAGCAGATGAAAAACGTGAAGCCTACAATTGTGATATTACGTATAGTACAAACAACGAGCTAGGGTTTGACTATTTGAGAGACAACATGGTCGTTTATCGTCATCAAATGGTACAACGTCCATTGAACTATGCAATCGTCGATGAAGTCGATTCGATCTTGATCGATGAAGCAAGAACGCCATTGATCATTTCTGGACAAGCAGAAAAGTCAACTGCGTTATATACGCGTGCTGATAACTTTGTCAAACGATTGAAAGAAGAAGAAGATTATAAAATCGATGTTCAATCAAAAACGATCAGCTTGACTGAAGCGGGAATTGAAAAAGCCGAAGAAACTTTTGGTTTAGATAACTTATATGATATCGAAAATTCTGCTTTAACGCATCATATTGATCAATCATTACGCGCAAACTATATCATGATTTTAGATATCGACTATGTGGTCCAAGATGGAAAAGTAATGATCGTTGACCAATTTACTGGTCGTATCATGGATGGACGCCGTTATTCTGATGGCTTGCACCAAGCGATTGAAGCCAAAGAAGGCGTGGAGATCGAAGATGAAACAAAAACGATGGCATCGATCACATTCCAAAACTATTTCCGTATGTATAAGAAATTATCTGGTATGACAGGGACAGCGAAGACAGAAGAAGAAGAGTTTAGAGAAATCTACAACATCCAAGTCATTCAAATCCCTACAAATCGTCCGGTCATTCGTGATGATCGTCCAGATTTGTTATATCCGACATTGACAAGCAAGTTCAATGCAGTCGTTCAAGATATCAAAGATCGTTACCGTAAAGGACAACCTGTTCTTGTAGGTACTGTCGCTGTTGAAACGTCTGAATTGCTTTCTGATTTATTGAACCGAGAACGCGTACCTCATGAAGTACTAAATGCCAAAAACCACTTTAAAGAAGCCGAGATCATCATGAATGCTGGTCAAAAAGGAGCAGTTACGATTGCAACGAACATGGCTGGTCGTGGTACGGATATCAAGTTAGGTCTAGGTGTTCGTGAGTTGGGTGGATTAGCCGTTATTGGTACAGAACGTCACGAATCAAGACGTATCGATAACCAGTTACGTGGACGTGCCGGTCGTCAAGGAGATCCAGGGATGTCACAATTCTACTTGTCTCTTGAAGATGACTTGATGAAACGATTCGGTTCAGAACGAATCAAAGCTTTCTTGGAACGCATGAAGATCGGTGAAGAAGATGCAGTGATCCAAAGTAAGATGTTGTCGAAACAAGTTGAATCTGCGCAAAAACGTGTAGAAGGAAACAACTACGACACACGTAAAAACGTTCTTCAATACGATGACGTGATGCGTGAACAACGTGAAGTCATCTATAAACAACGTCAAGACGTCATCATGGAAGAAACAAGTCTATCTGAACCATTGATGAATATGGTCAAACGAACGATCAGTCGAGTAGTAGATGCACATACTCAACTTGAAAAGGAAAACTGGAACCTTGAAGGGATCGTTGACTTTGCTGGTAGTACACTTGTTCATGAAGACAGTATTTCATTGGCTGATCTAGAAGGCAAGACACCGCAACAAATCAAAGAATTCTTAAATGAAAAAGCACAAGAAATCTTTAATACGAAAGCTTCACAACTAAATGGACCTGAGCAATTACTTGAGTTTGAAAAAGTCGTGATCTTACGTGTTGTCGATTCAAAATGGACAGACCACATCGATGCAATGGATCAATTACGTCAATCGATCGGACTACGTGCTTACGGACAAAACAATCCACTTGTCGAATATCAAACAGAAGGCTACAAAATGTTTGAAGACATGATTGGTGCAATCGAATACGAAGTAACACGTATCTTTATGAAAGCAGAGATCCGTCAAAACGTCCAACGTGAACAAGTGTCTCAAGGACAGCCTGTTCAACCAACAGAAGGCGGCGCGAAAGAAAACAGTCGATTGAATGTGAAATCACAGCCTGTCAGTGTCAATAAAGTTGGTCGTAATGACCCTTGTCCATGTGGCAGTGGTAAAAAATTCAAAAATTGTCACGGCAAGAATGAAATGTAATCTTTCCTATTGAAAGAAATCGTTCATACTGAACAATAAGATTTGATCAATTCAGAAAAGGAACTCCCCTCATATGAGAGTGATCGTTCCTTTTCACAAACTAAAATAGATAGGGAATCTTAAAGCACTATTTTTTGTTTTATGACTTCCCTGAGGTCAAGCAGTACTGAGCCTCAAGAAATAAGGTGGAATCCGCAAAAATCGTTCGTTGAATTTTTGTGGATTCCACCTTATTTCCGAAGAGGTTACTTTTGGGACACACTACCATTAAGAACGGAATGAAAAAGGGAAAGTGTCAAGCTTGTCGCATCTTATTCTTTCTGTTCGTTCAAGATTCTGGTAGACTAAACAATGAAGATTAGACAGAAAGAAGGAAATCGAAATGGAAATTTCTGAAATTCGAAACCTCCTAACCGAAATGCAAGAGAAAGTCACAAGTTTTAGGGGGTCTCTTTGACTTAGATCAGCTGGAAGAAGATATTGCTGAAGCAGAAGCAAAAATGGCTGAACCAGGTTTTTGGGATGATAGTGAAGCTGCACAAAAAGTGATCAATGAAAATAATGCAAACAAAGAAACCTATGATCAGTTCAATGAACTCGCACAAGAGCTAGAAGAACTAGAATTGATGGTGGAAATGTTACAAGAAGAGCCAGATGCGCAAATGCAAGAAGAAGCACAAGAGCGAATCAGTGCGTTAGCTGAAAAAATGACGACTTACGAATTAGCCATGTTACTAGACGGACCTTATGACCGCAATAACGCCATCGTCGAGCTGCATCCAGGTGCTGGGGGAACAGAATCTCAAGACTGGGGAAGTATGTTGTTACGAATGTACACCCGTTGGTCAGAGCAACACAACTACCAAGTGGAAATGTTAGATTACCAGGCTGGTGATGAAGCTGGAATCAAAAGTGTGACATTATTGATCAAAGGGCATAATGCTTATGGTTATCTGAAATCAGAAAAAGGCGTTCACCGTCTTGTTCGGATCTCGCCATTTGATTCGGCGAAACGCCGACATACGTCATTTTGTTCGGTCGATGTCATGCCAGAATTAGATGACATGATCGACATCGAGGTCAATCCTGATGATTTGAAGATCGACACTTACCGAGCAAGTGGAGCGGGTGGACAGCATATCAACAAAACAGAATCTGCTGTACGGATCACGCATTTGCCAACAGGAACGGTCGTTGCCAGTCAGGCACAACGCTCACAATTAAAAAACCGTGAACAAGCGATGGGGATGCTGAAAGCGAAACTTTATCAATTGGAAGTTGAAAAGAAAGAACAAGAAGCAGCTGCATTACGTGGGGAACAAATGGAAATCGGCTGGGGCTCACAGATCCGTTCTTATGTTTTCCATCCGTATTCGATGGTCAAAGATCATCGGACCAATGTGGAAACTGGAAATGTCCAAGCGGTGATGGATGGCGAGTTAGACCCATTCATCGATGGCTATTTAAAAATGCATATATAGTATGCTTACGATTAGTAGTAAATTGAAATAAAATTGTAAGATTTCGAAAGCAAGCTGAAACATTCCCATGCTATAATGACTAAAGACTGAAAAGATATGGAGAGAACGCCATGATTGAAATGAAGGATGTAATGAAGAAGTACTCAAATGGTACCACAGCTATCCGAAATCTCTCGATCGTCATTGACCAAGGAGAGTTTGTTTATGTAGTAGGACCATCTGGTGCTGGTAAATCTACATTCATCAAATTGATGTACCGAGAAGAAAAAGCAACGAAAGGAACATTGAACGTTGCTGGCCATGATCTGATAAATATCAAAGATCGTGAAGTACCTTATTTACGTAGAGAAATCGGAGTAGTTTTCCAAGACTATAAATTGTTGCCTCGAAAAACAGTATATGAAAATGTCGCATATGCGATGCAAGTCATCGGTAGAAAACCTCGTGACATAAAAAAACGTGTCATGGAAGTTTTAGACTTAGTCGGCTTGAAACATAAAGTACGTGTTTTCCCAAGTGAATTATCAGGTGGGGAACAACAGCGTGTTTCGATTGCTCGAGCAATCGTGAATACACCAAAAGTATTGATTGCAGATGAACCGACAGGAAACTTAGACCCGGAAAACTCATGGGAAATCATGAAGTTATTGGATCGGATCAATGCGCAAGGAACGACTGTTGTTATGGCTACACATAACAGTACGATCGTTAATACAATTCGTCACCGCGTAATCGCCATTGAAAATGGCCGGATTATTCGTGACCAAGCGGAAGGGGAATATGGATACGATGATTAGAACCTTTTTCCGTCATTTATTAGAAAGTATCAAAAGTTTAAAACGAAACGGTTGGATGACCATCGCATCAATCAGTGCGGTGACGATCACACTGACTTTGGTTGGTGTATTTATGGCAATCATCATGAATGCGACTAAATTAGCCGAAGACATCGAAGGTAACGTAGATGTTTCTGTGTTCGTTGATATCGGGACGAATGAGAAAGATATGAAAACACTCGAAAAAGAATTGAATGAACTTGAACACGTCAACAAAGTTGAATTTTCAAGTAAAGACCAAGAATTAAAGAAAATCCAGGATCAAATGGGTGATTCTTGGAGTTTGTTTGAGGGAGACGGCAATCCGTTATACGATGTATACGTTGTAACAACGACACAACCTTCTTATACTAAAGAAGTTTCTGAAGAAGCCGCGAAGTTGAAAAATGTTTTCCGTTCGGATTATGGTGGCACTTCGTCTGACCGAATCTTTGATATTGCTGCGGCAGTACGTACATGGGGATTAGCAGCAGCTGCCTTGCTATTATTTGTCGCGATGTTCTTGATCTCAAATACGATTCGTATCACGATCATTTCACGTCAAAGAGAGATCCAGATCATGCGTTTAGTTGGTGCCAAGAATGGCTATATCCGTTGGCCTTTCTTCCTTGAAGGAGGTTGGATCGGCTTGATTGGAGCCATTATTCCTGTATTGATTTTCACATTTGGGTATCAGGAAATCTACAAATTGCTCAACCCAACCTTGTTGCGTTCAAATTACTCATTGATACAGCCACAGGATATCGTTTGGAAAATCGACGCATTGATGGCCGGTATTGGTGTCATTATTGGTTCATTAGGTTCGATTATTTCAATGAGAAGATTCTTGAAATTTTAGTCAAAGATATGAAGCAGACCAGTGGGAGCGATCCTGCTGGTTTTTTTTTGTAAAAATTTTCATTCTCGAAAAATCTATTTTATAGAAAAATAAACTTACTCTTTCCTGTCTATCTATAGTATTCTAAGGAAGTCGGTTTTTCTGGTAGACAAATCAGTGGTTTTTCTTTACTTTAAAAAACAACTTCGCTATCCTAAGGAGGATAGCCGGATAAGAGGTGAGGCAATGGATATTATTTTTGACAATTTTTCGACGATCTTACTGCTTACGAACACATTATTATCTTTAGTGATCGTTTTTACCGAAAGAAAAGAAACTGCTCAAACTTGGGCATGGTTACTTGTATTGACTTTTATCCCGATACTAGGTTTTTTCCTTTACATTTTCTTTGGACGTGGGATTTCAAAAGATAAGATATTTGATTTGAAGATTCAAGGAAAGATCGGTAAGAACTTAGAGATCGAAGAGGATCGACAGGCATTGATGCGGGGATTATACCCACATCCTCCGACTGGACAAGTGGATGTCAAACAGTTGATTTATATGTTAACTGTTGGAGAAAGCACACTGTATACCACAAGCAATGATGTGACGCTGTTCACCGATGGCAGAGAAAAATTTGACCGGTTGATCGAGGATATTGAACAGGCAACTGACCACATCCATCTACAATATTATATTTATCGCAGCGATAGCTTAGGGATCGAGGTCTGCCAAGCATTAACTTCTGCTGCTCGCAGAGGGGTACAAGTAAGAGTTTTACTAGATGCGTGGGGATCGACGGAAGTTTCAACCAAGTTTTTCCATGAGTTAAAAGAAGCTGGTGGAGAAGTTGCTTTCTTTTTTCCGCTTTTTGTTCCTTATCTGAACCCGCGAATCAATTATCGTAATCATCGAAAGATCGTAGTAATCGATGGGAAAATTGGTTATACAGGTGGATTCAATGTGGGAAATGAGTATTTAGGTCTCGTGCAAAAATTTGGTTATTGGCGAGATAATCATTTGCGTATCTATGGTGAAGGAGTCTATGCGCTACAAAATCGCTTTTTGATGGATTGGAATTCTCAACATACAAAAGAAGTGCATTATGCGGCGCGCTTTTTCCCAAGTATTGCATCAACCGGTGAGATTGCCTTACAGGTCGTGACGAGTGGACCAGACTCAGAACATGAACAAATCAAAATGACGTACCTTAAAATGATCTCACTGGCCAAGCGGGAGATTTTGATCCAAACGCCTTATTATATTCCAGATGAATCAATCCATGAAGCGTTGAAATTGGCATTGCTATCCGGTGTGAAGGTCCATTTGCAGATTCCCAATAAACCAGATCACCCATTAGTGTATTGGGCAACGTATTCTTTTGCTGCTGAATTGATCGAATACGGTGCTGTCATCGAAACTTATGAAAATGGATTTATTCATGCGAAGACAATGATCATCGATAGCGGAATCGTTTCCGTAGGTTCAGCAAACATCGACGTTCGTTCTTTCCGTTTAGATTTTGAGGTCAATACACTGATCTATGACGAACGGCTCGCAACTCAAGTGCGAGGGGCATTTTTTGAAGATGCAAAAGTTTCTGAGCGTTTGACAAAAGAACGTTACGAGGCTCGGGGCTGGATGATCAAGCTAAAAGAGGGATTGGCTCGACTTGTTTCACCACTCTTGTAAAAAACTGAACAAAAAAGGACATGAAATAGACTCATAAGAGCAGATTTTCATGTCCTTTTCTATCGGGGCCATTTCTGTAGTTTTATTACAAGAAATGGAGAAAGCGTCTCGCAAGAGCGGGAATTAACTTTTGGGGTATTTCTTGTTTTTTGGGGAAAGCAAGAAATAAGTTAATGCTTGCTTGGTACAGAGACACATTTCAATGCCAGTATAGCATAGAAAAATTTATTGAGATAGTATTTTTTTTAATTAAATTAAATTATTTGTTATTTAATAAAATCAATTGATTTTCAAGTAATAGTGAAAATGTTAAAATGGAAATACTTTAGGATTGAAGGAGATTTCTAATGAAAAAATTACGATTATTAATACCAATGATAGCACTATTTATAACAATGTCTGGGTGTTCAAACCTGGTCGACCAAGGTGAATCGATCACAGCGGTGGGATCATCCGCTTTACAACCTTTAGTTGAAACGGTTGCTGAGACATATCAATCAGAAAATCCCGGCAAATTTATCAATGTACAAGGTGGCGGAAGTGGTACTGGTTTATCGCAAGTCCAATCAGGTGCTGTTGAGATCGGTAATTCTGATTTGTTCGCAGAGGAGAAATCAGGGATCGATGCGTCCGCGCTGATTGACCATCGAGTAGCAGTAGTGGGCATTACACCAATTGTCAACAAAGAAGTCGGCATTGACAACATTTCGATGGAAGACTTGAAAAAAGTATTTACTGGTGAACTGACGAACTGGAAACAACTAGGTGGGAAAGATCAGCCAATCGTGATCTTGAACCGTGCAGCAGGTAGTGGAACGAGAGCAACTTTTGAAAAATGGGTCTTAGACGGTGAAACAGCGATTCGTTCCCAAGAACAAGATTCTAGTGGAATGGTCCGTCAAATTGTTGCGGATACCCCAGGAGCAATCAGCTATGTCGCATTCTCTTATGTATCAAAAGATGTGGATACACTGAAAATCGACGGAGTCGAGCCAACAGACAAGAATGTCACAACAAATGATTGGACGATTTGGGCTTATGAGCATATGTATACGCGAAAAGAGACAAGTCAATTAACGAAAGACTTTTTAGCTTATATCTTATCAGATGAAGTGCAAAAAAATATCGTTGGAGATTTAGGCTATATTCCAGTGTCGAGTATGAAAGTTGAACGCGATTGGGAAGGTAATGTGGTGAATTAACCATCTTTACACAAAATTTACAAAGTTAGCAAAAAATTTACATGTTATTAAAATCAAATTGATATTCGCTTAGTAGACTGTATAGGTATGTTAAAGGACCAAGGAGGAATCATCTGTGGAAGATGTAAAAAAAGCACTAGTAACTAAATCCAAGCGCTCGAAAATGGAACAACGTGGAAAGTTTATCAGCTTTTTATGTATTGCATTGATTGTAGTGGTTGTTTTAGCAATATTTTATTTTGTTGCCAGCAAAGGGTTAGCGACCTTTTTTGTTGATAAAATCAATGTTTTTGATTTCTTATTTGGAACAAATTGGAATCCAAGCGCACTCGGGCCGGATGGAAAACCAATGGTAGGAGCTCTACCAATGATCGCGGGTTCGTTTATCGTTACTTTTTTATCTGCGATCATTGCAACACCTTTTGCCATCGGAGCAGCTGTGTTCATGACAGAAATCTCTCCGAAAAACGGAACAAAGATTTTACAACCGGTCATTGAACTACTTGTAGGTATTCCTTCAGTTGTTTATGGGTTTATCGGTCTATCCGTCATCGTTCCATTCATTCGCGGCATTTTTGGCGGAACGGGTTTTGGTATTTTAGCCGGAACATTTGTGTTGTTCGTAATGATCTTACCAACGGTTACGACGATGACAGTCGATGCGTTAAAAGCCGTACCAAGACACTATCGTGAAGCTTCTCTTGCATTAGGAGCAACGAGATGGCAAACCACATATAAAGTAGTCTTACGCGCAGCAATTCCAGGAATCTTGACAGCTATCGTCTTTGGGATGGCTCGTGCCTTTGGTGAAGCCTTAGCGATCCAAATGGTTATCGGTAATGCGGCATTGATGCCAACAAGCTTTACCACTCCAGCTGCAACGCTGACATCGATCTTGACGATGGGTATCGGAAATACGATCATGGGTACCGTTGAAAACAACGTGTTGTGGTCTCTAGCCTTGATCCTACTCTTGATGTCATTATTCTTTAATATCGTTATCCGCTTGATTGGTAAGAAGGGAGAATTGAAATAATGAATGCAAAACGTTCTGATAAAATAGCAACAGGTGTCTTATATGTGATTTCAGGCATCATCGTCCTGATCCTCGCTGCGTTGCTTCTTTATATCTTAGTTCGCGGTATTCCACATATCTCTTGGGCATTTTTGACTGAACCGTCAAAAGCGTATCAAACTGGCGGAGGAATTGGAATCCAATTATTCAACTCTATCTATTTACTGATCATCACAATGATCATCAGTTTTCCGATTTCATTGGGTGCAGGAATCTACTTGTCTGAGTATGCAGGTAAAAACTGGTTGACAGATGTCATCCGCACATCCATTGAGATTCTTAGCTCATTGCCTTCTGTCGTTGTCGGTCTCTTTGGTTTCTTGGTTTTCGTTATCCAATTCCAATATGGGTTCTCGATCATTTCAGGTGCCTTGGCATTAACCGTATTCAACTTGCCTTTATTGACTCGGACAGTCGAAGAATCTTTACAAGCAGTTCATTACACACAACGCGAAGCTGGTTTAGCTCTAGGATTGTCTCGTTGGGAAACAGTGCTTCGTGTCGTTGTTCCTGAAGCGACACCAGGTATTTTGACGGGGGTCATCTTGAGTTCTGGCCGTATTTTCGGTGAGGCCGCAGCGTTGATCTATACCGCTGGTCAAAGTGCGCCAGCCTTAGATTTTACTAACTGGAATCCATTTAGCATTTCCAGCCCGATCGGTATCTTCCGACAAGCTGAAACACTAGCTGTCCACATTTGGAAAATCAATACAGAAGGAACGATGCCCGATGGGGTTTCCGTTTCGGCAGGAGCTTCGGCAGTATTGATCATCGCTGTGTTACTATTCAACTTTGGTGCTCGAGCAATTGGAAAACGTCTGCACCGTAAAATGACTTCAGCTTAAGGAGAAGAAGCAGAATGAAAGAATATAATATGAATGAAACCAACATCATCAAAATGGGCGCTGAAAAAGATATCGCGCTATATACAGATGATTTGCATGTATGGTATGGCGATAACGAAGCCATTAAAGGTGTCAATCTTGAATTTGAAAAGAATAAAATCACTGCATTGATCGGACCATCAGGGTGTGGGAAGTCCACTTATCTACGTTCATTGAATCGAATGAACGATGGGATCGCAAACACGAAGATCACTGGAAAGATCATGTATAAAGAAGTCGATGTCAATGCACCACAAATCGACGTTTACGAAATGCGCAAACGAATCGGCATGGTGTTCCAACGTCCGAATCCTTTTAGTAAATCAATCTATGACAATATTACGTTTGCCTTGAAACAGCATGGTGAGAAAAACAAACAAAAACTAGATGAGATCGTCGAAACTAGTTTGAAGCAAGCGGCATTATGGGATCAAGTCAAAGATAGTTTGAATAAAAGTGCTTTGGCGTTATCAGGTGGACAACAGCAACGTCTTTGTATCGCTCGTGCAATCGCGATGAAACCAGATATTTTATTGCTTGATGAACCAGCGAGTGCGTTAGACCCGATTTCTACTGGGACTGTTGAAGAAACGTTAGTCAACTTAAAAGAAGATTATACGATTATTATTGTGACTCACAATATGCAACAAGCTGCCCGGATCAGCGATTACACTGCGTTCTTCTATCTTGGAAATGTGATCGAGTATGACAAGACGAATAAGATATTTACTAGACCTAAGATTCAGGCAACTGAAGACTATGTGTCCGGTCATTTTGGTTAAGACGGAGGACTTGCTATGACAAAAGAAATTATCTCATCAAAAGATCTTCATCTGTATTATGGGGAAAAAGAAGCCTTGAAAGGCATTGATCTAAGTTTCAATAAAGGCGAGATCACTGCAATGATCGGACCATCTGGTTGTGGGAAATCTACTTATTTACGTTCATTGAATCGTATGAATGATTTGATCCCAGGTGTAACGATCACTGGTAGTGTCGTTTACAAGGGCAATGATATCTACAGTCCTAAAACGGATATCGTTGGACTACGTAAAGAAATCGGTATGGTGTTCCAACAACCAAATCCTTTTCCATTCTCCATCTATGAAAATGTCATTTATGGGTTGAAAATCAAAGGTGAAAAAGACAAAAAAGTGTTAGACCAAGTAGTAGAAGAGAGCTTGAAAGCAGCATCTGTTTGGGAAGATGTCAAAGATAAATTGCATAAAAGTGCGTTGTCTTTATCAGGTGGACAACAACAGCGAGTGTGTATTGCCCGTGTGTTAGCTGTCAATCCAGAAATTATTTTATTAGATGAGCCAACTAGTGCCTTAGATCCAGTCTCTACTGGTAAAATAGAAAGTATGTTATTAGAATTAAGAGAACGCTATACGATGATCATTGTGACTCACAATATGTCACAAGCATCACGTATCTCAGACAAAACAGCTTTCTTCTTAGATGGCAATTTGATCGAGTTCAACAATACGAAAAAAATATTTATGAATCCTGATAAAAAAGAAACGGAAGATTATATCTCAGGACGATTCGGATAAGGAGGAAAGAGGATGTTACGAACACAATTTGAAGAAGAATTATTGAACCTTCATAATCAATTTTACGAAATGGGAATGATGGTTAGTAATGCCGTGCATAAATCAGTGCGCTCTTATACAAAACACGACAAAGTTCTTGCAAAAGAAGTAATTGAAAATGACATTACAATCAATGATATGGAAACACGATTAGAGAAAAAAAGTTTTGAAATGATTGCTTTGCAACAACCGGTGACAACTGATCTACGAACGATCATCACAGTCATGAAAGCAAGTTCAGATTTAGAGCGTATGGCTGACCACGCAGTATCAATCGCCAAGTCAACGATTCGTCTTAAAGGAGAAACAAGAATTCCTGAAATCGAAAAAGAAATCTCTGATATGTCTGATTATGTCAAAAAAATGGTAGATAATGTCTTAGTCGCTTACGTTAAAACAGATGAAAAGGATGCACGTACGATTGCAAATATGGATCATCGTGTCAATGAATCATTCAATCGGATCTACAATGCAACGATCAAAAATATGCAAGCAAATCCCGAAACTGTTATCAGTGGAACGGACTATGTCAACGTAGCAAGTTATTTAGAGCGGATCGGTGATTACGTAACAAATATCTGTGAATGGATCGTGTATCTAGCTACAGGTAAAATCACTGAGTTGAACACAAATCATAACGAAGAGACTAATCAAAGATAAAAATCATTCGCTGATTTTTGTCAAATGCTGATCAGTATTTCTGAGAAATAAGCGCCAACTTCCGAAAAGAGAGATATATTTTTGGAAGTTGGCTTTTTTATTAATATAGAAGACAATTATTCGAGATTTGGCGATGATCAATTGTTTGTTGTTATCCATTTCATAAATTTTAAGGATCGGGTACATTAGATATCCTGTTCCTTCTAAAAATGAATAAATGGTGTTCAAGAAGCTGACCTTCAACACTAAGCTAAAAAATTGTAAAATATGAAAAACTATTTTTCAATTTTCTATCTTACTGCTCAGGTCAAGTCGCTTCTTTCACAACCTAGATAAACGGTGTTCAAGAAGCAACACTTCGGACATAAGTCAAAAAAATAAAAAATGAAAAAGCCATTTTCGATTTTTCTGCCTTATGCCTTAGTACTGACCGCTTCTTTCACAACCTTAGAATAAACGGTGTTCAAGAAGTAGCTCCTTCAGAAATAAGCGTGAACCCCCAAAAATTTGAAGAACAATTTTCGGTTCTTCACGCTTATTTATCGGAGTTGAGCACTTCTTTCACAGCCTTAGAAAGGAAGGCGTATGTACAAAAAAAATCGATTATTGATCAAATGTTTGATTCTTTGTAGTTGTTTTGTGGCCGCATGGGTAATCCAACATGCCACTGAATGGTACGAAGACCCAATCATGCAAGTACAGCAAGTATCGCTAGAAAATGAACAACAAGTAATCAAAGGAGAATTGATGAATACGCAAGCGAAAGGAACAGAACTCACTCTGTTTATTCCGCACCAAGAAAATCAGATCGAACATGCAAAAGCTAAGACGAATCAACTTTATCTCGTACGGAAAATCGGGGATGAATGGCAGATACTCAGCAAAAAAAATGACGGCTGGTTATTCCTTTTTACAAGTTTATTTATCTGTGCGCTCTTGTTCGTAGGCGGAAAAGCAGGCATATTCACTTTGATCAGTGTAGGACTCAATCTCTTGTTATTGATTTTACTTCTTCAGGGTTTCACGCAGATCCAAGGGATATCTTTGGTGATGACGAGTGTCCTTTTTGTCTTTCTAGGAACGGTCATTTGCGTTTTTGCCTTAGATGGTTGGCAACAAGGTGGACGGATAAAAATCGTCGCAACCATGACGAGTGTAGGTGTAGCTTTTCTAATTTGTTTGTTCGCAATGGATTATTTGAACGATCAAGGATTACGTTATGAGGAAATGAGTTACTTGACTCGACCGTATCGTTCCGTTTTTTTAGCTAGTTTATTAGTAGGGATGACAGGTGGGGTATTGGATACAGTTGTCACAGTCACGACAACTTTAGATGAGTTGGTGAATAAAAAACCAAAAATAACGATGAAACGATTGTGGCAGTCTGGTCAAATGGTAGGACAAGATGTAATTGGCTCCATGACGAATATCTTACTATTCGTATACGTCAGTGGGACGATCCCGATGTTACTTGTTTACTTTAACATTGGTTGGCCCTTGAGAGATGCGATTGAGCTACATCTCTCGTTGGAATTGCTACGTGTGATCAGCGGAAGTCTAGGCATTGTCCTTTCGATTCCCATTACACTTTTATGCTATTTAGGCCATTTGAAGTATCGGAGGGCGATTTGATGAATGTACTTTTGCTCTTAGCACTTCTCTTAGTGCTATTGATTTTACTGGTTGGTGGGAAAAATGGGCTCTATACGATCTTAGGTCTGTTCATCAACGTCCTGTTGTTTTTCCTTCTATTACTCCTCTATCATTTTCGGTTGCCAATATTACCAAGTGCCATCGTGATCTTCTTATTGATCACTAGTGTCACATTGTTTTTTGTTAATGGCTATAATCTCAAGATGAAAGCAGCTTTTCTTAGTGTATTGCTTTTTTTAGTGGTTTTCTTAGTGGTGACGCCGTTTCTTTCTGAATTAGCGATCCAAGGGTTTACAAGGATTGAATTAGATGAACTGACAGGGTTCGATTTGCATGTACCCTTGGATTTTTTCGCATTGACGCGAGCAATTTTATTGATCAGTGTGAGTGGAGCCGTATTAGATGCAAGTGTGTCCATCGCTAGTGCGACGTATGAAGTATATCTGACAGATCCATTACAAAGCTATCGGGAATTAGTAAAATCGAGTATACGGATCGGCAGAAAAATTTTAGCTACAACAGTAACGACCTTGGTTTTTGCTTTTATGGGAAATTGTTTAGCCCTGATATTGTGGTTCATTGATCTAGAATTGTCTTTTGGCCAGTTGATCAACGAAAAAACTTTCGTTTTGGAGTATGTAACTGTAGTAGTCACGACAAGCGCAGCGATCCTTGTTTTACCGATAACATCAGTCATTTCTTCAATTTTATTTACTCGACAGAAAAAATCATCCTAAGAATGAGAGAAAGTTACAACTTAAGTCCTATGACTTTTTCTTCAAATCATTGCATAATATGTATGTAAGGAAAAGCTTGCAAACAATTTTTGCTATAAGGAGGCAATTTCCATGAAAGAAAGAGAACGTATTTTAGAATTAGTTAAAAAAGGCATCCTTTCAACTGAAGAAGGTTTAGACCTATTGGAGAGTATGGCAACTGAAAAAGATGAAAAGCAAATCGCAAAAGAGGCAGATCGTGTACATGCTGATCGTAAAGAAAAAGATGAAGCAAGTCGTTTGATCGATGAACTTGAAAATGGCAAAGCTGAACGTGAAGCAGTAGAACCAGATCCAAGACAAAAAGAGCAAGAAGACAAAGAGAATCTAGAAAAAATCTTAGATGAATTGGCGACTGAAGCGAACAAAACTTCTGCTCACTTAGATGAAGTCAACGCAAAACTTTTTGAAAATAAAATTGCACGCAATGAAAAACAGGAAACATTGATGCAATTGAATACAAAAGAAGAGTTGGATCAACTAACAGAAGAAGAATTGACACAACGTCAACAATTGGAGCAAGAAGTCAAAGAACTTGAAGCAGCCGGAGATCTCTTATCTGAAGAGCGGATCAAGCTTGAAGCTGAATTAAAAGATATCCGTAAAAGCCAATGGTCTGAGAAAAAAGACACCTTTGCTGAGAAATTTGACTTGCCAGAGGATTGGAAAGAACAAGCAAATGACACATTGAACCAAGTCGGCGAAAAAATGACTGAAGCTGGGAGTCAACTAGGTAAATTCTTAAAGAAAACCTTCCAAAATGTTTCCGTAACAGTGAATGATAATATGGAATGGAAAGATGTCAGTTTACGAGTACCTGGGATCGCTACAACTAAATTTGAACACGAATTTTACTATAGCGCGCCACAAGCAAGTATTATCGACATCAAAGCGGCTAATGGGAATGTCACCTTGAAAACTTGGGATAGCGAAGACGTAAAAGTCGAAGCGAAAATCAAGCTTTATGGAAAAATGGGTGCAGAGCCTTATGAAGCTTTTGCTGAACGCAGTCAAATCGAAGTCAATGATGAACACATTTATTTCCAAATCCCGAACAAACGTGTACGTGCCGATTTAGTCTTCTACTTACCAAAACGCACGTATGACCATACAGCAATCAAATTACTCAATGGTAATATTGTAGTTGAAGATTTAGATGTAAAAGATATTTATATGAAATCAACAAACGGTAATATCTTGGTTGAGCAAATGGCTGCAACGATGCTTGAGATTGGTGGAGTCAATGGGAATATCGATGTCCGTAATGGAGATATTTTAGATTCAATCATTGAAACAGTCAACGGTACAGTTACTTTTGGCGCAACACCAGAAAACTTAGCGATTTCATTAGTCAATGGGGATGTTCGTTTGACAGTGAAAGAAGATCGTTTGAAGAAAATCGAAGCAAGCTCAGTCAATGGTAACGTCAAAGTTGCATTGCCAACAACCATCGGTATGGACGGTCATGCAAAAACAAGTCTCGGCAGTATCAATAGCCGCCTGTCTGATTATGAAGTGATCCGTGAAAAGAAAGAGCGCACGAATCAAATGTTAGAATTCCGTCGCGTTTCTGAAAATGAAATGGCGAAAATTGAATTGTCTACTACAACTGGTAGTATCTATTTAAAAGATACAGATAAATAATTTTTTCGCTTCGACCTTCTGAAAGAGGAAGGCGAAGCGAAAATCATACTTATAAGAAACAAACAATAGGTTTATTATTTCAATAAATCTTCCGAAGTAAGATTGTTTTAGCATCTTTCTTCAATTAAAATAGGAGAACAGAGGTGAAAGAAAATGAAAAAAAAGTTGACAAAATCAAATAAAAATATTGTATTGACTGGTACTTTAGCTGGGATTGCTGAATATCTTGGGATTGATCCAACAGTTGTTCGTGTCATTTACGTCTTCTTAAGTTTAGTTGCATTCGGAAGCCCAATTATTTTATACATTCTGTTGGCTTTGCTTGTGCCTTCAGGAAAGAATAATCAACGTCGTTATGGACATGACAACGACTATTATCAAAAAAACAACTACAGAGAACAAACGAATAAACGAAAAGAGGCAGAGAAAATCAACGATGACGAATGGAGTGACTTTTAATGTCTTATCTTCAACGTATTGTTGTTAGTACGCTGACGTTTATCTCTCTGGCAGTTATTTTTCCAAATATGATATTTGTGAATAGTATTTGGACCGCAGTTGTGGCGAGTTTTGTTCTTTCTGTGCTGAATCTATTAGTCAAGCCATTCATTATGTTTTTATCGATCCCCTTTACCTTGTTGACGTTTGGATTATTCACTTTTGTGATCAACGCATTGATTTTACAAATGACCTCCTTCTTTGTCGGAGCAGCTAATTTTAGCTTTTCGTCATTTGGATCAGCTATAATGATTGCAGTGATCATGTCATTCGTAAATATCATCGTTAGCAATCGTAATATGAACAGGAATCGTTAGAAAACAATGCAAAGGACAATAAAGCACAATCAAATAAGTGGAAAGAGGAAGTGGCAATTGTCGCTTCCTCTTCTTATTTCTAAAGAAATGACAGCGATTTCTTGATCGGTGCTTGCCATAAAAAACGAGTGTAATGAAAAGGATATCCCTTGTTTTTTTTATTGGTAGTACTTTTACCGATAGAATGATAAAATAAAAGAGAACAGTTTAATAGAAATGAGGTATACGAATGGCAGAAATGGTAAAAGTTAGCCAATTAGTAGAAAAACTATCATTAGAAATCGTCACTGGTGACGAGCAAAGTTTAAATCGTGTCATCGTAACCGGTGATATCTCCAGACCTGGACTGGAATTGACCGGTTATTTTAATTATTATTCGCATGATCGACTACAGTTATTTGGGAGCAAAGAAATCAGCTTCGCAGAACGGATGATGCCGGAAGAGCGTTTGATGATCATGCGTCGTTTATGCAGTGAAGACATGCCAGCCTTTATCATCTCTAGAGGTTTAGCTGCACCAGAAGAAATGATTCAAGCAGCAAATGAACATGGCATGGCCGTTTTGCGTTCGCCAATCTCAACCTCACGTTTACTTGGTGAGTTATCAAGTTATTTAGATGGACGATTAGCACCTAGGACAAGTGTTCACGGCGTCTTAGTCGATGTCTATGGACTAGGTGTCTTGATCCAAGGAGATAGTGGTATTGGGAAGAGTGAGACAGCGTTAGAACTGATCAAAAGAGGCCATCGATTGATTGCAGATGATCGAGTGGATGTGTATCAACAAGATGAGCTAACTGTTATTGGAGAGCCACCAAAAATCCTTGAACATTTGATTGAGATTCGCGGAATCGGGATCATTGATGTGATGAATCTTTTTGGTGCCAGTGCAGTCAGAGGATCGATGCAAGTCCAATTAGCTGTCTACTTAGAAGCTTGGGCAAAAGAGAAAAAATACGATCGTTTAGGGTCTGAAGATACTTCTGTTGAAATTGCGGAAGTAGGTATCCCCCAAATCAAAATACCTGTGAAAACTGGACGAAATGTCGCGATCATCATTGAAGTTGCTGCGATGAATTTCCGTGCGAAAACGATGGGATTCGATGCAACGAAGACATTTGAAGAAAGATTGAGCCGTTTGATTGAAGAAAATTCAAACGGACAATAGCTAGGAGTGAAAGTATGATTGCACAAATCAATCGGGTCGCTTTTGACCTTTTAGGAGTTCCTATTTACTGGTATGCATTGATCATTGTTTCAGGCATTATCATCGCCATGTGGTTAAGCAGTCGAGAAGCAGTAAGAGTAGGAATGAAAGCAGAAGACGTCACTGACTTTATGTTATGGGGATTACCGCTATCGATCATTGGCGCACGCTTGTATTACATCTTGTTCGATTTACCACAGTATATTGCAAATCCGATCCAAATATTCAATATCCGTTCAGGCGGTCTAGCGATTTATGGTGGTCTGATTGCAGGCGGTATCACATTATATTTTTACACGAAATATCACTTCATTGATGTCTGGACGTTCTTGGACATTGCTGCACCTAGTGTTTTATTAGCACAAGCAATTGGGCGCTGGGGAAATTTCATGAACCATGAAGCATTTGGACCAGATACAACAAGGAGTTTCTTAGAAAGTCTATATTTACCGAATTTTATTATTGATAATATGTATATCGATGGGATCTATCGACAGCCAACTTTCCTTTATGAATCAGTATGGAGCCTTATTGGCGTGATCATCCTCTTATTACTACGGAAGAAAACGCATCTTTTGAAAAAAGGGGAAATCGCACTGCTTTACTTGATATGGTATAGTTTTGGTCGTTTCTTCATCGAAGGAATGAGAACGGATAGTCTTTACTTTTTAGATACGATCCGTGTGTCACAGCTTTTATCTGCTGTGCTATTCATTGGAGCAATCGTTCTATTCATCTGGCGTCGGAAAAAAGGCAACTTACCAGATTACGACCGATCTTTAGGGAAAAATCAATTCATTATCTAAAGTCCAAGTCGAAAAAAATGAAAAAATTTGCAGGAGTGGTAAAATGAAATATAGGGTAGCGGTTTTAGGTGCTGGCTCGTGGGGAACAGCATTAGCACAAGTGCTTGCTGAAAATGGTCATGACGTTCGACTCTGGAGTCACCGTGCCTCACAGGTTAATGAAATCAACCAAAAGCATACCAATGAGCATTATTTACCAAAACACCAATTGCCCAAAACGATCGTCGCATACTCGGACATGGCGAAGGCTGTTTCTGATGTAGATGCTGTTTTGTTCGTTGTACCGACTAAGGCGATTCGTTCGGTATGTCAAGAACTCGTTGAGGTCTTGCAAACAAAACCAGTGATCATCCATGCAAGTAAAGGCTTAGAACAAGGAACACACAAGCGGATCTCAGAAGTCCTGGCAGAAGAGATCCCAGCAGAAAAGAGACAAGCAATTGCTGTTTTATCGGGTCCAAGTCATGCAGAAGAAGTGGCTCGTCACGATATTACGACGATCACTGCTGCAAGCACGGAAGCAGATGCTGCTAAATTTGTTCAAACACTATTTTTGAATCATTATTTCCGAATCTATACGAATCCTGATGTTATTGGGGTCGAAATGGGTGCCGCTTTAAAAAACATTATCGCAATCGGTGCAGGTGCAATCCATGGCTTAGGTTTTGGGGATAATGCAAAGGCAGCTATCATGACAAGAGGATTAGCAGAAATCAGCCGCTTAGGTGTTGCTATGGGAGCAAATCCGTTGACCTTCATCGGACTGAGCGGTGTCGGTGATTTAATTGTCACTTGTACAAGTATCCACTCGAGAAATTGGCGTACCGGTAATCTGCTTGGACAAGACCATGAATTAAGCGAAGTCTTGGATAATATGGGCATGGTCGTGGAAGGTGTCCAGACCACACGAGCTGCTAAAGAGTTAGCTGAGACCATGGGGATCGAGATGCCGATCACTCAAACGATTTATGAAGTGCTATATGAGCACAAGAACATAAATGAAGCAGCGACAGAGATCATGTTGCGCGATGGCAAAAAAGAGAATGAATTTCACTAACATTTTTAAGGGAGAGAAAAAAATGAAAGTAAAAAAAGCAGTGATTCCAGCAGCAGGTTTAGGAACAAGATTTTTACCTGCAACAAAAGCGATGGCAAAAGAAATGTTGCCGATCGTTGATAAACCAACGATTCAATTTATCGTAGAAGAAGCGTTAAAATCAGGGATTGAAGATATTTTGATCGTCACAGGGAAAGCAAAACGCCCAATTGAAGATCATTTTGACTCAAATATCGAATTAGAAACGAACTTAGGCGAAAAAGGAAAAACTGAATTACTAAAATTAGTGGAAGAAACAACGGATGTAAACCTTCATTTTATTCGTCAATCGCATCCTAAAGGGTTAGGACACGCTGTGTTGCAAGCAAGAGCATTCATCGGAAATGAACCGTTTGTTGTCATGTTAGGTGATGACATCATGGAAGATGAAATCCCATTGACACAACAACTGATCGACGATTATGAGCGTACACATGCTTCAACGATCGCCGTGATGCAAGTACCTCACAAAGATACATCTAAATATGGGATCATCAATCCAGGAGAAGAACTAGAAGACGGCTTATTCAATGTCAAAGATTTTGTTGAAAAGCCTGAACCAAGTAAAGCACCAAGTGATTTAGCAATTATTGGACGCTATTTATTGACACCCGAAATCTTTGATGTCTTAGCAGAGCAAAAACCAGGTGCAGGTAATGAGATCCAATTGACCGATGCAATCGATACATTGAATAAGACACAACGCGTATTCGCACGTAAATTTACGGGTAAACGTTATGATGTCGGCGACAAATTTGGTTTTATGAAAACAAGTATCGAATATGGATTGACACATCCAGAAGTGGGTGGACCATTAAGAGAATACATTCTATCATTAGGCAAGTCTTTAGCAGCAGAGACGCCTTCATCTTTCAATCAATCAACAGAAACTTCTGAACCAACTAACAAAAAGTAAACAAGCGAGATGCTTCAGCTGCTGATCAAAATGTAGGTAGTTGAAGCTTTTTGCTATTTTTTATTTGTTTAAAAAATATGAAAATGCTATCCTTATAGCAAGAAGAGGAGAAGGAGGCTTGATTATGACAGTTGGAGAAATTGCTGGCTTGATTGCAGCAATTGCTTTTGCAATACTTGTGGTCTTTCTAGTACGTGTATTGATTCGATTAGCAAAAACGATTGAAAAAGCAGAACAAACAGTAACAGAAGCAAACACAACGATTGAAGTCGTTACCAAAGATGTTGATCTTTTATCGAGACAAGTCGAAGGCTTGTTAGTGAAAAGCAACGAATTGTTGAATGATATCAACGGAAAAGTAGCAACGATCGATCCTTTATTTACAGCTGTCGCTGATTTGAGCGAGAGTGTATCAGAATTGAATTCTTCAAGCAAACACATCGTTACAAAAGTTGGTGGCATCGGTAAAACAACAGCAAAAGCAACTGTTGCCAGCAAAGTCGGTGGGACTGCAGTGAAATTCTTTAAACATAAAAAACCAACAACAGATACGACAGGAGGAAAATAATCATGGCAAAAAAAGGTGGATTTTTACTAGGTGCAGTGATTGGTGGTACAGCCGCAGCAGTGGCAGCATTGCTACTTGCACCAAAATCTGGTAAAGAATTACGTGATGAATTAGCAGCACAAGCGGATGATTTTCTAGATATGGCTTCTGATTATACAGAGATGGTAAAAGAAAAATCAACTGAATTGACAAGTATCGCAAAAGACAAAGCGCATGATCTTTCACAACAAGCAGGCGATTTAGCTGGTAATGTCAAACAAACAGTCTCAGACGCAACAGCCGACGCAGGAGACGAATCAGAAGATATTTTAGTGACATTGAAAGAGCAATCAGCTGATTTATCTGATCGTTTCAAAAAATCAGCTGCTGATTTAGGCGACACAGCAGCTGCTGCGAAAGAAGACATCATGATCGACATCAAAGATACAGCAGACCAAGCAGGTAGTACTGTAAAAGAAGGCATTGACGAAGCTAAACCAGTAGCTGAAGATGCAAAAATCTTGTCTGAGATGGCAAAAGAAGATGCAGCTACTGCGAAAGAAGATTTAAAAGATACATTTAAATAAGCAACACTAAAAAGTGAGCAAGAAAAGGCACGATCAGGAAACAACCTGATTCGTGTCCTTTTTTCTCTAATCTTACGTGGAGAGGATATTGTAAATCATTGAGATCAAGAAAAGCGATTCCGAAGAAACAGAAAAGAAAATCATTGGTCTGCTGAACGAACAATATATGCAATCATTTTCTACAAATGAACACTTAACAACTCAAATCATTTCAATCAGTGCATCTAAGGATGAGAAGTGGATCGGTGGCGCAGTAGCATCTTTATTTGGTAATACCTTGCATCTATCATTGCTCGCCGTAGATCAATCGTACCGTCACGAAGGCATCGGATCGCGATTAATAGAAGCGGTTCAACAAACAGCATTGGAAAACCAGTGTTTGTATATGACCGTCAATACGCAAGATTATCAAGCTCGAGAGTTCTACGAAAGGCATGGCTTTGAGGTGTTTGCTTCGGTGGAAAATATGCCTTTTGTTGGCACAACGAAATTCTATTTAAAGCAACAAATAGCAAATGAATAGGTATCGACAACTAACGGATATCAGAAAAAGCAACTAAAAAAATAAGCGATAACCCGAAAATAGTTTCTACTTTGGGGTTATCGCTTATTTACAGGTCAAAACGCTTCTTTCACAACCTATGATAAACGGTGTTCAAGAAGCAACACTTCAATAATAAGTCAAAAAAACCAAAATAAAAAAAGCCATTTTGTTTTTTTGCCCTTATTACTCAGTGTTGAGCGCTTCTTTCACAACCTAGATAAACGGTGTTCGAAAGCCAGCTCCTTCAATATTAAGTCAAAACTTGAAAAAATATGAGAAGCTATTTTCTCAAGTTCTGTCTTAATACTCGGAGCAGAACGGCTTTCTCACAACCTCGATGAACGGTGTTCAAGAAGCTGACCTTCAACATTAAGCTGAGAAATCAAAAAATATGGAAAGCTATTTTCTGATTTCCCCTCTTACTGCTCAGGTCAAAACGCTTCTTTCACAACCTTACTCCACTACTAATAATTCTTTTGGTGTTGTTGTAAATGGGATGCAACCGTCACTTGTGACATAGACGCAATCTTCGATTCTTACGCCTACTTGATCAGGGATATAAATACCTGGTTCTAATGAGAAGCACATGCCTTCTTCGATCACTAGATCATTGCCTGCCACTAGTGAGGGATATTCATGAACAGTTGTACCAATACCATGACCTAGACGATGATTGAAGTATTCGCCGTAGCCGTAGCTTTCAATGACGTTACGTGCGACTTGATCAAGTTCAGCGGCTGTGACGCCTGGACGAACAGCTTCTTGAGCTGCTAATTGGGCTTCAAGCGTGATTTGGTAGATTTTCTCTTGAAATTCTGTCGGTTTTTGGAAGGCAACTGTTCGTGTCGCATCACTACAATAGCCATCCCATACGACGCCTAGATCGAACAAGACAAGTTCATTTGGTTGGATCGTAGTACTTCCAGGTGTTCCATGAGGGCTTGCTGCATTTGTCCCCGCTAAAACTAGCGTGTCAAAAGACATTTGAGATACCCCTTGTTTTTTTAGTTGATATTCGATTTCAGCAATAATCGCTTGTTCCGTTACGCCTTCTTTGATGGAGCGAAAACCAATTTCAAAAGCTACATCTGCCCATTTTCCTGCCGCAATCAATTGCTCTTTTTCTTTTGTTGTTTTGATCAATTGCAGACGTTGGATGACCGGAGTCAGGTCAGCAAATCGGATGCTGCTTGTCATTTGTAGCGATAATGCGTCAAAGCGATCAACCGTCAATGCATTTTTTTCGATCCCAATCGTTTTTATTTGTGGATAACGGGTGCGGATCTCTTGCCCGATCAATAGCCAAGGATCTTCACTATCAAGATAACCACGGACATCATAGGCCCAAGGACTATTTTGTGCATCTTCTACTTCTAACGCTGGTGTAAACAAGAAAGGATCTTGGTCAAGTGGAAGAAATAGAGCTAGTACACGTTCATGGGGTTCACTTTCATAACCAGCAAAATAGGCGATATGACCTGGATCACTGATATAAGCAAGGTCGATTTCTTTTTGAGCCATCCATTGGCGTAATTCATTGATTTTTTCAAGATTCATTTGGACATCCTTCTTTCGCATTTATGGCATGTTTCGATAATTCATTGTACCACTCTTGTAAAAAAAGACCAATTGACTAAAAGTGAAAAAGGTGATTTTTTTCATGAAAACGCTAGTAAAACGGTTGCAATTTCTGTCAATCTTTGATATCCTGTTTTAGAAATGTAAATCGTATTTTCAGAAAAGATATAAAAACAGAATAGGAGAACAACGATGGAAAAACAAACTATCACTATTTATGACGTAGCGAGAGAGGCAAATGTTTCTATGGCTACTGTTTCACGTGTTGTCAATGGGAATCCAAATGTAAAACCAGCTACAAGAAAAAAAGTATTGGAAGTCATTGACCGCTTAGATTATCGCCCAAATGCTGTAGCTCGTGGTCTTGCAAGTAAAAAAACAACGACGGTTGGGGTCATCATCCCAGATGTCAGCAATATGTTCTTTGCTTCATTAGCACGTGGGATCGATGATGTGGCAACGATGTACAAATATAATATCATTTTGGCAAATTCAGACGGAAATGACCAAAAAGAAGTCAACGTACTGAACAATCTTTTAGCCAAACAAGTTGACGGTGTGATTTTCATGGGGCATCATATCACAGATGAAATCCGTGGCGAATTCTCACGTTCAAAAACTCCAGTTGTTTTAGCTGGTTCGATCGATCCAGACGAACAAGTAGGAAGTGTCAATATCGACTATACTTCAGCGACAAAAGATGCAGTAACTAAATTAGCTAAAAACGGCAATAAAAAAATTGCCTTTGTAAGTGGTGCATTGATTGACCCGATCAATGGCCAAAACCGTTTGAAAGGCTACAAAGAAGCGTTGAAAGAAAACGGACTGACTTATAGTGAAGGTTTGATCTTTGAATCAAGCTATAATTTTAGAGATGGCTTGTCATTAGTAGAACGTATCCACAATAGTGGAGCAACTGCTGTTTATGTAACGGATGATGAACTAGCAATCGGTATTTTAGATGGCTTGATTGACCGTGGTGTCAAAGTACCAGAAGAATTTGAGATCATCACAAGCAACAATTCTTTATTGACTGAAGTTGCTCGCCCACGCTTGACAAGTATTACGCAACCATTATATGACTTAGGTGCGGTATCAATGCGTCTATTGACAAAAATGATGAACAAAGAAGAAGTAGAAGAAAAAACAATCATCTTACCTTATGGAATTGAAGAAAAAGGTTCAACGAAATAAATCGATTGAGATAAACATCAAGCGATTGATCAAATAAAACGATAACTAAAAGTAGCTGAAATGACAAAGAATAGTCGTTTCAGCTACTTTTTTATGGAAATAACAGGGGCAAAGCTTCACCAAAGATAAGTAAAAACGAAAAAAATGAGCCGGATCTTGATATCATTTATCAAGATCTGACTCATTTTTTTTTGAGAAAGAGTAGTGGACTCAGATTGTTTCGTTAATCGTCGTCTTTGTCATCCTCTTTGTTCTGTGGATTTTCACGTTCGAATGTTCCGACAGTATTCCAGTAATCTTTGTAATTTTCATCCGTTCCACCTACACCAAATTTGAAGGTGCTTTTCTCAGGACCATTTTTTGCCCAAAGTGACTCGACAGTTTTGCTAGGTGTATTGATCGATCTTCGGTCAACGGTCACTTTTCCAGGTAATTGTCCTGTGAAGGCAGAAACGTCTTCTTTCTTCACATCAGAAGCAAGTGTGAATTTCTGATCGGTACCAAAAATCGTTGGGTTTACTTGATACACTTGATTGATTAAATTCGCTAAATATTTGGATGAACGCAATCTTGCTTGGGCATCCATTCCGGTATTATCATCGTGTCCTGCCCAACTACTGATCGTGACAGAGGGTGTGGAGACAACTAACCATGAATCTCGGTAATCATTCGTTGAACCAGTTTTACCGATCCAGTCCGCTTGACCTAAGCTGCCATTGAGACTAGTGATATCATCTTTGAATGGTGTGGTGATCTTTTCATTGATAACGCTACGCAACATATCATTGACGATCGAAGCTGCGGCTTCGGAAAAGACGCGCACTGGTTTAACTTCGTGTTGATAAATGACATTCCCCTCGTTGTCAGTGATTGCATCAATGATATACGCTTGCTGGAATTCGCCATTATTTGCTAATGCCTGGAAGCCATTGGTTTGTTGAAGAGTGGTGACATCGACTGTTCCCAGTGGTGCCGATTCAACGCCCCAGTTGGCATTTGCGGGATAGTTCATTTTTGATAGATACGTTTCGTAGGCGTATTGTTTTGAGCCGCCATTGTTCAAAACATCTTGATATAAATGGTAAGCAGGGATATTGTTCGACCATTCCAATGATTCACGAACCGTTTGGAAGGTATTTGATCCTTTATTCGTCGCATTGACGATGTCTTCTCCCGCATTTGAGCCTTCTTGCCAAGTAGTTGCATAGTCAGAAACACGTGATTCTGAACCAACTAAGCCCATATCGATCGCTGGACCATAAACCAACATCGGCTTGATCGATGACCCGGCTTGTCTTTGAGTATCAAAGGCATGATTATTTTGGTTCAGCGCATAATTACGACCACCGACAAATCCATAAACTCGACCGGTTTTATTATCCATCAGAACGTTACCAGTCTCAACAGGTGTGCCTTTTCCGTCATCAAGTAAGTAACCATAATTGGCAACACCTGCTTGCATCGCATCATAGATGCCTTTATCGATCGTTGAATGAATCGTGTACCCTTGATTTTGGATCGTTTGTTCTGCACGTTGATAGTAGGCATTGTAGACGTCTGTATCGGATAGATCTGCGTTATCTTTTTCTCCCAATTGTCTAGCAATGATATCGGTCGCGGCATTCATGACCGTGTAATATAAGAAGTCACGGTCAGTTTGTTCTGCCACTTGTTGACCTAAGAAATCTTTTGTTAAGTCATAGGCTTTTGCTTCTTCATATTGCTCTTTTGTGATTTGGTGTTCACGGTACATGCTAAATAGCACGATGTCTTTTCTTTCTAAGCCGGCAGTAAGGTCTTCTTTCAATGCACCTGTATTGGTATAAGGGCTATAAGTGATCGGACTTTGTGGTAAACCTGCGATAAATGCCGCTTGTGGTAAGGATAAATCGCTCGCATTGACTCCGAAGATCCCTTGCGCAGCTTCTTGGACACCGGCAATATTTTGGCCTTTATTGTTTCTTCCGAAAGGTGAAACATTCAAATAAGTGGAGATGATTTCGTCTTTTGTAAAATGTTTCTCGACTTGAGCAGCCAATAAGATCTCATTTGCTTTACGTTTAAAGGTTGTTTCATCGGTCAAAATCTGTTGCTTGACTAACTGCTGGGTCAGTGTTGATCCTCCAGATGAGCCGATCCCGGTTGCTTCAGAGAAAAGTGCTCGGATCACCGCTTTAGGAACATAGCCTTTATGTTCTTCAAAATATTCATCCTCTGTGCTGATGATCGCAGATTTTAAATAAGGCGACATTTGATCTGAAGGGACGGTTGTCCGCATCAAATCAGTTTGGATCGTCGAGATCTCTGTATTATCGGCATAAACAAGTTTTGATGTTTCGGTTATATTGCCTAACTCAGATTGTAACTCAGATTTGGAAGGTAGCTTTGTATCTTCAACTAGATACGCAAAATAGCCGGCACCGACTCCCACACCTAATGCAGCGAATAGAATGATAAGAACCATGATAAAAACGGTTAATGATTGAAAAACGCGAAAAATGACCTTAGGAACAAACCACTTTTCTTTTGTTCGTCGTGCTTGTTTTCTTCGTGTATTATTACGTGGCAAAGGTTTCACCTCAACTAATGGTTTTATTTCGCTAATTATAGCAAATAATAGAACAAAAAAACAGACATGGCTTTTTTTGTGTCTTATTTGACCTTTGGTTTTGAGAAAACATTAAAAATTCTTCTAGTTATTTTGTATCTGCTCGGATCATTGGACAGATTTCAAACTTTTCTTTCAAATTCGTTTCAGTTAAGATAAAAGGAGAGTGAACAAATCCATTCACTGAGTGACTAGCCGAGAGGGCTTTATAGGAGGAGTAAGATGTTATTAGGTTCACATGTCAGTATGAGCGGTAAAAAGATGTTACTAGGTGCAGCAGAAGAAGCAGCCAGCTATGGTGCTTCTACTTTTATGATCTATACAGGCGCACCACAAAATACCCGTAGAAAACTAATTGAAGAAATGAATATTGAAGCTGGAAAACAATATATGGAAGAAAATGGATTGAAGAATATAGTGGTCCATGCACCGTATATCATTAATTTAGGAAATACAACGAAACCAGAGATGTTTCCTTTTGCTGTACAGTTTTTAAGAGAAGAAATCGTTCGAGCGGAAGCATTAGGAGCAACTCAGATCACATTGCATCCAGGCGCACATGTCGGTGCTGGAGCAGAGGCAGGGATTGCAAGGATCATTGAAGGGCTAAATGAAGTCTTGACGAAAGAACAGACCGCACAAATCGCCTTAGAAACAATGGCAGGAAAAGGTACAGAGATCGGCAGAACGTTCGAAGAGTTGGCACAGATCATTGATGGAGTGACATTGAATGAAAAGCTATCAGTCACCTTTGACACGTGCCACACGAATGATGCCGGCTATGATGTAGCGAATGATTTTTATGGCGTCATTGAAACGTTTGATAAAGTGATTGGTTTAGATCGCTTAAAAGTACTACACGTCAATGATTCAAAAAATCCACAAGGTTCACATAAAGACCGCCACGCCAATATCGGCTTTGGTACGATCGGTTTTGATGCATTGAATAAAATCGTCCATGAACCAATGTTCAAAGATGTTTCAAAGATTCTTGAAACACCATATGTCGGAAAAGATAAAAAATTAGCTTATGCCCCTTATGGGAAAGAAATCGCGATGTTCAAAGCTGAAACCTTCAACCCAGAAGTATTCCCAGAATTATTAGCAGATGTAGAAGGCTAAGTAAGTCATATTCTTTATTAAATAAATTGATTTTTAGGATCGAATGACATGAGGTCGGGACAGAAGTGTTCAGCCTCGAGAAATAAGGCACCATCCACGAAAATTGTTCTTCAAATTTTTGTGGATGGTGCCTTATTTTTTGAAGAAGTTGCTTCTCTTCTCGTTGTTAACTTGATTTTAAATTAAAAAGATAAGGTTATGTTTATTTTGAAAGAAACGGATGATAAAAGAAAACCAATCAAATAAAGAAAATTTGTTGATTATCATTTGCCTTGGAGTTGACTTTAGGGTTTATGATAACCTATATAAAAGTGGAGGGTGATGGAATGAATATAAAAAAAGCAGCTGACATGTTTGATTTGAGTGTGGATACACTCCGTTACTATGAACGTGTAGGAGTCATCCCGCCGGTTAGTCGTAATGAGAGTGGGTATCGGGATTACACAACAAATGACCTAAATTGGATTTATTTAGCAAAAAATTTACGTAACGCGGGTTTGTCTGTAGAATCTCTCATTGAATTTGCTCACTTGGCTCAATTACGCGAAGCACAAAACGTGGAAAAAGCGCAAAAGCAGATTTTAGTTGATCAGTTAGAAGAACTAGATAGAAAACTAGAGGAGATGCAGGAAGTGAGAGAATTGCTGGTTTATAAGATCGAAACGTATGATGAACATATTGCGAAGTTCAAGGCTGGGGAAATGACTCCAGATAAAGTCGAAAAATTATGGGAACGAAAAAAGTAAAAATTTTTTCTTGCTATGGATCTAACTTCAAGGTTTAGGATAGAAAAGGTAAAGAAGAAAAGGAGGAAATAACATGAACACAATAAAATTGAACAATGGTGTAGAGATGCCTCAACTAGGATTTGGGGTTTATCAAATTCCACTAGAAGAAACAGCAGAAGCGGTTTATCAAGCCATCAATGCAGGATATCGTTTGATCGACACAGCATTTATTTACGGAAATGAAAAAGAAACTGGTGAAGGAATCCGACGTGCGATCGCCGAAGGAATTGTAAAGCGTGATGAACTTTTTGTCACTTCTAAATTATTTATTCTACAAACTCCAGAAGAAAAAGCAACTGAAACGATCGAACATTCTCTGGAGGCAATGGGGTTAGAGTATCTTGATTTATATCTAATTCATCAACCCTATGGAGATATCTATGGCGCATGGCGTGCAATGGTTGCTGCTCAAAAAGCAGAGAAATTACGTGCAATTGGGATTTCCAATTTCAAATCGGCTAAAATGATCGAATTTGTTGGTTTGAATGATGTGAAACCTCAAATCAATCAAATAGAAGTAAATCCTTGGAACCAACGTGTAGAAGATCAAGAATGGCATGAAAAATATGGCGTACAAATCGAAGCTTGGGCACCATTTGCTGAAGGTCGTCACGAGTTGTTCACAAATCCTGAATTAGCAGAAATCGGTAAAAAATATGATAAAACAGTCGGACAAGTTGTTCTTCGTTGGTTGATGCAAAGAGGGATCGTTGCTCTAGCAAAATCTGTTCGACCAGAGAGAATGGCTGAAAATATTGATATCTTTGATTTTGAACTTTCGAATGAAGATGTTGAAAAAATAGCCGCTTTAGATATGAAAGAGTCTGCCTTCTTTGACCATGATGCACCACAACAAGTGGAATGGTTTATGGAGAGAATGTTGGCTACAGAAAAATGATAGAAAACTATTGATCTGTGAAAAGGATAAAAGTTTAAAAGAATCGAATGTGAAAGGACGAAATAATAAAAGCAATAGAAAGAAGTTAGGAAATTTGAAGAGAGAAAAATTTGGTGTCATTTTACCAATTACTTTATTATCCTATTTTTTGATTTTAATGGATAATTCTATTATTTTTACAAGTTCTATGAAGATAGGAGAAAGTTTAGGTTTATCTGCAAGAGCACTTTCATGGGTATCAAGTGCATATACGCTTACTTTTGGTGGTTTTTTACTATTAAGTGGTCGCCTTTCTGATTTATTCGGAAGAAAAAAGATTTTTTTAGTTGGTTTATTTATTTTGGGATAAGTTCACTGCTTATTGGATTATCACAAACAGCAGGAACGTTGATCATGATGCGTGGTGTCCAAGGAGTAGGTAGTTCCATTATTGCTCCGACATCTTTAGCACTGCTCATGGATGCTTATCAAAATAATATGAGGCAACGTGCGATCTCTTATTATGGAGCAACGGCGGGAATTGGTTCAAGTATTGGTTTGTTAGTTGGTGGGGGACTGACTAGCTTGATTTCTTGGCGCGCTGGTTTCTTAATAAATGTGCCATTTACTCTTTTGTTAGTGGTTTTAACATTGAAATATGTGAGACCTTCGGAACGTCGAAGGGAACGTATTGATTATTTAGGAAGTTTATTATCGATCCTCGGATTGATAGGAATCATCTACGGTCTTACTGAAGGAAAAAGCAACTTTTTATTCATAGGTATCATGTTTTTAGGTTTGTTTATTTTATGGGAGCGAAGGACTTCTTCGCCAATGCTTCCCCTCGAACTTTTTAAAAATAAGATACGTTCTGGTGCCTATGCTACTCGTCTCTTATTTATGATGGCGATGCTGCCATTTTGGTTCTTTTTACCTCAAATGATGCAAAGTCAATATGGATTCTCAGCGTTACAATCAGGATTTGCTTTTCTACCACTAACGATAGTTCATTTTATTATTGCGATGCAGTTGCCGAGAATGACTGCACGATTTGGAAATAATAGGATATTGTTTGTTGGAGAAATAATACTAGTAATAGGGTTGATTTTACTGGCGGTTTCGAACCCGTTTAATGGTTATTGGCAAACGATCTTTGTTCCTATGATGATCCTTGGATTAGGACAAGGAATGATTTTAGCGCCAGTGACATCTGCTGGTATCCATGAAGCACCTGACGAATTAGCAGGTATCGCAAGTGGTTTGACGAATACCATGCACCAAATTGGTGGACCAATTGGTTTGTCATTGATTGTCTCGACTACTACTAATTTTCAAACTGAGATCTGGTGGATGGTTGCTTTTACAATCATAGCTATTGCCGTGGTAGCTATTTATCTTCATGATGAAAAATAGAACTTTCTAATTTAGTAACCACAAAAAAGAAGAATAGGTCAAAACCTATGCTTCTTTTTTTCCTGCTTAGAGGGGGGAATGGCTCACGACAACTCTTGTAAACGTTGTTCATAGCGTTTATTTCCCTTGTAAAGATCAACGATCGTCCAAGCGAGTAAGGCGAGAACTGCAACGATGATGATGTAAGCGATCCGATCAGCAAGGGCGATTGACGCAGTAGAAGCTTGATCGCCGAAGAAAGCTTCGATTTGTCCAGGGAGTCCGCGCAAGTTTAAATACGTCAAACTGATGACAGAAAACCAACCAAGTATTTTGACGATCAGTGAATTTTTGAAACGGGCGCCCATTTCTGCTTGGCTGTTGGTCATCATCAATAAAGGAATCATTGAAAAAGGTAAGGCAAAAGCTAAGAATACTTGGGACTCATTCATTAGATTATTAAGTGCTGTATGTTCTTCGATCGTGCCTTTGGAGCTAGTGAACAAGACACAAAGTAGTACTGGAATGACGGACAATAGTCGAGTGACTAAACGGCGTAACCAGATCGGCATGCGCATATGAATAAAGCCTTCCATAATGACTTGTCCAGTCAATGTACCGGTAATCGTTGAATTTTGACCAGAAGCAAGCAGTGCTACTGCAAATAAGGTTGATAAAATGCCTGATTTTGCTACGGCGATCAAGACGCCGTTACTCATCGCAGATGGATCGGAAAGTGCTTCATATAAACCAAAGAAAGAGGGATCTTGAACTGCACCAGTTTTAAAGACGGCAACCCCCATGATCAATAGAAGTGCATTGACAACGAAAGCCATCGTTAATTGAATATTGGAATCCCATGTTGAGAAACGAACCGCTCTTGCAATATCTTCTGGATCTTTTCGATCGATCTCGCGGGTTTGGGAAACAGCAGAGTGCAAATAGAGATTGTGAGGCATCACAGTTGCACCAATGATCCCTAAAGCTCCAGTCAATGGGGTCTCTCCACCGATTTTTGGTTCTTCAGCAAATGTTTGGCTATTAGGAATAAAGCCTTTGAATAGACTGCTCCAATCAGGGTTTGAAAGCGCCACTTGGTAGACAAAGACAAATAGGATAACGAAAATCAAACAGACGACTAACGCTTCGATTTTACGAAAACCGATCTTTGTCAAAAGAAGCAAGACAAAGACATCCAAGACGGTAATAAAGACAGCAATTGCCAAAGGAATATCAAATAATAAATATAAAGCGATCGCTGCACCAATGACTTCAGCGATATCTGTCGCCATGATCGCTAATTCGGTCAAGATCCAAAGAATGACCCCTAGCGTTTTACTCGTACGAGCACGAATCGCCTGTGCCAGATCCATTTGGCTGACGATCCCAAGTTTGGCCGCCATATATTGTAGTAACATAGCAATCAAGCTGGACATCAGAATAACTGACATCAATAAGTATTGGAAATTTTGGCCACCGGTGATCGATGTTGACCAATTACCTGGGTCCATATAGCCGACTGCTACGAGTGCACCAGGTCCGGAATAGGCAAGTAAGGTGCGGAAGAAACTTTTTCCTTTTGGTACTTTAACCGTACCGTTTACTTCTGAAAGGGATAACCCATTAGTGTGTTCAATCCATTTATGTTTATTCTCGTGATTATTCAAATGAAAACCACCCTTCTATTTCTTTTCGAATTCATTCTACACCCAGAGACGAAAAAATAAAAGAAAAAAATTCGGCTAACCTAAAAATTAAATGTGGCTCACTTTCTAAATAGGTATTTTTGTATAATCATGAAATAAAAATGACTTTTTTTACATATTCTTAAGAAAACGCCTTTCTTTTTTTTGTAAGTTTTAGTAAAATGAATCATTGAGAGCAATTAGGAAAAGGAAAGGAGAGATTTACATGGTATCAAACGGAATCGTTGTACTTATTGCAGTTATTGCATTGTTAATCGGCGCAGTCGGTGGATTCTTTCTTGCGCGTAAATATATGAAAGATTACTTAGAAAAAAATCCTCCCGTTAATGAGGAAATGTTAAGATCAATGATGATGTCTATGGGGCAAAAACCATCTGAAAAGAAAATTCGTCAGATGATGCAACAGATGAAGAACCAAGGGAAGAAGTAGGTTCTTATTCGACAACATCAAAAAGCGGGCTGATTGATTTCAGCTCGCTTTTTTCTTTTTCTCCATTTGAGAAAAGCGCATTCATGCCGATCAATGATTATTTTTTATAAATTGTATGACGATCATATTTTTTCGATTGTGATCAACGATATCTGAGGATGCAATTCAACCTCGGAAATAAATGAAATTTTTAGGAGTTAGAAGGAGGAAGTATATGTCGATTTTCAGAAAATTGGGTTGGTTTTTTAAACAAGAGAAAAAGCACTATTTGATTGGCGTATTTTCTTTGTTCGCGGTGGCAATAGTGCAGTTGATCCCACCTAAAGTCATCGGGATCATTATCGATGAAATCGCCGATCAAAATATCTCGATGCAAATCATTGCATTGTGGATAGGTGTATTGATCATTGCAGCTTTTTTGCAATATCTTTTTCGCTATATTTGGCGAATGAACATTTGGGGCAGTGCAGCTAGACTTGAAAAAGAATTACGCCAGCGTCTATTTGCTCATTTTACGCGAATGGATAGTTTGTTCTATCAAAAATACCGGACGGGTGATTTGATGGCTCATGCAACGAATGATTTGAACGCGATTCAAAATGTAGCTGGTGCAGGAATTTTAACATTTGCAGATTCAGTGATCACTGGAGGAACGACGATCATTGCGATGGTTCTATTCGTTGATTGGCGGTTAACGTTGATTGCATTGATCCCATTGCCATTATTAGCGGTTACTTCAAGGATCTTAGGCTCAAAATTACATGATGCGTTTCGTGACTCACAAGAAGCCTTTTCAAGTATCAACGATAAAACGCAAGAAAGTATCACAGGTATCAAAGTCATCAAAACATTTGGTCAAGAAAAACAAGACTTGGAAGATTTCCAAGAAAAGATCGATGATGCCATTGAGAAAAATAAGCGAGTAAACTTTTTAGATGCGCTTTTTGATCCATTCATCACATTGATCATTGGCTTGTCATATGTGGCGACAATTATTTTAGGTGGACGTTATGTCTTGGATGGTACGATCTCAATTGGACAGATGGTTTCCTTTATCAGTTATATCGGTATGCTTGTCTGGCCGATGTTTGCGATTGGACGTCTGTTCAATGTACTAGAGAGAGGGAATGCGTCGTATGATCGTGTCAATGAACTATTGCATGAGAAAACACATATCGTCGAAAAAGTAGGAGCAGAAATGACACCAGCAAAAGGTGAGTTGAATGTGGCAATCACACAATTTACCTATCCAGACGATGAACAGCCAGCATTAGAACACATCAAATTTGCGATCAATGAAGGTGATACGTTAGGTATCGTTGGTAAAACAGGTGCCGGTAAGACGACGATCATCAAATTATTGATGCGTGAGTATGACCATTATCAAGGAGAAATCAAATTTGGCGGACGAACGATCAGAGACTACTCACTAGATGCCTTGTTGCGCTCGATTGGTTATGTGCCACAAGATCATTTCTTGTTTTCGATGACGATCCTAGATAATATTCGCTTCTCCAATCCACAGAAATCACCAGAAGAAGTGGAAGAAGCAGCGGAATTGGCGTATATCAACACAGAAATCAAAGGACTGCCAGAAGGGTACCAGACAATGGTCGGTGAACGTGGAGTCTCCCTTTCTGGTGGACAGAAGCAACGGTTGTCGATTGCTCGTGCATTGATCCAAAGTCCCGAATTATTGATTTTGGATGACGCATTATCCGCTGTTGATGCTAAGACAGAAGAAGCAATCTTACGTAACCTTAAAGCAGAACGGAAAAACAAAACCACGATCATTGCGGCCCATCGTTTAAGTAGTGTCATGCACGCCAATGAAATCATCGTCATCGATCATGGTCGGATCATTGAACGTGGCACACATCAAGAGTTGTTAGCTCTTGGCGGTTGGTACGAACAAATGTGGCAGAAACAACAATTAGAAGCAAAAATTGAAGGAGGTGGCGAATAATGGAAGATCAATATCAGTCGGAATGGTCAAAATCCATGACCTATAAAGAACAAGCTTCGATCATTAAACGGTTGATGCAATTTGCTAAACCCTTTCGCTCGACATTCATCATTGCGATTTTATTTGCTTTAGTATTATCAGTCATCAATGTGCTATTGCCAAGGATCATCCAAACATTCATGGATGAGCATCTAGCGAAGCAGTCAGCAACGACACAAGTCATCCTTTTCTTTGCAGGGCTTTATCTATTTGGGGTCATTGTCAAAAGTATCATCTGGTTTTTCCAATGGTATCTATATTCGATGGCGTCATTGAAGACCTACCAACATATCCGTGTAAAGTTGTTTGAGAAACTTCATACACTAGGAATGCGGTACTTTGACCAAACGCCAGCTGGATCGACTGTTTCTCGTGTGACTAATGACACAGAAACACTGTTTGAATTTTGGTATGTCTTTCTGATGGTTTTAACAGGAATTTTTGCCGTGATTTCTTCATTTATTGCGATGTTTCAAATCAATCAAAAAATCGCGCTATGGTGTCTGATCTTTTTACCGATTTTAGGAGTAGTGATTTGGTATTATCAAAAATTCAGTTCAAGGATCTATCGAAATATGCGTGAGCGCTTGAGTCAATTGAACACAAAATTAAATGAATCGATTTCTGGGATGCGGATCATCCAACAATTTCGTCAAGAATCGCGTTTAGCAAAAGAATTTGAGGAAGTCAATGAAGAGTATCTAGCGACTCGCTATGCCATGATCAAGACAAATTCGATTCTTTTGAGTCCAATCATCAGTTTTTTATATGCTTTAGCAGTTGCCTTGACTTTGACGTTGTTCGGACTCGACGCGTTACATTCACCAGTTGAAGTCGGTTTGATCTTTGCCTTCACCACCTATGTTCAAGGATTCTTTAATCCGATGTCGCAAATGATGGACTTCTTGAGTGTCTTTACGGACGGAACAGTCGCAGGAAGTCGTATCTTGAAAATCATGGATACGGAAGAATATGCACCACAGCAAAAGGAATCAGCGGATCGGACGATCACTGCTGGAAAAATCGAATTTCGTAATGTCAGTTTCTCTTATGATGGAAAAAACAATGTATTGAACAATATTTCATTTGTTGCTAATCCAGGAGAAACTGTCGCATTAGTCGGACATACAGGAAGTGGGAAAAGTTCGATCATCAATGTGTTGATGCGTTTTTATGAGTTTTACGAAGGGCAGATCTTGATTGATGACCATGACATTCGTGAATATCCGATCGCTGAATTACGCAATAAAATGGGTCTAGTATTACAGGATGCGTTCTTATTTTATGGGGATATCGCTGGAAACATCCGAATGATGAATCCAGAGATCACAGACGAACAAATACGTGAAGCCGCTGAGTTTGTCCAAGCGAATCAGTTCATTGAAGATTTACCGAAAGGGTATCATTCAAAAGTGATTGAAAGAGGGGCAAGCTATTCAAGTGGGCAACGCCAATTGATCACGTTTGCCAGAACGATTGTAACTGATCCTAAAATCTTAGTTCTGGATGAAGCAACGGCGAATATCGACACAGAAACAGAAGTGTTGATCCAAGAAGGACTTGCGAAGATGCGTCAAGGTCGGACAACGATTGCTATCGCCCATCGTCTGTCAACGATCCGTGATGCAGAGTTGATCCTCGTATTAGATAAAGGACATATCGTGGAGCGCGGGAATCATGAAACACTTTTAGCGGAAGAAGGGCTATACGCAGATATGTACAAATTACAAAGTGAGTAACAGGGAAGAATAAAGGCATCTGTTTTTGAAACACTTGTATCGTAAGCCGTGATAAAAATAGTTAGCCTCAACTCATAAGTCTTGAATCCCCAAAAACATGCCAACTTTTGGGGATCAAGGCTTTTTTTTATGACTTGATTGATAGCGGTGTGATTCAAATCAAAAAAGTCAATCGGCTATTCTTACTGTCTAGTTAATGGCTGTTCTGGGGGAGTGGTAGTTTCCATGTTAACGTGAAAGAATTTTTTTTAGAAATATAGGAATAATACAAAAGAAAGCGTTGACATTTTAAAATTGTTTCGCTACTATGAAGAAAAGAACATACTGTTGGATAGTGATTGCATCACGCAAGCTAAACCTAATCAGTCACCATGAATTGATTCCATGGCTGACTTTTTGGGTTTTTTTGTTTTTTTAGGAGTGACAATCATAGAAAGGGGATATTATGCGGATTGAAAAAATTCTAAATAATAATGTCGTTGTCACAAGGGACAAATTAAATCGAGAAATGATCGTTATGGGAAAAGGATTAGCATTCAAAAAAAAGATTGGTGATGCTATTTTAGAAGCGGGTGTGGATAAAGAATTTCATTTGACAGATGATCGACTGTCGAGACATTTTCAAAAATTAGCGGAGGATATCCCGATGGAATACCTCGAACTCTCCTACGAGATCATTGAGTATACGAAAGAAAAGTTAGATGTGACATTGAATGAATCCATTTATATTTCATTGACCGATCATTTATACAATGCGATCAAACGTTATAAAACCGGCGTTGGATTACCTAATGTTTTATTATATGATATCAAGCAATTATTTCCGAGAGAATACCAAATAGGTAAAAAAACGATTGAAAAAGTCCATCATAAATATGGATTTGATTTATCCGAAAATGAAGCTGGATTCATTGCCCTTCATTTAGTCAATGCACAATCAGAACAAGATAGTATGAACAATATGTACCAGTTTACGAAAACCATTCAAGATATTTTGAATATCGTTCGCTATTATTATCAAACACCCTTTGATGAAGAATCGCTTTATTTTTTCCGATTTGTCACGCATCTTCGTTTTTTTCTTAGCCGTGTGATGAACACGTCCCTTACCCAAGAAGGTGAGGTCGAGGAGGAATTGATCCAGATGATCCAGCGAAAATATCAAACGGCTTCTGGCTGCGTGGACAAAATCGCTTTATTCTTACAGGAAACATTTAATTATCATATGTCAGACGATGAAATTGTCTACTTAACGATCCATCTGGCTCGTTTGGCAGATAATAATCATTAAAAAAATCACTAAAAGGAGGGCCGTGGATTCAACGAATGAGTACCAAAGGATAGTGACATTGAGTTGGCTAAACCTTCAATCAAACAATTGGAGGAAAAGAACATGGGAAAATACCAAGATTTAGCAAAAGAAATCGTGAAATATGTTGGCGGAAAAGAAAATATCAGTAGTTTGACGCACTGTGTGACTCGCTTGCGTTTTCGGTTAAAAGACGAAAGTAAAGCAGATGACGAGACATTGAAGAATATGGATGGTGTCGTGACCGTCATGAAAAGCGGTGGGCAATACCAAGTAGTCATTGGTAATCATGTACCAGACGTATATGCAGATGTATTAAATGTAGCAGGGATTTCAGAAGATGCGGAATTAGCCCCTGCGAAAGGCAATATATTTAATCGTTTGATCGATATTTTAAGTGGTTGTTTCCAACCCTTCTTAGGAGCTTTAGCAGCTGCCGGGATGGTCAAAGGATTGAATGCATTATTTATCTTTTTAGGATTTTATGAGCAGACTTCCGGAACTTATATCATGTTAAATGGGATCGGTGATTCGATCTTTTATTTCATGCCAGTTATTCTAGGGTATACAGCAGCTAAAAAATTCAAATTGAATCCAATGGTCGGCATCGTCATCGGTGCAGCCCTTGTCTATCCGACCGTGCAAGGTCCCGCATTACAAAGTAGTTTTGAAGCAGCCAATCAAGGTGCTGCAGCGCCGCTTAGCCTTTTAGGATTACCTGCATATGAAAGTTTCTTGGGTATTCCCTGGGTAGGAGCTTCTTATACATCAAGTGTCATTCCTGTCATCTTTATCATTGCTTTTGCCGGACAAGTCCAAAAATTTGCGAAGAAGATCGTTCCAACAGTTGTCCAAACATTTGTTGTTCCTTTTATGGTCTTATTGATTGCTCTACCGATCGGCTTTTTGGTGATTGGCCCAATCGTTAGCTTGTTAACAGAGTGGTTGAGTGCAGGTTTCCAAGCATTGATGGATTTTTCACCAGCATTATATGGTGGGGTTCTAGGCTTCTTCTGGCAAGTATTAGTTATCTTCGGTCTACATTGGAGTATCATTCCTTTGGCGATCATGCAGTTGGCACAAAATGGCTCAAGTCAAATGCTTGTAGGTGTTTTTGGGGCAAGTTTTGCACAAACCGCCGTGGTATTAGCAATGTACTTCAAGTTTAAAGACAAGAAAATGAAAGCCTTATGTATGCCTGCCTTTATCTCAGGAATCTTTGGTGTGACAGAACCAGCCATCTATGGAATCACTCTACCTAAAAAGACCCCGTTCATTTATTCAATGATTGGTGGGGCAATCTCTGGTATCTATTTGATGATGAGTGGTACGACAAGTTATACAATGGGTGGATTGGGTATCTTCGGAGTGGTCAACTTCATTAGTGGTAGCGATGCAAGTGGCATGTACAATGCCTTTATCGGTATCGCAATTGCAGCAACGATCGGTTTTACTTTGACTTTCTTGTTCTGGAAAGATACCGAAGAAGTAGTGCCTGAGAAAAAAGAAAGTAAAATCAAAGAAATCGTCAAAACACCGATCCAAGGTGGTATTGCATCTTTAAGCGAAGCAAAAGACCAAGCATTTGCTAAAGGCGCGTTAGGACGAGGAATCTTGATCTATCCAGAAAAAGGGGAAGTCGTTGCACCATTCGATGGGACAGTGATGACGTTATTTCCTTCAAAACATGCGATCGGTTTAGTTTCTGAAAGTGGATTAGAACTGTTGATCCATGTTGGGTTAGACACTGTACAATTGGAAGGGAAACATTTTGAGTCTTTTGTGAAACAAGGGGATAAAGTGAAACAAGGAGACGTCTTATTGCGATTTGATATCAATGCGATCGAAAGTGAAGGCTATAGTGTAGAAACCCCTGTCATCATTACCAATTCAGCAGATTACCTCGATATCGTCGAGAATCAATCGAAGATCGTGACGAATGGGGATGAGTTGATCACAGCGTTGACTTGATGAGTTCAAAGCCCTTTAGATCAAGGTTTTAGAAAGTTAGCTTAGTGTTAAAAAGCATTTTTCCACAGGAGAATGTTTCTAAGTACCTGATTCCAAAAAAAGTCGTAACATCCGAGGGTTTCCTCTCATATTTTGGATGTTACGGCTTATTTTCTTAGAAGTTCAGCTATTTAATTAGAGAGTAAATTTCAAGGAGCAACTTTGTTCTGAACGAATCTTTCTGATCGTTCCCGCTATAAAAGTAGACTAATCGCCATCTTCGATTGAATCGGTAAATAGTTCTTCTTTCATAATGGATGAACTGATCTGCCGTGTATCGACTTTTTGCCCGACTTCGATCAAATAATCGAGGTTCTCACGATAATGTTCAGCAAAGACACAACTATATAACACATCCAACAAATAGGAGATCGACGTATTGATCGTGAAACTACTGATTTTTGAGTACAATCGTTCACGTGTTGTCAGGCGTAATACCACATCGCTCGCTGTCGACAAACTGGACTCACCGATGCTCGTCAACGATAAAATCGGCACATTTTTTTCTTTCAAAATTTCAGCAGTCCGAAGCATCATCTGATTTTCTCCCGTATAAGAGATCAAGATCGCACAGTTTTCAGGCTGACAATTGTAGGCATCGTAATAGGACTCGCCAGATGTGGGCACGATGGTCACTTCTTGTTTGATCCGATTCATTTTCAATTTGAATGATTGAGCAATCAATGTGTTGGTATCACTCGAAAATAATACGATTTTATTCGATCGCAGCAGAAGTTGCTTTGCTTGTTGGAGGTCGTCGTGCATCAACAAGGATAACGTATCTTGGATCGTCATACGTTCAAGTGCCGCAATCCGATTAGCGATCGTCATGATGCCTTCATTTTCGGAAAAAGGGAGATTGGCGTCCACTTCTTGAAAGTTTCCTTGTAGATATTCTGTTTCAGCAATGAACGCATCTCTAAAATCCACCCATCCGTGAAAACCCATTTTTTTGGCGATCCGAATCAAAGTAGAAGGATGGACATAGCAAGTTTCAGCAATTTGTTGAATCGTTCGATCGGCCAGAGTTGTTTCATTGGCTTGGAGAAAACGGATGACTTCGCTTTCTGAAGGTGAAAAGTTGATTTGTTTAAGCTTTTCCTTTAATAGCATAATTCGATCCTCTTTTTTACGTTTTAGTTAAAAATATGTAAAATAATTGTAAACGGTATTATTTAATGTGTCAATGAAACAAAAAAAGAGAAGTAATTCCTTTACTCGTTTATTTTGATTGAAAAATTAGGTTTTATTTGGATTTTCTCATTATTTTTCTTTTTGTTATGCGCAATAAATTTACAAAAAAATGCAAGAATATCGATCATTTTGTAAATGGTTATTCAAATTGATCAAAAAGTATTGTGACTTTTATTTACAAAAATGATAATGGAGTTGTAAAAAAGACGAAGGAGTGAGTGTATGAATCAAGGAATCAAGATCGCGACAATTGGTGGCGGAAGTAGTTACACACCGGAACTAATGGAAGGATTCATCAAACGTTACGATGAATTGCCGATTCGTGAAATCTGGTTAGTCGATATCGAAGCTGGGCGTGAAAAACTAGCGATCGTCAGTGAAATGGCCCAACGGATGTGGGATGCTTCTCCATATGACGTGAAAATCTATGCCACCTTAGATCGCGAAGAAGCATTGAAAGATGCGGACTTTGTCACTACACAATTTCGGGTCGGTCAATTGGATGCTCGTGTAAAAGACGAACGCATTCCAGCGTACTACGGCATGTTAGGCCAAGAAACCAATGGAGCTGGGGGAATGTTCAAAGCATTTCGTACGATCCCAGTCATTTTAGCAGTAGTTGAAGACATGAAACGCCTCTGTCCGAACGCTTGGTTGATCAATTTCGCTAATCCAAGCGGTATGGTGACTGAAGCAGTCGTTCGTTATGGGAAATGGGACAAAGTGATTGGATTGTGCAATGTACCAGTAATGGCAATGATGACAGAGCCAGTCATGATCAGTGAAAAGAAAGAAGAGTTGATTTATAAATTTGCTGGGCTGAACCATTTCCATTGGCACAAAGTAGCGGACGCAAAAGGAAATGATCGTACAGAAGATTTGATTGAACAACTTTATGCGGAAGATAACGGGTTGCCAAAAAACATATTCGATGTGCCATTCTTTAGAGAACAACTCGATCAGATGAAAATGATTCCTTGTGGCTATCACCGCTATTACTATCGTGAAGAAGAAATGTTGGAGCATGCGTTGGAAGAATACCACACGATCGGAACGCGAGCACAACAAGTCAAACAAACAGAAGCGGAATTGTTTGAGCTATACAAAGATCCGCAACTCGATCATAAACCAGAACAATTACAACAACGAGGTGGTGCCTATTATTCGGATGCTGCGTGTGAAACGATTGCTTCGATCTATGGCAATAAAGAAACTCAAATCGTTGTCTCAACGAAAAACAATGGGGCAGTGCCTGATCTACCAGCAGACTGTGTCGTTGAAGTAACAGCGTATGTAGGCGCGCAAGGAGCAAGAAGTGTTGCTTTTGGTTCATTACCTACAGCAGAACGTGGCTGGTTACAAGTGATGAAAAATATGGAGTTGTTGACGATCGAAGCAGCTGTCACAGGTGATTACGGGACGGCGTTACAAGCATTTACGATCAACCCATTAGTTCGTTCTGGTAAAACAGCAAAACGTATGATGGATGAATTATTTATTGCTCATCAAGAGTATTTACCACAATTTAAAGAAGCCATCGATCGCTTAACAGCAGAAGGCATCGAAGTGCAAGATGAATTAGCAAGAGAATTGTCAGAAAAACGTGTAGTGGAAGGAGTATAACAACGATGGGATTTAGAAAAGACTTTTTATGGGGTGGCGCAACAGCTGCCAATCAATGTGAAGGTGGATACGACGAAGGAGGGCGCGGCTTAGCCAATGTAGATGTCGTGCCGATTGGTCCAGATCGTTTTCCAGTGATTACCGGTCAACAAAAAATGTTTGAGTTTGATGACGAACATTTTTATCCAGCAAAAGAAGCGATCGATATGTACCATCACTATAAAGAAGATATTGCCTTATTTGCAGAAATGGGCTTTAAAACCTACCGTCTATCGATTGCCTGGAGCCGTATTTTTCCATTAGGTGATGAGAAAGAGCCAAACGAAGAAGGGTTGAAATTCTATGAAGATGTCTTTAAAGAATGTCAAAAGTATGGGATCGAACCCTTAGTAACGATCACCCATTTTGACTGCCCGATGCATCTAGTCAAGGAATATGGGGCATGGCGTTCGCGTGAATTAGTCGGATTTTATGAAAACCTTTGTCACGTGATCTTTAACCGTTACAAAGGATTAGTAAAATATTGGTTGACCTTTAATGAAATCAACATGATTTTACATGCACCGTTCATGGGCGCTGGCTTGTATTTTGAAGAAGGCGACAATGTAGAGCAAGTCAAATATCAAGCAGCTCATCATGAGTTACTAGCGAGTGCGATTGCCACAAAAATCGCGCATGAAGTCGACCCTGAGAATAAAGTCGGCTGTATGTTAGCTGCGGGGGCTTATTATCCTTATTCATGTAAACCAGAAGATGTCTGGGCTTCACGCCAAGCAGACCGTGAAAACTACTTCTTTATCGATGTGCAGTCAAGAGGAGAATACCCAGCATATGCACTAAAAGAAATGGAACGCCAAGGCATCGAGATCAAAATGGAACCAGGAGACTTAGAGTTATTGAAACAACATACTGTTGATTTTATTTCATTCTCTTATTATTCTTCTCGTGTTTCAACAACCGATCCAAAACTATTAGAACAAACCGCAGGAAATATCTTTGAATCAACGAAAAACCCTTATTTAGAAGCAAGTGAATGGGGCTGGCAAATTGACCCATTAGGTTTACGGGTAACCTTGAATGATATTTATGATCGTTATCAAAAACCATTGTTTATTGTCGAAAATGGTTTGGGCGCGGTAGATACTCCGGATGAGAATGGCTATGTGGAAGATGACTATCGCATTTCATATCTTGCTTCACACATCCAAGCGATGAAAGATGCAGTCGAACTAGATGGTGTTGATCTTTTAGGTTATACGACTTGGGGATGTATCGATCTAGTTTCTGCTGGAACTGGTGAAATGAAGAAACGCTATGGTTTTATCTACGTTGATCGTGACAATGAAGGCAATGGTACATTGAGACGAACAAAGAAAAAATCATTTGATTGGTATAAACAAGTGATTGCTTCGAATGGTGAAAATCTAGCGAACAAATAGGATAGAATAAGAATGTCTATTGTTTTTGTCTATCGATTTCGAGTATAATATATCTATTCGAAACTCGTAGGCAGAACAATAGACTTTTTGTGTGATTGGCTGTAAAGTAGGCTTACTTGATTTTAAAACGGAGGAATCTACATATGTATGATGTAATCGTAATTGGTGCAGGACCTGCTGGCATGACCGCTGCTTTGTATGCTTCAAGATCAAACTTATCAGTAGCGATGATCGAACAAGGGGCACCTGGTGGGCAAATGAACAACACCGCAGAAGTAGAAAATTATCCTGGATTTGATTCGATCATGGGGCCAGACCTTGCGTATAAAATGTATGAAGGTGTTTCACGATTTGGAACTGAAAATGTCTACGGTATCGTCCAAGATATCAAAGATCATGGCAACTATAAAGAAGTCATCTGTGAAGACAAAAGTTACGAAGCGAAAACAGTCATCATTGCAACTGGTTGTATCCATCGTAAACTAGGAGTACCAGGCGAAGAAGAATATGCTGGACGTGGCGTTTCTTATTGCGCGGTTTGTGACGGTGCATTTTTCCGTAATAAACGCTTAGTCGTGATCGGTGGTGGCGATTCTGCAGTAGAAGAAGCTGTGTATTTGACACAATTTGCTTCAGAAGTCGTTATCGTTCATCGTCGTGATGAACTAAGAGCGCAAAAAATCATCCAAGATCGCGCATTTGCGAACGAAAAAATCTCATTTGTTTGGGATACGATCACTGATGAGATCATCGGAAATGATATGGTCGTTACTGGTGTCAAAGGGTACAACGCAAAAACAGGGGAAGAAATCGAATTAGCAGCTGACGGTGTGTTCATCTACGTTGGACTAGATCCATTAACTGAACCTTTCCGCAAAGCAGGACTCACGAATGCTGCTGGCTGGATTCCAACAGATCAAGATATGCGTACGAATATGCCTGGTGTGTTTGCTATTGGCGATGTGCGAGAAAAAGATCTACGCCAAATCACCACAGCAGTAGGCGATGGCGGGATTGCTGGACAACAAGTGTATAAATACTTGGAAGCATTAGAAGAAACGCCAAACGCTCAAGGATAACTAATGATTTAAAAAACGAAAGGTGTCTGGGACATTAGTCCTTTTGTGCCACCTAAAACCGAATAAACGGCGGGAACAGAAGTAACCTCTTCGGAAATAAGGCGCCATCCACAAAAATTTGAAGAACAATTTTCGTGGATGGCGCCTTATTTCTCGAGGCTGAACACTTCTTTCCCGACCTCTTTTTCTTATGCTTTGCTATCTAAATAGAGAATGCTATACTTAGAAAGGAATATATTTTTAGAAAGAGGTGTCAGCTTCATGTCTTGGAAACAAGTTTACGAGCAATGGGCAACTGAAGAATCATTAGAAGAAAATTTAAAAAAACAATTAAAAGAATTAAGTGAAAATCCTGAAAAATTAGAAGATGCGTTCTACGCACCTTTGGAATTTGGTACAGCAGGAATGCGCGGGATCTTAGGACCTGGAATCAATCGAATGAACATCTATACTGTACGTCAAGCAACAGAAGGGCTTGCACAATTTATGGATGAACAAGGAGCAGAAACAAAAAAACGTGGGGTAGCGATTGCTTATGATTCACGTCATCAATCGCCAGAATTTGCGATGGAAGCGGCAAAAACTTTAGCGCAACATGGTATTCCATCTTTTGTATTTGAAAGCTTACGACCAACCCCAGAGCTTTCATTTGCGGTTCGTCATCTTAACGCATTCGCTGGGATCATGGTTACAGCTTCTCATAATCCAGCGGCATATAATGGCTATAAAGTCTATGGCGAAGATGGTGGACAAATGCCGCCTGCAGATGCAGACGCATTGACAAAATATGTACGAAACATCAGCAATCCATTAAAAGTAGAAGTTTTAGCAGAAGAACAAGCAAAAAATAGTGATTTGATCACGATCATCGGCGAAGAAATCGACCAAGCGTACTTGGAAGAAATCAAAGCAGTGACGATCAATCATGAATTAGTAGAAACATTAGGGAAAGAATTGAAGCTAGTCTTCACGCCGTTACACGGAACAGGCAAAATGTTAGGTGAGCGTGCGTTGACTCAAGCGGGATTTGAACAATTTGTCTTGGTTCCTGAGCAAGCAATCGCTGACCCAGACTTCACCACAGTCAAATCACCAAATCCAGAAGAACACTCTGCTTTTGAATACGCAATCCGTTTAGGCGAAAAAGAAGGCGCAGATCTATTGATTGCTACTGATCCAGATGCCGATCGTCTAGGTGCAGCTGTACGCTTGCCAGACGGTTCATACAAAGTATTGACTGGAAATCAAATCGGCGCTTTGCTTGTCCAATATATCCTAGAAGCTCACAAAGAAAAAGGAACACTGCCAGAAAATGCGGCGGTCTTGAAATCAATCGTTTCAAGTGAACTACCGACAGCAATCGCTAGACATTATGGTGTAGAAATGATGAACGTTTTGACTGGCTTCAAATTTATTGCTGAAAAAATCCAACAATTTGAAGAAACCAAGGCGCATACATTCATGTTTGGTTTTGAAGAAAGCTACGGTTATTTAGTCAAACCATTCGTTCGCGATAAAGACGCGATTCAAGCACTATTATTATTAGCAGAAGTTGCTGCATTTTATAAAAAACAAGGTAAGACCCTTTATGATGGGTTACAATCGATTTTTGAAACGTATGGCTATTATGCAGAAAAAACAATTTCAGTCACAATGAGTGGGCAAGAAGGTTCAGCGAAAATTGCAGCACTGATGGAGAAATTCAGAAAAGATGCACCAACTGAATTTGCCGGAGAAAAAGTTTTACAAACAGAAGATTTCAAGGCACTGACAAAAACAGATGACCAAGGAAATGTAGAAAAACTAACGACTCCACCTTCAGATGTATTGAAATATACACTAGAAGAAGACGGTTGGATCGCGATCCGTCCTTCTGGAACGGAACCAAAAATCAAATTTTATATTGGTGTCAAAGGTGATTCAAACCAAGCAGCACAAGAAAAAATTGCTGCACTTGAAGCTAGCATCAAATCAATGACAGAAGAATAAACAGTTGAGACTGACGAAAAAAGTGGTACACTTTAGTAGTCAGTCTTTTTTTGGAGGTGAATCGTTTGTCGGGGAATCAAAACATTAAAGTAGAAAAAGTGAGTCAATTATTCAAGGTATTAAGTGATCCGACACGTTTGAATATTTTACTTTATTTAAAAGATGGTGAAAAAAATGTGACGTCGATCAGTCAATCTGTTCAAATGGAACAATCGGCTGTGTCTCATCAATTACGGTTGTTACGTGAAAACCACGTGGTGAAATCACGACGTGAAGGAAAAACGATCCTTTACAGTTTAGATGACTTTCATGTATTAGATATTTTAGAACAAACGATCAAACATGTAGAGCATCAAAAAAGCTAACTAAAGTCATTAAAAAAGGATTTGAAAGTGTCTGGGACATTGGTCCTCTTGTACCACCTAAAACCGAATAAACGGCGGGAACAGAAGTAACCACTTCGGAAATAAGGCGCCATCCACAAAAATTTGAAGAACAATTTTCGTGGATGGCGCCTTATTTCTCGAGGTTGAACACTTCTGTCCCGACCTCGATCAACTCCTATTTTTATCATTTAAAAAGATAATAAAAAGCTATTTCTCTTCCGAAGTTTCTGTGCCGTAATAGCTATGGTCTTCCAGCTCTAACTCATTCAATATCAATGATGCTGTTTCTTCAATGGAAAGAGAAGCAACATTGATGACGACACACCCTAATTTTTCATAAAGTTCATTGGCAAATTCCAATTCTGCACGAATTTTTTCGATATCGGAGTACGCAGTATCTGGATTCAGGCCATATGAACGCATGCGTTCTTTACGAATGTTATTTAAAATATCAGGGTTATTTGTTAATCCAACAATCTTCTTCGGATCGATTTCCCACAACTGTTTAGGGATATGTGCTTGAGGTATCAGTGGGAGATTCGCTACTTTTAAATTTTTATTGGCTAAAAACAAACTTAATGGTGTTTTAGAAGTTCTGGAAACACCAAGTAAGACGACATCGGCTTCCAAAAAACCTCGAGGATCTTTTCCGTCGTCATATTTCACCGCAAACTCCATCGCTTTGATTCGTTTGAAATAATTTTCATTCAATAAGTGAAGTGCCCCTGGTTGACGTGTCGGTTTGATGCCAGTCAAGCGCTCGATTTCTGCAATTGGCGGGGTCAATACATCAAAGCTGTATAATTTGTTTTTTTGACAAAATTCATTTGTTAAATCCACCAATTCTTGGTTGATCAATGTATGGAGAACTAATGCTTGTTCTGACAATGCATCATTTAGTGCGCGTTGCAACGTCTCTGGATCAGTCACAAAAGTTCGTCGAAATAAACTAAATTCGATGGATGGATATTGTGCCATTGTGGCTTGGGCTAATTTTGTTGCTGTTTCACCTGCAGAGTCTGAAATGACAAAAAAGGTGACGACTTCATTTGATTCGGCAGTCATAAATAAAAAACCTCGCTTGCTTTTTTTTTAGGTTTATTATACCATACTCGAGTGTACATACTTCGTAATCATTTTGATTTGGGGGATAATGATGAATAAACAAACATTGATCGAACAATCTTTAGAAACATTGAAAAATAACGGGTTCAAATACACGAAAAAGCGAGAAGCATTACTCGCATATTTAATCAAACGAAATCGTTACGTCTCTGCAAAAGAAGTCTTTGACTATATGAGTCAGGAATTTAAAGGAGTCAGCTATGATACGATCTATCGTAATTTACATGACTTTTCAGAGTTAGATCTTTTGGAAGAAACGGATCTAAATGGAGAAATGAAATTCCGTTTTCATTGTTGTCAAGGCGAGATTGGGCATCATCACCACTTCATATGTACCGTTTGTGGGACGACAAAAGAAATCCATATGTGTCCAATGAATTATTTTGAAGAACAACTCAGTGGGTGTACCATTGAAGGGCATCGCTTTGAGATATTTGGTCGCTGTGAGAGCTGTCAATAATAATTTTCAATAAAATAACAGGTGATTATTTAAAAAAATCATAAGATTCTCTTGACGGTCAAAACTGCTTTAGCTATAATGTTTATAGAACAGTCTTGTTTCTTGAGATTAACATTTCAATAACAATTACGGTTACTTTTTAAGCTCGGAGGGAGGGAATTAATATGTCAAAAACAGTCGTTCGCAAAAACGAATCACTTGACGATGCTCTTCGTCGCTTCAAACGTTCCGTGTCAAAAGCGGGTACTTTACAAGAATCTCGTAAACGTGAATTCTACGAAAAACCAAGTGTAAAGCGTAAGAAAAAATCTGAAGCAGCTAGAAAACGCAAAAAATTCTAGTTCTTTGATGAATTGGAGTTGGTAGTGTGTCACTACTAAGTAGATTGAACGATGACATGAAGACAGCGATGAAAGCTAAAGATAAAGAATCTTTACAGGTGATTCGTATGATCAAGTCATCTATACAAAACGAGCAAATTAAAGAAGGTCACGACTTGACAGAAGAAGAAGAACTAACAGTGTTGTCTCGCGAAATGAAACAACGCCGTGATTCTTTGCATGAATTCGAGGAAGCTGGACGTGACGATTTAGCTGAAAAAGTGAAAAGTGAAATTGTGATAGTCGAAAAGTATATGCCAGAGCAACTTTCTGAAAAAGAAATTCGACAACTTGTTCAAGATGCGATCACGCAAACAGGTGCTTCATCTGCAAAAGAATTTGGTAAAGTCATGGGAGTTATCATGCCTAAAGTCAAAGGAAAAGCTGATGGAAATCAAGTAAATGCTATCGTAAAAGAACTATTGCAGTCTTAAACTTAGCAAACGAAACTACGGACGCGAAAGTGTCCGTAGTTTTTTTGTGTTCATTAAAAGAATAGTTTTTTGATCAATATTTTTTTGTTTAAAAACGTTTGTTGTTACTTGACAAAAGATTCATAGATTAAAATAAATCGGACAACTGATGATCAAAGTCAGGTATCTCTGCTAGTTACTAAATGGTTAGGTTGTTTTAGTTGAAGAACGTTTTGTCTCAGTAATCCAAATTAAAACTTTTTTCTCAAGTCGTCTCATTTTATTCGCTATATAGTTTTTCATGATTATGGTAGAATAGGTAAGAACGATTTGAAATAAAGGAGATGTCTATTTTTGACAGAAGCGTCTAGTTCTTTGGATATTAGATTAACAGCAACTGATGATATCAGTATGCTTTTAGGGTCACATGATAAACATATCAAACTGATCGAAGAAACAACTGAAACGACGATCCACACAAGAGGTGAAGTGATCCAGATCATCGGGGAAGAAACCGATATTTCTTTGGCTGCTTCCGTCATCCGAACGTTACAAGAATTGATCAAACGAGGGATCCATATCAGTATGCCTGATGTGGTCACTGCCTTGAAAATGGCTCAAAAAGGGACATTGGACTATTTTGTTGAGATGTATGAACAAGAGATCGTCAAAGATCGCAATGGCAAACCGATCCGTGTCAAAAACAGCGGACAAAAAAAATACGTCGATTCTGTCGCCAAACATGATGTGGTCTTTGGCGTAGGACCAGCTGGTACTGGGAAAACATTTTTGGCTGTCGTATTAGCGATTGCTGCCTTAAAAAAAGGCGAAGTCCAAAAAATCATCTTGACTCGTCCAGCCGTCGAAGCAGGTGAAAATCTTGGATTCTTACCTGGAGATCTGAAGGAAAAAGTCGATCCATATTTACGACCAGTTTATGATGCACTGTACCAGATTTTTGGGTTGGATCATACCAATCGTTTGATGGAGCGAGGAATCATCGAGATTGCACCACTTGCATATATGCGTGGTAGAACGTTAGATGATGCCTTTGTGATTTTGGATGAGGCGCAAAACACAACAGTCGCCCAAATGAAAATGTTTTTGACTCGGCTTGGCTATCAGTCAAAAATGATCGTCAATGGGGACACGAGCCAAATCGATTTACCAAAAGGGACAATGAGTGGATTGATCCATGCAGAACGAACACTCAAACAAATCAAAAAAATCGATTTTGTGAATTTTGAAGCTAGTGATGTCGTTCGTCACCCTGTCGTGGCAGAAATCATCAAAGCTTATGAAAAAGCGGATCTTCATCAAGAATAGCTTTTTTAGGAGGATTACCACATGTTGAACAAAATATTGCAGCAGCTTCAAGCGAAATTAGGGAAAGCTGCAGCACCTTTTCTCTTATTGCTTTTCTTTCTATTGATGTGTGGGATCACGTTTAGCAGCGTGAAGCAAAAGCCCAATGATTTTAGAGAGGGACAAGTAGCGGAAGAAAGTATCCGTGCCAATAAAACGATTGAGAACACGGAAGAAACCGAACAAAAAAGGAAATTAGCAGCTGAAGCAGTGACACCTGAGTACACCTACCAAAGTGACCTAGCTTCGGAACAAGATCGTCGGATCAATCAACTGTTTGTTTTGATCGATCGTGCGAATGACACGATCGACAAACAATACGAAGAAAAAGTCAGTAAGGCAAAAGAAGATGAAAATGTTCCAAAGCCAACAGTAGAAGAACGGATAGCCGCATTGAAACGAATATTCGAAAGTTCAAATGCGGATGATGTCGCGTTCTACCAAAAATTACCAAATAGTTTTTACTCAACGATCATGAATATGTCAGAAAGCGAGATTACGACGGTTCGTGATGAAAGCTTGAAATTGATCGACGAACAAATGAGTAAGCAAGTTCGAGAAAGTGATTTAGATAATTTCAAACAAGAAGCAAATGATAAGATCCAGTATTTGAATGTTTCGGCAGAACAACAAGAAATGATCCGCTATTTAGTCGATCAGGGCATTGTTGTGAATGATGTGCTAAATGAAAAACGAACAGAAGAGTTGAAGCAAGAGGCACGTGACTCCATCCAACCCGTCATGATTTTCCAAGGGGAGATCATTGTTCGTGAAGGGAATCAAATCGATGCAGCTGCTATGAAAAAATTAGAGTTGTTAGGTTTGACGAGTCAATCTACTTCGATTTTTCCTCTTGTCGCTATGATTCTAGCGGTATTATTGCAAATTGGTGTGTTATTCTACAATTCACTACAGTATAAAGATCTATTCAAACGAACAGAGTATATTCTTTTCTACGTAACAGCGATGTCCATCAGTATTTTATTGATGAAATTTTTCCAAGTCTTTCAAACAGAGCAAGCGACGTATATTCCGTTACTTTACCCAGCAGCGTTTGTACCGCTTGTCTTAAACTTTTTCTTGAATCGAAGAGCGGGTATCATGGCTGCGTTATTCCAAGCAGTTTCAGCGCTATTCATTTTTTACAATTCGATCGGTACGAATTTCTTGACTGTGATTTTGGTCTCGTACCTATTTGCCGGCTTTTTAGCAGCCATTTTAAAACGGCAACGTATTTCAGAACAATGGTTCCCAGCAATCATGTGGGTCGTTGTCTTTCCGTTATTGATGGATGTCGTTTTAGTGGTTTATCAAGGCATGAGCTTTAGCGATGGCACCACTTGGTTAACACTTGTATGTGGCTTCATGGGCGCATTTCTGTCGTATTTACTGACGATTGGTCTGCACCCTTATATTGAGCTATTAGTGAATGACGACAGTGTGATCGTTCTAAATGAATTGAGTAACCCGAACCATCCATTATTGAAGCAATTGTTAGAAGAAGCACCGGGAACGTATCATCATAGTATGATGGTTGCGAATCTGAGTGCGAATGCAGTTGCTGAAATCGGTGGGCGTTCATTGTTGACACGTGTGGCTTGTTATTACCATGACATCGGCAAAATCAAACATGCCAGCTTTTTCGTGGAGAACTTACCTTCTGGTGCGGAAAATCCCCATAACTTTTTACTTCCTGAAGATAGTAAACAAATTATTTTTGGGCATGTGACAGACGGTGCGAAGATTTTAGAAGAGTACGATATGCCACAAATGGTGATCGATATCTGCAAGCAACATCATGGGACGACTTTGATGCGTTATTTCTATATCAAAGCAAAAGAACGTAATCCCGAAGTAACAGAGGAACAATTCCGTTACCCTGGCCCTAGACCGCAAACACGGGAAGCTGGGATCGTCAATATTGCGGATAGTTGCGAAGCCGCTGTGCGAGCGATGGATCATCCAACCAGTGAAAAAATCGAAGCTTTTGTGCATAATTTGATTGAAGAACGGATTTCTGATGGTCAGCTTGATGATAGTGGATTGACACTCAAAGAAATCCGCAAAGTTGAAAAATCTCTTGTGAGTGGATTGAGCAGTACCTTCCACTCAAGGATCAAATACCCTAAAATGAAGTCTGAAGCAGAAAAAATGAAACAAGAAAAAGAATAGCAAGAAGGAAGCGATGACTAATGGATATTACATTTATCGATGAAACAAACACTGTATCTGAAACGAAAATCAAAGAAATTGATGAATTGCTTCAATTTGCGGCAAAAAAACTTTCTTTATCAGATGAGACGGAAATGTCGGTGACCTTCATGGATAATCCGTCTATCCAAGAAATCAATCGTACGTACCGTGGCAAAGACGCACCAACAGATGTGATCAGTTTTGCGTTAGAAGATGAAGGTGAAGACGAGATCCCAGTGATTTTTGAAGAGGACGATGAGCCAATACCTCGTGTATTGGGAGATATCATGATCTCAATCGATCGGGCAAAAGAACAAGCTGAAGAATATGGTCACTCCTATGATCGCGAACTAGGCTTCTTAGCCGTCCATGGATTTTTACACATCAACGGCTACGACCATATGACACCTGAAGATGAAGCGGAAATGTTTGGCTTACAGAAAGAGATTTTAGATGCTTATGGACTTAAAAGATAAAAAAGAAGAACAAAAAGTAGATAAAAACAAACATTTTTTGATGTCAGTGGAGTTTGCTTTACAAGGAGTCAAAACCGTTTTTGATGAAGAAAGAAATATGAAGAAACATGTGGCTCTTGGGATCATTGCTCTGATCATGGGGTTCATCTTTCAATTGGATCGAATGGAGTGGCTATGGTTGCTCCTTTCAGTCTTTCTCGTATGGATCGTCGAAATCATGAACACTGTGTTTGAGAATGTAGTGGATATGTTCACAGACTTCCATTTTCATCCCATTGGGAAAAAAATCAAAGATATGGCAGCTGGGGCAGTGTTATTGACTGCTTGCTTCGCTGTAATCGTGGGGATCATCTTATTTGGTCCAAAAATCTATCAACTGTTTTTTAATTAAAAGGAGAGTAATTATGTCAGAACATAAATCTGGATTTGTAGCAATCGTCGGACGACCAAATGTTGGTAAATCGACGTTGCTCAATCGGATCGTTGGTCAAAAAATCGCGATCATGAGTGATAAAGCGCAAACGACAAGAAATAAGATCCAAGGAGTGTATACGACTCCTGAAGCACAATTGATCTTTATTGATACACCTGGAATCCATAAACCCAAACATCGCTTAGGCGATTTTATGGTAGAAACAGCTTATAGTGCTTTACGTGAAGTTGATGCGGTATTGTTCATGATCAGCGCCGATCAAAAAAGAGGAAAAGGCGACGATTTCATCATCGAACGCTTGAAAAATGTCCAATCACCGGTATATTTAGTGATCAATAAGATCGACAAAGTCCATCCAGATGAGTTATTAGGGATTATTGAAGATTATTCCTCACAAATGGAGTTTGCCCAAGTTGTTCCGATCTCTGCGACAGAAGGAAACAATGTCGAACGTTTGATGGAGGTCTTAGTGGACGAAATGCCTGAAGGCCCGCAATATTTCCCAGACGATCAAGTCACTGACCATCCGGAGTATTTTATCGTTTCTGAATTGATTCGGGAAAAAGTCTTGTTTTTGACACGAGATGAAGTACCCCATTCAGTCGCAGTAGTCATCGATACGATGAAACGTAATGAGAATAATAAAATCCATATCCAAGCTACGATCATTGTCGAGCGGGATAGTCAAAAAGGAATCATAATCGGTAAAGGCGGTAAGATGCTGAAAGACATCGGAACAAAAGCACGAAGAGATATTGAGAATCTGCTAGGGGACAAAGTCTTTCTAGAACTTTGGGTAAAAGTCCAAAAAGATTGGCGAGACAAACGAGTCTATTTACAAGACTTTGGATATCGTCAAGACGAGTATTAAACAAGGTTGTGAGAAAGCCGGTCAGCTCCGAATAGTAAGGCGAAACGTGGGAAAATAGCTTTCCATATTTTTTCACGTTTCGCCTTACTATTGAAGAGTTGCTCTTGAGCACCGGTTATCCAGTTACAGAAGTTAGAGGACAACTAAGTCATGGAAGCAATTAAGAGTCTGGAATAAAAGTAATAGGTACTTTTGTCTCGACTTCACGGATGCTCGCATGACTTTTTCCTTCTTTTCAATTTAAAAAAGCAATTTACGTTAAAGTCAGAGGAGGGGTGACGATGAGTCAGCTTGCAGAATCAAAAGGAATCATCCTTTCTAGTCGCAACTACAAGGAAAAAGATAAATTAGTCAAGATATTTACAGAATCGGCAGGAAAAATGATGTTTTATGTCAAGGGGATCCATCGTCAAAATCAACCGATTGCACCCGCATTGTTGCCTTTTACGGAAGCAATTTATATTGGTCATTTTCATAATGAAGGCTTGTCCTTTGTTAACAGTGTAAAAGATGTCCACTCGTTTCGTAAGATACAAGAAGATATTTTTCTTAGCGGTTACGGGACTTATTTGTTGAACTTAGTGGATGCGGCGATCGAGGATCGGCAATATGATCCGAATCTATTTCAATTCACACACCAAGCATTGCAACGCATGGATCAAGGAGATGACCCAGAGATCATTACGAATATTTTTGAGATTCAATTATTGCAACGTTTCGGGATCTCGCCAGTTTGGACCCACTGTGCAGTGTGTGGAAAGACGCAAGGAAAATTTGATTATTCATCCAAATATGGTGGCGTCTTATGTGAAAATCACTGGGAGTTAGATCATTATCGGTATCACGCGGACCCACGTGCAGTTCACTTCGTACGGCTCTTCTCAGCAATCTCGTATGATCGCATCAGCGGGATCGACCTCAAAGAAGAAACCAAACAAAAGATTCGCCAATTGATTGATCTGTTATATGAAGAATACGTAGGCATCCATTTGAAAAGTAAAAAGTTTATTGATCAAATGAAAAGTTGGGAACATATCATGAAACCGACCAATGAGGCAACGAAGGAAAATCCTGCAGAAGAATGAAAAAATGTTTGAAACAATGGATTTTTTTCAAAAATATTTGACAAAGTACTTGGTTAACGTCTATTATAAAGCCTAGATAGTAACTATTGTTTTTTCAATAGACGAATGTCATTTATAAAGGATATTCAATAATCACATACGTACGATGATCAAGATCAGTAGAAAATCAAGTGGCACAAGCGAGTTCGGGAGAGTGTGAGCCGAATGCTAACGGTTTTTGAAGAGGCACTTGTGAGTACGATCAACGAAGCTGCCGAGTCGCTCGGAAGTAGGGTGGAACCGCGAAGATATTCGTCCCTATGTTTGTTTACGCAAACATAGGGACTTTTTTTGTTACTATTTTTGATTCTTGGTTAAGATGAAAGGGGTAATTATATGAGTAAGAAGCAAACAGTTCAAGAAATGATTTTGACATTACAAAAATTTTGGTCATCGAACGGTTGTATGCTGATGCAAGCATACGATACAGAAAAAGGGGCAGGTACAATGAGCCCTTACACGTTTTTACGAGCAATCGGTCCAGAACCTTGGAATGCCGCTTACGTTGAGCCATCACGTCGACCAGCTGATGGTCGTTATGGTGAGAATCCTAACCGGTTATATCAACACCATCAATTCCAAGTGGTGATGAAGCCATCACCAGAAAATATCCAAGAACTTTACTTGGAAAGCTTGCGTTTGTTAGGGATCGATCCGTTAGAACATGATATCCGCTTTGTTGAGGACAACTGGGAGAACCCTTCGATGGGTTGTGCCGGTGTTGGTTGGGAAGTCTGGTTAGATGGCATGGAAATCACGCAATTTACGTACTTCCAACAAGTCGGCGGTTTGCCATGTAAACCAGTCACTTCAGAAATCACTTATGGGTTAGAGCGCTTAGCTTCTTATATCCAAGAAGTGGAAAGTGTGTATGATCTTGAATGGTCAGCAGGTGTCAAATATGGTGAGATCTTCAAACAGCCTGAATATGAACACTCAAAATATTCATTTGAAGTGAGTGATCAAGAATTATTATTAAGTAATTTTGATCGTTTTGAAAAAGAAGCGAAACGTTGTATTGAAGAAAATCTGGTCCATCCAGCATATGATTACATTTTAAAATGTAGTCACACCTTCAATCTATTAGATGCTCGTGGTGCAGTATCTGTGACTGAACGTGCTGGCTACTTGGCTCGCATTCGTAACATGGCGAAATCTGTGGCGAAAATCTTTGTTGCAGAACGTGAAAAACTTGGATTCCCATTGCTAAATAATCAATCAGAAAATCCAACGACTGTTAAGGAAGGTGAATAAGATGGCAAAGGACTTATTATTAGAAATTGGCTTGGAAGAAATGCCAGCGCATGTTGTGACACCAAGCATGAAACAATTAGAAGAAAAAACAGCAGCGTTTTTAACGGACAATCAATTGACTTACGATGCAATCGAGACATTCTCTACTCCGAGACGTTTGGCGATCAAAGTAACAAATGTACCAGAACGTCAGGCTGACAGTGAAGAAGAAGTGAAAGGACCAGCGAAAAAAATCGCATTAGATGCTGAAGGAAACTGGTCGAAAGCAGCTCAAGGATTTGTTCGTGGGCAAGGATTGACGACAGACGATATCACCTTCCGAGAAATCAAAGGTGTGGAATATGTCTATGTGACGAAATATACTCAAGGAAAACCAGCAATCGAAGTCTTGACAGGATTGATCGATGTGATTAAAAGCATGACATTCCCTGTGACAATGCACTGGTCTTCTTTTGACTTTGAATATATTCGCCCGATTCATTGGATCGTGGCACTATTTGGAGAAGAAGTTATCCCGTTTGAATTTTTAGATGTGAAAACTGGACGTACTTCTCGTGGGCATCGTTTCTTAGGTGAAGATGTGACATTTGCTCATCCAGCAGAATACGAAGAAAAGCTATCTGAACAATTTGTAGTTGCTTCGCCACAAAAGAGAAGAGCAATGATCATGGAACAAGCGACTCAATTATCAACAAAAAATGATTGGCACATCGATTTTGATGAAGACCTACTTGAAGAAGTCAATAATCTAGTGGAGTATCCAACTGTCTTTGCTGGTGATTTTGAAGAAAAATATCTATCTGTACCGGAAGAAGTACTCGTGACTTCCATGAAGGAACACCAACGTTATTTTGATGTTCGAAATGCCGAAGGTCAACTCTTACCACATTTTATCGCTGTACGAAATGGCGATCGTGTGAAGCTAGATAACGTTATTCGTGGGAACCAAAAAGTACTGACTGCGCGTTTAGAAGATGCGGAATTCTTTTACAATGAAGACAAAAAATTCCCAATCGAGCATTATGTCAATAAGTTGAAATCAGTGACTTTCCATGAAAAGATCGGTAGTATTTATGAAAAAATGCAACGTGTGCAAGTGATTGCATCTGTTATCGGTAAATCTGTCGGTTTATCGGGGGAAGAACTAGCTGCATTACAACGTACCGGCGAAATCTATAAGTTTGACCTAGTGACGAACATGGTTGGAGAATTTCCAGAACTTCAAGGAATCATGGGTGAAAAATATGCGTTGTTGCATGGAGAAGATCCAGCGGTTGCGACAGCGATCCGTGAACATTATTTACCGATCGCTAGTGAAGGTGAATTGCCAGAAACGACGATTGGTGCAGTCTTAGCCATTGCCGATAAATTAGATAGTATTTTCTCTTTCTTTACTGTAGGAATGGTGCCAAGTGGTTCAAACGACCCTTACGCATTACGTCGTCAAGCATATGGTATCGTTCGGATCATTGAAGCAAAACAATGGGCTTTCCCATTGGCACAATTACAACAAGAAGTGAATGCTGCAATCAATGAAAATCAAGAGCGTTTCGGGTTAGCTTTCGTTCAAGGAACTGATGTAATCGACTTTATCAAAGGTCGTTTGCGCCAACGATTGATGACAAAAGCCATTCGCCACGATGTGATCGATGCTGTCTTGAATGCGAAGGAAAGTAATTTGACAACCGTTTTTGCAGCTGCACGTCTGTTGAAGGAACGTTTGCAAGATGAAAACTTCAAACCATCGATGGAAGCTTTGACGCGTGTGATGAACCTAGCGAAAAAAGCCGAAAGAACAACGAATGAGATTGATACAAGCCTGTTTGAAAATGAAGCAGAGCAAGCATTGTACGAAGCAGTTGAGAAAGTGAAAGCTCAGTTTGCGGAACGTACACTTAAAGAGAACTATGAGCAATTAGTCAGCTTAAGACCAGTTATCGATCAGTATTTTGATCAAACGATGGTCATGGTCGAAGATGAAGCTGTCCGTAACAACCGTTTAGCACAGTTGCAACAAATTGCTGATATGGCATTAAGTATTGCTAGTCTGGATCAAATCATTACAAAATAAGACGGATCAAGTAAAAGCTTGAAACAAAAAAGGTTTGGGATGCGAACATCCCAAACCTTTTATTTTTTACGTTGCTGTTTACCGGCATTTCGACCGTTAGCATTTTTCTTGGTTGCTTGTGTATTGATTTTTTTCGTTGGTTTCGTCGCTTCTTCAGGTGTCACATCTTTTCGAGGTGTCACGACTTGTTTCGGTGGATTTTGTTTCAATTCTTCTGCGACTTGAGCTTTTAAGCGTGGCTTCATGATCACATTGGTGATAAATGTTTGTAGACAACTAAAGATACCACCGACTACCCAGTAAAGGGTCACTCCTGCAGGAGCACTGATCGACATGAAGACGATCATCGCAGGTGAAACGATCAACATGGTGCGCATCGTTTTTTTCTGTTCTTCAGGAATACCGATCGTTGAGATGTACCCTTGAATTAGGTAAGCAATCCCGGCAATCGCAACTAAGACTAAACTTGGATTTCCTAAGTCGATACCATAAAAAGTCGATTCACGGATACCTTCTGTATAGCGAGCAGTAAAGTACAGCGCTGAGAAGATCGGCATTTGGATCAATAAAGGTAAACAACCGATTCCACCAGTCATACTTAACCCATTTTCGCGATACACTTGTTGCATTTCTGCTTGTGCAGCCATTTGTTCTTCTCGGGTCGTTGCCGCTTTTAGTTTTTCTTGGGCGGCACTGACTTGAGGTTTCAATGCTTGCATTTTTTCAGATTGGATCATTGTCTTTTTCGATTGACTGATTCCTAAAGGTAAAATGATGATTCGTACGATCACAGTCATCAAGATAACAGCCCAACCGTATGACCAGTTGAAATTCTGCACGAGATATGTAATCGCTTGTCCCATAGGTTGTACTAATACGCGATAGACGATTCCAGATGTATCAGGGTTTCCTTCAGCATCCATTCTGACACAACCAGATAAGAAAAGTAAGAGTGTTACAAGACCAGAACCTAGTAACCAATTTTTCCATTTATTCATAAAATACTTCCTCTTTTAAAATTTTTACACAAGCTTAACTATACTAAAAATATGAGAATAATTCAATGAACTTCATAGAAAATTCAAATAATTCCCTTAAGTTTAACCGATCATGGGAAGGACAGGGAAGCGCACATAAAAGAACAGAGAATTGAAACGATCATCTTCCAGTAGATGGCAACAACGACTTTCTTCATATGTGCTTTCAAGAAGAAACATTTAGCCGATCACATCAAATTTCTTTCGTTCTTCCATCATCGGATGTTCTTGCAAGTCGACATATTGGACACGGCCACTGGGACTAGGGGATAGCTTGACTTCTTTGATGAACTGATCGATGGTTTCCTCCTCACCAGCGGCTTCGATCGTCACCGAACCATCTTCTTCGTTTTTAACTGTTCCTGTCACGCCCAATTGATCAGCTACTATTTTTGTCATATAACGAAAACCTACACCTTGGACACGCCCTTGCACATTCATTTTAACTTTTTTCATTTGAAGCACCACTCTTTCCTCTATTTGATAAATTTATGATAACGATTTTTTATAAAACTAACAAGCCCAACGATTGATTCCATGCTATAATAAAGTGAGGTGGAAAACGTGAAAAAAATTCAATCAGCAAAAAATCCTAGAATCAAAGAAATAAAAAAATTACATAAAAAGAAGCACCGCGAAGAAGGACAGGAGTACCTGCTTGAAGGGTTTCACTTGATCGAAGAAGCTGTGAATGCCAAAGTCATACCTAAAGAGATCTTTCTGACAGAACGAGGCTGGTCAGAATGGGGGACATGGGTCGAACAACACGCATTGGATTGCTTTTTAGTCACTGATGAGGTGATGGCGGTGATCTCTGATCTACCAACACCACAAGGAATCGTGGCAGTGATGCCGCTAGAAGTTAGCCAAGTGTCAATAGATACAGGAGGCTGGTTGCTTTTAGACAATGTCCAAGATCCTGGAAATGTCGGAACGATGATCCGAACAGCAGATGCGTTTGGTTTAGCAGGTGTGATCTTAGGGAAAGGCTCAGCTGATATTTATAGCACCAAAGTTTTAAGAAGCATGCAGGGAAGCAATTACCATTTACCAGTTATCTCACAAGAGTTAGACGCGCTCATTCCTGAATTGAAAGAAAAAGGATTTGCGATATACGGAACAGAACTCAATGAAGAAGCTGTTTCTCTTCCAACCGTCGTACCAACAAAAAATTATACGATCATTATGGGAAATGAAGGGCAAGGGGTGCGATCAGAATTATTGGCGCTAACTGATAAAAATATCTACATCCCGATGAATGGCCATGCTGAGTCATTGAATGTCGGCGTAGCTACCGGCATATTGTTGTATCATCTTTCTTCTTGATTAAGGAACTATTAAGCTTTTTGGATTTTTAATCAACCTCACTAGAATATTCCGAACATGAATGATATACTATGTACAATTTCAACGATAAATGAAATTCAAAAAGGTGGCAGATCGAAAATTATGACAGAAAAATGGCGTGAAGACGAAGAATACATGTCTTATATCGAAGATCTATTAGAAACAGAAGCAGTACAAAAATTAGCTGATTATATCCAACATGTACATTCGACAAGATTGGAACACTCAATCAGTGTTTCTTATTACAGTTACAAATTAGCAAAAAAATGGGGTGGAGATGCAAGAGCTACTGCACGTGCAGGACTTTTACATGACCTATTCTATTATGACTGGCGTACAACAAAATTTGATGAAGGCACACATGCGTATGTGCATCCTAGGATCGCTGTGAAAAATGCAGAAAAGATTACTGAACTTTCTGATTTAGAGCGCGACATCATCTTGAAACATATGTGGGGAGCAACGATCGCTCCACCAAAATACAAAGAAAGCTATATTGTGACATTTGTTGACAAGTATTGTGCAGTGAAAGAAGCGGCGCAACCAGTAACGGATACAATGAAACAAAAATGGCAACGATATTTTGGAAAAGAACAGTCGATCTAACTATTTGACCAGCCGAACGGAAACAGTCGAAGGTCCCGATCATGGGAAACCTTTGACTGTTTTTTTTTGCGAAAGTAGTTGACGAAATAAGATTTATAAGGTTAACTCTTTATTAGGTGAATGTACATAGATGAAAAAAGCATAAAGGGGGTGATGATAAGATGCCATACGTATCTTATTTAGCAGAGTTCAAGGACTTCAGTTATTAAGCTAACTTTGTTGAAGGACTCTTTTTTCTTCAAAGTAGCTACTTTTGAAAGAAGAAAGGACTCAAAAAATCATGGAAACAACAATCAAAACGTATCAATATTTCTTTATCAAACGAGAAATCGAGCAACTGTTAAATGTCTATCATTCAGTGAATGATAAAAAAACTGTCGCAACCGTTCAAGCATTAGCCACAGAAAGAATCAATGAGGTAGTAGAAAATGATCCACAAGTAATCGCCTTAGTTGAACCATTTGTGAAGCAAGTTATGGATACAAACTTGAAAAAAGAAAAAGCGACAGAATTGCTCGAACGTTTAAAAGAACATGTTGCGCCATTCAAGCAACCATCAAAAATCCAAGTGGAAAAAATATTCCGAAAAGTAAAAAAGTTGAAACACCCAGATTGGCAAACATTGGATCTTAAAGAGCATACTTATGTGGGCTGGAATGATCCAGGAACACAGAAGAAATATCTGCTTTATTATGCAGATGAGCGGCTACAAGGTGTCCATGGCACACTTTCTCCGACGATCATCAAAGGAGTATGCGCGATTTGCCATAAGACTTCGAGTGTTTCGATGTTTCTTTCCACGACAAAATCAGGATCAGATGGCACGTATACTAAAAAAGGAAATTACATTTGTCATGATAGTGATCAGTGCAATCAGCAACTAGTAAAGCTGGCACCATTTTATGAATTTACAGACATCGTGAAGAAAGAAAAATAGCGCCATTGTTTTTCTTGAGAATGTATGATAAACTTTCTGTAAATGAATAGGTGATGGTGTTCGCCTTTAAATGTCGATCGATAGATGACTAATGACGCCTACTAAAAATCGGAGAATCCGTTTTTTTAGTAGGCTTTTTTTGTGGGGAGGAATAGAAAAATGGATCAACGGTTACTTAGTCCATTCAAAATAGGGACATATATGGTGAAATGGTTAGTGATCACTGCTTGTTTAGGCGTACTAATGGGAGGACTTTCCGCTTTTTTTCTAAATAGCTTAACTGTGGTGACGGATTTACGAGAAGCACATACTTGGTTATTGTATCTATTACCTGTCAGTGGGGCATTATTTGCGTTTCTTTATCAACGATACGGTGGGAATGCTAGTCGTGGGAATAATCTGGTCATTGATCAAGGGAATGGTGGGGAAGAAAAAATCCCGCTCCGATTGATTCCTTTAACGCTTTTCGGTACGATCACGACGCATCTTTTTGGCGGTTCTGTCGGTCGAGAAGGAACAGCAGTCCAAATGGGTGGCGCTTTAGCTGAAAATCTAGCAAGGGGATTAAAATTGAGTCCTATCGAGCGAGAGGTGCTGGTCATCAGTGGGATCAGTGCAGGATTTAGTTCAGTGTTTGGGACACCTTTAGCAGGCACATTGTTTGGACTTGAAGTACTAGCAATCGGAAAGATGCGTACAGAAGCGATCTTTCCCAGCTTTTTTGCTGCTTTATTTGCTAACTTCGTAACCGAAAGGATTGGTGTCACACATATCCATTATAAGATGGGAGAAATTCCAGGGTGGAGTCCTGCACTCTTTGGCAAACTGATGGTGGCGGGTATCGCTTTTGGGATTATTGGTTGGGTTTTTAGTCGTTCAATCGTCTTTTTGAAAAAGTGGTATCTGAAATGGTTCAAACATCCAATCACTAGAAATTTTATAGGTGGAGGAATTGTCGTAGTTGTGGCAATGATTTTACAAACACAACGCTACTTAGGACTTAGCTTGCCTTTATTGCAAGATGCGTTTGCCGGAAAAGCACATGCCTATGATTTTATCGGTAAGTTAGGATTTACTGTCCTTTCTTTAGGCGCTGGCTATCAAGGTGGGGAAGTGACCCCTTTGTTTGAGATTGGTGCAACTCTAGGGGCAACTTTAGCGCCCATCCTGCATGTTTCGATTCCTTTTCTAGCTGCATTAGGATTTATCGGTGTGTTTTCTGGAGCGACGAATACACCCATTGCTTGTTTTGTCATGGGCATCGAATTATTTGGAGGAGAAGCAGCTAGTTTCTTTTTTATGATTTGTTTGATCAGTTTCATGTGTTCGGGAAATAACGGAATCTATTCCGCACAAAAAGTAATGATCAAAAAAGGGATTTTATTTTTACCAATGAATAATGATCAGAGAGAATAGTTTACTGATTGAAAGAAAAAAAGAAGTTGCATGAAACGCAACTTCTTTTTTTAGGCAATAAGGGTGATCAAAGCTAACAATGCAGTCAGGCCAAGGATGATACCACATACGATCATGTGACGTTTTTTATGCAACATCAAGATCGCGATATATTCTCTAAGAAAAGCATTTGGCAAATAATAAAAGGCTGTTTTTGCACCAATGCCATTGGCTTTTAACTGTGCTTGCTTCGCAAAGAGTCCTGCACGGAAAATGTGGTAATTATTTGAACTGAAAATCGCACGATAAGCGCCACCGCCAGATTCACGATCCATTAATTCTTTGGAGAAACGCATATTTTCTAAAGTGGTTGTTGAATTTGTTTCAACTAAAATGTCCCGCTCCGGAATCCCTTTTTCTAAGGCATAGTTTTTCATGGCAATTGCTTCTGGTAACTTTTCATCTGCACCTTGACCACCAGACATCAAAAGAATCGGTGGATTGAGCGTAGCATGACTCTGGGCCCAATAAAAAGCAATTGCTTTGTCGATCCGTTTGGCTAGGAGGGGAGAAACACGTTCCCCGTTGATCAGGCCTGCGCCTAACACGATAATATAATTCTGGTTGTAACGTGGTCGGTTGAACTGATATAAGAAAGAGACAGTCATAAAATTATAGAAGACAATAAACAGATAAATCAAGATGACTGCTATACCAGAAAGAAGAACATTGATCCACGCTGGTAAGTAGTTGATTAAAAATACAGTGGCAATTAAATATAGCGTTAAGGCAATCCCTAGCAGTAAAGTCAAAAGATTAGCTAGTGAACGTGATTCTCTTTTTAAGACGATGATGCCATTCCAAATGAGAAAGACGACCAAAATATATATGCCAAATAGTAAAATCAAAAAAGCTGGTACTGCAATCAAAGCAAAAATCCCACCAATAAAGATATTCTGCGTCTCAAAAAGTAAGAGTAATAAATAAGCGCCGAAACTAATCAAAAATAAATTGAAGATCAAACCATTCAGTAGTCGCCTTTTTTCGGTAAAGTAAAAAAAAGCAAAGATACTGAAAAAAGCGAGAGGGATCAAGAAATAAAAACTCGCATAAAAAATCTCTAATACAACGAAGTACGTAAGCATCAATGTGAATGTCCAAGTACCACAATAAAAGAATAACGCGGGATCTTTTTGTTTCCTGCGCCAGGTGATGATCCCAACCATCCCTACGATATAGAGAATCGAAAAAATCAAATCTCTTGTTAAATTCATAATACCAACTCCTTTTTCTAATCGTGGAGTCATCACTGCGAATGAAAAGGAAACAGCTGATTAGCAGACTAGTGATGATTATTCAACACGAACTGATAGTGTTACTCGCCTCTCATAGACCAACCCTACAAGTAACAATCTACCATCTACAGTATAACGAAAAATTTGTAAAAATGCTGTTATAAAAAAAAGAAAAAATAGAAAATACATTTATTTTCTGTAAGAAGCAGAAAAATACCCAAACAGTAAAGGTTGATAGCGTCTCGTCGATTCGTGAAGAAGAGCCAGCATTTACTGTTTGGGTAAGGAGTGGATGTAACTATTTGGAATGTTTATTTAGAATAGATTACTGAAAAAATTAGTGACATTGCGCCAGCCGATCACAAAGATATTCGCTTTTTCAACCGAACTAGCAGTGATGATGTCTGTGCTTGGAGAGGCACCATCTTCTAAGTACCCTAATTGATCATCAGCTAAAGTGATAGTGGCTGTGCCAACCTTTGTGCCTCTAACGATCGGTGCTTCAAGTTCATTATCCTTTACTTTTGTCTCATCGATCTTAGGTGTGATCGTCAATTGACCCGTATCCATATCATTTCTGACCCAGACACTGACTGGGCTTTTTAGTACGACATTGACAGAAGTTTCTTTTCCGTTTTTCACATCGATCGATTTGAGTGAAGGAATGCTTGCGTTTGCTTTACCGATTTCTTTGACTGACCAGTTATCATAGCAATAATCCATCAAGCGAGCCGTTTCGGTGAACCGAACGCTTGGGTTTTGCTCATGACCTTCCGCATTCAATATGACTGTAATGATGCGTTTGCCGTCTCGTTCGATGGTACCGACAAAACAAGCACCAGCAAAATCAGTTGTTCCAGTTTTTAGTCCATCAACGCCTTCTTTGAAGTTGATAAAACCTGGAAGCATCCAATTCCAATTGACCATTTCAACCGGCGATTGTGTGTTTTCACCAAACATTTTTGTTGCAGTACTCGTCACTTCTAGTACCTCAGGAAAATCGAGTAACAGGTGACGTGCGATGATCGCTACGTCTTTTGCGGACATTTGATTTTCATCTGCTTCGCCAGTACCTTCTGGACGATTTGCGCCGAGGTAAACATTGTTCAACCCAGAAACATTGACGATCGTTGCATTTTCAATGCCCCATTCTTTTAACTGGTCATTCATGACAGTCAGAAATGCTGTTTCACTACCAGAGATCTTTTCAGCTAAAGCGACCATTGATGCGTTGGCTGATTGGATAAAGGCAGAGTCAAAAAGTTCTTTTACAGTATAGGTATTCTCCTTATGTAAGGGAACATTCGATAAATTAGGTGCAATGCTTAATGTTTCAGCATAATCGGAGATTGCCACTTCATCATCCCAGGATAATTTTCCTTCTTTGACTTGGTCAAGTACGATGTACAACCCGATGATTTTTGAGATTGACGCGATCCCCATTGTTTTTTCTCCGTCTTGGTCGTATAAAATTTTTCCGCTTGTTGCGTCCACAGCAAATGCTGCTTGGGAATTCACAGAAAATGCTTCATCGGCCTGTACGGATAAAGTTGGCAAGAATGATCCTAACGTTAAAAGAAGCGTTGCCAACAGTAAAGCGAAATGTTTTTTCTTAGTGCCCATGTCCAATCTCCTTGTTTTCTAATTTGATTTGCTACAAATTAAAATTTTATCAGAGAGTGTGCGTAGTTTCAATCTTTCTGAAAAAAACTTTAGATAAACCAAACGAACACAAGAGGATAGTTAGCGTTGATTCTTTTTGACTCGTACAGGTTGAGCCTCGGGTTCATTTAGACGAAAGGCAGTGAATACAAATAGAGCAGTCATACATAGTAAACTAAATATCATCAATAATTGCATATAAACACCTCGATTTCTACTTTTCTCTATGTTAGCAGTTAGGTATGAATAATTTCGCTGTGAAATGTAACGAATCATTGATGAAATTTTGAAGAATAGTTGAAGAAAACAATCCTTAGTCAGAGATGGGATTGTAAACGATTTTTTGTCTAGGGACCATTTTGTTTTATGGATAAAAATGGTTGTGGTAGACTTTAGTTAGTAGTATTGAAGAAATGATTTTTAGGAGGGGTACGTTTATGGCGAAAAAGGATAGAGAGTTACTGTCACAACTGACTTCAGAAGGTGTCAAAGGACCATTTATTACTATTATGCTAAACACTCACGTTGCACATCAAGATGTGGAAAAAGATCAGATCAAATTCAAGAACTTTGCAAAAGAAGCAAAAAAACGTTTTGAAAAGAAATATGCGGAGCATGATTGGTCGAATTTTCAAAAAAAAATCGATCAACTACTAGAAGATGCTTCATTTTGGCGCAGTGCCACTGCGAGTGTCGCGGTGATCTTGTCTCCTGAAAGTACCATTGTTCATCGTTTGAGCATTGCAGTAGATGATCAATATTATGTAAGTGACCAACCTTATTTATTAGCGATCATTAAAAATGGACATTTTAACTACTCGTATTATTTACTGGGATTGAATCGTGATTCAATGAAGCTTTACGAAGTAAGCAACAAACAAGTAAAAGAAGTTGATCTACCCGAAGGAGCACCTACAGATGTGGTGACAGCTTTAGGATCTGAGTTGACAGGTGGAGGTATCAACTACTCGTCAAATGGTAGTGAAGGCTCAACATTCCATGGGGTGAATCCTAAAGACGAAGAAGTTGAAATTGACTGGATCAATTATTACCAAGCGGTCGATGAATTTCTTAAAGACAGCTTGGATAATCCTGAAAAATGGCCTGTGTACTTGTATGCTTTGCCTGAAAATCAAACAATGTTCAAAAAAGTGGCGAAAAACCCTTATTACCGTTCGGATGTGGCGATCTCAGCTTCACCTGCCCAATTATCTTTAAAAGATATCGAAGCAGGTGCGAAGAAACTTTCGGATGAACTGGCAGCGAAGGAAGCAAGTAGCTACAATCAATTGTTAGATAAAAAATTCTTGGATCAACTAGTGGACATCGTGCCAGCAGCGAAAGAGGGAAAGATTTCTCACTTATTTATCGCAACCTCTAATCTGGCTGACGGATTTGGTGAAGACCCAGAAACAGAGTACGACCGTCGACAAGTGTTGAATCAACTAGCTGATGATGTGATCACCAATGGCGGACAAGTCTTTATCTTGGATCAAAAAGATGCGCCTGACGAAAAGAGTTTGACCGCGATATTGCGTTATTAGTCTCTAGGAACAGTACCTAGAACCGATTGATCATTCATTTTATAAGAAAGGAAAAGCCATGTAGATCATTTATTTGATTTCGTGGCTTTTTCTTATTTCTCAGGGGAGAAAGATCAGAAGATCATCAAGTTTAAAAGTGAATTTTTTTTTAAGCGTAAATTAAAAACGTTCGTTTTTTTTGGAGAAATAAGCAAAAGAATGAAAAAAAAAATAAAAAAAGTTCAAAATTTACTAGCTAAACTGTAATTAATGTGCTACAATAACTATGTAGTTTTTGTTCGGTAATCTTGGTAGTTTGTTTCAAATAAACATCTTCCAGATATTCACCATTCAAGTAATTGCAAAATATGTGTTTGATACACAAGGAGGATTTTTATTATGGAAACAGGTACAGTGAAATGGTTTAACTCAGAAAAAGGTTTCGGTTTCATTACAGCAGAAAACGGCAACGATGTATTCGTTCATTTCTCAGCTATCCAAGGTGATGGATTCAAAACTTTAGAAGAAGGCCAAACAGTAAACTTCGATGTTGAAGAAGGTCAACGTGGCCCTCAAGCAACTAACGTTGTTAAAGCTTAATTAACCCACTACTAAATAAAAGCTCAGTCTGCTAGTTCCTAGCGGTCTGGGCTTTTTTGTGTTTTCTTTTCATATGCTTTGATTCTCTACACCTAAGAACATCGTCTTACATGGTTAGATGAGTGATAACGAGAAAAGGAAGGGGAGAAGTAAACTTACTGTTTCTCTCAGTAGCAAAGATAACAACAGACGTATGCTTTAGGTTGATTTCCTAAGAATTTTCAAGTGATTTGTAGTATAATTTCAAAAGAAGACTAGAGGGAAGAGAAGAGGAAGATATGTTGAAACCGAAAACTTATGCAGTCGTCGATATTGAAACGACTGGGACAAATCCAAAAGAAGATCGCATTATCCAATTTGGATGTGTCATGATCGAAGATGGGCGGATCACCTCTCGTTATTCGATGGATATCAACCCTGGGCGAAAAATCTCAAAACAGATCCAGCATTTGACAGGGATCACCAATCAACGTGTCCATCGTTCACCCTATTTTGAAGATGTAGCACAAACGATTTACAACCTTCTAGCGGATACCATCTTCGTGGCGCATAATATTTATTTTGATTATCAGTTTTTGAACCATGAATTGACTCGCTGTGGCGTACCTAAATTACAGATTCCAGGAATCGATACAGTCGAGTTGGCCCAGATATTTTTGCCGACTGAACCGAGCTTTCGTTTAGCTGATTTGTCGGAAAGTCTGGGGTTTATCCACGATAATCCCCATCAGGCAGATAGCGATGCGGAAGTGACAGCACAGTTGCTTCTACTGATTGAAGAACGGATGCGTCAGTTACCTTTAGTGACGCTTGAACAGATCGTGAAACTGAGCAATCATACAGGGATGGATACTAGATTATTCATCGAACAAACCACCGACGAACTGAGAAAGCAGCCCCCACCTTTATCAGATGAACTGGAAATCATCGAGGGAATCGCCTTACAAAAAAAAGAAGTCGAACTGTTTTCAGAAGTTTACTATGGTCATAAAGATTATCCAAGAAAAAAACAAGCGAAAGAGAAAATATTTGGAAAAACGTTGATGTATCGTAAAGAACAAAATCGTTTGATGAATGTTGTCTATGATCATTTTACCAAAGATGAATCGAAAAATTTGATGATCGAAGCAGCGACTGGTATGGGCAAGACGATTGGCTATCTATTGCCTCTTAGCTATCTGGCCACACCGGAGAAGCCGGCAGTGATCAGTACGGTATCGCTTGTTTTACAAGAGCAGATCATGGAAAAAGATATTCCTTTGTTGAATCAATTATTCGACCAACCGATCCAAGCGACGATTATCAAAAGCTACCGCCATTATCTCGATTTGCAACGGTTCAAAGCCACACTCCTTGAGCCAAAGGAGCAAAAACAATATGCACTCTATCAAATGACAGTTCTTGTCTGGCTGACGCAGACGAAAACAGGAGATTTAGATGAATTGCATCTAACGAATTTGAATCATGCCTTTTTTACAGATGTTTCGCATCGCGGGCTTGACTTTTTAGCGAAAAAACAAGCGTTCTATGAACAAGATTTTATTCGATTTTTGCATCGACAAATCAAGCAAAGTAACTTCTTGATCGTCAACCATGCTTTTTTAGTCCAAGAAACACAAAGAAAGACACCGTTGTTGCCTGAAAGTCCTTATTTATTGATCGATGAAGCACATCATTTACCTGAGATTGCTGAAAAAGTCAATGATCAACGATTCAGTTTGAGCTATTTTAACAAGGAAGTACAATTATTCGAAGAACCTGATCGTTTGTTCGATCGCTTCAAAGGCTATCTTCCAGCCAATCATGAGGGGCAGCGCTGGCTTGATATCTACAAAGAAGAGTTGTCTGCGCTTCGTGAGGCACAGCTTTGTTTAGCTGAAGGGTTACTTGAGATCATACCTCAACAAAAAAGACAAACTTATCCGGAAGAAGTCATGATCACGAAAGAGGACTTAGATAAATTATCTTTTGAAGCAAGTACAGCCATTGACCATCTTCATCTTTTTTACCAAGAAATAAAGGAATTACAGTACAGGATCCGTTCAGGCTTAGAGGTGCTTCAAGAAAGTTGGACGAAGCAAATGCGTGTCGATCTTGCAAGTCTGTATGCTTTGTTTGAACGTTTAGATCAACAAGCAAGTTTTATGGAAGAATGGTTGGAGAATTGGCAAGAAAGTTTAGTCCATTGGTTTGTTCCGGGTGCCACCCCTCAGCAGACGATGTTCCATCTCCACGATTTTACTGCCGCACTGATTCCCAATACAGTTTGGTATCAGCGCTATGAACGGATTTTATATATAGGAGGGACATTGAAAGTGGGCCCAGATCGTCAATATTTGGCGAAACGATTAGGAATTGAAGGTACTCCGCTGAAAGTCATTGCCTCTCCTTATGATTACGAAAAACAAGCACGGATCTTCGTGCCAAAAGAAGCACCAGAGATCAATCAATTAAGTGGTACAACGTATGTCGACTATCTAACGGATGTGTTATACCAGTTGATCAGACAAGAAAAAAGACCGATCCTAGTTTTGTTTACTTCTCATGATGTTTTACAAAAGGTGTATCAACGAATGCATTTGACAATGCTTGAACAAGGAAGAGAGATTTTAGCTCAAGGAATCGGTGGCAGTCGTGAGAAACTATTGAAGCGTTTTGTTCTTTCTGATATGAGCGTGCTATTCGGCGCAGATAGTTTTTGGGAAGGCGTCGACCTGCCAGGAGATGCGTTACAGCTAGTCGTCATTACGCGGTTGCCATTCGATCATCCACAACGTCCAATGGTCAAAGCGAGAAATGCGTATTTGGAATCGGAAGGCATCAACCCTTTTTATCAAGAATCCTTACCCAAGGCAGCACTGAAGGTCAGACAAGCTTTAGGTCGTTTGATTCGTTCGGAAACGGACAAAGGTGTCTTGCTGATTTTAGATCGACGATTAGTGACCGCAAAATATGGCGCGAGGATCATTCATGCCTTGCCTAAAAAGATGCCTGTCCAAGAGGCGCCTTTTGAACAAATTTGTGAGGATATCCATGATTTCTTAAACAAAAACGAAGAAATTAAGCCATAATCGAGGACTATTTTCACCTCGAAATCTGTTATAATGGACATCAATGAAAAAAGAAGGAGCGACAGTCCTTGAAGAATCAGACAAACAAAGAACATACGATCAATCGCATCTTGCTGGGCTTGATCATCGCTTTATTAGCAGTAATCGTGATCAGCACGATTTTTTATCTGCGTGCGACACGCCCAATGACGCAAGCGAAACAAGAGGCGACAAAACTAGCTGAACAATATGCAAATCTTGAGGAAGTGGACCAATTCTATTGGTTTACTCGGGAAGCCACTTATTTTTCATTAACAGGCCAAAATGATAAAGGACAAGATATTGCAGTGATCATACCTAAATCGGGTGAGCGTGTGAAAGTGTTAGAACAAAAAGCAGGCTTGACCGAAGAAGCTGCCCGCCAAGAAATCAGCAAACAACATCCCGATCAACAAGTGGAAAAAGCTTCCTTAGGGATGTACAAAGATGAACCGGTATGGGAAGTCATTACCAAAACGTCAGATGACCAGTTGAATTATTATTTACTTTCTTTTAAAACGGGAGAGGAAGTCAAAGTCATTAGCGGGGTATAGAAAAGACGGATGAAAGGATAGATTGGATGAAACAGTCAAAAAGAGTGGAACGCTTAGAGCCTTCCGTAACACTAGCAACTGCAGCAAAAGCAAAGGCATTGAAAGCACAAGGGAAAGACATTATCAGTTTGACCGTAGGAGAGCCTGATTTTGCTACACCTGAAAATATCCAAGAAGCAGCGATCGCAGCCATCAAGAATGGAAAAGCAAGCTATTATACGCCAACAGCGGGTATTCCAGAATTAAGACAGGCAATCGTTTCGTATCTGGAAACCTATTATGGCTTGACTTACGATGCTTCTCAGACGATTGTGACAGACGGGGCGAAATTTGCCCTCTATGCCTTATTCCAAACAATCCTAGATCCAAAAGATGAAGTCATCATTCCAGTACCTTATTGGGTGAGCTATGGTGAACAAGTCAAGTTAGCAGAAGGTGTCCCTGTTTTTGTCACTGGTCAAGAAGTCAATGATTTCAAAGTGACCCTCGAACAATTGGAACAAGCACGTTCTTCCAAGACAAAAGCAGTCATTATCAATTCTCCTTCTAATCCGACAGGGATGATCTATACAAAAGAAGAACTACAAGTTATAGGTGAATGGGCAGTAAAAAACGATATTTTAATAGTTGCTGATGATATTTATGGCCGATTAGTTTATAATGACAATGAGTTTACTCCAATTGCAACGATTTCAAAAGCAATACGTGAACAGACGATAATCATCAACGGTGTATCAAAAACCTATGCAATGACAGGCTGGCGTATCGGATACGCGGTCGGCGATCAAAAAATCATTGATGGGATGATTGCGATTGCATCACAATCAACTAGTAACCCAACTGCAGTCAGTCAATATGCGGCTGTTGAAGCATTACAAGGGGAACAAGATACCGTTGAAGAGATGCGCAAAGCATTTGAAGAACGTCTAGACATCGTATTTCCGCTTGTTGCTGATTTGCCCGGGGTGTCGGTCAAAAGACCACAAGGCGCATTTTACTTGTTTCCGAATGTGAAAGAAACGTTAGCGATATGTGGCTATGAACAAGTGACGCCGTGGGTCGAAGATCTACTAGAAGAAGCAGGGGTTGCTCTAGTTACAGGTGAAGGTTTCGGCGCACCGGAAAATGTTCGTTTGAGTTATGCGGCGAATCTAGCAACGTTAGAAGAAGGAATCCGACGAATCCAACGTTTTATTGAGAGTAAAAGTCAAAACGAATAGAAATTATTATAGGACAAAGGAGAATTTTACGTGGAACAAATTCAAATCATCGATTCAAAAAAACATGTAGGCGAAACAGTAACGATCGGTGCTTGGGTCGCTAATAAGCGTTCAAGTGGGAAAATCGCCTTTTTACAATTACGAGATGGGACAGCATTCTTCCAAGGAGTTGTCGTAAAAAGCGAAGTGCCTGAGGAAGTTTTCCAAATGGCAAAAAATCTTTCTCAAGAAACATCGATCCTTGTGACAGGTGAGATTCGTGAAGATAGCCGTTCTAAATTTGGCTATGAGATCGGGATCACGAACATTGAAGTAGTGAGTGAAAGTCATGATTATCCAATCACACCAAAAGAACATGGAACAGATTTCTTGATGGATCATCGTCATTTATGGTTACGCTCTTCACGCCAACATGCAGTGATGCAGATTCGAAATGAAATCATCCGTGCAACCTACGAATTTTTCAACAACAACCAATTCGTTAAAATCGATCCACCGATCTTGACTGGCTCTGCCCCAGAAGGAACCACCGATCTATTTGAGACAAACTACTTTGATCAAAAAGCATATCTGTCACAAAGTGGTCAATTGTACATGGAAGCTGCTGCAATGGCATTTGGTAAAGTATTTTCATTTGGACCAACTTTCCGTGCTGAAAAATCAAAAACACGTCGTCATTTGATCGAATTTTGGATGATCGAACCTGAAATGGCGTTCACGCATCAAGAAGAAAGCTTAGAAGTACAAGAACAATATGTTGCTTTCTTAGTTCAAAGTGTATTAGATAACTGCGAGTATGCTTTAGACGTCTTAGAACGTGATAAAGAAGTATTGAAAACTTATACTAAATTACCTTTCCCACGTATCACGTATGATGATGCCATCGAATTATTGAAGAAAAATGGTTTTGACGATATCGAGTGGGGCGATGATTTCGGTTCACCACACGAAACGTTCATTGCGAACTCATTTGAACAACCAGTCTTTATCTTGAACTATCCAAAAGCGATCAAACCATTCTACATGAAACCACATCCAACAAGAGAAGATGTCGTGATTTGTGCAGATATGATCGCACCTGAAGGATATGGCGAGATCATCGGCGGAAGTGAACGTGCGACTGACTATGATTTCTTACTTGAACAAATCAAGAATCATGGCTTAGACGAAAAAGAATACTCATGGTACCTAGATCTACGTAAATACGGATCTGTTCCACATTCTGGTTTCGGCTTAGGCTTAGAACGTACAGTGACTTGGATCTCAGGGATCGATCATGTACGTGAAGCAATTCCATTCCCACGTTTGTTAAATCGTATTTACCCATAAGAAATAAGACGCGTTCCACGAAAATCGTTCATCGTATTTTCGTGGAACGCATTTTTTTTAAGAAGTTATTATGAAATCACTATTGTTCCAATTCCTTCTTTCTTTGGCTAGATGTGTGTGGGATAATAACGTAAAAGTGGCAAGGAAAGTAGGGTGTGTGATGGAACAACGACTTTTATTCATTGGAGATAGTATCACAGATGCGGGTAGAGGAACTGACGATCTCGGTCAGGGCTATGCACTGTTAACAGCGGCAAAATTGGCTGCGAGTGATCCAGAAAACACGTGGACATTCGTCAATCGCGGAATCGGCGGAAATAAGTTAGCAGACCTAAAGAAGCGCTGGCAAGCAGACTGCATCGATTTGAAACCTGATATGGTCTCGATTTTGATTGGTATCAATGATACATGGCACAATGTAGGCGAGCCTGCAGCATTTGCGACAAAAGAATCTTTTGAGCGTTTTGAAGCCGATTATCGGTATTTACTTGATCGTTTAGTGGAAAGTGGCATCAAAAAAATCGTCTTGATGGAACCATTTGTTTTGCCAGAGCCTGACGATCGGAGAAGTTGGCGTAGTGATCTTGATCCAAAGATCCACTTGATTCGTCAACTAGCAAAAGAATATCAAGCAGTTTTTGTCCCGTTAGATGGAACGTTGAATTCTTTAGGCATCTCATATGGCTATGAGAAATATACAGGGGATGATGGTGTCCATCCGACACTACTGGGTCATGAAACGATTGCCAATATTTGGATAGAAACGGTCAAAAAAAGAAAAGAGTGGTTTGAATGATCATTCGCCCAGCAACCGAAGCAGATCTACCGATGATCAATAGGTTGATCAGGCAACAAGAAAATCGATTTCTTGGAGTAACTAATGCTGCCAGATATAAACGATCCATTGAATATATCGTTTATAGCAGCACATGATGACGCAGAAAAACAAATGATTTTCGCTTTTGGACAAGCGAGACAAATCGAAACGACTGAAGCAGATCAGCAATCAGGTGAACTGCTTCAAACGTTTTTTGTGGCAGTCGATCAAGAAAGAACAGTAGCCGCTCAGTTTATGGAGCAGTGGTTACTAGAAGCAAAAAAACGTAAAATCAAGAGAGTCGATTTCAATGGTTTTTAACGTAAGACTCTTATTAGAATGGAGAAAGAAACAATGAGTTGTATTGGAAATATTATTTGGTTTATTTTTGGTGGCTTACTCGGAGGACTGAGTTGGGCGGTAGCAGGTGTATTATGGTGTATCACAATTGTTGGTATTCCGGTCGGGCTACAATGTTTCAAACTAGCTTCTTTATCGTTTGCACCCTTTGGAAAAGAAGTCATTTATACAAACAATGGCGTGTCTTTGATCGTCAATATCATTTGGTTGATCGTGTCAGGTTTGCCGATTGCTTTAGGTCATGTCATCAGTGGGATTTTACTTTGTATCACGATCATTGGTATTCCTTTCGCAAAGCAATCCTTCAAACTAGCACGCCTAGCGTTGATGCCATTTGGGGCAGAAATCGTTTAAATAGTCACTAAATATAAAAGTAACTCTCTTGCACAGTTGGTTGTCTGTCCAAAGAGTTACTTTTTTTACACTTAGCGAGTGATATCTGTATGTTTTTTAGGTATTTGCTTACTCAAAAAATTCGATTTGTTGGTTGCGTCTACTACGCGATGATTAAAATTCGCTTGTGTAAAGGACGTTTGTGTTGGAGAAGTTGGAAGTGTCACGTCTGTGGTGTTACTTTTAGAGGTCTGTCTATCAGAAAAAATCCTATCTTTGACTGTTTTGACTGTTCCCCCAAACCGCTGGCTCTTAACTTTTACTTTTTGGCGAAATCCCTCTTTTAATGGTTGATCCGTTCCATCGATGATTGCGTTGATGTGAGCATCCAATGGTTTCAATCGCCTGGAATCATCATAAAAAACATGATAATAATAAGGTGCAACCTCGACGGATTGATTTTTGACAAATTTTTTAGGTGTTTTAGGATCTTCGTAGACTTTCTTTACGAAATCATCCGAAATATCAACGAATTCATCTCTGGAGATAGTTTCTTTTAGACCAGTGATTTTTTTTCGCTGTTCGTAATGTTTCCATAATTGAAAAAATTTTTGATCGTGTTTTAAATTTTCACCTAAAAAAGTCTGAAAGAACCGCTCACGAAACGCAAACGATGAGCAGAATTTAGGTTTCACTTTATCTTCAATCAATGGTGGAGTAAAAATAGCTTCCTGACAATTATGAAGAACACTTCGGAAAGTGACAAGCGGTTCTAAAATCGGGCAGTTGGGAATCATTGCATACCCTCTCATTTCAAAATTAAGGTTTTTTGCAGGCTTATCTGAGAGTCTGGTGATTTCATTGATGAGGTTGATCTTAGACTCACTGTGGTGTTCAAGCTTTGTCGCAAATAGTATTTTACTTAATTTCCCCAACTGATCCGCTGGGATTTTTAGCAAATGATTCCCCATCTTTTTATTTGTCTCATATTTATCTAATTTCGCGACAAGATAGTCATTATCTTGCTTATAAATTACTAAGCCATAAATATGATTATGATAAGAGTCAGGGGTCACTGAATAAGCTGGAAAAATCATAAAACTGGCTGGGTCATCTTTTTTTAAATGTCTGATTTTCTCTTCCAGTTCAGTCGGTTTTTTCATATCGTAGTAGACGATCGTATTTCTTAAAGACTGGATCACTTGATTTTTTTGACTTTCATTGATCAAGGTACCAGCAACATCATTTTCAATCATTTTGATAAATCTTGAAAATAAAAATTGATAATTTTTTCTTCCGCCTGAACCGACAACTTCAAATGCCGCCGCATTTCCTAATCTTAAAGCAAGTGCCAATTGGTGGTATTGTCCATCAAAATCAAGCATAATAACTCTCCTTATTTTTTATTTTCGTGCAATAGTCCCACCATAGAAAGGATAGGATAAATTTACTTGGCAACTGTTTTTCGCTTTATCTCAATTTCGTAGGAAAACAGTTATCTTTGTATTGAACAGACTTGGCGCTCTTTTTTTGAGAGAAAACTAATGGAGGTAACGTTATCTGATGAAGTAGAAGCAATACTATTACTTGGTCTAAAATATTGAGAATTCTCATTGTTTTTATGTTGAGATTTATCAGTTGTTATGTTCTTTTTATTGGTTATATGACTTATTTTTGTGTGCAATGTTTCCAATTTTTTTGACCTTGAATGAAATACTTTATAATTTTGTTGACTGGCTTCATTTGTTTGATTTCTCTTAAATTCTATTGGAACGGCTGGATCATTTAAGACTTTATTTAAATATTTAATAGAAAGATAGCGGATTTTTCCTTTGTATTCTTTATCAACTAATTGAGTTTCTGCTTTTCGCATGGTGTAATAATGCCATAATATAGAAAATTGTTGATTATGTTGCTCATTATCGGTTAAAAACGTTTGATAAAATCGCATCCGAAGCTCCTTTGAAGGCCATAGTTTTGGATTGATCACTTTCTTCTCCTTGATTTCGGCAGACGAAATTGGCTTATTGCAATTGTAGACAGTCCATTTTAATGCTGTTAACGGTTCAAGTATCGGGCAATTTGTAATGCCTGGATAACCACGCATTTCCACATGTAAAGCAGAGGGTTTTTCAACAGCTATTTTTTTTAGTTTTGAGAATATATCAACAGATATTCTCGTCTTTCGATACTCAAACTTAGAATAATAAAGAATATCGCTAAGCTTATTTAAATTTTTTTCATCAATTTTAAGCTGGAAGTTCGTAGTCATTGACTCTAATTTATTGATCTTAGTAACAATGTAGTCCTTATTTTTGTGAATGATCAAGCTATATATGTGATCATGAAATAATCTTATAGTAGTAGAGTAAGAGGGAATGATGACAAAGCTAGTTGGGTCATCCTCTTTTAAGTTTTCCATGATGTGCTGAATGTCTTCTCTTTTTTTGGCATCGTAATAGTCAATTGTATGTTCAAGAGAGTGTATCAAGTCATTTTTTTTGACTGTTTCAATAAAAAATGAATCTTGATCATTTTCGATCATTTTTATCAATTTTGAAAATAAAAATTGATAATTTTCTTTTCCTTTCTTTCCGACTGCTTTGAAGTTGGTAGCTTTTCCTAGTCGCAAAGCCATAGCTAGTATATGGTATTGATCGTTGAAATCAATCATGTATTTCCTCCTTTAGTGTCTTATGTAAAAGTTTATCATTCGTCACTTTTACATAAGAAACTTCTTTTACACCTTGCAGAAATAATGATTCTCCCGAACGATACTTTAATCATGATCTGTTATTACTATGATTTGACATATGAATAACCATTCATGTATAATGACTTATGAATAGATAGTCATATGTTTGGTAAGGAGGGACTTGAAATGAAAAGTTATCAATTAGAAGGTTTAGATTGCGCAAATTGTGCGATGAAAATCGAAAAAAAAGTACAAGCAATACCTGGCGTAAAAGAAGCATCAGTCAATTTTGCGACTGGAAAAATGATGATCGATGCAGATAAAGCGGTCATTGAAGCGATTGAAAAGCAAGTAACAGAAGAAATCCATCAATTAGAACCAGAGGTCAAAGTAATCGAAGTGAAAAACCAGATAAGTGAAAATCATGAACAAGAAAAAGAAAATAAAACAGCGTTGTTACGTATCATCATAGCGTCACTTAGTTTACTTTTATTGTTTTTATGGAAGCCTGCTGAGCCAATTCGTTTCGTTACTTTTTTCGCCATTTTTGTTCTTATCGGCTTTGATGTGATCAAGCAAGCGGTTGTCAATATTCGTAAAGGACAAGTGTTTGATGAAAATTTTTTAATGTCGATTGCAACGATTGGTGCAATGATGATCGGTGAATATCCAGAAGCAGTTGCTGTCATGTTGTTTTATCAAATCGGTGAGTATTTCCAACATTTTGCGGTCGATCAGTCTCGTCGGTCCATTCGTGAGTTGATGGCGATCCGACCGGAAGTTGCTCATGTGATCACTGAAAGCGGCTTGGTAAATAAGCAACCAGAAGAAGTGCAGATCGGTGAGTCGGTCATGGTCAAACCAGGTGAAAGAATTCCTTTGGATGGAACGATTTTGAAGGGACAATCCCTCGTAGATACATCTGCATTAACAGGAGAATCATTGCCTAAAGAAGTGATGAATGGTGAAAATGTATTAAGTGGTTTTATCAATAAGACCCATCCTCTAACCATCGAAGTTAAAAAGAACTATGAAAATTCGACCATCAGCAAATTATTAGAACTAGTGGAGACAGCAAGCAGTAAAAAGGCACCTGCTGAAAAATTCATCACTAAGTTTGCTCGTTACTATACGCCGATCGTCGTTGCGTTAGCTGTTCTTTTAGCAACTGTCCCACCCTTACTTTATGGAGGAGATTTTTCTGAATGGATTTATCGAGCATTGACATTCCTAGTGATCTCTTGTCCATGTGCATTGGTCATTTCTGTTCCACTTAGCTTTTTCGGAGGAATCGGTGGAGCTAGTAAACGGGGGATACTTGTCAAAGGTGGAAATTATCTAGAACTTTTAGCTCGTACAGAAACAGTAGTATTTGACAAAACAGGTACCCTGACCAAGGGTGATTTTGCCGTACAAAAAGTTGTTTCTACCATTGACGAGAAAGCATTTATGAAATATGTGGCGAGTCTAGAAAATGTATCGACACATCCAATCGCCAAGGCGGTCATGGATACCTACAGTGGCCCGTTATATGAAATTGAAGAACCTGCAGAAATCGCTGGAGAAGGAATCAACGCCCAGGTCAAGGGACAAGAGGTACTTGTCGGAAATCAAAAATTATTGGCTCGCTATGGAGTCGAGCAACCAGAGAATCATGAAATAGGAACATTGATCTATTTAGCGATCGACAGTCAGCTCATGGGCTATTTAGTTATTGCGGATACGATCAAACCAGATGCAACATTTGCTATCGAGACATTGAAAAAAGTCGGCGTCAAAAAGACAGTGATGTTGACAGGTGATGCCCAAAAGATTGCGGAACAAGTCGCAAAAGAGGTCGGAGTCGATACAGTCTATAGTGAACTGCTTCCAGAAGATAAGGTAGAAAAATTAGAAGCATTGATGAGCGAAACGACTCAGAAAACTGCCTTTGTCGGAGACGGGATCAATGATGCACCGGTATTAGCTCGAGCAGATGTGGGAATCGCCATGGGTGGTTTAGGCAGTGATGTAGCCATTGAAGCAGCCGACGTCGTCATCATGAACGATGAGCCATCAAAACTTGCGGAGGCGATTGAAATTTCAAGAAAAACGTTGAAAATCGTCAAGCAAAATATTGCGTTTGCTATCGGAGTAAAAGTAATCGTATTGGTTCTCGGAGCTATTGGCTTTGCTTCTATGGGAAATGCAGTCTTTGCCGATGTGGGTGTGACCCTGATAGCAGTTTTAAACGCCATGCGTGGGCTATCTGTCAAAAAAGTCAAATAAACAGTCAAAAAAGCACCGTTAAACCACAGAAATCATTTATTTGAGGACTGTGGTTTTTCTGTGATTAAAATAACTGGAAGATTTTAATTGTTCTGAAAATTCCAAAATAGTTAGAAAATACTTCTTGTTTGTGCGCCTTTAGATTAGGTGTTAGAGGGTAAAATGAAAAATAAATGTAAAAACAATGTGTTTTACCTAAAATAATCCACAAATAAAATAACGAAGTGTTGTAAACATTATGAAAATTGAATATGATAGTCAATGAATAATTATTAAATATTTATAAAGGAGAAATCAGATGAACGAAAAACAACTGCGCTGGTTTACAGTAGCGTTGATTGCATTCAACATGGTCTGGGGTATGGGGAATGTCGTCAATAACTACGCGCAACAAGGAATCTCAGTAATCACTTCATGGTTATTGATCCTAGCTATTTATTTTATCCCCTATGCACTGATCGTCGGTCAATTAGGATCAGCATTCAAAGATAGTAAAGGGGGCGTTAGTTCTTGGGTAGAAAATACTACTTCGAATAAACGCTTAGCTTATTATGCTGCCTGGACATATTGGGTCGTGCATATTCCATACTTAGCACAAAAACCACAAGCGATTTTGATTGCAGCTGGTTGGGCAGTTCAAGGAAATGGCGATATCGTCAATACGATGTCTGTCCAAATGGTCGCAGTGATCTCCTTGATCATTTTCTTAGCTTTCTTGTATCTATCAACAAAAGGCTTATCAACGTTAAAAGTTATCGGTGGTTTAGCAGGTACAGCGATGTTCGTCATGTCATTATTATTCATTTTACTTGCTGTTACTGCGCCATTCATCAATCCAACGATGGAATTTGCGACAGCAAATATGAACCAAGTCAAAACGTACATTCCTAAGTTTGACTTTAGTTACTTTACGACTGTTTCAATGTTAGTCTTTGCTGTAGGAGGCGCTGAGAAAATCTCTCCTTATGTTAATTCTACACGTAACCCGGCAAAAGAATTTCCAAAAGGGATGATCTTTTTAGCAGCAATGGTCGGTATCTGTGCTGTTTTAGGTTCAGTGGCAATGGGTATGTTATTTGCAAGTGACAATATTCCGAAAGATTTAATGGCAAACGGTGCGTACAGTGCCTTCCAAATCTTAGGTAACTATTATGGTATCGGTAATGCATTGATGATCATCTATGCATTGACGAATATGGTCGGTCAAATTTCTGCCTTGGCATTTTCTATTGATGCGCCATTGAAGATCTTGTTAGCCGATGCAGATCCAGAATTTGTACCAAGTTGGTTACGTAAACGTAACCGTAAAGGAACGTTGGTCAATGGTTACATGTTAACTGGTATCTTAGTCGGTATCATCATTCTATTACCGATTATTGGTATCAAAGATATGAATGAATTAGTTAAATGGTTGACGAACTTAAATTCAGTCGTTATGCCAATGCGTTACTTATGGGTATTCCTAGCCTATATGATGTTGAACAAAGCATACAAAAAATTCACGTCAGAATATAAGTTCGTGAAAAATCCTAAAGTTGGATTCATCTTTGGTGCTTGGTGTTTTGCTTTCACTGCGTTTGCATGTATTTTGGGAATGGTACCAAAAGTGGAATACGCTGCTGATCCACAAGCTTGGTGGTTCCAATTGATCTCAAACATCGTCACACCGATCATTTTGATTTTACTAGGTATGATCTTACCAGCAATCGCGCGTCGTGATAATAAGAAAAATCCATTGAAAGAACCAGTTTCTCAACTTTAAAATAAGATTTGACCGAATCAGTCCAACGATTGGTTCGGTCTTTTTTTGCGTTATTAAGAATAAGAGGTAAAATAAAAAGATGACCATTCGAAGGAGGACAAAAATGAAAATAATGATTATTGGACAGTCGGGTGCAGGTAAGTCCACACTTGCAAGAAGCTTACAAGCAACGTCAGGAAGCCCTCTTTTAGCACTGGATCGTTTGTGGCTAACAACGGACTATGGAAAAGCAGCTAAGCAATGGTTGTTAAAAGAACAGGAAAAATTTATGGCTGAGAACAAGGATTGGATCATCGAAGGGAATTATCTATCGATTGCAAAAGATCGAATTGAACAAGCTGACTTGATCCTGTTACTTCGCTTGCCGAGACACATCGCGATGTATCGTGTGGTCAAACGTTCGATTAAACGAAAATTAGATAAAAGTACCCGTCCAGATGTTCCAGAAGAATTTATAGAAAAATTCGACAAAGAATATTTGGACTTTTTACTTTTTGTTTGGCGTTTCAAGAAAGAAAGGGAACCCTTAGCAATCAAAAAAATCTATGAACAAGGAGCAGAAGGAAAATTAGTCATTTTGAATGGTTCACGACAGCAAAAAAAATTTCTAGAGCAATGGCGAAGTAAAAGTAGTTGACACGTTTCGTTTACAAGTGTAATCTGTATTTAGAATTCAAGTTTACATTTGTAAACGAAGAGGAGAGTGATACGTATGGAAGAAGTGAAAAAGCCAATCAAAATCAGTGACTCAGAATGGGAAATCATGCGTGTCGTCTGGACATTAGGAGACACCACAGCTCAGGAAATCACACAGATCCTTTCTGAATCAATGGGCTGGAAAGCAGCAACAGTCAAAACGTTATTAGGACGACTTGTCAAAAAAGAAGCGATTTGGACAGAACAAGAAGGGAAAAAATTTATTTATCACCCAGCGGTGTCTGAAACGGACACTGTGCAAAGTGCTGCTGAAAATTTATTCTCACATATTTGTGCGAAGAAAATCGGCGAGACGATTGCAGATCTTGTCTCAGAAGCAACTTTAACACATGCAGATATTGACCAAATCATGGCAGAACTAAAGAAAAAAGAGCCAGTAACAGATATCCAGTGCAATTGCATTCCAGGACAATGTCATTGCCATCAAAACAACTAGGAGGAAAACAGGGATGAAAACAAAAGTAACGATCAAAGGAATGAGCTGTAAACATTGCGTTGCAAGAGTGGAAGAAACGGTCAATGCGCTACCGGGTGTAAAAAAAATTAATGTCAACTTAAAAAAAGAGATCGGAACTGTGTCATTAGATGAAACAGTGATCCAACCATCTACGATATGTCAAGCAATCAATGATTTAGGCTATCAAGCAGAGGTGATTTAAATGGAGTATCCAGCTAAAAAAGACACACTCGTGATTACTGGAATGACTTGTGCCAATTGTGCTGCACGAATCGAAAAAGAGTTGAATGAACAGCCCGGTGTATTATCTGCGACTGTTAATCTGGCAACAGAAAAAGCGACGATCAATTATCAGGAAGTATCAATTGAAGAACTGATCCAGAGTGTTGAAACCATTGGTTATGGTGCGATTTTATATGATGAGGCCCATAAGCAAAAAATTGCAGAAGAAAAGCAAACTTATTTAACAAAGATGAAGCGAGATGTCATCATAGGTGCTATCTTGACGCTTCCTATGATGATCGCGATGATTGCAATGATGTTAGGCTTTCACGGAACGCTTGTCCATTTTTTCCATGATCCATGGGTCCAACTGATTTTAGCAACCCCTGTCCAGTTTTATATTGGTTGGCGCTTTTATGAAGGAGCGTATCATGCCATCAAAACAAACGCACCCAATATGGATGTGTTAGTGGCAATCGGTACGACCGCCGCATTTGCGCTTAGTGTATACAATGGTTTTTTCAGTACACATTCATCGGACTTATATTTTGAAAGTAGCAATATGATCATCACACTGATTTTGTTAGGAAAATATTTGGAACACACAGCCAAAAGTAAAACCGGCGATGCCATCAAGCAGTTGATGTCTCTTCAGAAAAAAACAGCACAGGTCATAAAAAATGGTGAAGAAAAGACCATACCAATCGAGGAAGTAGAGATTGGGGATATTTTACTCATCCGACCGGGAGAACAAATCCCAACAGATGGGAAAGTCATCAAAGGAGATAGTGCGATCGATGAAGGAATGTTGACTGGAGAAAGTGTGCCAGTTGAGAAAAAAACGGGGGATCTACTCTTCGGCGGAACCATTAATTCCACAGGGATTCTTGAAATGACGGTGACCCAAGTAGGAAAAGGAACTGTCCTCTCACAAATCATCCAAATGGTGGAAGATGCCCAAGGAAGTAAAGCACCGATCCAAAAAATTGCTGATAAGATTTCTGGTATTTTTGTTCCTATCGTTTTAGTCATTGCTTTCTTTACCTTAATAGTCACTAGACTCATCAGTGGCAACTGGGAACTGGCAGTGATCCATAGTGTTTCAGTGTTGGTTATTGCTTGTCCTTGTGCGTTAGGACTAGCGACACCAACTGCTATCATGGTTGGTACAGGATTAGGCGCACGAAAGGGTATTTTGATCAAAGGCGGCGAGGCATTAGAAGCTGCAACACATCTAGACACGATCCTTTTAGATAAAACTGGTACGATCACACAAGGTAAACCAGTGGTCACAGACGTTATTGGTGACGAAGAAGTGTTAACGATCGCCACCACATTAGAGCAAGGCTCAGAGCATCCTTTAGGCAAAGCCATTGTGACTTATGGAAAAGAACAGGCGATCGCGACTTTGCCTGTGGTTCAAGCAAAAGCACATCCGGGTGCTGGGATCAGTGGGGTAATAGATGGAAAATCTTATTTTATTGGTACGAGAAAACGACTAGTGGAGCTGAACGTTTCATTTGAAGCGTATCAAGAACAAGCGTTACAATTAGAACGACAAGGAAAAACCGTGATGTTTCTTGCAGATGACAGACAGGTATTGGGGATGATCGCTGTGGCTGATCAGATCAAAGAACACGCAAGATCAGCAATCCAACAATTACAAGCCCAAGGATTGGCAGTTTATATGGTCACAGGGGACAATCAATCAGTTGCAACGACGATTGGACAAGAAGTTGGTATTCCAAAAGAACACATCTTTGCTGAAGTATTACCTGATGAAAAAGCAGGATATGTCGAAAAATTGCAAAAAGAAGGAAAACAAGTGGGGATGGTCGGTGATGGTATCAATGATGCCCCCGCCTTGGCTTTAGCAAATGTCGGTATCGCCATGGGGAATGGCACCGATATCGCTATGGAAACAGCAGATGTAACGTTAATGAATAGTCAACTCTCGTCGATTGGACAAACGATCGAACTTTCAAGTGTGACCTTGAAAAAAATCAAACAAAACTTATTTTGGGCATTTATTTATAACACGATTGGCATTCCATTTGCTGCGTTTGGCTTATTGAATCCAATCATTGCCGGAGGAGCGATGGCCTTCAGCTCAATCAGTGTGTTACTCAATTCATTAAGTCTAAACCAAAAAATGAAGAAATAAACGGTTCAACAAAGGAAAGGACAGAATGAAAATGAACGAGCAAAAAAAACAAACGATGCACGAGCATCATCATGATGAAATGAAGCAACAAACGAACATGATACACCATAAAATGGATCATACGAGTATGGACCATACAAAAATGAACCACGAGAGCATGGCACATGAGCATCACTCAATGGACCACAGTTCAATGGATCATCATGACCATATGAGCGGCGGGATGGATCATTCGATGCACATGGGGAATTTTAAACAAAAATTTTGGTTGTCCTTGTTGCTAGCGATTCCGATCATCTTGTTTTCTCCCATGATGGGCATGGAATTCCCCTTTCAAGTGACTTTCCCTGGCTCTGATTGGCTCGTCTTGATCCTGGCGACCATCTTGTTCATCTATGGCGGACAACCCTTTTTAAGTGGCGCTAAAATGGAATTGAAACAAAAAAGTCCAGCAATGATGACCTTGATTGCTATGGGGATCAGTGTCGCCTATGTTTATAGTGTCTATTCTTTTATCGCAAATCTCATCAATCCCCATACTCATGTGATGGACTTCTTCTGGGAATTGGCGACGTTGATCGTCATCATGCTATTAGGGCACTGGATCGAAATGAGTGCCGTTTCTAATGCAAGTAATGCGTTACAGAAATTAGCAGAATTATTACCGGAAACGGTCAAACGATTACGAACAGATGGGACAGAAGAGACAATTTCTTTAAAAGAGGTCAAAGAGGGCGATCATTTAGTCGTTCGAGCAGGAGATAAAATGCCAACGGATGGGAAGATCCTGAAAGGTGAAACGATCGTGGACGAATCTGCCGTAACTGGCGAATCCAAAGGGGTCAAAAAGCAAACATCTGATCCAGTGATCGGTGGTTCGATCAATGGAGACGGTACTATTGAGATCGAAGTGACTGGAACTGGTGAAAATAGCTATTTAGCAAAAGTCATGGATATGGTCCGTCAAGCACAAGGTGAAAAGTCAAAACTAGAATCTTTGTCTGACAAAGTAGCCAAATGGTTGTTTTATGTCGCGTTGATCGCCGGTCTATTGGCATTTGTTGTGTGGCTCTTTTTAACCGATTTACCAACTGCTTTAGAACGGATGGTCACCGTCTTCATTATTGCCTGTCCTCATGCGTTAGGTTTGGCGATTCCTTTAGTTGTTGCACGTTCGACATCGATTGCTGCTAAAAATGGGTTGTTGCTCAAAAGTCGTCGCGCCTTAGAACAAGCCAATGAGTTAGATGTCATCATGCTGGATAAAACAGGTACGTTGACGGAAGGAAAGTTCACCGTCACTGGTATCGAAAGCTTAGACGATGATTATCCTCAAGAAGAACTATTGAAATATCTAGGTGCCTTAGAAGCGAACGCCAATCATCCTTTAGCCATTGGGATCATGCGTTATTTGAAGGAACAAAATATTTCTCCTTATCAAGCAGAGAATCAAAAAAATCTTTCAGGGGTTGGCTTAACTGGCACAGTAGCAGATAAGAATGTAAAAGTAGTCAACGAAAAAGAAATCAAACGTTTAGGACTTGAAATTGCAAAGGAGCGATTAACTCCTTACGAAGAACAAGGGAATACTGTCAGTTTTCTATTGATCGATGATCGTTTAGTGGGATTAGTGGCTTTAGGCGACATCATCAAAGCAGAAGCAAAAACCTTTATTCAAAGTCTCAAAGAAAGAAATATCACTCCGGTTATGTTGACTGGTGACAATCCACATGCAGCAGAAGTGGTCGCACAATACTTAGGTATTGAAGAGTATTATGGCGGACTTTTACCAAATGACAAGGAAGATATCGTCAAACGTTATCAGGAACAAGGGAAAAAAGTCATCATGGTCGGTGACGGAATCAACGACGCCCCAAGTTTAGCACGTGCGACGATCGGGATGGCGATTGGGGCAGGAACCGATATTGCGATCGACTCAGCGGATGTAGTTTTGATCAACAGTGATCCAAAAGATATCTTGCATTTCTTAGATCTAGCCAAACAAACGAGAAAGAAAATGATCCAAAACCTATGGTGGGGAGCTGGTTACAACATTCTTGCCATTCCTTTAGCAGCAGGGATTCTTGCACCGATCGGGATTTTGTTAAGCCCAGCGATTGGAGCTGTCTTGATGTCATTGAGTACCGTAGTTGTAGCACTGAATGCGTTGACGTTGAAGATCAAAGAATGATCATTTTTAGTAAATAATTATTGAATAAAGAGTGAATATGAATATGTCAATGCGGTCGGGACAGAAGTGTTCAGTCTCAAGAAATAAGGCGCCAGCCACGAAAATTGTTTTTCAAATTTTTGTGGCTGGCGTCTTATTTCCGAAGAAGTTACTTCTGTTCCTGTTGTTTATCCGGTTTTAGGTGGTGGGAGAGAACGAAGGGCTCACTTCTTTTTTGTCGTTGGTATGATTTACACAAACGAGAGACTTTGGATTAATTTCTGGTTAATTTTGTAAATTAGTAAAATAATAAAAATAAAAAATATTTCTTTGCGTACTTTATATAAGAGACATTTTCAGAGTATTGATGAACCACTCTGGAAAAACTATTGATAGAGTGAGGTTAAGCAATGAATTGGCAAACATTACTAACAAAAAATGCACAGAATATCTTTTTACTGATCAACCAAATGAAAGATCTGACATGGAAGAAAAGCGACTTAGCAAAAAGGATGGATGTCGATGTCAAAACGATCGATCGTTATTTGAAGCGATTGAAATCAGAGGATTATCCCTTAGAACTAGCGTATGACAAAAAAGAAGTCCAACTGGTTTATCATCAAGCATACAATGAGCCATTTCTTTTGTTTGAATTTTTGATCCGATCGGATTCGTTCTGTTTATTACGGGATCTGATTTTACAAAGGGAATACTCCTTCGAATACGATCGTTCCGCACAAGAACGATTGAAAAAATGGCTAGGGGATTATCATCTTTCTTTTTCCTACAAAAAGCGACAAATCTATGGTTCTGAACGAAAAATCAGATATTTACTTTTTTGTTTTCTCAAAGAGTTCCCAACTTTTTTTAAGGAAGACCATGATCAAACATTTTCAGAACTATTCATCCAACTTCTAGACCAACGTCCCAAACATACAGATATTGAGATTTTTACAAATCATCAATTGTTCTTCTATGAGATTTTTCCAGAACTACTCTTTCGCTCTGAACAAAAGCTTCCGACAAAAGAAAAGAATTATCGGGCTATCCTGCGACTGAATAGCCATTTGATCACAGACAAGCGGTGGGAAAGGATCGAAAAAACCTCCGTCTATCAAAAATTATCGATCGTTACTGAAAAATTAGATTCATTATTTTGGTTGACGAATGATTTTGAAAGTTCCAACAAAAAGAAAATAACAAGAGTACTATTCCAAGAGTGGTTAAAATATTCAATTGGTCTTCATGATCGCTTTATCCATGAAGAAGCTGTTGCCTACCAAGCATTAGCAGACACGATCCCTAATTTTATTGAAAAATCAAACCAGTTTCGTATCGCTTTGCAACAAGCTTTGTTTCAGCCAACCACCGATTGGGCAAGGATGTTGCTGAAATTATTAAATGAACGAGGCTATCTGGAGATGTATGCACCGGAAGTTAAAATCGTATTCTTTTTTCGCTATGACCATGAAGAAGCTAGACGACTTGCAGCAATTTTAGATAAAACGTTACGTCATCGCAAACGCACATCGATCCACGTATGTACCAGGAGTAAGCCACCTAGTTATGCTCAACTTGTCATCACAGACCATTTTTTTTCTGCTAGTCTCACTAATGATCAGAAAACTTATTTTTATCAAGACTCACTTGGAATCGAAAAACTATTATCAGACATCGATTATTGGATCAACACAAAGATAACTTTTACGAGTAAACGAATCATCGAACGCTAGAATATGCTATAATGGACTGGAAAAACAAAGGAGGAAAATCCATTGGAATTAAAGAAACTAGAAGTACCTACATCTTCAATTACAGAAGTGAAAAGATCGCCGATGGATGTGTTTGACCAAGCTAGAAAAGCTGAAACAGGCGTATATATTTTTAATCGTGAAAAAGTTGCTGGTGTGATGTTGACCCAAGAGCAATATGAGACGTTGTTGCAAGAATTAGCCACGCTTCGCCAACTCGTTGCGACAGAAACAGAAGAGGCAAAAACAAATGGAACTGGGACAAACGAACCATTCACAAAAAATCGCACGGCCATCGTATCCACTTCTGAATCGTTAGATGAATTGGTTAGCGCCTTAAAACAATATTTAGTTACAGGTGTATCTATCTCTGCTAAAAATCTTGATGAACGAATGGTGGCATTGGGATTCATTACGAAGAAAACTGGTTTTGGCGGGGTTGTTGATATGCTCAATGAATTAACAGAAACGGGTAAAATCAATTACCAATTAAGGAAAAAACCAAATGGTAAAATCGTGATCGCAGAGATCATCGGTGAACAAGATAGTCAATCTCAACTATTCGATAAGCTGATCATCAAAAAAATCTATTTACATGAAATATAAAAAACTACCAAGTGTTGCCTTGATTGCTTCGCTAAACATCGAACCTAGGCCAAAAAGAATATAAAAATAAAAGTAAAGCCCTCTAACGACCACTAGCCGTCTCTGGGGGTTTTACTTTTATTTTGCTATCTAAAAAAGTGAAAGCTTATTTTACTTGCTTACGCGAATAGGCAAATATACTACCCCAAATGATCCCTAATAACTGTGGAAATAAGTAAATACCAGCGAGCAGTAAGATGATCTGTTCAGGGGGAAAAGGATGATATAAAAAATGCCATTCAGTACATTTAGCAAAACATAAATAAGAGGTGATCGTAGAACAAAGATTGCCAAGAACCAATGTTCCTAAACGATTGGCTCGTCTCAACGTAAAACCAAGGAAAAAAGCCCAAAATATCAATAGTATAAATAGGATGACTGAATGATAATAATAATCAAAAAGTAGAGCAAGATAAAAATAAGGCACACACATCAATAAGTAGATTGTTTTTTTTATGTAGAATAATTGCAAAGGTCCATTCCTCCAAATCAGTTCTCCTTGGTTTTAATTGTAAAATCAAACAATGAATAATCAATTCTTTTTAGAAATATTCTGAATAAAATGAATAAACTCTCATTGCTTTATTCTTAAAAAACTAGTCTTTCCCCTCAGTTTTTTTAGAGAAATAGAATATATTATGATAGATGGAGTGTCTTTTGGGAGGTTTTGTATGAAAAAGAGAATAAAACTAGAACAATTGTATTTGTTTCTTTGGTTTTTCCCAATTTTTCTTTTGCCTTTTACATGGGTGAATGCAGTGGTACAAGGTGCTGAGATTCTTGGCATCATCAATGGAAGTGGCTTTATTATTTCCAAAAATTTTCCTACATTGACCCTTTTTTATTTTTTGATCAGTGTGAATTTGATCGTTTCAAAAACATTTATAAAAAAGTATAATTGGCATTTGATCCAGTTTTCTTCTATGCTGGTCTTTACATCTTATTTCTCGATATTACCGAGGATCATCATCGGTCCGAATGGATTAAGTGAAAGTGGACTAAAAGATACAAGCTATTCTGCGATGTATTTTTTGACCATCAAACCTTGTTTTTATGTAGCGATTGCTTCCTTTGCGTTAGCAGTCGGCCTATTCTATTATACAGAGATCCGTGAACAATCTTTACTTATAGAAAAGATATAGTTTTTTGTAGGACGTCCATTTTCGGACGTTTTTTTGTTTTACGATATATTTACACAACTTAACAATAACTTTACATATTCAATATCTAGGATTTACAGTACCCTGATACAATCAATTTGTAACTAAGAAAGGGGCATATAAATGAAAAAAGTTTTATTTTCTTTAGGAGTATTAGGTTTTATCTTAGCTGGATGTGGTTCTGGTTCAGGAAGTACGGATGGATCAGCCAGCAACTCGGCTAGTTCAGATGATCAAGTAAAAATCGTAGCGGTCGGTTCAACCGCTTTGCAACCTTTAGTTGATGCTGCACAAGAAATGTTTACCCAAGATAACCCCAACTATCAGATTTCTGTTCAAGGTGGCGGAAGTGGAACAGGTCTTAGTCAAGTAGCGTCAGGTGCTGTAACAATCGGAAACTCTGATGTATTTGCAGAACAAAGAGATGGAATCGATGCAAGTAAATTGGTAGACCATCGTGTAGCAGTTGTTGGAATGGCACCAATCGTAAATAAAGATACAGGCGTTGAAGATATTACAAAAGAACAATTGATCGACATCTTCACTGGTAAGATCACTAACTGGAGTGAACTAGGCGGAGCAGATCAAGAAATCAACGTCATCAACCGTGCAAACGGAAGCGGCACTCGTGCAACCTTTGAATACTGGGCATTAGATGGCGCTGTACCAATACAATCTCAAGAACAAGATTCATCAGGAACAGTTCGTCAAATCGTTTCACAAACACCAGGTGCGATCAGCTATTTAGCTTTCTCTTATTTAGATGATTCTACTCAAGCGTTGAAAATCAACGGTGTAGAACCAACTCCTGAAAATGTCTCAGACAACAGCTGGGAAATTTGGTCTTATGAGCATATGTATACAAATGGCGAACCTGAACCAGAAGTGAAGAAGTTCTTAGACTTCATGATGACAGATGCCGTTCAAGAAGGACCAGTACAAGATTTAGGCTACCTACCGATCAGCATGATGAAAGTTGAACGTGACGCAGAAGGTAACTTATCATAAGATTGAATACATCTTTCAATCACATGTTTATTCAAAACGACTACCATTGATCATTAAGCTTAGTTCCTCGTTGAGGATCTAAGCTTTTTTAGTTTATTGCCCACTCTACGGTTTCGTTTTTTTTTCATATGACAGTTTTGAAAGAAGAATATCAGTTATATCTGAGGATTTATTGGACGAAATGACGTATGGTTAAAGAGTAGAAAAAAAGTTGAGGGATTAGCTATGAATAAAAAAGAAAAACAACGAAAAAAACAGATGCAGCAAATGTTGGCACAATTAGAACGCATTGATCCTAACAAAAATGAAGGGCTGACAGACACACAGGTACAAGAAAGAATACGTGTTGGCGCTGTCAATCAAGCAACGAGTCCTACATTTAAAACGAACAAGCAAATCGTGATGGAGAATGTCTTTACTTATTTCAATCTGATTTTTTTAGTCTTAGCGATTCTATTATGTGTCGTCAATTCCTATAAAAATTTGACTTTTTTACCTGTCATATTGGCAAATACGGGCATCGCAATCTATCAAGAGATCCATTCCAAGAAAATTTTAGATCAGTTGAGCATGTTACACGCCGCAACGGTCAAAGTATTACGGAATGGTCAAGAACAGAAGATAACTATCGAAGAGTTAGTGCTAGATGATCTCGTCATTCTAAAAACAGGAGACCAGATCCCCGCAGATGGAAAGATCATAGACGGCAATCTACAAGTGAATGAAGCGCTATTAACTGGTGAAGCGGATGAGATAAATAAGGAAATCGGCGACGAACTAATGTCGGGAAGCTTCATCGTCGCGGGTAAAGCGAAGGTTCAGTTGACACGAGTCGGCAATGAATCTTATATTGCCAAATTAACGATGCAGGCAAAAGAAATGGGTACTGGAGAACAATCAGAGATGATTGCTTCGTTAGATAGGATCATCAAATGGGTAGGGATCATCATTATCCCCATTGGATTGACCTTATTTTCTCAAAGCTATTTTTACAATGGCAATACGTTGAGGGAAAGTATTGTTTCGATGGAAGCTGCGTTGATCGGTATGATTCCTGAAGGACTGTACCTACTCACGACGATTGCTCTAGCAATGAGTGCGACACGCTTAGCGAAACAACAAGTGTTGCTTCATGACATGAAAAGTATCGAGACGTTAGCACGAGTGGATGTATTATGTGTCGATAAAACAGGAACAATCACTGAAAATTCAATGGACGTTCAACGTGTGCTGATTCCTGAAAATCCTTTAGCAAAACAAACAGCAGATCAGTTGGATGAATTACTTGGTGACTACGCACAGGCAATCGAAGCTGACAATGAAACGATGCAAGCAATCAAAAATTACTTCACGAAGCATTCTGACAGAGAGGCAACAGCAAGTTTACCCTTTTCTTCTGTGAGAAAATATAGCAGCGTGACATTTACAGATAAAACGTATGTCCTTGGAGCACCAGAGATGGTCTTACGTGAAGCGTTCACGAGTTATGCTTCTGAATTTAGCGCGTATACGGATCAAGGCTATCGGGTATTAGTTTTCGGTGAATACCAAGGGATACTGTCACAAGAAGACTTGGAAGAAGCCGTTATCCCGTTAGGTTATTTATTGATTGCTAATCCGATCCGTCAAGAAGCGAAAGCGACGTTTAATTACTTTAAGAAGCAAGATGTTGCTATCAAAGTGATTTCTGGTGATAACCCAGCGACAGTTTCTCATGTTGCCACACAAGCGGGTATTTCAAACGCGGAGCAATATGTGGATGTCTCCTCGTTAAGGGAAGAAGAATTTCCAGAAGCCATGGAAAAATATACCGTCTTTGGCCGTGTCAAACCAGAACAAAAAAAGGAATTTGTTCGTTTACTAAAAGAGAAGCATACAGTGGCGATGACTGGGGATGGGGTAAATGATATCTTGGCGATGAAAGAAGCCGATTGTAGCATTGCGATGGCATCAGGGAATGAAGCGACGATGCAAGCTGCACAAGTGGTCTTGTTGGAATCAGATTTTTCTAAAATGCCAGAGATTGTTGGCGAAGGACGGCGTGTCGTAAACAATATCGAACGTTCTGCCAGTCTTTTCTTAGTAAAAAATATTTTTTCATTCTTATTGTCTGTTTTTTCTGTTCTTTTTGCATTCACTTATCCATTAGAACCTTCACAAATCACATTGATCAGTTTATTTACGATCGGGTTACCTTCCTTTTTATTAGCATTGGAAGAAAATGAAAACCGAATCAAAGGCCGATTCATTGAGAACGTCTTGGAAAAAGCCATTCCGGGTGGTCTGACCGATATGATGGTGGTAGGCGCTTTAGTCGTGGGTGGTTCAATTTTAAATCTGAACAAAACCGATACGTCGACAGCCTCTACCATGTTGCTGATCGTTGTTGGCTTTTTAGTCCTTTATAAAATCTGTCAACCATTGAATCAATTTCGAACACGGATCATACTATTTTGTGCAAGTGGAATCGTCTTTTCTGTTGTCTTCTTGCATAAACTATTTTCAATATCAGCCATTTCGCCAGTGTCTATCTTAATGGTGGTCATGCTCTTTTTCGCAGCAGAATCCATCTTTCGTCAGTTGACCTTTTTCGTGGAAAAATATTTGCATTTAGATAAGATCGATACGACACGTACGAAAAAACGTTGGAGAAAAGTATTTCCATTTTTCAAGAAATGAGCGAAGAATTGTTGGGTACAAAGAGATAGCGTCAACCTCCTAAAACAGAAATGTTCTTGGAGGTTGACGCTTATTTCATTTATACCTATCAGGTTCACGATAAATTGATTTTAGGGATCTTCACAATAAAGGTAGAGCCGATACCAGGGTGACTCTCGATCTCCACCGTACCATGAAGTAAATTCACGTATTCTTTCACGATCGACAATCCTAATCCTGTACCACCTGAATGGCGACTACGCGCTTTATCTACACGATAAAAACGTTCAAAGATGCGTTCTTGATCTTCGCGATCGATACCAATACCAAAATCTTGTACAGAGAAAATCAGCTGATCGTGGCTTTCGTAGCGAATGATGATCTCACTTTCTTCTTTTGAATATTGGATCGCATTTTCAAATAAGTTTTTGATGATCGGGTAAAGCAAATCAGGATGTGTCGTAAAGGCAGTATTTTCTCCAATCAATTTGATCGTCAACTGTTTTTTCCGGATCATTGGTTGATAGCTTTGGATCACTTGTTGGAAATAAGGCTCCATATAGATCGTTTGGGTTTCATGTAAACTCTCTTCGTCTTTTGATAACTGAATAATTTCTCGGATCAGCTTATCTAAACGAATCGCATCTTTTTGCATGATCAATAGAAATTCAGTCAGTGTGTCGGGGTCTTCTTTTGCACCGTCCAGTAAAGTCTCAGTAAACCCGATCAAAGAAGTGACAGGTGTTTTTAATTCATGTGAGACATTGCCGACAAAATCTTTTTGCATTTTTTCTAAATGTCTGACTTTTGTCAGATCATAAGCAACACCTAAAATTTGGCCAGTATCCTCTGAACTATTGAAATAACGCAAGCTGATATCCAGTGTTTGCGTACCGTCAGCAATCGTGACTTCTTGATGAACGATCGGTTCAGTCGGAGAAACTTGATGGATCAATTGGATCAATTTTGGTTCGCGGATCACTTCTGTGTAATGTTGATTTTCTTGATAATCTTTCACACCTAGATGGACTTGCATTTTTGGATTAAGCAGACGCAGTGTCGCATTGGAGTCAATCAGAAAGACACCGATCATCAATTCATTCAACAAGCTGTATAATTGCTCTTCCGTCGTCGTATAGGCGCGATACATTTTGGTCATCTGTTCACTCAAGCCATTGATCGTCTGGTATAATTCTTCCCATTGATCAGAAGTCTGCATAATGATTTCCGTTTGTTCCGGGTTCTTGACCATCTTTTTCAAAACAGGAATCACTGTTTTGAGTGGTTGGTTCCGTTGGTAAATCAGATAGTAGATCATAAATGTCAATAAAAGAAAGAAAACTAAGAAGAAACCAAATACCCAACGGCGAAAACTTTCCGTGCGAGGAAGAAAGCCACTTGTAGGTTCAGCGATGCGAATGATCGCTACTAATTTCCCATTGACTTTGATAGGCAAGGCGACATAAAGTAATTCTTCGTTCAATGTCGTACTCTTACGAAGTGAAGTGCCAAGCGTACTGCCTTCTAAGATCGCTTTGATTTCCGGACGTGTTTTTCTTTGTTCATGCAGAGAAGATTCTTCCGTGTCATAAATGATCGTGCCAGTTTGATCGATCAACGTCACTCGTTCATTGGATTGATGGACAAATTCATCCAGAACTGCTTTATTACTAGCAGAAGCAGGATTCTCAACATCTAGTTGACGAGCCAATAACTGCGCTTTTTTAGTCAAATAACTTTCTTGCTGTTCAATGATCTGTTGTTGGAAATAATGGGAGATGATCTGCCATCCGCCAAAAAATAAGCCAAGCAACAAGACGAGGAAAAATAAGCGCTCGGAGAATTTTTTCCATTGTTTTTTCATCGTTTTGGTTCCTGGAATTTATAACCAAAGCCCCGAACAGTCAGTAAATATTTAGGATGTTTCGGATCACGCTCGATTTTTTCACGTAAATGACTGACGTGGACATCAACAATACGACTTTGTCCAGAAAAATCAAAATTCCAGATACGATCCAACAGTGTATCTCGATCGATCACTCGATCTTTGCGTTTCATGAAATAAACAAGCAACTCAAATTCTTTCGGCGTAAGTTCGATCGGTTGGTCCTCGATCGTCACTTGATAATTCGTCAAGTCGGCTTTGATTTGTCCAATGGATAAGTATTCTGGTTCTGCCTCATCAGATTGAGTTTTACGGGGTTCGATCCGACGAAAGATGGCTTTCATCCGTGCAAGGACTTCCCGAGGGCTGAAGGGTTTCGTCAAATAATCATCCGCACCGATCTCCAGTCCAATGATTCGATCGACTTGATCATCTTTAGCTGTTAGGATCAATATAGGTGTGTCATTTTTTTCTTGACGGAGTTTTTGTGTGATCGCGATTCCGTCGATCGAAGGAAGCATCACGTCTAAAATAATGAAATCATATGAATGTTCCAATGCAAGATCAAGACCTTCTTGACCATCTGCAGCACTGGTTACTTTATATCCTTCTTTTTCAAGATTGAATGTCAGTAATGTTACAATTGAGGGTTCGTCATCAACAACTAGTACTTTTTTCATAAATTCTCCTTTTGATAAATTTCATCTCCTTTATTTTAGCACAGAATCGGGGGCAAGGACTATTTAACCAGCTAAATAAATGGTATAATATAAAAGCAATTTGCTCAGCTAAAGGAGAAAATGTCCGATGATCGGTATCAGTGCTTGTTTAGGTGGCGTGTCATGTCGCTATGATGGCCGGGAACAAACAATCCCTGCCTTAAAAAAACTCGTGACAGAAGGTCAAGCAATCGTGATCTGTCCAGAAGTAGCAGGAGGTTTGCCCATTCCAAGAGAACCAGCAGAAATCGTTGGTGGTGATGGGTTTGATGTCTGGGATCATCAGGCTAAGGTCATGACGATCTCTGGAAAAGATGTCACAGAAGCCTATAAAAAAGGTGCGATCAATGCTTATCAAGTGCTAAAGGAAAAGCAGATCTCAACGTTGATCTTAAAAGCAAATAGTCCTTCCTGCGGCTCATCAACTATCTATGATGGTAGTTTCACTGGTAGTCTGAAAGAAGGCATTGGCGTAGCTACCGCCTATTTTCTCCAACAAAAAATCAGTGTCTGCTCAGAAGAAGAGTGGATGGATCAACGAGGTGAGTTGAATGGAAATTGAGAAAACCAATCGGATGAATGCTCTTTTTGAATTTTATTCGACACTGTTGACTGAGAAACAAATGAATTATATGGAATTATATTATGCAGATGATTTCTCACTTGGAGAAATCGCTGAAGAATATGAAGTCAGTCGCCAAGCAGTTTATGATAATATCAAACGAACGAGCAAGATCTTGGAGAATTACGAAAAAAAACTCCACCTTTTTTCTGACTATGTCGTTCGTGAACAGTTGTTGACAGAATTGACGAACTATATCAATGAACAGTATCCTGAAGATCAAACGCTACAAGGATACATCAAAAAAATTCAAGAAATCGAAGAATAACAAAAAGGAATGAATAAAATATGGCATTTGAAAGCTTAACTGAACGCCTACAACAGGCGATGTCAAAGTTACGAAAAAAAGGAAAAGTCTCTGAAGCTGACGTCAAGGAAATGATGCGCGAGATCCGTCTTGCGCTATTAGAAGCCGATGTCAACTTACAAGTAGTCAAAGATTTTACGAAACGTGTGCGCGAACGTGCAGTTGGAGCAGAAGTACTTGATAGTCTTTCTCCAGCACAACAAATCGTAAAGATCGTGGATGAAGAGTTAACGATCACTTTGGGTTCTGAAACAGTTGAATTGACTAAATCTCCTAAAATCCCGACTGTCATCATGATGGCTGGGTTGCAAGGGGCAGGTAAAACAACGTTTACTGGTAAATTAGCGAATTATTTAAAGAAAAATGAAAATGCTCGTCCCTTATTGATTGCAGGTGACGTGTACCGTCCTGCTGCCATCGACCAGTTAAAAGTTTTAGGACAGCAATTGGATGTTCCGGTTTTTGATATGGGAACAGATGTGAGTCCTGTAGAAATCGTTCGTCAAGGGATGGAACTCGCAAAAGAAAAGAAAAATGATTACGTATTGATCGATACAGCCGGTCGTTTACACATTGATGAAACATTGATGGATGAATTAAAACAAATCAAAGACTTAACACAACCTAACGAAATCTTACTCGTTGTCGATGCGATGACTGGTCAAGATGCCGTCAACGTTGCGGATAGCTTCAATCAACAATTAGGGATCACCGGGGTCGTCATCACAAAATTAGATGGAGACACACGTGGGGGAGCGGCGCTATCAATCCGTTCAGTGACAGGCGCACCGATCAAGTTCATCGGTTCTGGTGAAAAGCTGACTGACTTAGAAGTCTTCCATCCAGATCGCATGGCAAGTCGTATCCTTGGTATGGGGGATATGTTGACGCTGATCGAAAAAGCGCAACAAGACTATGATGAGAAAAAAGCAGAAGAGCTTGCGCAAAAAATGCGTGAAAACTCATTTGACTTCAATGATTTCATTGAACAATTGGATCAAGTCATGGGTATGGGCCCAATCGAAGACTTATTAAAAATGATCCCAGGAATGAATCAAATGCCAGGAATCGAAAATATCAAAGTTGATCCGAAAGATGTTGAGCGAAAAAAAGCAATGGTTTATTCAATGACACCTGCAGAACGTGAAAACCCAGACCTATTGAATCCAAGCCGTCGACGCAGAATTGCTGCTGGTTCAGGGAACAGCGTAGTGGAAGTCAATCGTATGATCAAACAATTCAAAGAATCCCGTAAGATGATGCAACAAATGTCTAAAGGGGACATGAATATTCCTGGCATGGACCAAATGTTCGGTACCGGTGTCAAAGGTAAGCTAGGAAAAATGGCGATGAATCGCATGATGAAGAAAAACAAAAAGAAAAAGAAGAAAAAGAAATAAACAGTAATCAAGTGCAAAAAAGCTTCGAAGACGTATTTAATTTTGTCTTCGGAGTTTTTTCATACATTGTTTGAAAATCCTAAAAGGAGTGAGTCGATGAAACGCTGTCCATGGAGTGAATCAACTGAAATGATGCGTGAGTACCATGATACGATTTGGGGGGTACCTGAATATGAAGATCAACGACTGTACCGTAAATTAATGCTTGATATCAATCAAGCAGGTCTCAGCTGGCAAACGATCTTGAACAAGAGCCAAGCTTTTGATGAAGCTTATGACCAGTTTGAACTCGAAAAAATTGCCAAGTATGATGAAGAAAAAATCGAAGAATTGATGAACAACAAGGGGATCATTCGCAATCGTCGAAAAATCGAAGCGGCAATAACGAACGCACAAGCTGTTCTGGCAATGCAAGCCACTGGACTCAGTTTTTCGGATTATCTCTGGTCTTTTGTGGATGGCAAAGTAGTAACCGGAAACTACCAAGACGAAAGTGAAGTGCCAACTACTAGTGAACTCTCTGATCGTATCTCAAAGGACTTGAAAAAACGCGGCTTCAGATTTATTGGAAGTACGACTATTTATGCCTTTTTAGAAGCGGTAGGGATCATCAACGATCACCTGATCACTTGTTTTCGCCACCAAGAAGTCAAACGCTAAAGGAGAAGGATAATATGTCTAAGATCATTTTTTACGGAGCAATCAGTATGGATGGCTATCTAGCAACAACTAATGATGACTTACAATGGCTCTTCGATACGCCTACTGGGGAAAAAACAACCTATGATGCGTTTTATCAAACCATCGATACAACGATCATGGGCAGAAAAACATATCAAGAAGCCAAAAAATATTTAGATACAGCCAAGATCTATCCAGAAAAAACCAATTATGTCTTTTCAACAGACAAAGAATTGAAGCTGGAGGATGCTAGGGTCGTTCACGAAGATCCCGTAAGCTTTCTCAAGGGGTTGAAGGAATCAAGTGAACAAAGGATCTGGGTAGTTGGTGGGGGCAGTTTGCTCAAACCAATCATTGAACAGCAACTGATCGATGAATGGTACATTCAAATTGCGCCGGTTTTACTTGGGAATGGGATTCGTCTTTTTCAAGAAGGGGATTATGTACAGCGGTATCAATTGGTGGACACGAAACGCTTTGGCGAGTTCATCGAGCTACACTATCGTAAAGAAGAGCACAAAGAATAGTAGGTCACACAAAAAACCACGAAACAACATGCTGTTTCGTGGTTTTTTGTAAAATTAGCAAGACATCAAGCGTTCAATTTTCCCGCGAAATCTAGATACGCATCTAAAATCGTTTGGAAGAAATCAACGGTTCCTTGGATAATGTTGCCCTCTTCATCAAGTAAGTTAGTGATATTTCCGATATACGCTTCTGGTTGTTGTAATGTTGGGACATTTAAAAAGACTAATGATTGACGTAAGTGATGATTTGCGCCAAAACCACCGACTCCACCAGGAGAAGCAGTGACCACTAAACCAGGTTTTTTATCCCAAACACTTTGACCATAAGGACGAGAACCAACATCCAAGGCATTTTTCAATACAGCTGGCACTGAGCGGTTGTACTCAGGAGTTACAAAGATCACGCCGTCTAGATCTTTGACTTCTTCACGGAAACGTGTCCATTCTGCAGGTGTTTGCTCAGGTGTTTCGATATCTTCGTTATAAAAAGGAAGGTCATCGATTTTTACAAATACGCTCTCGTATCCTTCCGGTAATAAGTCCGCAAAAGTTTCTGCAACTTTCTTATTGTATGAATCTTTTCTTAAACTTCCGATGAAAAAACCAATTTTTTTTGTCATAAAACAATTCCTCCTTCAATCTTTCTATATTTATCTTACAAAAAATAAGTAAACTGAGCAAATAAAAACACTTGGGTTATTTTAATGTGTGATCGAAAACATAGGAAATGCTTATGGATAGGGGATTTACAAGCTTCCTATGTTCAACCTTGATGATTCAAAAAAGTAAGAAAAAATCCGTAGAAAAGGAACAAACTACTTAGAGAAAGAATAAAAATAGAAAAAAATCAGACTGTAAAGAAAAAAAGCTTTACAGGGTAAAAAAAAACTGGTACACTACATCTTGTGAATAAAACAATGGAGGTGGAAATATATAATGGCAGTTAAAATCCGTTTAAAACGTATGGGTTCTAAAAAGAGTCCTTTTTACCGTATCGTCGTAGCTGATTCACGTTCTCCTCGTGATGGACGTTTCATCGAAACTGTAGGTACTTACAACCCTTTGAAAGACCCTGCAGAAGTAGTTTTAAAAGAAGATTTAGTACTTGACTGGTTATCAAAAGGTGCACAACCTTCAGATACAGTACGTAACATCCTTTCAAAAGAAGGCGTTATGAAAAAACATCATGAAGCTAAATTCTCAAAGAAATAAGGTGACCGGATATGAAAGATTTAAGCGACTTAGTCTTAACAATCGTTCGTCCGTTAGTTACTTATCCTGATCAAGTCCAGCTAGAAGTCGTTGAGTCGGAAGATTTTTACGAATACAATCTAACTGTGGCTCCCGAAGATATCGGTCGTATCATCGGTAAACAAGGACGCGTTGCGAAAGCAATCCGCACAATCGTTTACGGAGTACGAATCAATGCACCGAAAAAAGTGCGTTTGAATATCATCGACAATAAAGAATAAACTGTTTCGTTTTCGCGAAACAGTTTTTTTGTGTTCTTTAGAGATCATATTTGGCAAAAACAGGTACAAAGCGTATCCTTAATAGTAAGAGAGGAGTGTTTCGAATGAAAAAAATAGGTTTGATCAGCTTATTCGCAGTCGCTTTACTCGGTGCCTGTCAATCACCAAGTGAAACGAGTCAAGAAACGACAAATGAAACAGTTCGTACGACAGAAACAAGTACTTCAAAAGAAGAGATAGGGTCATCTTCCGTGAGTAGCAATGAGACAGCCTCATCAGCTGAAACAAGTACGAGTACGCAAGAAAATTCGACGCAAACTGCCTTTGAGCAATTGCAAAAAGAGTATCCAGACACACCGATGCCCAAAGAGATCCCAGTTGGGTCATCTAACTTGAACATCGCAGCAACGATGACAAAACAAGGCTTTTCTGTCTTATACTATCAATCAGAACAAGCGCTACCACTAAACGACGCCTCATTGAACCAAGCAGAACCAATCGCTTCTTACCTTTATCAAGATGACTTTGCATCTTCCCAAGAAACACTGAACACGATTCAGCCATTTACGGTCGATACTGGAGGAAGACAAGTCGATCTCGGTTATAACATTGTCGGTTATCAACAAGGTGCTGCTGGTTCTTCGATTCTTGAATGGCAAGAAGGAAATTGGCGGTTACGAATACGTGCCAGCAATATTGACGGACAAGATCCTGTACCTTTGGCGAAACAGATCGTGACTTACTTGGAGTCTGCCCGCTTACCTGCACCGGAAAAAGTCGGAACGATCGAAATCAATATGACCGATGGCACGAATCAAAATACTCGAATCATTTGGCAAAAACCAACCACTGTCTATACCATCACGAATCAAGATTCGATGAATGCATTAAAAATGGCTGTTTCCATAGAACAACAATAAAAGAAGACTAGAATTGCCAAGAACCACATGCTAAAATAGACAGGAAACGATAGAACACTCTGAGTCCAAAAGCAAATCGGGACCAAGCAGAGTGACAAGAATCATGAAAGAAATGAGGACAAAAGTTGACTGAATATCTAAACGTTGGCAAGATTGTCAATACCCAAGGAATCAAAGGTGAAGTCCGTGTCATCTCAACCACAGATTTCCCTGAAGAACGTTACAAAAAAGGTGAAGTTTTGACACTCTTCCAAGAAGGAAAAGCTCCTGTAGAATTGACTGTAAAGAGTCACCGTAAACACAAAAACTTTGATTTACTCAGCTTTGAGAATCATCCTTCCATCAATGACGTTGAAAAATACCGTGATGGTATCTTACGTGTATCAAAAGAAAACTTAGTTGAATTGACAGAAAATGAATATTACTACCATGAAATCATTGGCTTGAAGGTCATTGATGAAAACGAAAAAGAACTAGGAAAGATCAAAGAGATTTTATCTCCAGGCGCAAATGACGTTTGGGTCATCCAACGACCAAAGAAAAAAGATGCACTGATCCCGTATATCGATTCCGTCGTTCAAGAAGTCGATCTTGAAAATGGCTTGGTTCGTGTGACATTATTAGAAGGATTGATCGATGATGAAGATTGACGTGTTGACTCTGTTTCCACGAATGTTTGAAGGTCCGATGGGGGAATCGATCATTGGTAAAGCAGTAGCAAAAGAATTGTTAGAAATCAATGTTTCTAATTTTCGTGAGTATTCGGACAACAAACACCAAACAGTCGATGATTATCCATATGGTGGTGGGGCAGGGATGTTATTGAAAGTCCAACCCATCTATGACAATATCAAAGCCATCGAAGAAAAACATCCAGAAACAAAAAAACGTGTGATCTTGCTTGATCCAGCTGGTAAACCATTTAATCAAAAAATGGCAGAAGAATTTTCGGAAGAAGAGCATCTGATCTTTATTTGTGGCCACTATGAAGGCTATGATGAGCGCATCCGTTCACTCGTAACAGATGAAGTCTCATTGGGAGATTATGTATTGACCGGTGGTGAGCTAGGCGCCATGGTGATGATCGATGCGACCGTTCGGCTATTGCCAGATGTTTTAGGTAATCAAACATCTGCCCAAACAGACTCGCATTCTACTGGCTTGTTGGAACATCCTCAATATACAAGACCAGCAGAATTCAAAGATATGAAGGTACCAGAAGTATTGACCAATGGTAATCATAAATTGATTGAAGAATGGCAACTAAAAGAATCCTTACGCCGAACATATCTTCGACGTCCAGACATGTTAGCAAAATTAGACATGACACCGCAAATGGAAAAAATGCTAGCGGAGATCAAAAAAGAAGAAGCTTGAGTTGCAACAAATAAATGAAAATTTTCTTTACACTCACCATAGAATATGATAGTATTCTATGGTGAGTGTAAAAACACTTAACTATTACGATGTTCCGCTGTGAGAAATTACTCATAAGAATGTTTGGAATAAGGAGAAGAAAACAATGAATCCATTAATCGAAGAATTAACAAAAGAACAACTACGTTCTGACATTCCAGCTTTCCGCCCTGGTGACACTGTACGTGTTCATGCGAAAGTTGTCGAAGGTACTCGTGAACGTATCCAGTTATTTGAAGGTGTTGTAATCAAACGCCGTGGTGCTGGAATCAGCGAAACTTATACAGTACGTAAAGTTTCTAACGGTGTAGGCGTTGAGCGTACATTCCCATTGCACACACCACGTGTTGCAAAAATCGAAGTTGTCCGTTACGGTAAAGTACGTCGTGCGAAATTGTACTACCTACGTGCATTACACGGAAAAGCAGCTCGTATCAAAGAAATCCGTCGTTAATTTCTTATTATCAGACAGAGGAAGAACCCTTGAATTTTCAAGGGTTCTTTTTTTTGCTTTACGACAAGTAGGGTTCGTGAATTTAAATTAAATGAATATCATCGAGGATCAATCGAAATGTAAATCCCCCTTTTTAATGGTGGTTATGTTTTTACTGTTTTTTGATAAACGTATTGATTTGTACAGTAAGTTCTTTAGTTGCTTTTTTGATTTCTTCTTTTGCTAAGATCGCTGAAACCACAGCAAAGCCTTGAACGGGGAAGGTTTTGAATTCTGCAATCGTGTGTTCGTTGAGACCACCGATCAAAACAACAGGGATCGAAACGTGTTGAAGAATCTTCTTGAGTTCATTTTTTGATACGATGATGGCATCTGTTTTAGTAGCGGTTGGAAACATCGTCCCTACACCTAAATAATCTGCCCCAGCTTGTTCAGCGGAAATTGCTTGTTCGAGTGTTTGGACGGAAGCGCCGATGATTTTTTCAGGGCCAATCATTTTTCTCACCACAGCCACAGGTAGATCTGTTTGACCGACATGAACACCGTCTGCATCACAAGCTAACGCAATGTCTACTCGATCGTTGATGATCAATGGAACATTGTATGGTTTAGCTAATCGTTTCAATGCGATCGCTTCCTCATAAAAATCTCGTGAATTGGCTTTTTTTTCTCTCAACTGTAAGACGGTAATACCTCCTTCAAGAGCTTGTTGCACTGCTTCTTGGAGGGGCTTTTTTTTCAGCAGTGACTGGTCTGTCACTAGGTATAAGGAATAGTTGATGTCATTTTTCAAAGTAGTTTCCTCGCAGTAGTAATGTTTCCCGATCAATACGGCTGATTTCATCAATCAGTGCGATCCGAAAACTTCCCGTACCAGCCGTTTGTTCCAACGCAAGCTCGCCAGCAATCCCCATGGTAAGAACAGCTGTAGTTGCTGCATGGAAAAGATGTTCAGGAGACCCCCCACAAAAGCTAGCAATCAATGAAGTGAGCATACAGCCAGTGCCAGTGATCCGACTCATTTCAGGACAACCATTGTGCACTAAGATTTTACGCCGCCCATCAGAAATCACATCTGTCGCACCGGTGATCACTACGATACATTTGTGAGCGGTTGCTAATTGATCAGCAATCCGTTGGGCTTCTTCAATGGAGCTTGCATCATCTGCCGAGGCATCGACACCTTTCGTCGTGCTTGCGATTCCCGCTAAAAAGCGGATTTCTGAAATATTGCCACGAATCACTGCACATTTCAAGTTTTCTATGATCGTTTTCGCTGTTTGATTACGAAACTGTGAAGCCCCTGCACCGACTGGATCAAAAATGATCGGGATACCTTTTTCGTTGGCTGTTTGCCCAGCTGAAAGCATCGAAGCTACGGTACGTTCATTCAAAGTACCCATGTTTAGTACCAATGCCTGTGACATTGCTGTGATTTCCGCTACCTCTAACGCATCATCAGCCATGATCGGTGAACCACCGATCGCAAGTGTGACATTCGCACAATCATTGACCGTTACATAGTTCGTGATATGGTGGACCAAAGGATTTTTCATACGGACCGTTTCTACAGCTGTTTTTAAAAATGTATTCATTGACTTTGTTCCTCCTTAAGACCATTGCGATAGAGTGAATAGAAATGATTGGTTGGGCCATGACCTTCGCCCAATTCTAGTGAATGTGCGATTGCAGTAGTGATATATTTTTTAGCCTTGGAAATTGCTTGGTCTAATGGTACGCCCAAAGCGAGTTGTGAGGCAATCGCTGAAGAGAAGGTACAACCAGTGCCATGGGTGTTTTTTGTGACGATTCGTTCAGATGTATAGGAGTAAATATTTTTCCCATCATACAATATATCAGTGGCTTCACCTGTGCGATGGCCTCCTTTGATCAAAACTGCAGCATGACATGTTTCATAAATAGCTTTTGCTGCTCGTTCCATTTCTTCCAGGGAAGTAATCGAGCGATCTGCGATTTTTTCTGCTTCTGGAATATTTGGGGTGATCAAAGTAGCTAATGGTAAGACGTTTTTGATCAATGTGTCGATTGCTTCTGGCTCCATCAAGGCATCGCCATTTTTCGCATACATCACAGGATCTAGTACAATATTTTTAAGTTGCCATTCTTGTAGACTGCTTGCGACAGCTAACATCGTATCTGCACACGACAACATACCGATTTTAATTGCATCAGGATAGATGTCCTCGAAAACAGCTGTCATTTGTTCATTGATAATTGTTGGTGCGATGTCTTGGTATGAGATCACACGAGCGGTATTTTCAGCGACTACTGAGGTGATCACAGACATTCCATAAACACCATGAGCGGCAAATGTTTTTAAATCGGCTTGGATACCGGCGCCACCGCTACAGTCTGAGCCAGCAATACTTAGTACTTTTTTCATCAAATTCCTCCTTAAAATAGAAAAAAGACATTCTTCCAGTATAGAAGAATGCCTTGATTGTTTCAATTTCACATCAACAAAAAGGACATTTGCTCCCTACGCTGGTATCAACCAACAGGTTCAAAGGGTCAGGTTTTACCTTCTCAACGCGATAACGTCCCCCTGCAAACAAAATCATATTTAGTTACGAACCAATGATATCTGAAAAAAGCAGAAGATTCAAGTTTACAGGAGCAAGCCTACACGGAGTAGCTAAAAGCAACAGTTTACTTTCTTTCGAAGTAGCGTGCTTATAGGAATTGCTAGTGCGTTTCTCAAGATGGTATACTAAAGAAAAACGATAGAATATTCTAAGTGTACGATGCAATATATCAAAGCCAAACTTTTGGAGGGAATCTTATGACAGAGTTAAGTAATCTACCGAATATAGGGAAAGTATTAGAAGAAAATTTGCGAAAGATTGGTGTGACAACGGAAGAAAAATTTAAAGAAAAGGGAACGGAACAGATATTTTTTGAAATTCGTCAAAAGGTGGACAGTGGCGCCTGTCTGCATATGCTATATGGAATCGAAGGAGCGAGAAAAGGCAAGCCTATGCAAGCTTTGACAAAAGAGGAAAAAGAAAAGTTAAAGCAATTCTATCGAAGCCTAAGCTAAAATAATAAGCGATGAAGATAGAAAATACGAAATTATTAAAGAATATTTTTTTGTGAATTTAATAACAATATTTAGTTTTTTTATAACTTTTTAACAGAAATATATATTGCTAGGAAGAAGCGATGAAGTTGATTGGATTTGAAAAAAAGAGAACTTGAACAAAAAAATAGAATATATTTAATTACTGGTTTACTAGCATTATGAGAATTTGGCATGCTAAAATCCATGCAATTTTAATTTAAAATTTGTTATGATTTACTTGAGATTAAGTGAACTTTCATTTTTGTAAACAACTAAAAAATAGCTAATAAACAAAAAAATATAACAATTTTGGTGTATGATCGGCGTCCCATTTACCATCGAAGGTGAAGTCGGTGATATAAATACACTTGAAATTCATGTCTCGCTACCAGTAGATGCGTCAAATGCTTCTCGACTAGCATCAATTACTGTAAATGCTTCATTCACAACAATTGAATCGTTTACAGTGAGTTATGCAGATGGTGTAGAGAATGACGTTGTATTTGAGGATAAAACTTTCAAACGTATTGAACCTGGAACTGCTACACCAGGTTTTGGTGCAGAACCAACAAGAAAAGGTTATACATTTGCTGGTTGGAGTCCGACTGTCAGCGAGACAGTTACAACCGATGCGCTTTATACAGCAACATGGGAACCAATTCCAACGTATCAGGTCAACTATACAGACGGTGTACCAGATGAAGAGATTTTTGCAGATCAAGTCTTTAACAATTTAGTCGCCGGTTCTGCGACACCCATATTTAGTGGGCAACCTACAAGAGCTGGGTATATATTTAAAGGATGGGATAAAGCAATAACTAATACAGTGACTGGTGATGGCACTTATACGGCCATTTGGGAACCTGTGATTCCACAAACTGTCACTTATCAAGTGATCTATACAGACGGTGTTGCAAATCAACCCATTTTTGAAAACCAAGTATTTTCAAAATTGATTAAAGGCATAGCAACCCCTGTGTTTAGTGGAACACCATCAAGAGAAGGCTATAAATTCATCGGTTGGACGCCAACTGTCAGCGAGTTTGTGGAAGGTAATATGACTTATACCGCACAATGGGAAAAATTACCGCAAATCATTGAACCGGTGATACCATCGATCCAACAACCAGAAGGAAACAAAGTGTATGAAACAGTAAAAACAACTGAAACAACTAAAGCAATAACTAAAGTAATGAAAAAAGATAAAGTTACGTATAGTACACCCATAAAACAACCTAGAAAAGTGAGTCATCTTCCAAAAACGGCGGAACAATCGATGTATTCGACTAGTATGGTTGGCTTGGGTATGTTTATAGTCTTCGTAATAGGAATATGCTGGTTAAAACGTTCGAAATCAGAAGGTAGCCGATAAAACTGAAAGATAATCCTCACGTAAAAAAATATTATAAAGGAAAGAACTAGTAAATAAAAAAAACATCACTCATAAAAAGACATTAAGTCAGATTTTTTTTGGAAATTCAAAAAAAGTCTGACTTAATTATTTTCTTCTACGTAGCTATACTGAAAGCGTAAACAAAAAAGGGGTGATAGCTTATGACAAATTGGCTGAACATTGAGGGGAAAACGATTATTGTAACCGGAGGATCTTCTGGTATCGGGAAAAGTATCGTAGAAAGTCTATTGGAACAACATGTCAATGTAGCAAATTTTGATATTAAAGATTCGACACTTAAACATCAACGATTATTATTTGTAAAAACCAATATAACATTACGACAAGAAGTAGAAGCTGGAGTTGCAAAAGTAAAGGACCACTTTGGTACGATAGATGGTTTGGTCAACAATGCAGGCATCAACATTCCACGCTTATTAGTGGATAAAAAGCAAGCGCATGGGAGATATGAATTATCCGAGGAAGTATTTGACAAAATCATCGCAATCAATCAAAAAGGATTATATTTGATGACTCAAGCAGTAAGTAGAATCTTAGTTGCTAAAGGAGAAGGAGTAATCATCAATATGTCTTCTGAATCAGGACTTGAAGGTTCAGAGGGGCAAAGTGCGTATGCGGCAACGAAAGCCGCTGTCAACAGCTTTACTCGATCTTGGGCAAAAGAGTTAGGAAAATCAAATGTTCGGGTAATAGGGATCGCCCCAGGAATCATGGAGGAAACCGGACTACGCACACTTTCTTATGAAGAAGCCTTGGCCTATACTCGTGGCATCACGATTGAAGAGCTTAGAGCAGGTTATGCCAAAACGAGCACGATTCCATTAGGTCGAAGCGGGAAATTAAAAGAAGTCGCTGACTTAGTTAGTTACTATCTATCTGATCGTTCGAGTTATATCACTGGAGTAACCACAAATGTGGCCGGAGGAAAAACTAGAGGATAAAAAGTGGGGGAAGTAAATGACGGTGGTGAACAGATGGTATCAAATTCTACAATTACTGGTTACCCACAAAGAAATGAGGATCGGCAGTTTGAAACAACAGCTGAATACAAGTACGCAAACGGTAAAAACCAGCATTGAATCTTTAAACGAAGAATTGATTGGAATTGCAGAAATCGTTCAACATAAGAATGATTTTCATATCGAAATTGAAAATTTTGAAAAATTTGATTTGATAATGAACGGCAGTTTGAGGCGGAAGAGCGATTTTAATTCTTGCAGTAAAAGAGTTTTCTTTATCGTCAAGAAGCTGATCGAGCAAAAAGATTTTTTGCTGATCGATGATCTGTCAGAAGCATTAGGGGTCAGCCGAAGTACTGTCGTTAAAGATCTACGAGTGATGAAAAAACTGATTTCCTCTTTTAATGTCGAAGTGATTGGAACGCCGAATCGTGGACTGCGTATGCGTGGAGAAGAACTGGATCTACGACTGTTACACCTTCATTATGTACAAGAATATTTTGCCGAACGTCCATTATCAGAACGCACACAAGATTTCGTAGAACACGTAGTTCAAAAATTTAATTTACCTAAAAATCAGGGCTTTCTTTTGAAAAAAACGATTTCTATTACAATGAAACGACTCCTTAAAGGAAATATACTGGTAGATTTGCCAAATGAATATATGGACCTTATGACGAGTCATCCTGCTTTTGTCGAATTGATCCATCATTTGGAATATGAATATAGCATCACATTAAGCCAAACAGAACAAGCTTTTCTCAGTTTTCCTCTTAATATAAGTGCTATTGCTGGCATGGATAAGTCTACTATTGATGAGCAAAAAATCGAACAGTTATTTCAACAAATGATAGAGACAATTCATCAAAATTTACTAGTAGAATTTGATGAAACCTTCTTAGTCCATGAAATAAAAGAGCACTTTATTTACATGCTCAATCGTTTGATTTTTCGAATAGAGCTTCAAGATCTGTTCTATGGTGAAATCGAATCCCAATATCCTCTAGCCTATGAACTGGCAAAAATTGGTCTACAGCAGATCGGGGAGCAGTTACAACGAGTGGTTCCGACTGTTGAAATCAGCTATATTGCCTTTTATTTTGAACTTGCATTGAGGAAACAAACCAGTAACAACGAACACAAAGAAATTGCAATCGTCTGTAATACCGGAAAAGGAACAGCCTTGATTATTCGCCGTCAATTGGAACGGGTTTTGGGTCCGCAAATCATCATGGTCCATTTTTCTGAGGAGGAGTATCAGCAGGAAGACTTAGACCAATATTTTGCTGTTTTTACAACCATTCCGCTGAAAAATGTAAAGAAACATACCCCAATCATTCGATTGATCAATCTATTCAACGAAACTTGGTTGCAAGAAGAGTGGCGTAAAGCAGAAAAGTTGAGAGCCGCAAACGTTCATCACTTAAAATTAGATTTTGAGATTTTAAATGAAAAGAAACCCTACAAACAAAATCTTGATCATATGCTTGAATCTCTTGAGAGCAAAGGCTTAGTCGATCAAGAATTTAAGGAGCAACTGTTTATTAGAGAAAAGTTAAGGAGTACGATTTTTGAATATGGCATTGCTTTTCCTCATGCCATCAATAAAAAATCGGCTGAAATTATTTTATCAGTGGGTATCTTTAGGAAAGGAATCTCCACGATCAACGGACAAGTACAAGTCGTCTTGTTGTTAGCCATTCCACAAGATCTAACGATGGAAAAAGAAAAAGAATTGCTAAAACTGTATGATCAGCTTTTTGCTGTTATTGGCGATCCTGAATTTAGAAGTGAACTATGTCGTTTGGATGATTTAGTTGGGTTACAAAATTGGATGATACGAAAGGGGGTCATAACATGAATTTCATATATATATTCGGCGCATTTGCACTTGTTGCTTACGGACTGCAAGTAATATTTGGAATGAAACAAATCAAGCACTTTAATCAAATCTATCTAGAAATGCGCAGAAAAGGGAAGGTGGCTATCGGTCGTCGATCTGGAAAAATCAAAGCAGGAACGATCGTCATGTTTGCTGTCGATCAAAAAGGGATCATTATTGATGCGCGAAAGATGCAGGGCGTGACTGTTCTAGCAAAATTTGGTCTATTGCCACAATATATCGGAACAGATATCCACTACATCGACAACTATCATCCTTTGGTACGAACAGAAAATAAATTGGTGCAACAAGAAATGGCAAATGCCAGAGAAATCTATTTGCGGGTAGAACTAGGCAATTATCAAGAAGAATCGCTACCTTCCCCACTTACGATGCTTGGCATTCAATTCAGTTTATGGAAAAAACAATACCTATCAAAAAAAAGGAGTGTTGAATAATGGAATATATCACAAAATTTGCGGAAGGCTTCATCGGTTTATTTGAAACGGGTGCGGAAACTTTTATATCTTGGATGACTGGTATCGTCCCTGTAGTGTTGATCCTAATGGTCGCAATGAATACACTGATTGCTTTCTTAGGTGAAGAACGAGTAACTAAAGTTGCCAAACTATCAACGAAGAATCCCGTCACAAGATATTTGATCTTACCTTTTTTATCTGCCTTTATGTTGGGGAATCCGATGTCTTTTACAATGGCTCGCTTTTTGCCTGAATATTACAAGCCAAGCTATTATGCTTCTCAAGCACAATTTTGTCATACGAGCAATGGCGTCTTTCCCCACATCAATCCGGGTGAATTATTTGTTTGGTTAGGAATCGCCCAAGGAATCACAACCTTAGGATTAAATTCAATGGAATTAGCTGTACGTTATATGTTTGTCGGAATTCTTATGAATTTTATTGGTGGTTGGGTGACAGATTTTACCACCGCATATGTTTGTAAACAACAAGGGGTTACCCTGAGTAAAACAGTAGAAACAGCGACAGAATAAGGAGGAAGTGAGAAAATGAGCTATCATAGTATTCGAATTGTAAGAGGAACTGGTGGGTTCGGAGGGCCATTAGTGATCACACCAACAGAAGAAAATACAAATTCATTTATATTACTGGTGGGGGAGAAAAGCCAGCAATCGTCGATAAAATTGCTGAATTGACAGGCATGGAAGCAGTCAATGGCTTTAAAACTTCTATCCCAGATAATGAAATCGCTTTAGCAATCGTTGATTGCGGAGGAACGTTGCGTTGTGGGATCTATCCAAAAAAAGGAATACCTACGATCAATGTCGTACCAACAGGAAAAAGCGGACCATTAGCACAATACATTACAGAAGACATTTACGTCTCGGCAGTAGGGATCAATCAAATCACACTGACTACTGAAGAAGGCACAGTCGGTCAATCTGATAACATAGAAAATAAGCGTGTAGCAGCACGTGAATATAAATACGATACAAGCAAAAAAATTACTGAACAAAAAGCTGAACAGCAGAATTTTATTGCAAAAATCGGCATGGGTGCAGGAAAAGTAGTGGCAACTTTTAATCAGTCCGCGCGCGAAGGTGTACAGACGATGATCAATACGGTCATTCCATTCATGGCATTTGTTTCTTTGTTGATCGGGATCATACAAGGATCTGGTATCGGTAATTTCTTTGCCAATATTATGGCACCTTTAGCAGGGAATATTTGGGGGTTGATGATCATCGGTTTTATCTGTTCCTTACCGTTTCTTTCTCCATTATTAGGACCTGGGGCAGTAATCAGCCAAGTCATCGGGACACTGATCGGGGTGGAGATCGGAAAAGGCAATATTCCACCACAGCTTGCTTTACCTGCGTTATTTGCCATCAATACTCAAAATGCTTGTGATTTCATCCCTGTCGGATTAGGCTTAGAAGAAGCAGAGGCTGAAACAGTAGAGGTTGGCGTACCTTCCGTTTTATATTCACGCTTTTTAAACGGTGTACCTAGGGTGTTAGTCGCATGGATAGCAAGCTTTGGAATGTATAGTTGAATCTAGGAGGAAAAAAATGTCAGTTTATTCAACAAAAGTCACTTCGATTGGCGCAGAAGCTACGCTCTTTAAAGAAGAGAAGCTCGCGATACTATTTGGAAAAGATGCACCCGATATGCTATCAGCCTATTGTTACCATATTGAACTTCAGCCAATCCACGGAGAGATCAAAGTAGGACAACAGCTCTTCGTCGATGAGACAAGCTATCGCATCACGTCTGTCGGAAGTTTGGTCAATGATAATCTAAAAGAGCTTGGACATATCACAATTAAATTTGATGGAGCGGTAACACCTGAACTTCCAGGTACTTTATACGTCGAAGGAAAAGAAATCGTTGAGATTGGTATCAAGACTAAAATCAGTATTAAGTAAAATACAGAGCAACATATCTGTTGAAAGGATGAATAAAATGGAATTTATGTTAGATACGATCAATATTGAGAAAATTAGTTATTACCAATCGATCCTTCCGCTATCTGGAGTAACGTCGAATGCTTCAATCATCAAAAAAGAAGGAAAGATTGATTTGTTTGCTCACTTGAAAGAAATCAAGAAGCTCATTGGAAAAGCAAGTTTACATGTACAAGTAGTTGGAGAAACAACGGAGGAAATCTTAACTGATGCCCAAGTAATCATGGATCACCTTGGTAAGGATATCTTCATTAAAGTACCAGTAAACGAACCAGGACTGGCTGCCATCAAACAACTGAAAGCCAAAGGAGCATATGTCACTGCAACCGCTATCTACTCTGAAATGCAAGGATACTTAGCAATTGCCGCAGGTGCCGATTATGTGGCACCTTATTATAACCGTATGGAAAATCTGAATATCGATGCTGTTGCTATTATCAAAGCATTAGCAATGGAAATCGAACGAACGCAATCTCAGAGCAAGATCTTAGCTGCTAGTTTTAAAAATGTTGCACAAGTCAATCATGCTTGTCGCCAAGGGGCGCACAGTATTACTGCGTCACCAGATATTTTTGCACAAGTATTCGGTATGCCTTCCATTCATAAGGCAGTGACAGATTTTAGGAAAGATTGGGAAGAGACATTCGGTGTCAAAGATGTGAAAGCATTAGCAGCAACAGGGGCGATAAGTCCTACTAAATAAAAAAGAATAAAGAGTCATGGAATGGTTGATCGATCCGTTCTATGGCTCTTTTTTAAATAACGTTATATTTATTATATTCATCCATAATCAAATAGTCACCGTGTAGTTAAACCAACAATGGAATGGGAACTTCATATGTCCGTCTACATATAGTTGATATCGTAAAAAATTATTTTTTTATGACATTCAACAAATAAGCATATCTACTTTATGACTGGATGTTTACTAAAAAAATGAACGGTATATTTCATCCGTTGAAGCAAGAAAGATTATATTCTTTAATATACCGATTTGAATAAATGGAAGAGGAAATAGTTGCTTCATTGCGTCTTAGTGGTTAGACCTTTATAACTGACAACTAGTCTTTCTAAGTGATATAATTTATATAAATAGTAGATTAAAAATAACATTATGTATATTTTATAGCATGCTTTTATTAATGAAGGAGGCAGTTGATGAGGATCATAATTGTTGGAGGAAACCACGCGGGGATTGCCGCAGCACTTCGTATTCGTGAGGAATATCCAGACGATGAAGTAATCGTATTTGAAAAAAAAGATGAAATAACATTTGTCTCCCAAACAATCCCATTATTTTTGATGGGACATCAAGATATCCACTCCCAAGCAAATTATGCAACACCGCATGAAATTATTGCTCAAGGAGTGGATTTACGCATTCAAAAAGAAGTAACCAACATCGATGCGAAAAAGAAGACGTTGAATTTTAGAAATGTGTTAAGTCAACATGAGCACGAAATAACTTATGACCGATTGATCATGGCTGCGGGCTCGTATCCCAACCTTCCTCCAACTGGCGGAAAACTGAATGAGACACTTTTTCTTTTGAAAGAGCGTAAGGATGCTGAAGCAATTGAAAAATTTATATCAGAAGCCCATCATGCGGTAGTGATTGGCGCTGGACTGGTCGGTGTAGAGATTGCTCGTATCTTAGCTCAACGAAAAATGAAAGTCACTTTGATCCAATCAAATGCAAGAATCCTTGACAAATATTTGGATGAGAATGCCGCAATCGAAGTAGAGAAGCAACTAGAAGAAGAAGGTATCCAACTATTACTAGGTACTAGAGTGACAAGCTACCATACAATTGATAAAAAAATCTGGAGTCGACCTAAAATCGAAGTTGAAACTTCTTCTGATTTGACTATCCGTGCAGATGGCGTCTTTGTTTCTGTTGGCTTCCGACCAAATTCGTTCTTATTAGCTGGACAAGTCGAAACCGGTGACCGTGGAGCAATCGTCGTTGATAAGTACATGTATACAACAGATGATTCGATTTTAGCGATAGGGGATTGTTCTACGACTTATATGGACTTGACCAAAGAAAATATTTATAATCCTCATGCTTCCGATGCTTTTCGTCAAGGACTGATCGCTGCTGTCAATATCCACGAGAAAAAGCAAGAAGTAGCAATGACCACAGGGACTTATAAATTCAATATGGATGGATTTACCATTGCGAATACTGGGATTACATTGAATCAAGCAAGAAAATTCGGATATGATGCAGAAGAAGTACACTACCAGAATCGTTATCTAGAGCGTGGCGGACAGCTTGTGCATGAATCGATTGTCAAATACTCACCAATTGAAAAAGGCAGAAAGAATCATTATTCAAGTATTTATCTAGTTTATGAGAAGAAAACAAAAAAAATCTTAGGATTGCAGGTTCTAGGAACAGTTGATATTTCTCAATATGTCAATATCATCAGTTTAGCAATCCAAAAAAATGTGACCGTGCCAGAAATTGAATTTACGGATTTCTTTTATGAACATGGCTACAAGAATCCTCTAGGTTTTACAAAAATATTAGCCTCTTTAGTTAGGGAAAAAGAAAGAGAGAGTGGTCGTGATGGCAAAGAAGAGAGATCAAATGAAATTAAATAAACCAGATAAAGAGATGTCAAAAAAACAAAAGCGAATGATTGAAGCTGGCGCACTGTTGACAGTAGGTGCTGGTGCATTTATCGGTGGCGTCACGATTCCAAATCTTTCTGCCTCTGCAGACAGTTCCTCTTTGTCCGAAAAGCGACTTGTTGAAGATGAGACCATCCAAGATATTGAACATACTTCTGTGGATGAATTGAATCAATCCTTACAAAAAGGTCAAAGTAGCAGTGTGAAGACAAATACTGGCTTTGTAGCTAAGTTAATGGATCAACTACCAAGTAAAGAAAAACTTTCTTCTATGTATGAAGGAGAAGGGATCAAAGTCAGTGATAGTCATACGGCATATGATATCCAACAAATTCTAGGAATCAAAGATGCGGACGTTTATTACCAAACTTCCACTTTATCTACAAGTGATGCGCAAGTAATGAAAATGTCAAGCTATCGGCAATTGATCCAAGCAAATCCGAATGTGAAGGTAACTTCACAAGATAATTATAAAACGGTCTCTCCTCATTTATATGAATCCAAAGAAAAGGCTTATGAAGATTCTGCAAACTGGAAAGATTCAAAAGTAGTTGCAAGTACGAGAGAAAAATCCTTAAGTTTCTCATCTAAAACGAAACCTGAAAGCACCAACTTTACCGCGGATGATGGTGCAGTATTAGGAAATATGAAAATCGATACAGGCTTTTCTCTGAACGTGAAAGCAGAAAATGGTCAAGCAAAATTAACAGATGAAATCAAAAGCGATTTTGAAGATGCAATGGAGAAGAATTTTTCCATCACTTATGAAGGTAGTACCTATTATGCAGTTTATCATGATGAGTCTATTTCTACCGACCATGGTAAAAATCAAGCAGATGGTTATTTCACATTTTCTTCGTCGACACATGGATTGCCTTTAGAGATCAATGGTCATTACTTGGTCTCACCTGTTCAGTTCGGTAGTACAGTCGACAGCTTGAAAACGTCTTTATCCTTGCACGGTGTACGGAGTTTTGAGAACACAGATTCTTGGTTAAATACAGATGAATCCAATATCAATGTAAAAGTAAATTTCGTTGATCAATTAGCGGATGAAAATACAACTTACTATGAAATCCAAGCAAAAGATCAAGTGATCGAGTCATTGAAATATGAATATGTGACCGTTAGTTTAGACGAGCAAAAAGCCACTGATTCAACTACAGCATACGCAGATGAGATGTCGATGCCAACGTATAGTGGTTCTCAATCAGGTATTAGTCCTGGGGGAGCAGTTGATGGTAATCTCGCAGAAGACGCAGCTGGATTAGCAGGATGGAATCAGACAGCGACGTTTTCTGGTGGTGGATATGGCGGACACACGATTACAGCGAATTCGGCAGTAACTGTGAAAACAGGACAGGTTTCTCAGACAAACTTTTCTTCAGTTATAAGTACGGTCAATATAACAGTAGACGGTGTGTCTTATAATCAGTTTGTTGCTCAACCAATCATGGTCAATGGGGTTCAGTATGCTGGTTATTTAACTGGTGCAAACGGAAGCGGCAGTGATTTTACGATCGTTGTGAAAGATACGAACTTTAATATCTACCAAATCGGGGGAGAATTTGCTTATATTTCTTCCTCAATGACGGATATGGCTTCACCAGATGCAACAACACCGGATGCAACCAACCCACAAGTGACCCCAGGAACAACTACACCAGAAGTCGATCCAGGCACAGGTGGCGGAGAATCTACTGATCCAGGAACAACTACGCCAGAGGTAGATCCCGGCGCCGGTGGCGGAGAAACTACTGATCCAGGCACAGGCACGCCAGAAGTCGATCCAGGCACAGGTGGCGGAGAAACTACTGATCCAGGCACAGGCACGCCAGAAGTCGATCCAGGCACAGGTGGAGAAACCGATCCCGGAACGACAACACCGGAAGTAGACCCAGGCACAGGCGACGAAACCGATCCCGGAACGACAACACCGGAAGTCAATCCCGGAACGGGCGGCGAAACTGACCCAGGTACAACAACGCCGGAAGTCGATCCCGGAACAGGTGGAGGCGAGACTGATCCAGGAACAACTACGCCAGAGGTAGACCCCGGAACAGGTGGAGGCGAGACTGATCCAGGAACAACTACGCCAGAGGTAGATCCCGGAACGGGCGGCGAAACTGACCCAGGTACAACAACGCCGGAAGTAGACCCCGGCACAGGCGGCGAAACTGATCCAGGCACAGGCACACCAGAAGTCGATCCCGGAACAGGTGGCGGCAAAACTGATCCCGGAACGACAACGCCGGAAGTAGACCCCGGCACAGGCGGCGAAACTGATCCAGGAACAGGCACACCAGAAGTAGACCCCGGCACAGGTGGCGAAACTGATCCAGACACTGGAAAGCCGGAAATAGATCCAGGAACGGGCGGAGACGAGACTGATCCAGGAACAACTACGCCAGAGGTAGACCCCGGCACAGGCGGCGAAACTGATCCAGGCACCGGAACGCCGGAAGTAGATCCAGGAACGGGCGGAGGCGAGACTGGTCCCGGAACGACAACACCGGAAGTAGACCCCGGCACAGGCGTAGGCGAGACTGATCCAGGGACAACAACGCCGGAAGTAGACCCCGGCACAGGTGGCGAAATTGATCCAGGAACAGGCACACCAGAAGTAGATCCAGGTACAGGAGGGGAAACTGACCCAGGGACAACAACGCCAGAAGTTGACCCAGGAACAGGCGGGGAAACCGATCCAGGAACAGGCACGCCAGAGGTAGACCCAAGTACAGGCGGGGAAACCGATCCAGGAACAGGTACACCAGAAGTAGACCCAAGTACAGGCGGGGAAACCGATCCAGGAATAGGCACGCCAGAGGTAGACCCAAGCACAGGCGGAGAAACTGACCCAGGAACAGGCACACCAGAAGTAGATCCAGGTACAGGAGACGGCGAAACCGACCTAGGCACGACAACACCAGAGGTAAATCCAAGAACCGGTGGTGGAGGAACTGATTTAAGTAGTACCACAACAACTGAGACTACCAATACAGATAATCAAATTGTAAGAACCCAAGTACTAAGTGATAACAGCTCTAACGATGGATTATCTAGTAATAACCAAACGACTAACACACAAGGAACAAGTGACTCTGAAGATGTTTCAGGTAAGCAATTACCTAAGACTGGTTCAACTTCAGGGATTTTTGGAAAATTTGTTGGTGGAATACTTGTTGCTTTTGCGGGATTCTTTGGACTATTCAAACGTAAACGTCGTGAATTACAAAAGGATGAAGATCGTGTCGAACGTGTGATCAAAGAGGAAGATGAAGAACAAGAAAATAAAGAGGAAAATAAGGATAAAAAGTAGAAGATAAGATACAATAGAGTACTTTTACCTCGATAAGCAAGAAATCGAAGCATAAGTGCTTAGCCTCGAAAAAAAGGCACCATCCACGAAATTTGTTTTAGTGGATGGTGCCTTATTTCCAATGATGTTACTTTTGTTTCTGCTGTTTATTCGGTTTTAGGTGTGTGATAGGACTAATGTCCAGACACTTTATTTGGAAGTGGTCATTTTGATTCAACTCATTCCAACTAAAGAATGGATAAAATAAAACGATAGAAAACAATCCATGAAACCCCGAAAATAGTTTCCTATTTTTGGATTTCATGGGTTGTTTTCTAATAGCTATTAGTTACAATGCTTATCCTGCTAGATTTTTATTAGGTTGTTCATCTAGAATAGGCGAACTCTCATTCACTAAATCAATCGGCTTAATAGCTAAAAATTGAGTTTGAAATTGTAATAGTTTTTTCATGAAAAATGAAATGAGATAAATAGAGATGGCAGAGATAACCGCTTGTCTTATCCCAAGAATCACAAGGTTTAGAGCGATGATCACGGTATTTGTCAGTAAAACGCCTAGAGCATGTTCGATCCCAAAATATTTTTTGAAAATCAATGGGGGAACCGTAACCCCGCCGTTTGACGCGCCGATTTGATAAAGAATGAATATTCCAAGACTAAATAGAAAACTGCCAGCGACTAAGGCGATTGGGAAATGTTGGGTGATTACCAAAGCCGGTGTGTATGCTAAAATAATCGGAAATATCAAACTACCTATCAGAGTTTTAAAAAAAACTGCTCTTTCCAGAAAGATAAAAGCTAAACACAGCATCGCTAGATTGATTGCCCAAACAATCAATGTCCGGTCGATCAGCAAGACCATTTCTAGAAGAAAACCAATTGATCCTACGCCTGCTGAAGCAATTTGATGTGGAAGCAAAAACATATTTAGTCCCACAGTAATACTAATGATTCCAACAATAATCACAGGTAATTTCTTTATTTCTGCTTTCACACGCGTATTCCTTTCTTTTTTCACTATTTCTATAATTATAGCAAGTAGTCCAGTTAAGAAAGTAACAACTTTTTCAGACTAAACTGAAAAAAATACTCCGCGACTTTGTTGCTTATTTGTTGACTAGATAATTATTTTCTTGTAAAGAAAGTGTACGATTTTTTTTCATTTTTCGATACTCTTTTGGTGAGATTTTTTCTTTTCGCTTAAAAATAGAACTAAAATAATTTGGATCATTGTATCCCACTTCTGAGGCTATGACAGATAGTTTTGAATTGGTTTCCCGCAAAAGTCGCCTAGCCATGCTCAATCGTTGTTCAGTAAGATAGTCAATAAATGTTTGTCCTATTCCTTGAGAAAAAATCGTACTGAAATGTGAGCTGCTCAAATGGACATGATTAGCCACTTCTTTAAGAGAAAGCTCTGGTTCAAAATAGTGGTTTTCAATATACGTGATGGATTGTTCGAGTACTTCTTTATATTGATTCATGTGATTCTCAAGTACCATTTCTTTTAAAAAGTAAATCATTTGTTCAAGGTATTGGATGAAGAGAGGCCTCTCTGACAGAATGTTCGGAATTTCCTCTGTAGTGGTAAAAGAAACGACTTGATTGGTTTGGTTTTGACGTATCGTTACTAATTCATTCAACTCATTGATGATCAGATGCCTAACGAGAAGTGGATCGGCATGTTGATTGGTCTGTTTGACCAACTTCTCAACAAACGAAGAAATTTCGCTTTTTCTTAGTAAACGAATGGATTCTTTTAGATCAAAAGATTGTCCGTAATTGCCAAGCTTTTTTTCATAATCTAAATAAGAAAGAATTTTTATTTTAGGATCGATCTTCAAGTAACTGAGCAAATGAACAGCAGTCTGATAACTATGTGGAATTTCGCTGATTCGTTTCACAGGATATCCGATTGCAATAACTAAATCATCTGTTGTATGCCCTAATGTTTTGTGAGAAAGCAATGCAACCTGATTTGCTTTTTTTTGTAATAGATCTTCATTTGGATCAAAAATCAATAGTTTGATAAATCGTGAAGAAAGGGAAGAAAAAAGTATTTGTTTATCGTGATCGAATAGCTCAGCCATCTTTTCATGAAAAATATCATAATCTGAAAAAAATTTATTTGTATGATTTGCGATCAAAAGAACCATATATTTATTTCCGGCGATTTCACGTTCAAGTTTTCGACCTTCTTCAATTGCTTCTGAAAGTAGTAACTGATTATTGAACAGGGCATTCAAGTAGAAGTTTTTTTGTACTTCTAAGGAATAGCCATTTGTTTCTTTAGACTGTTTCAATAAGGAGTCAGCTTCTAGTTTTTGAATGATTTGTTCTAGGCTTTTTTGTAGTTCATTAGGTTTGATCGGTTTTAACAGATACTCGGCTACTTGAAGTTGAATCGCAGCTTTTGCATACGTAAATTCATCATATCCACTAATAAAAATGATTTGGATATCAGGCAAAAGTTTTTTTACTTCATTGGCTAATTCAATCCCATTCATAAAAGGCATACGAATATCTGTCAATAAGATATCTGGTTTCTGCTCGGCAATCATTGATAAAGCAAGTTCGCCATCGCTGGCATCTTCAATAGAGCCCAAAGGTAAAAAGGTTGAAAATTCAGTGATCATCCTCTTCAATGATTCGCGAATCAAATGTTCATCTTCTGCAATAAAAATTTTATACATTTGCTTCATTCCTATCTATATTTTTTGTAGGGACAACGACATGGATGACCGTTCCATGATCGATCCGACTAGTAATCTTGATACTTGCATCGGTTCCATAGTATAAAAGCAAGCGTTTGTTGACATTAAAGAGTCCATATCCTTTATGGAAATTAGTATCTAGACCATCTGCGAGTTCTTGGTTGATCTCCTCTAACTTGGTTTCAGTAATCCCTTTTCCGTTATCAATGATCCAAAAATGGATAAATTCTTCTTGGTCTATATACGCTTTTACGATGATTTTTCCTGGCCGACGTACCAATTTGGTTCCATGATAGACCGCATTTTCAATCAATGGTTGAAGAATCATTTTCAATATTGGATGATTATTGACTTTTGGATCAATGGTTAATTGATAAGATAATTGGTCTCCATAGCGGATTTGCAAAATCTTCAGGTAATTGTCGCAATGTCGAATTTCCTGTTCGACTGGTATCCAGTCTTTTCCTTGGCTTAATGAAATGCGGAAAAAGTCAGATAAGGAATATGTCATTTCTTTGACTTTTTCAATTTGACCCATTTCTGCCAAGACCAAAATGGCATCTAAACTATTATAAATAAAATGGGGAATGATCTGAGCTTGTAGTGTCCTGACTTCACTTTGCGCAAGATTATATTGTTTCAACGCATTTTCCTCTAACAAAATCACTAAGTTATCAGCCATATCATTCATGCTATTACTTAATTTTTTTAACTCATTATTTTGTGGAGTTTTGATCCGATGATTTAAATGTCCTTCTGCTAAAGCATCAGCCATTTTGATCATTTCATCCATAGGCTGTTGAATTTGGTACATCATTTTCGTGTTGAACTTTCTTGTCATTAGGAAAATCAGCGCGATGATAACAGCCTCGATGGTGGAGAGAATCACCAAGGAACTGCGAACTTCTTCACTTTTTACGGAAGCTGTATCGATTTCGATTTTGACAAAATCTTGTAAGATGTCATGGGCAAGTTTGACCGCAGATTCAACATGTAACATCAATGCTTGATTCTCTGCGAATGTTTCTTTTTGATGGATATTTGCAATGATTTTGTCTAAATAGTCAGAAACATTATCAAGGGAGCGCAAAACGATATTGAGTGTTGCTAATTCTTGTGAGTTTTGAGTGCTGACCTTGATTGCACTGATTTCTTCTTTGATGCGATTGATCTGGTTGCTCTTTTGGAATTCTTCAGGTGTGATCTGTCCATAAGTTAATCCAAGAGCTTCTTCGATGATCGTTTCTTCTACATTACTGGCGATTTGATTAGCAATCGAGATATTATGGATACTTTTTTCATAGGAAAAAAGATAATGTGTATAAAGTGCAATGCTAATGATCAAAGGCGTGATTGCTAAAGATAACATGAGCCAACTTGTATGTCGAAGTAGTACTTTAATGCTTTCGTTCTTTTTCATTTTTCCTCCTAATATCCCCGCGGTGGGATCGTTGAAAAATCATTTTGATCTGAGAACACCGTATCAGAAACGTAGATGTCTTGTGGAATCGCTTTCTTTTCGAAGTAGCGTTTGACTGTATTGGCTACTAGTTCACCCATAAAAGGATTGCATTCTACCACACAGTTGACCTTTCCTTTTTTTAATTGATCAATCATCTCTTTTTGTGCATCAATGCTGACAATCACAAAATTCTTTTCGAGCTTTTTTTCCTTGATCGCATCTAAGGCACCTAGTGTCATTTCATCATTGTGAGAATAAATGACATCGATTCCCTGAAGTTTTCCCTCATCAATGGCTTTTGAAAATTGTTCTTTGGCTTTTAAGCGAATATAGTCTCCGGTGATCACTTGCCTGACATGGATTCTTGGGTCGCGACCGATAGTTTCTAAAAAGCCGTCTGATCGTAAGCGAGTGGGAGATGTGTTTTCTGAACCACGTATCTCAAATACTTGGATCGATTCTTGTGTTTTTTGCTGGTAATGATTGGTGACGTAGAGGCCAGCTCGACTACCTTGTGCTTTGAAACTTGAACCAATATGGGTCAAATAGAGATCTTGTTTTTCCGTTGTGATGTTACGATCAACGATGATGACTGGGATATTCGCTTCTTTGGCTTCTTCCAAAACAGAATCCCAGCCAGTTTCTTCGATAGGAGATAACACGATCATATCGACTTGATAGGCAATAAATGTCATCACATCTTGTATCTGTTGTTTTGGATCAGAGTAACTATTTCGGTGAAGGACTTGGAAATTTTGTTTTTCCAGTGCTTCTTTGATGGACTGATTTTGAACTTTGCGCCAATTACTTTCAGTCCCAGCTTGAGAAAAACCAATAGTCAACTCATTTTTTGTAGGCTCAGTAGAGTTGAAAGCACACCCAGTCAACAACAGGCAAAAAGCTGCCAGAATAAAAAAACTTTTGTTCTTCATAATGAATCTCCCCTTTTATCTATATCATATAGCGTTTTCAAATTTCATATTAGCATGTTTGTCAATTTCGTAAGAAAATCAAGAATCGTCAAAAGAAAATGAAGAAAAATCAAAAGTTTACATAAATTTGCGAGGGAATTTATAGAAACACAGAAAAATAATCAATGAAAGCGTTTTATATTTCAACTATGATAAATTCATCAAATAAGTATTTGGAGGGACACACATGAAACGAGTTGGGAAAAATTGGTTGGTAGCAATTGTTTTTTTATTAATGTCAGTGACAGTATTTGCTGGTTGTAGCAATGGCAGTGCAGCCGGAGAAGAAAAAGGGTTCGTAGGTATTTCGATGCCAACAAAATCTGCAGAGCGTTGGATCGCAGATGGCGACAATATGGTCAAGCAACTAGAAGAAAAAGGCTACAAAACGGATTTGCAATATGGAGAAGACAAAGTAGAAAACCAAGTGGCGCAAATCGAAAATATGATCACAAAGGGAGTGGATACGTTGGTCATTGCTTCGATTGACGGTTCAGCATTGACAGATGTCTTAGAAAAAGCACATCAGGCGGATATCAAAGTCATTGCGTATGACCGTTTATTGATGAACTCTGAATATGTCGATTATTATGCAACATTTGATAATTTTGGTGTAGGTGTTTTACAAGCTTCTTATATCGAAGATAAATTAGGCTTAAAAGATGGTGCTGGCCCATTTACGATCGAATTATTTGGCGGTTCGCCTGACGATAACAACGCATTGATCAATTACAATGGTGTGATGTCGATTCTTCAACCTTATATCGACAGCAAACAATTGAACGTCTCATCAGGTCAAACGAAATTCAATCAAATCGCGACGCTTCGTTGGGATGGCTCAACTGCACAAGCACGTATGGATAACTTATTAAGTGCTAACTATACAGATGATCAACTAGATGCAGTTCTTTCTCCTTACGATCCAATTAGTTTAGGGATCATTTCTTCCTTAAAAGGAGTAGGGTATGGCTCAGCCGACAAACCACTTCCAGTTATCACAGGACAGGATGCAACGATTGCTGGAGTGAAATCCATCATTGCAGGAGAGCAAACACAAACGATCTTTAAAGATACACGGGTGCTAGCTGATAATACGGTAGAGATGATCGAAGCAATCAACAATGATAAAGAAGTGCCGGTCAATGATGAGGAAACCTACGATAACGGTGTGAAAGTCATTCCGACTTATCTAGCTAACCCAGTTTCTGTAGATAAAGAAAATTATAAACAAGAGCTGATCGATACTGAGTATTACAGTGAAAGTGATTTAGGCCAATAAGAGGGCTTTGGAACATTTGTCCTCTTGTACTCCTTAGAACCGAATAAACGGTGTTTAGAAGCTGACCTTCAATATTAAGCAAAAAAACGGGAAATATAACCAACTATTTTTCAATTTTCTTTCTTATTGCTAAGTGCAAAACGCTTCTGGCACAACCTCAATAAACAGTGTTTCAGTAGTAGCTCCTTCAAAAACAAGCGTGAGATCTCAAAATTTGAAGAACAATTTTCAGTTTTCGCGCTTATTTTTCGAAGTTGAGCGCTACTATCACACCCTCGATTAGGAAGTGAAAAAATGGCAGATTATATTTTAGAAATGAAAGAAATCATCAAAGAATTCTCTGGTGTTCGTGCGTTGAACAATGTCAATCTCCGCATCAAACGTGGAGAGATCCACGCCCTTTGTGGCGAGAATGGTGCAGGAAAATCCACGTTGATGAATGTGTTGAGCGGTTTGTATCCTTATGGCAGTTATTCAGGCGAAATCATGTATGACGGTGAGGTATGCCAATTCAAAAATCTTAGAGATAGTGAAGCGAAAGGGATCGTGATCATCCACCAAGAATTAGCCTTGAGTCCTTATCTATCCATCAAAGAAAACATTTTTTTAGGGAACGAACAAACAAAACATGGCGTGATCGACTGGAACTTGACGGAACGAAAAACAGAAAATCTACTAAAAACAGTGGGCTTGAAAATCGATCCAAATACCTTAGTTTCACAAATCGGTGTCGGGCATCAACAGTTGGTGGAAATTGCGAAGGCTTTTTCTAAAAATGTTCGATTACTCATATTAGATGAACCGACAGCAGCACTGAATGAAGAAGAAAGTGCCAATCTTTTAGCCTTGATCAAGGAGTTTCGCAATCAAGGGATCACTTCGATCATCATTTCGCATAAATTGAATGAAATCGTTGCGGTGGCGGACAGAATCACGATCTTACGAGATGGCCAAACAATTGAAACGTTAGAAAATACAGCAATCAGTGAAGAACGGATCATTAAGGGGATGGTTGGTCGTGATTTAACGAATCGTTATCCTGATCGTCATCCTGATATCGGCGAGGTTTATTTTGAAGTCAAGGATTGGACGGTCCATCATCCATTGACCACCGACCGAATCATCAATGATCATATCGATTTTTCGATTCGACGAGGAGAAATTGTTGGTATCGCCGGATTGATGGGGGCAGGACGAACTGAATTTGCCATGAGTATTTTTGGTCGATCATATGGAAGCAATCTCAGCGGTAAGATTTTTAAAGATGGAAAAGAATTAGTGATCAAAGATGTTTCTCAAGCAATTGATCATGGGTTGGCGTATGTGTCCGAAGATCGTAAGTCTGTTGGCTTGAATCTTTTGATGGACATCAGAGAAAATACGACGATTGCTAGTCTCAAAAAAATTAGTCGAAGTGGTATTTTAGATCAAGAAAAAGAAGTGATCGAAGCAGAAAACTTCCGGAAAAAAATGAGGACCAAAGCCACTAATGTGTTCCAAAACGTTGGTAGTTTAAGTGGTGGGAATCAACAAAAAGTCGTTTTAGCTAAGTGGTTGATGACAGAACCGGAAATTTTATTTCTGGACGAACCGACTCGTGGTATCGATGTCGGGGCAAAGTATGAAATCTACACGATTATCGAAGAAATGGCTGCCTTAGGAAAATGTGTCTGTATCATTTCTTCTGAACTACCTGAGATCATCGGTATGTGTGATCGGATCTATACCATGAATGAAGGGAAAATGACGGGAGAAGTGCTTAGAGAAGAGGCAAATCAGGAGTTATTGATGAACCTGATGACAAAGGAAGAGGAGGCAGTGGGCTGATGGAAAATGTCACAAAAAAAAGTCAGGAAAAAAAAGCTTGGAATGTAAAAGAAAAGATATTAGATATCTTTAGTAAATATAGTATGGTCATTATTTTGGTTGCTTTATTGATTGCTTTTCAACTAATGACCGGCGGGATCTTTTTAAGACCGCTGAATATAACGAATATCGTGTTGCAAAACAGCCATATTTTGATTTTGGCTGCGGGAATGTTGTTGGTCGTGCTTTTAGGCTACGTGGATCTATCGGTAGGTTCAGTCATGGCATTTGTTGGAGCGATGGCCGGTATGTTGATGGTCAACAACAACATCAGTCCATGGCTCGCCGTTCCTTTATGTTTATTAGTCGGTGGAGTGATCGGCGCATGGCAAGGCTTTTGGGTCGCTTATGTAGGGATTCCGGCGTTCATCGTGACACTTGCCGGTCTATTGATGTTTCGTGGTTTGACACAGGTTGTCTTAGGAGGGCAATCTTTAGCGCCTTTCCCTGGAGGTTTCCAAAAAATCTCGACGGGGTATTTACCAGATATCTTTGGTGTTCCTGGAATGCACTTATTGACGTTGATTTTAGGTATCGTGTTAGCTGTTAGTTTAGTATTTGCTCAATGGCGTGCGAGAGCGCGAAGAAAAGAAAATTTATTTGAAGTACCATCAATGAACGCATTCTTGATCAAAGCGGCATTGACGATCGTTCTTGTCTTAGGATTAAGTTATATCTTTGCTTCCTACCAAGGATTTCCAGTAATATTGATCATTTTAGGTGTGATTGTTGGGATATATGGATTTTTGACCAATCGGACAGTTGCGGGACGACAAATTTATGCCACAGGTGGTAATTTGAAAGCTGCTCAATTATCTGGGATCAAGACGAAGAAAATCACTTTTTGGGTATTTGTGAATATGGGCGTCATGGCTGCTTTAGCAGGACTGATCTTAGCCGCACGTTTAAATGCTGCTACCCCACAGGCAGGGACTTCGCTTGAATTGGATGCGATGGCTTCTGTCTATTTCGGAGGAGCTTCCACTTCTGGAGGGATTGGAACGATCACTGGAGCAATCGTCGGTGGCTTAGTCATGGGCGTGCTGAACAATGGGATGTCGATCATGGGTGTTGGAGTAGACTGGCAACAAGCGATCAAAGGCTTGATTTTGTTGCTTGCTGTCGTATTGGATATTTACAATAAAAAACGCAAAATTTCTTAAGGTGGTGAACGGATGGAAACGACAGAGGAAAAACGGATATTATTGATTTGCACCGCTGGGATCACTTCAGGTCTGCTAGTAAAAAATATCCAAAATGCAGCAAATGAAAAAGGTGTACCTCTACATGTATACTCTGCACCAGCAATCGTGGCAGAGCAGGCGATCCAAAACCAGCAGATTGACGGACTGATGATCGGTCCACAATCAGAATATGAAGTGGAACGATTAAAAGATTTTCTGACGGTGAAAGCTGTTCCTTACAAATTGATTCGTAAAGAGGATTACGAATCATTTGATGGAGAATCTGTCTTAGCAGATATCTTACAATTCTTTTGAAATCACTTGAACTAAAAGCTGAAAAAAAGCAGTTGTTCCTTACAAAGCGCTAATAAAAAGAAACTCGTAAATATTTTTTCGTGTTAACAAGCCTTTCCAAAACAAGTTGTGCTACAATGATATCAAATAATTGTTCGGACAACTTACGTCGGAGTGAAAGGATTGGCAAAGTAACCATGGATAAAACAAAATATCAAATGATCGCAGATGAGATAAAGGATAAGATCATTGACCAAATTTTCAAACTAAATGAACCGATACCACCTGAACTCCAATTACAAAAAGACTATCAAGTCAGCCGTCATACGGTAAGACAAGCGATTGGACTGTTAGTCAATGAAGGATATCTGCGTAAAGAGAAAGGCTCTGGAACATATGTCGATGACACGTATAAGAAAACATCACAAAGTAGAAAAAACCAAAAAACGATTGGAGTCATCACGACGTATTTATCGGATTATATATTCCCCTCGATCATCCGAGGAATTGAAAAAGCGTTGAGTGAACAAGGCTATTCCCTCTTACTAGCCAGTACGAATAATGATCATCAACAAGAAAAAAACTGCTTGGAAAAAATGTTGCAGTTTGGTGTAGATGGCTTAATCGTAGAGCCGACAAAAAGTAATGAATATAATCCGAACCTTGCGCTCTATGTCAGATTGAGAGAACAAGGGATCCCGATGGTCATGATCAATGCTGTCTATGAAGAATTAGCGGTCGCCTCGATTTGTGTCGACGATGTAAAAGTTGGCTTTAAAGGGACGGAGTATTTGATCCAGCAAGGACATCAGCGATTACTGTTCATCACGAAAATCGATGATTTACAAGGGAAATATCGGATGAAAGGATTTATTCAAGCGTGCGAAGCCTACGGTATCCAATTTTCGCCGGAAGATATCATTACCTACACGACTGATTCACGTGGGAAACTAGGTGAAAAAGTCCTCTTACAGCTAAAGGAATCGGCAAGCACCGGCATCATCTGTTACAACGATCAAGTTGCTAGCCAGTTGCTTGATGAGGTGATCGCAAAGGGTTATCAAGTACCGCAGCAATTGTCGATCATCGGAAATGATGATTCCTCGTTGAGTCAGATGGGCGCAGTGAAACTGACCACTTTAACTCATCCAAAAGAGCGGATGGGGAAAGATGCAGCAGAATGGATCATTCACACGATCCAAACGGGCAATCAAGGAGAAAATATCGTCTATGAACCTAGTTTGGTGATCAGAGATTCAGTAAGTGCAACAAAGAATGGCGAGTAGCTGAGGGAAAACGATAAGTGTACCAAATACGATAAAAATTTATTTAATGAACATTAGTCAATGTCTAGCAAGATTATTTGCTCTTAAAAAGGTAAAGAGGAGGAATTTACTCTCTTTGCCTTTTTTATATGATAAATGTGAATTTATCAGGAAAAAGAAAAAGGATTTATGTACGAACAAATAACTATATTTGTATTGACATGTACGTACAAAAAGTTTTATACTGTAACTATCATAAAGAGAAACTAAGGGGGCGTTTGACATCGAAGCGAAAGAAACTAGGCTGAAACGAATAGAAGCGATTTGCACAGGACAAACAGCACTAGGTATTGAGCTAGGTTCGACGAGAATCAAAGCAGTGCTGATCGATCAACACTATGAGCCGATTGCAGCTGGAAGTTACGATTGGGAAAACCAGTTAGAAAACGGTATTTGGACCTATTCACTTGACGAGGTTTGGAAGGGGTTACAATCGAGTTATCAGCAATTAGTCGATGTGGTTTCTGAAGAGTATGATACGACACTGACTACGATAGGAGCGATCGGCTTTAGCGCAATGATGCACGGTTATTTAGCATTTGATCAGCACGATGAATTGCTTGTTCCTTTTCGCACGTGGCGCAATGCCATTACCGCAGAGGCAGAAGAAAAATTGAGCAAAGCCTTTCATTATACGATTCCACAGCGTTGGAGCATTGCCCATCTATATCAAGCAATTTTAAATAAAGAAACACATCTAAAAGATCTTAGTTACTTTACAACATTAGCTGGGTATATCCATTGGCAGTTGACCGGACAAAAAGTATTAGGAGTTGGAGATGCTTCAGGAATGTTTCCGATCGATCGTCAAACGAAGGGATATGATGCACAAAAGATTGCTATTTTTGATCAATTGGCACAAGCAGAAGGTTTTATGCAACCTTTAGAAACGCTTCTTCCAGAAATTCGTTTAGCTGGTGAGGTTGCAGGGACGCTGACTGAAAAGGGAGCCAAGCTCTTAGATCTATCCGGTAACTTATCTGCAGGGATTCCTGTTTGCCCACCAGAAGGGGATGCCGGCACCGGCATGGTCGCAACGAACAGTGTGGGGCTACGCACAGGGAATGTTTCAGCTGGGACATCGGCTTTTGCAATGATCGTATTGGATAAAGAGTTAGTAAATATCCATCCAGAAATCGACCAAGTAACAACACCTGACGGAATCCCTGTTGCAATGGTGCATACAAACAATTGCTCATCAGAAATCAACGCATGGGTCAAGATTTTCAAAGAGTTCAGTGAGAGTCTTGGCGTGACGATCGATACACAGCAGATTTATGAAACCTTATTTTTGAAAGCGCTACAAGGAGAGAGTGGCTGTGGAGGATTACTCAGCTACGGGTACCACTCAGGAGAAAACATCACAAAAATGGAACAAGGAAGACCATTATTCGTGCGACAGTCGGATAGTAAGTTTGATTTAGCGAATTTTATGCGGATGCACCTTTCAAGTGCTTTTGGGGCGATGCGTCTAGGGATGGAGATTCTTAAATCCGAACAAGTCACGATCGATCGTTTAGTCGCACATGGCGGGATCTTTAAAACGCCGAAAGTTGCTCAAACGATTTTAGCTTCAGCAATGGAAGCACCTGTCACAGTCATGGAAACAGCCGGAGAAGGAGGCGCTTGGGGGATTGCCTTATTAGCTGCTTATCTCCGATCGGCAGACGGCATGACTTTGGAAGAATTTTTAGCAAAAGAGGTATTTTCAACTAGTGAAGGTCTGACGATCGAGCCTAAAGAGGCAGATTTAAAAGGTTACGAAAAATTTATTGAGCTGTATGAAAAAGGATTGCCTATCGAAGCATCCGCGATCGTATCAATGGAAGAAGGAGTGAAAGAATGTTAGAAAATCTGAAAGAATCTGTTTATCAAGCGAATTTAGCTTTACCAAAACAAGGACTGATCAAATACACATGGGGGAATGTGAGTGCATTTGATCGGGAAACGGGTTATTTTGTCATCAAGCCTAGCGGCGTGAGTTATGAGGAAATGAAAGCAGCAGATATGGTCGTTGTTGATTTGAATAATCAAGTCATCGAAGGTGAACTAAATCCATCTTCCGATACACCGACACATGCGGTTCTCTACAAACATTTCCCGGAAATTGGTGGGATTTGTCATACGCATTCGACGTGGGCAACGATCTGGGCACAAGCGGGTATCGATCTACCCGCCATGGGTACGACTCATGCAGATACTTTTTATGGGAGCGTTCCTTGTGCAAGATTTTTATCACAAGAAGAAATCGATGCTGGTTATGAACATGAAACCGGCAATGTGATCATTGAGACATTCCAAAATAGAAATATTGATATCATGGCAATTCCAGGAGTGTTGTTACATGGCCATGGACCATTTACTTGGGGGAAAGATGCTTCCCAAGCGGTGATGAATGCCGTTGTACTGGATGAAGTGGCGAAAATGAACTTATTTACTCGCCAATTGAATAGTTTTTCTGAACCATTGCCCCAACGAATATTAGATAAACATTATTTACGCAAGCATGGTAAAGATGCGTATTATGGCCAAAAAAAATAAAAAAATAGAGGAGTTACAATCATGTTAGCAATCAGTAAAAAAGAATTTTGGTTCGTCGTAGGTTCACAACATCTATACGGGGAAGAAGCGTTAGCGCAGGTCAAAAAGAATGCAGAGACGATCGTTACGGCACTAAATGATCAACAAACGTTGCCTTATCCGATCGTACTAAAAGAACTAGCAGTAACTGCTGATACGATCACCTCGATCATGAAAGAAGCGAATTACCAGGAGCAAGTAGCAGGTGTTATCACTTGGATGCATACTTTCTCCCCAGCAAAAATGTGGATTCGTGGCACGCAGTTATTACAAAAGCCTTTGTTGCATTTAGCTACGCAATTTAATGAGAGTATTCCTTGGGAAACGATCGACATGGACTTTATGAACTTGAACCAAGCAGCCCACGGGGATCGGGAATATGGTTTTATCAATGCACGACTCAATAAGAAAAATGAAATCGTGGTAGGTCATTGGCAATCCGAAGATGTGCAACGTCAGATCTCAGACTGGATGCACGTGGCTGTGGCTTATAATGAAAGCTTCTCGATCAAGGTTGCTCGGTTTGGAGACAATATGCGTAATGTGGCTGTGACCGAAGGAGACAAAGTAGAAGCACAGATCCAGTTTGGCTGGGTGGTCGACTATTATGGGATCGGCGATTTAGTCAAAGTGATCGATGAAGTCACTGATGAAGAGGTAGCGTCATTATTTGAAGAATATAAACAACTTTATGATTTTGATTATGCAGATTATGACCATGACACTTGGGAAGCACATGTCAAAGTACAAGCAAAACAAGAAATCGGGATCAGACGTTTCTTGGAAGCGGGCAATTATAATGCTTTCACAACAAACTTTGAAGATCTTTACGGTATGCAACAATTACCTGGCTTGGCAGTCCAACGGTTAATGGCAGAAGGCTACGGATTTGCCGGTGAGGGGGATTGGAAAACAGCTGCTTTGGATCGGATGTTAAAAATCATGGCACAAAACAAAGACACAGGTTTTATGGAAGATTACACGTATGAATTGACGCCAGGAAAAGAAGCAATTTTACAATCTCACATGATGGAAGTAGATCCGACATTGGCAGTCAATCGACCAAAAATCGTTGTTTCGCCATTATCGATGGGTGATCGAGAAGATCCGGCTCGTTTGGTGTTTGACGGTAAAGCAGGCGATGGTGTCGTGGTTTCCATGGCAGATTTTGGCACGCATTACAAATTGCTGATCAATGAAGTGGAAGCCTTCGAACCAAAAGAAGAAGCCCCACATTTACCAGTGGCACGCGTACTTTGGAAAGTCAAACCGAATTTCCATGAGGGAGTAGGTGCTTGGATCCGCACAGGTGGCGGACACCATACCGTTGTGTCATTGCACCTTACTACTGATCAGATCCAAACATGGGCGCGCTTGGTTGATTTAGAAGATGTCGTCATCAAATAAGTGAAATGATCAATTGAAGGACTTTGGGACTTTAGAAAAACTTACGTCAAACACTCTTTTTCAAAGAAGTAGAGCGTTATGATGTCATTTCTTAGAGATTCAAGTTAAAGTTAAATAAATACCGTAATGTTATCAGCTGATTAAGGGATAGCACATACGAGCAGTCGAAAGAAGCGACGAAGATGAGTCTGGACACTCTGGTAAAGGCCAGACTCATTTTTTGTTCTTTCGTAGGACTAGCAATGATTAAAGGGGTGTTCGATATGACAAACGTAGACAAACAAATAGAATTCGAACAATTAGATGCTTGGTGGCGGGCTGCAAATTATATTTCTGTTGCTCAAATGTATTTAAAAGATAATCCATTATTACGCCGTCCATTAACTAAAGACGATGTAAAGACACATCCTATTGGGCATTGGGGAACGATTGCTGGACAAAATTTTGTGTATGCACATTTAAATCGTGTCATCAATAAATACGATTTGGATATGTTTTACATAGAGGGCCCTGGTCATGGTGGACAAGTGATGGTATCCAATTCTTATATTGATGGCAGTTACAGTGAGATCTATCCTGAATTTACAGAAGATGAAGCCGGATTGGCACATTTATGTCGGGTGTTTTCTTATCCTGGCGGGATTGCATCCCATGCTGCGCCGGAAACACCAGGATCGATCCATGAAGGTGGAGAACTTGGCTATTCACTTGCCCATGCGACAGGTGCGATCCTTGATCATCCGGATGTGATCGCGGCGACAGTTGTAGGCGATGGCGAAGCAGAAACAGGTCCATTAGCTGGCGGTTGGTTTTCAAATGTCTTTATCAATCCGGTCAATGACGGTGCGGTGTTACCAATTTTGAATTTGAATGGCGGAAAAATTTCTAATCCAACCATCCTTGCCCGCAAGAGTGATGAGGATCTTCGAAAGTATTTCGAAGGAATGGGTTGGAAACCATATTTTGTTGAGGGAACAGATCCAGAGGTTGTTCATCACATCCTGGCTTTAACGCTAGATACAGTGATCGAAGAAATCAAAGAAATCCAAAACGAAGCAAGACAAGCACCTGCGGAATCAGCCACGATGCCAAGGTGGCCCGTCATTATTTTTCGGACGCCAAAAGGCTGGACAGGACCAAAGACGTGGGAAAATGAACAAGTGGAAGGAACGTTTCGTGCGCATCAAGTACCGATTCCAGTCGATTCTGAGCATATGGAACACGTCGATCATTTGATTGATTGGTTACAATCTTATCGTCCGGAAGAGCTGTTTGATGAACAAGGAAGAATCAAACAAGAAATCAAAGATCTTTCACCGAAAGGCAATCGTCGGATGTCGACAAATCCAATCACAAATGGCGGAATCGATCCCAAACCGTTAGTTATGACTGATTGGAAAAACTATGCCGTGGATACTGCAACACCAGGAGCTGTTGTTGCGCAAGATATGATGGTCTTTGGAGAACAAGCCAGAGATGTAATCACGAAGAACCCAACCAATTTTCGGATCTTTGGCCCGGATGAAACAAAATCCAATCGCTTGAATAAAGTCTTTGAAGTGACAGATCGACAATGGTTGGAACCTAAAGATGCTTCAGATGAGTGGCAGTCTTCTGTAGGAAGGGTCATTGATGGACAACTGTCGGAACATCAAGCAGAAGGATTTTTAGAAGGGTATGTTTTGACAGGGCGACACGGGTTCTTTGCTAGTTACGAATCTTTTTTACGTGTGGTTGACTCGATGTTGACGCAACACTTCAAGTGGATGCGTAAAGCTAGTGATCAGCCTTGGCGGAAAAACTATCCTTCATTGAACTTGATTGCCACATCGACTGTTTTTCAACAAGATCACAATGGGTATACCCACCAAGATCCTGGTGTGTTGACCCATCTAGCAGAGAAGAAAGCAGAGTTTATTCGCGAATACTTGCCTGCAGATGCGAATAGTTTGATGGCTGTGATGGATCGTGCGTTGCAAGAAGAGCAAGTCATCAACTTGATTATTTCCAGTAAACATCCACGTCCGCAATTTTATTCTGCAACAGAAGCAGAAGAACTAGCCAATGAGGGGTTGAAAATCATCGAGTGGGCTAGTACGGTTTCTGCGAATGAAGAGCCAGATCTAGTGGTCGCAGCAGCAGGCACAGAACCAAACCTTGAAGCACTTGCGGCAGTCTCGCTATTGAATCAAGCATTTCCACAACTAAAAATCCGCTTTATCAACGTGGTGGATATCTTGAAGTTAAGACACCCATCCGTTGATCGGAGAGGACTAAGTGATGAAGCGTTTGACACGTTCTTTACGAAAGACAAACCAATTCTGTTTGCTTTCCATGGCTATGAAGGCATGATCCGGGATATTTTCTTCTTACGGCACAATCACCAATTGATGGTTCATGGTTATCGAGAAAATGGCGATATCACTACACCGTTTGATATGCGTGTCTTTAGTGAGTTGGATCGTTTCCACTTAGCGCAACATGCAGCGGTAACTGTGTACGGTGAAGAAGCAACAGCTTTTTCTGAGGAAATGACGCAACAATTGAAAGCACATCGAGAGTATATTCGGAAAGAAGGTCATGATCTGCCAGTAGTGGAAAACTGGAAATGGACGGAGTTAGCTCGGGTGAAGGAATAATAACTAAGAATGACACTAGTAAAACGCGGATCTATCTGCCTTTACTAGTGTTTTTTTAGCAATCGTAAATTTAGTTGCTTTGCAGAATTTTAGTGTGGGGAAAATTAAAGCAACCTATTAGTTGATTAAAAAAGCGAGTCATGCATACAATGAGCATCGTATTCATTGTTTGTTCATAAATATTAATATTTTGCGATTGCGTTTCCAACTATTGGTATTGAAGTGTTTTATTATAGTTGTTGTTCTCTAAATACATAATGTTATAAGCATAAAAATTCATTTAAAAAATAAAGCATGTTATTATTTTTTTGATGAGAGATATCGTAAGAGAATAGTTAGATTATACATAGTTTTATTTTTTTATTTTGGGTAACTCGCTTAGTTCCTCCGTTGTTTTTACATAATAGTCTTTGATAAATTTTCATTTTCTAGTGAAATCTAGTAGAAATGGACCTGATCTCAAAGGCTATTTGAAAAAATGATAAAAGTAACGACTTTTTAAAAGTCTTCTATATTCAAATTGCGATAGTTTGGACAAAGGAGGTAAAGTTTGTGGGGATAAGGAATGGAATTCAAACCAATACGCGACCGTTTTTTATAACGTTCATTATTATTGTGGTGTTCTTTATTGGAGGCGTTTGCTCTTCTGTTTTTGCTGATGTCAATCAAAGGCAGTCAACAAATGTGTTGGTCGATAATGGAGAAGTGGCGTTATCACTCGAAGACACGAATAAAGGGGTGCGTTTTAAACTAGAAAAAAATTCATCTGAAGCGTTACAATTTTCCGTAAATTTGATTGATTCTAAGGGTGAAAAAATCCCACGTATGATAGATGATCAATCCATTACTGAGAATCAGGTGTTGACAGAAGAACAATTTTCTACCCTACATTTTACCAAACCAACTGAACCTGTTCGATTATTTGTCAAGTACAAGTCCGCAAATGGAACACTGACGGATCTGACACCACCTGAAGGAGAAATTCTTCCACTTGTTGAACCAGAAAATAATGATCAATCAGGTACTTCAGGGAGTCAACCAACCAAAGTAACGAGCGGTACCATTGAAGAAAATAGCGAAACTGGAGAAAATCAGGAAACAACCGAGACACAGCAAGCAACCAGTGAAGCGAAAGTAGCGGAAGAGCAAAGCTCGACGTCTTCTGACTATCAACCACCCCAGGCACGAGCAATCCAAGCTTTTGCAACAGGTACAGGTTCCCAATACGTACCGCCGGGAGCTATCCCTATCAGTGGCGCTTTTGCCGCACCAAATGGTGGGGCTGTCGTTTCAAATGTCACGAATACAAATGACAATGGCGGAAAACCATTTTCACAAATCTCTCTTTCGGGGAGTAATAACTGGACGTCGATTTGGTCAAATGACGCGTATCGCTTGGATTTCACAAAATCCTTTTCGCAACGTGTCTACGTCAATTTTGGCACACAACAAGCAGATGGCGTGGCGTTTGTCATGCATAACGATGCAAGAAAAACAACGGCCATTACGAACTCACGAGCGGTAGGTGTCGACGGTCAAAACTTGGGTGTCTACGGAGCGACTGGCGGCTACTATGAGTTATTGGCTCAGAGAACGCCAGAAACGACAGCTATTCGTAATTCATTTGCGGTTGAATTTGATTTATTTGCCAATGAAGCAGTAACTGGTAGAGCACGCTATGACGCACAGATTCCTGCTGGAAGTACGCCACATATGGCGTATACCTTTCCGGGTAACCTAAGCCGAACGTATCAACCAATCAATGCAGTGAATGGTGATTTAGGAGCAAATGAGTGGTTCACTTTGACCCTCGCCAATCCCGGACGGATCAAACACAACAGCTTGATCCCACTTAATGGAGCTGTCAGTACCAATGTCCAAGATGGAACATGGTACGAGTTCAATTATAGCTTTAATAGCAACACACGGAACTTTACGTATTCATTTAGAAATCCTGTCAATGGAGCAAAAACTGCTGACACAACGATACCTTGGGGGGATTTGAACTCGGAATTACAATTAGCGACCAACAACAATCGAGCCTACTGGGGATTTACAGCGGCCAACGGTAGCGTATCAGGACAAGTTCGTTTTGCTTTTACTCAGCCGCCGATACCGATAGGCGCGACAGTGACGAGTAATGTATTGGACAACGCCAATACATCTGTGACTGTTCCAAGTACAGATACAAGTAAAAGTAAATATTTGATGAGTGAGCAGCCAGCTAAGATCCAATCAACGATCAAGGTAAATACAGGTGAAGCAGCCTTGAATACTACGAGGTGGACGACGGTACTTGATGCGAAAGCAGTCAATTTGGCAACAAATGCGACAGTCATACCGACGATCACGAAAACGACTGCTGCAGGGGTGACGTCAACGATTGCCCCAGCAAATTTAGCAACAGTCGTGACAAATAATACAACGACTGGTGTGATCACAGTGGTCACGACAATAGCCAATAACGCGATCAATCTCAATCCAGGAGATTCAGCGACACTGAGTTATTCAGCACCAACAAGAACATTGTCAGCGGATGCACTAACTAGTTACGGAAGTTCAGTCTTGGCAAATCCAGTGGGAACGACACCAAATGATACAACAAACATCATCTACTATGGCGATACCGTGTATTATTGGGTTCGAAAAACGGATCAATTTACTGCTTTGTCATGGGAAAATGTCAATACGGTGACCAATTTTAGTGAGACGTTGGATATCTCTGCGAATCGCGATCCTGGGTACAAAAGAACATTTTATTGGAAAGATTTAGATATCGGCGATCGATTGAGTTTCAAAGTGAGAAAAGGAACGAATTATCTCACTGATGTTCCATTCTCTGATGTCACGACAACAGGGGCGACAAATTTTAACGCAAATACACAGTTAATGATCCCAACAAAATATTTTGATTATGGTGAGAATAAATTTGTCATTGAAGTCTACTCCTCCGGAAAAATGACGAAACCTGAAGAACCGGCAGCGTCATTGAATCTGACGGTAAACTACACTGGAGAATTAAGACTTGAGCAGGCACCAAGTACATTCAAATGGACGAATCGAAAGGTTCGTCAAAGTAAAGGGATCTTGGATCGTGATGCGGGCAATAGCTTAGAATTAAAGGTATGGGATTCGAGAGATCCACGAACAACAAGAAATTGGTCAGTTGGACTTTCGATCACGAGTGGAACGAACGCACCTTTTTCTTTCGTCTGGAAAACAAGTCCTACGAGTGCGGTTCAAAATCTGGGTAATTCACCAATCAAAGTGTTTGATTCTGCGAGTGTGACCCCGACTGGTTATGTTTATACGCTGAATATGAGTGAAAATGCGGGTGTATTGTTAAATAGCTCAAAACTGTTGCCTGTAGGTGATTATAGTGGACGAGCAACAGCCAATTGGAAGCTATATAACACGGCTACGATCGAATAAGGAGGCGATGAGATGAAGAGAATAACTATGAATCTTTTGTTCCTGCTTAGTGTTGTTTTGTTCACTGGCTTTGTGCGAGTCGCTCCTACGTTTGCCGACGAGGTGATTGCTTCCGATCAGCAAGAAATCCAGTTTGAATTATATGAAAAAGACGAAGTGAGTCCCATAGATAAGGGTGAAAGTGGAACGACCAAACCGCAAGCGGAAGGGATGCTTCCGCAAACAGGTAGTTTGTTGTATGGAACGTCTGCATTTCTCGGTACATTGCTGATTGGATTTGTCGGACTGATGTATCGATCAAGGAGGCAGAAGCGATGAAGCCTAAAATCAAATGGTTGCTACTATTTATCTTGCCCCTGATGTTTGTTTCTCCTTCAAAGATTCGAGCGTCTTCTGTTGGTGAAGAGAAAAAATCAGCAGTGAATGTCCAAATCATCGAACCTGCTATTTATTTAAAGAAAGTAATACCCCCAACTTTTGATCGCTACCCAGTCCCTGAGACGGACATTGAAGTACCAGCAAAGCAAGATCTAGTGATCGAAGTGGTTGACAATCGTTCTGGAACAAACGGGTGGAAACTCGATTATTCATTATCTGCTTTTAAAAATCAGCAGGAATATACAGCAAAACTTTCTATGAAAGATGGACAGTTGACGACAGAAAAAAACAGTGTCTATCAAGTCAATGATATAGAATATATCAGTCATGGTGAAACGCAAGAACTCGTCAAAGTCAGTCAAGGAACGAAACAAAACTTTCGATTGATCATCCCGAAAGAAAGTATTAAGTTGAGTGTTCCTGCTAATAGTCCAAGTGGTACCTATAAAGCGATACAGACGGTCAACCTCGTAAATGTGGTTGCCGATGTAGATTAATTGAAAATCAAGGAGGAATAAAAATGAACCACAAAACAAAAACATTAAGTGCAGTATTCGCAGGGTTGATTTTAGTAAATATAGGTGGAGTAGCAGCATTCGCAGCAGAGGTACCAGGACAAACTGGAAGTACACCAACGACTGTAACGATCACCGATGCTACTTCAGGAGATTTAAGACTCGATGCCGTTCCAGCGACTTATGCGTTTGAGACGGAAATCGAAAATGGCACGTATTCACTTAGTACTGGAACGATCGGTACACCAGGAAATATCGTTGTTTCAAATGATAGTATCGCTCAAGCATGGTCTGTGAGAGCAACTGTTGCGAATAATCAATTGACACGAGCAGCTGCACCAGCCACATTTGATGTGAATTCATTCCAAATCAATGGCGCACAATTAGTTGGTACAGGCGCAACTGGGATTGTCGCTCGATCAGCGACTACACCAGATGCCGGAAATAATACCGGTCAAATCACCACTCCGGTAACATCGATCGCAATTGGTTTTACCGATCCGAGCAATGTCTTACAAGTAAATAATGTCTTGAACGGTACGATCAATTATCAATTGTACAATACGGCAGATGCTTCTTAATGGCTGTGTTCAAATTGAGAAGATTGGAGCAATCGCATTCAGCGATTGCTTCAATTCTTTCTATAGGTTTTTGTTCATGATCAAATCTCTGGGAAAAACCAAATGAATCGATAAATGAGGTGTAGTGATGCGGAAAATAATTTTAATCATTTGTTTCATGTTTGCTTTTTGCTTCCCCTTAGTCACCGAGGCAGAGACTGAGAGTGAAGTGGGCTTTCATATCAAAGCAATTATTCCAGAAAATCAAGCCGATAAAAAATTAACTTATTTTGATTTACAATTAGAACCTGGTCAAAAACAAACGATCAAGTTCCTGATAGAAAATACATCGAATGAAGAGTCAACTTATCAGGTTGCAGTAAACCAAGCCTATACGAATGATCAAGGATTTATTGATTACACGCAACCAACTGATGAATCAGATATACCGGAGGAATTTCAAATCAACAACATTGCGAAAGTCCCAGAAAGCATCACTTTAGCTGGTGGGAAGTCACAAGAAGTTAGCGTTGACCTCACAATGCCGGAAAAAGAATTTGATGGACAAATCTTGGCAGCCATCCATGTCATGAAAATAGGTCAAGCGGAACAAGAGGGCCAAATCGTTAACAATTATGGCTATGTCTTAGGATTGAAATTAACGAATAATACGAATGAAGTGCAAAGAAAGGTGGAATTAGAAGGCGTCGAACCAGCCATTTCATTTGGGAAAACAAGTGTGGTAGCAACTTTGAAGAATCCAACGATGGATGCGATCGGTCATTTGAAATATGCAGCTGAGGTGAAAGATGCCACAGGGGAAGTCATAAAAGAAGTATCTTATGATAAAGAGATGCAAATGGCGCCCTTGTCAACGTATCGATTTGCAATCGATTGGGACAATGAACGACTGGAAGCGGGAGATTATTCCTTACATTTGACAATCTCAGATGCAAAAGACAACGAATGGGTATTCGATCGCGATTTTTCAATCAGTGAGAGTGATGCGAAAGAAGTGAATAAGGTAGCAATCTCTAAAGTGAATCAGCAGTCAATCCCAACTTGGGTCTATGTAGTTGTGGGTGTCTTACTTGGGATCATCCTTCTATTGATCATTTATTTTCTATTCATACGTAAGAAGAAAAAAGAAGAGTAACCAAAAGGGGTTGTGATCCTTATGTTAACACGAGTCTTAGCATAGGGATCACAATCTCTTTCTGTCAGTTAGCGTTTTTTATAGAAATAATAAAGCACACTGATGAAAAAAATCACAGATATTAGAAGGCCGATTTCGTAATATACAAACACCCTCAGAGAATCGTAAAAGTAATACGCCATGATTTTAGTGATAAAATAAATCACTGGACATGCAGCTAGGAACACCAGGAAAGTGCGCTTAGTTAATTTAAAGAAATAAAAAAATGCTAGCACGGCAATACTTAAAGGAAACCAAAATAAAAACTTGCTTAACTGAACCAACATCATTCACTCCTCTATAATCTTCGTAATCAAATAATACCATTTTTGTGTTATTTTTAAAACTATTAATAGTATCATAACAAAATATTTTTTTTGATTTTAAAATAAAAATAAGTGATTTTTATATATGAAAGCTTGATTTAAAGATATTTGTGAAAAGGTGTTCATGCGGAACGTTCGTTTTTTAATAACATTTAAAAAAGTGAAATTAGGTTCCTTTGTTATATATCGACCATTTTTATAAAATGATTTTAACAAGTTTGTACGGATGAAATGTAAGATCATTTCAGTGATCCAAGGACAGTCTTGGCGACGCATACTGAAAGGTTGGTAACCATTATAGCGATAGATATATTCATTTTTCCAACCTTTTGTTTTGGTTTGCTTCATTTTCAATAACTCGATCAGTGGGCGTAATGCCGCTTGATCAAGATCTGGAGTATGAGAAGCGATGTAGATAAGATCGGTCAAGGATAAAACGTAGCCTTGTGGAAACATATTTTCTGTAATGTGTGCAGAAATGGGCTGTCCATTCGATAAGCGTTTGAACCATTGATGCTTTTCCATATACATCACACCATCAGTGATCATTTTTTTTACTTGTGGGTCAGTTTGATCCACCATTTTTTGATAAGTGATCAACGCACGAACAGTTTTTCCAATGCCGATGTAACAAGGGGTTTTTCTTAAGCAACCGCCATGTTGACAAATACCACGTCCTGTCCATGAGATTGTTTGATTCCGTTCAAAGAGCTGATAATTTTTGATCCACATGAGTGCTCGCTGTGCAGAAAGTTTTTGCCCTAAACCGAGACGAACATAGGCTTCCAGTAACATTGCATTGTAGCAAGGAACGATATCTTCTGCTTTTCCGGTATAAGAAAAACCGTCTGACGTCGCAATCGTTTTTTCTACATACTGGATCAATGACTGGGTAACTGGTAATTAACTTGCATAGGTGATTTCGGCTAAACCAACCAAAGCAAAAATTTTCCCTAACGCGGATAGTTTCTCTTGTTGTACATATTATTTGACGATCAGTGTTTGCTCAAGATAGAGCATGGAATCTTCAATCGGTTCATTTTGATCTATTTTCATTTTTAATCAATAAGCTGTATCCATAAAAGTATGATTTCTTCAATTGCTTATTGTAAGTATTTGGTAAGGGTTTCACAAATCCAGTATAACATTAAATGGCTGTTCCATGATGGAGCAGCCATCGAATCTTAGCTGGGATATTTCGATTTTTCTTTTTTATTTCTGAAAAAATTATGATACTGGGAGATTTCTAATAATTGAATGTTCTTTTAATAGAAATAATCAATGACGAATATTTCTAAGTTATTGGTGTTTATTTATATAATAGGAAATAATAAGCACGATAACGCTGATGAATGGTGTTATTATTCTTGGTTAAAGGATGTAGATTGTTATTTATTTGCAAAAAACCGCTAATAAAAAGGGACTATGAATGGGTGAAGAATCTATCCGTAGATAATTGGTGGGTAAAATTTCCTTAGGAGGATGATTTACATTATGAAAAAAAGAAAACAATGTGTCCGTTGATGTTGCTCGCTCTCTCTGTGTCGACAACAATGGTGACAGTTTCCCATGTGTCAGCAACAATTCAATCAGTAGAAAAGAGGAAGGGGAATGATTCGATACAGACGAGTCAACGCAATCAGTCTTGACTAGTATCGATCACTTCTAACCGAGAACAAATCAATCGTTTAGAACAAAAGTATGAGTTAGTCGCTTATGATGCAACTGTCTTGCCTGAAAAAATTGATCCTAAGTCACTCTTAGTGGCTGCAGATGCGAAAGTTGTTGATGGAGAAGGGAACCTCTAAGTGATTTCACGCCTTATATCAAAGCAACAACCGTTGAATCAAATCCAGGAGAATACCAGATAACCATTGGCTTAAAAGAAGGTGTCAGTGTGGAAAAAGTAGTAAAAGTAACAGTTTTAAATGAGAAATAAGAAGAAACAAAATATACGATTTTAGCAAAAGACGTGACTGTACTAGTAGGACAAATACTCCAGGAGAATATGAAGTGACGATTGGTCTTGAACAAGATGAATGTGTGGAAACAACAGTGAAAATCACAGTTGTTGGGGAGCAAGTTCCACAACAAGAGTACATTTTAAATGTAGCGGATGCTGCTGTGACTGTCGGACAGACGGATGATCAATCAATCTTAACGGCAGTCGGGCCACTGTGACAGATTTATCTAGTCAACCAGTCGACGCACGACCAGTGATCAAAGCATCGACAGTCAAAGACGAAGTCGGTTACTATGAAGTAACGATCGGTATCGATAAAGGAGATATTGAAAAAAACAGTTGAAGTGATCGTTCGTTCTGAAAATCTTACAGAAGGCTATACTTTTTTAGCGGAAGATGCTGTTATTACGGCCGAAGAAATAGATGACGCCTCCATCATCAAAGCGACAAATGCACGAACTGTTTATAGTGATGGCAAAGTCGTGAAAGGTGCAGTCATCAAAGAGAACAATGTTTTGCCTATTCCTGGCGAATATGAAGTGGTACTGATGGCGAATCAGTATGGTTTTGGGGCAAAAACTGTCAAAGTAACAGTCGTAGCAGTCAACTGATACGTCATTACTAATTGATCTGTACCGGTTCATTATCTCACGGATATCACAAGAGATGGGAACAGAAGTGTTTAAGCTCAATAAATAAGGCGACAACCATGAAAATCGCTTCTTAAAATTTTTGTGGTCGTCTTTTTTTGAAGATCGTACTTCTGTTTCCGCCGTTTATTCGTTTCTAAGGCGCGCATAGTCTTCTTTTTATTTTAGGTAAATGTTACACTTGTGAAAAGAATCCAACGATCATCAAAGGAGAAAAAAATGAAAAATCACTGTCTGATTTACCGAGCGTTTGGCTTGCCACAAGAGGTTGTGCAACTAGCAGAGCAACCACTCTCTTTAAGACAAGGAGAAGTCTTGGTCAAAATGTTAGTGGCTCCAATCAATCCTTCTGATTTGATTCCAATCCACGGCGCCTATGCACATCGCATCAACTTGCCACAAATTGCTGGGTATGAAGGTGTCGGGAAAGTGATCCAAGTCACTGATCCTCAGGATGAACAAATGATAGGACAATACGTTTTACCTCTACGAGGGGAAGGAACTTGGCAAACCTATCACACAGTACCCAAGAGTGAATTAGTTATTGTTCCCTCTTCGGTCGATCTTTTGACAGCTGCCCAGATGTACATCAATCCTGTAACCGCCTGGTTGATCTGTACAAAAGAATTGAACCTGAATAAAGGAGATCATATTTTGCTCAACGCAGGAAATTCTTCCATTAGTAGAATTTTTATCCAATTGAGTAAAATTTTATCATTTAAAGTCATTGCAATCGTTCGCCACGAAAAATATAAAGAAGAGTTAACTGAACTAGGAGCAGATTTGGTCGTTCTTTGGGATGAAGAAACAACGTTGCCGCAAATTTTAGCATATACAAAGGGGAAAGGCGTAAGGGCGGCGATTGATCAAGTAGGTGGGAAAAGCGGTGAAACCATGGCGCGAGCGATTCAACCGTATGGGAAGTTCGTTGCGATCGGGTTACTCTCTGGTCAACAAGTTGATTGGGCGTTTATCCAAACATTGCCGATCCAAGCTAAAGTCTATCATCTAAGGCATTGGGCGGATTCGGTTTCCAATGAAGAATGGCAAAAACAATTTCAACAACTATTCCGTTTGGTTGAAGAGGGACAATTGAATCTACTAACTACCGCTCCCGTATATCCAATTTCTGAGTATCGCCAGGCTTTAGTAGAAGCAGAAAAGAAAAAAAGGAAAATATTTTTAAATTTCAATGTTCCATTAGAGGGCTGAGACAATCAAAAGAGAGTGTGATATTCGTCCTCTCGTACCACTTAAAACCGAATGAACGGCAAGAATAGAAGAAACCTCTTCGCAAAATAAGGCGCCACCCACGAAAACTTGGAGAACAAATTTCGTGGGTGGCGCCTTATTTCTCGAGGTTAAACACGTCTGTTTCGACGTCTTTTTGAGATCACGGCTAAAGGATAGGGAGTGTTTTTCCTTTAGTTAGTTTCTGAATACGCAGGCAAAGACAAATAAGTGATCGTCTCCATTAAAAGACGCCAATCCGCTATCGTCGGTACATTGGAGATTCGATGGATGCGACAAACCTGTTCATCAATCAAATGAAGATCGTAATTACAAACTACGAGATCAGCTTGGTAGGTTTCGATCGATTCTTTTGTGACAGCATGTTCAATTTGAAATTCGACCGTTGACCGTTGCATAAAAAGTGTCTCGATCTCATTCAGGATATAATCATCTAAAGATGGCGGTCCTTGGATCGTAAACAAAATGCGTAAAGGGCGATACGACTGCTTCATCAACAGCGAAGCATGAAACGTTGTCAACGCAGCTGCAAGATAGTCGATATGAACAAAACCAAATAATGGGTTATTTTTTAGAATCGTTAGTTTTTCAAGCCATACTTGGTAGAGCTCAGAATAACGTGCCTTCATTTGTGTCACCATCGTGGGTGAATGTAATTCATAAGTATGGCTCATTTTAGAAAGTAAACGCGCATTGACCAAGTAAGCTTCCATTTTTTCTAGTGTCCCGTCTTTGATCATGTGTTCCGGGAAAACAGTCGCTAGAAAACGTTGGATCGCTTCGATGACACCCGGGCTTTCTTCTCGATAAAATGCATAGGAGCGACCATCGTCCAAATTGCTTTGACGTGTGTAGGAAATACAATGAAGTGAGACCAAGTATAACCACATCGTTTCATTTAATGAGAGTGTTTCATTGGAGCGTGAAAGATAGTAATCCTGTAATAATGGCTCAAGTGAAGAGAAGCCTTTGCTGCTTTTGATCAACACTTTGATACTTCGATTTAAGTTGCAAAGTTTTTTACACTTCCAACGTGCTTTTGCAATCGACAGCCATAAAGCGGCACGAAAATGGCTAAAATGTAAAAAGGCATGATCTCTTTTATGGCCTTCGTCGACTAAATACTGTGCATCGATTTCACTATCTGAATCAATGATCGTACTATCGCCAAAACTTGAGTAAAAGGCAAAAAAACAAAAACGAATATCTTCTTCTCTACCTGATAAACTCAATGGTCCAGTGGTGATCGTCACACTGAATTCCTTCAAGATATTATTCATATGACGGATCGTTTTAAAAATTGTACTTCTAGAGACCATCAAGGCATCGGCTAATTCATCGGTTGAGTAAGTTACATTATGAAGCAATAGATCCATGATCTGGTAGGTGATGGTCCTTTTAGCTAATAAGGTGATCATTGAATCGATCGTCATTACCTTTTTGTAGTGAAACGATAGTAGTCCTTTGTGATCAATCTTTAGTGAAACGCACTGCTCATTCAGCGCATGGTTGATTTCCTCGATGTCTTTTTTTAGTGTTGGTTTTGACTTCTCTAAGTTAAGAGAAAGATCATTGAGCGTTAACTGGTTGGTTTTATTTTTATGTACTAAATTTAAAATTTGATATTGTCGTTTAAACTGATTATCAAGTTGTAAGGTGATGGGTAAATTTTCCATTATTCTGGCTTCCAATCTTTATTTTTCTATAAATATGTAAGAAATATAGTCTCTCTTTAAAGTTAAAACACATAGTTAGATAGGCTCAGGGAAAGATGTGCATATTATAAGTATACAAAAAAAACAAACGTTTGAAATAAAAAATCATTATAATTTAAAAATAATCTGTTTTAAATTAAGGGGAAATAGTTGGAATTGCCGTGTTTTTTATCGAATAATTGTTTTTTAAATAATTTTGTTATTTTTTATAAGTGAAGATATTTTGTTTTTTCAATAAAAAGTATACAAAAATTTCTTAGGTGTATAGTGTGATATTTTTTTCTGAATAATAAAAAAATAGTTTTGGCTATAGATATATGTATTGCAACCAATGACTATTACTAGAATTACAGAACTTATAGAAATAAGGCAGTGCTTTATTTTTTTTGTTCGAAAAAAAATAAAAATAAACAAAGGGTAGATTAGTGTTATTATAATCAAAAGATGAAAAAATAACAGCTTTGTTACGTCGTTATTTAATATCGTAGTTTCATCTGGGTTAAGAAAGGGGTGCAGCTATTTAATTAGTCGAACATATAACTAGCGATATCTAAAAAAGTAGGCATGTTCTAATGTAAAGAACAGTTGTTTAGGAAATCAATCGTGCAATAGAAGACACTAAGTAGAAAATGAATCACTATAAATTAGTACATTCCATACATTGAGTATAACTTTTTGCCAAAAATCAGCAGATTACGTCACGTCAAATAATACGTGTAGAGTAGGAGGAGGAAATGACTCATTTTTATAAGAAACAAAGTTTACATATTATTGTAATTATCTTGCTGCTTTTCTCGTCATTAGGAAATAGTATCAGTGTTATAGCAGAAACAACAAAAGAGAGCACTGCTGGACAAATAAGTGAATCAACAGATGATGATTCCCCAACAGAGAACGATGAACTTTCAAGAGAAGTACCTGTAGAGAGCGGGGACGCCCAAAAGACCTATGCTTCGGAAGAAAAGACCCAGGGGGATAAGGGGGTAATAAAATTAGATCCCGGTCTGCGGAATGTACCTAATTTACTCACGAGTCTAGATCATCATTTTATTACTAGATTTTTACAAGGCAATGCGAATGCACCCGGCCGTACGCAATTCCCAACGACATATGCTAATTTCTTTGCCAATGATAGCCGTGCAAGGGTATCGTGGAATGGTAGCGATCAATTAGGGAATAGGATAGGGGATAAGATTGAAGGCACGGTTAATTTGCCGAGGCAGTATTTGTATAGGGATAGCGCAAATGATAGTATAGGCTCGTTGTTACAAGCGGGGGTTTCTTTCTATTCGATGCCTATTCGAAATGACTATCAATTTGGAAATGCAGTTATTGAACATAACCAAGGGGACTTTTTAATTACAGTTCGAGAAAGCTCGCCGTACAATATAAAGTCGGCAGTTGTATCACCACCTACAGATGTTAGAGAGGGTGTATTGGCAGACTTTCATGAGTTTAGCATTGTTGTGGAACGAATTAGAGCTGCGTCAATTACTAGTGCACGAACCAATTCATTTACGATAGATCTAGATTGGATTTTTAATACGTACTTCTATATGAGAACCCTTCCTGCACATGCATATTATCCGAACTACACAGCGACAGTTCGTCAGGCAATTCGAGGGAGCTTTACTGAACTACCAATTACACTTCAAACATTGACCTTAGGACGTTCTCCGGAAGCAGAAAGTGCAGGAAACCCAACAGCGGGAGAGACAACTCTTCAAATGGGAGAAACAACAACAGTGACTGCGGCGGCCCCAGCGACGGGATATCAATTTGCAGGGTTTGATGTGAGTGGTACAGGAAGTTCGATCACGAATGTGAATATAGCTAATCGCACAGGCACATTTACTATGGGATCACAAAATGCGACCGTTACCGCATGTTATGAGTTGAGTAATCGAAGCTTGACTCTGGCACATTCGCCACAGGCCGGAAGTGCAAGTAATTCAGATGCACCAACGACTACTCTAGTAGTAGGTGCAACGACGACAGTCACAGCAGGCGTACCTTCTCCTGGCTATCGTTTTGCTGGTTTCAATGTGACAGGTAATGGTACGATCACAAATGTTGATTTAGCAAATCGAACAGCAACCTTTACCATGGGAACTGAAAATGCGACAGTCACAGCAGAATACGCCTCAACGATTATCCGTAATGCCGATGATCTCGGAAAATTTTTACGAAGTGAGTCTCCTTATGATGCAAACGACCAGACTTACACGATCGAACCAGAATCAAATCAAACGATCGACATGTCAGGAGAAGGTGATTTTTCAGGACGTAGTCAATTTTCTGGTCATCTGATCGGAAATGGCACGATCATTAAAAATCTCTCATTAGTAGATTCCGGCGTTTCTCTTGGATTGATCCAAACGTTAAACGGTGGCAACCTTTCACGAATCGAGAACTTGAAGTTAGAAGGAGTACTCGTCAATGATACGAGGACGCGGTCTAACGTGGCTGGAATCATCGGTCAAGTAGTAAGCAGTAAGTCAGTTGAGCTTGAAAATATCACGCTCGATGAAAACAGTCAAATTACTGCTAGTCAACCCGATGGAAGTGCAGGATTGATCGGGAACAACCAAGGTTCAGCATTGATCAAAAACAGTGAGGTTTCAGGAACGTTACATTCCAACACAGCTAATGGACTAATGGGTGGACTCGTTGGTAAAAATGACGGTTCATTGACCATTGAGAGTAGTCTTTCTCGAGTTACTTTTACTGGTGGTGGTTCATATACATTAAATATCGGTGGACTAGTGGGCGAAACCAGCAGTGAGGTAACAATCACTGATTCTGTGAGTGAAAGCCAAACAGCAATCAATTCATCGAGCGGGACATATCGAGGTGGAATGATTGGTCGAGTGACCTTCTCAGGAGATGTCACGATCCAACGAAGTATCAATGCCAGTGATATGCGAGGAAGTAGCAGTTATGTGGGCGGATTTATCGGAAGGATGTCAGGAACTGCTAAAATCGAGGAAAGCTATCACAATGGACATGTTCAAGGAAGTACAAGTCTAGGAACTGCTGGGTTCATTGGTATGACCGAAGGCAATGGCGCACTTGGTATCGTGGATAGTTATAGCATCGGCTCCTCCAATAGCAATGGTGTGATCGGGATCAATCAATTAACGGATCGAGTGACACTCAGCCAACTATTTGTTGCAGGGTTTACAGGGGGACAACCCATTACCTCAGATACGATGGGTATCACTACGACCAATGTGTATTATGATTCCAGTACAACGAACAAATCAACTACGACTGGAGTAGGTGAAGCGAAAACTACGCTAGAGTTGATTGAGTCAACAACTATTGCGCTAGGTTTCGGGAGTCGTTGGCGAACCGACTTTTCAGTGGCTCAACGCACGAATAAAACTTATCCATACTTGAGTTGGCAGACCCAAAATACGCAACCATCTATGTTTTTTGACAGCATCGATCCAATGGTCGATCGTCAAGTAATGGGTAATCAAGTGTCGGTAACGTTAGATCTACAAAACGAGCCATTGAAACTATTCAATCCATATAGTTCTGGCTTAGCTGGTGAAGCGACAGCAGGAACCTTCACTTTCAATCGTGGATCTATTGCAAGAGTGTCGATTGGTGTCATCAATCAGCAAGGAGTCGTGGGCTTTACCGCACGGCGAATGAGTTTGACACTGGCCCGTGATCCCTTGGCAGGGAGTGCAGCTGATCCAAACGCTGACCAAACGAATTTTATCGAAGGGGAAACAACAATGATTCAGGCAGCTGAAGCAAATACAGGGTATCGTTTTGTTGGATTTAGCGTGACAGGCACAGGAAGTACAGTGACAAATGTTGATCAAAAAAATCGAACGGCTACTTTCACGATGGGGACAGAAGATGCAACAGTGACAGCAAATTATGTGCAAACGGTCATTCGTACATCAGAAGATCTAAGTCGCTTTTTGAATAGTCAAGCACCTTTTGATCCAGACGATGAAAACTATTCGATTGAACCAGAAGATGGGATAGCAATCGATATGGCAAATGCAGGTACTTTTTCTGGCAGACAAGGATACGGAGGGAAATTGATCGGTAATCATGCGGTCATCAAGAATTTGACTTTGACTAGTGGAGAAATAGACTTAGCCTTTATTCGCTCAGTCGGGAATGATTCTTTACGAATTGAGAATCTGACATTTGAAAACTTGAGAGTGACGAATACTAGAGAACAGTCATATACCAACTATACAGCCGGGGTGATTGCTCAAATCGGTACAGGAAATATTGTTGAACTTGAGAATATCAGGATGGACAGTAACAGTAGCATTGTTTCAAACCAGTCAAATGGAAGTGGAGCTTTTATTGGAGAAAACAATGGACAACTAACGATTACGAATAGCCAAGCATCAAGTAATCTTCACTCGAATACTTCGAACGGTCTATTAGGTGGTCTCGTCGGTCGCACGACGGGCGTGCTTACCATAAATCACGCTAGTTCAAAAGTGAATTTTACTGGTGGTAATAATTATACCTTGAATCTAGGCGGGCTGGTCGGTGAAGTATCTGGTACAGTTACGATCATCGATACACATAGTGAAACTCGCTCGACAGTTAATTCTTTAACTGCTAGCTATCGTGGAGGATTGATTGGCTATGTGACAGAAAATGGTCAAGTGCAGATTGAGCGAAGTATCAATTCGAGTGATTTACGAAGTGGAAATAGTTATGCTGGCGGATTTGTTGGTCGTTTAGCAGGAAATGTAACGATCAATGAGAGTTATCACAATGGCTATATCCTTGGGAATGTTACTAGTGGATCTGGTGGTTTTGTCGGAAAGATCGAAGGCAATGCTCAGTTAGTGATGACCGACAATTATAGTGTTGGTTCATCAAATGCACAAGGGGTGATCGGAGCGATAAGTGCAACTGCTACCGCACAACTTACGAATTTATTCGTCGCAGGATTTACTGCTGGAGAACCAATTTCGAATACTACCACAGGAATTACAGCAATCAATGTTTATTTTGATTCAAGCACGACAAGAAAAACAACAACGAATGGTGTGGGTGAAGCACGTAGTACTACAGGATTGATCGATAGAACGATAACTGAACTTGGGTTTGGTGAGAAGTGGTTCACAGGTTTTGCTTTGGGGAGCAATGCCAATCGAACTTATCCGTACTTGAGATGGCAGACGAATGGAGCGCAAACAGCCGAGTTCTTCCACTCGATCCAACCAGAAGTAGATACAGCTGTCTCAACCAACCAAGTAACAGTAACTTTAGATCTTGCAGGACAACCTGTTCGCTTATTCAATCCATATCAAGCGGACTTGGCAGGAGAGATCACATCAGGTACATTCCAGATCAATCGGAATAATGCCGAACGCTTTTCAATCGGGGTCATCAATGAACAAGGCATCATTGGTTTTACTGGTATCGGAAATTATACAGATATCCAGCCAAAGAACCAAGTTTTGAACTATGGATATGGAGAAACGGATTATCAGGCAAAAGACTTTGTCACAGTCTTCAAAGATCAAACTGAAACAGAGGATTATGATGCACGTTTTGTAAGTTTCCCTGATTCACTGAATGGTCAAGCTGCACGTGTAGAGGTTTCAAAAAATGGCACAGTATTAGCTACGATCGATGTTCCTGTCACTTATCAGTTTGGTCATTCGCTAAATGTAAGAGGCATTAGTTTTCAAGGAACAGACCTACGAGCAGCAACTTTAAGCTTGAACAGTGATCAAACACAAATTGTTGCGACCTATAATAGTGCATTAGCTGGAACTTCGGTTCATCCCTATTTTGGAGATGATATGTATTATCAAATCAGGCACTATAACCAAGCAACTGTTTCTAGTGGTCCAATGAATGCACAAACGCCAGATTTCGATTTTTCTGTAAATGGCAATCAAAGGTTAGACACATTGAATGGTTTTGGAACAAATCGAAGACTATCAGTTACGAAAGGCGATATCGTGGAAATTTTCCATGCAGAAGCCAATGGCAGACTGGACAACTTCCAAGATAATGTGGTGCAGTCAAGGATATCGGATAATCGAAGTCGTTATCAAATCACTGCGAAGGGGTTTGAACGAATAAACATCGATCGTTTAAATCCAAGGGAACAAAAAACAGTGTTAGGAATGTCTCGTGAAGATATGGATCGTCAAGTTGGGCGATATTTAGATATCAGTCAATATCCAACCTTGAAAATTGAAGGTTTCACTCAATATCCTGATACGTCAAAAGAAGGAGCGACGATTGGTAAGATCGTTGTCAGCGAGTCATTGGTTAATGGTGAAACAGCCACATGGGAATATACCGTTCCTTTTGTGGTGGAAAGTGATCCAGCGATCCATGTAACGTTACCGGTTCGGATGGCTTTTGATGTCCTAGACGATCAAGTGACTAGTGATGATTACGAGGTGGTCAATCATTCGACAACGACAGAACTGACAGTTTCCTTCCATACCAAAAACGATGTGGAATTAGCAAGTACTTCAAATATTGTCTTTTTAGATTCATCAGAACAAGAGACGACGAGCGAATCGATGTTTTTATATTTACAACGAATCGGTGCGGCACCATCTGAAAAGCCGTTAGTTGGACAAGCAAGTACTTTTGCTGGTACTCAATGGGCGGAATCAGTGCCGTCAGATTCCCGAATGTCGCTTGGTTTTACAGGAAAATATTTTGGGGATACCACACAAAATAATAAAGTAACAGGCAAGTTAAATTTACACCTTGCTGCGAAGATAAATTGAACACACACAAGAAGGTGAACATGATCACACAGGAAACACAGAAAATAACTGAAAAAAATGAACAACAAAAGAAAAAAAGATTACTGGCGCTTCTTTTATTATTGCTTGCGTTTGTTGCGATTGGTTGGTATTGGTATGTCAATATCCAACCAACGCAGATTTTGTCGGACGATTTTCCGGAAATCAAACATGCGGAAAAAATGACAGGCGATCAACTGAAAAAATATGCCAATCAAGCGGTAGACGATAGTAATGTAACTATCAATGTGTATCCAGAAGTCAGTGTCAATGCGGATGGGAAAACGGGCAATATCTGGATCCAAAACTTGCCGACCAATCGTTATGGGCAACAAGCCATATTGTCTATGAAGGATTCTAAAGAAACATTATATGAAACAGGCTTATTGGAGCCTGGATATGAAGTAACCGAATTGACATTAGCAAAAGAGTTAACGACAGGCACGCATCCAGGAGTAGTGGAACTAGAGTTTTATGATTTAGAAAATAAAAAGCTTATGGGTAAAACGACGGTTGACGTGACCATCAATGTCAATCAATAAAGAGGGAATAAAGCAATCATGCTTTAGGATATAAAGACATAAATAAAGGAGAAAACAAAATGAAAGCAAAAAATATTCTAGCAACAGGTTTGATGTTCGGCACGATTTTAGCAGCAGGGGCAAGTGTTCAAGCTGATATTGTCATCAACGGAGATGATCAAACGATCGATAATTCATTAGGTGGATCGATCGATAAGACTGCAGATGTGGCGATCGATGGAACTATAGGTTTTGATAACACAGATCCGGAAGCGCCAGAACCAGGAAATCCAGATAAATGGTTGAATGTGACGTTACCTTTAAAAGCGGTCTTCTTCACTGAACCAGAAGACTATAAGACAATTCTAGGTGGAGAGCATACGATCACCAATCATTCAGGTCGTCCAGTAAAAATCACTCTAGGAAATTACGCAGTTTCATCTGGTGATATCTCAGCAATCGATCGGTTAACATTGGTTGGTAGTTTAGGAGACAGCAATCTTTTGATTGAAAATGGTTCGGTGAATTCAACCTTATCACAAGACTTTATGACTTTAGCTTCACCGAATGCACGTCCTGGTGATTTAACAGGAGCAAGCACAGCGACGTTTACTTTTGAAGGGGATGTTGATACTGATGTTCTTGATTTTCCAACGGATAAAGGATCAATCTCAATTGCAAGTACGTTGACATTGAATATTGAAGCGCTAGATGAAGCTGGAGATCCTTATCCATAGTTCAAATCGTGAGGTGATTGGATGAAACAAAAAAAACAAACAATTCTTTGTTTGTTCATGGCTTTAAGTCTATTGATCGTTGGATTGCCACAAACGCACATAGAAGCTAGTTCTAATACCATTGAAGTCACTGGAGAACTAGAGTTTGATTCAAATTCGACACAAGAAACAAGCCCCACAAAGCCGAACACCGATGATCCGAAAGAATCAGTGACACCAAGCGCACCGCCTAAAAAGAACGTTTTACCACCATTGGGAGAACAAATACAAGTATTGTACGTTTTGACAGGTGTGATTTTGATTTTGATCGTTCTTGTTAGTTATCAAATTATTCGTGACAAGCGACGAAATCCAAAAAAAAATGGGTAAAATCATTGTGAACTATTCATCGAATAAATAAATAAAAACCGTAGATTGAAGGATCTACGGTTTTTTTTTTTTATAAAAAATAGCTTTATAACAGCAGGTTCAACATTTTCGCAAATCAGAATTATTTGTTAAAAAAATCACTTGACTTAGAGTTCGGTTCAAGGTGTATGATTAAGCAGAAATAAAGGAGGGAAATTCATGTTATTAAAACAAATAAAAGGTCCTCAAGATCTAAAGAAATTGAAGCAAGAAGAGCTTCAACAAGTGGTAGAGGAAGCACGTGCCGCGTTATTGCAAAAAATCAGCCAATATGGTGGACATAATGGCCCCAATCTAGGCGTTGTTGAAATGACGGTAGCGCTACATTATGTGTTCGATTCACCAAAAGATCAATTTGTTTTTGATGTCTCACACCAAACCTATGTGCATAAAATGTTGACAGGAAGAGCGCAAGCGTTTTTGGACCAAGCACATTATCAGGAAGTCTCAGGTTACACGAACCCATTAGAGAGTGAACATGATCTCTTTACGATCGGACATACATCGACTTCATTGTCTTTAGCAAATGGTTTAGCTAAGGCGAGAGATTTAAAAAACGAAAAAAATAATGTCGTTGTAGTGATTGGCGATGGGTCTTTATCGGGAGGTTTAGCCTATGAAGGTTTGAATAATATTTCTGAACTAGGCACCAATACGATCATTATCGTCAATGATAATGACCAGTCGATCGCAGAAAATCATGGAGGACTTTACAAAAATCTCAAAGAGCTAAGGGAAACGAATGGTCAGGCCACGAACAATTTCTTTAAAGCATTAGGACTTGATTATCGCTATCTTGACGCAGGTAATGATTTAGCTGCTTTGATCGAGTTATTCGAAGAAGTAAAAGATCAAAAAGAGCCAGTTGTGTTGCATATCCATACCGTCAAAGGAAAAGGTTTCTCCTTTGCAGAAGAAAATCGCGAAAAGTTCCATGCGGGTGGACCGTTTAGTCTCGAAACAGGTGAGTATCTGCGATCGAAAGGAGCAGAAACCTATAGCGGTCTAACAACAGACTTCTTATTGCGCAAAATGGCGGATGATCCAACAGTTGTGGCAGTAAATGCAGGCACACCGATGATTTTATTTACACCGGAACAACGTCAACAAGTTGGCGCACAATTTGTTGATGTAGGGATTGCCGAAGAACATGCGGCGACGATGACTGCTGGTTTAGCTAAAGGCGGGGTAAAACCTGTATGGGCAGTCCATTCACCATTTTTACAAAGAAGTTACGATCAAATTTCTCATGACTTAGCGTTGAATCGTTTATCAGGTACGATCCTCGTGACACTTGCTTCTGTAAACGGAATGAATGATGAAAGTCATTTAGGGATCTTTGATATTCCATTTTTGAGTCATATCCCAAATCTAGTCTACTTAGCACCGACAACTAAAGAAGAATACTTAGCGATGCTTGAATGGTCGATCGATCAAACGGATCGATTAGTGGCAATCCGCGTACCAGTCGGCCCAATCACTTCTTATGGTAAAGTAGATCGAACAGATTACAGTCAGTTATATAAGAACAAAGTCATCCAAAAAGGCGAAAAAGTAGCAATCATTGGTGTAGGTAATTTTTATGGTTTGGCAGAAGAAGTCGCTGTTGAATTGAAGAAACATCTCCAACTAACTGCTACGGTGATCAATCCAGCGTTCATCTCTGGTTTAGATACTGAATTACTGGATGAACTTAAAGATACGCACGATATAGTAGTAACACTTGAAGATGGTCTCTTGGAAGGTGGCTACGGTCAAATGGTCGCTGGCTATTTAGGAGATGCAACGATTCGTGTACAAACTTACGGCTTAGATAAAGCTTTTCATGATCGCTATGAAGCATCAGAACTATTAGCGGAAAATGGGCTGACAGTAGAGAATATCGTGAAAAATATTAAAGAAACACTTGCCGAGCAACGATAATCAAGTCGAAGAAGTGCTTATTTCCGGAGAACGATTTGGAACGAAGCGAGCTTACACTTGAACCAAATTTACATCAAATAGATAAATAAAATGATCTAACAAGTAATCACTGAAACAGTGGTCTGCTTTCAATGCTGAGGATAGCGCATTGAAGCAAGCCACTGTTTTTTTATAGAAATACTTATCTGAAAATGATTAGAAAATTTACACAAAAAATATATATTCCTACAAATAATTTACTTAAAGTTAATCAGAAGTAAAAAGTGATTTTCTACAATTAGCAGTATAGAAAGAACAAAGGAGTGAACGCATGTTAAAGCTAGATGGTATTAGTAAGACGTTTAATCATCATGAAGTTTTAAAAGAAATCAATGTATCGATCGCTAAAGGTGAGATCGTTTCGATACTCGGTGCTTCGGGTTCAGGAAAAACAACTTTATTGAATATCATCCTTGGATTGGAGCAACCAACAAATGGTCAACTACTTTATGATGGCGAAGATATCACAAAACAGGTCATGGAAAAACGACCATTTAATGTTGTCTTTCAGGACTATGCTTTATTCCCTAACCTAAGTGCCTATGAAAACTTGGTGTACGGGTTGCGAAAACAAAAAAATATCACTTCCAAAGAAGAATTGCAAGAATTGATCGATCTATTGGATTTGAATGATCATTTGGATAAACGCATCCACCAACTATCTGGCGGGCAAAAACAACGGGTGGCATTAGGTCGGACTCTGGTGATGAAACCCCAAGTATTGTTACTTGATGAGCCCTTAAGTGCATTGGACGGTGTCATCAAAGAATCGATCAAAGAACGTATCCAATTGATTGCTAAAAAACTGAACTTAACGACGATCATCGTTACGCATGATCCAGAAGAGGCATTGACCCTTTCTGATAAAATCATGGTTTTGAAAGATGGTCGAATCGCACAATACAGTACACCAAAAGAAATCGTGACGAATACGATGGAACCCTTTGTACAGGCATTTATTGTCGATCAGCTAAAAATCAAACGACGTAATATTGAACGGATCTTTACTCAAGCAACCGGCGTAGTTCATGAAAAAGTGGTTCGCTTCTCATGAGAAAGATGAAAATAGAAGCACTACTGCCAGCGTTCATCTTGTTTGGTTTTGTCCTCGTATTGTTTTATCCCTTAGCGAATGTTTTGAAAGAAGCGTTGACTGTTGAAGGCGGATTTTCCTTTGAGTTGTTCAGGGAACTAGCAAGGAACTTCGATTGGCTAAATGCGTTAAGTAATAGTTTGCTCATTGCTGGGCTCACAGCACTTTTTGCCACCTTTCTTGGCTTCTGGTTTGCTTACGGGATGCATTTTACGAATCTACCTAAGGGGTTCAAGTGGATGATTGAGAAATGCTTTATGTTGCCAATGTTATTACCGACCATCACATACGGGTTTGTGTTGATCTATTCTTTTGGCCGTCAAGGATTGTGGACACGTCTAGTCGGTCAAGAATTGTTTTCGATCTATGGAAAATCAGGTGTGATCTTAGGATTACTGATCTATACGATCCCAGTGACTTTCTTATTGATGAATGACGCCATGAATTATTTGGATAAACGCTATTTGACGGTGTCGAGATTGATGGGAGACGGATTTTTTAGAGGATTGAAAATCACAATCCTGCAACCTTTGGGCAAAACATTTGGAGTTGCTTTCGTCCAAGCCTTTTTCATGAGTTTTACGGATTTTGGTATACCTGTAGCGGTGGGGGGGCGAGAACCGTTTATCACGACTTTATTGTATGAGTACTTTATGGGTTCGATCCCAGACTTTAATCGAGGAGCCGTCATTGCATTGATCATGTTAGTTCCTTCGATCGTTAGCATTCTGTTTTTGCGTAAGATCCAAAAAAATGATCATGCAACCCCCGGGACAAATACGTCAGTAAAAAGCAACCCTGTCAGAGATTTATTCTTTGGCGTAGGACTGACAGTTGGTGGTTTATTTATTTTAGGAGTCTTCCTCGTGATGTTTCTTCTTCCTTTTGTAGAAGGGTGGCCCTTTGATATGACTTTTACTACACGTCATATCGAAGCGTTCCTACAAACGTCTGATTTAAGAAGAACGTTGAATACAGGGATATTCGTTGCCTTATGGACAGCGTTGTTTGGAACAGTTATTGCTTATTTGGCAGCCATTTTTACCGCTAGATCCGCAAAACAAAACGTGATCCTGAAAATGATCGATAGTCTTGCTTCTGTCACGAATTCGATTCCAGGAATGGTTTTAGGGATTGCCTATTTGCTGGTGTTTAGCGGAACAACTCTTCAAAGTACGATCAGTATTTTGGTGATTGCCAACATGGTGCATTATTTTGCAACCCCTTATCAGTTAGCGAAAAGTGCCTTATTAAAAATGAATCCCAACTGGGAAAACACAGCGAAGATGATGGGGGATAGTTGGCTTGATACAGTGGTTCGGATCATTCTTCCAAATTCAAAGCGGACGATCGTGGAAATGGCTTGTTACTATTTTACAAATTCGATGGTTACGATCAGTGCAGTGGTGTTTTTGACAAGTGCCCGAACGATGGTGATCACGACCAAAATCAAAGAATTACAACATTTCGGCAGATTCACTGAGATCTTTATCCTATCCATCTTATTATTGTTGATCAATCTAACCGCAAGAATACTTGCGCAATCTATCATGAGGAGATTTGAAGCAAATGAAAAAATTAGTCAAAAAAGGGTTCATTTATCTGTCTTTCGCCAGCGCTTTAGGAATTTTAGGGGCGTGTAGTACGTCAAACGCAAGTGAGAATGCCAACGGTAACGAAGAAAAAGTCATAATATACACGAATGCAGATGAAGAGCCGGTTCAAATCATCAAAGATGTTCTTGATTCGAATGGATTTGAAAACCAATACTTGCTACAATCCTTCGGTACTTCGGAATTGAGCGGTAAACTCTGGGCAGAAGGCACAGATATTGAAGCGGATCTAGTGACAATGAGCACGTTCTATTTGGATGGTGTCCAAGAAAATGAACCGATATTCAAAGAATTGGCATTAGAAGTCCAACCAATCGATGATCTGCCAAATTACCAAGCACCGATGACGACACAAGAAGGGGTCATTTTCTACAATACTCAAGCAATGGAAGAAGCAGACTTGCCTGTACCGACAAGTTTAGCTGATTTAGCTGATCCGATCTATGAAGGACAACTAGCGATTTCTGATATCAACCATTCCTCAACAGCTTGGTTATTGTTCCAAGGATTGATTGATCAATATGGAGAGACAAAAGCACAAGCGATTTTAGCCGATATTTATGACAATGCAGGCGACCATATTGAAGCGTCTGGTTCGGGTCCGTTGAAAAAAGTCCGCGTCGGTGAATTGGCGTTGGGTTTTGGGTTACGTCATCAAGCAATCAAAGATAAAAAAGAAGGATTGCCGATCGATTTTGTGGAACCAAGTGAAGGAACATATGCTTTAACAGAATCACTCGCGGTGATCGATAAAGGAGAAGCGACGAATCCTTTAGCCGAAGAAATGTTGAATGTGATCCTTAAAGAAGGTCGGGCAGATTTATTACAATTCTACCCAAGTAAACTTTATGAAACAGATGATCTAGCGGGGGTTGAAACCGCCAAAAATCAAAAAGTTTTCCCGGAAGCATTAACCCCAGATCTGCTAAAAAAACATGCCAGTCTAGTTGAATAGGAGAAAGAAAATGAGTGGAAAAACAAAGGTGATCGAACATTATGAAAAAGAAATCAATCACAGTAAAATCAATTATAAATTACTGACACCAGGTCCTCTGACCACGAGTCGTACAGTGAAAGAAGCAATGCTTGTCGATCATTGTACATGGGATGATGATTTTAAAGTCATCACTCAGGCGATTCGACAACGATTGCTTGATCTTGCTGGTGTCTCCAATGAGGCTTATACAGCTATTTTGATGCAAGGAAGTGGCAGCTTTGCAGTTGAATCTGTGTTAAGTTCAGTTGTTGGCGCGACCGATCGTTTACTGATCTGTACAAATGGTGCTTATGGCGAACGGATGGTGCAAATGGCTCAATACCATGGCATTGATCATGTGATTTATCAAGTGGCTGAAAATGAAACACCACAAGCTGAAAAAATCGAGGAACTATTAGCGTTGCATCCTGGTATTACTGCACTTGCAATGATCCACAGTGAAACGACTTCTGGTATTTTGAATCCTTTAGAAGAGATTTCAGCAGTGACAAAGAAACACAAATTATGTTTTATCGTCGATGCGATGTCAAGCTTTGGCGGCATTCCGATCCCTGTTGGCGCGTTAGGAATCGATTTTCTAGTTTCAAGTGCAAATAAATGTATCCAAGGAGTACCTGGATTTGGTTTTGTGATTTGTCAAAAAGAGCTATTAAAAAAAAGTGCCGGACAAGCACGCACGTTGAGTATGGATCTGTATGATCAATTTCGTGTGATGGATGTAGACGGGAAATGGCGTTTCACTTCACCAACCCATACTGTTCTCGCATTTTGGCAAGCGCTAGAAGAGTTGGCGGAAGAAGGTGGTATCGATGCTCGCTATGACAGATATCAGATGAACAATGAGCGTTTGCGTGAACGAATGGCAGAAATTGGGTTTGAAGCCTATGTTAGTGAGAATCAGGGACCTTTCATCACGTCATTCAAATATCCTGAGAACATCCAATTCGAATTCCAAGCATTTTATGACTATTTAAAAGCACATGGCTACGCGATCTATCCTGGGAAAATCAGTGATACTGATTGCTTCCGGATTGGGAATATTGGTGAAATCTATCTGGAAGATATCGAAAAAGTAGCTGGGTTGATCCAGCAATATATGGAGGAGCGAAAAAATGATTAATGTGGTCATCTTAGATTGGGCAGGAACAGCAGTCGATTTTGGTTGTATGGCACCGGTGTCGGCGTTTCGCGAAGCATTCAAACATCAAGGGATCACTGTGACTGAACGAGAAATCAGAGAGCCGATGGGAATGAAAAAAATCGAGCATATCCAAATGATGCTAGAAATGCCTCGTATTGCTGAAAGTTGGTTAGAAACTCACGGACGTCAGCCTGAAACTACTGATATCGAGGCAATCTATGAAACATTTGAAGAAGTATTATTCCAGCAATTGGCAAATCATGCAGAAGTGAAATCGGGTGTACTTGACACCGTCGCAACTTTACGTAAGCGAGGAACCAAAATCGGCAGTACGACTGGTTATACGAGTGAAATGATGGCAATCGTTGTTGCGAAGGCGAAAGAACAAGGGTATCAGCCAGATCACATCGTCACACCAGATGAAGTAGACGGCAAAGGGCGTCCCTCTCCAGAGATGTTATTAACGAACTTGAATTATTTTAAACAGGAAAATAGACAAGAAGTGTTAAAACTAGGAGATACGATCTCTGATATACTCGAAGGGAAGAATGCAGGAGTTCTTTCTGTGGGCGTAATTGAAGGAAGTTCACAAGCTGGTTATTCCTTTGACACGTATCAGCAATTATCGTCTACTGAAAAAGAGAAACTTTTTGAGCGGGTGCGGCAAGAATTTTTAGAAGCTGGCGCAGATTATGTGATCGATCGGTTTTCTGATTTGCCAAGACTCATTGAAACAATTGAAGAGAAGCAAGCTGTTATGAATTGAATCAATAAACCATCAAGAGGTCGAGACCGAAATGTTTAGCCTTGAAAAATAAGGCGCTAGCCGCGAAAATTGTTCTTCCAATTTTTGTGGCTGGCGCCTTATTTTTTTCGAAGAGGTTACTTCTGTTCCTGCCATTTATTCGGTTTTAGGTGGTAAAGAATTAGTGGCCCACTTATTTTACGAAAAAAACAGCAAAATATTGCAAAATAATGCAAAATAGCGTATCTTAGATGAAAGGAGTGAGCGGTCATGTTGAAGGAAGAACGCATCCAACGTATTAAAACAATGATTGATCAAGAAAAAAGTGCTTCGATCGAAGATTTAGCAGATCGCTTAGATGTGTCTAAAGATACGATTCGTCGGGACTTGATCCAGTTAGCAAAACAGCGCCAAATCAAACGGACCCATGGCGGTGCTTTAGCGATTCAAAAAGAAGCAACGATCTTTGATTATGAGCAACGGTCAACGATCCTAAATGATGTGAAAAAACAAATGGCTGAGCAGGCGCTTGAAATAATGGCAGATCCTTCCTCGATCATCTTTGATTCTTCGACCACAGTGGAAGCAGTGATTAGAGAACTGCCGGACAAAAAAATCCATGCGGTCACCAATTCTTTATCTCACGCTTTATTACTAGCCCATCATCCGAAAACAGCTATTTCCTTATTACCTGGTAGATTACACAAAGAACAGTTGTTTTTATTTGGAACGGAAACAGTGGAACAGTTGAAAAATTATCAAGCAGACTACACACTACTTGGAGTATTTGCGTTGACAAGCGAAGGACTGTTCATCCATACAGAGGAAGAAGGCTTAGTGAAACGTCAGATGATCCAACAAGGACGTAGGGTGATCGCGCTAGCGGATCATACCAAACTAGATAAAACTGGTTTTTATAAAGTCAGCGACTTATCAGCGATTGATTATTTGATCACGGATCAAAAGCCTCCAAAAGCATTAGCCAAAGCACTGATTCAGAACCATGTAGAACTCATAGAAGCGAGGAAGAATGAATGAAAAAAGAAAACATCCAGTTAACAACTATACCAAAACCAGCGATTTTTCCAGATGTTCCCCCTGTCTTTTTGACGGAGGACACGATCACCGAACGGATCAACAAAACGATCGAACGCATGAAAGACGAAGCGATAGATCTGTTGGTGATATATGCAGATAAAGAGCATGGTGGTAATTTTGAATATTTTACAGGCTTTATTCCGCGATTTGAAGAAGGATTATTGGTGTTAGATCAATCGGGCAAATTCACGATGATTCTTGGGAATGAGAATCTAAAAATGAATGCCCATGCGCGGATCACTGCGGATTTGATCCATTATCCAGCATTTTCTTTACCGAATCAACCAATGGACCATGAACAAAACCTGTCAGCTATTTTTGCATCATTAAAGGTGGCAGATAGAAAGAAAATCGGGTTAGTCGGTTGGAAGTTGTTTACGTCTATGACACAAAACAATAGCCAATTGTTCGATGTACCATTCTTTATCGTAGATGCGCTAAAACAAGCAATCACTGCGGAAACTGCTATCGTCAATGGCACTCATCTATTGATTGGTGAGGAAGGGGCGCGTGTCACGAACAATGCAAATGAAATCGCACACTACGAATATGGGGCAAATCTTGCTTCGTCTTGCATGCTACGTGCATTAGATGCCATTGAGCTTGGTGTGAAAGAATCCGAGATCGGAGAGTTGTTGCACGGACAAGGACAAGCGAATACAGTGATCACGATTGCTGCAACTGGACGCCGTTTTGAATTTGCGAATCTTTATCCGACAGCAAAAACGATCCAATTCGGTGATCCGCTGTCATTGACGACAGGCTTCAAAGGTGGCTTATCCAGTCGTACAGGATTTGTGATCGAAGAAGAAGCTCAACTGCCAGTAGAACAAGCCGATTATCTGGATCGAGTAGCAAAACCTTATTATGCAGCTATCGTCAGCTGGCTAGAAGCTATCCATATCGGAATGAAAGGGGCTGATCTCTATCAATTGATTGAAACAGTCTTGCCACAAGTGACCTATCACTGGCATTTGAATCCAGGACACTTGACGGCGGATGAAGAATGGTTAGCCTCGCCCATTTATTTTGGTTCGCAAGAAATCATCAAGAGTGGTATGATCTTCCAGTTAGATATTATTCCTTCTGTATCAGGATATACTGGAGTAAGTGCAGAAGAATGTGTGGCACTAGCAGATGAAGGATTGAGAAATGAACTGAAAGAGCAATATCCAGACATGTGGGAGCGGATCGTTAGACGTAAGCAATATTTAGCGGATGTCTTGAAGATTCATTTAAGTGAAGAATTGCTGCCTTTATCAAACACTGTCGGCTATCTTCGTCCGTTCTTTTTAGCCAAAGAAAAGGCATTCTGTGTAGATTCAGTTGAATAAGCAACCTCCCTTCTTAACGATCGAGTAATCTGGTTGAGAGGGGATTTTTTTATTTAAGTGCAAAAGAGTATTTTCGTTGGGCCTCCTTTATTGTATAATATGTAAACGATTTCTTTTTGTGGAGGTAAAGATGAAAAAGGTTTTATTGATTGATAATGGCCGTAAATATTTTTCGAAAGAACAATTGATCCAGAACATAAAAAAAGCAAGTCAATGTCGATACACGGCGATTTCTTTTGCGCTGGGAAATAACGGATTACGCTTTTTACTGGATGACATGACGCTGACTGTCAAAGGGAAAACTTATTCCAGTCAATCAGTCAAAGAAGCATTGATTGCAGGAACAAAACAGTACTATGAGGATCCTAATGGTACTTATTTGACGGAAACAGAAATGGCAGAGTTAGCTAGTGTGGCTAAGGCAGAAAACATGGAAGTGATCCCGCTTATCAATACCCCTGGCCATATGGACGCGATTCTAACAGGAATGCAACAATTAGGCATCGAACACCCTTGTTATCAAACGTCGATTCGAACACTTGATTTGGATAATCAAGAAGCGGTCGCTTTCACCAAAGCACTACTTGAAAAATATGTGAGCTACTTCTCAACGATCACTAATTCCTTCAATATAGGTTGCGATGAATGTGCCAATGATTTAACTGATGGCGGATGGCGAGGACTCCAGCAGTCTGGGAAGTATCGCGATTTTGTCACTTATACCAATCAATTGGCTGAACTGGTCAAAACCTATGGGATGATTCCGATCGTATTTAACGACGGCATCTACTACGAGGAAAAAGAACAATTTGGTCGATTCGATCAAGACTTAGTGATTGCCTATTGGACAGCAGGGTGGGACAACTATCACGTCAGTTCTGCCGAATTTTTACTTGATCAAGGGCATCAAGTAGTGAATACGAACGATCACTGGTATTGGGTCATCGGTCGAAAAACAAGTGAACAAGGACATTACTCCTTTGATACAGCAAAAAACGCACTAGCGACAATTTCGACATCCACTGTAGTCAGCAATACCGAATTACCAGTGATGGGTAGTATGGTTGGTATTTGGGCAGATGAGCCACAAGCAGAGTTTGTACTAGCCGATCTGTTTGAACTACTAGAAACAACTGTAAAACAATAGTAAAGACAAAAAACTGTCATTCGATGGCGTACGTAGTTGCCTGTTGAAAATCAGTTTTTTGTTATTTTTAATTGTTTAAAATGAGTATCCATTCATTTGAAGTTATTTTCATTCGTTTTTTTATTGACAGTAATTCGCTACTAGCGTATATTATATTTTATAAATCGTAATCATTACTATTTAAAATTTGAGTGGTTTGATCGAAGCTGAAAATAGGGCAACGATTGAATTGCTAAAAAAGAGTGAGAGAAGGAGAAAACATGCGCCAAAACATTACATTAGAATGCAAAGAAACGGGTGAACGAATCTATCTGACGAGTAAAAACAAAAGAAATACACCGGAACGATTAACGTTAAAGAAATATTCGCCAAAGTTAAGAAAGAAAATGCTATTTACAGAAGTAAAATAAGGTGAAATGAATGTTCTAGAAAATGGGGGGATAAAATGGAGAAGCAAGACCTTTCAAGCGCATATAGACGATTGAACAGCCCGAATATCAAAACACGAAAACGTGCGCTCAAACTCATCCAACAATCAAAAAGATTGAAGAATAAACACTAATAGTAGTAATATCATTGGTTTCGATACAACTCTTTTTTTTGCTGTATAACGATGATAAAAAACGTGTTATACTATTCAAAAATAAAGGGGGCGAAATCAATCGATATCAAGTATACCTATGCAACGATCAAGGATCTACCGCGAATTGTGGACATTTATAATCAGTCTATCGCATCGAAGCAAGCAACAGCGGACCTAGAACCGATAACGGTTGACTCGAGGGTCCCTTGGTTTGAGGCGCATCATGCTGATTCTAGACCGCTTTGGGTAATGCGTCATGGCGATCATATCGTCGGTTGGATCAGCCTTAGTGATTTTTATGGTCGGCCTGCGTATCAACAGACAGCGGAAATCAGTATTTATCTAGACCCAGTGACACGTGGTCATCATTTAGGTAAGGCCGCACTTGCCTTTGTGGAAACTCAACTGCATCGTTTAAAAATCCAGACAGTGCTTGCATTTGTTTTTGATATGAATCAGGCAAGTAAAAAGTTATTTCTCAAAAATGGATATGCCGTTTGGGGACATTTGCCAAAAGTTGCCAATATGGGCAATCAAGAAAATGACCTGATCATTCTAGGGAAAAAATATCAAAATCAATAAAAAAGATGTACATTTTGTCCATGTGACAAAAATGTATGTTTTTTTTTTTTGCTTCTTACTACACAAATGACTCATTAAGTGCTAGACTAATAGATGAAACAGGTATGAATATCTGTATTAATATTATTTCTATTTATAATGTAATGATCATGTAAGTAGCTTTAAAAAGGAAGGTGTCTCATGTTGTTTAAGGAAAAACAAGGTGTAGGAACTGTATCAGAAGAAGTAATTAAAGAAAAACAAGGTGACGAAACTGTATCAGAAGAAGTAATTAAAGAAAAACAAGGTGACGAAACTGTATCAGAAGAAATGATTAAAGAAAAACAAGGTTCAACAACTGTAGTAGAAAGTTTAATCAATCATCAAGTTGATTACGTATTCGGTATTCCAGGAGCGAAAATCGATGGAGTATTCAATGAATTAGAAGATCATGGTCCAGAGTTGATCGTGACGCGTCATGAGCAAAATGCTGCCTTTATGGCGCAAGCAATTGGTCGTATTACGGGAGAACCAGGTGTGGTGATTGCGACAAGTGGGCCAGGTGCGAGTAATCTAGCAACCGGACTAGTCACAGCAACAGCAGAAGGTGATCCCGTGTTGGCAATCGCAGGGCAAGTAAAACGAAGTGATTTATTAAAATTAACACATCAAAGCATGAACAATGCTGCGTTGTTTGAACCAATCACAAAATATAGTGCAGAGATCCAAGATCCTGAAACAATTTCAGAAATTATCGCTAATGCCTATCGAATGGCAAAGAGTTCGAAAAAAGGCGCTAGTTTTATCAGTATCCCTCAAGATGTGGTGGATGCACCAGTCAAAAGTGAGGTCATCAAACCATTACAAGATCCTAAATTAGGCTCAGCATCTTCAGGAGATATCGACTATCTGGTTGAACGGATTCGTGAAGCGAAGTTACCTGTATTGTTAGTTGGAATGCGTGGATCTAGTAAAGATGAAACAGCAGCCATTCGCCAACTTGTTGAAAAAACAGGATTGCCTGTGGTAGAAACTTTCCAAGCAGCTGGTGTGATTTCTCGTCAATTAGAAGACCACTTTTTTGGTCGAGTAGGTCTATTCCGCAATCAACCAGGAGATATGCTGTTAAAACGGAGTGATTTAGTGATTGCAATTGGCTATGATCCAATCGAATATGAAGCGAGAAACTGGAATGCTGAAAAAGATGCTAGAATCATCGTCATTGATGAAACACCAGCTGAAATCGACAGTTACATGCAACCAGAACGTGAACTAATCGGGGACATTTCTGCAACATTAGATTTACTGACAGAGTCATTAGAAGAAACACAAGTATCGGCAGATGCGCAAGAATATTTAAATACGTTGCAAGAAAAGTTGAAGGCACGAGATATTTGTGAAACCAGTAGTGAAGACGGGATCTTACATCCGTTAGAAGTAATTAATACACTGCAATCGAAAGTAACGGACGACATGACTGTGACAGTTGATGTAGGTAGCCATTACATTTGGATGGCCCGCCACTTTAGAAGTTATGAAGCGCGTCATTTGCTATTCAGTAATGGCATGCAAACATTAGGCGTCGCACTTCCTTGGGCGATCTCTGCTGCACTGGTTCGTCCAAATACGCAAGTAATCTCTGTGTCAGGAGACGGTGGCTTCTTATTTTCTGCCCAAGACTTAGAAACAGCTGTACGTAAAAAATTGAATATCATTCATTTGATTTGGAATGATGGTCGTTATAATATGGTCGAGTTTCAAGAAATCATGAAATATGATCGAGCATCAGGGGTTGATTTTGGTCCAGTTGATTTTGTTCAATATGCCCAAGCTTTTGGGGCTAAAGGTCTGCGAGTAAGCAATGCAGAAGAATTGGCATCTGCCTTAGAAGAAGGATTTGCTACAGAAGGGCCAGTCATCATCGATATCCCAATTGATTATCGAGATAATGAAAAATTAGGTGAAACGATCTTACCAGACCAATTTTACTAAGGGGATGTTCAGATGACAGAGAAAGTATTATATCAACATGGTACATTAGGTGCGCTAATGGCGGGACTGATGGACGGGACTACTTCCATTGCGGGGGTCTTGAAGTACGGTACACTAGGTCTTGGAACATTACATGGGTTAGACGGCGAAGTGATATTTTTAGACGGTGAAGCCTATCAAGGTAGATCAGATGGTGCATTGATCCATTTGTCCGGAGAAGAGTCCACTCCTTATGCGGCAATCACTGCATTTTCAGCGGACCGTTCATTTACAGTCCAACATCTATCTAGCGAAGCGTTAAAAGAAAAAATCCTGAAGGACGAAGCAGGGAAAAATCTCTTTTTAGCAGTCAAGATCAGCGGTTTATTTAAAGATATGCATATCCGGATCATGCCAAAACAAGAAAAACCATATCGACGCTTAGCGAAGATCTCAGAATCCCAGCCAGAGTTTCATCGATCAGATATTCAAGGGACAATTGTTGGGTTTTATACACCGGAATTATTTCAAGGGGTGGCTGCTGCAGGCTTCCATTTGCATTTTATTGACGATGAGAAAACATTTGGAGGGCATATCCTCGATTTTACTGTGTCGCAAGGAACAGTAGAAATCAGTCAAATGGAATCTTTGGTGCAACATTTTCCGACGAATGATCCGACTTTTATCCAAAATGAAATCGACTATGCAGATCTAGCTGCTGAAATCGAGCAAGCAGAATGATCTAGTCATTAAGAAACAAAAATAAAATCATAGCGTTGCTCCTTGAATTAGGCTATAATTTTGGGCATAGAAGGAGTGATTTTGGATGTTATGGACAGAAAAAGAAAAAAGAGATGCTTATGAAATTTTGCTACTCCAACAAAAAGGACTTTTAGAAGCAGAAGACAACTGGTTGGCCAATTTAGCTAATTCCTCTGCATTATTGAATGAAACATTACCTCAAACAGTCTTTGCCGGCTATTATTTATATGATGGACAAGAATTGATTTTAGGCCCTTTCCAAGGTAGAGTGTCATGTACCCGTATCAAAATGGGAAAAGGTGTTTGTGGCGAAGCAGCAGAAAAACAAAAAACATTGATCGTTGCGAATGTGAAAACCCATGAAAATTATATTTCATGTGATTCAGCCGCACAATCTGAAATCGTAGTACCTATGATCAAAGAAGGTCGATTGATCGGAGTACTTGATATCGATTGTGGTGTGACCGAGGGCTACGATGCTTTAGATCAAGAATTTTTGGAACAATATGTTGAGTTATTGTTAGGTGATTTTCCTGTAAATGTTATGAAATAAAATGAAAAAGAGTTGAAAAAAGGTGTTTGATCACTTTTTTTCAACTTTTTTTTAATTTATTGAATATTTTTGTTTTCATAATCTAATTTTAATGTTATTATCATTTTATAAAATATTAAAGAACCAAGAGGAGAATGAGTTATGACAAGCGAAACAATCGTTTTAGGACAAAAATATGTATGTTATCCAATCGGCATCAAAAATAAAGTAGTCGGAGAAGTAATTGGAAAATTAGAAAACTGTGTGATTATGAGTGTAGAGGAATATGATCGTACAGATCACTTAGATATTCTAGAGAAATGTGGGAAAGTTGTCGCAAAATATACAGATATCTTTGAGTTGAGTCCCGTTGAACAGGTCTTTCAGTCACCAACCAAGCTGTACACACAAGCAATGGTATCTTAAAGTGATGAATACGCCTATCGCCTAGCAGGAAGTCTGATTTGAATAAGCTATTGTTAATTATCAGACTTCCTTTAATTTGCATACATAATAGAAGCAATTGAACATTCATACATAATCGTTAAGAAATAGAATACTCGAATACAGACAGTTGAAGAAGGGGCAAGTTAAAAGGGAAAATAACTTTTAACTTGCTTCTTTTTCTTTTTACTTTACAAAAGGAAGTAAATGATTTATATTATTGACAAGTCAATAATTGATTAGTCAAAGATAGTAGGAGGCAACATTATGGAGCTGAGAAAGTTAAGTCAATTGCTTTATCAGATAAAAATCATCAGTCAAGAAGGAACAGCTTTATTTGAAAAAGAAACTGGATTTAGTTTAACGAGGTACGAGATCTTGATGTTCTTACAAGAAAACGGGGAATGTTTGCAAAATAAGTTACAGAGCGATTTAAAAATCGATTTGGCAGCTATTTCACGTCATCTAAAGATATTAGAACAAAAAGGATATGTGATCAGAAAAAGAAATGAGAACAATAATCGTGAAGTATTCGTTTCTTTGTCCGATAAAGCAGTGAATGAATTGACCGAGTGTGAAAAAAATCATCAAGAATCAGATGACTCCCTGTGTGTTTCGCTATCAGATGAAGAAATCGATCAACTGACTAAATTACTAGATAAATTATACTAAAAATCAAAACGAAGAAAGAAGCGGTTAAGTAATGAATAAAACTCTAGCAAACAATGATTTTTCTGATATCGTCTTTGGCAGAAAATCAATCCGTGTGTACGATGAAAATGTGAAAATCCCTCATGAAGAAATGTTGGAAATGATCCAAGAAGCAACAACAGCACCATCTTCTGTGAATCTACAACCTTGGCGCTTTGTAGTAGTTGAAAGCGAAGAAGCAAAAGCGAAATTGAAACCATTGATCCGTTTCAACACAAAACAAAATGATACATCATCTGCCATGGTCTTGATTTTTGGTGATATGAATTGCTATGAATACGGAGAAGAAATCTATGATCAAGCTGTGGAAGAAGGCAAAATGCCAGCAGAAGTTCGTGACGAACAACTAGCAGCGATCATTCCTTATTACAAAAATTTCACACGTGAACAAATGAATGACGTAGTGAAGATCGATTCAAGCTTAGCAGCTATGCAATTTATGTTAACTGCACGTAGCCATGGATATGATACAAATCCAATCGGCGGATTTGAAGCAGACCAATTAGCCGAAGCTTTCGATTTGGACAAAGAACGTTATGTCCCTGTAATGATCTTGTCAGTTGGTAAAGCAGTCGATCAAGGCTACGAATCTGTTCGTTTAGCTTCAGAAAAAATCACTTCTTTCAAATAGAAAGAAAAAGGAGACGGACGAATGATCATCATCAATGCAAAATTTACCATCAAAGAAGCAAAACGCGCTGAATTTTTAGAAGAAGCGACACAATTGATCGAAGCGACTAGAAAAGAAGATGGCTGCTTGAGTTATCAATTGTATGAGTCAACGGAACAAGTAAATGTCTTTGTGATGGTTGAAAACTGGCGTGACGAACAAGCAATCGAAGGACATAACCAAAGTCCATTGTTGCAACAATTGTTCAAAAATATGCCTGAATATGCAGAAAAAGAAACAGAATTGAATGTCGCGAAAACACTTGCTTAAAAGGATTCGCTGACACGTTCTTTTGCGATCGAAGCAGCTAAAGTAGAAAGAACGTTCACTTTAAGAGGGAGCAAGAAAAGTCTGATGTCTATTCATCCCTAAGACCTTTCTTGCTTCGCTCAAGAAGTGAAGCATCTACTCGAAAAGCAAACAACCATATTGAAAAAAAACTACATATATGGTATATTATGTAAGTATCTTGAAAATACCGTAACCCATTTTATTAAGGGGACGTTACGGATTCGACAGGCACAGTTCGAGCTTGAATTGCGTTTCGTAGGTTACGTCTACGCTAAAACGTTACAGTTAAATATAACTGCTAAAAACGAAAACAACTCTTACGCTTTAGCTGCCTAAAAACAGTTAGCGTAGATCCTCTCGGCATCGCCCATGTGCTCGAGTAAGGGTCCTAACTTTAGTGGGATACGTTTCAACTTTCCGTCTGTAAGTTGAAAAAGAGAACATCAGACTAGCGATACAGAATGCCTGTCACTCGGCAAGCTGTAAAGCGAACCTCTAAATGAGTTGACTATGAACGTAGATTTTTAAGTGGCGATGTGTTTGGACGCGGGTTCGACTCCCGCCGTCTCCATTCGGAGAAATCACACGATTTAGCTGAACGCTAGAATCCTTTTTATGAAGGATTTTAGCGTTTTTAGTTTTCAGTTTTCAGTTGTTCTTGCTTTTATGAAAATTTATCTAGGTCAAAATCCAGGTCAAAAATGTTTTTATATTGTATTTTCTTTTTTGAAGTCGGAAAATCACCGTTTCTTTGCGTATAATAGAGTTGGAGGATGAATTGTGATATTATGATCAATTACTTTTTTTACTTGAATAAGTAAAATACAGGTCATAGTGTATTTTTTAACCTATGGATGCTCTAGGCAGGAGGAAAGAAAATGAGAAATGAGAAGATATTGGCGATCGATGAAGATCTAACATTTAGAAGAATGATTTGGAAGGCCTTACAACCAGCTGGTGTATTGATCTATCAAAGTGATTGCGTCGAAAAAACACTGGATATCATGTCTAGAGTGACTTTTGATCTATATCTCTTAGATATTCGTTTAGCCCATCAAACAGATGGCTACCATATTGTTCAACTCATCCGAGAGCAAGACAGTCTTTCTCCCATCGTTTTTTTTACCGAACAACAAAATGAGATTGAAATTATCACTGGATTGGAGATGGGAGCAGATTATTACATCACTAAACCATTCAATCCGACACTGCTAAAGGCGCAAGTTCTCGCTATTTTGGACAGACACAAGGTACTTAAAGAACAAACGACAAAGTGCAAAAAAAATAAAATCAGTATAGGTGATTTTTGCTTTGACAAAGCGCTTTATCGTTTATATAAAAAAGGCAAATCCATTGAGTTGTCTTCAAAAAAAATCAAGCTGATGCAATTCTTTATAGAAAATCCCGAACAGGTTTTTTCAAAGGAACAAATTTATCAAAGTGTTTGGAATGACAGTGAGCTGGATGCCAATACCATTATGGTTTTTATCAATCACTTACGAAACAAAATCGAAGATGATCCAAAAAATGTCCAGTACCTCAGAACGGTTAGAGGACTTGGTTATATTTTCTTACCCTCTGGTAAAGAAAGTAATCCTTCTAATTGAGCGAAAAAAATACCTAATGAAAGTAAATCTGCTGCACCACCAGGACTTAGATTGCGTTTGGTCAATCGTTGATCATAGATCGTTAATTCATCAAGTAGCTGCTTCCGTGGAAGCTTTGCTTGATGAATTTTTTTTGTCTCTTGTTGTACTTTTTGCCACTCCTGAATACCGCCTCGGTGAAGTATATTCCCGTCTTCGATTTCGCTCATCAATAAAACCAAGGCACGTAGAAAGACTTCATCGGGCGCATGATAGTTTGCTGAACGTAAGTAGGGAAGAAGAATGGAAGCAAGACTGGGATAACACTGAGCAGCTTCGCCACGAATACCTGAAATACCATGCACCAAAAAAAGCTCTTCCCCATGTGTACGCTGTGTCTTCCGCGCTAAATCATGAAAATCCTCTTTGATCAAATCATGGGTCAGTTCTCCGGTAAGCTTTAAAATTTGCTCCGTCTGTTTGGCGTTTAATGGAAGTCTTTGGATAAAGCACTGTTGCATGTGCCAACCGATCGCGCCCAAGATGACAGCAAACGAAAAATTCGCTCCTTTATGTGTGTTGATGTCATTTGTTGCGTCAAGCATTGCTTGCTCTGCTTGATATCCAGTCTGCCTTAGCTGTTCAAATAATGATTTCGTGTTTCCTTTATGGGTAAGACCTAATGCGATATATTTTTGAAAAAAAGGTGTTAAGGTTTGGATACTTATTTGAAAAGTCTGAAAATCCATATCTGTATGCGCACCATTTGAAATAGGATCGACTAATCCTGGTTTTGGACTTAATGCTACTTCGTAAAACAAAGCATGCTGTGCAGCCTGTGCGATCGTACCGATCAGTTTGTAGTCAGTCAATTTTTCTACGCTCCATTTCAGCTAAAATAAATTGTAATGAACGATCTAAATGCTCGTGGGTGATCAAAGTGATTTGTTCTGCATTTTTTGTTTGCATCCCGCGATAGATCAGCCAATGTTCTTCAAGGGCTTTATCCCTGCGTCTGGATGAACGAATGGCGATATCGCGAAAATAAACGAGGTAAGCTTGTAACTCTAAGACAATGGATTTTAAACGGAGCATTTGGCTTTTTTCATAGATGAACGTATTGAAGTCCGAAAAATTTTGCAAGACTTTTTCTGTTTGATCTGCTTGATTATAGCTTTCGCCTCGTAATAATAGTTCTTTCAGCTCAATGAAATCTTCTTTTGTCATCTGATTCATTGCTTTGATCGTGGCAAGTGTATCTAAAGATTTACGGATATCATAGATTTCGTAAGCGTCTTTTATGCGGATACCTTTGACGACGATGCCGATTTTGGGTACGTGTTCAACCAATTTTTCATTGACTAATTGTTTCATTGCTAAGCGAATAGGTGTACGGCTGATATTCAATTCTTCGGCTAAGACTTTTTCGTTGATCCGCGTATTGGCAGGGATATCGCCAAGAATGATCGTTTTACGAAACGCTTCATAAATAAGCACATTCAATGTCTTATTTTGTGTGAGGTCCAAATTTTTACGTAATGCTTCAACAACCTTGTTCATTTCTTCTCCCCATTTCTACTTTTGCTATAAAAAACTAAGTCAATGAATAAGTCTATCATGCTTTATCCTTCGCCTCATGAGAAATGACTAAAATGTGAGTGACTTTTATTTTACAAATCGGAATAAAGTGTCCGTCTGGAAATCTCTGAGAAATTGTTCCGTAACATCGAAAAAGAGAGGATCAATTGTTTTCTACTATTACGGAGCACTTCTCAGAGTGGACATCTACTTTAGACGGTTGTTTTTATTGGGAAATATAAAATGGCATATAGCCAAAAAGAATAATTGTGACGACAAAAATAGTAAAAATACCCAAGGCATATTTTCCAGCTTCTCGTTGCCATTTCCCCATATCCAATCCGGTCAAACGTAACAAAAGATAGATAAAAGCGACTAAAGGACTGAGCAAATGGAAGGCTTGACCCATCAAAGAGGCGAGAGCCATTTGCATATTCGTAAAGCCATAGGTATGTCCGGCTTCTGCTAAAACGGGTAATACACCGAAATAAAAACCGTCATTTGAAATAAAGAAAGTACCGGGCGCTGAAATCAACGCAATGACTAATCCCCAGAATCCTGCTAGTTGTTTTGGAATGAGATAAGTAAAGCTATTCGCGAGTGCTTCAGCCATACCGGAACCTTGGAAAAGCCCCATGAAAACTCCTGCTGCAAAAACTAAAATCACGACTTGCACTGCATCGCCACCATTTGCACCAATACGGGCGGATTGATCTTTTAGATTAGGGTAATTGACCATTAAGGCAATGCATGTTCCTATTAAAAATAATAAAAGAGGTGGTAAGGCAATCGAAGAGATAAACGAGCTTGCAACCAACCAGGCAATCAACACGATCGTGAGTATCCCATTGAATACAAAATTTTTAGGACAGCGCATTTTGACTGTTTCAGGATCGGTGATTTTAGTGATTTCTTCAATTTCCTCATTTGATAATTGGGTAATACCTAAACGGTCACGTTCTTGTTTTCCCATCCGGCGTGCAACGAAAAAAATGACATAAAGCAAAGACAAGATCATTCCAGGAGCTAGGTAAGACAAGATATCCGCATCGACTTCCAATACTGCCATCGCTCGAGCGGTCGGTCCACCCCAAGGTAATAGATTCATGATGGTATTTTGAAGAATGATCAATACCCCTAAGTTCATCATTTTCATGTTTAATTTTTTATAGATAGGAATAAAAGCGGAACAGCAAATCAACGTAGTCGTTGTCCCATCGCCATTCAGCGAAACGGTTGCGGCAACGATCGCAGTTGCCATTAAAACTTTCATCGGATCGCCTTTGGCAAAATAAATCATTTTTTTAGTGATTGGATCAAATAGACCAGCGTCTAACATGATTGAAAAATATAAAATGGCAAATAATAGCATGATTCCTGTATTTGAAGTTGTTTTGATGCCTTCTAATACAAAATCGCCAATATTTCCTTTCTTTGAAGCACCAGAAATCATTGCAATTAAGGTAAATAAAAGTGGAATAACCACAAGGGAAGTAAAAGGGGACATTTTCTTTTTCATGATGACATACATGAAGATAATGATCATTGCATAAGATAAAACGGTTAGTAACATACGCTTCTCCTTTTCTGATTGCATTGTTTGTAAGCGGTATCAAAATTAGATGGGTAGAAAATTATTCTTAGGACAGAAAGAGTTGTGTGTTTCTAAAATTGACGCCTCCTTGACGACTCTAGGATAAGCAATATTTTAAAGGGAAGATAGATGAAGTAAGAAAAAAGAACATGAAAAAAACAATTTGGTCTACCTAATCTTATCGAATGCTTAATAGTACCTTAACAGAACATTAATTCATTGGAAAAAGCTTTTATATCAATGTTTGTATTGCTTTTTTTGCCTGATTCAAGAAAAAGAAACAACAAAAAAACAATCTTATATCAGTTTGGAAAACATAATTGGTTGAATCATCCTATAATAAAAATAAGGACAGAAAAGAAGAAAGGAGCAAGAAGTATGTGGCTGTTTACAAAACGAAGAAAGAAGCAACAACCAGCAGTGAAGCCCAATCCCACAATAGTAGAAAGAGACAATGAAAAGCCAGAAAAAATGAAACCGGTTCCTGCATATATTGATGCTGCGCCAGCTGATATTCAGCTTGTCAGCGTGGTAGCTGCAAGTTTAGCAGCAGAATATGATCCGGAGAGTCGATTCATTATCAAAAAAATCAAGCAGAGAAATCCGGAAGCAATTTTGGTTTCACTGATTGCTACAGGTGTAGCAGCGGGAGTCAATCCAAATAGTCAGTTTATTATACGAAAAATAGCCAAAAAATAAATGTTTTGGAGGAGAAAAAATGTTGCGGAAATTCAAAATCTCAATTGATGGAAAAGAATATTTAGTGGAAATGGAAGAAATCGGTGGAAGTCCGCAAACGAATCCAGTTCCAACACCAGAACGATCTACACCAGTTGAAGCGGTCATACCATCAGAGGTCTCAACAACTGTACCAGAAACGAAATCCTCAGTCGGAGCGGGAGCGGATGCGATGACTTCGCCGATGCCAGGCACGATTTCTCGTTTATTAGTTACAGTTGGGGAGGTAGTGGAAATCAATCAACCTTTGATGATTTTAGAAGCGATGAAAATGGAAAATGAAATCGTTGCTGGAAAAGCTGGTCAAGTGACTGGAATCCATATCAGTCAAGGAGAAATGGTGAATCCTGGTGATCCACTTATCACGATTAGTTAAATGTTCGCTTTGAGAGTAGAGTCATTTTGGTGACTCTTGGTATTCAGTATTAAGTAAAAGGAAGTGACATCTGTGGAAACACTTATTGAAGGAGTTATTGGCATGGGGCAAGAGCCGGGACGCATCGTGATGATGGTGATTGGCGGAGTCCTCATGTACCTTGGGATAAAAAAAGAATATGAACCAACGTTACTCGTACCGATGGGGTTAGGTACGATCTTAGTTAATTTCCCTAATTCAGGTGTGCTGAGTGCCGGTGGTGAGGCCGGCGCGTTCCAAATTTTGTTTGATATGGGGATTACGACGGAGCTATTTCCGCTCTTATTATTCATTGGTATTGGTGCAATGATCGATTTCGGTCCCTTGTTACAAAATCCATTTTTATTACTTTTTGGAGCCGCCGCACAATTTGGGATTTTCTTTACGATCATCGTAGCGATCCTATTAGGTTTTGATTTGAATGATGCAGCTTCTATTGGCATCATCGGAGCAGCGGATGGACCAACTTCCATTTTTGTCGCGAACACGTTGAATTCGAAATATATGGGTGCCATCATGGTGGCTGCCTATTCGTATATGGCCCTCGTGCCAATCATTCAGCCAGTTGCGATCAAAGCTGTGACGACTAAAAAAGAGCGACGTATTCGAATGAATTATCGTGCAGGGGAAGTGTCGCAAACAGCAAAAATCCTTTTTCCTTTAGTTATTTCAGTCGTCGCTGGTTTGATTGCGCCTGTCTCTCTGCCACTTGTTGGGTTTTTGATGTTTGGAAATTTGTTACGAGAATGTGGGGTATTGGATCGTTTGTCGATCACTGCTCAGAATGAGTTAGTCAATCTCATCAGCATATTATTAGGGATCGCCATTTCGGTCAAAATGCAGTATGAAGAATTTTTACAGATCGATACGTTGATGGTTATCGGTCTAGGGCTGGTTGCTTTCATTATGGACTCGATCGGTGGAGTATTGTTTGCTAAATTATTAAATTTATTCCGAAAAAAGAAAATCAATCCAATGATCGGAGCAGCAGGAATCTCTGCTTTTCCAATGTCTAGTCGCGTCATTCAGAAAATGGCAACAGAAGAAGACCCACAGAACTTTATTTTGATGCACGCAGCTGGAGCCAATGTATCTGGTCAGATTGCTTCAGTGATTGCCGGCGGCTTATTGCTCGCCTTATTGGTATAAGAAAGGAGAAAAACGATGTCAGCAGAGTTAATCAAATCTCTTGAACTACTAGTTTTAGGATGGGGTGGCGTATTCGTTGTTATCTTGATCATTTATCTTGCCTCGATGCTATTGAGTCGCTTGTTTCCAGTAAGAAAATAAAAAGAAGGTCTTGTACATGTATACAATCAAAAGATTATGGTTGGAAAAGGACGCTCAAGTCTATCAACAATGGCTGAAGCTGATCGAAAAATCCGGTCTCACATTGAATGAAAAGGTTGACTATACCGTTGGGATCTATCAAGAAGAGCAGCTGATTGCCACCGGTTCTTATGAGCGTAATATTTTAAAATATTTGGCTGTTGCGAAAGATTTCCAATCAGAAAATTTGTTGACGAAGCTCGTTCAGCAATTAATTGATCATTTATCCGAAGAAAACAAAAGGCATTTCTTTGTCTACACAGATCCTAGTAATCACTCCATTTTTCATGCTATGGGATTTAAAAAGATCATTGCCACTGAAACCATATTGTTTATGGAACAAGGTACACCTGACTTTCAAGATTATCTTGACATGTTGAAGGCAAAAAAGAAAAAAGGTACAGGCTGTGGGATTGTGATGAATGCCAATCCTTTTACAAAAGGACATCAGTACTTGGTGGAGTGCGCAGCCAAACAAGCAGACCAAGTCTACCTTTTTATCCTTTCAGAAGATTGTTCAGAATTTTCCTTTTCTGAACGGTTCGAAATGGTCAAGCAAGGGGTCGCGCATGTAAAAAATGTCACGATTTTGCCGACTGAAGATTATCTGATTTCTTCCGCCACATTTCCTGCCTATTTTTTAAAGGAACATGCTACAGAAGAAGCGGCAAAAGCGCAAGGTACTTTGGATGCGCTACTTTTTAAAGAAAAAATCGCACCGATACTTAAAATTGAAAATCGGTTTGTCGGTGAAGAACCCTACTCTAAGATAACTGAAATCTATAATGAAACGTTGAAAAAGGTATTTGGAGAATCGCTTTCTTTGATCGTCCTACCACGCAAACGTATCAAAAGAGTAGCAATCAGTGCAACAAAAGTCCGAAAAGCCTTACAAGAAGATGACTTGCAGACATTACAAGCGTATTTGCCTGCTTCGACTTATAACTATATCAAAAATCATAAACGTAATAGAGGTGACAGGAAGTGAAAATTTATCAAAGTGCAGTGGCTGGAACAATTGAATCCAGTGATATCATGATCACGATCGATCCAAAGATAGAAAAAGGCATTGAACTTTCCTTGACAAGCAATGTCGAAAAACAATTTGGTCACCAAATCAGAAAAGTCATTATGGACACCCTTCAACAGTTAGGCATTGAAGCCGCCAAAGTAACAGCTGTCGATAAAGGTGCGCTTGATTGCACGATCCAGGCAAGGACGATTACAGCAGTCCATCGAGCTGGAAAGCAAGAGCGCTATGATTGGAAGGAGATCAATTCATGGAATGTTTAAGGAGAACGATGATGTTTGTCCCTGGTGCAAATGCAGCGATGCTGAGAGATGCGCCATTATACGGTGCAGATTCACTCATGTTTGATTTGGAAGACGCCGTATCCTTAAAAGAAAAAGATTCGGCACGCTTGCTCGTTCATATGGCATTAAAAACATTTCACTATAGCAAAGTAGAAACGGTCGTTCGAATCAACGCATTGACGGCTGGGGGTGACCAAGACATTGAGGCAATGGTATTAGCAGGGATCGATGTCATTCGCTTGCCAAAAACAGAAACCGCACAAGACATCATCGAGGTTGATCAGGTCATCACTTCAGTGGAAGAAACCTATCAAATCCCAATGGGAACCACAAAAATGATGGCAGCGATCGAATCTGCAGAAGGGGTATTGAATGCAAGAGAAATCGCTAAAGCTTCCAAACGGTTAGTTGGCATCGCGTTAGGTGCCGAAGATTATGTGACCAATATGAAAACCCAACGATACCCAGATGGGCAAGAATTGTCTTTTGCCCGAAATATGATCCTTCATTCAGCCAGAGCTGCTGGTATTGCAGCAATCGATACTGTCTATTCAGATGTTGAAAATCTTGAGGGATTTCAAACAGAAGTTCGTCTGATCAAGCAACTAGGCTTTGATGGGAAATCAGTGATCAACCCACGTCAGATTCCATTAGTCCATGCTATTTATGAACCAACAGAAAAAGAGATCCAAGCAGCGAAAGAAGTGATCTGGGGTATCCAAGAAGCGGAAGCAAAAGGTTCAGGCGTGATTTCTGTGAATGGCAAGATGGTGGACAAACCAATCGTCGAGCGAGCAGAAAGAGTGATTGCTCTTGCAAAAGCAGCGAAGTTGATCAGAGAGGAGGAGATCTAGAAATGGTTGTAAATAAAGTTGGCAAAGAGATTCCACAAACAGCAACAGTTGCTCATCGTCTGTACGAAGGTGAGTTGGACCATATTGAACCATACAAGGAAGCCAGTAGAAACATCCATCCTGTCCGATCAAATGAGAAAAAAATAGTGGGAAGTCTCAAAGAAGCCATTGAAAAAACAGGGCTGAAAGATGGAATGACGATTTCTTTTCATCATCATTTCCGTGAAGGAGACTTTGTACTTAATAAGGTCATGGAAGAGATTGCCTCGTTAGGAATCAAAGATATCACGATCGCACCAAGTTCAATCGCAAATGTCCATGAACCTTTGATTGATCATATAAAAAATGGCGTTGTGACAGGAATTACCACAAGCGGTTTGCGGGATAAAGTAGGTGCAGCGATCTCGCAAGGAATCATGGAAAAACCAGTAATCATTCGTTCCCATGGTGGACGAGCGCGAGCAATTGCATCCGGTGATCTGCATATTGATGTCGCTTTTTTAGGGGCGACGAGTTCAGATGAATATGGAAATGCCAATGGAACCACTGGAAAGGCCATTTGCGGATCACTAGGTTATGCCATGGTCGATGCAAAATATGCGGATCAAGTGGTCATCCTCACAGATACATTAGTTTCTTTTCCTAATATCCCAATCAGTATTGCACAGACGGATGTCGATTATGTTGTAGAAGTGGAAGCGATAGGTGATCCCGAAGGCATTGCCAAAGGTGCGACACGCTTTACTAAAAATCCTAAAGAACTTTTGATCGCAGAGTATGCAGCAAAAGTTATCACTCATTCGCCTTATTATCAACAGGGATTCTCCTTTCAAACTGGCACAGGTGGTGCGGCACTGGCAGTTACCCGTTTTTTACGCGAAGCAATGTTGAAAGACCAAATGACTGCTAGTTTTGTTTTAGGTGGAATTACAAATGCGATGGTGGAATTACTGGAGGAAGGTTTAGTAGAAAAGATTATTGATGTCCAGGATTTCGATCATTTATCTGCGATTTCTTTAGGTGAAAACAACCAACATTATGAAATAGATGCAAGTATGTATGCTTCTCCAGCAAGTAAAGGTGCTATGGTAAATCAGCTAGATACAGCCATTGTGTCTGCGCTAGAAATCGATACGGCTTACAATGTCAATGTCATGACTGGTTCAGATGGAGTGATTCGTGGAGCTGTTGGCGGGCATCCAGATACAAGCATGGGTTGTAAAATGAGCCTGGTGATCACGCCACTCGTTCGTGGACGGATACCCACTGTTGTTGATCATGTCAATACGGTTGTGACTCCCGGAACTAGCATTGATGTCTTAGTTACGGAAGTAGGTATCGCCATCAATCCTGAACGTCAAGATCTGATCGAGTATTTTAAGGGTGTAGATATACCGCAATATACGATTGACGAGCTTAAACAAAAAGCATATGCCATCGTTGGCGAGCCTTCAGCCATCCAGTATGGCGAAAAAATCGTTGCCTTGGTGGAATATCGCGATGGCACATTGATCGACGTGGTCAAAAATGTGTAGCAAATTATTCAATGGACCAATTGTGACGCATGAAGAGATCCTTATCGCAAGAGAGGCCCGTGCTAAAAGACAAAGAAAATTATTGGTAGCAAATCCACAACATGTGTTGCTTTCAGCAACTACGAATATACCAGGTCCTGTCAAAACGTCAGAAGAAATCGCACAAGTCTTTCATATAGTGGTCGAAGCTATAGAAGAATGTGTTTCAGAAGTCACTCCATTGGTCCAGTTGTACCGTAAGAAAAAAACAGGTTACGAGTATTTTTTGCTTCTTCCTTTAAGAAAAGAGCTACTAAAAAAGCGCATGATCGAACTCGAAGAAACATGCCCCTATGGTCGATTAGTTGATCTTGATGTACTTTTTTGGGAAGAAGGAAAGATGCAGCAGTTGAGTCGCGAGATGCTGGGATATAACCAACGGACATGTTACGTGTGTAACGAAGTAGCCAAAGTTTGTAGTCGCGAACAGAAACATTCCCTTCAAATGATACGCACACATATCCAGCAACTTGTTGAGAAAGGAAGGAAGTAAATGGCAAAAAAAATCCAAATGATGGAAACCGTTTTGCGTGATGGGCAACAAAGCTTGATTGCCACAAGAATGAGTACAGTAGACATGTTGCCAATCCTGAAAACAATGGATCAAGCAGGCTACCATTCATTAGAGATGTGGGGTGGCGCTACCTTTGATGCGTGCTTACGTTTCTTAAATGAAGATCCATGGGAGCGTTTGCGTATGATTCGTTCACAAGTCAAACAAACAAAGCTACAAATGTTGCTTCGAGGACAAAACCTCCTTGGGTACAAAAATTACGCAGATGATGTAGTCAAAGAATTTGTCGAGAAATCGATCAAGAATGGCATTGATAGTATTCGTGTGTTTGACGCATTGAATGATGTCCGAAATTTACAGACTGCTATTGTGACAGCTAAAGAAGCTGGTGGTCATTGCCAAACAGCTATTTCTTATACGACGAGTGAGATCCATACGATCGATTATTTTGTAAGGTTAGCAAAAGAAATGGCGGATACTGGAGCAGATTCGTTATGTATCAAAGATATGGCGGGCGTATTGACCCCGCAAACGGGTTACAAATTGATCAGTCGAATCAAAGATGCTGTTCCATTACCATTAGAAGTCCATACCCATGCAACAAGTGGGATCGCTGAAATGACCTATTTAAAAGCAGTTGAAGCAGGGGCGGACATCATCGATACGGCTATCTCTTCTTTTGCGGGTGGAACGAGTCAGCCTGCAACTGAATCAATGGCTTTGGTGCTTGAAGAAATGGGCTATGAGACAGGGCTAGATATGAAAAAAGTAACAAAAATAGCAGAATACTTCAATCCGATCAGAGATTGTTTTCGCGAAGAAGGGATGTTAAATCCTAAAGTCAAGGACATTGAACCTAAAACATTGATTTATCAAGTGCCTGGCGGTATGTTATCTAATTTATTAAGTCAGTTGACGGAACAAGGATTACAAGAGAGATATGAAGAAGTATTAGCAGAAGTGCCAAAAGTTCGAGCAGATCTTGGCTTTCCGCCACTCGTTACTCCGTTGTCCCAAATGGTAGGAACGCAAGCGCTGATGAATGTACTTTCTGGTGAGCGATATAAACTCGTCCCAACTGAAATCAAAGAATATGTTCGAGGGTTGTACGGCCGTCCTCCAGCACCAATCGCTGAAGCCATCCAACAAACAATCATTGGTGATGAACAAGTGATCCAGGAACGACCCGCAGATTTACTAGCACCTCAATTGTCGCTACTCAAAAAAGAAATCAGTGAGTATGCAAAATCACCAGAAGATCTTTTAAGCTATGCCTTGTTCCCTCAACAAGCCAAAGATTTCTTAGGGCGTCGCGAAGACCGCTTCTATGACGTACCACTGCAAACGGTTGAAGTGATGATCGACATGGACTGATGTCAAAACAAGGATTCGGTTTTTAGCCGCAGTTGAGAGATAGTAAAATAAAGGTGGATATATGTCATTTTAGAGATGTTGAGTAGATAAAATTCCCTACTCATGGACTTAGGGGCGATGTCTGAATCCTCAGTCTTGGGCGAGATTAACAATAAAAAAGGAACTGCTTGAACAGTCCCTTTGGAAAGCGCCGCTAAAAAAGGCGCCAAAAATTTCATTCGGTATAGTAGAAATAGTCGTCCTCTGTTAAAGTGACGGCTATTTTGTTTTGTCATGTTTAAGCAGTTCCACAATCAAATCAATTCAAAATGCTTCAATGCGTGAACGATCCCGCCTTCGGTATTTTTCTTCGTAATGAAGGTTGCAAGTTCTTTTAACTCATCATAGGCATTGCCCATTGCGATTTTGTGATCGCAAGCTTCGAGTAAGGCAAAATCGTTCGGTCCGTCACCAAAACCAAAAGTCGGAACATTTTCCAATTGTAACGTTTCTTTTAAGTGTTTGACGCCTGCACCTTTTGAAATACCCTTTCTGACCGTATCAATCGAATAAGGACTATTGCGGTAAAAAGTCATGTCTGGGAAACGTTCATGATAATATTCATCACCTGATTCGGAAAGAATCAGCAACATATTGATCGGATGATCCTGAAAAGCGGAAGGATCGATTGGTGGCACATCTGAATGGATAAAGCCATAAGCTTTTCTCATGGTCTCTGTGTGATGAGTACTCCAAATGTTCTCTCTATTATAAAAACAAAGGGCATGACCTTGCTCTTCGATATGGTCACGCATTTTTTGACATTCTTCTTTAGAAAAGCGTACAGAATAAATTTCTTCTCCCTCTACGCTAATGCAAGAACCATTCATTGTTACAGCGGAAGTAATACCCGCATCACGCATGATTTGTTTGATTTCCATTTCTGTCCGTCCAGTAGCGATAACAGGTAGGATATCATTCTCTTTTAATACTTGGATTGCTGCGGCGATCTCAGGAGTTATTTTAGAATGTCCATCTAATAAAGTTCCATCGAGATCGAAAAATGTGATTGCTTGATAGTTTGTCACAAATAAAACTCCTTTTTCATTTGACTATCTTTATCTTATCAAAGAATGAACAAAAGACAAACGTTTCGTGAAGAATTACTGAACTTATTGGTTCAGCAACCATTTTAGAGTATACTATAGACAGAGATTGGAGAGTGAAATCATGATTTTTTTAACAGTTGGTCTTTTTTTGACCTTGATAGGGCTCTTATTTTTAATTTTGCCTTCTAAAGGTAATTTACCTTTCTATGGTTATCATTCAGAACGTGCCACAAGATCCGACGAACATTGGCGGATTGCCCAACGAACAAGCGGAAAATATTTCTTGATTTTCGGATTATTGATGACCTTGATCGGCTACGGATTAAAAATCACAGGACATACCAATTTTTTTATTATTGAAATGTTGGTCTTAGTGTTTCCGATCATGCCGATTTTTATATTAACAGAAAAAAAATTACAAACTTACGATTTGATAAATGGAGGAGACGAGCATGAACATTTTAATGATTGAAGATAATCAATCCGTATCTGAAATGATGCAGATGTTTTTTTTGAATGAAGGATGGGAAGCAACCTTCAAATACGACGGAAAAGAAGGATTAGATGCGTTTTTAGAGAATCCGCAACATTGGGATATGGTCACGTTGGATCTTAATCTTCCGACAATGGATGGCATGATGGTTGGACGAGAAATCCGAAAAGTTTCTAGTACAGTACCAATCATCATGTTGACCGCCCGAGATTCTGAAAGTGATCAAGTGATCGGTTTAGAGATGGGAGCTGATGACTATGTCACTAAACCTTTTAGTCCCTTGACATTGATTGCACGTATGAAGGCATTACACCGTCGTAGCGAATTGGTAGAAACAAAAGAAGAAAATCCATTATCTGATCAAAATTTTGACATCCAAACCGATCACTTCAAGATGAATACGAAAACGCGTGAAGCCTACTTGAATAACCAACCGATCGATGGATTGACACCAAAAGAATTTGATCTTTTATTTACATTAGCAAAAAAACCAAGACAAGTGTTTTCAAGAGAACAGTTATTGGAACTCGTTTGGGATTATCAATATTTTGGTGATGAACGAACCGTCGACGCCCATATCAAAAAATTGCGTCAAAAAATCGAGAAAGTAGGCCCACAAGTGATCCAGACCGTTTGGGGAGTAGGCTATAAATTTGATGATTCAGGTGTTGCCTGATGCGCTATTTATACCAACAATTACTGGCATTTTGTGGGATGATCGCGATGATCATCTTGATCGTCGGTATTTCTTTTACGCAATTGACCAAGCAGACCATCGAAGAAAATAATTACCAACAACTTTTTGGTTATGCCGAGTCGGTGGAGAAAACGACCCAAACCTTTGCGGATACGTTTCCTCAATTCAATCAAGATCAAGCATTCCAAAATGCGTTGGAACTGACTGAACAAGTATTAACTGAACAAAATGTCAATTTTATCTTTATTGATAAATATGAGCGAGTGATTTATCCAACTGCTGGGGTTTACTTGAATTTTACGATTACAGCAGATCAATGGGAAAGTTTGAGAAGCGGTCGCCAAGTCAAGTTTACTTCAAATAAAAATATCTCAGGAGAGAATCAAGCCACATCCTATGCTTTGGTTCCTTTCAACTTGAATCATGAGTTTTATGGGGGATTAGTTGTAAGCCAACCAGCCAGAAACATCGACAATAGCGTGCGATCAGTCACCTTGAATCTCTTCAAAGGCTTCATCTTCTCAAGTATCATTGCAATCATCGCAAGCTATGCCTTTGCGGCTTTCCAAGTCAAACGGATCAATCGTTTGAGAAATGCTACAAAAGAAGTCACGAATGGCAACTTCGATGTGCAATTACCTGTAAATGACAAAGATGAATTTGATGAATTAGCAGATGATTTCAATAAGATGACTAACTCACTGAAAGAATCACGAGCAGAAATCGAGGAACAAGAGAATCGGCGCAGACAATTCATGGCAGATGCTTCCCATGAAATGCGGACCCCTTTAACAACCATCAATGGCTTGTTAGAAGGCTTAGAGTATAATGCCATCCCAGAAAACCAACGGGAAAATGCCATTAAATTAATGAAAAATGAAACTGAACGTTTGATTCGTCTAGTCAATGAGAATCTAGATTATGAAAAAATCAGAACGAATCAAATCAGTATGGTCATCAAAAAATTTGATGGGACAGAAACGTTAAAAAACATTGTTGCTCAATTGGAAGCAAAAGCAGAAGCTGCGGGTAATCAATTGATTTTAGAAGCACCTGAACAATTAGACGTATACGCTGATTATGATCGGTTTGTACAGATCATGGTCAACATTATTCAAAATGCGATCCAATTCACTGAAAATGGAACGATCACAGTCACATTAGAAAAAGGTTATCTTGAAACGATCATCAAAGTGACCGATACTGGTATTGGTATGTCAGAACAACAAATGAAAAGCATATGGGATCGCTATTACAAAGTTGATCCATCTAGAAAAAATACAAAATATGGCGAATCCGGCTTAGGGTTACCGATCGTTCAACAATTAGTTCGATTGCATAAAGGAAAACTCGACGTAACAAGTGAGTTAGGAAAAGGAACGACATTTACTGTAAAATTACCAGATGTTGAAATCGAATGATAACTAAATCAAAAACCGTTAAAACAAGGCTTCTATCTTGTTTTAACGGTTTTTTTATGAAGATCAACAAGCACAAGTCAACTCGCTTCTTTACAATCAGTGACATATGGGCTTTCGGCAATCGAAAGATCATGAGTCAACAATAAGATCGAAAAAGAATGATCGTTGACTAAATCGCAAAGATTTGTCAAAAGATCTTGAATCTCGATAATCGACAAATCATCGATAGGGTCTTCGATGATCAGTTTATTTTTATCGGCGAGGATCGCATGCATCAGTTGCAATTTGATTCTTTCATACGTGCTCAATTCACTTACTGATTTTTTGAGCAACGAGGAATCTATCATTAGCTTATCTTGCGCTTGTTCCTGTTTGGCTTTTTTTTGTTTTTCGGGGATGTCCAAAAATACTTGTTCTTTTAAATTAAGATAAGGGAAGAACGGCCAATTTTTTTGAACGATCATCAGATCAGTTCGTTCTGAAGCAAGGAGTTGTGCTTTGATCTCTGTGAAAATCACCTGTTGTTCGGCTTTCGAACCGATCAGAACAGTAAAACCGCTAAATGATATCAGTGAATCATGTTGGTTCATCAATGATCAGCTTCTTTCTTTTTAAAAGTCGATTTGAAATCATGAAAAGACAGGTACTAAGTAATGTGCTAATACTAACTAAACAAATGATCGTCTGTCCGATCCCTTTTAAGGTATCTACTAAAAAGTTATCGCTAAAAAAATCGATCATGAAAAAACTATTTTGATCAATCGAGATCGATAAACCATTTCCAGAAGAAAAGACACTTGGTAAATTCGGTAGTTCGAAGAAATCTAACAGAGCCAAATTGATTTTTTGGAGTAAAGCTTGATAGCCATTTTGGAAAGCAAAAACGATCAAAAGAACGCCAAGACAACTCAGAACTAATGGAATCAAGGATTGCCAAAAAACAAAGAAGAACATTTTTGGTTTGGAAAGACCCGCTAATCGCCAATTGATGATTTCCATACGATGACGATAGAGTGAGAGTAAAAAGAAAAAAAAGAAACACAAGGCAAACAGTGCCAGTATACAACTGATCACAACCAGATAGGCTTGTTGAAGCGTTTCTGATGAAGGCAAGTTTTCTTTGACATCAGAAGCATCAAATATCAACACCCGATCTTGGATTTGTTTGTGTAAAGTGGTTTGTAGATTATATAAGTTAAAGCTAATCAATAATAGAAAAGCAGAAAAGCTTGAAAACAAAGTATATAGAAATGTTTGTTTTTTGTAATAAAGTAATCGTGCGGTAGAATAACGGATCATATTCATACTTTTCACCTCAAGAATAGTATAAAAAATGAATATGAATAAAGTATGAAAATCATTTAGTGAAAAACCGAAATAAAGGAAGGCTGACCAAGTAGGACAAGCAATGGGAACCTGGAGGCGTATAAAAAACTTCTTTAGTGACGCTATTCTTTTGGTCCTACTATGAGATCCAGTGCAAAAACTAATAGGAAAATGTATTAATTTCAAGATTTATGAACGAGCGATGAGTCCCCAAGAATCAAATGATTTGTCTGGGATCTTAATGGTTTCAGACTTAGAGTATGTATGAGGGGACAGAGATGCATCGAATATGATTAGTAGCATCTCTTTGCACTTTCAATCGTGCGGGTAAAAAAAATCACTGAGTAGAAATAAGCAAATCTATTTATATCGCTAGTTATTAGATCAAAAAAAGCACCCGAAGAAAGGATTTCCTCGAGTGCTGTTCGTTGAGTGATAACATTAGCTACTTATTCTCACGTTGTTCATTCGTTGTTTTCTACTGCATCTTCACTATCCGTAGGTTCCTCGGTAGGAATACCATGGATATCTTGGAAAGTTTTTGTTTCGTAAAGATTTTGTGTCGTTTGATTGTTGTTCTCACTGAAGACGCTTGTTGATTTGTCACCAAGTGAACGCTCGGCATCATTTAGATGTTGCAAGCCATTTTTGTAATCAAACTTAGAAGTATCAAGTGGTTCTAAACCACTTTCTGTATAAAATCGAAGTAGATCGCCATTGTTGATCTGGTCTGAAACGGCGAGTTGCTTGCTGACTGCTTCACGTAAGGCAGTAACTTCTGCTTGTTGTTCTTCAGTCATATCGGATAGGACTTCACCTGTTTGGGTATCGTAGACAGATCCACCATAATAGGTATATTTAGGTGAAACGAAGTCACCATCACGGAAAGCGACTAACTGGTTATTATCAGGTGAGAAAAGATCTTGTCCTAATTGGATATAATTTTTTGAATCAACACCTAACAAATGAAGCAATGTCGGTAAAGCATCTACTTGGCCACCGTACGTATGATTGATTCCACCTTTTGTTTGTCCGGGGATATGGATCATATATGGCACGCGTTGCATCGCTGCATTGTCAAAATTTGTCCATGTCGAACTTGTTTTACCAACTAATTCAGCTAAAGATTTGTTTCTTGTATTAGAGATCCCGTAGTGGTCACCGTATAAGACGATGACTGAGTTTTCATACAAGCCACTTACTTTTAAATAGTTGAAGAATTCTTCTACCGCTGTGTCTAAATAGTTAGCTGTCGCAAAGTAACCATTGATTGTTTCATCGTTCGTATTAGCTACTGGGAATCCAGCTTCCTCATTCGTGAATTTTGAATAAGGGAAGTGATTCGATACAGCAATGAATTTTGAGTAGAAGGGTTGTTGCATCCGTTCTAAATATTGGACGGATTGTTCAAAGAATGGTTTATCATGTAAACCGTATTGGAATGAGTTATCGTCATTCACGTCATAGTATGAAGCATCAAAGAAGTAATCATACCCAAAACTCTTATAAGTTTCGTTACGGTTCCAGAATGTACCAGCATTCCCATGGAATGCTGCACTGGTATAGCCTTTTGTTTGTTTTAAAATATTTGGTGCTGCTTGGAAAGTATTCTTACCACCAAGTTGAGTGAATAGCGATCCTTGGTTCAAACCGAATAATGAATTTTCCATCAATGTCTCTGCATCACTTGTTTTTCCAGCTTTTACTTGATGGAAGAAATTGTCAAAACTAAATGTTTCATTACTGTGGAATAAACTATTCAAGAAAGGTGTTACTTCATGTTCTACGCCATTTTCGTCTTTCAGTTTATAATCGATCACAAACTGTTGTAAGCTTTCTAAATGGATATAGATAACATTCTTACCCTCAGCTAATCCATAGAGATCTTGGTTTGGTTGCGCATAATGTTCTTTGACGTAAGTTGCTACTTCTTTCATATCATTTGGACTTGCTTCAGCTCGTACTTGGTTCGTTTGGTAAGTTTGGATACCGTCGTATACCATGAACGCGTTCAGTCCAAGATATTTAACTAGATAATCACGAGAGAATGTACGTGTCAATAACTCTGGGCGATCCGCTTCAGCTAAAAATAGATTTCCAGAAAAGATCATCACTGCTAATGTAGTAAAAGCAAACGCCATTCGAGCGCGTACAGGACGTGGGTCCATTTTGATTTTTTTCGTTGCTAAAAGTGCAATGATCAAAATGATATCGATCCAATAAAGGACATCATAAGGACGGAATAACCGTAAGGCACTTTCGCCTAAACCACTTGCGACTTTTCCGGCGCCTAGGATCGCGTTGATCGTAATAAAATCAGTGAACTCACGATAATAGATGATGTTAGAAAATAAGAGCAAGGTCAACAAGAAATAGATGACTAGCATCGTGATGTACGCTGCTTTCGTTCGTCTAACATATAAGGCAATCCCTAAAAGAAGGATAGTCGTTGCGATCGGGTTGATGAACAAGATAAAATATTGGATGCCACTCTCGATCCCTAAATGGAAATCAAATAGATAAGTAGCAATCGTTTTGACCCATAACAAAACTGCTAGTAAAGTAAAAAATCCGAGCCTTTTATTTAAAAAAGCGGGTGTTTTTATTTTCAAATTAATCTTCCTTTCTGCACTCTTACATAAAAAAAGAGTGACATGAAACATACTCACGACTCACATACTCCTAACCATTTTACTAGTAGACCAAAATAGTGTCAATTGAAAGTACAAATCAAGCTTGATAGATTAAGATTTTCTTTAAGATCACTAAGTTTTGTACAAAAATCTACACATGAATAGGGAGGACAAAAGTGCGCAGCACTGAGAAATCATCATGGAAAATCGGAAATCATTCTTCAAATTGTCGTTTTTCAAATTTTTTTCTGAAGGAGCTACTTTCGGAACACTGTGCATTTCGTTTTAGTGGGAGATAAGGAGTTTTTATTTTAGCTCTTTTCTAAGGGAAACTACCTATAAGACAAGGAATCTCTAAGACAAGAAGCGTGTTTTTTGTTATACTAAAAGGGAGAATGAAAAAGCAGGTGAGCCAATGAAACTAACAATAAAAAAAAGAGCAGTCAAAAAATTTTTAAAAGGCTATCCATTGATCCAAGAAGAAGATCTAGTCCAAATGAAAAAAACGACGGAATGGGTAGAGTTAATTGATCAGCAAGGAAAATTTTTAGGAAAAGGCTATTTAGGAAAACAAAACAAAGGGATTGGTTGGGTACTCAGTCAAAAGGATGAACCATTTGATCAATCATTTTTTGAACTAAAATTTCTGACAGCTAAAGAAAAAAGGACAAGCTATTTTAATGATGAGCAGACAACAGCTTTTCGTTTGTTCAATGGAGAAGGAGATGGGATCGGTGGTTTGATCATTGACTACTACGATAGCTTTGCTGTCTTTTCTTGGTACAATGAAACCTTATATTTGGCTCGTGAAGTTTTATTAAAAGCTTTTCAAGCTGCTTATCCTGAAATTGTCGGAATCTACGAAAAAATCCGCTTTGAAACAACACGATTACCGGAGAGCCAGCATGTGACTGGAGAAGAGGCCAAAGAACCACTACTTGTCCAAGAAAATGGAGTGACTTATGCCACTTATTTGAATGAAGGTCTGATGACAGGAATTTTCCTTGATCAAAAAGAAGTCAGAGGGGCATTGATCGATGGCTTAGCTTTAGGGAAATCAGTACTGAATATGTTTAGCTATACCGGTGCTTTTTCTGTAGCTGCTGCTATGGGTGGGGCAACAGAAACGACAAGTGTCGATCTAGCAAAACGAAGTTTGAAAAAAACTCGTGAACAATTTGAGGTCAACGGGTTGACACCGGATGCCCATAAAATCATCGTCATGGATGTTTTTGAATACTTTAAATATGCCCAACGTAAAGGTTTCTCTTATGATGTAATCGTTTTGGACCCTCCAAGTTTTGCTCGGAACAAGAAAAAAGTCTTTCGTGTAGCCAAAAATTATGGTGAATTAGTGAAAGATAGCTTGTCGATCTTAGCCGATGAAGGAATCCTGATTGCCTCAACAAATGCAGCCAATGTGTCGATTGATCAATTTCAAGCAATGATCGAAGATGAACTAATCTCTGCAGAGTATGAATACCAAATCAGCGGTGTTTATCGTTTGCCTGATGATTTTCAAACCATTGATTCTTTCCCAGAAGGAAATTATTTAAAGGTATTTGTTTATGAAATAAAAAAATAGAGAGGGCGTGAAGTAAATGTTTCAAGTAAAAGGAGTAAGATTTGGTACTGGACGTCCAAAAGTCTGTGCGCCCTTGACTGGTACAACTCGCGAAGAACTTCTGAGAGAAGCAATCCTGGCGAGGGAAGCCGGTGCTGATTTGGCTGAATGGCGTCTTGATTGTTATCAGGATGTCTTCAACAAAGAACAACTAAAGGAAACGTTAGTACTGATCTATGAAATGTTAGAAAGACTTCCATTGCTTTTGACTTTTCGAACCTTAGAAGAAGGTGGAACGCAAGATATTTCAATCAAAGACTATCACGATCTGTATAAATTTTTGATCGACACAGAATTAGTGGAAATGCTAGATATTGAGTTGTTCAAAATCGAAAGTATGGAAAAGGATCTGCTCCATGATATCCACCGCCGCCAGATCCCACTGGTCATCAGTAGTCACGATTTTAAAGAAACACCAGCAGATCCGGTCTTGCTGTATCGTTTGAATATGATGGAACATTTTGGTGCAAGTATCGGCAAAATTGCTGTGATGCCAAATAATGAACGTGATGTTTTACGGATGATGGAATTGACTCGTCGTGCACATGCGTTTGTGTCAATGCCTCTAATCACTATGTCAATGGGTGAGCTTGGCATGGTCTCTCGACTTGCAGGCAACGTGACAGGTTCAGCCATCACTTTCGGTGCGTTAGATGCGACACGAGCTTCTGCACCTGGCCAATTACCAGTTAAAGAATTAAAACAAATCATTAGTTTACTCAATGAAAATTAAGCTAGACGAAGGTGAAGATTTTGGCAAAGAAGAAACCAGTAAAAACGAATGCTATACGTATGGTAGAACAAAAAAAGATTGCTTATACAGAACATGAATATGCTTGGGATGAAGCACATATCAGTGCCTCATCCGTTGCTGCTCAGTTGCCAGGAAGTGAATCACGAATTTTTAAAACATTAGTAGCAGTGGGGAATAACATAGGTCCGATCGTTGCCGTTATCCCTGGAAGCACTGAACTTGATTTAAAAAAACTAGCAAAAGTCTCCGGCAATAAAAAAGTAGAAATGCTCCATCTCAAGGACTTGGAAAAAACGACCGGATATATTCGAGGTGGCTGTTCACCAATTGGTATGAAAAAATTATTCCCAACATTTATTGAAGAACAGGCAAAAGAATATGACCAGATCATTATTTCTGCTGGAAAGCGCGGATTGCAAATGGAACTTGCTCCAGAAGCAATCGCTGAGTTGACCAATGCAACATTTGTCGATATCAAAATTTAAAAACCACAAACAAAAAGCAAAACAAATGCTGAAAGATCGATCCATGAAAGGCGAACGACACGCGTTGCCTTTCATGGATGTTTCATTCAAGCAATGTTTTGCTTTTTTGTCTCTTACCATTGACTTTGCATGGCTGCGTGCATCCCTGAAACACGCCCCGTAGCAAAAGCTGCCGTGATATTAAAGCCACCTGTATACCCATTTACATCAAGTAATTCACCGCCAAAAAACAATCCGTTCAATACTTTACTTTCCATGGTTTTTGGATTGACTTCTTTTAATGAAACGCCACCACCAGTAACAAAAGATTTCTCGATGGGAAATGTCTTATGGATCAATAGCTCAAAGTTTTTACATAATTCAGCAAATTCTTGGATTTGTTTTTCGGTTGTTTGGCTACCAGTTAGTTCGGTCATTTCTAGACGTTCAAGATAAAATTGGAGTAGACGTTCAGGTAGAAAACCACGCCACGCATTGATCAAATTCTTTTTCGATTCCTTACTTAGTTCCACTAACTCCTGTATCAGTTCTTCGACTGATTTCGTCGGGAAGCAATCTAAAGAAACAGTTACAGGTGCCTGCGTTTTTTGTAGTTCATTGTTGATGAAGCTGGAACACCTTAAAGCTGCTGGTCCAGAGATCCCAAAATGGGTAAATAAAAGATCCATCGTGTGTTCCGTGATCACTTTTCCTTTTTGGTTCAAGACACGTAACGTGATATCTTGTAAAGAAAGACCTTGCAACACTTTATCCGCAATAAATGATTCCTCAGAAATCAAAGGAGACTCTGTTGCATAAAGTGGTGTGATCGTGTGGCCTACTTTTTTGACCAATTTATACCCATCACCCGTTGCACCAGTAGAAGGATAGGTGCGTCCACCAGTCGTCAAAATGACGCATTTTGCTTTAAATTCATCAAATTCAGTACGCACACCATAGATTTGGTTGTCCTTATGGATCAATTTTTCTACACGTTCACCAAAAAACATCGTGACGTTCAATTCATTCAGACGATGAACCAGTGCTTCAATGATCGTTTTAGATTTATTAGTCACTGGAAACATTCGTCCATGATCTTCTTCTTTTAAGTGAACCCCTTGTGTTTCAAAGAATTCCATGATGTCAAAATTGTTGTATTGAGAAAACGTACTATATAAAAATTTACCATTTCCTGGGATATGCGCAATCAAATCATCAACAGGGCGATTATTTGTGACATTACATCGACCGCCACCAGTCATCAATAATTTTTTACCTGCTTTTTTATTTTTTTCGATCAACAAGACACTGGCACCATACTCGGCTGCACTGATTGCAGCCATCATGCCACTTGTTCCTGCGCCAACAACAATCACGTCATAAGTTTTTTCCATTTTCTCACCTCACAGAGAGTGTAGCATATTTGAAGACGATTCGCAGAAAATGTTTTGACCTATGATTGAAATAAGCTAAAATAAAGTCAGATGAATAAAGGAGCGTGAACCTATGTCAAATGCAAAAGAATACGTACAAGCGATACAAGAAAAACTTCACCAAAAAGATGACGGCCAAATCGAGTTTCTGCAAGCGGTCGATGAATTTATGCCTACGGTCATCCAATTTTTAGAAAAAAATCCAGAATACATTGAAAAAAATATTCTAGGGATTTTAGTAGAACCAGAACGAGTGATCCAATTCCGTGTTCCTTGGCAAGATGATCAAGGAAACTGGCAAGTGAATCGTGGGTACCGAATCCAATACAATTCAGCCATCGGACCATATAAAGGTGGCTTACGTTTTCATCCAAGTGTCAATTTGAGTATTTTAAAATTCTTAGCATTTGAACAAATTTTCAAGAACAGCCTGACAGGCCTACCAATCGGTGGCGGTAAAGGCGGAAGTGATTTTGATCCAAAAGGAAAATCGGATAATGAAATCATGCGCTTTTGTCAAAGTTTCATGTTGGAACTGGCAAAACATATCGGACCTTCAATTGATGTACCGGCAGGCGACATCGGTGTAGGTGCTCGTGAGATCGGCTATATGTATGGTGCCTATAAACGACTGAAACAATATGATGCAGGCGTTTTGACAGGGAAACCTTTAGATTTCTGGGGAAGTAAGATCCGAACAGAAGCAACAGGTTATGGCTTAGTTTATTATGTGAAACACTTATTGAACGAAGAACAAGATTCATTTGCTGACAAAACAGTGATGGTTTCAGGCAGTGGGAATGTGGCAATCTATGCAATCGAAAAAGTCCATGAATTAGGAGGGAAAGTGGTTACTTGTTCTGATTCAGGTGGCTATATCTATGACCCAGAAGGTATCGATCTTGATCTATTAAAAGAATTGAAAGAAGTCAAAAGAGCCCGCTTAACAGAATACGTCAAAGAATGCTCATCAGCTGAATACCACGCAAATGAATCGGTTTGGACTTTGAAACAAGCGGCTGATATTGCTTTACCTTGTGCAACGCAAAATGAAATCGACGGACAATTGGCAGAGATCCTTGTAGAAAATGGCGTGAAGATCGTCGCAGAAGGTGCGAACATGCCATCCACATTAGATGCTGTTTCAGTCTATGAAAAAGCAGACATCTGGTATTGTCCAGGAAAAGCTGCCAATGCTGGTGGTGTAGCTGTATCTGCGCTAGAAATGAGCCAAAATTCACAACGATTGGTGTGGGAAAGCAGCCAAGTTGATGCGCAACTTGATGAGATCATGGCAACGATCTATCAAACATGTCGTCAAACTGCCAAAGAATTTAGCAACGAAAAAAATCTTTTGCTTGGTGCTAATGTGGCAGGTTTTGAAAAAGTCGCAAAAGTAATGGCTATGCAAGGTTTAGTCTAAAAAATGGAAGTTTCTTGCAAATATTAGAAGCTTCTCGCATATTTGCTTGAAAAATAATAAAAAAAAACGTAAAGTATATCTGTAGATTGAAACTTTTAAGGAGGAACAAAAATGGCACACATTCATTTTGACTATTCAAAAGTTGCACCATTTGTCAATGAACATGAGTTAGGCTATATGCAGAGTCAAGTTACTGCTGCAGACAAATTATTACGAGAAGGAACTGGCGCAGGTAGCGATTTCCGAGGATGGATCGACCTACCTACGAACTACGACAAAGAAGAATTTGCTCGTATCAAAGCTGCTGCTAAGAAAATCCAATCTGATTCTGAAGTCCTTGTGGTCATCGGTATCGGTGGTTCTTATTTAGGTGCTCGTGCAGCAATCGATTTCTTACAACATACCTTCTACAACTTGTTGGGAAGCGACAAACGCCAAACACCACAAATTTTCTTCGCTGGAAACTCAATCAGCTCAACTTATCTTGCTGACTTGATCGAAGTGATCGGCGACCGTGACTTCTCAGTAAATGTCATTTCAAAATCAGGAACAACGACTGAGCCAGCCATTGCATTCCGTGTATTCAAAGAATTACTTGTTAAAAAATATGGTCAAGAAGAAGCAAACAAACGCATCTACGCTACAACAGATAAAGCAAAAGGGGCTGTTAAAGTAGAAGCAGACGCAGAAGGATGGGAAACATTTGTGATTCCTGATGACGTCGGTGGACGTTTCTCTGTATTGACAGCAGTTGGTTTGCTACCGATCGCCGCAAGCGGAGCAGATATCGATGCCTTGATGCAAGGTGCTGCCGATGCAAGCAAAGCTTATTCAAGCGACAAACTTGAAGAAAACGAAGCTTACCAATATGCAGCAATGCGTAATATTCTTTACCGTAAAGGCAAAGTTACTGAATTGTTGATCAACTACGAACCAGGAATGCAATACTTCTCTGAGTGGTGGAAACAATTATTCGGCGAATCAGAAGGTAAAGACCAAAAAGGAATCTACCCTTCAAGTGCAAACTTCTCAACAGACTTGCATTCACTTGGACAATACATCCAAGAAGGACGTCGCAATATCTTCGAAACAATCGTAAAAGTTGAAAAACCACGTAAATCAATTACAATTCCTGAACAAGCAGAAGACTTGGACGGACTTGGTTATTTACAAGGAAAAGAAATTGACTTTGTAAATACAAAAGCTTTTGAAGGCACATTATTAGCTCATACAGACGGCGATGTACCAAACCTATTAGTTAAAATCCCTACAATGGATGCTTACACATTAGGTTACACAATGTACTTCTTTGAAATTGCTGTCGGCATTTCAGGTTACTTGAATGGCATCAACCCATTCGACCAACCAGGAGTAGAAGCTTACAAGAAAAACATGTTTGCTTTACTAGGCAAACCAGGGTTTGAAGACCTTGCGAAAGAATTGAACGAACGCCTGTAAGATGGGGGTTAGAGAAGATTCTTAGTAATGAAAACGACTAAACATGTAGGTGCCATTTTATTTTAATGGTACTACATGCAGAAAAGACAGCCGATTATTGGCTGTCTTTTTTTTGATGTAAATTGGACCAGTTGACCAGATGCTTTTTATCTTGATTGTTTAAAAAATCATCTGATTTACTTACAGCACGTTCTTTGACAAGGAGAGAGAGGTGACCATATATCTGGGGGATAGATACTTCTTTGTAACTAAGTGTAATTGGAGTGAGAAATATATTTATGGAGGTAGTATAGTTTGATCAAGGTTTATTGACAAATAAAGCCTACTAAATTTTTTTGTTAAAAAATTAAACTGCGTTTCCGTATGCATCAGTTATTGTGATCGTTCCTTCCTTAGAAACTCGATAAAAACCTACCGATCCTGATCCTCCTTGTTCAAGTATTGATTTACTTTGTGCATTGAATAGATAGTCTGATTCAAATCATTTATAGAAAGTAACCACGATATCCTCATTTTGTAATTCAGGAGAATCACTGATAAGTACTTGCATTGCTCGTTCCTGAGAGGTTATTGCATTACCTACAAGGGGCGAAGAAGCAGCCGTTGATTCCGTTGTTACCTCAGATGATTGAGTAGAATTTATAGCTTCTTGAATTTGTGAAGGTTGAAATATTGATGAATTTTCTTGAAACGAACTCTTTTCATTTATTGAATTTAGTTCGATATTACTCGTTGAACTTATAGATTGGTTATCTGACTCTGTATTTTTTGAGGTAGTTGTCTCACAAGCAGCGAGTAAAAGAAGACTAGTTACCATACCAATAAAAACAATTTTTTTTATTATAATTTCTCCCATATATATTATTTATTTATCGTACACTTTATATATATATTGTAAAAAGATAACGCATCCAAATTAGCGTGATAATAATAATTACTTACATTAAACTTGTTTTGACTAGAGATAGGTATCATAAACTCTAATGATGTTTTGCGAGAGTTATTATTTGTGTTCTTAGCTGATACGTGCTATATTAAACAAGTAATCTAATTTGAAACGTAATCTGAGCGATATATTCACACTATAAAAACTCCTTTTACCAAGTAATGTTAATTGCAATAAAACACGTATGATTTACGTAATAGGAGGAAATATATATGAATAACGGTACAGTAAAATGGTTTAACTCAGACAAAGGTTTTGGATTTATCACTGGTGAAGATGGACAAGATGTATTTGCACATTTTTCAGCCATCCAAGGTGAAGGCTTTAAGACTTTAGATGAAGGTCAAGCAGTTACTTATGATATTGAAGATGGTCAACGTGGACCACAAGCAGTAAATATCAATAAATAATTCAATAGACGACTTTGAACCATCTCCTTGTGAGATGGTTTTTTTGTTATTTGGAATAGATATGAAAATTTTGGAAACATTTGAAAAATCAAGTAAACTATTATTTAATAATCAGTAGGTAGAGATCGCAAGAATCAAATGCTTTTAAAGTAATTAGAAAAGAGGAAAAGTATATGGAATATGTCATTACAACCCAAGAACATTCTGATTGGCTTTCAGTAGCTAATTCTATCCGTCAATTTGAATGGAAAGCAGCAAAGTATATAGCAGAAAAAATGGAAAAACAAGAATTTACAGATTGGGAATCCGTGATTATTGCAAAAGATGGAAATCATGTTGTAGGATTTTGTACTCTTGTAAAAAAAGACATTATTGATACGAAGGACTACACGCCTAACATTGCCACTGTTTTTGTCGCGCCAGAATATCGAGGGAAGCATATCAGCCAAAAATTAGTTACAACAGGTGAAAATAAACTAAAGGAAATTGGTTTCGGCAGTGTATATATAACAACTCAACATGAAGGGTTATATGAAAAATGGGGATATCGGGAAATAACTAAGGAAAATGATCGGTTTGGACGATTGATGCGGGTATTAAAAAAAAATTTGATGAATGAAAAATCCGAATGAATAGGAGCGGCTCATACTAAGCGATTAATCAGTTATTTGAATAAGTAAAACAAGTATGCAGACATATTTGTTCGTATTTATTGAACATTGGTTTGATGTTTTCATAAGCTCATTCTTAGTAAAAGTCAAGGGAAATTCAATATGTTTTTCACAGATTATTTGTAAGATTAAGCGAATTCAAAAATACTGATAGGAGAATTTTTTCATGAAGAGAATTTTAGTGATTATTTTAGGTATAACAGTTTTATTAAGTGGGAGTATGTTTTGGAATAGTAGAGATGCGGCAGCAAAGGAGCAAGGTGGCACTTATCTTCTAGGCTGTACCATGAGAATAGAAGGAAAACAGTATAAATGGAGAGAAGCGTCATTTGGTGGTACGAACAGAGGGTATGAAATCAACCCAGGGAAATATCGCTACCAATTAAGTCCAAATCCACATAAAGATCCTTGGTATAATAAAAACCAAGTGAAGTTTTATAACCAAGGTGCTGATCAAATCGAAAAACAAGCAAATGAAGAGAAATGGCAGAGCAAGGGATGGCCTGATACTATCAAAAATATTACGATCCATGGTATTGAGTACAAATTGACAAAATAAAAATATTAATGGTACAAACTTATACTACTAGAATGATAAATCAAAAGAATAAGCGTAAATATTTGTATTCTTAGGTAATACATGGTATATTAAATAAGTAATCTAATTTGAAACGTAATCTGAGCGATATATTCACACTATAAAAACTCCTTTTACCAAGTAATGTTAATTGCAACAAAACACGTATGATTTACGTAATAGGAGGAAATATATATGAATAACGGTACAGTAAAATGGTTTAACTCAGACAAAGGTTTTGGATTTATCACTGGTGAAGATGGACAAGATGTGTTTGCACATTTTTCAGCCATCCAAGGTGAAGGCTTTAAGACTTTAGATGAAGGTCAAGCAGTTACTTATGATATTGAAGATGGTCAACGTGGACCACAAGCAGTAAATATCAATAAATAATTCAATAGACGACTTTGAACCATCTCCTTGTGAGATGGTTTTTTTGTCTTTTTATCAAATAATAAGATTTGGAAAGAGAGTTAAATAAAGCTAATTTATGATATATACTAAATCATGTAAAAGGGTATACTTAGGCTTATTGAGATTTAAAATTTAAAACAGTATGTACATAAAAAGGAAAATGTATTGTAAGATTTTTAAAACTAGAACAGAAAGCATCAACGGAATGAAGATACACCAAAACAACGGCAGTTACGCCGCATCAATGTGTTGGTAAAATAATGTCAGCAAGTGATCTGTACTATTGATGCGTATGTTAGATAACGCTAGTCAATAAAATATATATAAGGTAAGCTGGAGACAAAGCTAACTCTAAATATTCTTTCTTCTCCTAAAACCGAGTGAACAGTGTAAGTAGAAAAGATTATTTGAAAATAAAAAGTTATCTGTAAAAAATACAAATAATATTTTTACAGATAACTTTTTTCTTTTTTATTTGAATAGACAACAAACTCATAATGAGAAGGTGTTATAAATAATAGCGCTTTCTTTTTAGCGGTTATAAAAATTTATTTACCACGTTAATCATTTCTTTGGATAGGTTATAGATATCCATTGGTTCGGATAGCTCATAAATCGTCTTATTATCATCGTTCAATTCGATTTTCATACCAGATGAATTAAAACGAACACGTAAAATCCATTTTCTAATATTGTCGTCTAATAGGATATTAAAATAGCTTCTATTATCTCTATAAAATAGTCGGTTTAATGGAATGGTATCTTTTAAGACAACTTTGCAAATGGTATAAGCTTCTAGCTCTTCTGGAGTAGTAATAACTTCACTGTCACTTTCATCTGTTGTGTCTGATTGAGATTTAGCTTCATTTTCATCTGTAATAACTGATGTTTTCAATGCTGCACTTAATTTGTCATTTACTTTTTCAGCAATAAATTGATTCATTCCTTTTTTTATGATAGGTTTAAATTTTTCTATTGTCTGTTTTGTTTTCATCCCCTCATAAATTTCGCCTAATAGATACTTAACGAAGTTATCGGAAGGCTCATTTAATTCAGAAGTAAGATAAGATTTTAATGAACTGAGATACTTTAATTCTGCCGCAGAGCTTGTGATTTTATCAACGTCAAAATTATCTTTATGAAATTTTGCTAATTCAGGAATCTGGTTATCTTTAATTTTTGTGATATTTATAGTTAAAAAAGGTGTCAAATCCATCTTATTAGGCTCGTCTAAATCAGTAAAAAATTTATATTCTTCGCCATTTGTTAATATTCCAAACTTAGATGTTGTTGTTCCAAAATATCTGAACAATTGAGAATCATGTTTCGTTAGCTGTTGATTGATTGACTTTGCTTCGATTAATATAGTGGGTTTTCCATCTAAGACAATAGCATAGTCAACTTTTTCTCCCTTTTTTATGCCAACATCTGCTGTAAATTCTGGTACAAACTCTGTGGGGTTAAATAAGTCATAGCCCAAAGTTGCAAAGAACGGCATGATCAAAGATGTTTTGGTTGCCTCCTCTGTACCAATACTATCTTTTAGCTCAATAACTCTTTTACCTAACTGTTTTAAATTATCTTGAAACTTTTCCAATTCCATAATAGCCCTCCTGATAGTTTCTTACTCCCATTTAACGGCAGGTAGTAGTAGTCGCCAAATCTATATTATCGAGGACTTACCCCACTAAGTCCTAAATAAACATAATAGTACACTCATTAAATCAAAAACCGATAACAACTCTCTGGAAGACCATAAAGTCTTGTCAGTTCTTCCACTTCTCTTGGGTAGGTTTCCGTATCTTCTTTGTACAAGGAAACGATCAAGTTCGAAGCAAAGCAGTTAGCTTCGCTTTCAGACTTGCTTCTTGAATTTCTAGAGGATACATAGTAACTAGATATTTCTCGATGGAACAAAGCGTGTCCAAGTTCATGGGCACAAATGTAAAAACGTTCTTCTGATTCTTTCAGTGAGTTGTTCAATAAAATAATAGGGGAGCCTAATAGTTCTTGAAACTGTCCTTTTGGATTATCGAGAAAAGAAACATATCTGATTTCTATTCCTAATTTTTCAGCAATCACAAAAGGATTGGCGGTATCATAGGTACGCTTCAGTTCGCTTACTAGTTTGATAATATCCATCTCCATATATGCTCACTTCTCTTTGCCACGTTTTCGAAATTCCCAGAAAAGCCCCGTCAATACATCTTTCACACGTTGCTTTTCTTGTTCTGTCAATGTTTCTCCACCATACGCCATATTGACATTTGAATTGAGCATTTTGTCTAACTCAAATAAATCATCTTTATTTGCCCATTTTGGCGCTTGGTTGCTGCCCAATAAGAAATCAGTTGTTACCCCAAAATAATCCGCTACTTTTTTTAAATTTTCCGACTTGGGTGAAACACGATCCCATCTTCGGATCTGGCCATTAGAGATTCCTACGGCACGTTCGACTTCAGCAAAGGTTACTTTTTTTTCTTCTGCTAATTGTTTGATTCGCGCAACTAGTGTCATAAGGAACCACCTTTCTTGATATTTAAATAGCATAAAAGTCATTATGGTTGACAATTAGCTTTTAAGCTATTATAGTTTGCTTATACACTGATTCAATTGTTCGAAAAGTTAAGAATACAGTTACTTAAAAGTTCTTTCAATAGAGCATGCTTAAGATAAAGCGTATTCTTATGATTTCTATTGACTTTATAATAGCTTAAAAGTTATTTTGTGTCAAAGATGATGAACATTGAATTGTAATCAAATTGAAGTAGTCTGTCGGAATAGGTAAGATCAAACAAAGGTTAGGTATTCCAGAAAGTGGAGGGTGAGCAAAATGATTGTAGAGAATGATGTGGTATTGAATGAGTTTAGAAATCTTGTAAGTAATGTGTACATTCAAATTTTTGTATTGATTCTGTGTCTTGATTTTATTAGTGGTATCTGTCTGCAAACAGGAAAAATGAAACGATTCAAACGTTCTGTGGTAAAAGATGTAATCAAATATTTGTTGATTTTACTTATTGTTTTGATTGCTTATCCCTATCTCAAAATTACAGGTTTTGAAGCAATTGGTATTGCTTTGGTTTTTTCGTATTGTGCGATCTATGGTTTGTCCGTTATTGAAAATCTAAGGAAACTAGGAATACCTGTACCTGATTTTGTTAAAGTACGTTTGAAAAAATGGCGTGATTTCTCAGAGGAGCAGGGGAAGTACAAAAAATGATCGATAGGATTTTCTTAAAAGTGCTGCTAGGATACTCTTCTTATTTGGAGCAAACAAAAAAGACGTTTCTATGGCTCGTTTAGCCAAAAACGTCTTTTAATTCTCTATAGAATTATCAGCTGACATGAAAAGGGAACACTCCTTAGTTAGATTCGTGTAGCGCTTTTACTGCTTGCTCAATGGTGATCCCATAAGCGATGTGTTGTTCGTTCATTGCATCGATTGCCATGAAGCGATTCGTTGAGCTATCAAATGCTACACGATAGCTGATGCTTGTTTTTGTGAATGTCATAGATATTTCTCCTTTCATCGGTATTTGTGTATTCATGAAATTTTTCATAAAACTTCCGAATACACCTTAAGTTTAGCACCATTCTAATATTTGGGCAATCAATGTGCTATAAGATAGCTGTTGCTAGTTTACTTGAAATTAATTCTCTGAGATTCCCATCAATAATCCAATCATTAATAAAATAAATATACCAGTTTGAATGTAGACCATCTTTATTCACCTCTTTAAGATTAATGTATCTCTTTTTTGGTTTGGACTCACGAACAGTGGGGGATAATGTTCAAACAAAATTGTCATATTTTGGGTTGAAATGACTGAAATAATAGCAAAACAGGCATCAAAATAGTGAAAGTTGAAAGCGTCGAGCAAACACTTGCTTTGAGATATTTCGCAAACTTCATTATAATAAAAGAAAGGGGGCGAATCGCTATGCAAAAAAGAAAAAATTCTGGTAAACTAAGCATTTTTCTAGCAGTTATATCTGCTATCCCTGCTGTTTTAGCAGTCGTTCGAGCTATTAAGGAATCAAAGCAAAGATAAACTAAAAAAAACGTGTTGCTTACTTATCCGGTGGGATAGTGAGCAACACGTTTTTATATTAACCAACACCAAGAACAAAGTTTAATAACTTGTCAGAGTAAGTAATTTCTCCTTCAGAATCTTTGATCGTATCATTCAACGCTTGCATATCATCTGTGATGATACCATCTACACCATAAAACATCATCCGGCTCATATCGTCTGACTCATTGGGTGTCCATACATAGACTTTTTTGCCATCCTGATGAGCAGAATCAATGAAATTACGATTGATCGTACTGTACTCCATGGTCAAGAAGTCGGCAGGTGTTACTGGAGGGCCAACTAGATTAAAAGGCAAAATGTAGCCAACGTAAAAATTAGGTTTTTCCGCTTTTAAATCTGACACTGTTTGGTAAGTCAAACTTTGTAAAATATGTCCATGTGTTAAAATAGTTTCTTCGTATTTTTTAACAAAATTTTTAACTAAATCATCCGAGTCTTTTCGAGTCGTTTTGATTTCGATCAATAATTTTTGGTTCAGTTCATTTGCTCGGTTTAAATACGTATCGAATGAAACCAATGGCTCTTTGGCACCATTTTCAGTCACAGTCAATTTTTCCAGTTCTGCTAAAGTTAGGTCTTGCGGTGCTTTATTGACTCCAGTCAAATTTCTTAAATTGAAATCATGCATGACCACGAATTGACCATCTTTGGTTTCTTGGATGTCCATTTCTACATAATCTGGATGATAATCTTTGCTCGTCTTTTCTAGTGCAGCAATCGTATTTTGTGCGCTGTTTCCTAAGCTAACGCCACGATGGGAAATCGTTAGAGGTTTTGTTTCAGAAGCAGATGTCAGGTAATTCATATTGTAAATACAAACACCGACACCGAAGAAAACAGCAAATAAAGTAAACGCAGTATTTTTTAAAGCTGTGTGTTTTTTGGGCACTTCTTGTGAAGAGAACCAGCTGGGAATATCTGGTAAGAAACCTTCATCATCCATAAAGTCTACAATGACGTAAAAAATTCCGACGGTAGACATCACAATATTGAACAAAAGAACGCCTTGTAAGAGTGTCATGGCAAAAACAGCACTAATCAATGAGTAATCGGAGAAATATTCCTCAACAAAGATCTGACCTGACAAGATCGCCAAGTAACTGATTGTTGAAATCAATAAAATCGTACCACTGATCACTAAAAATTGACCTGAAATCGCAAAAAAACGTGCTTTGGTCAAACGCCAACTCTCACGGATCGCTTCACGAAAAGGGCGATCTCTTAAAATCATTTCAGGTAATGCAAAGATTAAACGAATCCCGATATAACCGAGGAAGACATAGACAAGTAGAAAAGAACTTACGATGATCCAGCGGTTAGTGAAAATAAAATCCATAATAAATGCAGGAATTTTTATTTTAGAAAGTAAGTCCGAATTAAAACTTAATCCACTGATCGGTAAAATCAAAAAAAAGTAAGCTAAGAAAAATAAAAAAATCATCGGACGAACTTTTTTTATTTGTCGGATGGTCAACTGCAATAATTGCTTTAATGAAATTGGTTCTTGTTTTTTGATGAAATAAACACTCATTAGCAAAAAAGTAAACTCAAAATAGACTAAGAGCAAAATCAACAATAAGACAGCGATCAAGGAGAAGAAAACTCCTGGATGTTGCGAAATCAGTGTGGGGATATTATCCGTTGAAAGATAATCGATCGACCCACGTTGTAAAATCAAGCGTGTCATACTACCAAGCAAAGGCAAACAAATAAACAAAATAAACCCATGCATCAGAACTACATCACGAAAATAAGCTTGTGTTCCTTTCAGGAAGTCCCAAGCATTTCCTAAACTTCGTTTTAAATAAACGATCATTATTATCACCTACTCCTAACATTATAGCGCAAAAAACATAAAAAAGGAGTACTGCAGGAATCTTTCATTGCAGTACTCACAGTGTATCTATTAAGAAATCATCCTAACAAGCCAGTCAGGAAGTTACCACCATAAATCAATGCCATGCTGTACAAAAAGATCGATAAGGGTTTAGCAATCAAAATAATCAACGTGTATTTTTTGACTGAGATATTTGTCAAGCCAGCCATTAAACACAAGGCATCGTCTGGTGCTACTGGTAAGAAGATCGCTAGCGCGAAAAGCTTTTCAAAACGACTTTGGTTTTCTAACCAACCAATATATTTGTCATATGTTTTATCACTAATCATCGACAGGATAAATGGTTTTCCATATTTTCTACCTAATAGGAAAATAATGATCGAACCGATACAAATACCAACATAATTATAGATAAAGCCAGCGTAAGGACCAAAAATCAGGACACCTGCTGCGGTGCTGATCCCTCCAGGAATGATCGGTATAACGACTTGCAGTATTTGGATCAAGATAAAGATTATCGGTCCTAAAATAATTGAATCACCTACAAGACCTCTTAATGCGTTCAAATCTTTAAAGACGCCTAGATTAATAAAATAAATCGTGAGTGCAATTGAAAAACCAATACCGATGATCGATATAATATTCATTAATTTACGTGATACTGCAACGTTCATCCCTAGTCAACTCCTTCGAGGTTTTCATCTGATAATTGTATTTTACCTGAAAAGCGCAACTGCGCGCCACTATTTCAAGTGAGAAACAACAAACAATTTTGTAAGTTCAAACCAAGTATAGAGGATGGAACAAAATAAAACATCCATCTAGAGTCTTATTTACTTAATTTTATGATCTATAAAAGGATCATGGCTATTTCACATTTAAATCCGGCGAAAAATCTTGATGTTCAAAATTGGCGAATCATACATGATTTCCACATCATCGATCAGATTCCCAAGTAATCGATAGGATTCTTGGCCATGAGAAGGGGTACCTAGCAACTCGTGGTAATAGATCTCCATACTAGGATCTCTTGGTGTATTCAACAGTGAGGCCAATGTATTCAAATCTTTTGGCGGATTTTTCGTTGTTCCTTGAAATTCGATATACAGTCCTTCATCTGTATATTCTAAGCCAATACGAATCTCATTGATCTCGTGTTCGTAAAAATACGTGAGAAATTCATCAATGATCCTCTTTGATAGTTCTTTTTCCATTTCCATGTGCGTTCTTTCCCTTCCCGGTAAACGTAAAATTTTCTAGGATAGGCACTAGTATACCAGCAATAAATCCCGTTGAAAACCCACTATTATATAGATTCAATCCTCCGTGTAATGTGCTGAGATTATGGACAAGAGTAATATGTAAAAAGCCTGCAATCACTCCATAAACGCCGCCATAAAATCCACTGATCGGGGCAAGCCCTGTACCGAAAATCGCAGCTACGAGCATGGTTGTTTCGGTCATATCATGCATCGTCCCTAATATTGAGGCAATGTAGATACCAATCAAAATCGGAAAACAATTTTTAACATGACTTCCAAATGAGCTGAAACCAGCCACTGAGATGATTCCTCCCACCACAGGTCCATTTAGCACACCACCGATCAGCAAGACGTAAGACATCAATAACAAGCCAACAAAGCCCATATTGATCAAGGTGGCGCCGATACCTGATGTGCCGATGAAATCTGTTGTAAGTTTTCCAGAAGACTCAAAGATTTCACGTAATCCTTTCAATTTGAAGGCATTAAAGAAGAAGCCACAAACAGCGGTTGATAAAAAGAATAAAAAAATGATCCAAGTCAATTCATGGTGGTAATCAGTCGAAAGAATCGAATGTACTTCGATCGAATAACTAAATTGTCGAAGGATACCTGTCACCAACATAGCAATCAACCCTGAAGTAAAACCAATATTATAAAGTGTAAAACCACGATGAAAGGTCAGAGTCTGAACAGCTAGGATCGGCAATAAAAAGCCAACGATCAAACCGGCTAAATTACCCAGGAAAGCACCTTGAAGGATTGGTAAACCCATCCCGAATGTAATATAGCTGACAACAGGGGAGAGTGCACTACCAAATAAGCCAATCATTACATATTGAGAAAATGGTTTGTGCATAAAATAGGCATATAAATAAACACCGAGGATAATGGAGATGGAATTGTATAGATTTTTCCCAAAGAATGAAAAACCCGAGACAGTCAATATGGAAGCAAACATTGCACCATTCAACATGACTTTATGGCGATAGGCGAGTAACACAGAAGAGAGTGTAAGTAAGCCTACATTCATAAATGCGCTTCCAAATCCACCTAAAGCAATATAGTCGGTCAAAAGATTACTGGGGGAGGTCATGATGACCATTAATCCCACGAGGTTATTTGATAAAGAATCGCTAAGCAATCCAATAATCAAAAAAAACACGCCTGTAAAAATAAGGTAAAAATAGTTTTTCCTTTGAGAAATGATTCTTTTTTTAGGATGAATATAAATAACGTCACTTTTATTCTTCATTACACACCTTCTTTTCCTTTTTATTTAACTATAACTTGAAAGAAAACTTTAGGTCAACTTAAATTCAACACAAAATAAAAAATTGTAAGGGGAAACAAATTACACAAAAAAATATTTAGAAAATTGAGAAAATCAATAAAAAAACACATATATGCTTTAAAATATAACAATTTAGGTATATTATTTGCAAAAATTGATCAATATCGGTTAAAATAAAAGAACTGAGACTGTAGCATGGAGTGGGGGAGTTTATTATGAGAAGAAAAGTCTATACGAAGGATCAAATTCTGAAAGCTGCATATGAAGTTGTTGCTAAAGAAGGATTTAAAGGTTTCACTGCACGAAATATCGCGAAGAAGATGGGGATATCTACCCAACCGATTTACTTAGAGTTCAAAAATATGGAAGATTTAAAAAATACGCTATTAGATGTCATCTTCCAACAGTTAGAAGAAGAAGTGTTTCCTGTAGAGCGTACAGGCGATAAAATCATTGATTTAGGATTGAATTATATTTATTTCGCTAAGAAAAACCATAGCCTTTATATGGCTTTATATATCGATGAGCATGGAAATGGTCAAAAGATGCATGATTTTTCTTATAATTATTTCCGCAAGTTATTAAAAGAGGACGCCCGCTATAAAGATTTATCGGAAGAGTATATTGATGCGCTTCATACTGGTACTTGGGTAACCATCACTGGTATTGCTTCATTGATGTCTTCTAGTATTATGCATCCGACTGAAGAGCAAATCATTTCGATCATCAAAACGACGGTCGATTCTGTACTTGCAATTGAAAATCCAGAAAAAATACGCTAATTACAACAGCATGAGGTCGAGACAGAAGTGTTTAGCCTCTAGAAATAAGACGCCATCTACGAAAAATGTTCTTCAAATTTTTGTGGATGGCGTCTTATTTTTTCGAAGAGGTTACTTCTACTGTTAACGCCGTTTATTCGTTTTTTGGTGGTGCGAGAAGACGAATGTCCGTAAGCTATTTTATTCCAATCCTGTAATTTGAAAAGTGTTTTCGGATTTAAACATAACAGTTATGGTATTTAAATGACCAGTTTACAAAACAAATAAGATGAACTGGAGTGCATAATACCTCTTGACATTTGTAGAAAAAAGATTAAAAATAGTAGGCATGGAAGGTTGGCAGAGTGGTAATGCACCGGACTCGAAATCCGGCGAGCCGCAGAAATGTGGTGCACGGGTTCAAATCCCGTACCTTCCTTATATACCAACGGTTAGACACGATTTAGGTCGTGTCTTTTTTGTTGTATTTTTATCTTAAATTATTCTTTGACTCCCCTTTTGGTACTCCTTTTATAATTTTACATACTCATCTCATGTGATTTGTAAATTTACAAACACGGTCTATTTTATGTATAAAGAAAGATCTCTGTAAAAAGAAAGAAACAACAAGGGACAGCCTAGCTATCCCTTGAAAGTCAACCGTTATGGCAGTCTTTGCAACAGTAGCGACATCCATCGAAACTTTTGGATGTGTGGGTTGTGCTTGCTTTATGTAGGGCTTCTTCACATGTAGAAAATACGCCAATAAAAAGTACATCCTCTGGACAATGCGTACATGAGATCACGTGGACTTCGTGATTTCCTCGCGCATCTGTTTTTTTGTTAAAATAATAAATTGCCATCTATATCTACCATCCTGATTTATTTCAACGTCTTGCTCGTTGATACTTAAATTATACGGGAAGGTTGAGTGAACATGAGGAATATTTTTTCGCTATGATGGAAGAGGTTGTTTTAAAATACTCTTGCAATAAAAAGGATGTAAAAAAAATTCTTATAAAAGTAGTGATTGCTAATTTTGATTTTTTTATGATTGAATCTCAAGTTCTTGCTCTTTGTTCCTCGTAATGGGGCAATCATTAGCTTCCTATCCTGAGCAATAAAAAATTTTATTTACAAGAAGATAAGCGCAAAAATCTAAACGACGGTGTAGTCTTTTTTGGTTTGTGCGCTTGTTTTCTTGTATTCAAGTAATCTGTTCTCTTTTTTAGATAGATTTTCTATTTATCTGAAATCAACTAATATAGCCATGATTTTTTAAGGATTTTTGATGTTCGCAAGGTGTTCCAACGATTGTAAAAGGAGTTATTTTAGTTGTTGTCGTTTGGCCATTCCATTCATAGGCGTAATTTCTACGGCTCCAATTCGTGTCGCAAGCGAAGCAGTGGTATTCTACCTCTATTCTTCCAGTTGCGTCTTCTGCTTGAATCCAGCCGATAGACTGAGCGGTGCCGTTCGTGATATTCGCTTGATTTAAATCCCAATCATAAGGATCTGAGCTAAAGGCGCTCAATGGTGTAGCAGGTGTATTTAATGCCTTTTCCAAAATTGGATCTGGGGTTTGTCCTTGTGTAGGTGTTTGATTTACCAGCTGTTGATCATTTGGGCTTGTTGTTTCTGTTGTAGTTAATGAACGTTCGGTACTTTTTGCCTGTGAAGTATTTGTAGCTTCTTGAATTGTCGTGTTTTGGATTTCTGGTGCAAATAACGGGAATAGCATGATACCTAATATAAATGCCCCAATAATAGTTGTTACCCCTAACAATACCCCTAATAGTACTTTTCCGATTTTCATGTTCATCCTTCCTAACTTTAAAATAAAATATGTTCTTAAATTGAGCATCTCCGAAATTCGTTTTTTCGTCAAGTGATTTGATAGCAGGTTACAGTTATTGTATATTGAATTTTATTTATTGAAATTTACCTACTCTGTATAGTGAAGCAGGTAGTACAAAGAGATACTTAGTTATTTTCAAATGTAATAAGAGGCAAATAAAAAGTTTTTTTAATATTGTGCCGAGTAGTTCTCGTTTCTACCAAACAGAATAACTGACTTTTTTTCTCGCATGATGATTTTCTTACATGCCGACGTAAAAGACAGTGATGGATAAAAGGTATCCTATCAAAGCGCAAGTAAAGAAGATTTTAGATTGAAATAAAAAATGAAATCGCTTGTTATTTTGAAGATATACGTCTACAAAAATCTCCCTATTTATGAATAACATGAAATATTTGTAAACTATAGGAGAATCCAGTAGCTTCCTAGGATAAAACATGTTAAATTAATTGTTGAGTCTACTTTTTTTAAAGATAGAGATTTTTCATTTTATTTGTTTTCATGTGACGAAATTGTAAGAGTGAAAATCATTCATTCTGGATGCCTTCCTGTGATAAGATTCATGTGGACATAATAATGGAATAGTAATTTTAGTAGGATGTGAAATAAATGTGCGGAATCGTAGGATTTGTTAATGACAAAGATAATAAAAAAGCAATCATAAATGACATGATGGATCGCATCATTCACCGCGGACCGAATAGTTCAGGTGAATACATTGATCGTGATGTGGCTTTGGGTTTTAGACGTCTAAGTATTATTGACTTAGAAGGGGGCACACAGCCCATTTACAATGAAGACCAAACAAAAATCATTATTTTTAATGGAGAAATCTACAACTATCAACCACTTAGAAAAGAATTGATCGATGCAGGTCATATTTTTAAAACCCATGCTGATACAGAAGTTTTATTACATGGCTATGAAGAATGGGGAACTGAGTTATTGCAAAAAGTACGTGGGATGTTTGCTTTTGCGATTTGGGATAATGAGAAAAAAGAATTATTCGGTGCAAGAGATCATTTTGGGATCAAACCGTATTACTATGCTGAAATGAACGGAACTTTGATGTTTGGTTCTGAAATCAAGAGTTTTTTACCACATCCAGACTTCAATAAAGAATTGAATCGGGAAGCATTGAAACCATATATGACGTTCCAATATTCTCCTTTAAATGGGGAAACATTCTTTAAAGGCGTCTATCGTTTACCAGAAGGTCATTATTTCACTTACAAAGATGGCCACATGGATATCCAACAGTATTGGGATGCGAACTTTGAAGAAAAAGGCACACAAAGCCGTCAAGAATGGATCGATCAAATTGATGAAACTGTGAAAGCATCGATCGAAGCACACACGATCAGTGATGTGGAAGTTGGCTCGTTCTTATCAAGTGGGGTCGATTCAAGTTATGTGACTTCTGTTTTGAAACCAGACCATTCATTCTCAATAGGCTTTGATGATAAAACCTATAATGAAGCAATCGAGGCACGTAAATTAACAGAAATGCTTGACTTGGATAACACCGCAGCTGTCATTGATGGAGACATGTCGTTTAAGGCTTTCCCTTTGATCCAATACCATTTAGATGAACCAGATTCTAATCCATCTTGTGTACCGTTATATTTCTTAGCGAATCTTGCGGCACAAAGTGTACGAGTGGTCCAATCTGGTGAGGGGGCAGATGAATTATTTGCTGGCTATCAATCATATGGCTTCCACACAAATTCAAAATTTATCCGAGTGATTGCTCAAGGATTGAAAAAATTACCGAAAGGCACTCGCTATAACTTAGGTAGAAAAATCGGTAAGATGCGTAATTTCCATGGTAGGATTCATCTATATGAATCTTTAGCGCCTGCCAAAGAATATTTTATCGGACATGCACGGATCTTTGAAGAAAACGAAGCGGCCAACTTGTTGACGCCAGAATTTCAACAAGCCCCAACAGTCAAAGAAATCATGGCAGAACATTATGCGAAAACGGAAGGAATCCAAGACGAGATCAACAAGATGCAATATGTTGATTTACACCAATGGATGCCAAAAGATATTTTGTTAAAAGCCGATAAACTTTCAATGGCAAGTTCACTGGAAGTGCGGGTACCACTTCTTGATATCGAAGTAATGAAATTAGCGCAACAAATCCCAAGTAAGTATTTATTGAATCAAAACAATACAAAAGATGTCTTTAGACAAGCTGCGAACAAGCATCTGCCTGAAGAATGGTCAAATCGTGTAAAACTTGGTTTCCCTGTACCGATCAAAGCTTGGCTGAAAGAAGAACATGGCTATCACCAAGTAAAAGAATTATTTGAAGCTGATTTTGCGAAAGAGTTCTTTGATCAAGCGAAGATCATCAAATTACTTGATGACCATCATGAAGGTAGAAGTGAAGAACAGCGTAAGATTTGGACGATTTTCAGTTTCTTGACGTGGTACAAAGTTTATTTTGTGGATGAAACGATTCCTCAAGCTGAACCGATCCAATATGTAACAGTTTAGACGATCCAACTATGTTTCTATTGAACGCAAAAACGAAGAGTGCCGATCCATAATGGGCAGACTCTTCGTTTTTTGCCGTAAATCGGACTAGGTTGATTTTTTATTCAAAGGTACGATAGTATACAATCAGTAATGGACTTCTCGCTCAAATGTGCCATCTTTTTTATAGATCATCAAGGATGTTTCTTTATTACGAGCTACTTCTTTTCCTTTTTCAATGGCGTCTTCTTTATGATCGAAGTGATTGCTTGCTTTTTCAGCGCCTTTAGAGCGAACGATCCAATGATCTTCTTCGAATTTGACTTCGACTGTGGCGTCTAATAATTTGGCTGCTCGCGGATTGCTATCATGCTTGTCATTTTTTTGTGGATTTTTCTCTTTTGAGAAAGCTTTCTTCTCTTTCTCATCTGCACTTTCAACCCATTCTTTCGCTTGACTGATCGCAATCGGGATTGCACGATCATCAGGATAGCCTTCATCTAAAAGCGCATTGCCGATATCGATTGCTTTCTTTTTGGTCAATTCTTCCAAGTTCTTCATGGCTGGTGGAAAATCTTTCATATTCCAAGGCATAGTTAACTCCTCCTAAAAGAATAATTGATTTTACTACTATAACAAGTGTAATCTCAACTTGGTAAAAAGAAAAATCATCTGTTTCAATTTTTGCTATGCTTATTTTTTGCTCGTCAAGTAGAACTACTTAACAAAATCGTGAAAAAGGCTAGCAATCTGATAAAAATCATGGTAAGATAATCAAGTCTGAGAGTCATCTTAGAGGATTCTAGTATAAATGGGAGGGAAAATCATGCGCGTAAACATTACTTTAGAGTGTACTTCTTGTAAAGAACGTAACTACCTAACTAACAAAAACAAACGTAACAATCCTGATCGTTTGGAAAAGCAAAAATATTGCCCACGCGAACGTAAAGTTACTTTGCACCGCGAAACAAAATAATATGTCTAAAAAAGTTTGGGTCTGTACCCAAGCTTTTTTATTTTTAGTATAATCAAGTAGTAGATGAAAGGAGCGAGTCAAAATGTTTATTTCCATGTGGGCCCAAGACAAGAATGGGTTGATCGGTAAAGATGGGTTATTGCCTTGGCGTTTGCCAAATGATATGCGTTTTTTCAGAGAACATACGGTGGATCGTTTATTAGTGATGGGGCGTAAAACATATGAAGGCATGGGCGACCTATCTCTTCCTTATCGCCACATCATCGTGTTGACTACCCAAGAAGATTTTGAGGTCAAAGAAAATGCAGAAGTCATGCATTCGATCGATGAATTATTGGCTTTTGCGGAGACTGTTTCAGAAGATATTTATGTTTCTGGTGGAAGTCGGATCTTTCAAGAACTATTGCCCCAGACTGGGATTATTTGGCGAACACTGATCGATGGTGAGTTTGAAGGAGATACGTATATTGGAGAGATCGACTTTAGTGATTTTGAACTAGCAGAAGAACATATCGGTATCACGGATCAAGAAAACCATTATGCCCATCGCTTCCAAAAATGGGTAAGAAAGTAAGCTCTGATCATTGATGCATAAAATGGAGGATTGAAAGAAATAAAGGGAGATGTTCAAGATCATGGGAGCATCTTTTTTTTTGTCTTATTTATAGAGAAACAGCTAAGTCAAGCGAGCGTTGCTCCTTAAGGTTTAGCTGTTTTTTTGTGTTGTATAAAGAACATATAAAGAAATTTCTTGAATATTAACACTATCTTTATAGTCCTTTGTCTATGATGAAAACAAAGGAGAGGAAGAAAATGATCTTATTTTTAGGTTGTATCAGTATTATTTTGTTAGCTTATCTATTCTGGTTTTTATTTAAGGGGGAAGAGCAATGATGAGTGCAGTATTTCAAGGGTTGTTTTTCTTTTTTATTCTACTCGTTTTAGCCGCACCTCTTGGGTGGTACATCAAGTTGATCATGACAGGGGAAACACCAAAATATGTACGTTTCATCCAACCAATCGAACGCTTTTTTTATCAATTGATTGGTCCTGAGAGTCAAAAGAAAATGACGGCGAAGCGCTATTTAGCGCATGTGTTGGGTATTGGAATCTGTTCTTTGCTATTTTTAACCGGATTATTGATGGTCCAAGGTTGGCTTCCTGGCAATAATGGCGTGGAAAATCTGTCATTTGATTTAGCCGTGAATACAGCTGTTAGTTTTGTGACAAATACCAACTGGCAAGCTTACGCAGGAGAAGTGACACTGTCGAATACGACGCAAATGCTTGGTTTGACTGTTCAAAATTTCTTGTCAGCAGCTGTAGGTTTAGCGGTTCTTTGTGCATTGATCCGCGGCATCATCCAAAGGAAATCAAGCCAACTGGGCAATTTTTGGCAAGATCTAGTACGCAGTTTGCTTTACATTTTTTTACCACTTTCATTAATTACTGCTGTACTTCTGATTTCCCAAGGCGTGGTTCAAACGTTTAGTCATGGGATGTCATACACTGGTCTATCTGGAGAATCTTTATGGTTGTATCTAGGACCTGTGGCCAGTCAAGTAGCCATCAAGCAATTAGGAACCAATGGTGGTGGATTTTTTGGTGCAAATTCCGCTCATCCATTTGAGAATCCGACGATTTTTTCTAATTTCATCGAGAATCTCGCCATCTTGTTGATACCTACTGCATTGATTTTTGCTTTTGGCTATTGGGTCAAAGAATGGAAACAAGGTCGAACGATTTTGATCGTTTCGTTTGTTTTTCTTTTTGCAGCTTTTGTAGGTGTAGCAATTAGTGAATATCATGGGCCCGCTTTTACGGATGTTCTGGGTTCACTGAATATGGAAGGAAAAGAAGTACGTTTTGGTGTGGGTTGGTCAAGCTTATGGGCTGTTAGCACAACAGCGGCATCGAATGGATCAGTCAATGCGATGTTGGACAGTTTTACGCCTCTCGGTGGTGGTATTCCGCTTTTCTTGATGCAATTAGGGGAGATCATCTTTGGTGGTGTGGGTAGTGGATTATATGGCATGTTGGCATTTCTACTACTGACGGTTTTTATCGCTGGGCTACTTGTCGGGCGTACGCCAGAATATTTAGGCAAGAAAATCGAGGCTTTCGATATCAAGATGGCTAGTTTAGTGATTTTGACGCCAGTATTATTGACGTTGTTTGGTACGATGGCAGTTTCACTGCATCCTGATGTTTTAACTTGGTTGACCAATAAAGGGCCTCATGGATTTAGTGAGTTGCTTTATAATGTGACTTCTCTAGCAAATAATAACGGGAGTGCATTTGGTGGGTTGACGGCAGATAAACCGTTTCTAAATCTTTTAGGAAGTGTCTTGATGTTGTGCTCTCGCTACATTCCGATCGTTGCTATTTTGTTCTTGGCTGAAAACATGGGAAGGAAGAAAACCATCGCGATCAATGATGGAACACTTTCAACAACGAATGGCACATTCATCTCCATGTTGATGATCGTTATCCTTGTTGTCGGAGCATTGAGCTTTTTACCAGCGTTGGCATTAGGTCCGATCGCTGATCATTTTACCTTAAGTTAGAAGGAGTAAAATCAAATGAAAACTATTTATGTATGGGCAATCAAAGAAGCCTTTGTCAAATTAGACCCAAGACAACAAATCAAAAACCCAGTGATGTTCATGGTCTACATCGGAGCGATCTTAGCGACGATCCTTTGTTTTGAACAAACAACCGTGCCTTTATGGTTTACTATAACGATCACCTGTTTGTTATGGATCACTTTATTGTTTGCAAATTTTGCCGAAGCAGTGGCAGAAGGTCGCGGAAAAGCGCAAGCAAATAGCTTGAAGCAAGCAAAAAAAGAAGTAGTCACTTATAAGATCAATCGCTTAGAAGACATTGAAAACCAAGAATTTATTGAAATCAAATCTTCTGATCTCAAAAAGGGGGATCTGATTTACGTAGTATCGGGTCAACAAATTCCGGCGGATGGTGATGTAATCGAAGGAGCTGCTTCAGTGGACGAAAGTGCCATTACAGGGGAATCAGCGCCAGTAATCCGTGAATCAGGGGGCGATCGAAGTGCCGTTACTGGTGGGACGACGGTGGTTTCTGATTACTTGGTGATCCGTGTGACATCCGAAAATGGACACTCCTTTTTAGATCAAATGATTTCAATGGTGGAAGGGACACAACGAAAGAAAACCCCGAATGAGATCGGGTTACAAATCTTTTTGATCACGTTAACGATCATCTTTTTAGCGGTCTCTGTTAGTTTAGTTCCTTTTACCGAATTCAGTAGTCAGCTGTCAGGTAAAGGGGCGCCGATTGCGACGATCGTTGTCATTGCTTTATTCGTATGTTTAGCGCCAACGACGATCGGTGCATTGATTTCATCGATCGGAATTGCTGGAATGAGTCGATTAACGAAAGAAAACGTGATTGCAATGAGTGGTCGTGCCATCGAAGCAGCGGGAGATGTTGATGTATTACTGTTAGATAAAACAGGAACGATTACTTTAGGAAATCGTCGGGCAAGTGAGTTTTTACCGGTCAATGGCGTCACAGAACAACAATTAGCTGATGCAGCACAACTTTCATCTTTAGCAGATGAGACGGCAGAAGGCCGCAGTATTGTCATTTTAGCTAAAGAAAAATTTGCTTTGCGGGAACGTATTTTTGAAAAATCTGAAGTGAAATTCATTGATTTTAGTGCGCAAACCCGCATGAGCGGCATGGATTATCGTGGCGATCAGATCCGTAAAGGTGCCGCAGATACGATCAAGAAATATGTGCAGGCACGTGGTGGACAATATCCAGAAGAATGTGATCACATCGTTGCAAAAGTTGCCCAAGCTGGCGGAACTCCTTTGGTGGTTGTAAAAAATGATCAAGTGATGGGGGTCATTTATCTCAAAGATATTGTAAAAAATGGTGTACAGGAAAACTTCGCAGATATGCGTAAAATGGGGATTAAAACTATCATGATCACAGGAGATAATCCTTTGACAGCAGCGGCGATTGCGGCTGAGGCGGGGGTCGACGACTTTCTCGCAGAAGCAACACCTGAAAATAAAATGGATCTTATTCGTGACTATCAAGAAAAAGGTCATCTTGTAGCAATGACAGGTGATGGAACGAATGATGCGCCAGCATTAGCACAAGCGGATGTGGCAGTGGCGATGAATACAGGGACACAAGCAGCAAAAGAAGCGGGCAATATGATCGATTTAGATTCTAGTCCAACGAAGCTATTGAAGGTCGTACGTATCGGTAAACAATTATTGATGACTAGAGGTGCTTTGACCACGTTTAGTATTGCAAATGACGTCGCAAAATATTTTGCTGTGATCCCAGTCTTGTTTTATGGGATCTATCCCGAATTGGCCCAATTGAATATCATGGCATTAGGTAGTCCTCTTACGGCGATTTTATCGGCTGTTATCTATAATGCAGTGATTATTGTCGCATTGATTCCTTTAGCGTTAAAAGGAGTCAAGTATACAGAAAAACCTGCCAGTCAGATTTTGCGGCATAATCTATTGGTCTATGGATTAGGTGGTTTAATTGCCCCATTCATATTCATCAAACTGATCGATCTCGTTTTGAGCTTTTTCTTAATATAAAAAGAAAGACATTTTGCAGAAAGAAGGAATTCACCTATGAAAAAGATCCTTAGAGCACAGCTTAGTTTTTTATTCCTCAGCATCCTACTCCTCGGTGGGCTATACACCGTCGCTGTTACTGGTATCGGTCAACTTTTCTTTGCTCATCAAGCCAATGGTAGTCAGGAAGTCGTTTCAGGGAAGGTGGTTGGCTCTTCGTTGATTGGACAATCCTTTCAACAGGCAGCTTATTTTAGTGGAAGAGGGCAAGACGTGACCCAACTTTCACCAACCTCATCGGAGCAAAAGAAATTAGTAGAAGATAAAACGAAATTGGCACAACAAAGCAATCAAACTACGGAGATCCCAATCGATTTAGTCACAAACTCTGCAAGCGGTGTTGATCCGCATATCAGTGTGGTAGCCGCAGAAAGTCAAGTCTCTCGTATCGCTAAAGAGCGGGGAGAAGACGTTACTAAGATTCGTGCTATAATACAGGAAAAAGCACAAAAAGATTGGTTTTCAGATCGAATGTTTGTCAACGTGCTTGAATTGAATCTGTCACTTGATAACATGTAGGTGGCAGAGGGGTTAGGAGAAACAAAGATGGAAAGACAGGATGTTTCAGAAATGTTACACCAGCGTGAAAAAAGCCGAGGACGTCTACGGGTGTATTTTGGTTTCGCGGCGGGAGTCGGCAAGACGTATGCAATGCTGGCGGAAGCACAAGAGCTGAGCGTACTAGGTAAAGACATTGTGGTAGGCTACATCGAACCTCATGATCGCCCGGATACGAACCAATTATTAGAAGGATTACCACAGATTCCTTTAAAAGAAGTGACGTATAAGGGGCTGACTTTGAGTGAACCTAATATCGATGCCATTATCAAACGTCAGCCAGAGATCGTTTTGATCGATGAATTAGCCCATAGTAATGCGCCAGGATCAAGAAATCGCAAGCGATATCAAGATATCGAAGAATTATTGAATGCAGGAATCAATGTCCATACGACGATCAACGTCCAACATATTGAAAGCTTGAATGATATCGTTGAAGAAGTGACTGGGATCGAAGTAAAAGAAACGGTTCCGGATACGTTTTTCCAACAGGCGACATTGAAGGTGATCGATGTGGAACCAGATGAATTGATCGATCGTTTAGCGCAAGGGAAAATCTATGCTGATGAAAATGCAAAACGCGCCTTGCAGCACTTCTTTATTCCTAAAAAATTGGAACAGTTACGAGGTCTAGCGATTCAACGGGCTTCGGATCATATCAATCGTGTGATCGGTAAAACAAATGGTGTCCAAAGTAAATTGATCACGATCGTTCAAGATGCTTTCCCTAAAATGGCTGAGAAAAGTATTCGGTGGACTGCTCGGTTAGCTCAAGGCTTGGGGGCAGAATGGATCGTGCTATACATTCGTTCCGATGATCGTTTACAAGGGACGAATGACTTAGCGGAGAAACTTGGCGCAGAAGTCGTGGTGATCGAGGAGGACCATTCATTTGAAACGATCGTCGAATATGCTAAACTGGTCGGCGCAACCGATTTGATCATCGGTAAAAATTTGGCGAAACCGTGGACGGAGCGATTGTTTTCAGAAGAGCTGGATGTACGACTGCTCAAACGATTGCCAGAAACTGAACTTCACTTGATTCCTTATAAAGAAAAACGTTCAACCATCCTTTCCCATTCCAAGAAACTAGTGGAAGGGGGAGGAAAAGATTTTGCGATTTCATTGATCTGTGTGTTCGTAGCAACGCTCTTGACTGAAGTGATGCAATATCTTCACTTTGGAGAACAAAACTTGATGTTGGTGTACATTTTCTTTATCTTACTTGTTGCCCGTTTGACCTCTGGCTATTTTTGGAGCGCATTATCTTCTATTTTAAGTGTCTTAGCTTTCAACTGGTTTTTTGTCGAGCCGCTGTATTCCTTGACCGTATATAAACAAGGTTATCCGATTACTTTAGTCATCATGCTGATCGTTGCATTGATGATCAGTAATTTGATGGTTCGTCTGAAAAAACAGGCTGTCCATGCCAGAGAAAAAGAACAACAGATGGAAATTCTGTATGAACTGAACAAGCAGTTTGTTTTAGCAGAAGACCAGCAACAAATCGTTGAATTATCTGCCACTTATTTAGGTAGACTATTGGATCGGGAAGTGATTTTCTTTGATAAACATGCCATCAAGCTAAGCCAATATACACCAAAAGATGCCCCATTTTTACTCGATCATCCAGAAGAGGCAGCAGTAGCTTATTGGACGGCTAAAAATCAAAAAGACTCAGGTTATGGAACGGATACATTAAGTGGCGCAAAAGGTTTTTATTTACCGATTGTCGCAAATGGTAAGACGTTAGCTGTTTTAGGGATTCGTCGCAGTCGCGGGCTGCCGATCGAGGATAGTCAATTGAATTATTTACGGTTAGTGTTGACCCAGCTTGCTGTTATCTTAGAGCAAACAGAGCTTAAGAATGAAAAAGAACAAATTGAGTTAGAAAATGAACGTGAAAAAGTTCGCAGTAATTTATTACGTGCGATCTCCCATGATTTGCGTACACCATTGACTGCGATTTCTGGGATTGCAGAAACACTCTTGCAAACAGATGAAGAGCTGAAACAAGCAACGCGCCAAAAATTGCTGACCGATATCCAGACAGAATCCCAATGGTTGATTCGAATGGTGGAGAATCTGTTGTCGATCACACGGATCAATATGGACACGATGCAAGTGAAAAAAACAACAGAACCGATTGAGGAAATCATCGAAGCAGTCTATGAACATGTCACAAAAGTTTATCCTGACAAGGAACTATTGGTTCATTTACCGACAGCGGTTTTATTTGTCGAAGTTGACCCTATCTTGATTGAGCAAGCGATGTTCAATCTGGTGGAAAATGCGTTTCGTCATGGATCGACACAAGGGCAAGTAGAAGTTAGCGTGTTTCAAGAGGGACAACAGGTCATTTGCGAAGTGAAGAATGATGGTGAAATCTCATTGAAGCAATATGAAAAAATCCAGATGAATCTATCTAATGAAGAAGAAGTACCAATCGATTCAAAAAATGGTCTTGGCATTGGATTAAGTATTGTCAAAACCATCATCCATGCCCATAATGGGAAATTAGAGATGGCTGTATCAGAAGGGAAAACAGTGGTTCGCATCTATTTGAACAAGAGTGAGGAGGTGACGTTACATGAGGAAAGTACTATTGATTGAAGATGACCCAACGATCACTGATTTTATGGAAGTCGTGTTGGCAAAAGAACATTATCACGTTACGATTGCCACAACAGGCATGGAAGCTTTGCATGTGTTCCAAGAAGATTCCTTTGACTTGATTTTGCTCGATTTAGGTTTGCCAGACATTGATGGCATCGAATTATTGAAAATCATTCGTAAACGACTGGCTACACCGTTGATCGTGATCTCAGCGCGAAACAACGAGCATGAAAAAGTCAAAGCCCTTGATCTCGGTGCTGATGATTACGTCACTAAACCTTTTGGGATGAATGAATTACTTGCTAGGATCAGAACCGCTTTTCGTCATCGTAAACAAGAGGAATTACCTTCAGTCATCACCAATGGTGAATTGACTTTGGACACAGAAAGCCAACTGTTAACCAAAGCAGGAGAACCGATCCATCTCACTAAGAATGAATATCGCATTTTGCTCGTATTATTCCAACACCTTGGGAAGGTCGTCACTTATCGCGTATTAACATCAGAAGTTTGGGGGCCTTATGGAACAGATTCCCAAGTGTTGCGAGTGAATATGTCAAACATTCGGAAAAAAATCGAGAAAAATACCATTCGTCCAGAATATTTGATCACTGAGATCGGAGTTGGCTATCGGTTACGTGATTACCGAAATTCTTAGTAAGCGACAAACAAATTGAATATCGAAAAAAACGACAATCACCGAAGAATTTTACCGCTTGGTGATTGTCGTTTTTCGATGTGCTGTTTACCAGCTAGCACATGGAACACTTCTTTTATTTACAGCGCAAGCCAAATTGTGGTTTTCACGTTTTTACTTTAGCTCGCCTTTGATATCATCGATCATTTGACGACTAGCGATTGGTCCATTATATAACCAGCTAGAAGTTGGACCAAATTCGAACACTTGACCCGCTTTGACTGCTTTCAGATTTTGCCAAGTGGGTTCGTTGAACATCGCTGCTTGTTCATCACTATTGACTAAGATGATGTAGTCTGCGTCTAATTCAGCTAATTTTTCTGATGAAACAGCTGACCAATCAGAGGTTGCCTCTTTTGATACTTCTTCTACTAAAGATGGCACACCAAATTGTAGATCTTCATAAACGATGCGACCGCTTGAACGATTCTGACTGACCATAAAGGCAGAGTTGTTCGTGACCCATAAGACAGCCGCTGTTTTCCCATCGATCTGATCACTCAATTCTTCTCGTGTTTCTTTCGCGTAATCTTGATAATCTTGAATGATTTCCTCTGCTTTGTCCTCTTTATTCAATACTTTGCCAATGTCTTGCAACTGTTCTTCCCATGTGACATCGGTACCATTTTTAACAACATAGGTTGGAGCAATTTTACTATATTGCTCGTATTTACCACCTTCAACAGTGGCTGAAGAAGAAATCAATAATAAATCAGGTTCAAAACTTAACACATTTTCATAGGGTAGATCATAGGAGATAGTTGGGACATCTTTCAGATCATCTTGTAAATAATCTTGGATCGAACCACTGCCGACTGTCCATTGAGCAACCGGGGTTTCACCTAACGCAACAAGATAATCCTCTAAATAACTGCCGATGATCCGCTTTGGTTGGTTAGGTATTTCAACTGAATGTCCTAATGTATCTGTCAAGGTATGCGTACCATTATCAGCAGTAGTCGATGATGCGGTTGTCTCTTCGGTTGTAGATGAGCCTGGCGAGCAAGCACTCAGTAATCCCACCAAAAGTAATGCACTAGAGATTGTGAATAGTTTATTTTTAAGTCTCATGTCTTTCCTCCAAACGTAATTGAGAATGTTTCTCAATTGTTATTATTCCCCAAGAAAAGGGCGCTGTCAACTCTTTTTACTAACGTAAATGACGAAATTTGTGCTTGACGAATTTGTGAAGTACCGTCATAATTGAGAATGATTTTCAATGAGAGGGGGAAGTATATGTCTAGATTAAATGCAGTTGAAATTACTACCGGTTACCCCAACAAAACGATAATTGAAAATTTGTCTGTCGCTATACCAGAAGGGAAAATCACCAGTTTGATTGGCCCGAACGGCAGTGGTAAGTCTACATTATTAAAAAGCTTTACCCGCATACTTCCTGTAAAAAACGGTAAAATATTAGTCAACGATCGTGACTTGACGACCTATCATTCGAAAGAACTAGCTCGGAAACTTGCCTTACTAGCCCAAACGAGTGAATACCCATTAGGAATGACAGTCGAAGAAGTCGTTTCCTACGGTAGATATCCTTATCAAAAACTATTCAGTGGCATGGATGATCAAGATCTGCAAGCCATTGAGTGGGCATTGACAGCGACGGATCTGATCTCGCTAAAAGATCGAGACTTAGCGAGTTTATCCGGAGGTCAAGCCCAACGAGTCTGGATTGCGATGGCGTTAGCTCAAGAAGCAGATATCTTGATCCTTGATGAACCGACAACTTTTTTAGATCCGGCGCATCAACTGGAAATCTTAGATCTGCTGAAAGAAATCAACCGAATGAAAAAAACAACGATTTTGATGTCGATCCATGACATCAATCATGCCTCCCGTTTTTCCGATTATTTAGTCGCAATGAAAGAAGGGCGATTAATTGTCAACGGGACTCCAGAACAAGTCATCACGAAAGAATGGATGAGAGAGATTTTTGAGATCGAAGCACAAATCGTTCAATTACCTGAAACAAATAAACCTGTCTTTTTAACATATGATCTCATCAAGAAACCGGAGGGAAAATGATGAGGAAAGGGAAAAAAATAAATATCCTATGGCTGCTTCTGTTATTGGCAATCCTTGTCTTCTTTTTTGCTTTGTATAATGGTGCTTCTGAAGTTAAAGGAAATGAAGTCTGGCAGGCGTTGTTCCATTTCGATCCAACTGATCAAGCCCAGCAGATCATACGTAATATCCGTCTGCCTCGGGTCATCGGAGCATTTATTGTGGGTAGCTGTTTCGCCCTCAGTGGCGCTTTGATGCAAGGGGTAACGCGAAACAACTTGGCAGATTCAGGATTGTTAGGGATCAATGCTGGTGCCTCGTTAGCCATGGCATTTAGCTTTGCTTTTTTACCTAAAGCTTCGCCGTTTTCAATTTTTCTGCTTTCATTACTTGGTTCGTTGATCGTGACGATGATCGTTCTAGGTTTTTTCAGTTTTTCAAAAATAGGACTCAGTACTATGCAGATGATTTTAGCCGGTGTGGCAATCAGTTCTTTTTTTACCGCAATCAGCCAAGCACTGACCCAGTTATTTAATCTACAACAAGATTTGACTTTTTGGTTTGTTGGCGGTGCGGCGAATATTACTTGGCAACAGTTACTCGTTCTTTCACCTATCTATCTAGTGGCGGTTATTGGCTCTTTTCTATTAGGGAAGTCGATCTCCCTGATCCATTTGAGTGAATCGCATGCGATCGCCTTAGGAGGACATCCACAGCGCACACGGGTACTGGTTTTCATCTTTGTTTCGATCTTAGCAGCGTTAGCTGTTTCTTTAGTTGGGCCCGTCTCTTTTATTGGTTTGATGGTCCCACCTGTTGTTCGTGGCTTTGTCGGTACGGATTATCGGTATGTCTTGCCAGCTTCATTTATCGCTGGGGGGATCTTAGTTATGTTAGCAGATTTTGTGGCACGCATGGTCAATCCACCATTTGAAACACCTTTTGGCTTAGTCATTTCCTTGATTGGTGTCCCTTTTTTATTGGTACAAGTTAGGAGGGAACGCGTGTGAAAAAAATATATTGGGGGATTGGCCTGTTACTATTTTTATGGCTTGTGACTGCGGGAATCAGTTTAATGATCGGTACACCGTTTCTTTATATTGATCAATTGATCGATGTCGCACTTGGTAGAGGAACACAGGTCCAACAATTGGTTCTGACAGAATTTCGCTTGCCACGCCTATTGATCAGTTTATTCGCAGGTACCTGTCTAGGAATCGCAGGCTATCTTTTGCAAGGAGTAACTAGAAACCCATTAGCTGATTCAAGTATTTTAGGTATCAACTCCGGCGCAGGATTTTTTGTGATGCTATACTTAGGTTTTTTTACTAGCCATGCGTCACCTTTCTTGTTGCTTTTCGTTGCCTTTTTAGGCGGCACGCTTGCTGCATGTCTAGTCTATTTTGTTGCCTATCAGCGTTCTGGACAAGTAGCGATGAATCGCTTGCTCCTTTCAGGTATCGCTGTGAATGCGGGCTTTTCTGCGGCAATGCTTTTAAGTACGATAAAAATCTCAAAAGAAAATTATGGCTTTGTGAACGCTTGGTTAGCAGGTTCAATCTGGGGGGCTAGTTGGCCTTATGTCACTGCCTTTTTGCCATGGGTACTTATTCTGATCCCTTTAGCGTTTTTCTATAGTCGCAGGATTGGTCTTTTATCCTTTGGCCCAGAACGTGCGCAAAGCTTAGGGTTGAACGTGTCACGAAGTCAGTCAGTTTTATTACTGCTTGCAGTTGGTTTAGCCTGTGGCAGTGTTGCTGTGGCAGGCAGCTTGTCCTTTGTGGGTTTACTCGCACCGCATGCTGCCAAAATCATTGTACGTAAAGAAAATCAGTGGACACTCCTATTCAGTGGTTTGTTCGGAGGATTATTTGTCAATATTGCTGATATTCTTGCGCGCATCATTTTACCAGATGGAGAAGTTCCTACAGGGATCTTGATTGCCGTCTTGGGCGCACCGTATTTTCTTTATTTATTATTTTATATTCAAAAGAAACAACTATCTGTCTAGGATAAGACCAGAATGTTGGGATCGGGAAACACTGAAGGCGATTTTGCCTTTAGTGTTTTTTAGTAGATTGAGAAATACCTTCAACAGCCAGATAAGAAATAAAGTAACAAGACCTATCTAATACAATTCTCATCCAACGAAAGGTTATGTATTGTTATAATGAATATGTAAGCGTTCTATACAGCCTATATAAATCGAGGAGGAGATCTATGGTCACATTCAGCAGTAATTCTTCACAAGCCCAACAGTCCACTTCAAGAATCACCAGTGCAACCACCCCTTTAAACCAAGCATCATCGCTTCAAAATGACACACGTACAACGCTAATTGGCAATCAAGACATTCAAAGTAGCATAACGTCCGCCAAAAACTCAGCCAATCAAATTGCCTCAGCTATCTCAGGCGCTGCTAATCAATTGCAAACTGCTGCTCAAGGTTTTTCTACACTAGACACTCAATTAAGTCGAGATCTTTTCAAGGAGAGACGCTAATGAATCAATGGACAAATCTTGATACCGAGGAAACGTTGCTGCAAGCAAAAAGAGAAGAACAGGAAAAGAAAATGAAACAACTTGATGCCTGCCGTTCAGATTACCAGAATCACTTTAAAGAAATCGGAAACTTCTTATTTCGATTACAATTGTCTTACCAGAAATCGAATATCTTTACGTCCATCGAAACATTCACCTCGGAGTTTTCACATCAAAGTAGGCGATTGATGAATGGCTTTGATGAATGCCAACATCACGAAATGATCCAACAACAAAGAATCACGAATAAACTCGAAGAAATTGCTTTTGAGAAAAGAAAAATCATGTCGGAGGAACAAAACCTATGAGTATCGACATGTACCTAAACGACTCCTTAACACAAGCTACGAGCGCCAGTCACTTCTGCCAAAAACAAGTCACTGATTACCAAAATCTCCAACAAGCCATCACTCAATTCACTTTACAAACGCCCAATCTCCAAGGGAAAACCTACGACGCTGCGAAAGCCTATTTTTCTCAAATACTTTACCCACTCGTCCAAGGAGGAATCTTACTCTCCGAAGCGGTCGAAAAAGCAGCGAAACGATTTCCACAGGAATACATAAATCAAGTTGATTCCATCAGCTTGAAACAATCCGAATTAGAAGCGCAAATTCGTCAAATGAATCAATATATCACCCAAGCCGAGGGAATACGGCAGTTGCTTCTTTCACCTCATATGCCGGAAGAACACCAAGGCTTTCAACTCAATCAGAATACGTTGTTACTCATGATGTATCATGACTTGAAACACAAACTGGAAGAAAAACTCCAAAAACTCTTAGCTTACAATCAAAGTTCCGCCCAATTTTTTACAGAAATCAAAAGTCTCGAACAAGCAGTCAATCAAGGCCTTGCTCAAACGAAAACTGCTTGGAATAGCCAAACGAAGACATTCTCTATCCCAAAAGATTTGTCGTGGACAACCACGATCCAAGACAAATGGCAACAAGCAGAAAACGAGAAAAAAGGCATCGATCCAACTAAAAATAAAGAACTAGAAAAGTACAACGTCTATGCTCTCATTATTCACGATAGCGATGGGAATCCACGTGTCTTTTGGAAAATCGAAGACAAGCAATCAGGCTACGGTATCGTGAACCCCGAGCTCTATCAATATGTCACGAAAGTAGGGCAATATTTAGAACCTGAACTGATCCAATTCATGACGTACGATACTTACCAAGAAAAAGTCAATGTGGCTTGGCGCCAAGGTGTTAATTATGAAACTGGTGAAAAACTAGACCCACTCTTAGGCAGTCTCGTCTCTACCTCACAATACGTCAAAGACGGCTACACATGGATCAATGAATCTGAACTCGGTCAAGCCCTGATGATCTTAGGCTTTACGTATGCGTCTTACAAAGTCTTGACGACCATTGGTGTGAAACAGGTGGAGAGTGGTAAGATTGAGGATGTGAGTGGAATTGAATTTAATAGTAAAACTAAATTAGAAGTTCACTTTTCAAAACATGGTTCAGAAATACAACAAGCTTTAAATAAAAATCACTATTCAATAGTTGAGTATTTAAGAGATGCAAATCATGTGATTAAAGAGGGACAATTTGTTCCTGAAATGAACGGATATATCAAACTGGTTGGTGGAGAAGGAAGTGCAAAGTATGCATTTGTAGGATTAGACAGAACAACTGGGAACATAACAACCTTGCACTTAAAATCTGTAAAAGAACTTATAAAAAAAGCACCTAGTTTAGGTTTAAAATAATGGGAGATGTTATAAAATGATTAATATAAGAAAAGTAAACTGGATAGATGAAGACTCAGGAGAAGCTGATATTTTACTTTCAGATGGCTTATATTCCATTGAATGTTTTTGTAGTGATTGTGATGTATCAGAAGGTGATATGTTCACAGATATAATTTATGGATTTAACATCAAACACATTGTTAAAAGTTTAAATGAAGAATATATAATAGATAAAAAAAATGATTACTATCATGTTCAGGGAGAGCTTATAGATTTGAAAAACGAAATTCTTCAAATAGGAGAATTTAAAATAGATTTGTCAGATGGAGATATTCCAAAGGATATAAAACAACATGAATATTTAGAAGCTGATATTGCAAGAATTGATATTTACTAAGAAATCTATTGAACCAATGAAGATATAAATTGAAAAACTTAATAAACATGGTAATTGAAATAAAATCATTCATATACTAGATTTATCTAGTTTGTGAATGATTTTGGTTCTTGGGGCTTTGAGTTATACATAGAAAAGCTAATACGTGAGTAAATTTTAAGCATGGATCTAGAATATGCATCCAACTTATACAAAGTATTAACGACCACTGGTGTGAAGCAAGTAGAGAATGGTAAGATTAAAGGGCGGGAAGGAAATAAATTGTTAGAACCTAGTTTATTAGAAGAACTTTCGAAAAGCGATGTATAGTATAACCCCGATCATGTAATTATGATTGGAAAAGATTCTTCAAATAAATTATTTTGGTTTGAAAAAGGAAAAGATAAAGCAGTATTAAAGCATATTGTCAATGGACATATAGAGGATTTCAATGCTAAAGGTGTTCAAGATATTCCTAGTTTTCTACATGATACATTGAAAATAAAACCAATAAAATAAGGAATCGGACCTAAAAGACCATTTTCGGTCTAAAGTATAGATGGACAAAAATATACTTTGGCATATGAAAGTAATGGTTTTGTAGTTTCTTTTTATCCAAGCACATAACTAAAAAGGAGGAAGTGTATGTATAAACTACTTTCCATAGAAGAATCAGTAGCAACACGAAACTTAGAATTGGAAAGTTTAGATACAGCTACTATTGATGTATGCTTTGATGATTCTGCTGTTACTAGTTTTAAAAATTTTGATTTTATGAAAATCAATGAAGAATATAATTGTAAAATTTATCTTTTTGGTGAACTAGATGATAGTGGTGAAAAATTTCAATATATTAGAGATGTTACAGTTGGGCGAAAAGTTTTATCAGAAGTTATAAACAAAAAAGGAGATTTGTATTATTTGAATAAAATTTCTGCAAGTGAGTCTCTTAGTAAACAAAAAATGTTAAGTTACAAGTACACTAGAAAAGATCTTGTCCAAGTGAATAATATTGTTCATACAGACTTTGAATAGCGATTTTTAAATATTAAATTAGGCGTTGTCATAGAAGAATTAGATTTATTGAAGAGCTGGGCAATAGCAAATCTTCAGGGAGAAGAGAAAGAATACATGACCGCTAGGATTGAGAATTTAGAAGAAGTCATTCCAAAATCTTTAATTTCACAAAAAGATATATTATATATTTTTTAAAAATGAAAAAAGTAAACTAAGGTTTAATAGAAATCGAGTTGTTAAGATTTAACACATTTAAATACTTGAAAATACTTAATTCATAAGCAATGAAGTTGAAACTGAATAGGAAACATAGTTAATAAAAAACATTCACATTATTAGTCAAAACTAATTTGTGAATGTTTTTTGTGGAATTTGATGGCAATAACTACATGACGTAGTCGCGGGTTACACATGGTTCAACGAATGTAAAACCAGTACAGCTATGATAAATCGATGTCCTAACTAAAATTAGACAGAACAAATCCAAAAATCTAAAAAGTTAAATTGCTATTTTCTCCGTTTTCCGCTACCATTTTAACAGAAGGTAGGCAGGTGATTATTTGGGACACGAAAAGCAGAAAAAAGACCAGCTCCGTCAATTTGGCATTAATGAACTTAAAAAAATTGCTGCAAGTGGCTACAAAAAAGAAAAAGAACAAAAAATCTATAAGCAATTGTTTGCAACCGAGTATTGGAAGCAGGCGCAAGTCATCGGTATAACTCTTTCAAATGAATTTGAAATAGATACACGACCGTTGATCGAACAAGCGAGAGCCTCAGGGAAAATCGTTGTGATCCCCAAAACATTGCCAAAACGTCAAATGGCATTTTATGAGTTCTCCGAGAACACAGTATTGGAACGTTCAAGTTTTGGTGTGTTAGAACCTGTTTCAACGCATTTTTATGAGGCAACGATGATCGATTTATTGATCGTCCCAGGAATCATCTTTCATCCAGATGGGTACAGAATCGGCTTTGGTGGAGGGTATTATGATCGCTATCTGAAAGAGTATCCGCATCAAACGTGCAGCTTGACTTTCAAAGAGATGATTCATAATGATTGGGAACCAGAAGACTTTGATAAGAAAATCCAACATTTATTGAACGACTAAAAAAACAAGGGGGTATATATGAAAGTAAATCGGCAGCAACAATTCAAATTAAAATCTTGGCTCGATGGGCCATTTTTAACACAGATTTTTTTAGTAATCCAAACAATCGTCTTTTTCGCAATGGAGGTATTACCTGGTAATAGCGTGGCTTTTGGACTAGGCATGTCTGGCCAGCATATTGCCTACCTACATGAATGGTGGCGTTTGATCACACCAATATTTATCCATTTTGGGATGATGCATTTTGTACTGAACTCTGTCGTTTTGTATTTTATGGGTTCACAAATCGAAACGGTATACGGTCATTGGCGCTTTTTCTTGATTTATTTACTTAGTGGTATCATGGGAAATGTGACCAGTTTTGCCTTCAATGAAATGAACGTATTATCTGGTGGGGCAAGTACATCGCTTTTTGGTTTATTTGGCGCGTTATTTGTTCTAGGTATTCATTACAAAAATGATAATGTGGTGAAACAGCTTGTACGCCGTTACATGATATTCATTGTTTTTTCTTTTATATTCGGTATATCAGATACCTCAGTAGATATCTGGGGACATGTTGGTGGCTTGATCGGAGGTTTCCTGATAGGGAATCTATTAGGATTACCAAATCGATCCAATGATTACTCAATCCATCATCGTATTATATCGTCGATCGTTTTTCTCTTTCTTTTTATAATATGTGTTTTAGTGGGTTTAAAAAATTATGGAATACTTGTATAATGTGAAGGAAGTGCTTTAAATGGAAAGCTTATACGACGTACAACAGCTATTCAAGAGATTTGGTATCTTTATTTATGTGGGAGCACGGATTTATGATATTGAATTGATGACGATCGAATTACGCAAGCTTTATGATAATCATTTGATCGATCACGAAACATATATGACTGCGTGGCACATCTTAAAAAGAGAACACCGAATCGAAGAGAGCAGAAAGAAAGGAATTTGATCATGGACAAAAAAATTATTGGGATTGATTTAGGTGGAACAACAGCAAAATTTGCGATCTTGACACCTGACGGAGAAATTCAACAGAAATGGAGTATCGATACCAATATTTTGGATGATGGCAAACACATTATTCCTGAAATCATTGAATCTATCAATCATCGTCTGAACTTATACGGTATGAAAGCGGAAGATTTCATCGGTATCGGTATGGGGACACCAGGAACAGTCGACAGCGAAGCTGGTACAGTGATTGGTGCGTACAATTTAAATTGGCGCGAGCTTCAATTTGTCAAAAAAATGATTGAAGAAGGAACGGGCATCAAATTTGCCATCGATAATGACGCCAATGTCGCAGCATTAGGCGAACGTTGGAAAGGTGCAGGCGAAAATGATCCTGATGTCGTATTCATCACTCTAGGTACAGGTGTTGGTGGCGGTATTGTGGCGGATGGTCATTTACTTCATGGGGTGACTGGAGCCGCTGGAGAAGTAGGACACATTACGATCGATCCAAATGGATTCGAATGTACTTGTGGCAAACGTGGCTGTTTAGAAACTGTCTCAAGTGCGACAGGTGTCGTTCGAGTGGCCCGTCATTTGGCAGAAGAATATGCCGGTGATTCACGCTTGAAAGCGATGCTTGATAATGGTGAAGAAGTAACAAGTAAAGATGTTTTTGAATTAGCAGAAGCAGATGATCCATTTGGTTTGATGGTGGTCGATCGTGTCTGTCTATATCTAGGACTAGCTTGCGGGAATTTAGGAAACACGTTGAATCCATCAAGTATTGTCATCGGTGGAGGCGTATCAGCTGCGGGAGAATTTTTACGCAGTCGTGTGGAGAAATACTTCAAAGAATTTACCTTCCCACAAGTGAGAGAATCAACAAAAATCAAATTAGCTGAATTAGGAAATGAAGCAGGCGTTATCGGTGCTGCCTCATTAGCCTTGAAATATGCTGAATAAAGTGGAGGCACGACATGGTTTTATGGATTATTAACATCATTTTATTACTGATCATCTTAGCTATCGTATTTTGGGAAGTTTACTTACGAGTAATGGCTAAACGTTCTGCAACAATGCTTGAAGAAGAAGAATTTCGTGAAGGAATGCGTCGTGCACAAGTCATCGATGTTCGTGAAAAAGATGTCTTTGATGCGGGTCATATTTTAGGCGCTAGAAATATTCCTTATACAGTACTAAAAAATTCACTTGGTTCGATTCGTAAAGACCAACCGGTTTATATTTATGATCAAAAGAAAAGTTTGAGTATTCGTACAGCTAACCAACTGCGTAAAGCAGGTTACCAAGATATCTATATCTTAAAAGGCGGCTATGATGGTTGGTCAGGTAAAATCAAAAGTAAAAAAATCTAACGAGGAGTCTTGTACTTCTTATGTCACCTTAGTAGCAACAAGAATAAGAGTGGTTATTCGCTCTTTTTTCTTGTTGTTTTTTCTTATTGCAGAAAAATTATGCTATGATGGAATGAGAGAATATGACAAAGGTAGTCATCACAAAATATTTTCCTAAATTCGTTTTTTTGATTTACGGATGTTATTTGGAAATCAGTTGGTCACAAAATAAAGAACATGAAGAACTGTTGCTCCTCAGTGAGTTAGCCAAGTAAATCATTGTAGCGTGTATTGAGTGGAATCAAGAGAAAAGATGCGTGACAATCAAGCAAATACATATAGGTAGGTGGATAGATGAGAATTGGGATCATCGGGGCAGGACCTCGTGGACTTAGCATGTTAGAGCGTTTACTCTATAATCAACAACAAGAAAATATTGAGATCCTCCTTTTTGATCCAAGTGGAATCGGTGGCAAGGTTTGGCGAGTCGATCAGCCAAAAGAAGTACTGATGAATTCATTGGCGTCACAAGTGACGATGTTTACGGATGAGACATTAAGTAGTGGAGGCGTGGTCGCTAACGGAGTGAATCTTTATCAATGGGCGAAAGAATTTGCCCCTTCTTATCTTAGTCAGACAACTATCAAAGAAAAAGAAGCGTTTTTGTGTGAAGCAGCTAATTTATTAGAAAATCAACCAACAAGTCGTCGCTTCTTTGGCGTCTATCTCCAATGGTTTTACGCGCGCCTACAAGAACGATTTTCTGATCGTTTCGATTATATACAAGAATTAGTTATCGAAGCCACCAAGAAAGAGAAACAATTCATTCTGCGAACTAAAGAAGAAGCCTATGTGGTGGATCAACTGATCCTAGCAACGGGTCATTGGGAACATGAACAAACGTCAGAAGAAAGCCAATTAAGTGAGTATGCGGCTGAGCATCACTTATTTTACCAAGGACCAGCTAATCCAGCCGATGTTGATTTATCGATGATTCCTGCCCAAGAACCGGTGTTTATTCGGGGGTTAGGACTCTGTTTTTTTGATTATATTGGTTTGTTGACACAACAACGAGGCGGTCGCTTTGAAGAATTGGAAGGTCGATTGGTTTATCGTCCGTCGGGAGAAGAGCCAGTCGTCTATTGCGGCTCTCGGCGAGGCTTACCTTACTATCCCCACGGACGCAACCAGAAAAAAGTTGGCGAGGTGGCACAACCAGTCATTCTGACGCAAGAACGATTAAATATGTATTATCGTACTAAAAAACTGACTGGGGAGGATTTTTTTACTGACTTAAAAAAAGATCTCGAATTGTTTTATTATAAAAAAGTGATCGAGGAACATGGGTTGTCGATTGCTCTCAGCGAATTTCAAGAAGTCTTTCTTGGGGCTACAGAAAAGGAATGGCTGCGAAAATATCCTGAATTATCAAGCCACTTGTGGTCATGGGACTTACTGGATCACTTGATCGACCACACGTTGCCGTATCAACAAATGAGTCGGAGGTATATCGAAGATCAAATCAATGAAGCGTTAAAAGGCAATGTGAGTGGTCCATTGATTGCGACGTTGGATGCATTGAAAGATTGGCGAAATATCGTGCATCAAGTGATGCTATGGGAAGTTTTTTCTGCAAAAGAATATAAAGAAATATTGTGGCAATGGTTCAATACGTTTGATGCGTTTTTTACTATTGGTCCGCCTTTACGAAGAACGCAGGAATTAGCAGCATTGATCGATGCAGGAATTTTCCATTTGGTGGAACCTCCTTTTACTGTTGTAGGAAAGGACAAGAGATTTCACCTGGAACCAGAAGGGCTTACAAGTAGCTATCTAATTGAGGCACGATTACCAAAAAATGACTTACGAACAACAAGAAATCCAGCCTTGATCAGTCTACGTGATGCCCAGATCCTTCAGCCATTCCAGTTGCATGATCCAAGTGGCGATTTCGTTTCTGGTGCGGTAGCAATCGAACGAGAAAATTCACGTGTGATCGATGCCCATGGAGAAGTACAAAACAATTTGTATTGTATCGGCATCCCAACTGAAGGGGTAGAATGGTTAACAGCCTCCGTTCCGAGACCCTATGTCGATTTTTGGAATCTTAGACAAATTGATCGTATCGCACAACTGATTTTAGCAGAAAAATCATAAAAAGAACGTTCCTTTAGGAGAGAGGGACATTAGTTCTCTCCCACCAACTAAAACCGAATAAATGGCGGGAACAGAAGTAACCTCTTGGGAAATAAGGCGCCATCCACAAAAATTTGAAGAACAATTTTCGTGGATGGCGCCTTATTTCTCGAGGCTAAACACTTCTGTCCTGACACTTGTAAGAACGTTCTTTTTGGATAGCATGAGGGAGATAGTGGAAACACAACTGTGCTATTTGTCAGCTTCCATTTCTATCGTAACTTAAAAATGCGAGTTTTAGAAAAAACTCGGTAGAAACAAAAAAACCCAAAAAATTGAAGAACAACTTTGGGTTTTTTGTTTTTGAAGCTGAATGCTTCAATCACTAGCTCTTATCGTGATACACGTTTTCTCATTGCTTTTTTACGATTTTCTTCAATCATTGCTTCTTTTTCGTCGATTGGGTCGATGACTGTTTTCTTCACAGAAGTTACTAAACCAGCCACAGCTGCTACAGTAGCCAAGCTACCTACTAAGATACCTGATACAAATTTTTTCATAATGATTCACCTCATTTATCTATTTGACACTTCTATTATGAAGCAAAACAAGGAAAAACGCTAGTCTTTCGTTTTTTTATTTGAAACCCTTTACAAGAAAATGTTGAAAAAATTTACTAAATGTTTTATTATAAATTTACTAAATAAAATGAAAGAAGGTTTTGTCAAAAAAAAGTCCCTGTTTTCTGATCATCACTTTTGTTAAAATAAATAACGAATATAATTATATGGATAAAGGAGTCTTAACATGACAATTTTAGTATTAGGCGGAGCAGGCTATATTGGTTCCCATGCCGTCGATCAATTAATTGAAAAGGGCTATGATGTAGCAGTCGTGGATAATCTTTTGACAGGACATCGTCAAGCAGTTCATACTGATGCACGTTTTTATGAAGGCGATATTCGTGACAAAGAATTTTTACGCGGAGTTTTCCAAAAAGAAACGATTGAGGGCGTCTTGCACTTTGCAGCGAGCTCGTTAGTCGGTGAATCAGTTGAAAAACCCTTAGTCTACTTCAATAATAATGTTTATGGCATGCAAGTATTATTAGAAGTAATGCACGAGTTTGATGTGAAACGGATTGTCTTTTCTTCAACAGCTGCGACTTACGGTGAGCCAAAAGAATCGCCAATTACAGAGGGGTCACCAACGAATCCGAAAAATCCTTATGGCGAAAGTAAGTTGATGATGGAAAAAATGATGAAATGGTGTGACGAAGCATATGGCATGCGTTATGTGGCTTTGCGCTATTTTAATGTAGCAGGAGCTAAGAATGATGCGTCGATCGGCGAAGATCATACGCCCGAAACTCATTTAGTGCCGATCATTTTACAAGTAGCTTTAGGCCAACGAGAGTCATTAGCAATCTATGGGGATAATTATGATACGCCAGACGGAACATGTATCAGAGATTACGTACAAGTAGAAGATCTGATTGCTGCGCATATTTTAGCTTTAGAATATTTAAAAGCTGGAAATGAAAGCAACTTCTTCAACTTGGGAAGTAACAAAGGTTATTCAGTCACAGAGATGCTAGAAGCAGCACGAGAAGTCACAGGCCGTGATATCCCTGCGAAAATCGCACCACGAAGAGCAGGTGATCCAAGTCGTTTAGTAGCGTCAAGTGAAAAAGCGAGAGCAATCCTTGGCTGGGCACCTGAATATACAGATGTGAAAGAAATCATCAAAACTGCTTGGGCATGGCATGAAAGCCATCCTAACGGGTATGAAAAGTAGGTGGAAGAAAATGACGATTAGTCAAACAATTGCAGATTTTGTCACACTAGCAATCGCGTCTGGTGGTTGGATGGAAATGGACCGTATCTACTTACAAAATCGTATTTTAGGTCTTATTGGCGAAGAAGCCGGCGACTCTTTTGAAGTACGTCCAGTGCAAGAAGAATCGGTCGATCTATTGGATCGTTTAGTTGAACAAGCAAAAGAAAATGGCTTGGTGACGGATGTAACAGCTGACCGAGAAATATTTGAGGCACAATTGATGGATTTCTTGACGCCACCACCTTCTGTTGTCAATGCTTTTTTTGCTCAACATTATTCAAAAAGTCCAGAAGAAGCAACGGATTATTTTTATCAGTTGAGCCGCAACAATGACTATATCAAAACACGAGCCATCGCAAAAAATATCGTGTATACTTATCCGTCTGAATATGGGGAGTTGGAAATCACGATCAATCTATCTAAACCTGAAAAAGAGCCAAAACAAATTGCTGCAGAAAGAAAAGCGGTACAAGTCAATTACCCATCGTGTATGTTATGTATGGAAAATGAAGGGTACAAAGGAAGGTTGAATTACCCAGCACGAACCAATCATCGAATCATCCGAATGAACTTAGACGGAGAAAGTTGGGGATTTCAGTATTCGCCTTATGCCTACTACAATGAACACTCGATCATTTTATCAGAAGAACATCGACCAATGCGCATCACTAAAGAAACGTTTGCTCGGTTGTTGAAGATCACTGAAGTCTTACCACACTATTTCGTAGGTTCAAATGCTGATTTGCCGATCGTTGGTGGATCGATCCTTTCACATGACCATTATCAAGCTGGACGTCACGAATTTCCGATGGCAAAAGCGCCGATGGAGAAATTGATCAAGCTAAGCGAGTATCCGCAGGTGATTGCAGGGATCGTCAAATGGCCGATGTCGGTGATCCGGTTACAGTCGCCCGATAAAGATTTATTAGTAGAAGCAGCAGATGCGGTCTTAAACAAATGGCAGAACTATTCAGATGAATCAGTATCAGTCATCGCCTATTCAGCAGATGGTACGCCACACCACACGATCACGCCGATTGCTCGTCGAAGAGATGATTACTTTGAAATCGACTTAGTATTGCGCGACAACAATGTGTCCGAAGAATATCCTGAAGGGATTTTCCATCCTCATCGTGATATCCAACATATCAAAAAAGAAAACATTGGCTTGATCGAAGTTATGGGGTTGGCTGTGTTGCCGCCACGCTTAAAACCAGAATTGGAAGAAGTGAAGCAATATCTACTGGGTGAAGAAAATCAAGTCGCGGACTACCATCGTGAATGGGCAGAACAGCTAAAACAAGCAAATCCTGATTTGACTGAAGAGACTGCGACAGTTGTTATCCAAAATGCTGTTGGGCAAGTCTTCGCCAGAGTTTTAGAAGATGCCGGTGTCTTCAAACGGGACGAACAAGGAAGAGCTGCGTTCTTGCGCTTTACTGAAACATTATAAGCATCGGTCACTTACAGGAGGGGAAACGAATGGCCACAATCAAAGATATTGCTCAGTTGGCGGGAGTTTCTCCTGCCACTGTCTCAAGAGTGCTGAATTATGATGAGAAATTGTCAGTAGGAATGGAAACGAAACAAAAAATTTTTGAAGTAGCTGAACACTTGAATTATAAAAAACATCATAAGAATCTAGCCTCTGAAAAACAAACGATCAAATTGATCCAATGGTATGATACACAAGAAGAATTAGAAGATCTTTATTATCTTTCTATACGCTTAGGAATCGAAAAAAAAGCGGAAGAAGCGAATATTCGCCTTATCAAGGAAACATGGGATGCCATCAGTGAGCAATCTGCAGATGGAACGATTGCTTTAGGAAAGTTTGACGAAGAGCAATTGAAAGAATTGAAACGTACGCAAGAGAACCTTTTACTTGTCGATTCAGATGGCACAAAATTTGGCATCGATTCATTAGTCGTTGATTTTGAGTCGAGTCTTCGCTTAGTGATGGATCATTTCTTACAAGAAGAAGTCAAACAACTCGTGATGTTAGCCGGAAAAGAGTACACGAAGCAACACCGAACACCGGTGACTGATCCTAGAACGGCAATTTTTCAAAAACTGATCAGTGAAGAAAAGAACCTCACAGGAAAGATCATTGAAGCGGATTTTTCAGTGGAGGCAGGATATCAAGCTGTTCATGATTTTTTATTGCAAGAAAAGGAATTACCGGATGCGTTGTTTGCTGCGAATGATGCATTAGCAATTGGTGCATTGAAGGCAATCAAAGAAGCAGGATTGACTATTCCGCAAGATATCTCAGTGATTGGCTTCAATGATATCAGCGTGGCAAAGTATGTCTCACCACCCCTCTCTACAGTCAAAGTGTACACCGAATGGATGGGGGAGTTGGCAGTTGAGACATTGACCCAGTTAATCCATAGTACTGCACCGGTTGCAAGAAAAATCACGATCGCGACAGAACTAATTTTACGAGAATCAACAAAACAATCTACGATCAAATAGACGATTATCAACCTAAGTATAGGGGTGGAAATTTCGACAGCGGCGAGAGCCAAACTTGATTTTTCCTCCCCTTTTTTACCTCGAAGTATGCTACAATGATAAACGACATTAGAGTAGTAGAAGGGAACGGTCAAATGATTACATTAGGGATCGATACAGCAAATCAAACCTTAGCTGTTGGCGTATTGGAAGACGAAACAGTGTTAGGTCAAATCCAAATCAATAGAAAGAAAAATCATAGTCTGACGTTGATGCCAGCGTTGGATCAATTGATCTCAGATTGCCAACTCACACCAGAACAAATCGATCGAATTGCTGTGTCAAGTGGTCCAGGCTCTTATACAGGATTGAGAATCGGTGTCACAACTGCCAAGACATTAGCATATACTTTAAATAAAGAATTGGTTGGTGTTTCCAGTCTTGCTGTACTTGCAGCAAATTGCGTAGGAATCGAAGGAATCATTGTACCGATGTTTGATGCGAGAAGAAAAAATGTTTATGCTGGTGCCTATCGCTGGCATCATGGAACATTAGAAAACGTTCTAGAGGACAGACATATTGCTTTCGTAGAATTAACCGAAAAATTAAAACAAATGGATGGATCGATCACTTTTGTCGGTAGCGATTGCCACAAATTCAACTCAGAAATCGCTGAATCAATACCTGATGCTAAGCGTAACTCCTTGCCACTTTGGGATATTCCTAGTGGAGTTGTCGTCGCGCAATTAGGGGCTTCAAGTAATCCGGTCAACGATATCCAAGCCTTTTTACCACGTTACTTAAAACGAGTGGAAGCAGAAGAAAAATGGTTGGAGACACATACGCCAGGAGAAGAAAGCTATGTTGAAAAAATTTAAAGCCTATCTACGGACCATGCTTCAAGAAAAAGCAGATTATCCAGAGAAAACGGTCACTGTAGGCGAAAAGCAATTTCAAATACGGGAACTGACAGTTGATGATGTCAAGGCGTTGTTAAGTATCGAACGGGAAGTTTATTTGGGGGAATTACCTTGGACAAAAAGTGCGTTCATCTCAGAGCTGACTTCCCCATTCATGACTTTATATTTAGGGATATTCGATCGAGAAGAATTATTCGGCTTTGTTGGATCCAGAGTATTAGGACTCGATTGCCATCTCACAAACATTGCGGTCAGTCCGAGTTACCAACGGCAGCGTGTCGGTACCTATTTAATCAACGAGATCGAGACATTCGCACGGATGAATCAATGCGAGACCATGTCATTAGAAGTACGGATCAGTAATCAGAATGCCCAACGCTTATACAGAAAACTAGGCTTCCAATCGAGAAAAGTAAAAAAAGGGTATTATACAGAAACGAATGAAGATGCCTTAGATATGGTAAAACTATTAAAAGAAGAGTGAAATAAAGTGATTGAAGAAAAAACAGCTTTCAATGATACAAAATTAGCCCAAGCGCTTTGGCAAGTCAGTGACGATGCTTTTTTAAATGGGTCACCTTGGACAAAAGAGCAATTTTTGTCTGATATCCAACAACCGCAAACCAATTATTTAGTCCTTCATCAAGCAGAGGAAATCATTGGCTTTATTGGATATGCCAAAGTACTTGATGAAGTAGAAGTGACGAATCTTGCAGTTCTGACTGCTGAACAACACAAAGGTGTAGCAAGACAATTATTACAAGAGATGCTGCAACGAGAAAAAGCTAACCAAGCGCATAGTGTTTTTTTAGAAGTACGACAGTCAAATATTGCTGCCCAACACCTTTACGAATCAGAAAAATTCCGCCAAGTAGGTAAACGAAAAGCCTACTATCATGATCCGGTCGAGGATGCGGTCATCATGTGTACAAAGCTAAAAACAGAGGTGATGAAACCATGAATGAAAAACAAACAGAATTGATTTTAGCAATTGAGTCAAGCTGTGATGAAACAAGCGTAGCGGTCGTGAAAGATGGGCAAGAAATCTTATCAAATATCGTTGCCTCTCAAATCAACAGCCATAAACGCTTTGGCGGGATCGTACCTGAAGTGGCCAGTCGCCATCATGTAGAGCAAATTACTTTATGTCTTGAAGAAGCGTTGGTGGAAGCAGGCGTGACCGCCGAACAACTTACCGCGGTTGCTGTCACAGAAGGACCAGGCCTTGTGGGGGCATTACTCATCGGTATTTCAGCAGCAAAGGCTTTTGCTTGGGCAAATCATCTGCCATTGATCCCTGTCAATCATATGGCAGGACATATTTACTCCGCCCGCTTCGAAAAAGCGTATGAATTTCCATTGATGGCGTTGTTGGTCAGTGGAGGGCACACGGAGTTAGTTTATATGGAAGAAGATGGCGCTTATGAGATCATCGGTGAAACAAGAGACGATGCCGCTGGAGAAGCCTACGACAAAGTAGGACGTGTTTTAGGATTGAGCTATCCAAGTGGAAAAGAAATCGATGAATTAGCCCATCAAGGGAAAGATGCCTACCACTTTCCTCGGGCAATGCTTCGCGAAGATAACTATGATTTTAGTTTCAGTGGCTTAAAAAGTGCATTTATCAATTTAGTCCACAACGCGGAGCAACGAGGGGAAGAATTAGATCGAGCAGACCTTGCTGCGAGTTTTCAAGCCAGTGTTGTCGAAGTCTTGGTAACAAAAACGATACGTGCTTGCAAAATTTATCCGGTGAAGCAATTAATCCTTGCAGGCGGTGTTGCTGCTAATCAAGGACTAAGAGAAAGTTTGAGAAAAAATTTAGCCACAGAATTACCTGAATTGGAACTGATCGTACCACCATTACGTCTTTGTGGGGACAATGCGGCAATGATCGGAGCCGCTGCATCTGTCGAATGGCGAAAAGGGCATCTTGCTGATTATCGACTGAATGCAGAACCAGGTTTAGTGTTAGGTGAGTCCTTGGAAAATGTCAGGTAAATCACCTGACATTTAACCTAGATATTCGCATATAAAAAGATTATATGAATATAATCTATGCTGTGGTAAAAATTGCTAGGGAATGGGAATCTTATCCTTTTTTATACACTTAATATCAACATGGCTGATAGGCCCAAAAAAACATAAATTTACTTAGGTTATATAAATTGTGTCAGCTAACTCTATGTGATAGTATAAGAAATGTAGAAAATAAAATGAATAATGTTATTTTCTATAATGTTTTATCTGAAGGCTGAAAGCCTTCACAATAAAATGCAAAGGAGGTCGAATGGATGAAAAAGTTTGTCGGATATTTAGTTGTATTTTTCACTGCATTATTGTTCACTGTTCCTGTAGATGCCGCTGGCGCGATTTCTGCGAATGAGCAACAGATCCTAGACTTGTTAAAAGCACCAGTAAGTATTCAAGGAAAAGAATTCACTGTCCCTGATACTTACATTACACAAGCCGAAAACCATTTGAAACAAAATGATTTAACGGATGCACAAGTAGAAACTGCCGTTACAGGTATTCAAAATGTGCGTAATCTGTTAGGTTCAGTAACAATCGATATGACAGGAATCAACACGCTTGATGATTTGATTCGTGCTTTACCGCGGGATATCATCATGCAAATCCAACAAGAGGTAACGAGAGTTGCTGACGCGTTGGGATTAGTTGTACTAAGTTGGAATGGTAGCGATATCCAAATCGGTGCAAAAAATGCTGATGGAACAACTTCACCAGCTTTTAGCACTAGTTCTCCAATTAAACAAACAGGTGGTAATTATACCGCTAGTGCAATGGCAATTGCTTCATTACTATTAGTCGCAGCAGGTGCGGTTGTAGTAGGAAGAAAGACAAAGATTGCGTAAAAAGCGCAAGCTTCTTAAGAGACTAGGGGCAATGCTTTTTGTCCCTGTCTTTTTTTTGGCAGCTGGTTATTCTCTAATGTACGTCATAGGAAGACCTGTCATTCATTTTGCCACTTCTTCTTTAAATTTGTTTTTACTTTCAGATGTTCCAACATTCGAAACGCAAGAACAAAGCTTTGAAGCTGTAAAAGAAGAAGATGTCGCTAAAGATGAGAACAATGAACTGGCATCTAGCAGTATCGCTTACCCTAGAGGTGGCGAACGCTATGGTGACATCATGGTAGATTCTTTAGATCTGAATGTGCCTTTGTATTTTGGAGATACCGATGAGATATTAAGAAAAGGTGCGGGACAATATATGGGTTCTGTCTACATAGGTGAGACTGGAACGTCACTAGTCGGTGGGCACAATGTTGATGGGTTTGGTAAGCTAAGCGGTATTCAAACAAATGATATCGTGACAGCTAAGACGACCTATGCGAATTACCGCTATCAAGTAAAAGAAATGGTGATTCGTCATAAAGATGATCCGGAAATCAATGAATTGATCAGTCAAAAAGATAAACCAATACTGCTTCTTTATACATGCTATCCTGTTGATAGTTTAGGCATGACGGATGAACGACTTTTTGTTATCTGTGAGTTAGTTGAAGGTCCGTTGATCAATCCTAATAAATAGGAGGAAATCATGAGTACGCAAAAATTCATGCAAAAAGGGTCTCGTTGGCTACTTACTTTTATTTGTTCTTTGAGTTTGTTTGCCGGCATGACGTTAGTTGTATTGAGACTAACGTTGTTCAACCAACAGTTTATGGAAAAAGCCATGGAAGAAGCCAATTATTCAGAAACGATCACCTCTGAGATCAATCAAAGAATCAGCGATCTAGGTCGAGGAAGCAATATTCCTGCAGATGTATTGGCAGACACTGTTCCTCAAGCTTATGTACAATCGAATGTTGAACACTATATTCGCACCATTTATACAGACATTCCTTTTTTGATTGAACGGACAGAGGATGTAGACAAAATCATCCAGAAAAAAGTCGAAGATTATGCGAAAGAAAACAATTATGAAATCAATGCAGAAACGCAACAATCGATTGACAATCTAAAAAAATCTGCCATCGAAACCTATAGTGAATATATTGAGATCCCTTATCTTTTGACCTATGGGAAGCAAGTGATGGGGTATAAAAGAACGCTGACCTTATTGATCTTCTTTACAATGACAGTTTCTGCATTATTAGTGATTGCGATCATTGCAATCGACACACGTTTTTTCCATCGTGCGTTACGCTATTTAAGTTATGCAGTGGGTGGCGCTGGTCTAATGCTTTTAGCGTTACCTCTTTTTGTGTACCTTTCAAAAATGGTCGAGCGTATCGGCATCAATTCAAAGTCGCTCTATCATTTTTTAACTACGTATCTAAGCAACTTTATTGTAACATTTATCCAATGGGGAATCGTGCTCATTATTTGTAGTTTCATCATCTGGATGTTGAGCGAACTATTAAGAAGACGAAAAGTTAAGAAAAGATATTAACGATAGAAAGTGGAGAAAACATGGAAGAAACGATTAGTCTAGGAGAATTATTTGAGATTTTAAGAAAGCGCTGGTTGCTGATTCTTGCGACCACGCTTGCCGGATTTGCATTAGCTGCTGGAGTCACGTTCTTTTTGATCACACCTAAATACAGTTCATCAGCTGAGATGATCGTTCAGTCAAAAGCAGAAAATACGAATACGAATCTACAAGATGTCAACGCTAACGTATTGTTGATCAATACTTACAAAGATATGATTTTAGGTGATGTTGTCATCAATGATGTTCAAAGAGAACTTGAACAAAATTATGGACAAAGTCTTACAAAGGGTGAGTTGAAATCGGTGATCAGTGTCAATCAATCACAAAACTCACAAATGTTCCAAATCGTTGCAACTGTTGATAATCCAGATCATGCGACGGATATCGCCAACGTCACAGCACAAGTTTTCCAATCAAAAGCAACGGACGTATTGAATGTCAATAAAGTGACGATCACTTCTGCAGCACAAAGCAATCCTACACCTGTTTCACCAAATAACATGTTGAACGTAGTTATTGGTGGGTTACTTGGCTTGATGATTGGAGTCGGATTAGCCTTTCTTCTAGAGTTGTTAGATAAAACAGTTAAAGATGAACGTTTTGTCACAGAAGAATTAGGATTGCCGATACTTGGAGATGTCAATGAAATGACGAAGAAAGAACTTGAAAACGGCCGTATGTTTCAACCAGCAGAAGTCGAAACGATTGAAACAACTGAACAAAGAGAAAGCCGTCGTTCACGAAAACGTGTATAAGGAGAAGTATTTATGAAGAAAAACACTATTTTACCTGTTTCACTCCTCAGCATTACCGATAAAAATGCCATGGTTTCCGAACAATATCGGACGATCCGTTCAAATATCCAATTTGCTTCTGTCGATCGTGAATTGAAGACGATGGTCGTGACTTCATCTGGTCCAGGTGAAGGAAAATCAACAACAGCTGCTAACTTAGCTGTCGTATTCGCAAATAGTGGCAAAAGAGTTTTGCTGGTTGATGCTGATTTGAGAAAACCAAGTGTAGCATTGACTTTTCAATTGCCAAATGTCAATGGATTAAGTAATTTCTTAGGCGATCGTGAAGGAAGACCGGAATCATATTATCATACCAGTTCCGTCGAAAATCTTTGGGTCATGACAAGTGGACCGAAACCACCGAATCCATCCGAACTACTTGATTCGAAACGAATGGAAGAAGTGATCGAACAACTAAAAGCATTATTTGATTTGATCATTTTTGATTTACCACCCATTGCAACAGTCACTGATGCTCAGATCTTAGCCGCAAAAACAGATGGGACACTTTTAGTCGTCCGAGAACGCAAAACAATGAAACAAGAATTAATCAAAGCGAAAGAACTGCTAGCCATTGCACAAGCAACGATTTTAGGTGTTGTTTACAACGGTGCGAAGAAGAATGCAGATTTTAATTATTATTACTATTGATGAGGAAGTGAGCAAAAATGATTGATTTACATTGTCATATTTTACCTGGTATAGATGACGGACCAAAAACGGTCAAAGAATCGATCGCCATGGCAGAAGAAGCTGTTCGACAAGGAATCACCCACATTTTATGCACCCCTCATCATAATCAACGTTTCACCAATGAAAAAGCAGATGTATTACTAGCTGTCGAAGACTTGCAAAAAGAACTCGATCGACAGTCCATCCCCCTAACTTTATTTGAAGGACAAGAAGTTCGAATAAAAAGTAATTTGATCGATGAAATTAAAAGTGGCAAGATTCTTTTTGCAGATGTCGCCGATCGCTATTTGCTAGCTGAGCTACCAACAAACAGCATTCCCGAATACACAGAAAGTTTGTTTTATGAATTACGTCAGATGGGGATCGTACCAATCATTGTCCATCCTGAGCGGAACCGCGTTTTCCAAGAAAGTCCTAATCTATTATTACCCTACTTGAATATGGGGTGTTTGGCGCAGTTGACTGCACCGAGTATTGCAGGTGTTTATGGCAAACAGATCAAGAAGTTAAGTGAGGAACTGGTTCAACATCGGCTTGTCCAGATGATTGCCTCAGATGCCCATAGTCGAAAAGATCGGGATTTTTATATGGAAAAAGCATATAGTATCGTAGAGAAAAAATTTGGATCTACAGTCATCGAAGAAATGGATCAAGTAACAAGAGACATCATCAATGGGGAGCAAGTGCATGCAAAAGATTTTCGACCTATTGTATAAAAGTTTTAGGGGGCGCAGGGGTTGTTTGAACTTACTAGAAGAAGAAAAGTAATCATTTTAGTTTTGGTTGATAGTTTTTTATTAGGCATCTCTATATTATCAAGCTATTATTTTATGACACCATTTGTTGGTATCGATCAAGATTACTTAGCCGTGAATTTAGGCGTATCACTAATTTTTTACATTGGATATGGCATGCTGTTCAAAACATTCACGCGAATCAATCGATATACGAATTTAAATGAGATGGCAGCTATTTTTTCAGCCATTACTTGTACCGTTATTTCATCATTTATCATCCAATATTTGTTTATGCAAAAAATCAGCCTTAGATTACAATTATTAACTTACATCTTATCTATGTTTCTCATCATCAGCAGTCGTTTATTCTGGCGTATATATATCGAACATAAAACACAGCGTCAAGAATCGCCACTAAACAAACACAGAACACTAATTATTGGAGCTGGCGAAGGCGGACGTATTCTATACAATAGTATTCTTAGTTCAAAAGCAATCAACGATTTGGAAGTGATTGGCTTTGTGGATGATGATCCGAACAAATATAAAACATATTTGTCTGGGATAAAAGTCATAGGGAATACCAAGGACTTACCAAGATTGATCGACGAATTGTCGATCGATATGGTGACGATCGCGATACCTTCCTTGCCACGAAAAAGAATTCGTGAAATTTTCCATCTTATCGAATCAAAAGAAGTCAAGATGAATACCATGCCTTCGATTGAAGAAATCGCATCAGGGAAAATCAATGTTTCTCGCCTGAAAGAAATCGACGTGGTCGACTTGTTAGGACGAGAAGAAGTCAAATTAGATTTAGATAAACTAAAATCACACATCTCAGAAAAAGTCATACTTGTTACCGGAGCTGGAGGCTCTATTGGTTCAGAGATTTGTCGTCAAGTACTTGCTTTTTCGCCAAAAAAATTACTCTTATTAGGACATGGTGAAAACTCGATCTATTTGATTCATCGCGAACTATCAGGAGACCCCTCTTATAATAAAACAGAAATCATTCCAATTATTGCAGATATCCAAGACCGTGAAAAGATCTTCCATATCATGAAAGAACATCAGCCAGATATCGTCTATCATGCAGCAGCACATAAACATGTGCCCTTGATGGAATATAACCCAAGAGAAGCAGTAAAAAACAATATCAAAGGAACAAAAAATGTAGCAGAAGCTGCCAAAGAAGCGAATGTCAAAAACTTTGTCATGGTGTCCACCGATAAAGCCAATAACCCACCAAATGTGATGGGAGCCACGAAGCGAATCGCAGAAATGATCGTCACAGGCTTAAATGAAGAAAACAGTACCAAGTTTTCGGCCGTAAGATTTGGGAATGTCTTGGGCTCTCGCGGAAGCGTAATCCCTGTTTTTCGAGAACAGATCGCAAAAGGCGGACCCATCACGATCACCGATTTTCGGATGACCCGTTACTTTATGACAATCCCAGAAGCAAGCCGTTTAGTCATCCAATCGGGTGCATTAGCAAAAGGTGGCGAAATCTTTGTCTTAGATATGAGTGAACCAGTCAAAATTTTAGATCTTGCACGAAATATGATCCGCTTGAGTGGTTACACTGAAGAAGAAATCGAAATCGTCGAAACAGGCATCCGACCTGGCGAAAAATTGTATGAAGAACTGTTGTTGGACAAAGAACGAAATGATGAACAGGTGTATGAAAAGATTTTTGTAGGGAATATCAAAGGTTACCCGATCCAAGAAGTCATGGAATTTGTAACAGGTTTATCCGACGATGACAAACAACTAGCAAAAGAAGTCGTAGCATTTGCAAGGGCTTCGAGTAAATAGATGATAGGAGATAAAAATGAAAAAGAAGATATTGTTGTCTTCACCACATATGAGTGATGAAGGATATGAACAAGCTTACGTGAAAGAAGCATTTGATACAAATTGGATTGCCCCATTAGGAGCAAATGTAGATGGATTTGAATCAGAGCTAGCAGAATTTGTGCAGGTAAAATATGCTGCGGCATTATCTTCTGGAACAGCGGCGATTCATCTAGCTTTAAAAGCAGCAGGTGTTGAAAAAGGAGATATAGTACTTTGCCAATCTTTAACCTTTTCAGCAACGGCGAACCCTATTATTTACCAAGATGCTGTCCCGGTATTTATAGATAGTAACATGGAATCATGGAACATGGATCCTAAGGCATTAAGAGAGGGTTTGGAAAAATATCCTCATGCAAAAGCTGTGATCGTGGTCCATTTATATGGATTATCTGCTGAATTAGATGAGATTATTGCAATCTGTAAAGAGTATAATGTTACGTTAATTGAAGACGCGGCTGAATCCTTAGGGACAAAATATAAAAACCAATATACAGGTACTTTTGGTAAATATGGTATTTATTCTTTCAATGGTAATAAAATAATTACTACTTCTGGTGGTGGTATGCTTGTTTCTAATGAAAAGGAAAAAATAGATAAAGCTAGATTCTGGGCAACACAATCACGTGATAATGCTAGACATTATCAACATAGTGAAATTGGTTATAACTATAGAATGAGTAACGTAGCTGCTGGAATTGGTCGAGGTCAACTGAAAGTACTTCAGGAAAGAATCGACAAAAAAAGATATATATATGATTTTTATAAACAGGAGTTAGCTGATTTTTCAGCCATTACATTTATGCCTGAAAATAGTTGGGATAAACCTAACTATTGGTTGAGCGCTATTTTAGTAGAAGGTGTTGATCCCACTAAAATCATGGATGCATTGGCTCTTGAAGATATTGAAGCGCGACCTATTTGGAAACCTATGCATTTACAACCTATATTTAAAGATTTCGATTATATTGGTAATAGAAATGCGGAAAATCTATTTAATAAAGGAATTTGTCTACCATCCGATACCAAAATGACTGATGAAGATATATTAAAAGTATGCTTGGTAATAAAGGGAGTTGTACAAAATGAACCTATACAAACAGATATTTAAGAGAGTACTAGATGTGTGTATATCTATAATAGTATTAATAATCTGCTCTCCTATAATTATAATTTTGTCAATTTTAATAAAGTCAACTTCAGAAGGACCAGTTTTTTTTAAACAGAAAAGATTGGGACTAAATGGAGAGAATTTCTTTATCTATAAATTCAGAACAATGTGTGTTGGAGCAGAAACTATAGGTGATGGATTAACGATTAAGACTGCTTCGGATAATAGGATTACCAAAGTTGGAGGATTTTTAAGAAAGACTGGTTTGGATGAACTGCCACAACTAATAAATATCATTATCGGTGATATGTCACTTATAGGACCTAGACCGCCAGTTACTTATTTTCCTTATGATGGATTTGATGCTTACCCAGAATGGGCCAAGAAACGATTCACTGTCAGACCTGGTATTACAGGTTTGGCGCAATGTACTGTAAGAAATTCTGTAAGCTGGGATAAGCGTATAGAAATTGATTTACAATATATAGAAGAAATATCTTTTACTAATGATTTAAAAATAATTTATAAAACAATTTTAAAGGTATTTAAAATACAGGATATTTACGATGAAGGGAAAATCACACGTGATAAAGAATGAGCGTATCAAACTCAGACCGATGGAAATAGAAGATGGTAAACACCTGTACAAATGGAAAAATTCAGAGGAAGTATTCAAATATTTAGGGGGCGGGTTTAAACCTCAATCATTTTTTGAATTAAATGAATTTTTACCTCAATTATGTAGAATCACAGAAAAAAATTACCGGTTTATTATTTTGAATGCAAAAAACAATCTCCCCATTGGACTAATAGGACTATATGATATCAATAATATTCACCGGAATTGTGAAGTAGGCTTATATATTGGAGATGAGGATTATCTTAATATGGGTATTGGGACTGATGCACTAAAGTTGATCGAAGAGTATGCTAAAAACTATTTGAATATTAGAAAAATTTCTTTATCAGTAGTTAGTGAAAATATAGGGGCAGTAAGCTTTTGGGAAAAAAACTCTTATAAATTGGTTGGCGTAAAGAAAGAAGATCGTTATATACAGGGAAAATACTGTGATGTAGAAATACGAGAAAAGTTTTTATAGGGAGATCTAGAATGAATATTTTAATACTAAGTTGCGGAACAAGGAACAAAATAGTTGAATACTTTAAAAGAGAACTTTTAGAAAACGGTGGGAAAGTTTACGGAACGGATAGTAACTTTTTAGCACCCGCACTTTATATGTGTGACGACTATTTTATTGTTCCGCCCTTCACTAGTGAGGTATATCTCAAAGAAATTCTAAAAATCTGTCAGGATAACGACATACATGCAATATTCTCTTTAATTGATACAGAGATGGAGATATTATCCAAGAATCGCCGATTATTTGAAGATAATAATATAACAGTTTTTGCACCTTCTTATGATATGGCCCAAATGTGTTTAAATAAAGAGATGATGTACAATCAACTTCTTGAATTAGGAATCAATACACCGAAAAGTTATTTTAATTATGATAACTTTCTGTTTGCTTATAAAAAAGGTGAAGTCAGTCTGCCAGTTTTTGTTAAGCCTATATGTGGAAGTGCTAGCATCGGAGTCGGATTGATCCATAGTATCGAACATCTAGAAATACTTTTTAAGACTTCAGAAACACCTCTAATGATTCAAGAGAATATGAATGGGAAAGAATATGGTATTGATTGTTATATTGATATCTTTACCGGTGAAGTGATAGACATATTTGTGAAAGAAAAACTAAGAATGCGTGCGGGTGAAACAGACAAATCTAAATCTATTCATATTCAACAGGCAAAGGAAATAATTGAAAAATTTGTGGCAAACTCTCCAGGGTTAGCTGGTCCGAATGATTTTGACTTGTTTGAAAAAGATGGCGAATTTTATTTATCAGAGGTTAACCCACGATTCGGAGGTGGCTATCCTCATGCATATGAATCCGGTGTAAATTTTACTAAATATTTAATTGAGAATAGTTTAGGTAAGAGATTAGAAAAACAAGATATTTTTTACTACAAAGAAGATATTTATATGATGAAATACAGTGAACAAATTTTAATTGAAAAATAAGAGGTGCTTTATGAATATACTCTTTATAACTGTTTCAAAAATAAATAATATAGACCAATCTGGGATTTATACTGATTTACTTAGAGAATTTGTAGCAGAAAACCATGATGTAACAGTTATTACGCCAATTCAACGTAGAGAAAAAATAGGTAAAACAATAGTTGAACAAGTGGATGGTGTTACTCTTATTAAGGTTAAAACTGGGAATTTCCAAAAAACAAATCCTATTGAAAAAACAATCAGTCAATCTATGATAGAGAAGCATTATATAAACGCAATAAAGCGGTATACAAAAAATAAAAAGTTTGATTTAGTACTGTATGCTACACCTCCTATTACATTCGAGAAAGTTGTTTCGTTTGTTAAAAAAAGAGATAATGCAAAAGCATATTTATTATTAAAAGATATATTTCCTCAAAATGCTGTAGATTTACAAATGATCAGAAACAAGAGTTTGGTTCACCAGTTCTTTCGAAATAAAGAAAAAAAATTATATCAGATATCTGATCATATAGGTTGCATGTCCCAAGGTAATCTTGATTATTTAATTAATCACAATCCAGAGATAAAAAATTCAAAGGTAGAAATCAATCCTAATACAATTGAGATACGTGAAATAGCAATAAATAAAAAAGAACGAGAAAAACGCAAAGAAGAACTTAATATAAATAAAGAATCTATTGTTTTTATGTTTGGAGGAAATCTTGGGAAACCTCAAGGAATTGACTTTCTAATTGAATATTTAAAACAAGAACAGATAGAAGATACTTTTTTTATTATCGCTGGTAATGGAACAGAAAGATATAAACTAGAAAAATTTTTCTTGGATAATCAACCGAGCAATGCTATTTTGTTAGACCAGCTTCCAAAAGAAGAATATGAAAAGATAGAACAGATTGCTGATGTTGGATTAGTATTTTTAGATAAACGATTTACAATTCCCAATATACCTTCTCGAATTTTAGGATATATGAATAGCAAAATTCCAATATTGGCAGCGACAGATAAACATACTGATTTGAGAGATATAATTATGAATGGACAGTTAGGATTTTGGTCCGAACATGGAGATATAGAGTCTTTTAGAAATAATATTATTCAGTTGTTGGATAAACAAGAACGAAGAATTTTAGGTGAGAATGCATATATGTATTTGAAAGAAAATTATGAGGTAAAAAAAACTTACAATACGATCATGCAGCACTTTAGAGGAGAAGAGTAAATATGTTTAAAGACAAAGTATTATTGATCACCGGTGGAACTGGTTCATTTGGTAACGCGGTGATGCGAAGATTCTTAGATTCTGATATTAAAGAAATACGTATTTTTTCTCGTGATGAAAAGAAACAAGACGACATGAGAAAGAAATACAATAATGACAAATTAAAGTTTTATATCGGTGATGTTCGAGATATCAACAGTGTTAAAAACGCTATGTACGGAGTAGACTATGTTTTTCATGCTGCTGCGCTTAAACAAGTACCATCGTGTGAATTTTTTCCAATGGAAGCTGTAAAAACAAATATTATCGGAACGGATAATGTAGTTACAGCAGCTGTTGAGATGGGGATAAAAAAAGTGATTTGTCTTTCTACAGATAAAGCAGCTTATCCAATCAATGCCATGGGAATCTCTAAAGCAATGATGGAGAAAGTTTTCGTTTCTAAGGCGAAAACAGTAGCGGATGAACGAACAACGATCTGTGGGACTCGCTATGGAAATGTCATGGCTTCTCGTGGTTCGGTCATTCCACTATTTATTGAGCAAATCAAAGAGGGTAAGCCACTGACAGTAACTGATCCAGGAATGACTCGCTTTTTAATGAGTTTAGACGAAGCTGTAGAATTGGTCATCTTTGCATTTCAGAATGCCAAAGCTGGCGATATCATGGTTCAAAAATCACCTGCCTCAACTGTTGGGGATTTAGCTCAAGCAATCATTGAATTATTTGATGTAGATAACGAAGTCCATGTGATTGGAACACGCCATGGCGAAAAGAGATATGAAACTTTGCTTACCAAAGAAGAGTATCTAGTTGCTAAAGATATGGGTGATTTTTATCGTGTGCCTGCGGATACGCGTGATTTGAATTACGATAAATACTTTTTTGAAGGTAGTAAAGAATTAACACAAGAAGGTGAGTACAATTCAGATAATACTCATCGATTATCAGTAGCAGAAATCAAAGAGAAGCTCCTTGAATTGGATTATGTAAAAAAAGAGTTGAAAGCGTGGCACACAAAATGAATATTTTAGTAACTGGAGCCAATGGATTTGTAGGTAAAAATTTGATTGCTGAATTAAAAAATGAAGGATATGAAAATATTTTCAGCTTTGATATCGACACACCAAAAACTTTACTAGACGAATATTGCAAAAAAGCAGATTTTGTTTTTCATCTAGCAGGTGTGAATCGCCCGAAAGAAGAGGACGAGTTCATGAAAGGTAACTTTGGATTTACTTCAGAGTTACTTGGAAAGCTAAAAGAATATCATAATACATGCCCAGTGATGATTTCTTCATCTATTCAAGCTTCTTTGGATAACTCTTACGGTAAGAGTAAAAAAGCTGGTGAAGATCTTTTAAAATCATATCATGAGGAAACAGGCGCACCAGTTTATATCTATCGCTTTTCAAATTTGTATGGTAAATGGTCACGCCCAAATTATAATACGGTAGTTGCTACTTTTTGTTACAAGATTGCTCGTGATGAAGAAGTGACAGTCAATGACCCTAATGCGATGATTGAATTGTGTTACATCGATGACGTAGTCAATGAATTGATTTTTTGTTTAAATGATAAACCATATATGGAAAAAGGGTATTGCTCTGTTCGAGAAATTGATCAAATCACTGTTGGCGAATTGAAAGAACTGATTATTTCTTTTAAAGAAAGTCGAGTGAGCTTAACTTTACCAGATTTTTCGAGAAGAATTGAAAAAAATCTTTACAGCACTTATTTAAGTTTTTTACCAGAAGACGAATTTTCATATTTTTTAAAAATGAATGTAGACGATCGTGGAACTTTTACAGAATTTTTAAGAACAAAAGATCGTGGCCAAGTATCAATTAATATTTCAAAACCAGGGATCACTAAGGGAAATCACTGGCATCATACAAAAAATGAAAAATTTTTAGTAGTAAATGGCGAAGGAGTCATTCGTTTCAGAAAAATAGATTCAGATGAAGTGATTGAATATTTTGTTTCCAGTGAAAAACTGGAAGTAGTGGATATCCCAGTTGGTTATACACACAATATTGAGAATCTAGGTAAATCAGATATGGTAACCGTCATGTGGGTCAATGAACCATTTGATCCAGAACATCCTGATACTTATTATGTGGAGGTTTAATGAATGAAAAAATTAAGAGTGATGACCGTTGTAGGTACGCGTCCAGAAATCATCAGACTATCTGCAGTAATCAATCGTTTAGAGACTTCAGAAGCGATTGACCACGTGCTAGTTCATACCGGTCAAAACTATGACTATGAATTAAATGAAGTATTTTTTGAAGATTTTAAATTAAGAAAACCTGATTACTTCTTGAACGCTGCAAATGGCACAGCAATTGAAACAGTAGGAAATATCTTAATCAAGATTGATCCTATCTTAGAGGAAGTAAAACCTGATGCTTTCCTAGTATTAGGTGATACAAACAGTTGTCTATGTGCAATCGCTGCAAAAAGAAGACATATTCCTATTTTTCATATGGAAGCTGGGAATCGCTGTTTTGACCAACGTGTGCCAGAAGAAACGAATCGAAAAATCGTAGACCACACAGCAGATATCAATCTTACGTATAGTGATATTGCAAGAGAATATCTTTTGCGTGAAGGATTGCCTGCCGATCGTATCATTAAAACTGGAAGTCCGATGTTTGAAGTTCTTCATTCGAGAAACGAGGACATTCAGCATTCTGACATCATTCAACGTTTAGGTCTGGAAAAAGGACAATATTTTGTTGTTTCCGCCCATCGTGAAGAAAACATCAGTTCCGACAACAACTTTATGAATTTAGTAGATAGTCTAAATACGATTGCTGAGAAATATCAGTTACCAATCATTGTAAGTACGCACCCTCGTACAATGAAAATGATTGAAGCGAAAGGAATCGAATTTCATCAATTGGTCCAAACAATGAAACCGATGGGATTCAATGACTATAATAAGTTACAGCTCAACGCCAAAGCAGTGTTAAGTGATAGTGGAACCATTAGTGAAGAAGCTTCTACCTTGAATTTTAAAGCATTGAATATCCGTCAAGCACATGAACGCCCAGAGGCAATGGAAGAAGCAAGTGTGATGATGGTTGGACTTGAAAAAGAAAGAATCCTTCAAGGTCTAGAAGTGTTAGAAACACAAGAGAATGATACCTTGAGAAAGGTCTCAGATTATTCAATGTCAAATGTTTCAGAGAAAGTGTTACGAATTATTTTGTCTTATACCGATTATGTGAATCGGGTGGTGTGGAAAAAATGAAAAGTAATATATTGATTTTAGCGGAAGGTTATTTTCCAGCACAAAACTATGGTGGACCTCCAGTAAGCATAAAAAATTTCTGTGAATTGTTAAAAGAAGACTTCAATTTTTACATTGTTACAAAAGATAATGATTTAAATGAACAAGAAAGATTGAACGGAATTGATGAAGGCTGGAATTCGAGATTTGAAGCACAGGTTCTATATCTGAGTAAAAAAGAAAATTGGATTAGCCGTATAAAAAATATAATTAAGAAGTTAAATCCAGATTTGATTTATATTAATAGTTTCTTTGATTATAAATTATTGAGTTCAATTTTGTTAACACCTAATAAGATTCCTATACTCATTGCTCCTAGAGGACAGTTGTTGGACGGAGCTATGAGCAATAAGAAATTAAAAAAAACAATATACTTACGGTTATTCAAATTATTCTATACGTTCCGAAAAAATGTATATTTCCAATCGACTAGCCAAGAAGAAGAAGAAGTATTAAAACACTTATTTTCACCGGATTCTATACTGACTTTTACAAATATCCCTAGTAAAACAAATGAAGATAATAATGTAAGATTGAAGAAACCCAATAGTTTGCATTTAGTTTTTTTGTCCAGAATTGTCTCTAAAAAGAATTTGGATTATGCTATTGATATTTTAACTACACTCAATGAAGAAATATCTCTAGATATTTTTGGGCCAATTGAAGATAAGAAATATTGGAATCTTTGTGAAGATAAAATATCTACTCTACCAAAAAACATAAAAGTTAAGTATAAAGGTAATGTTAGACATGAAATGGTTGGAGCAATATTTAGTCAATATGATGCTTTTTTATTTCCAACGAAAAGCGAAAATTACGGACATGTGATTTCGGAATCTTTATTAAACGATTGTCCTGTCATAATTAGTGATAAGACGCCCTGGAATGATATTGAAAATGGGGAAGAAGGCTATGTATGTTCATTAGACAATGTTGAAGAATTTAGACAAGCGATTAAAGAATTGTATTATAAAGACGAAAAAGAACATTTATTAATGAAAAAGAAAATAAAAAATTATATGGAATCAAAAATAGATTTTTCAAAATTGAAAAACGAAATATCTACTAAAATCGAAAAAATAATTAGAAAATAGGAGCTATTTTTATGGTGCTAAATGAAATAAAAAAAGATAAAATATTAATACTTTTACTTTTTCTCTTATTTTCGTCTTATATATTATCGTTTACTAAATTACCACAGTCTTCCATTTTTTACTTTCTAAAATTTGCTTTATCACTCATATTTATAGTGGTCTATATATTATTAAATAAAAGTAAAATAAAAATTAGTAAAGAAAACACTATTCTTTTCTCTACATTAGCTGTATTTTCAGGGATTCCCATTTTTTTTAACGCTACTATTTCTAATATAGTTAGTTTTATATTATTAGTAGTCATCTACCTCCCATTTATTTTTATTATTTTTCCTAATATAAATAAAGAACTAATGGAAAAAGTATTGAGTATAATGTATCTTTCTTTATTCCTATTTTTATTTTTACCTTCAATTTTCTTGTCATTTTTCAATGATAATTATTATTTGCAATCTAATAGATATAGATTTATATCATATTTTAATAATCCCAATGAGTTAGCGCAGTTTTGTTTAGTATTTTTTCTTCTCTCATTTTATTATGCATTCACGAGCAATACTCGTATAAATAGAAAAATAATTTCTTTACTTTTTTCTATAATTAGCGTTTATATAATTTATTTAACAGATAGTCGCGCTGTATTTCTTGCAGTTATAGTATTTGTTTTGTTTTATGTTATAACTTCTATTTTTCACTTTGAGAAAAAACAAAAAAGTTTAATGTTTTTAGTTATATTGATCATTATTATGCTCATATTGTTCTCTAATAATATTTTTGAAAATAATAAAAACTTTTTGTCATATATAGATACATTATCGAGTCATAGATTAAGTATTTGGCAAGATATATTGAGTTATGATAATCTAATTTTTTTGTTCTTTGGAGGTTTTTTACAAACTCACCCTCAATATCAGGTTATAACAAACGCCTATGTAGAGTTATTTGGTAAATTTGGGCTAATCGGGTTAACTCTTTGGTGTGCATCTGTTATAAAATTTTTAACTAACAAAAATAAAACTACAAAATTTGATAAATACAAAACTGCAATAATTTTTACTTACCTATTATATTATTTATTTGAAAGTGGACTATCAAGTATCGTGAATATTTCAAGTTTCTTTTTCTGGTTTATGGTGTCTACAGATCAATTATCTAATAAAAAATATTATGTAGAGGAGAATTAAATATGAATATCTCAGTATTCGGTTTAGGTTATGTTGGCCTAGCAAATGCACTACTTCTAAGCCAAAGCGAAGCAGTCAAAGCATATGATATTGTAACAGAAAAAATAGACCAGTTGAATCAAGGAATTTCTCCTATAGAGGATAAAGAAATTAGTGAATTTTTAAAAAAGGATAATCTAAAAATTAATTTTATCAAAGACTTTGAAGAAGCTGTGATTTTCGGTGATTACTTAATTATTGCAACCCCAACAGATTACGATGAAAAGAAGAATTATTTTAACACTTCATCAGTTGAAAAAGTAATCGAACAAGCTTTAGCAATTCGCTCAGATGCTACTTTTATAATCAAATCAACCGTTCCTGTAGGGTACACGGAAGAATTAAAGAAAAAGTATGGAACGGAGCGGATAATATTCTCACCAGAATTTCTGCGTGAGGGTAAAGCACTATACGATAACCTTCACCCATCAAGAATCGTGATTGGCGAAAACTCAGATAGGGGACAAGAAATTGCTAATCTTTTTAAGGAAAATGCTCATGATAATGATGTCCCGATACTATTGACGAATTCAACAGAAGCGGAAGCAATCAAATTGTTTTCAAATACCTACTTAGCTTTAAGAGTTGCTTATTTCAATGAGCTTGATACGTATGCTGAATCGAATGATTTAGACAGTAAGCAAATTATCGAAGGTGTCGGACTAGATCCTAGAATTGGTTCGCATTATAATAACCCATCATTTGGCTATGGAGGGTATTGTTTACCAAAGGATACTAAGCAACTGCGTGCAAATTATAGTGGTGTCCCAAGCAATTTGATTGGTGCAATCGTTGATGCAAATGCGACGAGAAAAGATTTTATCACTGAACAAATTTTAGCTAGAAGTCCCAAAGTTGTAGGGATTTATCGCTTGACTATGAAAGCTGCTTCAGATAATTTTCGTTATTCTTCAATTCAAGGAGTAATGAAAAGACTGAAGGCGAGAGGTATTTCTGTTATTGTTTATGAACCTACTGTAGATGAGAAGGATTTTTCAGGTTTTCCGGTGATACCTGAACTAGCAGATTTTAAAAATCTAAGTGATGTAATCATCTCCAATCGATTTGATGAAGAATTGGATGACGTTGAAGAAAAAGTTTATACTAGAGATATTTTTAGAAGGGATTGATTGAGTGAAAAACATAGCTCGTAATTTCATTTATCAATCCATATTCCAGATAATGAAAATCGTTATTCCAATTATAACCATACCTATAGTATCTATGGCGTTAGGTCCTGCTGGAATAGGGATCTTCAACTATACCAATTCAATCGCACAATATTTTGTACTAGTTGCTAGCTTAGGTGTAGCTATGTATGGGAATAGAGAAATCGCACTTGCGTATAATCGACAAGAGGACATTTCTAAATTATTTTGGGAAATTGTTGTATTTAAAGCGATATTGACATTAGCAGTATTTTTTATCTACATTGCTGTTGTCAGTTTCTTACCTAACAGTAATTATTTTTATTTTCAAAGTTTAACCATTTTAGCAGTGCTTTTTGATATATCATGGTTCTTTATGGGAATTGAAGATTTTAAGTTAACTAGTGTATCGAGTTTATTCGTTCAAATAATTACTTTTGTGTTGATACTGCTTTTTATTAAAGATTCAAATGATGTAGGTATCTATATTTTGATCCAAACAGCTGGTATATTTGTTTCACAAGTGTTAGTTTGGTTCTTTATCAAACCTTATATAACATTTCAAAAAATAAATCTAAAAAAAAGTTTTAGTCACATCAAAGGCTCGTTTGAATTCTTTATACCCCAAGTAGCGATTACCTTATATACGAATTTAAATAAGACCTTATTAGGCTTATTCATAGGGGCTTCAGCAGTTGGATTTTATACAAACTCACTCACCTTAAATACAGTGTTTATAACAATCATCACTACACTTGATATTGTTTTACTTCCACATATGAGTGGTTTGTTTGCTAAAAAAAATGTTGAGCGAATTGTAGAGCTGATGGATAAAACGATTGATCTACAGTTGTTTTTTAGTTTACCGATCATGTTTGGGATGTTAACTGTATATGATAAGCTTGTTCCATGGTTTTTTGGGGAAAAGTTTTTATTTATTAATAATGTTATCCCATTTTTTACTCCTTTAATAGTAATTATTCCGCTAGGTATGGCTGTTTCAAGACAGTACCTTATTCCTATAGGTAAAGTTAGAGAATATAATAAATCTGTGATTATTGGTGCAGGTATAAACATTATCAGTAATCTAATCTTACTACCAACTGTTGGTTTTTTTGGAGTTGTCATTTCTAATTTATTGGCTGAATTCTTTGTTACTGCAGTAAGAGTGCGCTCGTTTCTCAAATCTACTAACTTTTCTTTTAATTTTCGGCGAATAAGTATTTATTTTATTTCAGCACTTGCAATGATGATTATCACCAGAATATTGACTAATTCTATGCAAGCAAGTTTAATAACTAATATAGTACAAGGTTTAATTGCTATTACCCTGTATTTTATCTTTACAGTAGTAATGAGAACAAATCCTATTGTTTCATTTATTCAAGAGAGAAGAAGTAAGTGACTGATTACTTACTTCTTTTTATTTATCAAAAAATGAGCCAAAGGTAGTGGATATTGTCAAATACCTTTGGCTCATTTATTAATATTTATAGTAGAGGATGGCAAAGAATCACTCCCGCCATCCCGGTGTCACTGCCTCCTTACAAAACGTGAACCGCTTCTTGTCATAATTCACCAAGCCGGAGTCTTTCAGCTGTTTGATCACCTGTCCGGCGGTTTCACGAGTGGTACCACTATTGACTGCTAGTTCTTTCAACGTGATCGGATAGGGTATCGATATATGACCGTCTTCTGTAGGGATTCCTAATTCTTCTTTTAAAACAAATAAGTTTTGTTTCACTCGGTCAAATGCACTGGAGGTCAAGCCGATTTGAATGCGTAGTTCGTGCATCTGAACGACTTTTCCTAACTTCTGGATCATGTAAATCAATTGATTGGGGTTGTTTTTGACAATTTTTTCATAACAAGCTACAGGAAAATAAAAAGTCTCGATATCTGTCATGGCTTGTGCTGTATACGTATAAGGTTCTTCTTCAAAAATACCAGACATTGGAAAGAGATTATTTGCTGTGACATAATCATAGTAGTAATAAGTAGCACTTTCGTCATAACGCTCTAAACGGATCAATCCTTCTGTTAAGACATAGAAACGTTGCCGCTCATCTCCTTCATCAAAAAGCACTTGTCCTTTCTTATATGAACGTAGGACAGTCTGCTCTTTGATTTCTTCAAATTCCTCATCAGTAAAGTGTTCAAAATCAGGTTGATATCTGAGTTTAGAAAAATGATAATCGATTTTATTTACACGCATGAACATCCCTGCTTCCTATAATTCTCTCCTTCTATTGTGACTTCTTTTATTTCTTTTGTAAAGCCATAATACATTCCGAGAAAAGCTATATTTTGTAAAATATTAATTGCGTTTGTTATTATGTAGGATTTATACAAAACAGATGAATATAATTTGATGAGTGATCATAAAAGTGTATAAAAAACAAATAATATACATAAAGTAAACGCTAACAACCTTAATTTAAATGGGATTTAAAAATATACAAAAAAATTTTTTTGATGAATAAAAATTTTTTTGAGAGAGTTTTCAGTATAAAAAAAAGAGAAATTATTAATAAAAGATGCAAAAATGTGTAATTATTTAATTAAGCTTTAATAATGAGAGATTCTTCTCTTTTTAAATGCGAGAAAAGCATGAAAGTGATTACAAAAGCAGTTTATTCTAAGTATGTAATCAAAACGAAGGAGGCAACACAACATGGATAAACCGATTCACGTTTTCTCTGAGATAGGAAAGTTAAAGACAGTATTATTAAAACGACCTGGTCAAGAAGTGGAAAATCTAACGCCTGATATTATGGATCGTTTGTTGTTCGACGACATTCCGTATCTACCGATTGCACAAGCTGAGCATGATGAATTTGCACAAGTGCTCCAAAGTGAAGGCGCTGAAACATTATATTTAGAAAAATTAGCGGCTGAAGCAATCGATGCAGGTAATGTCAAAGAGGAATTTTTAAATAAAATGTTAGATGAATCTTTTATTGCATCTAATGCTGTTAGAGATGGTCTTCATGAGTTCCTTCTATCAATGGAAACTCAAGATATGGTAGATAAGATCATGGCGGGTGTCCGTACAAAAGATATCGATGTGAAATCACGTAGTTTATACGATTTATCATCTGATGACGACTATCCTTTCTACATGGATCCAATGCCAAACCTATACTTTACAAGGGACCCTTCCGCATCAATGGGGAATGGGATGACAATCAATAAAATGGCATTTGAAGCACGTCGTCGTGAGTCAATGTTCACAGAATACATTTTGAACCACCACCCACGTTTTGCAAATAAAGGGGTTGACGTATGGTTGGATCGCGAAAATCCAGATCATATCGAAGGTGGGGATGAATTGATCCTTAGTGACACAGTTGTCGCTGTGGGTATCTCACAAAGAACAAATGCAAAAGCGATTGAGCGTTTAGCACGTCACTTATTTGCTAAAAATGCAGGATTTGAAAAAGTCTTGGCAATCAAGATCCCGAATAATCGTGCCATGATGCATTTAGATACAGTATTTACTATGGTTGACCATGATAAATTCACAATCCATCCAGCGATCCAAAGTAAAGAAGGAAAAATGGACGTCTTTACAATTGAACAAGCTGGCGATGATATCAAAATTTCTCATTCAGATGATTTACAAGAGTCATTGAAATCAGTTTTAGGGTTAGATGATCTTGTATTGATCCCAACAGGTAATGGCGATGCGATTGTTGCACCTCGTGAACAATGGAATGATGGCTCAAACACATTAGCGATTGCTCCAGGGGTGGTAGTTACTTACAATCGTAACTATGTATCAAACGAATTATTGAGAAGCTACGGCATCAAAGTATTGGAAATCACTTCAAGTGAATTGTCACGCGGTCGTGGTGGCCCTCGTTGCATGAGCCAACCATTAGTTCGTGAAGATTTAAAATAGTTTATTCCTGATGGCAGTCACTGTCAGCTGCCATCAGATTTCCTCTTAATACCAAGTGCTTTATGTACTATCAAATAGAATACAATTTTAAAGGAGAATGTTCATATGAAAGAATCAGTATTTCAAGGAAGAAGTTTATTAGCAGAAAAAGATTTTACAAAGGAAGAGTTACAATATTTGATCGACTTTTCTCAACACTTGAAAGATTTGAAAAAACGTGGCATCCCACATCATTACTTAGAAGGAAAAAACATTGCATTACTATTTGAAAAAACATCAACACGTACACGTGCAGCATTTACAACGGCAGCAATCGATCTTGGTGCGCATCCAGAGTATTTAGGTGCAAATGACATCCAATTAGGTAAAAAAGAATCTACAGAAGATACTGCCAAAGTATTAGGTAGTATGTTTGACGGAATCGAGTTCCGTGGTTTCAGCCAAAAAATGGTGGAAGAATTAGCTGAATTCTCAGGCGTACCTGTATGGAATGGTTTAACTGATGAATGGCACCCAACTCAAATGATCGCTGACTTCTTAACGATCCAAGAAAACTTCGGTAAAGTGGAAGGCATCACAGTTGCTTATTGTGGCGATGGACGTAACAACATGGCGAACTCATTGTTAGTAACAGGTGCGATCTTAGGAACAAATATGCGTATCGTTGCACCAAAAGAATTACAACCTGAAGAAGAAATCGTGAAAATGGCTGAAGAGTTTGCAGCGAAATCAGGTGCACAATTAATGATCACTGACGATGTTGCTAAAGGGGTAGACGGAGCAGACGTTCTTTACTCAGACGTTTGGGTATCAATGGGTGAAGAAGATAAATTTGAAGAACGTATCAAATTATTGAAACCTTACCAAATCAATATGGATATGATCGAAAAAACAAACAATACAGATCGTTTGATCTTCTTACACTGCTTACCAGCATTCCATGATACGAAGACAGTTTACGGTGAACAAATGAAAGAACGCTTCGGCATCACTGAAATGGAAGTAACAGACGAAGTATTCCGCAGTAAATATGCACGTCAATTTGAGCAAGCAGAAAACCGTATGCACTCAATCAAAGCAATCATGGCAGCAACACTAGGAAACTTATTCATTCCTCGTGTGTAACAACTAACAAGTAAATAATCAAAACGAGTCAGCGTGAGGATCGTTCAGAAAGAACGCTGGCTTGTTTTGTCATCGGTAAAATTCAGAATGTTCTGAAAGAAAGGGAGATAGACATGGCAAACAGAAAAGTGGTTGTTGCATTAGGCGGAAACGCGATTTTATCAACAGATGCAAGTGCAAAAGCGCAACAAGACGCATTGATGGAAACAGCAAAATACTTAGTGAAATTTATTGAACAAGGAGATGAATTGATCATCTCACATGGTAATGGTCCTCAAGTTGGGAATTTATTGATCCAACAACAAGCGGCTGATTCAGAAAAAACACCGGCAATGCCATTAGATACATGTGTGGCGATGACGGAAGGTTCAATTGGCTATTGGTTGCAAAATGCGATGGGCGAAGTGTTGAAGGAAAAAGGAATCGATAAAGATGTCGTTTCGTTAGTGACACAAGTCATCGTTGATGAAAATGATCCATCGTTCAAAAATCCAAGCAAACCAGTTGGACCGTTCTATACAGAAGAAGAAGCGAATGATCAGATGAAAGCAGACTCTTCTGTAACATTCAAAGAAGATGCAGGACGTGGTTGGCGTAAGGTCGTTGCTTCTCCAAAACCAATCTCAATCAAAGAAGCTCGAGTCATCCAAACATTAGTGGAACAAGGCGTAATCACCATTTCTGTAGGTGGTGGCGGTATTCCAGTAGTGGAAACTGCAACAGGTCTTGAAGGAAAAGAAGCTGTTATCGATAAAGATTTTGCTTCTGAAAAATTAGCAGAGATCATTGGTGCAGATCTATTGATCGTGTTGACGGGTGTCGATAATGTCTACGTAAATTATCAAAAACCAGATCAAAAGAAATTAGAAACAGTTGGTGTTTCAGAAATGAAACAGTATATTGCTGAAAACCAATTTGCTCCAGGAAGCATGTTGCCAAAAGTGGAAGCAGCGATTGCCTTTGTTGAGGCTCGTCCTACTGGGAAAGCAATTATTACTTCCTTAGAAAATATTGAAAATCTATTAGCTTCAGAAGAAGGAACAATCATTGTTGCTGATGAAGCGTAAGAAACTTTTTATCGTTTTACCATGACCATGTGTATAAAATGTCCAGTTGGTTTTTAATCTCCTTTAGACCTCCTGGACATTTTAGCTTATTGTTGAAGGTCAGCTTTTCGAACACCGTTTATTTATGAAGAAAACTCTAGCCAGGAGATTGGATATCTGCTATAATTCAAATCAAGTTAAATAAGAGCAACGTTTGCTGAACAAGAGAGTAATTGGTGTCATTTCGTTCAAAGCGAGTCTGGGTAGAGTGGAAGCCGGACGGACAAATCCCAATGAAGCGCACTTGGAGAACTCTGTCTTTGACAGACGGTCGTCTACCGATATCAGATCGAGCAGGTCCTTTTTAGGACAATTGGAGTGGTACCGCGGGAATTCTCGTCTCTAGTAAATTCATAGGAAATATGGATTTGCTAGAGATTTTTTTGTTTTACAGCAAACAATATGTAGGAGGAAAATAAATGAATAACAAAGATGTTGTTGCAAAAGCACTATATGAAGTCGTACAAGATGACTTGACGTTGGAGCAAGTCGCACAATTACTTGAAAATCCAAAATCAGCGGACCATGGAGATGTCGCATTTCCAACGTTCTCTTTAGCAAAAATCTTCCGCAAAGCACCACAACAGATCGCAGCGGATCTTGCTGAGAAAATCGATGCAACAAATTTTGAAAAAATCGAAGTCGTCGGACCATACTTGAACTTCTTTATGAACAAAGAGATCATCAGTAAGCAAGTGTTAGCTACAGTAGTAAAAGAAAAAGAACACTATGGGGATAGCACGATCGGTAACCAAGGAAGCGTGCCGATCGATATGTCTTCACCAAACATTGCAAAACCAATTTCAATGGGTCACTTACGTTCGACAGTAATCGGAAACTCAATTGGCTTTATTATGGAAAAATTAGGTTATCAACCAGTACGTATCAACCATTTAGGAGACTGGGGTACACAATTTGGAAAACTGATCGTTGCCTACAAAAAATGGGGATCTGCTGAATCTGTAAAAGCTGAACCAATCAATGAATTATTGCGTCTATATGTCCAATTCCACGAAGAAGCTGAAACACAACCTGAATTGAATGATGAAGCTCGTTCTTGGTTCAAGCGTCTAGAAGAAGGCGACGAAGAAGCGATGGAGTTATGGCAATGGTTCCGTGACGAATCAATGAAAGAATTCAACAAGATCTATGACTTGTTAGAAGTTCGTTTTGATTCATTGAACGGGGAAGCTTTCTATAATGACAAGATGGATGAAATCGTCGAATTACTAGAAGAAAAACATCTCTTACAAGAAGACAAAGGTGCAGAAATCGTTGACTTATCTGCTTATGATCTAAATCCTGCCTTGATCAAAAAATCAGATGGTGCGACACTTTATATTACGCGTGATTTGGCAGCTGCACTATACCGTAAACGTACGTATGATTTTAGTCAATCACTATACGTAGTTGGTAATGAACAAAGTTATCACTTTAAACAATTGAAAGCTGTCTTGAAAGAACTAGGTTTTGACTGGGCAGATGATATGCACCATATCCCGTTTGGTTTGATCACACAAGGTGGTAAAAAACTATCGACACGTAAAGGAAAGATCGTTTTACTAGAAGAAGTATTGAATGAAGCAATCGACTCAGCGAAACAACAAATCAGTGAAAAGAATCCTGATTTGGAAAACAAAGATGTCATCGCAAAACAAGTCGGTGTGGGTGCTGTTATTTTCCACGATTTAAAAAATGACCGTTTGAATACGTTTGACTTCAATTTAGAAGAAGTGGTTCGTTTTGAAGGAGAAACAGGTCCTTATGTCCAATATACTCATGCTCGGGCGATGAGTTTATTAGACAAAGCAGGTTTTGTTCCTTCTAAAGATCAAGCTTATGCGTTGAATGACGAAAATAGTTGGGAAGTCGTGAAGCTTGTACAGAAATATCCTGAAACAGTGCTTCAAGCTGGTGAAAAATATGAGCCATCGATCATTGCAAAACATGCGATCAAATTGGCACAAGCGTTCAATAAGTACTATGCACATACAAAAATCTTAGCGGATGATGACCAAAAAGATGCGCGCTTAGCGTTAGTTTATGCTGTCACTGTTTTACTAAAAGAAGACTTACGTCTATTAGGATTACATGCACCAGATAAAATGTAAAAAGTTTCATTGTTTAAAGATTTTCTGAAGAGAAATCTAAATGTTATGTTCCAGTCAATAATCCATGGCATATTTTACAATTGAATTGATTTTTATCTAGAAGGGTTTCTTTTAGAAACGAGCCAAGTCGGGATTTGAAAAAATCCCGGCTTTTTTGACGTATTTTTGGTACGGCATACATTCTTATAGTTGTTTTATGTTGAATTGTACATACAAAAATTTTTATGAATAAATAATTGAATTTCCTTTTCTTATTTTAGAAAAAGTCGTTTCATGAGAATTTTCACTTTTTATTAAGCGCTTTCTTTTCTTGGGATATACTCTCGGTGTCAATAAAAAAGAAAAGGAGTGGAAAAATGAAAAAGAAATGGTTCTCGTTGTTGATGGTTGTAATGTTGTTGTCGTCGGTTTTCCAACCGACACTCTTAGCCTTTGCGAGTGATCGATCCTTCAAAGAAGCAACCTCGCGTCCGGCTGTTGCGATTGATTTAAGTGGCACTTCGCCAGCAAAAGATGAAAAAACATGGAACGAATGGGCAAAACTCCGAGGATTTACGGATACCCTGACTGCCGAACATAACGTATTTGATAATTTAGTTCTAGCGGATTATTTAGACGTGATGGAAGGGCCAAGTACGTTACCCCTCAGTACTCGGTTTGCTCGTTCAAAAATTGCACCGATCATCCAAGCTACCGCCTTTGCTGAATTTACCCGACCCTACTTAAAAGAATCAACCAAAGAGACAGCTGTCAGCCAATTGTACCGTTTGACTTCGACAAGTATCCTAAGGCAGTCGATCAGCTTGCTCGGTGATGCCATTGATGCCCCAGAAGACCCCGTTGAGATTTATCCGACCACCAAAATCGAGTTGGCTAACTGGATTACGGTCCAAAACCAGTTCCTTGAATACATACAAACAACACCAGAACTATCTGGATATGAGATGCGAACTGGCACAGACGGTATGAGCGGATTGTTCGTTCCTAAAGACACGAATGATCAAAGTCTATTAGTTTATCCAGATACTTCGCTGAATGAATACTTACCGGGAAATGAAAAATTACCTCCACGGATCGGCGCCCTGAAACAAATCAATTTTTCTCCATATAATGGTCCAGGAACACCCTATGTCAATGTGACCATGAGCTATACCGCCTATGATCATCGCCAAGAACTATACACGCAATATGATATTCGGGGCATCACGATTCCTTTAGAAACGGATTTCGACACATTTTTAGCAGAAATCGCCACACCTGAACAAGCCTTGGAACTGGTCAAAGAATATTCTTCGGTCCAATTTGGAGCAGTAGTCCCAACAGATGTCGATTCCGTCAATGACATCGGAAAAGAAATCACCCGTCAGATGATCGATGAGCGGGATGCGCTGATTGATCAATTGCCTGATACGTTTCAGACCAATCTATTCCGGATCGCAGCGAAAGCCAATGACAAAGAAGTTGTCATTGATCGGGAAGGTGAGTTTGTGTATCGGGGAACGCAAGAAATTGTTCCCTTAGACCAAATCGACATCGGTTTTAACCAAGAAATCATCTATACGATCCGCAAAGTGCAAAGCTTTTTCGGTGTCTATTGCAACTACTATGCGTTAGCCGATGGCTTGTTTGATGAAGAACGCACGAATTCTTTGCCAAAGAGTTTAGATGACACCACCATTGCAGCGATTTCTGAAGTCGGTGGTAGTGTATTGAAGCACTTACCAAATTACGAAAATACCGACTGGGTCATCAAGCAGTCCCAATTGAAGCTCGAACCAGTGGATATCTTGCTCATCGCCATGTGCTTACCATGGTCTGAAATGATTTCTGTCTTACGGACCGTCAAATCCGAAGAAGTTATCCTAGCAGCGATTGAAGTCGAAGAAGCCGAAGCCGCTCGCGTATTGGAAGCGGAAAAGGCTCTAATCACCAAAGGGTGTCCAAATGAAGCCTTGGTAGAGAAGTTACCAACCACCGAATACTATAACCGTAAAGCCTTGCGCCATGTGGCGGGAGAGGTAAGACCGGGGAAAGATGGAAAATTGACTATATCAGGTGCTCATTCGCGCCATCCTGATTTTTATAATCCGGAAAGTGGGGTAGTTTATAAACCGACAGGAACGGTGGTGGAAGGAAAACCTTTTAAATCCGATGTGAGTTATGGGAAAGATTTCAAGAGAGCAGGATCTACCGTTTTTCCAGATAATTGGGATGCAGAAAAAATTACTAGTGAGGTTGAAAGGATTGTAGAGAAAAATGTCACAAATGTTCCAGGTCCACAAGATTATATTGAAAAGGAAAGCAGTGGTAATTTTGAAATAAAAATACATGTGAATGTAAAAGCAAATGGAAAGGTAAACGTTGTGACAGCGTACCCATTTATAAATTAGAGTTAAGAGATTAGAAAATATTTATAATTTACAACAAAATAATAAAGACTAATAACTCTAAAAAAAATTGAGTTATTAGTCTTTTTCAGATATTTTAGAACTGTTCACACTTCAATAATTTTTTTGTGTATTTATGGTACCTACTATATAAAATATTAAGGCTATTATAGAAAGCTTAATCTAGAGGGTTTTTAGCAAATTTTTAAACGAAAATAAAAAAACATTTTGTGAAATAATTAAATTAAGTCTATAGATAAAGTATTATTTTTTTACAAGAGTCTTTCTGTCATTTTTTTGTAATTGACTGAGCATTAAGTACACCATTTTGAATATTCAGGAGTGGATTTGTCGTAGCCCGCGTTCTTTGGAATCAAGGGCTTCAGATTGGAATTTTTCAGTGGAATAATGATCACGCCAGTAATATAGATTATCTAACTGATATTGATGAATAATAGCTAAAGTAGGGTTATTCAATCGCTCTCTTAAATCAAGATAATCAATATTCAACATCCATTTACTGTAAAAATCTCCATGTATACCAAAGCTTATGTTATAGGGAGAACAACCAAATAGAGGAATATCTTCATAGCAAATCTCATATTCTTCCTCCGATAGACCACGTCTATCGTCGTCTAGGTCGTCTTCCTCTGGATCATAAGGACACTCAGCAAGAAAATGTCCATCACTTGGACCAAAATCAATAAATGAATCATCATGGGTCACAGTTAGTCGAGAATCTAATTGATTTAACTGAGTTTCTAGAAATTCCGTATTCTTTTCTACAGCGGCCAAAGGTCGATGCTTAGGGTCAGTGAAGGTGATTAGTCGACTACTTTTTCTACCTTCACCGATCATCTGTGAAGTTCTTTGATAATGAGATGCGATTGTTTGTTGGAATTGTTCTTCTGGAAATAAATCCTTCCAGTAAGATAAGTTTTTTGCTTGATAAGTGTGAATAACAGTTAATATCAAATCGTCAATTGCTTGTAGCGTTTTTCGATCCGAATGATTTACTTTTCCGTAATGTTCATCAATTTGTTCGCCATAAGGTGTAAAACAATAGAGCGTATAAAATTGATATTTCAACCGATACTCCGAATACACAAAATGTTCCATTGGATGATCTGGCACACGAGGATCCCAGTAAATCGACGAAAGTTGTGGAAAGACCTCTGGACCATAATCAATAAAGTTATCATTATGTATCAAAGTCAAATCTGGATCGATTGCATGAAATTTTCGAGTAAGTTCTTCTGTCATTTTTTTGATCTCTGCTTGTGGTCGACGGTTGGGATCGACAAAGGGAAAGAAGGTCATAATCGTTTTTCCTTTCTATGCTATAAAAGTTTTTTAAATTAAAGTATGACATGTAAATAAGTAGTGTGGGGGCCTGTTTTTTCGTCAATCAGAAAAAAGTAGAGGTTTATAATGGAACAAGCAATACCTGCCTAATTCAAAGTTAAATAAGCTTTATATGGTTTTTAGCGCTTGTGGTGTTTCTCAAATTTGTATTTATTCTACTAGTGGAAAACATTACTATTGTTGTTTCTATGAGGCATTGAGTGCGAGGTATAGCGGAAATTTCGTAGTAACTGGTGGTATCAGCATATCCTATTTTAAAATAAATATATACTCTGAAGTAAAAGATTTTCTAATGACATGGGTGAATAAGAAACGCAGATGTGGGACTTATTAATTAACTATAAAAAGACTAATGTCAAAACTATTTTTCAAGCTTTGATATTGGTCTTTTTATTTATCGGAATCTATTTAAAGTTTTTTTCCAAGCCTGCTTAAACCTCTTTCTTTATATTCATTGATTTTTTTTTGAAACATTTCAGGTGTATACACAGTACGCCAATAATATAAATTGTTCTGTTGATATTGATAGATGATAGCTAAAATTGAATTATTCAATTGTTCGCTTAAACCAAGGTAGTCCGTATTAAACATCCATTCGTTATAAAAATCCCCATGTATTCCATAGCTTAATTGATAAGGGGAACAACCAAATAAAGAAATACCGCCGTAACTAATTGTATACTCTTCATTAGACAAATAACGTCTAGGATCATCTGGCTCGTCTTCCTCTGGATCGTAAGGGCACTCCGCAAGAAAATGACCGATATCTGGATCAAAATCAATGTATGAGTCATCACGAATCACGGTTAATCGAGAATCTAATTGATCTAACTGAGTTTCTAGAAATTCCGTATTCTTTTCTACAGCAGCTAAAGGTCGATGCTTGGGGTCAGTGAAACTAATTGGTGAACTAATTAGTTCGCCAGGTCCAATAGATTGCGATACTCTCTTGTAGGGTTTTAACTTCTCCTGTTCAAATTGTTTTTCTGTAAATATATCTTTCCAATAGAGAAGGTTATGAACTTGATAGTCATGAATGATTCTTAGGAGAGTCTGTTCAATCATTTTTAAAGTTTTTCTTCGCGAGTCTGCATTCCCTCCAGGGCTTCTATAATATTCGTAAATTTGTTCATCATAAGGCGTAAACCAGTAAAGAGGATAGCCGCCATATCTAAGCAGATACTCCGAATACACAAAATGTTCCATCGGATGATCTGGCACACGAGGGTCCCAATAAATTTTCGATAGCTTTGGAAAGACCTCTGGACCATAATCAATAAAGTTATCATTATGTATCAAAGTCAAATCTGGATCGATTGCTTGAAATTTTTGTGTGAGTTCTTCTGTCATTTTTCTGATCTTGGCTTGCGGTCGACGATTGGGATCGACAAAGGGGAAGAAGGTCATAGGTATTATTCCTTTCTATTCAAGGTTTTTTATTTGAATCATAACATGTTAAAAGGCATTCTAAAGAATTTTTTTCGTAAAAGTCGAAGTGAAGAGAACTTGAGTAAAGCGATAATAAACATCTAGGTTGGACACCTATTTAAGCATTAAATCGGTTTTCTTATCATAGTAAAGAATAGTGTTGCTTGGTTATTATAAGCACCACATTTTCTTATATTTATGAATTTCATATTGGAATTCCTCTGGAGAATACTGATCACGCCAATAATATAGATTAAAAATCATATAAATTGAGATAATATTATCAATTTGATTTATGAATTCTTGACTTAACCCAAGATACGTTGTGTTAGGAATGCCTCCCTCGTAGAAATTACCATGATAACCGTAGCCTAATTGAAAAGGATAAAAGCTGAATAGTAGAATATTATCATAATAAATTTTATATTCTTCACCACATAATTTATTTATCGGATCGTTAGGATCATCTTCTTCGGGATCATAGGAACATTCAGCTAAGAAACGACTTATTTTTGGTTCGAAATCAATATACGAATCATTGTGAGAAATAGTTAATCGAGAATCTAATTGTTCTAGTTGAGTTTTCAGAAATTCAGTATTCTTTTCTACAGCAGCCAAAGGTCGATGCTTGGGGTCAGTGAAACTAATCGGCGAACTAACGAGTTCTCCTGGTCCAATGAATTGTGATGGACGATCATAAGGTTTTAACCTTTCCTGTTCCAATTGTTTTTCTGTAAATAAGTCATTCCAATAGAACAGGTTATGCACTTGATAATCGTGAATGACTTTTAAGATAGCTTGGTCAATCACTTTTACTGCTTGTCTAGAAGAATCTGAAGCCCCGCTCGGTTTTCTATAATATTCGTAAATTTGTTCATCATAAGGCGTAAACCAGTAAAGAGGATAGCCGCCATATCTAAGCAGATACTCCGAATACACAAAATGTTCCATCGGATGATCTGGCACACGAGGGTCCCAATAAATAGTCGAAAGTTGTGGAAAGACCTCTGGACCGTAATCAATAAAGTTATCATTATGTATCAAAGTCAAATCTGGATCGATTGCTTGAAATTTTTGTGTGAGTTCTTCTGTCATTTTTTTGATCTCTGCTTGTGGTCGACGGTTGGGATCGACAAAGGGGAAGAAGGTCATAGTTACTATCCTTTCTGTTCAAGATTTTTTTAGTTCAATCATAAGATGTTGAATTAATTCAACTTCCATGTCTTTTTATAGTTACGCACTATTTTTTGGAAATCTTCATAGGAATAATTGTTGCGCCAGTAATATTTATTATAGAGCATATATTTCCTCATAATCACTTCGATCGCATCATCTAGTTCCTTACTAAGTCCAAGGTACGTAACATTAGCAATCCCCCCATTAAAGAAGTCGCCATGAAAACTAGTTCCTATACTATAAGGAGAAAGTCCGTAAATGGCTGTCTCATTAAAATAAATGTGGTAATCATAGTGAGATAAGTAACGTCTAGGATCATCTGGCTCGTCTTCTTCAGGATCATAAGGACATTCCGCAAGAAAATGGCCAATATCCGGACCAAAATCAATATAAGAATCATCATGAATCACCGTTAATTGAGAATCTAAGTGATCTAATTGAGTTTCTAAAAATTCGGTATTCTTTTCTACAGCAGCTAAAGATCGATGTTTGGGGTCAGTGAAACTAATTGGCGAACTAATGATTTTTACTGGTCCAACGAATTGTGATAATCGTTTATAAGGTTCTAACTTTTCCTGTTCAAATTGTTTTTCTGTAAATAAGTCTTTCCAGTAGAGTCGGTTACGCACTTGATAGTCATGAATGATTCTTAGGAGAGTCTGCTCAATCATTTTTAAAGTTTTTCTTTCTGGATCTGGAGTTCCTCCAGGTTTTTTATAAGTTTCGTAAAGCCATTCACCATAAGGAGTAAACCAGTAAAGAGGATAGTTTTTATATCTAAGTTGGTACTCCGAGTACACAAAATGTTCCATCGGATGATTTGCCACGCGAGGATCCCAGTAAATCGACGAAAGTTGTGGAAAGACCTCCGGACCATAATCAATAAAGTTATCATTGTGGATCAAGGTCAAGTCTGAATCGATTGCTTGAAATTTTTGTGTGAGTTCTTCTGTCATTTTTCTGATCTTGGCTTGCGGTCGACGATTGGGATCGACAAAGGGGAAGAAGGTCATAATCGTTTTTTCCTTTCTATCTATAAAAATTTTTTAAATTAAATTATGACATGTAAATAAGGAGTGTTGGAGACTATTTTTTCGTCAATCAGAAAAAAGTGGAGGTTTATAATGGAACAAGCAATACCTGCCTAATTCAAAGTTAAATAAGCTTTATATGGTTTTTAGCGCTTGTGGTGTTTCTCAAATTTGTATTTATTCTACTAGTGGAAAACATTACTATTGTTGTTTCTATGAGGCATTGAGTGCGAGGTATAGCGGAACTTTCGTAGTAACTGAAGGTTAAGTCAACTTGAGAGAGGTTCAAGGTTCTTCTCTAGTATTGATTCAAATAAAAAAGATGCTGGCAAATTTCACCAACATCAAAAAATATAGATACAATTACTATTTGTTATGGTATTTAAAAAATTGTAGCTGTAGTGGGATGATGCAAGAAGTTTTCAACTAACTGCGCATCTTCATCATCTTTCGAAATAATGATCGTTGTATCAAAGCCAGCAATCGTACTAACGATATGAGGCGGTTTGATTTCATCTAAGACAGCAGCGAACAATGGTGCGTTGTCTGGTAAGGTGTGGACGATAGTCAAAAAATGAACTCGTTCCACTTTTAACACGATATCTTCAATCATCTGGATCAAACGTTTTTCATCTTCGCTTTTTGATTCAGCTGTCTCCTTTTCTTTGAACAGGACAAAATGGGAAACACCATTTTCATCAGGCGCCTTGACGATTTTTAAGTCACGTATATCTCTTGAAATCGTCGCTTGAGTCGCAGATACACCCATTTCAGTCAGCTTAGCTAACATTTCATCTTGTGTACGGATCGTATAATCTTCAATGATTTGTTTAATCAACAAGTGTCGCTCAGTTTTTCGCATTTTAGTTCTCCTTTAACGAAACTTTTCACAAGTATCATAACAAAAAAACGTTGAATTGCCCATCTTTATTTTCCAGTTACCTGTTTATTTTTTCACGAATTCCTTATAAAAAAACAAAGAAATAAAATAAAAAAATGAGAGGGAGAAAAAGAAGACACAAAAAATTAAGTAAGTTGATTTTTTTTCTTGAATTTTATGCCCAATTCAGTTAAACTATTGAATGTTGAGCAGAAAAAGATCACTTTGGTGTATCTTGCGTCACTACTCAATAAATCCACATTCTTGTTGGATCGTTGGTCGGTGCTTGTAAAAGTTGGCTAGCGAGTTGGAAGACAAGAAGAGGGAAAATAAAAACCAAATCGGAGGAAACAAACATGGCAGTAATTTCAATGAAACAATTACTAGAAGCCGGCGTACACTTTGGTCACCAAACGCGTCGCTGGAACCCAAAAATGAAGAAATACATCTTCACAGAAAGAAACGGAATCTACATTATTGACTTGCAAAAAACAGTTAAATTAGTAGATGCAGCTTACGATTATATGAAGAGCGTAGCAGAAGAAGGCGGCGTTGCTTTATTCGTAGGTACAAAAAAACAAGCACAAGAAGCAATCAAAGATGAAGCTACTCGTGCTGGACAATACTTTGTAAACCACCGTTGGTTAGGTGGAACATTGACAAACTGGGATACGATCCAAAAACGTATCGCTCGTTTGAAACAAATCAATGCAATGGAAGAAGATGGAACTTTTGCAGTTCTACCTAAAAAAGAAGTTGCTGGTTTGAACAAACAACGTGAACGTCTTGAAAAATTCTTAGGTGGTATCGCTGATATGCCAAGAATCCCAGATGTAATGTACATCGTTGACCCACGTAAAGAACGCATTGCCGTTCAAGAAGCACACAAATTGAATATCCCAATCGTAGCAATGGTTGATACAAACTGTGATCCAGATGAGATCGACGTAGTTATCCCATCAAACGACGACGCAATCCGTGCCGTTAAATTGATTACTTCAAAAATGGCTGATGCTTTCATCGAAGGAAATCAAGGGGAAGATCAAGTAGTTGAAGAAGATTTTTCAGCAGAAAACACAGCGACTTCAATCGAAGAAATCGTTGATGTTGTTGAAGGCGACAACTCTTCAGCAGAATAATTTTTAAATGATGGAGCTGTTTCAAAGGCTAGGCGACAAGCCTCACTCTCCTTTGAAACAGCTTTTTTTAAAGAAAAAGCATACAACTAGGAGGAAGAAAAAATGGCAGACGTTACAGCTAAAATGGTAAAAGAACTACGCGACATGACTGGCGTAGGAATGATGGACGCGAAAAAAGCATTGGTTGAAGTTGAAGGTGACATCGAAAAAGCAGTAGATCTTTTACGTGAAAAAGGAATGGCTAAAGCTGCGAAGAAAAACGATCGTATCGCCGCTGAAGGTCTTGCTTCAGTTGCAGTGAAAGGTAATACTGCAGCAATCGTTGAAGTCAACTCAGAAACAGACTTCGTTTCTAAAAACGAAATGTTCCAAGACTTAGTAAAAGAAATCGCTGAACTAGTTGCTGAAAACAAACCAGCTGACATGGACGCAGCAATGAAAATCAAAACATCAAAAGGAACAGTTGAATCTGACTTGATCGAAGCAACACAAGTTATCGGTGAAAAAATCAGCTTCCGTCGTTTTGAAGTAATCGAAAAAGATGACAACGCTGCATTTGGCGGTTACCTACACATGGGTGGACGTATTGCTGTATTAGCTGTTTTAGAAGGTACAACTGACGAAGCAGTAGCTAGAGACGTAGCGATGCACGTAGCAGCGATCAACCCTCGTTATGTAAACGAAACACAAATTCCTGAAGCTGAATTAGATCACGAACGTACAGTCTTGACTGAACAAGCATTGAACGAAGGCAAACCAGCGAACATCGTTGAAAAAATGGTTGAAGGACGCTTAAACAAATTTAAAGCTGAAATCGCATTGGTTGACCAACCATTCGTTAAAGATCCTGATATGACTGTTGAAAAATTTGTTGCTTCTAAAGGCGCAACTGTGAAATCATTTGTCCGCTTTGAAGTCGGCGAAGGTATCGAAAAACGCGAAGATAACTTTGTAGAAGAAGTAATGAACCAAGTGAAAAAATAATCCGGTTTATAGACTTGATCAATGGGACGATGTTTGGGGCAAAGAAAATGAAGATCATTCTCCGTTTTCTTTGTGCCCCCATCGATTCCATCGCTTATTTGAATGAAATGAGGAGCAGCGACATTCGTCACAGCTCTTTTTTTTAGGGCAAGAGATATCAGGAGCATAGGTATTTTCGTGCCTAAACTATCTGGATATGGTAGAATGTCAATAGAAAATATTGGAGGAATGAACATGGTCACACCAAAATATCAGCGTGTCGTCTTAAAATTAAGTGGAGAAGCTTTAGCTGGAGATGAAGGGTTTGGAATCAAACCACCAGTTATCAAAGAAATCATCCAAGAAATCAAAGAAGTCCACGAGTTAGGCGTAGAGATGGCAATTGTTGTCGGCGGTGGAAATATCTGGCGCGGTCAAATTGGCGCACAAATGGGGATGGAACGTGCACAAGCGGATTACATGGGCATGTTAGCAACTGTGATGAATGCTTTAGCATTACAAGATACATTAGAAAATGTTGGTGTTCCTACACGCGTACAAACCTCAATTGAAATGCGACAAATCGCAGAACCATACATCCGTCGTAAAGCAGAGCGTCATTTAGAGAAAGGGCGCATCGTTATTTTTGCCGGTGGTACTGGAAACCCTTATTTTTCTACAGATACAACTGCGGCATTACGTGCAGCTGAAATTGGCGCTGATGTTATTTTAATGGCTAAGAACAATGTTGACGGTGTTTATTCTGCCGATCCAAAAATCGATTCAACAGCAGTGAAATTCGATGAATTGACACACATGGAAGTCATTGCAAAAGGATTACAAGTAATGGATTCAACTGCTAGTTCATTGAGTATGGACAATGATATCCCGTTACTTGTGTTCAATCTTAATGAACATGGAAACATTCGCCGAGCAATCTTAGGTGAAAATATCGGAACAACCGTAAGGGGGAAATAAACAATGGCAGATGCAATTATGACAGAAGCAAAAGACAAGATGCAAAAAGCAGCACAAAATCTACAACGTGAACTTGGACAGATCCGTGCCGGCCGTGCGAATGCGAGCTTATTAGATCGTATAACTGTTAATTATTATGGCGCACCAACACCATTGAACCAATTAGCATCGATCCAGATCCCAGAAGCAAGAGTATTGATGATCACACCATTCGATAAAAGTGTGCTTCAAGACATCGAAAAATCGATCATGGCAAGCGACATCGGTATCAGCCCAACAAATGACGGAAATGTGATCCGTTTAGTCATTCCTCAGTTAACAGAAGAACGTCGGAAAGAATTAGCGAAAGACGTGAAAAAAGAAGCTGAAAATGCGAAAATCGCTGTCCGTAACATTCGTCGTGATGCAATCGATGAGTACAAGAAACAACAAAAAAATGGCGATATCACAGAAGATGATTTGCGTGACTTAGAAAAAGAAGTGCAAACTCTAACAGATGATAGTATCAAAGAAGTAGATCGTATCGCTGCAGACAAAGAAAAAGAATTGCTTGAAGTATAAGAATCAATAAAGACAGGTGGACAGTGTGAAGTGCTGTCTCCTGTTTTTTACTTTTTGACTAAGAAAAACTAAAAAATCCTTTGAATTTGCGTAAAAAAAGGGCTATACCATAGGAAATAACGATAGATATTGCTATAATGGTAAAGATAGTTGTAATTTTTTAGTATGGGAGGAAAAAGAATGTTACGTTTTTTTCCGCAAAAAAACAAATATATTCAAGAAAAAAGTGAGCACCATTTTGATGCGCAGAGAGATATCCCGAAACATATCGCCATCATCATGGATGGGAATGGTCGTTGGGCACAAAACCGTCGTCTTCCACGAGTGGCTGGCCACAAAGAAGGCATGGAAACCGTTAAGAAAGTCACTAAAAAAGCTTCTCGACTTGGGGTAAAGGTGTTAACGCTCTATGCGTTTTCAACCGAAAATTGGAAACGTCCAAAAGAGGAAGTCAATTTTTTGATGCAATTACCTGTAGACTTTTTTGATACGTTCGTCCCTGAGTTGATTGCTGAAAATGTCAAGGTACAAGTGATGGGCTATGAAGAACTTTTGCCGGAACATACGCAAGATGCAGTACGCCGTGCCATTGAACAAACCAAAGAAAATACGGGAATGATCTTAAACTTCGCACTGAATTATGGTAGTCGGGCAGAAATCATCTCTGCAGTCAAAGCAATCAGTGAACAAGTAAAAGAAAACGATCTTTCTACGGAAGACATTGACGAGGACATGATCGCGGATCATTTGATGACCGGTTTCTTACCTCCCGAACTTCGCGATCCAGGATTAGTCATCCGGACAAGTGGCGAAGAACGGATCAGTAATTTCTTATTGTGGCAGATTGCTTATAGTGAATTATATTTTTCAAAAGCCTTATGGCCAGATTTTGACGGCGCCCATTTAGAGGAAGCAATCGCTTCTTATCAACATCGAGACCGTCGTTTTGGTGGCGTAAAAAGTGTAGATAAAGGAGAACAATCATGAAGCAACGTGTGATCACTGCGGTCGTAGCATTGGCATTATTTATTCCGATCATTTGGATCGGAGGAATTGGTCTTGAGCTAGTAGCGGCTTTATTAGCAGTAGTTGGTGTCTATGAACTTTTTCGTATGAAAGGATTGACACTATTAAGTTTTGAAGGAGTTCTTTCTGCCATTGGTGCAGTTTTTCTTGTCCTGCCGAAAGAGCGCTGGTTTTTCTTTTTACCTGAACAAACAAATGAATTTATGTTGTTTTATTTGACTGTGATGATCCTATTGGGTGCCGCTGTCTTCTCAAAAAATATGTATACGATCGATGAAGCTGGTTTTCCAGTTGTTACTAGTTTATATGTCGGTTTTGGTTTTCAAAACTTTGTTAGTGCGCGTACAGAAGGAATCAACGTATTACTTTTTGGCTTGTTCATCGTTTGGGCAACCGATATTGGCGCATATCTAGTTGGTAGACGTTTTGGTAAGCGTAAGCTATGGCCAGATATCTCACCCAATAAAACGATTGAAGGTGCATTAGGGGGAATAGGTAGTGCGTTAGTTGTTGCCTTACTATATTTCTTACTTTATCCACCACAAGAATTGTTTGGACATGGCTTATTCGTCATGTTACTCCTAACGATCATTCTATCGATCGTAGGCCAATTTGGGGATCTAGTCGAGTCGGCAATTAAACGCCACTATGAGGTCAAAGATTCAGGGAACATTTTACCTGGACACGGTGGGATCTTAGATCGATTCGATAGTCTATTGTTCGTCTTTCCAGTCATGTACTTATTTGGATTGATATAAATAAAAATTCTGTAAAAGAAGCTTCCGAAGCCAAAAGTTTTTCGTCCGTCAATCAGACACGATCGGTAAGGAGATTCTTTACAGGATTTTTATTTTTTTACATTTTAATAGGTGCTTGGTGAAGTGTCGATAATATGGTAAAATTAAGTAGTTTTATTTTAACTGAATAAAAAATAATGATTAATGTAAAGGAGAATAGGATGAGAACAATTATCACGTTCATTATCGTTTTTGGCATCTTAGTGATCGTACATGAATTTGGCCACTTCTTCTTTGCGAAACGATCAGGAATCCTAGTTCGCGAGTTTGCGATTGGCATGGGACCTAAAATCTACGGTCATCAAGCAAAAGACGGCACGACTTATACATTGCGTTTGTTACCGATCGGTGGCTATGTGAGAATGGCTGGGAATGGGGACGACGAAACGGAAATGGCCCCAGGAATGCCGTTATCACTCTTGATGGATTCAGATCATGTCGTAAAGAAAATCAATTTAAGCAAAAAGATCCAATTTACCAATGCGATCCCAATGGAATTGATCCGTTATGATCTTGATGAAGCACTCACGATCACAGGTTATGTGAATGGTGATGAAACGCAAGAAGTAACGTATGCAGTGGATCACGATGCTTCGATCATCGAGGCGGATGGGACTGAATTGAGGATCGCACCGAGAGATGTGCAGTTCCAATCAGCCAAATTATGGCAACGAATGTTAACTAACTTTGCAGGTCCAATGAATAATTTTATTCTAGCAATTCTATTATTCATCGTATTAGCGTTCATGCAAGGCGGGGTGACTGTCACAAATACCAACCAAATCGGTGTTGTTACGCCAGACGGAGCTGCGGCTGCAGCCGGACTGAAAGAAAATGATGAAATTCTTTCAGTAGAGGGAAAATCAATCCAAACATGGAATGATCTGACAGCGATCATTACTGAAAATCCAGATAAACCACTTGATTTTGAAGTTGAACGAAATGGACAGGTTTCTTCTGTTGAAGTGACACCGAAAGCAATTGAGTCAAATGGTGAAAAAATTGGTCAACTTGGGATACAAGCGCCAATGAAAACTGGCTTCTTCGATAAGATCATCGGTGGAACACAACGTGCATTTAGTAGCTCTTTGGAAATATTCAAAGCATTAGGTTCATTATTTACCGGCTTTAGCTTGGACAAATTAGGTGGACCGGTGATGATGTTCCAATTGTCTTCTGAGGCAGCGAATCAAGGGATCATGACAGTCATTGGTTTGATGGCTATCTTATCCATGAATTTAGGGATCGTCAATTTATTACCGATTCCAGCATTAGATGGTGGAAAACTAGTCTTGAATATTTTTGAAGGTGTCCGTGGTAAACCACTTAGTCAGGAAAAAGAAGGCGTTTTGACGCTCGTTGGTTTTGGCTTCCTGATGCTATTGATGGTATTAGTAACATGGAATGACATTCAACGATTCTTTTTCTAGAAAAAGTAGGGTATAATGACATGCGTTAGATTATTTGAGGAATAAAGGAGTTTATATAATGAGACAATCAAAAATGTTGATTCCAACATTAAGAGAAGTTCCAAATGATGCGGAAGTATTAAGTCATCAAATCTTACTACGTGCCGGTTACATTCGTCAGGTTTCGGCTGGAATCTATTCTTATTTACCACTTGCAAATCGTGTATTAGAAAAATTAAAAACGATCATGCGCGAAGAATTTGAAAAAATCGGCGCAGTAGAAATGTTGATGCCAGCGATTTTACCTGCTGAGTTATGGCAAGAATCTGGTCGTTATGAAACATACGGTCCCAACTTGTATCGCTTGAATGATCGTAACGATCGTCAGATGATCTTAGGACCAACACATGAAGAAACATTTACAGAATTGATCCGTGATGAAGTCAATTCATACAAAAAATTACCTTTGAATCTTTATCAGATCCAAGCAAAATACCGTGATGAAAAACGTCCCCGTTTTGGACTATTGCGTGGACGCGAGTTTATCATGAAAGATGCTTATTCTTTCCATGCGTCTCAAGAGAGTTTGGATGAAACATACAAAGATTATGAAAAAGCTTATACAGAGATCTTTAAGCGTTGTGGTCTAGAGTTCCGCGCGATCATCGGTGACGGTGGGGCGATGGGCGGAAAAGACTCAAAAGAATTTATGGCAATCTCAGAAATTGGTGAAGACACGATTTGTTATTCAACAGAAAGTGACTATGCAGCAAATTTGGAGATGGCGACGAGCTACTATGTGCCAAAAAAATCCCATGAAACACAATTGGAAATGGAAAAGAAAGAAACACCAGATGTGAAAACCATCGAAGAGGTTGCAGCTTTCTTTGACGTTCAACCACAAAAAATCATTAAGTCTGTACTTTTCACAGCAGATGAGCAGCCTGTTCTAGTTTTAGTTCGCGGCGATCATGAAGTCAATGATGTGAAATTGAAAAACTTCTTAGGTGCAGATTTCTTAGAAGAAGCAACAGAAGAAGAAGCGAAAAACTATTTAGGCGCTGATTTTGGATCAGTTGGACCAATCGGTGTAGCAGAAGAAGTCAAAGTCTATGCGGATCGTCATGTTCAAGATCTGGCCAACGCGATTGCGGGAGCGAATGAAACTGGCTACCATTATATCAATGTCAATCCAGAACGTGATTTCAATGTCCTAGCATATGAAGACTTACGCTTTGTCCAAGAAGGCGATCCTTCGCCAGATAATAATGGCGTATTAGCCTTCACTCGAGGAATCGAGATTGGGCATATCTTCAAACTAGGTACACGTTACAGTGAATCAATGGGTGCTACTGTTCTTGATGAAAATGGTCGTGAAAAACACGTGATCATGGGTTGCTATGGTATCGGTGTGAGCCGTCTACTTTCAGCGATCGTTGAACAAAATGCTGACGAAAACGGTATTCACTGGCCAAAAGGCATTGCACCATTTGATTTGCATGTCGTACAAATGAACTTAAAAGATGAGTTCCAAACGAACTTGACGAATGAAGTGGAAAAAGCAATGAACGAAGCCGGTTATCAAGTACTTGTTGATGATCGCAATGAGCGTGCCGGTGTTAAGTTTGCTGATTCTGATTTGATCGGATGTCCAATCCGTATCACCGTCGGTAAAAAAGCAGTAGATGGCATCGTCGAAGTGAAAATCAAAAAAACAGGTGAAATGGTCGAAGTTCGGAAAGAAGAACTCGTAAATACACTACCGATTTTATTGAATCAAGGCGAATAAATAAGAGTGGAAAAGTCGTATCAGTCTTTTAGAAGACGGAAGCGACTTTTTCATTTCCTTTTCTTCAGTTAATGAACGGTGTTCAAGAAGCAACACTTCAATAATAAGCCAAAAAAATCAAAATGAAAAAGCCATTTTTCGATTTTCTTGTCTTATTCCTCAGTGCTGATCGCTTTTTTCACAACCTGATAAACGGTTTTCGAAAAGCTAACCTTCAACATTAAGCTGGAAAATTAAAAAATATGAAAAGCTATTTTCTGATTTTCCATCTTACTGCTCAGGTCAGAGCGCTTTTCTTACAACCTTAATGAAAATTTCCCTAAAAAGGGTTATACTAAATAGTATTGAAAAGTAAGGGTCGGAAATGGAATAATTTCTGGTCTTGACAGAAAGGGCGTATATTTTTGTCAGAAAAACGAGAGTTATTTGAGAAATTATTGGAGCAGATCCAATTAGAAGAAACAGAAAAAGCACATCCGCTTATTTCTGCTGGGGAAATGGAACAGGTGGTGGTCCATCGTAAATCTCGTCTGTGGGAGTTTACGTTACGTTTTCCAGCTATTTTGCCTGTGATGCTTTATCGCTCGCTGGTGCAGCATGTTATACTTGCATTCAAAGAAATTGCTGAGGTGAAAATCACAGTCCAAGCAGCGGATCAAACATTCGATGAACAACTCTTACAAGATTATTGGTCGCAAGCACTGGAAAGTCAGCAATGCGATACACCTTTAGTACAAAAGGTATTAAAGACGCAAGTACCAATGATCAAAGAGCATAAGGTGATTTTGCCTGTTGATGGTGAAGGAGCGATCGGCTATCTTAAACAACAATATCTGCCATTAGTAGAACAGTTATTTGTTAGTTACGGTTTTCCTAAGTTTCGAATCGAACCAGAAGTTGATGAGCAACAAGCAGAAAGAGTCCTAAAGCTTTTTGAAGAAAGACGACAAGAACAGGCTGAGGCGTTCATGAAACAAGCAGCTGAAAGCTTGATTGTTCATGAACAAAAGAAAAAAGAGCGCAAAGAGCAATTACCAGCGCTTGACGGGCCAATCCAGCTAGGTAGAAATATCCCGAATGATGAGCCTATCACACCGATGATCAATATCTTGGAAGAGGAACGCCGGGTAACGATCGAAGGCTACGTGTTCGATAAAGAAGTACGCGAGCTTCGTTCAAAACGTAAGATTTTGACATTGAAGATCACAGATTACACTTCTTCATTTATCGTCAAAAAGTTTTCAAATAATGAAAAAGATGAACAAATCTTTGAAGCAATCAGTACGGGTAGTTGGTTGAAAGTTCGTGGGAGTGTACAAGAAGACACGTTTGTTCGTGACCTAGTGATGAATGCCCAAGACATTTTAGAAGTCAAACATGCACCACGTAAAGATTATTCTCCTGAAGGGGAAAAGCGTGTCGAATTACATCTTCATAGTAATATGAGTACTATGGATGCAACGAACAATATTTCAGATCTTGTGGCACAGGCAGGTAAGTGGGGACATAAAGCAATTGCAATCACTGACCATGGCGGTGCACAAGCATTTCCAGAGGCACATAGTGCAGGGAAAAAAGCTGGTGTGAAGATCTTGTATGGTGTCGAAGCGAATGTGGTCGATGATGGGGTGCCGATTGCGTATAATGACGCCCATGATTCATTGAGTGAATCCACTTATGTCGTGTTTGACGTGGAGACAACAGGTTTGTCTGCTGTTTATGATACGATCATCGAGTTAGCTGCTGTTAAGATGTACAAAGGAAATGTCATCGAAAGTTTTGATGAATTTATCGATCCTGGACATCCCTTATCACGAACAACCATTGATTTGACAGGGATCACGGATGAAATGGTTCGCGGTTCAAAATCTGAGGAGGAAGTTTTACGCTTATTCTTGGAATTCTCAAAAGATGCGATCCTAGTTGCCCATAATGCGGCATTCGATATGGGATTTTTGAATACAAGTTATGCCAAATACAACATCCCTGAAGCAGCCAATCCAGTTATAGATACCTTAGAATTAGCTCGTTATTTATATCCACAATTCAAACGGTTTGGTTTAGGTGTACTATCCAAAAAATTCGGTGTTAGCTTGGAACAACATCACCGCGCGATTTATGACGCGGAAGCAACCGGACATCTGGCTTGGATATTTATCAAAGAAGCGATGGAAAACCACGAAATGTATTATCACGATCAGTTGAATGCCCATGTAGGTGAAGGTGATTCTTACAAACGGGCGCGACCTTTCCATGTCACATTACTGGCTAAAAACCAAGCTGGATTAAAAGACCTGTTCAAATTGATCTCGATGTCAAACGTCGATTATTTTGAACGCGTGCCACGAATCCCCCGATCACAGCTGAAAAAATTCCGACAAGATTTGTTAGTTGGCTCTGCCTGTGACAAGGGTGAGATTTTTGAAGCCATGATGCAAAAAGGGGTAGAAGAAGCACGTAACCGGGCGAAATTTTATGACTATATCGAAGTCATGCCTAAAGCTGTCTATGCACCACTCCTGGAGCAAGAGCTTGTCAAAAATGAACATGACTTAGAAGAAATCATTCGTAACTTAGTAGAAATCGGCAAATCATTAGATAAAATCGTTGTAGCGACAGGAAATGTCCACTACCTGAATGAAGAAGATGCGATCTATCGTAAAATCTTGGTCAATTCGATGGGGGGAGCCAATCCATTGAATCGTCACAGTCTGCCCGAAGTGCATTTCAGAACAACAGATGAGATGCTGACTGCATTCTCCTTCTTAGGTACGGATTTAGCAAAAGAAATCGTAGTTGAAAATACCAATAAGATTGCAGATATCTGTGAAGAAGTCGTGCCAGTGAAAGATGAATTATATACCCCTAAAATTCCTGGTTCGGAAGATGAAATCACGGATCTAAGTTATTCGAAGGCAAAACAAATGTATGGTGATCCATTACCGGATATCGTAGAAAAGCGTCTGAAAAAAGAGCTGGATTCGATCAATGGTAATGGCTTCTCAGTGATTTATTTGATTTCACAAAAGTTAGTGCATAAAAGTAATGAAGATGGCTATTTAGTAGGTTCTCGTGGCTCGGTTGGTTCTAGTTTCGTCGCAACCATGACAGGGATCACAGAGGTCAATCCATTGGCACCTCATTACTATTGCCCAGATTGTCAGTATTCGGAATTTTATGAAGATGGAACTTATGGTTCAGGATTTGATATGCCTGAGAAAAAATGTCCAAAATGCGGTACTCGTTTAAATAAAGATGGGCATGATATTCCGTTTGAAACATTCTTAGGTTTCCATGGCGATAAAGTACCCGATATCGATTTGAACTTCTCAGGGGATTATCAAGCAGAAGCCCATCATTATACGAAAGTATTGTTTGGCGAAGAATATGTCTATCGTGCGGGAACGATCGGTACTGTTGCGGATAAAACGGCGTATGGATTCGTTAGAGGGTTTGAACGTGACCACAACTTGCATTACCGCAGCGCCGAAGTGGATCGCTTAGCCAAAGGTGCTACTGGGGTCAAACGAACGACCGGACAGCATCCAGGAGGGATCATTGTTATCCCCGATTATATGGATGTATATGATTTCACGCCGATCCAATATCCGGCAGACGATCAGAATTCAGAATGGAAAACGACCCACTTTGATTTCCACTCGATCCATGACAATGTCTTGAAACTTGATATCCTGGGACACGATGATCCAACGGTGATCCGGATGTTGCAAGATTTATCTGGGATTGATCCACAAACGATCCCAACCGATGATCCAGAAGTCATGCGGATCTTTTCTGGACCCGAAGTCTTGGGAGTCACACAAGAACAGATTTATTCTAAAACAGGTACATTAGGGATACCGGAATTTGGGACACGTTTCGTTCGTGGGATGTTAGAGGAAACACACCCAACGACTTTTGCGGAATTATTGCAGATCTCTGGTCTTTCTCATGGTACGGATGTTTGGTTAGGGAATGCAGAGGAATTGATCAAACGTGGGGATGCGACGCTGGCTGAAGTAATCGGCTGTCGTGACGATATCATGGTTTATTTGATCCATGCTGGCTTAGATAGTGGGATGGCGTTCAAAATCATGGAGACGGTGCGTAAAGGATTATGGAATAAGATCCCTGACGAATTGCGTGAAACGTATTTGACCGCAATGAAAGAAAATAACGTACCTGACTGGTACATCGATTCTTGTTCGAAAATCAAATACATGTTCCCGAAAGCCCATGCGGCTGCTTATGTCTTGATGGCGCTACGGGTTGCTTATTTCAAAGTTTATTTTCCGATATTGTATTACTGTGCCTATTTTTCCGTTCGTGCAGATGACTTTAATCTTGTCGCTATGTGCAAAGGAAAAGAAGCAGTGAAAGAGGCGATGAAGGAAATCACGGATAAAGGCTTAGATGCTTCTGTAAAAGAAAAGAATCAGTTGACAGTTTTAGAGTTAGCCAATGAGATGCTAGAACGTGGCTTGAAATTCGGAATGATCGATTTATACAAATCCGATGCAGTAAACTTTGTGATCGAAGGAGACACGCTGATTGCGCCATTCCGTGCGGTACCAAGTTTAGGGGCCAACGTAGCGAAACAAATCGTCGAAGCTAGAAAAGATGGTCCTTTCTTATCCAAAGAAGACTTGGCAACTCGTGGGAAAGTCTCGAAGACATTGATCGAGTATATGACAGAAAATGGTGTCTTGAAAGATTTACCTGATGAAAATCAATTATCGTTATTTGATATGTTATAAAAGTCAATGTGAGAAATGAAAATGAATCAAAATGAAAGCAAAGATTAGTAAAGCTGGTTGCCAGTTGGTTCTAATGATATGGCTTGTCATTTAGAGTGATTTATGTTATAGTTATTTAAGGTAATGATACTAACTGTGAGTGAGCGGAATTTTCGCTCACTCTTTTTAATGGAATTACGGATCTAATTTTAAGGAGGCGAAATCTTTGAGTAGCGTCGTTGAAACAGTCACAGAAATGGTGACACCGATCTTAGATGAACAAAAGTTTGAGCTAGTAGAAGTAGAATTTGTCAAAGAAGGAAAAAGCTGGTTTTTACGGGTGTTTATAGATAAAGAAGGCGGAATCGACATTGAAGAATGCGCATTTGTCAGTGAAAAATTAAGTGAGAAACTTGATACGACAGAGCCAGACCCGATACCACAAGCATATTTCCTAGAGGTATCATCTCCAGGCGCAGAACGCCCTTTGAAAAAAGAGGCAGATTATGAAAAAGCACGAGGAGAGTATATCCATGTGTCTTTATATCAACCAGTTGACGGAGAAAAACAATACGAAGGTTTTCTCCAATCATTTGATGCTGAACAGCTTACATTGAAGATACGCATAAAGACACGGGAAAAAGAAATTGTTTTTGACCGTAAGAATATTGCCAAAGCTCGCTTAGCAATCCAATTTTAATCACGGAGAGGAAACAGAAGAATGAGTAAAGAAATGTTGAACGCGTTAGATGCTTTAGAGGCTGAAAAAGGAATCTCAAAAGAAATCGTGATCGACGCTTTAGAAGCTGCGTTAGTTTCTGCATACAAACGCCATTATGGGCAAGCACAAAACGTAGAAGTAGAATTTGAACAAAAAAAAGGCAAGATCCATGTCTATGCAGTGAAAGAAGTCACTGAAGAAGTGATGGACTCACAATTAGAAGTATCTTTGAAAGACGCCTTGTTGATCAATCCTGCTTACGAGATTGGTGACAAGATCCGTTTTGAAGTCACACCAAAAGATTTCGGTCGTATCGCTGCCCAAACAGCGAAGCAAGTCATCTTGCAACGTGTACGTGAAGCAGAACGCACGATCATCTATAACGAATTCAGTGCTTATGAAAAAGACATTATGCAAGGGATCGTTGAACGTCAAGACAAACGTTATATCTATGTCAATTTAGGTAAAATCGAAGCGGTACTATCAAAACAAGACCAAATGCCAAATGAATTTTATCAACCACATGATCGTATCAAAGTATATGTATCACGTGTTGAGAATACATCAAAAGGCCCTCAAGTCTTTGTTAGCCGTAGTCATCCTGATCTTTTGCGTCGCTTGTTCGAACAAGAAGTACCAGAAGTTTATGATGGACTTGTTGAAATCGTCAGTGTGGCTAGAGAAGCAGGCGATCGTTCAAAAGTGGCTGTCCGCTCAACGGATCCGAATATCGATGCTGTCGGCACGTGTGTTGGTCCTAAAGGCCAACGTGTCCAAGCGATCGTGAATGAATTGAAGGGCGAAAACATGGATATCGTCGAGTGGGATGAAGATCCTGCGGTGTTCATTGCGAACGCATTGAATCCTTCACAAGTCGTGGATGTCATTTTTGACGAACAAAATCCAAAAGCTTGTACGGTCGTTGTACCGGATTATCAATTGTCATTGGCAATCGGTAAACGCGGACAAAATGCGCGTCTAGCAGCCAAATTGACGAACCACAAAATCGACATCAAATCAGAGTCAGACATGACTGAATTCTATGAGAAAAAAGCTCAGGCAGAAGCAGCAATCTCTGAAGAATTACACGATGAAGCAATCATCCAATCAGATTTGACAGATGATGAATATCAAACAATCGCATTTGAAGACGAAACAGCTGAAGTAACTGAACAAGAAGAAATTTAACTGCTAGTGAAGGAGGCAAAGAGATGAAACAAAGGAAGATCCCTTTACGCAAATCTGTGGTTTCAGGTGAAATGAAACCAAAAAAAGAGATGATTCGTGTCACACGTTCAAAAGAAGGTGTGGTATCGATCGATCCTACTGGAAAAATGCCTGGACGAGGAGCGTATGTCTCACTTGAGCCGGAGGAAGTACAACAAGCTTGGGATAAACATCTCTTGGATCGTGTACTTGAAGCTAAGCTAACAGATGAATTTTATCAAGAACTATTAGATTACGTCACTCACCAAAAAGCCCGAAAAGAGCTATTTGGCGAATGAATGGAATGAATCGGCAAAAAGCCATGAATCTTATTGGTCTAGCGATGCGTGCAGGGAAAATGATCACAGGTGAAGAATTGACGATCGGAGACATCCGTCGTCAAAAAGCCAAGATCGTTTTCGTCGCAAGTGATGCCAGTGAGAATACCAGAAAAAAAATCAAAGATAAGAGTTCGTACTACGAAGTTCCTTGCTTTGAGCTGTTTTCTGAGGAAGAAATCACGCAGATGATCGGTAAACCTCGGAAAGTGATAGGAATCACGGACACCGGCTTTGCAAAAAAGGTCAAGGAGCTAATTGAAGGTTAGGAAGGTGATTGCATGGGCAATAAACGAATTTATGAACTAGCGAAAGAATGGAACAAGTCTAGTAAAGAGGTCGTTGATAAAGCGCAGAAACTTGGAATCGATGTGAAAAATCACATGGGTGCGGTCAGCACACAAGATGAAAAGAAACTGCAACAAGCGTTCAACCAACCACAGCAGAAAAAGCAACCAGTACAAAAAGCAAACCAAAAACCAGCCGGACAACAGCCAAGTAACCAAAAGAAAACAAACGAACCATCGAACCAACAAAAAAATAAAAGTAACCGCAACTATCAAGATCGCGGTCAAGGGAGCGGTCAAGTGAATCAAGGAAAAAACCAATCAACAAATCAGAATAAGAGTAACCAGACAGGTGGAAACAATCAAAACCGTCAAGGATCTACTCAAAACAATAATCAAAATCGCCAAGGTAACAACCAAGGCAGCAACCAAAACCGTCAGGGAACTACCCAAGGAAACAGCCAAGGTAGCAACCAAAACCGCCAAGGCTCTACCCAAGGAAACACTCAGGGCAGTAACCAAAACCGTCAAGGAGCAAACCAAGGCGGCGGCCAAAATAGAAACAATAATAACAATCGCGGCAAATTCAACAATAACAACCGCAATCGTTTCAACAAAAAAGGAAAAAAAGGCAAACAACAAACGTCAAACAAGCCAGCAGTTCCACCACGTAAATTCCGTGAGTTACCTGAAGTATTAGAGTATACAGAAGGTATGAATGTTGCAGATATCGCGAAGAAAATTCACCGCGAACCAGCAGAGATCATTAAAAAATTATTTATGCTAGGCGTGATGGTCAATCAAAACCAAGCATTAGATAAAGATACGATCGAATTGTTAGCAACAGACTACGGGATGGAACCACAAGAAAAAATCCAAGTAGATATTGCGGATATTGACAAATTCTTTGAAGCGGATGAAGTGAATCCAGAAAAATTAGTCTCACGTCCTCCAGTTGTTACGATCATGGGACACGTTGACCATGGTAAAACAACTTTACTCGATACCTTACGTCATTCTCGCGTAACAAGCGGAGAAGCCGGTGGTATCACACAGCATATCGGTGCGTATCAAATCGATATTGATGGCAAACCAATCACATTCTTGGATACACCAGGACATGCGGCCTTTACAAGTATGCGTGCGCGTGGTGCAAGTATCACTGATATCACGATTTTAGTTGTTGCCGCCGATGATGGCGTAATGCCACAGACTGTAGAAGCGATCAACCATGCGAAAGCAGCTGGTGTGCCAATCATCGTTGCAGTCAACAAAATCGATAAACCAGGTGCAAACCCACAACATGTGATGCAAGAATTAAGTGAATATGAATTGATTCCTGAAGCATGGGGTGGCGAAACGATTTTTGTAGAAATCTCAGCGAAATTCGGTCAAAACATCGAAGAACTATTAGAAATGATTCTTTTAGTCGCTGAAGTGGAAGACTTGAAAGCTGATCCAACACAACGTGCGATCGGTACAGTGATTGAAGCACGATTAGACAAAGGAAAAGGTCCTGTGACAACATTACTTGTTCAACAAGGTTCATTGAATGTTGGAGACCCAATCGTTGTCGGAAACACATATGGTCGTGTACGTGTAATGGTCAACGACTTAGGACGCCGTGAAAAAACAGCTGGACCAGCAACACCAGTTGAAATCACAGGATTGAATGATGTACCTCAAGCAGGCGATCGTTTTGTTGTCTTTGAAGATGAGAAAACAGCTCGTGCGGCGGGTGAAGAACGTGGCAAACGTGCGATGTTAGAACAACGTGCAGCAACTAGCCGTGTGACATTAGATAACTTGTTTGAAAGCTTAAAAGAAGGCGAATTAAAAGAAGTCAATGTCATCATCAAGGCTGATGTACAAGGTTCAGCAGAAGCACTAGCTGCTTCATTGAAGAAGATCGACGTTGAAGGCGTACGTGTCAAGATCGTCCATTCAGCTGTTGGAGCAATCAATGAAAGTGATGTAACGCTTGCTGCGGCAAGTAATGCGATCATCATTGGTTTCAATGTTCGTCCGACACCACAAGCGAAAATCCAAGCAGATACAGAAGAAGTGGATATCCGTCTTCACCGTATCATCTACAAAGCCATCGAAGAAATCGAAACAGCGATGAAAGGGATGCTAGATCCTGAATTTGAAGAGAAAATCACTGGTCAAATGACTGTCCGTGAAACCTTCAAAGTATCAAAAGTCGGAACGATCGCTGGTGCCTTTGTCACTGATGGTTACATTCGTCGTGATAGCGGCGTACGTGTCATTCGTGATGGCATCGTCATTTTCGAAGGACAATTAGCAAGCTTGAAACGCTTCAAAGACGATGTCAAAGAAGTGAAAATGGGCTTTGAATGTGGAGCAATGGTAGAGAAATTCAATGATCTTAAAGTAGACGATGTTATCGAAGGCTTTATCATGGAAGAAATCAAAGTCGACTAATTTAAAAAAAGGAGGCCGCTCATTATGGCTAACTATCGTGACCGCAGAGTCGGTCAAGAAATTTTAAAAGAAGTGAATGATATCTTACGCAAAAAGGTACGTGATCCACGTGTGGAAAACGTAACGATCACAGATGTGCATGTCACGGGTGATCTGCAACAAGCAACGATTTATTATAGCCTCTTATCTGACTTAGCCTCAGATAAGAAAAAAGCGCAAGAAGGGTTGAATAAAGCAAGTGGACTGATTCGTCGTGAATTAGGACATAACATGAGCATTTATAAAACACCTGAATTGACGTTTGAGCTAGACGAATCAGTTGTCTATGGTAATCATATCGATGAATTATTGCGTAATTTAAACAAAGACTAATGTTCTAGCGAGTTAAATCGTTCGTATCAATGGTCGAACAGGGAGGATACAATAACTGTATCCTCCCTGTTTTTTTTTTTGTCTATTTTCATTCGACACTAGAGAGCCAAACAAAATACAACGAAAGAATCCAAAAATAAAAGGAGCCATTTTCGAATTTTTTCGTTGTATTCGTAGCAGATGATCATCGCTGAATTGTCCGCTTTTGGGGAAAACATGTTTCATCATAAAAGCAAAAGATAAGAATTGACTGATCAAAGAATCATCCGATCATCTACCAGATAACCATCCGTATAACCAATCAAAAGGTGCAAAGAAAAGATTTTCCATAGGTGCTCCCTCCTTTACAAAAAGAATACCACCTTTCTATTTACAACAGTGTGAACTTTTGTTACGTTTATGTTTCTAAAACAAAATAATCGTACATTTAAGGATCAATCCCGTCAGTTTTTGATCCGATGTGTTATAATAATTCAGTTAATACTTAAAAGAATGGAGAACAAAAGATGGAAGGCTTATTACCTTTATGGAAAGAACGCGGCATGACTAGCCACGATTGTGTATTCAAATTACGAAAAATTTTACATACAAAGAAAATCGGACATGGTGGGACATTAGATCCTGATGTAGATGGTGTTCTTCCAATTTGTATTGGTAAAGCCACTAAAGTCATTGAATATCTGACGGATTCGGGGAAGACCTACAAAGGAGAAATCACACTTGGCTACAGTACGACGACTGAAGACAAATCAGGTGAAATCGTTGAACAACGAGCGGTCACCGAAGCATTGACAGAGGAGCAAGTAGATGATGCAATGGCTGCTTTTGTCGGTGAGATCACACAGATTCCTCCGATGTACTCGGCTGTGAAAGTCAATGGTCGACGTTTATATGAATATGCTCGAAATAATGAGACAGTGGAACGACCTGTTCGCAAGGCACAGATCTATCGTTTTGAACGAACAAGTGAAATCCTCTGGTCAAAAGAAGCAGGGACCGTTTCGTGGCGGTTTGAAGTCGAATGTGGCAAAGGTACCTATGTTCGGACGTTGGCTGTAGATACGGGGAGTAAGCTAGGCTATCCTGCGCATATGTCAGATTTGACGAGAACAGCGAGTGCCGGCATGGATGAATCCCAAGCAATTACTTTAGCTGAAGTAGCATCATATATGGAGAATGGTACGATCGAAGAGTATTTATTACCCATTGAAACGGGTGTAGCAAAGTTCAAACAGGTCGATATCGATGAAACAGTGTGGCAGAAAGTCAAGAATGGTATGCGCTTAGATTACCAAGTATTCGGTCTATCCGAGATGCCATCAGAAGAAATTGCCCTTTTTTATCAAGGAAAAGTAGTGAGTATCTACCAACCAAATCCAAAAGAAAAAAATAAGTTAAAACCAAGTAAAGTTTTAAGAAATGAGGTTTAATGTAAAAATGGAAATCATCAAAATCAGACACCCTTATCAAGTTTCTCAAATTCCGAAAGAAGACGTCGTATTGATCTTAGGTTTCTTTGACGGAGTTCATTTAGGACATCAGAAAGTGATTGAAACGGGGCGAGAAATTGCTCAAAGAGAGGGTCTGAAATTGGCATTGATGACATTTAATCAACATCCGTCAATCGTCTTTAAAAAAATCAATCCAAGTAACGTCAAATACTTGACTACGTTAGAACAAAAAGAAGAAAAAATGGCAGAACTTGGGATTGATTATCTTTACGAAATTGAATTTACTTCTGCATTTGCTCACTTAGCCCCTCAAGATTTCGTTGATCAATATATTGTAGGGCTAAATGCTAAGTATGCCGTTTCTGGCTTTGACTATACGTATGGTCCAAAAGAAATTGCGGATGTCCCTCATCTCCCAGGTTATGCAAAAGGTCGCTTTGAAGTAGTCACTGTACCAAAAGAGCAACAAGAAGGGGAAAAAATCAGTTCTTCACGGATTCGTCAAGACTTGGATGCTGGGGATGTCGCGAGTGTGGCCCATTTGCTAGGATATATTTATGAAATCGACGGTGTGGTCATCCACGGGGACGCACGTGGTCGCTTATTAGGATTTCCGACAGCCAATGTCAAAGTTAAAAGCACCGTTCATTTACCAAAAGTGGGGGTCTATGTTTGTGAAATCAAAATCGGTGAGACGTGGTACCCAGCGATGGGATCAATCGGACATAATGATACATTTGGCGATGGACGTGAATTGACAGTCGAACTGTATATTCTAGATTTTGATCAAGATATCTATGGTGAACATGTCTACATTCGTTGGCACGAGTTTATCCGAGATCAAGTGAAGTTTGATGGAGCAGAAGCTTTGATCGAGCAATTAAAAGCAGACGAACGAGTAACTGCTGATTTTTTTGAACATGTTGAATAAGCAAATGTAGTATTCGAGAATAAGGAAGAAGCCCAATCAGGATAACTGAAGGGCTTTCTTTTTTGGAAAGAATTTTTTAGTGCGTATGATTTGCTTTCACCTACACTGCGTAGTGTACACTGTCTTTATAGCTAATAACGAATGTTTTAAAATATCTGTTATTAATGTGATAAAAGAAAGGGTGTCTTCTATGTATAAAGAATTAGAACAGAAAGTAGCTATAGTGACTGGTGGGTCCAAAGGGATCGGTACAGCCATTTCTCAGCGTTTTGGAGAAGAGAAGATGAAAGTAGTTGTAAATTACCATTCGGATGCTGATGGAGCAGAAGAAGCAGTTAAAGCGATTGAAGAAGCTGGGGGTCAAGCATTAGCTGTCAAAGCGGATGTAGGAACAGAAGAAGGCGTGCAGACTTTGATTGATCAAGCGATAAAAGCCTATGGTCAGTTGGATGTTTGGGTCAACAATGCTGGCACTGAAAACCAAAAACCTACGCACGAATTAAGTTTGGAAGAATGGGAAACTGTGATGCAAGTCAACCTTACTGGCGTGTTTTTAGGAACAAAAGCCGCGATCAATTATTTCAAAAAACACAAAGTAAAAGGAAGTATTATCAATCTTTCCTCTGTCCATGAACAAATCCCATGGCCGACCTTCTCACATTATGCCGCTTCAAAGGGTGGGGTAAAACTATTCACTCAAAGTGTTGCGATGGAGTATGCGCCTGAAGGAATACGTATCAATAGTATCGGACCAGGAGCGATCAAAACACCGATTAATGCCGAAAAGTTTGATGATCCAGAGCAAAAAGCGACAACAGAAAGCATGATCCCGATGGAACGCATTGGAAAACCAAGTGAAGTCGCCGCTGCGGCTGCTTGGTTGGCTTCAGATGAATCAAGCTACGTTACAGGTATCACGTTGTTTGTAGACGGTGGTATGACGCTTTATCCTTCATTTCAAGGTGGGAAAGGGTAGGGATTGATTGATGGGAATCTTAATTGCATTAATACCAGCGATTGGCTGGGGAATCCAACCACTGGTTTTGAAAAAAATCGGTGGACGTCCCACCAATGAAATATTGGGTACAGGTATTGGGGCATTACTCGTTGGTCTAGTTGTTCAATTGTTCATGTCACCCGGTGGTATTTCGATTACTACATTTTTGATCAGTCTTTTATCTGGGGCGTTTTGGGTCATTGGCCAAATCGGACAATATACGACGTTCAATTTGATCGGCGTATCCAAAACAATGCCTATTTCCACTGCGATGCAGCTTGTTGGAACGTCACTCATTGGTGTTTTTGCTTTTGGCGAATGGTCAGGAACAACAGGGAAAGTGATTGGTGGAGTAGCGATCGTCTTGCTAGTGATTGGTTCTGCACTAACAGCAGTAACTGATGGGGGAAGTAAACAAGGTGGAATAACTAAAGGAATTTCGATTCTTGCTTCTACGAGTATTGGTTATTGGGTGTACAGTGCACTACCTAAATTAGTCAATGCAGATGGTGTAGCTATCTTCTTTCCACAAATGTTAGGTGTTTTCTTAGCAGCGGCTATTTACGTCGTCTTGAAGCAACCAAAAGCGTACGGAGATGGAAAAAGTTGGAAAGCGACGATCGTCGGAGTCATTTTTAGTTTAGCTGCATTTGCTTATATATTTTCAGCTAGTGCCAATGGAGTAGCTACTGCCTATATCATCACACAACTGAACGTAGTGATCTCAACATTAGGTGGTATGGTTATTTTGCACGAAAAGAAGAGCAAAAAAGAATTAAGATACACGTTGATCGGGTTAGCCTTGATTGTCGGGGGTAGTATGATTACTGTGCTGATTTAAAAAATAAAGCAATGTAAGACATCGACTAACAAAAATGTCTTACACTGCTTTATTTTGGTGCGGTCAATGAGATATCCGTTCGTTTTAAAACAGCTTCATTAAACCAAGTACCAAAACTTTGAACATAGTTAAAATTCCCGCTAATGATAAATTCCGCGCAGGTATCATCTAAGACATTATAAAAAAAGTAACGATCTTCTTTATTTGAATAAACATCTTGATGATAGCTGATCATACAATCTCTAAATTGGTGCAATGACTCCAACGTTTCGTACTGAAGGTAGAATTTTAGGACTACTGCACTATTTATTGGTTGGTCAGTTCCTACGAAGCTTGGTTTGTTTTTAAGAGAGAACTGTAGAAACTCTGACAGATTTTCTTCTGAGAATTTCCATTTTCCTCCAACCTTTATCCCCTGTAGTTTTCCCTCGCGTAGATAATTTCGTACAGAACGAGTAGTTACTCCTAGAATCTCTGCAACTTCATTGACTGAATAATAATTCTTCATCAGTTTTCCTTCCTCCGTTTTCTTGAATGATAGAAACAAATAACTAGTACCATTTACGAGTTAGGTAAATGATTTTTGCTATTATGATTTGCCTATCAATTATATAAATATAGCGTAAAATAATAAATAAATAGAGAAAAAATAAGGATATCTTTCAAATTATTATACTCAATATAAAGCATTAAAACCATAATTTTTGAAGATTATTGTTATGTTTTTAAACTTTTGCAAAATATCGATAAGGTAAATATCAAGTCTGTAAACAATCCGCCTAAACCTTTTCTAAAACATTCTCTAAAATTTGTGAGTGTTTCAATATAGGATAGCTAGTTACTTCTTAATTCAGTGTCTAAAATCCTGCAATCCATGAAAACAGTACGAATAAGCTGTTTAATAAAAATAAACTTATTCCTAACTTTTCCTAACAAAGATATTGACTTTTACATTAATCGCGTTATACTAATTTTAGGAAAAAAAGTGAAATTTTTTCCTAAATACTAGAGAGGAGGACAGTGATAGTTAGCTCAAAGGATCTGTGAAGAGTCTCTAAGCACATTAAATGACCGTATACCAAAGTGAAGTCATGTAGTTGTTCTAGATGATTAGCAAATGGACCAAAGCTTACACCGTTCTTTTTTATGGTAGAAACGAAGTTAGTACACTAAAAAACTCCCCTTTTTTGTACAGACTAACTTTAGTTTCCTAAAAATCCCCATATTGTGAGGCAAATGATTTCGTCTATGATTTGCCTCACAATAATCAATTGTAAGTTAACGATGACCAAGATCAGATAAGAAGGATAAACCTTATCTATATAGTGAATCTTATGTGTATACATACCATTTTGAGATGAAAACTACTACTTATTCGCATTTGATTATTTTACGATGTAAAGTAAATGCAAGAATCGATCACCCGCCAAGAATAAAGGAACTCTTATCTTTGGAATAAGGAATAAGAACAAGTAATACGGTTAATGCTTTTGAAAAGGCAGTCCAAGTGAAGTAATATTCAGAACACCATCAATTTCGAAGAATTGCTGTTAAAAGAAGACAATCAATAGTAGAACTATTGGTTATGGAGTTATAGGAAAGGAAGAAAAAGAAATGAAGTTAAACAAAGCGATCGCTTATGAAAAATTAGGAAATACAATCTACTTGTCATCAGATGAGGGAATCTTTCTACTGGAGAATGAAGTAGCGACATATATCTTCGATCTTCTGACAAAGGAACAGACCATCAAAGAAATCAAATTAAAAGTAAAAGAAAAGTTTAGTCACGCGAATGAACTGACAAAAGAAGGAACAGATTTATTTATTGAAAATTTTTTAACTGATTTGTCGAAGCGATCGATTGTTTGTTAAATGAAAAGCACATTATCTAACTCTATGTTGGATCATTCAACATGAAACAGCTCTAATTGTTGCTACGAATAAAATATACATGTTACAGCTGGAGGTACAATAAGTTTAAAGCTGTTTTATTTTGAGTTATCGAACGTTAAAAATAGACTGCAAGTCACACTTGCGGTCTATTTTTTTGTTGAAGACAGATCCAAAGCCTGATTCGATGATCACCAATAAAAGAAATGTCTTTGTCTTTCTCGCTTTCTAGGTGTTGCCGTGAGACAAAAATATCATAATTTGTTCTGTCGCAATTGCTACTATTATTTTAGTATTCCTATACTTTTTTTTACCAATAAAAAAACCTCTATGCTATATTGGAATAAATATGGTATATTTTACTTAAATAGAAAACAGCGGAAAGATACTATGTTTATCCTATGGAAATCACAAAATTAAGTGACTTTTCGAAAACTTTTACGATTAAATGATACCGATTACATAGGGCTGCTATTTATTTGATCGGCATGAGAAATTACTACTGACTGAGGAAGATAGCTCTTGGAACTAACTTAGTATAGAAATTCAATGAAAGAATACAGTGAGGGGAAAAGAATATGGCGAAAAAAGTTGGGATTTTATCAATAGAAGGCTATGTAAAAGGGGGAGAGCGATTAGTGGAACAGCTTGTGCTTTCCATACCTGAACAAGAAATCGAATTATTCGCAATCAATTTTTCTGAAGAACAATATATCCAAACAAAGTTGGATCAAAATATAAATAATTGGCATTTATTTGATTGTTCCTATTTATGTTCAGAAACTAACCATGTAAACTATCAATTTATTCAATTGATCAAAGAGGCAAATTACGACTCCTTCGTATTATTAGGTGGGACTTCGAGTGTTGTATTTGCAAATGAGCTACGTAGCCATGGACTTTCAGTAATCACTGTACCAGTATCCAACTATCTTGATTATCCAAGTGGTGACTATACAGTAGGTTCAGATACATTTATCAACGGCGTAACAAAAGTGATTGATCGGATAGTCGATACTGGACATTCTCATCAAAAAGTAACGTTCATCCAAATTGACGATACCATCACAGGTAAAGTCACAAGAGAACTATCTTTGACAAATGAAATCGATGTTTGTATTGCTAATCAACTTGATTTAACGAATAATAAAAAATATCTTTTGAAACATATGAATAGCCATCCTATGCATTTTTTATTGAACCGTTCAGTTAGTTCAATCGATTCTTTTGTTGAAACGTTTTGTCCCACATTATCCGACTATAGAAGTATTGTTTTAGATAATTTAGCCATTGGACAGTCGATGATCACCGCGTTTGATCGAATTGCGGTAATTGAATTAGCGAATGTCATAACTGATTTACTTAACGACAGGCAATGTTTAGACGCTGAATTGTATTTCTCACATGGGAAGGTGTTGTTTGAACAAAGTCCTTATCATCAAAATGTGAAAAACAAGCGGTGGAGTAACTATTAGTAAGCAGATTGTTACAGGATAGAATGTCACGTTCCACGAAATAATTTTCGGTAATCAGGATCTGGCAAAAAGGTAACCCTTCAAATTATTTCTCGCAAGCAAATCAATAAAAAATTGGCTCTTTGTCAATAAGGACTGATGAGTTGTGCAAAATCAAATCTGGGTCAGAATGAACCTCATTCTGGCTCAGATTTTTTGTTATCTTACTTTGATTAATTGATTGATCAAAAAGATTCTAATTCTCATGTTCTCGAATGATTTAAATCCGTAGGATACTCGTTTCATTGTCTTTATGTGGGTATTCTTCGCTTCTATTTTTCCATTGGAATAAGGATAGATCATTGCGTTGGTGATGCCTTCTTCATAGGTCAGAAGGTTTTGAAGCTTTTCCCGAAAGCTGTCATCCAACGTTTCGGGAAGTTCTGCTAATAAGGAGAAAAATAAGTCAGGGTCTTTGTCTCGAAAGGCTTCAACTAATTCATGAAAAAAGGGATACGCCTCCTTTAGGGGCGTAGAAAACTCAAGCAATCGATCAATCATCATTGCTTCAGTAAGAAATGGGTATTTTGGTGCTCGGAAACTTTTCCATGTTTTGTATTCATAATGGTTGATGTTTGCACGATTTTTTAGCAAAAAGCGCCAGTTCTTTTTCAGTTTTTCTGCCTGGCTTTTCTGTCCTGCTTTACGAAGTTCATTCATTTCACGGATACGCAACTCATTGAACGCTTGATTCATGTGTTTGACAATATGAAACCGATCAATCACTATTTTCGCATTTGGCAGAACACGTTTGGTGAGCTGGAAGTAGGCGGCGTTCATGTCTGTCACCAAGAATTCTACTTCTTCTGGATTGGTACACTTTAAGAAATAGCTTGTTAATCGAGGTAATTTACGCGTAGGCAAAACATCTATTAATTTTCCTGTTTCGCCATCTGCGCAAATAAAGCTCATTTTATCTTCTATGGAAGCATGCGAACGAAATTCATCAACCATCAATACTCTTGGGAGAATCTTCTTAGATTGCTTTGGTAAATAGCTTTTAAACTCTTTCAATGTACGAATAACAGTGGTCAAAGATACCTGACAGCTTTTCGCAATAAAAGATAAAGATACTTTTTCAGTCAGTAAAGAAGCAATTTTATATCTAACATGATTTGCGATTGAATGTCTGGATTGGACAAAATAACTTTGAGCAGTCCAATGGGTTCGGCAGTTTTTACAGGTATAGCGCTGCTTTTTTAGGCGCATAACCAAAGGCATATGATTGTATTGTTCAAAACGGACAATCGTTTCTTTTTTTCCATTTTTCACTATAATTGCTTTCCCGTTTCCATCTACCACAGTAGAACCACAACTTCTACAAGCACGAGGAGTAGGCGAGAGAACAGCATCGACGACCAACGTCTTTTTCTTCTGAAGGGTCTCGTAAGAGACCTCTGTAATCATCAAATCTTTCTCTATTATTCTCAGCATTTTTTTGATAGAATCATTCATATAGCATATCGTCCTCTCAGTTGTTTATTTTGTGGTGATTTAATCATACTAGAGAACGATATGTTTTTTAATACCTAAAATGAAAATGGGACTGAAGAATCAATTCTGATTCATCAGTCCCATAAATTATAGAGCCAAAAAATTCTAACTCAAAGCAACACATGAGTTAGTTTTTTTTGTTATTGTCATTTAGTAAAAAAGATAAGATAAAAATTTTTATAAATTAATCTTTTATATTACGTTATATAATGTTATTATATTTGTGAAAAACAGTTATTTTATTTACTTTTATATAAACGGAAATAGTAAAATGTTTCACTTATAAATCATTTTCTTTAGTAGAGTTTGGGCGAATATATACTATTTTGTTCATATTCATTCGAGTAATAAAACAACTGTTTTATATAAAAAAATAATTGTTATTCTAGGGGGAGAAATGAAAAAAATTAGTTATCGAAAAAAATATGAATGGATCGGATTAGGTTTGCAATTAGTTTTAGTAGCTATCGGTTTGATTTATTACTTTTTTATCTATCGTTAGGAGAATGAAAATGAAATTAATAGTAAAAAAAAGGTTGAATGGCGTCTATCTTGATAAAAACAAACATACAGCACAACAAGCCATCGAGAAACTAACGCCACCAAAGAAAATTATTTTACCAATGTCTATGCATCTTGGAAAACCTGCTAAAGTCGTTGTTGAAGTAGGCGATAAAGTGGCAATTGGGACACTCATCGGAGAAAAAGATGGACCAATATCTGCCAATGTACATAGTTCAGTGGCAGGAGTCGTAAAAAAAATCGAGAACCGCATGGTCAATCATCGGTCGACTGAAGTGGTCATTATAGAAAATGACTTTTCTGACCGTATGGAATTATTACATACAAAAAACAAAGTTTTACATAATATCGTCGCGAATGCAGGAATTGTAGGGATGGGAGGCGCTGGTTTTCCAACTGACTTAAAGCTACTACCTAAAGAAGAACAAAAGATCCATACCTTGATCATTAACGCAGCAGAATGTGAACCATCCATTACTAGTGATAGAAGATTATTGATTGAAGATACTGAACAAATGATTTTGGATACTTATCAAATCCCCAAAGCAAGGATTGCGATCGAAAAATCATCTGTACAAGTGATTGAACATTTACATAAACATCTGATTGATCCAAGAATCCAGTTACATATTCTAGGGATCTATATCCTCAAGGTGCGAAAAAATTAGTGATCAAGCATGTATTATCTCAAGAAATACCTAAAGGCAAGCTCCCTTTTGATGTCGGAGTGATCACCTTGAATGTAGCGACGATACATAGTATTTTTAGTGCTGCGTTGAAGCAGGTCGCATCCTTCGAACGGGTAGTAACAGTTTCAGGTACACCGATCAAAGAAGTAAAAAATCTACGAGTACGAATTGGCACACCAGTAGAGGAATTGATTGATGCTTGTGGTGGATTTGTGTCGTCACCTCTTAAGGTATTGAATGGTGGACCGATGATGGGGAAACTTATCCAATCATTAGATGAACCAGTCACAAAAACGACTAATTTGATTTTAGCATTGTCTGCAGCAGAGGCAATGATCCCCAAGGAACAAAAGTGTATCAAATGTAGCGAGTGTGTGAATGCGTGCCCAATCGGTCTACATCCGATCTTGATCAGTCAAGCGTACCGTCATCAGGATCTTCAGACAGCCGAACAGTTAGGCGCGTTGAATTGTTTAGAATGTGGTGCTTGTTCATTTATCTGTCCTTCAAAAATCAATTTATTAAAAGATATCAGAGCAGTAAAAAATCAGATCATGGAGGCAAAAGGATGAGTACGAAATATCTAGGAAACGGAACGATCAATGGTCCGCATATCCGTAATGATTGGACAAGCCAATGGAAAATGAAACAAGTATTGATTGCCCTTATATTTCCAACGATTGGTGCTACTTACTTTTTTGGTTGGCGTTCGTTAGTGATGATCATTACCAGTATCCTCACATGTGTATTACTTGAAGGGGTTATCCAAAAAGTAAGTAAACAACCGATCACGGTCAATGATTTGACTGCTGTGATCACAGGTTGGCTGTTAGCTTTGACATTACCTACTAGTGCACCATTATGGACAGTGCTTGTCGGAGACTTTATTGCTATCGTCCTTGTAAAGCATCTAGGAGGCGGGTTAGGAAGGAACTGGATCAATCCCGCAGTAGCAGCACGAGTCCTTCTAAAGCTCTTTTTATCTCCTTGGATCACCAATTGGATCGCACCAGGACCAGATGTGATCACTACTGTGACGCCACTTGTGGCACTTGCTCATTTTTCTCGAGAAATCAGCGCGACCACACCTGAATGGTGGAAACTTTTCTTAGGGATTGATCTAGGCGGTCCAATGGGGGAAACAAGTAAACTGCTCTTATTGATTGCAGGGGGCTATTTGATCGTGCGAAAAATCATCCATCCATTCGTTCCTCTGTTGACCCTAAGCTCTTTCTATCTAGCGATTTTAATTTATAGTGGGTTTAATTTTAGCTTTGCTACAGCTCATTTGCTTAGTGGAGCATTGATCATGGCAGCTGTTTTCATGGTAACAGACTATACGACTTCACCTGCAACCGATAAAGGGAAGTATTATTTCGCTATCGGCTGTGGTTTACTATGTGCTGTTTTAAGAATCGTCTTAGATTTGCCAGGGGGGATCGGCGTAGCGATTGTTGTCATGAATCTAGCGGTACCATTCATTGATCAGTGGACGATGCATCGGGTGTATAGTGAAAAAGAGTTTAAGATAACCCCGATGATTGATAAAGAAAATAGAAAAGGATTATCAAGTTTCAAGTGATAATTTATAAGGAATAGGACTGTTACCCGACTAGAGAAATTTAGTCGGGTCTTTTTAGGTAAAACTGTTGCTCAACTATTTTTTTGTGAAAGAACTCAATAATTTCACCTGTGAATGAAATTATTGAGTGCCAAACTATTTATTTATCTGCTAATCTACAAATGGATATCGTTCGTTATTTTATAGTGTCTTAAAACAAAAGGTACCTAACATCAAAAATAAAAGAATACTTCCTGTTTAGAACGATAGCCAATCACAGCTAAAAAGAATGGAGAGACAAATGAACAAACGACAACTAAAAATGATGTTATGTTTTCTGGTTCTGTTTGTAATAAGCATACCAGCAAATATAAACGCAGAAGCAACGAATGAGTTAGAGGGCCAAAAAACTTTTTCGGCTCAGCACACCGAATGGTTAGATGCAACAGATGCGACGATTTTTGGAGAGCACGCGCTGCGACGTGAGAGTTTAGAAGATCAGTCAAATCAATTACAAGCGATTATTGATCATGCCAATTCTTTAACAAAACAGTTATATATTCCAGCTGGTACGTATATTATCAACAAAAATGTAGTGTTAAGAAGCGGTCTTAAGATCAAAGGAGAAGAAGAGAATCCAACGATACTGAAAAATGAAACAGGACAAAACGTTTATTTGTCAGATGAAAATTACCAGACAAGCTACAATATTGAGATTCATTCATTGTTTTTCGATGGAGTAGGAATTTTTACACGTTTAGCAAATAACATTACCATCAATGATAATGTGTTTTATCATCCTGTCTCTTTATATCCGATCAACCTACAGACATCCAATGGGGCAACTATGCAAAATAATATATTTATGAGAGATCATGAACATGCCACGCCAGATACAGAAAATCGGGCAATCTATATTGGTGGTTTTTCGACGGTTGGAAGATATGAGTATATGGAAAATGTACAGATTACAGATAATCTATTTGGATTACGGATCAATGAGTTAGAAGCAATCAAGAGCTTTAGCAATCCTGAGATTATCAAAACCATCAATCGTCTACAATCTGCATTGGAGTCTGAGCAAATGTCTCTTGAACATAACGAACAAAACTATCTTTCTTGTGGTGTCAATTCATATAGTAATTCGAAGAATGTTTTGATAAAAAATAATTTCTTTCAGCAGATGTACGAGAACGAGGATCGATATGGTGTGGTAGGTGATCATGCCATCTATCTAAGAGGATCACAGAATGTACAGGTTGTAGGCAATCACGTTCGTGGATTGCACAATGGACCTTATGGTGGATTTAAATTCAAATCAGGACGTAACATCACGATCATGAATAATTATCTACGTAATACCGGTATTATCATGTATGAAACACCAGAATTTGGATTAGGAGATAGTTTTGCTCAAGGTCAAGTAGCTGAGTTATCGAATTGGTTCGTAGCAAATAACGTGTTTGATTTTAAAGAGTGGCAGGATAAATACGCGATTGGGATAGAGTATAATCGGCATACTGGAAAGGACAACGTATACAATGGGGTATTTATTGATAATAAATTTATCAATTATCACAATATTCCAGCCAACCGCCGGAGAGAGCTATTGATCATGAATCAAGCTTCTGAAGGTTTTAAAGGAGAGTCAACATATGTTTCTGGCAATACACGTGATGACACATCTGATCGTCAATTAAATGTTGAGTATTGGACCTCAGCAGAGTATGACAAAATGCCAAAGGATTGGAGAAGTTTGATCGATTCTACAATGTATGATCAATATAAAGAAACGCAAATACCAATACAAGATGCATTTCCTGTTGGTCGGACGGTTGAGATTATTTTAGGTGAATCTTATGATCCATTTGATTTTGTTGAGCAAACCCATATAGAAGAAAACGATCGTCCTGAAATCACTATTTTGAATCCTGAAGTTCTATCAAAAGTTGGTCAACATAAGCTAGAGCTAATGCTTTCATATCCAAATGGACGAACAGTGCGTGTGGTTTCAAATGTGACAGTCATGTTTCAATAATATAAAAAGTTCAAGCGATTCAAAAACCAGTTGAAACTTCTTGGCATATCATTTTCTAGCCAAAGTCGAAAGAGTTAGAAATATTTTCGCTCGATAAAGATTTACAAGTAGTCATTTTATCAGAAATACCAAGTTTTTACCGCTTAATTTTCGATTGAAAAGGCGGTGTTAATGAGCTTGGCTAAATAGGTGATTTCGACAAAAGAACAGATGCATGAAATTACTTATATCTCTTCTATTTTTTCGCACCAAAAAATAAGGTTGGTTGAACATTCCTTCTTTTTATAGACATAGTATAAAGACGGAGGATGTTCAACTGATTTTTATTTTGCCTAAGTAGTTTATCAATCAGTTAAATAAAAATACACTTATAAAGTGAAAAGGAAAAGGTACAAGAAATGTAAAATAAAAGTATTGTGGATTTAGTAGAGATTGTCATAGCGAAAGAATTTTATGCTGGAATGAAATATGTAACAGATGAAGCGAATAAAAGACAGAAAGGATTAGTTGGTTAGGGTAAAATGGATTGGATACTGAAGTCATCCAAGAAATATGTGTATGGCTTTTTTTGTTTTGCTGATTTTATCATACTTGATTGAGATAAATTTAACGTTTATGCGTTCAAAATAAGTTTTTATGATTAGTTTGAATAATAACTATGTTATTAGGTTATATTAAACGTGTGGCTTAAAGGTTTATGATTTTTTGTATATTATGTAAAAAAAGTTCTAAAGATTAATAATTTTTTTGTAATTAAAATTTTCTTGGTACTACTATGAACTATGGTAAAGAGAATTCTTGCAGAAGGTATAGCTAGAATCGTCAGAAAAATAATAGTTATCTTTTGGAATAAGCCTTTAACAGTACATATTGAAAAGGATGTAGGTAGGTTAAATTGATATATTTCGCGATCCGAATAGGCTTATGTTTCTTAAGTCTGTTGTGTTTTAGTATAGGCATTAGCTTTTTATGGAGAATAAAAAAATTAGTACGACAAAACCTTGGGAAAAGTTTGTCAAGATCAGATTATATGAAAACACAAGATTATTTAACAAAATATAGGTTTTATGTTTATATAGTTTTTTTTACATTAGCATTTATCTTAATACTAATACGTTTTAATTAGTATTTAATTGATATTATTTCTCTTTGATTACAATTTATATTCAGCATAAAGTGTATTATGTTTATTTTCATAAATAATCGGTTGTAAGCCCGATTATTTATGAAAAAGAGAGTATAAAATTTTTACGGTAGGATAGAATTATTATGATAGAAAAGATTCTGATAAGGAACATCGTATCTAGAAATATTTTTTATAATTGTTAATTCGTCGAAATCTAATTGTTTTAGCATAAGAATATCTAAGATACATTGTAATTTTAGAGTTACATATATAATTCTATTGGATTGGTAATGGCTAATTCATATTTACTTACTGAATCTCCGTGGGTAAGATAATTTCTTGTGAATCTGTAAATATTTTTAAATATCTATAATTTAGTTTTCGTCCCAAAAAAAATTGAATAAAAATTATTGATTTTAAGTAAACTATCTTTAAAATCTTTAAAAAGGAAGTAGACTGTCGTTTAAAACTTTTATTTCAAAATTTTTTTAGAGAAATTTCAAATTTTGTAAATCCATCAATATGTCTCCTTGATAGTATAGCTCTTTTAGAAAATTCCATTGTATCAACCTCTATTAGAAATGAGCTTTCAATTGATTTTAGATTTTCCTTACCATAGTTTACAGATTCAGAATTTTCTGCTTTATTTATAGATATTGTGATTGGAGAACTTTGATTCCATCTTTCATATGAGTCAAAGGAAAAAGTGGATTTTATGATATTTAAATTATCAATTAATGCAATTGGTTGGGATGAAATAAATAAGGAATTAACCAGGTAGTCTGATACATCTAGACCAGGTATGTTACTAGTTTGTATAATAATAATGAAATCCTTTAAATATACATATTTACCATTTTCAGAAAAACCATAGATTATTCTATCGTCAATTATATTTTGCTGATCAAAGAAGTCTGCAAAACTATTCATTAACTTTAGTCTAAATTTTTGCGATAGTACCATCATCTTTTAATTGATAACTAGTAACCACTTGGCGACTCAGTCCCATTCCTGTTCCAGTAAATATATACAGATTAATTGATTTATTTACTGGTTGTTGTGCCATCAAAAGCTCTGAGTTCTTTTTAAAACGTTCTAAATCTTGTTCACTCTCTAAATAATTATTAGTAATGCTTAGACTATAGAAGTTATCTCCTGTTTTAGTTAACTCAATTTCAGCTTTGTCAGTATTATCAGAAAAATAAGGTGATAAACTCAATTCTGCAACCATAGAGGCATCCTGCAAAGCTTTAGTTTCGTTGCCTTGAGTAGCATTAATCATACCTTGAATATCCATTTTTCCAGGATGCCATTCACTTGCAGGATATTCTTTTAATAATGATTCAGAAGTTGGTTCACTGCTTGATATTTTTGTTTGTTCAACCGTACTACTCGTTGTAGAACTAACTTTTTTTGTGGTTGGCTCGGTACTTTGATTAGAACAACCAGCAAATAAAGTAATCGTTGATACAAGTAATAACAACCAAATATTTTTTTCATTATTTCACTCTCCTCAAATTATATAATAACATGGTTTGAATATATTGTATCTAAATATTCCATGACGATAAGTATGCGCAACAGAAAAGTATTGTATTATGAAATTTGAACAACTTGGAAAACCAATCAAATTTGGCGAATATATGGGTCGTTACAAAGAAATGATCCAGCATGTGTTATGTGAATTGTCTTTTGTAGATTTTGATTCAGAAAAAATAAAAGCATTATTAAGAGCAAAAATACGTAAGGCAGAAACTACTTTTTATATCTTTTATGATCAACATCGCAGAGAGCCTGATTATGCTTTTTTGCAGAGGAAAATTATGTAGTGCGAGCCACTTTCACAACCCAATTTTGTTAATCAACAAAGGTTCAAGGCCACAGAAAATATAAAATTTGGTTAAGAGACATTACCTATATCACTCTGAAAGAAGGAACGCTTTATTTATCTATATTTATTGATATCTGTACGAGAAAAATTGTTGGGTGGTCTATGTCACCTAGAATGAAAGGTCAATTAGTTGTGGACTCTTTTCTTCAAGCATTTGGAAAAGAGCAGCCTGGACCAGGGGTTATTATTCACACTGATTAAGGCTCACAATAAACAAGCGCTAAATTCCAATCGGTGTTAAGAAAAAAAGAAGCACGCTCTAGTATGAGCCGAAAAGGAAACCCTTATGATAATGCCTTAATGGAATCTTTTTACAAAACGATAAAAAGAGAGCTGATCAATGATGCTCAATTTAGAGATATTGATCAGGCTCAAATGGAGATATTTAAATAGATTGAAACTTACTATAACACGAAACGCATACATTCTAGAACGTGTAGGGCACGCCAACATGAAAACCACACTGGAAATTTACAAACAAGTCTCCAATACAACTAAAGAAAAACTAATCCAAGAAACCGATTCTTGGATTTTTTAGTGGATTTGTTTGTTAAATACGTTTAGTATGCGTATATAAGAGGTCGTGAAAGTGCCGGTTAGCTCCGATGACAATAAGAAAGCAATTTTTAAAACAGCTTTTCATGTTTTGAAAATTGCTGGCTTATTTCAAGGAGTTGGCACTTGAACACCGTTTAAAGAGTGGTCGAAAAGCGGTACGACTTTTTGACGTAAGGAGAAAGAAAAAACAATGAAAGAAACAAACAAATCCGCAGAACATAAGCTTTCTGCTTATATCCATATCCCGTTTTGCGAACATATCTGTTATTACTGTGACTTTAATAAAGTGTTTCTAGAAGGTCAACCAGTGGATGAGTATGTCGAAATGCTACTAAAGGAAATGGCGATCATGATGGAGCGTCGTCCGGTGAATGAATTGGAGACGCTGTATGTTGGTGGTGGAACGCCGACTTCTTTATCGGCTAAGCAGCTCGATCGACTATTGTCTGGTGCCAGAGAGATCTTACCTTTTAATGAAGGAAAAGAGTTTACGGTGGAAGCGAATCCTGGTGATTTGACCAGGGAAAAGCTACAAGTAATGAAGAATTATGGGGTCAATCGTTTATCGATGGGGGTCCAGACCTTTGATAATCGCTTATTAAAGAAAATTGGTCGAAAACATACGGCGGAAGATGTCTATGAAACAATGCGATTTTTAGAGGCGGAAAATTTTTCAAATGTCAGCATTGATTTGATCTATGCGTTACCTGGGCAGACGTTAGAAGGCTATCTTGATACTTTGGAGCGGGCATTAGCCTTAGACTTACCTCATTATTCTCTTTATTCATTGATTTTAGAGAATAAAACGATGTTTATGAATTGGGTTCGACAAGGTCGGTTGCAATTGCCAGATCAAGAGACGGAGACACGGATGTTTGAAGAAACGATTGCGGCGATGGAAAAACACCAACGTCATCAATATGAGATCAGTAACTTTGGTTTAGCTGGTCATGAATCGCAACACAATTTGATGTATTGGAATAATGATCACTATTTCGGTTTTGGCGCAGGGGCAAGTGGCTATTTGGATCATACGCGATATCGAAATAAAGGTCCGATCCAACATTATTTGCGTCCGTTACGTGAAGGTGAGCTACCGGTATTAGAATGTGAAGAGTTATCTCGTAAAAATCAAATTGAGGAAGAGATGTTTCTTGGTTTAAGAAAAAAGGTGGGCATTGAGAAGCAACACTTTTTACAGCGTTATGGTCGATCGATTGAATCGTTGTATCAATCTGTCCTGGATGAGTTAGTAGCAGAAGAGTTGTTAGTGAATGAAGAAGACCGAGTATATTTGACACAAAAAGGAACTTTTTTGGGAAATAATGTCTTCGAACGGTTTTTATTGGATAAGGACTTGATAAACGACTGAATGATTGTTTAAATTTTTTATAACAACGAAATAAAAAAACGATTTGATCAATTTTTTTATGATTAAAAGACTGATATGACGGTATTTTAAGCAAGTTGACAATTGATTAGCACTCTCGGTGGCAGAGTGCTAAAAAAGTAGGTTCTTTTCCTTGACACTTTTTAGTCTTCTTGCTATATTTATAAGTGGGTTAGCACTTAGAAGCTAAGAGTGCTAATGAGAGGTGAGAAAGATGTTAACACAGCGACAAAGTGATATTTTACGTCTGATCATCCAAAACTATACGAGTAGTGGGGTGCCCGTTGGTTCCAAAACGTTAATGGCGGAAGGAGTCGAGGCAAGTCCAGCGACGATCCGTAATGATATGAAAGCTTTAGAGGATGAAGGTCTACTTTTAAAGACACATTCTTCTTCTGGACGTATACCGTCTGCGCTAGGTTATCGTTATTATGTGGATCATCTGTTACGACCTGCTCGTGTAGCAAATGATGATTTGCACCAAATTCGACAGTCTTTAAACAAGGAATTCCATGAAATCAACGAAATCATCAAACAATCAGCTGAGATTTTATCTGAGTTGACTAGTTACACTACTTTTTCGTTAGGACCCGAGATTAAAGATCGCCGTTTGACCGGTTTTCGCATCGTGCCATTGAACAGTCGTCAGGTGATTGCGATCGTGGTGACTGATAATGGGAACGTTGAAAGTCAGGTTTTTACTCTTCCTGAAAACTTAGGTAGTCAGGACTTAGAAAAAATGGTTCGTATTGTCAATGACCGTTTGGTAGGAGATCCGTTAGTGACGGTATACAACAAATTACGCACGGAGATCCCAATGATTTTGCATAAATATTTTCAAACAACCGAAGGGATGTCAAATCTCTTTGATACGGTATTGAGTCATGCGTTTGAAGATAAAGTTTATGTGAGTGGCCAAATGAACTTATTGGATTATGAACCGTTGCAAGATGTGGATCAGTTCAAGTCAATGTTTTCATTTATGACAGATTCCTATGAACTGACACAGATGATCGTACCGATGGATAGCAAGATACATATCAAAATCGGTTCGGAAATAGGCAATGACCTATTGCAAAATATGAGTATGATCCAAGCGAGTTATGAAATCGTCGGCCATGGACGTGGAACCATTGCATTGCTAGGACCAACTAGTATGCCATATTCCAAAATGTTAGGCCTTGTCGATGTCTATCGAAAAGAATTGGCGCACAAACTCGCTGATTATTATCGCACACTTGATCGCTCGGATTTTTAAACAATCACAAAAGTGACTGATCGTTTTTTCGATTTGAGCGATCAAGCATCTGACTGAATAATGAAAGGAAGACTGCATCATGAAAGAAAACCATGAAGAATTAGATCAGGAATTGAATGATACGCAGCTAGATCCAGAAACGGAAGAAGTAGAAGTTTCAGAAGTGGAAGAAGAAGCAAATGAACTTGCAAATCTCCAAGCTGAATTTGATGAAATGGAAGACAAGTTTTTGCGTGCGAGAGCAGAAATCGCTAATATGGCAAATCGTGGTAAAAACGAACGAGAGCAATTGCAAAAATATCGTTCACAAGATTTAGCCAAAAAATTATTACCTTCGATCGACAACTTAGAACGTGCTTTAGCAACAGAAGTATCTGATGAGCAAGGTGCAAGTTTGAAAAAAGGTGTCGAGATGGTTCTTGAAAGTTTGAAACATGCATTGAAGGAAGAGGGAATCGAAAAAATCCCTGCAAAAGGTGAACCTTTTGATCCGACATTGCATCAAGCAGTTCAGACCGTGCCAGCAACAGATGAATTACCTGCTGATACGATCGTTGAAGTGTTACAAGAAGGCTATAAATTACATGACCGCGTATTGAGACCGACAATGGTTATCGTTGCGCAATAAAGTCATGATGGAATAGAAACAAACAACTTAGTAATAAGATAAGGAGACGTTGATTATGAGTAAAATTATCGGAATTGACTTAGGTACTACAAACTCAGCAGTAGCTGTATTAGAAGGAAATGAAGCAAAAATCATTGCAAACCCAGAAGGAAACCGTACAACACCTTCTGTTGTGTCATTTAAAAATGGTGAGATCCAAGTAGGGGAAGTAGCAAAACGTCAAGCAGTAACAAACCCTAATACGATTTCTTCCATCAAACGCCATATTGGTGAAGCTGGTTATAAAGTGGATGTTGAAGGTAAATCATATACACCACAAGAAATCTCTGCAATGATCTTACAATACATCAAAGGATTCGCAGAAGATTATTTAGGCGAAAAAGTAGAAAAAGCAGTTATCACTGTTCCTGCATACTTCAACGACGCACAACGTCAAGCAACTAAAGATGCTGGTAAAATTGCAGGTTTAGAAGTAGAGCGTATCGTCAATGAACCGACAGCGGCAGCGCTAGCTTATGGTTTAGACAAAACAGATCGCGATGAAAAAATCTTAGTATTTGACCTTGGTGGTGGTACATTCGACGTATCGATCCTTGAATTAGGTGATGGCGTATTCGACGTATTATCTACTGCTGGAGACAACCATTTAGGTGGAGATGACTTTGATAACAAAATCATTGATCATATGGTTGCTGAATTCAAAAAAGAAAATGGCATTGACTTAGGTCAAGATAAAATGGCTTTACAACGTTTGAAAGACGCTGCTGAAAAAGCGAAAAAAGATCTTTCAGGTGTTTCAAGCACTCAAATCAGCTTGCCATTTATCACAGCTGGCGATGCTGGTCCATTGCACTTAGAAATGACATTGACTCGTGCAAAATTTGATGAATTGACAGCTGACTTAGTGGAACGTACGAAAGTTCCTGTACGTCAAGCATTGAAAGATGCTGGTTTGTCACAATCAGAAATCGATGAAGTGATTTTAGTCGGTGGTTCAACGCGTATTCCTGCGGTTGTTGAAGCTGTAAGAAAAGAAACAGGAAAAGAACCAAACAAATCAGTAAACCCAGATGAAGTTGTAGCGATGGGTGCGGCAATCCAAGGTGGCGTGATCACTGGTGATGTAAAAGACGTTGTTTTACTAGACGTAACACCATTATCATTAGGTATCGAAACGATGGGTGGCGTATTTACAAAATTGATCGATCGTAATACAACAATCCCAACAAGTAAATCACAAGTATTCTCAACAGCTGCGGATAACCAACCTGCGGTAGATATCCATGTATTACAAGGGGAACGCCCAATGGCTGCGGACAATAAAACATTAGGTCGCTTCCAATTGACAGATATTCCAGCTGCACCACGCGGTATCCCTCAAATCGAAGTAACATTCGATATTGATAAAAATGGTATCGTAAATGTATCTGCTAAAGATCTAGGTACACAAAAAGAACAAAAAATCACGATCAAATCTTCTTCAGGTCTAACAGACGAAGAAATCGAACGCATGGTGAAAGATGCTGAATCTAATGCAGAAGCAGATAAAGCACGTAAAGAAGAAGTGGATCTACGTAACGATGTCGATGCATTGCTATTCTCAGTTGATAAAACCTTGAAAGAATTAGAAGGTAAAGTTGACGAAGAAGAAGTGAAAAAAGCTGAGGCAGCTCGTGACGAGTTGAAAGCTGCAGTAGAAGCAAACAACATCGAAGAAATGAAAACAAAACGTGATGCGTTGAACGAAATCGTGCAAAACTTGACAGTTAAATTATATGAACAAGCGGCACAACAACAAGCTCAAGAAAATCCTGAAGCTGCCCAAGGCGGAGCGGATGATGTCGTAGATGCTGATTTTGAAGAAGTCGATGACGACAAAAAATAATCAGTTCATTTAGTTTCACTTAAAGAGATCAAGTCCCGCTTAGAATAAGCCGAAGAATTCGAAAATAGCTTCTCATATTTTCGCGATTCTTCGGCTTATTTCCGAGGGAATAATCTTGTATCACTTTATTTTATAGAGTTTAGAAGCATCGCTAGTGTAAAGAAACAAGTCATCAATTATGATTTTTCTTTGGATCAAGAAGAGAAATGTTTTCTTTTCTTCATGCCATAGAAATCAATGATCGATTTTTTCTTCTTTAGTCGATACTTCGAAATTTCCGGTTTTTGTTTCGATCAAAGTGTGATATGATAACAAACGACGTGGAAATGAAGAGAACCAATAGGAGGAAAGCCTATGGCAACAAAACGTGATTATTACGAAGTCTTGGGGCTGTCAAAGGGAGCTTCAGAAGACGAAATAAAAAAAGCTTATCGAAAGTTATCAAAGAAATACCATCCAGATATCAATAAAGAGCCTGATGCTGATGAAAAATTCAAAGAAGTTTCCGAGGCTTATGAGATTTTAAGTGATCCACAAAAACGTGCGGCTTACGATCAATACGGACATGCCGGAACTGATCCTAATTATGGCGCAGGTGGCGGCGGCTTTGGTGGCTTTGGCGGCTTCTCCGGTGGTGGAGCTGGCTTTGGTGGATTTGAAGATATTTTTGATTCGTTTTTTGGCGGTGGTGGAAGATCTGTTGATCCAAATGCCCCTCGTCAAGGATCAGATCTACAATATACAGTCAATTTATCCTTCGAAGAAGCAATCTTTGGGGTAGAAAAAGAAATCAAATACAACCGTGAAGAAATATGTCACACGTGTAGCGGAAATGGTGCAAAACCAGGAACACAACCGACGACTTGTCATAAATGTCATGGTTCTGGAACGATCAATGTGGAACGTCAAACGCCACTTGGTCGTGTGATGAGCCGCCAAACTTGTGATGTGTGTCGAGGCACTGGGAAAGAGATCAAAGAACCATGTCCAACTTGTCATGGCTCTGGTCATGAGAAGAAAGCACATACGGTCAAAGTGAATGTACCAGCCGGTGTGGAAGAAGGACAACAAATGCGCTTAGCAGGACAAGGTGAAGCAGGCGAAAATGGAGGCCCATTCGGAGATCTATATGTGGTCTTCCGAGTAGAAGAAAGTGATATCTTCGATCGCGATGGCTCAGAGATCTATTATGAGTTACCATTAAGCTTCGTGCAAGCGGCATTAGGCGATGAAGTACAAGTGCCAACTGTTCATGGGGATGTCAAATTGAAAATCCCTGCTGGTACGCAAACGGGAACGAACTTCCGTTTACGTGGCAAAGGAGCGCCGCGTTTACGTGGTGGTTCTACAGGGGACCAACATGTACGTGTGAAATTGATCACACCTAAAAACCTCAATGAGGAACAGCGTGAAGCTTTACGTGCGTTTGCTAAAGCAGGCGGCATGCATGTTCAAGAGCAACAAGAAGATGGTTTTTTTGATAAAGTAAAAGATGCGTTTGGCGGAAAAAAACGTAAATAAATACAAAAAAAGATAGACGATCATACGTCTATCTTTTTTTTGATGAAGTTGCAGTGGAGAAGAAATTGAGATAGAAATCATCAAAATTCTCTATCACACCATCTTTTCTTAGTTCTTGATCGGAGAATAACTGGCGATTTTTTCCAAATGGATCAATGGCGATGATCGTACCGATATTTGCACGCTTGGCTGCTAAAAGTCCAGAATAAGCATCTTCAATGACCAAGCAGTCTTTTGGTTCAAGAGCCAATTTTTGGGCAGCTTTGATAAAGATATCAGGTTGTGGTTTACCTGGAAAAGTATTATCATCGTAAACGACTTGGTCAAATTCAAACCATCGCGCTAAATCGAAAATCTCGAAATAAAATTCAACGTTTTCTTTGACTGTCGCTGTAGCGATGGTGATCGGGATATCCTCCTCTTTCAATATATCCAAAGTACCGATCAATCCCTGCGTAAGCACTAAATCATCCGGTTTTTCTAAGCAAAGAGTGCGATAATATGCCTCTTTCTCGTTTGATAGTTTCTCGACTTCTTCCTTAGATAAAGTAGGTGAGATAAAATAATTCAATATCTCGCTATTGGTACGTCCATGGATATTTTTAACAATGTCTTCATCAGAAAGCTCTTTTTTAGAATAATGTTGGATCATTTGGACCCAAGCCGCTTCATGTAAATGGGAGTCTTGGAACATCGTCCCGTTAAAATCAAAAATAATTCCTTTCATACGTTCACTCCTAAAGTTCATTTTCTAGCGATTCCGCTAATTTTATTTGGACATATTGCGAATAATGATCTTTCACATGTGACTTGATGTGTGGATCAGTAATCAATAAATCGAAATCATGTAATTGATAAAAGATATAAAAGTCATCGCGATTAAATTTTTGGTGATCCACTAATAAGTATTTATTTTTCGAATGGTTCAATGCAATTTGTTGGGCTTCGCCTTCTTCAGTACTATAGGTTGAGATTGCTTCATTATGCACACCGTTAGCGCTGATAAAAGATTTGGTGAACTTCAGTTTTCTGAGGTTATCGTTGGTGATGGGGCCGACAAATGCACCAGTGTTTTTTCGAAAATCGCCACCGATCAACAAAATTTCGGGAACTTCTGCTTGGGCTAACACTTCAAAAACGGCATAATTATTCGTAATGATCCGCAATTTTCTGTGGATCAAGTGAGAAGCTAATAACTCGATCGTCGTTCCTGGGCCCAAAAAGACTGTATCGCCTTCATTGATCAACTGTGCAGCAGTTGCTGCAATCTGTTGCTTTTCTTTGATTTGCATGACTGATTTTTCTGTATGTGATAATTCTTGGTCGAGGGTATAGGTAAGACTTTGAGCCCCGCCATGGATACGCAATAATTTTCCTGACTTTTCTAGCTCATCCAAATCTCGACGAACGGTCATATCAGAGACATTCAATTGTTCGATGATCTCACTGACCGTTAAAATTCCTTTTTTATTCACCATCTCACTAATTGTTAGTAAGCGCTCTCTTTTTAACATCTAATCACTCCCAATTCACAAATAATCTACCATAGAATAGAATGGAGGTCAACAAAAACAAACATGTGCAAACAAAAATAATCAACCTAAACAAACAATTGCCACTTTTATTTTAAATAAATGCAATTTTTTGATTGAATTTGTTTGTTTTTGTTGACAAATGTTTTGGATGCGATTACAATTCGTGTTGTCATATAAATTAGTAGACAAGAAGGTAGGGGAAGAGATGCTGAAATTACCAGAAGATTTTATTTTTGGCGGAGCAACAGCGGCATACCAAGTAGAAGGTGCAACAAAAGAAGGCGGAAAAGGTGAAGTTGCTTGGGACGAGTTTTTAGAGAAACAAGGAAGATTCAGTCCTGATCCGGCAAGTGATTTCTATCATCAATATGAAAAAGATATTGAATTATGTGAAAAGTTTGGTGTGAATGGGTTACGTTTATCCATTGCGTGGAGTCGTATTTTTCCTGATGGAACTGGGAAAGTCAATGAAGAGGGTGTGGCATTTTACCATAAGGTCTTTGCAGCTTGTGAGAAACATGGTGTACTTCCTTTTGTGACGCTCCATCATTTTGATACTCCGAAAGTTTTATTTGATCAAGGTGATTTTTTAAATAGAGACAATATAGAAGCATTTGTTGCATATGCAAAATTTTGCTTTAAAGAATTTAAAGAAGTGCGTTACTGGAGTACCTTCAACGAGATTTATCCAGTGGCAACGAATCAATATTTATTAGGGATTTTCCCACCAGGAATCACCTATGATTTTACCAAAATCATTGCTTGTTTGCATAACATGATGTATGCGCACGCAAGAGTGGTGAACTTGTTCAAGGACGAGGGATACGCCGGTGAAATTGGTGTGGTTCATTCCTTAGAAACGAAATATCCTGCATCGGACGCTTTGGAAGATCAACATGCAGCATTCTTAGATGATGCGTTGTCGATCCGTTTTCTCTTAGATGCCACTTACTTAGGATATTACTCTGATGAAACATTGTCAGCACTTGCTGAGATTTGTGAAGCGAACGACGCAAGTTATGAGTTTCCTGAAGAGGATCTGGCGGAGATGAAGCGTGCCTCACATCGTAATGATTACTTGGGGATCAACCATTATCAATGCCACTTTGTCAAAGCGTATCATGGAGAGAATGCGATCCATCATAATGGCACAGGGGACAAAGGAACTTCTGTTTATAAAGTAAAAGGAATTGGGGAACGGATCTATAAAGAAGGGATCCCTCGAACGGATTGGGACTGGTTGATCTATCCAGAAGGGTTATATGATTTATTGTTACGTATCAAGGAAGATTATCCCCACTACAATAAAATCTACATCACTGAAAATGGGATGGGATTCAAAGATCAGTTCGATGATGGTGTGATCATGGACCAACCACGGATCGAATATTTGAAAGTTTATTTAGAATCATTGAGCCAAGCTATATCTGCTGGAGTCAACGTGAAAGGCTATTTCCTATGGTCGTTAATGGATTTGTTCTCTTGGTCAAATGGTTACAATAAACGATACGGACTCTTCTATGTCGATTTCGAAACACAAAAACGTTACCCTAAAGAGTCCGCCTATTGGTACAAATTCGTCAGTGAAACAAAAACAATCATTTAAGTTGGAGGAATGGAAGATGAATAAAGAAGAATTGCAAATGTTAGGTTTTGAGATCGTGGCTTATTCAGGGGATGCACGTAGTACGTTACTCACATTATTAAGAGAAGTACGTCAAGGGAAATTTGATCGTGTGGAAGAAGCCTTGAAGGATGCAGATGAGAATTTGACATTAGCCCATAATTCACAAACGAAGATCTTAGCAGAAGAAGCTTCAGGAAAAGATATGGATATGGGATTTATTTTTATCCATGGACAAGATCACTTGATGACTACTTTATTGCTAAGAGATTTGATCCAAGATTTTATTGAGTTATATAAAAACAAATAATCACTAGGAGTGAAAAGCATGAATGGGATCATCAAGCAAATTGAAAAAGGCAAACCGATCTTTGAAAAAATCTCACGTAATATATACTTAGGTGCGGTCAGAGATGGATTCTTGACGGCTATGCCTGCAATTTTATTTTCAAGTATCTTTATTTTGATTGCGGCAGTTCCTGAGATTTTTGGTTTTCAATGGCCAGAAGGAGTATCGACCTGGTTATGGAAAATCTACAATTATTCGATGGGGGTCGTGGGCATATTAGTTTCTACAACTACTGCACGTTGTTTAGCTGAATCGATGAATCGGAGAATGCCGAAAAATAAAATCATCAATACCACATCGGTGATGCTTGCTTCTTTAGTTAGTTTCTTATTGTTGAGTGTCTCACCGATCGAAGGTGGTTTTTCAACGGAATATATGGGGACGAAAGGATTACTTGCTTCGTTCATCGCTGCATTTATTACTGTAAATATTTATAAGTTTTGTGTACGAAAAGATATTACGATCAAGATGCCAAAAGAAGTGCCAGGAACGATTTCTCAAACGTTCCGCGATATTTTTCCATTTTCATTTTCGGTCTTTGCCGCCGTGTTGGTCGACTTAGCTGCACGTAGTCTTTTTGGCATCTCTTTTGCAGAAGCCATCATCACTTTATTACAACCACTATTTACAGCAGCAGATGGCTATTTGGGGATAGCCGTGATCTGGGGTGCTATGGCATTTTTCTGGTTTGTTGGTGTGCATGGCCCATCGATTGTTGAACCAGCGATTGCAGCGATCATTTATGCGAATGTCGAAACCAATTTACAACTGTTTAATTCTGGGGAACAAGCTTCACATGTATTGACTGTTGGTTTAGGAAATTTTGTCGGAACGATGGGTGGAACAGGTGCGACTTTAGTCGTGCCGTTTATCTTTTTGCTGTTTGCAAAATCCAAACAGTTAAAAGCCGTTGGTAAAGCTTCAGTTATTCCAGTCAGCTTTGCTGTGAATGAGCCGTTGTTGTTTGCGGCACCGATGATTTTGAATCCGTATTTCTTTGTTCCGTTTTTATTGACACCGATTGTAAACGTTTGCTTGTTCAAGTTTTTTGTTGATGTGTTTGGGATGAATAGTTTCATGTATGTCTTACCTTGGGCAACGCCAGCGCCGATTGGACTAGTTTTGGGAACCGGCATGGGGGTTTTGGCGTTTGTATTAGCAGCCGTCTTGATTCTCGTCGACTTTGCAATCTACTTCCCATTCTGTAAGGCGTATGATGCAACGTTAGTCGAGCAAGAAGCACGACAAGCAGAACAAGTAGCCATGCAAGAAAACGAAACAAAAGTGACTGTGACGATTCCGGCGAATGAAGTATTGGCAACAGAAGCGAGTTCTTTGGGTGATTCAGGAAAAGAAATCAATGTATTAGTTTTATGTGCAGGTGCAGGTACAAGTGCTATGCTTGCAAATGCCTTAAAAGAAGGAGCAAAAGAATTTGATGCACCAATCAGTGCTTTAGCAGGTGCTTATGGTTCTCATTACGAGATGATGGAAGACTTTGATATGATCGTCTTGGCGCCGCAAGTCCAATCTTACTATGAGGATATCAAGGAAGACACAGATCGTTTAGGGATTAAATTGGTTGCCACAAAAGGTGCAGAATACATTGGTTTGACAAGAGATCCTGAGAAAGCTGTTCGGTTTGTTTTAGATCAATTTTAAATCAAAGGAGAGATCGTTAAATGAACAAAGTAAAAGGTTGGCGAGTGTTGGTTGTCGGATTATTTGTTTCATTAGTCAGTGTAGTATTAGGCACAAAGCAAGTGGAGGCAAAGGAATTGATACGAGGAGCAGATATCTCGATATTAGCAGATATGGAAAAATCTGGTGCAGGATATTACGAAAATGGTGTGGAAAAAGATGCATTACAGATTCTAAAGAACAATGGCGTCAACTATGTTCGTTTGCGATTATGGCAAGATCCTTATGATGATCAAGGGAATTCATATGGTGCAGGCACGAATGATTTGAAAACAACGATTGCTTTGGCGAAACGTGCGAAAAACCTAGGATTGAAAGTGTTACTTGATTTTCATTATAGTGATTTCTGGGTGGACCCTGGCAAACAAAACCTACCGAAAGCATGGGAAAACTATAGCTTTGAGCAACTTGATGCAGCCTTATACGGTTATACGAAAAGTGTATTGACAGAAATGAAAAACAATGGCGTATATCCTGATATGGTCCAGATAGGTAATGAATTGAATAGCGGCATGCTTTGGCCACATGGGAAATCATGGGGGGAAGGTGGTGGCGAGTTTGATCGATTAGCCACTTTCTTGAAGTCTGGGATTCGGGGAGTAAAAGAAACACAACCAGTCGACACGCCGATCATGCTACATTTAGCTGATGGTGGAGATACAGATGTATTTACTTGGTGGTTTGATGAGATTACAAAACGTGGGGTGGATTACGATTTGATCGGCCTGTCCTATTATCCTTATTGGCATGGCTCGATGAATGCCTTACAAACAACAATGAACACGATCAGTGCCAGATATGATAAAGAAGTCAATGTGGTAGAGACTGCGTATGGACACACAACTGCCAGTGCGGATAGTATGCCCAATGCTTTTGGACCTGAACAGGAAATTGCAGGAGGCTATGCGGCAACACCAGCAGGACAAAGAGAATATTTGAATGATTTGGTGACCCGTATCCAAACCGTGCCAAATGAGAAAGGAAACGGATTCTTCTACTGGGAACCTCTATGGTATAACGGCAATATCTCTTGGGCAACAGCTGCTGGAATGAACTATCTAGGCGTACAATCTCAAACAGGAAATGAGTGGGACAACCAAGCGATGTTTGATTTCAATGGGCAAGCACTTCCCAGCTTAAAGGCGTTTCAAGAAGCCGGGAGACAGCAAAATCTTCTGAAAAATCCTAGTTTTGAAAATGACGGTTTCACGAACGCACCGTCCAATTGGTCGGTGTGGCGAGGCAATGGTGCAGCAATCGATACATTGAAAACTGAAACTGGTGGGTTTTCCGGAACGTATAAAGCAACCTTTTGGGATGATCAAGCGTATCAAATGTCGATATATCAAACGGTTAATGGATTAAGCAAGGGAACCTACACATTAACTGCTTATACTATGGCAGGCGGCGATTTGACCACTAGTCAGGTGTATGTCAAAAATCATGGTGGGAAAGAACTGAAGACTTCGATCACTAAAAGTGGCGAGTGGACGAAGGTAACGATCAAAGATATCCCGGTTACTTCAGGCACGAGTGAGATTGGCATTTATGTTGATGCAAAAGCGCAAGGATGGGTATCGGTGGATCATGTAACATTCGTTAAAAATCAATAGTAAAAAGCCCCTAAGGACGCTTGGTTTTTCCAGACGTTCTTAGAGGCCTTTTTTAGTCGATCAGATATCTAATACTTTATCCAAGAAATCTTTCGTTCGCTCATTTTGCGGATTTTCAAAGATTTGTTGTGGTGTGCCATCTTCAAGGAAGTTGCCGCCATCTATAAACATGACACGGTTAGCGACTTCTTTAGCAAAGCCCATTTCATGTGTCACGATGACCATAGTCATTCCTTGTTTCGCTAATTTTTTCATGACATTCAATACATCGCCGACCATTTCTGGGTCCAAGGCTGAAGTAGGTTCATCAAAGAGCATGATATCGGGATTCATAGCTAATGCACGAGCGATAGCAACCCGTTGTTTTTGTCCACCAGATAAGTTATCTGGGTACATATCTTTTTTGTCTTCTAAACCAACTGTTTCTAACAATTTGATTGCTTTTTTCTCTGCTTCCTCACGAGAGAGTTTCTTTAGATCCATCGGTGCTAAAACGATGTTTTCCAACACAGAAAGATGTGGGAAAAGATTGAAATGCTGGAATACCATGCCAATATGTTGTCTTACTAAGTTGATATCTGTGTTTTTATCCATCAAATGAGCACCATCAATGATGATATCACCGGATGTCGGATCTTCTAAACGGTTCAAACAACGTAAAAAAGTACTTTTACCTGAACCAGAAGGTCCGATCACACAAACAACATCGCCTTCATTGATCGACACGTTGATGTCGTTCAAGACAGTATTGTCTCCATATTTTTTTACAAGATGTTCGACTAAGATTTTTTCTGTCATCTTATTTCACCTTCTTTTCTAAAACTTTCGCGAATTTCGTCAATGCAGTGATCAAGATCAAGTACATTACTGCGATGATCAAGTAAACATACGTACTTTGAGTGGTCCGAGCAACGATGATTCGTCCAGTTTGTAACAACTCGACCACACCGATCGCTGAAATGATCGTCGTATCTTTCAATGAGATCACGAATTGGTTGACAAACGATGGAATCATGATTTTAAATGCTTGTGGTAAAATGATTTTTTGCATCGTACGGTTATAAGACAGACCTAAACTTCGTGAAGCTTCCATTTGTCCTGTTGGAACTGCATTGATCCCACCACGTACGATTTCAGCGATATAGGCACTCGCGTTCAAGGTCAATGTAATGATCCCTGCAATAAAGTCAGGAATCGTAAAGCCGACGATACTTGGTAGACCGAAAAAGATGAAGAAAGCAAGTACCATCATCGGGATTCCACGAATGATATCTACATAGATGCTGGCAACTGTTCGTAAGGCGCGGATCGGTGCAACACTGAAAAGACCGAAGATTACGCCGACAACTAAAGCTAGTGCAAATGAAATCAAGGTTAATAGGATCGTTTGCCATAAGCCTTTCAATAGCGCTTTGTAATTGTTTTGGATCAAGCCAGTCAATGTCGATTCATCAACAGCTGGTGCTGCTGCACTTTCGTCTGTAGAGATGTATTGATTGATGATCTCATCATATTGACCTGTTCGTTTTAATTCTTTTAATCCTTCGTTGAACATTTGTAATAATTCAGGATTTTCTCCTTTTTTCACTGCGAAACCATAAGAGCCACCAGTTTCTCGTTCGATCGGCGTTTCTAATTCCTGACCATTTTTGATCGCATAACCGATTACTGGATAGTCATCCATCATTGCGTCAATTGCTCCGACTCTCAAACTGTCATATAGTTGATCTGCAGCATCGAAATATTTGATTTCGTAGCCATATTTCTCTTGGTTAGCGACCAAGAAATCTGCACTTTCGGTACCGACTTTCGCACCGACTGTTTTTCCATCTAAGTCTTCATAAGACTTGATCGAAGTATTACCTTTTTTGACTGCGATTTGGATACCACTTTGGAAATAAGGGTCTGAAAAATCAAACGTTTTTTTACGTTCATCTGTAATCGTCATCCCCGCGATCATTCCATCTGCTTGTCCAGATTCCAATGCTTGTAACGCAGCAGAGAAACCGCGGAAGTCCATGCGGATATTGAACCCATGCATTTCTGAGATAGCTTCCATTAAGCTGACATCGATCCCCACATATTCGCCATCCGCATTTTGATACTCGAATGGAGCGAAGGCCGAATCACTTGCAATCACATAAACGTCTTTTTTAGGTTCTATTTTTTGCATCGTCTCGCTAGTTGCTGTAGTCGATTGCGTCTCATCAGCTTGCACAGGCGTGTGCAGAGCGAATGTAACAAGTCCTGTCATTATGAAAAGGAATGTCTGTAACATGTTTCTTTTTTTCATAAATAACCTCCTATATAAATTTCGATAATTTCCATATTTAACTATTATAGGCGAAAAGATATTCCTAACACAAGATTCCAAGAAAAAATAATTCAAAAAAGTAGCAGTTTATTACATAGTATGTAAGAAAATGTGACATGTAATAAAAGAAAGAGATGAACTATAAGATCTGAAACTTTCAATTGGCGAAAGTATGTTCGCCGTGATATAATAGAAGAACAAGGAATGCCTTTGCTTTCCTTTTCTTTTTTTTGATGAAATGAGAGAAGGAATGAACGAAAAGGAGGACGAACAATGATTGAAAGAGATACCTCCCGTCATTTCGAGTTGGTGTCAAAATACCAACCAGCCGGCGATCAACCAGAAGCGATCAAGCAGTTGGTCGAAGGTGTAAATGAGGGTAAAAAAGCGCAGATTTTATTAGGTGCGACCGGAACAGGGAAAACCTATACGATATCTAATTTGATCGAAAAAGTAAATAAACCAACTTTGATCATTGCACATAATAAGACACTAGCTGGCCAATTATATGGGGAATTCAAAGAGTTCTTTCCGAATAATGCGGTCGAATATTTTGTTTCTTACTATGATTATTATCAACCAGAAGCCTATGTACCTTCGAGTGATACGTACATTGAAAAAGATTCAAGTGTCAACGATGAAATCGATAAATTGCGTCATTCCGCCACAAGTTCATTGTTAGAACGAAATGACGTGATCGTGATTGCTTCGGTTTCTTGTATTTTTGGATTAGGTTCACCATTCGAATATCAAAAACAAGTCGTGTCGATCAGACAAGGTGCGGAGATGGACCGTAATCAATTGATCCGAGATCTAGTTAGCATCCAATTTGAGCGAAACGATATTGATTTTCAGCGCGGTCGTTTTCGAGTGCGTGGTGATGTCGTGGAGATCTTTCCGGCTTCACGTGATGAGCGAGCATTACGCGTGGAATTTTTTGGTGATGAGGTCGAAAGAATCCGTGAGGTGAATGCGTTGACAGGTGAAGTATTAGGCGAAACAGAGCACGTCGCTATTTTCCCAGCCACTCACTTTGTGACCGATGACGATCATATGGAACATGCGGTCGCAAATATCAAAGCAGAACTGGAACAACGCTTGACTGTGTTACGTAATGAGAACAAATTACTAGAGGCGCAACGCTTAGAACAACGGACGAACTATGACATCGAGATGATGTTAGAGATGGGCTATACTTCAGGGATCGAAAACTATTCACGTCATATGGATGGTCGTAAAGAAGGCGAACCGCCGTATACGTTATTAGATTTCTTCCCTGAGGATGCGCTGATGGTCATTGATGAATCTCATGTGACGATGCCACAGATCCGTGGAATGTATAACGGAGACCGTGCGAGAAAACAAATGCTAGTCGATTATGGCTTCCGCTTGCCATCTGCACTAGATAACCGTCCTTTGCGTCTAGAAGAATTTGAGAAACATGTCAACCAGATCGTCTATGTTTCAGCTACTCCTGGACCTTATGAGTACGAACAAACAGACACAGTGGTCCAACAAATCATTCGACCAACAGGATTATTAGACCCAGTCATCGAAGTACGACCGATCATGGGTCAAATCGATGATCTAGTTGGTGAGATCAATGAGCGGGTCGAAAAAGATCAACGGGTGTTCGTGACCACGTTGACGAAAAAGATGTCAGAAGACTTGACCGATTACTTCAAAGAGTTAGGGATCAAAGTGAAATACTTGCATAGTGATATCAAAACATTAGAACGAACAGAGATCATTCGCGACCTTCGTTTAGGTGAGTTCGATGTATTAGTTGGTATCAACTTACTACGTGAAGGATTAGATGTCCCTGAAGTATCGTTAGTCGCTATTTTAGATGCCGATAAAGAAGGGTTCTTACGAAGTGAACGTTCGTTAGTCCAAACCATCGGACGTGCGGCACGTAACTCAGAAGGTAAAGTCATCATGTATGCGGACAGAGTCACTGATTCTATGCGTTTGGCCATGGACGAAACGTCAAGACGTCGTAGTATCCAGCAACAATACAATGAGGAACATGGTATTGTTCCGAAAACGATCATCAAAGAAATCCGAGACTTGATCTCGATTACGAAAGAATCAGAAGATGATGCAAAAGAAACGGTACAAGTTTCTTATGAAGAGATGACAAGAGAAGAAAAAGCAACACTATTGATGAAACTAGAAAAAGAAATGAAAGATGCAGCGAAAGCATTGGATTTCGAGACTGCAGCCAATGTGCGTGATATGATTCTTGAATTAAAAGCATCTGAGTAGGGGGTAAACATGGCTAACGATAAAATTATTATTCATGGCGCAAGAGCGCACAATTTGAAGAATATCGATGTGACGATCCCACGTGATAAATTCGTGGTCGTCACCGGATTATCCGGTTCAGGGAAAAGTTCACTTGCTTTTGACACATTATACGCAGAGGGACAACGCCGATATGTTGAAAGTTTATCTGCGTATGCCCGTCAATTTTTGGGGCAAATGGATAAACCGGATGTCGATAGTATTGATGGACTTAGCCCAGCAATCTCGATCGATCAAAAAACAACCAGTAAAAACCCTCGTTCTACCGTAGGGACAGTCACAGAGATCAATGATTATTTACGTTTGTTGTTTGCTCGGGTCGGTCATCCGATCTGTCCAAATGACCATATCGAGATCACCAGTCAATCCGTCGAACAAATGGTGGACAAAGTGCTAGAACTGTCTGATCGGACGAAGATCCAAATTTTAGCACCGATCGTGGTAAAGAAAAAAGGACAACACAAAAAAGTATTTGAACGTGTCCAAAAAGAAGGGTATGTTCGTGTTCGTGTAGACGGAGAAACCTATGACGTTAGCGAAGTACCTGAATTAGAGAAAAATAAAAAACACGATATCGCGATCGTGATTGACCGAATCGTGGTCAAAGAAGGCGTCCGCTCTCGTTTATTCGATTCTATCGAAGCAGCGCTTCGTTTAGCGGATGGCTATGTACTGATCGATGTGATCGGGGAAGAAGAAATGCTCTTTAGCGAACATTATGCGTGTCCGTACTGTGGGTTTACAGTGGGAGAATTAGAACCGCGCTTATTTTCTTTCAATGCACCATTTGGCGCATGTCCGGATTGTGATGGTTTGGGTGTCAAATTAGAAGTCGATATCGATCTAGTGATCCCAGATAAAACAAAAACATTGAATGAAGGAGCAATCATCCCTTGGAATCCCATCAGTTCGCAATATTATCCACAAATGCTGGCTCAAGCGTGCGAAAGTTATGGCATCGATATGGATACACCATTTGAAGACTTACCTATTGAACATCAAGAAATCGTGTTGAATGGTACCTCAGAGCCCTTCCATTTCCACTACGAAAATGATTTTGGAGGAGTGAGAGATGTTGAAACGTCATTTGAAGGGGTGATGACCAATATCAAACGTCGCTACCATGATACGAACAGCGATTTTACGAGAGAACAAATGCGTCTTTACATGACAGAATTGACGTGTAAGACTTGTGACGGTTACCGGTTGAATCCACAAGCTTTATCCGTACAGATCAATGGTACGAATATTGGTCAGACGAATGAGTTGTCGATCCAACATGCCGTTGAATTTTTTGAAAATCTAACTTTATCAGAGCAAGAAAAAGTCATCGCTCGTCCGATTCTAAAAGAAGTCAATGATCGTTTGTCATTCTTAGAAAATGTGGGTCTTGATTATTTGACACTTAGTCGTGCTTCGGGCACTTTATCAGGCGGAGAAGCGCAACGGATTCGTTTAGCCACACAAATCGGTTCAAATCTATCGGGAGTTCTTTATATCTTAGATGAGCCTTCCATTGGCTTGCATCAACGGGACAATGATCGCTTGATCGGTTCATTGAAGAAAATGCGTGATCTTGGCAATACCTTAGTGGTTGTGGAACATGATGAAGATACGATGCGTGCAGCTGATTATTTGATCGATGTTGGGCCTGGTGCGGGACATCAAGGTGGCGAGATCGTTTCTGCTGGAACCCCAGCTCAAGTTGCGAAGGATAAACATTCATTGACCGGACAATATCTGTCTGGCAAAAAATCGATCCCTGTTCCTGAAACAAGACGAAAAGGTACAGGGAAAGCGATCAAGATCACAGGTGCGACAGAAAACAACTTGAAAAACGTGTCCGTCGAGTTTCCTTTGGGTGAGTTCGTGGCGGTCACTGGAGTCTCTGGTTCAGGGAAAAGTACGCTTGTGAACAGTATCTTGAAGAAGGCATTAGCACAAAAAATCAATCGTAATTCAGCCAAACCAGGAAAGTTCAAAACGATAACTGGTTATGAAGGAATCGAAAAAATCATTGATATCGATCAAAGCCCGATTGGTCGGACACCAAGAAGTAATCCGGCGACTTATACGAGTGTTTTTGATGATATCCGTGATCTGTTTGCTCAAACTAATGAAGCGAAGATGCGTGGCTACAAAAAAGGTCGTTTCAGTTTCAATGTGAAAGGTGGACGCTGTGAAGCTTGCCGCGGGGATGGGATCATCAAAATCGAAATGCATTTCTTACCAGATGTGTATGTCCCATGCGAAGTCTGTCATGGGAAACGTTATAACTCAGAAACATTAGAAGTTCATTACAAAGGAAAAAGTATTGCGGATATCTTAGAGATGACGGTTGAAGATGCCGTTGAGTTTTTCCAACCGATCCCTAAGATCCATCGAAAACTACAAACGATCGTTGATGTTGGTTTAGGGTATGTCACGATGGGACAACCAGCAACGACATTGTCCGGCGGAGAAGCGCAACGAATGAAACTTGCGAGTGAACTGCACAAAATTTCTAATGGGAAGAATTTTTATATTTTAGATGAGCCGACTACAGGGCTTCACACTGATGACATTGCTCGTTTATTGCATGTTTTGCAACGATTGGTTGATGCAGGAAATACTGTGTTAGTCATTGAACACAATTTAGACGTCATCAAAACAGCGGATCATTTGATCGACCTAGGACCTGAAGGTGGCGAAGGTGGCGGTACGATCCTAGCGACTGGTACACCAGAGGAATTAGTGAAAGTCAAAGAAAGCTATACAGGACATTATTTGAAAAAAATCATGGGAAAATAATAAAAGTGATGATGATAGTTAAAAAAATATTAAAAGAATACAATATGTATTGTTTTCTTTTCATGAATATTCTAGAATATTTTATATGGTAGTTCTTTCTACACTTATTGGTATAGATAAAAACTTCCTATAAGTTCAATCCGTTCAAAAAAGAATTGAGCAATCGGAGGAGATTCCTTTGATTGCTTTTTTCTTTATGGTATGATATTCCTTGTGTAATTGTAAAAGAAAAAACAAGAGATTATTAAGTTAGTGAGAGATAATGATGAACAGTAATGAAAAAAATGAATTTATCCCTATTTTATTAGGTAGCGATATGAACGTTTATGGTATGGCCCGTTCATTTCACGAGGCATATGGCACAGTTTGTCAATCCTATGCGTCGAATCAATTAGCGCCTACCCGCTATAGCAAAATCGTAAACGTTGAAGTGATTCCAGGATTTGATCAAGATCCGGTTTTTATAGAGACGATGAGACGTTTAGCAAAAGAAAAATATACGGATAAAAATAAAAAATATTTACTGATAGCTTGTGGCGATGGATATGCCGAGTTGATATCTCAGCATAAAGAGGAGCTGTCTGAAACTTTTATATGTCCTTATATCGATTATTCACTTTTCGAGCGATTAGTGAATAAAGTGAGTTTTTATGAGATATGTGAAGAATATCAGTTACCTTATCCCAAAACATTGATCATTCGAAAAGAAATGTTGAACAATGGCCGCTTGGAACAAGAGTTACCTTTCAATTTTCCTGTAGCACTAAAACCGGCAAATAGTGTGGAATATTTATCTGTCCAATTTGAGGGACGAAAAAAAGCGTTTATTATTGATAATCGCGAGGAATTTGATTTGATGTTAGGTCGGATCTATGAAGCAGGTTATACGAGCGAAATGATCGCACAAGATTTTATTCCTGGGGATGACAGCAATATGCGTGTTTTGAATGCCTACGTTGATGACCAGCATCAAGTACGAATGATGTGTCTAGGACATCCATTACTTGAAGACCCAACACCAGCGTCTATCGGAAACTATGTGGTGATCATGCCTGACTATAACGAGAAGATCTACCAAACGATCAAAGCATTTCTAGAAAAAATCGAGTACACTGGTTTTGCAAACTTCGACATGAAATATGACCCACGAGATGGGGAATATAAATTATTTGAGATCAATCTTCGTCAAGGAAGAAGTAGTTTCTTTGTTACGCTTAATGGTCTGAATTTAGCACGTTTTCTAACAGAAGACCGTGTCTTTGGTGTGCCATTCGTGGAAACGACCTACGGAACGAACCAATCAGACCAAGCGAAGCTATGGCTTGGCGTGCCTAAAAAAGTCTTTTTGACTTATGCCAAAGAGAACGAACAAAAACAACGTGCCTTGCAGTTGATCAAAGAAAAACGCTATGGAACGACTGTGTTTTATGAGAAAGATCATTCACTTAAACGCTGGGTATTGATGACTTATATGTTCCGAAACTATATTCCAAGATTTAAAAAATACTTTCATTCGAAAGAAGGCTAGTTCATGGAGAATTTTTTCAGCATCTTAGGTGGGATGGGAACGATGGCAACGGAAAGCTTTGTACGCTTGATCAATCATCGTGTCAAAGCCGCCAAAGATCAGGATTATTTGAACTATGTATTGTTCAATCATGCGACAGTTCCTGATCGAACGGCCTACATTTTGGATCAAACAAAAGAAAATCCTGTCTCTTATTTAGTAGAGGATGTCAAAAAACAAAATTTACTACAACCGAATTTCATTGTTTTGACTTGTAATACAGCTCATTACTTTTTTGATGACTTACAAGCAGAGACGACGATTCCGATTTTGCATATGCCACGAGAAGCGGCAAAAGAGCTTGTCCGTCAAAAAACAACGGGTAAAGTAGCTGTTTTAGCAACTCAAGGAAGTATTCTTGCCGGCGTTTACGAAAAAGAAATCAAAGCGTTAGGATTTGACGTGGTGATTCCTGACCAAGAACTACAAGAAAAAGTGAACTACTTGATTTATCATGAAATCAAAGAAGCAGATCGCTTGAACAAAGAACTTTATTTTGAGATTTTAGAAGAAGTCGTTCAACGATTGGCATGTGAAAAGATCATCTTAGGCTGTACAGAATTGTCTTTGATGCAAGAAGTTGCCTCCGATAATCCTTATCCTGTGATCGATGCGCAGTCGATATTAGCTGATCGAACAATCGAGATGGCACTGTCTGCTCGAAAGTAAGATACGTTTTGAGTGTAATAATAGTTGTGGGCTGAGTTTGATCCACAGGGGTTCAGCTCCTATAAATTAGCGCGAAAAGAGTTAGAGACAGAAATGTTTCCCCTCGAGAAATAAGACGCCATCCACGAAAATTGTTCTTCAAATTTTTGTGGATGGCGCCTTATTTCCGAAGAGCGTACTTTTGTTCTCGCCATTTATTCGGTTTTAGAATGTGCGTGAGGACTAATGTCCCACTCACTTTTCGTGCTTATTTTGAAGTGATTTGTTTTTGTTTCACAGTCTTTGAATAAAATCAAAAGAAATCGAATTCAAACTAGCAATGATACGCCCGGGATGATATAATTTTATAGGAGAACGAGAGAGGAGGCCATACGGATGGCTGATAATTTAGAACTAGTAATCATTACAGGAATGAGCGGTGCAGGTAAAACTGTGGCCATTCAAAGCTTTGAAGATATGGGGTACTTTTGTATCGATAATATGCCCCCAACACTGATCCCGAAATTCTGGGAACTGATCAAGGAATCGGGGAAAGTCACAAAAATGGCACTTGGTGTGGATCTACGTTCACGCTCTTTCTTTGAAGAGATCCAAAGTATGTTGATCGAGATCGAAAACACAAATTTCATCGATACCTCTGTCTTATTTTTAGATGCTTCTGATGAAGAGTTGGTTGCTCGTTATAAAGAAACCAGAAGAACACATCCGATGGCGATGGATGGTCTAGTAACGGAAGGTATTCGTAAGGAACGGGCGATTTTAAATGACATCAAAGCACAAGCTTCGGTCATTATTGATACGACGACTTTAACTCCACGACAACTACGTGAAAAAATCAATCAAACATTTAAAACAAAAGATGATCAAGGATTTCGCATCGAGTTTGTTTCGTTTGGTTTCAAATATGGATTACCGATTGATTCAGATATTGTAATGGATGTTCGCTTTTTACCGAACCCTCATTATATCGCTGATTTAAGACCATTGACTGGGAAAGATAAACCAGTCTATGATTACGTCATGTCCTTTGACGAAACAGAATTATTTTATTTGAAATTCCTTGATTTATTAAAGACAGTCATGCCAGGATATATCAAAGAAGGAAAAAGCAGTTTGACTGTAGCAATTGGCTGTACGGGTGGACAACACCGTTCAGTTGCTTTAACAGAAAGGTTATCTCAAGCGCTTAGTGAAACATATAAAGTCAATGTAACTCATCGTGACAAAGATAAGCGCAAAGAGACGGTGAACCGCTCATGAAAATGAAAACTTACCGAATTCGAAAACCCAAAATCGTTGTAGTCGGAGGCGGTACTGGCTTACCTGTTATTTTGAAAAGTCTACGTAATCAAGGAGCCGATATCACGGCAATCGTGACTGTCGCAGATGATGGCGGTAGCAGCGGTGAGATTCGACAGTCGATTGCGATGGCTCCTCCAGGAGATTTAAGAAATGTGTTAGTCTCGCTATCTGATATGCCTCAATTTTACGAAGATATCTTTCAGTACCGTTTCAAAAAAGAAGACCAATTTTTAGCCAATCATACCATTGGTAACTTGATCATTGCGGCAGTTGCTGAAATGAGAGGGAGTACTTATGAAGCAGTACAACTATTGTCTCGAATGATGCACGTGGATGGTCACATCTATCCCTCTTCTGAAACGCCGTTGACCTTACATGCGGTCTTCAAAGATGGAACGACAGCGATCGGAGAATCTAAAATCGCTCTTGACCGCAAAACGATCGATCGGGTATTCGTGCGTAATACAGAAGACGAAAGTGAAGCCAAAGCAGGCCGCAAAGTCGTTTCTGCGATCATGGAAGCAGATATGGTCGTCTTAGGACCGGGAAGCTTGTTCACGAGTATTCTTCCTAACTTAGTCATACCAGAAGTTGGTGAAGCCATGCTTCAAACGAAAGCAGAGGTCGTGTACATTTGTAATATCATGACACAAAAAGGGGAAACAGAACATTTTTCAGATGCAGACCATATTCGTGTGTTGCATCAACATTTAGACCAACCCTTTATCGATACTGTTTTAGTCAATACAGAAAAAGTACCAAAAGATTACATGGACCCGGAAATCTACGATGAATACCTTGTCCAAGTAGCACATGATTTTAATGGCTTAAGAGAAGAAAATTGTCGGGTCATTTCGACAGACTTTTTAGAGTTGAAAAATGGCGGGGTCTTCCATGATGGTGAAAAGGTAGTCGAAGAACTATTTCGTATCGTCTTTGGCTCAAAGTAATTAAAGGAAAAATTTTGTGAAAAGGAGGTGGATAACGTGTCATTTGCAGCTGAAGTCAAGAAGGAATTGACTGGTTTGGAAGTCCATCGAGAACATGCAAAAGCGGAATTAGCCGCGTTATTACGAATGAATGGCTCACTTGGAATCGTCAACCAGCAATTCATCTTGAATGTACAGACAGAAAACGCCGCAATTGCTCGACGGATCTACTCACTTTTAAAAGATCATTATCAAGTACGAAGCGAACTGCTCGTACGCAAGAAAATGAAATTAAAGAAGAATAATGTCTACATCGTTCGCTTGAAACAAGGAACAAAAAATGTATTGATGGATCTGGATATCATGGATGGCATGATGTTCAATGGGCATGTTTCCGATGAGATCATGGGAAATGCACAAAAGATGCGTTCATATTTACGTGGCGCATTTATGGCGTCGGGTTCAGTCAATAACCCGGAAACAAGTCGTTATCACTTAGAGATTTATTCGATCTACGAACAACATAACCAAGATATTTGTAATATGTTGAATTACTATGGTTTACACGCGCGTACACTAGAAAGACGTAATGGCTATATCTCTTATTTAAAAGGGGCCGAAAAAATTGCTGATTTCTTGACTCTGATTGGGGCAACAAATTCGATGTTGCGCTTTGAAGATGTGCGGATCGTGCGTGATATGAGAAATTCAGTGAACCGGTTAGTCAATTGTGAGACGGCTAACCTGAACAAAACCATTGATGCAGCATCAAAGCAGATTGAAAATATTGAATTGATCGAAGCACGAGTGGGTTTACAAGCACTTCCGGAAAAGTTACAAGAGATTGCTGAATTACGCTTGCAACATCCTGAAGTCAGTTTAAAAGAACTAGGAGAAATGATCCCATCCGGAGCGATCTCGAAATCAGGGATCAATCATCGGATTCGAAAAATCAACGAATTTGCTGAAAAATTAAAGGAACAAGCATCCTAACGAACAATGAATTTATTGTTCATTTAATGGAAATATAAACATATTGTGGTTTGACTAATTTGTCTTTTGCTTTTAGGGTCCATCGAAGCAAGAGGATAGATGTCAGACCACTTTTTTTCTTTTTCTTAAAAATGGGCCTGAATCTAAAGTTTAGGTACTTATAATGAATGTAAATTAGTGATAGTGAGGAGGAGATTGCATTATGGAAGAAGCACATAAAAGTAAGAAACGTAAAATAGATGAACTATATCCTACAAGAGACCTAAAAGAAAAGCGTGATCAAGCCATTTATCGTGAGTTAATATCAGGTCAGTTGGAAAAAGACATCATGAACAAGTATCAAATCAGCAGAGAGCGCCTCTATACAACCAAGAAAAAGCTGGCAATCCAAGAGATTATCGGGCAAAAAAGCCAAAAAAAAATTGCCTATCGGTTGAAATTGACAGTCTCACAAGTTCGTAAGTATCGAAATGATTATATTTATACCGCATTAGCAAAAAATGGAGAGATAGCAGCATTAGCAGCTGAATTTCAGATGAGTGAAAAACAAATCTTGCAGATTCGCAATAAAAGGATCGAGTTTAACAGAAGTAGCAAAAGATTCACAGTTATCAGTCAATAGAATTTGTTCAATCAGAAATGAACAGATTATCGAACGATTGAAAGAACAACATCCTGAAGAAATTGCCAGAGATTTCAATTTATCAATGGAACAAGTATTTTTGATCAAGCAACGTTCGCTAGAATCAAATAGTAAGACAAAAGAGTTGTCTTCCGCGAACAAAAATCTCTTGGATCAATTAGAGGAACGCAAAGCGAAGATGCTAAGTTTACTTGAAGAAAGCAAAACAACAAAAGCTGTAGCACAAGAATTAATGATCAGTCAACGAGCAGTCATTGATATCCGTAATCGGGAAATCGAAAAATCATTCGAAGCTGGATAGACTGGCCAAGAAATCAGTCAGCGATTTCACATTGGAATCGAGGAACTCTATCGACTAAGATATGTTCGTCTATTGATACAAAGCGATCAAGGGAAAACGAGTAGTCTTCTTTCAAAAAGATTTAATGTGTCATTATCCAGAGTTGGATCGATTTTGTGTCGGAATAATGCTTCTAGTAAGTTTGATCATACTACAGCAAGCTCTCGAAAAACATTTGATATTTCAGTAGTGTCTGATGAGACAAGACAAGAAATTCTGAAACGAATCAAAGAAACAAAAATAACGAAGGCTTTGGGAAAAGAATTAGGAGTAATCGTCCCCCTGATCTATAAAGTGAGAAATCATGGGATATTAACAAAATTGAACAGTGGAGAATCCACTCAAGCGGTCGCAGAAGAATTCAAAATGGATATCAAAAATGTTCGTGAAGTTATTTTCCGAGCAAATCTGGCAGAATTTCCAAATATCAAACGACGTACTTTAGATTATTTGACACCTGAACAAGTGCAAACAGTTAGAAACTGCCTCAATCGCAAGATGACGCTCAGAGAAATCTCTGAAGTACTAGGAATCAAAGACTCGCTGGTCAGATGTGTGCAAACAAAAATGAAATCACAAAAAGGAACAATCAAGATGAAGCATCGAGTCACAAAAGAACAAAAAAAGCAGATCATGCAAGACCTAAACTACATGACTCCTTTTGTGAATTCTTCGAAATCAGGGGTTAGTGAGTCGACCATCCGCGTTTTGGCTACTAGGTTTGAAGAAATCAAGGGGAGAGAAATCCAAGAAAGACGAAAAACAGCAAAAATGAAGGCACTACAAAAGATGGATGAACTACTTACTAAGGTGAAAGAAGAAGCGAAAATCCGCAATATCCAGCAAATTATTCAAAAAGAAAAAATGCCAAAAACGAAATTGATGACACAACGTGAATAAATAGATACGAGTAATGGACAGTATTCTAAAGAGCATTAGCACTCTTTTTGATCAAGACGAAGTAGAATCATTCCCTTGCTCTCTTTTTAGCATATGTTGAAAAAAAGAAAGATCGATCAAAGAAATACTCCTATAACGAGAGAATGAAACAAACAAGTTAGGAGGAAACTGTAAATGAGTGATTATGAAAAACAGGTAGTGACATCCAAAAAAAGATTTCAAATACGTACGCAAGCAATCGAAAAAAACAAGACGTATTAGCGGAAATAAGACATCGCAAAACGAACGCATATATCATAAAAAAACATCACCTTACTCTTTGGCAGGTCAGATTCGTTATAAAAAGAGAAATTATACGACAGATCAAAAAAGGTACGCGTATGGAATAATCGCTCACCGATTGAATATGTCGCTAGATCAAATTCGAGAGGTACGCAATAACTATATCAAACATCATCTAATAAACGGTGCTTCAAAGAATGATCTCGCTAAAAAGCTACATATGGAGCATCAACAGATACTTACTATTCGAAATCATATGATCGAGAAAAAGTTAGTTCAAAAATTGACCATCAAAGAAGTTGCACACAGGTGGAGATTGGCAAAGAGTAGTGTAGAAAAGATACGAGAACAAGCCATTTTAAGACGATTACAAATGACTCATCCAGAAGATGTTGCCACTACTTTTCGATTATCAGTTGAAGATGTTTTACGTATTCGTCAGAAAATTAGCCAACCACTTGCCTTGCAAGGTCATGTCACAAAAGAAAGTAAGAAATGGCTAAAAAATGTCAATCGACAAGAACAAGCAATTGTCGCGAGCTTAGAACTAGGAAAGCCAACAAGAATCATTGCCCAGCAATTGAATATCAACCAAAAATTTGTGATTCGGACACGCACGCGTCATATTGAGCAAGCATTCGAGCAAAGGCAGCCACTAGTAGAAATCAGCAAGCGATTTTATACACCTGTGGATGAACTAAGAAAACTTAGGAATCAGCGAATTTTGTATTATCGCGAGGGTGGAATCAAAGCAAGGATCTTAGCTAGAAAGTTCAATATGAAAACTACTGCACTTCGGAAAGTCGTTTATCATAATCGAGCAGTAAAACAGCCCATGAAAAAAGATAAGAAAGAGAATAAAACTGAGCCACTGACGTTGTTTTCAGTTGAAGCATGTGCCAAATTTATGGAGGAATTAAAAAAAAGGAAATCAATGGCCGAAATTGGTCTCTCTCTTAACTTGGATCACCATAAAACTTGTGCAATTAGAAATCACCTGATTTTAACGAAGCTTAATAACGGGGAGAAAACAGAAGCTGTCGCAAAGCAATTCAATACTAATTTGACCAATATCTATCAAATCACGTTTCAAGCGGATCTAGTAAACTATCCCAATATCAAAAAACGGACAAATAGTTATTTGACAGAGGAGCAAACGCAAGATGTTAAGCGGATGATTGGGGAAGGAAAAACAAACAGCCAAATTGCGCAGCTACTTTCGGTAAAAAAATCATTAGTCATCAGTAAAAGGCGATCATTGAAAAGACTGACAAGATTATCTAACAAAAAGTATTGAATTACAGATGAACAAAAATCAGCGATCCTTGCAGATGCTAGGTATCTCGATAAGGTCACTAATGCCATGAAACATGGGGTAAGCATAGAGTCAGTTCGAGTCATCTCGAAGCGCAATAATAAAATGAGCATAAAAAAAATCAGTGAACGTAAAAATGATGTGGAGAAACTAAAAAAATTCAAGGAAATAGAAAAAGAAATAAAACGACAAGCAAAAGTAGAGAATATCAAGCGGGTCCTCCAAGAAAAGCCGCAACAGTTTCGTTCAACCAAGCATACTTCGTTACTACAACGATAAAAAATAGACCGAAAAAGCCAATCGCTTTTCGGTCTATTTTTGATTTTGAACATCAAGGAATGATCAAATGATGAATTATTTAACCAATTCACTCAATTCTTCTGGTGTAATCGATTCATCAAAGATATGTTCATCGATGATTACAGTAGGGACGAATTGGATGTGAGCAGCATTTGCTTCATCGATGATTGCTTGAGTAGTTGCTTGGTCTTCTTGTTCGGTTAAACCAAGTGTTTCTGTTGCATATTCGGCAATGCCGGCTAAATCAAGTTGTTTCCATTCATCTTGCGCATCGAAAATCGCTTTGATTTGTTTTAATGCGACTTTTCCATCCGTCGTAGTGATATGATGATGCATCACATTTCCTTTTTGTAAACTAGGTTTTTCTTTGTCGAACAATTTGATGATTCGTAAGAGTCTTCCAGATTGAACCGCCTCTTCTAAAATGTCATAAGATTCGATAAACCATTGTCGACAATAAGGACAAGCAAGATTAACAAATTCGATCATTTGTTTTGGTGCATTTTCGTTTCCGTACATGATTCCAGTAGTTTTGTTTGTTTTTGTTGCATCAATAATTGAAATATCCATTTTTTAACACCTCTTTATTCTATTGTAATAACTTTGCCCTAAAAAAGACAATGATTTGTTCAAAGAAATAAATGTGTGTGAATCGTTAATCTCTCATTTCCTAGATTAAAAAGCTAAAAGTTGTAAGAAGGGAAAAGCTATTTTTTTATTTTTTACCTATCGATTCTGGTCGAAGCATTTCTGTCATATCTTTAGCATGTGATTTTTCTTTCAAAATTAGGAGGTTTTCTTTGTTCGTTTACGGTATAATAATAAAGATTATTTAGATAAATTGAGCAAAGGTGATGAAACATGCGGAAAATGAAGACGATGGATGGGAATACTGCTGCGGCATATATTTCATATGCCTTTACAGAATTAGCAGCGATCTATCCAATTACGCCTAGTTCAACAATGGCTGAACTGGTTGATCAATGGGCAGCTTCAGGTAAAAAAAATATTTTCGGACAACCAGTGAAAGTCGTAGAGATGCAATCAGAAGCTGGTGCTGCTGGTGTCGTACATGGGTCATTAAAAACCGGAGCATTGACAACAACGTACACTGCTTCACAAGGATTATTATTGATGATCCCAAATATGTATAAGATAGCCGGTGAACTTTTACCTAGTGTTTTTCACGTAGCTAGTCGAGCGGTGACGACGAATGCGTTGAATATTTTTGGTGATCATGGCGATGTGATGGCCGCTCGCCAAACAGGATTTGCGATGCTTGCGGAAAGCAGCGTCCAAGAAGTGATGGATTTAGCGCCAGTTGCGCATCTAGCTTCCTTAGAAGGAGAAATCCCTTTTGTTAACTTTTTTGATGGTTTTCGAACGAGTCATGAAATCCAAAAAATCGAAGTGTTGGAATATGATGAATTAACTCCTTTGATTCCTCAAGAAAAATTGGAGGCCTTTCGTGAACGTGGAATGAATCCTAATCGGCCGACGACCAGTGGGACGAATCAAAACCCTGATATCCACTTTCAACAACGAGAAACGATCAACCGATACTATGATCGTTTGCCCCAAATCGTGAAAAAGTATATGGATAAAATCAATGAACTTCGAGGAACTTCTTATGATCTGGTCACTTATTATGGAGCGGCTGACGCAGAAGAAGTCATTATTTCAATGGGATCAGTTGCGCAAACGATCCAACAAACAGTTGATTACTTGAACCAAAACGGTCGTAAAGTCGGCTTCTTGAATATCCACTTATATCGTCCGTTTCCAATTGAAACATTGATTGAAAAACTACCGAATACCGTAAAGGCAATTGCTGTTCTAGATCGCAGTAAAGAGCCGGGAGCAGGGGGAGAACCTTTATTATTAGACGTTCAAAGTGCGTTATATGATGCAGAACGTCATCTGAAAGTGATCGGCGGACGTTATGGCATTGGTTCAAAAGATGTCACCCCTGATCAGATTGTAGCGGTATATGATGAATTGAAAAAAGAAAAAACGGATATGAAGAAACGTTTCACGATCGGGATCATTGATGATTTAACTTACTGTTCTTTGGAGGTTGGCCCATCACTTGATTTGACTGAAGCGAATACTTTCCAAGCGAAATTCTGGGGATTTGGATCTGATGGAACAGTTGGAGCAAATAAATCAGCGATCAAAATCATTGGTGACCATACAAACAAATACGCACAAGGCTATTTTTACTATGATTCAAAAAAATCAGGTGGTCTGACTGTTTCACATTTGCGTTTTGGCGATACACCGATCCGTTCGACCTATTTAGTCGAACATGCCGATTTTGTAGCTTGTCATACCCCTGCTTATCTTCACAGCTATGATTTAGTCAAAGGGTTGAAACCTAAAGGGACTTTCTTATTGAATACACTTTGGTCAGACGAACAACTAGCTACGCATCTACCGACCCATTTAAAACGATATTTAGCTGAAAATGAGATCCAATTTTATACGATCAATGCGATGCGTTTGGCGCAAGAAGTAGGTCTAGGTCGGCGGATCAATACGGCGATGGAAACAGCATTTTTCAAGTTGGCGAATATCATACCTTTCGAAGAAGTCCTACCGATTTTGAAAGAGGAAGCCTTGAAGAGTTATGGTCATAAATCAATAGCGATCGTTGAAAAAAATATCAAGGCGATCGATCGTACAGTGGAATTGTTGCATAAAGTCGAAGTGCCGGCTGAATGGGCAACATTGGCGCTTCCTGATAAGGAGAAAAATACTCAAAATCGCTATATCAGAGACATCCTTGAACCAATCAACGCTCAAGAAGGAAATCAGCTCTCAGTGAGGACCTTAGCAGAAAACGGAATGACACGAGGCGATATGCCTTTAGGAACCACTGCTTACGAAAAACGCGGAGTAGCACTTGAAGTACCTGAATGGATCAGTGAGCGCTGTACGATGTGTAATGAATGTTCGTTCGTTTGTCCTCATGCAGCGATTCGACCATTCTTAGCCGATGAGGAAGAACTAGAAGAAGCACCGGAAGGGTTCATTGTTCGAGAAATGCGTGGGCCAGATGGTTTGAAGTATCGCATCCAAGTGTCTGTCGAAGACTGTACTGGTTGTGGCCTATGTGTTGAAGCTTGTCCAGCAAAAGGTAAAGCACTAGTGATGAAGCCCTATGAAGAACAAAAGAAACAAGCAATCAACTGGGCATTTGCGATGACCTTGCGACAAAAAGAAAATCCGATCAAAGGCAAAAATACAGTGCTATCAACACAGTTCAATCAACCTTTATTAGAATTTTCCGGGGCATGTTCCGGTTGTGGGGAAACGCCTTACGTGAAGCTATTGACACAGATGTTCGGTGACCGTATGATGATCGCCAACGCGACAGGTTGTTCATCTATTTGGGGCGGAGCAGTGCCGGCTTCACCATTTACCACAAATGATTGTGGGCAAGGACCTGCGTGGTCAAATTCATTATTAGAAGACAATGCTGAATTTGGTTATGGGATGCTTTTAGCCGCACAAACAAGAAGAGAAGCTTTAGCAGAAACGATGAAAAAAGTGATGTCTAAAGTCTCCTTAAAACTACGTGAATTGATGGAAGATTGGTTGGCGCATATGTTTGAAAGCGAAGGAACCCAACAACGGGCAGCTAAATTACGTGGGGCAATCGAAAATGAGCTTGAAGCTGTTCCTGAATTACAAACGATCTACCAAGAAAAAGATCTATTTGTCAAAAATAGTCAATGGATGATCGGTGGTGATGGCTGGGCGTATGATATCGGTTTTGGCGGAATCGATCACGTCTTGGCAAGTGGCGCAGATGTAAACATTTTAGTCATGGATAACGAAGTCTATTCCAATACAGGTGGACAAGCCTCGAAAGCTACACCTGCTTCAGCAATCGCTAAATTCTCAGCAAATGGGAAATATGCCTCGAAGAAAGATTTAGGCATGATGGCGATGACGTATGGGAATGTGTATGTAGCACAGATCGCTTCAGGCGCGAATCAAATGCAAACGATCAAAGCATTTGAAGAAGCAGAAAAATTCCCTGGACCATCGTTGATCATTGCGTATACGCCATGTATTGCTCATGGGTTACTAGGTGGAATGAAAGAATCGATCAAAGAAGCAAAAGAAGCAGTGGCTTCAGGCTATTGGTCGTTGTATCGCTATAATCCTGAATTGATCGAAAAGAAGAAAACGCCGATGACGCTAGACTATAAAAAGCCTGATTTTACCATGATGGCTGACTTCATGCGCAAGCAAGTCCGTTTTTCATCGCTTGAAACGATTCATCCGCAGGCAGCGGAGCAGTTATTCAATAAAACGATCCAAGATGCGAAAAAACGGTTTTACAACTATGCGGCGATGACTGGTCAATTAGAAAAAATCAAAGCGAAGATCGAACCGACAGAAGGTACTGAAAGTCCAGAGATCGAAAAACCGAGAGTCAAAAAAGGACGAACGGTTGATCCGGAAGCAGAAGCTAGACGTGCTGCCAGACGTGCCGCTAGAGCGGAACGAAGAAAAACCAAAGAATGATAAAACGAAACGATCCAAGGAAATAGAATAACTTATTGGTGAATAAATGGAAAATGTAAATTTCTTGAAAAAAATTGGTTTTTGTTAGGAAATTCCAAGCAGATAAGTCTCTTCTGAGGAAACATATGATATACTAAAGAGGAAATCTCAAAAGAGAAGAGAGGCTGTCTATGTCATTTCAAATCGGAGAACTTTTTAATTTAGACTATTGGCGACAAATGTTTTCCGGTGACTTGTTTTCTCAGAATTTTTTGGTGAACATACTCGATGTATTGGTTGTTTGGTATTTAGTTTATAAACTCATTCAACTATTGCGAGGAACAAAAGCAATCCAATTGCTAAAAGGGGTAGGGATTTTTGTTGTTATTCGGATCTTAGCCGAGATTATTGGTCTACATACCTTATCTTGGTTGATGAATCAAGTGATCACGTATGGTGTGATTGCGGCTATCGTCATTTTTCAACCAGAGATACGGCGTGGATTAGAACACCTCGGTCGTAGCTCACTTTTCAAACAATCGAAGAGTGAGAAGCAAGAAGATGAACAGATGATCCTTTCTTTCGACAAAGCGATCCAATATATGTCCAAACGTAAAATCGGTGCCTTGATCACGATCGAACGCCACACTGGGTTGGATGAATATATCGAAACAGGGATTGCTTTAGATGCCGATATCACTGGCGAATTACTGATCAATATTTTTATTCCGAATACACCGCTGCATGATGGTGCAGTGATCGTAAAAGATGGAAAAATTGCAGTAGCCAGTGCCTACTTGCCTTTATCTGAAAGTATGTTGATTCCGAAAGAATTCGGAACCCGTCACCGAGCGGCTGTCGGAGTCAGTGAGGCGAGCGATGCGATTACGATCGTTGTCTCAGAAGAAACAGGAGATGTCAGCATTACGTTGGATAACCAATTGATGCCTGGCTTATCTCAAGAAGAATATTTGACGATCTTGCGTAAAAATTTGATCGTCGAAGAAAAAAACAAAAATAAAAATACGCTCCAAACCTTCTTAGACGTGATGACTAAAGGAGGGGATCACAAATGATCTCAAAAGAGAGGCGTAAAAGTATCTTATATGCGTTTGTTGCGTTATTATTCAGTATTGTGCTGTATTTTAATGCAAATGGACAATCTGTCCAAGACACGCTGTCAGGAAATGAAGCCTATACGCAAAACGTTTCTGATGTGTCAGTACAACTTTTATACGATACGGATCAATATTATATCCATGGATATGAGAGTACGGTCACAGCGAAGTTGTCCAGTGCCAATCGTGTTCAGTTGAATGCCGAAGCAATTGAAGATACAAGAATGTTTCGGGTGACAGCAGATCTCACTGGTTTAGGTGAAGGAACACATGAAGTACCATTGAAAATCAGAAATCTGAGCAGTGCAGTCAAAGCAAAACTAGAGCCGGATACGATCACAGTGACTATCGAGAAAAAAGTGACAAAAGAATTTGAGGTCACGCCTTTACTCACAACAGAATCAACTCCAGCTGGATTCGAATTGAATGACCTTGAATTATCACCAAAAAAAGTGACGGTCACGACTGGCGATCAGACACTGGAAGAGATCCAACAGGTCGTAGCGAGGATCGAACCTGCGATGATCACGGACGATGGGGTCGATACGAGAGTCACTGTACAAGCATTGAATAGTGCAGGAGAACCTTTAAGTATTGTTTCAGATCCAGTGCAAGTCACTGCAAAAGCAACGGTAACAAAGCCTACGAAAACGATTCGACTTTATGGAACAGCACAAGGGACCCCCGCAGATAATGTGGAGAGTTACGATTTCAGTTTCTCTGACATTGAAGCAGAAGTCACTGGTTCAGAGAGTCAACTGGCTCAACTAGGAAATAGCATCACGATACCAATCGATATTTCTGGGATCGTCCACCGGACGACAAGAAATATTGATATTCCGGTAGAGAGTGGACTTAGTATCACACCACCTTCAATCGATGTTGAGATTACACCGGTCCTGAAAACAAGCACGGAAAACACTAGCCGTTCTAATTCGGGAAATTCCGGAAATTCGGGAGGAAGTACAACTTCTGGTGCAGGGTCGACACCTGCGAACTCTTCGTCATCGACGACACGTCAGTCTGAAGAGACGCAGTCAACATCGAGTGAAGGGTCGAATGAATCATCAAGTGAGACAACACAATCAAGTAGTCAACCGAATAGTCAAGAGGATTCATCGGAAAATTAAGTTAAAGGAGCAAATTTACAGCTATGGGTAAATATTTTGGAACGGACGGTGTCCGTGGAGAAGCGAATAAAGAACTAACACCGGAATTGGCCTTCAAATTAGGACGTTGCGGCGGTTATGTACTGAGCCAACATGAGAAAGATGGAAAACGTCCACGTGTATTGGTTGGACGTGACACAAGAATTTCAGGTCAAATGCTTGAAGAAGCGTTAGTTTCTGGTCTGTTATCTGTCGGGATCGAAGTTTTTCAATTAGGTGTGATCTCTACACCAGGAGTGGCTTACTTGACACGTTTGCAAAAAGCAAGCGCAGGTGTCATGATTTCTGCTTCACACAATCCAGCTCAAGATAACGGCATCAAGTTTTTTGGTGCAGATGGATTTAAATTAGATGATGACCAAGAATTAGAAATCGAAGCATTGTTAGATGCGGAAGTCGATGAATTACCACGACCTTCTGCTGAGGGATTAGGTACAGTCGAAGAGTTCCCAGAAGGGTTGCTGAAATATTCACAATTCTTAGTACAGACGATCAACGGCGATCTTTCGGGCTTAACGGTCTGTGTAGATGCGGCAAATGGTGCAACAGCAACATCTGTCAATCGCTTGTTTGCTGATTTGGAAACTGATTTCTACACGATGGGAACAAATCCGAATGGCTTGAACATCAATGACGGTGTCGGATCAACGCATCCTGAGCGTCTAGCAGAAATGGTAGTAGAAAAAGGAGCAGACGTCGGTCTTGCCTTTGACGGCGACGGCGACCGTATCATTGCGGTGGATGAATTAGGAAATATCGTAGATGGCGATAAGATCATGTTTATCTGTGCGAAATATTTGTCAGCTAAAAATCGTCTGAAAAAAGATACGATCGTTACAACGGTCATGAGTAACCTCGGCTTCCATAAAGCGGTCGAAGAAATCGGTTTGAAAGATGTTGTGACACAAGTGGGCGACCGCTATGTGGTCGAAGAAATGCGTAAAAATGACTACAACTTCGGTGGCGAACAGTCTGGTCATATGATCTTCTTAGATTTCAATACAACAGGAGATGGTATGCTTTCTGGGATCCAATTGTTGAATATCATGAAACAAACTGGTAAAAAATTATCAGAATTAGCAGCAGAAGTAACGATCTATCCGCAAAAATTAGTCAATATCCGTGTAAGTAACAAAAACGGTGCAATGGAAGTTCCTGCAATCAAACAAGTCATTGAAGAAGCAGAAGCTGAAATGGCCGGTGAAGGACGTATCTTAGTTCGCCCTTCCGGAACAGAACCATTACTACGCGTGATGGCAGAAGCACCATCTGATGAAAAAGTAAACTATTATGTTGACAAAATCGCAGCAGTTGTCAAAGCTGAGATTGGAATCGATTAAAACGTACGATGAGAGAATCAACCCTCAAGTAGAGGATGTTGATTCTCTTTTCTTTTGATCAAATGCACGTTCTTTAGTAATTTTTGATATCTAAAAAATCGCCAAATAGGGGATCATTTACAATGATTCCGGGGAATTCATTGGTTAGAATGAGTTGTTTGAAAATTCGGTAACCTTTTAACGACTTTGACATGCCTAATGTTTCTAAATGATGGAGTGATTGTTCCATCATTCGATCAGCAAGAGACACATCGTTTTCTAAAAAAGCAATCCAACCTTCATAAAAAGGAATAAAAATGGCTTGTTCGATGTGCTCTTCTTTAAAGACCCATGTTTTCCATAGTTTGAATGTTTCTTTAGCGTAAGCTACTTCTTCGAAGAAACAAAAGACCGAAAATATTGTTGTAAAGGTTTGATAGAGAATATCTTTATTTCCCGGTATTTTGGATAAACGCTGACTTTTCTTGACCGCAATTTTCAAGCAACGAAATAATAGAGAAGGTTCAATTGCTATAGAGATACGGGCGAATAATTTTAACTCGTAGATACCCCAAGTATCAGTATTCAATAAATAGTGTTTGGCAGGTTCTAAGTAATGATTATGCTTTTTATATGCTTCAAGGACAGGCGTATCTTGAATAATCTCCTTTTTCATTGCCAAATCAAAACGAAATAATTGTAACACATGATCCAATTCTAAAGAATAATTTTCTTGATAATAAATATACAATTTTTCATACTGTTCTTCTAACTTTATCCAGTCTTGGATTGTTTCGATATACATATATTCCATATATTCGATAATCGCCAATTGTGAAGCAGAAAAAGTATTCTCAGTTTGCATCAATATAAATTCATCAAATGTTACTTCTAACTTTGACAATAAGTGATGGAATCTCTCGCATGAGATCGTTGATTTCTCATTTTCAAACTGAGAAAGAAGAGACATCGATAGCTGTTTATCCGCCAGTCCTTTAAGTAAAATCCCTTTACTTAAGCGAATTTCTTTAATTGTTTTTCCGTAACTTTTCATACGCGCACCTTCTTTTCAATATATTGAACTAAAATAAATAATACTTCTAATTTTATATATAGTTGAATTATCTTATAGAAACGAGGAAGAAGCCATGCAAAAAGAAAAAATAATCGAAAGTATTGATCTAAAAAAAGATTTTGGTAAAAAACAAGTATTAAAAGGCGTAGATTTTACGGTTAAACGTGGTGAAATTTTTGTTCTTTTAGGCTCTAATGGGGCTGGAAAGTCAACACTTTGTAAAATTTTGACTACGATTCTTCCTTTTGATGGAGGGCAAGTTCGAATCAATGAACATGATCTACTGAAAGACGGAGTTAAAGTGCGAGAAGCTATTAGTCTGACTGGACAGTTTGCCGCAGTTGATGAGATGTTGACAGGTTACGAGAATATGAAAATGATTGCAGCTCTTCGTCATGTGAAAGATAAGCACAAGGTTGTCAGTGACTTATTGAAACGGTTTGATTTGCAAATATACAGCCAAGAACTAGTTAAAAATTATTCAGGTGGAATGCGAAGACGTTTAGATATAGCGATGAGTTTTATCGGTGATCCGCAAGTGATTTTTCTCGATGAACCGACAACAGGCTTGGACCCCCAGAACCGAATCGCAACGTGGCAATTGATCAAAGAAACCGCAATATCAGGGCGGACTATTTTTTTGACTACGCAATATTTGGAAGAAGCAGAGTATCTTGCAGATAAAGTGGCTATATTACATGAAGGTAAAATCATTGTGAATGCTACGCCACAAATGATCAAAAGCACATATGACAAACAGAAAATGGAGATCAATGTATTGACCATAGAGGATTTTAATCTACTTTCTGCACATTTTAAACGACGACTACTGACAAAAAATGAAGAAAAACTTTCTGTGACTGTCAATGTAGGGGATCATTTCAATGATTCAGTTGATCTTCTGAACGAGTTAAAACGATTACCGATCAGGATCACAAATTTCCAGCAGAAAAATGCATCTTTAGAAGACATCTTTTTAAAATTAGTACAAGGAGTGGTCTAATTGAAAGCAATCATAGAAACAAATACATTATTTAAACGTAATATTAAATTATCTTTTCGTAGCCTGGAAACATTTATCGGTGGACTACTAACCCCAGTGATATTGATGTTGCTTTTTGTTTATGTACTTGGAGGAGCGATGGATGTAGGTGAGCTATCTTATGTTGATTTTGTTTTGCCCGGAGTGTTAGTCCAATGTATTGCTCAAAGTGCTTCTGTCGTCGGGTTAGTCATTAACCAAGATGTCCGTTCTGGTATGGTTGAACGACTCCTAACACTAAATCTTTCAAGGGGAGCATTTCTAAATGGACATGTATTTGCAGCTGCCTTTAGAAGTGTGATGAGCAGTTTTGTCGTATTAGCCGTGGCATTGCTCATCGGTTTTCATCCAAACGCCACCTTTGCAAAATGGCTACTTGTTTGGTTGCTCATTCTTTGTTTTATCCTTGCCTTTACTTGGATTTCGGCCTTGTTTGGGTTATTAGCGAAATCATCAGAAATGGCAAGCTTATTTACTCTCCTGACTACCATCTTACCTTATTTAAGTTCAGGATTCGCACCGACTGAAAATATGCCTACAGCGATCAGACTATTTGCTGAGTACCAACCGATGACACCAATCATCCAAGCACTTCGAGGGTTGCTACTAGGTCTTCCAAATCCAACATTAAAGCAAGCATTTTTATGGAGTATTAGTTTGATTTTGATTTTTAGTTTCTTAGCATTATTGGCTTTTAATAAGTGTGTGAGGTGGAAATAACTTATCGAACTACAATAAAAAAACCAGTGAGAAAACAAACTTTTCGTTTTTCTCACTGGATTTTTTGCTATTGATTACTTATTTTTTAATCGGACAATTATTCAACCGTGACTGATTTAGCTAAGTTTCTTGGTTTGTCTACATCGAATCCACGCAATAGGGTAGCGTAATAAGCAAGCAATTGCGTCGGGATGACCATGGCAAGAGGAGAAAGGTATGGATGGACAGCAGGAATCACTAATTGATCCGTTTCTTTTTCTAATCCATGTGCCGCGATCACTAAGGTTTTTGCACCACGACTTTCAACTTCTTTTAAGTTGCCACGTGTATGAGCCCCTGTGATTTCCTCACTAATAATCCCAATTACTGGTGTGCCTTCTTCAATCAGTGCAATGGTACCGTGTTTCAATTCACCGGCAGCAAAACCTTCTGCTTGGATATAGCTGATTTCTTTTAGTTTCAAAGCAGCTTCTAAAGCGACATCGTGATCGTTGCTACGACCGATATAAAAAGCGTTGCGCGTGTCATTCAAGAATTCCGCAGCTAGTTCTTGGAGTTCATCTTTTTGGGTAATTACTGTTTCCATCGCATTCGCTACCATACTCAATTCATGCGCTACATCAAATGTCAATGAACGTTTATTGCCTTTTTGATCACCGACTGCTTTTGCAAGTAAAGCTAGTACAGCGATTTGAGCAGTATATGCTTTAGTTGAAGCAACAGCGATCTCCGGACCTGCATGTAGCAACAGAGTGAAGCCAGCTTCTCTTGATAACGTAGAACCAGCAACGTTCGTGATCGTCAATGAAGGATGACCTAATTGATTGATCTTGACTAACACCTGACGACTATCAGCGGTTTCGCCACTTTGACTTAAAAAGATAAAGAATGGTTTTTTCGATAATAAAGGCATGGTATAACCAAACTCACTGGCCAAATGGACTTCTACTGGAATGTCAGTCATTTGTTCGAAGGAATGCTTGCTCGCTAATCCTGCATGATAACTTGTGCCGCATGCCACGATGTAAATACGGTCACTTGCTAATAGTTCATCCATCAATTTGTGATCTAAAGGAATTTCATTGTCCTCATTCACATAGGTTTGCGCGATTTTACGCATGATGATCGGCTGCTCGTCGATTTCTTTCAACATATAGTAAGGGTATGTTCCTTTTTCAATGTCAGAAGCATCTACTTGTGCTTCATAAGAATCACGTTCTATGATCATACCAGTCATTGTTTGGATCGTGATATTATCTGCTTGAACGATCACCATTTCTTGGTCTTCGATTTCAATAAATTCTTTAGTGTAAGCAAGCATCGCCATCGCGTCACTTGCGATCACATTGAATCCTTGGCCTTTACCGATCAATAAAGGGCTTTTGTTTTTGGCAACGAAAATTGTTTCGGGAGCTGTGCGATCCATCAAGGCAAAAGCGTAAGAACCTTCGATGACTTCTAGCGCTTTTCTAAATCCTTCTTGTGTATCTTGCGTTTCTTCCACGAATTTTTCAATCAAATGAACAACGATTTCCGTATCTGTTTCGCCGATGAAGTCATCAGTGGCTACGTATTGTTGTTTCAATTCTTCAAAATTTTCAATCACCCCATTGTGGACTAAAACAAAACGTCCGCTTTGTGAGTGGTGGGGGTGCGCATTTTTCTCAGCGGGTTCCCCATGAGTTGCCCATCTTGTATGACCGATACCTGCTGTACCAGTGGTTTCTGGAGATAATTTATCTTTAAGGTTTTGGATTCTACCGCGTGCTTTGACTAAATGGTCCTGTTTTCCATTTGAGACAAAGATACCCGCCGAATCATACCCGCGATATTCTAATTTTTCTAAACCATTGATCAACCCTGGTGTCACGTTCTCTAATCCAATCATTCCAACAATTCCGCACATAAAAAAACATCCTACTTTCTGTTATAAACTTGATATTAGCGTTTCCAACTGCGTAAGAAACCTTTTGTTCTACCTTCACAGGTAGTTTTTATGTTTCTTTTTAGGATGCAGTCCCTAGGGCCATCCGCCGAATCCTTCGATCAACCCTTTCCTCGTCATCTGTTAAAACAGACCTGGCGCTATTCCGTATTGGTCTAATTATCCTCCTGTTATTATTTTCTTTGGAAACATCTAAAATCATAACGTTAATGTGTGAGGTTTGTCAATAAAAAAGACAAAAAAATAAATTGGTATATATCTAATTGGGATGGACGAAAGAAAAATATCAAATTCGACTATCATCTTTTCTTGTAGTTCGGTACAATAATTATAGATAGAAGGAGGATGAAAGATGGAAGAGAAGATAGAAATCATGACGTTGGGGATGTTAAAAAAACAAATTGCAGCATTTGAAAAAACAGAACACGTGACGGATGACACTAAAATCTTTTTGGATACCGGATGGGACAGTATCCAAGAAATCGCCCCTGATGCGTTCGAAATCGAACATGCGCAACAGTTTGTCGTTGAAGATGAATTGACCCACGAACAGTTTACTGGTTACATCCTTGAAGAAAAAGCAGAAAAGATGAATGCGAAACCTGGTTCTGAAACGGTGATCGTGATTAGAAATCTATATTAGGAGCGTGTAAAATGAATAAGAAACGTTGGATAGCAGTACTGATTGCTGCCGGCTTATTGGTTGTTTCGTTGGTATCATCAAGTTTGACGCAACCGCAAGAAGAGGTGCAGATGGGGAACATCAATAGTTGGTTATATGGGGACGATGAAATGTCACCGGTGGTACTTGAAGAAGGCAGTGGCATGGGAAGGATCGCAAAATTGTCCGTTGATGGTGCCATAGCTAGTGGAGGCTCTTCTGGTTTATTTGCTACTGAGAGTTATAATCATGAAGACTTCTTGAAACAAATTGAAGCGATCGAAGCCGATGAACGCGTCAGTGGGATTTTATTGGAAGTCAATTCTCCGGGTGGCGGAGTTTATGAAAGTGCAGAAATTGCCAACTTACTCAACGAGGTCCGAACAGAACGTGATCTACCGATGTATGTCAGCATGAAAAATATGGCTGCCAGTGGTGGTTACTATATTTCCGCACAAGCAGATAAAATCTTTGCAACGGAAGAAACAGTAACTGGTTCAATCGGTGTCATTATGTCCGGACTCAACTATTCGGGCTTACTTGAAAAAATCGGTGTCGAAGATACAACAGTAAAAAGTGGCGCACTAAAAGATATGGGATCGGCTACTCGACCTGAAACTGAGCAAGATCATGCAGTGTTGCAAGCTTACATCGATAACGCCTATAATCGTTTTGTTAAAGTTGTTAGTGAAGGAAGAAACAAATCAGAAGATGAAGTGAAAAAAGTCGCAGATGGTCGTATTTACGACGGTGTACAAGCGAAAGAAGCAGGTTTGGTGGACGAAATCGGCTATCCAACAGATGCTTTAGCTGCGATGAGAGAAGATCTTGATCTACAAGATGCTGAGTTAGTCGAATACTCAACTAGTTCTACTGGATTTGGCAATACTTGGTTTGGTGCAAAATTAGCAGAATTACAAGGGTTGCAAGCTTCTGAAACAAGTCAGATCTTGTCATTACTTGAAAGTCTAGGAACAGCAGAATCTCCAAGAGCAATGTATCTATATGGAGGTGAGTAAGCATGAATGAGAAATCAACGAACGCGTCAACACCCGAAGAACGCTCAAAAACCAATGAGGAAACGAAAGTAGCTGAACGTACAGAGGGATCATCTAAACAAGTTTTTAAGGTAGAAGAAAATAAATTAGTAGATCCTACTAGTAGAAACCAGGATACAGTAGACGCTTTAGTTGCTCCTAAAGACGAAATTACAGCTGACAAAAACACAAGTAGCTCGTCGGAAGAACTTGAGTTTGCAGCACAAGCAAAAAATGACCAACCGGCTGTAGGACCAGATGCGGGATTTTCTCAAAAGGTGCTAAGTTCCTTTGAAGAAAAACCACTGTCAGAAACTGAGATCAAAGAAAATCAGAAAAAATGGAAAAAATATACAGAACAAAAAACCGAGGAACCAAGTATCAATCGTTTTCCTTATTATTTCTTTGCCGGTTTTTGGGTTCGTTTTGCTGCGTTTTTGGTTGATTTGATTTGTATTGGGTCAATCACTCGCTTAACGTTAGGTATCGCAGTGAACCTAGGATGGCTTCAAGTTTCTGATTCTTATTTGAGTATCTATGGTAGTTTGTCGTTGATCGCCTATTTAGCTTATTTTATTTTATTGACGAAATGGAATCACGGACAGACGATTGGAAAAATGATTTTTGGTATTCGAGTGATCAGTTTTGATGAAGAGGAACTTTCATGGAGTACAGTATTAGTCCGTGAGGGCGCTTGTCGCTTCATTTTGAGATTTCCGTTACTTTTTATCGGCTATCTCCCAGTTATCTTTAGTAAGAAAAAACAACACATCGGTGATTATTTCTCAAATACGAGTGTAGTAACCATCAATATGATCAAAGCATTTAATCAAGAGATGAATGCTTGATGCTTTAGGTAGAGAAAATGGCTGAATATGGTTATTATTCAATAAGTCGTGTCAGACAAATGATAAAACAGTGAAGGGAAGAACCTAAGTGAGACCGATCGATTTTCCTGATAAATACGACAATTTGATGCGTATTGGCCAACAGGCATTAACAGATCATCAGTACAGTCAAGCAAAAGAGCTGTTTGAACGTGCATATGAACTTGAAGCAACATTTGAAGCGAATACGTTATACGTGTTGGCACTATCAGAATTGGATATGTGGGAAGAAGCACTTCATCAAGCACTTTTGCATGAAAAACAGTATTTGATGAATGAAGAATTGGCTACTTTTTACTTTGATCTACTGATTACAGCAAAAGATTTTTTATATGCACGAAAATTGATTGCAAGTGCTGATTTTCCCGATGATTTTGAGCAAGCAGTTTTGTTGAAAATCCAACAATCAGAAGAATTAGTCGGACAGATGCGAAGACAGAAGATTCGTGAAATCTATCAACTGGTAGAAAAATTACCTTTTGAAAAACCAACTACCCAGTTGAGTTATATTCAAGAAATCGAGCAACTGCCTTACCACGAATTTATCCAGACCGCTAGAAAGTTGATCGTTTTAAAAACGGTCCATGTTCTTGTAAGGGCTAAGTTGCTTGAGTCGCTCGTTCAAGTCGAAGAAGCAGCACCAGTTGCATACTTGACGATCGAGGAAGAGTTGATCGAAGTGATACCAAAGAAAACGGTGCGTCCAGAAGAGCAAACTTCCTATCGACGAATCAAACAAATGGCGGAAGCATATGAACGAGAAGACGCCTTAATGAGTGAGAACTTGAAAGAAGAGTTTGCGATGCAATCGGCAATCGTTTATCCGATCTATGATAGCTACATTGGAAATCTTGACAAATGGTTCAAACAAACAGTAGCAACCTATACGAATCAGCCGTGTGAGGATCTTTTGGCATCTGAACAACACGAATTCACTGAAAAAAGAAATAAAATAATGACAGAACTATTATTATTCAATACGTAAAAAAACAGAGGAAAAGATAAAAAAGTCATGAAAAACGTGGATTCCCCTCGTTCAATATGTTTACAATTTGGAAGGGTTAGTGTACTATTTAAAGGTATGCATGAAACGTTTTTGATGTATCAAATGAATTTCTAAACTCGGAGGGAAATAAATGACTGCAACATTCGAAAAAAAAGGCACAAATGATGGTGTTTTAACATTTACGATCGGGCAAGATCAAATCCAAAAAGGATTGACAACTGCCTTTAATAAAGTAAAAGGAAACTTGAACGTTCCTGGATTCCGTAAAGGAAAAGTATCTCGTCAAGTATTCAACCGTATGTACGGAGAAGAAGCATTGTACGAAGATGCATTGAACGCTGTCTTACCTGAAGCATATGAAGCAGCTGTTAAAGAAGCAGCAATCGATCCAGTTTCTCAACCTAAGATCGATGTAGCAAGCATGGAAAAAGGTCAAGACTGGACAATCACAGCAGAAGTAACTGTAAAACCTGAAGTAAAATTAGGTGATTACAAAGACTTAGTGGTTGAAAAACAAGACCGCGAAGTAACAGAAGCAGACGTTGAAGAACGTATTAAACGTGAACAAGAAGCGCAAGCTGAATTAGTCATCAAAGAAGATGCTGCAGCTGAAAATGGCGACACTGTTGTCATCGATTTTGAAGGTTTCATCAACGATGAAGCATTTGAAGGCGGAAAAGGCGAAAACCATTCACTTGAATTAGGATCAGGTTCATTCATTCCTGGTTTTGAAGACCAATTAGTTGGCCACAAATCAGGCGAAAACTTAGATGTTACTGTGACATTCCCAGAAGATTATCAAGCAGAAGATCTTGCGGGTAAAGAAGCAGTCTTCAAAGTAACGATCCACGAAGTGAAAACAAAAGAAGTACCTGAACTAGATGATGAGTTCGCAAAAGATGTAGACGATGAAGTATCTACATTAGCAGAATTAAAAGAAAAATACATGAAAGAATTGACTGAAACGAAAGAAAAAGCTGCAGAAGATGCAAAAGATGAAGCAGCAATCAAATTGGCAGTCGAAAATGCGGAAATCGTTGATCTTCCACATGTTATGGTCCATGATGAAGTTCACCGTTCAATGGACGAATTCTTAAACAACATGCAACGTCAAGGAATCTCACCAGAAATGTACTACCAATTAACTGGTTCAACAGAAGAAGACTTGCACAAACAGTTTGAAGAAGAAGCAGAAATGCGTACAAAAACAAACCTTGTGATCGAAGCTGTAGCAGCTGCTGAAAACTTAGATGCAACAGAAGAAGAAATCACTGCAGAGATCCAAGAATTAGCAGAAACTTACAATATGCCAATTGACCAAATCAAACGTGTATTGACAGAAGATATGCTAAAACATGATGTGATCATGAAAAAAGCAATCGAATTGATTACAAGTACAGCAAAAGAAGCAGAATAAGCGAATAGAATTGTTGATCTGCATCTATATGAAAGAGTCCAGGCGCTTAGATGAAGCCTAGACTCTTTCGTTTTGTTTTAAACTTCTTTGATACTTTTGCTTTTTTTTAAATTATGGTATGATAAGGAAAGACTGTAAAGTCTTTGATAGTTTCTTGCGAATCAACGCAAGTTAAGGGGTGAAGACCATGTATGATAATCCAAGTGGTAATGAGACTGTACGCTGTTCTTTTTGTGGTAAAACACAAGAAGAAGTAAAGAAAATCGTAGCAGGTCCGGGGGTCTACATCTGTAACGAATGTATCGACCTATGTAAAGAAATCATTGATGAAGAATTCTATGAAGAAGCAGTACGAGAGTTTACTGAAGTACCGAAACCTTCTGAGATTCTTGAAGTATTGGATAATTATGTGATTGGACAAGAACGTGCAAAACGTTCATTGGCTGTAGCTGTTTACAATCACTATAAGCGTGTCAATCAAGAAGCAAAAGACAGCGATGATGTCGAATTGCAAAAAAGCAATATCTGCCTGATCGGTCCAACTGGTTCAGGTAAAACATTCTTAGCGCAAACATTAGCAAAAACATTGAATGTACCATTTGCCATTGCTGATGCAACAAGTTTGACAGAAGCGGGTTATGTAGGTGAAGATGTCGAAAATATCTTATTGAAACTTTTGCAATCTGCTGATTACAATGTTGAACGTGCGGAAAAAGGAATCATCTACATTGATGAGATCGACAAAATTGCACGTAAAAGCGAAAATGTATCGATCACACGCGATGTATCAGGGGAAGGTGTACAACAAGCCTTACTGAAAATCTTGGAAGGAACAGTTGCCAGTGTGCCGCCACAAGGTGGACGCAAACATCCTCATCAAGAATTCATCCAAATCGATACGACGAATGTGTTGTTCATTGTCGGTGGTGCGTTTGATGGCATCGAAACAATCGTAAAAAATCGTATGGGCGAGAAAACGATTGGTTTCGGTACACAAAACCAAAAACTCTCAGAAAATGAAAGTGTCATGCAACATATCATTCCTGAAGATTTATTGAAGTTCGGCTTGATCCCAGAGTTTATCGGACGCTTACCTGTAATGGCTGCGTTAGAAAAACTAACAACCGACGATTTAGTTCGTATCTTGACGGAACCGAAAAATGCGTTAGTGAAACAATACCAAAAATTACTTTCACTAGATGACACTGCTTTAGAATTTGAACCAGAAGCACTAAAAGCCATTGCGAAAAAAGCAATTGAGCGTAATACTGGTGCACGTGGTTTGCGTTCGATTATCGAAGAAATCATGATGGATGTCATGTTTGATATTCCTTCTGATGAAACGATCGAAAAAGTGATCATTACAAAAGAAGCTGCCGAACTTACCGGCAAACCAACAGTTATTTACAAAGACTCAGAAAAAAAAGCGGGATAAAATGAAAGGAGCAGTCGTGAAAGTTTTAGCAGCTTTTTCGACTACTCCTTTTCATTCTGTCGAAGAAAGTGGAGAGGGATTGAGCCACTTTGCCGCTTTGAAGGAGAGAGAGCATATGAAAGTCCATCATGCGGATATTGTGATCAGTGCTGTTGCACCGAAACAATATCCAGAAACAGATCTACCAGAGATTGCCTTAGCAGGTCGCTCAAATGTCGGGAAATCTTCCTTTATCAATACGCTGATCGATCGAAAGAATCTCGCACGTACATCAGGTAAACCAGGGAAAACACAAACCCTGAATTTTTATCTGATCGAAAATGCGCTGCATTTTGTCGATGTTCCAGGTTATGGTTACGCGAAAGTTTCTAAAACTGAGCGTGCGAAATGGGGACAGATGATCGAAACTTATTTGACATCGAGAGAACAATTAAAAGCTGTGGTGTCACTGGTGGATGTTCGCCATAAACCATCGCAAGAAGATATCCAAATGTATGAATTCTTAAAATACTATGATATCCCAGTGATCGTTGTTGCGACAAAAGCAGATAAGATCCCTCGTGGAAAATGGAACAAACACGAAAGCGAAATTAAAAAAGCATTGAATTTCGATCGCAATGACACATTCATTTTATTTTCTTCTGTAACTAAACAAGGAAAAGAAGAAGCGTGGAAAGCGATCGAAGACGCGATCAGCGAGTAAACAAAAAAGACTTGATACTTAGGTTGAAAGGCAAACTTTCAAAAGCTAAATATCAAGTCTTTTTTGTTTATTTCTTTTTTTTGTCTTTTTTTGGGTCGCTTTTTGGTTTTAAAAAGCGGTCAATGTCTTCTTTTGGAGCAACGGTCTTTTCCGGATCAACGCCAAAAGATTCAAATAGTTTGTCGAAATTATCTGTACGCTCAAATTTCAATCCCATGTTTATCACCTCTTTCTTTATTTTAACATGCTACCCCTCAATCGGTGGCATAAGACGAAAAGTTTTAGTTTTTTTTTATTATTCGTTATAATTTGATTATAAATAGATTTGAGAGAGGTGAGAAATATGGTGTCGAAAGAAAAAATGATGTTCCGTCTCGTGTTGACCAGAGATCGTACGAACGAAAAAGAAGAAGCCTATGATTGGTCCATGCTGACTCGTATCTTGCTTACTCCTGACTTTTTCCAATCCTCTCGTCATTCGAAAGAATCATATACCTTAATTGCACTAAAAGAAGCCTTAGAAGAAATCTCTGATGAAGAGATCGGTTGGTTTGAAATTTATCAGAATGATCTCACTTGCCGTTTCGAATTTGGCTATCATCATCTCCAAATTGATTATCAGTTTTTGTGGCAGGTATTTCAAAAAAATGAATCGGTGATTCGAAACTATCTTCAAACAAAAATGCAAAAAAATGGTATTTTTGCTTATATGAGAAGTGTCGAAGAATATTTATATCATAATACGAAAGAAATCGAAAAGCGTTTATCCTTTGAATCTGCCGAGAACATCGAGAAGTTGCCTAAAATCAAAGGTCGAAATGGGCAGATTGAGGTAGATTGTAACCAGTTTCCCGGTTATGATCTAATCGTAGAAGGGCGTTGTTTTACTTCTTGTTGGGAAATGTATTATAGTCAATATTATTATCGACTGATCCCTAAAGAGATTTTTTTGGAAATGCAACAGGTGGAGGAAATCACCCAATACGAGAATCAAGTCATTGGTATCCAGTTGTATCGCGAGCCATTTCGTTGGCAAAGTGAAGCGAATTTAAAATTTCAACAATACTATCGAGATCAATTAGGCTTTGATCATTTGTCGTGGGACAACGGCGTTGGTTTACTGAAAGAGCCATTTGTCGAGTATGCCTATACTCAGGACTCCTTGCAAGCGGTCCAGTATCAAAATCATTTGATGCAACCAACAGAAAAGAAGAAAGCAACATTTTTCGTAACAAGAAGCTATGATTTTGCTACTTACGATTACAAAGAAAAAAGAGCGAGAGGTGTCCTGAATCGTCAAGCATTTTTTCCTTGGGTCGATGAAAGCCATAGCCAGTTGATCTGTTATAAAGTGATCGATCCAACATTCATGTTAGATAAGGGAATCGATGCTTATAGTTATTATATTAATGAATACTTGAATGTTGAAGCCCCCGATGAAATGTACCAAGACTATTTGACCTCATTGCGCATTTACTTGCCGACCAAGTTTTTAGCTGATTTTCCCATCGAGGAGATCCGCGATCGATTATCAGAGATCCAATTCAAACGAATACGCAAGAGAAGAGGACGTTTAAGCTTTGATGCAGTTCAAGGAAAAAAACGTCTTCGGGTCGTCTTGTTAGATCAAGCGGAATTGTCTGGGAATCTATTGATGCAGAAAAATTAGCTGATTTCAATAATTTGCAAGAAAAGCCGGATCATACTGAGATGATCGGAAAAGTGAAATGGTAGAGTAGTTTAAAATCTAAAATATCAGAAGGCATCCATAAAAATTGAAGTATGATTTTGTGGATGCTTTCTTACTTGTAATTGAAGTTACGTGTGTATTCAAGATTTTTATCGTTTTTGAATGTTTTTGAATGAATATTGTTGAATGTTAAATAAAAATATGCTAGAATCTATCGTGAGGTGATCGTGGAAATGCTTACAGAAGAACGTAAACAGAAAATCCTACAACTATTGGAACAACATAAAATTGTCAAATCCCAAGAGTTAGTAGTCTTGTTAGATGCTTCTGAATCAACGATTAGACGGGATCTCCAAGAGTTAGAAGATGAAGGTTTATTGCAACGTATCCATGGAGGAGCAAAAAAAGAGGATCTTTTAGGTTTTGAACAAAACATGAGTGAAAAAACGCTCAAAAACGTTCATGAAAAGCAAATGATTGCACGATTAGCAGCAGAACTGGTGAACAATGAGGAAGTCATTTATCTTGATGCAGGATCAACCACGTTAGAGATGATTCCTTTTTTAAAAGATAAACAGATCACTGTTGTGACCAATTCAGTGAAACATGCTGCCGCGCTAGTTGATCTACAAATCTCAACGATCGTCCTAGGGGGCCAAGTGAAACTCTCAACAAATGCAGTGTTAGGAGCTAATACACTTAGCCAATTACAGGCTTACCATTTTAATAAAGCATTTATGGGAATGAATGGCGTTCATCTTGAACGTGGGTTTACTACCCCAGATCCAGAAGAAGCAGCGGTCAAACGCTTAGCCATTACAAATGCCCAAGATAGTTATGTTTTACTTGACCATACGAAGTTCAATAAGCAAACCTTTGTTTCTGTTGCACCACTGCAAGATGCCACGATCATAACCGAGCGTTGTCCACTAGAATTTCTTGACGACTACAGTGAACGGACGACAATTAAGGAGGCAAATCAATGATTTATACAGTAACGCTTAATCCATCCATCGATTTTATCGTACGAGTAGATGGATTAAAACTCGGTGATTTAAATCGAATGACCGAAGATTTCAAAGTCCCTGGAGGAAAAGGGATCAATGTTTCCCGTATTTTGAAGCGCATCGATTCTGATTCGACCGCTTTAGGATTTCTTGGTGGTTTCACTGGGAATTTTATTTCTGACTGGTTGAAAGAAGAACAAATCGCAACAGCTTTTACACAAGTGGAAGAAGATACTCGGATCAACATCAAATTAAAGTCTGATTCTGAAACAGAGATCAATGGACAAGGACCAACAATCTCGGATCAAGCCATTGATCGTTTGAAAGCAGAATTAGCAACTGTTGGAGCAGACGATATCGTGGTATTATCAGGAAGCGCACCTGCGAGTTTACGTGCTGGATTCTATCAAGAATTGATTGAGATCATCCGTGAAAAAGGTGCTGAGTTTGTGATCGATACTACCGGCGATGATTTGAAAGAAGCATTAAAAAAAGAACCGTTGTTGATCAAACCAAACAATCACGAATTAGCTGAATTGTATGATGTGACATTCCGTTCCGTTGAAGATATCATTCCTTACGGCAAGAAATTATTGGCAGAAGGAGTAAAAAATGTGTTGATTTCAATGGCTGGAGATGGTGCTTTATTGTTCACAAAAGAAGGAACTTACCGTTCCAATGTATTAGTTCGACCATTGAAAAATTCAGTGGGTGCCGGAGACTCGATGATTGCTGGTTTTATCGGTTCATATAGCAAACATAGAGATGCGGTAGAAGCGTTCAAGTGGGGCGTGGCATGTGGAAGTGCAACTGCTTTTTCGGATGATTTAGCGGTTCGCCCATTCATTGATGAATTGTTACCAGAAGTAGAAATAACAAAAATTGATTAATATCGTGGGGGATAAATCATGGAAATCAAAGACTTAATGATTAAAGATGCGATGATCATGGATCTACAGGCAACTGATAAAAAAGGCGCCATCGATGAAATGGTCCAAAAAATGTATGATGCAGGTCGTATCTCAGATATCGAAACTTATAAACAAGGGATCTTAGCTCGTGAAGCTCAAACATCCACTGGGCTAGGCGATGGCATTGCAATGCCACATGCGAAGAATGCTGCTGTCAAAGAAGCAACAGTTTTGTTTGCGAAAAGCAATAAAGGCGTAGATTATGAAGCACTAGATGGTCAACCAACTTTCTTATTCTTTATGATCGCCGCACCAGAAGGAGCAAACGACACACATCTGCAAGCATTAGCTGCCTTATCACGTTTATTGATCGATCCAGATTTTGTTGGAAAATTAAAAGAAGCAGGAACACCGGAAGAAGTCCAAGAATTGTTCCAAACAGCTGAACAACAAAAAGAAGCAGAAGCGGTAGCAGAACAAGAAGAAGCAGCACAAACAGCGGCTTCATCTAATAAAAAATTCGTTGTTGCAGTTACTGCATGTCCGACAGGGATCGCCCATACTTACATGGCTGAAGATGCGCTGAAGAAAAAAGCCAAAGAGATGGGTGTTGAGATCAAAGTTGAAACAAACGGTTCAGAAGGAATCAAAAACCGTTTGACTGCTGAAGATATTGCTCGTGCAGATGGCGTCATCATTGCGGCTGATAAAAAAGTCGAAATGAATCGTTTTGACGGAAAAGAATTAGTCAATCGTCCAGTAAGTGACGGTATTCGAAAAACTGAAGAATTGATCAACTTAGCTGTCAGTGGCTCAGCACCAGTTTTCCATGGTGATGGAAAAGAAAAATCTTCTGACGAAGGAAATGCAGATGGAACGATCGGCCAACGAATCTATAAAGATTTGATGAACGGTGTTTCTCACATGTTACCATTCGTTATCGGTGGTGGGATTGCCATTGCATTATCATTCATGGTCGACCAATTCATGGGTGTACCACAAGATCAATTAGCAAACCTTGGGAATTACAACCAAGCAGCAAGCTGGTTCAATCAAATTGGACAAGCTGCATTTGGCTTTATGTTACCAGTTTTAGCAGGATTCATTGCTTCAAGTATTGGTGACCGTCCTGGATTGATCGTTGGTTTTGCAGCGGGAGCATTAGCAAATACTGGCGGTGCTGGGTTCTTAGGTGCCTTGATCGGTGGTTTCTTAGCAGGTTATGTGATCGTCTTCTTACGTAAATTGTTTAAAAACTTGCCTAAGTCACTTGAAGGAATCAAAACGATTCTATTCTATCCTGTTTTTGGATTATTGATTACCGGTTTCTTGATGTTGATGGTCAATGTACCGATGAAAGCACTGAATGATGGTTTGAATAGTTTCTTATCTGGACTTAGCGGTTCAAATGCTGCATTATTAGGTGCGTTACTTGCTGGGATGATGGCTGCCGATCTAGGTGGACCAATCAATAAAGCAGCATATGTGTTCGGTACAGCAACATTAGCAACCACTGTCGCAACCGGTGGTAGTGTTGTGATGGCTTCCGTTATGGCAGGAGGAATGGTTCCACCATTAGCTATCTTCGTTGCAACACGTTTGTTTAAAAATAAATTCAGTAAAACAGACCAAGATGCTGGCTTGACAAACATTGTTATGGGGCTCTCCTTCGTAACCGAAGGATCGATTCCATTCGCCGCAGCTGATCCAATCAGAGCCATTCCAAGTTTCATTATTGGTTCTGCATTGACAGGTGGTTTAGTGGGAGCATTTGGTATCAAATTGTTAGCACCACATGGCGGGATCTTCGTTGTCTTCTTACTAAGTCATCCGATTATGTATCTTGTATTCATTGCAATTGGTGCAATTGTTTCTGGAGTAATTTATGGTGCTTTAAGAAAATCACCAGATGCTGTTAAAGTAGCCTAATCTTTATTAAAAATATAAAACAGACTAAGAATAGTGGGTAAGGTATTCGACGGAATATCTTGTCCACTATTTTCTTGTAATCAAGTATAGTGAGAGTGAAAGGAAGCTCGAACATGATCTCATGGACTTGAAGTCCGTGTAAGGGAAAGTCGAATCGGAATGAATCTGTGAAGATTTTTCAATCAAATAGTGAAGGAGGTTGGGACGGAAGGGTTTAGCCTTATTTCCGAAGAGGGGACTTTTGTTCCCGCCGTTTATTCGGTTATAGGCGTGGGGGAGAACTAATGTCCGACTTCTCTTTTTTTTACTTGTGTTAGTAGATAATCAAATCTGATTCTCTAAGATGTAATTGGTCTGGTATTCTCAATAGGTTGAAAAATTATTTCTAGTGACTGAAGAATAGTATCGCAAAAACGTTAAGTGGCCCTTTATGTTGTCTCAAATTCTGGCTTTATGCTGAAGCGATTTAACCATGCGTCAGACTATTCTTGAATCAATGACTAATGTGATGTTGAAGACGTTTTACAAGAAGATTCCCTTTATCGAATAGGGGGTTAATGCTATAATTAGAAGGATTGATAATAGAAAGGATGTTGTGAATGTCATCCAAAGAAAACTTATTAAAGGGAATGAACCCTCGTCAAAAAGAAGCGGTTCTACATACAGATGGCCCGCTTTTATTAATGGCTGGTGCCGGTAGTGGAAAAACACGTGTTTTGACTCATCGAATCGCTTATTTGATTGAAGGAAAAGAAGTGAATCCATGGAATATTTTGGCAATCACCTTTACCAATAAAGCGGCGAAAGAAATGAAAGAACGGGTCAATGCCATTTTAGGAACAGGTGGCGAAGATGTCTGGGTCTCTACCTTTCACTCGATGTGTGTCCGTATTTTAAGACGAGATGTGGATTATATCGGCTATAATCGAAACTTTACGATCATTGATTCTTCGGAACAATTATCATTGATGAAACGAATTTTGAAAGAGTTGAATATCGATCCTAAAAAATACGATCCAAGAAGCTTGTTAGGATCAATCTCGCAAGCAAAAAATAGTTTGTTGTCACCAGAGGCTTTTGCCAAAATGCAAGGCAGTTATTATGAAGAAATTGCCGCAAAATGTTATGCAGCATACCAGAAGGAACTCCTATACAACCAATGTATGGATTTTGATGATCTGATCATGAATACGATCCGTTTATTTGACGAGCATCCAGATTCATTGACGTATTATCAAAATAAATTCCATTACATCCATGTAGATGAATATCAAGATACGAACCACGCACAATATACGTTAGTCAATCTATTAGCTGGACGGTTCAGAAATCTTTGTGTAGTTGGGGATGCAGATCAAAGTATTTACGGCTGGCGTGGAGCAGATATGCAAAACATCTTGGATTTTGAAAAAGATTATCCAGATGCCGCGGTGATCTTGTTAGAACAAAATTATCGCTCAACGAAAACGATCTTGAATGCAGCGAATCAAGTCATCGAAAACAACCGCAATCGTAAACCCAAAAATCTTTGGACAGAAAACCAAGACGGTAACAAAATCACGTACTATCGAGCAGACAATGAGCGTGACGAAACACGTTTTATTGTAGAAAGAATGCAAGAAGAGATCCAGACGAATCGTCGCAATTATGGAGACTTTGCTATTCTTTACCGAACAAATGCCCAATCACGTGTCATGGAAGAAACCTTACTGAAAGCCAATATTCCGTACAAAATGGTTGGAGGTCACAAATTCTATGATCGAAAAGAAATCAAAGATGTTTTGGCGTATCTTAATGTGATGGCAAATCCTCAAGATTCATTGAGTTTTGAGCGGATCGTCAACTCACCAAAACGTGGGATTGGACCAGGATCGGTGGAAAAACTTCGTAGCTTTGCCACGATGCACGAATGGCCCTTGCTAGAGGCTGCAAGAAATGTTGAGTTAGCGAACATCGGCGGAAAAGCAGGAACACAGTTAGGCTCTTTTGGCGAGATGATGCATCAATTGACTGAAATGATCCCTTATTTGACCGTTACAGAGTTAACCAAAGAAGTCTTAGAACGTAGTGGCTATTTGGATGATCTAAAAATCCAAAATACATTAGAATCCCAAGCACGTATCGAAAACTTAGAAGAGTTTTTGACGGTGACTCAAGAATTTGATAAACAATTTGAAAAAGAAGGGCTAGAGAATGCTGATTCGCCAGAGGACAAGCTGGTCGTCTTTTTAAATGACCTTGCACTTGTATCAGATATCGATAGCTTAGAAGAAGAAACGAAGCAAGTGACATTGATGACCTTACATGCTGCGAAGGGTCTAGAGTTTCCAGTCGTCTTTTTGATCGGTCTAGAAGAAGGTGTCTTTCCACTTTCTCGTGCCTTGATGGAGGAAAGTGAACTGGAAGAGGAACGCCGTTTGGCCTATGTAGGGATCACCAGGGCAGAAGAAGCATTGTTTATGACCAATGCGTTTTCACGGACTTTATATGGTCGTACGCAATACAATCGACCTTCACGATTTTTAGAAGAAATCGATCAAGAATTATTAGATATCCACGGGATGCGACCAACTTCCAATGCCTCTCAGCCGTCGCCTCTTCGTGCGAATAACGCGACACCTAAGTACCAACAGCCGACAAAAGCAGGTGTATCAGCAAAAGTCGCTACAGGTGGCGAAACAGGTGGTTGGAAGCCAGGAGATAAAGTCAAACATAAAAAATGGGGACCTGGTACAGTGGTTAGAGTTAGTGGTGATGCAAAAGACCTTGAGCTTGATATTGCATTTCCAAGTCAAGGAGTCAAACGTGTATTAGCCGCTTTTGCACCAATCGAAAAAGTTTAGTTCAATAGGGGGAGAAAAAGATGGAACACGAAATGACGATCGATGAAGCGACAAAAAAAGCAGAAGAACTCAGAGTGCAGTTAGATCGTTGGTCTCGTGAGTATTATGTGTTGGACCAGCCAACGGTAGAAGATTATATCTATGACAAAACCTATGCCGAATTAGTGGCGATCGAAGAACAATATCCAGATCTGATCACCGCAGATTCACCGACCCAACGAGTAGGTGGAAAGATTCTTTCCTCATTTGAAAAAGTCACACATGACATTCCATTATATAGTTTGAACGATGTCTTCAATAAAGAAGAACTCTTAGCATTTGATCAACGTGTCCAAAAAGCAATCGGCCGTCCAGTCGATTATTGTTGTGAACTGAAAATCGATGGACTATCGGTATCTTTACGATATGAGAATGGTGAGTTTGTACGGGGAGCAACTCGGGGAGATGGTTCGGTCGGCGAAAATATCACAGAAAACTTAAAAACGGTGCGTTCTGTTCCAATCAAATTAAAAGAACCGATGAGTATCGAAGTACGTGGTGAATGTTTTATGCCGAAACGTTCATTCGTTAAATTGAACCAAAAAAATGAAGAAGAAGGCAAACCAGTCTTTGCCAATCCTCGTAATGCAGCAGCAGGTTCATTGCGCCAGTTAGATTCCAAGATCACAGCGAAAAGGAATCTTGATACGTTCTTATATACCGTAGCAGATTTTGGACCGATGCAAGCGACGACGCAATACGAAGCGTTAGAAGAATTAGACAAAATCGGTTTCCATACGAACCATGAAAAACGTCTTTGTCATTCAATCGACGAAGTTTGGGCGTTCATTGAAGAATACCATGAAAAACGTAAAGATCTCCCTTACGAGATTGACGGGATCGTTATTAAAGTCAATGATTTTTCATTGCAAGACCAATTAGGTTTTACGGTCAAAGCTCCACGGTGGGCGACGGCCTATAAGTTTCCGCCAGAAGAAGTAGAGACGGTCATCGAAGAAATCGAATGGACGGTCGGCAGAACGGGTGTAGTGACACCGACAGCAATCATGACACCGGTTCGTGTGGCTGGTACGACAGTCAGCCGTGCTAGTCTGCATAATGGCGATTATATCCAAATGAAAGATATCCGCTTGAATGATACTGTCCAAATCTACAAGGCAGGGGATATCATCCCTGAAGTCGCACAAGTCATTTTAGATAAACGTCCAAAAGACAGCGAGCCTTATAAAATGCCCGAACATTGCCCTGTCTGTCACAGTGAGTTGGTTCATTTAGATGAAGAAGTTGCCTTGCGTTGCATCAATCCAAAGTGTCCCGCACAAATGAAAGAAGGACTGAACCATTTCGTTTCCCGAAATGCGATGAACATCGATGGCTTAGGACCAAGAGTCTTGGAACAGATGTATGACAAGAAGTTAGTCGCTGATGTTGCTGATCTCTATAAACTAACAGAAGAAGAATTATTGACGTTAGATAAAATCAAAGAAAAATCAGCGAATAATATTTTAACAGCAATCGACAATAGCAAAGAGAACTCGGTAGAACGTTTGATCTTTGGTTTAGGTATCCGTCACGTTGGCGCAAAAGCAGCGAAAATCTTAGCGGAGCATTTTGGCGATTTAGAAACGTTGAGTCGCAGCGATTTTGAATCGATCATCCAATTAGATACGATCGGGGATATCATTGCAGATAGTGTAGTGACTTATTTTGACAACGAAGAAGTCCACGAGTTGATGGAAGAACTTAAACAAGCAGGTGTCAACCTTGAATACAAAGGCATTCGTTCGACACAGCTGAAAGAAGTAGAATCGCCGTTCAAAAACAAGACGATCGTGTTGACAGGCAAATTAACTCGATTCACAAGAGAAGAAGCCAAAGAAACGATTGAAAACCTTGGTGGAAAAGTCACTGGCAGCGTCTCTAAAAAAACGGATATCGTTGTCGCTGGCGAAGATGCAGGTAGTAAATTAACGAAAGCCCAAGAGTTAGGGGTCGAGGTTTGGACGGAAGATCAGATGGCTGAAGCGTTAGCGGAGAGTCATCCTGCTGAGGAAGCAGAATAATTTTTCAGATAAATTTCAAGAAAGAATTTCAGAATGCGAATTTCTTATGTTAAAATAAGAAGCAAAGTTTTCATTTAGGAAAGAAGGGGTACTATGGCGATTAGTGAAGAACAAGTAAAACATGTAGCGAAGTTAGCCAAATTGAAATTTGCCGACGAAGAGCGCGCAGGTTTTACTGACCAATTAGGAAAAATCATTGACATGGTAGAAATGCTGGAAGAAGTAGACACAGAAGGCGTACCATTTACATCAAACGTTGTTGAGACTGTCAACGTCATGCGACAAGACCGTGCACAACTAGGTTGGAGCAGAGATGAATTATTAAAAAATGTACCAGAAAAAGAAGATGGTTTCATCAAAGTACCAGCAATCATCGATAATGGGGAGGCTGGCGCATAATGACAGAATTATACAATCGTTCATTAGAAGAACTACACGACTTATTAGTGTCAAAAGAAATCACTGCACAAGACTTAGTGAGAGCTACATTTGATCGCATCAAGGAAACAGAACCCGCGATCGATGCATTCATCACATTGAATGAAGAGAAAGCTTTAGCCCAAGCCAAAGCTTTGGACGAAAAAGGTATCGACGAAAACAATGTTCTTTCAGGTATCCCGATCGGTATCAAAGACAATATCGTGACGAAAGATCTTTTAACGACAGCAGCTTCAAAGATCCTTTATAATTTTGAACCGATCTACGATGCGACAGTCATGGAAAAAGTATACGAAGCAGACATGATCCCTGTTGGTAAATTGAACATGGATGAATTTGCAATGGGCGGAAGTACCGAAACTTCTTACTTCAAAAAAACAAAGAACGCTTGGGATCAAACAAAAGTTCCTGGCGGATCATCTGGTGGTTCAGCAGCTGCAGTTGCCGCAGGACAAGTGCCAGTTTCTCTAGGTAGTGACACTGGTGGAAGTATCCGCCAACCAGCCGCTTTCAATGGAATCGTAGGAATGAAACCAACTTATGGTCGTGTTTCCCGTTTCGGTTTGATTGCATTTGCTTCATCTTTAGACCAAATCGGTCCAATGACCCGGACAGTCAAAGATAACGCATTAGCATTGACCGCAATCAGTGGCTACGACGAAAAAGACGGTACTTCATCTGGTGTATCTGTCCCTAACTTTGCAGAAGGTTTGTCTGGTGATATTAAAGGAATGAAGATTGCTTTACCTAAAGAATACTTAGGTGAAGGTGTCGATGAAGGCGTGAAAGAAGCAATTCTTAAAGCAGCTGAAACATTCCGTTCATTAGGTGCAACAGTAGAAGAAGTTAGCTTACCTCATTCAAAATATGGCGTGGCTGTCTACTATATCATTGCTTCATCTGAAGCTAGTTCGAACTTGCAACGTTTTGACGGTATTCGTTATGGATATCGTTCAGAAGATGTCAAGAACTTGGATGACGTTTATGTCAATTCACGTTCTGAAGGTTTCGGAGAAGAAGTAAAACGCCGGATCATGTTAGGAACGTTCTCATTGAGTGCAGGTTACTATGACGCGCATTTCAAAAAAGCAGGACAAGTCCGTACATTGATCAAGCGTGACTTTGAAAAAGTTTTCGCGGATTATGATTTGATCATCGGCCCTTCTTCACCAACAGTTGCGTTCGGTCTTGGTGAAAATATCAACGACCCAATCACGATGTATATGAGTGATATCTTGACGATCCCAGTGAACTTGGCAGGACTACCAGGTATGTCAGTACCTGCAGGCTTATCGGAAGGGTTACCAGTTGGCTTACAGATCATCGGTAATTATTTCGAAGAGAAAACCATGTATCAAGCAGCTTATGCGTTTGAGCAAGCGACAGAGTTCCATCGTCAACAACCAGCTATTTTAGGAGGGAAAGCCGAATGAATTTTGAAACAGTCATTGGACTTGAAGTCCATGTGGAATTAAAAACCAACTCAAAAATTTTCTCTCCAGCTCCTGCGCATTTTGGTGCTGAACCAAACAGCAACACCAATGTGATCGACTGGGGATACCCTGGAGTTTTACCAGTAATGAATAAAGCAGCGCTGGAATTTGGGATGCGTGCAGCGTTAGCATTGAATTGCGAAATTTCGAAAGATACTCATTTTGACCGCAAAAACTATTTCTATCCAGACAATCCCAAAGCTTACCAAATCTCACAATTCGATCAACCAATCGGTCATGATGGCTGGATCGAGATCGAAGTAGAAGGTAAAAAGAAAAAAATCCGCATTGAACGTGTACATTTAGAAGAAGATGCAGGAAAAAACATGCACGGCATCGGTGGATACTCTTATGTCGATCTAAACAGACAAGGAACACCATTGATCGAGATCGTTTCAGAAGCAGACATGCGTTCACCAGAAGAAGCCTATGCTTATTTAGAAGCTTTACGTTCTGTGATCCAATTTACTGAAGTCAGTGACGTGAAATTAGAAGAAGGTTCAATGCGTTGTGATGCGAACATTTCTTTACGCCCTTATGGACAAGAAGAATTTGGGACAAAAGCAGAATTGAAAAACTTGAACTCCCTTTCTTTTGTCAAAAAAGGTTTAGCATTTGAAGAAAAACGCCAAGCAAAAGTATTATTATCTGGTGGAGAGATCCAACAAGAAACTCGTCGCTTTGATGAAACGACGAATAAGACGATCTTGATGCGTGTCAAAGAAGGGTCAAGTGACTATCGTTATTTCCCAGAACCTGATATTCCAAGATTCGTGATCGATGACGAATGGATCCAACGAGTGAAAGCAAGCTTACCAGAAATGCCAGCTTCTCGTCGTGTACGCTACATCAGCGAATTAGGCTTACCAGAGTATGATGCGAAAGTATTGACGCTATCAAAAGAAATGTCTGATTTCTTTGAAGCAACATTGGAAAACGGAGCAGATGCCAAACAAGCTTCCAACTGGTTGATGGGTGAAGTATCAGCATACTTAAACAGTGAGAAATTGGAATTAGCTGAAACGAAACTAACACCTGAAAACTTAGCGGGTATGATTCTTTTGATCGCAGATGGCACGATCAGCTCTAAAATTGCGAAAAAAGTCTTTCGTGAGTTGATCATGAATGGCGGAGATGCACAAAGTGTTGTTGAAGCAAACGGTTGGGTCCAATTATCTGACCCAGCGAAGTTATTACCGATCATCAATGAAATCTTAGATAACAATCAACAATCTGTTGATGATTTCAAAAACGGAAAAGACCGTGCAGTAGGTTTTTTAGTTGGACAAATCATGAAAGCTACTAAAGGACAAGCAAACCCAGGTGTGGTCAACAAATTGCTAAATGAAGAATTAGCGAAACGATAGAGGGATGCTATGAAAAAAGCGCGTGTGATCTATAATCCGGTCTCAGGTAAAGAATTGTTAAAACGTAATCTTGCCGACATCCTCCAAGCTTTGGAGGAGTCGGGCTATGAAGCAAGTGCTTATGCAACGACTCCGGAACAGGACTCGGCAAAAAATGAAGCACGACGAGTCGCTGAGTTAGGTTTTGATCTTGTCGTTGCTGCTGGTGGCGATGGGACGATCAATGAAGTCGTTAATGGTATCGCCTCATTGGAAGTTAGACCTAAAATGGCGATCATTCCAGCGGGAACGACCAATGACTATGCTCGCGCCTTGAAGATTCCTAGAGATAATATCAAGGCAGCAGCAGAAGTCATCAAAAAGAATCAAACAGTCAAAATGGATATCGGTCAATCCGATAATAGCTATTTCATCAATATTGCAGCTGGTGGCTACTTGACAGAATTGACCTATGAAGTTCCTTCCGAATTGAAAAGTATTTTTGGCTATCTTGCATATTTGGCAAAAGGAGCAGAAATGTTACCACGTGTCAAACCGATCAAGATGCACTTGAAGTATGACGAAGGCGAATATAATGGCAATGCTTCGATGTTTTTTTTAGGGTTGACGAATTCCGTTGGTGGCTTTGAACAAATTGCGCCTGATGCAAAGCTAGATGATGGAAAATTCTCTTTGATCATCGTCAAAACGGCGAATATTTTTGAGATCCTACACATTGCTGCCTTAATGCTCAATGGAGGGAAGCATGTCGATGATCCAAGAGTCATCTATACGAAAACAAGTTCTCTTTATGTTGAAACCGAAGATAATGCGAATCGCCCTGTCATGATCAATTTAGATGGCGAATACGGTGGGAATGCTCCGATGCATTTTGAAAATCTTCATCAGCATATCGAGTTTTATGCAAATACAGATCAAATTCCAGATGAGGCAATCACTGGTTTTGAGGAAGAAGAGCTAGAAGAAGTTAGCAAAGAATTCGTCAAAGAAGTAGAACGTTTGACGGATGAAGATATCGATGGCGATGGCAAAATTGCTGACAAGGATCAGAACTGAGCAGGATTGGACGACTATTAGAAGGAAAAAGCAAAGATCATAGGATTACTTGTTTTTTCCAATAGACTGAAGAAAAAAGGGCTGGGAATGAATGGATCTCCCAGCTCTTTCCTTTGTTGAACGGACAAAATTAGAAACCATTCAAAAGAATAGGAGTAATGAAATGACACAAACAATTAAGAAAAATGAACGGTATACTGTTGATATCATCGATTTAAGTTACGAAGGATTAGGTGTTGCGAAAATTGATGGCTATCCATTATTTATTGAAAATGCTTTGCCAGGTGAACAAGTGGAGATCCTTGTCGTAAAAGCAGGCAATAAATTTGGCTACGGTAAGGTCGAAAACTGGTTGACGACGTCACCAGACCGTCAAGAAATCACTAGTAATGTTCTATTGCGTACAGGAATCGCTCCTTTAGCCCATTTAAGTTATGAGCAACAATTAGTATTCAAACAAAAACAAGTCGAACATGTTTTAGCTAAAATCGCTAAAATGCCTGAAGTCACAGTACAACCAACGATCGCTATGGAAGAACCTACAGGCTATCGGAATAAAGCACAGATTCCTGTTCGTCGTGTCGAAGGCGAATTAGTGACTGGTTTTTACAAGAAAAATAGTCATGACTTAGTGGAAATAGAAGATTTCTTCATCCAAGACCCACAAATCGATCAAGCCATCATCAAGGTAAGAGACATCTTGCAACGTTTCCAAGTACGTGGCTACAATGAAGAAAAAAATGAAGGACAAATTCGTCATATCATTGTTCGTAGAGGTCATTACACGCATCAAATGATGGTGGTTTTAGTCACTCGAAAAGAAAAATTCTTCAAATCGAAAGAAATCGCTGAAGCTATCCATGAAGCTTTACCGGAAGTAGTGTCAGTGATCCAAAATATCAACGAAGAAAAAACGAATGTCATTTTAGGAGAAAAAGAAAAAGTTCTTTTTGGTCAATCGTATATCGAAGATCAGTTACTTGGTAAGACCTATCGTATTTCTTCTAAATCCTTTTATCAGGTCAATACATTACAAACCGAAGTATTGTATCAAAAAGCGATCGAATTTGCTGAATTGAAAAAAGAGGATGTCGTGATTGATGCATATTCAGGAATTGGAACGATTGGTTTATCCATAGCGGATCAAGTAGCAAATGTTTATGGCATGGAAATCGTACCAGCAGCGATTGAAGATGCGCAGTTCAACGCGTTGACAAACAAAATCGAAAATGCGCATTATGAAGTTGGAAAAGCGGAAACAGTCATGAAAAAATGGCAAGAAAAAGGAATCAAACCAACTGTTTTAGTTGTCGATCCTCCAAGAAAAGGCTTAGACGCACGCTTTATTGATTCAGCGATCGAGATGGCTCCTGAGCGAATCGTTTACATCTCATGCAATCCTGCAACTTTTGCTAGAGATGTGAAGTTGTTTGCAGAAGACGGTTATCAGTTAGAAAAAGTCCAACCAGTTGATTTATTCCCACAAACGCACCATGTAGAATGTGTCGGATTATTACGCAAAGGGTAAGTGATTTAAATAGATGAGCGCAAGGCATTATATCCTATACACTCATTTTAGAAGACGTTTCTGTCAAAAGAAACGTCTTTTTTTATACAATTGTTTGAGTGAAATAAGCGATTTGAAAGTAAAGAGAGTTATTTTAAGACTGACATAAATCTTTTAATGCTTTATAAATATAGTGTATAATAAATAGAGAGTATATCGTTCAGTTATAAAAAAATTTCGAGTAAACGTTCTTTCTCATCAGAGGACAGATAAAAAAATAAAAATCCAATGTGTAAAAGGAGTCCTTACATGATAAAAATAAAAATGGTGACCAAGCAAATGGCAGAACTTTCAGCAAGTCGAGCACTTATATCATTCAGCTTTTCCAAAATCTGAACAAGTGCCTATGGGAACATTGCTGAAGCGTTCAAAGAGAGAGGGTATCGATTTTATTGCTTATTACGATGAAGAAAAGTTTATCGGTCTAGCGTATCTCATTACATTTGAAAACTTGACGTACCTCTGGTATTTAGCGGTAGTTCAAGACTTACGCAGTCAAGGCTACGGGGCGCAAGTATTATCACATATCAAAGAGAACTATCCAGATAATTGCATTGTATTAAATTTAGAGGCAGAAAATCCAGCTGCTAGCAACAATGAGCAAAGAAAAATCCGTAAAGCATTTTATCTTAGGAATGGCTATCGACCAGACCATCACATTGTGAAGATGGGGGGAGAGAAACTAGAGATCCTTTTTACTAATGGAGTGTTTGAAATTGAAAACTATCAAAAGATTTTTAAACGTTTTTGGGGTCCAATCTTGAATATACTGGCAGGGACAAATATTGTGAAAAATAACTAAAGTTTGTCGAATGATGACTCATATCTATATAGGGTCAAAGTAACTTTAGATCATTTTCCTAAAAATTACCATAATTTATGCTCTGATAAAAAGCGCTAGAAATACAGGATAAATCGATTATAGGGAAACTTATCAAATATCAACATGATTGGATGTGGCTTGGGACTGGATGATGGAACACGCTTCTGATATCACGAGCGAGTTCTTTTCCGTCGTGGAGTCTTCTCAATGAACATACATGATTAAAATTCGACATGTGGGGCGGTAGTTCCCATATGACTTCTCTTAGTCATACTGACAGGGATTCCTATCGGCGTCATATTTTATCGTGCTTTAGTCTATGATGGATCACTGGATGTAGGAAAAACGATCATCAGTACGTTGTTATTAAGCATTGCAGTCGTGATCTGTTCGACTGTGCTTGCGTTACTATTAGCTTTTTTGACGGTCAGGACAAAGATCACAGAGAAAAAAAGGCTAGATATCGTTTTGCTGATACCGTTTATGAAACCTCTATATATTGCAACCATTGACTGGATCTTATTTACCTAACGTCGTGAGCTATTTCAATAGCTGCTTACTTTTATAAGAGATTTATCAGAAAACTTTTTGGGGTCTTGTATTAACGATGAGTTTTCATCTTTTTTCTTTTATTTTGACGATCTTAAAAAATGCGTTACTGAACCTCGGTGCTGCTCTAGATGAAAGTGCAGTGATTTTTGGTGGTGGCATTTTTATCGTTTGCGCCGAGTGAATTTCCCGTTGATCACTGGAAATTCCACTATTGGTGCTTTTCTTGCGTTTGTCAAAGCAGTTTAAGCGTATCGCACACCGCAACGATTGGCCAAAGCATTGGTTTTTCTAGTTGTTACGGCGATTCCTCATCATGCCACAATTGCACCAATCAACTTCCAGGCAGCAACAAGTTAGTGCTCTTCATCTGCTTTTTTGTATTAGGTTTTTATAATGAGAAAAGTTACGTGATCTTATCCTGTGATGAACACACAAAAACCGTGCGCTTTTATGATAAAATCATAAAGAAATCAATAAGTTTGAAGTTTCCAAGTAAAAATGTGTTACAATAACGAAGTGTGTATCATAGTAGTAAAAAAGTGAATAGAGTAAAAGAGGGAAACAGATGAATTCAAAAGAAAAAATGCTTGAAATAATCAAAAAGAAACAAGGTGGCGGTCGAGTAGAAAAGATGGCTACTCCAAAAAATGATCGTAGCAATATGAGAAAAGGACCTAAAATCTATAATAAATAGTAAACGCCTGACGAGTATCGGCTAAATTATTTGTTAATAAAAACTGACATCAGTGATTAATCACTGGTGTTTTTTTGTCTTAAAATAAAGAAGTAGGTCTTTAAAAACATAAAAGTTCATACAAATATAAAGGATTAATGGTTAAAAAAGTAGAGAGAACTGATTACTTGAAAAAATACGTTATCTATTTTAATTTTTTTAAATTACATTAATTGAGAGGAGGCATTAGCGGAATATGGGAAACGATGGGGAGTGGAACAGCAGTATTCTCCCGCTCGATTTCACAATAAATATCCCAAAAACAAAACATTCAAAGAAAGTATCATCGGCAGAGAAAACCGAAAAATATTGGTTAATAGAGGCTTTCACTCTGAATTTATCTTGAATCCTGAAGGGGACTTTGTGAGTAGCTGGAATGTATTAAAAATGGAAAATGGTCGAGTAGATAGTAACCCGGCACACTATTCATTTCATTTCGACTTGCGAAAAGAATTACTTGATGGAGAATCGTTTAATTATGCCAGCAAAAATGATCGATTGCATAAACTTTTAGATAGTTCCCTCTCAAAAAAACTTGATCATCAGGTTCGTCAACAAGCAAAAAAAGGTTGGATCAGCGCGAGTATCACAGAATACTTCCATCGACACCCTAATATTTCGCCGATGATTCTTGGATTGTTACTCTTTTTGGCGTTTCATTTTTTTGTTCTTTTTTGTCATAGACAAAGAAAAAGAACAATGAACAAAAAAGTCAGATGAAAGGAGAGAACCTTCTATGCAGACGAGAACATATAAACAGATCGATGTCTTTGTTTTAGTGCTTGTGGTGACCATTTTAAGTGTTTATCTTATACGTAACCACAAGGAAGATTTATTTCAAGTGTTTCGCTGTCTTAAACTATTTTGAAAGACTCTCACACTTCGTTTTACCTTCTTTGGTTGGCATCTATAGTCTAGTAGCTTCATTTGTGAATAGCCGCAAGTCTTAGACTTAGGGGGGGATTTTAGACGTTTCTCCCTAAGTCTACAGCAAAAGTCGAGTGGTTCCTGGATACTATGCTATGAATGACTTGAAGCCCATTCAATCAAGTGTAGTTTCAAATCTTTCCACTCCTCATGGGTCGGTATTTGGGCAATTTGAATCACTTCACAGGTCATTTTCTCCGTAAGATCATAGTTGCTGACGATGAGACAAGCTTCTAACTCGTCGATCTTTGTTTGTTTAATCGGTTGATCAAAAAGAAAAAGAGGGTGATACGTTTCAGGTAGCCACTTTTGGATCATAGCCATTAAAAAATTATCATAGCCAGCATCTCCATGAAAAGTAAAGACGATTGTTTGCTTTTTCCTTCTTTGGATTTGCTGATAGGAGGATTGGATCATACTTAAGGATAGTGCAACGTCTTTTATGCAGGTCATTGGTAGGATCTCTTGCCATTTGAGTTGCTGCAATCGGTCTTGCCAGGAGTGATAGAGTAATTCAAAGGATGGATCGACTAAATGATCAATTGCCAATGGGTGATTCTCAAAACCATCAGTGATTTTATTAAGCAAGCGTAAATTAGCTAAGTAAGCACTCATTTGCTCAATACCTTCCTTTGTTGTACCGTCAATCAGCGCTTCGTCGAGTAAAAATTGCTTGATCCATTTTTTGGCTGGTGCTTCTTCTTGGTAATGGGTCGCTTTATGCGATCTTGTCTCTTGATAGTTCGATGAGCTATAGGAAATACAGTGTAAAGCAATCAAATAAGCCCAAACTAGTTCATTTACAGACAGCTGTTGAATCCCAAGAATCTCTCTCAGAAAAGGAGTGATTTTTTTTGAGAACCTTTTGAAGCTTTTTCTAGACTGGATCATACTCAATGTTTCTGAGGGGATTTCACCTTGTTTACGACGCAACCATCTTTCTTTTAAGATGGACAACCATAACGTTGCACGAAAATTACTAATATGTAAATGAGACTGAAATACTTGCTCTAGTTCAGCGAACATGACTTTGTATGTTTCCTGAGAGAATAGATAGGAATGATCTGTTATGATCGTTCGTCGAAAACTCGTATAAAAGTTAAAAAAGAAAAAACGAATCTCGTTTTCTTTTCCAACAAGATCACCATTTTTGGGAGAGAGTTGGATTCGGTAGTTTTTTAGTTCATGGTTCATGTGTTGAATGATTTTGCGTAAAGCCGAACTAGACAAATGATACTCCAAGCGCATGGCTTCGAAGGATTGTTGATTTCCCTTAAGGCTACGGTCAATGATTTTATAAGTAATCGTTTCTCTAACAAGAGATAAAAGATAGGTATCCAGTGTTTCCCCATCGGGTATTTTTAAGCGGTAACCGATCATTTTGATTGATTGCAAATGAATCGATGGTGGTAATTTGGCACGCAATGCTTGGATATCTGAACGTAGAGTTGGAGGTGTACAGCCTATTTCTTGAACTAGTTCTGTGATCGAAGTGATGTCATTTCGTTTTCTCAAATAAGTAAGAATATTGATTTGGCGATGTAATTGTTTATTTTCATGTAGTTTGAAAAAAGGTTCCATTAATTGCTCCTTTCGTTTGGGTGACTCTTATTCGATTGTTTTATTTTATCTTTCTTATTATGGAAATACAAATCGATTCTCAAATATTTTTTTCAAAAAAAAAAAATAAAAAATTTTCTTTCACAGATTACGTTAGAATTTAGTTGGATGTTTTTTTATCTTTCTATAATTTGAGGAGTTGAATAAGGAATGGACCACAGAAAAATAGTAAAAATGACAGCTTCAATGTTATTACTTATGAACGCATCCCAACAGAGTATCACGACATTTGCTGATCATTTAGACAGTGGACAAATGACAGAAGAGGTAGCTATTTCGACGCTTGAAGAACAAGCTGAAGACGTCACTATGGAAGCAATAAAAAGTGAAGAGACGAAAGAACAGCAAGAAACTGAAATCCTAGAATCATCAGTCTCTGTTCCGTCAGAACCCCCTACAGAACCAACGATGGAAGCGACAACAGATGTAACCACCGTGACAGAGCAATCGACTACGGATTCGACTGTTGCTTCAACTGTTGGAGAAGAAGTCACTAAAGCTGCGAGTGAACCAGTGATCCCAGATCCAGATGCTCGCACAGTTTGTGAGATACAGGAGGTAGATGATCAAGTTGATTCTGGCGTATTCGGTACCAGCCAATGGCGAATCGACCAAGAAGGTATATTGTACATAGATGCAGGGACATTAGGAGAAACAACGTCGGCGGCTCGTGCACCTTGGTTTCCTCACCGTTCACTCATCAAAAAAATTGTTCTTACTGGACCCGTGGTAGCAAATGCTGAATCATTAGGATTGTTTTTTGATTTGAATCAGCTAACGACGATCGAGAATTTATCCAGTTTAGATACAAGTCAAGTCACGAATATGGATTATTTCTTTGCATGGTGCCAGCAGCTGACTTCATTGGATCTTACAGCTTTTGATACCCAAAATGTTCGTTCGATGAACTATATGTTCAATGGGGTGTCTTCTGTTAGCACGCTCGATCTAAGCAACTTCAATACAGCGAATGTCACTGAAATGAGTCATATATTTTATGGGATGGGCGGATTGACTTCATTAGATTTATCCAGTTTTAACACGATGAACGTGTCGAACATGAGCTACATGTTTTATGATTGCTCTGCCTTGACGACATTGGATGTAACTGGTTTTCAAACAGCCAACGTGACGAATTTCAGTCATATGTTCCGCGGTTGTTCCGGATTGGCTCAACTGGATCTTTCTAGTTTTGTAACGAGTCAAGCAACAGAAATGTCCTTCATGTTCCATGGCTGTTCGGGATTACAAGCGTTAGATGTGACACATTTTGATACGAGCAACGTTATGTACATGCATTATATGTTCCATGGCTGTTCCGGTTTGACAGAACTCGATGTTAGTCGCTTTGATACGAAAAACGTGACTTCCATGTACTATATGTTCTTCGGTTGTTCCGGTCTGACGGCGTTAGATGTTACGAACTTTTCAACTACTAACGTGACAACAATGAGTTTTATGTTTGCAGAATGTCTCAATTTAGAAGCAATCGATGTCAGTGGTTTTGATACGGAGAATCTTCGATTTATGCGAGGAATGTTTAGAAACTGCCAAAATATCACTGAATTGGATTTATCACATTTTAAAACTGGCAAGGTGCAATTGCAGCAAGAGATGTTTGCTGGTACAATCTCCTTATCTAAAATTTCTTTAGGTATCCAGTTCTATTCTTTAACCGATACCAATATTCCAGAGTTGCTCGCTACAGAAGAGCATACGGGTTACTGGCAAAATGTGGGATCTGGCACAGAAGATGTCCCACTTGGTGAATATGTATTAAGCTCCTCTTCACTGATGACAACTTATCAAAATAGTATGGCGGATACTTATGTGTGGCAACCAATCGCTAGTGAGTCGATCCGCGCAATGGATTCAACGATTTATGTTGGTGATAGTTGGGAACCAATCGACAATTTTGTCTTAGCGACCGATCCAAATGGAGAATCAATTCCTTTTGATGAAAGTATGGTCAGTGGTACTGTGGATACGACGACAGCAGGAGTCTATCCAGTGACTTATACCAATGGATCTGCGAGTCAACAGATCAATGTGACTGTCGAAGAAAGTCAAGAAACCCTTAAAGTCACAGATTCGACGATCATTGTAGGGGATGCTTGGACACCAAGTGATAATTTTGTTTCCGCTACTGATAAAACGGGAGAAGCTGTTGCCTTTGATGAAAATATGGTCAGCGGCGAAGTCGATACGACACAAGTAGGTGAGTACAAGATCACCTATACTTTTGGGAGACTCAGTCGTGAAATCACAGTGACCGTCATTGCTAGTCAAGAAGCGATCAAGGCGATCGATTCAAGAATCCACACAGGGGATGTTTGGCATCCAAGCGATAATTTTATCTCAGCGACCAATAGAGCAGGTGACACTTTGCCATTTGATGAAAGTATGGTGTCAGGCACCGTTGATACCGGACGAACAGGAAACTTCATCATTACTTATACGAATGGAGAAGCCTCTCAAAAAATCACAGTGACCGTGGTTGAAAATAGAGAAACGATCCAAGCAAAAAATGGCAGCGTTTATGTCGGTGATAAGTGGGCGCCAAATGATCAATTTGTATCTGCTACAAACAAAGATGGGGAAATGATCGTTTTTGATGAAAGCATGGTTAGTGGTACGGTAGATACAACTAAAGCTGGCGATTATCCGTTGACTTATACCAACGGTCGAGCAACAGAAGAAGTTGTGGTGGTTGTAAAAGAAAACGGAGAAACGATTGTAACAAAGGATCTTCAATTATATATCGGTGATACGTGGGACCCAAGCGATGGCTTTGTCTCCGCAACAAATCGCGAAGGGTTCACTCTCGCATTTGACCAGAATATGGTGTCAGGCGATGTTGATACCAACAAAGAAGGAACCTATACGATCACTTACACGAATGGTTCAGTTTCAGAAACAAGTCAAGTGACAGTGAGTAAACGAGGGACTGCCGGAGGAAATGCCAACACAGGCGGAGGGAATACTCAGCAAAAGAAAACAGCCAACACCTCTGCAACCTCAAAAAAACAAGTCCAAGGAAATGCAGCAAAAAATTTACCAAAAACTGGTGAGATCCGATCTAGTGCAACCGTTCTTGGTTTTGCTCTTGTTGGAGGAGCAATCGGAACCTATATCTACAAGAAAAAGAAAAATCGTAAAGATTGATTCTTTAAAATCAAAAAGCCAACTTAGTTTCGGAGTGATCCTAGACTAAGTTGGTTTTTTATCGCTCAACTATTTTGAAATTGGCTATTGTATAAGCTTGCATAAAGTGTCGGTTGTTGCAATAGCTCTGTATGCGTTCCTGTTTCAATGATGTCTCCGTTTTGCATCACTACGATCATATCCGCATGTTCAATCGTTGACAGACGATGGGCAATCACAAAGCTGGTCCGGTTTTTAGTTAAAGCATCCATCGCTTCTTGGATTAAGGCTTCCGTACGTGTATCGACACTTGACGTTGCTTCATCTAAAATGACGACTGCAGGATTAGCTAAAATGACTCGTGCAATCGTTAAGAGCTGTTGTTGCCCTTGAGATATCGACCCATTTTCGCTTGAGATAATGGTGTCATAACCTTGTGGCAGCGTACGGATAAAATGATCACATTGAGCAATTTTAGCTGCTTGAATGATTTCATCTCTGGTTGCTTCTTTTTTGCCGTAAGCAATATTTTCTGCAACAGTACCTTCGAATAACCAAGTATTTTGTAGTACCATGCCAAATAGATTCCGCAATTCATGGCGCGGCAAATCGGTGATGTCATGACCGTCGAATAAAATCTGACCGTCATTAATTTCATAAAAACGCATCAAAAGATTGACAAGAGTTGTTTTTCCAGCACCAGTTGGCCCAACGATGGCAACCGTTTGTTGTGGCTTGACCGAGAAGTTGACATCTTTCATCAATGGTTTTTCTGATGTATAACCAAAACGAACATGTTTGAATTCAATTGCTCCTTGTGGTGCAATGATGGGATTTTCTACTGCATGATCAATTGCTTCTTCTGGTTCATCCATGATCTCAAAGATTCGTTCGATGGATGCCATGGCTGATTGTACAGAATTGATGACATATGAAGCAGTGGAGATTGGTTCTGATATTTGATTGATATACTGCAAATACGCTTGTAAGAAACCAATGGTGATCCCACCAGATAAAACGGCTATTGCCCCAATGACCGCACTTGCGATAAATGCTAATTGATTGATCAAACGGATGGCTGGATAAATCGCAAAATTCATGAACTGCGCTTTTTTGAAAGCTTGCGATTGTTTTTCATTTGCTTTCTTGACTTCATCAATCGCTAATGCTTGTTGGTTGAAGGCTTTGATCACCAAATTCCCAGTTAGATATTCTTCTGCTTTATTATTCAAATCTCCCAGTTCTTCTTGGTTATGATCAGAAATTTGTTTATTCTTGTTTGCGAATTTTGTTGTAACAGTTGTGCTGATCATAATCAAAATAAGAACAAGTAAAGTCAATTTGATATCGATGTAAAACAACATGATACCAGCTAATAGGATCGTTACAAGAGAGGTGAAAAGTTGATTGATCCCTGTGAGCAATACTTGTGATAGCTGATTTAAACCTGTAGTTGTTCGACTGATGATATCACCAACTTGATGACGGTCATAGAAAGCCATTGGAAGAGCTTTGAATTTTTTTGTAACTTCTTTACGGACACGTAAGGTCACTCGTTCACTTAATGAAGCCATCGCTCGTTCTTGAATAAAGGAAGTGATACTACTTAGTAAGGAGAAGAGTATCAACAGGATCACTGGTAAAAGCAATGTTTCTTTTACATCTGTTACTGTCATATGGTTAAGTCCAACCTCTTTGATCCGCCCGAGTAGTTGATCGATCCCGATACCCATGATTAGTGGCATAGCAACGACTAATGTATTACCGACCAAGCTGCAAAGTAATGAACCATAGAAGATTTTATGTTCAGGCTGGATCATTCGCCAGAAACGTTTCAAGCTTTGTTTTTTTATCGTTGTTTTAGTCATTTCCATCGACTCCCTCCTTTAACATACCTTGTGATTTCGCAAATTCTTGATACGAACGATTATTTTTCAACAATTCTTCATGAGTGCCTTGTCCAACGATCCGTCCTTCATCGAAAACGATAATATTATCAGCATTTATGATGGTACTTAGACGTTGTGCAATGATAATCAGTGTTTTATCTGTCATTTCACGTTGCAACGCCCCACGTAACTTAGCATCGGTTCGATAGTCCAATGCAGAGAAACTATCGTCAAAGACATAGATTTCAGCAGATTTGACTAACGCTCTAGCAATACACATCCTTTGCTTTTGGCCACCAGAATAATTATCTCCGCCTTGAGCCACAAAGCTGTTCAATTGATCCGGTAGGTTTTCTAATACTTCATCCAATTGTGCGATGCGAATTGCTTTGGTTAGTTCTTCATCTGTCGCATGTTCGTTCCCCATCAATAGATTACTGCGAATCGTTCCACTAAATAAAAATGCTTTTTGGGGAACATAACTAATATAGCTTCGAAGCGTTTCTTGGTTCATTTCTGTGATCGGGGTGCCTGCGAATTTGATTTGTCCATTTGAAACATCGTTTAGACGTAACAGTAATTTTGCAATCGTGCTTTTTCCTGAACCTGTTCCACCAACAATGGCTGTCGTTTTTCCTTTTGGTACAATAAAATCAATGTCTTCCAATACAGGATCGGCGTTTTCGTTGTAGCGAAACGTCACATGTTCGAAGGATAAGAAAGTATCATCGACTGAATCGAAGGATAAAGTTTCTGGTTGGTCGGGGTCTTTGATTTCGATTTCAGCTTGTAATACTTCTTCGATTCGTTTAAGACAAGAGATTGATTTTGGTACGATAACAAAAACCATTGCGGCAATCATTAAATAGGCAAGTGTCAACATCGAATATTCCACAATGGCAGTTACTATACCGATTTGTAAGCTACCATTAGCCACCAAGCCTCCACCAAACCACAAAATGGATGCATAAACGATACCCATGAGTAAAAAGGCGATCGGTGTGACCCAAGCAAAGATTCGATTGACTCGGATCATCTGTTGCGCGTAATTTTCAAAGGTTTCATTTGTTCTTTTTTCTTCATAGTCTTGATTGTTGAAGGCACGGATCATATTAACACCTGTAAAGAATTCACGCAACGTTGTCGTGACACGATCCATCTTCGGTTGAATACTCAAAGATAAAGGGGTTCCTTTTTTCATCAAATAATACGTGATCAGCGCATAGATGAAGATCGAGCCTAACGTAATCAATGTCAACTTGACGGAATGCTCCAACATCATCAGAATCGTAAATAATGAAATAATTGGTGCAGGGATGATCATCTGACAGAACATGACGATCATTTGTTGGACGTTATCTACGTCATTGGTCATCCTGGTCAATAGTGAACCGGTATTAAATTGATCGACATCTTTCATCGACAATTGTTGGAATTTATTGAAAAAACTTGCTCGTGTCTGATAGCCAAATCGTGCGGCTAACAAAGCAGAACAGTAGCTTGAGGCAACTGCAGCAAAAGAGCCTAATAGAGCAACAAGTAACATTTGAATTCCAATCTGTTGGATTTGTTTCACTTCGCCACTTGCAATCCCTGTGTCTATGAGATCAGCTACTAACTTTGGCACACCAAGGGTTCCTAGCAGTTGTAAACAGATAAATAAAAGAGTAAGTAAAGCAATTCCTTTATTGTTTTTTATAGATGTTTTTAATAATGTCATTGTGTTTCCTCCTTTTCCCGACAAATACGCATTCTACACCTTAAAGTTACTTGAAGGTCAAGAAGAAAAAGCATAAACTATCATTGAGGTGAAAGGTATGAAACGATTGTATTCGATTGGGGAAGTATCGGAGTTATTGGATATCCCTCGATCAACCATTCGGTATTGGGATGCAGAAGGGTTGATCCATGCAGCAAGAGAAGAGGAAAACGGGTATCGGTTGTTTGATATCGATGCTATTTTTCAAGTATATGACATCAATTTTTATCGAAAACTCGATATTCCCATGAAGCAAATGAAAAATCTATATAGTAAATCGTTAAATGAGATGTACGACATTTTAGCTGAAACGGAACAGCGTTTGGATCATGAGAAAAAAATCTTAGAACAAAAACATAAAGAAGTATTATCAAGAAAAAAACAGTTGAAAGAAATGATCGATAGTGAACCAGATAAATTTCCTGAAGAAGAAATTCCCTTTCAAAAAATCGTCGTGGCAGCATCTGATGACCTCTTATATTCAAAGGAATATCTAAAAAATTATTCAAGTTTCGTGATTTATTTTCCAGAAAATAATCAGAATAGTATTTATGGGTTCTGTACGGACGAGCACACGAAAGAACTCCCAGGTTCACAGACGATCTGGCAGAATGATCCTGCGAAAAAGTACGTGCGATTTCTACTAAAAGTCGAAGTGAACAACACAAAAAATAATAATCTATCTGAAGTAAAAGACAGGTTGCAAAAGCAAGGCTATCGATTAGGACAAACGATTGGTCAATACTTGTTGACCCATACGACAAAGGAAAAGATTTCCTTTGAATATTACCGAGCTTGGATCGAAGTGAATGAGGGAAAGTAGGATTAGTTGACATTCGGAAGTAAACATGGGATAGTAATTGACAATATCAAAGCGTAGAAGAGAAGAGTAACTAACGGTCAACGGTAAAAAGAGACTCCGGTGGGTGAAAAAGGAGACCAGAAACCTTAGTGAAGATGAACTTGGAGCTTGTTTTACTAGTAAATGAGTAAAACCGGACTGCGACCGTTAACTCGCCGGATATCTGATAGTATCGTTGAGGCATTATTTGTGAGGATAATGCAAATAAGGGTGGTAACACGACGCATTCGTCCCTTTTGTCAAGACTTGGCAAAAGGGATGAGTGTTTTTTTGTTTTCATCAGGTCTTTATCTACTACGCAATCTAAGGAGGAATTTTTTTATGACTACTCGTTCAACATCCCCATTTCGTTATGACATCGTTGGGAGCTTTTTGCGCCCAGAAAAGTTAAAAAAAGCACGAAAAGCATATAACGAATCGCTTATTTCTGCTACTGATTTGAAAGAGATAGAAGATGAAACCATTATCGAACTGATCAAAAAACAAGAAGCTGCTGGCTTACATGCGGTGACAGATGGTGAGTTTCGTCGGAGTTGGTGGCATTTGGACTTTTTCTTTGGTTTACAAGGTATCGAGTTTTTTGTACCTGAGCGTGGTTATCAGTTTCACGGAGAAGAGACACGTCCAGGAACGGTGATTGTAACAGAAAAAATCACAGGAGAGAGCCATCCTTTTGTGGACCATTTTCGGTTTACACGTAACTATACGACCGAGGGCATCGAAGTAAAGCAAACCATTCCAGCTCCAGCTCAACTGTTAGTGGAGTTGTTACGTCCAGACATTTTGCCTCATGTTCGTGCCATCTATCCGACAAACGAAGAACTTTTTCAAGATATCGTAACAGCTTATCGGCAAGTGATCGCAGATTTATATGAAGCAGGCGCCAGAACGATCCAATTGGATGATTGTACGTGGGGCGTATTAGTAGCACCTTTACCAGAAGGATTTTTAGCAGAGAGTGATAAAGAGGAAAGCAAGATTCGCAAAGAGTTGGCGCAGACCTATTTACAAATCAATAATGCGGTTCTTGGAAATCAACCACAAGATTTGATTTTGAATACCCATGTCTGTCGAGGGAATTACCACTCCACCTGGGCAGCAGCTGGCGGGTATGATGCTGTAGCTGAGCCATTATTTACGGAAGAAAATGTTCATGCCTATTATTTAGAATATGATAACGATCGTTCAGGCGGTTTTGAACCACTTGCGAAAGTTAGTGAAGAAAAACTCGTAGTATTAGGACTGATAACCTCAAAATCCGGCGAACTTGAAGATCGTCAAACAATCATTGAGCGAATTTATGAAGCTACTCGTTACATCCCTTTAGATCGATTATGTTTAAGCCCACAATGCGGGTTCGCCTCCACCGAAGAAGGGAATATCTTGACAGAAGAAGCGCAATGGCAGAAAATTGCGTTGATCAAGAGTATTGCAGAAGAGGTCTGGAATTAAGTAAACGCCGATAAACCAAGTATTCAGAAAAACCGTTAAGAACAACCCAGTTGTTTTTAGTGGTTTTTTTTTTGCTGAAAAAAATCAATTATTGGAGCTGATATTCAACACTAAGCTAAAAAATCGAAAAATATGAGAAGCTATTTTCCGATTTCCTATCTTACTGCTCGGAGCTGACCAGCTTTCTCACGATCTCTGATAAACGGTGTTCAAGGCGCAACACTTCGGACATAAGCCAAAAAAATAAAAAATGAAAGAGCCATTTTCTATTTTTTTATCTTATGCCTCAGTGCTGAACGCGCCTTTCACGACCTCTTTGGCACAAAGCTTTCTCTTACCACTAATCGGGTGGGGTAGGTCAAAATAATGGGTTCGTCGCGGATTTGGTCGATTCTTTCGACGGCTAAGCGTACGGCGGCTTTACCGATGGAATTGGCATTGATTTGGACGGTGGTCAAGCCAGGAGTTAGTTTACTGGCTGCTTCAATGTTGTCGAAGCTGGCGATCATGATGTCTTTACCGATGGCCAAATGGTGTTTTTTCATTGTGCGATAGACGCCGATTGCCATTGGATCGCTTCCTACAAGGAGTGCGGTTGGTAGTGGATCAGAGCTTTGGATCAGCTCTTCAGCTAATCGTTCACCGTCTTCTTCGGTCCAATTTCCCAGATAGTGCGTACTGTAATCTTGTAACTGGTGATCGGACATGAAATGCAAATAGGCACGGATGCGTTTTTCATCTGGATTGATCGTCTTGCCTCCTCGTTCATCCATATCGACTTGGTAGCCACCGATATAGGCGATCCGTTGATGCCCACTCTCTAGAAACAACTCTAAAACAGCTTTGGTCATTCGCTCCAAATCTCCATAAACCATATCGACTTCTTGTTGGATATCAGGATTATCAACAACGATCAAATGCTGATTTTGTGTCAATAGATCAGTGATCGACTGCTTCGTCACTGTTCCAACTACGATGATCGCTCCTAGTTGATCTAAGTCTTTCCATTCCTTGGGATTGTCAGAGAGATTGTAGATGCGATTCATGCCAATATGCAGGCGGTTTGCTTCTTCTTCTAATCCCATACGTAATTCTTTGTAATAGACATCTTGTGCTTCACTTGCCTTACTGATCGTCGAGATCACACCGATCGATGGCATTCGTTTTTTGATATATTTTCGTTTATTGATATCATAGTTCAATTTTTCTGCAACTTCAAAAATCCGTTTCTTTGTTTCTGGTGCGACATGGATTGTCTTATCTTGATTCAATATGCGTGAAACAGTTGCAGGAGAGACATTCGCTTTTCGAGCGACATCACGAATCCCTACCATAAAATCACTCCTTTAAGAAATATAAAAAAAAGTTATTGACAAATATGTTTAGTAAACAGTATACAGGAGTTAGTTAAAAAGTAAACGGTTTCTAAAAATTTGTGAGGTGAAGAAATGAAAAGACAATCGTTGATTGCATTCGATTCGGATACAAATGTTTTTCATTTGTCGAATCCATTGATTTCTTATGTGATGAAAATTGAAGAATCTGGTGTGTTGACCCATGTTCATTTTGGTAAAAAAGTGAGTAACTATACTAATAACAAAAAATACCCAAGAAGAGATCGTGGTTTTTCAGGAAATGTTCCTTTGCATGATGAGCGGGCATTTTCAAAAGATACGCTGCCACAAGAATTTTCGGGACACGGAAGTATGGATTATCGCATTCCAGCCACGATCATCACACGTGAGAATGGCTCTAGCTTGCTTGATTTAAGATATGAAACGTATCAGATCATCCAAGGTAAACCAAAGCTTACAGGATTACCACAAACCTATGTATTGGATGAACAAGAGGCACAAACGTTATGTGTTACATTGAAAGATCGCGATTTACCAATTTATGTAGATCTATTTTATACGATCTATGAAAAACGAGGGGCCATCGTTCGATCTGCTAAGTATCGTAATCAAACGGAACAAATGATCTGGTTAGATAAAGCAGCTTCTTTTCAATTAGATATGACGAATTCGGGCAGATTTACTGAAGTGATCGCCTTACCTGGAGCCCACGCTAGAGAGCGTTTGATTTCAAGACAACGGATCACTGAGGGGGTGAAATCATTTGAAAGTCGACGAGGAAGCAGCAGTCACCAAATGAACAATTTTATCGCTTTGACACATACCCATACAACGGAAGTTCTTGGAGAAGCCATCGGTCTACAGTTTATCTATTCTGGCAATCATGCGTTCGAGATCGAAAAAGATCAAATCGATCAACTAAGAATCGTTGGTGGCATCAATGCGTATCAGTTCCAATGGCAACTTTCAACCGATGAAGCGTTTCAAACGCCAGAAATGATCCTTTCTTATTCAGACGAAGGATTAAATGGCATGAGCCACATACATCATGAGCTGTTGCGAGAACGTGTGGCACGTGGGAAGTATCAGTACGAACCACGTCCAATCTTGGTCAATAATTGGGAAGCGACTTATTTTGACTTTACTAGCAAAAAAATCGAAGCACTGATCGATGAAGCAGCAGCGTTAGGTATGGAAATGTTCGTCTTAGATGACGGCTGGTTTGGGAAAAGAGATGCAGATACTTCTTCTTTAGGAGACTGGTTTGAATATGAAGGGAAATTGGCGAATGGATTGAAGGGAATTGCAGAGTATGCTCATGAAAGAGGCCTCAAATTTGGGCTATGGGTGGAGCCTGAAATGATTTCGATCGATTCTGAATTGTATCGTCAGGCGTCTGATTATTTGATGCAAGAACCAGCACGCACGCCTGCAGCATCTCGGTCGCAATTTGTTTTGGATTTTACACGAAAAGAAGTGCGAGATTCGATCAGTCAGCAATTACGAAAGATTTTGGATAAGGTACCGATCGATTATGTGAAATGGGATATGAATCGCTCCTTATCAGATGTTTACTCTGCTTACGTGGAGAATCAAGGAGAGGTCTATCACCGGTATGTTTTAGGATTATATAACCTTTTAGAAGAGTTGATCACAGCTTACCCAGATATCTTATGGGAAGGATGCTCAGGTGGGGGTGGCCGTTTTGACGCAGGAATTCTTTACTATATGCCACAATCCTGGACAAGTGACAATACCGATGCAATGGAACGGATCGATATACAATATGGCACGAGTCTCGGCTATCCCATCTCATCCATGGGTGCCCATGTCTCTGCATCGCCTAACCATCAAAGTGGACGTGTGACAGATTTAAAGACACGCGGGGATGTAGCGATGAGCGGGGTATTTGGTTATGAACTAGATTTGACCGCATTAGACGAACAAGAAAAGAAAATCATCAAAGAACAGATCAGCACGTATAAAGAAATTCGTCAAACAATCCAACAAGGAAAATTTGACCGCTTAGAAAATCCCTTTGAACAAAACATTGCGGCGTGGCAATTTGTTTCTCCAAATAAAAAGGAGATCATGGTCTTTATGGCACGACGATTAACTTCTGGACAACCGCCTTTTCATGAGATCCGCTTGGTTGGTTTGGAGGAAGGGATGTATCGTGAACGTAAAAGTTCATTGATTTATTCAGGCTCGGAGTTAATGACGATGGGGTTTTATCTCCCTGATTTTCACGGAGATTTTCAAACAGAAATTTTTCACTTTGAGAAAATAGTTACAGGAGAGGAAGAAGAACATGCAAGCATCAATTGATTGGTTAGATGATCCACAAGTTTTTCGTGTGAATCAGCGGAAGGCACACAGTGATCATACGGTCTACGGTTCAAAAGAAGAAATAAGAAGTCAAAGTTCCCGACTACAGTCGCTAAATGGTGAATGGCGCTTTTATTTTTCTGAAAATGCAGAAAAGCGCCCCAAAGAGTTTTTTGAACAAGATTTTGATGATCGTTCATTCGACACGATCCATGTGCCTGGCCACATTGAACTAAGTGATTTTGATAAGATCCATTACATCAACACGATGTATCCTTGGGAAGGTCATGAGTTTCGTCGTCCCGCTTATACAACTGCTTCAGAAAAGGAAATGGCAGGGATGTTCTCTCAAGCTGAAGGAAATCCAGTAGGGTCCTATGTCACGACTTTCCAATTAGCAGAGGGATTGAAGGGAAAAGATGTCACGATTCGTTTTGAAGGTGTCGAACAAGCCATGTATGTGTGGTTGAATGGTCATTTCGTCGGTTATGCAGAAGATTCATTTACACCGTCCGAATTTGATTTGTCCCCTTATCTTGAAGAAGAGAATCGTTTGGCAGTCGAAGTCCACAAACGTAGCACAGCTGCCTTTTTAGAAGACCAAGATTTTTTCCGTTTCTTTGGGATTTTTCGAAATGTCGTCTTAGTTGCTCGTGGCAAGAATCATTTAGAAGACTTGTGGTTACGTCCTCAATTAGATGACACGTATCAAAAAGGAAAATTGAATGTGTCCTTATCTTTTGAAAATCTTACAGCTGAAAGCGACTTACAGGTACGGGTCCTTGATTTAGACAGACAAACGATCTATGAAGAAAAGCAAGCGATAGGCGAAACAGTGCAGCTCAGTATTGATTTAGGTGAAGTGGTATTATGGGATCATTTTGCGCCGAATCTCTATACGTTTGAAATTGAAACCAGGGACCGTGACGGAGTGACTGAATATGTCGAGTATCCATTCGGGTTTCGCAAGATCGAGTTAAAAGATAAAGTGATGTATCTGAATGGAAAACGCTTGATCATCAATGGAGTCAATCGTCATGAGTGGAGTGAAAAAACAGGACGTGCGATCACCTTAGATGACATGGAAAAGGATTTGGCAGTGATTAAAAATGCCAACATCAATGGCGTCCGGACCTCACATTATCCCAACCAGATTCCTTGGTATTTCCTCTGCGATCGAGCAGGTATCCACGTGATGGCAGAAACCAATCTAGAATCACATGGGTCATGGCAAAAAATGGGTGCTTTTGAGCCATCCTATAATGTACCAAGAGGCATTCCGCAATGGCGAGAAGTGGTGCTAGATCGAGCAAAAACCCATTTTGAAACGTTCAAGAACCATACAAGTATCTTGTTCTGGTCCTTAGGCAATGAGTCCTATGTAGGGGAGAATATTCGGTTGATGAATGAATACTTCAAGAAGGTTGATCCAGACCGTTTTGTTCACTATGAGGGGAATTATGTTGATCCCACATTTGAAGCTTCTGTTTCGGATATGAAAAGTAGTATGTACGCAACACCTGCGGCGGTCGCTGATTATCTAGAGAATCAGGCAGATAAACCATATATCTTGTGCGAGTACATGCACGATATGGGAAATTCTTTAGGTGGATTAGGTTCTTATATGGCATTATTAGATGAATACGAGATGTATCAAGGCGGATATATTTGGGATTTTAAAGATCAAGCACTTGAGGTACTTGATCCAGTGACCAATCGAAAAGTCATGCGTTACGGCGGGGATTTTGATGATCGTCCAAGTGATTATGAGTTTTCCGGAAACGGCATCGTTTTTGCAAATGGACAAGAAAAACCAGCATTACAGGAGGTAAGATACTATTATGGCAAATACAGATCCTAAATTGAGAATCATTTATGGCGACTGCACTTTAGGAATCAAAACAGAAGAAAAACATTATATTTTCTCTTACACCAGAGGTGGTTTGGAATCACTTAAAAAGAATGGAAAAGAATGGCTTTATCGTGAAACGCAACCGACTTTTTGGCGAGCATTGACAGATAATGATCGAGGAAATGGCTTTGGGTATCGCTCTAGTATGTGGCTTGGCGCAGGGTTGTATCTAAAAGTGGAAGCAATCCATGTTGCAATAAATGACCAAGCCATCGAACTGCCGATCGCACCAGTCAACAATCGTTATAGTAACCAAGAGTATGCAAATACAGTCGAGATCACTTTCACATTGGCAGTCAACACAACCCCACAAACGACCGTCGATATGACGTATCGTGTCAACGAACAAGGGGATCTACACGTGAACATGTACTATCATGGCAAGGAAGGATTACCCGAGCTGCCAGTATTAGGATTTCGCATGATCATGCCAACAAAAGCCACTCATTTCGATTATGAAGGCCTGTCAGGTGAAACTTATCCGGATCGTAAAGCTGGTGGCGCACCAGGGGTCTATCATGTGGAGGGCTTGCCAATCCCACCTTATTTAGTGCCACAAGATTGTGGCGTCCATATGGATACCAAGTGGTTAGAGATTACGCGCAAGACAACCTTGAATAATGCAGATAAAAGTCAGGAAGAGTTTTCCTTAAGATTTGAACAAAAGGATTCGCCATTTGCTTTTGCGGCATTACCATTCAAAGCAGAAGAATTAGAACAGGCGACACACATGGAGGAACTACCACCGGAACGTCGAACGGTTGTCACGATGTTGGCGAAAGTCCGAGGAGTCGGAGGTATTGATTCATGGGGAGCGGATGTAGAAGAAGCCTATCATATTAGTGGTGAAGAAGACCACGAATTTAGTTTTATCATTAAATAATGTAAATTGGAACATCAAAAATAGGACCCACGAAAGATCCGCAGAATGGATTTTTAGTGGGTTCTATGAGTTGCGGTTGATACTTAAAAGTCATGAAAGAAGTAGTTCGCCTGATTTTCTGAAGGGATTGTTTCTGTCTCCACGTTCATTCAGTATTACTCTCTTTTTTTATGATCGGTAACGTAATCGTTACCGATGTACCCACACCAACTACTGAATCAATGTGTAAGCCATAATCTTCACCATAAAGTAATTGGATTCGTTCATGAACATTTTTGCTACCGATACCTGAAAAATAGTCTCTGTTTTTCGTTGGCTGTTCCGTATCAAAGCCATCACCTGTATCCATGACTTCAAACGTCAATTTATTCTCTCGGATCATCCCATACAAAGTGATGTAGCCATTTTTCTTCGTTTGGAACGCATGTAAATAAGCATTTTCGATGATCGGTTGGATAATCATATTGGGCATATATAAAGAATAAAGTTCCTCTGGTACCATGATTTTGGTTGAGATCGCATCACCGTAACGCAGTGTCAAGATCGCAATATAACTTCTCACACTGTTCAGTTCTTCTTCTACAGGGATAATTTCATTTTTATTGCCAATCGTACTGCGCAAAAGGTCGATAAAACTATCGATGCCTGCGACTGCTTTTTCATTTTCTTGTTGCCACACTAAAAATTTGAGGCTAGTTAACGTATTATATATAAAATGAGGCTGGATCTGTGCTTGCATCGCTTGTATCTCTAATGTCCGTTTTTTCTTTTCATTTTGTAAAGATTGCGTATGATTGTCACTGATCGTTGTTAGCAGCTGATTGATCGTAGTAGCGAGTGTTCGGATCTCATATGTTCCTTGGATCGGAACAGTAGCTGCTACTGGTTCTTTGATTTGGTTCAATGAATCTACTAATTGATAGATGGAGCGAGTGTTGCGATTTAAATAGATCGCCACTAAGATACCGCCTAAAATCAGCGTTCCAATATTATAAAGGATGATCGGAATAATGACATTCATTTGATCGGCGATCGAGTGGACATTGACCTCACTGACCAAAGCCGAGTTTTGTCGGTAAAGTGGTAAACGAGTGATCCGCTGATTGGCTTTGGTCAACGTCTCGTGTTCGACTAACTCATCAAATGAATCAAACGTCGTTCCGATCCGGTTCTGAACATTTGAAGCAAAGATTTTTTTCTCATCTGTCACAAAATCGATTTGCGTGGTTTCCGGATCGACCGATTGGCTGAATATTTTTGCCAACTCATCAGAAGTGATGGCTACGACAGCGTAACCATAAGTTTGATTCAAAGTAGATCTAAGCTTTTTGATAAACAAGACACTTGGTGAATGTTTATCGCGTTTCGTCAGTCCGAACTGAGTAAAGACCATTTGTGTCGCTGTTGGATTCTCATTGACTTTCTGGATCAACTCTAATTGGAAAAAGCCATCAGCAGTGAGATCACTCACCATGTCATTACTAATGAACATCCGACCATTTTCCCCAAAAAGAAAAATATCATCTTTGATGTTTGGAAAGATCGGTGCCAATGAATCATTCATTTTTTGCACCGTACGTAGTTGATTGATTTTCTCCAAAGTCGTTTGTTGGCCTTCTTTGAAATACCCCTCTACAGCAGAGCTTTCAGCCAATAATGTCAAAGTGTTCTCTATATTGTCATTCAATGTTTCAAAATCATGTTGGATCTTTTGTAAGGTCATTCGATTGGATTGATCGAATTGTTGGATGTAGGCGTCTCTTGAGCGTTGATAAATAAACAAAGAAATCGTCGCTGCTTGAGTGAATAAAGCAATAAAAAGAATGATCAAAAGTTTGGTCAAAAGCTCGTGTTCTCTTAGCTTTTTAATCATACGGTCAGTATTCCTTTACGATATTGTGAAGGAGTCAATCCAGTTTCTTCTTTGAATACCCGAGAAAAATAACCAAGTTCAGTAAATCCAGTTTGCTGACCAATATCACTTAACGAAAGATTCGATTCTTTCAACAATAGTTTTGCCTGGTTGATACGGACTTTTTTTAAGTACTTCGTAAAATTGATCCCATACTTTTCTGTAAAGATCGTTGATAAATAACTATAAGAAAAATGATATTTTTCGGATAGCGTTTGTAGACTGATGTCTTGATGATAATTCTCTTGGACATACTCATAGATCAACGTCAACACATCTGAGTTGTCTTTTCTGAATGTAGTGGTGACTTCACGTAATAACTTCGTCGTATTATTGACGATCAACACCAGATCATCCCACCGTTCTGCTTGCGTGATCTGTGCTGGAATTGTGATTTTTAGTGTCATGATTCCTTCTCTTTTTTCATGTTCGTCCGCGATCGCATTGATCAAGGCATAGAGTCGATTGATGATCTCGTGTTTCAGATAGCTTGGTTGCAAACGTTGATCAAGCACCTTACTCATGTAATTGTCCAATTCTTCGATGGCAGACGTAAAATCTTTGTTCATGATCTTGGTCAAATAACTTTTTGTTTGTTGTTCATAAGAAGAGAGTAGGGGAGATAATAGCTTTTCACAAATAACGCAGTGATCTGTCAGATAAAAGTGCTGTCCGCTACTTTTTTGCTTTAATGTAAGGAATTCAGAATAAAAGTTTTCAAAATCCAGAACATCAGATAGAACATAGAGACAAGAATCTGTCTGGTGTTCTTGCTGAAATCGTTCAATCAGCTGATCGAATGCCTTCTTCGAAGCGACATTGATAAAATAACCAATATCATTTGCTGTCGTAGAAAAAGGGAAGACAGAGGCGAGCTGATTTGTATATTGTGGTGCTTCTGCAATCAATTGTTCACTTCGACGCAGTTTTTCCGATTGCTTTTCTTCACAATAGACTAAAAAAAAGTAGTCATGTGGGAATTGTTCGCGTGATATACCTAAATCAAGAGAAGTTCCGGACAAATAAGTGCTGAGTAGCTGACTCATTTTTTCGAGTTCTGTCAAACGTGGTTTCTTTACTTCTGTAGATTGTTCCACCAGACTCTTTAAAGAAGCTAAAAACTCGCTAGGATTCAATTTTGGCTTAAGTAAATAATCTGAAACGCCTTCTTTGAATGAATCTTTGACCAATTGAAAGTCATCATAGCTAGATAAAACTAAGATTTTTGCTTCAGGTTGTTCCTTCTTGATCAATCGAGAAAGTTCAATACCATTTAAATCTGGCATCATCAAATCCGTTACGACGATATCAAGAGGCTGATGCTTAATAAATTCGAGCGCTTCTAGTGGTTTTGAAAAGGCCCCTTTGAGATGGAAGTCGTGCGCTGGCCAATCGATCAGGGTACTTAGACCAGAGAGAATGGTCTGTTCATCATCGATCAATACGATATTTTTCAATGTTTTTCCCCCTATTCCTTTGTTACGTAAGTTAAAAATACTGGGAAACGTTTACAAATGCAAGTCTAAAATTTCATTTACTAAATCAAAAGATGACAAAATTGTACTTTTTTCTTATTTTAGGATATTTTTCTTGAGAACGATCATCAACGAAGAAAACGTTTGCAAGTCTGTTATGATAAGCATGTAAGAAAAAAACAAACACTAAAAAGGGTGGGTATAAAAAATGAAAATAAAACAAATTTTAGCTAGTGCTTTCGTCCTAACAGCAGCAGTTACACTTTTTGCCGGGTGTGGCAATTCTTCCAGTGATGCTTCGGGAAACGAAGATAAAGTAACGGTCTGGGCATGGGATGAAGCCTTTAATATCAAAGCCGTCAATGAAGCCAAAGAGTTTTACGAAAATGAGGATGTTGACGTAGAAGTAGTAACGATGTCTCAAGATGATATCGTACAAAAACTGAATACGGCATTAGCTAGCGGAAATACCGATGGTTTACCAAATGTTGTGTTGATCGAAGACTACCGTATCCAAGGGTATCTGACCTCTTACCCAGATGCGTTTGCTGATTTGACAGATATTGTGGATGAAAATAACTTTGCCGCATATAAATTTGCAGTCAACAAAGTTGACGATAAAATTTACGGTGTACCTTTTGACTCAGGTGTGACAGCCAATTTCTATCGGACAGATATCTTAGAAGAAGCTGGTTATTCAGAAGAAGATATGAAGAACTTAACATGGGATGATTATTTACAAGTTGCACGAGATGTCAAAGAAAAAACAGGAAAAAAAATCTCTGAAGTCAATCCTTCCGATTTAGGTCGTGTGCGCATGATCATGCAACAAGCCGGAGAATGGTATACCTCGGAAGATGGAGAAACAGTGACGATCGAAAATAATGAATCATTAAAATATGGGTTAGAACTCTTTGCTACCTTGCTTAAAGAAGATCTAGTCGAACAAACATCTGACTGGAATGCTGGGGTTACGGCGGTCCAATCAGGAGCTGTTGCTTCTACACCAACTGGTGCTTGGTATTCTTCAACCATTCAAGGGGCAGAAGATCAATCAGGTAAGTGGAAGATCGCACCGATTCCAGCTCTACCTGCTAACATGCAAAAAGCACAAGCTTCCAACTTGGGTGGTGCCGGCTGGTATGTGATCAAGGGCGTAGCTGGTGAAGAAAATGCGAAAGATTTCTTGGAAAAGACATTCGCAACGAATGAAGAATTGATGGGCAAATTAGCAGAAGAGATCGGTTTAGTATCGACTATGTTGAGCGCGAATGACCAAGAAGCTTATCAACAGCCGTCTGAGTTCTATAGTAATCAAAAAGTATTCGATGACTTTTCAAAATGGACAGCAGAAATCCCTGAAGTGAACTATGGTCATGAAACTTATGCCATTGAATCTGTTGTGGCGGAATCCTTGAGCCGAATCATCAATGGTGAATCAGCAGAAAAAGTTTTGGCAGATACGCAAAAACAAGTCGAAGCTCAATTAGCCAATTAAGTCATATTCAGCGTCAACAGTAAACCTATGATGAATGGAATAACAAAGAAATAAGTGGCGATCTCTTCAAACGGATCAACGAGAGTATTGTTCTTTCGTTTGAAGGTATCGTTTATAGAATAAGCAATTAATTGAAATGTCGATAGGGGACATTCGCACCGTTAGCTATCCCGTATAACTTTAGCAATGGTATTCGAAAAAATAAGAAGTTCCACTCGTTTGCTATTCTCTGTCCGATGGAACTAATCATTAAGGCAGTGGTAAAAAGCTTAGAAGAAAATAACTAGCAATTTTGTCTGACTTTCTGTGAGGCATGTATTTCTTCGACATATGTGTAATGAAAGTGGGGAATAATATGAAACAAAAGGATTTATTTAAAAATGGCAACGCGTTTTTAGTCCTTCCAGTGATCATGATCTCAATTTTAGTTTTTATACCAATGGGGTTAGCGCTGATCACCTCTTTTCAAAGTGGACCTCCGGTAAACATGACATTCAACGGATTAGGAAATTATCAACGAATGTTAGGAGATTCAACTTTCCGTAAAGCATTTTTCAATACCTTTTTATACTTATTAGTACAGGTTCCTGTCATGTTGTTTTTGGCATTGTTTATTTCCAATCTATTGAATGATAAAAAATTGAAGTTCAAAGGATTGTTCAGAACAGCGATCTTCTTGCCATGTATTACCTCAATGGTCAGCTATTCTTTGATCATGAAAAGTTTATTTTCCCAATCAGGTTTAATCAATAACCTTTTAGTTGGAATTGGCTTGATTGATAACCCAATCGGTTGGTTGACTCATCCATTCTGGGCAAAAGTATTGATCATTATTTCCATCACATGGCGTTGGACAGGGTATAATATGATTTTCTTTTTATCTGGTATGCAAAACATCGATCCAGAAATATACGAAGCTGCTGATATTGATGGCGCATCAAGGTGGCAACAGTTCATTAAAATCACGATACCTAACTTGAAACCAATCATTTTGTTTACGTCGATCACTTCAACAATCGGTACCTTGCAATTATTTGATGAGGTACAAAATATCACTGGTGGTGGGCCAGCAAATGCAACAACGACATTGTCACAATATATCTATAATTTGAGTTATAAATTCACTCCGAATTTTGGTTATGCCGCAGCTGTTTCTTTCGTTATCGTACTATTTATTGTCTTGTTATCAGTGATTCAAACTAAAATAGGGAGTGAGAGCAAATGAGAGAAATGACAAGTAGTCAACCCCGGTCAATTACAAAAAAGCAAGTGAGTATCGGACAGTTACTCTTAAGCATTTTTAAATATACCTCTTTAGTCATCGTTTCCTTTATTTCAATTTTCCCGTTTGTTTGGATGATTTTAGGGATGACAAATACAGCAGTCGATATTAGTTCAGGTAAACTGATGATCGGTGAAAATTTAGTGATCAATTTCCAAAATCTCTTTTCGAATGACTTGAATTTTTCACGCTCTCTACTTAATTCTGCAATGATCGCTGTGGTTACAACGATTTTTGCTTTATTGATCTCCTCCATGGCAGGTTATGGCTTTGAGATCTATAAGAGTAAAAGAAAAGAAGTCGTTTTTAATATTTTGTTATTATCGATGATGGTCCCTTTTGCGGCATTGATGATCCCGCTATATCGGATGTTTTCACAATTGAATGGTACGATATTAGGAATCAATAGTTTTCTAGTCGTCATCTTACCTTCAGTAAGTACCGCTTTTTTGATTTTCTTTTTCCGCCAAAACGCGAAATCCTTTCCTAAGGACCTAGTAGAGGCGGCACGTTTAGACGGTCTTAAAGAATTAAGTATTTTCTTTCGTGTCTATTTACCAACAGCTAAAAATACGTATGCCGCAGCGGCGATCATCACGTTTATGAGTAGTTGGAACAATTACCTCTGGCCTTTAGTGGCATTACAATCTCCAGATAAACGAACAGTTCCATTAGTATTATCAGCCATGGGGGCATCCTATACACCAGACTATGGCATGATCATGAGTGGACTGGTGATTGCGACCTTACCAACTGCACTCGTGTTTTTCGTTTTACAAAAACAATTTGTTCAAGGGATGATTGGTTCTGTCAAATAGACAGAAATAAGCCTGAAATTTCATGTTCAGGCACTATCACTTGAATGATCAAAAATATGAAAAACGTCACCGTTAGATTTACAATATGCGGATAACTTTTGTTATAAAATAAACTTATTTAAAATAAGCGGTAAAAGCCAGAAATAGTTTATCTATTTCTGGCTTTTATTGCTTATAGCATGTATTTTAGCCTTTTTTTGCATAGATATAAAACAATATTCGTCGATTTTTTTTTGATACTCTAGTTAGTTTTTTTGCTGTTTTTTTTTACCGTTTTTACATAAAAATGGTATCGCTTACTGTTTTTCCTCGTAAACTTACTTTTAATCAGGTAAACTAGAAGTAAAGGAGGAGGATACATGAGAAAAAATTTTAAAGAAGTAATCATTGCGATCATGCCCATGACGATATTGATCGTTATCCTGACCTTTGTATTTGCACCATTAGATGTTGAAAGCATGGGAAGATTCATTTTAGGAGCAATCATGATGATGGTTGGTATGAGTCTCTTTTTGTTTGGTGCGGATTATTCGATGATGGAAGTTGGTGATTTAGTTGGTAAATATATGATCAAAAAGAAAAGTCTACCAATCGTTATTAGTTTGGGTTTTCTGATTGGAATCGTGATCACGATTGCCGAACCATCTGTACAAGTATTAGGTCAACAAGTATTTGATATTTCGGATGGAGAGATTGGTCGAGTCTTATTGATCGGTATAGTCAGTGTGGGAACTGGTGTATTTTTAGCTTTTGCCCTACTAAGAGTCGTATTTAAACTGTCGTATTATCGATTGATGGTGATCGGTTATCTTGCGGTACTCATCGCTTCCTTTTTCACAAGTAATGAATTTATGCCAATTGCTTTTGATGCAGGTGGAGTCACAACCGGCCCAGTGACTGTTCCGTTTATTCTAGCCTTGGCTGGTGGAATGACAAGCATGATCCGTCAAGGGAAAAATGAAAATGATAGCTTTGGAATGGTTGGTATTGCCTCACTTGGTCCTATCTTGGCTGTCATGATCTTGGGGGTGATCTTCCAATGAATTTTTTGGTCACTTTTTTTACAGGTATTGGACAAGTCGGATATGAAGTCATCCTTGCGGTGGCACCAATCGTGATCTTATTTGTACTGATGAACTTTCTTTCATTTAAATTAAGAAAAAAACGTTTTTTGGATATCATGAAAGGTTTTTTGATCACAACTATCGGATTAATTCTATTTTTACATGGTGTAAATGTTGCTTATGTACCAGTGGGACAACACCTGGGGAGTGCAATTGCTTCTTTAGCGAATAATCAGATCCTGATTCCTTTAGGGTTTGTTATGGGATTTTTAGTAGGTTTTGCAGAGCCAGCCATCCATGTGATGGTCAAACAAGTCGAAGAATTAAGTGAAGGTCGGATTCATGCAAAAGTAATGTTAGCAGTGATCTCGATTGGGATCGGTTTAGCAGTCGGTCTGTCCATGTGGCGCTTATTAGCTGGTTTTTCTCTTTATTATTTCTTGGTCCCTGGATATGGCTTAGCATTTGTCTTAGGTGCAAAAGTTGACAAGATTTTTCTATCGATGGCTTTTGATAACGGTGGCGTCGCCACAGGACCGATGTGTTCTACCTTTATTTTGTCTATGAGTGTGGCAATCGCCACACAGATCGATGGTCGAGATCCAATTCTTGATGGTTTTGGTGTGGTGGCAATGATCGCATTGACACCGATACTATCGACATTAGTCTTAGGGTTCATATATAAACAAAAAGACAAAAAAGATCAGAAAAACAAAGAAAAATTACAACAAATGGAGGAACAACAATGAATGATTTAGTCGCACTAAATCTCGAGATGATCGTCACGATCGTGGATGGTGGTATTGGGGAAGATGTGATCGATTACTCAAAGAAGGCTGGCGCATCTGGGGGCACGATTTTACATGGACGTGGTTCTGGAGTCCATGACACAGGAAAATTCTTAGGGTTGGATATCTCACCGGAAAAGGATATCGTTCTGACATTAGTACCAGATACTTTGACAAATGAAGTGATGGATGCGATCGGAAAAGGTATCAAGATCGATGTTCCGGGCAATGGTATTTGTTTTAGTATTGATATCGATAAAGTGATTGGTATTACGAAAATCCATCAATATCGCGAAGTCGTTGACATGAAAGATTTATTAGAAGATAATTGAAACTCATCCAAATGCAAGTTGCTAAATTTGGAATAGAACTTACCTTGAAATATACTAAAATTTGATAATCTTATTTTGACAATAAGTCGAAAAAAACAAAATAGACCTTGTGCTATTTTAAGTTTTTTACGGCTTTTTCTTTTACCAAAAATCCTTGTCTATTTTGCTGGATCAGTATTTTTTTAGGTTATAACTTAAAATTATGAATAAAGAAAGTTTTGATTAGATAAACTTTAGATGATTTGGGATTGATGATTTCAGAGACAGGTAGAACCTATATCAAGAGTTTGTCCCAGAATTCCCGTCTTCTGTAATTAGTGGTGAAGCTAAATTAAGAGAGCTAATTACTTCAGCGATTAAAGGGGATTTCCCCGAAGATTCAAATCCGAATTATCGTGTATTTTCTGGTATCGATATCACTAAAGCGCTAGAATCACTCAAACCATTTCTAGAATAATTTACTGTAGAGTTTAAAAATGCGCAGGAAGATTTCCAGAAATTTATAGAGAAGGAACTATCAAAAGAAGAGACTCTTGCAACTACGCCTGCGGAAGCTTACTTAATCGAAAGGTTTAGACGAGGTGATGCAGAAAATCAAGAACAAATGTAAAAAAAATTATGAAGCGCTTGTTATCAGTTGAAAAAAAGTGCACAGCTTCTTCAACAAATAGAGGATTTTAATTTTAAAAAATATTTGGCTTGTTTCTACTGATTTATTGCATGATGGGGTGACAAAGAATCACTACTTACAAATTAAAGGATTCATGAGTGCACATGCGTTTGTCATGCGGTTTGCCCCTGAATGTCGAATTATTTTCATGCTTGATAGTTTTTCATGTGAATCCAGCTACTAGACCAAGGATTCAAGTGCAGCCAAGTCCCAAGGATACTCTTATGCACGAAGTGACCCATATTGTCGCATCATCGGACGATTTGATAAGTTATCTAAGGAGTCCGATAGGTTTCAGGGATAGTGGAGAAGATCTTCGAAAGAGATACGAAAAAATTTCTGAAGCTAATTCATGGCGAGGGGGTTAATTCTTTTGTGGAAAATGTAAGTGACATGTTAAAATTGCCGACTGTCACAAAACAAGCTGTCTTGAATGCTGTACTGACTGACAAAATGTTAAAAGCAAACCTTCAAATAACCGATGCTGAGATGCTAATGGCTTGTCTTCGTGATAATTGGATTAGGACGAAACTTTTTTGAGTGCGCACCAATGAAAAGAAGTCTAGCTGACCAACTAGGAAACGGCGACCTATTGTTTGTTCTTGCTGTGATGAAAGTAGTTAATGTGGAGAATTTAATATACGAGCATCCATTGGAAACTACCTTAGAAAACGCGGAAATAACGACAGCAATCAACGTCTCACAGCTTACACAGGCCCCTTCGGGAAATAGCATTTTTTCAACAATTAAAAATATAGGTAAAACAAATAGTAATGATACGAATACAAGGCTTATTAACGAGCAAAAAATCAGAAGGCGCGCCGAAATGAATCTATAAGTTGTCAGACACCTTTAGATTCAGATACTCGGTAACGGTTATCGAATCTCCCATAATATCAAATACATGAATAAAAAAACTAATAGAGCCATGAAAAAGTTTTTTATATGCGCATAAAATTCAAAGAATAAGATTTTATGAAATCTTCAGCATATTTGCACACAAACAGTTGAAAATATGCTATTTTGTAGTAGAAAAAAGGGGGAAAAGAATGAATTTTTTAGTTGTTTTAAAAGATACGATTCTGAAACGGTCGACATTCATCTATACGCAAATCGATGAACAAAAAACAGTCTTGCATTTTTCGCCGGAGTTTCATTTAGAAGGGTTGACGATTGGGGAAATTTATGAACAAGGTGGCATTCAAGCTGCGAAGCAATTTTTTGTTCAAGAACTTCAACTGCCATTGAATGACTATCTTGAAGTATCATTAAATGAGTGGGACAAAGCAATTTCAGAACTTTTCCCTCAAGGAATCAACGTAGAGTCAGGTACCACTGAAGTACATCTATCGGTGAAAGATCTACAACGTCAGATGCGTTACCAGATCGATGAAGAAGGCTCTCTTTCAATCTTTCAGCGGCAGCAAAAGATATTAAAAAGTTTTTTAAAACAAATCAGCCGAAAAAGAAATTTGTTTAAAACAACGCAGTTACTAAAAAAATATCCAGAATTATTACACACATCGATCCAGTTTCCACAATTGCTCTCATTGATCCGTCGTTTTGTACGCTTGAAGGAAATCCAATCTAAGAAGTTAACATTCCCTTTACAAGATACCTTTCGAGTAGTAAAACGTGAAGATGAAAAAAAACTGATCGTGATCGATTTTATGAGGAACCGTCATGTGTTACAACAAATGACGATGGAAAAGGCCAACTAAGGCTTTTTCTTTTTGAATAAAAGAGAAATGGAGAAAAAAATGGGACCTATTTGGATACAACGTATAATGAAAGCTCAACAAAAATATCAACAAGTCATGAAAGGGAGATATGCGCGTCTTGATCCATTGAATCGTTTATTTTTAGTTTTAGGATTATTTTTCTTTGTCGTTAGATATTGGTTGCCTCTCAGTTTAGGCTATCTACTCTTCTTCGTTTTTATCGCTTTGACCATCGCTCGATTTAGTTCAAAGAAAATCTATGTTCGTTCAAACGAAAATCAAGCGTATTTACAAAAAACAGTTGCGATCAAAAGCTGGTTTACGAAAATGAAAAATAAACTGAAACGTCAATCCGAACAACAAGCTAGCACTACCTACACGATTTTTTCATGTCCAACTTGTCAACTCAAGCAAAGGGCGCCGAAAGGCAAGGGTGAGATTCGAGTGACTTGTAAAAAGTGCGGCACGCAATTCACAACAAAGGTATAAGAAAAAATATTAGGCAAAGGTCTAGTGAAATGAGTAAAAAGGAGTAAAAGAATGATTAAAAATTACATTTGGGATTTTGATGGGACATTGTTCGATACGTATCCGGCGATGGTTGAAGGAGTATCTCAAGCATTACAAGATTTTGGTATCGAACGACCAAAAAAGGAAATATATCGCGTGATGAAGCAAGAATCGGTGAGAAAACTACGAGAAAGTTATCAATTAGAAGAAGCCTCCTTCAATCAATTGTTTCATCAATATGAAGAACAATATCAAGAACTCTCAGTACCGTTCAAAGAGACTGAAATGGTTTTACGTCGTTTAAAACAGAAGGGAGCAAAACATTATATTTTAACACATCGTGTAACGGCTTCTACTTGGAAACTTTTAAAAGTCTTTGAGCTAGCAGATTTGATCGAAGAAGTGATTGGTATCGACCAAGGATTTGCCAGAAAACCAGCACCTGATGCAATCAGTCACTTGATAGATCGTTATCATTTAGACCCAGAAAAAACAATGATGATAGGGGATCGAAGATTAGATATTGAAGCGGGGATCAACGCAAAGATCCACACTTGCCTATATGATATCGATCATTTCTTAGGGGAGATTCCTGCCGACCATATTGTGGCGAATCTAGCGGATATTTTAGCAATCGAAAAGAATGCAGAATAAGTATCCCCTTTCAACTTTAGTTATGCTATAATTTAAACAGAGGAGTGATAAAATGGAAATTAGAAGACAAAAAGAAGTAGTAGAAGCTTTTCATTATGATTTTTTAAAACCTGATCAAGAGGTACAAACTGACTTAAAAGTAGGTTTTTCACCACTAAAAGAGACAATTGAAAACTATCCGAAAGAACATAGCATCGTTGGTGCCCGTTTAGAATTTCGTTTAGTATTTGATACATATGTGTTATCTGGAAGCGTTAGTCAAATCAACCACATCTTGAATCGCAAAGTCCAAGATCAAAATGATGTGACGCAAGAAGAGGTCGATGAATTAGTGGCCCCACTTTTTGAAATGGTCAAACGTCTGGCCTATGAAGTAACAGAGATCGCCTTGGATGCGCCAGGTGTGAAATTGAACTTCCAATCAGAAAAAGAAGAAAAAACCAAAGAATAAAATTAAGAGAAAACACCAGTGATAGTTATTAGCTATCACTGGTGTTTTTTTCTATTACTAATTGTAAGCAAAAGTAAGGAAAAATTTCGGAAAATAGTCTAGAATGAATAAGTCACTGAAAAAAATATTTTCAGGAGAAGAGCTGAAGAGTTCTTCTCGGGAACCTTTACTTCCTTAGATGGACTTGTCATTACAAATTAAGAGGAGGATGAAAATGACAACACTCATCACAGTTTTAGTGGTTCTAGTTTTTGCGGCATTATTATATGTGTTTTATCGTATGCAAAAGCGCCATGCAAAATTTTCAACGCGGGTTTACACTGCGCTAGCTGCCGGTATCGTATTCGGGGGCGCGTTGCAACTGATTTTTGGAGTAGAAAACGAGGTTATTACGCAATCCATGGATTGGATCAGTATCGTTGGGAACGGCTACGTTAGTTTCTTACAAATGTTGATCATGCCTTTAGTCTTTGTTTCAATCGTTGCGGCTTTTACAAAAATGAAAGTATCAGAAAAATTAGGTAAAATCAGTGCAACGGTGCTGACCACTTTATTAGCAACAACGGCTATTTCCGCATTGATCGGGATCGGTGTGACGATCGCATTTGGTCTTCAAGGTGCTGAATTTACGCAAGGAGCGGCCGAAACTGCTCGTATTTCTGAGTTAGCGACACGACAAGAAACAGTGGAAGGATTAAGTATCCCACAACAAATCTTGTCATTTATTCCTAAAAATATTTTTGCAGACCTTGCCGGAACTCGTGCAACAAGTACGATTGCTGTCGTGATCTTTGCGGCATTTGTTGGGGTTGCTTACTTAGGAATCAAACGAAAAGCACCAAAAGAAGCATCATTCTTTGCTGATATGATCGATAGCTTGTACCGTATCGTGATGCGTATCGTGACGTTAGTCTTGCGTTTGACACCTTATGGCGTGTTCGCATTGATGACGAACGTGATGGCAACAAGTGATTTTGATGCCATTTTGAACTTAGGTAAATTTGTGTTAGCGTCTTATCTTGCATTGTTTGCAGTGATGATCGTTCATTTCTTGATTTTGATCGGTGTGAAAGTCAGCCCGATCGACTACTTGAAAAAAACATTTCCAGTACTAAGTTTTGCATTTACTTCACGTTCAAGTGCGGGTGCTTTGCCATTGAATATCGAAACACAAACAAAAGCGCTTGGTGTGGATGAAGCCACAGCAAACTTTGCTGCCAGCTTTGGTTTATCGATCGGTCAAAATGGCTGTGCGGGTGTTTACCCAGCCATGCTAGCGACAATCGTTGCACCAGCAGCTGGAATGGATGTCTTTAGCATTCAATTCATCTTGCTTCTTGTAGCCATTGTAACAATCAGCTCATTCGGAGTAGCTGGTGTCGGTGGTGGGGCAACCTTTGCCTCATTGATCGTATTAGGTTCAATGAACTTACCAGTAGCAATCGTTGGTTTAGTTATCTCCGTTGAACCATTGATCGACATGGCTCGTACAGCTGTCAACGTAAGTGGCAGTATGGTAGCAGGTATTGTTACAAGTGCACGTATCAATGATCTTGATCGAGATGTGATCAAAGATGAAGCAAAAGTCGTTGACGTGAATGCGTGATCGAAAAAACGAAAAGTGAGAGCAGATTGCTCTCGCTTTTTTTATACTAAAATATATTCCGAAAAGTGTAAACGTGAAATAATTGATTCAAAAATCTATAAAAAAATAAGGTAACGAGACCTATCTAATACAATTCTCATCCAACGAAAGGTTATGTATTGTTATAATGAATATGTAAGCGTTCTATACAGCCTATATAAATCGAGGAGGAGATCTATGGTTACATTCAGCAGTAATTCTCAACAAGCCCAACAGTCCACTTCAAGAATCACCAGTGCAACCACCCCTTTAAACCAAGCATCATCGCTTCAAAATGACACACGCACCACGCTAATTGGCAATCAAGACATTCAAAGTAGCATAACGTCCGCCAAAAACTCAGCCAATCAAATTGCCTCAGCTATCTCAGGCGCTGCTAATCAATTGCAAACTGCTGCTCAAGGATTTTCTACACTAGACACTCAGTTAAGTCGAGATCTTTTTAAGGAGAGACGCTAATGAATCAATGGACAAATCTTGATACCGAGGAAACGTTGCTGCAAGCAAAAAGAGAAGAACAGGAAAAGAAAATGAAACAACTTGATGCCTGCCGTTCAGATTACCAGAATCACTTTAAAGAAATCGGAAACTTCTTATTTCGATTACAATTGTCTTACCAGAAATCGAATATCTTTACGTCCATCGAAACATTCACCTCGGAGTTTTCACATCAAAGTAGGCGATTGATGAATGGCTTTGATGAATACCAACATCACGAAATGATCCAACAACAAAGAATCACGAATAAACTCGAAGAAATTGCTTTTGAGAAAAGAAAAATCATGTCGGAGGAACAAAACCTATGAGTATCGACATGTACCTAAACGACTCCTTAACACAAGCTACGAGCGCCAGTCACTTCTGCCAAAAACAAGTCACTGATTACCAAAATCTCCAACAAACCATCACTCAATTCACTTTACAAACGCCCAATCTCCAAGGGAAAACCTACGACGCTGCGAAAGCCTATTTTTCTCAAATACTTTACCCACTCGTCCAAGGAGGAATCTTACTCTCCGAAGCGGTCGAAAAAGCAGCGAAACGATTTCCACAGGAATACATAAATCAAGTTGATTCCATCAGCTTGAAACAATCCGAATTAGAAGCGCAAATTCGTCAAATGAATCAATATATCACCCAAGCCGAGGGAATACGGCAGTTGCTTCTTTCACCTCATATGCCGGAAGAACACCAAGGGTTTCAACTCAATCAGAATACGTTGTTACTCATGATGTATCATGACTTGAAACACAAACTGGAAGAAAAACTCCAAAAACTCTTAGCTTACAATCAAAGTTCCGCCCAATTTTTTACAGAAATCAAAAGTATCGAACAAGCAGTCAATCAAGGACTCGCTCAAACAAAAACAGCTTGGAACAGTCAAAAAAAATCATTCTCTATCCCGAAAGATTTGTCGTGGACAACCACGATCCAAGACAAATGGCAACATGCAGAAAACGAGAAAAAAGGCATCGATCCAACTAAAAATAAAGAACTAGAAAACTACAACGTCTATGCTCTCATTATTCACGATAGCGATGGGAATCCACGTGTCTTTTGGAAAATCGAAGACAAGCAATCAGGCTACGGTATCGTGAACCCCGAGCTCTATCAATATGTCACGAAAGTAGGGCAATATTTAGAACCTGAACTGATCCAATTCATGACGTACGATACTTACCAAGAAAAAGTCAATGTGGCTTGGCGCCAAGGTGTTAATTATGAAACTGGTGAAAAACTAGACCCACTCTTAGGCAGTCTCGTCTCTACCTCACAATACGTCAAAGACGGCTACACATGGATCAATGAATCTGAACTCGGTCAAGCCCTGATGATCTTAGGCTTTACTTATGCGTCTTACAAAGTATTGACGACTACTGGTGTGAAACAGGTGGAGAGTGGTAAGATTGAGGATGTGAGTGGAATTGGTAAACTAGAAAATATTAACATTAAAAAATTTGAAATTAAAAACAAACATTTGAGAAATACAATTGCTAAACGAGCTAGAAAGTTTAATGTTAATACATCAGACGAAGCCAATATATTAGTACAAGATGCTTTAAAAAATGGAAAACTTGTGGAGACCATACCTAATGGCATAGGGAATCAAGGACAAAAATCTTTTTCTAGTATAATTGATACAGGCAAGATTATTGGAACAAAAGGTGAAACGCATATAAAAATAGTTTACGACGAATTAAAAAATGTGTGGACTACCTATCCTATCCCAAAACCTTAAATTGGAGGAAAATATAGTGAAGGAAAAACAAATAGAAAACGTCTTACAATTGTATGGAAAACAACAAATATTTAAAATTGAAGACTTCTTAATTTCAGAAATTGATAAAAATAACATACAAGATACAATAGATTTCGTAGTTTCTGATGATACTAGTAAAAATAGTAATTTTAAAGATGAGTTGTATGAAGGAGACGAATACGAGGGAATATTTTTAGAAGGTAATCAATATTTATTAGCTAGTTCTGAAGGAGAAGTAACGATAATAGATATGATAAGTGAGGATCATGGTGTTAGTGTAAAAGACACCCGTGTAAAATTTACGGAAGAAAGTTTTATTATTCTAATAACAAATAAAGAAGAAACTCTTGACTGGATAAAAAAATATAGGGCGGATAAATAAAAATAGAAGAACTTTGAAATCAATGTTTTAATTAATGAAATTGTATCTTTTAAAACCACAGGAAATAATACAAGATGATTAATATAAAAAAAGTAAACTGAATAGATGAAGACTCAGGAGAAGCTGATATTTTACTTTCAGATGGCTTATATTCCATTGAATGTTTTTGTAGTGATTGTGATGTATCAGAAGGTGATATGTTCACAGATATAATTTATGGATTTAACATCAAACACATTGTTAAAAGTTTAAATGAAGAATATATAGTAGATAAAAAAACTGATGACTATGATATAGCATAGACTTGACTAGTAAAAGATGAGTTTACTTATAAAATGAATGACATAAATCACTTTTCTCATTCGTACCTCTCCAACATAGATTTTCAGTACCAGCTATGCTAAACTAGCTAGGACGAAAAAAGTGGAGGAATGAATAGATGTTTACAAATGAAATGAAAATCATGTTATACGTAGATGATGTTGAAAAAAATGCAAATTTCTGGCAGCAGATCGGTTTTGTTGTGTTGGATCGTCAAGAAATGGATGGTACATTGATTATTGAGATTGCCCAATCAAAAGATGCGGGTACTGCGTTTGTTTTATATGATCGTGAATTTATCGAACAGCATTCACCAGGTACAGCTAGTGGGGCACCTTCTTTGATGTTTTATAGTGAGGATATTTTTGGTTTATACAAAAAGATGCAACAATTAGAAGTGACATTAGGTGATTTAGTCCATTTAGGTGAAGAATATGTATTCAATTTTGCAGATCCCGATGGCAATTACTTTGCTGTGACAGGAAAATAACTTACTTAGTAAGAATGAAGCAAGAACTCCGACTGAAATTTTAGTCGGTTTTTTTGTGTCTTTGAATACATAAGATTACGATATTTATATTATGTAAACTATACTTGCGCAAAAATACACAAGCAGAAATATCGTCATTTCATTTATACTTCTTTATACTGTTATGGAATGAATTGATGGAAGGAAGTAACTAAATGGATTACCAAGTACTACTATATTATAAATATACAACAATCACAGAACCTGAACTTTTTGCGAAAGAGCATCTTGCTTTTTGCCAATCACTAAATTTAAAAGGACGTATCCTTGTCGCAGAAGAGGGGATCAATGGGACAGTTTCTGGAACGATCGCAGAAACTGAGGCATACATGGAAGCGATGTTGGCAGATGAACGTTTTGCTGACACATTTTTCAAAATTGATCCTAGCGAGGGTCATGCCTTCAAAAAAATGTTTGTTCGTGCGCGTCCTGAACTAGTTTCACTAAAACTAGAAGATGACATTGATCCAAAAAAAATGACGGGCGCTTATTTGTCGCCTAAAGAGTTTAAAGAAGCGATTCTTGATGAAGATACGGTTGTGATCGATGCACGAAATGACTATGAATATGATCTCGGGCATTTTAGAGGAGCGGTTCGTCCTGATATCCGTAGCTTTAGAGAACTACCACAATGGATTCGTGACCATAAAGAAGAGTTTATGGAAAAACGAGTCGTGACTTATTGTACGGGCGGGATTCGCTGTGAGAAATTTTCTGGGTGGTTAGTGAGAGAAGGATTTAAAGATGTCGGTCAATTGCATGGGGGGATTGCGACCTATGGTAAAGATCCAGAAGTCCAAGGAGAACTATGGGATGGAAAAATGTACGTTTTTGACGAGCGTATCGCTGTCGATATCAATCGCGTAGATAAGCAGATCGTTGGGGAAGACTGGTTTGATGGTACTCCTTGCGAACGCTACATCAACTGTGGAAATCCAGAGTGTAATCGTCAAATGTTAGCCTCAGTGGAAAATGAAGAAAAACATTTAGGCTCATGTTCAGTAGCCTGTGCTAAACATCCGCATAATCGCTATGTCAAAGAAAGAAATCTATCTGCGGAAGAAATCGACGCTCATTTAGCAGCATTTGTATAATTTTTCTAAAAATCAAAGCTGACGTAGTTAGTGTTTATAAAATAAAATGAGAGTCATGAAATTTGTTCTTCAAATTTTCGTGGCTCTCATTTTCATCTGAAATCAGGAGATTTTTCTCTTAACTATTCGGAAATTGTTGCTACCTATGAGGATAAAATTGCGATATAATCAAATGAAAAGGTGGTGGTGTCATGAATAAACCATTTGTCTATGCAATCGGTGATGTCCATGGAAGTTATAATCTTTTTAAAAAGCTATTAACACATTATGATCCACATATTCATCAATTAGTCTTGATTGGTGATTTGAATGATCGTGGACCAAAAACAAAAGATTGCTTATTACTAGGAATGAAGTTAGTGAAAGAAACTGGTGCGGTCTACTTACGAGGCAATCATGAAGAGTACTTCTTACAGTTTCTCCAAGAACCAGAAGACTGGTATCCGTCTTACTTAAGAAACGGTGGAAGAGAAACAATGGAAAGTCTTTTGCATCCAGGTGCAGCAGAAGAATATTCACCAACTGAGATTGCCATGATGATTCGTTCAAGATATCGTGAATTGGTCGATTTTTTATGTAATTTGCCTTTATATTATGAATGGGAAAACTATCTTTTTGTCCATGCGGGTGTTGATCTAACTAAAAAAGATTGGCGTGATACTAGCCCTGGAGATTTTTTATGGATCAGAGAGCCTTTTCATGAGCATAAGAATCGGACTGATAAGACGATCGTATTTGGTCATACGATCACGCCATTACTCCATGGAGATATGCAGACAACTGATTTGTGGATACAAGATCAGAAAATCGGGATCGACGGTGGGGCTGTCTTTGGCGGATCGATGCATGGTGTCGTTTTTGAACCAACTGGAATCATCCAAGATATCGAGTATCAAAACAATCAAGGACCATGGCAACCACGTGATTGATCAGAAAAAGTTTTTGATAAAAGTGTATAGTTCTGATAAATAAGCCGAGAAACCCGAAATTTGTTCTTCAAATTTTTGGGCTTTTTAGCTTAGTCCTGAAGGTCAGATTTTGGAAAACCGATTATACATTTTCAAATTAAAAACAAAAATGAATTTTATTTTTGTTCTAGACACTGTTTAGTTACATTTAGAAATACCAGAATCTATGCTAAAATAAATCAGTATGATTTTTTGATTCTTGCTTTTTAATGAATAAACCGTAGTAGGAATCGATTTCGACTTAGAAAAGAGGCTATTTAATGACAGACAAAGTAAATCCAACGATTCTAGATCTTGTAAAGAAAGAATTGGCAGATTATCAAGCAAAACAGTTGACGACTGTTTTAAATCTATTAGCAGAAGGAAATACGGTGCCTTTTATTGCTCGTTACCGTAAAGAAATGACCGGAAGCTTGGACGAAGTACAAATCCGTGAAATTGAAGAGCGCTATGCTTATTTAGCAAATTTGGAAAAACGTAAAACCGAAGTCTTGCGTTTGATTGATGAACAAGGAAAATTGACTCCAGAATTACAACAAAGTATTACACAATCTGTAAAGATGCAACAAGTAGAGGATTTGTATCGTCCATACAAACAAAAACGAAGAACGAAAGCGACGATTGCGAAAGAAAAAGGGTTAGAACCTTTAGCAACTTGGTTATTGACCTTTTCATCTGAAGATGTTTTGACCGAAGCAACTAAATACGTCACTGAAGAAGTTCCGTCTCCTGAAGAAGCCTTAGAAGGTGCCCATGAGATCATTGCAGAGCAGGTAAGTGACAATGCAAAATTCAGAACATGGGTCCGCTCATATACGTACAATAAGGGGCTATACGAAAGTACCGTCAAGAACAAAGAAAATGATGAAAAAGGCGTATATGAAATGTATTACGAGTTTTCTGAACCAATTCATAAAATTGTTTCTCATCGCATCTTAGCAACCAATCGTGGAGAAAAAGAAGAAGTGTTGAAAGTCAATCTTACGGTTGATGAAGCTGCGATTTTAACTTATTTGGAGAAACAATTGATTCCTGATACAGCTTCGTCTTCTGCTAATTCTGTTCGTTTAGCGATTCACGATAGTTACAAACGATTCATCCAACCTGCGATTGAGCGGGAGGTCCGTAATGAATTGACCGAAAAAGCGGACGAGCAAGCCATCGCTATATTTGGTGAAAATCTGCGTAACTTGTTATTACAACCACCTTTAAAAGGGAAAGTTGTCTTAGGCTTTGACCCAGCTTATCGTACCGGCTGTAAATTAGCAGTGGTGGATGCGACTGGTAAGGTTTTAGCGATCGAAGTGATTTACCCGCATAAACCGGCAAATCAAGCAAAAAGAGCCGAAGCAGGTCCTGCATTTGTGAAATTGATTGATCAGTACCACGTGGATATGGTTGCAATCGGTAATGGGACGGCGAGCCGTGAATCGGAGTTATTTGTGGCAGAACAGTTGAAGTTAGCCAAACATCAAGCGTTTTATGCCATCGTCAATGAAGCCGGAGCTTCTGTCTATTCCGCAAGTGATATTGCCCGTAAAGAATTTCCTGATTTACAAGTCGAAGAACGGAGTGCAGTTTCGATTGCTCGAAGATTACAAGACCCGTTGGCTGAACTAGTGAAAATCGATCCGAAGGCTGTTGGCGTGGGACAATATCAACATGATGTTTCACAAAAAAGATTAGCAGAACAGTTGGATTTTGTTGTTGAAACGGCAGTGAACCAAGTAGGGGTCGATGTCAATACAGCGAGTCCTCAGTTGTTGCAACATATTTCTGGTCTAAATAAGACGACTGCTCAAAACATCGTAACGTATCGTGAAGAAAATGGTGCATTTGCTTCTCGAACGCAATTGAAGCAGGTCCCACGTTTAGGGCCAAAAGCATATGAACAAGCAATCGGTTTCCTACGTGTGCCTGGTGGCAAACATGTACTGGACAACACCGCGATCCATCCAGAGAGTTATGCAGTAGCAAAAGAGATCTTACAGGCAAACCAATTATCTGAAAAGGATTTAGGAACGAAAGAAGCAATTGAAAAATTAAGTCAGATTTCTCCACAACGCTTGGCACAACAAGTGCAAGTAGGTGAAGAAACATTAAAAGATATTCTTGAGGGGTTGACCCAACCAGGACGAGATATGCGAGATGAAATGCCTGCGCCACTTTTACGTTCAGATGTATTGAGTATGGAAGATTTAAAACCCGGCATGGAATTAAAAGGAACAGTTCGCAATGTCATCGATTTTGGCGCATTCGTCGATATTGGTGTGAAACAAGATGGTTTAGTCCACATTTCTAAATTAAGCAATAAATTCGTCAAACATCCAACTGACGTGGTTTCCGTTGGTGATGTCGTCACTGTTTGGATCGAACAAGTGGATACGAACAAAGGGCGTATCAGTCTGACGATGCTTTCGCCTTACGAGGATCAAGCGTGACACAAGAAGAATTGCAACAGTTAGTCGAAGAGATTTCTTGGACAAGCTTCCAGCGTCCGTTCATGCACCAAGCAATGTTCAACAAACGTTTGAAAACAACAGGTGGTAGGTATCATTTAAATGATCACCATTTGGATTTTAATCCGACGATGTTTGCAGTAGCCGATCAAGCAACGATCATCGGGATCATCAAACATGAGCTGTGTCATTATCATCTTCACTTGACTGGAAAAGGGTATCGCCATCGTGACTCAGATTTCAAACAGTTATTGGTAAAGACGGGTGGCTTACGTTATGCACCTGCTATTCCTTCAAATAGAAGGCAAAAAATCGAAGGATATCAATGCCAAAAGTGTGCTGAATGGATTTATCGTAAAAGGAAAATCAATACAGATCGCTATTTGTGTGGGCGTTGTAGAGGACGATTGGTATGGCAAAAAACCACGTACTTGGATGTTGAATAATTGTATGAGGAGAGAAACAGAATGACAGGTGAACCATCAAGAATTGCAGACTGGAATTGCTTATTGGATTTTTTAGCAGACCCTGACCCACAGGAGTGTTCGGAACTAAAAGCACCAACACTGATTTTAGCTGGGAATTGTCTGCCCGTCCTAGTAGATGAAGCAGCAAAGGCTTACTTGAACCAGCAGGTTGCGCAAATCGTTTTAGTTGGTGGGATCGGACATGCGACGAAGTATCTCTATAAAAATTTTGAAAAACAAGGATTCTTATTTGAACAAGGTTTAAGTGAAAGTGAGATTTGTGCCCGCTATTTGCTTGAAAAATATAGGTTACCTGAACAGGCACTATTGTTAGAAACGAAGTCAACCAATTGTGGCGAGAATGCTTCATTTTCTTACAATTTATTAAAAGCACAGGGCCCATTGCCTGAACGTGTTCTTTTAATGAATGATCCCACCTTGCAACGACGAACAAAGGCGACTTTTGAGAAGAAATGGGGCAATGAGTCTATTCATTTTTATAATTATGTACCGATACTTCCACAAGTGACAGAAAGTACCAAGGGATTCAACTTCTCTGATCAAAGACTAAATGACTTGTGGCCTTCTGATTATTTCCAAGCCTTAGTATTTGGAGAAATAGTTCGTTTGAAAGATGATGCCCAAGGTTACGGACCTAATGGAACGGGATTTATCGGTCATGTCGACATCCCAGATGAGGTGTGGTCTGCTTATTTACGTCTCTTAGCGATGAATGAAAAAGTTTCGCTAAAAAGGTAATCAGGGCACTAATATTTAAGGAACTAAAAATCATCCGAATAAATTTGGTTGAAATTTTTTATTGTTTATAAGATAATGGGTTTCGTGTTGAATGTATGAATAAAATAATGGATGATAGTTAAGAGAAGAGGATTCAAATGAAAAATCAAGAAAATTTGTACCACTTTGTTGGTATTAAAGGCTCAGGAATGAGCTCTTTGGCACTTGTATTACATGAAAAAGGATTAAACGTCCAAGGATCAGATATCGAAAAATATTTCTTTACTCAAAGAGATTTAGAAAAAGCCAATATCTCTATCTTGCCGTTTGATGCAGAAAACGTCAAACCAGGAATGATCGTGATCGCCGGCAATGCTTTTCCAGATTCACACGAAGAGATCCAACGTGCAAAAGAGCTTGGATTAGAAGTGATCCGTTACCATGATTTTATTGCAGATTTTATCCAAAATTATACGAGTATCGCTGTCACTGGTTCCCATGGGAAAACAAGTACGACAGGTCTATTATCACATGTATTGACAGGGATTCGTCCGACAAGTTACTTGATTGGTGACGGCACTGGTCATGGTGATCCAGAGGCAGAATTCTTTGCTTTTGAAGCATGTGAATATCGTCGCCACTTTTTAGCTTACTCTCCTGATTATGTGATCATGACGAATATCGATTTTGATCATCCTGATTATTATACAAGTATCGATGATGTTTTCTCCGCTTTCCAAACGATGGCAAAACAAGTCAAAAAAGCGATCTTTGCTTACGGAGATGACGACTATCTAAGAAAGTTAGAAGCGGATGTGCCGATCTATTATTACGGTATGAATGAAAATGACGATATCCAAGCACGTAATATTGAACGTACGACAACTGGTTCAGCTTTTGATGTGTTCCATGGCGAAGAGTTTGTTGGACACTTTACAGTTCCAGCATTTGGAAAACATAATATTTTGAATGCACTTGGTGTTATCGCAGTTGCCTACTTCGAGAAGTTAGACGTGAAAGAAGTTGCTGACGAAATGTTGACATTCCCTGGAGTGAAACGTCGTTTTAGCGAGAAAATCGTGGCTGATATGACAGTCGTTGATGACTATGCTCACCATCCAGCAGAAATCAAAGCAACTATTGATGGCGCACGTCAGAAATATCCAGACAAAGAAATCATTGCAGTCTTCCAACCACATACATTTACTCGTACGATTGCCTTGATGGATGAATTTGCCGAAGCCTTAGATTTAGCTGACCGTGTGTATCTATGTGATATTTTTGGTTCTGCCCGTGAAGAACAAGGGGACGTTAAAATCGAAGACCTAGGGGCAAAAATCAAAAAAGGTGGTCAAGTAATCAAAGAAGATAACGTTTCGCCGTTATTAGACTACCACGAAGCAGTGATTATTTTCATGGGTGCTGGTGATGTTCAAAAATTTGAACAAGCCTATGAAAAATTATTGAGCAGTACAACGAAAAACGTTCTGTAATCATCTAAGTGAATAAAAGAAGTTAGCGTCAAAAGGGATTGTCAGGTGGCAGCCCCTTTTGGCGTTTATTTGTGGGTGATAGGTAGAGTTCTTTTTCAGTAATGTTTCGCCTGCTTATAGTGACCGTACGTATTCAATCGAATTAAGAAATCCTAAAGTATCCAGACAAAATACGAACGGTTTTTATTCAACTATGCTATAGTCTTCAATAAATAATGTACGATCATCGAAGTGATTGCTTACATAAGTGAAAGACCAAAGCATGTTCTGTAACTTGCGTTTTTTGTATGATTTGGTACAATTGGTACGAATGAATAAATAAACTGGAGGGTTTAAACTTGAACATAAGTAAACCGCGTAAATTAGGAAAAACAATCAATGAAATCGAGGAAGGCGACTCGTTATCTTTAACAGAATCAATTGAAGATAGTCAGTTATTATTATATTTAGGATTAACAAACGATGCCAATCCTTTATATATCCAACATGATTTTGCACAGAAAACGGAATATCATCAACCCATTGTTCCAACTGTGATGTTAATGGGAATCATAACAAGTGCAGTGTCAAAACACTTGCCTGGTCCAGGTTCTCATGTGGTGAATTTTTCAGCTAATTTTGTCGAGCCGGTTTTTCATTATGAAACATTGACTTTTCAGTTTGAAGTCATTCGAGTGGATAAGATGAAAAATGTTGTGACTATTTCAGTGGAGGCCACGAATACACAAGACAATCGTGTATTAGATGCAGTAGTCATGGTACAACCACCAGAATTAGAACAAGAATTAACTCTTGAAAGTGAAGGTGAATAAGATGAACAATCAAATCATATCAAATAGTATCAACCGCTTTTATGCGAAAGTCTACGGATTTTTAGGAATCGGTCTAGCGCTGAGTGCGATCACTTCCTATTTAGCGATCCAAGTTTTTCCTTATCAAGTAGCAAGCTTCATCAATAATTTTCCATTAGGTTTTATGGGATTATGGATTGTCCAAATCATTTTGGTTTTAGTTTTAGGAGCAAAAGCACAAAAAAATCCAAGCTTAGCAATCGGTGGATTTATCGCATATTCCTTATTGAATGGTATCGTTTTAGCTGTTACATTAGCTTTTTATGATATCGGAACGATCACAACTGCTTTTATTTCAGCAACTGGGATGTTCATTGGGATGTCAGCAATCGGGATGTTCACTAAAAAAGATCTATCAGGTGTGGGTCGTGCCGGAATGGCAGCGTTGATCGGTGTGATCATTGCGATGGTCTTGAATGTTTTTATTTTAAGAAGTAGTGCAGTTGAACTGTTCATCTCATTACTACTTGTCGTGATTTTTGCAGGTATCACTGCTTATGATAACCAAAAGATCGCAAATGTATATGTTCAATCAAATGGACAAGCAAATAGTGGGATTGCCGTATTCTTGGCACTTCAACTATATCTAGATTTCATCAACTTGTTCTTGGCATTCTTACGAATCTTTGGACGTAATAACTAAGCAATAAACGAAGAGCAAGATAAAAATATCTCTCATATGAAAAGAAAGAATCCACAGAATTTGATCGTCAAATTCTAGTGGGTTCTTTTTTGGGTCCTCGATACCAGTAATCACTATTTTTATCCTAAATTACTTTGTTCGCAATCTAGGATAAACGGTATTCAAAAAGTAAGACTGGTGTCTTACGCCTTAGTACGTACCGCTTTTCTAACAACCTTTTGCCTGTCCGTTTTTTCTTTTCGCATTCTTTGGCATTCTTTGTTAGAATGAGAAAGAACTTTATAGTAAGGAGTTAAGCGGATGACTAAAAATAAATTATTACTCGTTGACGGAAATAGTGTGGCCTTTCGTGCATTCTTTGCGTTGCACAATTCGTTGGAACGTTTTAAAAATCGTAATGGGTTGCATACCAACGCAATCTATGCGTTTCATAATATGTTTGAAAATGTCATGCAAAAAGAACAACCAACGCATGTTTTGGTTGCTTTTGATGCAGGGAAAACAACATTCCGAACAGAAATGTACGCAGAATACAAAGGTGGCCGTTCAAAGACACCGGGAGAATTCAAAGAACAAATGCCTTATATCCGTGAGCTTCTAACCGGTCTGGGTGTGAAGTATTACGAGTTACCGAACTATGAGGCAGACGATATCATCGGTACTTTGGCAGAAAAAGTGGATAAAGAAATATTCGATGTAGTTGTCTTGTCCGGTGACCGAGATTTAACACAATTGGCATCAAAAGAAATCAAAGTCGATATCACTGTGAAAGGTGTAAGTGATATTGAAAGTTATACGCCAGAACATGTGGCGGAAAAATATGATGGCCTTACACCGAAACAAATCATCGATATGAAGGGATTAGCAGGGGATGCTTCAGATAATATCCCTGGCGTAACAAAGATCGGTGAAAAAACAGCGATCAAATTATTGAATCAATACGGCTCTGTTGAAGGGATCTATGAACATATCGACGACATGAAACAAAGTAAGATGAAAGAAAATCTGATCAATGACAAAGAGCAAGCTTTCTTGTCCAAAAAATTAGCAACGATCGATACCGATGCGCCAGTAGAAGTGGATATTGACTCCCTTGCCTATCAAGGAAAAGACTTAGATAAATTGGTGCCTTTCTTCAAGGAAATGGATTTCAAACAATTTCTTGCTAAATTAGATGTGGTCGAAGAACAAGTAGAAATGAAAGATATTTTGTTTGAAGTGGTCCATGAATATGATGAGAGCATGTTCCAGACAAATATGGCTTTATATGTTGAGATGATGGGCGACAACTATCATACAGAAGACATCGTTGGTGTGGCATGGGGAACACCAGAGAAAATCTATGTGACAAATGACTTAGCGATTTTTGAAAATGAAGCCTTTCTTTCATGGGTCGGGGACAAGACTCGTCTGAAACATGTATATGATGCTAAGCGTACGTATGTGGCATTGAACCGCTATGCAACGAAATTACAAGGGATCGACTTTGATGTCTTACTAGGTGCTTATTTATTGGATACGAACGAGAAAAGTGAGGACATCGAAGGGATAGCGTCACATTACGGGTATCATGATATCCAATCGGATGAAGCAATCTACGGAAAAGGCGCGAAGAAAGGTCTACCAGAAGATGAAGAAGTTTTCTTTGCCCACCTAGCACGAAAAGTTTCAGCAATCAATGGTTTGACGCCTAAACTAAGTCAAGAATTAGCAGAAAAAAATCAAGAAGATCTTTTCCGAAAAATGGAATTACCTTTGTCGATCATCTTGGCTGAAATGGAAATCAGTGGGATCAAAGTGGATGCGACTCGTCTTCAAGAAATGAAAATCGAATTTTCGGATCGATTGAGAGAGATCGAACGAAAAATCTATGAAGAGGCTGGAGAAGAATTCAATCTAAACTCACCTAAACAATTAGGTGTGATCCTTTTTGAAAAGATGGGTCTTCCAGTGATCAAAAAAACCAAAACAGGCTATTCGACTGCGGTTGATGTCTTAGAACAATTGCGTGAGCAAGCACCGATCGTTGACGATATTTTGATTTATCGCCAAATCGCTAAAATCCAATCGACCTATGTCGAAGGTTTACTGAAAGTGATCCAATCGGACGGGAAAGTCCATACTCGCTATGTTCAAACATTGACGCAGACAGGCCGTTTGAGTTCAGTTGATCCCAACTTACAAAATATTCCGATCCGTTTAGATGAAGGTCGCAAGATCCGTCAAGCATTCGTTCCTAGAAACGAAGATTGGTTGATCTATTCTTCTGACTATTCTCAGATCGAATTACGTGTATTGGCGCATATCTCAGATGACGAGCATTTAAAAGCTGCCTTTTTAGAAGGACAAGATATCCATTCAAGTACAGCAATGCGTGTGTTCGGCATTGAAAAAGCCGAAGACGTCACACCAAATATGCGTCGTCAAGCGAAAGCAGTCAATTTCGGAATCGTTTATGGAATTTCTGATTATGGGTTATCACAAAACTTAGGCATTACGCGTAAAGCGGCTCAACAATATATCGATACGTACTTTGAAAAATATCCAGGTGTCAAAGAATACATGGAGCGTATTGTTCGTGAAGCGAAAGATCAAGGTTTTGTAGAAACGTTATACCATCGTCGTCGCTATTTACCAGATATCAATTCAAGAAACTACAACATTCGTTCATTTGCCGAACGAACAGCAATCAATACGCCGATCCAAGGAAGTGCGGCGGATATCCTGAAAATCGCCATGATCGAATTGGACAAACGCTTGAAAGAATCGGACTTGCAAGCGACGATGTTACTTCAAGTGCACGATGAATTAGTCTTTGAAGTGCCAGAAAGTGAATTAGAGATGTTAGATAAATTAGTCAGCGAAGTAATGGAACAGGCGGTTGCTTTACATGTTCCACTGATCACAGACAGCAGCTGGGGCAAAACATGGTATGAAGCCAAATAATTCTTTACTTTTATACCGATAGACAAACATCGAGGGAAAATCTTGGATCGGGTTCGTTCGATGCAGGAGTAGATTGTGACAGAGCTGTCCAGCTCTGAGAATAAGGCGAGAAACCCGAAAATTGTTTTTCAAATTTTTGGGTTTCTTGGCTTATTTCTGAAGTAGTTGCTTCGGGGACACTGTTTATCAAGGTTGTGACAAAAGCGTTTTGATCTGAGCAGTAAGATAGAAAAATGAAAAATAGCTTTTCATATTTTTACAATTTTTAGCTTAATGTTGAAGGTCAGCTTATGGAACACCGTTTATTCTGTTTTAAGTTCAGGAACAAAATAGCTTTTATTTTTGTCACAGATAAGTTCGATTCAAAATCAAATAAGTGAAAATTGTAGGTGAGAAAAAGGATGCCCGAATTACCAGAAGTTGAAACTGTCCGTAGAGGATTAGAAAAATTAGTGAAAAACAAAAAAATAAAAAACGTCCAAGTGCTATGGCCGAAAATCATTGAACAACCGGAGGTACCGATTTTTGAAGCAACGTTAATTGGTGAAACGATCGAATCGATTGGTCGCAGAGGGAAATTTTTGATTTTTCACTTGAGTCATTATGAAATGATTTCCCATTTACGGATGGAGGGGAAATATCAATATTTTGAAAAAGAAGAACCGATCGACAAACACACACATGTGATTTTTTCTTTTGAAGATGGCAGCCAATTACGATACCACGATGTACGGAAATTCGGCCGCATGACGATCGTTGAAAAAGGAGCGAGCAATACCTATAAAGGAATCTTGAAATTAGGTCCAGAGCCTTTACCAGATTTATTCTTATTAAAAGACTTTACCGTAGGGCTACAAAAGTCACACAAAGCCATCAAACCTTTATTACTTGATCAAAAGTTGGTCACAGGATTAGGAAATATCTACGTAGATGAAGCATTATGGGAAGCGAAGATCCATCCAGAGCAACCAGCTGATTCTTTACGCCCAAAAGAAATCAAATTACTCCGTCAAGCAATCATCGATGTGTTGTCACGAGCAGTTGAAGCAGGGGGAACAACGATCCGAAGTTATCTCAATGCGTTAGGTGAGTCAGGGAGTTTCCAAGTGGCTTTACATGTCTATGGACAGACAGGAGAAGCATGTATTCGTTGTCAAACACCAATCGTGAAAACGAAAGTTGCGCAAAGGGGGACGCACTATTGTCCAACATGTCAGAAATTAAGAATACCCAAGTAGGATTTGTTTTAGGTTTGACAGGGGGAATTGCGACAGGCAAGAGTACTGCCGCTGCTATTTTCCAACAATATGGCTTTCCAGTGATCGATGCCGATATAGTGGCAAGAGAGGTCGTTGAACCGGATACGCCAGGACTTCAAGCGTTGGTTCAAGCATTCGGCAAAGAGATCCTCCAACAGGATGGTCAGTTAGATCGGGCAAAACTTGCACAATTGATTTTCGGCTCTGTCACTGCACGTGAGCAATTGAATCAAGTATTAGATCCATTTATCCGTGGGAGAATCACTGAAGAAATCATAGAGAAGAAAGCACAATATCCGTTGATCGTTGTCGATATTCCTTTATTGTTTGAAGGACAGTATGATACACATATGGATGCCGTCGCAGTTGTCTATATCCCAGAATCTCAGCAAATCGAACGCTTGATGGTACGCAATCAATTATCGAAGCAAGAAGCAGAACAACGGGTGAAAAGCCAACTGTCAATCGAGGAAAAGAAACAACGTGCGGATATCGTATTCGATAATCGCCAAACCAAGGAAGATTTATCCGCTGAAATCAAAAAATGGTTGTTGCTTAATCGCTTTCTTTGAGTAAATCGCAACATTTTGCTATGCTATTTATATAAAGAAAGAGGGGGAGATGATACGATGGGTACATTCAAAAACCAAAAAGATAAAGTAGTAGGTTCTGCGAAAGAAAAAATTGGTGAGATTCTCCACAAAGAAGATTTACAGGAAAAGGGACAGATCCAAGCAGAAGAAGGTAAAATTCGTGAAGATGAATACCGGGCGAGAATTGCTGAGTTAGAAGACCAACATGTCGAAAAAGAATCCAAGCGACAGGACTTAACCACAGAACGCAAAGATCCAGAAACAAGTCCTGAAGTAAACCAAGACCCCCAAGTCGATCATCGTTCAACAGAACAAAAAATCGAAGAAGAACGAATGAAACATTACACGGGAATCGAAGATAAACTATAAGGATTACCCAAGCATTGATTAAAATAGAAAATCAAAAAGAAACAGGCTGGTGCTGAACGCCAGTCTGTTTTCGTTCGTTGAGATAAAACACAACAAATCTTTCAGTTCAAGCGATTTTTTAACTGGGACAGTCGCATTGCTTAATTGTTTCATGTTATACTAAAGTTAGTAATAAGAAAACGTTTATTACGATCCACTTGAATTAGTTCAATAAAAAATCAGTGGAAAAAAATCTAAAACAATAAGCAGTGAAGTTGTGAAAATCACTTTGAACTGAGCAATAAGATATAAATTGAAAAAATCCTTTTCATATTTTATAATTTTTAAGCTTAGTGTTGAAAACCAGCCTTTTTAACACCAATGATTCATAATTGGTGTTAAAAATCAACTGATAGAACAACTTCATATGGTACATTCAAATAAGCGATCAAACTACACCAAGAGAGGTGAAAATTACGATGAGATGTCCTAGATGTCAACATAATAACTCAAGAGTGATCGATAGTCGTCAAGCTGACGATGGTCGAGCGATAAGAAGACGCCGTGAGTGCGAAAAATGTTCCTTCCGTTTTACAACCTTTGAACGAATTGAAGCGGCACCTTTATTAGTCATCAAGAAAAATGGTGAACGAGAAGAATTCAATCGTGACAAGATTTTACGTGGATTGATCCGTTCTGCCGAAAAACGGCCAGTAGCGATGGAACAAATGGAACAGATCGTCAACCATGTTGAAAATCGTGTAAGAAGTCTTGGCGAAAATGAGGTTTCAACTAATCTGATCGGTGAATACGTCATGGAAGATTTAGTGAACTTAGATGAAATCGCCTATATTCGTTTTGCGAGTGTCTATCGTCAATTCAAAGATATGTCTGTCTTTTTGAAAGAATTACAAGACATTGTTGATAAAGCAAAAGATACGAGTAATAGTGAAAATGATGCGTAATTAATAAAGGAGGGAGCATTCCTTGGAAAATGCGTGGAAAGAATTACAACCGAAAAATATTTACCAAGGAAGAAAAAGCAGTCCTTTAAAAGAAGAAGGAAAGTCTGCCTTGTTATCCCTTTACCAACCATTGATCGGGGGAGAAGCGTTGAGTCTTTACTTGACGTTGTATTCGGAGATCTCGCTAGAAACTGGCGTAGGTCCTGAAGGATTACACGCCGATTTATTGAGTAGTCTAAGTTGTGGATTACCGCAATTTTATGAGGCACGAAAAAAATTAGAAGGAATCGGTCTTTTAGAAGTCTATTTCAAAAAAGATGAAAATTTGGGTAATTGTTTTCTTTATGAGTTGCTAGAACCGATGGACGTTCCTACGTTTTTCAATGACACGTTACTTTCTTTTTTACTTTTAGAAAAAGTTGGCGAACGTCGATTCAACCAATTGACGGAATTATTTAAGCCAAAAAATCTTTCGCATGAAGGCTATCAAAAAATCACTAAGAAGTTTTTGGAAGTTTATCGGTTCAATGAAACAGTCTATGCAGCAAACCAAGAACAAGTGGAATCGATCCAGCAACAATTCACAACTGTTGAACCCAAATCATTGATCGCAGATTCAGACTCGTTTGACTGGACGTTTTTAACCGATTGGTTGAAGAAACAACACATCAATCAGTTGACAGAACCAGTTCTGCAACAAGCGAAAACATACCAACAACTCTATGGCTTCGATGAACTGACTTTAGGAGAGTTGCTTCTACAGTCATTTGATTTTACGACAGAAGAAGTATCTTTAAAAGAACTCCAACGGATCGTCTTGTTACGGCAGCAACAGCAGAATACGTTGCGACAATCGAGCAACACTCTGGTTACCGATCAGTCTGCTGAAACAGGTGTCCCTGTCAATCAGGCGTTGCCTAGTGCTGCACAACAATTGATCCAAGTCGCACGCCAAACCCCACCGATGCGTTATCTCGAAGCGATAAAAAAAGAAAAAGGCGGGTATGTTTCCAAACAGGAAAATTGGTTGTTGCAAGATTTGGTCACTCAATCCGGTCTGTCTAGCAGTGTCATCAACATTTTGATCAACTATGTGTTAGTTATAAAAAACCATGCGAGCTTAAATGCGAGCTTCGTGAATACGATCGCTAATGAGTGGGCGCAAAAAAAAATCAGTACGCCAGAAGAAGCGATTGAACATCTCCATACCTTGAGTACGAAAGCGAAACAACCGAAAGCGTCAAAACAAAACAACACGTCAAATTATCGTCGAAATGTAAGGCGAGAAAAATTGCCTGATTGGGTCAATCAACCAAAAGACGAAACGCAAATCAGTACAGAGAAAAAAGCCGAGATCGATCGTCGCTTCAAAGAGTATCTGGCTAAAAAGGAAGGTGAGAGCTAATGGAAGATGTGGGAAAAGAACTGAAGAAAATCATCAGTAAACGCAACTACCAAGAAAAGTATTCCGAGATGATTGCTGAAGTTTTGAATGATGCGGATGTTCAAGCCTTTCTGTCAGCCCATCAAGACCGATTGACGCAAGCGGATATCGAAAAAAGTTATGCCAAACTCTATGAGTATGTCCAAGAAAAAAGAAAATATCAAACGAACGATCCAACCATGATCGCTCCCGGATATGAACCAAAATTGACATTGAATTTCCACTATGTCGACGTCACCTACGTGCCGACAGAAGCACTCTTAGCTCGTCAAAAACAAGAAGAGATCAAGAGTCGTGTGAAAGCAATGGATATGCCCAAAGACATTCAATCTGCTTCCTTTGAAAATTTCGAACGAACAGATGGACGTGGCTATGCAAGCTTGGAAGCATTAGACTTCGTTGAACAATATTCAGCTGATCCTAAAAGCTTTCACAAAGGGTTGTACTTGGTCGGAAGTTTTGGTATCGGGAAAACCTATCTTTTAGGTGCAACAGCGAAAGAACTGGCAATCAAAGGATTCACCACAACGTTGGTTCATTTTCCAACATTTGCAGTGGAAATGAAGCAAGCCATCGGTAAAGATCAAGTGGCTGAGAAGTTAGATGCGGTGAAGAAATCGCCGATCTTGATGATCGATGATATTGGAGCGGATGCGATGAGTAGTTGGATCCGTGACGAAGTATTTGGTGTCATCTTACAGTATCGGATGCAAGAACAATTGCCAACGTTCTTTTCTTCAAACTTCACGATGAACGAATTAGAACAGCATTTGACGGTGACACAACGAGGCGATGAGGAACCGTTGAAAGCCAAACGGATCATGGAACGAATCCGCTATTTGACAAAAGAAATCGAAATGACAGGCCGAAATCGCCGAAATGGCTAATGCCATTAAATGATTTTTACAGAAACAGGTTGGAGTATCTACTCAACTGTCACTGTTTTTCACCTTTTCAATAAAAATTCATAAAATGAACAAAGTTAAGATGAAACGAATCCATGGACTTGAAGAAATAACCGGATGGGATCATCAAAGCAGTAACGCAAGAAATTACACGGAGGATGTATGATGAAAGCTATTTTAACTGGTCTAGTTGCTGCCGGTCTCTTGTTTGCATTGGCAGGCTGCGGCAACGAAGAAGGAAGTACAGGTTCAATCGATTCGATCAATGCAGAATCGACAGTGGAAACAGATAGTTCTACCGAACAAAAGCAAAGTGTGTTTACAGGTACGATCGAAAGCTTCGGCGAAGCGGAAGGTGATGTATACCAAATCACCGTCAAAGATGTAGAAGAAATAGAAGATCCAGCAAATATCGGTACGTCCTTCAGCAATGATGGGGTGATCTTAAATGCTTCAGTGGATCAAATCACTGGTGGTGTCGATTCCTTGAAAGAAGGAGAAAAGATCGAATTTAAATTGGTAGAAATGGCGGTCATGACGATGTCGATCCCTCCACAAGTTCCTGGAAATTCGATCATTGAGATCACTGCCCAATAAAAAAAGAATCAATCGAAATCTTTTGATTACTTGCTAAAAAAAGACTGGGATATTTTCCCAGTTCTTTTTTCTATTGAACATAAACTAATGTTATGATAGAGATAAGAACAATAGTTATCATAAAAATGTAAATAAGTAGGATAACTTTAATAAGTAAGTGTTTGTCTAAAGTCATGACAAATTGGATGACATCCAAACATTCAGTAGTTAAGGAGTGGAAAAATGAATCACACAGAGTTATCGAAACGTCTTGAAACTGTCGGACGTTTTGTACCGGAAGCTGCTCGTTTAGCAGATATCGGTTCAGATCATGCGTACTTACCCGTCGCATTGATGCTAAAAGGGAAAATCGACTTTGCTATAGCTGGAGAAGTCGTTAAAGGACCTTTTGAATCGGCAAAACGACAGGTGATGAAAAATGGACTGTCTGAGCGAATCGAGGTACGCTTGGCCAATGGATTAGAGGCCATCGAAAAGGACGATCAAATCAGCGCGATCACGATTGCTGGCATGGGAGGCTCTTTGATTCGCGACATCTTAGAATCTGGTCGACAAAACCAGCGCTTATCGGGAGAAGAACGTTTGATTCTACAGCCCAATATTGGCGAAAAAACTTTAAGAACGTGGCTGAAAGAAAATAACTATCAGATCATTGCAGAAGAAATCATCGAAGAAAACAAAAAAATCTATGAGATCATCGTAGCTGAAAAGAAAGAACAGCCCATCGACTATTCTGAAAAAGAGCTGATGTTTGGGCCATTCTTACTCGAAGAGAAAAACGCTGCTTTTTCGGCAAAATGGCAACGTGAGCTTAAACAACGTGAAGTGATCTTAGAGCAATTAAAAAATGCGAGTGAACAAAACAGATATGAGACAATCCAACAAGAGGTGGAATGGATCAAGGAGGTTTTATGACATGTCCATTAAAGCACAAGATTTCATCAAAAAATTTGAAAGCTATTGCCCGCAATGGTTAGCAGAAGAAGGCGATCCAGTTGGGTTGCACATCGGCACCTTGGACAAACCGATCCAACGTGTGATGATGACTTTAGATGTCCGACCAGAAGTGGTGGCAGAAGCCATTGAGAAAAAGATCGATCTTTTGATTGCAAAACATCCCCCGATTTTTAGACCAGTCAAACGCTTGATTACTGATTCTCCACAAGAAAAAATGTACGCTGATTTGTTGAAACATGATATTGCAGTCTATGCTGCCCACACAAACATGGATATCATTGAAGATGGGTTGAACGATTGGTTTTGTGAGCAATTAGGAATTGAGGTCACAGGTCATCTTGTTCGAACACATGAACGTGGCTACAAAAAATTGATCAGTTATCTTCCAGTGGAGGATGCTCCGCGTTTAAGAGCTGCCTTAGCAAAAGCGGGGGCCGGAGAACAAGGAGAGTATGATAGTACAAGTTTTACCTCGATTGGCCAAGGTCGATTCCGTCCAAAAGCTGGAGCGAATCCAACAATTGGTGAAGTCGGCCGTGGGGAACAAGTCCAAGAAGCCAAAGTCGAAGTGATCTTCCCAGAAAATATAGAAGAGAAAGTCTTACAAGCGATGTTTGCAGCACATCCTTACGAAGAACCAGCATTTGATTTGTTCTCGATCGATGCACCAGTTAAAACCTGGGGATTAGGTCGTATTGGGGAACTAGCAAAAGAACAGAGCTTGGATAATTTCGCAGCCCATGTAAAAGAAGTTTTTCAATTGGAAGGTTTACGTGTGGTTCGCCCAACGACAAGTCCACAAAAAATGATCAAACGAGTCGCTATTTGTGGTGGAAGTGGTGAGAAGTTTTATCCCGCAGCCTTGGCTCAAGGAGCGGATGTCTATATTACTGGCGATATTTATTTCCATACAGCGCAAGATATGCAAAGTGCGGGATTAGCTGCAATTGATCCTGGCCATTATATCGAATCATTGTGTAAGGAAAAATTTGTAGAGAAGTTTGAAAAGTGGAAAAACGAAGAGAATTGGACGGTTGACTTTTTTGTTTCAGAAACATCGACCAATCCATTTGAATTTAAATAAAAAGGAGAGTCATTTATGTACGAGAACTTATTACCGCGATTTTTAAGATATGTCAAAACGGAAACACAATCCGATCCAACAAGTCATACTACGCCATCTACCCAAACGCAAGTAGAGTTTGCGCAAGTTTTGAAAAAAGAATTAGAAGATCTAGGCTTGTCTGATGTAACATATAATACAGAAAACGGTTTTGTGATAGCTACACTACCTAGTAATATCGATCATGACGTACGTTCGATTGGTTTTATTGCTCACATGGATACAGCTGATTTCAATGCAGTAGGTGTAAATCCTCAGATCATTGAAAATTATGATGGAGAATCAACGATCGTTCTAGATAAAGAAGGGCGCTTTACCTTGAATGTCAAAGATTTCCCTAATTTAAAAAATTATGATGGCCATACGTTGATCACAACTGATGGTACGACATTATTAGGCGCAGATGACAAAGCAGGTATTGCAGAAATCATGACAGCTATGGAGATTTTGTTGAAAAATCCTTCCATTCCTCATGGGGAGATCAAAGTCGCTTTTGGTCCAGATGAAGAAATCGGAGTTGGTGCGGACAAATTTGACGTAGAACAGTTCAACGTGGATTTTGCTTACACGATCGATGGTGGACCTTTAGGAGAGTTACAATACGAAACGTTTAGTGCAGCGCAAGCAAACATCACGATCCAAGGGAAAAATGTCCATCCCGGTACAGCGAAGAATACAATGATCAATGCTTTACAATTAGCGATCGACTTCCACAATGAATTACCAGCTGATGAAGTTCCTGAAAAAACAGATGGTTATGAAGGATTCTTCCATTTGATGGCTTTGAATGGTAGTCCAGAAGAGGCGAAAATGAGCTATATCATCCGTGACCATAAACGTGAGTCATTTGAAGCAAGAAAAGCAATGATCACAAGCATTCAAGAAAAAATGAATCAACGGTTTGACCAAGAGCGTATTCAAGTAGAAATGTATGATCAATACTACAATATGCGTGAAATCATCGAAAAGGATATGAGTATCGTTGATCTAGCTGAAAAAGCAATGATCGAACTAGACATCAAGCCAGTGATTGAACCGGTACGTGGTGGGACAGATGGCTCAAAAATCTCTTATCTGGGGATACCAACACCAAATCTATTTGCAGGTGGCGAAAACATGCACGGACGTTTTGAATTTGTGTCTCTACAAGTCATGGAAAAAGCGACAGATGTCATTGTTAAAATCGCGGAGTTGAATACGCAGGTGTAATTGATCCGTTTCATTGATAAAAAAGATTAAATTTCAACCAATAATCTCACATTATTGGTTGATTGCTACACTGCATTGACATATGATTGATTCGAGGCTATTTTAGTCAGTGCTCGAATCACTGTTCATGGGGGAGGGTGAGCGTTTATTTCGCATCCACTCCCTTTGTTTTTTGTAGGAAAGTAGGAGGAATATGGTTTATGAAGAAGTTACTGGTATTTTATAACAAAAGTTCAGGAAAGGATGAAGGGGAACAATTAGCAGAATGGTTCAAGGAGTACGTCGCAAAACACCGACCAGAACTAGAGGTTTATCTAACAGAAACTGGACCGTCGATCAAAGATGAAACATTGAGGAAAAAAGCAAAAGAACATGAGGTAGATACACTAGTCATCATTGGTGGTGATGGCACGATCCACCATATCATCCAAGCATTCCAAGATGAATTAGACCATTACCATGTTGGCTTATTACCTGGTGGAACGATCAATAACTTAGCGAAAGTGTTAGGCATTCCTTTTGAGAAAGAAGAAGCAGCAGCAATGATGTTAGAGGAATCGATCCGCAAAATCGATTATGGGAAAGTGAATGATAAAGTAGTCATTTCTACTTTGACTATTGGCATATTAGCAGACACAGCGGTCTGGATCAGCCAAAAAGAAAAGCAAAAATATGGTTCATGGATCTTTATCAAACGTTTCGTAAAATTATTGCTAAAAAAGAAAAAATATCATTTGGATATCAAAACGGAAGAAGAGCATTGGAAGGGAAAAGCACAGTTGTTGACGATCACGATGTCCAACTCAGTAGGCGGTTTTACTGGTTTCGATGATTCTGCTGCGCCAGATGATGGCAAGTTCCACATCACCATCGTGCCCTCATTAGATTTTTTCCGGTTTGCATTTTATCTCCCACGTATGATCAAAGGTAAGATCTATTCTGTTCCTGGAATCAAATATCTGACAGCTAGTCAAGTCAATATCCAGGCACGAGAAAAGAAAGTGACGACTCGGACGGATGGTGATACTACAGATGACTTACCGATCGAATTAAAAGTCATCCCAGAAGGTATAACGATCTATGTACCAAAAGATGAGCAATAATTGGAGGAAGTTGATGGAAGTATTGATGCATAATCCCTTATGGTTTTATTTATTCATTGTGAATGTTTATCTATTTGGCTTGATGGGTTATGATAAACGTCAGGCAAAAAAAGGCGCTTGGCGTGTACCAGAAAGTAATTTGTTGTTTGTTAGCTTGTTAGGCGGTGGTTTGGGCGGTTTGTTCGCACAACGCATGTTTCGTCACAAAACTAAAAAAAAGAAGTTCACGATCGTTTTCATGTTAGGAATCATGATTGATCTCGTCTTGATCTATTTTTTCCATTAAGGAGTCGTACATGTCTACTAAAGGAACAAAAATCAAAATCATCATTAATTTATTATTATTGACTATTATTCTCGCTATTATTTATTATTTGATCAACCAATCTTTTGCGGATATTTTCAAGGAGTTGCTTTCAACAAGTGTCCAAGTGCTTCTGGCGATGTTTTTTTTCGGTACACTTTATCAAATTGTAGAAGGTCGCTCAATCAAAGAGATCGCCAAGCCGTTTTCCAAATCCTTCAGTACAAGTGATGGATTCTGGACGTCTTGTTATATTGCCTTTTATCGGATTGTCTCATTTGGAACGGGTACTCTGATCTCAGAAATTTATTTTTACAATAAAAAAGGGATGAAGTTTTCTCAAGGAGCAGGAGTCACTGCCCTGCATATGATCATGTATAAATTAGCGGTGATCACTTATGCAGTCATTGGCTTGATTGTTCAATTTTCTTTGTTCTACGAAAAGGCACCAAATATGATTTGGTTTATCATTGCTGGTATCATTTTGACGGCTTTGATCATTTTATTTCTTGTGACCGTCTCCGTCAGTTTGAATCTTCAAGTTTTTTTCGTCAAAGTTTCCAATCGTTTATTCAAAACTGAACGTTTACGTCACTGGGTCGATACGTGCAACAGCCAGATCTATTCACTGAGAGAAACGGTGCAAACGATCATCCAGGACCGCACCGCATTGATCAGGATCTATTGTTGGAACCTGCTAAAACTACTCTGTTGGTATGTGATGCCTTATCTGTTTTTAGTAGAAAATCATCCACATCTTGATTTTCTTTTGACATTTTCATTTATCAGCTTTGCAGTGGTTTTATCAGGAGTCTTACCAACACCCGCAGGCATTGGCTCGTTTGAATTTGTTTATCTATTGCTCTTTCGACCTGTTGTTGGAACGGTAGATGCTGTTTCTTCCTTATTGCTTTATCGATTTGGCTCGTTCATCTTGCCATTCATTTATGGATTTTTCTATGTGATTGCAGAAAGACGGAATATCTTACGTCAAGAGATCCATGAAGTAAAGGCAGAAAAAAAGCGTACAAAGGGGAAAATTTAAATAATTTGAACATCTTTCAAGGAGAATTCAAATGGAGAATCAGTCTGAGCTGAAAATGCTTAGATTGATTCTTTTTTGTTTGTTGAACAATATCTGTTCAACAATTGCTTTCACGCAGAATAGGCTAGACGTTGCTATCTCTAAAACAAGCCAGTTTCCCAAATGTATGGAAGAAACAATCAACACCGGAAGGGTAAAATTAAAATCCCTCGATTAGTTGCTGAAAGTCTATACTTAATGGTATATACTGTATATAAAATAAATAGAAAGCTTAGCTCTCGACAAGAAAGATTTTCTTGATTTTACTCATCCTACAAACAGGATAAAAGACGATAAAAGTTGCTCTTTCATTTTTTAACCGTTCAACTTTTAGACGTTTGACTTTTGGTGTCAGAACGAATCGACTGTTTGATGAATGATACGTAGTTAGAAAGTAGGTAATAAAGTGAAAAAACAAGCGGTTTTCCAAGATATAGCTGAAAAAATTGCACAACGAGTCAATGATGGAACTTACGTGACCAGTCAAAAGTTACCTTCAGATTATGATTTAGCGGAAGAATTTCAATGCAGTCGACTGACGGTGCGCAAAGCAATTGATCTTTTGATCAGTCAAAATATTTTAGTGAAAGAAAGAGGAAAAGGAACTTATGTTATGAAGCAACCGAAGATCCAAAGCGGTTCCGGTGGCTTACAAAGTTTTACTGAAACTGCCAAGGCTCAAGGAAAAAAGACCCGGACAGAAGTATTGCAAGTTGGAATCATAAAAGAAGTACCGCTGAAGATTCGCCAGATGTTCGCTGACTATGGAAATGAAGCCATGGTTTATCTGTCTCGTTTACGTTACTTTGATGATGAACCAATGACAGTAGAAAACCTCTATATACTAAAACGTTATTTGCAAAATGAAAGTGGTGAGATCCCTCAAGCTCAGCTGGCATCTTCATTGTATGAAATAATTGAAGAAAACATTGAGATTGGCTACGCGCATCAAGAAGTTGAAGCAGTTATAAGTCCGCCAGATATTGCCAAGTTATTGCATGTATCAGAAGATGATCCAATGCTTCTCGTCCATTCGATGACTTATTCTCCTTCTGCTAAACCGATATTGTTCGACACGTCTTTTTATCGTGCAGATCAATATACGTTTAAGAATACATTGATACGTCAAAAATGAGAGGTGAAAAATGGATCAAATCAACACAGCAATTGAAGAGAATTGGCTGGATTTTCTGGATTTACTCAAACAAGTCATGCAAGTTCCTAGTGTTAAATCAAAAGCTGGACCAGGAGCACCCTTTGGTATAGAAGCACGCTCGGTTCTTTCTTTGGTCATGGACAAAAGTGCCGGATATGGGTTCCAAACAAAAGTAATCGATGATGCGATCGGCTATGCCCAGTGGGGAAATGATGGAAGTGAGTATATCGGGGTTCTGGGACATCTCGATGTTGTCCCTGCTGGTCAAGGATGGGAGTTTCCACCGTTTGATCTCAGTGAGAAAAAGGATCGTTTTTATGGTCGAGGAATATTAGACAACAAAGGGCCTATCATTTGTTGTCTGTATGGCATGAAACTATTAAAAGACCTAGGTCACCAGCCAAAAAAGAATCTGCGGATCATCTTTGGAACGGATGAAGAAAGTGGCATGTCAGATATTTCTCATTACTTAGCCGAGGAAAGCCCTCCGTCATTTGGTTTCACGCCCGATTGTAAATATCCTGTGGTCTATGGCGAACGTGGTATCGTAAATGTTGTACTCCACTTTACTTTACCTGAAGAGGAACATCAACAAATCAGTCGATTCGAAGGGGACCAGTTCCGTGATCATGTTCCAGACCAATTGCACGTGAGAATTGCCAAAAAAGAAATAAGCGCCAGTGGTAAACGAGCACCAAGTAACGCGCCTGAGTTAGGAGAAAATGCTATCACGATCTTGGCGACAAAACTAACTGAAGAACGAATGATCCCGCCAGTTGCACAGGGTTATTTCCGCTGGATTTGTCAAAGCTTTCATCAAAAACATTTTGGAGAAGGGATCGATTTAGCGTTTGAAGACGAAGATTCAGGCAAGTTGATTTTGACACCTGTTGTGCTGCAAAAGTCTCCAGAAGGCTTGCTATTAGAAATTGCCTTACGTTACCCGGTGACCGTATCAGAAAAACAAGTCGTGTCACGTTTGAAAAACCAATTGCCTTTAGGTGTTGATTTAGAAGTCGTTCGTAGTATTCCTGGATTTTGTCGGACGGAAGAGTCAAAAAAAATCGATATACTTTCAACAATCTATCATCAAGTCACCGGTAATGATCCTAAACCAGTGACAACAACAGGCGCCACGTATGCGCGTAAAATGCCGAATATCTTAGCATTTGGCCCTTCATTTCCAGGGCAAAAAGGAATTGCCCATACGGCGAATGAATATATGGATTCCGCAGATTTAAGAACAAATTTAGAAATCTACATGCGCAGCCTCCAAGCATTAACAGAATAAAACATTCAGATAGAATAAACAATTGAAAAATAAATTTCATGTAAAACGAGTTTCTAATAAAACGATGAGTTTTAAAAAGAAACTCGTTTTTTAGTATAGACATAATAGTATATACCATATAGAATATGCTTGAAAGCGCTACAAATGTTAGGTGATGGAGGGAAAAAAATGTGGGGAATGATTGCAACCTGGCGCATGGCACATGAAGGTGTCTTGGCCGCTAAACAACAATTAGAAGCACAGTTTTCATGTAAAGATGCTGTGGAAACGGCGATCAAAGTGGTAGAAGATTATCCATTTTATAAATCCGTTGGTTATGGTGGGTTACCAAATGAAAAAGGGATCGTAGAAATGGATGCTGCTTTTATGGATGGAGAAACATTTAAGATTGGTGCAGTTGCTGGGATTACTGATGTAGCCAATCCGATTTCTGTTGCTCGGCAATTAAGCGATGAAAAATTCAATAGTTTTCGAGTAGGGCAAGGAGCAACAGAATATGCAATGCTATCTGGTTTTGAACGAAAAAATATGTTAACGGCACGTGCAAAAAAAATATGGGAACAACGAGTAAAAGAAATCGCCACGTTGAATTTAGATCCTTATGATGGCCATGATACGGTCGGAGTTGTCGCGCTCGATACGCAACAACAGATGGCAGTAGGAACATCCAGTTCCGGTTTGTTTATGAAAAAACATGGACGTGTAGGAGATTCGCCATTATCTGGTTCGGGATTTTATGTGGATAGTACGATTGGCGGTGCAGCAGCTACAGGCTTAGGGGAAGATCTTATGAAGGGCTGTCTCTCTTATGAAATCGTTCGATTGATGGGGAATGGATGTACGCCACAAGTGGCTTGTGATCGAGCCGTTTATGGATTTGATGAGCGATTGCGCAAACGTTATGGCAAAGCGGGGGCGTTCTCGTTAATAGCATTAGATAAATATGGCGAATGGGGGGTAGCTACGAACGTTGAATTTACATTTAGTGTTGCAACGATGGCTCAAGAACCAGCAATTTTCATGGCTAACCCTGGTCCAGATCAGACGACAGTGATCACACCAATCACGCAAGAATGGCTTGATGCCTATGAAGCACGTATCAAAGCACCAATTTAACAGCGAATCGGATAAACGGTTAACAAGAATAAAATGGAGGAATAAATATGACAACTAAAAAAATTTATTTGTTTTGTGAAGCAGGAATGTCAACAAGTATTATGGTCAATAAAATGATGGACGTCGTCAGAAAACACAAAATGCCATTAGAAATTGCCGCTTTTCCTGCGATCCATGCGGAAGAAAAAGTCGCACAAGAAAAACCTGTGGCTATTTTATTAGGGCCTCAAGTCCGTCATTTAGCGAGTAAAATGAAAGAAACGTTTGACCCAATGGGGATTCCTGTTGGCACGATTGCTCCAGAAACATATGGCATGATGGACGGAGAAAAAGCGTTGAAAGATGTCTTGGGTTTGATCAAAAAATCAAAAGCGACAAAGTAGAGTGGCAAAATGAGATTTTCGATCGAAGAATTATGTCCTCAAACAAAAATAAAGCAACTGGATGGGAGGAAGAAACATGCAAAAATTTTTGGATTGGTTAGAACGTGTGTTAACACCAATGGCGAAAACAATCGGTGAAAACAAGTATTTGATTGCGATTCGTGATGGTTTTTTGCTATCAACACCCTTATTGATCGTAGGATCGCTCTTTTTAGTTTTGACTAATTTTCCAATTCCAAATTGGAATGAAACGATGAGCCATATTCTCGGAGATAACTGGTCAACGATGTTGAATATGCCTGCCACGGCAAGTTTTGATATTATGACGATTTTAGCAGTTGGGGGTATTGGCTATAGTCTGGCAAAACAATTTAAAGTAGATGCCATGCAAGCGGCAATTATTTCATTGGTCGCTTTTTTTATCGTGACCCCTTTTACAACCCTGTTTACACCAGAAGGCTCCACTGAAGTCTATGAAGTAGGAAGCTTGCCATTACGTTGGATGGGCTCTAGTGGCCTGTTCTTAGGGATGGTCGTGGCTTTGGTTGCTACCCGATTCTTTGTCGCTTTATTACGTAAAGGTTGGACGATCAAAATGCCAGAAGGTGTGCCACCAACCGTCGTACAATCCTTTGAAGCGTTGATCCCAAGTTTTGTGATTGTTACTCTTTTTATGATTGTCAATTGGTTAGCCAATCTAACCTCATATGGTAATTTACAAGAAATACTATTTAAGTTCCTACAAACTCCTTTACTTAGCTTAGGAAATACTCTAGGCGCGATGATCATAGCCTACTTATTCTTGCACTTTTTTTGGTTTTTCGGTATCAACGGTTCGAGTGTGGTTGGGGCAGTATTCAATCCGATTTTACGAGCACTATCCGTTGAAAATTTAGATGCTTTCAAAAATGGCGCAGATATACCAAATATCATCACAGGTCAATTTCAAGATATGTTTGCTACTTTTGGTGGTGGGGGATCTACGCTTTCATTGATTCTAGTCATGATTCTAGTATGCAAAAGCCAACGAGTGAAAAAACTGTCGCAATTGTCACTAGTACCAGGGATTTTTGGAATCAATGAACCGATTATTTTTGGTTTACCAATTGTTTTAAATCCAGTCTTACTTATTCCATTTGCACTCGTACCCACGATCAATATCATCATTTCCTATTTTTGTATGGATTTAGGATTAGTAAACTATACAAATGGTATTCAACTGCCGTGGACAACACCACCGATCATCTCTGGCTTCATAGTTAGTGGGTGGCAGGCATCTGTTTTGCAAGCATTACTGATCCTACTAGGAATGGCTATTTATTATCCTTTTATCAAAGTGCTAGATAATCAGTATTTAAAAGAAGAAGCAGAGGCGATACAGGAAGAAGAAGAAATCGATTTTGACGAATTCGATTTTGATGATTTATAGGAAAAGAGGCCGTAGGAATGAAAAAAATAGTCTTGATTCTCAATCATTTAACTGCAGGCTTGGGCAGTGATGAAAATGCCCAGCTATCTCCTGGAGGCAAAAAAACAGCCCTTGGACCTGGGCGTACCTTAAATCCACTTTTTCAAGAACACGATACAGAAATCATTGCTACATTGTATTGTGGTGATCAGTATTATCTCGATCACCAAGAAGAGGTGAATAAAAAATTTGTAGGATTTGCCAAAAAATTTAGTGCAGATGCTGTTCTTTGTGGACCGCGATGCATTATGCTAATTTTGGCATGATGGCAGCCCAATTAGCCTTGGCCTTCAGCGAACAAGGAATTCCCAGTGTAGCAGCGATGTCTGAAGAGAATCCTGCCTTTGCCAATTACACTGAAAAGATCAACATAATCAAAATGCCTAAAAAAGGCGGAATTGGTTTAAATGATTCATATAAAAATATCAGTCACTTTATTTCAATCCTCGCTCATCAAAATCAATCATCATGACTAGATTTCGATGAATCAACTAGTTTGTGCTAAGCAATCATCAGAAATAAATACCTCTAGGTCGGAATAGAATCAACCTCTAGAATTAAGGGTAACAATCACGAAATTGTTCTATAAATGCTTGTGGTTGTTGCCCTTATTTTATAGAGGTTTCTTTTTTGACGTTTATTTGGTATAGAGTGACAGACAAAATTTACCGTAACTTTTTTCTCAAATTTTTTAATAATCGAGAGTATAATCTTTGACCAAAGCTGACCAAATGAGTATAATAATCATGTAAAGGTTAAAGAAAACGAGACTTTAGACGGATGTTATAGACGTTAGAGAAAGTTATAGTTGACTTTGACCAAACAACTTCTACTACAGGAGGGAAATATATGAATAGTGAAAAAATGACAACTACGCTCCAAGAAGCGATTGCAGAAGCACAACAAGTAGCGATGACAAGAAAACATCAAGAAATCGACATCGTTCATTTATGGAAGATCTTTTTACAGCCAAATCATTTTGGCCGTAATCTATATACAGATGCAGGTATCGATGCAGATGCGTTTGAACAAGAGATTGATCGAGTGTTAGATGAGTATCCAACAGTCTCAGGCAGCAATGTCCAATACGGACAAAATCTTAGTCAAAATCTTTTTCATTTATTGAATGAAGCGGATCAATTGAGAGAAAGTTTTGGTGATGAATTCTTATCCACTGAGATCGTGCTATTAGCTTTAATGAAATTAAAAAATTATCCACTGACTGTTTATTTGACAAAACAGGGACTGAATGAAAAAGAATTGCGTAAAAATATCGAAGACATGCGGGGAGGAGAGCGTGTGACCTCAAAAAATCAAGAAGAACAATATAAAGCGTTAGAAAAATATGGTGTCGATCTCGTCCAACAAGTTCGTAGTGGCAAAATGGACCCGATCATTGGCCGAGATGAAGAAATTCGTGATGTGATCCGGATCTTGTCACGTAAAACTAAAAACAACCCTGTGTTGATCGGGGAACCTGGTGTTGGTAAAACAGCGATCGTTGAAGGATTAGCGCAACGTATCGTTCGCAAAGATGTACCAGAAAACTTAAAAGATAAAACCATTTTTTCTTTAGATATGGGTGCCTTGATTGCTGGAGCAAAATTCCGTGGGGAGTTTGAAGAACGCTTAAAAGCAGTCTTGAAAGAAGTGAAGAAAAGCGATGGACGGATCATCTTGTTCATCGATGAGATCCACAATATCGTCGGTGCAGGAAAAACGGAAGGTAGTATGGATGCCGGTAACTTGCTTAAACCGATGTTAGCTCGTGGGGAACTTCATTTGATCGGGGCGACTACTTTAGATGAATACCGCCAATACATGGAAAAGGACAAAGCGTTAGAGCGCCGTTTCCAAAAAGTATTAGTTAAGGAACCAACTGTTGAAGATACGATCAGTATTCTTCGAGGATTGAAAGAGCGTTTTGAGATCCACCATAGCGTCAATATCCATGACAATGCTTTGGTTGCGGCAGCTACATTATCCGATCGCTATATCACAGACCGCTTTTTACCTGATAAAGCCATTGATTTGATCGATGAGGCAAGTGCTACGATCCGAGTGGAAATGAATTCCATGCCAACGGAATTAGATCAAGTGACTCGTCGATTGATGCAGTTGGAGATCGAAGAAGCAGCTTTGAAGAAAGAATCTGATGATGCAAGTAAAAAACGTTTGAAGAACTTACAAGAAGAACTAGCCGATCTTCGAGAAGAAGCCAATGCGATGAAGATGCAGTGGGAAACTGAAAAAGAAGAAGTAAATACCGTTTCTTCTAAACGTGCAGAAATCGATAAGGCAAAACATGAATTAGAAGACGCAGAAAACAATTATGATCTTGAGCGTGCTGCTGTTTTGCGTCATGGTACCATTCCACAATTAGAGAAAGAACTAGCAGAACTTGAAGCAAAAACAAAAGACAGTGACATCAAGATGGTACAAGAATCTGTCACTGAAAATGAAATTGCTCAAGTCGTAGGTCGTTTAACAGGGATTCCAGTAACAAAACTCGTGGAAGGTGAACGCGAAAAACTAATCAAGTTGAATGAAACTCTTCATAAACGTGTCATTGGGCAAGATGAAGCGGTAGACGCAGTAAGTGATGCGGTCATTCGTTCTCGTGCGGGATTACAAGATCCAAACCGACCATTGGGTTCATTCTTATTCTTAGGACCAACTGGTGTCGGTAAAACCGAACTAGCAAAAGCTTTAGCAGAAAACTTGTTTGATTCTGAAGAGCATATGGTGCGGATCGATATGAGTGAATACATGGAAAAACATGCCGTTTCTCGTTTAGTTGGTGCGCCTCCAGGCTACATTGGCTACGAAGAAGGTGGACAGCTAACAGAGGCTGTGCGACGAAACCCATATACGATCGTTTTGCTTGATGAAATTGAAAAGGCACATCCAGACGTCTTCAATATTTTATTACAAGTATTAGACGATGGTCGTTTGACGGATTCCAAAGGTCGTCTCGTTGACTTTAAAAACACGGTGATGATCATGACAAGCAATATCGGTTCTCAATTATTGTTAGAAGGTGTCACCCCAGAAGGAACGATTCCAGAAGAAGTCGAAGAACAAGTGCGAACGATCCTTCGTGGTCATTTCAAACCAGAATTCTTGAATCGTATTGATGACACGATCCTCTTTACGCCATTAAGTCTAAACAATGTCAAAGGGATCGTTGACAAGATGATTTCTCATTTGGCACATCGTTTAGAACATCAAGAAATCATTTTGGAAATCAGTGACGAAGCAAAAACATGGATTGCAGAAAATGCGTACGAGCCTGCATATGGCGCACGCCCATTGAAACGATTCATCACAAAAGAAGTTGAAACGCCATTGGCTAAAGAAATCGTAGCTGGTAAAATCATGCCAAAATCGAAAGTAACGATCACTTTGTTTGATCACCACTTGGCATTCGCAACTGAAAACTTACCCGAAGATGAATCATAAGAAACGCTTGTACTACCCTTATACATGACAGAAGGGGAAAGCATTACCTGTCAAAGTAAAAGACTATTACTGATAGTCTGCACTTTGACAGGTATTTTTTTTCGTCTATACTTAATAAACAATTACATGGTTCATTGAAGGACCAGAACTAGAAAATGAATGGTGGTCGTCAAGTTAACGGCTAAACCTATGATTTACTGTATTCAAAACGGTAAAAGTAAGTGTTTTCATAAATCGGTAGACAAGCTAAGATAGGAAATGTAGATGAGGTGATAGTGTGATGATCAAGGAACGAGAAAAAGCAATCATTCAATATATTTTGATGAACGAACATACGACGGTCACAAAAATAGCGAAACACATGAATTTATCGAATAAAACAGTTTCACAATCATTAAAATTGATCGATGAACTATTTAGCGGAACAACCATCGAACTAATTAGAAAACCACGAGTTGGTGTCTCGATCAACGGTGATCCAAACGAAGTACTAAGTGAGCTTGATACGACGACAATGGTAACAGTTCCAGCTTCTAAAAAAGAACGTATCCAATTCCTCTGTTTTGAACTCTTGAAAAAAAAGACCTATTTCACTCGCCAAGCACTACAAGATACACTATTTATAAGCAAATCGACATTAGAAGGTGATATGAACCAAGTCCATGAGATTTTCCGCCATTTCAACGTTAGCATCGATCGCCTGCCTGGTAAAGGTTCATTTCTAAACTTATCAGAGCAAGAAAAAAGACGCTTAGCATTTGATCTAATCTACTATTTTTGGGGTAGTAATTGGAAAATCACCAAAAAGAATCAACTATATCTACACTCGATCCAAGGCATTCCTCCTTTTGTCAATGAGTTCATCGACATGAAGAACATCACATTAGTTGATACATTATTACAGGAATACCTAAGAGAGGCACAAATAAGGTTGAATGATACGACCTACCATTCATTATTGCTCCATCTGTTGATTATGATTGATCGCGTAAGAGAAGATAACTATTTAGAAAGTGAAGGAGTATTTGGAAAAGTCAGAGAAAATAAACCATTTGATTTATTCATTCGAAAATTAGAAAAAACTTTCTTATTGACATTACCTTCTTCTGAAGTCCGTTATATTCTCTTACACTTAGAAGGTGATACATTGCTTGAACAAACGAAGCAAATGCATGAAGTGACAGATGAACACATTCGCCAATTGATTCACGAAAATGTAACCCTTTACAACGAAAGTATCATTTTAGGGTTAGTTACGCACATCAAAGAAGCAGTCTTGCGTATCAAAAAAGGATTATTGATCCATAATCCTTTTTTACAAGATGTGAAGAAAAACTTTCCTGTGGCTTTTACAGAAGCCATCCAATTAGCGAATGCCTTAAGCCAAGATTTTTCCATCAACGTCCCAGAAGATGAAGTCGCTTTTCTTGCTGTCCATATCCAAGCAATGAAAGAGCAAAAAGAAGAAAAACATCAAAAGAAAGTCAGTGTCTTACTTGTTTGTAGCAGTGGCAAAGGCACCTCACAACTCTTGGCTGCCCGACTTCGTAGAAATTATGAGAAGATCGAAATTTCTAGGATACTTTCGATCCAAGAGTTGATGCAGACATCGATCGATGAAGATCTGGTGATATCGACTGTCAACTTGAACCTAGAGACGATACCAACGATCAATGTTTCACCGGTTCTCAACAAATTAGAACGTCAGAAAATCGAGCAATTTTTAAAAAATGCCCAAAATAAACCAATCAAATCAACGAATCACTTTGGGAAGTTGATCAAAGATGACTTGATCTTTTTGGATCATTCATTCACAGACTATCAAGAAGTGATCCAATTCGTAGGACAACAATTGATTAAAAAAGGATACGCAGAAGAAAAAATCATCTCTTCTTCTTTAGAAAGAGAACAGCTTTCTTTTACCTCTTTTGGAAAATTTGCAACACCACACGGGGCCCCTAAATATGTTAAAAAATCGGCGATCGTCTTTTTACGATTAGCTAATGAATTGATGTGGGGAGAAACGAAAGTCAAATATTTATTTTTCATCTGTATTAAAGATGAAACAGCACAAGAGCTGGAAGAAATCTATGATGTCATGCTAGAGATCATCGAATCTGGTGAAAAAAACTATTTGTTAAAGGGAACAAAAAATGAGATCAAAAACTATTTGAAAGAGGAATTTTAATATGAGCATTGCAACTTTACTACCTTCTGATCATATTTTTTTAGATATGGAGAGTACAACCAAAGAAGAAACGATTCGTCAATTAGGGGAAGTTCTAACGAATAACGGCTTAATCAACAACAAAGAAGCATATATCCAGTCTGTATTAGAAAGAGAAGAACATTCGACGACAGGCATTGGGAACAATATTGCCATTCCTCATGGGAAAAGTGAAGCAGTCAGTGAGCCAGCAATTGTTTTTGCTAGATTGAAACAACCAATCGATTGGCAATCATTAGATGAAGAGCCAGTCTTTGTGGTCATATTATTGGCGATCCCAGAGTCACAAAAAGGGGATACTCATCTAAGGATCTTATCTGAAATTGCGATGAAATTGATGGATGATGACATTACGGCACAGTTAAAAAATGAGACAGATAAACAACAAATCGCGAAACTATTAAGCGAATAAACAAATGAAAAGAGGAAAAAGAGATGAAAAGAAAAATTATCGCAGTTACAGCCTGTGCTACAGGGGTCGCTCATACGTATATGGCAGCCCAAGCACTTAAAAAAGCAGCAGCAAAACGTGGAGATTTGATCAAAGTGGAAACACAAGGAGCAACAGGTATCGAAAATGAATTGACTGAAAAAGATTGCAACATTGGCGAAGTCGTTATTTTTGCAGTGGATACAAAAGTGAGAAATGAAGAGCGTTTCAAAGGAAAAACAATCTTAAAAGTACCAGTCGCAGCACCAATCAAGAATGCCGAAAAAGTCATCGAAGAAGCTTTAGGAATGATCGACTAATCAATTAATCAGTGGGGGAGAAAGTAAATGAAAAAAATAGCAAGTGAAATCAAAAATCATGTTTTAACAGGAATTTCTTATATGATACCTTTGGTAATCGCTGGAGCGGTCATCATGGCCATTTCTCGTGTGGGTGGTTCATTTTACGGGATTGTTGATATTTGGGACGGTTCTCATGGCGAGAGTGGTAATGCAATCATTCGTTTATTGCATAGTTTAGATGGCTTCGGTGGCACAGCCCTTGGTTTGATGTTCCCAGTGATTTCCGCATTTATTGCCTATTCGATCTCAGACAAATTAGGGATTGCTCCTGGTTTAATTGGTGGGATGCTAGTGAAAGATATCAATGCAGGCTTTTTAGGCGCCATCGTTTCTGGTCTGATTGCTGGTTATGCGTGCTTGTTGATCAAAAACAAAATCAAATTGCCAAAATCAATGGCATCCGTTGTACCAGTATTTCTAGTACCAGTATTAGGCACATTGATCACCGTTCTATTAGTCAATTATGTGATTGGGACGCCATTTGCAGCATTGAACGTTGGTTTAGAATCATGGTTGAACGGTTTAAGTGGTGGGAATGCCATCGTTATGGCAGCGGTCGTTGGCGCAATGGTTGGATTTGACTTAGGTGGACCAGTCAATAAAGCGGCAGTGACCACAGCAATGGCACTATTGACTAGTAATGTTTATGCACCAAATACTGCGGCACAAGTGGCCATCATCATTCCACCCATCGGATTAGGGTTAGCCACGATCTTTGCGAAAAATAAATACAACAATGAATTAAAAGAAGCTGGGAAATCAGCTGTGATCATGGGGCTTGTCGGTATTTCTGAAGGAGCGATCCCGTTTGCCGTTGAAAATCCATTGAAAGTTATCCCGATCAATATGATTGGTTCTGCTTTAGGTTCTGCGCTGGCAGTTGGTTTAGGGGCAGTGAACACTGCACCGATCTCAGGATTCTATGGCTGGTTCACCGTAGAAAAATGGCCGATCTATGTACTTTCGATCGCTACAGGTGCGTTGTTTATCGCGATCCTAACTAGCGTGCTACGTTCAAAAGATGCTGGACAAGAAGTAGAATCAGCAGTTGAAGAATTTGATGAAGCTGCTTGGGAAGAACAATGGGAAGCGTAACTATGACAAATATACACATTGTAAATCACACACATTGGGATAGAGAATGGTACTTTACTTCAATGGATTGCATCGTTTTAAGTGATCAGTTGTTTACAGATGTTTTGGAAGAGTTGAAAAGACAACCTAATGCTACTTTTGTTTTAGATGGACAGCTTTCGATCCTCGATGATTACTTGGAACTATATCCAGAGAAATTAGCAGAGATCAAAGAATTAGTTGCGAAGGGTCAATTATTTATTGGCCCTTGGTTCACACAAACGGATGCGTTTTTTGCCTCAGGGGAATCTATTTTAAGAAATGCAATGGTGGGCGTCTTTGAAAGTAAAAAATATGGGGAGTATCTACCTATTGGTTATCTTCCAGATACATTTGGATTCAACGCACAAATGCCGACGATTTTAAACGAAGCTGGGTTTGACAATATCATTTTTTGGCGTGGGATCGACTTAGGCGAACATGTCCAATCGCCATATTTCAAATGGAAGAGTTTAAGCGGGGAGAATGAATTGTATGCAGTGAACTTTCCCCAAGGATATGGTGCGCAACAACAACTAGAGCCAACGAAGTGTTATGTGGAAGGACGATTAGACAAAGGCATTGATTTTATCAAGAGCTACGCAGATGAAACAGAAATTTTGATTCCAACAGGAAACGATCAATTAGGGATCATCTCGTCTTTAGAAGAGAAAATCGATAAAATCAATCAAATCGGTAAATATAACTATAAAACAAGCACGTATCAAGCGTTCATGGATTTGGTCCGTCAAAAGGATCTGGAAGAGTATCAAGGAGAGTTTCGCGCGCCTGTTTTTGCCCGTGTGCATAAGACGATTGGTTCTGTCCGCATGGATCTAAAACGTGAGATTTTCAGATTAGAGAATAAACTGACACTTGAAATCGAACCAATGGTCGTGATTGCCAAGGAGCTAGGCATCGTTTTGAGCAATCGGTTAGTCATGAAGGCATGGAAAAAATTATTTGAGTGCCAAGCACATGACAGTTTAGCCGGCTGTGTGTCAGATAGTGTTGCGCAAGACATCGCCCATCGTTTGAAAGAAGTATCAGAAATCTGTGACAGTATCGAAAACTTGGTATTGAAAAGAATTTCTGAAGGACTACAGCTGACAGATCAACAATTCTTGATTTTGAATACTTCAGTTACACCTTTCAAAGGAAAAAAAGTGGTAAAACTTATCTCAAAAGTCAATCAAATCGGAGTATTGGGCCATGATTCTGCTGTCATCTCGATGGATTATGTGCCTAGCCGCCAAAATATCATGCAAGAAACACCTGCCGGCAATCGATTTATTGAAGAGCCAGGGTACTATATTTTACAAGTAGCAGTTGATTGTTCCTTTGATGGACTAGGTTATCAAGTCTTCGATTTCGTCGAACAGACTACAGCTGATCTACCTGATATGACGCCACGAACGATGATCTCAAAAGGGAACTATTCTTTGACTTTTGAAGAGGGACAACTTGCCTTTTCAGATGGTGACCAAACGATTAGAGACTTCTTGAAAATCGTGGATGATAGCAATGCCGGAGATACTTACGATTATTCGCCGATACCTAATGATCACCCAGTCTCTTTGACATTTGATTCATGTAAAGGCAACGAAGAAACCTTGATCTTGGAAGGAAAACTAGAGCTTCCTTATACATTGGCAGAACGTATCGCCGGTCAAACAACGAAAGTCTTCGCTTACCAGCTGACATTGAAGTTAACGGAACAGGGAGAGGTCCAAGGTTGTCTTTCTTTTAGAAATTCTGTATTAAATCACCGTGTCCGTATCAAAACAAAGTTGAATCAATCGATTGAAAAGGTCGTCTCTGCGATCCAATTTGGTTACTTAGAAAAAATAAACCAGTCAATGAACGATTGGGAACAAAAATACTCTGAGATGCCAGTAAATATCGAGCCCTTTGAAAAACAAGTGATCGCGTATAGTTCTGAAGAGGCATTAGTGTTTTATACCGAACAAAGTAAGGAATACGAATATATCAATGACTCCTTATACGTCACGGTATTAGCCACGACGGATTCGTTAGGGAAACCAGATTTGCTGTATCGTCCAGGGCGGGCTTCAGGAGATACGACGAAAAAAGGGCATATCATGATGGAGACACCGCTTGCTCAAATGGAAAATCAACGGATCGATTTTGACTTTTCAGTGCGCATGGCGCCAACTGATATTTCAGAACACACATTAGTGACATGGAAATCAGACAAAGAACAACCGTCGATTTCGTATCAATTGCAAGATTTGAATTATTTCGTTTATCGAATCGACAATAAGATCCAAAGTAGAATCCAACCACTTTCTTTGAGTGAAACGACGTATACGCAAATTTCGTTAGATTTGGAAGAAGGATTGGCTGTCAGTGCGATCCATAACGCTTATTATTCAGAAGGCGTAGTGATTCGATTAGTTAATGGAACTTCAGAAAAGCGTTACCTTGAGCCAGAGAAGCTTTTTGCAGGGTTCAAATACACACGTATCAATGCCTTAGAAGAAGAAGTGACAGAGACAAAAACGATCAGCGGCTATGGCTTAGCCACTTATTTATTAACAAAATAAAAAAACGTTGAGGCACAAGTTGATTCTCAAGGAGTTGCTTCTGGAATACCGTTTAGCGGGTTTTAGGAACAGCAAGTTGACTACTTGTGTCTCCGTTTAGTTGTGAAATTGAAAGAGGAGAAATTATGGCGATACACCTTTTATTTTTAGCTTTGATCCCAGCATTAGGGTGGGGCATGATGCCAATATTATCTAAGATCATGGGGGGCAAGTCAGAAGAACAATTGATTGGCACCACCATTGCTGCTTTATTATTTGGGTTGATATTTAGTTTGTTTCAGCAAGTAACATACCAAACGGTTTCATTCATTGTTTGTTTTTTGTCCGGAGTATTCTGGGCGGTGGGGCAATATTTTCAGTTCCGCGCATTAGAAAAGGCTGAAGTGTCAAAAGCGATGCCCATATCTGTTGGGACACAATTAGCCTTTGTCACGCTTATTTCAGGAATTTTTTTATTGGAATGGACGAGTTTCTTTGTCGCTATGATGTCGATCGTGGCGTTGGCGGTCATTTTAGTCGGTGTGCTATTGGTGACTAAGACAAGCAATGGAAACAGCGCAGTGGCGAAACAAGTGATTGTCTTTTTGTGCATTTCATCTGCGTTTTTGATGCTATATGTAACGATCACTAGTTATTTTGATATTCATGGACCGCAAGTGTTTCTACCTCAATCCATCGGCATGTTTGTTGGAGGGATGATCCTCTCAATGAAGAAAATCAGACAATTGAAAGTCAACGCTATCGCTCGAAATATCCTCACTGGTAGTTCCTGGGTGATCGCTAACACGACGTTATTTGCTGTGTCTGCGTCTTTAGGTGTGGGTATTACTTATGCCTTTTCGCAAATGAGTTTACTTGTCGCAACTTACGGAAGCATCATTATTTTGAGAGAGAAGAAGACATCATTAGAAAAACGCTCAATCTATTTGGGTACATTGGTGTATGTAGTGGGTGTGGTTGGAATGAGTCTTTTAAAATAAAGAATTGAAAAAAATTGACAAAGGATCAAACAAAATCCCTTGCCAATTTTTTTTATTTATCTATCATACTTGTTACGATTGATCAGTGATCTAATTTTTGTAGTCGGTAACTCTCAAAATGTGCTGGGTCTTTTTTCACTTGGACCCACGCATAAACACCCATGATAAAGGCGCCGACTGTATTTGTTAGTAAATCTCCCATTGTATCCATCAATGCTTCGCGTCCGACGAAGAGTGTACCATCAGATGCAGCAAACCGTTGCAAGTTCATTCCTAAGAATTGGTCGCATAAAAACTCCCAGAATTCCCAGAAAACACCGCATAACCCAGCAAAAGCAAATCCAAATAAAAGAAATAGCCAAGGACTTGTTTTCTCGATTGGTGCGTCTTTCAGCAAGAAGCCGATCAAACCGTAACCTAAGGCAGTCAGAACCATCGGGCTAACGGCGTGTAAGATTTTATCCCAAAATGAAATAATACTGATCAAGTGCATACCTGTTCCTAAAAAGACAGAAATGAACAAGAAAAACCAATAAAATAAAACAATGGCATCAGGAACATGGATCTTGAATAATCGGCGAACGATCTGTGGCAAATAAATCAATAGGATACCTGCCAGTGATTCGACGATAAAGGTAATTCCTTGTGTGGTCGAATATTTGTTTGTTACAAATTCGAAAATGTTATAACCAACAACAAATAGACCGAAAATCGTTAATGCAATCTGAACTTTTTTTACTGTCTTACTCACTAATTTTTCCCCCAGCTAGATATGATTTCAATGCTTTGAACAATGCTTCTTCAGAAGACACGATCGTTCCGTTCAACTTGATCAAGCCGACCGTATAAAGATTTAAATAATGGAACTGATTTTCACCAGCCTGTTGCAAGGCAGCGACTTTTTTTGGATGAGTCGCACCTTGTTGGCGGCTGTCTGTATATAAACCAATGATCGGGATGCCTTTAGCATAGGCGACACCGATCTCAGAAGCAACTCCGGCATCGATCGTCAATCCGTCTAAAAGTGCGATCATCAAGTCACTTTCTAGTACTTTTTCTGTATCAGCCAAGGCAATCATTTTGCTGTCTGCATATGCAGTCTTATCATTGATTGCTTCGTTTTCTTGTGGTAGATAGATCGACAAATCAGAAGAAATCTCTCTAATTTTTTTGACAAGAGATTCGTTATAAAGCAAATCTCCTTTTGCAAAAAGTGGTGCTGCAAAATAAATATTCATTCGTTTCAACATCCTTTGTATTAGAAATAGTCACTAAAATAAGCTTCCATGTTTGGGATGATTCGCTCTAATGTCTTGACCATCTCCTCATCTGTGGTTATGCGCTCGATTCGAGCAAGGTAAGAAGCACGACGATAATTCATCATTAGACACGTCAATGTTTGGATATCTAAACGAACCATTTTACCAATCGGTTCATTAACGATTGACAAGTGGCCATCTCGCCACGTCAAGCCAAATACGCCATTATTCCAAGGTGCCACGGAATCTTCCACGATGAAATGGAAGTCTTCTGCTGTACCAGAAAAAGGGAAGCGCTGGATAAATTCTTTGACGTCAACGATCCTTGCCATAAAGTAAGGTTCGATCTGTTCTTTGATTTGACTATCTTCTAATAAAAAAGCAAGGGGTTCATTTTTGTAGATATCGCCATGTACCCAGTAAACCATTGAAAAATGTGCAGAGATGAAGTTCCACAATCCGTTACGCGCCTCTTGGTTCAAATAAAACATCTCTTTGACATGGAAGACTTCTTCGGCGACCCAATAAAAAAGCACTCCGGTTGGTTCATTGTCACTATTGTAATAAATCGCCGCAGTCCGTTCTTCTTCATTTTCAAAACGCCAATATTCTTCCCAGTGAAAGGCACTACGAAACAGCGCACCATGATTCTTTCCCGCAAACTGTTGATAGACACGGAAAACATCTTCGTGATCGACAGGCAGTCGTTCCACGATACCAGAAACAGGTACTTGTTTAGGTAGTTGCGTATCACGTATTTTAAAGGATAACTTATCTGACATGATTTCCCAACCTTTACGCCTGTAATAAGGGATATTGTAAGGATAAAGATAAGAGACCCACTGTTTGTTTTTGCGCATGTTGTCTAATGCGACGATGATCAAGTCTTGCATCAATCCATGGTTGGCATATTCAGGATAGGTTCCAACACCAGTCACTCCGCCCATTTGGTACCGTGTACCGTGGATATTAACCTCGCAAGGATAGATCGCGATTTGAGAAATCAATTTTTCTTTATGAAACCAGCCGAATACATTTGATAATTCTAGAATCGGTCGCTTGGAACGTACAAATTCCCGTTTGTTTTCAAATCCACTTTCTTCAATATCAGAGTCAGTGACTTGAAAAACGTAGGAAAGTAACTCATTGAACTGGTCAACATGTTCCTCCGTGACAGGCTTCAACTCAAAATTTTCTCTAAAATCTGTTTGGTCCATTTTTTCAACTCCAATTTAGTTACTTGTTCACAGTATAACAAAAGTTTCTAAAAAAAACTTCTAAAGTCCTTAGAAGGAAAAAGTCTTTAAATTCCTCCTTTTCGTTGGTATAATGAAAAGTGCTGATTATATGAAAAGAGGAGACGCTATGGATATAAAGAAAATGAAACAACGCCAACAGCAAATTCGAAATTTTTCGATCATTGCTCATATCGACCATGGGAAATCAACTTTGGCCGATCGGATTTTGGAAAAGACGAACACTGTGACGTCTCGCGAAATGCAAGATCAGTTATTAGACTCCATGGATCTAGAACGTGAACGTGGGATCACGATCAAACTTAATGCCGTAGAATTGAACTATACGGCTAAAAACGGGGAGACGTACATCTTCCATTTGATCGATACCCCAGGGCACGTCGATTTTACCTATGAAGTATCTCGAAGTTTAGCTGCCTGTGAAGGCGCAGTCTTAGTCGTGGATGCCGCTCAAGGGATTGAAGCACAAACATTAGCCAATGTTTATTTGGCATTAGATAATGACCTAGAGATTTTACCAGTCATCAATAAGATCGATTTACCAGCCGCAGATCCAGAGCGTGTGCGTAATGAAATCGAAGAAGTGATCGGCATCGATGCCAGTGAAGCGGTCTTAGCAAGTGCGAAGTCTGGAATTGGTATCGAAGAAATACTGGAACAAGTAGTGGAATATGTCCCAGCACCTTCAGGCGATCTAGAAGCTCCTTTGAAAGCCTTGATTTTTGATTCGATCTATGACAGTTACCGCGGGGTTATTTTAAACGTACGTATCACCGATGGTGTTGTCAAAGCAGGGGATAAAATCAAATTGATGAGTAATGGCAAGACCTTCGATGTGACCGAAGTCGGCGTTTTTTCACCAAAAACGATTGCTCGTGACTTTTTGATGGTCGGTGATGTCGGTTATATCACCGCAAGCATCAAGACAGTTCAAGATACAAGTGTTGGGGATACAGTGACACTTGCGGATAATCCAGCTACAGAAGCATTACCAGGTTATCGTAAAATGAACCCAATGGTCTATTGTGGTTTATACCCGATCGACACATCACGATATAATGATCTGCGTGAAGCATTGGAAAAACTTCAACTGAATGATGCTGCTTTGCAGTTTGAACCAGAAACATCACAAGCACTTGGCTTTGGTTTCCGTTGTGGCTTCTTAGGATTACTTCACATGGATGTCGTCCAAGAGCGTTTAGAGCGTGAGTTCAATCTTGAATTGATCACGACAGCGCCTTCTGTAATCTATCATGTCAACAAAACAGACGGTTCGATGGTCGTTGTTGATAATCCTGCTGATTTTCCTGAACCAGTCACGATCCAAGATGTCGAAGAACCTTTTGTGAAAGCACAGATCATGGTACCTAATGAGTACGTTGGTGCAGTCATGGAACTTTCGCAACGTAAACGTGGCGATTTTATTACAATGGATTATTTAGATGATTATCGTGTCAATGTCGTTTATAACTTGCCTTTGTCAGAGATCGTCTTTGATTTCTTTGACAAACTAAAATCAAGCACGAAAGGCTACGCTTCACTTGACTACGAAATGTCAGGTTATCAAAAGAGCAAGCTAGTGAAAATGGATATCTTGCTGAATGCTGAAAAAGTCGACGCATTAAGCTTCATCGTTCACCGTGATTTTGCCTATGAACGCGGAAAAGCCATCGTTGAAAAACTGAAAAAACTGATCCCTCGTCAACAATTCGAGGTACCGATCCAAGCGGCGATCGGACAAAAAATCGTTGCCCGTTCAGACATCAAAGCCTTACGTAAAAACGTGTTGGCCAAATGTTACGGTGGTGACGTTTCCCGTAAACGTAAACTTCTTGAAAAACAAAAAGAAGGTAAGAAACGAATGAAACAAATCGGTAACGTCGAAGTCCCTCAAGAAGCCTTCATGGCCGTTCTGAAAATGGATGAGGATGAGCCGAAGAAATAGCCTAATAGGCTATTGCAAAAAAACTTAGTTCTTTGTCAAATGATGTTGGTTAAGAGGAATATTAGAATAATTATGACAGAAAGAAGTGGAGAATTTCTTTCTGTCTTTTTTTCTGGAAAACAATGTTTTTCCATGTTGAAGCAAGATCCTTCATTTGAAAAGGTAATGACTTCTATCACTTTAAGGGTTTCGCTTTAATATCTTAAGATAATTGTTAGCTATCCAAGCATTCTATTAGAATAGCTAAAACATAGTAGGTTCTTGATGCGTATTTTTTAGGTTGATTACTTAATCTTTATACATAATAAGGCTACAGTCTAATTGTTACTACAATTTTCTTATGCTACCTTAAATTTAGATATGTTAAATGAGGAGGCAACAGATAAATGTTTAAGTTGATTTTAAAGCAATTTTTACAGCATTGGAAAATTTGGCTATCCATCCTACCTATTTTTATTGTTTCTGGATTAATATTTAGCACTGCTTTTGTGATATTAAATGCTTTAAGTAGGGCTGATCTTAACAGTTCAGTTGATTATGGTGTTTTTATGCAGTTACCAATAGTAATAGGGATAGTAATGTTTTTTTTATTGACTATCAATGCAATGAAACAGTGTATAGACTTTTTTGATGGAACAAATGACATATTGCTTCTTTTAGGAGCTTCTCCTGCTCAAATCAGTTTGGTGATGACTGGACAAATGTTAGTAATTGGTATGATTGGAGCTGTTATTGGGAGCGGCTTTTCCTTAAAAGCTTCACAGCTTTTTTTGACCACCTTACCTTCGAGTTCTGCTAAAGATTCTCTTGTACATATCCCGCTTCAATTCTCATGGAATGTTGTTTTTGTTGTGATATTGATCCAACTAGCAATTATTCTATATACATGTATGCGTTATTGTCTTAAAAATTATAAGAAAAGAAAGGGGAGCCTTTCTTCCAACAGAGCGTTTATTAAAATGAAGAATAGCGGCAAATTTTTGGGAATACATGCATCACTAGTGAGCGTAGGGGCAACAATATATTTATATTTAAAAAATGTTCCTGATCCAACTTTAATAAAAGAATATACTCGAAGTATGAGTAACTCGATGAATTTATTGCTTCTTCTGTGGTTGTCTGTACTGATTACTATGAATTTTTTGATTCGTCCCATATTTCGAGGGATAGTACATAGAATTGTTGGGGTGCCAAAAATGACAAAGAATCCGATGATCCGCACTGCACTTTACAATATAAAAGAATTAATAAAATTAATTCGTCCAGTCAGCATCATTACTATGCTAGTTGGGAATTTTATAGCTTTGTTTCTCAACACTAAACTACTAATTGATGGAACAAATGATAGTTCTTATATCTCAGATTTGATCATCAACCTTATTTTTGTATTCGGGGCGCCAATACTCATTAGTTTAGCAAATGTAATTGTGTCAATTTGCCTTTTTAGAATAAAAACAAAAGTTGAATCTAAAAATTATTTTTATACTGGATGTACACCAGATTGGATTTTTAAAATGAGAATCATTGAAATCAGTTCAGTTTCATTCATTTCAATAATAATTACCTTCATTGGAACAATATTGTTTGCGATTCCACTGCTAAGAGTGACCTATCTGGGTGGTGGCAATATTTTTAAGGCAAATTGGTCGGTTAATCTCCTATTATCGTTAGGCGCTTTTCTAATATTCGGTTTATGTTTTATTGCAATTTATTGGTTTGAGCACTATACGTTAAAAAAGTATGTCGAGTAGATTTATTAATATACTAAAAGAATAGATTGTTTTAATTGAATCAAATATAAGAAAGTAATTAATTCAGATTGAAAGAAGGAAAGAAATTGCTGAATTGGGAGATCCTTCTACTATCAATGAGTAGTTTGCGTCCTACAGTTTTGTATGAGAGTTTGATTTATAAACTAGAATGATTTTATGGAGGTTAATATCGATGAGAGAGATAGTTATTTCAATAAACGAATTAAAAAAAGAGATACAGCTTGCGAAAGGAAATCTTTTACAAGTGCTGACTGATATTTCTTTTGAAGTAAAGCAACAAGAGTTTGTATCGATCGTAGGACCTTCTGGTTCAGGAAAAACAACGTTGCTTCATTGTATTTCTAGCTTATTACCTCCTACAAAAGGAGAGGTGTTAATTGATGGTTAATCACCATATGGATGGAGTGCAGCGAAATTAGCAAAGTTTCGTCGTAAAAAAATTGGTTTTATTTTTCAAGATTTTCAACTCATACCTTCATTGTCAGCCTACGATAATATGGTACTCCCAGGAACATTGAATGGGCACAAAATAAAAAGGGGAAATGTCGATACTTTGGCAGAACGATTGGAATTAAAAGCGGATTTACACCAGCCTATTGATGCTCTTTCGGGTGGTGAACAACAAAAAGTTGCAATTGGGCGCACAATATTAGCAGATCCAGAAATATTGTTTTTAGATGAACCTACTAGCGCATTAGATACTCACTCACGTATCCTTATTATGGAAGTACTTAAAGAATTAGTAAGCAAAGGAAAGACAATCGTTATGTTGACTCATGATCTAGAGCTTGCCAGTCAATCTTCCAGAGCAATTGTTATAAAGGATGGGCGCATTCATAATAATATAAGTTCGCCAACATTGGAAACCCTCATATTCTAAATGATACGATTCATTCATTTCTACCTTAGCTCCATCTACTTTTACTAAATGAAATTAGCGTATGCTTCCTTTGGTTCTCAAATAGATTAAACAAATCATTCGGACAAAAAAATAGATTCATGTATAATTTAATCAGAGTTTATATTACTATCGTTATAATATTTTTAGGAAACATCTTATGTAAAATCTATTGCTATTTTTTGTTCATTTATGAGGAGGAAAAAGATGAAAAGGGGATTTATTTCTAAGGGGATTTGTGGGTTCACGATACTTGCGATTTTAGCGAGTTCGTTTGGTATGAGTCAAGTTTTTGCAGAGGATTCGTCTACAATGGAAACCTCGACTGAATCGACTCAAACGTCAGCAGCTCCACAGATAAAAAGTACAGAAACGAATGAAGTCAGTCAAGAGAAAGAAACAGAGATACCCGCGCAAGAGACACAACAAACACCACCAGTACAAGCGAGTGAAGCAAAAGAAGCTCAACCAGAGCAACCACAAACTGCAATCGTCGATGGAGTAGAAGTAGTTTTGCAAGCGCCGGAAAAAGCTGGTAAAAACGAAGCTGATATCACGCAAGCGCCAAAAGAGGAATTGATCGAAGGTTCTCCAAGATTATTTCGAGCAGCTGTGCAAACGATTCCAATGTATCGTTTATTCAATCCACATAGTGGGGAGCATTTTTACACGAGAGATACTGGTGAACGAGATCATTTAAGAAGGATTGGTTGGAATTACGAAGGTGTTGGTTGGCAGGCACCGACAAGTGGTGATCCAGTCTATCGTTTGTACAATCGCTACAATGGAGAACATTTTTATACGTTGAACGCAAAAGAAAGAGATAGTATCACGAAACAAGGCTGGAAGTATGAAGGAATCGGTTGGTATTCCTATAAAGGAGCGAATGCCATTCCTGTCAGTCGTTTATATAGTAAACGAGTGAACTGGCACCATTACACATTAGATGAAAACGAGAAAAAAGTAATCACGAAACAAGGCTGGGTCTATGAAGGTGTTGGTTGGTACGCAGTTGGCAGTGGTCAACAAAATCAAGAGGACTATAAGCTATTGGGTGTGAAAAATTACAACCAATATGCGTTGGGTGCGCCAAGTGGATGTGAAGGGGCTTCTTTATTACAGGCACTTCAATATAAAGGAAAGATCACCAACTGGAGTTTGACTCAATTTTTGAATATAATTCCTAAATCTCCGAATGGTAATCCAAACAGCGGTTTTGTCGGCAGCCCATTTGTCGAAAACTCATGGACTTATTCTGCAATTTATCCTACACCTTTGACGGCGTGGGGCAAGAAGTACGGAAATGTCCAAAATATTTCAGGTAGCTCGATGAGTACGTTGTTAAACGAAGTCAAAAATGGCCATCCGGTTGTTGCTTGGGTGACGATCAACTTTCAGCCAATCCGTTGGGGAAATTGGAATTTTGGTATCGCAGCGAATAATAATCATGCGGTCACTCTTGATGGATATAATAAAGGAAGTAATCAAGTCCATGTATCTGATCCTATCAGTGGTTCTTATTGGATGAATCGGGCAACATTTGAGAATATTTATAATGCACGTAAATATGCGGTAGTTGTAAGATAGACTAAAGCTTAACAAAAACAATGGTTGCAGTAATTCTTTTCCCATAACCTGTAAAATCCGAGAATAGTTTGGATTTTATGGGTTTTTTTTATTGCATTATTCTATCTAGTTCAAAATCAATGGTTAGAAACAAATTCTATTACGTTAATGTAAGTTAAACATAGGAAGAATAGATTTCGGATCATTGCCTTATTTTATAATTTAGACAGGAAGTGAAAAAGAATAGGGAAGTGGAAATGATAATGGGAAAACTAGTAAAAGGATTATTAGTAATTGCGCTTATTTTAGGAATCGGTGCATTTTTTATTGAATCAAAGACAGAAGGCTTTCAAGCATTAACGGATAATTTTTTATCTGATAAAGAAGTGAAAGAATACTATGTCAAAACAAGTAGTGGGGATAAAAAAGGGAAGGATTATCTCTAGACGTTTGAAGGATACGATGAAGATGACACTCAACAAACAGTAAATAAAATTAGCGGATCACAAATTAAAGTAAGGTCGATACTTGTAAAATCGATGCAAAAGGTTTACAAGGAAAGCGCTGGAGTGAAGTATCAGAAAACGAAGTGCCTACGAAAGCATTGCAAAAAATCAATATATAATGGCTGAATTGTTTAATTACATTTGAGGTAGTTAATAATAAAAAAAGCTCACCGTGATGGATGTGATACATATCATGGGTGCTTTTTCAATGTTCTCAAAAACACACGCTCAGTACAAGGTCGATCAGCCATATTTTTTATTAGTGTTACTTTTTTGACAAACAAATAAATACATGGTATTGTTGTTCTACCTAAAACGTAATAGTTACGATTTGTATAATATAAAGTGAAATAAAGGAGCAGATTATTAGTGGCAAAAAAATCAAAAATTGCAAAAATGAATAAGCAAGTAGCTTTGATCAATAAATATAGTGAACAACGTCAAGAGTTGAAAGCAGCAAATGATTATGAAGGACTAGCTAAGTTGCCCAAAGAGTCTAATCCTAATCGTTTAAAACTTAGAGATCAAACAGATGGACGTCCTCGAGGCTACATGAGAAAATTTGGCATGTCTCGAATCACTTTTAGAGAACTGGCACATCAAGGATTGATCCCAGGAGTTAAAAAAGCAAGTTGGTAAAATAGGAGGAAAAAGTTATGGCAGTACCAGCAAGAAAAACATCGAAAGCAAAAAAACGTTTGCGACGAACACACCAAAGTTTGACGAAACCAGAGATTTCTTTTGACGAGTTGACTGGTGATTATCGTCGAAGCCATCATGTCTCTTTAAAAGGCTACTATAAAGGACGCAAAGTGACAGAATAACCGATTGGAAGCTGCAAGGGGGTTCAAGAAATGGAAATTATTTATCCGCCATTAGTCGAACAAGGAATCAAATATTATTCGGAAACGGTGAAAGAACCTGTAGATAAAGGGGAATTCTATCGTGCGATGGTCGATAAGAAACTGATCACAGAAACTGGCCTTCCTACAGAACATGCGCTAGAGCAAGGCTTTGTCAAAGACTATTACGAAAAACAAAACTTGTCCTTTGAAGAATTTTTGGACATTTATCCTATTTTTCAAAAGTATGACGCCGATTTGTTCAAATCTATTGACGGCTTCTGGGAGATTCCTGTAGACTTGAAAATAGAATTAATGGAAATGCTTGAAACTGATCAACTGGATTATGATGACGAACAACAAATCAACATCTATTTAGAAGATCGATAAAAGGATAGAATAAGAAAATCCAAAAGGACAATCAATATGCACAACTTTCGTAAATCAGGTATAAAACCTTGGGATATCATCATTATTAGTATTCTGGTAGTTGCTTCTTTCGTTCCGACAATTGTCTTTGCTTTGTCATTTGATAACGCAGAAATCGGTAATAGTGTGAAGTATGCAGTAGTCAAAATCGACGGAAAAGAAGTCGAACGATTTGATTTAGATGAAATCAGTAGCAAGATGGTGACTTACTATCCATCTGATACCCAATACAATATTGTCGAAATCCATGAAGGCAAGATCAGAGTTAAAGAAGATAATAGTCCCGATCAAATCGCTGTCAGAACTGGCTGGATCTCGGAACCTGGACAAACAAGTATCTGTTTGCCGCATCGACTAGTCATTACAATTGAACAAGAAGGACAGTCGGATTATCATATCTATTAAGTAAGAGAAAACTGCTACTATCAGCTTAGATAAAGTTGATGGTGGTAGTTTTTTTAGTTGTCTCAAAAATAGAGAAGATTCGGAATTATTATATCTTTATCTAATGAATCATTGAAATTGTGTTAATGGTTCATTTGTTTTTTATATATAACTAAAATAAAGATGAATTTAAAACGTTATAAATATAGCTGTTTATCAAAATTTATGGATGAAAAATATTAAATAAAGCAATCTATGTGAATGGTTTTAGATTAAAAAATAACGATAAAATATAATATGTAAAAATAGTTTATGATATAATCAGTATCTGAACGCTTGATATTAAAGATTATTATCATGTAGGAGAATTATAATGAGAGAAATGGACAAAAGAAGTGAATTGTTGAGTATCGGAGAATTGGCGAAAATAACCGGTGTCAATATTAAATCGTTAAGATATTGTGAACAAGTCGGGGTATTATTGCCGGTATACATCAATCCAGATTCTGGCTATCGCTATTATTCCTTAGCGCAAGTGAGTGCGGTCGAGCTGATTCAAGCATGTGTAGAGATTGGGTTGCCTTTAAAGGAATTACATCGCTTCAGTGATCCGAATAATTCCATCGATTACCTATCTTTTTTATCATATAGCGAAGAATTAATGAAACAAAAAATCGATTCGCTCCAACAAAATTTAAAAGGAATGCAAGAGGTAAAAGAAGAAATTAATTTGTTAAAAACATATCGACATTCTAAAAAGCAACATATTCGGCAATTGTCAGAAAAGTACTTATATGTTTTTCCTTATCAACAGACTGATAACAAAAAGACACTTTATACAGAAGCAGCCAATTTGTTTGATCGATCGATGGAAGCAGGGTATGAGCCTTTATATGATTTTGGTATTCTCTATGAATTTATTGATAAAAACGTGCACCAGTATATGTATATAGAAATCAAGCCTACAAAAAATGTCGGTAACAATATCAAGATTTTACCTAGTGGAGAATACGCATGCCGATTTAGTCCTAAAAGTTACGGTGAGCGCCTTCCAGAGTTGTTTCCAGAAATATTTAAAAAAAAGTCGACTGTTCTTGCGATCGAAGCAGAAGCTTCCACTGGAACATTAGAAGAAATCGTTTATGAGATTCGAGTTTTCAGCGAGGGAATGAATGATTGAAAAATCCGTCATCACTGAACAAACGACGAAAAGTCAAAATGTTGAAGTAACTAATCATGCTGACAGACAATCCAAGTTTTATTATAGTTGATTGGTTTCATGAGGGTTTCAAATAAAATCTATCGTAAAAGGGCATAATAGCGAATCAACAATACAAAAACTGATTTCGATCGACGATCAAAATCAGTTTTTTTGTTCATGTTACCTATAATTTGTTGTGAAAGTTCTATGATTTGTTCATATACCTAAAACAAAGAAAACGTTATCATTTTTGTGAATCAATTAAATTTAGGAGGAGCGGAGATGAAGGATAAGAAAAAAATGGCGGTCGGACTCTTTTGTGCAGTAGTAATAGCAAGTGCAATTGGTAGTGGGACAACGTATCACGCAGAGACTAAAACGTTTGATTACAAAGAAACAGAAGCAGCAACTTACCAACGAGGAATGGATAATCAGCCAGAATCGTCTTACTGGTTTCCTAAAGACTTGCTAGAATGGGAATTTTCTAAAGATCCAGATGCACCTTATAATGTTAGCCAAGTACCTTTGGCAAAACGGATCGATAAAAACGCACTGGCAACTTCAAATGACACGCAGACACCAGAAATGAAAGTTGTCGCTTTGTCGATCATGAATAGCAGTACAAGTGGGAATGCGCCTAGAGGTATCAATACTTTTGATGCCAATGTATTTTCCAATTGGCAATATATCGATCAACTTGTGTATTGGGGTGGTTCGTCTGGTGAAGGGATCATTGTACCGCCAAGTCCTGATGTCATTGATGCAGCCCATAAAAATGGCGTGCCAGTATTAGGGACAGTTTTCTTTCCGCAGTCTGCTCATGGCGGTAAAATCGAATGGTTGGATACATTCTTGCAAAAAGATGAGGATGGTACTTTTCCTTTAGTCGATCAATTGATCGAAGTAGCTACTCGATATGGGTTTGATGGCTGGTTTATCAATCAGGAAACGGACACATTAGTCACAAGTTTTGACGATGCAAACAATCATAAAAAGGTAGAAGGGGCGAATACGACAGAAGGATTGAGTAAAAAACATGCGGATTTGATGCAAGAATTCATCAAACAATTCAAGCAAAAAGAAGCAGCATTAGAAATCATGTGGTATGATTCAATGACTTCGGAAGGGAAGATGGATTGGCAAAATGCACTGACGGATAAAAACCAAGCTTTTTTAGTCGATGCGGAGATGAATCCTTTAGCAGATAGCATGTTTTTGAATTTCTGGTGGAACACCGATCGTTTAGCTAGTCAAGAGCTATTGAAAGCTTCTAAAAAGAAAGCAAATGAATTAGGCATTGATCCTTATCAATTATATGCGGGCATCGATGTCCAACAAAATGGCTATGATACACCAGTGAATTGGCGGTTGTTCACAGATGAAACCGGCACTCCGTATACTTCGTTAGGTCTATATGTGCCAAGTTGGACATACACATCAGCTAGTGATCCTGCTGATTTTCAACGTCGTGAATTGCGTTTTTGGGTAAATGAACAAGGTGATCCAACGAAAGGGAAGGCACCGGTAGAAAAAGAATGGCCTGGGATCTCTACGTATGCAGTAGAGCAGAGCGCTATTACCAGCATGCCTTTTGTGACGAATTTTAGTATGGGGAATGGGTATGGATACTTTATCAATGGAAAAAAAGTATCTGATCTAGAGTGGAATAATCGCAGTATGCAAGACGTGATGCCAACGTATCGTTGGATCTTTGATCATCAAGGAGAAAATCAATTAGCCGTTGAGATGGATTACGATGAGGCGTTTCGTGGCGGAAATTCTTTGCTTCTTAAAGGGAGTATGGTGAACGAGGCAACAAGCACAATCAAACTGTATCGAATGGATGGAATCATTTCCGATAAAACTTCTATCACAACAACGGCAAAAGCAACGAGCACGAGCCAACTTGACTTAGTTTTAGAAATGGCTGACGGACGAAAAGAAATCATCTCGGCAAGTGAGCCAATCGGTCGGGATTGGACGACTGTCAGCTATGATGTCAGTCGGTTAGCAGGAGAAAAAATCAACACACTCTCTTATCAGCTTGCTTCTTCAGAGACTCAGTCCGATTACGCGCTACACTTGGGTCAATTAGCACTGACAGATGGAAAGGAACTTCCAACCACAAAAGTTTCGGGACTGAGGCTTGAAGATGTTGCATTTGATGAAGAGGAAGGGCGATACGCTGGCATACGACTGGCTTGGGATGAGACGGAGAGTCAAGCATGCTACTATGAGATCTACCGGTTAAATCCTGATAACTCAAAATCTTTCTTAGGAGCAACACCAGCTACGAATCATTATATCAATGCCCTTGAACGAACCTTAGACACCGCGCAAACCAAATTGATTGTCGTGCCTGTTGATGCGCTGGGTAATCAAGGTGAACATTCAGAGGCCGTTTCTTTTGATTGGCCGGATAATAAAGTGCCGAGAGCTGATTTTACTGCTTCAAGAACGTTAGCTGCTCCAGGATCAGCGATTACTTTTACAAACACGTCATCCTTAAACACTGAAACGGTTACTTGGGAATTTGAAGGTGGGGATATTACGACAAGTCATGAACATTCGCCAGTTGTCACTTACCACAAAGAAGGTGTTTATAAAGTCAAATTAACGGCAAGCAATCAAGCAGGGGAGACACCTGCTGAAAAAAATGGTTTGATTACAATTTCTAATAAAGTACCAATGGAGTTACCGCTGTTATCACGAAACGCGAAAGCGACCGCTTCCTCTTATACCAACGAAGCGGAAGCCCCTCATTTTGCAATCGATGGCGACTTGACGACTAAATGGTGTGCAACGGGTATGCCACCACACGAATTGACACTTGATTTAGGGAATGTTCAAACCATTAGTGAAGTTCGCATAGACCATGCGCAAGCAGGTGGAGAAAGTCCTGACATGAATACAAAAGCATATGCGATCGAAATAAGTGAAGATGGAGCGATATATAAAGAAGTTGCCAAAACTACCAATAATACGGCGAGTAGCTCCGTCGAGACTTTTGCAGTACAATCTGCACGATATGTCCGATTACGTATTGACAAACCAACACAAGGATCAGACACTGCAGCAAGAATCTATGGATTTGAAGTATTTGGACTGCCAGAATTATTACACTAACTTAGTGGGATAAAAAGTGTATTTGTCATCTCATCACTTCTATCATTTAATATAATTGAAATGTTTAAAATTCACATCATTATAAATAAGCGTCACCCTTTTCGAAATCATGAAAATGATTTTCGAGTAGTGGCGCTTATTTAGCAATGCATTTCTAATGCAGATTTCGTTGCCTTTATATAATCAAAAGAGTTTTACTTATTAAGGTTTGAGCGTCGCTTTTTTTCAAAGAACGTCAATCCAGCAATAATTAATACTACAACAAAGTATGTTGTCCAACTAATCACATTAAAAAGTAATAAAGCTAGTCCAATGATCAAACATAATAGTAAAATCCATACGGTTAGATTTTTTTCCATAGCATATTGAAAACATCGAAGCGTCAATTTCTTGTATCACATAAAGAATAAGCTATCGCTGATTTCACTTCCAAACCTCCTTGTAAACGGCTTCTAAAGACAAAAATATTTTCATCTTGAAAAAGAAATTTTAACACAAAGTAAAAAAGATTGTAAGAATTAGTTGAAGATTAGTGCAAATCAGGTACTTATTCAAATTGCTAAAAATAGGATCAAATAATTGAAAAAGAGAATATTCCTAAGAACAAGCTAGAATCATTCGATCGTCATATGTAAGATAAGAGTGGAGTTTCATCACGCATATAAAAATTTAAGACACCTACTTTGACCTTTCAAGTAGGTGTCTTATTGTGAACTAGAGTTGCAATCGTCCATTCGAGGTTTTCACTCCTATGCGGATTTTTTAAGTTCTTGCACTGCTTGTTCGATCGTTACACCAGTCGCAACACGATTGCTATCTTCTTTGTCGAACACGACGAAAAGATTTAAATCGGTATTAAGAGTGACACGATATTGTAATTCTTTGTTATAGAATGTCATAGTCATTCTCCTTTCTTATTGTTCTGTTGAAAGGCAACGATACGTTGATAACGAAATTGCATAACTATTATAGCACAGATAGGTGAATTGAATCAACTGTATTTTTATTAAATAATAATTATTATTATTTGAAGTGGATCATTGACACAAAAAAATTGGATTACATAAGTGAAAAGGAGGGATAAGAAGATGTAGACTAGAATATGAAATTGATAAGAAAAAAGCAGTATACGAGATCAGAGTGATCATTTCGTATACTGCATAAATTATTTTAGTAACATTTTTCGCAAGGGGTCAATCCGCGTGCCAATGCTTCACTCATTGTCGCAGGATAGTAGTCACCGTTACCACACTTATGCGTATGGTACTTTGCTCCAGTTCTGGTAACTAAGACTTGTGCTTCATTTGCTTGTGCCTGTTGCGCTTGAGCTGCGGCTGCTTGTTCTTGTGCCACGCGCTGGGCTTCTGCTTGTTCAGCAGCTACACGAGCTTCTTCAGCGATACGCGCTTGTTCCGCTGCCTGTGCTGCCTGTTCTGCTTCGAGACGAGCTTGTTCTTCCTGAGCTTTCTTTTCCGCTTCAAGTCTTGCTTGTTCTTCTTGCGCTTTTTTATCTGCTTCACGTTTTGCTTGCTCTTCTTGCGCTTTCTTATCTGCTTCACGTTTCGCTTGTTCTTCTTGTGCTTTTTTCTCAGCTGCTAATTTTTCTTCTTTCTTTTTCTCTTCTAATTCTTTCTTTTCCGCCGCTTCTCGTTGGGCTTTTTCTTCACTAGATGTTGAAGTTGTTTCCGAAGTAGCGGTATCTGCTTTTGACGCTTGATTGGTACCAGATCCGCAAGCGCTACTGACCAGTAGTAAACCGAATAAAGCACTAAATAAAATGAGATGGCGCTGCCAAGCTTTTCCATTTCTTTTACTTGATCGACTAAATAGATGTAGACCAAGCATCAAACTGATTAATCCTAACAATAACAACAATAAATTCATTTTTTCCTCCTGTTTCTACGAAAAATAGATCGCTTTCATGCAAAGCTCCCCCTAATAAAAGCGATTGGTTTTATTTACGGTGATTGACCGTATTCTCTATGTCGGAATCGAACCGACGAAAGCCAGTTAGAGAGTGTAGATAAATCAAAAAAGAAAAGTAGTAGAAGAAAGCACAACGTTATAATTATATAAAGAAATAATAACAAACAAACTTTATTTTATCATTAAGATGAACATAATAACAGAGAGTTTTAATGGATGATGATTTTTTTAATATTTGTTTTTTTTATGTAAAAAATGTTATATTTGATGAAGAAAAGTATCGTTTTGATATCATAATCGTTCGAATATAAAAATAAACCAAGAGTTTACATGAAAAAGAGAGTCAGGATGAAAAACTGGGTAGAGGAGGAGTTAATATGCGCATTTTGTTTATTAATGCAAGCCCGAACAAAGAGGGGATGACCGTTAAATGGGGAGAAAAAATCTTAAAGGATATCGACTATACGGTCCTGCATTTAGTTGATTATTCGATCAATCAGTTAGGACAGATGACCGAAAAGGATGAATTTGACAAAGTCATGGGAGTAATCAAACAAGCTGACGTCTTGGTGATTGGTACGCCCATCTACTGGTGGGATGTGACCGGTTTGTTAAAAACATTTATTGATCGCTGGACGGATCTATTTGAGTATGGGTTAGACACACCAGATGCTCCTTTGTATCAAAAATCGGTTTTCTGGTTTGTTCAAGGATCTGCGCCAGAGGAAGCTATCAGCGGAATTAGACGAATGCTGTCTAATGTGAGTGACCGGTTTTTGATGCAGAAGTTAGGAATGATTTATCAGAAGAAAGACATTGCTTCATCTAATGAACAAATCAAACAAATGAGATGAATAGAGAAATTGAAAGTACCGAGGGTTTATAGTTGTGTTTTCTAAAAGGGCATGCTATAGTGTAAAAGTAATCTATTTTGAAACGTAATTTGAGCTATAAGTTAAACATTATAAGACTCCTTTTGCCTATCAAATATTTATTGCACTATAAACGTACGTTGATACGTATCAGGAGGAAATATACATGAATAACGGTACAGTAAAATGGTTTAACGCAGACAAAGGTTTTGGATTTATCACTGGTGAAGATGGAAATGACGTATTCGCTCATTTTTCAGCTATCCAAGGTGACGGTTTCAAAACATTAGACGAAGGTCAAGCTGTGACTTTTGATGTTGAAGATGGACAACGTGGCCCTCAAGCAATCAACATCGTTAAAGCATAATCAAACGATTGATATCTTACTGCTCTTTCTTATGAAAGAGCAGTTTTTTTATGTCTAATTTCAATAAAAGCCTCTCGATTCAGCAATCGAGAGGTTTGATAGAGCAATGTATTATTGCTTGTTTACAAGATGATCCCTTTCTGTTCTAAGTTTGCCACACATTCGGCTAAGTAGATTTGATCATGTTCTGGATAAAGTGGTGAGGTCCATTCAATAGGGGAAAGGGTAGAATAAGGTTCACAAATTTTTCCACGATACAAGGGATCAAACCATTCCTCACCAGGTTTATAATTTTGTTTCTTCATTTCTTCCATTACTAACAAATGATACTGAAATAATTTGTAAGGCGAATGTGTAAAAACGTAATCGACAGTCGCATGTTTTCGTCCCCAACCATTGCCTCTCAGAGCACAACATTCGCGATGTTGTCCTAATAATTGTTGGCGCGGAAGTGATTGCAAGAGGCTTTGATGCCATAAGCGCATATAATATTTCCTTCTTTCTAAAACAGTGAATTAAGTGTTTAGGATGCTTCCGTTCGACCAATCAAATAATCGATGGTCGTGTCGTAAAAATCTGCGATAAAGATCAATTCGATGATACTAGGTATATTTTTTCCATCTTCATAGTTTTTATATGTCTCAATCGGTAAGTTCACTTTTTCAGCAACCTGTGGTGTAGTTAAATGCTTTTTATCTTTGAGGAAGTTTAAACGGCAATGCAGTGTATCCAGTAAAATCGCTTCTTCAATCGTCATTTTACCTCACCTTTCTCTAAATAATCATCTATGAGAGTTAACGTTTATTTTTTCTGTTTAGATAAAATAAATACCCAATGACAAAGAGTATGGAGAAAATGAACCCAACTAAATTAAATGTGAAGATCTGGAAGGGTTCGAAAAACTGATAGTTTAATATTTTATACATAAAATAGATCGCAGGCAAACTACTTAAAGCGATTTTTTTTCGTTCTTTCGTCCATTTGATAAACGAAAAGACAATCGGTACAAATATAAAAACAGGAAAAATAAAAGCAAGTCGGCTCAATTCCAGCATAATAAATAAACTCCCATAGCTATATTTTATTCGTGCATAAATTGTATTTTGAGTTATTCTATTTGAGAATATACTAGATTTATATTCACTAGATAAAAGATAGCATGTTATGCGATTCTGAACAAATATTTCGATAAAAAACATGATTCTTCTGTAGACGTATAATTTGAAAAAAACATAAAAAAAGGTGGAACTTTCATTCCACCTTTTTTTATGTTTTTAGATTCGTTTCGACCATTTAATCTTTGACATAGACATTAAAGTCTTTTAGAAGTTTAAGTGCTTGTGGCTCGTGAACACGGCTGCTGACTAGTGACGAATCAATGATAAAGTCAGCTTCTGGAAAGGCGCTTTGTAAAGCGATTGTATTGGATAAGACACACAAATTAGTTTCGATCCCAACCACTTCAATCGTTTTTTGTTCTTCTTTACGTTCAAAAAGGGAATGCTTGATCTCTGTTAATGTTTCTGGCGGCAGAGTAAAGTAGTATTTTTTGATTTCCCGCTCATTTGGTAGAGGAGAGAGCGTGGGAATGATTTTAAGATCTTCACTTTCTGCCTCATCTTTCCGTTCAATAGGGATATCACGAGTGAATAGTACGTATTCATTCGCTGCACGTGCTTGGTTTAAACGTGTGTTTACTCGCTCAACTAATGCTTCAGCATCTTCGATATAAAATTCACTAGTTGGATCTAAAATATGATTTTGCATATCGATAACAACTAACATCTATCATCTCTCCTTATAAAAAGTGATCATTCAAAAAGTTTGCGACACCGGCTTCATCATTGGTTTCTGTCACCTCATCTGCTAAATCCTTCACATGTTCTTGCGCATTGCCCATAGCCACGCTTAATCCGCTGAATTCAAGCATTGCCAAATCATTTTCTTGATCACCAAACGCCATGACGTCTTCTGAAGATAACCCTAAGTACTCAGTTAGAAATAAGAGTGAGTGGGCCTTTGTAATATTTTTAGGAGTGATTTCTAGGAAATGTGGGTCTGAAAAAACAGAATCAATTCCTTCTTTCTTCAACTCTGCTTGGATTTTTTGTAGTTTTTCCTCATTTTTATCCGTCAGAGCTAATTTCAAATAGCTTAAGGAAGGATCGTCCAACTGTTTTGTGATCTCATCAAAGGAATGATTTTGCAAGTTGAAGTGTTGATAATAAGGATCGTCTTTTACTAAGGCAGTTTCATCAAAAGTGATTTGATCATCTTGCGTTTCTCGACTTGCGATGATCGATATTTTTGCTTCTTTTGCTAAATAAAAGGCCTTTTTAAGTATAGGTACTTCGATTTTTGAGCGTCTTAATACATAATCGATCTTGCCATTTTTCATTTCGGAAATCAATGCACCGTTAGAAGAAATCAAATAGCCGCTGACGCCTAATTGTTCAAAGACATCCTTGGCAGAAATACTATTTCTTCCTGTTGCAATCGTTACGATTCCTCCATTAGAGGAGAAAGCTTTTAATGCGCGAATATTTTCTTGTGGGACAACTCCTTGGGAATCAAGCAAGGTCCCGTCTAGATCAATAGCTGCTAATTTCATCTTTTTACGCTCCCTTAGTCTTTTTTCTTTCACCAATAGCTTAAATGAGAAACTTCTAAAATAAAAATAAAATGCTTTAACTCTTTGAATTTTTTCAAAAAAGATTTTTCATAAACGGAGAAAAGGATATTAGTAAGGAAATGGTTAAGACCGCTGTATAAAAAAGCATAACAATCTTAATGTTTTCGTTTTCATTTTCATAAAAAAGGGCAAATTTTGGGTAATATTCATAAAAAACAAAGCATATCTTTTGCTTTCAGGAAAAAGTAGGCATATTGTAGATGTAGAACAGGTTAGAAAAAGATTAAAAAAAGGAGTGATTTTGATGGAGATTAAGTATGGGACTGTACCGGTTGTGACTGCTTCAGATGAAAATTATGCTCCTTATCTAAGCGTAATGATTGCAACGGCACTGGAAAATGCGAATAAGATGAGACATATATATTTTTATGTGATTGATGATGGCCTATCAGAATATAGTAAAGAAGGATTGCGTCAGACAGTTGCACAACACTCAGAACATGCAAGCCTCCAATTCTTGACAGTGGAGAAAGATGTATATGAAGATTTCTTAGTCAGTGACCACATTACAACAACGGCGTATTTAAGAATTTCTCTACCTAAGATCTTAGCAAAATACAATTATAAAAAAGTGTTGTATCTAGATGCAGACGTTTTAGTGTTAGATGATATCGTTGCATTATATGACGAATCATTGAACGGTAAAACAATTGGGGCAGTAATTGATCCAGGACAAACGAAAGCGTTGAAGCGCCTAGGGATCGATTCAGAAGAATACTATTTTAACTCAGGTGTCATGGTGATCGATATTGATCAATGGAATGAAAAAGACATTACAGATAAAACGATCCAATTCCTAAAAGAAAATGGTGAACAGATTATCTATCATGACCAAGACGCATTGAATGGTGTCTTATATGGAGATTGGGAACAACTTCATCCAAAATGGAACATGCAATGTTCATTGATTTTTGAACGCCATCCAGCTCCAGATAAGAAATATGAAGAATTATATAAGAGCGGGAATGAAGCTCCTTCAATCGTCCATTTCACAGGGCATGATAAACCTTGGAATACATTAGAGGATCATCCTTATACACAAATCTATCTAAAAAATCTAGCGCATAGCGTATTAATGAAAGTAGGCGAGGTAAATGAATAGAAGAAAAGAAGTAGCAGTTGTCTCTAGTTGTAATACAAAATTTGTGCCTCATCTAGCAGCACTGTTTGTGTCGATTTTAGAAAATAGTGACCCGAAAGTGTTTGTACGTTTCTACGTGATTGATGATGATATTGAATTAGAAAGTAAAAATCTTTTACGTTACTCAGTGAAAAATTCACGAATGAATACAGATGTTGAATTTTTGAAAATCAACAAAAAATTCTTCAAAAACTTAGTGACAAGTGATCGTATCCCTGAAACAGCATACTATCGTATTGCGATCCCTGAGTTATTTAGAGGGAAAAATGTCGAACGTATCCTTTATATGGACTGTGACATGATCGCGTTGAATGATATCAGTAAACTATGGGATCTAGAGTTTAATGGCGCAGTGATGGCAGCAGTTGAAGATGCTGGTTTCCACCAACGTCTTGAAAAAATGGAGATTGAAGCAGATTCAATGCGTTACTTTAACTCCGGCTTGATGCTGATCAATGTTGAAAAATGGTTAGAACAAAACATCACGAAAAACGTTCTAAAATTCATCGAAGAAAACCCAGAAAAACTTCGATTCCATGACCAAGATGCTTTGAATGCTATCTTACACGATCGTTGGATTGCTTTGCATCCAAAATGGAATGCACAAGGTTACATCATGGCGAAAGCAAAACAACATCCAACGGCTCAAGGAGAAAAAGAGTACGAAGAAGCACGTCGTAAGCCTTATATCATCCATTACTCTGGGCATATCAAACCATGGAGTGAAGAGTTTAAAGGTGCTAGTAAAAAATACTATGAAAAGTATGCAAATATGACCGCTTTTCGTTGTGTTAAATCATTCCCTAAATATCCATTGTACGCTCGTGTTCAACGAAATACTGAATTGAGTCATTGATCGATAATAGAAAAAACTTACTATTAATAGAGGAGATGATCGATATGGAAATTACGCTGACAAGAAATGCGATGGACATCTTGAAGAAAAAAGCAGGCGAACAATCAAAATTAGCGCTTGCATTGATCAATAGTAAAGATCCTTTCCTTAGAGACAAAGGAGCGTGTGCGAAAGGTAGCTTTTTTCAAATTATCCCTTTTGTTACTGAGTTTGGACTATACGTCACAAAAATCAATCATCCTTCGCTAGAAATCTATACATCACAAAGTGAACAATGCTATTTAGGCAAACATTTGACGATGGATTATGATCATGTATTAAATAGTTTCTCATTGGAAAACGAGATTGCTGTACTAGATCATAACATCAAACTAACTAATTGTTTCTTTAGCTGAGTGCACACTAGAAAGGACGATTCACCATGCTGGAATATTACTTGATTGATGAAAACAAGAAAGTAATAGCCGCAGATGAAGAACATTTTAATTGGCTTGTTATTGATACGAGCGATACTGAGGAAATCGAACAGGTAACTCGAACCTATCAACTCCCTGAAGATATATTTGTCGGTATGACTTATCCAGAAGAGGTCTCCCGCTTAGAACATCTATCAGGAACAAGTTTGAACAACCCGATTTCCTTAGTACTGCTCAACCTTTCAAGTGAAAAAGAAAAAATCGAACGTCGTCTGACACCATTATCTTTCGTCATATCAAATGACTTATTGATTACTTGTCAAGACGAAAAAACCAATTTTATCGATCGGCTGATTGAACATCATGGTAATAAAATCGATTCTTTCGAAAAAGTGATTGTTTATGCGGCATTAGATATTTATACCCATTTTGTCAAAGAACTTCGTGAAATGAAAACGCGTATTGATTCGCTAGATCAAGAAGCACGAAAAACGACAGAAAATGAAGAATTGTATAAGCAGGCTGATTTAGAAAGAGATATTGTTTACATCGATCATACGTTGCGGGATCAAAAAGAGACAATGGACCTCCTCTGGGAGACTCCTGAATTCAAAGAACGTGTCAATGATGAACAGTTGCTTTATGACGTTCGTTTGAGACAACGTCAAACAGAGAAGATGATTTTGATTTATCGCGATCTGTTAGAAAGTATCGGTGATCTGTTCAATGGCATGATGGACAACAATTTGAATCATCTGATGAAATATCTAGATTCTACCGCATTGATCATCTCTGTGCCTGCGATGATCGCAGGTATTTGGGGAATGAACACAGGCGGTTTACCAGGAGAAGATTCAGCAACTGGTTTCCTCTTAGTATTAGGGGGCTCAATCGTTGCTGCTGCTGCTTTAGGGTATCATTTATTTAGAAAAGATTACACGAAATAACCAATATGGGCTTAAACGCCCAAATTTATAACGTCAGTTATGACTAAAAACTAGGAGGATCAACATGACAGAACCAAATTTAATCGACCCAAGAAAACTATATCACACAGAAGAATTTCCAAAACAGGATCAAGAAACTCCGGCTTTGCAAAAGGATATGAAACCTGTACCTGATTGTGGAGAAGAAAGCTATAAAGGCACAGAGCAATTAGCAAATCGCCGTGTCTTGATCACAGGTGCAGACTCTGGTATTGGACGTGCCGCGGCTATTGCCTTTGCACGAGAAGGTGCAGATGTAGCCATTCAATTTTTCCCAGGTGAAGAAGAAGACGCGCAACAAGTGGCCCATTATATCGAAGAAGCTGGACGTAAAGCATTACTATTACCTTATGATTTGCGAGATGAAGCTGCACCAAAAGAAATCATCCAAAAAACAGTGGATGCTTTTGGTGGATTAGACACACTTGTTCTTAATGCGGCGCAACAAATTTCGTCCCCTTCAATTGCAGAAATCCCATTGGAACAAGTAAAAGATACTTTTGCTGTAAATATCATCGCAATGTTTGCACTTGTGAAGGAAGCAATTCCACATATTCCAGCAGGAGGAGCAATCCTTACAACGACTTCAGTCCAAGCATTCAATCCAAGTGAACACTTGTTAGATTATGCAGCGACTAAAGCTTCGATTGCAAACTTCACCATTGGTTTAGCAAAACAATTAGCACCAAAAGGAATTCGTGTCAACGGCGTAGCACCAGGACCAATTTGGACACCATTACAACTAGATGCAGGTCAACCAAAAGAAGATCTACCTGAGTTTGGTCAACAAGCATTGTTGGAACGTGCAGGACAACCAGCTGAATTAGCGCCTGTTTATGTCTTTCTTGCATCCAACAAAGCAAGCTATGTCACAGCACAGATTTACGGTATCACTGGTGGAGAAGCCATTAATCTATAATCAGTGACAAGAAGCTAGGAGGGCGAGACAATGAACAAAGGAGCCAAAACGATAGGAGCGATCTTACTGATCCTTCTGCTGTCTGTTTTAATATTTGCAATGTTGCTAAGCTCAGTTTATCCATTGCCGTTTAAGTTAGAAGAATTTCGCTTTTTATCATTAACTAACTTTTACGTACAACAATATGTCTTTTGGGTAACCGCAGCTTTTGCTGTGTTGACACTTATATTGATTCTAGTCTTATTATTCTACCCAAAAACTTACCGTTCATTCTTACTAAAAAAAGGTGATGGCGAGTTAACATTAGACAAAAAAGCAATCGAAGGAATGGTTCGTTCACGATTGACGAAAGAAGAGTTTGTTTCTTCCCCAAAAGTAACGATCAAAGCAACAAAAAATAAAATTGACGTAAAAGTAAAAGGCGAGTTGAAACGTACGTCATCATTAATCGGTAAAACAGGAGCACTGATGACAGACATTGAGCGTGATGTAAAACAAATCATCGGTACAGATGAACCAGTGAATGTCCTGATCAATTATACCGGTTTTGACTCACCACAATCAAAAAGAGTCGAACACTCACGAGTACAGTAAGGGGGAGAGAAAATGAACGAGATCTTTTCGACATACAAGCTCCCAATTATTTGTGGTGCGCTTGGATTGATATTAGCTATTTTACTAGTAGCTGTCGGATTTTTTAAAACATTGCTGATCGTGATTATGGTTGCGCTTGGTGTAGCCATCGGCATGTATTTAAAAAGAACCGGAATTTTAGAACATTACTTTAAATCTTAGGAGGCTTTACCATGGAAAACAATCATTCAAATCAAAACGGAAATACACCGAAATCAGCACATCCAGATCCAACAACACCGAATCAAGCACAAGGGATCAAAGATGAAAAAAATAAAACTGCGCCAGTGTCTGCACATCCAGATCCAGTGGTGCCGCATGTAGAAGAAAAAGTAGCGCATGATCAAAAAGAACACCACGATCATCCACATCATGAAGCGAAAACTCCTGGTGTGCATACTCCAACTCATGAGGCAAACAAACAGACAAATGAAGTGAAGGGCAGTGAAGAATCGATGAACGGTGAAGTAACTTATGATGACAAAGTCATTCAAAAAATTATTGCGATCGCATTAGAACGTATCGACGGACTATTGACAGTAGACGGAGGATTTTTCTCTAATGTAGCTGGAAAATTAGTCAATACTGACAATGAAACAGCTGGGATCGAAACAGAAGTAGGTAAGAAACAAGTTGCTGTTGATATGTCGATCGTCGTTGAATACGGCAAAGACATTGAAGATATCTTTAAACAAATGAAAGAGATCATCAGTGAAGAAGTAGCGAATATGACACACTTAGATGTCATCGAAGTGAATGTCAATGTAACAGATATCAAATCAAAAGAAGAATTTGAACAAGATCAAGTCACTGTCCAAGATAAAGTGACGGATGCTGCAAAAGCAACTGGAGAATTTGCGTCAGAACAAACAGACAAAGTAAAACATGCAGCAAGCAAAGGAACGGAAAAAGTAAAAGAAAATAACGAGCCAAGAGTACAATAAAATATCTTGGTGAGTCAAAACTTTTAATTAAAATAAATGAGATGTCGCATTGAAAAAATCGGCTAGACACTATAGGAGGAAATACAGATGGGTTTTATTTGGTCATTAATCGTAGGTGGAGTTATCGGAGCAATTGCAGGAGCAATCACAAATAAGGGTTCTTCAATGGGTATCATTGCGAACGTCATTGCAGGACTTGTTGGTTCAGCAATCGGACAAGCAATATTAGGATCATGGGGACCAGTCATTGGTGGTATGGCAATCGTGCCTTCATTGATTGGTGCGATCATTTTAGTTTTGATCGTGTCATTCTTTGCGCGTAAATTATAAGAATAAAGAAGAAATTTGCAATGGATGCAAAAATTCTTTTACTTTGAAATAATCGGTAACATTCAATTATCTTGAATTTGATTGAAGGATCTTTACAAGTTGACTTGTTCAACGAAGTGAAGATCCTTCTTTTTTGTTGTCCTTTCGGCGTTTTTGCAAGTAGATGATTAGTAAATTATTTTCTCACAAAAAATCTTCTTTCAATTACTCCTGATCAAAAGGGAAAAATGACGTTACGCAAGACGATGATGACCGATAAAATTGAAGAAGTAAAGCTTTTCAATGCTTTTCTAAATGATTTGAAAAAGGAGTGAATAGTAAAAATACGATTAAGAAACGCAAAATACATAACGTTTTTATAAAAGAGTCATTTGAATTACTACGAACATCCTTTAATAAAAAAAGAAACGACTATCAAAAGAGAATGAACCAGACGAAAAAGTTTTTCTCTGATTGTTTGATAAAGGGGGGATAATTTGAGAACAAGAAGAAAACTGTTGAACAGTGCTTTGATCCTAGGTTTGACTTTAGGTAATCTCAATGACATAGTCGTTCAAGCAGTGACCGCATTCCATGAACTAGGTCCGATTCAAAGTAGACAGGCAAGAACGACTACTAATGAGAGGGAAAAAAAGAATGTGGAAAAAGTAAAAAAGAAACAAATGAAAAAGTGAAACAACCAGAGAAAGAGCAAAATGACTCGAAGGAAATAAATGAACTAAGCAAAGAGGAGTTAAAGAATTTAAGTAAAGAAGAGATAATAGAACGGAGTGATTCGTTAGATCAACTATTAAATCCCATCCACGCACTAGATTTACCTTCATGGATTCCGTATGTAAGTAACCTACGGGATAGGCAATTAGGGGACATGTTGACGGGGCATTTAAGAGCTGGGATCAGAAGCAACCTAGATCTAACACAAGATAATTTTAACATAGGTGATAAAGTTATTTTAAGAAATGTCACACCTATGTACTACCGAACACCGGGTTTTGGTTATAATGATTTTATTCGATATATCGTCGAAGATCTAAGCCCTTTGCTCCGAAATGATCATACTCAACGAGCAGTTTATACGGTGATTTCTGATCCAAAGAGTGGGAACTTGGCCAATGCAAGTCACACCTTCATTAAGCGCCTTACATAATACTCGAACAGACGGGGAAATGAATGTGGTCTTTACCCGTTTAAAAATAGCACTACCTCAAGAAGAAGAATTCGAAATCCGCAGATTCCCATTTTCTTACTGGGGACATTCCCAGGGAATAAATAATGGATGTTGGAGATTGGAGAGTAGCTCAACTAGTTTCATTGTCGATTTCTCTGGAACTGACATTGGCAGTATTCGCCTTACTCCAAAATCTGAGTCATTGATTCTGGAACATCAACAGGGTATTCCTGATCCAGAAAATTTTGTGGATGCCCACAATACGAGGGGAACGGTAGAGTATGAATGGGTAACGCAATCTGATACAAGTCAATTAGAGGTAAGTAAAGCATTGAAATTAGAGTTAGTGATCAAACCGTAGACCTGCTGTCACGCTTCCTATTGAAATCGAAATAAAACCATTGATTTCCACGACCAATCCTCAAGTTACGATGTGTCAAAATGATTCGAATCCTATGTCGCAAGAGCTATTTACGATCGCGGATGATGGCAGTTATCAACTTACGTGGATAAATACTATCAGTACCACTAATTTAGGCAATTCATTTGGCATGCGAGAGTGCGTATCCAAGATGGCAGAGAAGCAATAGAAAGTATGGATGTGACGATTGTTCCAGATGAAGGATTGCAGTTAGAATTGAGTCCTGCGAGTGTTCAAGGAAGATACTCAGTGGACGAACAAGGTGCAGAAGATAAACCAGGTGCTAGCGAAGAGGGTGCTGGAAGTGAAAGCTGTGAAAATGGAGAAAGTGGACAAGATGACAGAAGTGATCTTGAAGCAACAGGCAACTTACCACAAACAAATGCCACTCGAAACACACTTCTTTCAGTAATAGGAACTATGTTACTTGCCTTGGTTGGCGGTATTTTCTTCTGGAAAAAACGATCGACTGAAAAGTTGGAAAAAGAGTCCGATAAATAAAATTAAGACATTTTTTATCCACTTTTTTATTCATAGTAGAAAAAATAGTTTTTAGAGAAGAAAAAAGACCTCTAAAATTAAATATGGGAAACACTCAAAGGAAGGGAAACCCAAATTTGAGTGTTTTTTATTTGTTTGTGAGGTGAATAGAAATGTTGAAGATTTTGTCAAAAAAATTAAAAAGACAATTGAAGTTACTGGAATACTTATTTGAAGGTGATACCTATCGCTTTAACGACTTAGAAAATTTACTTGGTTGTTCAGCCAAAACGTTAAGAAATGACTTGCTTGATATTCATTCTTATGCCAACGATATCAAAATCCAAATGACTCGAGAAGAGGGAGTGAAAGCAACAATTCTACCTCATGTCACGGAAGATTATATCTATCAAGTGATCAAGCAAGAGTCGATTGAATATCGCTACTTGGAAGCTATTTTATTACATAAATTCAAGAATTATCTTGAATTAGCAGACTATTTATTTATTTCTGAAAGTACCTTGCGGCGAATCGTCGATAAAATCAATCCAATGTTACAGAGTTATGATCTGAAAGTACAAGCACTGATCAAACTTGTTGGAAACGATCAAGTCATTACTGAAATGACCGTTCAGTTCTTAATGGAAAAATATCATTATTTTGAAGATGCATTTCCTGCATCCTTTCGGTTGATGGTGACTCAACTTGCGCAGGATTTTGTTGAAGAAAACAACTTGCAACAAGCACTGATTAGTTTGGAACCGCAAGAAGAAAAAATATTTCATTTTTGGATTGCTGCTCGGATATTATTGCTACAAAATGATAATGGGGTAGTTTCGGTTAGTAAAAAACAAAAAAAATTCAAGTACGAAATACTATCAAATAAACGTTTGCGTCTACCAAAGAGCAACGAATTGATTAATGAACACTTGGCAAGTTTTATATTCGATCAAGCATTTATTTTTCAATTATTCGACAGAGGTTCTTTGAATCAAAAAAATCCAATTCTATTTGCAATTGATAGTTTTATCAAAGAAGTGGAAGAAAAATATGGAATTGTGTGCGAAGATAAAAAAAAGATCTTTCGTAAAGCAACTATTTTATTACAACAAAGCACGGTGCCTTTCTCTATAAGTTATCAAAAAAATTCTCTTTTTTTTAAAAATAGTCACTCAGAAATGAATAAAATCCAGCTTCGATTATGGAATAAGTTAAAACATTATGTACATACACATCATATCCTACTAAATGATTTCGAAGAATTTGCGACAACTATGTTTACAGAAATATTATTGTATTGGCCAGATTTAATAAAAAAATTCGAAGATAATAAGCAAGTTCGCGCGTTAGTCATCACCAACTCTACACTAAAATATGACGCCTATTTACTCAGTGAATTAGACCAACAATTGGGTAATCATTTTGAATTTGTTGCTAGAAATAATCAAACCTTGTCCCAAGATTTAATCAATTATGAAAATTTTGATTGTATTATTTCAAATATTACGATTGATAAAACCTATAATATCCCTATATTCGGTATATCCGTCTTTCCAAAAGCGAGAGAGATCCATAATCTGATCAACTTTTATCAAGAATTACTGGCTTGATTACGAATAAAAAAATGCAAGTCCTCCAAAACTTGAGATTATGGAGCTTGCATTTTTATAACACCAAAACTATTTAGATTTCTTGATCTTTTTCAAAGACAAGAAGGTCTCCTGGCTGACAATTCAAAACTTCACAGATTTTATCTAATGTGGTGAAGCGAATCGCTTTCGCTTTTCCAGTTTTTAAAATTGAAAGATTAGCCATGGTAATACCCACTTTTTCACTTAGTTCTGTTACTGACATTTTCCGCTTTGCTAACATTACGTCTAAATTAACAATGATCGCCATCTCACACCTCACACGGTCAATTCGTCATTTTTCTTCAAACGAATTGCTTCTTCCAATATTTTAATCAAGACATTCATTAATACTAACCCCGCAAAAGGTAAGAAAACCAGTGCAAAACCTAATAGCATCAATCCAGGCGCGTCATCCGCATCTGCCATTTGATAGAATTTTGGTAAAATACCAAAAGTACTGAGTGATAAGAAAATCATTACTTTTCGGATATAGCTAACTAAACGATGTGAATGATCAGAAAATGTTTGGTCTTTAGAGATGATTGTTAATAATTTAAAAATGATACCGCCAATAATGATACCTGATAGTAGAGTGGTGAAAATGACTAAACTCAATAGGGTGGTTTGCCAATCTAAGGGGGCATTTGATTCTTTGGTCAGTAACTGAGTACCCAACAACAGACCAAAGAGTCCGAAAACAACACATATTCCGATAGTCGTTGTTTTTAAAAAGCGTGAATGATTTTTCATTTATTTAACCTCCTAATAGAATGTATATATTGATATTCAACTATAATATATCGTTTTTCGATAAAAAAATAGTTGAACGATTGCCTTTTCCGAAGAAAAGGCAATCTAACGAAGCATTGGTGTTACTTAAAACCTCTAAAGAGGCGATTACTCTATATTAACTCTTTCTCATTTAAACAATGTATTCCCTAACCACTAATACATCCTTGTAACCCTTTAGTTACGCCAGTGGGATTAAATTTCATAAAAACAAATTAAGATGTCGTATAACATATGATTCGCAATATATCTATTATAGCACAACATACAATTGATGTAAATAGACTATTACTTCCAGAAAAAATCCTTGGCTGCACCGAAAAAATGAAAAGTTCTACGCAGTTTATTAATCAACATGTAATCCAAAAGACTAGTGAAATGTGCTACAATCTTTTTTGGTGAAAAGGATTAAAACGTTTTTGTTATCGAAAGGTACATAAAATGAAGAAATTAGTCTTTGTCTAAGAGAAATGGGTAATGAAGCAATTCTTTGTTGTTTTTGGTTTGTTGTGCACGTGAGGACTTACTTAAATTAGGGGGATATTTTGTGAATTTAGTCACGCTGGAAAGCTTGTTGATTGTCATCGTTCAAACGGCTTGCATCTTTTGGGTGACTAGCTATTTGGAAACGCATTTAAAAAATCGGTATTACGTCATTTTGTCAATCATTGGAATCATTTGCTATATGGCACTTTATTTTTTGATGAATTTTTTTGCAACTGCAGTTTTATGGGCTAGTTTATGTGCCGTAACCTATTACTTCCGGAGAAATATTTATATTGCGCTATTTATCCCTTCTGTCACATTCTGTTTATATATTTTTTCCGATTATATCATCAATTTTAGTTATACGATTCTTCATTTGGTTCTAAACATAAGATTAACTGTGATTCTAGGAACCCTTCTTTTTTTCTTCTTTGCATATATTTTCAAAACATGGTTATTAGAAAAGTGCTACAAAGATCTCTTGACGATGAAAATCAGCGGAATCATCGCAACAGCGACGATTTGTGTCTATTTTTGTCTGGTGGTCATTGAAAGATTTCCAAATTTGCGAATTTATTTGATCGATGCACATGAGCTATTCATGATATTGTATGGGCTGTTGTCAGCGATCATTTGTTTTTCTTTTATTTTCATAAAAAGAACGGAATATGAAAATAGAGAGCAAAAACGTCAAATGAGTTACTTGATCGAATATAGTGAACAAGCTGAAAAAAATTATTTAGAGATTCTAAAATTTAAACACGATTACAAAAATATTCTAATTTCATTGGAAGAGTATATCGAAACTGAAGATTTAACAGGTCTAAAGGATTATTTTAGAAATAGTATCAAAGCGACAGGATCGATTTTTGACCAAGAAATTTTTAGGATGTCTTCGATTTCAAATATAAAAATCCGAGAAATCAAAAGTGTGATCATGAGTAAGTTATATATGGCACACCAGAAAGGAATCCATGTGAGCATTTCTGTGCCTGAAGTGGTCAATCATGTGGAAGTGTCTACGATGGTACTCGTAAGAATGCTGGGGATCATCTTGGACAATGCAATTGAAGCCTCAGAAGAAATTGAACATCCAGAAATTGAACTAGCAATCGTGGCAGACCATAAAGACTGTACATTTATGTTGATCAATAACTGTCCACATGATTTGCCTAAATTACATGATTTAAAGAAAGCAAGTTTTACGACAAAACCCGGTAATTCTGGGATAGGTTTGACAATTCTGGATGAGCTAGTCCAGTTGAATGCAAATGTATTTTTAGATACAAAGATCCAAGATGAAAAGTTTATACAAATCATAACTATATGTGAGGTAGAGGGGTAACTATGTTAAAAATTTTTATTTGTGATGATGAAGAGATCCATCGTAACCGCATCACCAATATTATTAAAAATTACGTGATGATGATGGACTATGATGTGGAGTTCCAACTAGCTGCAGATAACCCGTATGATATTTTATCCTACGTATCAACTAACAAAACAGAGGGTATCTATTTTTTAGATATCGATTTAAATTCAGATATCAATGGTGTGGAACTAGGAAAGCAGATCCGACAGTATGATCCAACAGCCAAAATCATTTTTGTTACGACTTATACCGATTTTGTCTATCTTACTTTTCTTTATAAGGTAGAGGCGTTGGATTATATAATCAAAGATAATGAAGAACAATTGCAACAAAAAATCAACAGTTGTATTGATATTGCGATCGAACGCTATATGAATACTGCGTTGTCTACCAGGGAACAGATCTGGTTAAAAAGCGGTGCCGTCGATGTAAAATTATATGTGGATGAAATTCTCTTTTTTAGTTCAAGTTCAACACCACATAAATTGATCGTACACTTGGACAATCGCATGATTGAGTATGCGGGGAAAATTAAAGAAATCGAAAAATTAAGTGATTCTTTGTGTCGCTGTCACCAATCGTTTGTCGTCAATTTGGCAAATATAGCAGAAATCAATAAAAAAGAGCGAAAAGTGATCATGACGAACGGGGAAGAATGTTTAGTATCTACCAGATACTTAAAAAAATTAGCTACTCGTTTTGAAAATGAGTTTTCGCCCAAAGCATAAACGCATCGATTTTTACACTTTTGACAAAAAAAGAAACACTTTTGATAAAATAATCCATAGATTTATAAAATAGGTATAATAAACTGCGAAGGAGCGTGAAAGATGACTGAAGAGTACATTTCAATAGAGGAAAAATTATCAAAGAAAATAAGTGGACATTTCGCTTCACAATTAGGACTTTCACCGATTGAACAAGCAAAGGTGGAATATGGGTTATCGATCCTATTTGTTGATCTGTTCAAGATGATCGTGATGTATAGTATTGCGTTTTTCTTACATATTGTGGGAGCAGTATTCATCACACACCTTGTATTCATCTCAGTTCGTTTTACCACGAAAGGATTTCATGCAAGTAACAGTGCAGTTTGTACAATACTTAGTGTGCTTTTCTTGGTTGTTTTGCCATGGATCACCGCTTTGCTTGGTTTTGAATCGACTCGTCCTGTGTTTGTTCTCGGAATTCTATTTGTGGGTTTAGGAATATTCGTAAAAGAGCGGACGATCAATCAAGCAAAAGGACCTTTCCGATTAAGAAAAGCGGTTCTTATTATTTTGTTCATCACAACGATCGGCTTGCTTTTACCTAGTGACAGTATTCGTACATATCTTTTGTTAGGTCTAGCAGTTGCTATATTGTTGATGTTTATTAAAAATAAAGGGGTAGAGTAAATATGTTAACAAGTCTAAAAACAAAGAAATTACAAATGATGCAGGTTATCTCAACAATGGCGATTGCTATCGCAACTTACGCAATGGGAACGATCGGTGCAGATTGCACATTCGTTATCTACGAACCCAAAATGCCTGAAGCATTAAAAAATGAAATGAATAAATAAAAATAAAAAAGCGATTTAGAAAAAATCTAAATCGCTTTTTATTTTTTTGATATTCATACCCATTCATTTCTTTCGATAATTTTGTAGTAAGAGAACGAATAAAAAGAAAAACAATGATTCCCACAGAGTAGTGGTCCAACTAAATTCTTTAGACACCCCAAAAAATAGATTACCAGCATTGGAAACAATCAAGTAAATAATCGTTATTATAAATGCATATATGGATTTTTTTAGCATATGACACCTCTTTCTAAGAGTAATAGTTTTACTAAATTGAATAACTATTATTCTAACATTTTTCTTTTACTTATTATAAAATATTTTAATGGTTTTTGAAAAGGGTATCATCCTTTATAATAAAACATTAAAACATTTGGTTTGAAAGTGGGGAATGATCGTTTCTTGCTGCATTTTGTCATTTTTATTTTTTATTTTGTAATATAAATGAGCATTATCTTTGCAATTTTTAATCTTGAATACTATCCTTGTAGTATAGCCAGCAAGAAACAATAGAAGTTATATAATAATTGTTACTGTTATTTAAGATTTCTATTCAGGAGGGAGTACCAAAGTTATTTTGAGCCTGCACTTTTTGGTAGCGCTTACTTTAGGTAGGTATTTCTATGGGTTCCTCAAGCGATATACTTGTTGGTCATGTGTTGAAAAATAAAAAATAAGATACTTAGGAGGTGGAAAATGAATAAGGGGGTAAAGATCATCGGTGTAATTGTAAGCATAATTTTACTTTCAGTACTTTTGATCATCGCTCTAGTTAATGCACCATATATCTTACCTGAACAATTGGAACGTTTTCGCTTTTTTACGATAACAAATTATTATATGCAACAATTTATTTTCTGGGCTGCAGTCGTTTTTGCAATTGTTGTCGTTCTCATCTTATTATTTGTTCTTTTCTATCCAAAATCGAAAGGAACCTTCGTATTAAAGCACAAAGATGGAAAATTGACGTTGGATAAAAAAGCAATTGAAGGACTGACTCGTTCGTATCTACACGAAGAAGAGTTCATCCAATCACCAAAAGTCAAAGTACGATCAACAAAACAGAAAATCAATATTAATGTAAAAGGCGATTTAAAACGTACTTCTTCTCTGATTGGTAAAACAGAAATGTTGATGCAAGAAGTGAGAGATCAAGTTGCCAATGTCCTTGGTTCAGAACAAGAGATCAAAGTAGCTGTCAATTATAGTAGTTATCAAGAAGAAAAAGATCATGAAGACAACCAGCACTCACGAGTAGAATAGGAGGGCACACAAATGAAAGAATTCTTTTCACTATATAAGCTCCCTATTATCTTTGGGGGTCTTGGCTTACTATTAGCCGTTTTATGGTTAACAGTTGGATTTTTCAAAACTCTTTTAATATTGATCATGACCGCTATTGGTGTGGGTATTGGTTTTTATTTAAAAGAAACCAAATTGTTAGATGAATATTTCAAATCATAGGAGGAATTTAATATGGAAAACAAAGATTTCAAAAACGTGAACACTACTACAGGTACAAATCCAGTTGCTGATACTACAGCAAAAGGTGAATTGACTTATGAAGACAAAGTCATTCAAAAAATCATTGGTTACGCATTGAAAGACGTTGACGGTTTGTTGACTCTTGATGGCGGATTTTTCTCAAATATTGCTGAAAAATTAGTCAATACAGATAACGTGACTGCTGGAATCAACGCAGAAGTTGGTAAAAAACAAGTTGCTGTTGATTTAGATGTAGTTGTTGAATATGGAAAAGATATCGAAAACATTTACGATCAAATCAAAGAATTGATCAGCACAGAAGTAAATGAAATGACTCATCTTGATGTGATCGAAGTTAACGTAAATGTTGTTGACATCAAAACACAAGCAGAATACGAAAAAGATCAAGAAACAGTACAAGATAAAGTAACTGATGCAGCAAAATCAACTGGTCAATTTGCTTCAAAACAAACTGACAAAGCAAAATCAGCTGTTGGCAAAGGTGCGCAAAAAGTAAAAGAAAACAATGAACCACGCGTACAATAAACTTAATTTTATAGAATTTTAGGAGGAAATAATCATGGGATTTATTTGGTCATTAATCGTTGGTGGTATTATCGGAGCAATTGCAGGAGCAATCACAAATAAAGGTTCTTCAATGGGAATCATTGCGAATGTGATCGCAGGTTTAGTTGGATCAGCTATTGGTCAAGCACTTTTAGGTACTTGGGGTCCAGTGATCGGCGGAATGGCAATCGTACCATCACTTATCGGAGCAATCATTTTAGTATTGATCGTTTCATTCTTTGCACGTAAGCTTTAAGCAAAGATCGCTTACTCAGATGTAATGATCTGATCAAGAAAGAGATCGACTAAACATTCTAACAGACCACAAAGAGTAGTTTTTATTCTAACTCTTTGTGGTCTGTTTGTTTGTACATATTTTCGAATATTCGTTGTTTGTCTTTTATCAATCGGTTAAGTCACTTGAATTCCGTATTTATCATAAAAATAATATGTAAATTACGATTTTTTTGATATTAAAAAAATAACAAAATGCTTATTCCATAGCAATCTTCGAGGTTTAACTGCTAGATAACTGTTATTTCTCGTATTGACGTTAAATATTGCTATAGATAAAGCATTTTTTCTTTGTTATCCTTTTATTGAAATATTATATGAAGAGTTTTTATAAGCATCATTTTATAACGTTGATTTCAATTTTTTACAATAAAACAAACATAAAAACTAGGAGTTAAGAATATTTTCAAGATATTTACAAATAATATATGTAATCTAAATATTCGAACGTTAAGATGAAGATGTGAAAGAAAACAACTGTCATAAAAAATATAAGGAAGAGCGGAGGGTCACTTATGATTGAGGTGATCGGATTACAGAAAACTTTTGATAATGGCTTTGAAGCATTGAAGCAAGTAGATTTTGCGATTGAAAGAGGAGAACTTGTTTGTCTTTTAGGCCCTAGTGGCTGTGGTAAATCAACGATGTTGAACCTCATCGCAGGACTATTACAACCGACAGATGGCGATATTCGTTTTAACGGGCAATCGGTCATAAAAACAGAACCTAAAGATCGTAATATTGGCTTTGTTTTTCAAAATTACGCGTTGTATCCACACATGACTGTCTTAGAAAACATCATGTTTCCTTTATTAGTTGGGGATAATAAAAAGAAAAAAGGCGAAGCAAAAGTGATTGCTGAAAAATATATGGATTTAACCAATATCAAAGAGTTGCAGAACAAGAAACCTGGGACTTTATCTGGTGGGCAACAACAACGAGTAGCCATCACGAGAGCCTTAGTACAAGAACCAGAAGTCTTATTATTGGATGAACCTTTAAGTAATCTCGATGCTCGACTACGCTTGAAGATCCGTGAAGAAATTCGCAGGTTAGTGAAAGAAGTGGGGATCACGACGATTTTTGTCACCCACGATCAAGAAGAAGCTCTATCGATCAGTGACAAAATCATCTTGTTGGAAGATGGCAAGATACAACAAGAAGATGACCCTCAAAATCTCTATTTAGAGCCAGAAAATTTATTCGTGGCGAAATTTATTGGTAATCCAATTATTAATTTTTTACCGATTGAAGTCATCGATGATCGGGTCAAACATGCGTCATTTGATTTACCACTTACTCATTTTATGGAAAAGCGTTTCAAAAAATCAATCACAAATGGTAAATATTACTTAGGCATGCGTCCTGAAGATATCTTTCCAAGCGATAATGGACCTTTGAAAGGGAAGATTCAAAGTGTTGAGTTGATCGGTCGTGAACGGATTTTACACTTTGAACTTGCAGGAGAGCGAGTAAAGTCGATTGTACGAGTGGAAAATGAGATTACTGAAGGAACTGAGGTTGCGTTTAATTTGGCTTATCCTAAAGTGTTCTTATTCAGTCTTGATGGAGAGAGGATCTATTGATGGGAAAGAAGAATTATAACTCTGAAAATCAGCTAAAGGCTTGGTATTTTTTGCTTCCAGCATTACTTGCAATTTTCGTATTCAATATTTATCCGCTTTTTCGAGCTTTTTTTATGAGCTTTCAAAAAGGGACATTGATCAATCCTCGCTTTGCAGGAGTTGAGAATTATCAACGGTTGTTTAGTGATCCGGTATTTTTTCGCGCATTGAAAAATACTGCATTCTACAGTTTTACCGTCGTACCAATTGCTTTGATTCTTTCATTAGCAATTGCGTGGGTGATTTTTGAAAAAGTAAAGTATAAGTCATTTTTTGAAGCGATTTTTTTTATGCCCTATGTCACAAGTACAATAGCGATCGGTATTGTTTTTCGCTATTTTTTCAACGGATCTTACGGACTCATCAATTATTTACTCGAGTTTGTTGGGCTTCCCCGCGTGAATTGGTTAGATAGTGTGTCAATGAGTATGCCGACTTTGATCCTCTTTGGTATTTGGACAAGTCTAGCTTTCAATATCATCATATTATTAGCCGGATTCCGTAACATTGACAAAGAGCATTACAAGATCGCGAAAATGTTTGGCGCAAATGAATGGGAGATTTTTTTACAAATCACTTTGCCCCAACTGCTTCCTACATTGACGTTTCTCTTAACAGTCAATTTGATTGGCGCATTTAAAATCTACACGCAAGTTTATGCACTGTTTGGTGGTCAAGCTGGAATTGCAAAAAGTGCGATGACCGCAGTATTTTACATTTATGATAAGTTCCACATTGCAGGTAGACCAGGTCTAGCTATGGCAGCAACACTTGTTTTATTCTTGCTTATTCTAAGTATTACTTTTTTCCAACAGTTGATTTTGAAGAAAGTGGGGAGACAAAGATGAAAAAAATAGTTACATTGCTCTCACTCTTATTTTTGACACTCCTAGGAATCATTACTGTTTTTCCATTTATCTATATGATACTCGGTGGATTGATGACGTATCGGGAAGCGACAAGTATTCCACCAACTGTTATACCTGATTCCTTTCAATGGGTGAATTATTTCGCGGTATTTGAAAAAGCGCCATTTATTCAATACTTCATCAACACGTCATTTGTATCGTTAGTAACCACATTGGCAACCATTATCACTTCACTGTTGGCAGCATTTGCTTTAGCAACTTTGGAATTTCGCTACAAGAAAGTAGTGATGGTAGGATTGATTTCTCTGTTGATGATTCCATACGAGTCGATCATATTTACGAATTATAATACAATCGCACGTTTAGGCTTGTTGAACTCTTATACTGCCTTGATTTTACCGTTTTTGACGAGTATTTTTTATATTTATTATTTGACTAATTACTTGAAAAGTATTTCACGTTCCTTTTATCAAGCAGCTAAGATCGATGGCGCATCTGATATGGAATATATAAAAAAGATCCTTGTTCCTATGTCTAAGCCAGCGCTGGTCACAGTAGGAATTTTGACTTTCATTTCGAGTTGGAACTCCTTTTTATGGCCGTTATTGGTCACAAATGACAAAAGGTTTCGATTATTGAACAATGGCTTATCTGCATTTACGAGCGAAAGTGGCAGTGATGTCCACTTACAATTAGCAGCAGCCACCTTAACGGTATTACCAATTGTGCTTATTTACTTTATTTTTAGAAAAGAAATCATCCGAGGAGTGGCAAAAAATGGGATCAAAGGCTAATCAAAAAACAAGTATTACCTTTCATAGTGGGCTCATGACGATCGGTGGAACAGTCATTGAAGTTGCTTACGGGGACGATAGAATCTTTTTTGACTTTGGGACAGAATATCACCCTGAGATCAACTTACCAAATGAAGAGCTACCAACTTTACTAGATGTAGGATTTATTCCAGCAATTGATATTTATGATCCTCGATTGACCACACAAAAGCAAGAGACTAAGTTTAAAAATACTGCAGTATTTTTATCGCATGTTCACTTGGATCATACAAAAATGATCAATTATCTTGATCCAAAAATCCCCTTATATACATTAGAGCCGACCAAAGATTTATTGGAAAGCTTAAATCGTAACGGGACATTCTTGTTGCCTTCCCCTTATATAGAAGGAAATACACGAATGATCAAAACGATTGCGCCTGATCAAGATATTCACATTGGCGAAATAACGATACGTTTGTTTCCTGTGGATCATGATGCATATGGGGCAGCAGCCTTTCTTATCGAAACACCAACTGCTTTGATTGCTTATTCAGGTGACCTTCGTCTTCATGGATTTGACCGACATTTGACAGAAGAGTTTTGTGAAGCGGCACAGAAGGTCGATGTATTGATGCTGGAAGGAGTGAGCATTAGTTTCCCAGAGAAAGAAAAGAAACATGTGACATCACCAGATAGCGAAAGAGGACTGACGGAGCAACTGGTGAAGTTGATCCAAGAAAACGAGAATCGTCAATTGACCTTCAATTTTTATCCAGCGAACATCAAACGCTGGGAAGCTTTGATCGATGCCTCCCCACGACAAGTAGTTGTGGAAGCAGAAATGGCTTTACTCTTACAAAAAGTCGCAAAACGAGAAGTCCCTTATTACTACGCTGAGAAGAAAGAGCGGATCGATACATTAGATCCACAACTTGAGTATTCTTACGATACTTTATTAGCAGATTCGACAGATTATTTTTGGCAATTTGTTGGTAAGGTTGACTCATTACAAAAAGGAGGTCTGTATATACACAGTGATGCCCAACCATTAGGCGAGTTTGATCCCCAGTACGCGATTTTTAGAGCATCTTTTGAAAAGCAACAAGTGGAGTTTAAGCAGTTATCATTATCAGGTCATGCAAAACCTGCGGATCTAGCAGAAATCATCGATCGGATAAAACCAGCTATGTTGGTCCCAATCCATACGTTAAAACCTGAGAGTATGCACAATCCATATGGAAGCAGAGTATTAGTACAAAGAGGCGAAACCATTCAACTATAATTGGAGGAAAATGAAAAATGAAATGGACAACTATTAGTAAGTTTTTGGTAGCATCAGCAGCTGTAATGACTTTAGGCGCCTGTGGGAACACTGGCTCGAACGCATCTTCGTCAAGTGAAGAAATTGTCACTGATTTAACAAAAGACACGACGATCACCTTTTGGCATGCAATGAACGGTGCGCAAGAAACAGCGTTACAAAAGATGACTGATGATTTTGTTAAAGCAAACCCAACTATCAAAGTCGAATTACAAAACCAAGCCCAATATTCTGATCTACAAGCAAAGATCAACTCCACTCTTCCGTCACCAGGAGATCTACCAACCATTACTCAAGCTTATCCTGGTTGGTTATACGATGCTGCACAAGACGAGATGCTCGTTGATCTCCAACCATTGATCGATAATGACACGATTGGTTGGCAAGACCAAGAAGCGATTCGTACCTCTTTGCTGGATGGCGCCAAGATCAATGATGTCCAGTACGGTATTCCTTTTAATAAATCGACTGAAATGCTCTTTTATAACAAAGATATGTTGGAAAAATATGATGTCGCTGTACCAACGACATTCGCTGAACTCAAAGAAGCATCCCAAAAGATTTATGAAGCAACGGATGGCGAAGTTGTAGGTGCCGGCTTTGATTCTTTGAACAACTATTATACGATCGGTATGGAAAACAAAGGGGTTGAATTTAACAAAGAGTTAGATTTGACCAGTGACAAATCAAAAGAATTGATCAACTATTACGCGGAGGGTGTCAAAGATGGATACTTCCGGATTGCGGGATCAGACAACTATTTATCAGGGCCTTTTGCCAATCAAAAAGTAGCTATGTTTATCGGATCGATTGCAGGGGAAGGATATGTGAAGAAAGATACGGAAGGTGTATTTACGTATGATGTTGCTCCACGCCCTGAAAAAATCAATTTACAACAAGGAACGGATCTCTACATGTACAGTAGTGCCACACCAGAAGAACGGACAGCAGCGTTTTTATATATGAAATTCTTATCAGAGCCAGAAAACCAATTGTATTGGGCAACCATGACTGGCTATATGCCAACGATCGAATCAGTATTAGAAAGTGATGACTACAAAAATTCATCGGAAACAAAAGTCCCACGACAGTTAGAAGAGGCAACGAAAGAATTGTTCTCGATTCCAGTCGTGGAGAATAGTGACAATGCGTTCAACGAAATACGTACGATCATGGAGAATACATTAGCTAACACAAATCAAGATACAGATCAATTGATCACAGATTCAGTACCGCAGTTAGAAGATGCTTGGAACCAATAAAAACGACTGAGAGGGTGAAATAATGGAAGTGACGATCCTTGCAACAAGTGACATGCACGGCTACGTTCTGCCGACGAATTATGCCAGTGACCTAGAACAACCATTTGGTGTGGCGAAGGTAGCTGGAAAACTGAAGGAATTAAGACAAGCAGCAAGCGGTCCGGTATTCATGATTGAGAACGGTGACTTTATCCAAGGTTCGCCACTTAGTTATTTTGTTGCAAAACAACCGGAGTATTCTGTCTCGACGTTAACAAAGCTTCTAAACGGCATGAACTATGATGTAGGTGTGTTAGGTAATCATGAATTTAATTATGGCTGGAACTATTTGAATGAAGCAATCCAATCCTATGATTTCCCAATAGTCGTAGCCAATATGTTAAGGAAGAATCAACAGGAATCGGTTTTACCTCCGTATCAGATCATTGAGAAACAAGGGATCAAAGTGGCGGTCTTGGGACTAGTGACCCAGTATATCCCAAACTGGGAAAATCCTGAAACAATCAAGGATCTTCACTTTGTGTCGGCTGTGGAAACGGCCAAAAAGTACGTGCCACTATTACGTGAGTTAGCAGATTTAGTCGTCGTCGCATACCATGGTGGTTTTGAAAAAGATCTAACAACAAACGAGCCGACTGAAGCAATGACTGGTGAAAACGAAGGAAGTCAATTATTACAAGAAGTACCTGGGATCGATGCGTTAGTCGCAGGGCATCAACATCGTGAAATTGCTGAAGTCGTCAATGGTGTACCAGTGATCCAACCAGGATATCGTGGGGCTTTTGTAGGAGCAATCAAACTAACTGTCAAAAAGCAAGATAATAAGTTTATCGTCTTAGACCACTCGTGTCAACTTTATCCGACGAACGAGGCATCTGCAGATCCTAGTGTTCTTGAACAAGTTGGACTAGTCTCAAAAGCATTAGATGTGTGGCTAGACCAACCAGTGGGAGAAGTGCTGGGCGATCTACGGATTATTGATCCAATGGCAGCTAGAGTCAATGAGCATCCATATATTGAATTGATCAATCGAATACAGATGGATGCGACTGGAGCAGAGATTTCAGGAACAGCCTTATTCAATAATGAAGTGACTGGTTTGCCACAATCTGTCAGTATGCGTCATATTCTTACGAATTATATTTACCCGAATACTTTGGCTGTTGTACGTGTGACGGGACAAGAACTGAAAGCAGCACTCGAACAAACGGCTGGTTACTTAATGGCAACCGATGAAGGAATTACGTTTGATCCGAAGTATATCCAGCCCAAACCTCAATATTATAACTATGATATGTATGAAGGTATCAATTACACAATTGATTTAAATCACCCCATCGGGCATCGTGTAACGCGCTTTGAAAAAGAAGGGGAACCGATTCCCTTAGATAAACCACTAGAAGTGGTGATCAATCAATATCGAGCAGTTGGTGGTGGAAATTATAAGATGTTTTCAGCGGAGAAGATCGTAAAAGAATATCCAATCGATATGACCGAATTGATTGCCGACTATTTCAAACGAAAAAAAGTGATAGATGCAAAAGTGAATCATAATTTCAACGTGATCGGCAAATAAAAATAGGATGAAAAAACTCCCTCAAATGCGTGTACACCGCATTTGAGGGAGTTTTTTCAGCGTTTATATTTATATTATGATTGAGATAGTTGTGCCAATAGCTCAGTATATCCCAGTTCTCTTGCGTAATCTTCCGCAGTTTTCCCTTGATTGTCACGTAACGTTTTGTCTGCGCCATGATTCAACAGTTCTTGAACGATTTGTTGATAGATTTCAGAACCATCACGTAAAGCAACTGCTTCAATCAACGCGGTATAACCATAATTATTTTGATGGTCGATATCCACACGTGCGTCGGTTAACAGGAGTTTCACATTGTCTAAATGGCCCTTTTCAGCTGCTGGAATCAAGGCATTACCGCCAAAACGATTGACGATTGCTTGATTTGGTTCACGCTGTTCCAACATATAAGATAGGATCTCTGTTTTTCCTTGTGCTCCAGCGTAAAGGTAAGGGCTGTCTTGAATCGCATCTTGGATATCGATTGACGCACCATGATCGATCAGAAGTTTGGCGATCTCGACAAAATCATGATGTGTGGCAATTAGTAAAGGTGTTTCGCCTTTGTCATTTTGTTCATCGATTGAATACTCTGTTTGTAAAATATCCTCAACTTTCTTTCGATCGTTGTCTTCGACTGCGGCTAATAAACTGCCAGATGGGTAACTCACAAGCGATTCCTCCGTTTCTTCGATTAAATGATCGGTTTGTTCAGTGGTTATTTGTTCGACAGTAGAACTAGTGCTTTTCGTTTGATCAGGAACAGTCATCTGCTGTGGCTCTTCACAACCCGTTAATGAAAACAATAAAACGGCAAAGGGCACGATCAGCCAAGCTTTCATAAATACTCCCCCTTTGTATCATCATATGATGAAGCAATCGATACCGCAAATGAATGAACTTACACTAGCAAAAGAGTAAGGGGTTAGTAGTTATTATAGTTAGAGTTATAGTTTTTTTCATAAATAAGAAATAACGAAATTTTAATAGTTGAAAATTTGCTGATTTATAATAAAAAATCAAGAATATAGACGATCAATATTTTTTTCAATTATTCCAATACTAAAATACATCCATAAAATCTTGTTTAAGGAACGTTTTGTACGGTGATTCAACATTTTTTTGTAATTTATTATTACCTTGCTTGCGGTAATAACTGGTTAGATTTAAACATATTTGTCTGTTATTCTTAGTTTAAGATAACAAAAACAAATACATAATATGAAATTTTTGAAAAAAGTTGAAGTTATCTATATTAATCGTTAATTACGGAGGGAAACATGAAAAAATAAATTTTAGGAACCATTTTATGCTCAAGTATTTTATTTGGAGCAAGTCTAGCAATTGGTGGGAATGAAGCATCTGCACACGGATATGTACAGTCTCCTATCAGTCGTGGGTACCAAGGACATTTAGACAGAGACACAAACTGGAATGCTGCTTTCCAAAAATATGGAGCGGTTATCAACGAATCTCAATCTTTAGAAGCCTTAAAAGGATACCCACAAGCTGGACCAGCTGATGGACAAATTGCATCAGCAGGTGGTTCACTTGGTGATTTCAATCTTGATCAACAAACTTCATCACTTTGGACAAAACAATCGATCGATCAAGGAGCAAACTTATTTACATGACGCTATACTGTTGGACATGCAACAACAAAATGGCATTATTACATGACAAAAGCAGATTGGAATCCAAACGATAAATTAGAACGTTCTGATTTTGAATTGATTGGTACGATCAACCATAATGGCACACCAGCAACAACGACATCACACGCAATCAGCGTACCAAGTGATCGTTTAGGTTACCATGTGATTTTAGCTGTTTGGGATGTAGCGGATACAGCTAATGCATTCTACAACGTGATTGATGTTGATGTGAAAGGTGATTCAGCTATTCCTGTGAAACCACAAGCACCACAAAATGTACGTGCTGCAAATGTGACTGCTTCTTCTGTAGAATTAGCATGGAATGGCCAAGCCAATACTGTATCATACAACGTTTACCGTGACGGTGAATTAGTTGATAATACAAATGATCCAGAATTTAAAGATGCAGGACTAAATGAAGAAACAACATACAACTATGAGATCGAAGCAGTTAGCCAAACTGGATTGACATCTGACAAAACAGCGATTTCAGTGACAACTAGAGCGACAACTGCTGAAGAAAAACCAACTGCTCCTAAAAACTTACATTCAATGGGCGAAACGACTTCAAGTGTGTCATTGATGTGGGGAGCTTCAACCCATACACAAGGTATCAAACAATATGATATCTATCGCAATGGTCAGTTAGTGGCTTCAACGCCATCTACTAGCTACACAGATGAAAACTTGGCTTCTGGCACAACATACTCATACGTGGTACGTGCAATCAGTACAACAGACGAAGTTTCAGATGCAAGTAACACTTTATCAGTGACAACGAAACAAGATGAAACAATCGAAGGAATCCGTGAATGGAAAGTAGGTTCAATGGCTTCACCAGAACGTTATTCTATGAATGAAGAAGTAAGACACAATGGAAGAGTCTACATAACTATTGTTCCACATTTCAACTTTGGTGATGTTACTTGGGCACCTGACCAAGCACCAACATTATTCCGATTGAAATAATCAATTTGACACTCAGCGCATGAAACTGCGCTGGGTGTTTTTTTGTGAATAAAGGTTGCAATAAGAACGTTTAGTTGACAATGAAGGAGATTGTCCGATACCATGACTATCATCAGGAATGATCATTCAACCAGAAAGTAGGAAAGCAAATGTTCAAACGAGTACCTTCAGAGTTAACAGAAAGAGAAAATTATAAACTGTTGATTGGCTCAGTTATCCCTCGCCCAGTGGCAGTGGTTGCGACAAGGTCTTCAAAAGGAGTGACCAATGTAGCACCATTTAGTTACTTCAATATCGTCAGTTCCAATCCGCCGATACTTTCTTTAGCTATCCAAAGAAAAAATGGGGAGTGGAAAGATACAGCAAAGCATCTTATCGATACAAAAGAAGCGGTGATCCATGTTCTTGACGAAAGAATACTTGTAGATGCGAATCAGACAGCTGCTAGCTTATCAAGCGAAGAAAGTGAATTGTCGTTGACCTCTTTCACTACTTCCGAATCCGATACGATCAGCGTCCCAAGAATCAATGAAGCAAGTATTGCCTTTGAAACGACACTATACCAACATGTGCCGATCAAAAAAGGCCAAGAAACAACCGCTGATTTATTTTTACTGCAAATTTCTACTTATCAAATAAGTGAAGCTGTTTATGATGAACAAACAGGCTATATCGATCCGAAACAGTTACAACCAATCAGCCGCTTAGCAGGAAACGACTACGGTAAATTAGGTGAGATCATTCGCTTGTTACGTCCGGAATAAATATCGGGCTGATAACGCAGTTTTTTCTAGTGTAAAAATGATTTAAGAATCAAACGTTAGCTCTACATTTATTAAATAAAGTTTAATTTAGTTATTTTATTCTTTTTTTTATTGATTATCAATGGGAAGAGGAATATGATAAATTTTGTGAAAATCAAATAAGTACTAACCTTGTTAGGTGAGGCTCCTATACAAACATAGGCTATTGCCCAGAAACGTCGAAAGACGCCAATGGGTCAAACAGGAATTGTCGGATTAAGGCTTTTTCCAATAGCTAAGAATACGTTCTTTACGTTGTATAGTGCTAAAACTCGGACGATGAGATGATGCTAGGTCAGAAATCTTGTTCGAAAAGGTTTCTGACCTTTTCTTATGCTTTCTTTTCCTTTTTTGCTCGCTTTGCCTAACTTGTGTCTGGACAAGAAAGGGGATGCGCTGGAACAAGCTATTTGATTTTATCAATAAAGGTATTCGTCTCACTCCAAAGAATACCGAACGAAATAAAACAGAGAGACAAACAAAAAAGGTCGACGAGTTGCAGCTCAATCGACCCAAAGACATGTAAGAGAATAAACTCTTCACTTGATTCATCATAATAGACAAAGGTCCTCGTTTCAAGTAGAAGAGTTTGAAAGGAAGAGGCAACTGAATGAAACCATTTCAGAAAATCATATTAAGTATCTTGTTAGTACTTGCAATGGTCATTGGCTTTTTTTCTTTTGAATTTATCCAAGGGTTCTCCTCAGTGAAACAATCTGCAACAGTTGAGAAAGTCAATGCACAAGATGTCCCATCGATCATCAATGTAGCATTGATTGGTTCTGATGCACGATCAAAAGAAGAAAATGGTCGTTCGGATTCTTTGATGGTCGCCCAATATGATCAAAAGACCAAACAAGCCAAATTGATTTCTATCATGAGAGATTCTTACGTCTCTATTCCTGGTTATGGAATGAATAAGATCAATGCCGCCTATTCATATGGAGGTATCGACTTATTAAACCAAACCTTACAAGATAATTTCAAATTAGAGACCCCTTACTATGCAAGTATTACGTTTCAAGATTTTATTGATTGTATCGATGAATTGTTTCCAGATGGCGTCACGATCGATGCAGAAAAAGATTTGGATTTAGATGGGGTAGCTATCAAAAAAGGAAAGCAAACAATGGACGGAAATACCTTGCTGCAATATGCTCGTTTTCGTGAAGACGAAGAAGGTGATTTTGGACGGATCCGTAGACAACAACAAGTCGTTGAGGCGGTAGCCAGTCAATTGAAAGATGTCACATCGATCATCAAATTACCCAAGGCGATCGGCAAACTTTTAGGTAGTATCCAAACCAATCTACCGGAAAGTGTACTGTTAGATTGTGGGTTAGATTTCCTAGATGACGAGAAGAAAATCGATACATTGTCCGTGCCCGTTGATAAAAGTTGGGACTTCAATGATAATACACCAGCTGGTAGTGTCTTGGAAATCGACTTGACTAAAAATCAGCAAGCGATACACGAGTTTTTGGACAAATAACCATATAACCATATTGATAAACCAGTTCCTAAAACGAACTGGTTTATTTTGATTAAAAAAAAGTTAACATAAGAACAGTACTGGTTAAGAATCATTTGGGCTGCTGTTCTATTTCCTCTTCTATGTGTTAGAATATCTTTGATTCGTACTTTTAATAAAGAGAGGTATTCAAAACATGAAGAGGAGTGGCAGACAAAAGAAAAAATCGACCGGCATCTATATCGGAGCGGGAATCGTCGTCTTGCTTGCAGCAGCTGGTGGTGGCTTCTTTTATTATCAACACGTTCAGGAACAACAAGCAGTAAAAGCTGGAGAACAAACGATTGAAGGATTTATTGACTCCCTGAATCAGGAAAATTATGAAGAAGCGGTAAAATCACTTCAAGTAGAGAAAGATAGTGATCTTACTGAACAAGATATTTTGGAAAAATATCAAAACATTTACGGTGCAGCAGAGATCAGAGGGATCAAACTCTCAGACTTATCCGTGACAAAAAAAGAGAATGATACGTATGAGTTTACGTATAAAGCTAAAATGAATACGACGCTAGGTGAATTGAAAGACTTAGCATATGAAGGAACCTTGTCCAAAGAGGGAGACCAAACCAAAATCAATTGGCAACCTAATTTGATTTTTCCGCAAATGGAAGGACAAGATAAAGTCAGCTTGAGTACAGATGTAGCGTCGCGTGGCGAAATCTTGGACCGTAATAAACAGCCGTTAGCGATAACTGGGAAATTAAAACAATTAGGTGTCGTACCTGCGAAATTAGGTGAGGGTGAGGAAAAATCAGCGAATATCAAAGCAATCGCTGAAGCATTCGATTTGACGGAAGCCAGTATAGAACAAGCGATTTCTCAAGGTTGGGTCCAACCGGATTACTTTGTTCCTTTAAAAATCATTGATGGGGAAACACCAGAACTTCCCAATGGAGCAACGATCCAAGAAGTTGACGGTCGTTATTATCCACTAGGGGAAGCCGCTGCCCAATTGATTGGCTATGTAGGAGATATCACCGCAGAAGACATTGAGAAAAATCCTGAGTTGAGTAGCACAGGAAAAATCGGGCGTTCAGGCTTAGAAATGGCTTACGACAAAGAATTAAGAGGTACGAACGGCGGGAAATTAAGTGTCACAGATGAAGAAGGAAAAGAAAAAGCGGTCTTACTCCAACATGAAGTAAAAAATGGACAGGATATCCAGTTGACGATCGATGCTAATGCGCAAAAAACGGCATTCGATAGCTTAGATGGAAAACCAGGTTCTACTGTGGCGACAGCCCCTAAAACTGGAGATTTGTTGGCCCTTGTCAGTTCACCTAGTTATGACCCAAATAAAATGACGAACGGTATTTCCCAAGATGATTACAAAGTATATGAAGAAGACCCAAATCGTCCATTTATCAGTCGTTTTGCGACAGGTTATGCGCCGGGTTCAACATTCAAAATGATCACGGCAGCCATCGGCTTAGATAATGAAACATTGAATCCAGATGAAGTCTTAACGATCAATGGATTGAAGTGGCAAAAAGATAGCTCTTGGGGTTCTTACCAAGTGACACGTGTCAGTGATGTACCACAAGTCAACTTGAAAAATGCTTTAGTTTATTCTGATAATATCTATATGGCACAAGAAACATTGAAAATGGGGGAAGAAGCCTTTAGAAAAGGACTGAATCAATTTATTTTTGGTGAAGATCTTGATTTACCGATCCAAATGAATCCTGCGCAGATCTCAAATGAAGACTCATTCAATTCGGAGATTTTGTTGGCAGATACAGGCTATGGGCAAGGACAATTATTGATCAATCCGATCCAACAAGCTGCGATGTATAGTGTTTTTGCAAATAATGGCAGTTTAGTTTATCCACGATTAGTTATGGATCAGGAAACAAAAGATAAGAAAAATGTGATCAGTGAATCAAGTGTCCAAACGATTTTGCCAGATTTAGTCGACGTTGTGCAAGATCCTAACGGAACTGCACATTCTTTAGCTGCTCTTGGCATTCCGCTTGCAGCAAAAACTGGCACAGCTGAAATCAAAGAAAAGCAGGATGAAAAAGGACAAGAAAACAGTTTCCTTTATGCGATCAATCCTGAAACAAATGGCTACTTGGTGATCAGCATGTTAGAAAACAGAGAAGAAGGCGATTCTGCTACTAATCGAGCGCCTGCTTTATTGCAGTATTTGAACCAAACTTACCAATAAACATAGAGTGTGAAATCGGATACAAAACCATTGGCTATTTTCCTTTTCTAGTGATCCACTAGTCTATAGAAACGAGTGTAAATAACAAGAGGAGGAGATAAGATGACTGATGTCCCAAGAGCAGTAAAAGCGGAGATGGCAGCAAGCATGTTGAAGATCTAATTTGATAATGAGGAAACAAGATATTTAAAATCACATTTAGCCAAAGAACATGCAGAAGCTTTTTCGATGAAAAATGGCAAGAGAAAGAATAGTTTATTGGCTTCACAAACAACCTGGGTAGGATCGACCATCGAAATTCAACCAGATGGCACTCTTGTTCTGAATGAAAATGATTATTACTCGCCAGAAGAGTTATGGAACGATAGCAAAGAGCATATTATTTGATCAAAAATAGAGCCTTTCTATTAGATTCGAGAAATCTAGTAGAAAGGCTCTATTTATCTGAGAACGAATCACCCATGATACACTTTTCTAGTAAAGTATTTAAGAATCAATGGAGAGATCAAAGTACTTAATAAGATTACGATCACAAGTGGAGAATAATATTTTGCTTCAATCAATTGGCTTTGTTGTCCAATTTGCAAGATGATCAGTGCCATTTCACCACGTGAGATCATGCCAGCTCCTACCATAAAGGCACTATTCGTTGAGAAACCGGCTACTTTCGCCCCTAGATAACCACCACCAAGTTTAGTCAAGACTGCAACAGTTGTTAGGATCAAGATAAAAATCAATTGTTCTCCAAAGTTAGAGAAATCGACTTCTAGTCCAACACTGACAAAAAAGACTGGAATAAATACGGCATAACCTAATGCCTCGACATTATGATACACTTCTTCTTTGACCGATGTTTGACTCACCGCGATTCCTGCAAAAAATGCACCAATAACTGAACTTAGTCCGATCAAATCAGCGATGTAGGACATACCTAGACATAAAACCAAGGAAACAATGATAATCGCAGAGTTGGCATAGATTTTTCCAGCTAGTGACATCAAAAATGGGGCAATCCATTTGACTAATAAAAATATAAAAATAAAGTAAATCACTTGCTCCAATAAAAGAAGCGGTAAAGGGAGGCTGCTACCAGATTCTCCTGTCAAAAATGATAAGCTGAAACTTAACACCAACACGACAAGAATGTCATCAACTACTGAAGCACCTAAGATAGTCGAACCTTCTTTTGTGTTGACTACATGAAGTTCTTTCAATACCTCAACAGAGATACTAACAGAAGTTGCTGCGAGGATGATTCCAAAGAAGATAGCTTCATTCCTTGTGACTTGGAAAATTTCACCCGTCAACCAACCAAATAATACGGGGAGTATGATCCCTAATAAAGCAACGAACATTCCTGGTCGAAAGTATTTTTTCAAAAGAGAAAGATCGCTTTCCAGTCCAGCTAAAAACATCAATAAAATGACACCTATTTCTGAAAAATCGTGGACGAGAATATTTGGATGCACCCATCCCAGACCCGCACCACCAAGCAAGACGCCAACGAGTAGTTGACCGATCACCGCAGGTACACCAAACCTCCGTGAAAGGTGAGAGCCAATGGTTGTCGCTAACAAGATCAAACAGAGAATACCTATAAATTCCATTCTTTTCATCCTTCCTTTCTCAAAAAAGAATTTATTTTATTCGTGTCAAATGACCTACTAAACAGGATAACATAAATAACGTTATTTATATAGTATCGTCCATTGTATGGATATATGAAAGCGCAGGACAAAAAAGGCTAGGCAATTAAGCCCAACCTCGAATTAAAATAACTAATCAATTGACATACATATTTCTTACTTTAAAGTAGTTGATGATTTCAGAAATCCCCATAAAGATCAAGATACCGCCAAAGATTTGGAAAAGTACCATCAAGCTTTGGAATGGATTAAATAGTAAAATCAATCCGCCAATCAGTAAAATCACGCTGTATAATGACCATCCTTTTGATTTTGTATTCAAACTGATGAACAATTGAAATGCGCCATTTGCTAAAATCATCAAGCCTAAAAGAATTGGCAAGATCGAAACGATTGCTGATGCAAATAAGAACACGATCAGTCCGAAAATCAGAAAAGCAATTGCGCTGAAAAGACCAAATCCCCAAGCACCCGTTTTTTGCTTGTTGTTATAGGCTTCAAATAAATTGATCAGACCTAATAAAACAAAATAAGCAGTGATAAGATAGCCGACAAAATTAAATACGGCAGTTGGATTGATGACTATGGCGATACCAGCAATGATATAAATAGCTGCTCGTAAAATAGCATATCTTTGAAAATTACTTCGAATAAGTTCATACATTATTATAACCTCCTTTTTTTTATTTTAACGGTTATTGTTGTTTAAACCAACTAAAAACTAGTGATTCCATTATTTTCTTAGAATTTTTTCTATTTTCTTTCCTTTAGCTAACTCATCGATCAACTTATCCAAATAACGAATTTCTTGCATCAATGGCTCTTCAATATTTTCTACTCTAACACCACAAATGACGCCAGTGATCAATTTACGGTCAGGATTCAATCTCGGTGCCTCAGCAAAGAAAGTTTTGAAGTCCTTTTCCAGTTTGATCTGTTCCTCTAATTCAGCTTGTTTATAGCCGGTCAACCAATAAACGATTTGGTCAACTTCCTCTTTTGTACGATTTTTTCGTTCTGCTTTTTTTAGATAAAGAGGATAGACAGAAGAAAAGGGCATAGTAAAAATTCGATGTTCAGTCATAAAGAAGCTCCTTTTTCCATTATTATATAATGAACTGTTCGAAAAGAATAGCTATAGTGTCAAGTCTCATGAAAGTTCAGTGAACAGGGGGATAGATAGTAAGAACGCTACAGGATACTGAGCTAATTGTTTCTGTGATGATCAATCAAAATCAGCGTAGTCACGTTCTTGTTTAATCTCAAAAATATAGGTAGCTAATTGAGCAATCATCTTTTTCCAATCATCTGGGCGAACGATGCCGTTTAACAAATAAATCTTTTTGATACGCTCGGGTAGCTGGTTTAGTGGACAATCACTAATGACGATATCGCAACGCTCCATATAGTAACGTTGGATGACGATCGCTTCTTTTGAAAAGATTTGTTCAATTTTAACAATTAAATCTTTGCTGATATAAAAGTCTTTCGTGTGATTCACACCGATAATGATTGGCGGTTGCTTTTTGAATCGGTCGTAGAAATGTAGTAATTCTTCGACTACCCATGAAATATTTTCTTTTTCTAGAAAATCTGGTAAGTAATGCCAATTTTCTTGCCGGAAGTTCTCATAAAATTCAGCGACCACGGTTCTTAAGTGTTCATAGTTTTTCTGATCCCTATAAAGCAAAAAAGTTGGTAAAGGTGTATTCGGCTGTTCGCTATCCAAAAAGGTATTGTGAAGTTTATTGATCGTAAAGGACAGTGCATATAACTTTTTTTGTTTTTCAGGTAGCTCTAAAGCGAAATGCTGACTGAATGTTTCGACTAAGTTCTTGGAATAAATCAAATAAGGAAAATCGATCGCTAACAGTCTTTGATAGTGCGTCAAACTTTGTTCTTCACTATCCAATTGAGAAATCGTTAGGCGTGCTAATAAATTGAGTATGATTCGTTGTTCCCGACAAATCGGTAAATCAGGATTTAAAATATCCACATCAGGTTCAATTAGAAGATCAATATACTTAAACTGACTTAATTCTTTTTGAACATTTTCTAAAGAAGTCATGGGAAAATTATCCTGGCAAAGTTTTAAAAGAAGATACAACTTATCCAAGACGCCACCATTCATCCCATCCAATAACTCTTTCTTGAAGAAGACATGAAGAGTGTAATCGATTTTTTTTGGCTCTTCCTTGTGATAGGGAAGGGACGTATTAGCAAAAATCGTCCAATAAACATCTAGAAAACAATATTGGATTTGAACTTCACTACCAGTGATTATTTTTTTTCCTTTACTTGAAAACTTGAAGGAGATTCCATATAGAGCTAAAAATTGGTTGATTGCTTTCATTTTAGAATAGAGATATGAAGGGCTGTAATTTGTCATTTGGCTGATCGTGACCATTGAGTTGACTTTTTGTCGAAGTAAGGCAGCGATGATTTGAAAATTAGTTGATTCAAAACAATATTTACCAAATAATTCGTAATAACACTTCGCAAGGTCAGCATCGTTCAAAGAAATTTTGACAAACTTTTTGTTTTTCACTACTTCCAGATTATTTATGCCCAAAGCATGGAAGTCCTGTTCGATTTCATGAAGATATAAAAGAAAATTTGAATCAGACATCTTAAAATGGTCGGCTAGATAGTGCGTGGTGATAAAGAACTGATGCTCTGTTAAAAAAAGAAAAATCTCAAGCTTTGTTACATTTTTCTTCTTTAATAAAAACTTTTTGATTGCTTCTTGTGTTTGCATTGAAATTCCTCCGGTTGAAAATTTTACTGAAAATTTCTTTATTTTCAACAAAAAAACAGTAAATCTTCCGTCTCAATCTATATTATCTTATGTTTAACATGATAATGATATTAAATAGGAGGAATTCTCATGAAATATTTAAGTCTTCTCTTTGCTTCAGTTTTACTGAGTAGTGTTTCTGTATCAGTCGAAGCTGCACAGACAGATGAACAACCTAGCAATGATGTCGCTCAACTAGCTTCTCATTCCGTCTGGGCAAATGTGAATCAAATCAAATTTTTAGAAGAGCATGTTTCAGCAAACTCTGGTATTATGAGACTTAAACTAGGAGAGACGATCACGGTGAAGGCACTGGTGACTTATTCAGGGGATATTCAACCGATTTTACAGTCTGTTGTCCAATTTGAAAACGTTGATCCAGCGTTGAAGATCGAACACGATCCAGCTTCACTTGTATTCCACAACAAACTAGCAACTTTTACGTTTAATATTACACTGACACAACCAATCAATAGACCTGCTTTATTTACCGTAAAAGTAGCAGATGGTCAACCTGAGGACAGTCATCATTTGACACCATATAGTCAACGTCAAACAGTTGAACAAAAAGCTGGAGGAACAGGGGGCTTGACTGAGCCAGATCCTAATCCAGATCCTAATCCAGATCCTAATCCTAAACCGGATAATCCAGATGAAAATCCAGACGAGACACCGGATAATCCGGATAAAAATCCCGATATGACACCAGATAATCCGGATGAAAATCCCGATGTGACACCAGATAATCCGGACGAGAACCCAGATGAGACACCGGATAATCCGGATGAAAATCCCGATGTGACACCAGATAATCCAGATGAAAATCCAGACGAGACACCGGATAATCCGGATGAAAATCCCGATGTGACACCGGATAATCCAGATGAAAATCCCGATGTGACACCAGATAATCCGGACGAGAACCCAGATGAGACACCGGATAATCCAGATGAAAATCCAGACGAGACACCGGATAATCCAGATGAGAATCCCGATGTGACACCAGATAATCCGGACGAGAACCCAGATGAGACACCGGATAATCCCGATGAAAATCCAGACGAGACACCGGATAATCCAGATGAGAATCCAGATGCAAAACCGGATAAACCAGAGGGGAACAATGGAAACTATGAAGGGGATAACGAGGAAAATGGAAATGGTGGACATGGTGGTGAAGAAGTGATTAAACCACAAATCCACCCTGAAGGCAGCAATCCAACGATCACAATACCTGAGCAAGTAAAACCATTGTCTCAAATTCGAAAACAATCAATTCCACATATTGATACGACAGATGTACTGGTAAATAAACAATCGTCTGAAATTGCGAAAGAAATTCTGCCAATGACAAAAATAGTTCACTCTTCAAATCAAGCAGCTAATGATAAGAACTCTGCAACAGCCACAGAGGAAGCAACGAAGCAATTACCTAAAACAGGAGAGGACAATCGCTTCTTTACATGGATGTTTGGTCTGCTGATCACAGGAATGAGTATGGTTACTTTTAGAAAAATCAACTAATGATTGTAATAGGTAAAAACGCCTTGAAACGGAATGTTTCAAGGCATTTTTGCGTAGAAAATGATTAATAATCAGTTAACATAGTGAACTTGTTCTTCTTCAATCAATGGATAGGTAAGTAATTCTGTACTATCTAAATCTTCTTTCGTCATATCGACTGCATTAATTTGGCTATTTGTGTAAGTCGTGTAGTAATAGATTCCTTTATCCACATTGCAACAAGAAGAATAGATCGTATACTCAAATTTACCATTCCCAACGTCACATAGTCCTTTTTGTTGTTCGACCGATTTTAGGATATGGAAGAATTGACTAACGCTTTCCTGTTCAGTCGTTGCTTTGACAGAATTTAATTTTGTAAATGCAACTTTGACAAAACGAGAAGCAGATGATAAATCTCCAGGTAAACCTAATCCGCCCATACCGCGAGAATAGACCGATAAATCAAGTTCATCGGAGAAATGGTTTTTAAGGGTAGTCGGTGAGACTGACCGATAGTTGTTCAAATTAAATAATTGATAGTCAAAGGTTGGATTATTTGTTAGTACACCGATTGGATTATCATAAATTTTTAATCCTTCGGCAACTGATTCAATAACAATCGATGTTTTTTGATCTGCTAATATCCAATGAAGAGGAGATAACGGTAGTTCTTCACTGAAATTGATGTTGACTAAATTGATATCCGCTAATAACGTACGAGCTTCTTCCACGTTTTTACATTGACTCAATATCCAAGGAATAAATTCAAATGGTGTGATATTGGTCTTTTCGGCATCTTCGTCAAAAAAATGGGCATTTCCAGGGAAATTTAAACCAGCCATACTCAAACCTTTTTCATTTGTTGCATCATAATAGAGGGGGTAGTTATCTACAACTGCTGCCATACCGATGATCGCATAGTGAGACTCTTGTTTTGGTGCTTTCCGATAAACAAAAGGAAAATTTCTTGGAGTGATCGTCACCTGTTCATTATAAGAAATCTCTAAATCCAAATTCCGTCCAAAATAATGATCGTTTGTTGTGTAAGTAATAGATGTACACATTATAATAACCTCCTTTGTTTAATTCTATATTAAGACGATAAAGGAAAAATTACTAATAAAATGATCCTCTTTTCTTATAAACTGGTCAATCAAGCGAAAAAAACTCGGTAATGTGATTACCGAGCGTGTTGTTCTTTATTAAAATTTTTAAGCATTTTTTTAGTCAAGTAAAGTAGCATAGATAATTCTTCTTCATCTAAAGGTAAAAAATCAAGGATCTTTTCTGGAATGTCTTTTGCTTGTTCTTGCAACAAAAGTCCTTGTTCAGTTAGAGATAGGATAGATACTCGTTCATCTGAATCATCTCTTTTACGAGTGATATACTGCTTACTAGTTAATTTCTTTATTACAGGAGTCAAAGTTCCTGAATCCAAACACAAGATCTTTCCTAATTCCTTCATGGTGATTTGTTTTCTCTCCCATAAAACAAGTAAAACAAGATACTGCGTATAAGTAAGATCAAGTGGCCTCAACAAGGGCGTATAGTAACGAGTAATTTCTTTAGAGGTGGCATATAAAGGAAAGCATAATTGATTTTTTAGTAATAACTCCTCCAAATAGACCACCTCCTAATGTGCTACTTTATAGCATACTTGTTTTTTCTAAAAAAATCTAGTTCTCTACGGCTGTCAAAGTAACTTCAATATTGCCAGCTGTTGCTTTTGAATAAGGACAAACTTTATGTGCAGCTTCTAGTAATTCTTGTGTTTCTTCGATTGATAAACCTTCAACTGAACCTTCGATCTCAACGCCTAACACAAAACTCATTTCACTTTCTGCATATAGAGACACTTGAGCGCTGATTGTTGATGCACCGTCAATATTTTTTTTTGTTTTGATCAAGTCTAATGCGCTATTGAAACATGCACTGAAGCCAGCGGCAAACAATTGTTCCGGATTTGTTGCATCTTCTACACGTTTACCTGGAGCTGCAATGTTAAGCTCGAATGAGTGATCTGGACTGTGTACTTCCCCAGAACGTCCGCCAGTATTGATCATTTTTGTTGAATACATTTTTTTCATTAAAAATCACTCCTCTTTTTATATTTGATACAATTAAATTGTACACAATTTAATTAGGTAGAGCAACTAACTTGCTTTGAAAAAAGTCTACTCCTGGTTTATGAATAAAAACTAAGAGTAGACTTTTTTATAGGAATAGGTCCGTTCATTTTAATTGTGACATCATTCGATCGGATGGTACGTAAATCCACTACCCATGACTTCTGCTACACTATTGACGATGACAAAAGCATTCGGATCGATTTCTTCAATTATCGGTTTGACTTTAGAAAATTCTTGGTCAGTTACAACCATCAACAACACTTCTTTTGATAGATTACTATAACCGCCTCTAGCTTCTAGGATCGTGAACCCACGTCCAATCTCCTGACTTAAACGTGTATGGATTTCTAAAAGATGATTCTCGCTTAGAACCATGATCGATTTTTGACGATTTGTTCCTGTTTCAATGTAATTCATCACGATGGATGTAATTACGATCGACAGAATCGCATAGAGAAATTCATCAAATCCAAAAACAAATAAGGTTAAGGAAACAACGACAGCATCGGTCATCAAAAGTCCAATGGAAGTACTTATATTGAAGTATTTTTTGAAGATAAGGGGAGGAATCGTGGTACCGCCACTAGATGAATTATTTTTGTATAAGATAGCTACACCCAAAGCAAAGATCGCACTACCGAAAATGACTGATAAGAGACGATCAGGCGTGATCATATACTCTGGGACGATCTCAATGATCGCTGGGAAGACTAAACTACCAAATAATACTTTAAAGAAAGGTTTCTTGCCTAAAAAAATCAAGGCCAAAATCAACATGATGATATTCAAAACTAGTATAACTGTTGCTCGGTTCAAACCTAAAGCTGACTCAAGTAAAATACCAAGTCCACTTACGCCACCAGCTGCAATGTGATGCGGACCTAAAAACATGTTGATACTGATAGCTAAAATAGTTAAAGCAAATACTATTTTAATGTATGTCCAAATTATATTTCTACCGTGTTTCATTTATCCACTTCCTACTATACATTTATTTCCAACTATTCTCATTATACATTAATTTTGTATAAAAGTTAACAAAGTTGAAAAAGAAAGTTAGATAAACCTAAATTTATAATGAATCGTTCAAAGCTAAAATGGGTCGAAATATTGGACACCAATCAATAAAAACAATTATGAAATGGAACAAAGCGTGTATTTTTTGATTTATGCTGACTCGTTATTTATAGAAACTATTTACAAAAGCTAATTGACCATCAAGGTGCATTGCCCTGTAGCGATTTTTAAATCATTATCTAAATAAATCGTTGCCTGCCAAAAATGAATATTTTTACCGATTTTTTCAGGTTGTGCAACCACTCTCAAGTTACCTGTAGAGGCTTTATTCAAATGTTGGACTTGCAGATCGATACCTACAGCAAAGTGGGGGGCTTGTAAATATTCGTTAGCCCCAATGCTACAAGCCGTTTCGATCAATACAGCATTGATTCCTCCATGCAAATAGCCATAAGGTTGGTGATGCTTTTCGTCAATTGCTAAAGTCAATTGGACTTCTTTAGGTGAAACAATACACGTTTCAATCCCTAGATGATCTAATAAATTCATCCTGTTACTCCTTATTTCTTATTCTTTATTGCTACTGTCATAATTAAACTCTATTTTTATCATTCAAACACTGTTTGCGAACTATTAGGGTATTCAATTAAAAATTTTTTACTGATGAATGGAAGAACTGTCAGTTAAAATTTAATCATTTAGTTTGAATGAAACACTTGTTCTAAATCTTTTACCAGAAAAAATGCCAAAGTTCATAAAAACAAATAATGGTCTGCTTTTTTTAGTTTTTTCATTAATTTCCGGATTTCTTTTATTTCATTAGGCGTATAGCCACCAATTATCCCTTTAACCAATGCTTTTTCTTTTTCTACTCCTGCCTTTTTATGATGAAGTCTTTTTTCAAAATCAACTATTTCTTTTGAAAATTTATTTTTTTTAGGCAATCAGAAAAAAAACACCCCCTATATATACGGTTATATAACAATTATATTATTATTATTCTAAAATTGTAACCGTTCGTTTAAAAAGGGGGAGAGGGATTTAGCTGATATTTTTATTTTGTTCTTTTTGCCTTTTACTGGTAATTACTTTATGTAAATTTTCAAAGGCCTCGAATCCATATTCTTCTACGAATTCATCAATTTCTTTGAGAAGTTCTTCATTATCAAGCTTTGTTTCTAACTGTTGTTCTTCTAATTTTTTTCCTGCAAAAGAGATGACTGACTGTTGTCTTTCGCTATTAAGTTTTTCAAAGATAGAGAGTAGACGACGAGAATTTTCTTCCTCACCTTCAATAATATAACCTTTTGTCACATGAAATAACTCAGCAATTTTTTGAATAGCACCCATACGAGGTGTTTTTAATCCAGTTTCCCAATTAGAAATAGTTTGCTTGCTAACACCGACTTTTATTGCCAATTCTTCTTGCGTCATTTGTTGTTTATGCCTTAGTTCACTAATCTTCTGTCCAATAATATTTTTATCCATAATAATCCTCCGAGTTCTTACTCCAATAATATACCAGAAACTGGTCTAAATCAACATTAAGTTATACATAGTTATATAAAATTATTTACTATAACTTTAAGTTATATTAAAATGTATAAATAGGAGGTGTTTTATATGTTGCAAATATCTTTGAAAGCAGCAAGAGTAAATTCAGATTTGAATCAGACTGAAGTAATTGCCATTCTGCAAAATAGTTATGGTCTAAATCTTACTAAGGAACAGCTTGCTGAGTACGAGGATGATGCCACTGATGTGCCAATTTCTTTAGCAAAGAAATTTTCGGAAATTTATGGTATTTCCGATGACTATATATTTTTCGGTAACAAATCAACTTTAAGTTATATTTCGCGTGGATTAAACCAAAATAATCTTTAGTGATTCATGTGATAAACATCAAGATAACCACTTAAAATTGATGAACAGCATATGACCTATTATTTGATGTGACGAATAAAATCATTTAAACCAAACGATGGTCTTTCAACATTTTAGCGTCCTTGTAATAGGTACTAATATAAGCAGACACATTTAATTTTTATTAAGGAGTGAGTAAGAATGCCATTGAACTGTCGGTCTAGAAAAAAAGAAAAAACTCGGACATACAAATCTTCGGTTTATCCAACCAGATTCTGAAGGAATAGAAGCAGTAATGAGGTAATTGAAGGGAAAACCACGTTGGAAAAGAGGAGTAAAAATGGAGTCTGGATTACGTAATCTCAAAAATCCGGTCAAACAGGTCAATCATCCTGAATAGACACGAAAAGAAATAGAAAAGTATTGTGTATCCAATGATATTGGTTATGAAGATTTAATGATTGGCTAATTCGAACAATCATTAGTTTAAGTATAGTATGACAAAAAAATACTTCATACCTTACGAAACGTCTATTTATATATGAGTTGGAAAAGAAATAAAATGAAAACTCTGTGCAATTTAGTTTGTGGTTTGACTAGTAGAAGCCAAATACTTTATATCAGTAGATCTAAAAGATGAATTTTTAAAGGAGTGATTTTTTGTGATGTACCCCAAAAGAATAGATATGAAACAAACAAGATGTAATGTGAGAGAAGTTTTAAAAAATTTTCGTAAACTTGATCGGCTGGTAGGACGTGTCACAGTCGACATTCAATCTCCTCATAGAATCAATAGCTTAAAAGCAACTCTTTCTGATCAATCTTCAGAAAGGGCATCTATGCAAATGATAGCGATTGAAGCAGAAAGGAATGCAATCTTAAATGCTTTGATGGTTTTGAGTCTAACGAATCGAATGATCCTTTATTATTCTTATTTTGTTCCTGAAAGTTTTTCGAATTATAAGATTAGTCTTGAAATCGGTTATTCCGAAAGAACGATTCAGAGAAAAAAAGCAGAAGCATTGATTGAATTCGCTGAAGCATATAAGACTGGAAAACTGATTGCGTATAAATAATTTGGCGTTTTTTTGGCAGATGATTGGCGGTTCCCATCTCTTCTTTGATGCTAGTATGAATGTAAGCTTAGGAAATGGCAGAAAATAATAAGTATTTGTTTTTCTATGTAATAACAGGTGATAGATAGGTGTATCTACATTTTCAAGATGAACATGGCACATATAGTGGAATAAAGAAAATAGAGCAATCAACTTAAGTCACTATATGAAACGAAAGAAGAATCAAATGATGAAAGATACAAATACTCTCACAGAAACAAAAACGTCAAAGATAACGGAGGTAGAGAATGACGGAAGTAGCAATTGGTGAATGGATGGCTGTCATAACACTTGGTGGAACGTTGATTGTAGGCGTAGCAAAATTCTATGCAATGTTTACAAAGCTCGATCATACATTGGGGAAATTAGAGAATACTATTGTTCGAGTAGAAAAAAGCCAAATCGAGTATGGCAATCGTCTCTCAATTATTGAAGAACAAATCAAATCTATTTTCAAACAAATTGGAAAGGAGGTGAAGTAGGTTGACCGAAATCTTAACGATTTCAAGTATTATCACACCACTGGTCGTCGGTGTGACAGAACTGGTGAAAGGACAAATAGGACGCAGTAAACTTTTGCCTATCAGCAACGTGGTTACTGGAATTTTGCTTAGTGGGCTGTATTCCTTCTCATTCGTTCCACAGGATCTCATTCTTTATTTATGGGCAGGAGCGATTGCTGGTTTGGCCGCAGGTGGATTATTTGATTTAGGAGATCATGTAATGAAGTTACAGGAGTCTAATAAAAGCAATTGATCGTCCAAGTTTCTTTTACCAGTAAAGGAGGTGAGGAAGATAAGACTGGAGGATCTACGAGGAGATGGACGTATTTTAGGACCGACCAATGCCAAAAGAAAGGCATCAGAAATAACTAAAATTGCGCGTCATCATTCGGCAACAACCACAGGAGATGTATGGGCGTTTCAAAACTATTGGAAGAACACATTGGGGTGGGGAACTGGTGGCTATCATGAGATTATCCTAAGAGATGGCACGGTACAATGGTGTTACTTTGATGAAGATATCACAAATGGTGTGGGGGGACATAACATACCAACCTACCATATTTGTCTTGTTGGAAATGGCTCGTTCACTAAAGAACAGGAAAAAGCATTTGACACGCGAGCAAAAGCGGCGATGCAACGTTTTGACCTATCAGTGAAGGATATTTTGGGGCACAATGAGTTCATTGGACACTCTTCGACTATCTGTCCGGGTATTAACATGAGGATGATTCGTGATCGCTTAGGTGATGCTGAGGACTTGACACATGATGAAATCATTTTAGCTAGTCCACCCAAGGTAGTCGGAAACTATCGAGGAAAATTAGAAATATTCAATGAGCTATCTTTAGGTATATTTCGGATAGCAGGATGGTTAATACCCCAAAATGGAGCAGCCTTTTTGGATCTAGGCTATGTTTTTTTGATAGATGCCGATAATCCCTCTGTAGAAATTGGTCGTTGTCGGTCAGCAGGCATTATACGAGACGATGTGAATGTTGCTTACGGCTTACCAACTGGTCTACGGTTTGGTTTGGACGGCACACTTGACATTCAAAAACATGCAGGAAAAAAAGTATTTCCGATGTTAAGGCGGACGAATGAACCAAACGGAAATATGATCAGTGGACAAACAGTTGATGTTTCTTTTCCAGAATATACTTTGACCATTCCTAAACGATAATAAAGTTTGTTTCATTGTTCATATTATAATCAAACAAAAACAATACAACAATAAATAAAATATCAAAATTTAATGAGAAAATGATTTTGTAAAATAATAAAATCAGAGAAAGGAAGATTATTATGACAATCAAAATTGAGGATTTACGAGGAGATTCACGGATTTTAGGACCAACTAATGCGAAACGAGACGTTTCAGTGGTCAAAAACATTGCACGTCACCATTCAGCAACTGAAACAGGAGATGTTTTTATCTTTCAACAATATTGGAATGGAGAACTAGGCTGGGGAACTGGCGGTTATCATGAGATTATCTTACGTGACGGAACTGTACAATGGTGCTACTTTGATGAAGATGTAACTAATGGTGTTGGTGGGCACAATACACCAACCTATCATATCTGTTTAGTAGGAAATGGTTCATTTACGGAAGCTCAAGAAGAAGCTTTCAATCAGCGTGCGAAAGCCGCAATGGAACGATTTGGTTTATCCGTTGAAAACGTCTTAGGTCATAATGAGTTTAGTGGACATGCGTCAAATATTTGTCCAGGGACAAATATGGATGCTGTCAGAGATATCCTTAATGGTGGGGATGGCAACGTTCCAGAACCGGACTATATCATGCATGATTGGAATAAAGAAATGGTCGTAGCAGCAGATGTTTTAAATGTACGCCAAGAGCCAAACACACGATCAGCAATCTTACGTCAATTAACTAGAAGTCAAGTTTTCCATTCTGCACGAGTGACGATCAACGGGGAGTTAGTGAATGGTATCAGACACTGGTATGAAGTGGATGGTAACGGCTGGGTTTCAGGATCATTAGTAGCAGAAGCATCTTCTGATAATGAATGGATTGAAAGAAAAGGCGAGGTGACTGTCGCTATTTCAGGAGGGATCAACTTACGAGGACCTTCAAGTGACAATGTAACCAATCCAACTAGTCTGCCAATACTACGTCGCGTGGATCTGGGGGAAACGTTCGAATATGACAAAATACTCGTACAAAAGAATGGCCATGCCTTTGTAAGACAGTCAATTAGTGAAGGTTATACTTGGTTGGCTATTGGTTCAACTGCTAATGGAATCGTTACTTCATACTGGGTTACTGGCATTGAAATCTAATTGCTATAATTAATAATTACGCACAGTTTTGAGAAAAGCCGAAAACTAACAGAAACAAGTAAAAAAACGAGAATTTGAAAATAAATTTTCGTTTTTTTACTTGTTTTCGAAAGATTTGCCTTTGAAACTACATCGATAACCACTATTTCTCTTATTCAAGTATAGTGAGAGTTAAGGGAAGCTCGAACATACTCTAATGGACCTCGAGTCCGTGTAAAGAAAAGTCGAATCGGAATGAATGAGTGAAAGATGTTCAATCAAATAATAAAGGAGAAGTCGCATGACCTTTATTTTTGCTTTTGACGTATCTAAAGGTAAAAGTTACAAAGTACTTTACCATAATCAACAATGTCTAACAGAAGGGAAAGTCTGTCATAATCAAGAAGAGTTCCGCCAGTTACTTGAAGAAATCACCGTACTGCCAGAAACGCCTGAAATTATTTTTGAAGCAACCGGTGTCTCCTCTCGTCCATTAGAAAAATTCTGTCAAAATAACCGGTTAGCCTATTGTCTATTAAACTTTTTGGAGAGAGATATTAGCCCTCTCATACCACCTGAAACTGAATAAGCGGTGAGAACAGAATCAACCTCTTCATTATTTATATAAAAGAGCTGTACTGCTGTGAAAGTATGTCTATCTAGGAAATAGCGACTAAAATAGTAAACGAAATAGAGGATTTTGAAAACATTCATTTGCTTGCGTAGCAATTGTTTATTATGAGTATGAATGGTAAAAGCAAAAAAATTACGTATTAGGTATATGCTAGATTATGAATATAGTCAGGGACTAATAAGAGAAGATATTTGAAGTAATCAATTACAATGAAAAATAGAAACAATAAATTCACTGAAAAAATCTAAAATCATTTATTTGAAAGTTAGATTATAAAGCTTTTCTTGCGCTTAACTCATTCAATATTCTTTGTACAGTAATTTATAAAGAAATTATCATTAAATGCTTAAAACTTGTGTATAATAAATTTAATGAATTTTAGGAGGAGATAGAAATGAGAGAATGGAAAACGATCAAGGAATACGACGAAATCTTATTTGAACAATATGGGAAGATTGCTAAGATAACAATCAATCGTCCGGAGGTCCATAATGCTTTTACACCAAAAACAGTCTTTGAGATGATCGAAGCTTTTACAATCAGTCGTGATCGTCAAGATATCGGTGTTATCATTTTGACAGGGGCTGGTGACAAAGCATTTTGTTCAGGTGGCGATCAGAAAGTTCGAGGAAATGGTGGGTATGTTGGTGAAGACCAAATTCCGCGTCTTAATGTACTAGATTTGCAACGATTGATCCGAGTCATTCCTAAGCCAGTGATTGCGATGGTAAAAGGTTGGTCGATCGGTGGTGGAAATGTCTTACAACTTGTGTGTGATATCACAATCGCAGCCGAAAATGCGAAATTCGGTCAAACAGGGCCTAACGTTGGGAGCTTCGATGGTGGCTATGGTTCTGGCTACTTGGCTCGTGTCGTAGGGCATAAAAAAGCGAAAGAAGTTTGGTTCATGACGAAGCAGTATAGTGCTGAAGAAGCGTTGGCAATGAATTGGATCAATACGGTCGTACCGCTCGAACAAGTAGAGGATGTGACGATCGAGTGGGCAGAAGAGATGTTGAAGAAAAGCCCACTAGCTCTACGAATGATCAAAGCGGCAATGAACGCAGATACAGATGGCTTAGCAGGTATCCAACAATTGGCAGGGGATGCGACGCTTTTATATTACACCATGGATGAAGCACAAGAAGGACGCGACGCATTTAAAGAAAAAAGAGAACCTGATTTTGACCAATTTCCTAAGTTCCCTTAAACCTCAACCTAATAGCTGGTTGCAAAAACAAGCAATGCTTCATCCAGATGCACCAGCCTGTCAGTGGAACGATCATCATTTGTCTTTTCGCGAGCTGACTTCACACGTTCAAAGTTTTGCAGAGTATTATCATCGAATATTACCCAAAGCGAGTGAACGAGTTGCCTTGTATTGTGAAAATGATTTAGATGCCTATTTATCGATCTTGGCATTATGGGAGTTAGGAAAAGAAATCCAGTTTGTCAATACACGCTTGACGACGAATGAGATCAATGAACAGATGGCAGATGCTGGGACATCCACTCTTATTTCTGCCAATAAATTAGCAGTCAACGAGCGCATCACTTGGTTTTCATTTCCCGATCCTTCGGAATTACACGTCCTACAGCCGAAGAATTGGTTTGATGAAGGGTACGGAGAAAAGGCAATTGCGTCAATCATGTATACGTCTGGAACGACAGGTAAACCGAAAGGCGTACCGCAAACATTTGCCAATCACTATGCGAGTAGCCAAGCGACTGCGCTAAGTTTAGAAGTAGATCGTTCAGATAGCTGGATCTGCTGTGTGCCACTCTATCACATTAGTGGCTTGTCTATTTTATTACGCTCACTTGCTTTAGGCATCCAAGTGATTCTGTTGCAGGGATTCTCTCCTCAACAAGTCCATCAACTTTTAGCAAATGGAAGTGGCAACTATATTTCTTTGGTCAGCAAAATGTTGAAAGACCTTGAACCATTGATCCCAGAAAGTGGTTATGCTCCCTCATTCAAAAAAGTATTATTAGGGGGAGGGCCGGGAGAAGGACGAGTCATGCAAGCATGTATGGAAAAACAGGTGCCTGTGATGCTTTCTTATGGCATGACAGAAACCTGTTCACAGATCGTCGCCCTTTCTCCGGAGTCATTCGAAGCAAAAACCGGTTCTTCTGGTAAAGCTTTGTCTGAGGTATCGATCCGTATTCAAAAAGATAAGAAGTCAGATCAAATGGGAGAGATTTTAGTCAAAGGACCATCGATCATCGACCACTATTTGAATTGCGTCAATCCGGATTCTTGGACAGAGGATGGTTGGTTTCACACTGGCGATTGGGGGTACCTTGATGAAGAGGATTATCTTTATATTGTCAGTCGCATGAGTGAACGCATCATTTCGGGGGGAGAGAATATTTTCCCAGTTGAAATCGAGCGAGTACTTTTAACTTGCAATAAAATTGCGGAGGTCGCTGTCGTAGGGGCTTGGGATAAAACATGGGGGCAAACACCTGTTGCTTATGTGCGATTAGATGAACCACTTACTGATAGAGAAATCACTGATCTACTAGCGCCATTAGCACGTTACAAGCATCCAACTAAAATCTACTGTGTCTCGGAAATTCCTAAAACGGCGACTGGAAAACCAATCAAACGTCTTTTAATGACAGAAGAAAGAGTGAATTACATTGAATATCAAATTAGATAGCTCAATCGATGATCAGCTTTTAAAAAATCATCTTTATTTTACTTATAGCTACGAGCTTGGTGAACAAACGGTAAAAAAACTCTTGCCTCTTGTCCCATCTAAAGGAGATCGCTTTTATTGGTGTCCTCCTGATGAGGATTGTGAGCTATTAGGAATAGGAGAAAATTTATTTGATGGACAACAGGATGATATGCCCAGTGCTATCAAAAGATTTTCTCTTGAGTTTTCTAAAAGTTTTTTAAACGTATCGAGCCAGAAGGGGAGACCTTTGCTTTTTGGAGGCTTTCCCTTTGATCCAAACAACTTAAAAGAAAAGATTTGGAGTGAGCTTGAATCTGGCTATTTCATTCTACCAAGTATTCTTTTCAAGCGAATAGGTTCAAAGACTCAAGTTGTTTTGACAATCAGAAAAGAAGCTGCAACAACCAGGAGTCTTTTAAAAGATTTTTCGTATTTAGATAGTCTTGTGAGTGAATTGTTAGAAGGCAAAGAACAATCAGCAAATGTTCTTGTGTCGTCCGAAGAGCTGGCAGTTCCAACTTTTCTACACAATGTAGATGATGCGCGCAAGGAAATCATACACAAAGCTACTTCGCTTAAAAAGGTCGTCTTAGCAAGACAATTGGCAATACACGGATCTTTCCAGTCGATCACTCAAATTCTTCATCGTTTAGCTGAACAACAACCACAGACTTATTTATTTCTTTTAGCATCGAATCAACTTGCTTTCATTGGTGCAACTCCAGAACGATTGATTCAAGGAACGAAAAGTCATTTTATGACTGCTGGGATAGCAGGTTCGGCACCTAGAGGATCTACTATGCAGGAAGACGATGAAATCGGCAAAGAACTTTTAAAAGACTCTAAAAATACACAAGAACACGGAATTGTTGCGCAACGATTAGAGGATCAATTAGCAAATATTGTCGCAGGGGATGTCGCTGTTTCTTCCCGTCGGTTATTGAAAAACCGTGACATTCAACATTTAGCGATGACTTTCTCTGGAGAACGTAAACAGGGAGTCTCATTGATCGATGCGGTTGAACTGATCCATCCTTCACCGGCTTTAGGTGGTGAACCTCAAAGATTAGCGTTGCAATGGATCAAAGATCATGAACCTTTCGGTAGAGGGTTATACGGGGCACCAATCGGGTGGGTGGACCCGATCGAGGATGTCGGTGAGTTTGCTGTAGGCATCCGCTCAGGCATCTTGACTGAAACCGAAGGAATATTATATGCAGGTTGTGGCATTGTTGCGGATTCTGATCCTGAGGCAGAACGCCAAGAAACATTGCTGAAATTCCAACCAATGCTTAGAGGAGTGAAAGGATGACGAGACAACAAGAGATGACCGCTTATTTATTGGCATTCATCAAAGGAATGAAAGAAGGCGGGCTTAAAAATGTCGTGATCAGTCCTGGTTCACGATCGACCCCACTTGCCTTGTTACTTCATAGAGACCCAGAGATCAATACAACAGTCAATGTTGATGAGCGATCGGCGGCATTCTTTGCATTAGGTATGGCAAAAGCATTGAAACAACCAGTCGGGGTTCTTTGTACGTCTGGTACTGCCGCAGCGAACTTCTTTCCAGCGGTTTGTGAAGCAAAAGCAACAAACATTCCTTTACTATTGCTAACAGCAGATCGTCCACCAGAAGCACGTGGCGTTGGTTCGCCACAAACGATGGACCAACAAAAGTTATTTGGTTCGCATATCAAAAAGTTTATTGAATTAGCACTTCCTGAAGCCAGTTCGGAAATGATACGGTATAGCTACTGGCATGGTGCCAATGGTGCCTATGAAGCAACACGCGTGCCTGCTGGCCCTATTCAGATCAATTTGCCTTTTAGAGAGCCATTATTGCCTGATTTAACTTTTTCTCTTGATGGATCTTTTCATCCAAAAAAACTGGTTACTCAAATTGTGTCGAAGCAAGTACCGGAGCTTGTTCCTTGGCTATCAAAAAAAGGGTTGATGATCGTCGGTAAAGAATTGACACCTGATGAGGCAAAAGCGTTACTTACTTTAGCAACAGCTTTACAATGGCCAATCATTGGCGATCCATTGGCAAATCTAGGTGCTTGTCAACAAATGAGCGATGTCTATCTTCCGCACGCAGATTTGATTTTTTCTGGACCGGTTCCTGAAACTCCTGAAGTCATTTGGCAATTTGGTAATCTTCCTGTAGCTAAAAATGTGATGCTTTATTTAAAAAAACATCACGAAACTATTTCTGACTATGTCTTGATCGATGAGGAAGAATGGCGTGATCCATTACATTTAGGAACAAGTTTTATCCAAATCGGTGTACTTGATTTCTGTAAACTAGTATCGGAAACTTTGGATGCAATACCTACGCCACCCCCTGACGAATGGTTGGTGCAATGGAAAAGAGCTTATCAAAAAGCGAGAGAAGTTATCACTAAAGAATTGTCTATCGATGAATGGAGCGAAAGCAATGCTAGTTGCCAGTTATTGCAAGCGATAAAATCAGAGGAAGCTTTATTTTTGGCAAATAGTAACGCGATCCGCTTTGTTGATCGTTTTGCTTCGCCTACTACAGAGTCATTTCCGATCTATGGGAATCGAGGGATCAACGGGATCGACGGGTTGATTTCTACAGCGGCAGGAATCGCTTTGGTAAGGAACAAGCGGATGTTTGTCTTGATCGGCGATCTTGCGCTGTTTCATGACATGAACGCGTTGGAGCTAATTCGACGTTATCACTTACCTGTTACTTTAGTCGTATTGAACAACAATGGTGGTGGAATTTTTTCTTTTCTTCCTCAAAATCAACTTTCAGAGACTGATTTTGAACCATTGTTTGGTACACCACTTGATTTAGAATTAGAGAAAGTAGCAGATTTATATAATGGTCATTATATACAACCACCTTCAAGTAAAGAGTTTGAGCAAGCGATTGAAAAAAGCCGGAATCAAGGGGATTGGACAATGATTGAAATCAGAGGGCAACAACAAGATCCTGTCCAATTATGGGAGCAGATGAAGCGTCGTTATCAGGAGGAAATAGACTGATGCCAGTTAAGACTGTACGTGGGGTGGCTTACCATTACCGTTGGTTACACCAAACTGATCCAAAACAGCCAACGGTTATTTGTTTGCATGGCTTTACCGGTAGTACACAAACGTTTATGTTTGAGAATCCTCAGTTTAATTACTTAGCCATTGATTTGATCGGTCATGGAAAAACAGCGGTTTACCTTCATCCTTACCGTTACCAACTTACGTCATTGGTAGCTGATTTGGCGAGTTTAGTCTCATTATTAAAAATTCCTTCTTTTTATGTATTAGGCTACTCGATGGGGGCTCGAGTAGCACTTGCTTGGGCGCTCGAACGGCCACAAGGGATCAAAGGCCTCATTTTAGAAGGTGGAACTGCAGGAATTGCAGATGAACAGCAACGAAACCATCGTAAAAAAGCTGATCGAAAACTTGCTTTACGTTTATTGAGAGAGCCTTTGAGTGATTTTGTTGATTATTGGGAGAAGTTGCCACTATTCGCTTCACAACAGGCGTTATCCTTGGAACAAAAAAGCAGAGTAAGAAACGAGCGCCTTGCTCAAAATAAGCTAGGTTTAGCATTAAGTCTTTACTATATGGGAACTGGCGCGCAAAAAAATTATTGGCCAGATTTAGCGAGTATCGAATGCCCACTATTGTATCTTGTTGGTCAAAAGGATGAGAAGTTCCAAAAGATCGGTAAACAAATAACAAACATCAAAGAGATTTTTCGTTGCCAGATCCTTACGGAATGCGGGCACTGTTGTCACATCGAGCAACCTAGGCTATTTGAGACAACTGTCACTACTTGGATCAGTGAAATGGAAAGGGAGTGGACGCCATCAAAATAGTCAACATCCAACAGTACTGTTTGCGATTCCCCTTAGTGACACCTTTCAGAACGAGTTATGGTCGATTGGATACAAAGGCTTTTGATTTGTTGATCGTGGAAGATGAGTTAGGGAATCAGGGGATCGGCGAGTTAGTCGCTTTTGAACGTGCAGATTACATCGAAGAAACGATTGATATGAGTCGATCGGTATTACAAAAAGAGCTGATTCCTTGTTTATTCGAACTTGACTTCTCACATCCAGAAGAAATTTGGTCAGCTTTCAAATATACGCAAGGGAATTTTATGGCAAAATCAGCGGTCGAAACAGCGGTTTGGGATCTTTATGCTCGTCGAATAGGGCGCCCATTACAAAAGTTGTTTTCCGCCGAACGATCAGCGATTCCCGTAGGTGTCAGTATTGGTGTCCATGACAACCCGATAGATTTACTTGCGACTGCAAAAACTTATGTTGATCAAGGATACCAACGAATCAAGTTGAAAATCACTCCTGGCAATGACTTAGTGCCACTGCAAGTGTTGCGTGAACAATATCCAGAGATCCAATTGATGGCTGATGCGAATTCTGCTTATACGATCAGCGATCTGCCGTTATTCAAGAAAATGGATGCCTTGAAGCTTGCGATGATCGAACAACCTTTTCACCCTCGTGACTATGTTGACCATGCCATACTTCAAAAGGAAATCAAAACAGCAGTTTGTCTTGATGAGAATATTCGAACACTGGAAGACGTAAAAACAGCTCATGCACTGGGAAGTTGTCGAGCAATCAATTTAAAGATTCCCAGAGTCGGAGGAATCACTGAGGCTTTAAGAATCGTCGATTTTTGTCAGGAAAATGACTTGCTCGTTTGGTTAGGTGGGATGTTTGAATCCGGAGTCGGTCGAGCGATGAATCTGCATTTTGCAAGTCAAGATTGCTTTACTTTTCCAGGAGACTTGTCTGCTTTTGATCGCTATTTCTATGATGATATTGTCGAACCCAAAGCACGAATCACAAATGGACATTTGAGGATTCCTGGTCAATCAGGGATTGGTGTCACATGGCAAGAAGAGCAGTTGTTAAAGTATGCATATGATCAGAAAACCTATGTAAATAAATAGCGTCAAGAAGATGAATCACGCATGTTTTGTAAACAGTGTGCCATTCATCTTTTTTTTTTGCTAAAAATCTTGTTACCGATAACAACAATGTAAGCGTTGTCTTTAAGTTAGTTATCTTTTATAGTTGTTTTTGTTAACTGAAAGACAAGGGAGGACTGAAATGAATACTGCAGCAATTTATCATCGACCTGAAAGTGAATTTGCTTATTTATACAGTGATACAACGATGCGGATTCGCTTACGTACAAGTAAAGATGATGTCAAACAAGTTTCTGTGATCAGCGGAGATCCATATACGATTTTCTCAGAAAATTGGTATTTAAAAGAACAACCAATGAAAAAAGGATTAAGTACACTTCTTCATGATTACTGGGAAATCGAGTTGACGAGTGATACTAGACGATTGCAATACGGTTTTCACATCGTGGGAATTGATGGGATGGATTGTTTTTACGGAGACCAAGGAATATTCCCTTATCAAGAAGAAACATTGGCGAATGCAAACTATTATTTCCGTATGCCATATTTTCAACAAATCGATCGCTTCAAAGTACCTGAATGGGCAAAACAAACGATTTGGTATCAAATATTTCCTGAACGCTTTGCGAATGGTGATTCAACAAATGATCCTAAAGGTACGTTGCCTTGGGGAAGTAAAGACCCGGATCGAGAAGATTTCTTTGGCGGAGATCTTCAAGGGGTGATCGATCATCTCGATTACCTAGCTGATTTAGGGATCACAGGGATTTATTTCTGTCCTGTTTTTGAAGCAACCTCGAATCATAAATATGACACGATCGATTACTATGCGGTCGATCCACAATTTGGTGATAAAGAGTTATTGAAAGAGTTAATCACAAAAGCGCATGATAAAGGAATCCGAATCATGCTGGATGCTGTGTTCAATCATATGGGTAGTCATGCCCCACAATGGCAAGATGTGATCGAAAATGGCGAGAAATCCCGCTACAAAGACTGGTTCCACATCCATTCATTTCCAGTGGATGCCTATCAAATGACAGATGTTCCTGAAACAGCCGAAAATCTGGCATATGATACGTTTGCTTTTACGCCATTTATGCCTAAGCTCAATACAGCAAATCAAGAAGTACAAGATTATTTATTAGATATTGCCACGTATTGGGTCAAGGAATTTGATATCGATGGGTGGCGGTTAGATGTAGCAAATGAAGTGGATCATCATTTTTGGAAGAAATTCAGAGAAGCGGTCACTACGATCAAACCTGATATTTATATTTTAGGCGAAATCTGGCATTCTTCTCAAGCTTGGTTACAGGGCGATGAATTCCATGCGGTGATGAACTACGCCTTTATGGATTCGATCAAAGGCTATTTCGTCCATAAAAAAATCACACCCACTCAAATGGTCAGTGGCATGAATCATCAGCAAATGCTTTATCGTGATCAAGTCAATGAAGGGACATTCAATTTATTGGATTCTCATGATACAGCCAGAATCTTGACTTTGTGTAAAGAGGACAAGGAACTGATGAAATCAGTGTTAGCTTTCATGTTCTTACAAAAAGGGGCGCCTTGTATCTACTACGGAACAGAAATCGGCATGACAGGTCATGATGATCCTGACTGTCGAAAATGTATGGTCTGGGAAAAGGACCAGCAAGATCTTGAATTGAAGGGGTTCGTCAAAGAATTGATCTGTGTGCGTAAACAAGTGCAACAAGTGTTGATTGAAGGGGATCTGACTTGGCGATTGGTCGACGACAAAAACGAACAAATTCACTTGACTCGTCATCTCGATCAGCAAACCATTCATGCTTATTTCAATCAAGGAACAGAATCGTATTTGGTCGATTTAGAAAATGATGTTTTGTTCAGCCAAAATTGTGACATCTTAAAAGACGGCAAAGCTGAAGTCCAAACGAATGGATTTTTGATCCTTTGTTAAGTTGTTATCGGTAACATAGAGAAAGCGTTTGCAAATCGAGCTTTTGTAAACATATAATCAAATTGTAAGAGGAATAGAATAGAATCGGAGGAAAAAAAATGAGTAAACAGTTGCTAAAAAAATTCGGGTTAGGCGCATTATCTTTAGGGTTTATCGGGGGACTTGCTGCCTGTGGTAATGGTGGTTCATCAACTGCAGCAAATGAAGAAGATGGAAAAACATTAACGATTTCTGTCGATTCTGGTTACAAAGATTATGTCAATGAGATTAAAACAAAATTTGAAGAAGACAATGACGTTAAAATCAAGTTAGTCGAAAAAGACATGTTCGAACAATTGGAATCGCTTGCGTTGGACGGTCCCGCAGGAAAAGCACCAGATGTCATGATGGCAGCTTATGACCGGATCGGAGCATTAGGACAACAAGGGCATTTGGCAGAAGTGAAATTGGGGAACGAAGCAGATTACAATGATACGGATAAAGCTCAAGTAACGTATGAGGATAAAATCTATGGGGCACCGGCAGTTATCGAGACACTAGTTTTATACTATAACAAAGATCTAGTTGACACTGCACCGACAACTTTCAAAGATTTGGAAGCGTTAGCAAAAGATGAACGTTTCAATTTTGAATCTGAAGAAGGAACGAATACAGGATTTTTAGCAAAATGGACTGATTTTTATTATTCATATGGCTTGATTTCTGGTTACGGTGGCTATGTATTTGGTGAAGATGGAACAGACCCATCTGAAATTGGGTTAAACAATGCAGGAGCAGTAGAAGGAATCACTTATGCTACAGATTGGTTCCAAAATGTTTGGCCTAAAGGAATGCAAGATATCAAGAGTGCTGGCGACTTTGTCAACCAACAGTTCATGTCGAACAAGGCAGCAGCGATTATCGATGGCCCATGGCAAGCACAAACTTATCAAGAAAACGACATCAATTATGGCGTATCAAAAATCCCAACATTGAATAATGGTGAATCTTATCAACCATTTGGTGGAGGAAAAGGTTGGGTCGTAAGTAACTACTCTAAGAATAAAGAAGTGGCGCAAAAATGGTTAGATTATGTAACCAATACAGAAAATCAAGAAAAATTCTTTGAAATGGTCAACGAAGTACCAGCCAATCAAGCGGCTCGTGAAACAGCAAAAGGCACAAATGATGAATTGACGACTGCAGTTATTGAACAATATGAAACAGCACAAGCAATGCCAAATATTCCAGAGATGGCAGAAGTTTGGACAGGCGCAGAAAACTTGATGTTTGATGCTGGTTCAGGCAGAAAAACACCAAAAGAATCGGCTGACGACGCGGTGAAGACGATCAGCGAAGCAATTGAGCAAAAATATTAATTAGATCATCAAAAAGGTTGGAGCTGTGAAGGAAATTGCTTCTCAGCTCCATGTTTTACCTTTGATGAACGTGAGATGATTTTATAGAAAAGGCGCTTCAACATACAGCACCTGTTTTTAGTATCAAGAGGGGGGAACAACACCATGCAACAAGAAGATACAGCGGTCAATGTCAAAGGCACGATGTTACGTTCGATCATTCCAGGACTGGGTCAATTTGCAAATGGTCAAGTATTTAAAGGGGTCGTATTTTTAGCACTATTTATCGGATTTATCATCCAAATGGTTTTAGGTGGTTTTCAATCCTTAATAGGTTTAGTTACCTTAGGGAGTGTCCCAATGGAAGATCACTCATTATTTATGTTGATCCAAGGAACTTTGCAATTGATTGTGACAGCCTTGTTTTTATTTTTTTATTTCATCAATCTAGTAGATGCAAAACGTGTCGCAGTCATGAGAAAAGAAGGGAAAAAGATCAATCGAACAATGAAGGAAGTCATACATAATGTGGGTGATGAAGGCTTTCCTTATCTCTTGACGCTTCCAGCGTATCTATTGATGATTTTCACGATCATCTTTCCGGTTCTAGTGACATTATTTACAGCATTTACAAACTATGATTTCCAACACATCCCACCAGCAAGTTTGATCGACTGGGTGGGAGCAGAAAACTTCTTCAGTATTTTCTTTTTAAGTTCTTATCGAAATACATTTGTTGCCGTGTTCTCTTGGACCGTCATCTGGACGCTTTGTGCAACTACTTTACAAATCACGTTAGGCGTATTTACAGCAGTGATCGCGCACCAGAAATTTATCAAATTCAAACGTGTTTTTGGAATTATTTTCCTTTTACCATGGGCAGTCCCAGCATTTATCACGATCATGAGTTTTTCAAACATCTTTAATGATAGTGTGGGAGCGATCAACACGCAAGTTATTCCATTCTTGAATAATATCCCCTTTGTAGATATTGCCTCCGTTCCTTGGAAAACTGATCCGAACTGGACAAAAGTCGCAATCATCTTGATACAAGGCTGGTTAGGTTTTCCTTACATCTATGTGATGGTCACAGGGATCTTACAATCGATTTCTGAAGATCTTTACGAAGCAGCAAAAATCGACGGTGCGAATGCTTGGCAGCGCTTCTCAAGTATCACGTTGCCAGCAATCTTTCTTGTAGCAGCACCAACGTTTATCACACAGTATACAGGGAACTTCAATAACTTCTCCATGATCTACCTCTTCAATAATGGGGGACCGGGAAGTGTCGGTGGTGGTGCAGGATCAACGGATATCTTGATTTCGTGGATCTATAAATTGACCACGGGGACCTCGCCACAGTATTCGATGGCTTCTGCGATCACGCTGATCATTTCGATGATCGTCATTGCCGTTTCTCTGTTGGTATTCAAGAAAACTAATGCGTTCAAAATGGAGGACTAGTCATGAAAAAATTTAGTACGAGTGCTAAGTTCCAACGGAGACTTTCGCATTTCTTCACTTATGTGTTTTTGATCCTATTGTCGATCATTATCATCTATCCGTTATTGATCACAGCTAGTACTGCTTTCAAACCAGGCAATATTGCTGCTTTTAGTTTGGATTTCTCCGGTGATTGGACCTTAAATAATTTTTCTCGCTTATTCAATGAAACCTTGTATGGCACGTGGTATAAAAATACGTTGATCATTTCTGTTTTAACGATGGTCATTCAAGTAACTGTTGTGACACTTGCTGGTTATACGTATAGTCGTTATCGTTTCATCGGAAGAAAATCAAGTTTGATGTTCTTTCTAGTGATCCAGATGGTACCAACGATGGCAGCATTGACCGCTTTTTATGTGATGGCCTTTCTATTAGGTGCATTGGATCGTTATTGGTTCCTGACAATGATCTATATCGGTGGGGGAATCCCAATGAACACTTGGCTGATGAAAGGATACTTCGATACAGTCCCAATCGATTTAGATGAATCAGCTAAATTGGATGGTGCAGGACACTTTAGGATTTTCTTGCAAATCGTCTTGCCATTAGTCAAACCAATGATCGCAGTCCAAGCGCTTTGGGCATTTATGGGACCATTTGGTGACTTCATGTTGGCACGTTTCCTACTTCGTACGCCTGAAAATCAAACAGTCGCAGTTGGATTACAAACCTTTATTTCTGATGTAACCAACCAACGCGTTTCTCTGTTTGCGGCGGGAGCAATCTTGATTGCTGTACCAATATGTTTATTGTTCTTCTTTTTACAAAAAAACTTTGTGACCGGACTGACATCAGGCGGGACCAAAGGTTAGGAGTCGTTTGCTATGGATAAATTCCCACTCAATTACTTTTCAAGCTTAAGAAGTCCAAAACAGTTGTTTTTAGGTAGAAAACAACTCACTTGGCCAAAATTTATCGTGATCTTTCTGTTTCTAATTTCTTTTATGGTCATGCCGATTACTTTATTTTATACGAATCAAGTCTCGGCGATCCCGATGGAACAATTCTTATCGGTGAATACGTTGATCGATCAGGAAGGGGTGGCACGCTTACGTGAACTACAACTTACGAACGGTCGCTTAACAGCTGACTCTGAGATCATCAGTGTAACAAACGATGTCATCATCGGAACAGCACTGACGCCAGAAGAAATGGCAGAAAGAGGAGCCGCAATCAATTTTGAAGAGACCAGCTGGACGATCCGTCAAGAAGAGGATGGACAAACACGAGAATACAATATGTCATATCCCTCCTCATTTGATTTTATGAGAATGACAAGTCCAAAAGAGTTTGAACAGTTTTTAGAGAATGAATTTTATGCGAGTAATCGACCGATGATCATTTTATCTTACAGTTTGACGTTAGGTATTTTATTGTTTATCATGACGGGCTTGATTTTGTTCGGCGCTGCCTTCTTTTTATGGCTAACAAGAAAAAGCAAATTCTCTTCTATAAAAAACTTTAAAGAGAGCGCAAATTTGATGTTGAATGTTCTAGGTGTGAGTTCGATAATTGCTGGTTTTGTCGGTTTTATCCATTTTGATTTTGTCTTGATGATGGGCATCCAGTCGACCATAGCCGTTTTATTGTTACTATGGATTTTCGCTAAAACTGGCTTCAAAGATTCAAAAGCGATCCAAGTCTGATCGAATCAAAAAAATGAAGAATGTAAGAGGGAAAGCAGAAATGTCTTCCTCCTTACACTCTTTATTTTTGTGTTTCTGAAATTTTCAAAAAGCTTTTATTTATTGCCTGTAATCTGTTGATTCTTTGACGAAATAGGTATAACGTAATAGTGTAATTTTTGTTTTAGGAGGATCATTATGTTAGAAAAAACAATTTATCATCAACTATTTTCGCACTCTTTTTCACTTCCAGTAGAAGTCACGTATTGGGATGGAACGACGAAGCAGTATGGGGATACCGATAACCCTCCACAAATCAAAATCACGCTCAATGAAGAGATCCCAATCAAAGAGTTGACGAAAAATGCTTCTCTTTCTTTAGGGGAAGCTTATATGGATCATCGCATTGAAATCGAAGGGAATATCCAATCATTGATCAACGATGCTTATAGTCATACCGATAGTTTCTTGCGTAGCAAAGATTATCTGAAGTGGTTACCAAAAAAAGAGAAACACACAAAGCAACAAAATAAAGCGGATATCCATGCTCATTATGACTTAGGCAATGATTTTTATCGCTTATGGCTTGATTCAACGTTGACGTATTCTTGTGCTTATTTCAAAACTCCAGAAGATAGTCTGGAGCAAGCACAGATCAATAAAGTCCATCATATTTTAGATAAGCTATTTATCAAAGAAGGGGAATCCCTCTTGGATATTGGTTGTGGCTGGGGAACGTTACTATTTACTGCTGCAAAAGAATATCATGTCAAAGCGACTGGTATTACTCTCAGTGAAGAACAATACAACTTCATCACCAATAAAATCAAAGAAGAGCATCTAGAAGACCAATGTCGTGTGTTTCTAATGGATTACCGTGAGTTGAAAGAGGAGACTTTCGATCATATCACCAGTGTGGGGATGTTCGAACACGTAGGGTCAGAAAATCTACCTAAATATTTCAAAGTAGTCAAAGATTTGTTGAAACCTAAAGGAACTGCTTTGATCCATGGAATCAGCCGACAACAAGGTGGTGCAACGAATGCGTGGATCAATAAATATATTTTCCCTGGCGGTTATGTACCAGGTGTGACGGAACTGATTAAGGATATCACGGAAAACGATCTACAAGTGATCGACTTAGAAAGTTTACGTCGTGATTACCAATGGACATTACAAGATTGGACGCAACGTTTCCATGCGGTTCAAGAGCAGGTGACTCAGGAGATGGGTGATCGGTTCTATCGTATGTGGGATCTTTATTTACAAGCCTGTGCCGCATCTTTTGAATCGAGCAATATCGATGTGATCCAGTACTTGTTAGTCCATCCAGGGAACAATTCGATCCCAATGCATCGGAAATAATTTATTGAGTTTTGTTTTTTTATTTAAATGAAAAGAACCTGTTTTTACTTTTTTACGTAAAAACAGGTTCTTTTTTAGTTGTAAAATCAGACTATAGACTGATTTTTCATGGTATCGGCTGACAGTATTCACTCTTTTCGTTATACTGAAAATAAATACCTAATAAAAAGGAGAATTGTTATGAAATCAAAAGTTATTTTTACAGGCTTATTTTCTTTACTACTTTTGGCGGGGTGCCAGCCAAACCAAACAACTACCCCATCAAGTACGACCAATCAGTCGTCAGAAACAACTGTAACCTCTACGAACAAGTCAGAAGACTCTAGCACATCCGCTGGTTCTACTGATTCATCCTCTTCACAAACAGCAAACCCTGATATTCAAGTTTCTGCGGATCGTGCGATTGAATTATTCCAAAACAAATACCCAGATGCAGCAATCACTAGCTTAGAACTCGATAGTGATTGGGGAAGCTACTTCTACAAAATTGAAGGTGTCGATGATCAAAACGAATATTCAGTGAAAATCAATGCGATGGACGAAAAACTTGAGGCAGAGAATCCAGAGCAATTAGATCGTGACGAACAAAACGGCAAGAAAAAATCAGAAGACGGCTTAGATGTCAGCAATCTGATCTCGATCGAAGAAGCTGGGAAAATCGCGGTTGAAAAAGTTGGCGCTGGAACTGCTACACATTGGGACCTTGATAAAGAATTAGGAACTACTTACTGGGATGTCAAAGTGAAAAATGGCAACCAAACAACAAATGTAAAAATCAATAGTCAAACAGGAGAAGTATTGTCTTCAGAAATCGATGATTGATCGAACATTCGATAAATTTTTGTTGATTTTGTTTGCTTAAATGATACACTAGAAAAAACGCTTTATTAAAAGGAGAGAATAACTTGAGCTTAACGACTACTTTCTTAAATCATTCTTTTGAAAATCCCTTGATGAACGCTTCTGGTGTCCATTGCATGACTACAGCGGAATTAGATGAACTTGCACATTCGAATGCGGGGGCGTTCATTACAAAAAGCTGTACCATCAATGAGCGAGCAGGAAACCCTGAACCTCGTTATTATGATGTGCCACTGGGGAGTATCAATTCAATGGGCTTACCAAACTTAGGTTTTTCCTATTATCTGGATTATGCATTGGCCTACGAGAAAGAGCATGGACAAGAACAACCATTGTTTTTCTCGATTGCCGGTATGAGTGCAGAGGAAAATCTGGAAATGTTGAAGTTGATCGAAGAAAGTGATTACCAAGGGATCACTGAGCTGAATCTTTCATGCCCAAATGTTCCAGGAAAACCGCAGCTAGCTTACGATTTCGAGGCAACAGCAGCTTTATTGAAAGAAGTCTTTCAAGTGTTCTCAAAACCGTTGGGAATCAAACTTCCTCCTTATTTTGATTTCGCCCACTTTGATCAAATGGCGGAAATCTTGAATCAGTACCCGATCGCCTATGTGAACTCGATCAACAGTGTGGGAAATGGCCTTTATATCGATACTGAGAGTGAAACAGTCGTCATCAAACCAAAAGATGGTTTTGGTGGACTTGGAGGCGAATATATCAAACCTACTGCGTTAGCGAATGTCCGAGCATTTTATACCCGCTTGAAACCAGAGATCAAAATCATCGGTACTGGCGGTATCCGCAATGGACAAGATGCTTTTGAACATTTATTATGCGGCGCAAGCATGTTACAGATCGGTACGGAACTTCACAAAGAGGGAGTAGCTATTTTTGATCGTATCAGTAAAGAATTAGAGACGATCATGGCGGAAAAAGGCTACCATTCAATCGACGAATTTAGAGGGAAATTACGCTCGATGTCGTAATACCTCTTTCATTCTTATAACTAGAGAAAAACACTTGAAGCATTCAGTTGCTTCAAGTGTTTTTCTATTTAGAATAAGAGACTAAGCGTAAACATTGTTGCTTTTTCTGTCATATGAGAAAATAACCGTAACTGAGGAGGGAGAGCATGAAAGATGCAACATATCTTGCGAATGGTTTAAGAACAAAGCAATTCAGCTTGGAAGAACTTTTTACAGAAACAAAGCGGAAAATCGAAAAGTTCAATCCAGAAATCAACGCATTTGTCACACTTGAAGCACTTGATTTCCAATCAAATGTAAAACGACCACAACTGGAGAGTGATTCGCTACTAGCAGGAATACCATTTCCTTTAAAAATGCTAGGACAAGAAAAAAAAGGCTGGTTGGCAACTTCTGGTTCAAGGATTTTCGAAGAACACCGAGCATCCAAAAATTCAAATTATGTTCAGGCGGTAGAAAAAGCTGGCCTAGTTTCATTTGGTCAAACGAATGCACCTGAGTTTGGCTTTAAGAATATTACCGATCCACAATTATATGGCCCAGCACGAAATCCATGGAACTTGGCATACTCTCCAGGAGGATCAAGTGGCGGAGCTGCGGCGGCTGTTGCGGCTGGGATCGTTCCTATGGCAGGTGCCAGTGACGGGGGTGGTTCGATTCGTATTCCAGCCTCATTTTCTGGCTTGATCGGTTTGAAGCCATCAAGAGGAACAATGCCTGTTGGTCCAAATGCTTGGCGAGGCTGGCAAGGAGCGGCAATTGATTTCGGACTAACGATTTCCATGAGAGATACAAAAGCGTTGTTCCAAGCATTACAAGGAATCAATAGTGGGGCACCTTATCAAGTGACACCAGCCTTTTGGCAACAGCATCCAGTGAAGGAACGGTTGAAAATCGCTGTCTGTGTTGATTCACCAATCGGGTCGAAGGTAAGTGTAGATGCTCAAATTGCTGTTCAAAAAGCACTGCATTTTCTAGAACAATCAGGACATGAAATCGTTGAGATTCCTTATCCTTTAGATGGACGTTCATTGATCAACTCGTATTATCAAATGAATGGTGCTGAAACGGCAGCAATGATCGAGTCGATCGAAAATGGGTTGCAGCGGAGGATAGAAAGCAACGAGCTAGAACCAATCTCATGGACATTATGGCAATACGGTAAAAAACTTACTGCAGCAGACTATGTGCATTCCTTGCACGTATGGGATCATGCAGCTGTCACGATGGAAAGCTTATTTGAGTCCTTTGATTTGTTCCTTTCGCCAACCACTGCGGATACTGCGCCTAAAATCACAGCTGACTTACAAAGTGACTTGATCCGTCAGCAGATGGCTGATGTCTCTCATTTATCGGCAGATGAAGGGTTGGCAGTCGTGTCAGCGATGTTTGAAGAGAGCTTGACGATCACTCCTTATACACAACTAGCGAACTTAACTGGGCAACCTGCAATAAGTCTACCTACACATGTCAGTGAACAAGGATTGCCACTAGGAATTCAGTTTATGGCTGCCAGAGGAAGAGAAGACTTACTGTTTCAGATTGGTGAATTATTTGAAAAATATGGTTTGTTTTATCTTCCGCCAGGAATCGAGCAAGCGTAAGAGATCAACAGAACAAATGAATCGTGCGATTTTTAATACGGAATAGCAAACAGGTAGAAGAATTTACCGTCAAGTCGATCGATCAATAAAAAACGAGTGCAATTGAAAAGACGAAAAATGTGATGTTTGAGCTGCATTTTTCGTCTTTTCTATGTTGCTTTTTTTATTGTTAGACAAGTAGCATACAAAAAAATAAAATGGTAGTTGGATTATCTTGGCTTTTCAGGTAGAATGAAAAGCGAAAGTATGTTCGGAGGTGAAGTGTATGAAAACTCCTTTAACGATCGAGCTGGAATCATCGTTGTATCATTATTGTATCGAACAGGGAGGGATCGTGGTCGAGGAAGTGACAATGCCTGAGGATCATGGAATCGTGGATACTTTAAGTTGTCTGATGAAATTTGACGGAACAAGAGAATGGCGCTGTTATGAATTGAAAGTCACAAAAGCTGATTTTCGCTCAACTGCTAAATTGTCCTTTGTCGGTCACTATAATTATTTTGTTTTACCAAAAAATTTATATGAAGAAGTTAAAAGTGAGATCCCACCAGAGATTGGTGTATTAGTTTATCGTTCGTATGCACTAGAAGAGGAAATGCCTGTTCCTGGAACTTTTATTATTGCAAAAAAAGCAATGCGCCGTGAATTAGGTGTAGCAGAAGAGGCATTGACTAATCGTTTTATGGCTTCATTGTTTAGAGAAGTCAGAAAGGCCAAACAAATGGAACGGGGAGTAAAATATTTCCCTTCAGATCAGCTGTACAAAGAATTAAAAAAACGCTCAGAAACGCAAGATCCCTTCTCAAAAGAACGCTACTATGAAAGGTTTATTGATGAAATTGAAAGTCAAGCAATTCATGATCTGCAAGAAGAAAATCGTGCCTTGCGACAAGAACAGGACTGGTTGCGCCAGCAACGTCATATTCGACGTCTGCCAACTGAACCATTGGAGTGAATAATATATGTATTATCCTTATTTACGTGGCAAACAATTCGATCTACTTGCATTAAAGGAAAGTTTGAATCGTGGACTTTTATCCACTAAGATTCAGCCAATCATCGAGCCAGTACGTGATTCGGCGACGCTAAAAAATGTTGTCGAGTTGTTTCAAAAAAAGAATCATCCGCTGATTATCATAAAGAATCCGCAAGTGGGTCAGTTCAAACTGTTCGATCAACCGATTCACACATGGGTGACCAGTGAAGATAGCTCGTTAGCAGAGGCAGAGATCATTACGCCGAGCAATTATGAAAGAATGATTGAATCACCCCCGCCATTCATTATTTTTGATGGACAACATCAACCTAGAGAAAATGCGATTTGGCAAGCTTTGATCAAAACTAATGCGACATTTTTCATTCCTGATTCTAGTCGCTTACGCATGCAATTGCCTGAGAATAAAATCATTGTCCGTGATCAATTTCAAACGAGACGGCATGTGGAAAATTATGCAGAAAAAAATGATGATTTTTTTAGCGATGATCATCTGTTCTTTCAAATGGATGGCTATCATGGGTTTTCCAATTTTACGATCGAAGGCAGTCGTTACTTCGATAAAGGATTTCCCAGTCGAGCGTTGGCCTTGCATATTACATACGTCGATGCTTATGGGAATATGCGAATCAAACACTTCGTTTCAGATACCAATGATTCCGCAAAAGATCAAGCATTGAAATTTATGGAAGCAGCCAATAAAATGTATGGTTGGTTGATGAGGAACCATCAACAAATTTATATCACGGAAGGATTACTTGAGCTTGTCAGCTTGTATCGCCAACAAAAATTCCCTGGTCTGGGAGTTTTGAAGAAATGGACATTGTTACATCATCTTGAATTAGTTAGTCAGCTCTTAGATCATCCGACAGACTGGTTACGCAGTGGTTCAAGAATAGACAAGCTATACAAATTGATCACAGATCAATAAAAGGAGCAGAGATATGTACCTTAGAAAAACTACATTAGATGATTTGCCGAGAGTGCTACAAATCATTGATCAAGCTGCAGCATACCTTGCTGAGCAAGGATTGCCTCAATGGCAAGGAGATCAAAAACCATCAAAAGAACGATTCATCGAAGACATTGAAAGGCAGGAAAGCTTCGTCTTGATTGACGAAGAAGACATCGTTGGCACTGCGGCGCTTGTTGCAGGCATTGATCCGGTCTATACAGCAATTGCCGGAAATTGGGAGGGGAGAGAGCCGTATCTTTCCATCCATCGAGTTGCTCTTGATCAAAACGTAAGAGGGAAAAGACTTGGAAAACAATTATTAGATCATTTATTGACCGTTGCCACATGTCAAGGAATCAAGGACGTTCGGATCGATACGTTTCCCACTAATCACCCAATGGAAAAAACGATATACTCGGCAGGTTTTCATTATTGTGGCATGATTGAATTTCCATTCCCACACGGAGAAAGAAAAGCCTATCAAAAATTATTGTGAAGTGCTCAAAACTAAAAGCAAGCCAACTGTTCAGCGATGATCCGCTGCATGGATGGCTTGCTTTAAATTTTCTGTTTCGATTTCTAACGTCTGATTATTTTCAAATGAGATCAAGGTAGGAATAAGTGTTAATTTTTCAAGTTCTTTTTGATCTTTTTCAAAGAGAGCAAGCCGTTGCCTGATTTTATCTGGTGAGTCTCCGCGAAGTACAAATCGTTCATACAACTTTTCTTTTGCTACTATGATGAAGACAGGGACGATACAACGACCAAATTGTTCATACAAGTGCCAAAAACCTGGGGCTGTAAGGACCGTGAAGCAGTCACCCTGTGCAAGCTTCGTTGAGATCTCTTGTTTACTTGAGCCATAATAGTGATCGGCGTACCGATCCCATTCGGCAAATTCCTGATGGACGATCATTTCTTCAAAGGTCTCTTGAGAAACAAAATGGTAATCAAGGTGATTTTTTTCATTTTTTCGTGGGGGGCGGGTCGTATACGTAATGATCTTTTGTTGTGAAGAAAAAATTGCATGAGCTAGTGTCGTCTTTCCGGAACCAGAAGGCCCAATAAATACATAACATTTATTCATAGGAAATATTCCTTTCTATAGTGACATGATCAAAGACATGTTTATAACTAATATATACCGAAAAGTGGAAATCTGTCATTTAAAATAAAAAAACTTAACCAATTTAAACAGGTCATCTGTTCAAACCAGCCAAGTTCAGTATACTTAAGACGCTAGATAAAAGATAGCTTTACAACAGTATTCCGGTAACAATTGCGCTTAAAAAGCTGACTAATGAAGCGGTGAACAAAATTTTCAATCCATGTTTTGCTACAAGATTACCTTTTTCTTCATTCAACCCTTTCATTGCCCCTGAAATGATCCCAATTGAAGAGAAGTTCGCAAATGATACTAAGAAGACTGATAAGATAGCGGTGGTACGTTCTGTAAATTCAAATGTCCCAGTCGATAATTCAGTCATTGCTACAAACTCATTTGTCACAAGTTTTGTTGCCATGATACTACCGGCATCAACCGCTTCTTTCCAAGGAATCCCACTGATAAATGCAAATGGCGCAAAAATATACCCTAAAATCTGTTGGAATGTAATCCCAAAAATCCCGCTGAACAAGGCATTGATCATAGCAATCAAAGCAACAAAACCGATCAACATTGCAGCCACTGTGATTGCGACATGGAAACCATCTAAAATATATTCGCCTAACATTTGGAAAAATGTTTGTTCTTTGTCTTCTTCAATCACTAATTCATCTTCTTTTTCGTCTAACTCATAAGGATTGACGATCGAGGCAAGAATATATCCACCAAAAAGATTCAAAACTAAAGCAGTGATCACGTATTTTGAATCAATCAATGCCATATAGGAACCAACGATGGACATCGAAACCGTGGACATTGCGGAAACACTCATCGAGAACAGACGCTTTTCGGTTAAGAAAGGCAGTTCCTTTTTGATGGAGATAAAAACTTCTGATTGACCTAAAATCGCTGAAGCAACACCATTATAAGATTCTAATTTTCCCATTCCGTTGATTTTACTCAATCCTAAACCGACTGCTTTCATAAATAAAGGAAGAATCTTGATGTAACGCAAAATCCCAATAATTGCAGAAATAAAGACGATTGGCATCAACACATTCAAGAAGAATGGGGCACTTCCAACGTTTGCTACACCCCCAAAGACGAAATTGACACCTTCACCGGCAAATGCCAATAAGTGATCAAATAGCTTGGCTAGCATCGCAACAACCGCTGTACCAAAAGTCGTACGCAGTAAAACAAACCCAAACGCAAATTGCAAAACGAGCATGATGATCAATGGTTTGCGTTTGATGGCTTTTCGATCGCTACTGATCAAAACCGCCAACCCAAAAATCAAAAGTAAACCTATTATTCCAATAAACTGACTCAAAAAAATCACTCCTTACCAAATTCCGTTTAATTCTACATGTTATTTTTAAAGAATACGAATCTTTTGAGAGAAATTTCATGAGATTTTTAGACTAAAGCGTATACATGTAAGAGAACGGAAAGATAGGTGTCTTTTAATGAATAGAAGTCACTTTGGGAAACCTAAATTGTTGATTTATCTAGCAGTTGTGGCATATACGTATATTACTTGGTAGATGAAGGTAGATGAATATTATCAGGACTTGTTAGACGAGCAACAACTTTACTTTATTTATTTTTAAAACAGGAAAGTCTGACACAGAAGCTGCTTCTCCAAAAAACAAAGGGTACCCACAAAAATTTGAGCAATTTTCATGGATACCACCTTATTTATCGAGGTAACTTCTATTTTTCTATTTTAGCCATCATCGAAGAATTATTTATTGATAATACAAGTTTTCTGAAGGGTAAACAGGCGCACTAGTGATGTCGATACCTAATTGTTTCAGGTTTTGTTCATCATTCTTATTGATCATCACAGTTGAATGTGCTTGCGCACCTTCAAGTTCTGCTAATTTTTCATAAGCAACTTGTGCGATTGGATTAGTCACTGCACTGATTGATAAAGCAATCAACACCTCATTGAGATTGAGTGTATCGATCGAAGAGTGCAATGCCTTGCTTTTAAGTCCTTGGATCGTTTCCAAGACAAGAGGCGATAACAACGGAATGTCATCAGAGATATGGGCGAGATATTTGATCGCATTCAAGACAACAGCAGCCGAAGCATCCATTAATTGACTTGTCCGACCTGTAAGGATCACTTGATCAGGAAGTTCGATCGCGATCACTGCCATCGGTTCAGTACTTGCCGCTTGACTAGTTTTTGCATACTCATGAGCAGGGGTCACGACTTTACGGTCTTCTGGACGTAAACCGACTTCCTCCATGATCAATTTGATACGATTGACGGCATCTTCATCTGTCAAACCTTTTTTAAAGTCACAAGCCGTTTGGAAATAGCGTCTGATGATTTCTTGTTTCGAGGCTTCCTGTACGACTTCATCATCCGTGATACCGAAGCCTACGCGGTTGACGCCCATATCAGTAGGAGACTGGTAGACCGATTCCTTACCAGTGATTTTTTCGATGATCCGTTTAATGACTGGGAAAGTCTCTACATCACGATTGTAGTTGACTGCCACCTTATTATAGGCATCAAAATGAAAAGAATCGATCATATTGACATCTTTCAAATCGACTGTTGCTGCTTCATAAGCAATGTTCAAGGGATGTTTCAATGGAACATTCCAAACAGGGAAAGTCTCAAATTTAGAGTAACCTGCTGCATTGCCTTTTTGGCTCTCGTGATACAGTTGGTTCAAGCAGGTAGCTAATTTCCCACTACCTGGACCAGGAGCTGTCACGACAACGATTGGTTTCGTTGTTTCGATGTATTCGTTCTTGCCGAAACCATCCTCTGAAACGATTTTTTCGACATTGATCGGATAATCCTCGATTTCAGCGTGTTTATAGACTTTGATATTCCGACGCTCCAATTTATTGATAAATACTTTAGTTGCTGGTTGTCCGTTATACCGGGTGATCACTACACTATTGATCGATAATCCATATCCTCGTAATTCATCGATCAAGCGCAAGATATCCATATCATATGTGATCCCATAATCACCACGAATCTTATTCCGCTCGATGTCACCAGCATACACACAAATCAAAATCTCCGCTTGGTCACGCAACTTTTGCAATAATTTGATTTTAGCATCTTCTTCAAATCCTGGTAAGACACGTTTGGCATGCTTATCATCGACTAATTTCCCACCAAATTCCAGATACAACTTATCATAATGATGAACGCGTTCAAGGATATACGCAGATTGCTCTTCGATATACTTTTCTGAGTCAAAACCTATTTTTTTCACTTGTTTCCCTCCTTAGCTACTCTCGCATTTTTTCATTTTTTGAAGGTTTCGTCAACTATCAATTAAGTATATAAAGAAATTTCAAAGAAAAAACAAAAGAAACATGCTTGTCTCAGAAGGCATTCATTGGTATGATAGGTTTGATAAGGAAGGTGTCCTATGAAAAAAAGACAAAAAAAGAAAAACGCGTACAAACAGTATATACGCTCAATTTTTACAGGATATGAGCATATGCTAGAAGATAGTGAACTAAATGAATTAAAGTTCTCTTACTTAAATGAAGAAACATTACTTACACGAGATGAAAACCAACGCATCCATTTTACAACAAGAGATTTACCCAAAAAATAAAGCTAAGAGCGGGGAATCGCTGACCCGCTCTTTTATGTTCTCTAACTTTCAATTAATACAAGTAAAAGTAATTTTTGTTCTAAGTCAGCGCATACTTAGTAACACTTTTTTCTTAGAAAATGATACTATTGGATTACATAGAATAATTGATGGAAAATTGATGCGTTCAAAAGCAAGAGGAGGCCAGTAAGATGATAGACCCACAGACGAACGAACATTATGATGAAAACGAACAAGAGGAAGCATCTTCGTTTTACGATATCAAAGAAAAAGCAAGTATGAATCTTTCACAATTATTAGAAGATCTGCAAGCTTTTGAACAAGCTGTCCGCGAGGAGAATATTCCCGCAATCTATCAGTTATACAATGGACGCTTGAACGATGAGCTTAAAAAAAGCTCAAATGAAAATCATGAGATCGATCAGCTGTTGATGCGGAAGATCCATGACCGTTTCTTGCAAGAATTTCCCTTTATGAAACATACAGAGACCATCTCTCCGACGATGAGTTATTACCAGATCGGCACCTATTTTCATGAACGAGCAACGATTGGGATCGATGCCAGCTTACCTGAAATCTTTGTATTACCGCAAATCGATGAAGAATGGGAGAACTATGCGACGCAACAAACCCATGATTTTGATAAAAAAATCAATGAGTTAGAGGCAAAAGTGATCACTGCAAAAACAGAGATCGAGCGTTTAGAAGAGGCCATCAAAGAGATCGATCAGCAAATCACTGACTTAGATGATACGAAAGGTTTCTTGAATCGTAAAAAAATAGACGAAGAAATCCAAGCGTTAGAACAAAAGAAACAAGCACTTGAAAATGAAAAATTAGGTTGGTTGCCTTATATCGAAGAACCAGAAAAAATCCAAAAACAAAAGCAAACCTTATTACATGAAGAAAAAGCGGACCAGCTACGCGCTGCGATCGTTGAAAAAGAACAACGTCAAATCAAAAAATATTTTGGTGACATGGAAGGTTTCAGACAGTCGATCCATCGTTTCTTGATGTCGTACCTTGGCAGTGAAAACCCTGAAATAGTAGAAGAGGGAGGAGACGAGTGATGACAAAACAAGAAGATTTAGACCTACAAGAAGTAACAGCTGAAAATCATGGAACGACTGACCCAGTAGAAGAAGCATCCAGCATCGACAAAGAGTTGGCGAATGAAGTAGAAGAAATTCGCGAAGAAGCCAAAATCCACGAAAAAGAAAAAGTCGTCCCAAACTCGACGAATCAAACAGATAATGAACGTTCAACGATCGAGCAAGCGGTCAATGAAAACCAAGCATATCTTTCTGGTAAACAAAATGATCACGAAGACATCGTTGACTTGATTGCAGCCGCAGAAGAAGAGTTGGCCGATTTACGATTACGTAAATATTTGATCGAAGCGGATTTCAATGAGTTATTGGTCGCATATCATCGCTATGTGTTAGAAGATACACCGATTTCTGCCATTGCTAAGACAAGTTTGATCGAATACTTTGCCTACGAGATATTAAAACCATTGAATGATATTGGCTTGGAGTTATCCAAACAAGCATATGATGTATGGGAAACAAGATATTTTTCAATCAATTATAGTTTGACCCCACAAAAAGAATTGTTGTTCTCCTTTGTGTTACCAACGATCGACCAACGATACCAAGTAGAATCCATCAATTTGATGCGAGTATCCCCAGAACAAATGACGATCGAGATCGATGATGACCGAGTGTTAGCATTGATTCGTCATTGGTCTGTTGAACGCGTGTTTTCGGCTAGTCAGATCACGATTTTCAATCACAAGTTGAATCAATTATTTGCTTATGCACGTAAATTAGGTTTTACGGTGGATCAAACCTTGTTGGACAATACGAAGCCACTAAGATTAGATATTTCAAGTAAGTTTCCAGCTACGCAAGAAGTATTAGATGATATTTTTATTGTCACAATGAAAAATCCGCAGTATGATATGGAAAAATTGGATGACACGACTTATAAGGTGTTGCTGGATAAAGGTCAGTCGCTCCAAATTTCTCTTAAAGACACAACACAGACAGATCTAGCGATTTCTTCTGGTGACTATCATCGTTCAGTGATCGATTTCTTTATCAATTATGAATTTTTAGTACCTTTGATGGTCCGCAAAAATTGATGAAAAAGAGCAATCATGCCTTATATGCTTCAGAATGATCCATTCAGATGATTGATGAAAAAAGAGCCAAGGAATCGGGTTTCTCCTTGGCTTTTTTTATACTTAGGAGGAGTAAAATGAAAAGGATAGGAACCAGTTTACTCATTGTCTGTTCGATGTTGCTTTTCTTTACCGGTTGTACAAATCAAGAGACAAAAAAAGCTGACCCAAAACCGTCATCCATGGTGACGAATGAAACAGCAACTATCACCTTGCAAGAAGATGGGGTTGATACCTTAGTAAAAAAAGTGACGTTCCATACAGGAGAAAATTTACTGGACGTGTTGGAACAAAACTTTAGTGTGGAAGAAGACAAAGGATTTATCACCTCGATCAATGGTCAGAGCCAAAATACCGAAGAGAAAAAATATTGGATGTTCAGTGTGGATGGTAAAAATACAAAAGTAGGCGCAAAAGAAACTATATTAAAAAATAATCAAACCGTCATCTTTAATTTAGATACTCTTTGATGTTGTTAAGAATGAAGGGAAGAAAAAGCAATGGAGAATTTGAAGAAGAGCGGAATGTTTTCTGTATTGGCAGCGTTAGGTGCCAACCTCTTAGTTGCGTTTAGTAAATTTGTCGGTTATGCCATCAGTGGCAGTGCCGCTATGTTGAATGAAAGTATCCATAGTATCGTTGACTGTAGCAATCAAGTATTACTACTAGTCGGTGACAAACGTGCGAATCGTGGTCAAAGCGAATTACATCAATTTGGCGAAGGACGAGCAAAGTATTTTTTCAGTACGATTGTTGCCATGATGTTGTTTTTTGGTGGGGGCGCGCTAGGTGTGATGGAAGCTTTTGAAAAACTTACCCATCCCGCCCACGAAGTTGGTAATCCTTGGATCGTCATCCTGATTCTATTATTTGGTCTAGCTGTAGAAGGGAGTTCATTACGAATCGCGATGAAAGAAATCCGCAAATTGAACACTGAAAACCTTTCAATCATGCGCTTTTTACGCGAAAGTCGCCACAGTGAGATCCTCGTGATCTTCACCGAAGATCTCTGTGCTGTAATTGGTCTTGTTCTTGCCTTAGTCGGCACCGGATTGACTATGGTGACAGGGATTGCAGCTTTTGATGCCATCAGTGGACTATTGATCGGCTTTCTATTGATGGGTGCTGCTATCTTTCTGGCAAAAGAATTTTATAGTTTGATTATTGGCGAGAGCGTGACTACAACAGATTTGAAAAAGATCAAATTTGCTTTTGAGCGAAATGAAGTGAATCGCGTCATTGATATCAAAACTGTGCATTTAAGTCCGACAGAGATTTTAGTTGCGGCAAAAATCGATCTATTTGAGAGTAAAGAATATCAAGTACACATGATCATCAATGATATTGAACGGACGATCCGTGAACAATTAAAGGATAAAAAAATCTATATTTACATTGAAACAGATAAATATGATCCAAATTATTCGCAAATAAAGAAAACACAAGAAAATATGATAGAGAACGTCGAGAAATAATTTAGAAACTAGTGTTATTTTTTACTTATAAAAAAGTTTGATGTCAAAAAAATAACTCGTTTATTTATAGTGTAAAATCATCTGAAAGGTAGGAGGAAAATGAATTTCATCTTATCTTTTTCGATGATTTTTATTTTTTTTAATCGTTCTCCTTTGAAAATGAGAAAAATATCATGTTGTTTAACGATAAAACGGCTACATTTTTATTTATTTATGTTACAATTAGTCCGCTATTTATTTGTTGTAAATTGAAGGAGATATCGTTAATGAATAAACAGAAACGGGCGCCTTGGCAGGATTCGCTACATGCTTCGTTGCCACTTTGCCTTAGTTATATCCCAGTTGGGTTAGCTTGCGGAGTATTACTGCAGCAAGTTGGCTTTGATCCACTCTTAGCTGGTCTATTATCTATCTTAGTATTTTCTGGTGGCGCACAATTCTTAGTTGCCTCTATGTTAGCCACACAAGCGCCATTTTCAACTACACTTTTGATGGTTTTTTTCTTAGAACTACGGTATATTTTGCTAGGGTCGAGTCTTTCAGGCTTTATGAAGAAAGAAAAGCGATTCTTTTTAGCTGTGTTCTCTCAATCATTGAATGACGAAAATTATGCCGTCAACTATTTGAAGTATTCTACTGATCCCACTTGGGACAAGCGAAAAGCTTTATATGTCAATTGGTTTTCAATGGGGGCTTGGGCGATTAGCAACATGGTCGGAAATATTTTTGGATCAGTGATCCGAGTGGATACGGATTTGGTGCATTTTGCCTTAACTGCTATGTTTATTTTTATGTTCATCATGCAAATGAAAAATGCTTTACTCATCTTCACAGGGATCTTTTCTGGGATACTCAGTGTCATATTCATGGTACTTTTCCAAAACACTTTCGGTTTGATCGTTGCAACATTGATTGCTTCTTCAGCAGGTTTTGTATTAGAAAGAGCCTTCAAGAAGGAAAAAGAAAAGAAATCCAGCAAAGAGACCCAACCTTTGAATGAGCCATTGTTCCATTTCCCAGAACAGGAGGTGCAACATCATGACTGAGTGGTACTTGTTGTTATTGGTGATCAGCTTATTTGTCGTTGCCTACATTCCACGAGTTTTTCCTATGCTTTATTTTACACATCGAAAAGTGCCTAAATGGTTTAGCGAATGGATGAAATATGTACCAGTTGCTTTGTTTGCAGCGTTGGCCTTCAAAGATGTTTTTATCACGCATGAACATTTAGATATTGCGTGGAACATTAAAATCGTTGCGATGCTATTTGTCGCAGGTGTTGCTTATAAAACCCGCTCAATGGCTTTGTCTGTCATTACAGGACTTTCTTCTTTGTTTTTATTATCAATGTTATAGAATTTCTTAAGCTTCTCCAAAAAATTGGGAAGCTTATTTTTTTGTTTTCCTCAACGAGTTGTCCTCCAAGTTTTTTTTGTTATAATAGGGAAGATGTTTATTCTAATAGAGATAGATGAGGTTGACATATGAATAAGAAATTGATGCAAGGGACATTTTGGCTTACCTTTGCCAATCTACTTTGTAAAGTTTTAGGTGTCGTTTATTTGATTCCTTGGTTAAGTATGATGGGGAACAATCAAGATGGCATGTTAGCAACTACCCTTTATAATGTGGGCTATTTACCATATGGCCTTTTCCTGATGTTAGGTACAGTCGGGTTTCCAAATGCGATAGCAAAAAAAGTGGCGGTGGCGACGAAAAAAGGGGATGAACAAGCTTGTCGGGTCATTTTTCGCAGTACGATCAATATCATGTTCGTTATCGGGATCATATCTGCCTTATTGATGTATTTGTTTGCTCCCGCTTTGGCAAAAATCAGTCCGATCTCGAATGTCGATAACGGTATTTTGGCGATTCGTAGTCTTTGTCCTTCCTTAGTAGCGATCCCAGTATTAAGTGCGATGCGAGGTTACTTCCAAGGGAAAAATCATCTTCGCCCTTACGGTACTTCCTTGATCATTGAACAGGTAGTCCGTGTAATCGTGATCTTAGCTGGTACGTATTATTTGCGTGTGTTGACAGATGGCACGATTGTGCAAGCGGTATTGATCAGTACTGTTGCTTCTTTCTTCGGTGGACTAGCAGCTATTGGTCATATGTTTGTTATTGGACGGCAAAACGATTATTTCCGTTTAAAAGATTTCTGGATCTCAAGTCGCTATTTCCAAAAAGACAATCGTTCTGCGTCTGTTTCGATCATTCGAGAAACCTTACCGTTCATCTATGTTGGTTCGGTGATCACGATTGTACAAATGATCGATCAGGTGACGATGAAACCATTCTTACATTTGTTCAGACCAGAAATTGCAGACCAGCAACTCGAATTTTTGTTTAGTCGTGCATCAGTCAATCCGAACAAATTGACACTGATCTTGATTTCAATGGTCGGAACGGTCGCAATCAGTAGTCTGCCGATCCTGAGTACATTAGGAAAAAAAGACCGACTACAGATTGAAAAAACAGTCGGGGACAGCTTCTCGATTGCTTTATTGATCCTTTTGCCTTCGTTAGCAGGGATGTCCTTATTAGCAGGACCATTATACACCTTGTTTTTTGGCTATGATCCAGAGAGTGTCGGGTACTTCCAAATGGCGCTTTTAGCTTCCTTGTTCTTCTCGTTGTTTACGATTTTATCGACGATGCTCCAATCATTGAATCATCATTTGGTTGCGATCAAACTGACAACAGAAGCCATTATTTTAAAAGTCGTATTCCAAGCGATTGGGTTAGCTTTATTTGGCGGATACGGAATGAGTTTATCTAATACAGTGGCTTTTGCTTTTGTGTTTGTTCGTGGATATCTTTATTTATCAAAAGAATACCGCATCTCGCCATTCGCAAAGATCAGTCATTTCTTCTTGAAGACGTTTCGTTCGACAATGGCCATGTTGCTTCTGTGCTGCATTCTTTTCTTCGTTTTGAGTCTTTCCCTATCCATGACATCAAAAACGCATGCAGTCATTTATTGTGTGGTGATTGGCGGTGTCGGTGGCTTGACGTTTGCCTTTGCCCAGTTTGGTAGAAACGCCATGCAGATGGTCAAGAATTTCAGACGATAAGGGGATGCTTTGGCAAGCACCAGTGGTTCTATAGCTAACTAAGAGTGCAAGCTAATTTCGGATAATAAGTCAGGACTTGAGAAAAATTTTCTAGTCCTGGCTTTTATTCATTCTAATAAATAATGAAAGTGATAAAAACCTTAGATTTTAATAAAAAACATGGGTTGCTTTTTCTATAATCTGGACAAAGGTTCAAATCTTTTCTTACTTATGATATAGTATTAAGGACTGGTAAAATTCTTTGAAACGAGGAACTTAAATAAATGAAATTAGCAATCGTAACTGACAGTACAGCTTTCCTGCCAACACGTATCAAAAACCATCCTGATTTATATGTGATTCCTATTCCTGTGATCTTGGATGGAAAAATTTATAACGAAGGCATTGACATCGAAGCAGACGAATATTACGGACTATTGAAAAACAGTAAAGATTTTCCAACAACTTCCCAACCTGCTGTAGGTGAAGTTTTGGCACTATATGAAGAACTGAAAACCAAAGGCTATGATACGATTTTAAGCATACACTTATCAAGTGGGATTTCTGGATTCGTCAATACATTATTCGCGATGAAAGACGACGTCAAAGAGATGACGATTATTCCTTATGATTCGAAAATCACCAGTATGCCAATGGGGCATATGGTCGAATCTGCTTTAGACTTGAATGATAAAGGTTATTCACTTGAAGCCATTTTAGCTCACATCGATCGAATTAGAGACAATACATACGCCTATTTGATCGTTGATGACTTGAACAACTTAGTCCGCGGAGGTCGCTTGACTAATGGGGCTGCGCTGATCGGGGGACTATTGAAAATCAAACCGATACTGACTTTTTCAGAAGGTAAGATCATCTTATTCGAGAAGATCCGTTCAAGTAAAAAAGCTTTTGCCCGTGCAGAGCAAATCATTGGCAAACGAAATGAAGAAATTAAGCCACCAGTAAAATTATATGTGATCCATGCAAACAATTTAGAAGTTGCCGAAGAAGAAAAAGCAAAACTTCAAAAACAATACCCACAAGCAGAAATCGAGATCGGCCATTTTGGTCCAGTGATCGGTAGTCACTTGGGTGAAAAAGCGATCGGTATTGCGATCTCTGCACAATAAATAGGGCAGAAAGCAAAAACACAAAGAAAAGAAACAGTTTGAGCAATGACTTGCTTGGACTGTTTTTTTGCATTTCTACCCTAATTATTTTATACTATCTTTAATTATCTAGTAATTTACTAAATCACTAAATTACTAAAAAGGAGTAGAGAAGGATGGAAATACCAACAAATTTGAAACATAAACCAGTGATCGTCGTTGAAGATTATGATAAAGTTGATGGCAGAAATGCCTTGCATACAGATGCAAAAGGACTGTCTTTAGGATTAGCTCAGTGGAATGATCGAGGCAAAGTCGATATCTCAGGAAAAGTGTGGCGTCATACAGGTGAAAAGTGGTCACGTCAATCGGAAGAATTACCGATCACTCGTATCCTTGACTTAGCGATCTTAGTGGCGCAAGGAAGTGTATACTTCCAAGATGCTTACCGCCATGAAAAATTTTACGACCCTGAAAATCCTGTCGTTGATATCATCGGTTTGCAAGGAAACCGGATGACGGTGGAAGTGGACACGAAAAACCCTAAAATCGATGAAGATATCATGTTATACTACGATGCTTTACAAAAAGATGGCGAATTACTTGGTGAACGTTTTCGTATCTTGAAACGTCTATTAGATGATCTAGGGTATTAATGTTATAAGGAAGTGTTTAATCATGGAAAACTTTTCACTCACCGATCAACGAACGTTTACACCGATCGAAAAACAAATGATCTGGAAAAAACCGACAAGTCATCAAACAAGTGCTGAAGAGCTGCGTATTGCAACTGAAATCAAAGCAAACTGGCTAGATCCGGAAATGAAAATCAGCAATGTGCTATTGGAAGGAGATGCAGGTTCTGGGAAAACGCAATTAGCCAAAGCATTATCCTGTGATCTGCAGTTACCTTATACGAAAGTAACATGCTTTGCTGATATGGATAAATCAGATGTCTTTGGTGCGTTACTACCTGTCATTGATTCAGACCAAGAAGAGGATCAAGAGTTATTGACCGCTATTTATCAAACGGATACATTATCTGCGGTATTGACGTTGATCGAACAATATTACTCCGTCGATCAACAAACAGCCAAACAGAAATTAGCCGATCTCGTGCAACGAATCGAAAACAACGAAGAAAGTACGATCCACTACAAATACTATCCGTCAGAAATCGTTCGTGCAATCGAAAAGGGTTATCTTTTAGAAATCCAAGAACCAACGGTGATACGTGATGCTTCGGTTCTTGTTGCCTTGAACTCTGCCTTAGAAACGAACGGTTTGTTGAACTTACCTACTGGTGTGATCAAACGCCACCCTGATTGTATCATCATCATTACAACCAATCGCAACTACCAAGGAAACCGACCGTTGAATGAATCGCTTCGAGATCGTATGCAACATGCTGAGAAAATGGACCTGCCAGAGCTTTCAGTCATGGTGGAACGCGCTATCAGCAAGACACAAGTCAAAGAGCCGACACTTTTGTTGAAAATGGCAGAAGTGATCCGTTTGTTAGATGAAACTGCCAAAGCAAATGCTATCAAAGGTGTGGCAGGTATGCGTTCTTATTTTTATTGGGTCAATACAATGAAACAAAATCAAGACATTTTCGTATCGCTCTATCCTAAAGTCTTATATAAACTGACGACTGATCCAGATGAATTACACATTTTGACGACTGCACTAACTGATAGTGGGCTTTTAGATGAACTCAGAGAATTGCTTCGACAAAAGAAATGGGGGGACTTATCAGACGAATCCCCACGAACCAAAGGACGGACAATTCGTGCAGAAGAAGCGATAGAACGTCAAATCGATCAGTTGGCAGAAGAAACAACATCCCTTGCTGAACAACCCTCAGAAAAAGAGGAAGTGTTACCAGAAGAGCAGACAAAGGAAGCAGCGGCGAAAGAAGAAACCCCGATAGACACGTTACCTTTATCGGAAGAGCGGAGCCAGGAAGTCGAAGGACGAAGTCAACAACAAAACCAAGCAGATGATGAATCCCAAGAGATGTCAGCTTCAGATATGGAAGCCTTAGACAAGCAACTCAAGCGTGAACTCAATAAAGAAGCGCGGCAGCTGATGAAAGGTACGATCCATGAAAAAGAAGGAATGATCGTTCATCGCCCTAAGTTTGCTGTCATAAATCCTGAAGTAGCGACTATCCGACAAGAAATCGATCCGATCGTGGATTCATTGAGTCGGCAAATCCTTGATCTTTTGGAAAATGAACAAAGCGAAACTTATCAAAAAGGAAAGTACGAAGGCCAACGTTTTAATGCTAGTCGAGTAGCTTATGGTGATTTACGGCAATTTGATAAAAAAAATCCCCCTCACGAACAACCTTCTTTGGCAGTGGCTCTACGAATCGATGAATCTGGTTCGATGGTTCGTGAAGACCGCATGTTAGCTGCAAAAAAAGCTGCATTTGCTATTTCCGCATTTGCTAAAAAAGTACGTATTCCTTTATTGATCTACGGGGATACAGCAGATGTTTCGACAAGAGAAAAGACATCTGTCTTTTCGTACAAAGAATTTTCAGATTCATTTGAGTGGTTGGAACAGAAATTAGTGACTATGAAGCCAAGACAAAATAATCGTGATGGTGCAGTGTTGCGTCTGATCGCTGGAAAGCTGACAGAACAACCTGCGACAACCAAACTGATCGTCAACATCAGTGATGGCCAACCAAAAGCGTTACCTGATTATACAAGCGCTAAAGCAAAAAAAGATATCCAAGAAGTCTTGACCGAATATGAACGCCAAGGTATCGTCTTTATTTCTGCGGCAATTGGACAAGATAAGGAAGAAATCAAAGAAATCTATGGCGCAAGTCGCTTCGTCGATATTACCGATTTATCGACATTTCCTAAACAATTGATCCAATTGATTTCTCGTTATTTATAAATATTAAGCGAATATCAAAGATGATGCGTCACTCATGGTCTTTGATGTTCGCTTTTTTGAGTTCTTTCATTTATGATAAGCACTACTCCAACTGATGTAAGCATGAAAAAAGTTAACGGTAACAAATATGTAACCGCTTGAAATTGAGCTATAATAAAGAAAAAAGGGGGATAAGCATGAAGCAGTCAGAAAAGTGGTGGAAAGAAGCAGTTGGGTATCAAATCTACCCAGCGAGCTTTAAAGATAGCGACAACGACGGTATCGGTGATATCAACGGCATTCGCGAAAAACTTAGCTATTTGAAAGAGTTAGGGATCGACTTTATTTGGATCAACCCTATTTATCAGTCACCATTTGTCGATAACGGCTATGATATCAGCGATTATCAAGCAATCCTTGAGAAGTTTGGTACAATGGATGAGTTTGATGCCTTATTAGCTGAAGCCCATCAGATGGGGATAAAGATCATCATGGATCTCGTCATCAATCATAGTTCTGATCAGCATGAATGGTTTATTGAATCTCGCCAGTCAGTCGATAACCCTTACCGTGATTACTACATTTGGGTCGATGGCACACCTGATCAAGCCCCAAATGAATGGCAGTCGATCTTTGGCGGTTCAGCTTGGCAATACGATGAACAAACTGGTCAATACTACTTACACATTTTTGCAAAAGAACAACCTGACTTGAACTGGGAAAGTGACAAGTTAAAAGCTGAACTCTTCACGATGATCCGCTGGTGGTTAGATAAAGGGATCGATGGTTTCCGCTTAGATGCCATTTCTCATGTAAAAAAAGATGAATACTCTGTCAAGGCAACTGAGAACCCATTTTCTCCTTTTCAAAATGTCTCCGGTATTGAAGATCATTTGACAGAATTAAAAAATGTCTTTGATGAATACGATATTATGACGGTAGGAGAAGCAAGTGGGGTATCTGCAAACGAAGGACCTGAGTGGGTAGGCGAAAATGGCTATTTTGATATGATTTTTGAGTTTGACCATATTTCGATCTGGAAACATGAAAAAGACGGTGATCTAGATGTATTGAGTTTGAAACAATCATTGAGCGCTTGGCAACGAGCACTGGATGGTAAAGGTTGGAATGCTCTTTATATGGAAAACCATGACGTGCCAAGATGTGTGTCTGTCTTTGGAGATACGTCTCCTGCGTATTGGCAAGTTTCTGCAAAAGCAATCGCCATGATGTATTTCTTTTTACAAGGTACGCCATTTATTTATCAAGGACAAGAAATCGGTATGACGAATCTACCATTTTCCTCTATTGATGAGATCGATGCAGTGGATTCGAAAAGACTCTATCAACAATTGCTTGATGAAGGACGTTCTGAAGAAGAAGCATTGGATATCGTAGCCAATACCACAAGAGATAATAGTCGTACACCGATGCAATGGGATGATCATTCGTATGCTGGTTTTTCTAAGGTTGCCCCTTGGTTACTGGTCAATCCGAATTATCAAATGATCAACGTCGCTGATCAAACCAATGACCCAGAATCGATTTTATCTTTTTACAAAAAAATGATTACCCTACGTCGAGAAAACAAAGGGTTGATTTATGGTAGTTTCAATGAATATCTTCCTGAAAATGAACAGCTCTTTGTATACGAACGAGTCCTAGATGAAGAACGTTATCTGATCATCGTCAACTTGACTGATGAAGCAGCGACTTATACCTTACCAACGGAAATCGAAACAAATTGGGAAGTATTATTGGAAAATCAACCCGGTCAAGAATTTCAATCAAGTGGTACATTCGCCCCTTATGAAGCGCGCCTTTATCGAAAAATTTAGCTCACATGAAAAAACTACGAACGTAAGAAAGGGAACAATTCTCTTATTCGTTCGTAGTTTTTTCTTATTCGTATTGCGCGCGAGGTCCGCCAATGTATTTAGGACGAGACCGTAAAGCAGTGACATGTGCATGACCCAATGTGTTAGAACGAGGACGTACAGGCACTTGAACATGTTTGATGTGCATCCCGATCGCAGTATCACCGATGTCGATTCCTGCTTGAGCAACGACATGTTCCACTTCGACAGGATCGCTGAATTGTTCAAATGCTGCAACTGAGCAGGCACCTCCTGCATGGAGTGCCGGAATGACAGAGACGATCTCAAATTGTTTCTTTTCCGCTACTGGACGTTCGACGACTAATGCTCGATTAAGGTGTTCGCAGCCTTGGACTGCTAACGAAATGTCCAGAGGGTCTAATTGTTCTTTCAATGTTTCGATGACCCATTGTCCAATTTCTGCATTTGAGTTTTTACCAATATGTCCACCAACAATTTCACTGGTACTGCATCCTACAACGAATAGATCGCCTGCTTTAAGATTGGCTTCATTGAGAACGTCCGAAACCATTTCAGATAATTGCTGTTTGAAACTGTCTTTTGATACTTCCATTTTCAATTCATCCTTTTTACTTATTTTTTACCGTTGATTGTTGCAGAGGTAAACGCATCAATGCCTTTGTAAGTGGGATCGCCACCACGATACCGACAATGTTTTGGACCAAATTACTTGGTAGCGATGCGACACCGACTGGCCAGTCATAAAGCAACCAACTGGCAAAGAAGTAGCCAGCAACCATGATGATCGTTCCAAGTGATAAACCAAAGCCCCAACGCACAGAACCTTTACCCGCAAAATAGCCAGCAACCAGTCCTTGTAAGCCATGGATCAATAAAGAGAAAATCGCCCATTGGGGATAGCCGGATAATAAATCAATAAACAAACCACTTCCTGCACCAACAATCAATCCACCCATCGGCCCGAACAGAGCAGCTGCCGTATAAATGCCAACTTCACATAAGGTGACAAATCCGTTGGTTCCAGGTATTGGAATCAAGATGACCAAAGAAACCCCCACAGTTAAAGCCGTCAGCATGGCATAAATCGCAATTTTTTTAGTATTCATTCGTTATTTCCACTCCTTTTCCTTTTGACCAAACACTTCCTGTTTGATCATTCATCATGACACCATTCAAGATACAGTCATAAACAAAATCCTTACTCCGGGCAACAGCATCCGCCAAAGGATAATCTAAGACCAGATTTGCGGCAATCGCGGAAGCAAATGTACATCCTGCACCGTTGACAGTCTGTTCGTCTAACTTTTCCCGTCTAAATGAGATTGTTTCATTTCCGTTGAATAAAACATCCAATGCTTTGTTACCGATAATCCCAGTACCACCTTTGATCACTACGTTCCTAGCACCTAGTGAATGGATATATTTTGCACAATCGGTCATTTGGAGAAAAGTTTGAACGGGTTGGCCATAAAGCAGGGAGGCTTCTTTCAAATTCGGGGTCAATACATCCGCAAAAGGAAATAACTCCTGTATCATTTTTTGCATATAAGCTTGATTCAAGGTATTTGCTGTTTCCTTAAAGGCAAACACAGGATCGATCACAATGGGAACATCCTCAAAATATGTAAGGAAATCCTTCACAACGTCAATGGCTTCCAATGAATGTAATAAGCCAATTTTTATGCCATCTAAATCTGTCATACGTCGAATCGAATCTAGCTGCTTGGCTAACCATTCAGGCGGGATCGTCTCTAATATAAACGAACCATCTGAGTCAAGCATTCCGATACAGGTCAATGCACTCATCCCAAAAATATGATGGTTTTCAAATGTCTTTAAATCGGACTGTATGCCGCCACCAGCAAACGGATCAGATCCTCCAATCGTTACTATTTTTTTCACTTTTATCCCTCCACAAAAAGAGTATACCTTGTTCGAATAAAAAGAAAAACAGCCAATTGGCAGATTATCAAGTCAGCCACTTTATATAGAAAAAAGAAAAGAAATCTATATACAAAAAAACAAGCACTTTCCTAACTACAGGAAAAGTACTTGTCTGGACTATTGGAGGAGATAATTATTGATTTGCTTCTTTAAATTCCTTTTCAATTTGTAACCGTTGGACTTTCATGGTTGCTGTTCTTGGAATATCTTCGTAAGCACGAATGATCGGTGTGTTCAAACGTGGCAATTCATGGACTTGGTTCCACCAACGATCCCAATCCATCTCTTGATTCGGCGCTAAAGCAATGATTGGTTGTGGTGAATTATCTTTATCACGAACGATGACGACTTCAGCTAAAAATTCCAATGAATCCAACAAATAATCTTCGATCGCTAATGTACTATTGATCGTATCGATCAAGTCAACTTGACGATCTTTCAGATGTAGATGGCCATTTTCATCGATACAACCATAATCGCCGCTATCCCACCAAACACCATACACATTTTCTTGAAATCGAGCATCTTCTTTATAATAAGTCAATGCACGGCCTTTTGATAACAAGTGGATGTGACCATCTGTGTTCGCCGGTAGTTCATTGCCTTCTTCATCAGTGATCCTTGCTTTGGTCAAGTCACCTAACCCGACACCCATATCACGTGCGTCACTTGTTTTTAAGCTCTCCAAAGTATGAGCTTTCAAAATCATCGGTCCACATTCACTTTGTCCGTAGACTTGCAAAAAGATTGCTTCTTTTGTTGCTGACGTTTGAAGGAATACTTCCATTGTCTGATTGTTGATGGCATCAAATGTAGAGTGGTAGTAGCGAATACCTGAAAAAGCTTCTGGATGCTCTCTAGCAGTGAAACTCCACTGAACAAAGTTATTTGGATGTGTCTCTAAAGCAATTGGCGGATTCTCTAATAACAGTTTTACCACATGTTCACCTTGAGGATCTGCGATTGGCATCATCGGAAAGCCCATTGCCATAAGAGAAGAGATGCCGATGTTGAATCGTGAATGAACCGGCGAAATATGAAAAGCGACTAATTTCTTCTCGGTGATCTTAGTAAATACCATTTTTTGCCACTTTGTCCGCCAGCCCATTGAATGTGCAGAGTGGCAAATCAATTTAGGAATGCCGGTCGTGCCTGAAGTGTGAGTCATATAAGAGATTTCATCATTATCTAATTTCTTTTGTGCCACAGGAGTTGCGGGTTGTTTGAGCAAATCAGCGACAGCCAATTGTTTGCTCTTCGTGCCGTTAGTGATACCTGCAACGCGTTCACTTGTAACTTCGTCAAATAAGATAAAAGGATCTTCCAAACGATCAACAAATACTTCTAAAGTACTTGTTGGTAAATGGTAGGAAGGCATGACAGGAATTGCACCTAGATAAGAGGCAGCAACGGCCATCAAGTAGGTATCAAAAGCAGAGCTTTTGTAGATCATGATCTTGTCACCAAGTGTCACACCTAAACTAGCCAGTTGGTAGGCACGTGTTACTACTAATTCATGACATTCGCTGTAAGTGCTTTTAAAACCAAGCTCCGGAAAAGCCACTAATATCTGATCAAAAATCATTGGGACATCAGGTGTGCGTTCAGCAGCTTCTTGAAAATTCGTATAAAGATTAAGTGGGGTATAGTCGATTGTTTCCATCTTTCACGCTCCATAAATAAATTTGTTAATAAATGTACAAAGTCTTAAAATATGATAGCATATCCACAATCTAAATAACAGAAAAACCTAGATGTAAAGTTATCTTTTGGATTGAGAGGGCAGATTGGATGAAAAATGCACAATATCCATATGAGGTGACGTAAGGTTTTTTTTGAGAAAATGCTTGACCACTCGCTTTTTATAAAGGATTTATCAATCATTTTTTTGTTTTTTTCAAAAAAATGTACTTATAATCAGTTATTTTTTTAATAAGATAAACGAAAATAATAGATATACTATTTGAATTAATCAGCTGTATTGAAAAGGAATGAAAAAATGTAAATCGAAGAACATCGTAAAGCAGTCGGTACATTTGAGAATAAGCGCAATAAAAATTCTGATCAAAATGCTAAGCAAGAATCAGTCAATGTAAAATGAACAGTTACGATAACCTTATTTCAAGAAAGAAGACAAAAGCAACTTGATCGTTTTTAAAAACTTTAAGTGAGGATACTTGTCAGTTAATAAATTCTTCAATAAGAAATAGATCGCATAGAAAGTGAAGAAACAGAGCGATGTAGCGAACTTTCTATGCGATGATTTCATAGATCATTGAACGATTCAACGATAGGAGAAGTCACGCATTTTCTCGTAGATTTCTTCAAATGAGTGTGGACGTACATAGCGATTGCCACAGAGATAATTCACTGCATCTTTGTCGCCTAAGTATAATTCAGTATAGTAACGGAAAGTTTTCCGACACAATTCCGGTGAAACGTTTTTGTACACCGTGATCCGATCAAGGATTTGGCGAATCGTGCGAGGCGAGATTTGTTCATCGTGTGAAGAGCGGAAAACATAGGATTCTCCAGATGCACCATTTTTATGTTGGTTGGCATAATTCGCAAGTATCGGAAGGGCTTCATTTGGAATAGGTACTCGCTCCAAACGATTCGCTTTCCGATCTACAACCAGAATCTGTTTCTTCATATCTATATTTTTCCATTTTAATTCAACGACTTCATGGATTTTCAAGCCACAATAGAGGAGAACAGCCACGATTGCCAGATTTCTTGCACGATTTTTTTGTTCAAAAAGTGCTTCCCGTGGAGAATTAAAACCTTTTTCAGGAACGAAAAGCGAGTCAAAATTACTTAATAAAGAAGCGTCGATGTAACGGGGAGCGGCAGAGGTAGTTTCTGGTAAACTATCCCCTAATAAGGAAATCTCTTTTTCAACAAGGCCTTTTTCATACAAAAAGCGTAGAAAATGATTCAAAGCATATTGCTTACGAGAGATCCCGTAGTAACCATTTTTGAATTGCTGTTGTGTTTCTTGTGCAGCAGCTGTATGAAAAGCTCGCGTGTGAAGGTAAACTTCACTTAAAAAATTAAGATAGACTTGTTTTTCCAATTGGATGATCAACTGATCATTTATTTCTTGTTTATGCGTTTTTCGTAAGTAATCTGTAAATAAATGGAAATCTTTTGCATATTCATAGCGACTGGCTAATGATAATTTTTTTGAGTTCGCCTGCAAAAATTCATTGAAGATCGGTGGTAACTGGAGCATTCGTTGTTTCAACTTTTCTTGTATCTGTTTTCTTGTTTTGACATCCATGCAAAAAACCTCCATTTCGTATCTAAAGTCATGGGAACAGGAACTAGTGTATTTCTGGAAAGATTGCTTCTGCCTCCCAAAATGTATTAGCCTGATAGGGGAGCGATGAAGGGCAACTGTTACTTGTGATCCTCGTCTTATTTTACTACAATCATTCACTGAATACTAAAACTAAATCAATAAAAAAGACACTCTGACGTAGCATCAGCTATGGTTCAAAGTGTCTTTTCGCGTGTCACTAAATGATTATTTGATGGGTAACTGGATCTTGAAATCCACACCTACAGGCAAGTGATCTGACACAGTCAATTGTCCCTTGTGTTGCTCGATCAATTGTTTTGCGATTGCTAAGCCAAGTCCATAGCCACCCGTTTCCTTTGATCTAGCTTGGTCTTCACGGTAAAAGCGATCAAAAATCCGGTTTTTGTCTTCATCACTGATCGCAGAACCTGTATTTTTGACATGGATCACCCAGTCTTTATTGGTGCTAGCTGATGTGACAATGATCTCGTCGTGTTCACTCGTGTACTTGAGTGCGTTATCTAGCAAAATGACTAATACTTGATGGATTTTTTTCGGATCAACTAAAACACTCATGTCTGCTTGGTTATCGACTATAAATTCTTTTTGATCAATCGTTGCCATCTCTTGGAAAGGTTTGATCAATTCAGCGATAAATCCTTTTGTTTGTAGTTCTTGCTTTGCGAGCGTATCTTGACTCGAATCGCTTCGTGCTAAGGTCAATAAATCAGAGGTCAAGCCAGTCAGGCGTCTTGTTTCAGACAATGCTTGCGCAATACTTTCAGATTCTTCGATGATCGTATGATTTGGTTTAGTAAAGAGGTGTTCCAAACTGTTTTGGATGATTGTTAAAGGTGTTCGCAATTCATGGGAAGCATTTTCCACAAATTCTCTTTGTCGGCGCCATGATGCTAAGATCGGACGCATGTTGAGCTTAGACAAATAATAGCTGACGCCAATGGAACCTAGCCAAAAGAAAATCATACAAAGGATCAAAATCGTTTGGAATGTTCGCAGAGAAGAGTTGATTTGATTGGTATTTTCTAATACTTGGACGTAGGCAACTTCTCCTTGATTTGTTGCTTTTTTAGTAATCGATCGAAAATAAAGGGGCGTTCCTTGGTCAGCTTGTGCAAGCTCAATGTCTTGGATCGTATCTAACTGACTCGTATCCAGCTTGATCCCTTCGATTTGATTAAAACGACCACCAATGGTTTCTTTATTCAAGACTTCACCTGATGCAGACCACAAGATCACTTGAGTATTGAAACGATCGCCTTCAGGTAGTGACTCTGTTTGACGTGGGGGGATCTGGGCGTTGAAAAAAGGGTTTCCCTGTTGATAACGTTCGATTTCTAATTGCACCATACGCGAGTTCATTGAGACATTCTTCAACATCAGGTTGGTCTCACGATAGGCTGACTGATTCAATAAATGTAGAATGATTCCTCCAAGCAAAAGAAAAATCAAGGCAAAGGCGGTCACATTGGCTGCAAAAAGTTTTGTACGTTGCTTATTGAAAATACTGTCTGTCATCGCCTCACTCTCCCTGTAAGATGTAGCCGACATTACGCAACGTTTTGATTTCTTTATCCAAGCCGGTCTCTCGAAGATGTTTTCTAAGATTGCTCATATAAACTTCAACGACAGTGATCGTCGTGTCAGAATCAAAGCCCCAGATACGGTCGAAAATCTGCTCTTTCGTCAAGATGATCCCTTTATTTTGCAAGAAATAAACAAGCAACTCAAATTCTTTTCCTTGAATCGGAAGTAGTTGTTTCTTGTATTCGACGGTATTTTGTTGCAAATCACAGATGATTCCTTGATACTCCAACGTATGTTCACTGAAGAGTCCGAGTGAACGTTTCAATAATGCTTTGATCCGCATCAGTAATTCTTCACGATAAAATGGTTTGGTCAAATAGTCATCCGCACCACGTTCAAATCCTTCAATTTTGTCTTCTAAACCATCTTTTGCGGTCAAGATCAGTACCGGCGTCAAGATGTTCTTTTTCCGAAGATGCGCTAATACTTCATATCCATTCATTTCAGGGATCATCAAATCAAGAACTGCTAGATCATAAACACCAGATTCCAATTCATATAAGCCTTCGCTGCCATCATAGACTTGGGTCACTTCACCGATTTCAGAAATGATCTCTTTGATATTATCCGACAATACGTGATCATCTTCGACCACTAATAATTTAATCATACATTCCACCTCTATTGCTTTCACCATATAAGTTAATTTTACCATGATTAGCATAAACAAAACTTAAATTTCGGATTAAGTTCCGTTTAAGCTAACCTTTGTATGATAGATGACATCACTTGATACGACAGGAGGAAAAAAATGAAATTAAAAAATGTATTCCAACGCAAAGAAACAAAATATCTGATCCCAACGGCACAGTTCCATTCTTTTTTAAAAGACTTGAAAAAACAGATGCAGATCGACGAATATGGGCTGCATACTATTTTATCCTTGTACTTTGATACACCAGACGATCGTTTCATTACCAATTCTATGACGAAACCAAAATACAAAGAAAAATTCAGAGTAAGAAGCTATGGCATATCGCAGGAGACATCAATGGTCTTTCTAGAAATAAAAAAGAAGGTCAACGGAATTGTCTATAAAAGAAGAATGCCACTCACTTATGCTGAGTATCTGCAATGGCTTGATCAAAAATATTTTCTCAAGAATGAAGCCGAACAAATCCCACAGGAAGTGAATTGGTTGTTCAAAAGAAATCCAGATTTGTCGCCTAAAACAATGATCATTTATGAACGAATTTCACTATTTGGCACGTCAGATCCAGATTTTCGTGTGACGTTTGATCAGAACATCCGTTTTCGCAGTACCAATTTGGATCTATCAATCACAGGGAAAGAAACTTTGGTTGCTCCTGAGATTGGCATACTGATGGAAGTGAAAGCGCTAGGGGCGTATCCCTTGTGGTTTGTGGAGCTGTTGAACGATTATCAGCTAAGAAAAGGGAGCTTTTCAAAATACGCAGAAACGTATCAGCGACATTTATTCATTCAGACAAAGGAGAGAAAGAACCATGCTATCTAGTTTAATCGAATCAGGGACAACCATTCAACCTAAAGAATTATTGATTTGTATCGCCACTTCATTAGTTTTAGGGTTATTAGTTGCAATTATCCATATGCAACGTAACATCTATACGAAAAGTTTTGTTGTTACCGTCGCTGTTTTGCCGATACTAGTTCAATCAGTCATCATGTTGGTCAATGGCAATCTTGGAACAGGCTTGGCGGTCGTCGGTGCCTTCAGTCTGATTCGCTTTCGTTCGGTTGCCGGTGGTTCAAGAGAAATCACTAGTATTTTTTGGTCGATGGGTATCGGGATTGCCACAGGGATGGGCTACGTTACATACGTGGTGATATTCTCAGCTATCGTCGCACTCTTTTTACTACTGCTTTATCTTTCACCTTTTGCCAATCAGAATAATGTAGCCGAGCGAGAATTGAAGGTAACGATTCCAGAAGATTTGGACTACCCTGAACTGTTTACCGATATTTTTGAGAAGTATACGTATACGCATCATCTCAGTTCTGTGCGAACAACGACAATGGGGAGCTTGTACGAGTTACGCTATATTCTTCTCTTGAAAAATCAACAGCAGGAAAAAGAAATCATTGATCAAATACGTGTTCGCAATGGTAATTTACCAGTCGTACTCGGTAAAGTAACCACGAATCGTGATGAATTATAAAGGAGAAACTCGCATGAAAAAATTCTATTCATTAATCGCTACCAGCCTCTTATTAACAGCCTGTTCCTCAGCAAATTCAGCTTCTTCGGGTAAGACTAGCACAGAGGAAACAGATACAAGTACAGTGACAAATCTCTCGACAGATACGACATCTACGGAATCAGAAACGACGTTCGATAATTATGAGACAGAAGATCTAACAACTAGCTATGAGGAAAGTTCCGCTGTCGACATCCAATTAGGGGAGAAGACAGAAGTGACAGGAGAAGGTGTCGAAGTTTCTGATAAACAAGTAACGATCACGCAAGGAGGGACTTATGTTCTCAGCGGAACATTGACTAATGGGCAATTGATCGTGAACGTGCCGAAAGAAGAAAACGTCCACCTGATTTTCAACGGTGTAACGATCACCAACTCTAACGGACCGGCTGTTGATATCCAACAAACAGAAAAAGCGATAGTGACTTTAGCAGACAACACTGAAAATCACTTAGCTGATGGAAAGACATATACACTTACTGAAAATGAGACTGAGCCAGATGCCACATTGTACAGCAAAGAAGATTTGACGATCAATGGTACTGGCGCATTGACTGTCGATGGCAATTATAGTAACGGGATTCGTAGCAAAGATGACTTAGTCTTGATCTCTGGAACCTATAAGATCAATGCAAAAAATAACGGATTGAAAGGAAAAGATGCGGTATCGGTCAAAGGTGGAAGCTATCAGATCACCACCGAAGAAGGGGATGGCATCCAAGCAAATGGAACAGAGGACGAGACAAAAGGTGCTGTTGCGATCGACGGCGGGACTTTCAATATAAACAGTGGAAGAGACGGCATCCAAGCAGAAACATCCATCCGTAGCCAAGGAGCAGAAATCACGATCCAGACGGCCGACGGAGCCGATAGCACGAACTTAGATACAAATGAAAGTTACAAAGGCCTAAAAGCCGGGAGTAATGTGTTGATCAGTAGCGGAAACTATACCATCAATAGCGCCGATGACAGTATCCATACCAATAACAGTGCGGAAATAACAGGCGGGACACTCACATTAAGCTCTGGAGATGATGGGATTCATACAGACAACGAATTGACCTTCAATGGCGGCACAATTGACATCCAGCAATCCTATGAAGGAATTGAATCAGCAGTCATCACCTTCAATGACGGAGAGATACATGTTACTGCTAGTGATGACGGGATCAATGCTGGTGGTGGCAGTGACACAGAAACGACCACTGGACAGTTTGGCGCTGACAGCTTTGGTGGTCCACCGGATGAGGCGGATGAGAGCAAAGAAGTCACGATCAATGATGGGACAATCTACGTTGATTCAAAAGGCGACGGTTTAGACAGCAACGGGAACATTGAGATGTCTGGCGGTACGATGCTGATTGACGGCCCCGTAAATGGTGGTAATGGTGCATTGGATTATGGTGGGACATTTACTCTAACAGGCGGGACATTTGTCGCTGCTGGTTCAAGTGGGATGGCGCAAACCGTCAGTGATAGTTCTACTCAAGCGACAGTAGCGATCAGCTATGACACTGTTCAACAAGCAGATACACTCATGAGTTTGCAAACAACCGCAGGGGAAGCAGTGATTGCGTATCAACCTGCTAAAAATTATCAAACAATCGTAGTCTCGTCACCACAGCTTGCAGTTGGGGAAACGTATACGATTGCTACCGGTGGCACGACTCAAGCTGAACTTACGAATGGCTTTAGTGAACAACTATCAATCAGTGATGCAGAAGATTTAGGCACGTTCAGCTTCGCAGATACGTCAATGACGATTTCTCAATCTGGGGAAGAAGTTTCCTTTGGTCAAATGGGGCCAGGAGGTTTTTAGTTCCATCACCGAAGAGAACGAAGGATAGTGATCCCAAGAATAGCGTGCGAACAAGCGCCATTTTTGGGATCATTTTTTTGTTCATCACTACTTTCGTAACAGATTGCAAACGCTTGTGTCACATAGAATATGGCTATCTAGTGTGTTTTTTTCTTAAAAATACTAATATTATGAACGAATTTATCAGACGAAGCAATTGACTTATTGGATGCACAAGCGCTATACTTTTATCCAGTGACACTTTGTCACTCATGAAGAAATCGAAATGGAGGAATCAAAAAAATGTTTTTAGCGATAAAAGAAATGCGCTATGCCAAACTACGCTATGGGCTGATTATTGGAATCATGTTCTTGATCGCTTATGTTGTGTTTATGTTAACTGGTTTAGCAAGTGGACTCTCCGAAGAGTTCAAAAAAGCAATTGTTGACTGGCAAGCACAAGAAATCGTGCTATCAGAAGATGCCAATAAAGTCTTTGCTGCCTCTCAATTGACGAGAGAAGATCTGGATCAAGTAGACGCAAAAGACAAAGCGCCTATTGGCTTATTCAGCGGAGCAGTCAAAGCAGAAGAAAAGGAAAATATCACTGTATTTGGGACGACACGCGATGCGTTCTTATTGCCTGATTTATTAGAAGGCGAGATGTTCAAACAAAAAAATGAAATCATTATTTCCAAAAATATGGCAGATCTAGGTTTTTCGATTGGCAAAAAAATCAAAATCGGTAGCTATGATGAAGAACTAACAATCGTTGGGATCTTCCCTGAAACTTATTACACGGTGGGGCCGGTCGTTTATACAGACCTTGATACATGGACACAGTTGAAATTTGGCGATCAGCCTTTTGCTTCGGATGAGAAGAAGCCGATCAATGCCATTGTCACGAAACAAGCTGCCACTATCCAATCGGATGGGGCATCAAAAACATTACAAAAATTGTCGATTGACGACTTTATTCAAAGTCTCCCAGGTTATTCTGCACAAAACATGACATTGAATGCGATGATTTATTTCTTGTTTGTCGTTGTTGCAGCAGTTGTAGGCATCTTTATGTATGTGATCACCTTACAAAAAACAGCGATTTTCGGTGTGATGAAAGCACAAGGGATCAGAAATTCATTTATCGCCCGTTCCTTACTAGCACAAGCATTCATCGTAGGAGTGGTTGGTGTAGCATTCGCAGTAGGGCTTGCTTTCTTGACTAGTTTGATCTTACCGACTGCCATGCCTTTCGCGATCATGTGGCCTCAGTGGCTTTTATATAGTGGGATATTGATACTCGTAGCAATGATCGGTGGGCTATTCTCCATTCGGACAGTCGCTAAAGTTGATCCAGTTATTGCGATAGGAGGGTAATAGAAAAATGAAAGAAATCTTGACAATGAAAAATATCGTCAAAAAATTCGGCAACGGCCGAACAGAAGTGACTGCACTAAAAGAAATCAATTTTTCAGTGAAACAAGGAGAATTTGTCAGCATCATCGGCCCTTCTGGTTCAGGGAAAAGTACATTTTTAACCATCTCTGGTGGTCTTCAAACACCTACTTCAGGTGAAATTCACATTAACGGTCATTCGTTTTCTGAATTAAATGAAAAAAAACGAGCAGACTTACGCTTTAAAGAAATTGGCTTCATTTTACAAAGTTCAAATTTGATCCCTTTCCTAAAAGTCAAAGAACAGTTTTACTTAGTCGATCGTGTCGCTAAGAAAAAAGCAGGGGATGAGCGAATCGACGAATTGCTGAAATCATTGGATATCTATGAGTTAAAAGACAGTTATCCAAAAGATTTATCTGGTGGAGAAAGACAACGAGTAGCGATCGCAAGAGCATTATTCAATGACCCAAGCTTGATTTTAGCGGATGAACCCACAGCAAGCTTAGATACGGATCATGCCTATGAAGTTGTCAAATTGTTAGTCAAGGAAGCCCATGAGAAGCAAAAAGCGACCGTCATGGTCACGCATGATTCTCGGATGATCCAGTGGAGCGACCGTGTCTATCGCATGGAAGACGGCTATTTAAAAGAACAAGCTAAAGCTTAAGCAGTAAGGAGAGTGTTTATGCCAAAAGAAACATTTTTCAATATTTCCAAAGAAAAACAGCAATGGATCTTAGAGATTTTATTAGATACATTTTATGATCAGCACATCAGCCAAGTCAAAGTTTCAGAAATCGTTGAAGCAATGGGGATGTCTCGTGGTGCATTTTACAAATATTTTCAGGATTTAGAAGATGCGTATACGTTTACTGTCCGAAACTATTCCAATCAAGTCCATGGAGATATCATCGCTTCGATCAATCGAAATCGAGATCATTTTTTCTTAGGAATCGAAGAATATCTCGCCTGGTGTGGACAGCTAAGTAAAGATAGTTCTTATTGGCGATCCATCAAATTACTCACACGTGCAAACGATCTAGGTTCAGCGAAGCGTTCAAATGATCAAGGTGACACATCGATGGTTGAACAATGGCTTGATTTGTTAAAAATCAACCAGATCGTCATGGCTACGACAGAAGAAGCCATCAGCTTTTTATATTTCGTGATGGCTCTTGTCATGAATTCTTTGACAGATTATATGATCAACCAATGGACAGCTGAAGAACTAGTAGAGGATTTCCGCTATAAAGTCAAATGGCTAGAGATAGGGGTAAAGAGTAAGGCTAATAGTTAGACAAGTCTATAAATAAAAAGAAGCATCTACTTCCGCATCATTCTTTGTAATTGGGAGTAGGCGCTTCTTTTTTATACAATACCTGAATAACCATGATTAAAGCTTGATGGTAAACATCTGGAGCATTGATCATCTCAAGTCAAGACAACTTTTATCCCCACCTCATCGAAAAAAATAGGTTTTCTATTGACTTGGAGTTTACTCCAGAGACTATACTAAATAATGAAGATACATATACAAACCAACAGGAGGTCTTTAAATGAAAAAACTTTATCTCATGCGTCATGGTCAAACCTTGTTCAATCAATTAGGGAAAATCCAAGGGGCTTGTGACTCTCCATTGACAGAAGCTGGGATCAGACAAGCAGAGGTGGCAAGAGACTATTTTGAAACCAATCAAATCACCTTTGATGCGTATTATTCATCCACACAAGAACGAGCTTCTGATACGCTAGAAATCATTATCGGGGAAAAAGAATATCAGCGATGTAAAGGGTTAAAAGAATGGAACTTTGGCCGATTTGAGGGAGAAAGTGAAGCATTGAATCCTAAACGACCAGTTGGCGAAACTTCCTATGGTGATTCATTTGTTCCTTATGGCGGTGAGTCGGCAAAAGAACTCCAACAAAGAATGAACACGACCTTGATCGACATCATGGAAAAAGAGCACCAAAGCGTGTTAGCAGTTAGCCATGGTGGTGCCATGTATTTATTCATTCAAAAATGGTTGCCTTATGAGCAAGTGGCCAAGATAAAATTTTCAAATTGTTGTATTTTAGAATTCGAGTATAGCGATCGTCAATTTTCATTCATCAATTTTAAGTTTTTTTGATGAATGAAGTTTTATACGCCCATACTAATAGCCCAAAGACGAAACGAAGGATTCAGTCTTTGGGCTATTATTTTGTTACTATAACGCTTACTTCTTGTATTCCTTTAACAATCCTTTTTGGATCAGCTCTTGTTTTTCTTTCAAATTCAATAAATTTTCTTGGTAGTTTTGCGTATACATCAAGGAGTATAAGGTATTCAAGACATAGTCGAAGGCAATTTGAGAAGAGAATGTAGCAACTTTCGCAAAATCATACTCTTCTTGAGACACGACCAACCGCATGGCTGCTTTCTTTGCCATTTCAGACTGTTCATTTCCTGTGATCAATAAACTAGGTGCGCCAATATGTGCTAGATAGGTAAGAATACGTTCGTAATGATGGATGCGTCCACTATAGCTAATAAAAATCCCGCAGTCATTTTCCGTCAAATTAGCCGCATTCCAGGACGAATCGCTATATTCTTCGGCTAAGATCAAGAACTTATTTAGTTTAACTAATTTATTTTGGAATTTCCGAGCAGTTGTTTGCGAATCACCTTTTGCAAATAAGAAAATGCGCTCTGCTTTGTTTAAAACAGTCGCGATGGTTTCTAACGATTGATCTTCCATTTGAAATTGCGCTTTTTTGATAGCTTGAATGGATAGATCTGCCATTTTTTTGGCAATCATCTTCGCATCATCATCAACGGTAAAAGGAAAATTAGGATCGATGACTTGATTGAACTGAGCAACCAGTTGGTGGACTTCTCGTCCTAATTCAAAGCGAAATTCTTTAAATCCGCTATAGCCGATTTTTTTACAGAATCGGATAATGGCGGAATGGGAGGTATAGGTCTCCTTTGCCAGCTCTTCAATCGTCATATAAACTGCTGCTTCCAAATTCATCCGCAGATAATCGGCGATCCGTTTTTCATTTGTAGTAAATGTTTCTTGTTGGGTTAATTTTTCTTCGATAAGCATCCATCACACACCTCCAAATCTATCTTACTGAATAACTAGAAAAATAACCACTTCTTTTTACAGTAGTCTAAGATTGAACATCTTTTTCAAAAATATCGACATTCTTTCAATTTCTTTGAACATTTCTACCAAAAAAACTAGAGTCGGCTTTCTTTTACCTATTGTGCGCTATACTCAAGAAAAGAAATCATTCGAAAGTAGGAGGAAACGACATGTTAACAATCGCATATTTAGGTAATGGTAAAAGTACCAATCGCTATCATTTACCCTTCTCAAGAAGGCTACCAGACAAAATCAACGTCAAAAAAATCTACTCTCCATCAGCACCAATTTGGGAAACTTTTGATGAGATCGAATATACCGATCAATTGTCTGATCTGTGGAATGATCCTGAAATCCAATTAGTAGTCATCACGACACCAAGCCAATTTCATGCAGAATACGCCAAACTTGCTTTGGAAAATGGCAAGAACGTGTTAGTCGAAAAACCTTTTGCAGAAACTTCAAAAGAAGCAAAAGAATTATTCGATTTAGCAGCGGAAAAAGGACTATTTATCCAATGTTATCAAAATCGCCGCTTTGATTCGGACTTTTTGACTGTCCAAAAAGTGATCGAAAGTGGAAAGCTTGGTGATATTTTAGAAGTGGAAATGCACTATGACTACTTCCGTCCAGAAATCCCAGAGGGTACAAAGGAATTTTCAGTTGCCAACAGCTACTTATATGGCCATGCTTGTCATACAGTGGATCAGGTCCTTTCTTATTTTGGTGAACCAGATGATATCCATTACGATGTCCGTCAATTACTAGGAACCGGCCGAATGAATGATTACTTTGACTTAGACTTTTACTACGGTCGAATGAAAGTTTCGATCAAATCAAGTTATTTCCGTATCAAAGAACGTCCTAGTTTTGTTGCCTATGGCAAAAAAGGGATGTTTGTCAAACAAACAAAAGACCGACAAGAAGAACACTTGAAAATGTTCTATATGCCTGAAAACGCGGACTTCGGGATTGATCAACCGGAACACTATGGTGTATTGACCTATATTGATAAAGAAGGAACTTATCATGAAGAGAAAGTTGTTTCTGAAGTCGGAGATTATCGCCGAGTGTACGAAGGAATCTACGAAACGTTGATCAATGGTGCAGAAAAAATCGTAAAAGATGAAGAAACGTTATTACAAATGAAAATATTAGAAACAGGTATCCAACAGATTGAAGAAGCAAAAACTGCATTTGAAAATTAAGGATATTGTTACATCCAAAAGGGGATACTCTTTTTCCAAGTAATGAAAGAATCGAGCCGTAAATCCAAAGGATGATTTACGGTTTTTTCGTTTATCCTGCCCACTGATTCACACAATGCAACAACAAATTCTCAAAGAGCAAATGCTAAATTTTCATTCGCCTTTTGTTTGATTTTCTGTTACTATTTAGTAAACAGTAAACAAGAGGTGAGTAAATGGCATCTATACGTGATATCGCAAAAATCGCTGGGGTTTCAGCAGCGAGTGTTTCCCGTATCCTGAATGAAGATCCCACATTTAGCATCAACGAACAAACGAGGATACGTGTGATTGAAATTGCCAATCAATTAAATTATTCTGTTGATAAAAATAAACGCGGCAGTCGAAGTTTAGGAGATGAAATGACGATTGCCTTGATCGTTCGACATCAAGAAGAAGCAGAATTAGATGATCCCTATTTTCGCAAAATCCGTGGTGGCATTGAAAAAGAAGCAGCAAAGTGGCGTTTTCGCACGATCCGTGCTTTCCATATGAGAGATGCCCATAAAGAATGGAAAGAGTTAGCGAAATATGGTGCAGTGATCATGATCAGTGAAATGACGATTGAAGCAACGAAAAAAATCGCTACAATCAATCCCAACTTGATCTTGGTGGATAATTACTCGAACTCTGAGGAATTTGATTGTATCCAAACCGACTTCCAACAAAAAACCGTTGAAGTATTAGAAGTTCTCTATAAGAAAGGCCATCGAAACATCGCATTTATCGGTGGATACAGCAGTCAAGTAGCTGAAAACGGTGAAGTTCATAAAAACAAAGAAGAGATCCGAGCGGAATCTTACCTTAAATGGATGAAATTAAATGGCCTGCCACATTATGCCAACACCTATCAAGGAAACTGGAAACCTGAAGATGGCCTTCGTTTAGGCAAAGAGTTATTGGCGCAATCCTCACCGCCCACAGCAGTTATCGTCGCCAGTGATCCGATGGCAGTAGGTGTCTATAAAGCAATCAGTGAAGCAAATAAAAAAATCCCTGATGATATTGCTGTCGTGAGCTTTGATGATATCGAAATGGCTCAATTCATGACACCAAGCTTATCAAGTATCAAGGCAAATCCGGAAGAAATGGGGCGTTTAGCTGTACGCTTAGCGAAGGAACGCATGTTAAAAGAACGAACGATGCCGATTCGTGTGATCTGTCACAGTGAACTCGTCTTACGAGATTCCATCGGACAGGACAGTCCGCTTTTAGATTAACTCATTTTGCACATTTAACCCTTGAAAAAGTTCGAGAATCTCTCTTTCTCGAACTTTTTTTGTGTTCTCTCTTGTGTAAACATTAAGTAAACAATTATACTCACCAAGTAAACGTTTGCACATATTAAATAAAAGGAGTTATCCCACATGAAATTTGTCGATAAATTAGCTGAAAAAATGGTGCCCGCTGCAACGCTGATCGCAAATAATAAATATCTACTCAGTCTCCGAGATGGTTTTATGATGGCTTTTCCCGCAACAATGTTTGCTTCCATCATGATCATTATCCAAAATTTGCCAACAACATTTGGCTTCGCTACTTTTCTGCCAGAAGCATTCAATACCTTTTTAAATGAGTTCTTTGGTCCTGTTGGCAATGCGACAATGAGTATTTCTGCACTTTTTATTGTATTTGGGATTGGTTATCAATTGGCTGGGCACTACAAACAACCACAAATCTTTGCTGGTGCCATTTCACTTTCTTGTTTCATCATGCTGTTACCGTTTGGGAGCGATGAAACCATGGGTACGTTTATTCCTTTATCGAAGCTAGGCGCTGAAGGGATGTTCGTGGGTATCTTGACAGCGATCGTCGCTACAGAAATCTATAGCCGGATCAGTCGCTCAGGGTTTACGATCAAAATGCCAGAATCTGTACCGCCGATGATTGCTGAATCTTTTGTGGCCATCATCCCTGGAGCTGCTCCTTTGTTTTTATTCAACATCATCCGCTATCTATTTACTTTTACCACCTGGGGAAATGCAGTCGATTTCGTTTATCAGATGTTGCAACAACCTTTGATGGGACTTGGCGGAACTTTACCAGCTGTATTGATCGCTGTTTTCTTTACGCAACTTTTCTGGTGGTTCGGTATCCATGGCACGTTAGTCATCAATGCAGTGATTGATCCAATCATGGGTGCTTTAGCCATCGAAAACTTTGAAGCATATAAAAATGGCGTTGAGCAGTTGCCACATATCATCAATACGACCTTTATGGGGGTGTTCGTCAATCAAGGAATGCAACTTGGTATTTCGATCACGATGGCGTTCTTTATTGCTCGCTCCATCCGAATGAAGAAAACGATGAAAACGATCATGGCGCCAGCGATCTTTAATGTATCAGAACCAATGACTTTTGGACTGCCCGTCGTGCTGAACCCTATAGCATTCATCCCTTGGATTCTAGCGCCACTAGCTTCTACCACGATTTCATACTTTGCGATTTACTTCGGCTTCGTTCCCCGTCCAATCGGGGCAACGGTTGTCTGGACGACGCCGATTTTACTGTCAGGGTGGTTAGGAACTGGTTCGATCACCGGCGCACTTTTACAAATCGTAACAGTAGTTGTGATGACACTGATCTGGGTGCCTTTCTTAGTTGCAATGGACCGTGAATATTTGAAGGAAGAACGCCAACAAGTGAAACAAGAAAAAGAAAACCAACTGATGGATGGAAAAATCACCATAGAAGAACAGTAGGGAGTGATTCGTATGCGGATCGATACCTTGAACTACCGAAAGAAAATTCCGACACACCCCGCACATTTTTACCAAGTACTTCTTGAAGAACAATTAAACTATTTTCACAGCAAGGACTCTTCAATTACCGAGCTGACAGAAGGAGCAGCCGTCACGACTGCGCTTCAAACAAAACTAGGGCAAGCAACTGTCGAAAGTACGCTAACGATCCAACGTTTAGTCAAAGATGAACTACTTGAAATGACTACTGATTACTCCGGTGGAAAAATCATTCAAACCTACCAACTAAAACGTCATGATGAGCAGCAGTTCACATTGTATTATTCTGAAAGAAATGAACTGGTTGATGCCAAAACGCAGCTGAGTTTGCTTTTTGTCCTGCCATTTTATAAATTCTTTTACAATCGTCAGTTAGCCAAAAGAGTCAATTATTTGATACAAAAGCTCTGATTTCTCCATAAACAAGGAATGGAGGAACAAAACGTCGTTCTCTTCATTCCTTGTCTGTTTTACTAACTAAAAATTAAGAGGTGTTGCCTTCCATGATTGAACAATTAAATAACCGCATATTTCACATGAATAATTCGCAAGTTAGCTTTATTCTCCATGTCATGCAAAATGGACAGATCGAGCAGATTTATTACGGGAAACCTTTACATGGCTTATCTGTCGAAGAAATCGACTACTTGGTCACAGATCAAAATAAATCTGCTGGAACAGTCAAGTTTTTTGAAGATGACCCTAACTTTACGTTGACTGATCATCCACAAGCATATCCTGTGTATGGTTCTTCTGATTTCAAAGAAGGCGCGATCGAACTTTCAAGCAACCAAACGCCTTACTACACAGATTTCCGCTTTGTCGAAGCCACGACTAAAAAAGGCAAGAAAAGAACCTTAAACTGTCCCGCTACCTATGGGAATGAGGAAGAAACTGAAACACTCTCATTGCGATTAATGGATCAGGAACGACAGTTAGAACTAATACTTCATTACACATTATTTTACGATTCCACCGCCATTGTACAAAGTCAGACGCTGATCAATCAATCTGAGGCAGAGTTACAGATCCATCGCATGCTTTCAGGGATCTTGAATCTTTCTACCAAAGCATATGATTTCACTCATTTTTCAGGTGCTTGGTTAAAAGAACGGCATGAAAAGAAACGACCGCTGGAACAAGGAGTCGTAGCGATTGGCTCACTAAAAGGTGCAAGTAGCCATCAGCATAATCCCTTTATCCGGCTAGAACATCAAAATTCAACGCTTGATCAAGGAGAGGTCTATGGAATGAATCTCGTTTATTCCGGTAATTTTCTCGCTCAAGCAGAAGTGGATGAATGGGATAAAACGCGAGTGATGATCGGTATCCATCCGACACAATTTACTTGGGCATTAGCGCCTAAGGAAAGCTTTACGACACCCGAAGCAGTCTTGATGTATAGCGCTGCAGGTACGAATGGTCTTGCCAAACAATTGACACATTTTATCGAAAACTATCTGATTGATCGTCAATGGCAAGACACGCCACGGCCAATCGTCTTCAACAACTGGGAAGCAACGTATTTCGATTTTACTGAGGAAAAACTCTTGTCCCTTGCGACCATTGGAAAAGAATTAGGGATGGAATGTTTTGTCTTAGATGATGGCTGGTTCGGCAAACGAAACAATGATCGTTCCTCATTAGGTGACTGGACGCCTGATAAGCAAAAATTCCCACACGGTTTGGCTTCCTTTGCAACAAAGCTCAAAAACATGGGTCTTCAATTCGGCATGTGGTTCGAGCCTGAAATGATCTCTCCTGATAGTCAGTTATTGGAAAAACATCCAGATTGGGTGGTGAAACATCCCTATTCACGTATCTCGGTGGGACGTGGACAATATGTGCTTGATTTTGCGAATCCGGCGGTTGTTGAAGGAATCTATGAGCAAATGGCAAAGATCATCGAAGAAACGAATTTAACTTATATCAAATGGGATATGAACCGCAATATTACTGAAGCCTATTCCGCTTATTTAGAAAAACAAGGGATGCATCAACAGGAGTTTTTCCATCGCTATGTCCAAGGCGTCTACACGCTTTACGGTAAATTATTGACCAGCTATCCTGATCTTTTGATTGAAGGTTGTGCTGGCGGGGGAGGGAGATATGATTTAGGTATCTTATTTTATAGTCCGCAAATCTGGCCTAGTGATACCAGTGATGGGTTGGAACGCTTAAGTATTCTTAGCGGAACAATGGCAGGATACCCCCTTTCTAGCTTTAGTAATCACGTCTCTGCTTCTCCGAATCATCAAGTATTACGTGAGACCTCTTTATCATTCCGCCAAGATGTAGCCATGTTTGGGCCTTTAGGCTATGAATTAGACCTATTGACTTTGACAGAAGCAGAAAAACAACAGATCAGCGACCGGATCACTTTTTACAAAGCCCATCGTCAGTTGCTGACTCATGGTGAATTTCTCCAGATCTTGCCAAATCATCCGTATGATAATGAAATTTGTTGGGGGGTATTTAATCACGATCGGTCAGAAGCAATCATTGGTTTTTATCAAAAATTAGGACGTGCAAATCCAGCTGCACAGGCATATTTACCACTTCCAGAATGCCTGAATAAGGATAGTTATTATCAAATCAATGAAAAAGAAACGATTAGCGGTCATTTCCTGATGAATGTTGGTCTGAAAAAACCACATTTGTTCAATGGAGCCAACCATACGACGTACCAACTTGCAGGAGACTGTCAATCATTCGTCTATCATTTGGTAGAAAGGAGGGAAATGAAGTGAAGACTTATAATGACACACGTTTACTCCATGGTGGGGATTATAATCCGGAACAATGGTTGAATCACCCTGAAGTTTTGAAAAAAGATTTTGAGTTGATGGACAAAGCACATGTCAATACCGTAACTGTCGGGATCTTTTCATGGAGTACATTAGAACCAGAAGAAGGGGTTTATCACTTTGACTGGTTGGATAAAGTGTTTGAAGAGATGCACAAACGTCAAGGACGTGTGATCTTGGCCACACCAAGTGGCGGACGACCGCAATGGCTGAGTGAAAAATATCCAGAGGTGAATCGAACGAATGCAAAAGGACAAAAGCATCATCATGGCTTTCGCCATAACCATTGCTACACATCCCCTATTTATCGAAAAAAAGTCCAGCAAATCAATCGGCGTTTAGCTGAACGATATGGTGTCCATCCGGCATTATTGCTGTGGCATATCAGTAATGAATACTCAGGAGAATGCTACTGTCCACTTTGTGCAGCCAAATGGCGTGAGTGGGTCAAAGCGAAATATCAAACCTTAGAAGCGGTGAATGACGCTTGGTGGATGACATTTTGGAGTAATGATTATTCCAGTTGGTCACAAGTTGTACCACCTTCGCCTCTTGGAGAACATAAAGTACATGGCATGGACTTAGACTGGAAACGATTTGTGACAGATCGGACGATCGATTTCTTTTTACATGAAATCGAACCGATCAGAGAACTCACACCAGCAATCCCAGTAACGACTAATTTTATGGCAGAAGGCCATGATCAACATGACTTTATTCCCTTGGAAGGACTTGATTATTCCCGATTTGCTGAAGTTGTAGATATCGTCAGTTGGGATAGCTACCCCGACTGGCATAACCCGTACGAATCCTTACATGTGACCGCCATGAAATCAGCTTACGTCCACGATCAATATCGTTCATTGAAGAAACAACCGTTTCTCGTGATGGAATCGACGCCTAGTTACGTGAATTGGCACGCATTCAACAAGGCGAAGAAGCCAGGGATGCACCTGCTCAGTGGGATGCAACAACTGGCACATGGGTCAGATAGCACACTCTATTTTCAATGGCGGCAATCACTAGGAAATTCCGAAAAATTCCACGGGGCGGTGATCGAACATGACAATTCAGAAAACAATCGAGTCTTCCAAGAAGTAGCGGCTTACGGAAAACGATTAGACACTTTGTCTTCGATCAAAGGTACACAAACAGAGGCAAAAGTCGCTATTTTATTTGACTGGGAAAGCAATTGGGCATTAAAAAGAGGCGGTGGTTTTGGTCGTCCAACTCGTCGTTATATCCAAACACTACAAGAACATTACCGATTCTTTTGGGAAAGAGATATCGCTGTTGATATTTTGACGCCAAATCAAGACTTCTCTAATTATGCTTTAGTCGTTGCACCAATGCTCTATTTGATGCGGGAAGAAACAATGGTTGCACTCTCAGAGTATGTCAAAAATGGTGGTACGTTGATTGGTAGCTATTTTACCGGAATGGTCAATGAACACGATCGGTTACATCTTGGAGAATGGTCACAAGTATTGCAAACACTTTTTGGTGTCTTGCCAAAAGAGCTTGATACGCTTTATCCAGATGAACACAATCAAATCCTTTACAAGGAACAAACGTATCAAACAAAAGACTACTGTGGTATCGTCAAAGAAACGACAGGGAAGGTGAGGGCTACTTACCAAAAGGACTTTTATACTGGTACGCCAGCTTTAGTTGAAAATCGCTTAGGGAAGGGGACTGCTTATTATTTAGCGGCTCGTACCAATCTCGATTTTTTAGAAGTATTTTACCAACCGATCATCGAAAAATTAGCGTTGCAACAAGGAATCGTTAAGGCATCACATCCAAAAGTATCGATTCAATCGCGAACAGATGGGACACAGAGTTATTACTTTCTAATGAACTTTTCTGATGAGATGCAACAACTTGAGTTACTTGATCCTCACTTGGCTATCGAAACAAATCAAACGCTTACTGGTATACTAACGTTTGCACCTTACGAAGTGAAAATTCTAAGGAAAGAAAATTAATACGAATGAATACGCCTTTATGTTTTGACAGTTATTTTATTCTTGTTGTAGGATAGAGACAGAGCAACAAGGAGGACGAGAACATGACAAATTATGATGGAGAAAAAGAAAAACGCTTAAGAGGGTCAATGGCGCCTAAAACAGATGATGAAGTTGCATTAGCCGGAACTAATTCAGGTGAAACAACAAATAAAGAAGAGGCGTTAGCTGGGACCAACTCCGGGGAAGAAAAAGAAGTCGCGATGTCTGGTTCAAATGCTGTGGAAGAAGAGTCTGAGCATCCTACAAAGAAACATCATTTGAAGGACGAACTAGAAGAAGTGGTAGAAGAAGCGAAAGAAAAATTTGACGCTTTTAAAACGAAACACAAAGAATAAGTAATCAAAAAAAGAACTTGTATCCACATGAGCCATGTTGAAGGCTTACGGATGCAAGTTCTTTTCTATTTTTTCAAAATAAGTCAAAAAGAGTTTTTTTCGGACCAGCCTTTCATTATAAACTATGATTGCTTATTGTATGTCTAAAGGAGGTGAAACATAGTGGTTGGTCAAACAGACATCATTCAATTATTGACAAAATATTTTATCAATAACACATCTATGATCATCGGTATCACAAGTTTTGTTATTGTTTTGTGTGTTTTTATTTCTGTAAAAATGGTTGCACAACCTAAAATGGAGAAACCATCTAAACAAGCACTCGCCAAAAGTCGGTATAAAAAGAGTAAGTAATCACTGGAACAAAGAGGAGTAGGGGGAAAAAGAAAATGGGCATGTTCTGGGTTTCAACATTTATTGCGCAACAGCAGGAAAATTTTTCACCATCTAGTCAAGCAGGTAAGCTTGCTGCTTTTGTTATGGCGTTTATTATTCAGTTTGGTTTTTCTGGCTTTTTTACGGTTTACTTACTTGTCGTAATTATTTGGCAAATATTCAAATATATAAAAAGAGTGACTCGTAAAGATCGCAGGCATTTTAAAAAAGAAGTTGCGGCTTCATATAAAGTCCAAGAAGAAAGAGTTAAAAGCAATATAGAAAAAGAAAAGGCCCGAGCAAGTAGACAAAGTGATGTCTTTGAGCCATGGAACCAGAATGAGGAGTAAAAAGATTGAGGAACTTTATACTGTATCAGTTTCATCGATTATTCAATACAAATACATATCGGGAAATGTTATTCCAACGAATCAACGAAGCCATCTATTCGACTTATCATGCTGCAAACTATCCTAAATTTACTGGTGAAAATGAAATGGAGCGGTTAGCTAAGAAGCTCAATCGCAGCGAAAGAAGAAAAAACTTGCTCCCTAAACTTGGTGATCCACTCTATAAAAAACCTTCTTCAAGAATTTATGTCGAAGATTTACAACTAAAAATTTCTCCTACTCGTTTGGAAGAAGATCCTAATTTTAGTTATATTTCACGACAATCCAGTACCAATTCTTTACCTGATGAACATCAAACTTATCAACCAACAAAACCTGAACTTATGTCTTTACGATCTAAAGTTAAAAACCTTTCACCGCAAATGACTGCTTTAGCAAAAGCAAATGATCCTTCAACTAAAGAATTGCCCACTTCTCGTAAAGAAATACCAAGAGTGAGAAGAACACAATCTGACTATAAACGTTATTGACTTTCTATAAAAAAAAATTATAGTATATATAATTTCTATATTATTGAAAAATGATGGTAATCGATTTATAATTTTCATGAAAATAACAAAGAACGGATGAAAGGTGTGTTAGACATGAAAAAAACAAGTCGTAAAGTTGTAATCGTAGGTACAGGATTTGTCGGTACAAGTATTGCTTATGCGATGATCAATCAAGGTGTTGCCAATGAACTTGTCTTAATCGATGTCAACCAAGAAAAAGCAGAAGGAGAAGCTTTAGACTTACTAGATGGAATGGCGTGGGGCGAAAAGAACGTTTCTGTATGGTCTGGCACGTATGAAGAATGTCAAGATGCAAATCTAGTGATCTTAACTGCTGGCGTGAACCAAAAACCTGGTCAAACTCGCTTAGATCTAGTGAAAACAAATGCAACAATCACTCGTCAAATCGTTAAAGAAATAATGGCTTCAGGATTTGATGGTATCTTCGTTGTTGCTTCAAACCCAGTCGATATTTTAACTTACTTAACATGGCAAGAATCTGGTTTACCAGCTTCAAGAGTGGTAGGAACTGGAACAACTTTAGATACAACTCGATTCAGAAAAGAAATTGCTTTGAAACTTGCAGTTGATCCACGTAGCGTACACGGTTATATCTTAGGTGAGCATGGGGATTCAGAAGTAGCTGCTTGGTCACATACTACAGTCGGTGGTAAACCAATCATGGAATATGTTGAGAAAGATCATCGTTTAGAAGAAAATGATTTAACCGTACTTGCTGACAAAGTAAAAAATGCAGCTTATGAAATCATTGACCGTAAAAAAGCAACTTATTACGGTATTGGTATGAGTACGACTCGAATCGTCAAAGCCATCCTAAATAATGAACAAGCTGTACTACCAGTTTCAGCTTACTTAAATGGCGAGTATGGTGAAGAAGATATCTTTACTGGTGTGCCATCGATCGTTGATGAAAATGGGGTAAGAGAAATCATTGATCTATCGATCACACCTCAAGAAAAAGCAATGTTCCATCAATCAGTCAGTGAATTAAAATCCGTACTTGATACTGTACGCTAACATCAGCAATGAAATGAACAAAAAACGGGAACAATCGGAATAGCAAAAAAATTATTTCCGATTATTCCCGTTTTTTTTGATGATAGAAGAGTATATAGAAAAGAAAGGAGTATTTATGGGTATAGCTATTATTAATGAAAAAATAATGCCTTTAGTTGGTATTGCGTTTCTATTATGGATCGTGATTCTCAGTTTATTACTTATCTCTTTACTATGGAAGAATAAGAAAGCAAAGTACAGCTGGGATAAAAAAGGAGCCAAGGTTGTTCCGTTAGTTTTGGCTGTTGTTTTACATATTCTATTTGGAGTATTTATTGGGATTATTTTTTATCATATTTCTGTGATCCACTTTTAGTGATAACGGATTCATAAATGTAAAAGAAGAACAAGTTATACCTAAATATTCCTAACCCTCTGCAAAATAATACCTTATGCTATTCAAAATACTCAAGTATACTATCTAGGAGGATTGAAGAATGAATAGGCAAAGAATAAATGCATTGGAAGCCGAACTTTCTGCATTAGAAGCTAAAAAACGCTTTTTAGCTTCTGTCACAGAGGCCGAAAAAAGGCTACCTATTAAAAATTCAAGTTTTAAAGCACACAATGTGACGTAGCAATTGAACGAGTGAATGTAGAAAGGAACATCCAGAAAGTCCGCAGTGAATTATCCAGATTAAGAGATCAAGAAAAATCAAATGTTGTGCGCTCTGGACCTTCTTGGCAACGCTAGACTACGATATTATTGTACGGAACCGCCTCACTTCTTTATGAATTCGTTTATTAGCATTCCTTCAAATCGTAAAGAAGTGGGGTAGATAAAAAAATAGCTAGAACTCTTACAATTTGTTAAATTTATCAACGATTTTTTTCTTCTCCGTTGCGATTTTTTCTAAGTCTAAAATCGCTTTCTTGGCACGCATCAGCTCGATCATTTCAATCATATCTTGTTCATTGGCTTCATTTAATATGTACTGTTTGATTTTTTCTTTCTCTAGTTTGACAATTTTCATTTTTTATCACCTCAGTTATTATTCTATAGATAACATATCACATTAAGCTTGGCCTAAGAGAACCAAAAAAGTGATTTTCGAGGAAAATAAGGAACTTAAATAGCTAAGTTATTTAAAGTAATAATAATAGAATAAGATTGCTAAACTGATCGTTAACATGCGATTTATGAATAAACATATGGAATTAGTAAAACATACTATTAGAATGACTGATATAGATTAGTTGATATTGACGAAGTCATAAAAAATTCTTGAGACCAACTGAAATCTGATGCAAGAATGTCAATCTGATATTTTGTAGATTGTAGGAATATAGATTTAAAATCTAAGTTTTCTGTAAACAGATGGTTGGTAAGTAATAGAAAATAAACAAATCAAGTGCAAAATAATTTTAAAATTTTGCAGAAGGGCCAAAAATCGGTTTTGTGGTAAAATTCGGATTAATTCAGGTTGATAATGGTTTATACTTCATTTGAATCTACTTTGTATAATATATATTATGTAAACTAGAATAAATAAAAAATGATTACGTTCATAATTCCTCGTTCTAACCTCTCTCACTAATCGTAAATTTCCATAATTCTCTAGTTTTTTTGTTATCTGTATTTATTTTTATCATTTGCGCTTTTTTAAGTCATTTTAAGAAAAGTTCGTCCGTAGCTTCGGAAAAAATAAACTACAGACGAACATAATTAAACTTAACTAAGAGAAAATCCTTCAGGTAATTCTTTAAAATAATTCTTTAAAACAGATGTGTCCATTTTTTCACTTCGATATAGGCTACTGGAATAAAAGATAAACCAAGAACCCATAGCCAGTTGGAAAGTCCAATCGTAACAAATCCAAAGATATGTTGTGTCAGAGGGATTGTCACTAATAAGACAATGATCAATGCACCAATTGCTGTAGTTAAGACTAGCAATGGATTGCCCAAAAATTTCAATCGTAAAATAGATACTTCACTGCGACAATTATACATATGGCTGATCGTGGATAACCCTAAGACAATAAATGTCATTGTTTCAGCAATCGCTACTGATTGTGTACGACCAATAACTATAGCCAATAATGTGACGACGGTAAACACGACAGAGATTTCAAGGATCTTAAAGGTCAATCCTCGTGAAAAAATGCTATCGTATTTATGGATCGGTTGTTTTTCCATATTTTTTTCCTCTGCAGGTTCGACACTTAAACTAAAACCAGGGATGCCATCTGCGACTACTTTGATGATCAATAATTGGATCGCTGTAACTGGCGCCCCCCAACCTAAGATCAAAGAAATCAATACGATCGTTAAAGCTGAAATATTACAACCTAACATGGCATATAGAGATTTACGGATATTTTGATACACTCTGCGCCCCTCTTCTACCGCTTGGACGATCGTTGCAAAATGATCGTCTACTAAAACCATATCAGAAGCTTCCTTCGCCACTTCCGTTCCACTCCCCATAGCAATGCCGACGTCCGCTGCTTTTAATGCCGGAGCGTCGTTCACTCCGTCCCCTGTCATGGCGACGATTTCGTCATTTTGTTGAAAAGCTTTAACGATTCGTATCTTGTCCTCAGGTGACGTTCGAGCAAACACTCGACATCTATCGATAGTTTCGGCTAACTGTTTGTCACCCATTCTTTTCAGTTCCGCCCCTGTCATTGCCTGGTCTCCTTCTCCCATTATCCCTACTTCTTTAGCAATACGTGAAGCTGTTAATAAATGATCGCCAGTGATCATAACGGTTTTGATCCCTGCTTTTTTGGCTATTTCCACTGCCTTTGCTGCTTCTTTCCTCGCTGGATCGATAATGCCGATAAAGCCGGCAAATTTCAACTCCTCCTCTAGTTCTTCCTCTGATAATTCTTCAATCGGTTGCTGGAATATCTTGTACGCTACTCCTAATACACGGTACGCTTGATCAGCAAGTTGATCATGTTCCGCTTGGTAATGTTCGCTTGGATTCACCAAGTGCAGCCGATCGAATGCTCCTTTTGTGACTGAAAAATATTCTTGACCCATACGATAGACGACTGTCATACGTTTTCTTTTTGAATCAAAGGGCAATTCTTTGATTTTTTTCAAGTCAGAAAGAGATTCCTGTAATTCTTTCTCCGAAAATCGATCTTTTACAGCTTTTTGAATCGCTAATTCCGTTGGATTGCCCCCTCCATCGTTCTCAGAAGAACCACTCGCAAGATAAAACAGTAAAAGTAGATTTTTTTCCTTGTCTTTAGTGAAGTCTATAAGAATAGGTAATTCTGTTAGAGGAACGATTTTTTTTAACGTCATTTTATTTTCAGTGATCGTACCCGTTTTATCTGAACAAATCACAGAGACACCGCCTACTGTTTCAACAGTTGAAGGTGTTCGAACAATGGTTTTCTTAATTGCCATATTCCCCATTCCCACAGCTAAAGAGATGGTTACGACAACCGGTAATACTTCTGGTATTGCTGCAACTGCCATTGAAATTGCAGTCATGATACTTGATTCCATACTCAAACCTTTTACTAAACCAATTACAATTGCTAAGAAACCAGCAGTAATTGCGACTATTCCTAGTACTTTACCCAATCTTTGCATTTTGATTTGCAGTGGTGCGACATGCGTTCCTTCATTCGTGATTAAATGAGAGATTTTTCCGATTTCTGTAGCTTTACCAGTTTTTTCTACTAAAATCGTTGCTTTACCTGTCACAACCAATGAACCTGAAAATACTAGGTCTTTACGATCACTCAATGCTTCAATATCACTAGCACGATAAGAAGCGTCCTTTTCACTCGGTTCACTTTCTCCAGTCAAAAATGATTCGTCAACAAAGAAATTAGTACTTGTAATTACTTTCGCGTCAGCAGGGACACGATCACCCAATTTAAGTTGTACGATATCACCAGGAACGATCTCAGAGCTGTTGATTTCTTTAACGGAACTTTCTCTCAAGACACGGCTAGATGGCGTACTCATTTTTTTCAGTTGATCCATTGATTTTTCCGCACTTTTTTGTTGCTGTATCGACAAATAAAGATTTAATAGGACAATTGAAAAGATGACAATCGGTTCTGTAAAATCATCCGGATGTGTTTGATAAGCAATAAACGTAGATAGTCCTGTGGCAACAAGTAAAATCAAAATCGTGATATCTTTCATTGCTTCTTTGAAATAAACAATAAAAGATTTAGTTGACTGAGTGTCAATCGAGTTTACACCGTAGTATTCTAATCGATCGTTTGCTTCTTGTTCCGTCAATCCTTTTTGTCTATCTGTCTGTAAGTTTTCTATTTTCATTCTGCCTATTCCCTCCCAAAACAAAAAGGAGCCAGGCAAACGAACCATTAAAGCCTACGGTTCGTTTGTCTGACTCCTACAAGATCGTTCCGGCGAACGCTCTTAAGTCATAAATTTTTTATGAAGTTATTATTTCACAGTTCAAGCAATGGGTCAAGGGAGAAGTTGATAAAAGAATGTTCCTCTGAGTACAAAGTAAATTGACCCTTCCGTTCATTTGTATTACGATAAATAAACACGATAGAAAAGGAGCCTTGTCCGATGCTGATACGAGAAATCAAACCACAAGATGATCCAATCATCAAAGAAATTATTCAAACTTCCCTAGAATCACTCGATTTAGCGATTGAAGGAACTGCCTATTTCGACCCACAATTAGACCATTTAACAGACTACTACCATGCTCTCCCCTGTGCTGCTTATTGGGTGGTGGAATTAGAAAATAAAGTAGTTGGCGGAATCGGAATCACACCTTTTGACGAGCAAAAGCAGATATGTGAATTACAAAAATTGTACTTAGCCCCAGAAGCAAAAGGTTTAGGAATTGCCAACCAATTGATGGAAACAGCATTGTCTTATGCCACTCAACATTACCGTCAATGCTATTTAGAAACGATGCATTTATTAAAGCCAGCTTGTAAACTATATGAAAAGTTCGGCTTTCACTTGATAGCTGATCCACTAGCAGGTTCTGAACACTCGACGATGGACGCTTGGTATATTAAAGAGTTAAAAAAAGACGGCGAATAAGGAAATTTTTCTCTTATCGTCGTCTTTTTTATCTATTTATATGAACTGTTGAATAAATTGCGTAATCACCGGTAAGAAATAAACAACACCCGCCGCAGCTAATACGAAAAGCAACTGTTTCCGCTGTTTCTTTCTTTTCAGTAGACTACTCGTTGTATGCAACAAGTAAGTGCCACTTTTGGCTGCTGCGGTCAAAGTTGTCAAAATGACCGTCGGTGAGTAGCCAGTCGGATGTTTTGTAATAGCTAATAATTTGGTTCCGTATTCTGGATATGCAATAACTGCTTGATATAGCGCAACCAGCGTTAACAACCCCATTGCATAATTCAAAAGCGAATTGATTTTTTTCACGTACAAGTACTCCTCTAATAATGATTACTTTAGTATTTTTTTGTTTAGGTATTTTTACTTTTCGGAATATATATACCTACTCTTGTTTTTCCATCCAAGGAAATGAAAAGCCGATCGTTAAATCTTCTTTCAAAATAAGGACAGCATCAAACTTTCCTTTTTTCCCCGTGAATCCTTTGACCACTTTTCTGGTCTTTCCCTTTGAGAGTAACTCTCTAAGATTTGTTTTAGTCAATTTCTTCTTAGCAATCGTAGGCCATAATTTAAAATCACATTCCTTGTTCGTACATGTCGCGATTTTTGGATACAACATCACAATGCCTTTTTTACATTTCGGACAACGCCCGACTTGGTCATTCTTCTTCTCCATTGCTTCGATTTGCATCAAGCCGCTTTGCTCTTCCGACAAGTCGACTGTTTTTACTTGTTCTGGGACGACTTCTAATAAATGCAGAATAAATTTTTTGATATTTTCTAAAAAGACTTCCGGTGTTCCTTGCCGTTCACCGATTTTTTTTAGATAACTTTCCCACCGCGCCGTCATCTCAGCACTTGTCAGTAAAGATTCTCCTGCTACTACTTTACACAAAGTGATACCTTTGGCAGTCACTTGAATATCATTTTTATTGACTTCGATATAGTGCCTTTGTTTCAAGTTTTCAATAATGCTCGCGCGGGTAGCTTCCGTTCCGATTCCTTCCACTTCTTTCAGAATCTCTTGCGCTTCTTCATCATCTAAGGTCTTTCCTGCGGTTTTCATCGCAGTGATCAGCGTTCCCTCATTGTAGGGCTTAGGCGGTTGAGTCTCTTTCTCAAGCCTTCTCAGATCAACAGCCACTACCTCTTGTTCACTAACTTTAGGCAAAAGCTGACCATCTGATTTTTTCTTGCTTTTTACGGTCAAGATTTGTTGCCAGCCTTCTGCAATCGGACGTTTCCCGACACTTTTTAAACGCAATCGTTCCACTCCTGTAAGGATCACGGTTTCTTCATAGCGATAATTTTCTGCAAACATTGCTAAAGTCGTACGCATCACCTTCAAATAGATCGCTTGCTCTAGTCGGGAAAGCTTCGCAAAACGTTCCTTCGTCGGTATCGTTTTTGTGGGAATGATCGCATGATGCTCTTGGACTTTTTTTGCATCCACATATCGTTTTTTAGGAAATGTTTCTGGTGTCGCTACCTCTGTGATCCCTAAAAACGCTTTATAGCGATCAAGATTTTGGACAAGATACTGGTGTTCGCTTTCTGTAATGTAAAAAGAATCTGTTCGAGGATAACTCAAAAACTTACTTTCGTACAAACCTTGAACTGCATCAAGTGTGGCTTTCGCACTGACTTTCATCAGTTGATTCATTTTCGATTGTAAACTTGACAAAGAAAACAAACGTGGACTACTTTGTTGTTTTTCTTTTTTCGTTACTTGTAAGATCGTTCCTTGTTGTTTTCCTAAATGCGCTCCTTTTCCCTCAATCGCAGTAACTAATTCGTTCGCAGTCTTAAAAGTTTGTTTCGGCTCGATTTTACCGACAAACTGCCCATGTTGACTTTTGATCTGCGCTTCTCCTTCGAAATAAGGCTCTTTTTTAAACTTCCTGATTTCTTCTTGTAACTGGTAGATCATATAAAGCGTTGGTGTTTGCACGCGCCCTAAGGAGAAGCTACCTGAGATTCCTTTTTGTTGCAGCAGCAAACTATACAGTGGACTGCCATTCATCCCGATCAGCCAATCCGCATGTTGACGTGCTTGTGCTTCTTTGTATTTTGGATAAAATTGCTCCGCCGGTTTCAGTTGTTTGAACCCTTGATAAATGGCTTCTTTTTCCAATGAATTGATCCATAAACGTAAGTACTGCTTTTGCTTCGTAAAGGCTTTTGCTTGCTGGATGATCGACCAAGCAATCGCTTCACCTTCACGGTCACTATCTGTTGCGATAATGATCGTATTAGCTGCTTGCAATTGTCGTTTGACAATGGCGAATTGGCTCCGTTTCTCTGGAGGCACCGTATATTTAAATTGGTCAGGAAATATCGGCAAGTTGGGCAATGACCACTTCGCCCAGCGTTCTTCATACTCTCCAGGAGGAACCATTTCCACTAAATGACCAAATCCATAAGTGATTGTTACTTCACCTGTGAATAGTGGATCGCTGACTTCAAAATAACCTTCCTGCTTTTTCTTTTTTTTGAACGTTTCCGCATACGCTTTTGCTTGAGAAGGCTTTTCAGCAAGTATCACTGTTTTCATGTTTTTCCTCCTCTTGATAAAATAAGAATTCTTTAACAGTTTACCAAATGGTTTTCAAAAAGAATAGCGAAAAAATTGAAGATGTTTTTGTTGAATGGAAAAAAGCGTTACAAAAAAATAACTATAATCACCTAAAGAAGAACATTTACCTTTTTATTATTATCATGCTGTTATTTTTAAATAAGGATAAAAACATTGATAAAAGAACAGCATGTCTTAACATATAATTAGTATTTGCAAAGAAAATAGCTATATAAAAAAATGAGTTTTTTTATAATTATAATTTTAAATAAACTTGAAGTTTATTGTTATATTTTGGAAAATATAATTAAGCAACCTACGACACAAATAAGGAGGTTTTTGGTAGTTGAACTGTTGGTAGTCACTCAAGCCATTTGATAAAAAGGAGTAAAAAATGAAAAAATTTTATCGCCTATTACTTGTTGGTCTGTTGCTCGCACCTTTTGCCACTTTGCCATTTGATGTCCACGCCCAAGAAGCGATCGCTGGCGAAATAACCCAACCTGACGAAACCATCGTTCCGATCGATACCACCTCAGCGATTCCTTCGTCCGCAGAACCACAAAATGCAGCAGTTGCCTTAAACGTTTTTAATGGAATCAGCATGTCTGCTTATGCATCTGGTTTATCAGGTAGTACACTTAGCGCTGGCTTACTGTCGACCGCCGCCTCCGCTGTTCTTGCCCCCGCTCTACTAGGAATTGGTCTAGGGGTCGGTTTTTATCAGCTCGGTGCCTCTTTAGGCGTAGCAACAGCTGATTTAGCGAAAACAAACAGTGGCTTATTTGAATCGATCGGTAGCAGTGCCTCCACTCAAAATGAACTGAACGCTTTTGCAATGTCTGGAATTGATTCGACAACAAATACCTACAATTTCTCCGCAGCCTTACAAAACCGCTACGCACAAGATGTAACAAGCAATGCGTTGATGCGTGAGTACTTGACTGGCGAGAGCGACCACGGAATCTTTACTTTCAGCGTCAGTGACCGTGTTGAACTTTATCGTCGCTACATCAACTACACCATCCCTTGGACACAACGGGAACAAGCAGCGGTGGTCGGACGTAACACGTCACTAGCCGATTCTCTCTCCCAGAATGAGTTTTTCGTTTTAGAAAGCATCCAGTATGGCGAATCCGTTCGTGGTGCAGATGATGCCATCTTGAACATCACCGGTTCTTCTTACTACGGCTATGATTTCCCAGAACCTTTTAACTATCAAGTCAAGCTTGATACGAGCATCTCTACGCTCTTAACAGAGATCACAACAAAAGAACAATTGCTCGACTACGTCCAAGCAACCACACCATTTGAATTCGGGGTCGTCAATGAACCTTCTAAAGCCTTAGCTATTGAAACTGCCCAAGAAATGGCTGTCGCATATGATGAACGAACCAGCCAAATCAGCCAAAGTTTAAGCGAAGCCTTGGCTCCAAACAACAATGGGTTAGACTTTGACCCATCAGGAATGATCGCTACATTATATGGTGCCGCAGTTGTATTGGATCACGCTGGGAACTTTATCTATGCTCAAACGCAACAAGCCGTTCCAGCGCATTTAGTTGGAGCGATTGAGTTTTCTTATAGTGCTGAGGCACTACCAAATGATGATTCGATCACTATTGATGGGAAACGTGGGGTGTTGGATGAAGAGACTGGAGATATTGTTGAAGATAAAACAAGAAATATTTTAGTTAGAGGTGCAATGGGTGTATCTTGGGATGCTCTAAGTTTAGCTAGAATATTAGCTAATATTAAACAGTTAACCACAGTTGAAGAAGAAGAGGAGGAGGAAGAGGAAGAATGGTATACACCCTTAGATTTATATTATGATGAAAATTTTGCTTTTGGTGGAAAAGGTCATACAATTGATAAGCATGTATCTAAAGAAAGAGATTATTTAGAGAAGCGTATTACTAATGAAAAAATAGAATCCGCTACTACTTTCTACGACGTCGAAAGTGCTGTAATTATGATAAACGCTAGCATTTCTACTGCTCGATCACAAAATTATCTATCGGGAAAGCACCCTCCCCTAGTATATAAGAACCTGGGAACTATAGACTATAATCCAAATTATAATACATTAAGCTATATATCTATTGATAATGTGTTTCCTGGTAAAAGTTTTGGTTGGGGACTTCAAGAATTGATAAACGGGCAAATTGTTGAACACTCAAAAATATTTGAAGGCTTCGTTTATATACAAAGAAGAAGTAAAATCGTAAAAAATAACAGAAAATTCTATATTCGGACTAGTCATCCACATATAGAATCTTTAAGATAGTATTCATAAAACATGCTCTAACACTATATGCCACTGGAAGTCACATGATGACTTTCAGTGGCATATTATTATACTTGATCAATTGTGTCATTCAATCAGCTATTGAAATTCCGATCACTGTAAATTTATGTTGCGCTTTGTCATAAATCGTCCATAAAAATCCATCATATAATTCTCTTCCAAAAGAAAAGTAATTTGACCATTCGCTGTTCCATTCATACACCGTTAGCGTTTTTTTGTTAGGAAATAACCAATCATTAAGTTGTATAAAGTGGTTTTTTTTACCACCATAACTATACGGAGGATGAAGAAAAAGAAAGGTATACATAGATTGATAACCACCTGCACTTTTGTTGTCTATTGATATTAACTCCTCGATCGTTGAGAGTTTCCCATACATTAAGTCTGGATTCACGGCATATCTATACTGGAGTTGATTGCCATATCTAGGTAAACAATCAAAATAAAGTAATTCAGTATAGTAAATTCCCGGAACATCCCTTTTTTCATTCATCACTTTAATAAATTCAAGTGCTACTTTTCGATGACTAGAGCGCCCTTTATACTCGCTCTCCTCGAAAAAAACATAATCTATCAAAAGACCCTGCACTGGAATGTTTCTCTTGTGTGCATTTTGTTTAAACTCGAATGTTTCTTTTCTCAATAATCTCATGATCGACCTCCTTCTTTCTCAAGTTCCTAAAACTGTGAACTTCTTACTTTCTTCATCGTAAACTGTCCATAAGTAAGCAGCTCCACTCATCTTCTTTATGTAAGAAAAATAATCTGACCAAGTATTGTTCCATTGATAAATAATCAGTTTGGCTCTATTTTCAAAGATATGATTGTTCAATTGAATAAAATCTTTCTCCTCTCCTTTATAAGATGAAGATAATTTAAAGAAAGCAGTGGCATAATCGGAAGTATATTTCTTGTCCGAATCATAGGCTGTAGAAAAGAAAACATTCCCTTCGATTATAAACCCTTGCATCAGTAGTTGATTGATGGAATAAGTTTTTCTCAGATTGACAGGGAAATTTACTCTATCCGTATACTCAATTTTTGTATGTCCTCTCTTTTGATTGATTGCTGTCACAAAGGCAAGTGCTGCTTCTTTGTGACTTTCTTCCCCATTGTAATTTTCTTCATGGAAGAAGCCGTAAGTAAGTAAAAGCTCTTTCATACAGATATTTTTTTCAACCATAGTCAGTACAAAACGATCTGTTTCCTTTTCCAAAAATTTCATCTTTCCCTCCTCTAGAAATGTCGTATGTACTCGATAGTATTTTTCACGTAGTATTCAGTACCTCATCGAAGCACCTATCACTGTAAATTTTTCAGTTTCCCTCTCATAAATCGTCCATAAATAAGCCCCATACTCCTCTCTCCCTATTGAAAAATAATTTGACCAATCATTATTCCATTGGTAGATTATTAGGTTCTCTTGTACAGGAAATAGATACTCATTGGCTTTTAAAAAAATCTCTTCTCGCTGAGGTTTATATATCTGTGAGAGTATGGAATAAGTATAGGAAGATTCATATTTACCATTCTCACATTTAGTAGAGAAAAAGGCAGGGGGCAATACTGATTTCGCATACATCAACTCTGGGTTCACTGCATAAGGATAAGCCAAAGACTTAATAAAAATAGGTAGATCATCAAAACAATGTAATTCTGTTGAATGAACACATGAGTACCCTACTCTTTTTTTGTTCATCACCTTTATAAATTCAATCGCTGCTTGTTGATGACTCTCCACATTTCGATAATTCTTCTCTTTAAAGTAGACAAAGTCTAAATTTAAACGTCTTGTAAATAATGCTTTCTCCTCTAATTTTTGGCTCAATACTTCTGTTTCCTGTAGTAAAAACTCCATATTATATTTTTCTCCTAATCTCATAAAATGCTTGCATTGATCACCGTAAACTTATTTCTTTTAGGATCATAGATCGTCCATATAAAAGCTCCTCTATGCTGTCCGCCATAATGAAAATAATCTGACCAAGTATTATTCCACTCATAAATAATCAGTTGCTCTTTATCTGGAAAAAGAATATCGTTCATTTGAATAAAATGGTCTACTTTTCCGAGATAGTTTGAAGACATCTGGAAGAATGCATAAGCATAATTTGAAAGAAACGGTTGTTTAGGTTTCCGAGAAATTGAGAAAAAAGCCTCGTGACTTAAACGTCGAGCGGTCATGAGCGTAGGATTTATTGTATATTCTTGTATTCGGTTATCTAAATGTTCCTGCTTATTCCAAGCAATCATAGGATATCTTTTTTTCTGGTTCTCAAACTTAACAAGCTGAATTGCTGCTTGTTGATGACTGCTATCTTCCTCGTAATCTTTCTCATGAAAGAATAGAAAAAGAATCGGGATATTATTCTCCATCATAGTCAAAGGGAATCGATACGTCTCTCCATCTAATAATTTCAAATTGATTTTTCCTTTCTTTTATGTGATGTTTTCTTTTCTATTATGTAGTCAATAAAGCACCAAGCACTGAAAATTGAGTCAAAATCCGATGAATGAAATTTCTCTGCATACATTTCATAATGATCAGTTTTCGGTTTCCCTATGTTTTTATTACCCAATTATTTACTTTTACTAAATGATTCAATTGTTTAACCTAATTATAGGTGTGTTATTCTCTTACCCCTGTTCTGCTAAATAAATACTGATGATCGTAAAGATTTGGGTTCTAGGATCATAAACACTCCAAAGATAGGCGCCACAGCCCACACGCGCATAATTGAAATAATTTTTAAGTTCTAAATTTTATTCATAGCCTAAATAAATATCAATGACTGTAAATCTCTTTGTATTCGTATCGTAAATACTCCATAAATAGGCACCGATGCATACTCTAGGATAGTTGAAGTAATTTGTAAACTCTGAATTCCATGAATAGATGGTTAATTTGTCTTTTAAAGGAAAGAACCGTTGATTTACCAGATTAAAGTCTGTCTTAGATAACTTTGTACCATGAAATTCATCAAAAAAAGCTTCCTCATATACCCCGCCATCCATAAAAAATTCCTCCGAAGTTAGTTCAATGCCTTCCATCATCTCTTCATTGACTTCAATGGGGTAGCCATCTAAGTTTAACGTAGTAGGATCAATTGCTGTGTATATAATTGAATCAGAATTTAGTTCAAGAAATTTCGCTACATACATTTCATGGGTAACAGATTTTCCAGCTTCTTTGCGTTTTTTTGATGACCAAAGATTTGTTCTTATTATGCGACTTGTATAATTTAAGTAAGCCAAAATTGCCTCTTTATGGGTGACCTTTCCTTGGTAATCACTTTCCTTAAAGAATGTATAACCAACGTAATGCGGAAAAAGTACATCCCCTTTTTTTAATTCTAACGTTTCTTTTACCAATAATTCCATGTCTTTTCCTCCTCGAAGTTTTATGTATTACATGATACCTATTTCGTCATAGTTATTGTTTTTCTTGAACATATTAATCAACAATAATTGTGACTTGATTTACCTACTAAGTAGGATAAAAATTTAAAAAACTAAATTAAACTCAATCTGTCATAGAAGATCCTATGACAGTCAGTTTATTCGATGCAGTATCGTAAATCGTCCAAAGAAAGGCATCCATCCATTCTCTCCCAGGAGAAAAGTAATTCGACCAATTGTTATTCCATGCATAAATGATCAACGCACTTTTCTTAGGGAATAATATAAATGAAATTTCTCTACATCCATTTCATGATTCTCAGTTTTCGGTTTCCCTATGTTTTTATTACCCAATTATTTACTTTTACTAAAGGAAAAAGTACTTTCTTTTTTTATATTTTCATTATTAATGATTCAATTGTTTAATCTACTTATAGGTTTATTATCCTCTTACCCCTGTTCTGCTAAAAAAATCTCGATGATCGTAAAGATTTGGGTTCTAGGATCATAAACACTCCAAAGATAGGCGCCCCAGCCCACACGCGCATAATTGAAATAATTTGTAAACTCTGAATTCCATGAATAGATGATCAATTTATCTTTTAAAGGAAAGAAACGTTGATTTACCAGATTAAATTCTTTCTTAGATAACTTTGTACCATGAAATTCATTAAAAAAAGCTTCCTCATATACCCCACCATCCATAAACAATTCTTCCGCAGTAAGTTCAGTACCTTCCATCATCTCTTCGTTGACTTCAATGGGATAGCCATCTAAGTTTAACGTAGTAGGATCAATTTCTGTATATATAATTGAATCAGAATTCAGTTCACGAAATTTCGCTACATACATTTCACAATCAACAGGTTTTCCTGTTTCTTCGCGTTTTTTTGATGACCAAATATTTGTTTTTGCTAAACGACTTAAATAATTTAGGTAGGCTAAGATTGCCTCTTTATGGGTGACCTTTCCTTGGTAATCACTTTCCTTAAAGAACGTATAACCAACGTAATACGGGAAAAGTATATCCCTTTTTTCCCCTAATGCTAATGTTTCTTTTACCAATAATTCCATGTCTTTTCCTCCTATAAAAATAGTGTATGTACTTAATAGCTATTTTTCACATGCTTAAACAATAGATGTAACCAAAAATTGCCCTTCCCTAACCCTGAATTACCAGAGCTATACTTATCACTGTAAATTTATTTCTTTCGCTATCATAGATGCTCCACAAATATGCACCATGTCCTTCACGGGCAAAATTATAGTAGTTGGTAAAATCTGTATTCCAGGAATAGATGATCAACTTATCTTTCAATGGAAAGATAAGTTGATTTAGTGCTTCAAAGTCTAGTTTTGATAATTCTGTTTCTTGAGAATTATCAAAAAAAGCCTGTTCGTAAATTCCTCCGTCCATAAAGAATTGTTTTGGACTGATTTCAGTTGATTCCATCATTTTTTATTTACAAGCGTTGGATATCCATTATTTATAAGTGAACGTTGATCTGAATAAGTGATTGTCTCATCTATGTTAGAAAAGAATTGCTGTTCCAACATGTTAATAGTGATAACTCCATGTGTATTATTACGATGTTTTATTGCCCAAATATCGCATTTCCAAATGCGATTGTTAAAATTTAAAAACTCTAGAACCGCCTCCTGATGGCTTTTTTTCCCTTTGTAAGTCTTCTCTTAAATAAATGCATAATCTACATAATAAGGGACGATATCCTCCCTCCATTGTAGCTGCAAGCTTTCTTTCTTCAATAATTTCAATCTCTTACCTCCCAGTCATAGTTACCCATAATTAATATATTCTATAAATTAAAATGACAGTTGTATGTAGCTTATTTTTCGATTGTCTATTCGTAAAAAAATATCAGTAAATACCGTTATTTCTATATTGTGCATCTCTACTTTTTTATAAAAATTACTTCTATTTTTGGTTTTTAAATATTATTATGTATTGAATCACTTTGTCTTATGATCATCGTTTTCTATATTTTAATAGTGATAACTATACCTGTTCTTGGTTGCACATCCATCTCCCAAAATATCCTTGATTTAATTACATCTATTAGACGAACTGTTACTTTCTATTTCAGTATGATCGTTTTTACGTACTCATTTAGATACGTCAATAGTAAATCTATATCAATAACTATCCTTCAAAAGTATTGTTTGCTTTTATTCTGAAAGTTTTTTATTACCAGTCCTGACTAAAGAAAGGCCATGGTAATGTTTAATGTTTATCCAAATTTGTAATTGCACTTAATAATTGCTATTGAAGACGTACATCATATACATTGTCTTTCTAATGTAGCCAAAATTTTCTCTTTAGGATAGTTTCATTCTATACCTCCAAACCTCTTTAAAAAAATTAGTAGCAATTTTATGTCAGTATTTTTTAATCGTTATTTAAAATTAAGGAAAATATAGAAATATAATTATAAATTTATATTATGTCATGTTAATTCAAACAACAAGATGTTTCGATTTATTATGATCATTCTTACGGAACAATAATTTATTTTTTTTAGAAATAAAAGTAAAAAAGCCAATTAAGAAAGAAGATAATAGTTAATGAGTTGAATATGAATTCTAAGCTAGTTTCTTTTAGGAGTTAAATAGATGGAACTACTAGAAAAAGATACGATAACTCTATGAACTCGAGCAAGAGCAACTATCCCAATTTATGTAAAGTATAGTTTTTGTGTGAAAAAAGTTATCAAGATGCCGTACTAGGACACCTTGAGTATTTAAATAGAATCGTACAGTGTAGCTATTGGTCTGTGAGACGAAAGGAAAAACTGGTCTTACAGTGACCTGGGAAGAATATGAAGAATACTTTTTTTCAATAAATGCAAATCCACTCATCTATATTCATAGAGATCCTGATTAATTAAGTTGGAATACAGCACCAATTTATGTCAATAAAAAAATGATGAAGGCAGAAGAAGTCAATCCCGATATTCTATTAAAAAATAGAGGAATCTATGAAAAAACTTTTTTCCATGAAACTCAAACAATCAAAGTGACTAAAGAGCAATTTTTAGCTCTCAATCAACGACTCTTTCCTGAAAAAAACCAATTAAAAGTTTACGAATGGAATACATCCTTCTCCAATCATTATAATCGTGCACATGATTGTTTCGGTGCCTATCTATGGAGTATTTATGATGAAAAAAGCACCGTTTTACAGTTATCAGTATACTTTTAGAAACTTAGTAAAAGGAGACAAATAGATGGAACTATTAGAAAAAGAAACACTAGCATGCCGGGATTGGAATGGAGAAAATATACCAAATTATGTTAATTATAGCTTCTTTAATGAACCATATTATCAAGGAATTCACAGTCACCAGCAAGCCATTCTAGGATATCTAGAGTTTTTACATCGAATCGCCCAATGTAACCACTGGGCATCAGACCTCAGAGTAAAAACTGGAAACCCTGCTAGTATAGAACAATTCAACGAGTATTTCTGTTCAATAAAAGCTAATCCGCTCATCTATATCAAAAGAGACCCTGATTATTTAGGTTGGAAAACAAACCCGATTTACGTCAATAAAGAAATGATGAAAGCAGAAAAAATTAATCCTGAAATCCTATTTAAAAATAGAGGAGCCTATGAAAAAGCCTTTTTCCATGAAACTCAAACAACTACAGTGAGTAAAGAACAATTTTTAGTGCTTAATCAACGGTTCTTTCCTGAAAGAGAGTATTTAAAAATCTACGAGTGGGATGCATCCTTCTCCAATCGCTTTAATCGTGCGCGTGATTGTTACGGTGCCTATTTATGGAGTATTTACGATGAAAAAAGAAAACGATTTACAGTTATCAGTGTATTTTTGAATCCTTAGTAATGGACCTGAATTCGAAAAATGTTTTTTCTTCATTTATTTATATATGCCACTGAATGTCATATGATGACTTTCAGTGGCATATTATTGTATAGTTTGATCGATTATTCATAGTGAGTCCATGCAGAGTAAATCTCAACAATTTTTTCTTTGTCATTTATTTTATACACCACTCGATGTTGGCGATTCAATCTTCTTGAATACCTTCCTTCATGAGTTGGCTTTAGCTTTTCAAATGCTTGTTTAGGGCAATAAGGATCAGTTTTTAATGTTTCGATAATAGCAAGAAATTGATTTTTTAAATTAGAGCTCTTTAGCTTTTTTAAAATCTGTTTCAGCTGAGTTTTTAACTACTACCTCATAACTCCCCATCAAAGGTCATCCCAATCAATATCGTCTACATTTATAAATCCCGTATCGTCTTGTTCTCTTTTCTTTACGATGTCAAGTGTACCAATTTGTTCCAAAAATAGCGTTTCTTTGATTGCTCGCCAATCTTCTAAACCAATCAAGACCGCGTTATTCTCATTACGCTCACTAATAATCTCGATTTCTGTATGATTTTCATTCACTTCTTTTAACAATTGATAAAATTTTTTTCGTGCAGTACTCGGATTTAAAGTAGTATTAGACATTTTCCTTCTCCTTTTTGCATTTATTACCTATATTTTGACGGACTCAAATAAGTAAATCAATTATAAAACTATTCTTATAGCAAGCAAAATAAATTAACATCACAAAAAGACTCTTCTAGAACTAAATACTTCTAGAAAAGCCTTTTTAACAAAACATCAACGATCATTTACTCAAAAATTGTTCAATCTTTTCACGGTTCATTTGTTTATCTAATACGAGGATACTACCCGCATAATCACTTTGACCATAGCTCCAAGTATTATCAGCTGGGACACTTAAACGGTCGATTCCGCCAGCACCACGTAAGATAGAGAAACTATTTCTGACTAAAAAAGTCATCGGTACATCGGTGGATGTATAACCGATTGCTTTTCCGGCAGCATATGGCGCGCGGATCAAGTTCAATGGATTTTTTAGTTGTCCAAAAATCGCATCCATTACTTGTTGCTGTCTGCGGACGCGACCGAAGTCGCCTTCTTCATCCATCCGGAAACGCGCATATTGCAACAGCACATGACCGTCCATCCGTTGTTTGCCTTTAGCGATATCAACACCGTCTAGATTCAAGTCTTTTTCAGCATCAATCGACACGCCATTCATGAACATGGCATCAATCACTTTTTCGAATGATTTGAAATCGACTTTCATGTAGTATTGACAGTTCAGCCCAAAGTTTTCTAACAAGGTTTGTCGGACTAACTCAGCGCCACCATAAGCATAAGCTGCATTGATTTTATTGTCTCCGACCCCAGGGATCGTCACGAAGCTATCCCGCATGAATGAGATCAATTTGGGTTTACGAGCTGGTCCATCTAATTGCAGAACCATGATCGTATCTGCTCGTCCCGCATCTTCACCCCTTGTATCGCTTCCTAAAATCAAAATATTGTGTGCGCCGCTTGTTGATTGGGTGCCATTGAATGTTTCTGAAGTCGCTGGTTCCAGTGACTGATCATTTTCAGCCACGAACTTGCCGACGAAAAATGAAATCAGTGAAAAGACAAACAAGACTAGTAAAATTCCTAAAATGATTTTCCACCAAGACCGCTTCTTACGTGGACCTTTGGGCTGTTTCTTTTTAAAGAGTCCTTTTTTCTGGGGTGGTTGTTCTGAATGAACGTGTTCTTCGTAAGGCGTTGAGTATCGAGAATCACTTGGACGTTCTTCATAAGTTTGTTCGTAAGAAGGGATTGCTTCCTCTTCAGGCTCTGCCTGTTTCTTACTTGCGCGTCGCCAAGATAGCGGCGATGACTTTTCTTTGATTGGTTTTGCTTTTTTATGGATGTTCTGATAGCGATCCATCCGACTCATTTGATTTCCTCCCTTTGTTCAACTCAGTAAAATCATACGATACTTCTTAATGAAAAACAGTAAGATCGTTGTAAATTTAACTAAAAGCTAACGAATCCTTTGATATCACTCGTTTCATCTCTTTGAAACGAGTAAAGGTTGGATCTCTTCAATCGGCATGGTCTCGCCTGTCCAAAGCTCAAAGGCAATTGCTCCTTGGTACATCAGCATCCCTAGCCCATTTCGTATGAGACAACCGATTGCTTTGGCTTCTTTTAGAAAGCGTGTTTCTTTAGGGGAATAAATCAAATCAAAAACTGCGAGTTTCTTATGGAGAAACTGAGGATCAATTGGCATCGACTCTTTTTTTGCGCCCATGCCCATATCGGTACCATTGATCAAAAGGTCCGTATCTTCTAGATCTTTTTTCAACTGCTCAGTATCTGCATAATCTTTGACGATGATGGAACAGTTGGTTTGTTCCGCAACTCTCTCAAAATCCGCAACGACACTCGCAAAAGTAGCATTCTTCCGTTTATAGATGACGATTTCTTTTGCTTGATCTAACGCCGCTTGAACAACGATTGCTTTCGCTGCGCCACCTGCACCTAGCATGATTATTTTTTTGTTTTTGATTGCGACACCCGCTTCGTGTACTGAACGCATGAAGCCCATGCCATCCGTATTATAGCCGATCAAGCGGTTGTCTCGATGAACGATTGTATTAACAGCACCTATCAACTGCGCTTCTTGACTTAATTCATCTAAATAAGGAATAACTGCTGTTTTGTTAGGCATGGAAAGATTGACACCTAACATATTGAATGTACGAATGCTTTCAACCGCCTGCATAAGATTCGACTGATCGACTGTGAATGCCAAGTAAACAGCATCGATCGAACGAGCTTGAAAGGCTGTATTATGCATCAATGGAGATAAACTATGGGTAACGGGAGATGCAAAAATCCCTGCTAATCTTGTTTTTCCTGAAATCATGGAACGCCTCCTATAATACGCTAAAAATGCCGCGTCCATTCGTAGAACCTACGAAGGAACAAGCGGCATCAATCATTTTTCTGATATGAATCGTATTGATTTTGATTGTTATTATACCTGCTAACACAAGTATAAATTGAAGGAAACAAACTTGTCAAACGGAGATAGCGTTCTCGAATGACTAATCGATGACTTCTTCGAAGAAGTGTAAGAGATCGTTCATGGATAATGCTTGTTTTTCTTCTTTCGCTAAGTCTTTGACGATCCGGCCTTTTTGTAAGACGATCAAGCGATTCCCATAGTTTAAAGCATCTTCCATACGGTGCGTGATCATCAAGCATGTTAACTTTTGCTCTGTGATGCGTTGGTTGGTCAATTCCATCAGCAGCTTGGCTGTCTTAGGATCTAGTGCTGCGGTATGTTCATCCAATAAAAGTAATTCTGGCGCTTTGATCGTTGCCATCAATAAACTTAAGGCTTGTCGTTGCCCCCCTGACAATTCGCCAGCAGGTGTATCTAAATGTTGCTCTAATCCATTGCCTACTTCTTGGCATATTTTATAGAACGCTTCTTTTTGGTTTTTCAATTGACGCAAACGAAGCGTCCGTTTTTCACCTCGTTTTTGGGCTAACAATAGATTTTCTGCCACGGTCATCCGTGGTGCAGTCCCCATTTTTGGGTCTTGGAATACGCGTGATAGAAATAAAGCTCGTGCTTCTTCTGATAACTTAGTGATTGGCTGGTCTTTGAAATAAACCCCACCTTGACTTAATTGTAATGTTCCGGCAATCGTATTGAACAAAGTACTTTTGCCCGCCCCATTACCGCCAAGAACAGTGATAAAATCTCCTTCATTGATGGTCAATTGGATATCATCCAATAATACTTTTTCTTCGTGCATCCCATTGTTGACTACTTTTCTACCATTTTTGATCGTTAAGATAGCTGTCATCGTTAGACCTCCTTTTCAAAACCAGTTTTTAATTTCAATGCTTGTTTTACTTGTGGGATCATCAGGCAAGCCGCTAAGATGATCGCTGAGAATAATTTCAGATAAGTCGTATCAAAACCTAATTTGATAACAGCTAAAATCAATAGTTGATAGATGATGCTTCCGACAACGATTGCTAGTAAACGCTCGATCAATGTCAACTCTTGGAAAATGACTTCCCCGATGATGATTGAAGCTAGTCCGATCACGATCACGCCGATTCCTTTATTGACATCCGCATAGCCATCGTTTTGAGCGATCAATGCGCCTGATAAAGCAATTACTCCGTTAGATAAAGTCAAACCTAAGATTTTCATGCGGTCGGTTTTGATTCCTAATGAACGTGCCATTGTCTCATTATCCCCAGTGGCAATATAGCCTTGCCCTAGATCTGTATTGAAGAAGAAGATCAATACGCTGATCAATAAGCCCAGCGATAATAATCCTAATAAGACAGTGTCAAAATAATTCGGTAAATGTAGTGCGTGGAACACATCTTGTAAGACTGGATGATTCAACAATGAAAGGTTGGGTGTGCGCATCACGAACAAGATAACTGAGTTTAAACCTGACATTACTAAGATACCGGCTAAGATGACTGGAATCTTTCCTTTTGTATAAAGTAAGCCTGTAACAAGTCCAGCTGCCATTCCGGCCAAAACCCCTAGAATCGTTGCCAATAATGGACTAACGCCATGCGTGATCGCTGTTACACAGACAGCCCCACCAAGCGGGAATGAACCTTCTGTTGTCATATCAGGGAAATCTAAAATGCGGTAAGTCATAAAAATCCCTAAACCTAATATGGCCCATAACATACCTTGTGAAATTGTGGATACGATCATTGTTCTTCCTCCTTGATCTCTGTCAGTACTTTTGCATCTTGTTTGATGGGTTCAGGAATCGTGATTCCTAACAGTTCTGCTTGTTTTTCATTGACGATGATATCGCCTTTATCAAACACATAGACAGGGGTGGTGGCTGGTTCTTTCCCATTTGCTAAAGCGGCTGCCATTTTACCTGTTTGTACACCTAATTCGTATTGATTGATCCCGATTGTCGCTAATCCGCCTTGTTCGACCATCGTATCGACAGAAGGAATTACTGGGATATCTGCTTTATTTGCTTCTTTGATGACCGTTTGCATCGCGTTAGCAATCGTGTTATCTAAAGGAACATAGATAAAATCAACTGATTGGCTCATGACTTGGACGGTTTGTGCAATTTCATTCGTTGAAGGGACGGCATACTTCACTGGTGTTAGTCCTTTGGCTTTTGCCGCTTCTTCTGCTTGACTGACTTGATAACGTGAATTGTCTTCTGATGATGCATAAAGAATCCCGACCGTTTTTGCTTTTGGTAATAGTTCTGTCGCTAACTGGATCTGCGCTTCCACAGGCGGTTGGTCAGAAACTCCTGTGATGTTGCCCCCTGGTGCTTCTAAACTTTTTACTAGCCCTGCCCCTACAGGATCAGTCACTGCGCCCAAGACAAGTGGGATATCTTTTGTGGTGTTTGCGATGGCTTGTGCTGCTGGTGTCGCAATGCCTACGAGAACGTCTGGATTATTTTGAACCAATTGTTGACTCATGGTTGCTAACTTACTTTGGTCGGCTTGACCATTTTGGAAATTGATTTCTAGGTTTCGTCCTTCTTCCAAACCTGACTCTTTTAATCCATCTTTGATCCCTCGATAGATTTCATCTAACGCAGGGTGACTAACGAACTGTAAGACCCCAACAACTTTCTTATCACCTGTTCGATTTCCTTCAACAGGTGGCTGATCCTTGATCGTTTCGTAGATAAATGTACCGGTCAAATAGATAAGTATCAGTGCGATTACTGCGATCAATCGTTTATTTTTCATTTTTATTTCCCCTTTTTGTTATGTATTTTTTTAAATAAATCGGCTACGTTTGTAACTTCGAGCGAATGAACAAAAAAAGACAATCACCGCTGGTACGGTCATTGTCTTTTACCAACAAAAAACCGCATAGAGCCATCTATGCGGTCGTCAAATTCTTGTCCAGCATAGATACAAACTTTAGAATCGTACATTGTTGTACTCTAAAAAGTTGTATCTACGAAAAAGTTCGCCCTTGATACAACTTATCTACGCCAGTTACGCCAATTATTTTTATGTTCTGATAAAAATTGAATTGATAAGTTCATCTTGGACCATCCTTTCCTTTAAGTGTTATCCTAAGTCTAATCGAATTTTATTTATCCGTCAACTAATTTTTTGTTTTTTTGACTTTTTGTTATTTATCACTAAGTATTTCGCTACAATTACTCCAAGGTACTCTCTGTTGTTTCTTCCGCTTGTTCGCCGTTTGCTAATTCTTTTTCAAGTTGTTTGATGTTGATCAGTGGCAATCGATTCAATGCAGGAACCAAGGTTTTCTCAAGTTCCTCTTTACTTTGGTCAGAAAGGACTAAGCGATTTCTCTCTTTTCCGCCATCAAAGAAAATAATAGTGATTTTATCTTTTTCGATCCCATAACGTTGTCCTAATTCTTGGGTATCATAAACGAGTGGATAGAAGAAAATCGTTCGATTCAATTCACTACTTTGTTGCGGATCTTCAAATATATCCACCACTTGCTTGTAAAGTTCACCCTTCGGCAGACTAAACATGACAGAGATGGCTCGACTATCAGTGATCTCTTGATGCGCGGAAGAAAATGGCAAAGGCTGTAACTTTTCGGAGTGTATCGAGGAATAGATCAATGAATCCACCTGTGCTTCTTTGATTTTACTCGGCAAGAAAAACATCGCGACCGTCAACAAAAATGAACAGCTCAAAAGAAGACCGATCCGTCTGAAATATTTTTGAGGATGTTGCTCAAAATCCTCTGATAAATTCGTGTAGCTCATTATGATTTTATCCTTTATATCTACCATTAATCGCTGCATCTTCTTTTCCCCCACCTGTTCTTTCTCTAATTATACCTAAAATCAAGCGAAAGAACGAAATAAAACACTAGTTTTTCATGTAATTTCTTTCTTTATTCTCTCTTTTACAGAAGAAATCATCCGGTCCATTGGTCTTTCCTTTCTTTTTTCGTTATAATAAGTGTACTTATGAATAGAAATGAGGAATGAATCATGTCCTTTGATGGTGTATTTACCCATGCAATGATCCATGAATTGCGCGAAACACTATTATCTGGTCGGGTCTCAAAGATCCACCAACCGTATGAAAATGAAATCATTTTGGTGATTCGTTCTCGTGGAAAGAACCACCGATTGTTGTTATCTGCTCATCCAAGCTATGCCCGTGTCCAGATCACAGAGATCGATTATCAAAATCCAGAAAATCCACCGAACTTCGTGATGATGTTGCGTAAACATTTAGATGGTGCGATTTTAGAAAATATCAAGCAAATCAAAAATGACCGAGTGATCCACTTCCATTTTTCAAAGCGGGATGAACTAGGCGACTTACAAAATATTGTTTTGATCGTTGAATTGATGGGACGACACAGTACCATCGTTTTAGTGAATCAACAAACACAAAAGATCCTAGACGCGATCAAACATATCGGCAGCTCACAAAACACGTATCGTTCGTTACTCCCTGGTGTCGAATATGTCGCACCACCTGAACAAGCGGTACTTGATCCTTTTGAAGCAACAAAAGAACAAGTATTTGAACGCCTATCAAAAATCGAGCCAAATGCAAAAGCACTACAACAAGCATTTCAAGGATTAGGTCACGACACTGCATTAGAATTAGTCGAACGGATCAATCAGCGACCGAATGAAAAAATGGCTGTCTGGGAAGAATTCTTTACTGCGATCAATCAACCTACACCCACACACTATGAAGTCGGCACAAAAGAATACTTTACGCCGATCGCTTATCAAAAATTGGCAAAACAAGCCGATTCAGCACAAGAATACGCCACATTAAGCGCGTTGTTAGATGCGTTTTACCAGGAAAAAGCGGAAAAAGATCGAGCAAAACAACAAGGCGGCGAACTGATCCGTAAAATCGAAAATGAACTGAAACGTAATCGCAATAAATTGAAAAAGCGCGAGCAGACCTTGCTTGATTCAGAAAATGCGGAAGAGTTTCGTCGTGATGGCGAACTATTGACGACTTTCATGACTCAAGTTCCTCGTGGCGCGACTGAAGTGACCTTGGCGAATTATTATGAAGAGAATCAACCAATCCGGATTGCTCTTGATCCCGCCTTAACACCTAATCAGAATGCGCAAAAGTACTTTCATCGCTACCAAAAACTTAAAAATGCGGTCAAATTGATCGGGAAACAAATCGAAGAAGCGAAAAGCGAGATCCAGTACCTTGAATCTGTCCTTTCGCAATTGGAGATTGCTGGACCGATGGATATCGAAGTGATCAAAGAAGAGCTATTATCAGAGGGCTACTTGAAAAAGAAAACAAACAAAAAACAAAAGAAAGCAAAACCTTCTCAACCTGATCGCTACTTCTCTTCTGACGGCACTGAGATTTTAGTTGGTAAAAACAATCTGCAAAATGATCAATTAACCATGAAAACTGCAAGAAAAACGGATCACTGGTTGCACGCGCAAAACATTCCAGGGTCTCACGTGATCATCAAGAGTGATCAGCCTTCTGATGAAACCATTACGGAAGCTGCTGAACTAGCTGCGTATTACTCCAAATATCGCCACTCTGCACAAGTGCCTGTGGATCTAGTGCAAGTCAAACATATTCGCAAACCGAATGGCGCTAAACCAGGATATGTGATTTACGAAAACCAAAAAACGATCATTGTGACGCCAGAAGAAGAAAAAATCCAAGCAATGACGAAAGATTGATTTTGCTAAAAAAACCGACGTCAAGAAGTCATGACTTCTGACGATCGGTTTTTTTGTGTGTTTAAAACTATCTTCAATTAAAATTGGTAGCCTGTCGCAATGATTTCTTTTGTGCCAGTTGTACGGTCAAAGGCTTCTAAGACAAATCCTGAACCATAATCGACACGATAGGTACCAGCACCAATTTTATGTCCTGCCACATTTGCATCGACTTTCTTCCAGTTATTACGAGTTTCTGTGATATAGCGATACCAATAACTATCTGACAGCACTTGGCGGTCGCCAACTACCATTCCAAGTCCATATGTATGGATGCGCCCAGCAGCATCTTTTTTGTATGGGATATCTGCTCGGATGCGTTCTTGCAAATCAACCGTTCCTGTTGCTTCACCCGTATAAAATACCCAATTGACTTCGACTGTATGTCCCGGTCGAACATTGATGGCTTGACCAGGAACAGTCCAGCCTTTTTGTGTCTCCCGTGTATGCGAAGTGGTTGTACTAAAATTGTAACTTAATTCAAGACCCATACTTGCCGAGCCAAACATTGGTACCCTGATTTCAGTACTCGCTGATGTAGAAATACCTGCAGAATGTGTGGTTGATGTCGTAATCGAATCTATATAAGTTTCGGTATAAGAAGGTGTGGTAAACGTTTGATCTTGATTTGTTTGATTATGAAAAACACTTGTATTCACAGTTTTTGACGTTTGTTTCGTTCCCATATCACTATTGACTCCTACTGAATAGGATTGACTGGACACATTTTTTGGATTGTATTCATTGCCAGTGAGTCTTTCATTCACACCAATATCTCCCCATTGATACATTTGGTAGGATAAAGCATAGGCCATCGTACTCATGCGATCGATCGTGCTTTGATTGACCGATTTCAAATACCCTTCTCCGATTTGTGGAAGCGAATCATCCGCACAAGCAACAGACTCCCCTTTAAATAGTCCTACACTCGTCGCTCCCACTACTCCTAACATTAATTTAATTACTTTTTTCATTTTGCTGATCCCCTTTATCATTATTGATAAACCGATGATGAAATCGTTACCGATCGTTTTATTAATGATATTATGTACTTTACTGCAACAATACAGTCAGACTTGAAAGAACAAAAAAATAAGCCTGAAATCAACATTCACTGATTTCACGACTTATCTTTTGCTTTACCTTCTTTTCCAATGAAAGGATTGATTCGATTTTAAACGTTCACTTTACCTGTTTCATCACCTGTTGGATACTTGTGATAAACTTCTTGGCGATATCACTTAATGGCTGCTTTCCAGAATAAATGACATATAACTCATTCATCGGACTATCCGCTAAAGGAATCAAGCGTAAATATTCTTTGATCTCCCCGATCACGATGCCAGAGCCTGAAGCATAGGCATCTGTTTCTAACACAATGTTCATCAACGTGCCACGGTCACTCGTATAGATCACCGATTCTTGTTCAGGGATCTCAATTAGATCTTCATAAAAGTAAGGAAAATTATTGCCATCTTGTGTAAACCGAACTTGTGGAAATGCTGCTAACTCTTCTACCTTTATTTCTTCTTGCTGGGCAAGTGGATGGCGCTGTCTAAGAAAGATATGGGTCTTAAATGTTCCTAAAGACTGCGCGACTAATTCCCCTTGTTCTAAGTAACGCTTGATCCCTGTGCGATTATGGTCATTCATATAAAGGATACCTAACTCGCTTTGCTGCTGTTGGACTTCTTCGATCACGTTTGCTGTTGTCGTTTCCATGATCCGAAACTGCTTCACTTCTGCTTTAAACGTCTCGATCAGTTGCGCAGTCAATGGTCCTAGAAAATCATAGTGTTGTGAAGCAATCGAAAAGCTTTCTCGCTTTTCACTTTTTTGGTAATAGTTTTCCAAAGAATCTAATTGTACTAAAATCCGTTCCGCCCGTTTTAAAAAGGCTTGACCATCTTCTGTTAGATAGGCACCTCGATTCGTGCGGGTAAATAAAGTGATACTTAATTCATTTTCCAATTCTTTGATCGCTGCAGAAAGGCTTGGTTGAGAAACAAACAATTTTTTTGCTGCTTCTCGAAAACTTCCATTATTCGCTACCGCAGTGACATATTTCAATTGTTGGATGTTCATTTCGTCCCCTTGTAATAATAAATTTTTCGTTCCTTTAGTGGTTGTAATGGACGATTATTTGGTTGCGCATATTGTCCTTTGAATGGGATCAAAAAATCACGATTCAATTGACCGACTTGATCCATGACGAACCATTGGATCGGCCCACTCGTTGGCGGAGTGGTCAATGAACCAACGTAATGATAATGACTTTTCTGCTCAGGGAAAAAGACAGAGGCATCGGTCCAATGCTCATGGGCATCGAGATCCCATTTGTCGCCATTTTGGCGATCGTACAACCAACCCTCATCATTTGATAGATGGTACATCGCACCAACCACTAAGTTTTCTTGTCGTTCGTTCGTATGGACAAAGTGAAACTCGATATCTTCTTGTTTCCCATTGATGACGTGTTCTGACGGCATATGAAAATGGATGTCGGTCAAATAGTATTTGTCTTCATTGAAAAGAACGTAACTGATTTGATCGTATGGCACAAGATGGATCGTGTTCTTGAACTCCTTATCCGTGAAGCGTTGCTTCTGATAATGAAAAGACAGTGTTTCTTTCGTGTCACTGCTTTCTTCACATGTAACTAGAGAAATGGGCGATTGCCACTCAAATTCGGCTCCTTTTGCAAACCAATCGCACAATCCTGCCCAATGTTCCGGTCCTCTTTCACCAGAATAACCCCACTCAACATCCATATTCTTCTTCAACTAAAATTCCTCCTGAATCAGTTACCTACAAGGCACTTCGACTATTCTTTTTCTTTTTTGACAATGTTTGAAACAGCTGCTAAGAAATCCTCTTTTCCATAGAATTCTTGATTGAGCAACTCCGGAAAGATCTCCTTGAAAAAATATTGGACGGAAGGTCGATGGTCGAAGCCTTTGATCGTTGTGACTGCCTCAATAAACATCTCTTTATAGACTTTCTCCGGATTATTTTTACTGATCTCATCAAATGATTCGTACAACAAATCGATTTTATCTGAAACTGCTAATAATTCGCCTTCGACCGTATCGTCTTTTCCTTCGAACAAGCGGCGACGATAGACGTCTTGTAACGCTTCGGGAATTTCTTGATTGATGAACTCATCCGTCATTTTTTCTTCGACAGTCTGTAGCATCCCCCGCAACTCTTTACTTGCATATTTTACTGGAGTTTTGATGTCGCCGATAAAACGTTCAGTGTAATCATGGTTCAAAGCTTTTTCATACAAGAGTTTCCAATCGATTGATTGCCCATGGAGTTCTTCAATATCACCTAAGACTTGCGCAATTGAAGCCACACGATAGGAATGAGCCGCAACAGTATGTTCAGTGTGTTTGAAGAAACCTGGCGCCCGTGTGATTCTTTCTAAGTTATTTAGTCCTAAAATAAATTCATTCAATCCCATAAAGATTCCTCCTCCTTGAGATGACTTTTCCGATAATCTTATCATTAAATAACTTGAATTCGCAAATTTTCAGCTTATTATCTTTAGAGGTTTTCATTTATAAAAGAATAGTTTTTACTATGTATCATCAGGATTTAGCTATTCCACAAATAGAAAAAGGGCTGAAACAACAAATGTTTTCCGCCCATTTTTCAACTTAATCCGTCACCCAGTTCTCAGGATCTTTTTTCCATTCTTTTAGTAAAGCTAATTCTGTTTCGTCGATGGTTTTATTTTCTAAAGCAAATTCGATCAGCACAGAATAATTCGTCAAAGTAACCAATGGTAGACCCGCTGCTTCAAAGTTAGCTTTTCCTTTTGGCAACTCGTAAGTAAAGATAGCTGCGACACCTAAAACATCCGCACCTTCTCGTTTCGCTGCTTCAGCGGCTTCTAGTACACTTCCACCTGTTGAGATCAAATCTTCAATGACCACCATTTTTTGTCCTTCGAAGATCCGTCCTTCGATTTGGTTCCCTTTGCCATGAGCTTTCGCTTTGCTGCGAATATAGACCATTGGTAAGTCTAAGATCTCAGCTACCCATGCTGCATGAGGGATTCCTGCAGTTGCCGTTCCAGCAATCACTTCGACTTCTGGAAATTCTTGCTTGATTTTTTCAGCTAATCCTTGAGCGATTTCTTTTCTTACTTTTGGATAACTCATCGTGATGCGATTGTCACAATAGATGGGGCTTTTGATGCCACTTGCCCAAGTAAATGGTTGGTTTGGGCTTAAGAAAACAGCTTCGATTTCTAAAAGGTCTTTGGCAATAGTTTGTTCGATATTCATAGATCAACGACTCCATTCTGCTTTGATTGTTTGATAGGCTTGGTAAGGATCTTCTGCTTGTGTGATAGGTCGACCGACAACGATAAAGGTTGAGCCGATTTCTTTTGCACGGGCTGGTGTCACGATTCTGGTTTGGTCACCAGCAACTGTTCCTTCCGGTCGGATGCCAGGGGTTAGACACGTAAATGTGTCACCTGCTTTTGCTTTGATCGATGCCACTTCAAGTGCTGAAGATACGACCCCATCTAAACCTGCTTCTTTTGCACAAGCTGCGTAGTGGATCACACTTTCTTCTAAGGGTACTTCGATCAGTTGATCATGGTGCATCTCTTCTTCACTTGTGGAAGTCAGTTGCGTGATTGCTAAAAGTAAAGGTCGTTTCTTACCTTCGGGTGTTCCATCTGTCAAGCCACGCATCGCCGCTTCCATCATACGGATACCGCCGGCAGCATGGACACAAGTAATGTCTACGCCTAATTTTGCTAGGCCTTGCATCGCTTTTTCTACGGTATTTGGGATATCATGTAATTTCAAATCTAAGAAAACGTCATGTCCAGCGTCTTTTAACCAACGAACGATGATTGGTCCTTCTTGATAAAAGAGCTCCATACCGATTTTAACGAATAACTTTTCGTCTTCTGGGAAACGTTGCATAAAGGTTTCTACTTCTTGCCAAGATGAAAAATCTAAAGCAATAATTGGTCGTTGATTCATTGATTTCTACCTTCTTTCACTTCTTTGATCAATTGCTCTAAAGACTCAATGCCTAACTCGCTCATTCTCGCTGGTAGGTCTGCAATCAGTTTTGGACAGATATAAGGGTCGGTAAAGTTGGCTGTCCCAACAGCAACTGCACTTGCACCTGCCATATACATCTCCAGTACATCATCAACGGTTTGCACACCGCCCATCCCAATGATCGGCAAGTTTGAGACACTTGCCACCTGATGGATCAAACGAATAGCCACCGGTTTGATTGCTGGTCCTGAGAGACCGCCTGTTTGATTGGCAAGAATCGGTTTTCTAGTTTTCAGATCGATACGCATCCCCAGCAAGGTATTGATCATCGTAAACCCATCGGCGCCGCCAGCTTCAATAGCCTGTGCCACTGGCACGATATCCGTAACATTAGGAGATAATTTGACATAGACAGGGACATTCGCCACTTTTTTCACCGCTTGTGTCAGTTGGAACGCCACATCTGGGTCAGTACCAAAAGCAATTCCGCCATGTTTGACATTTGGACACGAGATATTAAGTTCGATGGCATGGACATTCGGTGCATCACCGATCTTGCCACAAACTTCAACATAGTCTTCTTCACAGGCGCCAGCGACATTTGCTATGATCGGCAAATCTTTATAGGTGGCTAATTCAGGTAGCGATTTTTCCATGACCACTTCCATTCCAGGATTTTGCAACCCGATCGCATTGAGCATCCCAGAAGGTGTTTCTGCTACTCGCGGCGTGGGATTACCAAAGCGCGCTTTAGGTGTCGTCGCCTTGACCATGATTGCGCCAAGTTGGTTCAAATCGTAGTATTTGCCATATTCTTTGCCAAATCCAAAGCAGCCACTTGCTGGCATGATTGGATTCTTCAAGTTTAGTCCTGGAAGTTTAACTGCTAAAGGGTTACTCATAAAATCACCTCTCCTGCTTGGAAAATCGGTCCTTCATCACAGACTTTCAAGCTTTTCGTTCCTGTTTCATCGCCTGGGACATGACAGACACATGCGTAACATGCACCGACACCACAGGCCATGCGAGACTCTAACGACAATTGGACGTTAGGATGACCGGCGAAAAGCTGTTCCACTGTCTTTAGTAATCCATTTGAACCGCATGCAAAAATAGCAGCAGGCTTATCTTTTGCCGCAAGTAATAGATTACCGACATTCCCATGGAGTCCATAGGTGCCGTCATCCGTTGCGATCCTTGTATCACCTAGCTTTAGAAATTCTTCTTCATAATACATTACTTCTTGTGAAGCAAAGCCTAGAAAGTGAATCGCTTTGACGTCTCGTTCCTTCAGCTGTTTCGATAGTTCGTATAAAGGAGGAACACCGATCCCTCCACCGACAATGAAGACCTCATCTTTGTTCGTTAATCCTGAAAGATCGAAGCCATTCCCTAAAGGCCCTAAGACGTCTAAAGAATCACCAGCAGTCAATTCTGCGAAATGCTTTGTTCCGTCTCCTTCTACACGGTAGATGATACGACAAGTTTTTTGTGATTGATCGATCTGGTTGATACTGATTGGTCGGCGCAACAACAAATCTGCTCGAGGTACGCGAATATGAAGGAATTGTCCAGGGCGTGTCATTTCTTGGACTAATTCCCCAGTCAGTGTCATTTCATAGATTCGTGGTGCTAGTTGCCGTTGGTGAACGATTTTCATTACTTCTTGTTTCATCTTAACACTCCTATGTTTTGGGACTTTTCGCTAGACTGCTTTGCTTTTTTCATTTTTTAAATAGGAGGGCAATTGCCCTCCACGATTAGATTGCTTGTGTTGAAAATGCTCGGGATTCCATCACGCGGGCGATCGCATCCGCAGTATCAAGGGAAGTAAACAATGGCGTGCCATGCTCTACTGCTTCACGTCGAATGATAAAACCATCTTTTGACGCATTCCCACGATCTTTATCAATGGTATTGACGACCACTTGTGCTTTGCCCGCACGAATCAGGTCAACGACATTTTTCTCTTTTGTTTCCTCAGAGATTTTAGCTACTGGTGTCACCACAAGTCCGTGTTGTTCAAAGAACACTGCGGTATTTTTCGTTGCCAATAAGCTATAGCCGATTTCTGCGAAGCGTTTTGCTAGACCTAAGGCTTCTTCTTTCGTTTCATCGGCGATCGTAAACAAGACAGCACCATAATCAGGCAAGCGTAAACCAGATGCTTCGAACGCTTTATACAGCGCTTTGTCTAAGTTTTGATCCGAACCCATGACTTCACCTGTCGATTTCATCTCTGGGCCTAAATAAGTGTCCACTTTATGCAACTTCGTAAATGAGAAAACTGGCGCTTTGACATGGACGTTGGCAGTTTCAGAGTACAAACCATCTTCATAGCCTAAGTCTTTCAATTTTTCTCCTAAGATGGCTTTTGTCGCGATCTGTGCCATCGGGATATTCGTCACTTTGCTCAAGAAAGGAACCGTTCGACTCGCACGTGGGTTCACTTCGATGACATATACTTGGTTGTCATGGATCACGAATTGGATGTTCATCATCCCGATACAATTCAACCCTCGTGCTAAACGGATCGTGTAATCTTCGATTGTTTGCTTGATTTCCTCTGACAGCGCTTGTGGTGGATAAACCGCCATAGAATCGCCTGAATGGACCCCTGCACGTTCGATATGTTCCATGATTCCTGGGATCAAGACGGTTTCGCCATCACAGATCGCATCGACTTCGCACTCACTACCGATCAAGTAACGATCGACTAAGACTGGATGTTCTGGTGAAGCTTTGACCGCATGTTCCATATAATCTTCTAGATCGCGTTGGTTCTCAACGATCTCCATTGCCCGACCTCCCAAGACATAGCTTGGACGAACAAGTACTGGATAGCCGATTTTATTGGCAACTGCAACTGCTTCTTCTTTACTTGTCGCAGTATCTCCTAGTGGCTGAGGCACCCCTAATTCTTGTAACGCTTGTTCGAATAGATCACGGTTCTCCGCACGATCAAGGTCTTCGATCGTTGTGCCTAGGATTTTTACACCTGCTTTTGCTAATGGTTCAGCTAGATTGATCGCTGTTTGTCCTCCAAATTGGACGATGACACCGATTGGTTGTTCCAACTCGATGACATTCATCACATCTTCAAAAGTCAAAGGCTCAAAGTAAAGTTTATCAGAAATCGAGAAATCTGTCGAAACGGTTTCAGGATTACTATTCATGATGATTGCTTCATAGCCTGCTTGTTGAATGGCTTTGACTGAATGAACTGTTGCATAATCAAATTCTACCCCTTGTCCGATACGGATCGGTCCAGAACCAAGTACTAGAACAGAAGGTTTTTCTGAACGATGGCTTTCATTTTCGATTTCATACGTACTATAGAAGTAAGGTGTGTGGGATTCAAATTCGGCAGCACACGTATCGACCATTTTGTAAACAGGTTGAATGTTCTTATCCGTACGTAATTGGCGAATCGCTTCCGTCGTCGTTTTCCACAATTCCGCAATTTTGCGATCTGTGAAGCCATTTTGTTTCACAGCAAGAAGTAGATCCAGCTGATTCGGTTGTGCCGAAAGCTCCTCTTCTAATTCAATGATATGCAACAATTTATCCAAGAAGAATAAATCGATTTTCGTCAAGTCTGCCAATTCTTGGATCGGATAGCCACGACGGATCGCTTCGGCTAAGTAGAATAAACGATCATCTTGTGCTCGGACGATTTTCTCCATCAAACGTTCTTCACTGACTGTCTTTAGTTCTGGCAATTCAAGGTGGTGCGCCCCGATTTCTAATGAACGAACGGCTTTTAATAAAGATTCTTCGATGTTACGACCGATCGCCATCACTTCGCCGGTTGCTTTCATTTGCGTGCCTAAGACACGTTCACCGTTTTCGAATTTGTCGAAAGGCCAACGTGGGATTTTTGCTACTACATAATCCAATGCGGGCTCAAATTCTGCATAAGTCGTTCCTGTTACTGGATTTTTCATTTCATCCAAGGTCAAGCCTAACGCGATTTTAGCTGCTAATTTTGCGATCGGATAGCCGGTCGCTTTACTTGCTAAAGCAGAGGAGCGTGAAACACGAGGGTTCACTTCGATGACATAGTAGTTGAAACTATGAGGGTCTAATGCTAACTGAACGTTACAGCCACCTTCGATTTTCAATGCACGGATGATCGATAGTGACGCATCTCTTAACATTTGATATTCATGGTCTGCTAATGTTTGACTCGGTGCAAAGACGATTGAATCCCCTGTATGGATACCGACTGCATCGAAATTTTCCATGTTGCAGACAACGATGGCATTATCGGCAGAGTCGCGCATCACTTCATATTCGATTTCCTTGAAGCCTGCAATACTACGTTCAATCAAACATTGTGTGACGGGCGACAAGCTCAAGCCATTTTCCGCGATTTGTCGTAGTTCGGCTTCATTCTCACACATACCACCACCAGTCCCCCCTAATGTGAAGGCTGGTCGAACGATGATCGGGTAACCGATTTTATTGGCAAAGGCGACTGCTTCTTCCACCGTTGTCACGATTTCTGATTCTGGGATCGGTTGATTTAATTCTTCCATCAACTTTTTGAACAAGTCACGATCTTCTGCTTGGTCGATCGCACTTAATTTCGTCCCTAATAATTCGATGCCTAATTCGTCCAAGATTCCTGATTCAGCTAATTCCATCGCCATATTCAAACCTGTTTGCCCACCTAATGTCGGTAAGATCGCATCAGGACGTTCTTTTCGCAAAATTCGTGAGACAAATTCTAATGTGATTGGTTCTAGGTAGACTTGATCGGCAATTTCTTTATCAGTCATGATCGTTGCTGGATTGGAGTTGACTAAGACGACTTCGTAGCCTTCTTCTTTTAAAGCAAGACAAGCCTGTGTACCTGCATAGTCAAACTCAGCGGCTTGACCAATGATGATCGGACCAGAACCGATCACCATGATTTTATTGATATCTGTGCGTTTTGGCATTAGAATTGCTCCTTTCCAGCGTCCATCATTTCCATAAATTCATCAAATAAATGTAGTGCATCATGTGGGCCAGGTGCTGCATCTGGATGGAATTGCACACTGAAGGCAGGATAGCGACGGTGACGGACACCTTCGACTGTGCCATCATTGACTTCCACATGAGTGACAATTAATTTTTCCGGATCGATCGTTTGTTCATTTACCGCATAGCCATGGTTTTGTGACGTAAAATCGATTCTTCCTGTTGCAACTTCACGCACAGGATGATTCAGTCCACGATGACCAAATTTCATCTTGTACGTATCTGCACCATTTGCTAGTGCAAAAAGTTGATGCCCCAAGCAGATGCCGAAAATCGGGATTTTTCCTTGGATTTGTTTGATCATCTCGATCGCTTCTGGTACATCTTTCGGATCCCCTGGTCCATTCGTCAGCATCACGCCGTCTGGCGATAATGAAAGGATCGTTTCCGCATCCGTATTGTACGGTAAGACTGTTAAATTACAGTCACGCTTACTCAATTCACGTAAGATGCTATGTTTCAATCCAAAATCAATGACTGCCACATTTCTTCCTGTTCCTGGGCTAGGATAAGGTTTATTGGTTGAAACTTGTTGGACTTGGTTCGTTGCCAAGACGGTTGCTTTTAGTTGGTCAAACGCATGTTCAAATGTGTCGCCTGCATCCACAATACTGGCTTTCATCGTCCCAACTTCACGGATTTTTCGTGTCAACGCCCGTGTATCGATGCCAGAGATACCAGGGATTCCTTTTTGTTTCAAGAACTCGTCTAATGTCATTTGGTTACGCCAATTTGACGCAACACGTGCATGCTCTTTGACCACTACACCTTTACACGTTGGTGCAATCGATTCATAATCATCACGGTTGACGCCATAATTCCCTACCATCGGGTACGTAAATGTAATGATCTGTCCATTAAAACTTTGGTCTGTGATCGTTTCTTGATATCCTGTCATACTTGTCGTAAAGACGATTTCTCCAAACACATTGGCTGTCGCGCCAAATGATTTCCCTTTAAATACTGTGCCATCTTCTAAAATCAGCAACCGTTCCATCCAATTATTCCCCCTTATGCCAAACAAGTTTTCCGTTGACAAATGTCATCAATGTTTCCCCTTTGATTTCCCAACCGACGAAAGGTGTGTTCTCGCCTTTTGATAAGAAATCTTTTTTTTCGATTACTGCAGAATGCGCAATATCGTAAACTGCCAAGTCTGCTGGTGCGCCGATCGTCAAGGTGCCAGCTTCCAAACCAAAGATGGCTGCTGGTTTGACTGTCATCCAGTCAATCACTTGCTCTAGTGTGAATTTTCCTGTTTCAACAAAATGTGTATACACGAGTTGGAAGGCTGTTTCACTTCCAACGATCCCGAAAGGTGATTGCAAGAAACTTTGACTTTTTTCTTCTAATCCGTGTGGAGCATGGTCGGTGGCAATACAATCGATCGTGCCATCAAGCAAGCCTTCGATCAATGCCTCGCGATCGGCTTTGCCTCTCAACGGTGGATTCATTTTCCAAAAACCAAAATCTTCTGGGATATCTTCATCGATCAAGATCAGATGATGCGGTGAAACCTCTGCAGTCACGTGAATCCCGGCTTTTTTCGCATCGCGGATCACCCGCACACTTTCTTTTGTTGAAACATGGCAGACATGATAGTGAACGCCTGTTGCTTCCGCTAATAGGAGATCACGAGCAATTTGAGAAGACTCAGTCACACTCAAAATACCTGGCAACCCTAGCTCTTCTGCTTTTTCTCCTGCGTGCATCACACCGCCAAATAATAATGATTCATCTTCTGTGTGAGCAACGAGTGCTTTATTGTTTTTCGCAGCTTCTTTCATCGCTAAGTACATCGTGCCTGCTGTTTGCACGCCGACACCATCATTGGTAAAAGCAAATGCGCCTTCATTGATCAATGCTTCTTGATCGACCAGTTCTTCACTTCGAAGATTTTCAGTGATCGGTGCATACTGTAATACTTTGACGACAGCATCACGTTTGATGATGTCATAGACTTGTTTTAATTTTTCTGCTGTATCAGGTACTGGGTCAAGATTTGGCATCGCACAAACAGTGGTGAACCCACCTCGAGCAGCTGCTTTCGTGCCAGCTTCGATCGTTTCCTTGTAAGTAAAGCCAGGCTCTCTCAGATGGACATGGACATCCACTAATCCAGGTGTGATCAACTGCCCTTGTGCATCAAACACTTCATCAAATTCAGCCTCAGGAAAGCCTGTACCGATTGCTTTGATCTTTCCTTCTTCGATCCAAATTTCTGCTGGTGTTGTTTCATTTCTTTTTGTATTGATTTGACCGTTTTTAATGAGTGTTTTCATGTTTCTTCCTCCTCTTATGTTTATGCTTTTCCACTTAATACAGCTTCTAAGATCGCCATTCTGACAAATACACCATTGCTCATTTGTTGAATGATCCGTGACTGTAACCCTTCAACCAGTGAATCCGCCAATTCGACATCTCGATTGACTGGTGCCGGGTGCATGATGATTGCATGTTTTTGCATTTTTTTAGCGCGTTCGACTGTCAAGCCGTACTCTTGATGATAGCCTTCTTTTGAAAAACTTTCTTTTCCATCGTGGCGTTCATGTTGCACACGTAACATCATCATGACATCGACTTGATCCAGCAAGTCATCTAGTGGTAAGTAATGACCGTAAACTTCAAATTCATCGTCATACCATTCTCTTGGACCTGAGAAGAAAACCTGTGCGCCAAGACGTTTCAACATCTGCATATTCGATTTTGCGACACGAGAATGTGTGATATCTCCGACAATCGCCACTTTCAAGCCTTCAAAATAGCCAAATTCTTCATAGATCGTCATCAAATCAAGTAAGCACTGCGTTGGATGTTGCCCGCTACCGTCACCGCCATTGATGATCGAGCATTGGATCGTTTTACTTTGGATCAATTCGTCATAGTAGTTTTCATCTCCATGACGGATAACAGCTACATCCACCCCAAGTGCAGACATCGTTAGAACGGTATCGTATAATGTTTCACCTTTTGTAACTGAACTTGTACTTGCTTCAAATTCGATCACTTCAAGACCAAGTTTCTTTTCTGCTACATCAAAACTTTTATGCGTTCGTGTACTGTTTTCAAAGAACAAGTTCGTTGCAAAATATTGGGATTTTTGTGGTGACCAAGTTGCGCCCTGTTTGAACTCTTGTCCTCGTCGGATCAACCCCATTACTTCTTGGTCTGTTAATGCTTCTACCGTTAATAAGTGTTTTAAACTGATGCGTTCTGATTTGATGATCATGCGATGTCCTCCTTAATTTTCTTCGCTGCGTGAAGTTTCTGGTAAGATAAGATTTAAAATGATTCCTAAAACTGTTGCTAGTGCCATGGCAGATAAAGTGAATGTCCCGACTTCTAGGACTAATCCCCCGATACCTACGACTAAGATGACTGAAGCAATCAATAGATTTTTCTTTTTATCAAAATCGATTTTGTTTTCGACTAAGATTTTCATCCCACTTGCCGCAATCACTCCGAATAGGATGAAACTGATACCTGAAATGACTGGGCCAGGAATACTTAATATCAAAGCACTTAGTTTGCCAATGAAGCCAAGGATCACTGCGAAGACCGCTGCGCCTCCGATCACGAACACGCTGTGTACGCGAGTGATTGCCAAGACGCCGATATTTTCACCATAACTTGTCACTGGCGGCCCACCAACAAAAGCTGCCACTAATTGAGCCAAGCCATCTCCTGTCAATGTACGGTGTAAGCCTGGATCTTCAAAGAAATTTCGTTTGGTCAATTTGTTCAAGACCATCAAATGGCCGATGTGTTCGGTCATTGTGACAAAGGCGATCGGTGCCATCGTAGTGATTGCCCCTATATATAACTTCGGTTGATATTGCACAAATGGAATCTCAAAGTTAGGCAGCGCGAACCATGGCGCATCGATGATTGGTTGGGTGTCAACTATCCCGAAAAGCAAAGCCACGATGTAACCAGAGATGATGCCAAGCAAGATCGGTAATAATCCTAGAAACCCGCGTAAGAACATATTGAAGAAAATCGTCAATCCTAAAGTGATCAACGCAACTGATAGATATTTGAAATCGTAATGGTCTTGATTGAACATCGCGTTGTTTGCTGCGTTGGCAGCTAAACCTAAACCGATGACCATGATGACTGGGCCAACCACGATCGGTGGCAAGATTTTGTCTAACCAAGCCGAACCGATTTTCTTGATGATCAACGCAACGATCAGATAGACAAGTGCTGTTGTCATCGCGCCTTGTGCGATCGCCGGGAAGCCGTCGGTTTTCATCAACATCTGCATAGCGGCGATGAACGCAAAGCTACTGCCTAGATATGCTGGAATCTTCCCTTTTGTTGTAATCAAGTAAACGATCGTTCCTAATCCTGAACTGACCAAGGCAATCCCAGGGTCGATTCCGACTAAGATCGGTACTAAGACAGTTGCACCGAACATCGTGAATAAATGCTGTAAACTTAAACCCACCCAGTGTCCAATGGTTGGTCGATCATGGATGTCTAATACCACACTATCGTTGTGGAACTTTTTTTCTTCTGCCATCTTGCCTTACTCCTCTACTTTTCCTCGTTTAAGATCATGATGCGATCTTGTCCATCTAATTCTTGCATCTCTACTAAGATTTCTTCTTTTTTTGCTGTAGGGATATTTTTTCCTACGTAATCTGCGCGGATCGGTAATTCTCGGTGTCCCCGATCAACTAGAACTGCTAGTGAGATTTTTCTTGGACGACCAAAGTCCATGACTGCATCCATTGCAGCGCGGATCGTCCGTCCTGTGTATAACACATCATCGATCAAGATAACTTCTTTTCCTTCTAAACTGACTGGAATATCTGAAGAATGCAATTCTGGTTCTTGAGCGATCTCTTTTTTATCGTCACGGTACAATGTGATATCAAGTTCTCCTACAGGTACTTCGATATTTTCGAGTTGTTTCAGACGTTCGGCAATTCGAGCAGCGATGTAGATCCCTCTCGTTTTGATTCCGACTAAGACGATCTCTTCGATACTTTGATTTCTTTCGATGATTTCGTAAGTGATACGTGTTAGCGCTCGTTTCATCGTTACTTGATCCACTACTTCTTTTGCTTGCATCATTTTTCCCCCTCCATTTTTTACACAAAAAAACTCCTGCCCTAAGAGGACAGGAGGAATGTTTAGACTGAGTGTATACTACCACACCGGTCGCTTTGTGTATGCGACGTCATTGAGCAAGTCTCGCTATGGCGCACCACAGGAATTCTTACTCACACCCTTCTTAGCCTCACGGGACTAAACTTAAAGGACTGCTATTAAGTTTTTCTTTTATTGTTTATTACTATACCGTTAAGTACTTTAAAAAGCAATATCTTTTCTCAACTTCTCTAAAGTTTTTTCAAAAACTTCTGGCAATGGTGCCTCAAAGGTCATTCGTTCATTCGTTTGAGGATGAGTGAAACCTAATAATTTCGCATGTAAAAATTGGCCATTGCCTTTGAGGGTTTTCTTTGGTCCATATACGGGATCACCTGCTAAAGGATAACCAATATACTTCATATGCACACGGATCTGATGCGTACGCCCTGTTTCTAATTGTAACTCTACTAAAGTGAAATTCTCAAAACGTTCTAGTACAGTAAAATGCGTCACAGCTGGTTTTCCATCTTCGCGGATCGCTTGCATTTTTCGATCGACTTTTGAGCGCCCGATAGGTGCATTGATCGTCCCTTTTTCATGAGGAATAACGCCATGGACTAAAGCAATATATTTTCTTAGGGAAGTTTTATCTTTCAATTGCTGCGCCAACGCTTCATGGGCTTGATCATTTTTGGCGATCATCAATAATCCAGACGTGTCTTTATCGATTCGATGGACGATCCCTGGACGGATCACGCCATTGATCGATGATAGATTTTTCATATGGTACATCAACGCATTGACTAGTGTTCCTTGGGCATGACCAGCAGAAGGATGAACGACCATGCCTTGTGGTTTATTGACCACAGCTACGTCGTCATCTTCATAGACGATTTCTATTGGTAAGTCTTCTGCTACGATCTCAAGTTCTTCAGGCTCTGGTACTTCCACGACGATTGCATCAGCCGATTTTACTTTGTAATTCGCTTTTACTGGTTCCCCATTTACGGAAACGGCACCGTCTTTCAACCATTGTTGAACTTGTGAACGACTATGATCCGCAAATAATGCTGTCAGAACTTTATCGATCCGTCCTTTTTCTTCTTTGATAGTTGCTTTTAATTGTGTCATTTTTTTCGTTGTTCCTTTTCATCTAAAATAATATAAATCAATACGCAGATCACACCGATCACTAGAGAAATGTCTGCCACATTAAAAATCGGGAAATTCACGAAATCAGTTTGGAACATATCGATCACATACCCTAAACGGACACGATCGATAAAGTTACCGATTGCTCCAGCTAGAATCAATGTCAGACCGATCATGAACCAACGATTTCCGTTGCTACGATTTTTGATCATCAACGTCAAGATCACTACAACTGCAATGATCGTCACGACAGTAAAAAACCACATTTTTCCTTCTAGTAAACTCCAAGCTGCTCCTAAATTACGGATATGATTCAAGGACAAGATCCCTGGAATCACTGATTTCGTTTCTCCTAAAGCAAAGTTATCGACGATCAACCATTTTACCCATTGATCTAAGCCGATGATCAACGCACTTATAATCCAATATATCGCTAACAAACAATCATTCCTTTTCTACTTCATGATAAATATCTCTTGGTCTGATGATCCCTAATAAATTTCCGTTAGGGTCGCCGTTTTTGGTGATCAACACAGCCTCAAGCGTACCCTGCTCGCCAAACATTTTTTCTACTTCAGCAATCGTTGTCTGAGCGGATACAAAATGATAATTGGTGTACTTACCATCTTGAGTGATCAGATCGGCAGCTATTTTTCCTTGAAGATCGATCACACCATGATGACTTTCTTTGGCTAACCAAAAACCTAACATCCGCAACGTCACTAATCCTTTGAATGTTCCTTTATGATAAAGCGGGAACTGAGAATAACGCTTTTGAGCAACAGTCTCCAACAAACTAGGTAATGGGATGTCCCATTCAAACCCAGTTACATGCTTTGCGAAACGCGGTAACACTGTTTCTGGACGAATCAGTTCTTGCTCGATTCTTTGGATACGCTTCGTCGCCCATTCATTAGGTTCAGCGATAATAAAATCGACGGCGATCCGATCATGCACGATCGCATTACGTAATTGAGCCAACTGTAGTAAGTCATCCTCATATTTTTTGATACTTTGGTGTTGCTTTTGTGCTAAACGACGAACGAGTTCAGTGAACCCCATATTTCGTGGATTCCCCATCTCTTCTTGCATCCATTTTTCGATCCGATTAAAGCTACTCAAAAAAAGATCAGAATTCTTCATCACTAGCCTCCTTGATGACATATGCTTTATTTTTTATAAATAGAAAGAAACCAATCATTACGACGACGATCAGTAAACTATAAAGGATACTTTGAATAGCAACAGCACTGATCCCTGTAAATAAGAAAAGTACGGGATATAACTGTAATAGCAATAAATTCATCGTAATCCGATAGTTTTTAGTTGGTTCTGTTATCGTATAGACTGGACTTTTGAGCCAAAAAAAGGTGACTTGCATCTGAAACGGGGCGTCTACATCTAGAGTAACAGATTGGTTTTGCCCCAAACTGATTTTCCGATCATCCACCCGTAATGTGATTGGACTACCCATTCCGTAAAATCCCGTATCTCTAGTAACATTCACTTCCATTTTCGCTCCTCCTATTATGCGTTAGTCTCTATCAAAACACAAGCGGAATCTCTGTTATCCCTAATGGATCGATCCTTATATCATCTTTTTCAGCAATCATTTTTCCTCATTTTCATCCTCTAATTTACTTTCCAGTCTTTTCTGCCCAAATCGATTGACAGAAGAAACCAAAAACACTAAGGCAGACATAAATAAAGCCGAAGATATAAATGTAATCCCTAAAATCGCTAAAAAATGAGGATCGAAATAACCAGTGTATAACTCATGATATAAGCTATAATTTCTCACCCCAGTAACTGCAGAAACGAATACACTTCCAACAATGACTGCTAACACTCGTAATTTCTTTGCATGTTTGGATTGATCGATAAGCTCGTGACCAATCAGTGAGCCACGGATCAATAAATAGATGAACGCTACTCCTAGCAACAATAATTCGGTAAACACTTCAGAAACTGGTTGCTCCAACAAATAACTTTTTACAAAGATCGAAGTCCCTAATAATACCAATAATAACAAAAAGGCTTCACTTTGTATTTGATTATTGACCTGTACGATACGTTCATCTTTAAGTTTATTCTTTTTCATCTTTATCCTCCCAAAATAGATCATCTAATGTTTGATTTAATTCATGGCAGATGGCCTGACACAACTTGAGTGTGGGATTATACTTCCCTGCTTCAATCAATCCAATCGTTTGCCTTGTCACTCCTACACGTTGGGCCAATTCTTCTTGGCTTAAATCATTTGCTAAACGCGCGAGTTTCATTCGGATGTTTTTCAACTTGATGGTTAACCTCCATTCTTCACAGTCATCCTGATTGTAAACTATATCTTACTAAATGTGAAATATATATTGCTTCAAAAGAAAGAAAATGAAGATTAGTGATAATAAAAATACAGGAAAAGCATTATTTCTTTTAAAATTTTTGAACTGAATAAGTAGAATTAATTCTTCAGTCCCATTTTCATTTTAGAGATAAAAAAACATAACAAGCTCTAATAGAAGGAAATCATTACAAAATATACTGAGATTATCGAAAGAAATATCCTTCTTAGTCGCCGACATGCACCCCGACTACTTACAGCCCGCCAAATGTGTTCTGCCAAATACAAGTGAAGTGATTGATCGATGTCATATTGTCAAATATAGATTCAAGCTTTCAGTGAGTTGCCTATACGTGCTATGCAGAAAAACTGAACAAGAACTGGCGCTTTCTACTAAAAAAACGTGCAATCATTTCCGCGTGAATATGAAACATACAACAGTTTCCGAGCACCTAAATAAATACCCATTTCTTACTGAAGTAATGATGCTTGATTGATTGGGGTTTCAACATTCCAAAAAAGAGGTGTGCTCTTTTTTATGAATCAGTAGAAGGCATCACCAATGAGATGATCTATCCTTACTCTAATTAAAATATAGAAGCGAAGAATGCCCACGTAAAGACAATAAAGCGATTATCTTAAGGATTTAAACTGTTTGTCCACATGAAAAATAGAATCTATTAAATCAATTAATTAAAGTGAGATAACAAAAAATCTGAACCAGAATGAGGTTCATTCTGATCCAGATTTGATTTTTTTCAACGCATTAATCCTGATTGACAAAGAGCAAGAAAATAGTTGCTCTATTTTTTAGATTATGCACTTTCATATTGAAAAGGTCTAGTTAAGACTACTTCAAATTTTTAATTTTTCGATTAGAATAAACCGATTACTTCTCCTTGATTCGTTACGTTCATATTCAAGGCGGCTGGTTTTTTTGGTAATCCAGGCATCGTCATCACTTCGCCTGTCAAAGCGACTAAAAATCCGGCACCTAACTTAGGTACAAATTCACGGATCGTGATTGTGAAATCCTCTGGTGCACCTAATAATGTTGGATCATCAGAAAAAGAGTACTGGGTTTTTGCCATACAAACCGGTAAGTCAGACCAACCATTTTTCTCAAATTCAATGATTTGATTTTCTGCTTTTTTACTAAAAGAGACTTCTTTGCCACCGTAGATTTTTTGAACAACCGCTTGGACTTTTGTTTTGATCGGATCACTGGATTGGTACAATGGAACGTAATCCGCGCTTTCTGTATCGATCAATTCTACGACTGCCTTTGCTAAGTCCACGCCACCTTCCGCACCATTTTCCCAAACACTTGCGCGTTTTGCTACGACTCCTTCTTTTTCACACAATTCTTTCAGTAATTCTAATTCAGCGTCTGTATCAGTCACAAACTCATTGATTGCGACGATCACTGGAATCTGGTAACTTTTCATATTACGAATATGCCGTTTTAAGTTCGCATATCCAGTTTGCAACGCCTTGAGATTTTCATTTTGTAATTCTGCCTTATCCAATCCCCCGTGCATTTTTAACGCACGGACAGTTGCTACGATCACAATCGCATCTGGTGCTTTCTGCAAATTAGGAACTTTGATATCTAGGAATTTTTCTCCTCCTAAATCAGCACCAAAACCAGCTTCAGTCACTACATAATCCGCAATTTTCAAAGCAGTTTTAGTTGCTAGTACACTATTACAGCCATGAGCAATATTTGCAAATGGTCCACCATGGATAAATGCTGGTGTACCATAGATCGTTTGTACGAGATTCGGTTTAATTGCATCTTTTAATAACAAAGCAAGGGAACCCTCTGCTTTTAGATCCCCTGCTGTTACAGGGCGACGATCATAGGTGTAGCCAATCACGATTCGTGCTAACCGAGCTTTTAAATCATCTAAATCAGCAGCTAAACACAAAATTGCCATGATTTCACTAGCCACAGTAATGTCGAATCCATCTTCTCTTGGTACCCCTTGCATCGGTCCGCCCAGCCCAACGATCACATTTCGCAATGCTCGGTCGTTTAAATCCACCACACGTTTCCAAATGACACGTCGAGGATCGATCCCCAGCTCATTTCCTTGATGGATATGATTATCTAATAGAGCTGACAATGCATTGTTTGCAGAAGTGATGGCATGCATATCGCCAGTAAAATGCAAATTGATATCTTCCATTGGTAATACTTGTGCGTAGCCACCTCCTGTCGCTCCGCCCTTGATTCCCATAACCGGACCTAATGAGGGCTCACGCAATGCAATCACTGCTTTTTTGTCTATTTGGTTCAACGCGTCACCTAATCCGACTGTAACTGTTGATTTTCCTTCTCCCGCTGGTGTTGGATTGATAGAAGTTACCAATATGAGGCGACCATCCTCTTTTTCCGAAAAATCATTTATTGCGGTAAAGTTTATTTTTGCTTTGTATTTTCCATATAATTCCAAATCATCTTCATTGATTCCAATGCTATCCGCAACTCTAACTATCGGTTTTAGCTGTGTTTCTTGTGAAATTTCTAAATCATTCTTCATTAAAACGCCCCTTTTCACGAACTATATATAAAAATAATTATATTTTGTTAAGTTAAATCCATTATACCTGTTTTCCTTGTAAAAAAAAACAAAAAAAACTGACTTTTAATTTATTTGACGTACCTATTAATTCTCTTTATAATATAGGCTATGATCAGACATAGAAAGGTCGTGAGTGTTTTGACCACAGGAATGGTGAAATGGTTCGATAACAAAAAAGGATATGGCTTTATTAGTTATGATAAAACAGAAGAGATCTTCGTACATTTTACTGCAATCGAAGAAGAAGGATTCAAAACACTTGAAGAAAACCAAGTGGTAGAATTTACCGTCATTGAAGGTAATCGAGGCATTCAGGCGGCCCATGTCAAAAAGATCAATGATCAAGCTTAGTCCAATCAAACAAAATAAGCTATTCCGGTGTTTTTCGGAATAGCTTTTTTATTATTATAGACGACTCTCTGTGCAGTTAAAAATAGCTAAAGTCTCTATTGTTATTTTTTACTCAACTAAATCATTCGTATTCTTTAACAGTGAAGAAGTGTTGATCGTTTGTTTATGTGGATGTTTCAAGTGATCAAGCAATTTTCCTTGTGCCTTCTGATTGACGAAAATCACGAATGGCTCTTTGCCTTTTACAAGAGATAAAGATACTTTACGTTTTTGTACGTGGACTTCCTTGATTTCATTGATAGGTATGTCGCGATCTCTCCAAAAAGCAGCATATTTTATTTTTATTGCCTCTTTCTTTAAAACTAGTGAGCGTCGAAATCCTAGCAAAAGAAAAATAAAGAAAATTCCCATTAAAATATTACTTTTCCAATAAGGCCTTGTATTTTCTAACGATAAAATCAAACTCAAAAATAATAGAATAAATGTTGATGACCAATAAATGATCGACTGTGCCGTTTCGGGCTGCCAGCGAATATTTTTTTTCATTCTTCAACCTCGTGTCTTTATCTGTAGTGGTATAATAAGTCAAACCGACAATTTTTGAAGGGCGTGTTTTTCCTTATGTTAAAAGTATACATTGACGCATCAACAAAAGGCAACCCTGGACCTAGTGGTGGAGGAATATTAATAATCGCTGATCAACAACAAGAACAGTTGTCTATCCCTTTGTCCTTTGGTTCAAACCATCAAGCCGAGTTTGAAGTCTTTTTAAAAACTTTAGAAATTCTAAAGAATAGACAGATGACCGAAGAAATCATTCTCTGCTATTCCGATAGTAAAGTACTTGTATCAACTATCGATAAAAATCATACGAACAACAAAGATTTTTTACCTTATTTAGAAAAAATACAAAGTCTATTAAAAGATTTTTCAATGTTGATCCTTCAGTGGGTACCTGAAAGTAAAAATAAAGGCGCTGATAATCTAGCTAGACAAGCTTTACAAAAATTTTTATAAAATATTGGAACAAAGCAATTAGTAATCGTACCTTGATTTGCAAGCACTTTATACGGTCAACTTCTTCTTTTGTCTCGGTCTATAAAAGAACATATTCATAATAATAGATCAACAAATGTTGAGACACGATTCTTTCAAACATTTGCTAAATATTCAGAATTTTATGTCGCTGTTATTTGGACTAACTCAAAGATTGTAAGGGCAAAATAAATGTTTATTGTTTCCAGTTATCGATTAGAATAAATAAGTCCTGATAGCTAGATTCCGACAAAATTTTTGACTGCTTTATTTTGGTCAACTATTAACATACGCCGAATTCAGCTAACATGACCTCATAATCTCCAAGGTATTTTCTGAAAAAGTCTGACTATCCATATATGTATCGATCATTCTGTTTATTTTATCAACGCTGTCTTTATGGGTCATGATAAGATATAAAAGCTATCATTGAAGTCTGTTCCAAAAGAGGATTTGTTTTTAGTTTTCTGCCAAATTTTTCACTTCCTTTTATTATCCCTCGGATGTACTATTTGTCCATGTCTAAATCCGACGAGAAGTTGCCTCTTCTGATTCTTTCACCATCAAAATTCGATTTAGCGTGACGAACAAATCCGCGAAAACTTTCATCTAGGTTCAGTCAAACATTTGTAGGTACAACGAAGAAGCAGCCATTGTCTGTTTTGGTTATCCTATTTTGTCCTAGAAAACACGTACGTCTTTCAGAACAATATAACGTAAAAGTCTACTGTCATCCATTATAGTATTTCTAATAACCAAAATGAAAGGCTAAAAGATTTGTTTTAAAATAAGCAAAAAACCCGATTATTTAAGATTTCAGGTTTTTTGCTTATTTTAAGTTTAGTCAAAATCTCATCGCGACAGATAGGTCGTATAGATATTTAAACATCGCGTATTATTTTTTGTCAACAATTTAGAAAAGTAAATAATTATGATCAAAGGTGATATCTAATTGATACTGCCCGACTCTCTTTTCTATTTGGATACGCATCATTCGTTCTAATTCCTCGTCAGACAAACGCGTACCTTCAGGGACAACGACATCAAATTGTAGGATCTGTCCTTTATGGATCATGCGGAAATCATGGATTTTCAGACCTTCTGCTGTCTCATTGATGATTTTTTTCAACTCATTAAGAATCTCTTGATAATTCTCATTGTTGACTGGTACAGGATCTAGATGACAGACTAATTCTACACCTAATGATCGTTTAAAATCCTTTTCGATAATGTCCATGATCTTGTGTGCTTCATTCAAATCTAGCCGATCATCGACTTCCACGTGAACTGAAGCAAAACGTTGATTTGGTCCGTAATTATGCACTAACAAGTCATGATAACCGAGTATTTTTGTATAGCCATTTAGCTGCTCCTCCATCGCCTGGATCTGTTCAACAGTAGGACGGCTCCCTAATAATTCATATACGAATTCTCTTAACATCATTACGCCGCTGTACAAAATGTAAAGTGCCAACAAGAAGCCAATATAGCCATCCACGCGCCACTCTGTCAACCATTCGACAGAAGCTGAGAGTAAAACAGCAAAGGTCGTATATACATCATTATAACTGTCTTTGGCAGTGGCATGTAACGTTTCCGAATCGATCATTTTTGCGGTTTTCTTGTACATACGTCCCTGAATAACTTTTAAAGCAATCGAAAAGACTAAAACTAAAAAGATGATCGGTGATAAGGCAATATTTTCCGGATCGATGATTTTTTCAATTGAGGAGTGTAAGAACTGGAATCCGACATACGTGATGATGAGAGATACGAATAGTCCACTAATATATTCAAAACGTTCGTGTCCATAAGGATGTTCCGGATCTGCTGGTTTTGCCGCGATTTTGAAGCCAACCAAAGTCAAAACAGAAGAAGCGGTATCCGACAAACTGTTGATGGCATCCGCCATGATCGACACACTTCCAGAGAGTAGTCCGATCATCAATTTCGCAACGAATAGGATCACATTAGTTAACAGTCCCCATACTCCTGCCATCAATGCTTTTTTTGTTCGTTCTTTTGCTGTTAGTGTTTCTTGTTTCTTTGCCAAATTTGTGACTCCTTTTATCTGTGATTGCTGGTCTTATATCATTCAGGTTTTAAAGGTGTTGCTGCAAATAATGCTTTGGCGAGTAATGGTGTGATGATCCCCGCGCCGATAGCTTCTGGAATCCCATTGATTGCAGCAATCCCAGCAAGTGTCTTGAACAAGACCGAAGCATCGACACCATAAGCTTGAGCTGTGGCATTCGTATAAAATAAGCCCATAAATCCTAAAACAAGGATCGTATTGACTAGAGAGCCTAGAATCCCAGCTACAACAGCCGGTACGACGATCGTAGAGGAACGCTTATACAACCAATGGAATACTAAGCCAGCCACTAGTCCCACTAAAACTCTGGGTACAACTGAGATGATTGGATTGGTAAAAACCAATGTATCGAACGGTGTAGTTGGCATCGCGTAGGCTCGGATGATCGTCGCAATTCCCCAGAACAAGCCGATCAACATGCCATCTTTCGGTCCTAATACTACGGCCGCTACGATTACTGTGATATGGATGATCGTCAAGCTAATAAAACCTAATGGGATAAAGCCTAACCATGGAATCATTGATTGAACGATAATGATGGCTAACAAAATGGCACGAAGTACTAACCGAAATGTTTTATTTTTGCTATTCATTGAATCTCCCCCTGTTTGCTTTACTCTAATCCTATAGCGTTTTGTTGATTTGTCAATAAATTTGTACATAGCAACAACCGTTGAGCCAATGAAAATAAAGCAACGAGCTTGGGAAATCATCCCAAACTCGCTTGCCATTTATTTGTAGTAAAAAACTACGCTTGCTTGTATTTATTTTCTAACCATGTTTTTGCTTCTGTCAATGCGTCTGAGATACCAGCTGGTTTTTTTCCACCTGCTTGCGCCATATCTGGACGACCACCGCCACCACCGCCAACTTTCGGTGCGATTGCTTTGATCAAATCGCCAGCTTTTAAACCTGCTTCATTTGCTTCAGGCGTCATTGCTGCTAACAAGCTGACTTTTCCTTCTTGTTCGTTTGCCAAGACAAGAATATCTGAAACTGCTTTTTGTTTCCATTGATCGGCTAATTGACGTAATTGATTTATGTCTTTTACTTTAACTTGTGCAGTGATGATCGTTTTACCATTGATCGTCTCTGCATTTTTGAAAATATCTCCTGCTTGTTGGTTGGCTAACTTACTTGCCAATTGTTCATTTTCTTTTTGTAGTTCTCTTAATTGTTGTTGCAATTGTTCTGCTTTAGCTACGACTTCTTTCAATTGTGGTGATTTCACGATTGCCGCAACTTCTTTTAGTTGTTGTTCTTCGCTTTCCAACAATTCATAAGCTTCTTTACTTGTCACCGCTTCGATCCGACGAACCCCTGCACCGATCCCTGATTCAGAAACGATTTTAAAGATTCCGATGTTTTCGGTATTACCAACATGCGTACCACCACATAACTCGATCGACCAACCGCCGATATTGACCACGCGGACTTCGTTGCCATATTTTTCGCCAAACAATGCCATTGCGCCCATATTTTTCGCTGTATCGATGTCTGTTTCGATCGTTTCAACAGGAATGGCTTCCCAGATTTTTTCGTTTACGATTTGTTCCATTTTCGCTAATTCTTCACTTGTGATTTGACCAAAATGTGTGAAGTCAAAACGCAAATGACCTGGTGCAACCAATGAACCTGCTTGGTTGGCATGATCGCCTAATACTTCTTTTAATGCTTTGTGCAATAAGTGAGTAGCCGTATGGTTTTTGATGATTCGGTTACGTCTTGGTTCATCAATCAATAAATGATAGGTGTTTCCTTCTTTGATCTCAGAAAGGACTTCTACTTTATGCAAGAATTGTCCATTTGGTGCTTTACGAACATCAGTCACATTTGCTACTGTTTCACCAGAGGCATCAATGATCCAACCTTGATCGGCTACTTGTCCACCCATTTCAGCATAAAATGGTGTTTGATCAAAGATCAATTGCGCTTCCCCATCTGATAGTTCACTGACGATTGTTTCGTCTTGGACGATCACTAGTAATTCACTGTCAGATTCAATATGGTCATAACCGATGAATGTGCTATCTACTTTGATATCTGTCAATAAAGCAGATTGAACACCCATAGATGTTTCTGTATTACGAGCCGCACGCGCGCGATCACGTTGCGCCTGCATTTCTGTTTCAAAGCCTGCGTGATCGACATTCAATCCTTCATCTTCCGCCACTTCTTCTGTCAATTCAACTGGGAATCCATACGTATCGTAAAGTTTAAAGATATCTTTTCCGGCAAGCGTTGTTCCGTTTGCTTGTTTTACCTCTTTGATCACTTGGTTCAAGATCTCAAGCCCTTCGTTGATCGTTTCATTGAAACGTTCTTCTTCCATACGAACGACTTTTTCGATGAATTCTTTTTGTTCCAAAACTTCAGGGTAGTAGCTCTCCATGATTTCGCCAACAACAGGCACTAAACGGTATAAGAAAGCTTGCTCGATCCCTAATTTTTTCCCGTGCATGACTGCTCGACGTAACAAACGACGCAAGACATAGCCACGACCTTCATTTGAAGGCAATGCCCCGTCACCGATTGCAAAGGATAATGCTCGGATATGGTCAGCGATTACTTTATATGAAATATCAGTTAAGGCATCCTCACCGTATTTTACTTTGTTGCTCAATTGCTCAACTGCATGGATGATCGGCATAAATAAATCTGTTTCAAAGTTGGTTGGTGCATCTTGAACGATTGAAACCATTCGTTCCAAGCCCATGCCCGTATCAATGTTTTTATGTGGAAGAGGTTCAAACGTATTATCTGGTTTGTGGTTGAACTCTGAAAATACTAAGTTCCAGATTTCAAGATAACGTTCATTTTCGCCACCAGGGTAGTTTTCAGGATCATCTTCTTCCAAGTCATTATAGGCTTCGCCACGATCATAAAAAATCTCTGTATCTGGCCCACATGGTCCAGCACCGATATCCCAAAAGTTATCTTCTACATCCACGATATGGTCAAGAGATAATCCTACTTCTTCGTGCCAGATACGTTTTGCTTCTGTATCTTTTGGATAAACAGTGACATATAATTTCTCAGGATCAAACGCCATCCATTTTGGACTTGTTAAAAATTCCCATGCCCAGTGGATTGCCTCTTCTTTGAAATAATCGCCGATCGAGAAGTTCCCTAACATTTCAAACATCGTATGATGACGTGCAGTTTTCCCTACATTTTCGATGTCGTTCGTACGAATCGATTTTTGCGCATTCGTGATTCTTGGATTGTCTGGTACAACAGATCCATCAAAATATTTCTTTAGTGTCGCCACTCCTGAGTTGATCCATAATAAGGTTGGATCATTGACCGGTACTAGTGAAGCACTAGGTTCGATCGTATGTCCTTTTTCTTGGAAAAAGTCTAAAAACATTTGACGTACTTCTGCACTGCTTAATTTTTTCATTGTTTTACCTTCTTTCTACATAATAAACGACAAAAAACACCATTACAGCCAAGGACGAAAACTCGCGGTACCACCTTGATTGCAATGATGTTTACTCATTACCTCTTAAACTCGTTAACGCTGAGTCGCGTTGATATTTCTATCAAATTGAAAAAGGGAGCAGTTTGAACAGTGACTATTCTTTTTTCAGCCGAGAAAGAATTTTCTGTGAGTCAGTCTAAAACAAACTATGTCCTTTTTGTACTTTATCAGTATACGTATTCTTAGCGATGCTGTCAATCCTACTTTTTGATTTTCCATTGTTTGCGGTCTACGTTTTCCTTGCTATAATCAGGAAAGAACCCTAGGGAGGCAAAACAATGGAAACGTATTTTGGAACCGAAGAATGGATAAAAGCCAGCAGTTACGTTTTACGTTATGACGTATTCGTGTTAGAGCAAGAAATACCTGCTCATTTAGAATTTGACGGTAAGGATGCCTATTACCCAAACCTTGTCATGATCCATAACGAACAGCCAATTGCTACCTTACGTTACCAAAAACAAAGTGACGAACAAATCCAATTTGATCGTTTTTGTGTCGCAAAAGATTGGCGCAAACGTGGGATTGGCAGAGAAATGCTTCAATTGGCAGAAAAGCGAGCACTAAATGAAGCATTCAAAGAAATTTATTTGATTGCAGAAATTCCCGCCGTTCCTTTCTACGAAAAGCAGGGCTATCAGAGTTTTTCAGACCCACTGATCGAAGACGGCATTCTTTGTCAACAGATGCGAAAACAGCTCTCCTAATATCAACTGTTTAATCAAAAAAATCAGCCCCAAAACCCAAAATAGATTTCCTATTTAGGTTTTTGGGGCTAAAAGTCAAGGGCAGCGTGATTCGCTCATGACTGCTCTTATTGGTTGGAATTCTTTTTATTTTTTCTGGCTGTACGCGTTTGTTGACGTCTTTCGATCTTGCGGTCTTTTTTATTTTTCTCCGCAATCGCCCAGTCAATTTTTTTCTTGTAACCAGGTTTGATTTTTTTCTTTTTCTTTTTGACTAAACCAATCAGCGTTGGGTCAAGACTATCTTTTGATTTTTCACGTTTCGTCCGACGGTTACGGTCATAGGTTTTAACGATTTCACCATTTTTGATTTCCATTGGCTCAAAAACAACACCGATTTTTTCGATGCCTTCGATCAATGGCTCATCACTTGGTGCATATAAAGTGATCGCGGTTCCTTTTAAGCCATTTCTACCAGTACGACCGACACGGTGGATAAAGAAATCTAGATCTTCTGGAACCTCCGCATTGATGACATGAGAAACGCCTTCGATATCGATACCACGAGCAGCTAAGTCTGTCGCAACTACATATTGATACTCTAAGTTTTGCACTTGACGCATCACACGCTTACGCTCACGAGGAGTGATATCTCCATGGATCTTCGCTACTTTCAAGCCTTGGTTTTTCAAGTAATCAGCGATTTCGTCTACATGTTGTTTCGTATTTGCAAAGACAATTGCTAAATAAGGATGCCCGATCGTCAATAATTGATAGATCGTTTGATTCTTATCCTTTCCTTTTGTTGAAACTAACCAATTCTCGATATCTTCTGAGATCACTGCTTTTGGTTTGATTTCTTCGATGATTGGATTTTCCATATATTTACGCAAGAATGGGCGTAGTTTTTCTGGAATCGTTGCTGAGAAAACTAAAAATTGTAATTTTTCTGGCAAGCGGCTAGCGATTTGATCAACTTCATTCAAGAATCCCATATCTAAGGTCATATCTGCTTCATCCACGATGAACGCAAAGGCTGTATGGATCTTTAAAGCTTGCTCATTCATCATGTCAAGGATACGCCCTGGTGTACCGACAACGATTTGCGGTTGTTGGTGATTCAAGCGATTTAATTGACGTTGTTTGTCTGTTCCGCCGACAAAATTCGATACGCGAATCTCCGGATCGGAAAACTTAGCGATTTGAACAGCAGCTTCATAGATCTGCGTCGCCAGTTCACGACTTGGTGCTGTGATCACCACTTGGACTTCTTCTTTATTGGCATTGATTTTTTGAAATAGAGGCAAAAGAAACGTATGCGTTTTTCCTGAACCAGTTTGTGATTGTCCGATGATATTTTTCCCTTTTAAAATCAAAGGAATCAATCGTTCTTGCACTTCTGTTGGTTTTTGGAACCCTTTTTCTGCTAACGCTTCGTTGATAAACGGATGAAAATTGAATTGTTTAAAATGACTCATTTCGACACCTCTTCTCTTTGTATTTTTCACGACTTTGGAATTATACCATAAATTTGCTTATTTTGCTTGAAAAGGTCAGGCTTTTCTATCTTTGATCGTACTGATCGTATAAGTATGACTCGCTTTCTCATAGAATAAAACTCTCTTTTTGCGAATAAAAGATAAGAATAGATTCAGGCCGAAGATGAACTGTGCAACCAAGGTACATAAGAAAATGAATACTGCACTCATCTGTGTGACACCAGTCGCTTGATTGATGACTGGACCAACTAATTGGCTCAACCAGCCTAGCCCATAAAATAAGAAATAGAGATACGCATATCGAATGAACAATGCACGAAATCTGATTCGTTCCCTCCCATCTTCAACAAGCTTGATCCGGACGATTTTTTTCCCAAGTGTTCGACCATTTGTAAAGACAGGAAGAAGCATGAAATAGAGAAAGACTTGCACGAACAACCACCAACTATAGGAGGTGAACTCGCTACTTCCAATCGACAATCCGGCAACCACTCCGATGATCGACGTACAAATAGATAAGAAAAACCAATCGATCAAATAGGCAACCAGACGGCGTGTCAAAGAGACTGTCTTGCCTTTTTCATAAGATACTTCATCCATTCTCGCTCTTGTTGGCAACATAAACGTAAAGATTGGCGTCACAAGATAGCCAAGCATTCCGCCAAATGTATTGGTCAGTAAATCATTGACATCGAATAATCGATACGGACGTGGATAGATAAAGTAAAGACCGGTTAATTGTGTCAACTCAAAAAATAGGGAGAGACAGAAACTTGCAATGACCGTTTTGACGAAGGATAGTCGGAAATAATACCTTAAATAGATGCCAAAAGGTAAGAGTAAAAAGACATTGAATAATGGCTCTAAAAAAACACTTTGTCGCATCGCAGGTAAATAGGTACTCGGATCGGACAACACGAGGACTGTATTCGCTCTGAAGTTCTCCCAAGACGCAAATAGGTGTAATTCCATTTTTGGACCTGTCATTTTCGCAACAGCTTCCTTAGTAGGTAAAGGTAAAATCACTAAAAAGTAAGCACATAATAGATAAAAGACAAATGAATATAAAATGACCGCTCTAGTTAGGAGAAACGTTCCATACTTTCGGTATTCATAAATAAAAAAGATAGCAGAAATCGCCAATGCAAGAAAAGGAAAGACAATCAACGCAAAACGAATCGGCTCGATATAACTTGCCATAAAACAAAAAGACCTCCTTTGAATACAGTTATCTTAGCAATATTGGTGAAAAGAATGCAAGTAATGACTAAATTATTTTTAAATTCCTATCAATTGAAGTATGATTATTATGAGGAGGCGATTCATTTTGCTTAATATTTATTTTGTATTTGGTGTTCCAGCATTTTTACTTATTCTCTATTTAGTCTTTGCATTGATTCGTAAGCGGACATCGATCCATTACTTAGGCTTTATTCTATTGATCATCGCAGGCTTTATGCTTGTTTTCAACTTACAGACATGGCAACAAGCAGTCTCTGAGCTTTCACATTCTTCAAGTGCAGAACTTTCTGCAGAACTTGGCTATTCTGTCTATTTGATCTGGGTACCGATTGGAATTGCTACTTTATTATTTTTGTTGAATATCTTCCGAGCATTGTTAAGGATCAAGCAAATTCGAAAAAACAAATAGAAAGACGAGATCGAAACAGAAGTGTTTAACCTCAAAAAATAAGGCGTCATCCACGAAAATTGTTTTTCAACTTTTTGTGGATGACGCCTTATTTTACGAAGAACTTCCTTCTGTTTCCGCCGTTTATTTGTTTTAGATGGCGCGAGAGGTCGAATGGCTCAGACATGTCGATTTAATTATCGGTTACGCCAAGTTTGTGCAGCAAGTGAATCATCGCCGACAAACCATTCTTTGTAGAACTCCTCTAGAAATTCACGCATAAACGCTTCACGTCGTTTTGCTTCTTGTTTCGCATACTCCGTATTCATTTGATCTGGCAATAACAACAATTTTTCATAAAAATGATTGATAACTGTCGAGCCTTTACGATACTCTTGTTTGTTCGTATAATTGATTGGCTGGATAACTGGGTCAAAAATCGGATGCCCCTTATGTCCTCCATAATATGCCGTACGTAAGATACCCATCGCACCTAACGCCTCTAAGCGATCTGCATCCTGTACGATCTTACCTTCTAAGGACAATTTGACGTTATCAGACAAACTTTTTGAAAAAGACATATTTTCGATGATATGAAAGATTTGATGAATCTCTGATTCTGCAACTCTGATGTTTGCCAAAAAGACTCTGAGTCCTTCTTTCGCTTGCTCTTCATCTTCGACCACTTTATCATCGATCGTATCATGTAGATATGCCGCTGCCAGCGTGATAAAAGAATCGGCTTGTGGTAGTGTCTCAAGGACTTGTCGGGAAAGTTCGACTACCCGATTCGTATGGTCCACCCCATGTCCTGAACGATCCAAAGACAATTGTGCCATGCTGTAGTTAGCAATCTCATTTAATTTATCCACTGCCGCTTTCACCTTCTATTTGAGAATTTTTTAGACTTCTTCAACACCATAAACGCTAAAGTAAAGTTTTCGCATAAAATCGATCAAGTACTGCGGATTCAATGCTTCTCCTGTCGCATCTTGAATCAATTGATTTGGTTTTCTTGATGCGCCGTACTGATGGATTTTTTCTGTCATCCACTCTTTGATCGGTGAGTAATCATCAGAAGCCAAAATCTCATCAATAGCGATATCTTTTTTCATTGCATGTAATAATTGTGCAGCATACATGAATCCTAACGCATAAGATGGGAAGTAACCAAAACTTGCACCTGACCAATGGACATCTTGTAAGATTCCTTCTAAATCGTTTGTTGGACGGATACCTAAATACTCTTCATATTTTTGGTTCCATACTTCTGGTAATTTCTCAACTTCTAACCCTTCATTGAACATCATTTTTTCGATCTCATAACGTATAATGATGTGTAATGGATACGTCAAACTGTCTGCTTCGATCCGAATCAAGCTTGCTTTTGTATACTGTAATGAACGATAAAAATCATCAAAAGAAATATCATCAAAGGTTCCTTCAGCACACTCTTGGAAGAATGGGTACTGTTTTTCCCAGAAACTACGGTTGCTGCCGACAATGATTTCATTGAAAAGTGATTGCGACTCATGGATGCCCATCGAAGTACCTTCACCAACTGGTGTATACGTATATTTTTCATCAATATTTTGTTCATACATCCCGTGTCCGGCTTCATGGATCACTCCAAACGTTGCCATTTTGAAGTCCTCTTCATTCCAACGTGTCGTGATGCGGACATCATTACGATTGATCCCGATCATAAATGGATGGATCGTGTCATCTAAGCGACCTCTAGAAAAATCATATCCTAACTGTTTGATCACACCGACTACAAAACGTTTTTGTTGTTCCTTCGTCATTTTACGTGAAAGAAAATCCGTCTCAGGTGCTGTTCCTTTTTCGACTAAGGCTTGACGGATGGACATAATACCTTCTTTGACTTGATCAAATACTTGATCTAAGATCTCTACGGTCATGCCTGGTTCGTATTGATTCAACAGCACATCATAGTCTGTTTTCTCCTCTTTACGCCAATATGGAATCAATTGTTTTGTGATCTTGATGTTTTCAGATAACGCGGATTCAAAATCAGCAAATTGTTTTGATTCACGCGATTCTTGCCATTTTGTGTGGGCTTTAGAAGTCGCAGAAGTTAAAGCAATCATCAATTCTTCCGGAACTTTATGCTCTAATTCATAGTCTTCTTTGACTTTCTCAAAAACCGTTTTTCCAAGTTCAGACAACTCGTCAGGGTGCGCAGAGAAGTATTCGATTGCTTCTGCGATTTTCGGTCCGACTTTTTTTGAGAAATATAGCCCATATAAATAACTGTTGACTTCACTGCGTTCTTCACTTGATTTTTCTGGCATACCTGTTTGGATATCCCAGTCCAATACTGTTAACGCTTGACTCATTAAATCGATTTCTTTGACTTCTTTCAAAAATTCCTTTTCATTCATCCAAAAATCCTCCAACTTATCCTAGTTATCATTTATCCAATAGTTATCGCTCACTTACTTTTACTACATTTCCTTTGCGTTGATTAATTCAAACCGTTCAACAGCCAGGGGCATCTCTTCATAAAATTCTTTTCCAATTTGGGGCATTAACTCCCTAAAAAATTTTTTATGAACTTTATACCAGTAATCATAACTCAAATCACCCTCACCCTCAGCACGGGCAATTTCTTCTGTTACTTCATTCATTGGCATTATCGTCATATCTGTATATTTTATGATGCCTACAGGTTCGTCTTTACTATTTAAAACAATGGTATAACTGCCGATTTTAGACAACGGGGATTCATCGTAATACAGGCATTCATCGTATGATGAACATGACGCCGTTTTGATCCCCTTTAAAATCAAGTCCGCCAATTCATCTGCCATCGGTGTCCCTTCCCAACCCCACTGCTCTGCCGTAACATTTGTTGGAGGGAATTCACCTTGCCAAAACTCTTTCCAATACTTTTTTGCTTGTTCATTCATTTTGAATTCCTCCAAAAATCATAGGGTCAAAGGTCTTAAAGTCCCAACCATGGTTTTTAGGTGTCCATACTTATATCCTAGTTATTCGTTTTCAGTCCGTTCTTTTCTTGGTGGCCGAGTTCCCCAATATTGGAACAGATCTGTGCGCAATGCACCATTGTATAATTTACGTTTTTTTGTTGCTTTTTGTCCGTAAAATTCTTCAAATGCCAAATCACTTGTCAAGATGTACTTACTCCACGTTTTCAATGGTCGGAAGACCTCACCCATTTCTTTGTAGAGACGACGAACAGACTCTTCTTCACCTAAGCGTTCACCATAAGGGGGATTAGCAACGATCACGCCGTATTCTTTTTCCGTTTTGAAGTCCTGCACTGCCCGTTGTTGGAAAGTGATGGAATCTCCTAAACCGATCTCTTCCGCATTGGCTCTGGCGATACCGATCAATTGACCATTGATATCAGATCCAGTGATATCTAATTCGATATCATAATCTGCCTGTTCTTCTGCTGCTGCACGAACTTTTTCCATGATAGCCGGATCGAACCAATCCCACGTCTCACACACAAATTCACGATTGAAACCAGGGGCGATATTATGACCGATCAGTGCAGCTTCGATACACAGTGTGCCTGAACCACAAACGGGATCATAAAACGGACGATCTTTACGCCAGTTCGTCAACATCACTAAAGCTGCTGCCATATTTTCTTTTAATGGGGCACCACCTTTTTCTAAGCGATAACCGCGTTTGAACAAACTTGGACCAGTTGTATCAAGGGTCACTAACACATGATCTTTTAGTAAAGCAACTTCTAGTTGGAAATGTGCACCGGTTTCTGTCAATGGCACAGTAGACGGACGATGATAATACGTACGTAGTCTTTCAACAATTGCTTTCTTAGTGATGGCTTGACAGTCTGGTGTACTATAAAGCGTCGATTTGATCGATTTTCCTGCAACCGGGAAAGAGGCGTCTAATGGAAGGTAATCTTCCCATGGTAACGCTTTGACTTGCTCGAATAATTCATCAAACGTACGGGCATCAAATTCACCCACGACGATCTTGATACGATCTGCTGTACGTAACCATAGATTGGTTGTAGCAATCGTTTCCATCGTCCCTTTGAAACGCGCACGACCATTTTCGACTTGGCACTCGATGCCAAGATCTCTCAGTTCTTTTCCTACTAATGCTTCTAGCCCGCTTGCCGCTGTCGCTATTAAATTGAATTCTCTATTTTTATCCATTGTATTCTCCTTATCAATCAAAAAAGAGGCATGATGATCTTCGTCCTCTATAATCAAACAAATGGTGTGGCAGAAGCAGCCCTTAGAAAATAAGCAACAACACCCAAAAATACGATAAGCTATTTTCGTATGTTGCTGCTTAATTCTTGGAGCTGTGCGCTTCCGTCACACCCTCTTCTAAATCCCCTACATCCGATCTTTTCTATGTGAAAAGGCTTGACGTAGGAAAAAGCTATTGTTAGTACTGATTTTGTAGGCTGTTATTCGCCTAACGATTTATTCCCTGAAGATGTGGTTTTCTATAAGCCATGTTCTGTACTTTGTTTTTCCAGGGAGAAAAAACAAAGCGGTAACCATCTATCTGCAGATCAACTGCCCTTTTGTCTCGTTCTGATTCCCCGACAAAAAGCGCCCCTACCGTTGTTTGGGTTGCTCGCTCGAGGGGTTTACCGCGTTCCACCGAACAAGTTTCCTCGTTCGCTTCGTCACTGTGGCACTTTCAAGGATACTGAAGCATAGCCGAAACCTTAGCTTGTTTTCCTGCCGTTACTCTAAAAAGAGTACCTTAGCTTATTTTTTCGCTAAGCACGAACACTACAGGCATCACAGCCTGTGCGAGCATGGACTTTCCTCAGTCTGGTCAAAGCCAGACCGCGATTACCCGAAAACCACAAATCGATTCATTGCTTAAAACTGACGTGTTGCTTCGTTGTCATGTTCGTTTGTTGTTGTATAGTTGTTTGGATTAGGTGTTACTGGTGGTACATTTCCTGCTTGTGCATCTAATTTTTTACCAAATACTTCACGTTCAAGATTTGATAGACGTTTTAAAATATCAAAATTTGTTACTGCCGCACTTTTCGGAGTTTCTGTTTGTTGTGCACGACTTGGAGCTGCTCCTTGGTTTTTCGATAATTGAGCGACTTTTGCACTTAATTTATCGTTTTCTTCTTGTAAAGCAAGGAGTTGTTTGCTGTAATTCTCATAATCTTTGATAATATTGTCTAAGAATTCGTCCACTTCGATCGGATCATATCCGCGCATTTTTGTTTTGAATTCTTGTTGTAAAATGTCTTTAGGACTATAAATCAAATTCGCCATATTTACACCTCTAGTTCTCATTTACGTATTAACGTTTCTACTTTTTTATTGTATCGGAAAAGACTTGATAAATCAAACACTATATTATTTTATTCACTAAAATTTTGCAAATCATCCATGCTGACGGTTCGAATCTCATAAGGATGACTCCCTTGATATTTTTGTGCATCCTTAAAAAAATAGTCTGTTTTTCCAGGATATTCTGGATCATAAATCAATAGGGTCCCGTCTGTGTGTTGTAGAATAAATTGGGTATGATTCCTTAGTTGACTTGGTGATTGATAGGGTTGATGACTCACCGACTCACGATAGTCAGAAAGCTGTTCTACCAGTCTTTTCTTTTCCTGATTGTTCTCATTCCAACCATTGCCAAACTCTGCAAACGGATAAATGATCCCAAGCTTCAATTCTGGATAATCCGTCTTCATTTCAGCGACGACTTCACCTGCCCATAATTCGACACCTAAGTTACCGCTGATGATCACCCATTCCAATCCTTCTTCCACTAATTGAGTCAATTCATTTTTTAAAACTTTTTTAATAACTGTCATTTTAGGGTCATTATCTTTGAATATGCCTAATTCAAAACTGCGATAACCAGAGATATACATTACTTTTATTGTATCCATTCCAGTTTCCTTTTCTTTCTCTGTGCTTTTTTGCTATAATGTGGCCTAGGAGAGTGATTCGATCATGGTTTTACGCTATCCAAATGGCCGTCCTTATATCAAGGATGCCTCGTCCAAAGAAAAAAAACAAGTAAAAAGGAACCCAAATACGGAGTTTGGCAATCGCGGGATGCGATTTGAAGAAGCCATCAATGAAAGCAACGAGTATTACCTGGCACATCAAATGGCCGTTATCCATAAAAAGCCAACACCGGTTCAAATCGTAAAAGTTGACTACCCTCGACGTAGTGCCGCTGTCATTAAAGAAGCTTATTTTACACAAGCTTCCACAACTGATTATAACGGTGTCTATCGAGGTTTCTATTTGGATTTTGAAGCAAAAGAGACAAAAAACAAAACTTCATTTCCATTTAAAAATTTTCATCCCCATCAAATCTCACATATGGAAGCTTGTCAAAAACAAGGAGGAATCTGTTTTGTCCTTTTATGGTTTTCTACCTTACAGCGTTGTTTTTATTTAGATAGTACACATTTAATCCACTATTGGCACGAACAACAGACACAAGGAAGAAAATCCTTGCCGCTTTCATTGATCGAAGAATTAGGAATCGAGATTCCAAGTGGCTTTGCCCCTCGTGTTCCATACTTGCAAGCAATCGACCAGTACTTAGAATCTAATGAAGGAGAACCAAAGAATGCCAACTAATCAAACGAGATCTTCTAAAAGAAGCACCTCCTCTTCTTCTCCAAAGAAAAGAGGAAAACAATCAACGAAAAAAGGCACTGGAAAAGATCGAAAAGGATTGATCACACGTATTCTTTTAATTGGTCTTTCCTTGATCTGTGTCGCTTTTCTCGCAGGGGTCGGACTTTTTTGGTTTTATGCCAAAGATGCTCCTGCTTTGACCGACGAAAAACTGGATGCAACAGTTTCGTCAAAACTTTATACAAAAGATGGCGAGTTGTTTGAGGATCTAGGGGCGGAAAAAAGAGAGAAAATTTCTGCCAACGAACTGCCAAAGACACTTGAAGATGCCATCGTTTCAGTCGAAGACCGAAGATTTTACAAACATATCGGTGTCGATCCTGTTCGGATCATCGGTGCCGCATTATCCAACTTTACATCTGGTGGTTTACAGGGTGGTAGTACGTTGACTCAGCAGCTGATCAAGCTCTCTTTCTTCTCAACTAGTACCGAAGACCAAACAATCAGACGTAAAGCCCAAGAAGCTTGGATGGCTGTCAGACTGGAACAAACGAAATCAAAACAAGAGATATTGACCTATTATGTCAATAAAGTCTATATGTCTAACGGTCTTTATGGCATGGAAACAGCGGCTCAATCTTACTTTGGAAAAACATTAAGCGAATTGAATTTACCGCAAACCGCGCTTTTAGCAGGAATGCCTCAAGCACCGTCAGCTTATGATCCTTACCAGTTTCCAGAGCAAGCAAAAAAACGTCGTGACACTGTCTTGTACACGATGCTCCAAAACGAAAAAATCTCTCAAACAGAGTACAATACAGCGATCAACACACCGATCACGGATGGGTTACAAGAATTAACCCAAGAAGACACTAACACACGGATCGTCGACAATTATGTCAAAGAGGTCATCAATGAAGTCCATGCTAAAACAGACAAGAATGTCTATACCGATGGCTTAGATATTTATACGAACTTAGACTTGAATGCCCAAAAACACTTATATGATGTAGTGAATACAGATCAATACGTTGCATATCCAGATGATCAAATGCAAGTTGCCACTACGTTGATCGATGTCAATACTGGACAAGTCACCGCGCAGATCGGTGGAAGAAACATTCCGGATGATGTCGCTTTAGGTAATAACTTGGCTGTTAATACCTCTCGTGACTTTGGTTCAACCATGAAACCGATCACTGACTACGCGCCAGCATTTGAAGAATTGAACTATTCTACTGGCAAATTGATCGCCGATGCACCTTACAATTATGAAGGAACTTCTATTCCTGTTTCGAACTGGGACAACCGTTACATGGGAATGGTCACCTTGCGCCAAGCGTTATACCTTTCAAGAAACGTCCCGGCAGTCAAGCTCTTCAATGAAGTTGGCGCAGATAAAGTCGCAGAATTCTTGAGTAGCTTAGGGATCGAATATAGCACGATCCATCAGTCAAATGCGATTTCAAGTAATACTGAACAACAAGATGGTACAAAATACGGTGCTTCTTCTGAAAAAATGGCCGCAGCATACGCTGCCTTAGCAAACGGTGGTACTTACTATAAACCACAATACGTTAATCGGATCGTTTTCCAAGATGGCACTGAAGAAACGTTTGAACCAGAAGGAACAAGAGCGATGTCTGAAGAGACAGCGTATATGGTTACTGACATCTTGAAAGATACGATTACTCGCGGAACCGGTACGAATGCCGCAATCCCAGGGTTGATCCAAGCAGGTAAAACAGGAACATCTAATTATACGGACGAGGAATATGCTAAGTTAGGTACCTCAACGGGCGTTTATCCAGATATTTTATTTGCTGGTTACACACCGAATTATGCAATTTCTGTGTGGACGGGATACAATGATAAAATGACTCCGATCACTTCCACTGGAACAGATGTAGCTTCAGATGTTTATCGCGAATTGATGAAATTTGTCTCCGCAAATGTGACAAATACGGATTGGACGATGCCTAGCGGACTGTACCGTTCTGGTGGTGAATTATTCTTTAGAAATGCATCATCATCTGGCAATTCAAACGCTACGGTGCCTTCAACGACGATTCCTTCTTCATCTGCGGTCGTCCCTGTAACTCCTGTTCCAGACTCTTCAACTAGTGAAACTGTTCCTGAGACTTCTACAAGCTCAACGACTGAACCTAGTAGCTCTGAACAGTCGACACCACCAAGTAGTGAACCAACTGAACCAAGTAGTGTGCCTTCTACAGAACCACCAGCCTCTTCTAGCGAGGAAGCACCACCTGAATCCTCTGCTACGCCATCAAGCTCTGAAGATACAAATGCTGCTGGCGGTGACAGCGGGACACGAACTGCACCTTCTACTCGAGCTTCGTCAAGAAACAGTAGTGATTGACCAATAGAAAAAAGCCATCCTCTGCGGATGGCTTTTTTGTTTACTTGTTTTCTGTCATTTTTCAACGCTCATTTCCCTACTAGATCGATCATTTTAAGTATTCAATAGGATAGTTTGGTTTTCTAGAAAACCAAACTACTCCCCCAGAAATACCAATCAACAGATAACCTAAGAAAACAATTCGTTGATTTACTACTGTTCCTGTTTCGGGTAGCTTTTTTTGAGTGATCGCAGAAAGATCAGCGACTAGTGTCTGATGCTTGTTTGCTTCTTTTGTTTCTTCAACAGTCGATCCAATCGTACCAGATACTCTGATATTGTGAGTGGATTGCACCTCTTCTGCCTTGACTATGGTGGAAAAGGATAAGCTAATAATAAGAAGTATGTGTAGCACCGATAAAATTTGCCATTTTTTACTTCTAGACTTCCTCATCTTACTATCTGATAGTAGATTTTCCATTTACTTTATTCCTCTACTGCAAAATTTAATACTAGTTTAAAACTCGGATTACTTTCTACGGAAGCATTTTTCGGTGCCGCATCCCCACTAAATCGGAAGTTACCAACCGTATGATTCCCCTCATTACCAGATAAGGTGAATAAAGGCGTAGCTGCAACTGTCGAAACTCCGTCTTTAAATAATTCGATCGTATTGATCATTAGTCGATCCACTTCGCTCATTTCTTTGACTTCTGTCACATTTGAAACGGAAGCTCGCACACTTAGCGCAGAATGGTTCGTCACGTGATAAGCCGGAGAAGTAATCTTTTTATGCTCAGATTCTTCTGTTGTCCGGAAAATAGCTGTCGTCGGTAGGGTCACATTGATCCATTGATCGAGATTTTCTGGATTTGGACCAGGCTTTGTATTATCAAATTCACCGATGATCCCCTTTATAGTGATATCTCCAGAAGTTGCGCCTTCTCGCCCATCGATGGTTTGGACTGGACTAGCAAAAGCGGTAATTCCACTAATACATACTCCTGTAATTGTTAGAATGCTTAATACTAATTTTGTTGCTTTTTTCATTTAGGTAGCCTCACTTAAATTGGATTAATTTTTTATCAATATGCTAATTTCTGCTTCGGTTACGCCTTGTTTTTCTTTGGTTTCTGGATCATAGATACTGACTGTCGCTGTTGCAGGATATTCTCCTTTTTCTAAAGGTCGCTTCAAATACACCTCTTCAATCAATTGATTGGGATAAATCGCGCCAGAAGAATAAATCACTTCTTTCGTATCATTGATCGTGATATCGACCGCAATCGGATAAACATTCGTGCCAGGATTGACGATTTCGATCGATCCACGACTTCTGCCATTTTCGAAAACTGCTTCTGGGTTGATCTGCAAGGTGAAATAATTTGCATCTGCTAGTTCTTGCGCACGCTCAGAAATCCGTAGATCACTCGCATCACCGATTTCAGGTAACAAATCCGCGCTGATAACTGGAGTGGGTCCTTCGTGACTAAACCAATACCAACTAGCAACAGCCATCACCATTAAAAAAACAAACAATAATAAGACGCCGTTCTTCCGTCGTTTCTTTTGTTGATTCCTTCGTTTTGTTTTACTCATTGGTTGAACGTCTCCTAGTTATTATCATTCTTTTATCTCGTACATTTATGCCCTCTATCTGGGAACAAATCGTAAAATCATACGATAGGTAGGAACGAATGAATCTTGATAATAGCCCCCTTGTTCATTATCACTTTCCGAGATCCACTTAGGATAGGGCCCATAAAATCGACCGGTCAAATGGAAAGGGACACTTGAGTATGGTGCAACTTGTGCCAAGCGTTGTTCACTTCTTCGTCCATATAAAGAAATTTTGGTTTCATTAGACATCAACTGTAATTCCAATAGTGGTTGTTTGATATCAGAGAAGTTTTTCGGTTGTCCTTCTTGCAATGGCGCGTGATCTAAAGGATTTTCATCCTCTCTTAACAAGGTGACCCCTGCATCATCTTCAACAATGAACTGATTCACATACGTATCAACAGAAAGATCTGAATGATTACGGATCTCGTAATCTGGACTAACAAATTCACGATTAGTTTCCTCGCCTTGGTAGAGGGATTCGAACACCATTTTCGTCGGTATGGAAACTTTTAGATGATGGATCTTCGAGCTAACATCAATGCCTATTGTAAACTGATAGGCTTTGTTCCCTACTTGAAATGTAGCAAAATACGTGCCATCGTCCACTTCATCCTTGGTTAAATCCGTAGCTACGATTTTAATTTCCTGACTGCGATCGTCCTGTGTCAAAACATCGTGTGCTGTTGCCTGACTTTCCTTCAGAATCAATTCATGGAGTTCTGCTTCACTGGTTAATCCCTCTAACTTCTTACGCTCCAAAGTGAAGTGATTTGCAGTGTAGTCGAGACCTTTGATTACCTTTTTGTCAATCGTCAAATCACCAGTTGTTTCGACGGATGGTTTAGCAACAGTGAGCGTTACCTCTGTGTCTGTTGCTAAACGCTCATTTTCTGCTAAGGGTATCTCAAACTGTCGAATCCGTTGATCTGCATCTTGGTAATCTCCCCACTTGATCCTCGGTGATTCTTTAGTTACAGTGACTGTTTGTCCCGCTGTATTTTGATAGGTGATCGTTCGATTATCCGTTACTTCTGTCATCCAGCCAGTGATTGCTGTTGATTGGTCACTTAATGGCTCTAATGCTGCCACTAATTCTTCCGGACGAGAACGTTCCCATACATAAGTTCCTGGATGATTTCCGTCATAATTTGCCATAAATTCGTTTGAATTCTCAAACGCGATGGTTCGAACTGAACTATCCAAACTTTCTTCAAGCACCCATCGTCCTGTATACTCCGCTGTAGGAACGATATTTCGTAAGCTGGTATTTCCGATAACTGATTCTTCTCCTAATTTAAGGGATGAAAGTCTTGATGCAAGATAGAACATGCCACTGATATTTTTATTTCTTGTGTCCCAATTGCTCAAATCTAATTCAGCTAGCGAAGAGGAAGACATAAATAAATTGCTCATGCTAGAAACCTTACCAACATTCCATTGACTAACATCTATATCAACAAGGTTGGATGTCCACGCAAATGCATGAGTCAACGTTGTCACATTTGACACATCCCATTGACTGACATCTAGCTTTCTTAAATTGGTCATCCAAGCAAATGTGTGACTCATGCTAGTTACATTAGACACATCCCATTGACTAATATCTAGCTCTTTTAGCGCCAAAGTATGGGCAAACATCTCATCCATATTCGTTACCTTAGATGTATTAAAATTCCCTACACCTTCAATACTTTCTAACTGTCTTGCTCCGTTAAAAAGAGATGCGCTATTTTCCGGTAAAAATACCTCGTTGGTGACAATGATCGTTTCAACTTCGGAATGGCTTTTCCATGGCGCTTCTGGGACCGATCCACCGATTCCACCATACAAATGGATCGTTTTCGTTGCCTCGTCGTATTCCCAAGGGACAGTTCCCCATAACTGCTGGTTCTTCCGATAAGTATAGGTGACTATTTGCTCAACATTCGTGAAAACCCCTGTTGCATTTTCCGGTGCAACAAGCAATTCCCACCCTTCGATTTCTTTTGCTTCTGTACGATATGCTTCTCCGCTAAATCCCGTTAAAATATCGCTTTGAGCTATCTCATTACCCTCTTCGTCCACATACCTTACGACGACACTGCCTTGTTGCAAGCGTTCATAATTGGCTTGAACGCTCACAGGTCCCGTACCCATTCGTAAACTGGTATTCGCAAGATTACTGTTTGTAATCGTCGCTCCGTTTTGGGTTAGAAACTGCCAATTGACAAACCGATATCCGACAGCTGGATTCGCATTCAAATTGATGGTTGCTCCTTGGGCAGCGGATGAAGCTGAAACCGTAGGATTGCCACCAATCGTTGGATTGGCCTGCACACTCACACTATGAGTGATTTGTTCATAGACTGCTCGAATGGACGAATCTCCTGCCCCCATCGTAATGAATGTACTTTGACTCGTTCGGTTTGCGATAGTCGTGTTTCCAGAAACAAGTTCCCATTGAACAAAGCGATATCCATTCGAAACGTTGGCATGGATCGTGGTCGTTTCACCTTGTGCCAGTATTGTTTGATCCGCTCTTGGATTTCCTCCAGCATTTGGAGAAGATTGGAAAGTTAAATTGTAAACCCTCTCATATATTGCTCGTATCGTTATCGTCTCATGCACTGGTGGTCCTATAGGGCCACCAGTAGAGATAGTAAGACTTGTTGTTTCTGCATTTAGATTGCCTATCGAAGCATTCCATCCGTTGATTAGCTCCCATCGAACAAAACGAAACCCTTGGTTCGGATTTGCACTGATAGTGTATAATAAATTTCCCCCTGGCGGAGTTATATGAGGTATAGAACTAGGTCTACCACCTTCTGAAGGGCTTGTTTCAAATGTGATTGTTGCATTTCTCTCTACTCCTAAACTTGGATCATTTTGGCTTTCGGGTGCAAGTTCACTAGTTTCTGATCCATAGGCAAAATGAAAAGGTAGATGGGTCAAAAGAATCACTAATACAGTCATTAAGATGATTATTTTTTTACTATTTATTTTGCTTTTCATTGGTACTCCTTAACTTTTAGCTGTTGCAACAAGCGAATATTCTTTCTTTGTTAGAGTTCTTATAAATTAACAACGTGACTATTCATCAGACAATTAATCATTGATATCTCTAATCGATAAAATTTTTAGCGATTAGAGATACTTTTTTTATGCGCGTTGCTCTTTAGGGGAAGAACTACGCAATTTCTCTGAACTTTTGCGTTGCATGATTTCTGCTGATTTGTTTACGCTTGCTTCCATTTTGTTTTGTAGCTTACTGGGACCGGCGATATTTGTCGCTAAGGAAGGTGTTAATGTTTTTTGCGTCAGTCTTCGTTGCTTCACTTCATGAGACGTCCCCGTGCGATCACTCACATTGAATAAAGCCTCTGCCTTTGAATAATCGCCTTTCATGGCTAGTAATCGAGCTTTTTGTGCGATATTTAAGTCATTTTTCAATTCACTGATCTGATTTTTTAATTGACGATATTTTGCGCGGTTAAAAATATACTTACTAAAAAAATTGATTCGCTGTTTTTTACTTTGTAATTCGGTTAATTCATTTTGTTTCGTGATGACTTTCATACTGTATTTCTCTAAACTATGATTTTTTATAATTGTTTCTTTTAATTCATGGATGTTTTCAAAAACGGAATGAGTATCTCGATAGTATCCTTGATTTTCTTTCCAGTTTTCAATGAAATTACCAAGTGCTAATTCACTTTGTGTTTGATGTTGTTTAAACCTGCCATAAAAATCCGAATCCTTGAAACTAGCATCCATCTTCAAGTCATATCTTTTTTTATGCATTGCGATTTTATCACCTAACTCATTGATATTTTTTTCATCTTTTGCTGAATCATACTGAAATTTATATTGATCAAAAAAAACAGATAATTTTTCAAATTGATCGTCAAGTTCATGATGGATCATTTTTTTGGCTTGTCTTAAATCTGCTTGAACGATTGGTGCCGTCTCTTTCATTTGGTTAGATACGTCTATTCTTTTTGTCGATTTACTACCCTGATCTGATTTAAGTCTTTCTGCTTCTCTTTCTTGAATCAACTGTGCTTTCTCCGCTTCATATTGTTCATAGCGAGGATCACTCAAATCTTTGAGGCGGTCTATTTGGGCTTGTTTCCGTGAGATTTTTTCCGTTAATTGCTCAATCTTCTCAGGGTCTGATTTTACCTCAGTAGCTATAGAGGTACTAGATGTAGCGGTTGACTGTCTTTCATTCTGTGCAGTGATTTGTTGTCGCAGCTTATTTCTCTCTGCTACTAAGCGATCATATTCAGGATCATTGATATCTTTTATACGTGCAATTTTTTGGTTTAATTTTACGAGTTGTTCATTCATTATCATTCCCACTTTCTTAAAGAAATCCTTTATCTGTCTTCGCGATATTATTTATGAACAAAATGACTTATTTCCTATTTTTCTTTTGTAACGATCGTTTGAATCCCTCTGACGATCGAACACTCTCCAAATAAACGCGTTCTTGCTCTCTCTTGTTTTCTTCTATCCTTTTCGTTGTTTGGATTCGCTTAGTTTCACGGCCGATTCTTCGTTGTTCATCACTCATACGCTCATGTTCCATTCTTTCTCCTCCAATCAGGATGGCTCCAATTGATCATGAGAATTTCTTATGATCTTTGTAATGACGGTCTTCTTGTTAACTGATTATTTTTTGATAACTGATTGATTTTATTACTTTTACTGATTGCCTCTTTTTTTACTGTGGCAAAGCTCAATTTTTTGATTTTAGCAACGGATTGTTGTTTTGCCGCTTTCACTGTTTTGACTTCGGCTGATTTAATTCTTCGTTGTGAAGATGTAGCTCCGATTCCGAGTGTTTTTATACTTTTTAAAAGATCAACCTTCATGAAGTTCGTCCCTAATTTGTATAAAAACTGAAAAAGGTTCCGATTGGTTTTTGTTGCGATATTTTTTACAACAGGCGCTTTTTCTTTCGCAGCTTCCAGCTTGACAGGTTGTTTTTTAGCTGCCTTCGTCGTATTAGCAGATGCTTCTAAAGGTGATTGCTCTTTTTCTTTCTTTTTTGTGATTCTATTTTTGATCATCTTCGTCACTTTGACGACAAATCGTCCTAAATATTTTAGTCCCATAAAACCAAATTTAGGCGTTTTCAAGGATGTTTTTTGTAGCATTTTTACCTCTGGATCTGGCTGTTCATTGGTGATCATCGAACTCCTCCTTTAAATCAAACGTTTGGTATCATTTATTTTTACATTTAGTTCGCTTTTTTAGTTGTTTCCAAAAGACAAATGCAACGATTGACGTCCCTACTACAGTTAAGGAAATTCCTGCTTGACTATTCAATCTTGGTAGCGAACGCTTCTCTTCTTTTCTTCTGATTGCGACCCCATCATTATTTTTAGTTGAAGTTTTTTTGTCAGTTGTTTGGTCCACCGGTTTTGTTTCAGGGTGCTTTTCCTTATTATCATTAGGTTTGTCTTCCTCTGGTATCGGCTGCTCCTCATTTCTAACATAGATGAAATTTATCTCTTGCTCCTCATCTGTAAATACACCTGTAGGTTGGCCGATGGTTTCTTTCACTTCCCAACCAGCTATTTGCATTGGCTCCGCCTTAAAAGCTTCTCCCCAACGTCCAAGTAGAATGTCCATTCGATTTTTTTCAGGTGCTTCCTCAAAAATGTGGTTGACGACTACTTGACCGCCAACTTTACGCTCGTATTGGATCGTTACCGTTTGTGCTTGTTCTGTCACTGTCACTTGTGGCAATTCACCTTTTACTCGCCACCCGGCTTCTATTCTAGGTTTCAAGTCAAATCGATCGCCCACATAGCCAACGTCTGTAAAAATTTCAATCGTATCCAATGACGGCTCATCGATAAATTCATGGTTCACTGTGATTGCTCCGCCGGTTTGACGTTCGTAATGGATCGTTACTGTTTGTGCTTGTTCTGTCACTGTCACTTGTGGCAATTCACCTTTTACTCGCCACCCGGCTTCTATTCTAGGTTTCAAGTCAAATCGATCGCCCACATAGCCAACATCTGTAAAAATTTCACTCGTATCTAATGACGGCTCATCGATAAATTCATGGTTCACTGTGATTGCTCCGCCGGTTTGACGTTCGTAATGGATCGTTACTGTTTGTGCTTGTTCCGTCACTGTCACTTGTGGCAATTCACCTTTTACTCGCCACCCGGCTTCTATTCTAGGTTTCAAGTCAAATCGATCGCCCACATAACCAACATCTGTGATTCGCTCACTGCTATTCATAGTCGGATCACCGATAAATTCATGGTTCACTGTGATTGCTCCGCCGGTTTGACGTTCATATTGGATGGTTACTGTTTGTGCTTGTTCCGTCACTGTCACTTGTGGCAATTCACCTTTTACTCGCCACCCGGCTTCTATTCTAGGTTTCAAGTCAAATCGATCGCCCACATAACCAACATCTGTGATTCGCTCACTGCTATTCATAGTCGGATCACCGATAAATTCATGGTTCACTGTGATTGCTCCGCCGGTTTGACGTTCATATTGGATGGTTACTGTTTGTGCTTGTTCCGTCACTGTCACTTGTGGCAATTCACCTTTTACTCGCCACCCGGCTTCTATTCTAGGTTTCAAGTCAAATCGATCGCCCACATAGCCAACATCTGTGATTCGCTCACTGCTATTCATAGTCGGATCACCGATAAATTCATGGTTCACTGTGATTGTTCCGCCGGTTTGACGTTCATATTGGATGGTTACTGTTTGTGCTTGTTCCGTCACTGTCACTTGTGGCAACTCACCTTTTACTTGCCAGCCAACTTCTGTTCTAGGCGTCAAATCAAATCGATCGCCTACATTACCGACATCCGTGAATCGCTCACTCGTATTCTTAGTCGGATCACCGATAAATTCATGGTTCACTGTGATTGCTCCGCCTACCGTTGGATTCTTTGTATAGACAAATTCAACAAGTCTTTCCGAACCAGCTACCATCTGACCGGAAGCACTTACGCTTCCAGGTGATAATTTGCTATAGGTATATCCCGGAATGGCTGGAGGTGTATACGCATAGTTTTGACCAACCTCCATTTGTTCGACCAGCTGCTCTTGGAGATCATTTCCTGCCTCATCGATATATCTCACTCTGATTGAATTTTTTGTTCGCAGTGACAATGTGCCTAAATTAAGATTAGTAAGTGTGATGCCCCCTACATTCATCGGACTTTGTCCAGGAGAATTAGAATTTGGTGTTTCACTCGCCCATGTATCTAAATAAAGCGAACTCAAGTTAAGATTGATTGAGTTAGTATGACCATTTATATCACTCACCTGAGTCCTAGTAACTGTCACATCAACTTTTGTAAAATTTCCCGTAGTCGAGCCAACGACTCTACTAATGGTCACTCCCGAAGGAAGATTTGACGCGGTCACCTCACCTATGCTAAAATCACCTGTCAGATTTGGTGCCTTTCCATAACGCATCTCTTTATAATAATAATTGGGTACAAACACATTTCCACTCTTACCTCCCGTCAGTGTTGGAATCCAGTCACCTCGGTCTGCCACTAAGGCGTAGGTAGGAATATCAATCGAAAAACTCACACTATCCCCCATATCCACCCCCAAAGAACCATCTACTTGTGGTGTAGCCTTGATTTGTTGAGAGATTGCGTTTTCTCCTTCGTCATACAACCATACTCGCAAGGTCTTTCCTTGATGGTTTTCATTGAGCATCTCAGGATTAAAAATAGGATTAAGAACAGCATAAACACTCACTGGAAAATGCAAGAGCAACAAGATGACGCTAAATATGCTCATAAGTTTGATTTTATTCATTGAATCACTCCGTATTCTTTATTTTTCAAAAGATATTTGACCTTTCATTAGGGGCTTGCCACTGACATTATTACTCTTTGAAATTGCTTTTTGTTTGATTGAATCAAATGCCTCTTTGACGGCTGGCTGACGATTGATTCCTTTATTCTGTTCAGCAATTTGTGGATTACTTTCAGATTTCCTATTATCTACCTGATATCTTGCGGCTTCACCTAATTGATTCGTCGCACGGTTTTCACGTAATGACTGTGACGGTGGCTCATGAATATCCTCTTTTACATGAAGTGTTTCATGGGTAATGAACGAATTCGTCCGACTTGAACGATTCGATTCATTTTGTGTTTTATTTTCTGTCTCTTGACCATAGACCCATGCATATGGACTTTTTTCCATTGACTTCGTTTCATTACTAGCGAGTTTTATTCTATCTTCTTTTGATCCAGCACTTTCTATTGAAGAATTATCATGGGCAGGTGCACGATCATCCTTATCCACTTTTTCATAGACTTTATCAAAATCCTTATCTACCTCTAAAGAATTTTTTTCGATTGTTTCTTTTTGTGTCGTGGTTTCTAATGTTTGATTTTCTTTTTTATAAAACTTTCTTTGTAGTGCATGCAGTCCTTTACTCAAGGCAGTCACACCAAAGGAAACCGCAAGTGCCATTGCAATAACTGAAGTTGCTTTGTACATAAATAAAGGAGTTGAAGTGGCCGCCGCAAAGATATATGGTGCTACTACTGGTGTCAGTGCAATACCAATTCCTGCTACAGCTAAGCCAACACCAATGATGATCGCAAAAGATTTCCAATTTCTTTTAAAATAGCCCTTTACAGATTTGTCTTTTTCTGAATTTTCAGGACTGCCTTTTTCTGATGAGTGATTCTGTTGTTTTGTTTTTGCTGTTTCTTTCTCATGAGCAGCAGTTTCTCTTTGAATTGATTTTTCTTTTGGATCAATCACTCGATCTTTTAAGTTTCTCTGTCGATTTCGTTCTGCTTGGCGGTAGTTTTGTATTCTAGAACGAAGTTTACGAATATAGTTGATGAGTTTTGGCCCATAAAAGGCAGCCAAAACCGTACCGTAAATGAACAGAGTTAGTGGTAGCCCATACATAGCAAAGTAGATTGGAACGATACCTAAAATGCCAGTTACCCACATGCTGATCAATGGCCAAGATGCTAATGGTAGTAAGTTCAACAAAATTCTTCCGATTTGAATGGCTCGGCTTTTTTTTGTGTGGATTTTCTTTTTTTGTGTATGCGGTCCTGACTCTGGCAATTCTATATCGTCATCCATAAAATCGGTTTCTGTAGTTTTATCCGTTTTTTCTGAAGCATTCTCATTTAAACCAAGAGTACTACTACTAGCGTCTATTCCAAGTTTATCTAAAGGATCAGTTATGTTTTCCGACTGTTTTTTATCCATTCCTCGAGTGGCTATGCTCGCTTCATCCAGTTTCGTTGGTTTCGGTTCCCCACCTTCACTCATCTGATTTCTCATTTGGCTGTTTTGAGTGTCTGAGGAAGATTCCTCTACTGATGCGTGGGAACTATCTGTTTGAGTATCTGTTTGAGTATTTGTCTGGGTATTTGTTTCAGATGGTACTTTTTCTTCTGGATTAAATTTGAGTTTATCAGCTAATAATTCACGGATTTTTTTCGTATTACCAGCAGCGATATCTGTTATATCTGTTTGATCAGCAGAGTGAACAGTAGGTTGGTTGCTTGTTTCTTTTCTACGATCTAGCTGATCGGCTATAACCGTTTCTTCCGATTTTGGGCCATCACTACTTGTTCCAGCAGGATTTTCAAATTGGTTTTGGCGTTGACGAAATCTTTCATTAGCCAAGCCATTTTGTTTTTGCTGGAATGTTTCGTTAGAGTCACTAGCTTCAGTTTCTCTCCCAGTTCTAGACTCGTACTGTCTTCGCATCGCTTCAACTCGACCCGTGGATTCTGGAACTGGTCGCTCATCACGAAGGACATTCGCTTTTTCAAACCGTTCTCTCGCTGCTCTCACTCGTCCCGTGGATTCTGGAGCTGGTCGCTCATCACGAAGGGCATTCGCTTTTTCGAACCGTTCTCTCGCTACTCTCACTCGTCCCGTGGATTCTGATGCAAGGTGGTTATCACTTTTTACACTGGAATTTTCGAATCGAGTGCGACGGTTTTGAAATTCTTCGTTCGTCATGTCGTTTTGATTCAATTTTGTTTCGTTTGCAGATGCTGAATCATTCGTATGAACTGCACTTCCGTTTCCTTTACGTACGATTTCGCTACTGCCATGCAGGGTGGTAGCTCTTTGATAAGAAGTTCCTTGATGTTCACTTTCTCCACGACCCTTTTTCTTGGAAAACGCTGGTTCATTGCTAAAGGCGTTCGGATTTTCAAACTGATCTCTCACTGCTTTCACTTGACCCGTGGATTCTGGAGCAAGGCGGTCGTTAGAAAACTCATTCGCTTTTTCAAACCGGTCTCTCGCTGCTCTCACTTGACCCGTGGATTCTGGAACTGGGCGGTCGTTGGAAAACTCATTCGCTTTTTCAAACCGGTCTCTCGCTGCTCTCACTTGACCCGTGGATTCTGGAACTGGTCGCTCATCACGAAGGACGTTCGCTTTTTCGAACCGTTCTCTCGCTGCTCTCACTCGTCCCGTGGATTCTGGAGCTGGTCGCTCATTAGGATGATCGTTCGCTTTTTCAAACTGATCGCTCGCTGCCTTCATTCGTCCCGTGGATTCTGGAGCTGGTCGCTCATCACGAAGGACATTCGCTTTTTCAAACCGTTCTCTCGCTGCTCTCACTTGACCCGTGGGTTCTGGAATTGATCGTTCATTACTAAAGGCGTTCGGATTTTCAAACTGCTCTCTCACTGCTTTCACTCGACCCGTGGATTCTGATGCAAGGTGGTTATCACTTTTTACACTGGAATTTTCGAATCGAGTGCGACGGTTTTGAAATTCTTCGTCAGTCCTACCAGCTCGACTCCATTCTGCATTGTTTGTCCTCAATGAATCATTGTTATCTATCCTACTAGCTTGACCTTTTTGCACTAGCTCACTACTTCGTTGCTGCCTCGGTGGATTTTGATAAGTAGCTGTCTGATAATTATCCGGTTCGCTTTGGGTTGTTCTCTTTATGACTGGTGGTTCGTTACTTGGTCCAGGCATATTGCCAAACCGGTCTCGTCGTCTTTGAAGTTCTTCGTTTGTCATGCCGGTTTGATCCGGCTCTGCTTTATTTATGGGTGATGATTCATTCGTATAGACTGTACGTTCGTATCCTCTACGCACAAACTCGCTAGTACCTTTTAATGGAGGAGATTTTTGATAAGATGATGTTCCTTCATTTCTTTGGTTCTGTCGATCTGTCGGTTGATTTTGCCTATTTTGAACATTCGGTGAATCATTCGTTTGCGAGGTTCTCCATCTAGACGACTTTCGACTTTCTAATGGTGAATGATCATTTGTTGAATGATTCAGACCTTCATAGTATTGGCGCAATCGGTTGACTGTCCCTGATGGTACTTCAGCTGAATGGGGTTCTTTATTATAAGAACGTTCTTTTTCAAATCGTTCTTTTAAATCACTCACTTTAGGTCTTTGGTGCTGTTCTTCTTTTGTAGATTGATTCGTAGTATGGGCCAAATTTACGTACGTCGCGACATTCTCTTTTATCTGCTCATTGGATAAAGCTTCTTGCTTTCCGTTGTCTCTTTTATTGAGTGTTGCTTGTTCTGCAAATCTTTTTTCCTGTTCCGCCACTAATTTAGGACTTACCAATTCATCAGATGCTTGTAATGATGTGTTCGACGTAAAAGTAGGTGGCACTTCTTTTGAACTTGTTTCTCGCTCACGTATATTTTCTTTTAAGACCATCATCCGCGATTTATATATGGAGAATCTCAGCGCATTATAGTCTGATGGATCAATGCCTTGGATCATTCTTTCAAATGATTTTTTTAAATCATTTGTCTTTTCTTCATTCACTTCTTTTCGTGAAGAAATCAAGTCTAGAACGAAGTGGAATTCTTCTCTCAAAGTTTCAGAGTTGCTATCCAATATTGCTTTTGCTTGAAACTCATTGAATATTTTTTCTTCATGAGGTTTTACTGATTTTATTGAAATATCTTTGTTTAGATATTCTTTAAGATAGTCTTCATATTTTTTATAAAACATCGGTCTCCTCCATTCAACGAAGAATTTTTTAAGAGTCGATTAACCATTTAAGCGATGTTCAAGCAACTGTTCTAAAGATGTATTTTCTTCCCTATATACACCTGTTTGAGTTAATCGCACTGCTTGATGTGGTTTTTCGTAATTATTTACCCATAAAAACATTCCTGGGAGGGAATTCATGCGATACCCAAATTCTGTTTCTTCTAATGTGATTTCAAATTTTTTAACTGCTGAATTTTCATCGGTGACTGACAGTTCTAACACACATGACGTCTCAGAAATATCTTCAGAAATGACTCGATAGTAAAAAGTTCGACTTATTTCGTCTCCGTCATCCACTTTTCGTTGAACAAATGTATCTTCTGTGAAATCAATCAACACTTGACTATTCATCGTTGTACCTGTCCAACTACCTTGAAGTAACACGTCATTCCATTTCTGACTAATCATCTCGTTCACTTCATCACCACCAGAATCCATCATTTCTTTTGCTTTCTCCATCAATTCAACACTTGGATAGAAATAGGTAATGTCCCCCTCATTGTCTTTATAAAAGAAGATCGTTTCCCCTAGCCTGGTCATCAGCTCAAAAGTAACTTCCTTCTCGTCTTTGTCGGTCAACACAAGTTTTGTATCCACCAAGCGATAATTACCGGTTGAGAGCCAATCAGTACTCTGATAGGTCCCATCATTTTTTAATTCTAAGACCATGCCATCCGCTCGATCAGAGTACCAAATCCCTCTATAGACTAAGGCTTCGTTTTTTTCCACTAAATTTAGGTCCTCTTTTTTTTGCTCATTTACAGACAAGGGTTCACTATTTGTAGTAGATCCTGCGTTTTCATCCGTATTGCGATGAAAAAATAGCGAGTAAAAAATAAAACTGAACATTGCGATGAAAATACCGACAGCTATAAACACGATTCTTTTACCTTCTTTTGACTCAACTATATTTTTTATTTGTTTCATTGTTCATCCTTTTCTTTCTTTATTGAAGAATACCGTAACCTGAAATACTTGGATCATTGACGAAATAGGTCCTTCTAGCTACTTTGTTGGCAGTATTCCCTTCGATGGTCTGAATGATATTTCCATCTGAAAACTCTACGATTCCCACATGATCTTTTCCTGTACCACCTCCATTCCAATCAAAGAAAATCAAATCACCTGGTTGTGGATGATAGTTCTCTGAAGCTTTCTTATAGTTTCCCTTTTCTGTTAACCAGTTGATCATTTCTAAACAGTTAGCAGACTTGATTATTTTTTCTTGATTGAGATAACCTACTTGATCTGCTACCCAGCTTACAAAGATCGCACACCATTCTACTCTTCCTTCAAATCCATACCATTGCCAGTATTTCTCACCTTGAATCGTGCCAATCTCGTTGATTGCGGCCTCAAGGAAATCTGAGTTTTCGAGCCATAGATAGTTAGTTACTATAGGTACATAGAACATATTTCCGTAAGCATATCGCCATGAAAATCCATGTGCTAAAGCTACTGGATGGGTATAACGAACGGTTTGTCTATTGCTTTTTTCTCTTGCATATAACTCTGCATGAAAGAAGCTATATTGCTTATTGGTATTTGCTAACCAATTTAAAAAGTCTTCTCCGTAGTTATAGGCTTGAAGTGCCGCACGGTCATCCAGATGTAATTCTCTCGCTTTACTTAATAATTGGGCAAAATAGTGGGTGCCTCGATCAATTGATAGTTCTGGATCATCGATCGTATTAGGAGACAAACCTTGTGACTCACTGGCCTGCATGATGTCAGGGAATCTTTCTGCATCACCACCTGATTCTACTTGGATGATTGCCAAGATCATGTTGACATACTCTGGAATCCCATACTTTTCACAGGCTTCTCGAACAAGATGTTCCCATTGTAAAATCATTTGTCCAGGATTTTTAAGACTTCCTGAGATCGATCTTGAAGAATTATGTGTAAACCCTTCTATCTCAGATGGATATTGAAATTCCAGATCAAAAATATAAGCAGATGGATAAATGTGTCTGTTTGGCCAGAATGTTCGACGTTCAATGACTTCAACCTTCAAATTCCCGGTCGTTTCTCCAACTAGGGTATCGGCATCTACCCATTCTCCATTTCTCACTCGGACATTTTTTAATGGAGACAAAACAACTCTTTTACTCAAAGAAGTATTGATAGTTACATAATCATTCCCAGCAGCATGAACTCTTCCTGATCCAGAATTATCGATCCCATAGACAGGGGTACCAGGCTGAGCCAACAGCTCAATGTGGTTATGTCTATTTCTGTCATCTGATCCACGATAGCCATATTTTTGAACAACGATGGCATCTTGATTCATACCAAAAGGACTTTGCAAAAACAATTTATTTTCAAATCGGTCCAATTCCTGAATTGGTCCGAATTTATCTAGTTCTTCCTCCGACATCGTGTCTGAATTTTCATCAATGAATTGACTGATTGTTTTGATTTCAATATTGATCAATGCCACTTTTATCGTGCGATGGGTTGGACGATCTTCTTCATTATGAGGGGGAACGTGTCGGTCCCCAGTCGGGCCTTCATTCGTTTGATTTGCTTCAGATTCTTCTTCCAGCTCCTCTGGGTCTTCTTCAGGCTCGTGATCTTCATTTAGATCATCAATTTCTTCTAGTTCCTTGTCTCCTTCTATATCAGCAGGCTTTTCTTCTGGTTCCACATTTTCTTCTAAATCATCAGATTCTTCTGGTTCTTCTTCCAGCTCCTCTGGGTCTTCTTCAGGCTCGTGATCTTCATTTAGATCATCAATTTCTTCTAGTTCCTTGTCTCCTTCTATATCAGCAGGCTTTTCTTCTGGTTCCACATTTTCTTCTAAATCATCAGATTCTTCTGGTTCTTCTTCCAGCTCCTCTGGGTCTTCTTCAGGCTCGTGATCTTCATTTAGATCATCAATTTCTTCTAGTTCCTTGTCTCCTTCTATATCAGCAGGCTTTTCTTCTGGTTCCACATTTTCTTCTAAATCATCAGATTCTTCTGGTTCTTCTTCTAGTTCCTCATCTTCTTCTGAATCATCAGGTTCTTCTTCTAGTTCCTCATCTTCTTCTGAATCATCAGGTTCTTCCGATTCATCCTCTTCTGGATTAGGCTCATCAGGATAAATGATTGGTACTTCTCTTGTTTCGATTTCTGTCGTGTAATTAAAGGTATACCCATGGATTCCTTCTACTTCTCCACGAACTCTAGTTGCACCAAAGATATTGCTACTCGCTGAAATACGTTTACTGATGTTATAATCTTCATATTTTGCATTCAGGTAATAGAGGTACGTATCTGCATCAGAGCTATAGATAAAATTGTTATCTGGTCTTGCAACACCATTTACAACAAAATAAACTTCTTCAATTTCTGAATTTTCTGAAAAATCTTCAAAAACCCGTTGTACTTCTTTGTTCTTTCTGGCATCCAAAAGTGTGATATGCTCATATGCCTCTGCTAATGCCATATCTTCCGTTTTTATAGTAAATATACTAGCGATAAAATTAAAGATGGCGATAATAACGACGATGACGACGATGACGACCGCCAAGATCATCATTACTTTGACAGACAACAACATGAGGATTAGTTTGAGAATAATAAATAAGACTAAAAGCACTCCAAGAATATTTAATTCGCCATCTTTGTTCCTGCCAACTGTGTCTATGGCTGTTTGTGCCAGATTTTTTTTCAGTTTGGGTTTGAATTTTTTTTTCGATGGAATTTTTGTTTGCTTTTTTAATCGTTTGATTTTGTTGGAGTTACTTAATACTTGATGTTTACGTTCAAGTTTGTCTTTGATGCCGAATAGTTTCTCTTCAAGCTTCTTAGTTCTGGTCTGTTTAGTCGCAGTAAGTGTATTCTTTATTCCAGCTAGATTGAGAATATTTTTGTCAAGCTTTTCTTGTTTCTTATGATAAAATTTTTTTGATCCTAGTTTTTGTTTATTGATTTTATCAGTAGAAAGCTGACTTCGCTGATTCGTCCCTATATTATTGGATGAAGTTTGTCTCTTTTTTATTCCTAAAAGCGCATGATCGATTTCTTTAGGTGAGCGATGTTTATTCTTTATGAAATAGGCCTTTTCTCTAGTAGTACTATGTTTTTTATTTCTGTTTATTTTGTTTAACTTTTTTTTATTTGTCATAAGATAGCGCTTTTTAAAACCACTGTCGTTTGTTTTTGTGCTTGTTACGCCTTTATTTAATGGATCTTTTCTTGACTGGCTCTTCACCATATGTTGTTTGAAATCAACGATATTTCTGTTTTTCAGCTGTAAGTTGTCTCTTTTTTTTCTTGCTAATTGTTGTTGACGTTTTTTTAATCGGAGGCGCTTCTTCAATGCTTTCTTTTTTTGCTCTTTCGTACTGACACGGTTCAATTTGATTGATAACAAATCTTGCGGCTTGTTGTTTTCTTGTTTATTCCCGTCATATGTTTCACTCATAATCTTGCTTTGTCTTTACCTCTTCACCAGGTTTAGTTGTCATAATTTGATAGAGACTTGTTTCTTTAGGAAGTCGGTCTTCAAATGGGATGATCGTGTCCCCAAACACCATCAATCCAGTACCTTCACTTCCATTCAATACATACTTTTCCTGCTCTTCCGATATATCGAATAAACGAGTCAACTCTGAGCGGTCAGATTTTGCTTGATTGAACATAACAACGAAGTCACTATTTGAAAGCATTCTTCTAGCTAGATCCGAAAGCAATAACGTCTCTACATTTTGGGTGATCCCCGTCGGTATAGCGCCCCACTTTCTTGCCCTACTCCACAATTCAAAGAAATAATTTTCTGAGTATTCATTTGTAAAGAGTAACTGTAATTCATCAATATATAACCATGTACGAATTCCTGATTCTCGATTCAACGTGATTCGGTTCCAAATTTGATCTAACACAACTAACATTCCAAACGGCTTGAGTTGTTTTCCTAAATCTTTGATGTCAAAAATAATCAAACGTTTATTCAGATCCACATTTGTTTTTTTAGAAAATAGTGCTAGACTACCTTCTGTGTAAAGTTCTAATTCAATCGCCAATTGCTTTGCTTCTTCTTCTGGCTGTACATTTAGCGCCATATAAAACTCTTTTAATGTCGGTAACTGCGTCTGTTCTTGGTAAATTTTTCGGCATACTCGGTCGATGATTGTTTTTTGTTGGGAAGATAATCCTAAAATACCTCCAGTGATCAGCTCACAAAGTGAAATCAAAAACTGGGTTTTTAAAGCGATTGGGTCTGCATCATCGCCATAGTTACTATTGATATCCATTGGATTGATGCAGGTGTTTGAATTACCAGCCAATCGAACCATTTGGCCATCAAATTCTGAACAAATATGCTGATATTCTGATTCAGGATCAATGACGATCACTTCATCTTCAGCGTTTCTTAATAAAACATTGACAATTTCCCGTTTGACAGAAAAACTCTTACCTGATCCTGGTGTACCTAAGACAAACCCATTGGGCGCCATTAGTTTTTTCCGATCAAGAATCGTCAGATTTTTTGTCACAGAATTGATCCCATAATAATTTCCATTCTCATGGAGCATTTCAGCGATCGAAAATGGCATCAACGCCGAAACTGCAGAAGTTGCCAATAAGCGATTTAAAGGAATATGATTTTTTCCTATTGGTAACACTGTATTTAAAGCAAACTTCTGTAAATAGGCTAATCCAATGATCGTACAGCCAAATCTTCGGCCTACCGACTTGATTTTACTTGCAATTTTATTTAACTTTTCCTGATTATCTGCATAGAAATTGATCAATACGGTCACTTCAAATAGTTTCTGACTTTTGCTTTGTAATGAATCTAAAAGCTCTTTTGCTTCATCCATGGAATAAGATAAGTCATACGGTAGCATGTCATAATCGTACCCACTATTTAAGGCTTTTCGCTGTTCATCCACTTTTTGCTGATCCATATACGCCATTTTAGTCTTTACTAAGTCGAAACTGTTTGCCATTGGTATTGGTTTGCAACTAACCGTAAGAGTGATTTCTTCATCGATTTCCATAAGGCCTGTCAAACATTCATCTGATAGTTCAGCCGGATAGCCATCCAAATAGAGCGTCTGATTTAGTTTGTCGTCCACCTTGATCAAGCGCTTATCAGATTTAAGCTCGATTCGCTTTGGTAGCAATTCGTGATTCTCATTGTTTAATATTTGACCAATCAATTTTTTGCGTTCTTCTCCTTTTAAAATATGGATCGTCGAGCCAATTTTTCGAGCGAATAGATCCACTTGATCGGCAACCAAGAATAACTCTCTTTCAGCAAATGACTGATTCTCGTGTTTTTGAGTAAAGGTGATAAAAATTTTCTTTTCAAACGCATTTTTCTTTTCGTTGATCTTCAACTTTAAATAGTCATTCATTTCTTGGCGGTATTTATCATCATATCGTTCATTTTTTTCTTTAAAAAGCACATGGTTCAATTCTTCAACTGTTTTTTTCTTTTTTACTAACGTGACTTTGTAATCTATGGAAGCATCTAAAGAATTTAGAAACTCACAATATTTAATGAATATCTGCATACGTTGTTCTTCGGAACAAAGCTGATAACTGATATCGTCAATATTGATCGTTAGAGAGTATTCTTTCTCAGCAATTAAACAAATACCGTTATCGTAGATTTCTTCAAAAAGTAAAAAAGATTTTTTTTCTTCTTGCGTATTTTTCTTATTCTTGTTTTGTCTGAAGTTCACCTTCATTAAATTGGGGCCGATCAGATTCTTCATACACAACTACTCCTTGATCAAAATGGTAAATAAAAAAGTATTTCAAATAGCGTTCAAAAGGCAGTCCCTCTTTTTTTAGCCACCCAAAAGCGACGATTGGCATTGAAACGAGAATCATCAGCCAACTGATCACGTCCATGGAGTAACCAAAAAAGCGAACAAAGACAAAACTGATCACGATATTAATCAGTACCGCGACGGAAAGAAACCCTAGTTGTCTGACACTCATACCTGCTACGATCCGCTCTTTATATTCACGTACATCTTTATGGACTTTGACTTCAATTGCCATTACTTTTATTCCTTTCTATGAGGCGGATACAATCATTTTCGCCCATCCTTTTGTCTTATTTATTGCAAACATCAAAGCAATCATGTAAATCGTCAAACCAAAAATCAGCGACCACATGCCACTCCTATGACTATTTAAGAAATTCACAAAAATCAAAGGATAAATGGTCAATACTAATGCGATCATTACAGCATGTAAGGAGGAAGCTGCAAAATTCTTGAAAAATCCTTTTGCCATCGATGAAAATTCTTGGTGGGGTAATGCCGCCATCGAAATAGGAGCAATCGCACTAAATATATATAATTCAAAAAATCTTATATAGACAATGACATTGATAAAGACCCCTACCACTAAAGAAACTAAAAATAGAACAACAAAAATCATTAATACGACCATTACTTCCCACCACGAAAGACTTCTTACTGCTGAATCGACTACATTGCGATAAGAACTTAAAAAATCATCTCTATTTAGGGCCATTATTTGCCCTGCTAACATCGCCCCTAATGCGACAATGGCATCGAGAATCACTTGGATTCTTAAGATGACAATATAACAAATAATAAATTTTACAAATGCTTTCATGATCATTTCAAATCCCAAAGTTGGAGCACCACCTGCATTCTCAACTTTTAAAGAAATTTTTTGAAATTCAAATAAGATGAATATCGCTAGTATTGAAAATGCAACTGGAGCTATAATCGTTTGTTGGATGATTCCTGCTACTCGATAGGCATCTGCCATGTAATCTTGCAAACCACGGCTTAAGGTTTCTGCAATATTGTCCCCATTTAAATATTCCATCATTCGATCAAATAGCATCATTATCGCTGAGCGCACTGATTAACCTTCTTTCTATAAAAAATTTTTTACCTACTTAAAAGTGAGCCGACATCAAATGCGGTCACGAACCAAACTGCGGCAACTAAAATCAATGCACCGCCGACGACTTGCCAGATCCCTTGTTGTAGCTGTGGTCCATTTTTATCTTTTAATGCTCCGGCTAAGATAACAGTTCCCCAAATAATCCATAATCCTCCGCCAACCATCGTAAATCTTGAAATCAAGTTAAATACATCCTGTAATAATTGTTGGTTATTGTTCATTTCTATTTATTCTCCTCTTCATTTTCTGGTGATTGATTTCGTTCGTACCAATTCTTTGGAGTCACATCTCCGAGTTTTTTATAATTTTTATGTTTCGTAATATCATATTTTTCTGAGATAAACGGAACTATTCCACGAATCTTCAAAATCGCTTTTGTTCCACTAAGATTCGCCACTTCATCTACATCTAATAAATTCCGACCCATTTTTTGATAATTTTCACTGTAGTTCCCATTACTACCTTTGGTGATGCTAACGTTCTTGTGCTGGATCGTTTTCTTTCCTAGTAATTTAGAGATATACTCATGGGTGCTTAACTCCATTCCACCTAAATAAAGAAAAACGTCACTGGTCCCGATGATTGTTTCCCAAGTATCTTTGTACAAATTTTTAAGCTGACTAATGTTTTGTAAGATCACATTGACTGATATCTCACGACTTCGAATCACTGAAATCACTTTTTCAAAGTCTGGAATCTGTCCTATATTGGCAAATTCATCTAAGACACATCGCACATGATGTGGTAGACGACCTTTGTAGACATTGTCTGCTTTGTAAACTAAGCTATCGAATAATTGTTGGTACAGCATACTTGCTAAGAAATTGAAACTTGTATCTGTATCTGATAATAAAATATAGATAATCGTTTTCTTGTCCCCAACCGTGTCTAATGCTAACGTATCTTTACTCACGATTTTTTTGATATTCGGAATATCAAAAGGTGATAATCGTACTCCTAAGCTGACTAAAATACTTTTTGCGGTGCGATCCCCCGCTAATTTGAAAATTTTGTATTGCGCGACTGCAAAGTTGGTAGGATCTTTTTCTTCAAGTTCATTGAAAATCACATCTAGTGGGGAAACATAATCTGGCACATCCTCTGGACAGTTTGCTAAGCGGACCATTTCAACGACATTCGTCAATGTTTGATCTTCTTCATCAACTTCTTGCAAAAGATAACTGAATGTAGCCATCAATAAGGCTGTCTCAGCTTTCTCCCAAAAATCATCGCCACCCTTTTTTTCTGGATCTGAAGTGTTTTTGATCAAGTTGTTGACGACTTTTAAAATATCGTCTTCAGTACGGATGTAAGTAAAAGGATTATAGTAGTCTGTATTTTCCCGCGTGATCAAGTCAAAAACCTTGATTTCATATCCGGCCTCTTTAAACATCGTTGCTGTTTCGCTTAACAAGAGTCCTTTAGAATCACTGACGACATAGGAAGAATGTAGTTGCATCAAATTAGGTTTTACATAGAACCTTGTTTTCCCTGATCCAGCTCCTCCTACTACGATAACATTCTTATTCCGATTAAAGTTATTAGACTTAGTGATCTTCATACGACCAGACATAGACAGCGATTCACTTTTTGTGAGAATGATATTGTTGTCTTTTTTTTTATCCATCATCGGCTTTATGTCTTTTTTGTTGCCCCATCTGGCACTTCCGTATTCAAACTCTGTATGTTTCGGCATGCCTGAGTGATACAAGATACCAAGAGCAAGCCCCCCCACGATTGTAAATGTACCAATGATACTTGCTATACTATAGCTAAAATCAAACTCAAAGCGACTAACTTCTAGTCCCAATTGGTCGATTGTGCGAACCAAGACTTGTGCGATATCTTCTGTCTGTTGTCGGAAATTCTCGTAAATTAGGATGGTCCGATTTGCCGTATACGCGAATACAAGAAATAAAAATAGTAAAAGTAATTTATAATACCAAGTCTTTGAGTTTTTCAACTTGTCCTCCTAAACGACATAAGTTATCTTTTTTATTATCTAAAATCCGTAACAAGCAAATCTGAAACGACGTCCATCGTTCGATCAATATCTGCTTTTTCTGGTAGATAAAACATTTTGGTTTTATCCCCAACTTGATACGGAAATGGTAGAATATTTGTCACTAAGATATCTACATCAAGTGGATTTTCAATGGTTTCCAATTGTTCCTGGTACATGATACTTGCTCTGGTGTGTAGATATCTTTCAATAATTTCATTTAATGCAAAATCCGTTAAAAATCCTCGTTTCAATGCAACAACAACTGTACTTAAAACTTCACATGCCTTGTTCGTATATAAGAAAAGTAATAAGTCAGAAGTAAATGACGAAGCACATCTTTTTTGAAGGAAATTCTTTTGGATCGCTTTATTTTTTTTGATGACTGTATTCATTTCTTTATATAGTCGCCGGTTGATTGAATCAATCAACATCGCCGATTCTTCATCGTTATATGAAAAATCAATTTCAAGTTCCTGTTTGATTTTCTCTTGAAATAAAAAGCAATTGACAATTGAATACAGTTGCTCATTATCAACTTGGATCCGATTCCCGAGAACACTCTTGAGATCTAAAACTAAATGTTTGACTGTCTCGGAAAAACCAAAGTATTCTGCAAATCCTTTATTGTGTTTTTCTATCTCTGTGTAATAACATTCATGTAAATGGATCATACAAGCTATAAAACAACATTCTTCAAAAATGACTTCTTTAGAATAGGTCTTGAAACAATCTAATTGAATAAATTCAACGAATAATTGATTCGTTAAGGGATTGTTTCTAAACCAATCTAACAATCGCGACTGGATATATAATTTATCTTTTCCAAACCGGATAAAAGTTAAAGCAAGTATTTTCTTTGTGATTGATTGGGAAACATCCGAACATAACGCCAAAACGATTTTGGTTATTTCTTCCATTTCATTTTTATAGGGGCAATAATCTTCGATCTCTAGATAAGCTGATTTAATGTAAAGATCAATAAACAGTTTTCTGATTCTGATCTCCTTCCCTAAAAATTCAACCGGTGAAAGTTTTAAATTCAAACCATATTGATGGCAGATTTTCTTTAGCTTTCGCATTTTTTGGATCACTGTTTTCTCACAGTAATGTAATTCCCAGCTCCAATCGATCACCTGCTTCAGTTCACCTGTAAGGATACTTGTTGTCACTTTTACTAAGTCTTCATTCATGTAATAAGATTTTTTTTTCTCGAATAATTTAAAATGGTTCAATACAAACATGCTGACCCCTTTATAGGAAGTCAATATTTCAATTGTGTCGGAAAATTCATCTTGAATCGTTTTTAAATCATTGGTAATCGTTCTTCTAGTTACTTTGAGACTTTTTGCAAGATATTGAACGGTCACATTTTTTCTTCTTTCTAAAGTATTCAAGATAAATACGACACGTTTTTTGTAATCATTCGATATTAATCGTTCAAGAATCTCTTCCACTTACCTTCCCCCTTTCACATAACAACTTCACTATAAACAATCTGTTTTTTTATTTCGAGGTATTGTATTTCCCGACTTAGAGAAAAAAAATTCTTTAGAAGACGAAGTTTTTTTAAAGTTTTTTTATAGATTTCAGATTCGAGAGATAACAATAAAAAAGAGACTATACAAATTGTATAGACTCTTTAAGGCGTAATTAATAACACTAACCCACTATTTTTATTTATCTACAATAAATGGCCCTCTGAGATTTTAAGCTTTCTATAAAAAAGCTATTCTATTGGAATCCTAAATTAATTCAAAAGACTAAAAGACTTTTAAAAGTTATTTAATTCTAAATAAACTAGCGGCACTATCTGGCGCCCAAGATGGGTCCCCATAATTATCATGAGTAACTAGTGTCGTATAAAGTTTTCCCTCATGAAAAATAATTTCATCCTTAGTATATCTCACAGGATTAAACAAACTTCCTAACTCAAATTGACGATGTTCACTTGGTGGTGCAATTTCATTTGTTTTTGTTGAAATCACTAAGCGATTGCTTGCCTCTGATCGAATAGAATCATTGCTCACTGCTTTGATCGTATACGTATACTGAGCCCCCGCATTCAACCCAGTATCTAGATAAGTGGTATTTGCAGTTTTACCAACTAATTGGCCATCTCTATAGATTTCATATGTTTTGATTCCTGCAGAGTGGCTCGAAGGATTCCACATCAATGAGATTGAGTTCATCGTTTCCCCCATTGAATGTAAGTTACCTGGTCTTGTTGGCACTTCTACTTCGTTATCTGCTAACGTTGTTACCTGAAGCGCATCACTTTTTTCAGATACTTGTCCGGTAAACGATACTGCTTCGATTTCGTACTTATACGTGGTATTTGCTGTTAATTGATTATCTTGATAGTTGTTCGCAGAAGTTGTAGTAATCAGTTGACCATCACGATACACATTGTATTTTTCAACAGCTGCTTGTGCATCCCAAGAAAGTGAGACTGACTGTTTTGTCGTATTCACTGCTCTGACATTCGTTGGTTTATTTGGTACGACTGGTATTGCTCCATTACTCTTGATATTCGCGTCAATCACATTGTAAAAAGCATTCGCAGTATCACTAATATCCCAAATTGCTAAAATAACGTGATACCCCATTCGGTCTTCTGGAATATTGACTGTGTGCGTTGCGCTAATATTCGCAGAAGATTGTCCGCCCCCATCGATTTCCGATAATAACTCTAGATCCTCTCTCGCAAGTGGTTTGTTTTGATCCCAACCATTTTTCGTGATGTAGTAATGATATTTCGCGGTCCGGTGATTTGCCGTAAAATGCCAAGTGAAATTATTAGGACCAGTACTGATATCTTGCTTTGTCCATAAAGTTGCTGTTTGTTGATCTAACTCAAAACCTAATGCACCATTTGCAGAAGCAATTCGTCCATCCGCTGGTCCTGCTGCTGGGAAGCCTTTCAATGCTTCTAAAGATTGTGGCTCATTGATCACTGCCCCATATTTCTGAAATGCTGCAGTCCAGTTGGTGCGAGCATCTAATGACCCTTGGTATCCTCGACTAATTGGTTCCCTTACATACCCATGTGCAGAAACATCTTTTGTCGCACCAAAAATTATTCCTCCTAGACTTAAAACCAAAACAACACTACCCAATAATCTTTTTTTCATATCATACCTTCCTTCCAATATTTTTTTGTTACATTATTTTTATAACATAATAACTTATTTAAAAATAGCACGCTTTTATTGTTCAATCAATCACAAATTAACATATAAAATAAACACAAACCTTTATAAATAAGTGTTTATTTATTGTGAAAATCAAAACTATTATTCATTTATTGTTCATTTAAACCAAGAGATGATAAACAGATTTAGCAAATAACTTCGATTTGTCATATCTGATTATGTTATTTAGTCAATCGGTGGTCAAAATTTGTACGTATTTACGATGACTTTATTAAAATACGATCCCAACCTCGTCCATGAATCCTTATCTGAGATATGCTTAAAATAAAATAAATCTTTATCTTCGTATCCATGGGTATCCGAAATAACGATATCAGCATGATCATACGATTCTACGATTTTTATTCGTTTATTATTGTAGTAATGAGTAATAACATTTTCGACTATATTTTTAGATTCTGGAAGGTTAAAAAATTCCACATAAACTTTATGTTCAGATTTAAGACTGTTGGAGGCCAAGCTTCCTAAGATGACTTGCACAAAACTATTTTTGATGTAATGGTAAGAAGGCTCATTTTGGTAAGATTTTAAGTTTTTATCGATGCAACGCTCTATATAGGCTCCATAACGATTTGTTGGTAATGCATCATGATATATAGGCATAAATTTATATAATTCCAAATGATGGATAGTGACTAATTTGTTTGTCAAATAATAGAGTAGTTGGTAAAAAATCGTTTGTGGTATATGAAAGTAATCAATCATGCACGTGAGTAATTTTTTACATTTGGTGACGATTGAATTCTTCTTTAGCTCCCCTAGCTTTCTTCCCAGTTCTTCTTTTTCTTCTTTCTTATTTAAATCTTGTGCAAAATAGTTGGATAGAAAGGCGAAATGGATACATTCATTTCGTGCATTTGTGCCATCTATCATCTTTTTGACAGTCAGCTTTTCTAAACACGCATCCATCTCCTCCTTATAGACTGTTTCTCCCAGCTCCACGAGTTCTGAGGATAGATCCTGGATTTGGTACCCATTTTTCAATGATATCAAACTAACCGCTAATAAATAGTTGATACGCTTTTTCCCTAGCGGAGATAAATTTTGGTAATGATCAAAGTTGATGGATAAGCGTAAGTTGATTACTTCTTCTTGTGTAATCGTTTTGAACAACCAATAGTTTCCTTTTGAAATGACTGCAATTCCCAGATAATGCAACATACGTATAGTAGATTCACTACCTGTTAACTCAATCAATGTTTCATTGACCTTCATCAATCGAATATCAATTTTTAGTAATTGAAACAATTCTTTCAACTTTCCTAAAAGTTTGTATACATGTGACTCACTATAGATTAGATATTTTGCGATATCTGAAACACTGAATTTCCTTTTTTCCAACACATATAACAATGTCTGATACAAATTTGACTCTGCAAAATATCTTTCTTGAAAAATATTGATCAATTCGAGATATTCCGTATCGGTTAGTTGTGGCATACAGCGCAATTCATCTTTATCTAGAATCAAAGAGGTGTGCGTTTTTTTTGAAATTTCACTTTCATCATACTCTCTCATCAAATTTTGAAGTATCTTCCTTGCTTGTCTTTTTGTTAGATCCATTTCATCTTCCAGCTTTTTTATTGAGAATGCTCCATGTTTCATTTCTTTTAATACCTTCATTTGTAAAAATTGTGTTTTTGTAATGAATAATAATATTAATTTATCTGGCAGCATATTTATTTTCTCCTCAATCTATAGTTGAAATGTAAAAATTCAAATAGTATAACATCACCTCAATCTTTTTCTGTCATTTTTAAATAGCAAAAATATTCTTACTATTTAGAAAACAAAAGATACTTGTTGTTTTATAGTAATTATTTGACATGAAAACAGAGTAAAATTTCGTTCTCTTTTAAAGATAACCTAAAATAACTATTATAAAAATACAAGTACAATCTAATATTAGAATATTTATGCGTAAAATTCCAATAATTATATTCTTGAATTTATTTTATACCAATAAATTTAAAAGAAATTTATTGATTTTTTACATACGATACCTAGCAAAAAAAACTGAAGAACCAATGAGTTACCTCGTTTGATCCTCCAATTGTTTTACAAATATTGCTTAAAATCATTTCAGTTGGTGCCTATAATTTATTTCGATGATTCGTTTGACTACCCTACATTATGTATCACTCTTACATGGTGGAAGCGTTAGAAGATCAAGCAGGATAGTCAGCCATTTTTGTTGATTTAGCCATACATCTTTTTCTTATCCGAATGGCACACTTGAGTGATGTAACTGGATTTTCAAGTCGCCATCCTCATCCATGATATAACCAAATGTGTATTCAACTTTGACTTCTTGGTTGGTATCCCCTGAAGTAAAGTAATATACACCTGAAGAAATCGCTGTATCACCGTTCAAGATCGTATCGTGATTATCAAAGCGGATATCTGTCCAAGGCTCTAAGGCAAATCCACCATCTTCTGCGATGTCCCCACCAACAAAATAAGATAGTGCTTCATCTTTTGTTCCACGAAATGGTACTTCCGCAGCTTTCGTTGGTTTGAAGAGCACTTGACCGTCATCGTAAGCATATAGATTTTCCAGTGTCTCAAGCGTTTTTTCTTCGGCTTTTTCGTCACTTTCCAAACTAGCTTCACCAATCGCAATAATATTCTCTGCCCATTCTTGTTGTGCTTCTTCTACATCCGAAAGAGTAATGACCGGTGTTTCCTTCTGTGTCTCATTTGTTGTACTAGTTGAGTCTTCTCCTTGGGCAGATGTAGCGCATCCAGCCATCGTTAAAACTAAAGTTGATAAAAGCAATGTTTTTTTAATCATATAATTCCTCCTCTATAATTAAATTCTAACAGAAAACTCTTTTATTTAAAACTAAAAATATAACATACTTAAAACAAAATAAATAAATTAAATGTGTTATAATTGCCTAATTCAAACATACATATTTTATAAAAACATCATAATAAAATAACCGATTTATTTTATTATCCTGATAATCCTTTATTATTTATTTCGTCGAAATAATTCTCGTTTGCATCATTCAGCAAATTTGCTCGTAATGTTATAAACAATTATTTATTCTTTTACTCTCATGTGTTTTTCTCAACATTTTTTTCTTTACAAAAAAAAGTGGGATTTTCCTCCGCTCACATATTCAAAAATCGAATAAATGGCAAGAATAAAAGTAACTAATTCAGAAATAAGGCACCATCCACAAAAATTGGACGAACAATTTTCGTGGATGGTGCCTTATTGATTGAGGCTAAACACTTCTGTCATGACCTCTTCTTTCTTATTTTAAGTGTTTGTTTGCAGGATTTTTCATTCGCATTTTGCCATCCTGGCACATATCCAGTAAAGGACATACTTCACAGCGGGGACTTCTAGCAGTACAGTGATACCGTCCAAAGAAAATCAATGTATGATGCGTTTTTACCCATAAATTTTCCGGCACCTTTTTCATCAATGTTTGTTCAACTTCTTGTACTGACGCATCCAATTTACAGATTCTTAGTCGTTTCGTCACACGTTCTACGTGAGTATCAACTGCTATAGCTGGCACCCCAAATGCATCCCCAAGCACCACATTTGCTGTTTTTCTACCCACACCAGGTAATGAGACCAACTCTTCTCTTGTCTGAGGGACCTGTCCTTCAAAATGATCAATCAGCTGTTGCGCACATGCTTTAATGTTTTTCGCTTTATTCCGATACAATCCAATTGTTTTTATTTTAGGAATGATCTCTTCTAGTGGGGCTTTAGCTAACGCCTCAGGAGTTGGAAAAGCCTGAAATAGAGCAGGTGTTGCCTTATTGACCGAAACATCTGTAGCTTGTGCACTTAAAATGACGGCAATCAATAATTCATAAGGATTCTTATGTTGTAATTCTCCATGCGCTTCTGGAAACATCTCATACATTTTCTCAAAAGCTTCCATTGTACGTTGTTTACCTAACATATTACTCCCATTCTTCCAGCCAATTCTTTAATGATACTTTTGGCAGCTCTTCTTGTTGGGCTGGCTGATCGATTTCTTTTTGAAGCAGTTGCTGCTTTCTGCGTTTTTGATCTTCTTCTACTTGCTGTTTGGTTTTTAAATTTTTCCGTTCCCAAGATAATAAGATACGGTCGATATAATTGAAACTATACGCTTGGTTCAATACAGCCTCCCGTAAAGCTAATTTCAAAATCTCCGGATGATAATGGTCCTCTTCCAACCACTGTCCGATCCGTTGGAATTCAATAGAGGATAAGGGCCGTCCAAACTCTTGTTCAAATAATTGATAGACTGAACGTGTCGTTTTTTCTTGGACTTCTTCTTCTTGCTTTAGAGAGTCTTTTTCTAATAATCTTTCTAAATGCACATACGTTGGTGTCAAATCATAGCGATCCGCTTTACGTCCATCAATAAGTGTAGTTTCGATCGCTATGAAATGACCACTGACCAATCGATTCAAAATTTGAAAAACTTTTTCTTGCTTAACGCCCATATTCTGGGAAATATTCATCAGATCCGGGAATGAATCTCCTTCTGATTGTGCCATATGCAACTGTAATATAAATAAAAATTCATCTGCTTGTAAGCCGATACGATGATAATTTTTAAGCAAAAGATTGGAAACGATCGTTTGACCAGCTTTTAAATAGTTTTCTAAATTCAACATTATTATCCCTCTCTTTAAAATTAGTATACGTAAAAACAAGAATTGAAGCAAGAAAGGATTATTTGAATTTTTTTAAAATGTTTTAGTGGTTTTTATATTTAGTTTTCACTTTTCGGAATATATGTATGCTAGAAAAAAAGGCTGCTTGTATTAGTATATGCTCTCCTCTATGAAAAGGTCTCATATCTAATCTACAAGCAGCTTAGAGAATGACGCTCACGCTCGATAGAACGTTTATTATTGTACTTCGTCATCCGTTCGTAGCTCGTATGGTTGTCCTTCATACGTATACTCTGTATTCAATGTTCCATCATTTTCATCGGTATAGATCCGTCGACTAAACGGAAATTGATGGTCCTCACCATCTGTTGTCTCATCTCCAGATAAAACGAATTCTTCTGCTTGAGTTTCATTTAATTGATTGATCACTTCTTCTGCTAAAGAATCGATATCGATCGTTTCATTCCCTGTCACTTTTTTATAATCTTCAATAAAATTATCCTGTTGTACAAAATATTCTTTTTCCATAATGATCCTCCTCTAGTCCAACTCACTACATCTGCTTTGTTGAAAATTAATTACATCTATTATTTTGACAAAAAAAACAAAGGAAAACAACTAATTGCAACTGGTGAAGTCTGCAACAAACCATTCCTGTCTCGTGAGAAATAAAACAAAAAGTGTCAATAAAAAATTTTGACCTTTAAATAGCCAGTTGAGTTCCAAAAAAAAGAACCAACTGGAAACAATATTGCTTCCAGTTGGCTCGTCTATGACGCTTTGACCAATTATTGAGCTGTCTCGATTTCTCCTAGAGCTGCTTGTGCAAGAAGATTCAAGTAGTTCCAAGGACGGTCAAAATGAGGTTGGAAGAAGAAGTCAGAAAGAGCTAAGTCTTCAACAGTCATTTTATTTTGAACCGCTAATGACATCGTATTAGCAGATTGAGTGATGTCGTATTTAGACATGAATTGTGCGCCTACGATACGATTTGTTCCTTTTTCATATACTAATTCCATCATGACTTTTTCAGTCGTTGGCATGAATTCTGGACGATAGTTATCTTCAAATAGTGTTGCTTGGACATCCAAGTTATTCATTGGGGCACTTTCTGTTGTTACACCTGTTGAACCGATCGTCCAACCGAATAAGTACAAACCAGAAGTTCCTTGTGTTCCACGATAAGCCATTTTTTGCTCTGTTAAATTGTTTCCTACTAACAATCCTTGACGGACTGCATTTGTTGCTAAAGGAATGTAGTTTTGCGTACCACTTGGGTTATAATTGACAACTGCTGAATCGCCCGCTGCAAAAATATCTGGATTGCTTGTTTGCATGTACTCATTTACTTTGATTGCGCCGTTTGGCAATGTTTCTACTTTACCTTCTACTAATTTTGTATTTGGTCTGAAACCAACACACAAAATAACCATGTCCGCATCAAATGTTTGGCTAGCTGTAGTTACTTGTTTTACTTTACCATTCTCATCTGGAATGAACTCAGAAACGTTTTCACCTAAAGCTAAAGTAACTCCACGATCAACCAATTCTTTTTCTAACACATCCGTAAATGGTTTATCAAGATATTTATTCAAGATACGATCTAAACCATCGATCAATGTCACTTCTTTGCCAGACTCGACAAACGCTTCGACTAATTCGATCCCAATATAACCACCACCAACGATCACTACTTTCTTCGCTTCTTCTGCTTTAGCAATGATTTCGTTTGCTTGATTATAGTTTTTACATAAAAGAATATTTTCAGATTCGATCCCTTTGATTGGCGGGATGATTGGCCATGAACCAGTAGTCATTACTAATTTGTCATAAGAAACTGTTTCAGTTTCGCCAGTTTTTAAATCTTTCGCTGTGACTTGTTTGTTTTCTGTGTCAACATCAGTGACATCATGTTCCATTTTCACTTTCGCACCTAACGAAGCTAACTCTTCAGGGTTTGAATAGAACAAGCCTGCTGGGTCTTTCACGACGCCTCCAACATACAATGCGATCCCACAAGATAAAAATGAAACATTGTCGTTACGTTCATAAACTGTAACATCTGCTTCTGGGTTGTTTTTTAAGATGCTTTTTACTGCTGCTGTTCCTGCATGGGTACAGCCGATTACTACTACTTTCATGTGTGTCCCTCCGATAAACGATTTGTCCTTTGACAATTTTTACTATAGCAAAATTAAAACGTATCCAACAGTTTTATGCTTGTGAATTCACAAGTGCTTACTTATCATATTTTGCGCATTTTCGATTTAAAACACTGATAAACAAACGTTCTTTTTGTGATGTTTTAAACTAACACCTCTATGCTTGTGAATGAATACGAAATCGCATAAAAAATCGCATAAATATTTTCACCTTTCTTAAAACTGTTAGTGTGTTTTCCTCTTAGTTTCATAGGAGTAGGTATTCCATGTTTTCCTACACGTCACAAATAAAAGACAAAAAAACATCAACAAAGTCATTTGACCTTATCGATGTTTCAGATGTTCGCACGATTTATTTTTTGCAATTCGGACATAGCCCATATAATTCTAAACGATGATCATGGATTTCAAAATCAGTTAAGCGCCCCGCCGCCATTTCAATATCTTCTAGCCCTGGATAATGAAAATCGACGATCGTCTCACAATTTTGGCAAATCACATGATAATGTCTTTGTGAACTAAAATCAAATCGGCTTGATGCATCACCATATTTCATTTCTTGAACAAACCCGATCGATGTGAACAATCGTAAATTATTGTAAACTGTAGCAACACTCATATTAGGAAAGCGATGCTCAAGCGCCTTGTAGATTTCATCTGCAGTTGGATGCGAACGATGCTCAATCAGATACTCTAAAACTGCGTATCTTTGCGGCGTAATCCGAATATTTTCTTTTTTCAGCTGCTCGATCGCCGCTTCTACTTTTTTATTTTCCATATAAACAAAACCCCACCTTATTGTTCTTTTATTATCATACTATTTTTATTTTTTTAAATCTACATATTATGGAAAGAAAAAGAAAAGAATTTTATAATTTTGCCTATTTTATGCAAAAAAAGTGTAAAATAACAGATGTTTCACCATTATTTCACACTTTTTATTCAGATTTTCACGTAGACTTACATATCCTGATACAAAGGAGTAGACAAATAACGTTCTCCGTTATCAGGAATAATCGCAAGAACTTTTTTTCCAGCACCTAGTTCTTTAGCTACATTAAGTGCAGCTTCAACTGCAGCTCCTCCAGAAACACCCACTAAGATACCTTCTTCTTGCCCCATACGGCGAGCTGTGATCATTGCTTGCTCACTAGATACTGATAAGACTTGATCATATACATTCGTATCTAACGTATCCGGAACAAACCCTGTTCCGATGCCTTGGATTTTGTGTGGACCAGGTTCTTTTCCTTCTAAAACGGCAGATTCGGCTGGTTCAACCCCAACGATCTTAAGCGCTGGATTGATCCGTTTTAATTCGTGTCCCGCACCGGTGATCGTTCCACCAGTACCGATTCCTGCGACAAACGCATCCAACCCATTCACACCAAACGCCGCTTGGATTTCTGGACCAGTCGTTTTTTCATGAACTAATGGATTAGCTGGGTTTTCAAATTGCAGAGGCAAGAAATACCCATTTTCTTCAGCCAGACGTTTTGCTTCTTTGATTGAACCACTGATGCCTTCTGTCCCTGGAGTCAAAATTAGTTCTGCTCCGTAGCCCTTCATCAATAAGCGACGCTCGATACTCATCGTTTCAGGCATGACAAGTTTCACATGATATCCTTTTGCTACACCGACCATCGCTAAACCAATACCAGTGTTCCCTGAAGTTGGTTCAATGATTGTATCACCCGGTTTCAATATTCCATCATGTTCTGCTTTTTCAATCATATTCAAGGCAATACGGTCTTTCACGCTTCCACCTGGATTGAAGAATTCCAATTTAACAAAAACATCCGCAGCTCCTTCTAGAACCATCTTATTTAATCGAACGATAGGTGTTTTACCGATCAATTCTGTGATCGACTGATAAATCTGTGTCATGTTTTTTCCCCCTTCATTTGCTTCTCTATTAATCATAATACAAAAGAGGTACTTCTGCGAGTGATTCTTACTGGAGAAGCAAAAAATAGAGGCATATCCAATGATATGCCTCTATTTTTAAGTTGATATAAAGTTAGACATTGATTTCTTGTCCAACCAATAATGAATAATTTGACATCGTCATGCCATTTTTTGCCATCAGATCATCGACGGACATACCAAATTTTTGAGCAATATCCCAAAGTGTATCTCCAGAGACGACAGTATAAGTTTGGTTACTACTTGTCGTAGTCGTTGTAGAGGTTGTCGTACTGGTCGTTGTGGTACTTGTCGTACTAGTTGTTGTTGAACCAGTTGATGGTGTATCAAAGCGAGTCAGATTATATGTGCTGATCAATTCATTTAATTTGTATGCGTAATTAGGATCTGTTGCATAACGTCCAGTTAAATAAGCTGTTGCATCATAATAGCTGGTTGTATTACTTTTCCATACACCTGAATAATGATAATCGCCTGTCGAAAAACTAGTAGATCGTAAAACATTCGCATGATCTTGGAATGATTCCCAATAAGATGAATAGCGACGGAAAGGTTCGTTCATCGTTACCCATTGACCATTCAAATATTCTTGCGTATTCATATATACCACAGATTGACCTGCGCTACCTTTGACTCCAAATAAGTTGTAATATGGTGCACTTGATAATCCAGATGTACCATAAGCACTTTCAAGTAATGCTTGTGCAATCATGACAGATGCATATAAGTCATTGCTTGCTGCAACTTCAGAAGCAGCCCATCCGATTTGATTGATAAATGCTTGCGGATCGGCAGAAGATGCGACATCTAACTCATCCGCACGTACAGTTTGTGGTGTTGCTGTGACCAACATTGGCCCAACTAATAGGCTTGTCCCCACTAAAGGTGCAATGGCTTTTTTATTGATGGTCATTTTCCTTTTGGGCCTATGGTGTCGAGCGCTACGGGTTCTCAGCTCTTGCATTCAAATTCCTCCTCAAATGAAACAGTAAATAAAACTTCCTCTTAAACGAAACTTAATCATTTAAATTATACGTTTTATTTTATTGAAACTCAAACGAATCTTCAATTATTTACTTTTTGTAATCTTCACGTAATCAAAAAGTAACACAAAAGTAACGACAATAATCCTTTTTTACTAATTTGTATCTAAAAAAATAGAAAATTGGAGGCTTGGAAAAAATCTCCAAGCACTCCAATCGAACTGCTTTCAGTATTTGTCTATAATTGATTGAAGACGTTAACTACATTATCTACTGTAAAACCAAATTCTTCAAGTATTTTGTTTCCAGGAGCAGAAGCACCAAAGTGATCGATCGTGATCGTTTGACCTTCGATTCCTACATAACGTTCCCATCCAAATGAAGCAGCCGCTTCAATCGCAACACGCTTCGTCACTGATTTTGGCAAGACACTTTCTTGATATTCTGCAGATTGTTGTTCAAACAAATCAAAACTTGGCATAGAAACCACTGAGACATCTTTTCCTTGTTCCGCTAATACTTTTTGCGCTTTGACCGCTAGATCCACTTCTGAACCTGTCGCGATCAAGATTCCTTCTGGTTGTTCCCTTTTAGCTGGAGACAAGACATAGGCACCTTTTTTAACCATATCATCCGCCACTTCTTTTGTTGTTGGAAGAACTGGTAGATTTTGACGACTCAAGACTAAGATCGTTGGTGTATCTGTCGATTCCATCGCAACTTTCCACGCCGCACGAGTTTCGTTCCCGTCCGCCGGACGTAAGACATGGACACCTGGCATACTTCTAACCGAAGCCAATTGTTCCACTGGCTCATGCGTCGGGCCATCTTCACCAACTGCCACAGAGTCATGGGTCAAGACGAAAATAACTGGCGTGTTTTGGATCGCTGCTAAACGCACAGCTGGTCGCAAGTAATCGACAAAGACAAAGAATGTTCCCCCATAGATCCGGGTACCACCATGCAATTGGATCCCGTTCATCGCTGATGCCATCGCAAACTCACGAACACCAAACCAAATATTGCGGCCTTCATAGTGTTCAGGCGTGAAATCTTTGTCTGCTGTCACCATCGTATTGTTTGATCCAGATAGATCGGCAGAACCACCCCAGAAGCTTGGGATCGCTTTTGATAATTCTTGGATAACTTCTTTACTTGAGACACGACTCGCTTGGCTTTCACCTTCGTCGTACGTTGGAAGTTCGGCATCCCAATTCTCTGGTAACTTCCCAGCAAAAGCATCTTCGAATTGTTGCGCTAATTCTGGATACGCTGCTTTGTATGCTGCGAACATCTCACGCCAAGCATTTTCAGCTTTTTCGCCTTCTTCAACCATCGTTTGACGGAAGCGTTCCGCCACTTCTTCTGGTACGGTAAAGTCAGGGTATTCCCAACCATAGATCTCTTTGGCTTTTTGAATGCCTTCTAAGCCAAGTGGTGCGCCGTGAACCGCAGAAGTTCCTTGGTTTGGTGCACCAAATCCGATGACCGTTTTCACTTCGATCAATGTCGGTTTGTCTGTTTCGGCTTTCGCTTCTTCAATTGCTTTTGAGATAGCTTCCAAATCATTGCCGTCTTTGACCAAGATATGTTGCCAACCATAAGCTTCATAGCGTGCGCCAACATTTTCAGTGAAGGCTTTTGAGGTTGGGCCATCTAAAGAAATATCGTTTGAATCGTATAAAACGATTAATTTTCCTAATTTCATATGTCCAGCCATCGAACTTGCTTCTTGAGACACACCTTCCATCAGGTCGCCATCGCCACATAACGCATAGGTATAATGATCAACGACGTTGAATTGATCTTTGTTGTAGGTCGCTGCTAGATGCGCTTCTGCCATTGCCATCCCCACAGCCATTGCGATCCCTTGTCCTAACGGACCAGTCGTTGCTTCGACGCCGTCCGTATGGTTGACCTCAGGGTGTCCTGGTGTTTTTGACTCCCATTGACGGAATTGTTTCAAGTCATCAATCGTCACTTGGTACCCTGCTAAGTGCAACAAGCTGTACAACATCGCTGAACCATGTCCCGCAGATAAGACAAAACGGTCACGGTCTGCCCAGTTTTTAGAAGTTTTCGGATTCACTTTCAAGTGTTTCGTCCAAAGGGCATAAGCCATTGGCGCGGCACCCATTGGTAACCCCGGATGTCCTGAATTTGCTTTTTGTACTGCATCGACACTCAATGTACGGATCGTATTCACACCAAGCTGATCAATTTTATCAAACAATGTAACCCCTCCTGTAATTTAGGTTTTTTTTACCTATATTTCTACTTCTAATTTTATAGTATCTCCTCTGAAAAAGCAACGACTTTTAGTTTTTTTTACTAAAACTTGCTATTTCGGTCGTGGAGGCCTTTTTTCTTCTGGATTTCTTTCAATTTATCTGGTGTGACATCATTTCCATCGGGATCAACCACTTTCATCCCTTCAATATGATGTCTCATGCCAGAACGAAAGGCTGTCAGATATGCTTCTCGTAATTCCTTTTGCTCTTTGACTTCAGCTGGTGTCAATCCTTCTGCTTTTTTCTTTTTAGCTAACTGATTGATACGTTCGATTTTTTCAGGCGATAACACAACTATTCCTCCTCGCTTTTGCTTCTCCTACATCTTATATAAAAAACGAAAAAAAAACAACTACATCAATAGTCTTTAATGCGAACATTTGTTTGAAATCATGTATTTTCTATGGTACTATTTAGTTATCAAGTGAAAGAAGGTGTACCTTGTGGCCCGACAAACTGAAACAAGACAAATCGAAGTCTTACGATATATTCACGAACAAGTGACCCAAAAAGGCTATCCACCGACTGTCCGTGAGATCGGAGAAGCTGTTCAGCTTTCTTCCACATCGACAGTCCATGGTCATCTTGCCCGATTAGAGAAAAAAGGCTTTATTCAAAGAGACCCTACGAAACCACGTGCAATCGAATTGACGCAACAAGGATTATCAAAAATTGGGATTCGCCCAACGACGATCCCTGTTCTCGGCGTTGTTACTGCCGGAGAGCCGATACTAGCTGTCGAGGAAGCTTCTGACTTCTTTCCAGTCCCACCAAACCTTTCCTCAGAAGAAGGCAGTCTGTTCATGTTGACGATCCGAGGAGAAAGTATGATCAATGCTGGGATATTGGATGGCGATAATGTCATTGTCCGTAAACAAGAAACTGCACAAAATGGTGATATCGTGATTGCGATGACTGCAGAAGACGAAGCAACTTGCAAACGGTTCTATAAAGAAAGAGATCATTTCCGTTTGCAACCCGAGAATGATTTACTGGAACCGATCATTTTAGATGAGGTGTCGATCTTAGGTCGTGTCGTTGGTCTGTACCGTAGTCATATTTATTGATAAAAAAGAAAATTCAGTTATTTATTTACGAGCTTGAGATCATGATCTCAAGCTCGTCTTTTCCTCTTTTAGTAGATATCTTTGTTCTTTTTGAACTTCCCTCTTTACAAACCGAACAAAAGTTCGTATACTAATGATACGAACTTTTGTTCGCATTTTATAAAGAGGTGAAAATCATGAAATCAATGAGACGTTTTGGTTTAGTATTGATCGTTTTGTTTTTAGGTATTATTATTGGTAATTTTGGTCTACGTACAGCGCTGTTGGTTTTTGTTCCTTTGTTTACATTGTGGTTTATGTTGTGGGATGAAAAAAAATACCGTCAATCACAACGTCGTCAATCCCATGAAGACTCCTTCTATCACGAAACCTATTACAGCTCCAGGCACTCGTAAAAGTAAATAAGATCGCTTCTATGAAAAATCCGTCCAAGCAAACGATGATCGCTCGTTTGCTTTTTTTAACGACAAACTGACTACCTACTCCTTGCACACATTTGTTCCATCAATAAATTGAGGCTACTCATCCAACGAAAATCCCCTTCCGCAAACGATTCATCCGTTTGTGGAAGGGGGTTTTCTGTTCAATATTTTATTTGATTAATACTCCATCAAAGTAATCATGTCGTAGCCTTCGATTTTGTCACGACCATGCAGATCCATCAACTCGATCAAAAAGGCACAACCCACAACAACTCCGCCAAGTTCTTCGATCAATTCGATCGTTGCTTTGATCGTTCCACCTGTTGCTAATAAGTCATCACAGATCAAGACTCTTTGTCCTGGTTGAATTGCATCTTTGTGCAACGTCAAGGTATCTGTACCGTATTCAAGCCCGTAAGTGACTTCGATCGTTTCGCGAGGTAATTTTCCTTTTTTACGCACAGGAGCAAAGCCCACGCCTAATTCGTAAGCCACTGGACACCCTACGATAAATCCACGTGCTTCTGGTCCAACGACCATATCGATACGTTTTTCTTTCGCATAATCAACGATTTGCTTCGTTGCTTCACGATAAGCATCTCCATCAGCCATCAATGGCGAGATATCTCTAAATATAATTCCTTTGGACGGATAGTCAGGAATACTGGCAATATAATTTTTTAAATCCACTTTATTGTTTCCTCCTAGGTTGTTAACCATTTTTTTATTGTGGGAATGTCACTTAATAGTAAGAATTCCTCTGATTTGATTTTTTTCAATCGCTCCTGATAGCGGTCACTTGCAGTCAATAGATGACTCGCCGGATCTGCGACTTTCTCCAAAACACCATTGTTTATTGTAACAAACTTCAACTCAAAAAACACCTGTATCATAAAAATTAATAATTTTTGTGGAATTTTTAAATAGTTGGCCATTGCACCTAATTTATGTCTGATATCGATCCGTTCTTGCGCATGGATCAATTTGAAGAGTCGAGCATATTGTTCTCTTGTTCCTACACCGTTCAAGTATGCTTCATCAACAGAAATACCTAAAAAGTAAACTCGGCTAAAGGACCCAAATGATAAGATCTCTTTCAAGTCGTTCAAATCGGTTGGACAATCGATCACGACTAATGCGTTTGGGTCATTTTCCTGAATCCATGATTGAATCATTTCTTTATCTGTCCAATGAATGATGTGTTTTTGTATCGACTCATTTAGTTCTTTGATCGATGCTTCATCAAACGCTAAATAGAACGGACTTTCGATTTCATTTGCTAATGTTCGGTAACGTTTCGCCCGCCAATCAAATACTTGCAATCCTTCTACTGCAAAGTCAGAAACCATCAGCTGCGGTTTTTTGCGCCCATTCCATTCATTGATCGATAATTGTCCTACAATATCAAGCGAATCATCTACAAATTCATTTTCTTGTGGGCCAAAACCAAACGCGACAGCCTCTAATTCACTATCTTCATCCACTAAAGAAAGCTTCAAGTGCTGTTGGTTCGAACCGATTCGTTTTACATTTTCGACTGCAACCTGTTTGAATAAAAAGTTAGGTACAGGATTATCTGTTCCGAATGGTGCCAGTAATTTCAATGTAGCGATTTGTTCGACCGTTACATCCTTTGGGGAGACGATTTCATCGATCACCAACACAGGACCTTTAGACAAGTCGATTTGCTTTTCTTCTATATAGGCATTCATCCGGTCTTGTAACTCAGGGATATTTTCCGCTGGCATTGTTAATCCGACTGCTGCGTGATGGCCGCCAAAAAATGTAAACAATTCACGCATCTCATTCAGCATATCGAAAAGATTCAACGCTTCGATACTTCGACCTGATCCTTTTGCAACGGACTGGTCTTTGATGCCTAGCACGATTGTTGGTTTGCCTGTTTGATTCATGATTTTTCCTGCAACGATCCCTAGTACCCCTTCATGCCAGCCTGGATGTGCTAATAAATGGATCTGGTTCTCTTCATTGATCATCGCCAATGCTTCTGAGGTGATTTGCTCAACGATCGCTTTACGTTCTTCATTGACCGTTTGTAACTGTTCGGCTAATGTCTGAGCTTGACTTTCGTCGAATGTGGCTAGTAATTCAACCGCTGGATTAGGGTCTCCCATCCGGCCGATGGCATTCAAGCGCGGGGCAATCGAAAAACCGATCATCGTTTCATCCGCTTCATTCGTACGTACACTACTTTTCGCAAACAGTGCCTGTAAGCCTACTCGCTCGGTATGACGAATTGCCTCTAAACCTAACGCCACTAGCGTCCGATTCTCATCAGTCATAGAGACAAGGTCAGCGATTGTGCCAATTGCGACTAAATCTAAAAATTCTGCTGGTGGTTCTTCCAACAAAGCGGTCGCTACTTTAAACGCGACACCGACACCTGCTAATTCTCCAAAAGGATAATTGCCTTGTGGATGGCGGGGATGGATGATTGCATAAGCCGCCGGTAATTCACTAGGCAACTCATGATGATCTGTCACGATCACATCTACTTCCTGCTGTTGTGCATAAGCAATTGCTTCATGCCCAGCTACCCCATTATCGACAGTCACGATCAATTGAGTCCCTGCGGCTATTTTCTCTTGATAAACGGTTAGATTAGGTCCATACCCATGTTCAAATCGATTAGGTAAAAAGACTTCCACTTGGGCACCAAGCAATTCTAACGTTTCTTTCATGACGGTCGCACTGGTGATGCCATCTGCATCATAATCTCCGTAAACTAAGATTTGTTCACCATTGATCACGGCTTCTTGGATACGGCTGATTGCCTTGTCCATATCAAACATCAAATATGGATCATGCAACTTTTGCTCTTTTGGATGTAAAAACCGATGGATACTTTCTTCCTCTCGGTATCCTCTTTGCCATAGCAATTGCCCGATCAGAGGAGACAATCCTTGTTGTTTGATTATTTGGATAAAAGATTCAGAAGGTGTTGTTTCATTGACCTTCCAATCAAAATTTGCTCGTCTCACATACTCACCCCTAACTTAGTCATTATAGCAAACGTCTTCTCTAAAAAAAAGAATTTCAGAAGATTAGATTCTGACATCTCCAACTTAAATAAACCAAAGTAGACAAAACAGATTCGTTTGCCTACTTTGGTTGCCTTTTAGAAATTGAGTAATAAATCCTCTATTTGATTTTTGATACAGTGATTTCTACCACTTTATTCTATTTACTTTCAAAAAAACATCAGCTATCCATGATCAATCAAAGTAATTGACGCTTTGCTTTGGTGTTTGAGAAGGTGATTCAGAAGGTGTTTGCATTTGTTCGATCTGTATTTGCTTTGCTTGTAATTCTGCTTGATAGGCCGCTTCAAGTTCCGCACGTTCATTTCGAAATTGTCTTTGTTGTTCTTCTGTCGCCTCTTCGATTTTCTTTTGGATATCTGCTTGGTTCTCTGCTAATTCTTTTGTTAATTGTTTTAATTGTTTCTTCTGTTGCCATAGTGTCGTAAAGGCTGTTAAAAATACAATCAATGCACCAATCAATGCTGAACCAATGATCACTAGAATCAATGGCGCATTAAAAGAAGCAAATCCAAAGCTTACAGGAACATTTTGATTGTTCAATACAGCGAACACGACAATGACAAGTACAAGTAAAAAACCAACGATCACACTACCTTGCTTTTTCATTTACTTCACCTACTTTTTATTAAAAATTCCACCTGCAAAATAATCCCCAATGGTTGGGAAAAGTGCATAAAATTTAGACGCGATTTCTAGCAATACCGGCTGATTGATCTCACGTTTAGGATGCTTCATCGCTCGCACGATCGTTTGTGCTAATTTAGTTGAATCCAAAACTAAATGACCGACTTTTTCCAAATAACTACCACTTGGATCAGCCTTATCAAAAAATTCCGTTTCGATTGGTCCGGGATTTACCGTAGTGACCGCGACTCCTAGTGGCTTCAACTCTAAACGTAACGCATTTGAAAAGCCCAAAACAGCAAATTTAGTAGCAGAATAGATCGTAGATTTAGCTGTCGCCATTTTTCCTGCCATGGATGCCACATTGATGATATGTCCTTGACGTCTTTCTGCCATATCGATCGCAAATTTTTGTGTCAATACCATCATCCCCAAGACATTGACTTCGAACATATCGTAGGCTTTTCCTAAGTCAAAGGATAAGAAATCCTCAAAGATACCAAATCCAGCATTATTGACTAAGATATCAACACGACCGACCTCAGTCATCACCTTGTCGTACAATTCATCTACGCTGTCAGGATTACTAACATCTAGTTGAAACGCGTATGCTGGTTTTCCACTTAGTTCTTGACAAACCGCCTTCACTTCGCCGATTTGTTGGATTCTTCTCGCACACGTGACAACGATTGCTCCTTGTTTTGCTGCTTCATAACAGATTTGTGCACCTAAACCACCAGAGCCACCAGTGACTAAAACGACTTTATTTTCTAAATTCAACTTTTTTCCTCCTCTTGAAACGGAACATCCACAACCTCAAAATCTTTCATGACTTTTGTATTTGGAAAGATTTCTTGCGCTTCTTGTTCAAGTTCTTGTGTTGCTTTTCCTAGATATCTCGCACTGATATGGGTCAGTAATAATCTTTGGACATTTGCTTCTTTTGCCACTTCTGCGGCTTGATGAGTCGTTGAATGGAAATAATTATGGGCCATTCTCGCCTCGTTTTTATTAAACGTACTTTCATGCACCAAGACATCTGCGTTTTTTGCTAATATAACAGAATTGGTCGTTTTTCGAGTATCTCCTAAAATGGTCACGATTCGTCCTTTTTTATCTGGACCGACAAAATCGTGTCCATTGATGAGCTGGCCATTGTCTAATTGGACCGTCTCCCCTTTTTTTAGTTTTCCATAGATGGGACCAGCTGGAATATTCAGTTCTTTAAGCTTATCCACTTGTAATTCGCCTTTGTGATCATGCTCAACGATCCGATATCCGTAGCTATCGATGCCATGGCTTAATTTTTTTGCATACACAGAAAAGTGTGCGTCTTCAAAAATAGCTTGATCTTCTGATAAATCAATAAAAACAAGGGGATAGCCTAGTTTGGTTTGAGAAATCGTCAGCGCATTGCGTACAAATGCTTCCGTTCCTTTAGGGCCATAGATTTCTAATGGTGTTTCGCCACCCTGAAAAGAGCGACTACTGATTAAACCTGGCAAACCAAAAATATGATCCCCATGGAGATGAGTGATAAATATTTTTTCTATTTTTCTTGGACGGATATTTGTTCGTAGAATCTGCATTTGCGTGCCTTCCCCACAATCAAACAACCAAATCTCATTTCGCTCGTCCAAAAGTTTCAATGCGATACTTGAGACATTTCGATGTTTAGCAGGAACCCCTGCGCCTGTACCTAAAAATTCTAGTTCCATAATTTACCTAACTTTCTATTCATTCTTATTAATTCTAGGGTAAAATCAGCCGACAATCAACTGAAATTCGCAGGATAATTTTTAGAAGACTGTCCCTATAAATGAAAAGAGTGAATAAGTACCACTATTCTTACATCCATTCTTTTTATCGTTATTCAGAAGGCGTAGTATCCTCTGAGCTATCGGTTGGCTTTTTGTGCTTTTCATCCCAATTTTTCTGCGCTGTTTCTTTTGCATGTTTTTCTACCTCAGTTGCATCATGAACGTCTTGTTCTACTTCTTCATAATCCAATCGAGTGATTTCTCCACCTAATTCCATCATCACAAGTTGGTTCAATGGTCGGTTGTCCTCTTCTTCTGCGATCAAGATCAGACCTGTTGCGCCTTCGCCGATCTTATTTCCAACAAAATCAAACACCGTTTGTGCATCTTTGATTTCCTTGGCATCTTGGCTCGCACCGATCATTCCGCCCGCAAACCATCCTAGCAAGATCCCTAATGGGCCACCTAAAACGCCAACTAGCATTCCGATCAGACCACCTTTAGAGGATTTATTGTTCCCAGTAAAATCTAAGAAGTCTTCGATTTTGAATTGATGGGCGCCATTAGACTGATGGCTGATGACCGCCATTTGTTCGCCTTTGATCGCTCTCGTCATGTGAAGCTTCTTGATTTCGGAAAATGCTTGGTAAGCTTGACTTTCTAACTCAAAATTCAATATGATCACTCGTTTGCTCATGGAGATCGCCTCTTTCTCATTTTCTTTTAGTGTACCTTGGAATAAACAAAAATAAAAGGGAAAACCTTTAAAAAATAACGCAGTATACAAAAAAAGGAGTTTGACATTCGTCAACTCCTCAAATCCGATAAAGGTTCTACGAAAGCCTGCTCCTAAGAGAGTAAGTCAAAACCCAAAAAAATGAACGATCATTTTCTCAAATTTTGCCTTACTACTTGGAACTGAACGGCTATCTAGTCACTTAAATATGTGGTGTATCTAATATTATTCGACAAATTCAAACTCAAACTCACCAATACGCACCAAGTCACCATCTTTTGCACCTCTGGCACGCAAGGCTTCATCGACACCCATCCCACGTAATTGGCGAGCAAAACGCATCACCGTTTCATCGTGGTCAAAGTTAGTCATTTGGAACAACTTCTCGATTTTCTCACCTGACAATACCCATGTCGCATCTGGTTCACGATCAATCGTAAATTCAGGACCTTCTGGATTGAAGCCATAATGAACGGTTTCTTCTTCGATCTCTTCCTCGTATAATGGGAATTCTGGTGTTACTTCCAACAGATCAGCTGTCGCATTCAGTAAGGCATCCAGTCCTTTACGAGTCACACCAGAGATTGGGAATACTGGGATGTCATCGGCAAATTCATCTTCTTTGTTTTTATTTAGTTGTTCTTTGAATTTCACTAGATTTTCTTCTGCATCCGGCATATCCATCTTATTTGCTACAATGATCTGTGGACGCTCTAACAAGCGCAAGTTATGAGAAGACAACTCATGGTTGATCGCCAAGTAATCTTCGTAAGGATCGCGCCCTTCCATTCCACTCATATCGATCACATGCAAAATGACACGAGTACGTTCGATATGACGCAAAAATTGTGTGCCTAATCCGACGCCTTGTGAAGCTCCTTCGATTAGTCCTGGAAGATCCGCCGCCGCAAAACTACGTCCGTCACTTGTAGTGACCATCCCTAGATTTGGTACAAGGGTAGTAAAGTGATACGCCCCGATTTTTGGTCTTGCCGAAGAGATCACAGAAAGCAAGGTCGATTTCCCAACCGAAGGAAAACCTACGAGACCTACGTCTGCTAGTACTTTTAATTCTAATTCGATTTTACGTTCTTGGCCGGGTTCGCCGTTTTCAGCAATTTCCGGCGCAGGGTTTCTTGGAGAAGCAAAACGGATATTTCCGCGACCGCCGCGGCCACCTTTTGCTACTACTAAAGTCTGACCATCTTTGATCAAATCTCCTAAGAGTGCCCCTGTTTCTGCATCACGTACAGTTGTTCCTTGAGGGACTTTGACATACGTATCATCAGAACCACGTCCATGCATCCCTTTACTCATGCCATTTTCACCGGGCTGAGCCTTAAAGTGACGGTTGAAACGGAAGTCCATCAACGTGCGTAAGCCTTCATCAACGACTAAGATCACATCGCCTCCTTGACCGCCATCACCACCAGCCGGTCCTCCATCAGGTACATATTTTTCTCTACGAAACGCAACCATCCCGTCTCCGCCTTTACCAGCCTTCACGTCGATTGTTACTTGATCTAAAAACATGGACATATTATCGTCCTCCTATTTCCTTTTATCTATTCTAACTATACTGACTACCTGAATTTCCACAATAAACACAAGTCCTGTCTATTTTATCGGTGAATGGCCCGTTTGTCCATCATTAAACTGAAAGTTTCACGGAAATACCTGACTCTTTCTTTATTTTACTGCAAGAACGAATGGAGACAAAATAAAACGTTGTGACCAAAAGTTTCAAGAAAGTTCTTAAAGTTCTTTAAGAAACACTTTGGTCACAACAGTTATTTTACATATTTTTCTAGGAAACTACTTACAGTCTTTTGATAATTCTCAGGATCGATCGAATATGCTTTGGCATGCTCTGCTCCTGGGACGATATATTTTTCTTTTGGTCCGTTCGTCGCTTGGTAGACTTTGTCCAACATTTCGTAAGGAACAAATGTATCCGCATCCCCATGGATAAACAGCATCGGTAATTGGTTTTTTTCTAATTGTTTGATCGCATCAGCTTCCCCAAAGAAATAGCCGGCTCTGATTTTTGTCATCAAGCTGGTTACTTGGATCAGTGGGAACGGCGGTAAGCTAAATAATTCATTGAGCTGATAAGCCAATTCTTCGTTAACAGAGGAATAACCGCAATCTTCGATGATCGCTTTAACATTTGTAGGCAGTGATTCTCCGCTAGTCATCATCACCGTCGCTGCCCCCATACTAATACCGTATAGAACGATTTCTTCCGATTGACCGTTTGTTTCAAGCACTTGATCGATCCATTTCACATAATCTTTCCGTTCGTGCCAGCCAAAGCCGATATAATCCCCTTCACTTTTTCCGTGTCCACGCGCATCAGGTACTAATACGTTATAGCCAAGATCATGGAACATCTTTGCGTAATTTGCCATCGTTTCTGCATTGCCCATATATCCATGAGCCACAATCGCCGTCTTATGACTGTCTGTTGCTGGTAGATAAATGGCTGATAGCTTCAACCCATCCGTAGATATCTGTTGCCACTCTTTACGATTGTCAGGATTTGCAAACCAAGATTGTGCACTCGATTCTTCATTTGTTTTTGTTGTGCCAGGAGTATCGCCTTCTAAAAAGTCTTTTTCTGAAGGAACAACGGCATAGTTATAAAAATAATTACCCGCAAAGACTAATACGACTGTCACGAGTAATGTCACGCCGATTAAAATTTTGATCCAAAGTTTCATCTTATACCTTCCTTGCTTTTACATTGATGTACTGTCTAAAATTAGTATAAACAAAGAGGACGTGTGATGCAATCTAGAATAAATAATAATCGTCATTGAAAGACCCGTAAAGCGATCAAAGCTTTACGGGTCCTTTCAATATTTAATTGTATAATTATTTACTTTCAATCAACTTGAAGTTTGACCATGGTTTCAAGAAATCAAGTAAGAATAACTCATCGTCTGAGATACGTCCGACGACATTCACTCGCCCATCATTTTTCATTTCCTTTAAAGCAATTTGTGTTTCGCCTTTATATTGACCATAACCAACGTTATCGATCAATACATCCCCACGGGTCATATCTTTCGTATTATGCGCTGGGAATGGTTTATCTTTGTAATAGATGCGTGTCATCGTGGAACGCAAGATATACTCTGAGCGATCTCCACGATAACTATGAAGGTTGTCGAATAGACAAATACGTTCGTCTTCTGTGATATCGTCTGCTACATCCACTTTTAATGTAGGATAACTTGCAAAGAAGGCTTCAGACATTGCGCGTAATTCCTCTTCACTCGCATAAGCATTTCCTACTGAGATATCATCGATCAAACCTGTCAACATCAAGTGTTTGACTTGCGTCGCGATTTCAAGATCACGATGGTCTTCTAGTGAACAAAGTCCGTCTTGTGTCGGCCATGGGCCAAAGTCGGCTGTTTGTGAATTTACGAATGCCATCGTATTCAAATTATATTTGCGGAATTTCTCCGAACAAGCGACAAAATGATCATATCCTAAACCAGAATAACGATGAGGGTAAAAGTTATGTGAACCTAGTAAGTTATCTGTGTTCGGCGAATAGCTCATGATATTGTCAACATAATTCGTGCCTGAACTCATGTTGATCTCAATTTTGATATTGTATGGATTGCGAGTCATTTTTGCTTCTTCAGCTCCAGTAAATCCAATATCAAGACGAATGCCGTCAGCGCCCATCTCATCAAAGAACGATAGATCATCATAAGAGATCTCTAACTGTTCAAATAAAGCTGGATTGATATCCACCATGACTTCCATCTCTAATTGATTGGCATAATCGACTACCTTTTTAAAGTCTGCTAAGACTTTTTCTTTATCGTCTGCAATTTGTAATAAACTTGTGAATACACGTTTAAATCCGTATTTATGTGCTAAATCTAAATATTCTTTGTCCTTTTCAAACGTTGAACGTTCTGGATAAATTGAAATTCCTAATTTTCCCATGTGTTGATACCCTCCTGGATGTGCGTTTTTGTATCCACTTACATTATAACAAACCGCTTTCAAATGGTCTACACCTTTTGCTATTTATTAAATAATTTCGCTTATTGTTCGAAAAAGTGTAGGTATTTATCTGATAATTTGCTATCATTAAAGATAACAACGAACTAAAAAAGAAAGGAATTACTTATGAAACACAAAAAATTATTTTTAACTATGAGTATGGCTGCAACGCTATTATTTGCAGCTGGTTGTACGTCGAACGGTTCAGATACCGCGTCTTCAAGTACAAAAGAATCTACAGAAAAAACAACAGAGACTAGCACTGTAGAAAGCATCGATTTAAATTCTTTAGAGTTACCTCAATTGAATACAGAAGTCGCTGATAACGACGATCTAGTTGAAATGGTCACAACTAAAGGAACGATCAAGATCAAACTATTCCCAGAGCTTGCACCAAAAGCTGTGGAGAACTTTATGACTCATGCTAAAGATGGCTATTACGATGGCGTCACTTTCCATCGTGTCATCCAAGACTTTATGATCCAAGGTGGCGATCCTGAAGGGAACGGAACTGGCGGAGAAAGTATTTGGGGAGAAGGTTTCGAAACGGAGATCTCAAACCAACTGTATAACATCCGCGGCGCCCTTTCAATGGCTCGTACACAAGACCCGAATAGTAATGGCAGCCAATTCTTCATCGTACAAAACTCTGATGACATGCATGATGGTTTATTGAAAGATGATTACCCACAAGCTATCATTGACGCTTATAAAAATGGCGGCTACCCTAGCTTAGATGGTGAATACACTGTCTTTGGTCAAGTCGTTGAAGGTATGGACGTCGTTGATGCGATCGCTGCTGTCGAAACAGATAGCTCAGATAAGCCAAAAGAAGATGTGAAGATCGAAAAAATCAACATCTTACAGGAAGCAAAATAAACACACATTTGATCACTTTGAGGTCGTGACAGAAGTGTTCAGCCTCGAGAAATAAGGCGCCATCCACGAAAATTGTTTTTCAAATTTTTGTGGATGGCGCCTTATTTTTCGAAGAGGTTACTTTTGTTCCCGCCGTTTATTCGGTTATAGGTGGGTGAGATGAACGAATGTCCCACTCCCTTTTTTACTAAAAAAACTTTTGATGGCTGGGACTTTACAACTATTTTTTATATTTTCGCTAAAAAATAATTTTTTTATTTTCATCTTTAGTAAAACTTAACATTTTCAAAACAGTCTTAAATAGACAAAAAAAGATCATCTAAGAATAGAAAACTATTCAGAAGATGATTCTTTTTTGCGGAAAGCTACTTTCCACTCCCCTATTGCCATATCTATTGATATTTTTAGAACCTCTCTATGGGTTCCTAAAGTTTATTTTTATCTTTATGCTTGCTCATTGACGATAAATGTAAATTCACATTCACACACTTTTTTATCGTCAACAAAAGCTTCAGAAATCGCAGTCCCTACAGGTCCTTTCATTTTGATGATCTCAAAATGACACTTCATCACATCCCCAGGAACGACTTTTTGACGGAATTTTGCTTTGTTGATCCCACCGATATACGCACGTTTCCCTAGGAACTCTTCTGATTTTAAAATCAAGATCGAACCTGCTTGTGCAAGGGTTTCTAGGATCAACGCTCCGGGCATGACAGGATTGTCAGGGAAATGACCTTGGAAAAAATCTTCATTGATCGTTACATTTTTTGTTGCAATGATCTTCTTTCCTGAATCGATCGAATCCACGTAATCGATGTAACAAATTGGGTAACGGTTTGGAATAAGATCCATTACTTCCGTTGCTGATAATGCGTATGACATAGTTTACTCCTTCTTTCGGGCAATTGCCGTAATTAATACTTTGATTATCAAAGTATCATATTCTTGATTATTTGGCAATCATTTTTTATTCATCAAAAAAATAGTTTGACAATCAAAGCATTTTACTGAATAATAAGAAATCAAGAAGTTATTTTTTTGCACTTATATTATCGTCAAACAAAACTTTTATTGAATCAAAGGAGTGTCTATATGTCTTTTTTAGAAGGAAAAAAAATCGTGATCATGGGTGTTGCGAATAAACGCAGTATTGCTTGGGGTTGTGCAGAAGCAATGATGCAACAAGGCGCTGAGATCATCTATACGTACCAAAATGAACGTATGAAAAAATCGCTAGTCAAATTAGTCGGTGAAGATGCCTTCACTGTAGAGTGTGATGTTGCTAGCGATGAGAGCATCGAAAAAGCGATGGATACGATTGGTGAATATGCCGGTGAAATCCATGGTTTGGTCCATGCTGTTGCTTATGCCAACAAAGAAGAGCTTTCAGGTAACGTTTCTGATATTTCAAGAGAGGGTTATCAATTAGCACAAGACATCAGCAGCTATTCATTGATCGCTGTATCGAAGTATGCCCAAAAATACTTAGCTCCCAACAGCGGCATCGTAAGTATGTCTTATCTTGGTTCACAACGAGCGATCCCTAATTATAATATGATGGGAATCGCAAAAGCTTCACTAGAAGCTGCCATTCGCTACTTAGCCGCTGAATTCTCACCTAAAGGAATCCGTGTCAATGGGATCTCTGCTGGTGCGATCAAAACGTTAGCAGTTACTGGTGTGAAGGATTACCAAAAATTGATCGAGTTATCCGAATCACGCACCCCCGATCAACAAGGTGTGACGATCGAAGAAGTCGGAAATACTTGTGCTTTCTTGATCAGCCCCCTATCTAGCGGGATCATCGGTGATATCATTTACGTAGATAAAGGTGTTCACTTATCTTGATCCAATAAAAAATCAGCCCTCCAATGTGAGAGCTGATTTTTTTGTAGTTATTTTTAAAGCCAGTCATTATTCGACGACTTCGATCCAACCTTCTGGTGCTTCGATATCCCCAAACTGGATACCCGTCAATTCATCATATAAACGCTTAGTTACTGGTCCTACTTCTGTCTCACTGTAAAAGACATGTAAATCATTTTTATAGTAGATTCCACCAATCGGTGAAATCACCGCTGCGGTTCCACACGCACCTGCTTCTGCAAATTGATCAAGTTGATCGATGTAGATGTCTCCCTCAACTGCTTTAAGCCCCAAACGTTCTTCCGCAATCTGCAACAAGGAATACTTCGTAATACTTGGTAAAATCGAAGGCGATTGCGGTGTGATGAACTGGTTGTCTTTAGTGATACCAAAGAAATTCGCCGCGCCGACTTCTTCAATTTTTGTGTGCGTCGCTGGATCTAGGTAAACGCAATCTGAATAATTTAATTCTTTCGCTTCAGTCCCCGGTAATAGACTTGCTGCGTAGTTACCTCCTACTTTGGCAGCTCCTGTTCCATTAGGTGCCGCTCGGTCATAGTCAGAAACGATAAAGTTCGTTGGTTTCAATCCACCTTTGAAATAGGCTCCTACAGGCGTACAGAAAACAACAAACAAATACTCAGGCGCTGGATGAACACCAATGTTTTCTCCAACCCCGATCAGGAAAGGCCGTAAATACAACGTTGCTCCTGAACCATAAGGTGGAACAAAGGCTTCATTTGCTTTTACGACTTCTTTCACTGCATCAACAAACATTTTTTCTGGAACCATGGGCATCAATAAACGTCTGGCACTCTGGTTCAAGCGACGACTGTTTTGCTCTGGACGGAATAAATTGACCTTTCCATCTTTTCTGCGATAAGCCTTTAATCCTTCAAAGCACTGTTGGCCATAGTGAAGTGCGGGCGATCCTTCATGAAGTGACAGATAATTATCCTCGGTCAATTCGCCTTTTTCCCACTCTCCATCTTTCCATTTGGCAACGTAGCGCCAAGGTGTTTTGATGTAAGAAAATCCTAAGTTATCCCAATCTATTTGCATGTTCATACCACCAATCGTCAGTTTTGAAATATTTTAGCACTATCTCTCCCATTTGTCATCGTTTATTTTAACCACTTGTTATTGCAAGTGTGATTGGTAGCTTATCTAATGATTTATTTTGATTTTTATGCTGTTCTTGTTACAATACAAAAGAGACTAATTAGAAAAGGGGATTTTATGTTTTCATTCATTGCAACAGCAGAAACAACAAGCTCAACTGGAGAAAATTTGACTGATCAAGCGGTTAGTCAACTCAATGCGTTCCAACGTTTTTGGAATAATATTGATTGGGATGGGATTTTTTCTACAATGATCCAAAAAGGATTATTCCTTATTTTTTTGATTATTCTTTTTGGCCTCATTAATCGAATCGGTAAATACTTGATCGACAAATCTTTTAAACAATATTCAAAAAAAACCGTTCTTAACGGTAGCCGCTTAAAAACGTTACAAAGTCTTTTAAATACCATTTTCAATTATACGATTGGCTTTTTCTTTATTTATGCCATCCTATCCGTGATCGGTGTGCCGATTGGTTCACTATTAGCCGGAGCAGGGATTGCCGGAGTAGCCATCGGTTTAGGCGCACAAGGCTTTATGAGTGATGTAATCACTGGCTTCTTTATTATCATGGAACAACAAATGGACGTTGGCGACTATGTCAAATTAACGAATCTTACGATCGAAGGAACCGTGGTATCCGTTGGTATCCGGACACTGCAACTCAAAGGTGTTGACGGTACCGTCCACTTCATTCCAAACCGTAGTATCACAACGATCAGTAACCTTTCTCGTTCCAATATGCAAGTCGTTCTTGATATTCGGATCGTTCCGGAAGAAGGCTATGATAAGATCTATGAGATCATTCAAAAAGTTAATGAAACGTTAGCTGTAAAATACGAAGAAGAATTACAAACTGAGCCATCGATCTTTGGATTGGTCGATATCGGCAACAGTAACTTTGCGATTCGGACAATTTGTTACGTTTTAAATGGTAAACAGTTCGAATTGAAAGAAGAATTTTTGAGTTCATATGTCAAAGAACTGACAGCTGCCGGTTACAGCATCCCAAATACACCGATCGTGTTGAAATAGTTTATGTAGTGTCTACGCTGGGAGTGGGACATTAGCCCTCTCCTACCATCTAAAACCGAATGAACAGAAGTGTTTAGGTTTGACCTCTTTTTTTAATCATTAGAAAAATGTCTAAAATGACTAAATTATTTGATTCTCAGGACAAACTTTATTCCCACTCGTGCCATTCCTTAATACTTCAAATGAAGCGACGTCCAGAAGTTAGAAATATAATCTAACTTTTAGGCGTCGCTTCATTTGTTTTATGTCTTTCTATTTTGTGAGTAGGATCAATTACCTTTAACTAACGATATCGATTCTTTCTCTTAAATCATCTACATCTATTTTTGGTGATACAATATTTTGACGTTCTAATTCGTGTACCATGTAATTGACTGCTTTCAATAACTCTTTTCGTGTGATGATTCCTTTGAACACTTTATCCTCTGTGACAACTGGCAAGAACGAAGCATCCACTAGTAAATGAAGAACTTCTTCTAGTTCCCAATTTTCATCAATGGTTGGTACATCGGTTTCCATTACATCAGCAACTGTTAGGCCTTCTAATGGTTCCATACTGATTGTTTGTAGGTCCATCATCTTATTGACAACATTCGACAGACTGACTAGACCAACAAAGCGATCATCTTTCCCTAAGACAGGGATTTTAGTGTAGCCAACTTTCGATAAAACTAATAGTCCATGCGATAACGGATGTTGATACATAACATTTGCCACGTTTTCTGCTGGAACCAAAAATGTCTCTTGATTTTGCAGTAATAACTCTCTTACAATTGGTCCAATCATGTATTGGCCCTCCATTTCAAATTCTTTCAATATCTCTATTTTACCGAAAACGGATGCAAAATCTATACAAACATTTCTTTTTTTAGCAAAAATTAGAGTTTGTTTGTCAGCGTTTATATTCAAATGCCATGTTATCGATTTTTTTGTGTGATCGATTATAGTATTGGACAGCAAGTGTCTCTTTCGTACTCTCAATGATTGCGTAAGCTGGGATTTGGATCATTCCTCGAGGTTGGGAAATGCTTCCTGGATTTAAGAACAAGATACCTTCTTCAAATTCACACCCTAGTTGATGGGTGTGCCCAAAAAGAGCAATCGTTGCTTGTTGCTCTTTTGCTTCAAGGGCTAACTGAGTCAAACCAAAGCGGACATTCGATAAATGGCCGTGCGTCATATATACCCGATCAAGCCCAGTATCTACAACTCGTTTGGTCTCAAAGTCTGTGCCGAAATCACAATTGCCTTGTACACCGAGATAGGTTTCCCAAACTTCATCTGTTGCGTCAAGTTCTGAATCGCCACAATGAAAGAAATAATCAACTTGATTTTGATACTGGGTCAGCAATTCTTTGATGATTGCTCGATCCCCATGGTTGTCACTAACGACTAAATAGCGCATCTACTCCACTCCTTCCAACCATCCCTGCCAAACTTGGCTTAGTTTTGCCATAGCCAAGCCTCGGTGACTGTGGTTATTTTTTTCTTCACTTGAGATTTCTGCCGCTGTTTGAGTGTACCCATCAGGAATGAACAAAGGGTCATAGCCAAAACCATTTTCGCCTTTAGGTATCCGACCAATTCGTCCAGGCCACTCTGCTTCCACTACTAAACTTTCTTTATTTGGCTCAGCGAAAACCAACGTACAATGAAATTGTGCGGTGCGTTCTTCATCAGCTACATCGGTTAATTCAAAAAGTAATTTTGCGTTATTTGCCGCATCACTCTTATGTTCGCCAGCAAAACGGGCAGAATAAACTCCTGGTCTACCACCTAACACATCGACTTTCAGGCCAGAGTCATCCGCCAATACTGGCTGGTTCAATACTTGAGCAATCGTTTCTGCTTTTAACCGAGCGTTTTCTTCGAATGTTGTACCTGTTTCTTCGACATCAGGTATCTCAGGATAATCAAACAATGTTTTGACTGTATAGCCTTCTTTCGCAAATAAGGTACGGAATTCTTCTGCTTTGCCTGCATTTCGAGTAGCAATCACAATCGTTTTTTCTGTCGGTTCAGGCGTAGTGTCTGACCATTCACTCAACAAAACATTTTTTTGTTCAAAAATCAGTGATTCGATCGCTGTTTTGCCATAAACAAGCATTTCGTTCAATTGTTCACCATCAAAGGTAGCTGCTTCGCCTGTCCCTTGGATTTCCACAAATTTGCCCGATTCCGTCATCACTAAGTTCATATCGACTTCTGCTGCAACGTCTTCGTGATAATCCAAATCAGTCACACATGTCCCATCAGCTAAAATCCCTACACTGATGGCAGCTAAATGTTCTTTGATTGGATCATTCGCTAACACTTTTTTCTGTAATAATTTTTCGATAGCTAATCTTAAAGCCACAAATGCACCGGTAATACTTGCTGTTCGGGTGCCACCGTCTGCTTGGATCACGTCACAATCAACGATGATACTGCGTTCACCAAGTTTCTCGAGATCGACGACCGCACGCAACGAACGACCGATCAAACGTTGGATCTCCATCGTCCGTCCACTTAACTTACCTTTGCTGCTTTCACGACGATTTCTCGTATTCGTGGCGCGGGGCAACATACTGTATTCTGCTGTCACCCATCCTTTACCAGTCCCTTTTAAAAACGGGGGGACTGTCTCTTCAACCGTTGCCGCACAAATCACTTTCGTATCGCCAAAGCTGATCAAAACTGATCCTTCTGGATGCTTCAGCACATTTGTTTCAATCGTGATTTTACGTAAATCTTGGACATTTCTTCCGTCATGACGCATCATTGCTCTTTTCCTCCTAAATCAATCGATTCAACGATCAGTTCTTTTAATCCTAACCAATCTTGGGCAATTTCATGGAACATTTTAGCTGATCCTGTCGTATAAAACTGACAAAGCGTTCGGCCATTTTGTGGTGAATTACTGATTTCAAAATAGTCAAGTAACATCGAAACTTCGCCAATCGTTTCTGCTCCTGAATCGATCAGCATGACTTTATCCCCCATAACATTCTGAATGATCGGGCGAAGGAGTGGATAATGGGTGCAACCTAAAATCAAGGTGTCGATCCCTTTTAATTCTAATGGAGCTAAAGTTTGGGCCACGATTTTTTTAGCGACTGATGATCGGTATTCTTTACTTTCTACGACTGACACAAACTTTGGACACGCCAAGCTGGTGACTTTCAGTTCGGGTGCTTTATCCAGCAAGGCCGTCTCGTAAGCGGCACTTTTGACGGTTCCAATTGTTCCAATCACCCCTACTCGGTGATTTTTCGTTTGTTTGACTGCCGCTCTCGTTCCTGGCAAAATCACACCGATCACTGGAATCGAGAGTGTTGCTTTGATTTCTTCTAATGCGACCGCAGTTGCCGTATTACAGGCAATCACAAGCATCTTTATGCCTTTTTCAACTAAATAATTCGTCATTTCCCATGTATAAGCGATCACTTGCTCTGCTGGTCTTGGTCCATATGGACAGCGCGCGGTATCGCCAACGTATAATATGTTTTCATTCGGCAATTGCTTCAATGCTTCTTTGACGACTGTAAGACCGCCAACTCCTGAATCAATAAAACCGATCGGACGTTTATCTGTCAATCGAATCATCCTTTTTCAAAAAAATTCTACCTTCTATATTGTGGACTTTTTGACGTGATTTATCAAGTCCTACAATCTGCTTTCCTGCTCTTTTTCCACATGACGACTCAACACGTGTCCCGATGGATTTTTTGGATAACGTAAGAAGGAATCCACAAAAAATTTTTAAAAAAATTTCGTGGATTCCTTCTTAATTCCCATTTAAAATACGATTTTTTCTACTAATAACTATACTTTCTTCTTTCTAGGTAAGAAGAAAGTAAAGAAAGTGCGTAACATACGACAAAATACATGAAAGTCATCATAACGAACATTGGTAAGACATAATTGGTATTTTGACCGTAGACGATCCGCGCTTGGTGTGTCAATTCTGGCAACGAGATGATCACCGCTAAAGAAGTGTCTTTGATCAACGAGATCAACTGACTGACGATAGCAGGGATCATTGACTTAAATGCTTGCGGCATGATGATCGTACGCATCGTTTCCACATAGCTTAATCCCGTGGAAAGCCCTGCTTCCATCTGACCTTTCGGCACAGCATTCAAACCTGCACGGAAAATCTCTGATAACATGGCAGATTCAAAAATCGTCAATGCTGCAACTGCTGACCAAAAGATGTTCATTTGGATACCGATTTGCGGTAAAGCAAAATAAGTGAAAAAGATGATCAGCAATAATGGCAGATTACGAATGATGTCGATAATCAAACCTACTATTTTTGATAAATAAGGAATACTCGCAAAACGAAGAACACCTGTCAGCCCACCGATCAGAAAACTAAAAATGATGGAGAAGAGCGAAACTTCGATCGTTACTTTTAGTCCTTCCAGTAAAAAGCGAATATTCATCCATGAAAATGCACCACTAAAATCCATTGAGATTCTCCTTTCTATGAACGAACTGCCCATTTTTTCTCAAGATAAACCATCAAATAAGACAATGGTAAGGTAATGATCAAGTAAAATAAACCGACGATGATATAGGTATCAAACGTGTTGAAAGTTTCACTAGCGATCAAATCCCCTTGATACATGATATCCAAACCAGCAACAATTGCTAAAATCGATGAATTTTTGACCAAATTGATAAATTGATTGCCTAATGGTGGGATAACGATTTTAAATGCCTGTGGCAATACGATGTAACGCATCGTCTCTGAGTAAGTAAATCCTGATGAAAGACCAGCCTCCATTTGACCTTTTGGCACAGTTTGGATGCCCGAACGAACGGTTTCTGCAATAAATGCGGAAGTATAGATCGTCAGCCCGATCGTTCCTGCTTGAAAACCATCAAAGCTGATCCAATAAAGTGGTAATACGACATAGAAGAACATCACGATGATCAATAACGGGATATTCCTAAAAAATTCAACATAGGCTTTCGCTAAACCACGAATCCATTTATTGTGTGACAATTGAAAAATCGCCATCAACGTTCCGATGATCAAACTGAATAAAAGTGCCAAAACACTTGATAGGATCGTTACTTTAAATCCATCAAGGAAGGCTGGCCCATAAGTTTGTATCAATTCACTCATTGTATTCCCTCCTTAATCAATTTTTCCCTGAGTCGTATCTGGGAACCATTTTTCATAAATCTTATCGTAGGTGCCGTCTTCAACCATTTCCGCTAATGCTTGGTTGACTGCATCTAAGAAATTTTCTTGTCCTTTGTTGATTGCAATACCATAAGGCTCTTTGGTAAATGTTCCACCTGCTAATTCATAGCTAGGGTTCTCCGCTGCCATTCCGAGTAAGATCGCATTGTCTGTCGTCATGGCATCACCTTGCCCCGATTGTAAGGCAGTAAATGCTTCTGCATAGTTCTCTAACTCCAAGATCCGCGCATCAGGTGCATGTTCTCTGATGTTGGCAGCTGAAGTCGAGCCTTTTACCGCTAGAACAGTCGTTTCAGCGTTTAAATCCTCCACACTTTTGATGGGACTACCCTTTTCAACGAGCAATGATTGTCCGGCGTCAAAATAAACTGAAGAGAAATCGACTTGCTTTTTACGTTCTTCGGTAATCGTCATCGTCGCAATGATGGCATCGATATTCCCATTTTTTAATAATGGGATTCTTGTTTTAGAAGTGACTTCGACAAACTCTGCTTTTCCGTCCTCTCCTAAAATCTTCTTCGTGATTGCTTTGGCGATATCGATATCAAACCCTTGAACAGTGCGGCTTTCGATATCCATCATCCCAAACAATCGTGTATCGTATTTGACACCCCAAATGATCTCGTTCGTTTCTTTACTACGAGTTAAAATATCTTTTTCTGCCAAACTGCTACCTTTACAGCCGCTCAATACTAGAAATACTAGCCCAAAAAGAAATAATAAACGAGTGAATGTTGTCTTACGCATATCGTTCCTCCTATCAATGATTGATTACTTTACTGATAAATTGTTTTGCACGTTCCTCTTTTGGATCATCGAAGAAATTGCGTACATCGCGACTATCTTCTAATACTTGTCCGTCCGCCATAAAAATGACACGGTCTGCCACTTCTTTCGCAAAGCCCATTTCGTGTGTGACCACGATCATTGACATGCCATCTCTTGCCAATTTTTTCATTACGTCCAATACATCACCGATCATCTCTGGGTCCAAGGCAGATGTTGGCTCGTCAAATAACAGCATTTCGGGATTCATCGCTAAGCCGCGAGCAATCGCTACACGCTGTTGTTGTCCACCAGATAACATGGAAGGATAGGAATCTTTTTTATCTAGCATATTGACTGTCTTTAAAAACTTTTCCGCATTTTTTACAGCAGTTGCCTCATCTTGTTTTAATACTTTGATTGGTGCTAATGTGATGTTTTCTAAAACTGTTTTATTGGGGTAAAGATTAAAATGTTGAAAGACCATTCCGACATTTTTTCTAATCTCCGTCAATTTTGTGTTTTTATCGCGAATATCGACATCATTGATCAAAAGCTTTCCTGAAGTGATTGTTTCTAAGCCATTGATACAGCGAAGCATCGTACTTTTTCCTGATCCTGATGGACCAATGACAACGACAACTTCCCCTTTTTCAAACTCAAGATTGATGTTTTTCAACGCATGGAATTTGCCGTAATACTTTTCCACGCTATCAAATTTAATCATTGTCATAACATTACACTCCCATTATTATTTAGTAAGATTTCATTTAAAGATATATAATAGAACACATTATATCCGAAAGCGAAGCAACTTGTAAAGTTTCCAAGAAAATTCCTTTGTCCGTTTTCTTTTACCATTTGTATAAATAACGATTTCCTGACTGATTTTTTCAATGATTTTCGGTTTATCCTGTTGTTAATTCTGCAAAAAAACGGTAAGATATTAAGTATTAGTCTTAGAAATTACAAAGAGGTGTTCTTTTTTGAAAAATATTATTTTAACAGGAGACCGTCCTACTGGCAAACTACACTTAGGCCATTATGTCGGGTCTTTGAAAAAACGTGTAGAAATGCAAGCGGATGAGAACAATCAGTTGTTCGTAATGATCGCAGATATGCAAGCCTTGACTGACAATGCGAAAAACCCTGAAAAAGTGTCTTCCAATGTATTAGAAGTTGCTTTAGATTACTTATCGGTTGGTTTAGATCCTGCCAAATCAACATTGTTTATCCAGTCGCAAATCCCTGAATTAGCTGAGTTGACAATGTATTACTTAAACTTAGTAAGTATTGGTCGTGTGCGTCGTAACCCGACTGTTAAAACGGAGATCGAGCAAAAGAAATTTGGCGAAAGTGTCCCAACAGGCTTCTTTATCTACCCTGTCTCACAAGCTGCTGACATCACTGCGTTCAAAGCAAATCTAGTGCCAGTTGGTGAAGACCAAAAACCAATGTTGGAACAAACGCAAGAGATCGTCCAAAGTTTCAATCACACTTATGGAGAAGTACTAGTTGAACCGAAAGCCGTCTTCCCTCCTAAAGGAATGGGTCGTTTACCTGGGATCGATGGTAACGGAAAAATGAGTAAATCATTAGGAAATGGCATCTACATTTCTGACCCTGCGGATGTTTTACAGAAAAAAGTGATGAGTATGTATACTGATCCAAATCACATCCATGTCCAAGATCCAGGACAAGTCGAAGGCAATATGGTCTTTACGTACTTAGATGTTTTTGGTACAGACAAAGAAGCAATCGAAGAGATGAAAGCCCACTATCGTCGTGGTGGACTCGGTGACGTGAAAATCAAGCGTTACTTGATCGACGTATTAGAAGCAGAGTTCGCACCGATCCGCGCACGTCGTGAAGAATTGGCGAAGGACCCACAAGCCGTGATGGATATCTTACGTCATGGTAGTGAAGAAGCGGCTAAAGTTGCGGCAGCCACACTTTCTGAAGTGAAAGCGGCAATGGGCATCAATTATTTCAATCAGTAATCACACAAAAAAGCTGGAACAAAAATCATTGAATGATTTTTGTCCCAGTTTTTTCTTCTATTATTAAGGTTTAACGAATACTTGCATCAACTGTTTCTGTCAACGCCTTTTCAACCTTGCTCATTGCTTGGTTGATTTCTTCATCTGTCAACGTTGCTTCGGGATTTTCAAAGCTTAACGTATAGGCGACTGATCTATGCCCTGCTTCAATATTTGCTCCTTGGTAGACATCGAATAGTTCGACATTTGTCAAGAATCGGCCAGCAGCTGCTTGGATTGTGCGAACGATTTCTTGATTCGTCACTTGTTCAGCTACTAACATCGCAATGTCACGCGTCACACTTGGGAATTTTGTGACTGGTCGGAAAGTGATGCCTTTTTGTGATGCTTCCACAACTGTGGCTAAATCAAACTCTGCCACATAAGTTTCTGGAATATCGTAAGCTTTAGCAGTCATAGGATGCACTTGGCCAACAAACCCGATCATTGTTTCACCTAAATAAATGGCCGCCGTCCGACCTGGGTGAAGTTCATCGATCGTTGTCAACGCTTGATAAGTGATTTCCTCATTGATGGAAAGTTGTTCGAATACATTTTCTAATATTCCTTTTACTGTAAAGAAATCAACCGCTTGTGGCTTACTTTGCCAACTCTTCTCTTCCCATGTGCCAGACACCGCAAGAGCTACGTGAGTGACTTCTTGTGGTAGATGAGTCAATGGATCGTTTTCTTGATAGAAGACGCGACCTACTTCATAAAATGCGACATCTGAATTTTTACGTGCCGTGTTATATTGGACGTTATCCAAAAGACCACTGATCAAGTTCATACGTAAGACAGAACGGTCTTCACTCATCGGCCAATCCAAGCGAGTGATGGCTGTTTCTTTCAAAGCGAATTGACGTGATTTATCTTCCGTTGTCAGTGCATAACTAATGGCTTCAGTTAGACCACTGCCTTCAAGTAATGTACGGATCTTTCGTGTTGTCGCTTGTTCTTGTGTCAAACTACCTGCAACTGTTTCGCCGCTTGGTAACGTTGAAGGTAAACGATCATACCCATAAATACGTGCCACTTCTTCGATGATGTCTGCTTCGATCTGGATATCCCAACGTCTTGGAGGTACAACAACAGTATAAGTTTCTCCATCGAGGTGATAGCCGAATCCTAATGCTTCAAAGATCTCACTTACTTCAGCGACATTTAAGATTGTGCCAAGGTACTGGTTGATGCGCTTCAATGTGATCTGTACTTCGACTTCTTTTGCTTGATACTCAGAACCTTTGACCGCTCCTTGTAACACTTCTCCTCCTGCTAAAGCAACGATCATCGCTGCTGCAACATCGCTTGCTTCGCCGACGGTTCCTTTATTGATGCCTTTTTCAAAGCGCGCAGATGATTCACTACGTAAATTGAAACGTTTGGCTGTGCGGCGAATCAAGATGGGATCGAATAAAGCGGATTCTAACGCAACGGTTGTCGTTGTTTCCGTAATCTCTGAGTCTTGTCCGCCCATTACTCCAGCTAAAGCCACTGGCACTTGTCCATTTGTGATGACCAAGTCTTCTGAAGTCAATGAACGCGTTTCGCCATCTAACGTCACGATGTTCTCTTCTTCTGCTGCATGACGCACCACGATTTCTTCTGAACCTAACTTATCATAGTCGAATGCATGTAACGGTTGACCGAACAATAATAAGATATAGTTTGTGATATCAACGACGTTATTGATTGGTCGGATTCCTTCATTCATCAAGATATTTTGTAACCATTGTGGACTCGGTTGGATCTTGACGTTTTCAATGATGCGGATTTGGTATGCTGGTACCAATTCTTCGTCTTCTACTTTTACCGCAATTTTCTCTGAAGCTTTACGTTCAACTTCTACTAACTTTTCATCATTGAATGTTGGTTTTTGGCGGTAGATCGCGCCAACTTCATATGCCACACCTCTCATTGATAATGCGTCGGCACGGTTAGGTGTGATCGATAGTTCGATGATAGCATCGTCCATATCTAGATAAGAAAAGACTGGTTCTCCATTGACCGCTTCTTGTGGCAAATAGTAGATGCCTTCTGAATATTCTTTCGGTACGACACTGTCAGAATAACCGATTTCTTGTAAGGCACAGATCATCCCATTCGAGACTTGTCCACGCATCTTGCCTTTTTTGATTTTGACATTGCCCGCAATCCGTGAATTTGGTAAAGCCACGATGACTTTGATTCCTGCTTTGACATTTGGTGCGCCACAAACGATTTGTGATAATTCTTCTTCGCCGATGTCGACTTGACAGATCGATAGATGATCCGAATCAGGATGTGGAATACATTCTTTCACTTCTCCGACAACGATTTTCTTCAAGCCTTCTTCAGGTACAGTTACACCTTCGACTTCGATTCCTGTGACTGACATTTTGTCTGCAAGTTCTTGCGGTGTCACATTTGATAAATCAACGTATTGATTCAGCCATTTATATGATACTAACATTCTTTTACTCCCCCTTGAACTGACTTAAGAAGCGCAAGTCATTTTGATAGAAATTACGAATATCGTTGACCCCATAACGTAACATTGCGACACGATCTGGGCCAAGTCCAAAAGCAAATCCGGAGTATTCTTCAGGATCGATCCCTGACATTTCCAAGACATTTGGATGAACCATACCAGCACCTAAGATCTCGATCCAACCTGTGTGTTTGCAGACGTTACAGCCTGAACCACCGCATTTGAAACAGCTGACATCGACTTCAACAGATGGTTCTGTAAATGGGAAGTAGCTTGGGCGTAAACGGATCTGGCGATCTTCACCAAACATTTTCTTCATCACGACTTCAAGTGTTCCTTTTAGATCACCCATCGTCACGTTCTTGTCGATCACCAATCCTTCGATTTGATGGAATTGATGGCTGTGTGTTGCATCATCAGTATCACGTCGGAAAACTTTTCCTGGTGAGATCATGCGTAGCGCACCTTTTGAAAAATCATGTTTTTCCATGGTACGTGCTTGCACAGGCGACGTATGCGTACGGATCAAGATTTCTTCTGAGATATAAAAAGTATCTTGCATATCACGTGCCGGATGGTCTTTTGGTAAATTCATTCGTTCAAAGTTATAGTGGTCTGACTCGACTTCATATCCTTCAACGATTTGATACCCCATACCGATAAAAATATCTTCGATTTCTTCCATGATCTGCGTTAAGATATGGCGTGTACCTTGTTTGACTGAGCTACCTGGAAGCGTTACATCGATGGTTTCTTTTTCTAATGCTTCATTCATTGCAGCGGTTTCCAAGACTGCTTTTCTTTCTTCGATTTCTTGTGTCAATAGATCACGGATCTCATTGGCAAAGCTTCCCACTTTCGGACGCTCTTCGGCACTTAGATCTTTCATTCCACGTAAGACCTCAGTGATCGGTCCTTTTTTCCCTAATGTTTCGACACGGATTTGATTTAGTTCTTTCAAATCCTGCGCCTGCTTGATCTTGACGATCGTTGCTTCTTTCAAGCTTTCGAGTTGTGCTTGTAAAGACATGCGATTTCCTCCTTTAAATTCAACTACAAAAAAGACCTCATTCCTATCAAGGAACGAGGTCTTCGCGTTACCATCCTAATTTACGATCCCAACGAGATCGTACACTCATTTTAATAACGACAGACATACTGCCGGTCTGAAAAATCTCTCAGACGAACTCGGAAAGTGAACTTCATTTTTCAAACACAGGATCTGCTTTCAGTCCATGACAGATCTCCCTATACTGGTTTAGCCAAACTACTCTTTTTCGTCAACATTCTTTTTGTCTATTCAACTAAAAACTAGTGTACAAGATTTTTGATGCAAAATCAACTGCATTCTTCGGGTGTGACCCATTTCTCACTCCAAAGCTGCAACTGGACCATCGCTTTTTGTAGATCTGCCCCTTTTTCTGTCAGCATATATTCTGAACGACTGGATTCATTACACGAAAAATTACGGGTAACGATCTTTTCTTTTTCAAGCTCTTTTAATCGTTCGACCAAGACACGGTCACTGACCATCGGGATTTTTGCAGAGAGATCAACAAAGCGCTGCGGACCATTTTCGAGTAATACATCGATAATCAATCCATTCCATTTTTTCCCTAAAATCGAGAATGTTTTTTCAAATTTGGGACACAGAATGAATTCTGTCTGTGTTAGCTCCATCTTACTCACCTCTTTTCATGAGTATAGCATATTACTTACAAAGTGTAAGTCCAGTTTGCTCACTTCTTATTCTTTATTAAGATTTATTATTTTCTTCGCCTGTAACAAAACCAAAAAGACATCTTGAACGGGTTTATTCAACGCTTCACTCAATGCCCGTTGGTATAAGTTCAATTGCCCGCGGTATTTGCTGATGACCTTAGTGATTTCCTCTGGGTTTTCAGGATGTAAAATAAAATCAGTCTTGAAATCATAAAGCTGCACATACTCCCCAAAATCAAGATATCCATCGACGATCCCATGGATCAATAATTCATCGTCTTCATTCGGGTAGTGATCGAATACCTTTTCTGCTTGTAGAAGCATTGAAAATGGTTGTTCGCGTTTCACTTTTTCTGGATGTTCGATCAGTGATCGGCCAAGGGTAGATTCATAAAACCATAAGATGGAATCAATTGGCACACGTTTCGCTACTTGTTCATCGACTAAACGTTTTTTGACGAGGGTCGTCAGTTCTTTTTCGATGCTTTCTTTCGTCAACTGTTCCAATGGTAGGACTTGTAACAGAAAATGTGTTGCTGTCCCAACAGCTGTGGCAGAAACTTTGCGCTCTTTTTGTACAAAGCGTGGTTCAGCTAATTGGTCTTGCGTATACCTAAAAGGCTGAGCAAAGGCTTTTTTATCACTGCTTTCCCAAGTCAAACGTGCCTCTGGAGAGTCGTCTGGATCTTCAAACAACCGTTTGATCTCAGAAACGGATTGATAACTCGTTGTTTGTGCAGACGCCTCATAAGGATAACTGAAGGCTAAACGTGCTTGTAGTTCAGTCGTTAATGGGGTTAGATCTCCTTTTTGCTCTTCTGCTTGCTCTCCTTTGACTGTCAATGCTTGGCGTTGGGTTAAAATCTCTTGTTGATCCATCCAGGTGATCGTAAAATCTCCCGGTGAATTTTTCAGTTGTGGTAAAGGCATGACTTCTGGAAAATATTCGGTCATTTTAGGATGACGGATCAAGCTGTAACCGATCCAATTCATCAAGCTACTCGAACTTTTCAGGCGAATCACAGGATCTAACACTACATCCGTTTGCTCACTTGCTTCTGACCAGGCTTTGAACGTGTCTTCTTTGCTTTTGTACGAACCAACAATAAACAATTTTTGCTCTGCTCTAGTCAGTCCTACGTATAATTTACGCATTTCTTCGGAAAGCAATTTCTTCTGTTTGGCTAATTTGATGGCTTGATAAGGCAATGTATCAAACAAGACCCGCGTGTCTGGCTCCATGTAGCGCACGCCCGCACCTAGTTTTTCTTCGAAGGCATAACGGTTTTTCAAGTCTTGCAGATTGAATTGCTTCGTCATATCTAATAAGAAAACGATGGGGAACTCTAATCCTTTACTTGCATGGATAGTCATGACACGAACGGCATTGTCACTAGAAGCAATCACTGGTTCCGCCAAGTCTTTGTCTTTCTCCTGCATTTTCTCAATAAATCGTACAAACTGATAGAGACCACGAAACGAGCTTTGTTCATAAGCTTTGGCACGATCCACTAACGCATACAGATTCGCTTGACGTTGTGCACCAGCTGGCAACCCAACGACATATTCTAAATACCCTGTTTGGTAATAGATTTCCCATAATAAGTCCGTGATCGAAGAACGCCGCGCTAACTCTCGCCATTGTTCCAGTTGCTCATTGAAATGAAGCAATTTAGCCACTAATTCATCTTGGTTATTATTTTGATAAGCTAAGACTGCATCATAGTAAGTATGCGCCTTATCGGCTAATCGGATACGTGCTAACTCTGGTTCGATCAAGCCCACGACTGGTGAACGTAACACTGAAGCTAATGGGATATCCTGATAAGGGTTGTCGATCAATTGGAGCAATGAAATCATGATCCTGATTTCTGTCGCTTGGAAATAATTTTGGGCATCATTGAGTTCCAACGGAATATCAAACGTTTTGAATACTTCTAAAATCGTCAAATTATTTTTCTTCGTTGGTGTCAATAACACGATATCTTTGAATTCGATCGGGCGCTCTTCTTGACTTTTTTTGTCGTAGATCATGAATTTTGAATCGATCAATTCACGGATTTTCAAACCAGTCATCAAGAGTTCCCCTTCTGTTTTGTCTTCCAACATCTCGTCCATCGGCAACTCGCTTTCTGTCGTTTCTTGTTCCTTTTCATAGATCAAGACTTCTGGTGCAAATCGTTCATTTTCTGGAAACCCAGAAAAACCTAGAACTAGCCGAGCCGCTTCATCATAAGCGATTTGTCCAACTGCTGGGTCCATCAGCTGTTCAAAAATCAAATTAGTAAACGCTAAGACTTCTTGCCGTGAACGGAAATTCTCAGCTAAGACGATTCGTCGTCCCCCTTTTTCTTCCGAGAATTTCTCATATTTATTGATAAATAGAGTTGGATCTGCTAAACGGAAGGAGTAGATCGACTGTTTGACATCTCCCACCATAAAGAGATTGCCTCTCTCCTCATCTGGCTCTCTGACCCAATAGAGCAATTCTTCTTGCAATTGATTGACATCTTGGTACTCGTCGACCATGACTTCTTTAAACTTTCTGCGATAATAAACCGATGCTTCGCTTGGTAGCCACTCTTCCTCTGTTTGTTTCGTCAATATTCGTAACGCCAAGTGTTCCAGATCATTGAAATCTAGTACGCCTTTTTCACGTTTGCGCGCACTGAAGCCTTCCATGAAAAGCTTAGTGACTTCGGTCATTTGTTCCACGAGGGGGAACGCTTTTTGACTCAACTCTTCAATTTGTGCAGGTGAAACCGGGAAGTAGTTTTTGCCAATTTGTTGTAAGATTTTTTTGGCACGGTCTCTCAAGGTTTTTACTTCAGCAGAACGCTCTTTCAACTCTGCTTTCCGACTACTTTTGAAGGTCGAAAACGTCAGGTTTTCTAAAGCTTGGTAAGCTTCGTCCAACTCATCACTCAGGAAACGTTCATAGATTTGTTGGATACTCGCTTGTTCTTGTGAGACTTGATCAAACATCTTTTCAAGTCCTTCTTCTTGTGCCAAAACGACCATTTCTTCGTATAGCTGCGTACAATGAAGTAAATCAGCCAAGACGAGCGGTCGGATCTGTTCTTGGTACAATGCAGAAGCTGCTAATCCCTCTTCTAGCCGATATGCTTCTGGTAAACGATTCAACCAAGCCAACGGATCAGGGTTCGCTCTGGCAAAATCATAGAGAGAAAACACGAGGTTAGTCAAACCATCGTCTGAGCGATCATTTGAAAAGTTCATCGTCAGCTGAAAAAAAGCTTCGCGATTTTCTGCATAAAGTTGTTCTCTGATCTCATCCCAGACATCTTCTTTCATCAAGATCGTTTCCGTTTCATCCGTCAACATCCGAAAGACTGGATCGATATCGATCAAATAGTAATATTTACGGATCACCGTTAAACAAAACGCATGGAGTGTCGAGATATTGGCGGTGGGTAGTAAAACGAGCTGTTTCGTAAAATGTTTTTGCCAGACCGGATCACTTTCACTATTCACTGCTTCTTGCAAGGCTACTTGGATCCGTTCCTTCATTTCTCTTGCTGCCGCTTCTGTAAACGTCACGATCAGCAACTCGTCGATATTGACACCCATTTTTAACTTTTCGATCACTCGGCGGACTAACACAGTCGTCTTACCTGAGCCAGCGGAAGCCGAAACAAGTAGGTTGTCGCCTTGGTCAAAAATCGCTTGCCATTGTTCATCGGTAAAACGTTCATTTTCCGGTTTTAAAGGAATTGATGTCACTCGTCTTCACTCCTTTTTAGTATTCTGCGCAATGCTTCATCTTTATCCAGTTTTTCTAAACGATGATAATTATTTTCTTTGAGCATGACATCAAACGTACAAATACTTCTGAACGGACAATGCTCACAAGCAATCCGTTGTTTGTCTTTGTAAGCGGGATTCAGTTTGATCTCCCCTGAGGTGATCGCTTCCCCAGCTAAACGCATATTCTCACGATTATGGTTCATGAATAATTGAAGTTCTTCTTCTGTATAGAATTTCTCTTTACTATAACTGCCCTTTTGCAACTCGTCTTTGGCGTTTTTCTTCACCGGATAGATCAACGAACTTTCTTTTGCTTCCAATGAATGATCGAGCACTTCTAACAGACCAGGATCATCGACAAAAACACCGTCATAGCTGAATTTCTTCAAGGTATTCTTCTCGACGTCTGTCGTATCCGTCAAGACTGGATTATGCACATGCAAGTAATAAGAGCCTGCTGGTTTGACTGCAGCTTTCCCAGTCAATCGTACAGCATCCATCAATGCCACATCAAGATATGTCAATAGTTGCATCGCCATGCCGTAGTAAGCTTCAGTCACATCAAACGAACGACCACTTGATTTATAATCGACTACACTTAACCATGTATCACTTTGTTCAGTTGCCACATCGATGCGATCGATTTTTCCGCGAACGTGGAGTTTTCCGCCTTTGTCTAAAGGTATTTCCAAACCTGGTATCCCTCGTGCACCAGCGATCTGACCAAATAAAATCTCGGTCTGTAATGGCTTCATGCCCGTATTCTTGCTTTGTTTTTGTAACGCCCAAGCCACTTTTTGGATCGTTTGCCCTAATTGGTAACGAATATAGTTCATGCGGGCAGAGCTATCTAAAATCTCAAAGCGTAATTCACCAAATACTTCTTGTAAGACTTTTTCAGTAAATTCTTGTCGTTCCTTCTCCGACATCGCCACAAGTGACAGTTGATTCGAGAACAGCAATTTGAAGAAGCGATCCAATGATTCATGATAAAAGTCTCCAGTGGCAGCTGGTGTCAGTCCATAGATATTACGTTCTTTCAGCTTCAAACCAAACTGGACAAAGTATTTATATTCACAGTTATAAAAGTTTTCCATGCGTGAGATCGACGTATAGATTTCTTTGCCATAAAGAGCTTCTGCCATTTCTTCTGATAAGGAAACTGGTACATTTAGATGATCTTGACTTTCAAAAATCGTCAATGCAAAATTTCGTTGATCCGAACGCAGAACTAACTCTTTTAGTTGTTGCCAATAAAGTGGTACTGCTTGTTTGGCTTCTTTCGCTAAACGATAGACCCGATTGATCGTATTGATCCCACTACGGTAAGTGCCAACGTAACAATCTGGCTTACTCGTCAATTGCAACTGGCATTTTGGCTCGACTGGAACACCTAGATAGTCAACGACTCGTTTCAAATACGGAGACATTTTTAACCGATTGGTATCATAGCTCTGCGCGTAGCTCAAGTACAAACGTTCCGTTCCCGAAACAAACACTAAATACGCTTGGAAAGGTTCGAAAGACATACTTTCTTTTGCTGGATCGAATAAAAACTGATCCTCGCCTAACCCTTGATTCAACGCTTCACGTTCTTCACTCGATAATAAACCTTTAGTTTCATGGCGATCTGGAAACACTTGGTCATTCAAGCCGACCGCAAATGTTACTTTTGCTTGATTGGCACGTACAAGTTCCAACCGGTTGATCCTCACCTGATCGATTGCTGTAGGGATCTTCCCATAGCTGAGATTTTCTAGACCACTCGTGATGATCTCTTGAAATAATGACCAATCGAATGCTGTTTCTCCGTAGATCAATGAATACTCGTCCAGAAGATCCATCAAAGCACCCCAAGTTTGTTCATGGTTTCTAGCCGCAGCTAACCCGCCACGCGCCACTTCTTGGTCTCGCCAAAAAAGCAATTGTTGTTGTACGCCGCTTTCGATCAAGAAGCGATAAAACAAAGTGACTGCTTCTTGCCCTGTTTGGCATTTTTTGATGTTCTTCAAAAACACCGGCACCATGTCGCGAAAAAGTCTCCTGATCGTATTTGATTGCTCTTCTAGTTGTTTGACGTCTTCTAGCTGTTCTGCTTCAAAATCATAGGCAACAAATTGCCAATCTTTTTCGCGAAGCCAATACTTCCCTTGGTAGTTGTACGCTAGTGCTACGTTTTCCGTGATATCTAAATTCGTGCGGAATTGATTTCTAGTAGCTTCCCAAGTAGCCAGATCGAGCTCTTCATCTGTCCGACCGATCGTCAACTCCGTCTTGAAGAAACGCATGATGTCGTTTAGGCGATATTGATAACGATCCAAAGCAAACAAACTGTTGATCCATTCGATCAATGGATGGTTTTCCATCAGTTGCTCTTCATCCAGATAAAAAGGGATCGCCATCTCTTGGAAAATTGGTCGCAATAAATTGCCATACAGTGTCATATCCTTCGTCAATACTTGGATATCTCGATAGCGAAATCCTTCTTGACTGACCAAACGACGGATCTCCACCGCTAATTGGCGAACTTCTTCCGTTGGATTCTCTGCCTCCCACAGATGTAATGTCTCTTGCGCGCCAAGTTTCACAGGTTGGCTTTTCTGCTGGCTAGATGTTTCTTCCCACATTTGTTGTAATGTTTGAAGTTCGTTTTGGTGTTCTCGATTCGGTGCATAATGATCGACAGCCACAGGAACATTCAATTCTCTTGCTGCGTTGAGAAGTTGGAAATAGATCTTTCCTGTATTGAAGAACAAGGTCAACGGATCGGGTAGATCAGATTTGTAGGGACGATCCAATAGCAAATCGACCACTAGATGTCCTTTTTCCATCATTTTTTGCAGCAACTGGTATTCTTGGGCATTGATCCGGGCAAAACCACTCACTAAGAACTTGATCTTATGATAATCCTGCGTCGCCATATAATTCGCTAACACCGTCAGCGCATCTTCAGATTGTAGGGCGCGTTGGACTAATTCTTCTTCAAATGCAGAGAAAATCAGTTGTAGATCCTTCATTTTCAATTGTCGGTCTTCTTCTTTTGGAGATTCTCCTGTCACAGAAGTTAACAGATCAACAGGGGAAATTTTTCCGACTTGTAGTTCGCTATATAGCTCTTGTAACTGACGGATAAACCCTTTTTTGCGGATTTCTCCTCGAAATATCGTCAGTTCTTCTTGTTTTTTTTCTAAAATTTGGCGGAGGATCATCGCTGAACCAGATTCGGTCAATTCACTACCTGTCAGCAACGTAGTTTGTTGCAATAAGTACCAAGCCAAACGATAGAAACTGAATACTTGCATGTTGGTTGTGCTAAATGAGCTTTTTCCGCTTTTTTTACGCATCTCAGCGAGTAATTCTTGCTCTTGTTCAAATTTATTATAGTTAGGTACAAGGAAAAATACTTGATTGTCTTCATCTTTGTCAAGCCAAGCGGCGGCTTCATCGATCAGTGCTTTGCGGTGGTCTTTTTGACCATTCCCTAAGATAAATTGTAACGACACCTTATTGCCTCCTTTTCCTGGTTGATATACCTCTTCATTATAACAAAGATAGCTGAACATTTGTTCTATTATCGTTTAAATTTTGGAAATAAAAAAGCCGGAGCAGGACGACTGTCCTCTCCGACAAATGATGTAGATCCAATCAGTGGATCGACCCCATTAATTTTTTGATTGGCTCTTTGATTGCAAATAAAATCACTGCACCGACGATTGCAACGACGCCGATGATACCAAAGTAGGCAGATTCAGTACCTGGTGTATAGAACCGTGCGATTTGTGCATTGATGGCTTGGGAAGAAGCATCTGCTAAGAACCAGATCGCAATCGTTTGCGATTCGAAGGCTCTAGGCGCCAATTTCGTCGTCACTGATAGGCCGACAGGTGATAAGCAAAGTTCAGCAATCACGATGATGAAAAAGCTACCGATCAGCCAAAGTGGGCTGACTTTTCCAGCTGTTCCATATAACATTCCTGGCAACATCAGTAATAGGTAAGACAATCCGGCAAATAACAACCCTAGAGAGAATTTCACTACAGTTGATGGTTGACGTTTACCTAAACGAGTCCATAAAGTAACGAACACAGGTGTCAAAATAAAGATGAAGATCGGGTTCAATGATTGATACCAACTTGCTTGGATCGGAACACCCATCAAGGTCGATTGTGTTCGTTCACTTGCAAATAGGGCAAGGATCGATGACCCTTGTTCTTGCAATGACCAAAAGATGATTGCTGCTAAGAATAATGGGATATATGCCCATACACGTGGTTTTTCTTCCACTGAAACATCTTTTGAAGTCAACATTTTGATAAAGTAATAGAGTGGTAAAACGATTCCTAAGACACTGATCGTATTAACAAAGAAATCGATCGTCAAATGTCCAGTCAGTTGCGCTCCACCAAAAATAATAGCAAATACGATCAAAGCGATCACAACATTACGGATAAATCCTTTACGTTCGCCTTGTGTCAAAGGATTTGGAGGTGTCATACCCACTCCATCCAATGTCTTACGTCCTTGGATCACATATTGCAATAACCCGAAGAACATACCGATAGCGGCTAATGAGAAACCTAAATGGTAGTTATACTCTTGACCAATCGTACCGACGATCAACGGCGCGAGCAATGCGCCTAAATTGACACCCATATAAAAGATCGAAAATCCTGCATCTCTTCGTAAATCGGTTTTCGTATATAAATGCCCGACCATTCCCGAAACGTTTGGTTTTAAGAAAGCTGTACCGATGATGATCAACGCCATCGAGATAAATAAAGTAGAGACACCAAACGGCAATGCCAAAACAACATGACCGATCATGATGAAGACCCCACCAATAAAGACGGTTTTTTTGGCTCCTAACACACGATCAGAAAACCAGCCGCCTACGATACTCGACATATAAATCAACGAACCATAGATCGACATGATCGACAACGCTGTGGCACGAGGTAAACCAAGGCCTCCATTTGCTACCGTGTCGTACATATAATAGATCAGTAAGGCACGCATACCATAATAACTGAAACGTTCCCACATCTCTGTGAAGAACAATGTAGACAATCCCTTCGGCTGACCGAAGAACCCTTTGTCTTGTTTTTCCATATTCCCATACCCCAATTCTTTTAATTTTCAGAAAATAATACACATATTTACCGAAAATCCGTGTAAAAATATTTATTTAAGAAATATATACTTATTTTCTATAAATACAACAAAAATTTAATGGGAAAACGATAAGAAAAAACATAGGTTATTTTTAATAATTATATAGTCTACTTTATGTCATAAAGCTTAAATGTCGGTATATTCAGTATGTAAACGGTATCGTAACGAATTTTTTATGTAAAAGAACATCTTTTTTCTATTCGTACATTTTGTTAAGCGTTTTGTTTTACTTACTTTTTGTAAGGTGATATACTTCGTTTTGTCATCAAGAAAAAAAACGCAGAAAAGCGAATTAAAGGAGAACTAATCTATGACTGAATTTACAAATATCTTAAAAAACCGCCGTTCGATCTATGATCTAGGCCGTAACGTATCACTATCAAATGAAGAATTAACAACATTGATCCAAGAAGCAATCAAAGAAAGCCCTACTGCTTTCAATGCGCAATCAACACGTGCAGTAATCTTATTTGGCGATGCACATGAAAAATTATGGGAAATGACAGAAGAAGCTTTACGTCCACTGACACCTGCTGATGCATTCCCAAATACTCAAAACAAATTAGCTAGTTTCAAAAAAGGTTATGGTACTGTCTTGTTCTTCAAAGACACAGATGTGATCAAAAACTTGCAAGAGCAATTTGCATTATATGCAGATAACTTCCCTGATTGGTCAGAACAATCAAATGGTATTGCTACAGCCAATACTTGGGTGGCATTAAGCGAAGAAGGTTTAGGTGCAAACCTACAACATTACAATCCAGTGATCGATGAAGCTGTCGCAAAAGAATGGTCGATTCCTGCAAACTGGAAATTACGTGCACAATTAGTCTTTGGTTCACCTGAATCTCCAGCTGGCGAAAAAGAATATATGAACGATGCTGATCGTTTCCGCGTGTTTGGCTAATTCTACTAATACAAAAAGACAGCTCCTTCTACTAAAAGAAGGAGCTGTCTTTTTGTCATTTCAATGGATCATTCATCCTCATGCTCGATCATGATATCAAGTTCTGCATCATCATTTAAGTGTTTTGCTAAAAAAGGAATCAATTCTTCTAATGAGACAGAAAATTTCAATAACGGACCACGCCAACCGTTCCGGAAAAAATTCATTTTGACTTCTTTCGAATCTTTTGGTTGGTAAAGAACGACTTTGTTGATTTCAGAATATGGCACTCCGCGATGGTCAAAGCTGTTCAAAACTAGCCCATCTGTAGTAAGTCCTCGACTATCTAACAAGAAACTCAATAACACAAGAGAAGCCAAGACGCCTTTCACTAACTCATCAGTGGTTGGTTGACTGACCAATGTATACCATAAAACCAGTAAAGCAAGGAACGGAACAACTAAATAGACCCAGCGATTCCGAACCGTTTTATAAACGATCTCTCGTCGTACAAGCCATAGAAATAAGCACATGACGATGACAAATAAAAAAAGAACTATTGTAAAAAAGGAAACCATCTTATCGATCCACACCTTTATTTTCAACTCTTGAAACTAGAAAATCAAAGGGGTAAATCATATCCCCTCTAACTGAACAAACGGTATTCAAGGAGCAGTACTTCGGTCATAAGCCAAAAAACTCAAAAATGAAATAGGCGTTTTCGTTTTTTCTATCTTATGCCTTAGTGTTCAATGCTCGTTTCATAACCTTAAAAGGACCTGCAACATGATCATTCGATGTTGCATGTCCATATCTTCTTATTCAAATGTATCATATTTAGCTACTACCATGCTAGCTTTTTCTTCTAATAATTCTTGATCTTCTATAGCGCATTGGGCAACTTTGACTACGGCGCAATTCGTCATTTTTGAAACAACTTCTCCAACAACTGATTTGGTAAAACCAATGGGCCTACATGAATATTGTTCTCCTAAATTAATCATTTCTTCCGTCATCAAAATCCTCCTAAACTACTCAAACAGTTTGCCACAGAAAATCATTTCGTTTTATCTGTGTGTTTCGTTAGTGGTGATTTGATCAAACTCTTATTTGATCTATCCGCATTATAGCGTACTGTTTTCGTTTTCACAAATTTTAACAGCTAAACATAATAAAAAAATCGTTTTTTGGACTGTTTTTCCTTGTTTTTTACATTTGATCAGGCAGATTCATGTAGTTTTTTTTAGAAAAACAATTATAATAGAAAGAAGTCTGGGGGAGTCTTTCATGTCAAAACAAAAAAGTAAAAAACGATTACTACTAGGCGGGGCAGTGCTAGTGTTGATTTCAGGCGTCTTTTACTTTACAAATAAACAATTAGAAGATAAAAAATCAATAACGGAGGAAAACATAGAGCAGACAATCAAAACCGAAGAAAAACAAGTACTACTCGACGTACCTCTTGAAAATCAATTCGATGAACCTGCACTAGAGAATGGCTGTGAAGTAACCGCCTTATCGATGTTGTTGCGCTTCTATGGCTACGAAACTACCAAGAATCAATTAGCCGAACAATTAAATTATGTCCCCGTTTTCAATGCTGATGGCACTCATGGCGATCCAAATGAAGGGTTCGTTGGTGAGATCTGGGGCGGTGACTGGGCAATGGGTGTCTATGTTCCACCAATCGCTACGTTAGCCCAAGAAATCCTGCAAACCGATTATCATACCGAACCGCAAACGGATGCAAGCTTGACTGACATCAAAAATACACTAAAAGAAGAAAAACCTGTATGGGCTTCTGTCACGATCGATTTTCAAGTGCCGACAGAAAATGATTTCATGACTTGGACGACTGCAAACGGTGAAGTACAAGTCACGCCATTAGTCCATGCCTGTGTTGTAACTGGCTACGATGATCAATCAATCTATGTCAATGATCCTTATGGCATAAAAAATCGTGCGGTACCAATCGATGACTTTGAGCAAGTATTTACTGCCATGGGCGGACAAATGCTTACTTTAGAAAAGAACTAGTATTTCCTAGAAAAATAGCTTATACTCAAGCTAACAACGCATGGAAGGAGCAAGAATCTGTGGAACGATTTATTCATAAAAAGGCGGATCCAAATGAAATCCCAATCATCTTCGTCCGTGATACTGCTGGTAATATCCAAAAAAAAGTGTCAGTCAATGAATGGACGAACCGATACAGCCCTGCTTCCCTCGATTTACTTGAAATCAAACTTTATCGACAAGCATTGGCTTATTATTCTGAGCAAGACTACGAGAAAGCCATTGATTTGTTGAAACTTTTGATCATTCAAACTGGCTATACTCATTTTGAGTACATCGAACGTCTAGCCACCATCTATCGTAAAATCCATGCAGAAGCACTTGAATATCAGTTGCTCTCTTCTGTCTTAGCATCCGCTGAGATCATCGGCTTGCCTGCTGGTTTGATCAAAAAACTGGAACGGCGGATCGATCAATTGAAATTGAGCATGGCGAGAAAATAAAATAAACCTAAGAACGAATGATTAAGTTATTAATCAATTATTCTTAGGCTTATTTTTTAATTCAACATTTAGTTTACATAATAAAAATAAAATCAACCAATTATAGCTAATGCTTCTTTAGGTACCTCTTCTTTGGGAATTTCTTCGTATGTTTCTACATGAGCGCCTTTATTCGTCAATCTCAAGTAACGGTCTTTTTTTAAAACAGATAACCCGTTAAATTCAATCTCGCGTTCGTTGCCATTTGCATCAACTGCCTTTTGGATATATTTTGCTGTCCCAAATGAATTGACTTCATCAGGCTGTTTTGTTTTGACATACACTTCTCCCTTTGTGACTAACGGATTCAATTGGTCTATAACTGCTGGTAATTCTCCAGTAGCGTCTTGGGTATAAAACTTCAAGCCAAATAACGCCAACCCACTAAATACAACGGCACCTACTAATACTTTGATTACTTTCATTTTTCTACCTCCTCTTTACTCTTTGAGTATAGCTTGTAAAAAAATCACATTCATCCGTCTCTAGATCGAGTTTTTTATCGGACTTTAGCACAGAAGTTATTTTTACAAAATTTCATAGATTTTTGCTATTATATTAGGAAAGAAAGGATGTGTTTCATTATGAATAAAGAAGAAATACTTCAGAAAATCAAAGATTTGGTCCAAAGTGGCAATTTCACTGAAGCCAAAACATTTTTCGAAGAGCATAAAGAACAACTAGATCCTTACAAAGAAAAAGCCCAAGAATTTCTCCAAAATGTCGATTTTCAAGGAATAACGGATAAATTCAAAAATCTATTCAAATAAAATTTATATTTTCATAGGGATGATCGGAGCGAGTCTGTCATGATCTAGAAACAAAAAAATCCTCAACAATCAAGGATTGTCGGGGATTTTTTGTTAGGATTTCTTGTGTTTCAAAAATAAGCGATTGATCTCCAAATCGCCACACTTCTATCAAAACCTACTTTTAATACAATCTTGATGGGTCATAGTGGTACGTCACATTGCCATTCAGTTCGGCCTTTCCAACAACAAACTTGCGATTCTCAATTTTTAACCACGCTTCACGAAAAGCCATGACTTCCTCACGTTTGACCTCTATTTTTTGGATTTTTCCATCCATCAACTCTTGGATCATTTGTTCATAGGGATTCATCTTTGATTGCCTCCAGCTTATTTCAATATTCAGTGAAGATCGGTGCATGTATTTCTTTCGTATCTAAATCTTTTCGCACGTTCACTTTCGTATAAATCACTTTTTCAACTGGAATACTGTAGTAACTTTCGTCTCCATCGTTAAATTGATGGACATCCGTTTTTGATAAAATACCATCGATTTTGTTCATTAACACTCGCGGTTCCACACTATTACTAACAATATAATAGCAAATACGGATATTGTTTACTAAATGTAGATCAACTTCTAATATCACTTGGTCCATGAAATACTACACCCTTTCTTTAAAAGAATTATAACAATAAGTACATCAAGAATCAAAAAAACAACTTTATTTAAAAAACAAGAAATTTTATAACATATCCTCTTGTGCACAAACATACAAAGTGTTATTTTTAATTAAAGATTTCTTTTTTCCTTGGAGGCGTATATTATATGGACACTTTGGGACAATTGGTTTTTTATGTTCCTTTTTTTCTAATGACAACTTTAGCAATCTACTACACGAAATGGACGAAGCGTAAATTTTCCGTATTGCTGACACTTTTACCAGTCGCTTATTTTTCCCACAAAATATTTTCCCTTCGGCATTGGGAACCCACCCCAAAACTACTTTCACATGAATTAGGGTTGATTATTTCATTAACGATATTGATCTTATGGATTTATTACCTTTACAAACATCCTTAGTTAGCAGTACTACTCTTCACGAACAAAAAAGCCACGTTGGAAATCAGCAACGTAGCTTATCAGGAATCGGCATCTATTTAACGACCAACACATTACAAGGTGCATGAGTCACCACATAAGAAGCTGTCGACCCTACTAACGCTTGTTGGATCGAGCCTTTACCTGTTGCCCCCATCACGATAAGATCAATTGACTCTTGTTTTGGTAAGACAGTGGCGATCAATGTTCTTGGATCACCGGTCTCCACAATTGCATGAATTGTTTCAATCCCGAATTCTTTGGCATCATTGATTCTCTTCAATAGTTCCACTTCTGTTTTTTGTTTTTCTTCTGCATAGATTTTTGAGAACGCATAGGCACTATGTGTCAAATCGATTTTATTGATAATTGAAACGATCAATAATTCTGCTTGGTTATCTCTCGCTAATTCTAAAGCCTCGCCAAATGCTTTCTCTGCTTTTTCCGAGCCATCAATCGCTACCATTATTTTTTTATACATATTCGTCATCCATCCCATCTCCTTGTTTCTTTTATTCTATCACTTCGTATAAATTTTATAAAAAATTCACTTTTTTCTCGGCTTTTCAAACTAAAATTGAGCATTTTCTATTTTTTTATTTTGAATCTTTCTAATAAAAAACAAATGTCAGAAGCGCACAATTCTTCATTTATGATGTTTTTCTAATTAAAACGCACATTATTTAAACACATTCTTGTTACAAAAAAGGAGCATTTGTCACAAACTGTTACGTATCTTTCACCTATGAAATATAATCCCATGGTAAAGTATTACTCGTTAGCGAAAACAGCTAATCAAAATAACTTTTTAAAATACGAAGGAGATCTTTCATGAAATCACTTAAAACTATTCTTTTTGGAACAACTTTGGCCGCCGGCGCTGCATTATTTATGGGTACTTCTGCACACGCAGACGAAGCCTACACTGTTCAATCAGGTGATACTTTATCAACGATTTCTCAAAAATACGTTGGTGACAACTCCTTGATCCAAACAATTGCCGAAGCTAACTCAATCTCAAACATTCACCTGATTTTTTCAGGTCAAGAATTAACTATTCCTACTGGTGAGCAAGCAACTGCTCCTGTCGCTACTCAAGCACCTGTAGAACCTGTTCAAGAAACAGCGCCAGTTGTGGAAACACCTGTAGTAGAACAAGCACCAGCTACTGAAGTCGCTGTTTCAACTGGTACGAACGATGCCAAAGAATGGATCGCACAAAAAGAATCTAGCGGTTCTTATACAGCAACAAACGGACGTTATATCGGCCGTTACCAATTAGACTCTTCTTACTTGAACGGTGACTATTCTGCTGCCAATCAAGAAAGAGTGGCAGAACAATATGTTGCTTCTCGTTATGGCTCTTGGGATGCAGCCAAAGCTTTCTGGTTAGCTAACGGTTGGTACTAAAAAGAACGATTTTGAAAAAATGGGAATCCTATTGATTCCTATTTTTTTTGTTCTTGTTTCACTTAATTTCCCTTTTGTTTTTGCTTCTGCTTTTGACTTTGTTTGATTTTTTTGATTGCCCAATCATAATGACTCGAAGTAGCAGAAACGAAATAACTGCCAAGCGTTGTATTCCCCACCCAAGAATACTGGTTTTTTTGGAACAGTTGATCGTCATCGAAGGTTTTCGCCAGTAACATCACTTCTGCATGGCTTTCCTTCAACCAGTCAGACGCTTGTCGTAACGTAGTAGACTGATGTTTTTTTGTAAAGCCACGATTCATCTCGGCTGTCGTTCGCCAATTATAGGGTTCCGGCAAAAAAGATACGCCTTCTCCCAATTGATTACTTTTTACCCATGTTAATAATAAAGAATGCCACTCGTACAAATGGATCAACACATCTTTGATCGTTTGATCTCTTCGCCAATGTGCTTCTTTTCTTTTTTCAAGAAATACTTCCTCAAAATCAAATGTTGCTTCCCTTTGTTCCACAGGTATTGAATCGATCAACTGTTGCAATTTTTCAAAATTTTTAGTTGCAAGTATCAATAACTCCTCTTTTGACTTTGGTCTCATCTTCTTCTCCTTATTAAAAATACATTCGTTTTAAAACGTTTCCAATCCAACTATAATTCTAGTATGCCTGATTTTCAAAAAAAAGACGAGTACTATCCTAGAATGAATATACATTCTAGATCATTACTCGTCTTTATCCACTTGATTCAACGATTTTCATTCCATGTCTTGACTGAAAACCACATATCACTATACACTTTTTTGAGCAAGTCATTCATTTAGCGGTACTCACTTTGGTACGCTGACAATTGCAAAGGCATCTTTTTCTTCCATTCAATCATCCATTGAATTCTCGTTGCCAAAAAAATACTGCATATTCTTAATTATCGACAGGCGTTTTTTCCTTAGTTAGCCATATCCTTTATTTTTTTCTTGATGATTTCGCGGGTCTTTCTAAATTCAGCAAAAATCTCTTCTTCTGTACCAGTAGCTTTTGCCGGATCTTCTAGATCCCAATGTTCATGACGGATATGAGCAGGAATCACTGGGCATTTATCTAACGCATCTCCGCAAAGCGTAATGATCAAGTCCGCATGGCTAAAATAATCTGGATCAATCAAGTCTGAAGTTTGACTCGTAATGTCGATGCCATCTTCTTCCATCACTTTTACTGCACGTGGATTTAATCCATGTGTCTCTACTCCCGCGCTACGAACTTCAAATTGATCTTCCAGATATTCGTGGCCATACCCTTCAGCGATCTGACTTCTGCATGAATTTCCTGTACATAAAAAATAAACTTTCTTTTTTTCTACACTTGTTGACTTCTCCAAAACCATTCCTCCAATCCATTAATCCTTTGAGGATTAAGTGTATGATATCATAAATTCAAGGGATCGTTAGTTTATTCAAAAAAAACGTATGGTTTTTAATAAAGCAATGATCCGCCAGTTACATAACAAAAAACTAAGAATACAGACAAAACAGCATTTTAAAGCATGTCAAAGACTTTTTACATGCTAAATCTGGCAATGACAAAAACCTTTGATCGTCGATTTTGACCTCTTCGATCACACTGAGATAAGAAGGAGCGGATACTATGGACTTAAGTCATCAAATAAAAAAATATCGCAAACAACTAGCTTTCTCCCAAGAAGAATTAGCCGAAAAATTATATGTTTCAAGACAAACGATTTCAAACTGGGAGAATGAACGTAGCTATCCTGATATTCATAATTTATTATTGCTGAGTGTCCTATTTGACGTTTCTTTGGATGAATGAATCAAAGGAGATATAGAAAAGATGAAAGAAAATGTTACCCTTACTGAACTGAACAAATATACTAAGATCATGCTAGTTTTCATGCTTCTCACCTTGATTTCAGTAGGCCCATCCTTATTTTTACCCGGTAATTGGCGATTAGCCCTTCCCTTGATCTTTTGGATCGCCAGCATGTACGGCTCAATAAAAGTTGAGGGACTCAAAACAAGAGAATATCAAAACCTACAAAGAAATCGTCGCATTCATGGAAAACAAAGAAGTAGCACCTCTACGTAAACAAAGAAACAAGGTCAGAAATCGGATCGAAAAAAAGTAGGCATCGTCATTTTGTTTGGACTCATTTGTGGAGTGATCGCTTTCCTCGCAAGTCTGCCGTTTATACTTCTTGATCGCTAGTAATCCCATAGAAAAAAACAAGATCCACCTTCAAAGATTGATCTTGTTTTTTTACACCTAGGCGTTAGTAGACTGCCCATGGTTTGTAGTCATTAAATCTGTCTATTTCTTTCCCACACCATGAGGTATTCTTTCTCACCCGTCGATTCATCCATTTGTTCATCCACTTTTCTAAAGTCATTTTTATAGTAGAAACGGATCGCTCGTTTATTCTTATGATAAACATGCAAGCTTATTCGTTCTTTTTCTTTTTTAGCAGCTTCAATCAATTTTTGTCCAATTTTTCTATTTTGATATGTTGACTCTACAATAATTCCAGCTAAATAAGATTCATCTACGATGCCCATAAAGCCAACAATCTGACTATTCATTTCACAACAATAAATTTCTGCTTTTGGCAATTCTTTTTTCAACAACGCTTTTTTCTCATACCAATATTTCTCATCAATAAAATCATGTGTCCTGATATTGGTCGTTAACCAAATAGCTAGTAGTCGGTCCATTATCTCTTGGTCTAGTTTCTTCACTTTTTTAATCATCCCATTACTCCTGAAAGCTTATAGTTATTCTTCATACCTCTTCAAACGATCATTTAGATTGCCCGCATGGATGTTTACTGATACCCGCGAACGTCCTTCTTCAATTTTGAGGTCTAGAAGACGAAGTTGTTCTGTATAACAAAGAAGTTGTTCCGGAGTGATTTGAAAATCAATATGATTGTAGGTTTTGAGAAGCTTTGTCTGCTTATCTTCCATCAATGCCACCCACAGATCACCGATCAATAAGAATGTTTCTGGAATTAATGAGTATTGTTTTCCTTACTCGAATACACTTCTTTTGCATCAAAGATCTCCGTAAAGACTCCTGTCGAACATTTACGACCACGAACGACAACTGTCATGTGCGAGAGTTCCAACTTCGCTTTCTTTTTTAGTTAAGAATTTTTAGCATTACCAAACATGGATTCCATTCATCCCATAAGGTTGGGAACACTTCTAGCTCAACAAAACCCATCCTTCGATAGAATCCAATCGTCTGATCATAGATAGCGTAATGCCCTTCGGCGACCGTTTTCACTTGTAAAAATAGGTAATGTTCTCTTGCATATGATTCTAGTTCATCTAGTAATCGCTTACCTAATCCTCGATGATGATAGGCTTTTTTTATCCCCATACAATAGATCTCACCGGTGGCTTTACTTGTTTCTTTTAAACTGATAAACCCTATTGATTCATTTGTTTCTTGCAAGACCCACAACGGATATTTTTGGCAGTTCTCGATGTATTCTTGTGTCGAATCTGGCAAGCCAAACCATTCTGGCAAATCATTCAAGTCTTCTTGGACGATTTTTTTCTTTTCTATTGCTTCTTCTACTAAATCAATACGCATTGGTTTCCTCTTTTTTCGGCAAATATCGATCAACAAGTTGGAATCGTTCAAAGACGATTTTTGTTTCTTCATTGAGCAATAGTCCATGTTCTTTATAGTAAGGTTTGAAATAATTGTAATGCCCCTTTTGCCAATACATAAGAGATAAGTCGCCTTCACCTTCTGTAGCTGCCAGTTCTTCGGTGATTTCTTTCCAAGGTAGGATCAACACTTCGACAGTCTGGATAATGCCTATCGGTACTTTAGAGCTATTCACAACGACGGAGTAGTCACCAACTTTAGGTAATGGTTCGTTATCCATTTGGTAAAGCTCATACCCTGAGCTTGTCCCTGTTTTCTTCCCTTCCAATACTAGATCTGCTAATTCATCTGCGTGTTCTTTCGTATTTCCAAAAGCAAAAATTTCATATAATGACGCTTGTGACACACCATTTTTTAAGCAAAAGCTTTCCCAATATTTTTGTGCTTCTAGGTTCAATCTGTCACCAACTTTCTGATTGATAGTAAATCAAGTGTACCAAAAATTGGAAAACTAAGCCATTCACACTCAATTTTTTACAACTCCGATAGTCACATTTATAGTTACTCACCAACTTCACTTCTTAAATACAAGAAATAAAAAACTAGATTCACTTTTTGAGAGAATCTAGTTTTGTTTTCAGGATGAAATGGAAAATTAGACATCTACTTTGTTACAATAAATGCAACCAAAGAAAAGGAGAAAATCCATGGAACTTTATTTCAAAGAGTTTTTATTGATCACGCAAAAATTAAACAGGCAACAGATCACTCCGCTACTACTAGGTTCATTAGGCTTGTCTTACTTAACAGATATCGACTGGCAACCAAGAGACATTGACATCCATGTTCCTGGCGATCCACGGGGTTGGGAGGCACCCGACAAAGATCGCTTGCACAATTGGTAAAGCATCATGAAAATTATGGAAACGTTGAATTACCAACTAGTTGATTTACACGAACATGAATTTGCAAAAGATTCTTATAACATCCAGTTTGGCAGCGTGGACAGTCTTCTCGGCTTTGCAGGTATTCCACTTAATGAACTCTCTCTAATCAGAATCGATGACTGTTCCTTTTACTTACCTACAGCGGAACAATATTTGAAAGTATATCAACGTTCTGCTAAAGATAGTTACCGTGCAGAGAAAAATAATCATAAGGATCTAGCAAAGATCGAGTATTTGGAAAAGTACTTGAATAAGAATAAGCAATGAGAAATTCTGAAGCCTTCAACCAATTATCTTTTCAAAGATAATTGGTTATTTCATGTTTAAGTCTCTTTATTCACTGAGACCCTTCCATAGTAAATCCCCTACCAGACGTGCTAAATAGCAGTGGGATATCTTAAGTTGAAATAAGTGAAAGCTACTCTCTTTTTCACAAAATAACCTATCTTCTAGCCAATCATCGACATAAAATTTTGCATAATAAAAAACTCTCCTATCAACTTTTCCTAAAAGTTAATAAAAGAGTTCAGCGTTCATTTAATCATTAGTTATTTCTAACGAATACCAAGCGCAATTCGTGCATAACGACTCATTTTATCGGTTGTCCATGCGGGATACCAGACTAATTTGACTTCTGCTTTCGACACTTCTGGCACTTCTTTTAGTGCATCATGGATCGATTCAGTCAAGATATCAGCTAACGGACAGCCCATCGTTGTCAAAGTCATTTTAACAACGGTATCTCCATTTTCAGGGTCAAATTCGATTTCATAGATCAAACCTAGGTTCACGATATCGATTCCTAGTTCTGGGTCAATCACCATTTCTAACGCGGTGAGAATTCGCTCTTTGATTTCATCTACTTCTTCAGCAGACCATTTTTGTTCACTCATTCTTCGGATTCTCCTTCTCACAATTTTTGTTTATCATACCTTTTTTTAAGAGGTTTGTAAATATTCATTTGGCTAGCAAGGTCTGGACAGAAGTCTTTCACCTCAAAAACTAAGGTGACAGCTACGCAAATTGTTTTTCAAATTTTTTTATAGATCCTCTTAGTTCCTAAGAACTTTTTCTTTTTCCACCAGTTATTCGGTTCAAAGGTGACAAACAAAGGGGTAGATTTGTTTGCCTATTACTTTTTTATTTGCTTTTTGCCTTTTTAGATGCATGTTTGATTTCAGGAAGAACCCCTGTTGAACGATACATTTTTTGTTCGTTTTCATTGGCAAAGCGACCAAAAACGGAATGCGTTGGTAAAATATTGATGAACGCATCTTCATCGATCTCATGGACGATTTGATCAAGATCATACATTTCGTAACGTGTGATGACCATCATGATCATTTTTCCTTCACGTTTTGAATATCCACCAACTGAAGGTAAGAGAGTCATCCCCCGAACCATGCGTTGCGCAATTTCAGCAGTCACTTCTTCAGGTTTCACAGTGACAATCATGGCGGTCACTTTTTGGTGACTCGTATGGATCGCATCGATGACTTGAGTCATTGCATAGATCGAGATGATTGTATACAAAGCACTTTCCCAATTAAAGAGGAAGCCAGCTGCTACGACGATAATGCCATTTAAAATCAGCATATAGTTTCCTACGGTTTTCCCTGTCGTTTGAGAAAGAACCAATGAAATGATGTCCATTCCACCAGTCGTAAAACCCATTTTTAGAGAAATACCGACACCGACGCCAAGTAAAACACCACCGACTAATGCATTCATCAGTATATTATCTGTTACCTGTCCTGTCGGTAAAACTGTCGTCATGACTGACACACAAACAACGTTGATGAAACTAAGTACAGTTGCGCGTTTTCCGACTTTTAAAAAGCCTAGTATAAATACAGGAATATTCAATAGAAAAATAAACGTTCCAGTATCGACATCTATATGGACCCATTCAGATAATAGTGAAGCAATGATTTGGGCAATCCCGTTCATTCCTGCAGAAAAGACGTTGGCTGGAATCAAAAAATAATTCAATGCCACCGCTGCAGACAAACCGGTCATCAAGATAACCACTATTTTCTTAAGATTTTCGTTTCTTTGATAGACAGTCATGAATCTGCTCACAAGCACCTCTCCTTTTCAAGTTTATTCCAAATGTAAGAATAACAGTTTCTTCCAGAAAATAAAATAGCGACTACTTAAATGAGAAGAATTTTAGTAAAGATGTCACAAAAAAAATAAGCCTATGCTACAATAAAAGAAAACCGAATGAACGAGGAGGACATTATGGCAAAAGATGCAAGTTTTGATATCATTTCAGAAGTATCTGTTGAAGAAGTAAAAAATGCAATCCAACAAACCACGAAAGAATTAACTAACCGTTTCGATTTCAAGGATTCAACGGTTGAGATCAAGTTAGAGAATACAAATAAATTAGTTGTGCTAAGTGACGATGAATTTAAAATCGAACAAATCAAAGATGTTTTGTTTGGAAAATTGAATAAACGCAATGTGCCAATCAAAAATATCCACTTTTCTGAAACGGAACACGCTTTAGGTGGTAAAGCACGCCAATCTGCTGATCTAGTCAATGGGATCGACCGCGATAATGGCAAGAAGATCACGACCGCGATCAAAAATGAAAAACTAAAAGTGAAAACACAGATCCAAGAAGACCAGATCCGAGTAACTGGTAAAAATCGCGATGATCTACAAGCTGTGATCGCACTTTTAAGAAAACTAGACTTGCCGATCGAATTGCAATTTACAAACTACCGTTAGTTCATGGGTACTATTGAGATATCACTAAAAAAGGACAAGCATTTTGCTTTGTCCTTTTTTAGTGGTCTTGCCAAAACTGATGGATAGTTTGTGATAGTGCCTCAACTGTTCGAACTTCTTTTGCTTGGTGCCAATATGGCGGGAAAAGTTTACGATAATTTGATGAGACAAAGCGTTGATCTGCTAAAAGCACAATGCCTTGATCTTCCATATCTCTGATTACTCGCCCAGCTGCTTGCAATACTTTATTCATTCCTGGTAACTGGTAAGCATAAGCAAAACCTAGTTGTTCTTTTTCATCATAGTAAGATTTGATCAACTCTTGCTCATGATTCATTTGTGGTAAGCCCACACCAACGATCATACTACCAATCAAGCGTGATCCGCGTAGATCGATTCCTTCTGAAAAAATGCCGCCAAGTACACAAAAGCCTACTAATGTTTCTTGCGGTTCGACTATAAATTCTGCTAAGAAATCTTCTCGTTCTTGTTCATTCAACTGGGTTCCTTGGATAAGTGTGCGAGTCGAAGGGTAAGTTTCTTTGAACACTTCGGCGACTTGGTCCAAATATTGATAGGAAGGAAAGAAAATCATATAATTGCCCTTCTTCCCTTGAATGAAACGTTGAATCGTTTCGACTAAACGTGGCATACTCTGCTCTCTTTTGCGATACGTCGTTTCAAGATAACTTGCTATAAGTACTTGTTGATTCTCAATTGGGAATGGACTAGGTAAGCGATACGCTAAACTCTCTTTGCCCCCTAATGTTTCTTGATAATAAGAAAGTGGTGAAAAACTCGCAGAAAACAAAAGACTACTCCGTCCTTTATTCAACGATTGTTCTAAAAATAAACTAGGATCGATGCAAAATTGCTTCACGATCAAATCATGGTAACTTTTCTCTACAGTTGTTTCATAGTGATCGTCATAGAATTCACTGATTTTTAAAAAATGATTCAAGTCAAAATAAAATCCTAAAATTTGCTCTTGCATCGGGTGTTCAGGATATTCAGCCAACCATTCTTGAATAAATTCACCGAGTTGAAACCCTGCGTTGATCAATGAATCTGCTGGGGCTTTTTGATGATGATAGTTCCATCCTTCTTCAAGAGCAATTTCTTGGATCTGATCAAAAGCTTTTAAAAGACGATTCCATCGACGACGTAGTTTTTTAAATTCCTTCGGGATCTCTCCATAGACTTTACGTGCTTTTCCATAAGATAATTCAGCAGAATACATTTCTCTTGAACGATTGACTAAATTGTGTGCTTCATCGATCAAGAAAAGATGATCTTCATTTTTCTCTTCATCAAAAAATCGTCTCAAGTAAACCGTTGGGTCGAACAGATAGTTGTAATCCCCGATGATCACGTCACACCATAAACTGACATCTAAAGAGAGTTCAAATGGGCATAAGGTATGTTTCTTCGCATATTTCTCAATTACCTCACGAGTAATCTGGTTTTCGTGGTTTAATAAATCCCATAACCCCTCGTTGATTCGATTATAATAGCCATTGGCATAAGGGCATTGGTCTGGATTACACGTGGTCTCATCTAAGAAGCAAATCTTATCTTTCGCTGTCAAGGTCACACTTTTTGTCTCAGCCCCAACATCTTTTAACGCTGCTAACGCATCTTCAGCCACATGTCTCGTAATAGTTTTCGCGGTTAAGTAAAAAATACGTTCTCCTTCATCTTCTCCGATCGCCTTTAAGGATGGAAATAATGTAGAGATCGTTTTTCCAGTACCAGTGGGAGCTTCCGCGAACAGTTTTTGTTTTGTCCGGATCGTTTTATAGGCAGCAACTGCCAGTTCCCTTTGTCCTTTACGATACTCTTCGTATGGAAACTTTAGTGCCATCAATGAGGCATTACGTACCGTACGCCAATTTTCCTGAAAAATCAGCCACTCTTGGTAATCCTCGGTCAGTTTTTTAAAAAACACTTCCAGTTGTTCTCTCGTCTGATGTTCCACTTTCCGTGTGATCACTTCTTCTGTGGTTTGATAATAGGTTAGCCGGAGGTTGATCTCCTCTAAGTTGTTTTCTTGACTATAAATATAGGCGTACACTCTTGCTTGATGAAAAAACAATTCGACTTGTTCGGGTTCTAAATCTTCAAAGCGTGGTTCCGACGTTTTAATTTCGTCGATGTGGTACACACCATCTTTTTTGAAGATACCATCTGCTCGTCCTTCAACGATCAGTTCATAAGGATCAAGCTGTACACTGGTTTGTAAGAACACTTCTTTTTGATACTCTTCTCCTGCTTCTTTTTGGAGCTTGCGGTGGATTTTTGCACCTTCCAAGGCGGTATGATTACTTTTCTTTCGATTATCGATACTTCCGCGACGCAAGATGAACTCGACTAAGTGACGGACGGATATTTTAGATTTTTTCACCATGGTCGCCTCCTTCTTGTATTAGAGTACCGCAAAATAGACCGTTTCGCAAAAAACAAAAACACCCTGCTCGGATAAGCAGGGATATAGGATATAGAATTTGGATTTTTGGATACACTCAATGTAACAAGAGTAAATGAGAAATCAATGAAAATTTTCTATTCTTCCGTTTAAAATTTTTAAACACTTTTCATATAATCTGACAATTCAGATAACTGATGTTATAAAAGTAGACACTTTTGTTTCTGATCCATATTTGCGTTATACTTATATCGAACGATAGAAGAAAGAATTTTTAAAAGTTGGAGGTTTCCTTTTATGCATGTTTTACAATTAAAAACTGGAACAATCGAGGAAAACTGTTACCTTGTCTACAACGACGAAGCGCTTCTGATCATTGATCCAGGAGCTGACGCTGAAATGATCCAAGAACAAATCAAGAAGACCCAGCAACAACCTGTCGCTATCTTATTGACTCATACGCATTACGACCACATTGGCGCTGTCGAAGCATTGAGAAATACCTATGACATCCCTGTCTATGTCAGTCCACTAGAACAAGAATGGCTTGGAGATCCCATCTTGAATCTCTCAGGACTTGATCGCCATGATGATATGGATAATATCATTGTTTCTCCTGCGGAATATGAATTTGAAATGAAACAATACCGTCTTGGGAATATGTCATTTGAAGTCGTTCCAACACCTGGTCATTCAGCCGGTAGTGTTAGCTTTATTTTCGATGACTTCGTGATATCTGGAGACGCACTCTTTAAAGGGAGTATCGGTCGCACCGATCTCTACACCGGTAATTTAGAGCAGTTACTCTATAGCATCACGACACAGCTTTTTGTTCTACCAAATGAATTTGTGGTCTATCCTGGCCATGGAGAACCAACAACGATTGAACACGAGAAAAAAACAAACCCATTTTTTAACGCTTAATCAAACTTAGGAGGTCGTTCAACATGAGTGAAACAACCCTGTATATCGTCCGTCATGGTAAAACAATGTTCAATACGATTGAACGTGTGCAAGGCTGGTGTGACACACCATTGACGAAACAAGGACAAGAAGGTATCCATTTTTTAGGTAAAGGTCTAAAAGATATCGATTTTTCTTACGCCTATTCAAGCGACAGTGGCCGAGCAATCGAAACGGCACGGATCGTTTTAAGCGAACATACAAAAGGGAAAGAAATTCCTTACTTTATTGATAAACGGATTCGTGAATGGTGTTTTGGTTCGCTAGAAGGTGGCTACGATATGGAGATGTGGGGTGTCATTCCTCGTGTACTAAATTTTCAAACATACGATGAGATGTTCACCACAGATGTGACCTTTGAACAAATCGCTAATGCCATCTATGAGACGGATACTGCTGGCTGGGCGCAACCTTATGCCGAATTAAAAGAACGTGTCTGGTCAGGTTTTGAAGATATCGCCCATCAGTGTGAGAAGAACAATGGTGGCAATGTTTTAGTCGTCTCCCACGGCCTAACGATTGCTTTTCTTCTTAGCTTGATCGATCCTTCTCAACCAGTTCGTGCTGGATTGTTAAATGGTAGTGTCACAAAAGTAACCTATAAAAATGGTCGTTTTTCAATTGAAAGTGTCAACGATACCAGTTATATCGAACAAGGAAAACAACAGACAAGAGAATCATTTATGTGATGAGTCATTGAATAAGTACATTGAAGTCTTTTGATTTCAGTGTACTTTTTTTGAAGTCCTTTATTTTTGTATGAATCTCAAAGAAACAATTTGGCTTTGGAAACAAAGAACGGTATACTAAATGTTGTATTTTAATTGGGAAGGAAGGAATTTATGTTTTTTGCAAATATCATAAAAGCAGCGATTCTAGGAATCATTGAAGGAATCACAGAGTGGCTGCCAATCAGTAGTACAGGACATTTGATCTTAGCAGATGAATTCATCAAGCTTGATGCGAGTTCACAATTCATGTCGATGTTCAATGTCGTGATCCAATTAGGAGCGATCTTAGCCGTCGTTGTTTTGTATTTCCACAAGTTGAACCCTTTTGCTCCTAGCAAATCCTCGAACGAGAAAAAAGATACGTGGGTTTTATGGTCAAAAGTACTTGTTGCTTGTGTGCCAGCAGCTATTATTGGTTTATTATTGGACGATTGGTTAGATGCCCATTTTTATAAATTTTTACCAGTAGCGATCGCCTTGATCGTTTACGGTATCGGTTTCATCATTGTTGAAAAGCGAAACAAAAATAAAACACCTCGTTGGTCAAACCTGAATGATTTGACTTTCCAAGCAGCGATTCTGATTGGGGCTTTCCAAGTCTTGGCTTTGATACCAGGGACTTCACGCTCCGGCGCTACGATCCTTGGAGCAATCCTGATTGGTGCTTCCCGCTTCGTTGCCACTGAGTTCTCATTTTTCCTTGGCATTCCAGTGATGTTTGGTGCCAGTGGATTAAAGATCGTGAAATACCTTGCTGATGGCAACAGCTTCCAAATGGAAGAAACAGTTATTCTTTTAGTAGGTACTGTGGTTTCATTCATCGTTTCGATTTTTGCGATCAAGTTCTTGATCAACTACTTGAAACGTAATGACTTTACTGTTTTTGGCTGGTATCGTATCATTCTAGGGATCATCTTGATCGGTTACTGGTTCATCGCAATGTAATTTGATATGCTCATCGCAAACCAGCTTAATGATTGGTAAGCGCAACAACAAAACAAAATAGTAGTAAGCTCACGCATCGCTGAGCTTACTACTATTTTTTATATACTTTTTTGAGCTAAAATGAATGATCCTCATACAACAACTTTTCGATTTTTTTATCTTTCACTAATAAGATCTGATCGAAATTCTTTCGCAAGAATTAGCGATCATGAGTAACTGCTAAAATGGTACCGGTAAATGTAGACAATAATTCTTCGACTTCTTCTCTTACATAGATATCCAAGTGATTGGTTGGTTCATCTAGGATCAATACATTGATTTTCTTTTGGAACAGTTTCAAGAGGTACAGCCTTACTTGTTCTCCACCAGAAAGATCTTTGATCCTTTTAGCAACATCCCCACTGAAGAATCCAAAATTCGCTAATACTTGTCGTGCTTTCTGTTCATCAAGTATCAGGTATTTAACATAATTCAATATCCGTTGTTCTGGTTGTTCAAACGTTAAGCGTTGAGGTAAATAGCCAATTGACAAACTTGCGCCAGTTTTAATGGCCCCTTCATCTACTCCTATTTCCCCCATCACTACTTTTAATAGCGTTGATTTCCCAGAACCATTCTTACCTAATATGGCGATCCGCTCACCACGATAGACCTTAAACGAACTATCTGAAAACAAATATTTTTTACCTACTGTTTTCTTTATATTTTTGGCAACCCACACTTCTTTCCCCGACAGATCATCTTGACTGATTGTAGTTAGTTTTTTGCGGGGGACCTTAGGCGCATTTATCAGTATCATTTTTTCTAATCTACGCTCGATTTCTTTTGCTTTTTTAAAGAATGCTTCGTTGTCTCCTTCATTCCCCCATTGGCGATAGCGTCGTATCATTCCTTTCAATCGTTTGATTTCTTTTTGCTGAAGTTCATGATTTTTTTGAAGTTCCTGTATCCGTTGTTTTTTCAACGTCATGTAACGACTATAATTTCCCGAATATTCGATTATCTGACCGTCCTCGATCTCCATGATTTTTTTGACTACATTGTCAAGGAACGCACGATCATGGGAAATCACGAGGAACGCACAATTTGTCAATCTCAGATATTCTTCTAACCATTGTACGGAGTCGAGATCAAGATGATTGGTTGGCTCATCTAATAGAAGGACATCATTTTCTTGTAATAATACTTTGGCTAATTCTACTCGAATACGTTCGCCTCCGCTTAATTGACCGAGCGGTGTTTCAATTTGTTCTGCAAGGTCTAATCCTTTCAAAACACTCGTGATCCGATCTTCTAATCCATATCCGCCCATCGTCTCAAATCGTTGCTGCAAGTCGCCATATACTTTCATGATATGGTCCAGATCTTCCGTTGCGATACACATTTTTTCTTCATAGTAATTGAGTTGTGTTTGCAATTCTTGGATGTCTTTGAAGCTTTGATACACATAGTCAAAAGTAGCGATTGAGCCATTTTCCATTTTCTGTAGAATATAACCAATCGACAGCCCTTTTTTCCTACTAACTGTCCCTTCATCAACACCTTGAGATCCGATCAACATTTGAAGAAGAGTTGTTTTCCCAGTTCCATTTTGTCCGATCAATCCGATTTTGTCTTGCATATTGAGTGTGCAACTCAAATTTTCAAAAAGAGGTACGTCACTATAATTTTTACTGATCTTATTCGCTTGAATATACATTTTCTCGCTACTTAAGACCAATCAAAAAAGCCATGAAGAAATTCATGACCTGTTGTTATTTCATTTATCTGGTACTTAGCTAAAAATGGAATAAACATATTGAATGGTCATTTATTTTTGATTGGTTTTTCTATTTTTAAGCGCACTGATGCCTTGGATAGAAAATACAAAAATAATTGCATGACTAAAGCTAATATGATATCTAGAATAATTATCTGTTTCTGTTATTTTAGTCAAGCTGCCCATTAAATATGTCCCTCCTTTTCATTATATTTATATCAATTGTACCAAATCACTCATAAAAGCTCAAATGAGACTAAAAGAAATAAACATCTAGACTGAACATTGCTACATTTCTACATGTATTGTCTCTACTGATCGATTTCTACCAAAAAGACTCAGATCTAAGACTGAATTCTAAGTAATTCATTTTATTTACTTTACCTGTCGTAGTAATTGTTTTATAATTATTACGACAGATGTAGTAATTATAAAGGAGGCGATCGAGTGATATCAAGTGATGCAATTCGTGGGTATAATGATGCCATCATCTTATCGATTCTTTCCAAAGAAGATTCCTACGGGTACGAAATCTCTAAACAGATTCGCGAGGGAACTGATTCAATGTATATCATCAAGGAAACAACCTTATACTCCGCGTTTACACGCCTAGAAAAGCAAGGGCTGATCCTTTCTTATCCTGGCGAAGTCACCCATGGCAAGAAACGAACGTATTACCGAATCAGTAGTGCTGGGAAGAAATTATTAGAAGAAAAAAAAGACGAGTGGCAGCAAACAAAAATCGTTGTTGACCGTTTTCTACAAGGAGGAGAAACATGAAAACCATTAAGGATTATCTAGATAGTTTATTTTTAAATGTACCGAATACACCTGAAACAAAAAAAGCCAAAGAAGACCTATTGGCAATCATGGAAGATCAGTATCACGGATTATTAGAAGAAGGAAAATCAGAGCATGAAGCCATTGGTGCAGTCATCAGTGAATTTGGTTCTATTGATGAGATCCTCCAAGAATTGGAACTTTCTCGGTCCTCTTTTGACGAAGAAGTCTGGGAAAACGAGATTGAACTCGATGAAGTGATTTCATTTTGGAACCAAGTCCGTCGTTTCTCCCTTTTTCTTTCAACAGGAATTGCTAGTTGTATCTTAGCTGTAGGAATGCTCTTATTTTTTGCTAATGGTATTAGCGAGATCATCGGTTTTTTGGCAATGTTTCTTCTGGTCGCTTTAGGCGTTGGTTTGATTATTACTACAAGTTTGAGCTATTCAGCTAGTAAGAAGAAACTAAATGATCGACCCTATTCACAACAAGTAAAAATCGAAGCAAGACAACAAACAGAAGCCTATGCGAAAAGTTTTCGAGTAGGACTAGTTTTCGGTATCATTTTATGTATCCTTTCGGTCACACCTATCTTGACGAATAGAGCCTTTGGCTTACCGATTGGATTCGCTTTATTACTTTTCTTTGCTTCCGTGGCACTCGGCGTCTTCTTTATCGTCTACGTCAGCATCATCTACACTTGGTTTTCAAAAGTCGCTGAAGGCACGTTCTTTATCTCAGATGAAGATGAGCCAGGACCACGAGCATCTCAACACATGTACGGAGACTCAGCAAAAGCGATTCGTTTATTTGAACGTTTATACTGGCCGGGCATCTTCATCGTTTACATGGTTTGGTCCTTTATGACCCGAAGCTGGGCTTACTCTTGGCTCATCTTTGTACTAGGCGGTGTATTAGAAGACTATTTTCTTGAAAGATTGAAACGTAAATAACTTCTCAATCGCGGTCGGGGCAGAATTGTTTAGCCTCAAGAAATAAGGCGCAATCCACGAAAATTGTTTTTCAGATTTTTATGGATTGCGCCTTATTTTTCGAAGAGGTTACTTTTGTTCCCAGCGTTTACTCAGTTTAGGTAGTGCGAGAGGATGGATGTTCCAGAGATTTTTCTGTTTTCTAACTAAAAGCTTTTGTTATGTCTTTGACCACGTTCGTTGCCTTATCGACCCATTCTCCTTTTGCCGCATCAGTTAAGCGATCGGTATACTGTTTTATCCTATCTTTTAATTCTTGGTTTGTGAGTTCTCGCGTGACTTGGATCGTCTTCTTCTTTGTATCTGAACTGGCACGGCTATGACTAGCAATAAACCAAGAAATCAATGCTTTTTCTAGTCCCCTTATTTGCTCATCAAACATTGCTCTCTTTCCCTTCCATTGATTAATTTTTATGATTTAATTTAGCTGACTGATAGTTTTGCTGATTTTCTGCTAATTCGTCTTCAATCCTATGTAATGCTTTACGTACAAGATATTGCCCTTCTTCGCTTGCATCATTGATCAAGCGATACGCGATACGAGGATCGATAGTTCCTCCGTCTGAAAATATTCGTTGAATCAGCGGGATTTTTTCTCCTAATTGATCTAAGTAGCGTGTAAATGAACGTTTTTCTGCTTCAAGATACGCTATTTTATTCTCTAATTCATCTTTCTTGCGCCAATAATCTTCTTCGATTTTTTTCATTTCTTTCGACTCATTATTAGCCATCACTAAAATGTTCCTTTCTTGAATTGGCTCGCTAATTCACTATCCAATTGTATTTGCTGATCAATCGTCTGATTGATTGGGTAGATCAGATCTTCGTAACTTGATTTGATCGAGCGAAGTTGATTCAACGCCGCTTCATAGTCAGTAACTGGTTCGATTAGTACGTGTTGTCGAGTCACCCCTCCTCGCTCTAACGCTTCTATTTGTTCCATTTCTGTAAGATTGCTTCCATATGAACGCGCATTAGCGATTGTATCTTGCCACAGTTGATTCGCCTGATCGATGCCTGTTTGATAGACCGTCATCAGTTCAGTGATTTTTTCATCAATCGCTGTCTTCATTCCTGAAACAATGCTTTTCGCTTGAACTGCATCCAGGTAAACTTCTTTAGCTGCCGAAATTCCCCCTGTTTGTCCGCTCCATTCACTTTTAATACTAGCAATTGATCTTTTTTTCAATCGTCTTTGATACTCAGCTAATACAGTGCCACTGCTATTCGTTGTTAATAAAGAACCATCTTCCTCAAATTGGTAACCTCCCCACATATGTTGATCGATCGTGCGCCTCAAGCCCAGCCGTTCAGATAGTGGATAAACGATCTGCCCAACTGCCTTTTTGCCTCCCCCATATCCAATCGCAACTAAGTCTTTTGAGTCAATGTAATTCAAAAGACGATACTCTGCGGTCAAATAATCCGCTTGCCGTTTTTGCTCAGGCGTTAATACCTCATAGATATTCGGTCCCTGATACACATAGCCATAAACACGATCCGCATCACTTGAAGAAATACTCGCTAACGCATATTGCGCATTCATTGATCCTAAAGAATGACCATATACATAAAATTCAGCATTTGGATAAGCTTCCAATGTTTGTTGTAGTGTTGTCGCAGAAGATTGAAGCTGAGGCATCGCTGCTGCCCCACCACCATTGATCACCTGAAAAGCTGTAAAAATATTATTGTACTGCCAATCTAATTTGGTATCTAATGAAGAATCAAACGACGAACCACGATATAAAACCATGACTTCTTTTACGCTTTCCCTTTCGCTAAGAGATGCTGATAAGGGAACATATTTGTCGGTAATGATAAAGGATTGTTCGCCGGTGATTTTGCTGTTGATGTGGGAGACGTAACCGATGAACTCTTTATCCTCATTTTTAAAGAAAGGCTCTTTTAAGCGCAAAGTTTCATATTGTTGCTTGGCTATTCCAACCTTTTCTTTTTCAGTATTCTTCACTATCTTCCCCTCCTTCTTTTAGTAATTCATATAGGTCAGAAGTAGTACGCACAATATCATTTTTTAGCTTACTTAGCTCCCCGTTTATCTGATTTCGATCTAGTAGATTAAAAACAAGTAACTTATTATTATCATTTATAATTAGAGGTACACTAATCCCACCCATTGGATTTCTCTTGATATTTTTATAATCAATTTTATAGTTTTTTATCACTCCTTCAGATGTCAACGCCTTAGAGTCAAGATTTTTCAATGTTTTCTCCAAAACGATTTTTGCTTCTTCACTATTCACAACTCGAATCATTTCTTCTTCTAACTTCAAATGGTCCATATACATTGTTCCTCCAATCCATAATAGGCATATGCCAGTGATGATCAGTACGATTTGGCGCTTCTTGATCGGTTTTCGCTTCATAAATGACCTCCTTTTTTATTATGTCTATCATAATTTTGTTGTAAGCAGTACGTCACAGCTTTTATGTATGTTTAATTGATCAATCAGTGTATGGAATGACATGCCACATAATCTTCTTCTCTTTTTCCCATCTCCTCTTATTTAATTACGCCATTTCAACTGACTCTCACAAACATTCACCCTTTCTTTTTTATATATTTTTGATCTGTTACTTTTTCACATCAAGTATACATGATAAATCAGACACTCTATTCTTCACCTCATAAAAACATGTTTTGACATCATCAACGTAGGTATTTTTCTCATTTTGCCTTTTCGTCTAATTCTTCGTACCTTTTGGTTCCTTCTATGGTCGATCAAATATTTTGCTAATGACTCTTTTGCATCGTATTAAAAAAATGGTATGATGAATAATTAGAAAGTGAGGTTTTTTGATGGAAAGTTGGTTATTTCTTGGGTTGATCATGCTGGTAGCCGTCCTTGCTAAAAATCAAAGTCTGATGTTAGCGACTGGTTTTATTTTACTTGTTAAGTTTATTCCTGCATCAAAAGATTTTTTGACATGGCTCCAAGGGAAAGGAATAAATATTGGCGTGACGATCATTACTGCGGCGATTTTAGTGCCTATTGCTACAGGTGATATTGGTTTAAAAGATTTGCTTGATGCGTTCAAATCACCTATGGGTTGGGTAGCGATCTTCTGTGGTGGCTTAGTTGCTGTATTGTCGTCTAAAGGCGTTGACTTGATTGCGACAGATCCACAAATCACTGTGGCTTTAGTTTTTGGAACGATCTTAGGCGTTGTGTTCTTAAAAGGAATCGCAGCGGGCCCTGTGATTGCTTCTGGAATCGCCTATTGCATTCTCCAATTGTTTTCTTTTAATAAATAATGATGCATCTAGTGGTTGAGAAAAGGATAATTTTTTTGTTCGTGGTATACTAGTTTTGAGGTGATCGCATATGCAAAAACTAAAATATTTCTTTGGGACTGTTGGATGGTTTTTATTGGCTGTTCTATTGATTATTGGATTGACCTACTTACTATTTCCTGATTTAATCCAAAACGTCTTTGATGCTAATTTTTAATATACGTAACTATTTTTTTAAATATCTATAAAAAAAGGCGAAAAACTTGAAAGATCTTGGGATTATTCAAGTTCTTTCGGCTTTTTTTTGGCTTGGTGCTTCTTTTTTGTTATACTAAGTGTAAGTGCACCTCTTTTATGCAGGAAATTTTAAAAAAAGTGCGAAATGTTTGATTTAGAAGAAAGGAAGACGCTCGTGGAAACTTTTGAAGGTCTTTTGATTGATACGTATGTTTTACAAGAACAACCAATGATGTTGACTGGTTTGAATCTCCAACTTGAAGATCGGGTAATCAATTGTCTAATTAAAGATCGCTACTTGGCAAAATATGTTTTACGTTTACCTTTAAACAAATATGTATTGGAAGTTAGCGGAAAATGGAATCGTCGAAATCAATTAGTCATCAAACGAATGATGATCAAAAACATCGATGAATACATCAAAATCATTGGAACACCCGAATAGCTCCTTTTCATGCATTCTAATTAGTTATAAAATAACTAATCTATGTTAACGTTATGATTCATTGATTTGAAGCAATCGTATCCCTTTTCAAAAAAAACTTTGCAAACGGTTGACTTTGTTATATACTATTTCAGTACCAAACATCCCATTCAATTATTTATTTACCAAGATAAATTAAACCACGTTTGGTTAAGCGCTCGTTGTCTCCCACAACAGCGCTTTTTCTTTTGTTTTTTTGTTTTTCTGCACTCATAAATCCACGCTCTCTGATATTTCTTACGTGTTAAGGAAAAAAACTTGTCATGTTGATATTGCAATGCGCGCTCGCATTAGGTATAATAATGAATGTTGAATTATGCGGTAACACGCGTAAGAACTTTACTTATCGGAGGTGAAACAAATGCCAAACATTGAATCTGCAATCAAACGTGTTCGCACAAGCGAAAACGCGAATGTAAAAAATTCATCTCAAACTAGTGCTATGCGTACTGCAATCAAAAAATTTGAGGATGCTGTAGCTTCAGGTGCTGACAACGTAGATGCGTTATATAAAGACGCTGTTAAAGCGATCGATATGGCTGAAACTAAAGGTCTTATCCACAAAAACAAAGCAAACCGCGACAAATCTCGTTTAAGCAAAAAAATCGCTAAATAAGGAAATCGGCCACGGCCGGTTTTTTTATTTCCTTTTTCTATACACAAATACACACAGTTTGGATGATCCCTTTGATGATCAACCGAACTGTGTGTATTTGTGTTGCTATTGTTTTTATTTATTATTTAATCTTTCAGCTGCCTGAAACACAAATAATTGGAAACTCAATTTCTTTTCGATCTGTCCACTTTTTACTTGATAGTCCATCTCGACTAATTGGTCGAACAATTGGACTAATGTTCGTTCATCGAACTTCCTAACTTCTTGCATTGCCAATTTTACCCGATAGGGATGGATTTTCAAAGTTTCCGCAATGTTTGCTTGTTGGTACCCGATTTTGACTAAAAATTTCGTTTGGAGATACAATCGTAGTTGGGAGAGTAGGATCGCATTGATCTTGATGATCTCTTCCCCTTGTGTGACTAAATCTTCAAATAATCGCAGGGTATGTTCCGTATCTCCAGAAAGCATATATTGTGTCATGTCAAAGATATTATGTTCCAATGTCTTAGGCACTAATTGTTCGATTTCTTTCGCAGAGATTGCTGATTGATTCTGTCCATATAACATCAATTTATCTAATTCTGCCATCATTTTTGATAAGTCTAAATCAGTCAATCGTAAAAAAAGGTCAATTGCTTTACGATCTAGAGTAAGCGGTGTATTTTCTAATGTATTCAATAAATACTGTCGCACTTCTTTTTCATTCAATTGCTGAACATTGATCGATATCGCCGTTTTCTTCAATTGTTTCGTGACTTTTTTTCGTTCATCTAATTTTTCATAAGGCGCAAAAAAAACGAGTACGGTTGTTTCAAGCGGTTCTTTTAAATAGTCTACTAAAAGATCTGTGTTTTGTTCGATACTGTTGCTGTTTTTTTCACCCGTCAAAAAATAAGGGTTTTCGACAAAAACCACCCGTTGATCACCGAAAAACGGTAAGGTTTCTGCTTCAGCGATTACGTCATCGATCGTTGCTTGAGTCATATCAAATCGCAGAAAATTAAGGTCATCTTCTCCTGATATTTGTATTTTCTTGAGGATTTCTGTACGCACTTGGTCTTGTAAAAACTTCTCAGTTCCTAAAACGAGATAACAAGGTGCGAGCTTTTCTTTACGAATTTTTTGTAGTTCAACTTGGATACTCACATCTCTCACCACTTTCCAATTTATCCTATCACGAGAAAACAAAAATTACTAGTCTATCATTTTATGAAGTCGGCCATTTTTTGTCCAAATAGGATGCCAATAAAAAGTGATCGCTCCATTTTTATCTGTTCGATAAACTGCACTCTCTAAGCTTTCTAACGTTTCAAGGACTTCAGGATGTGGATGGCCATAGCGATTGTCAAGCCCGTTAGATAAAATCCCCATCTTCGGTTGTAAAGCAGCCAAAAACATAGGATGACTCGAACTACGACTCCCATGATGTCCTAGTTTCACGACCTCCGCCCTTAATGTTGGGTAAGCATTCAACAGGTCGAGTTCCCCTTCTTGATCCAAATCCCCCAGTAATAAAAAGCGCTGCTTCTTATATGCGAACCAGAGAACCACTGAATCTTCATTTTTTCCTTGCCCTTCTTTACTTGGCATCAAAACGTACAAGTCAAAGCAAGCAGATATTCGATCTCCTTGCCTGACTTCTATGATCTTGGTTCCTAACTGACTAATTTTTATCAATCGTTCGCGAAACTTTGGCTCTTTGGCAGTGCCCCAACCAATATATATCTTTTCAATGGTGAAATGTGACGAGAGTGTCTCTAATTCTCCGATATGATCAGTGTCATTATGTGTGAGAAATAGTTTTGTGATCGTGGTGATCCCTTGTCCTTTTAAATACGGAACGATATTATTTTCTGCATAAGGACGAGTAATACGTTGCTGCCACGCTTCTGTTTCAACATTTAATCTGCCCCCAGTATCGATTAAAATAACTTCTTGTTTCATCGGACTTTTTAGTAGGATACTGTCGCCTTGTCCGACATCGATAAAGGTGATCGTAGTCGAGGCATCAAGTAATGGTATCAAGAAATAACTGAGGAGGAGTGATAATGAATAAATGATTTTTTTCCATGGCGGAATCGTTACGCTCTCAAACAAAAGTAAGAGGACGACAATACTCAATAAAACGAAATAAAAAGCGGGTTGCCCGATCGTCAGTGTGGAGAAATCAAAACAAGAGAGGAAGTCTTCAAAGAGAATCAAACACGATTCGAGGATTTCTAATAAGGACTGCGGAAGGATGTTGCCTGCTAAAAAGAGAATGATCACCCCTGGAAGAAGGACGTATTGGAATAATGGAATACCAAGTGTCGTGAATAGGCCACCTAAAAACGACCACTCATAGAAATACCAAGCACTTAAAGGTAATTGGATTGCACTTGTTTGGAATAAATAGAATAAACGATTGTTCCAACCTTTTGATGAGTGAGAAAATGTCAAAAACAATAAACTCATCCATATACTTAATTGCGCGCCCATTTGAAGCAGGATCAATGGATCGAACAATAAAAGCAACCATAGATTCAAAGAAAAGCAATCAAGCGTAGATAGTTTGATTGCTGCCAATTTAAGTATAAGCTTCAACATAAATAAGCTCCCTGCTCTAACCACAGAAAATGAGCCTCCAGCTAATAGGATATACCCCACTGTAAGTAATGTCAGTGGAAGAATCGTAATAGACAAAAGACAGCCACTTCGTCGAAAAAGATAATACAAAAATCCTAAATAATAGTGGACATGCATCCCAGAAACTGCGAATAGATGCAGTAACCCAGTGGCTTTAAAAATTGATTCGGATTCGCGAAAAGAAGCATCACGATAACCGTAAAGTAACGCGTTGATATACATCCCTATTTTTTCAGGATAGCGTTTTTTTACATAATTGATTGCTTTGCCACGGAGGTCACGAAATAGAGTCACCCCTCCCATTGTTGAAGGCAGGACTTGAAAATCAGTTCCATGAAACTGACCACTGGTTCGTGATCCCTTCAGATATTTGACCGCATCAAATGCATAACGATTACGCAGGGATTCAGGTTTCTGATAACTGCCAGTTACTCGAAGTTCGATCGGATACCCGCGAAAGTCTTCCCATTGTTGTGCTTCTGCTTTTGTTTTGGCTTGATAACTTAGCTGTACTTTTTGTTTCGTTGGGATTCTTCGCGCCTCTACAATCAACCAGTCGCCATTCCGTTGAATTGTATCGGTCATCAATAGAAACTCTTCAGTTGTTTTTGTGTGATCAATCGAGGGAACCTCTGAACGAAGACAAGCCAACCAGACTGTCAGACTGCAAAAACAACAAAGATAGATCACGGCTTGCTTGTGTTTGAATAGGACCAGAAGAAAAAGACCAGCAATGATCAAGCGAGAAAGATCATGCTCCTTATAGTAAACGAAACATAAAATGACCGAAGACATTGCTGGTAAAATCAAGTAATTACGAACTTGTTCGCCAAATTGTTTAATCAAGTTCTCCTGTTGACTCTTGTTGAAGTTTAGCAAAATATTTCATATCTAAATTGACTTGATGGACGGATGCACCTAATTGGGTAATCAATGACTGTGCATAAGGGTCATTGCGGTAATCATGCAAGTAGTGGATTTTCCTGATTCCTGCTTGAAGTAATGCTTTTGTACATGCCAAACATGGAAAATGGGTGACATAGATCTCTGCTCCTTCTGTAGGAACTCCGAGTCTTGCACATTGGAGTAACGCATTCATTTCTGCATGGATCGTTCGTAAACAGTGACCATTCACGACATAGCAACCTTCGTCGATACAATGAACATCCCCACTCACTGCGCCGTTATAACCACCCGCAATGATTCGTTTTTCTCTAACTAATGTGGCACCTACTTCTAATCGTGTACATGTACTTCTTAATGATAATAATACGGCTTGTGCCATAAAATACTGATCCCAAGGAATTCGTTCATTGCTCATAATTTGTCTCCTCATTGGTTTATTCTATTGTAATTGTAACGAAGTTTTTCAGTTTTTCAACTGTCTTTTCGCCAAATCCCGATATTTCTTTCAAACTTTCAATTGTTTGGAAGGAACCGTTGGTTTCGCGATAATTGATGATCTCTTGTGCTTTCATTGCCCCGATTCCCGGAAGCTCCTGTAATTCAGCAAGGCTGGCAGTATTAAGATTGACTTTCTTTTCCTCTGGCTGTTCTTTTGCCTTTACTTCCTCTGCGAACTGAGGCATCTCTTCCCCAACTTGGGGAATATAAAGCACTTGTTGATCCGAAACTTTTGCAGCAAAATTGATTTGTTTTTCATCAGCGTGTGCAGTCAATCCTCCTGCTTTTTCAATGATATCAAATACACGTTCCTCGTCGGTAAATGCGTATATTCCTGGTCGATGGACATTGCCTTTCACGTCTACATACATGATTGGGTCGTTTGTCGTTGTTCCGGTTGTCGCAGTTTTTTGGTAACTATCCGAGCTTGTAGCAGTTAGCAACGGTACGTTACTAGCTTCATTGATCTTAGTTGGACCGATCTGACGGTATAAGACCACTCCTACTATCATACTAACTGATACACTGCATATAAAAAATAGAATGAAACGTTTTGGCGAATCAAAGATTTCTTGAACTATTTTCTTCATTGGTATTCTTTGCTATTTCATTTTCCTTTCTAAAAAATAGTGAAAAAACATCTATACTTCGATGTTCCTTCACTATTAGATACGCCTCAAATGATGATTTCTTTTATTTTTATATCCACGGTTTATTTAGTTGGTTCTATCCTTGGTTTCGGCTTCAAACTTGGAGAAGGCGGAGCTGGTCGTCGATTTTCCCCTGACTTACTCATTGCTGCTTGTTTGGTCATGCCAAATGAACGTTTGCCTGAGTCATTATGACTATTAAAAACCATACGGTCGGACTTCCCAGATCTGTTCTCTATTTCCAAGATTCGTTGTTTCACCGATTGCACAGCACCTTCTACAGATAAGTTTTTTGACGAAATAAGTCCTTGATTGATCGCAGATTTTACTTCTCGAGGTTTCGAATCACGTCGTTCAACCTCATCTTTCAATGAATTTTTTCTTCCATTATTTTCTTGCAACTCTGAAATTGGTGATAACCGTCTTGGTTGTTTGCTTTGTTGCTCATGATGACCAGTAAATGCTCCCTCGCCATGAACAGAAGAATTTCTGTGGTGTCCAGTTATAGGTCGTTCGATTCGTTCCTCTTCATTATGGGAAACTTCTATATACGATGAAACTTTCTCCCCATTGTTCGCTCGTCGGATTACTGCGTAAATAACGGAGTCATCTTTTCCATGGATAATTATCTTGCGAGACTTCTCGCTTTCTCCACCTTCCTCTAGGAAAGAAAGGGTACTGTAGTGTAATTCATCTTCTGTTTCAGGTTGACGCCGTTTTTTTTGCTCCGAAGATTGTGCTCGAAACTGTTCCCTTAGTTCCAACCCGCGAGCCGTAGGGATAGATTTCGCTCTTGAAGCTAAGCGCTCGATTTCATCAACGATTTCTTTTGAATCAATCCATACATCTTTAGCAACAATCGATTGAATATATTCTGATTTAAAATATTTACTATTCAAATCCTTTAGTGTATTCTCATATTTTTTAGGCTCTTTATTCTTACGCCTAAGAATAAAATTGAAAACTCTATCCGTTTTACTCAACTTCTTCTGTCGAAAATCTGCAAGTAAGCGCCTGGTCCACAACACACCGTTTCGATGTTTTGACAGTTGGTCTTTCGTTGCTTCCAATTGTTTGTCAAAATCAATCAATACACGTTTAAAGTCTGCTGTTTTCCGCAAATGCCCAAAATTTTTTTTATACTTTTTTTCGGAGTAATATTCTCCGATATCGAATGATGATTCTCGATTGCTTGGTTGTTCCATATTTATCTTGCCCCTTTCTAACTCTTTTTTATATAGTAGCAAACTTACTTAAAATTACCTACAAAATAACAAAACGTTTTTTTGTAATTATTGAAAAAAAAAAGAAAAAGAGGGGACATGAGCCCTTTCGTACCACCTAAACCGAATAAACGGCGGGAACAGATAGAAACTCTTCGAAAAATAATGCGCCACTCACAAAAATTTAAAAAACAATTTTCGTGGATGGCGCATTATTAGTTGAGGCTAAACATGTCTAGACCTCGCTTTAAAATATGAGTACAAAACATACAAGTCGATAAACCGTTTATTTCATGTTCTCAAGATACTCTAAGGCATCTTGCACTGTTTTGACCGGAACGATCTTCATCGATGTATTGAGTTTTTTAGCCGCAGCTTTGGCTTCTTCATAGTTCGTTTTGATATCTGGATTTTCTTTTTTCACTTCCTCAGAAATCGTATCATCTGGCGCAAAAAAGATATTCATTCCTGCTTCGTCTGCACTTGCCACTTTTTTATCGATTCCACCGATTCGTCCCACTTCACCTGCACGATTGATTGTCCCTGTACCGGCTATTTTTTTCCCTTTACGGATGTTTTTATGGGTCAACTGTTCATAGATCTCCAAAGTAAACATCAAGCCTGCTGAAGGGCCACCGATTGAACCAGAATTGATTGCCACTTCTGTGTCTGTGGCGATTTCTGTATGGTCGGTCAACGTGATCCCGATTCCTGGTTTTTTATCTGTCGATAACTCGATCAGTTTACCTGAAGCTTCTTCTTCCTTGCCATTGTGGATGAAGGTGATTGTGACAACCTGTCCTACTTCCTGTCCTTTCACGTACTCCATAAATTCTTCCGCACTCTTGAAACTCATCCCATCTACTTTCGTGACTGTATCGCCAACAGATAGTTTCTTATAAAAACTCGAATTTTTTTCGACGCCCATGACATAGACACCTTTGAATTCCATCGTATACGGAATATTCGCTAGTTTCAAGGCTTGCTCGATGGCGGCATTTTGTGAGGATTCCATATAATATTTTTGCATCTGATTATATTCTTCATTTGTCGCTCCACCAGTCAACTCTTCTTCACTGATAACATCTTTGAAATCTGACAGCAGTGCGGAGACGACACCAAATCCTGTTGCTCTTCTGATTCCTACAGAAGTGAGAGAGAAAGAGCCTGATTCTTTATCTTCTTGATCATTGACTGTGATCATATCTTTAAGATCAATCGTGGCACCTGGAGCCTCCACATAATAGGGTAAAGGAACAATGACAAAGCCTGCTAATAACGTACCTAAAAGGATTACGGATAATGTTTTCCACCATTTCTTATTCTGCATCACTTTCACGCTTTCTAGCTAATGCTTCGTTGATCACAGTAGGTAAATAGGTGCTCACGTCCCCACCAAAATAAAGAACCTCTTTAAGCATACTTGAGCTGATATGGCTATACTCTGGTTTTGCCATAAAAAGCACCGTCTCCAATTCAGGACTCAAATGATGATTCATTTGCGCAATGTCACGTTCATATTCAAAATCTTTGAAGCTGCGAACACCTCGAACCAGCGCTTGAATACCTAGTTCTTTTGCCGTCGTCACTGTCAACTGTGTCTCTTGGTGGATCACTCGGACATTTTCTAAGTGTGCGACTGCTTGTGTGATCAATTCCAAGCGTTCCTCAGCCGTGAACAATGTTTTTTTTGATGTATTGATAAAGATACCGATGATCACTTCATCAAACAACTTCGCAGCTCGTTCGATCGTGTCTAAATGTCCCATAGTCAATGGGTCGAAACTCCCTGGAAATAAAGCTCTTCTCATTTATATTTCCTCTTTTCTATAAATGGTCACCGCAGAGATGCCATAGGTCTGCTGTTTGATTTGTTGAAAATTTCCTATTGTCTCAGGAAGCTCCACTGACTTATCTGTTTCGCATACGATCAAGGCAGCATCCTGAAAAAGAGCCAATTCTTCCATACGTTTAATTTGATCGACGATTTTTTGTTTAGCATAGGGTGGATCTAAAAATAGAATATCAATCTTTTGATCTTCTTTCGCCAGTGACTCAATCGCTTTATCAGCATCTAATTTCATTGTATTGAATTTGTTCGGTTCTTTAGTGATTTCAATATTTTCTTTGATTATTTTTAGTGCTTGATAGTTTTTCTCCACGCAGATTGCGTAGCTACAGCCTCTGGAAACTGCTTCGATCGCTAGACCCCCGCTTCCTGAGTAAAGATCCAAAACGACCTCTCCATTAAAATAAGGACCGATCATGTTGAATATCGACTCTTTGACTTTATCAGACGTCGGTCGAGTATTTGGCCCTGCTAAACTTTTTAAACGGCGACCGCCGTAATCTCCTGAAATTACTCGCATCTACTCACTCCTTGAAACATACTGTTATTAGTATACCAAAAAAATAGACTTGATTCCGACTAAAATCGTCAATTCTCAAGTCTATTTTTTCTTAATTTAACTTTTTATAACTATTCAAAATCTTTTTATCACATTTTCTTCATTTTCGTCGATTTTATTAACTATAACGCTAGACTCTCTTTACTAGAAAACGTGATCAGCTAAGCGGATCTTGGTGTTTAATTCTTCGATCTCGAAGCCTTCTTCTTTTGTGTCCGCCTTTTTGCCGATTTTTTCAGCAAAATTCATTTCGATATCTGGTCGATAAGAACGTTCGACATTTCGTACGAAATGTAATTTCTTGATCCTTTCTTCCGTTTGTTCATAGTTGTCTTCATTTAAATACATGATCACATACTTCATTTTACGAGAGACATAATGCACTAATCCAAATTTGCGAAGATTTTTCAATTGTTTTAAACTATATACCCACACGACTAACCCTCGCCGATGTGTTTGTTCAAATTTTTTATTTTCTATGTCCATGGCAGTTTCCTCCGCACCCTTCACTTTTTTCAAAAAATGGACTACCTGCACTGATTTTGATCTCCGTCGAAATCGTATGTGCAAGTTGTTTTCCAATGGAATCTAGTATCTTTTGTAATTCTGTTTCACTTATTCGAAAAGCTGCTACTTCCTCATTTAGATCCAACTGCCTTTTGGCTTGGCGTACAGTTCGTTGTTTTTCACGAAACTCTGGAATGTACTTTCCATAAGGTGAAATTTCTTCAAATGCTTGTCTGCTTACAATAAAATCATTTTTTAACTGGTTGACGTTGATAGAAGTTTCCATCTCTTTTTTAGTTTTGAGATATTGTTCCATCATTTTACTTGTTACAATCGTTTGAACAAGCTGATGACACTGGTCCTCCAGTTCAAACAACTCCTCATTGATTATCACTGCTTTCACTAGTCTCCTCTTTTTCCTTCATTAAGACTAACATGTTTTCTTTCGAAAACGCAACGCCTAACTGTGTTGGTTCTTTTTCCAAGAATCGATCATGATAATAAGGATCAGTATATAACAATAACACTGAAAAAGTCGGATCAATGATTGGATGCATGAAAATCCCAGTTGTTTGATCTAATTGTCGTTTTTCCACTAAGCGATTGATTTCATCATTTGACAACGTAAATTTAACTGTAGTTTGCGAAGTCTGTGTTGCCATTTGCCACTCTGCCAAACGATTTTCTGCCAACCATTCTTCTGGTTGTTCGATAAAGTCTGTTAACAGTACATTCGTTTGGATCATAAAATCTGGAGAGTAATGATAATCAGGCAGTTCAGCTTCTTGGCGTAATCTCGTCAATACTCGAGTGATGACACGCTCTCTTGATTGATTGATACTTTCCCAGTCTGCTGAACTGTCCATTTCGTAGTGGGGCAATCCCTCTCCAAAGACCTGGTAAGGCATTAATTTCAATAAGCTTTTCTTATTTAAATAAACTGTTGAAAATAATCCACCTGTGTCTTGATCAAAAAAAAGCATCGCAAATGTACCGTTATCAAAAGCAATCAAGGGACGATAATTCATGTCTTCTTCAGTTAACTCGATTCCGACTTCTGTCTCTTCATACTCAAATGTGAAGTTCGGAAAAATCGTTGTAATCTCTGTCAGATCCTGCATAGTCATGCCAACGGCAAATGGTGTCAAACTAGTTGCGTTCGCATTTAAAACTTTGATAGCCTCTACTCGGTCATTTTGTATATTTGCTTCAAGTACGATTTGTTGAATTGGATCTTGATAATATCTGCTCTCAAAGCCGAATCCGCTCGTCAAACGATCTTTAGGTGAACCAATCTCTGCTTCTAATTCGGTGACTGATCGACCAATATATGTAGAAAAGCCAGTCGCATTTAGCTCCTGGTATTTCCAAGACGTTACCTGATTTTGATTTCCTATCAGTTGTTGGTCTTGCGTGGATGTTTCAAGTTTGGGAGGGAACACTACTGGCTCCAAATATAAAGCCGACGTGACGAATAGTAGTGTTGCTATAAATAGACCTAGTCGTTTCAAATGTTCCCTCTCCTTTCTTATTTTTCTGTAACTTCGATCAATAGATCTCCTGAGGCAATGGGATCGCCAGCAACAACATAGAGATGTGCGATTTCTCCATCAAATGGTGCTTCAATGGCCGTTTCCATCTTCATTGCTTCAGTAACCATCAATGTATCGCCTCTTTTGACCGTATCGCCTTTTTTCACCAAGACGTCTAAAACTGAACCGGACATCGTCGCACCGATTTGTTCGCGATTGGTTGGTTCTGCTTTTCGTCTAGTTTTTACCGCACTGACGATCGACGTATCTTTGACGGTGATTTCTCTTCGTTGACCGTTCAAATTAAAGAATAACACACGATTTCCTTCAATATCAGGTTCACCGATCTCGTCTAAACGAATGATCAGGATCTTGCCTTTTTCGATTTGAACGTTGACCGTTTCCCCTAAACGAATCCCTTGGAAGAAAGTCGGTGTATCCAGTAATGTGACATCGCCAAATTGATTATAAGCGGTCTGATAATCCAAGAAGACTTGTGGATACATCAAGTAACTCAAGACTTCTTCTTGTTTTGGTTCATAGCCGATCTTTTTAGCTAATTCTGCTTTGACTTTTTCGAAGTCTACTGTTTCAGCGAACAATCCTGGACGTTCGGTGATGGCTGGACGACCTTTCAAAATGATCTTTTGGAGTTTTTCTGGGAACCCGCCTACTGGCTGGCCTAATTCACCTTGGAAGAAGGTAACGACTGATTCAGGGAAACTCAATGTCTCGCCTTTTTCGTAAATGTCTTCTTCGCTCAACTCATTTTGGACCATGAACAAGGCCATATCGCCTACAACTTTAGAAGAAGGCGTGACTTTGACGATATCACCAAACATCAAGTTTACTGTGTGGTACATTTTTTTGATATCATCCCAACGATGACCTAAGCCAACTGCTTTGGCTTGTTGTTGTAAGTTCGAGTATTGTCCACCTGGCATTTCGTGCATATAAACTTCAGTTTCAGGTGCATTCAAGCCATTCTCAAATGGTTTGTAATACATGCGAACATCTTCCCAATAGTGATTCAACTGTTGCGCATTTTCAATATTGATTTCTGGTACACGTGGACCATTGACCAAAGCGTAATACAAACTGCTCATACTTGGTTGGCTAGTATTTCCACTCATCGCACTCATCGCTACATCGACGATATCGACACCCGCTTTAGTTGCTGCTGAGTAAGTGATGATGCCATTGCCACTCGTATCATGTGTGTGTAAATGGATTGGTAGATCCGTTGTCGCCTTCAGTTCACTGATCAAGCGATAAGCAGCTTGCGGTTTCAACAGTCCTGCCATATCTTTGATTGCGATCAGATGAGCGCCTAACTGTTCCAGCTCTTTTGCCATGTCCTTATAATATTGCACATTGTATTTCGCACGACTTGGATCATTGATATCACCTGTGTAGCAAATCGTCGCTTCTGCAATTTTCCCTGTATCACGAACGGCTTGGATACTCTTTTCCATTTGCGGTACCCAGTTCAGACTGTCAAAGATCCGGAAGACATCGATGCCTTGTGTCGCTGCTTCTTTGATAAATTCAGCGATCACGTTATCTGGGTAGTTGGAGTAGCCGACAGCATTCGATCCTCTAAAGAGCATTTGCAATAAAGTATTTGGCATCAAGGAGCGAATCTTTCTCAGGCGTTTCCATGGATCCTCATTCAAGAAACGATAGGCGACGTCAAATGTCGCACCGCCCCACATTTCGCTTGAAAACAGCTCAGGAAGCCCTTCACCAGTCAATCGCGCGATTTCTTTGAAATCTTTTGTGCGCACACGAGTAGCCAATAAGCTTTGATGGGCATCTCTAAACGTGGTATCTGTCAATAACACATTTTCTTGTTGTTTGACCCAATCCACTAATGCAGAAGCGCCGTCTTTGTCTAAAACATTTTTTGCTGTGATGTAATCCGGACGAGTGATCAGCTCTTTTGGTATACGTGGTGCATCGTAATATGGTTTTTCACCACGTTCGATGCCAGGGAAACCATTTACTGTGATTTCTCCGATGTATTTCATCGTTTTATTTCCACGGTCACGTAAGCGTGGGAAGTCAAATAATTCATTGGTACTATCGATGAACGTCGTTTTAGCTTGTCCTGATTGAAATTCTGGGTGCAAGATGACATTCAACATAAATGGAATATTTGTTTTCACTCCACGGATACGGAATTCTCTCAAGCAACGTTCCATTTTTTGGATCGCTGTTGCAAAATCAGCCGCATGGGTACAAACTTTTACTAGAAGCGAATCAAAATATGGGGTAACGATGTAACCTGCATAGGCATTCCCTACATCTAAGCGGACGCCCATCCCACCTGGTGAGCGATACGTATCGATCTTACCAGTATCTGGTAGAAAGTTACTCAATGGGTCTTCCGTTGTGATCCGACATTGGATGGCTGAACCTTTGATTTTTATTTCACTTTGCTGTGGCAATCCGATTTCTTTATGCAGATCTTTTCCTTGTGCAATCAATAATTGCGTCGTCACGATATCGACATCCGTAATCATCTCAGTGATCGTATGCTCCACTTGGACACGTGGATTGACTTCAATAAAATAAAATTCGTCATTTTCCACTAAAAATTCGACTGTCCCTGCATTGACATATCCCACATGCTTCATCAACTGGACAGCGGCATCGCAAATACGTTGACGCTGTTGCTCATTCATCGAAACACAAGGAGCAACTTCTACGACTTTTTGATGACGCCGCTGGACTGAACAATCCCGTTCAAAGAGATGGATGATGTTTCCATGGGTATCCCCTAAGATCTGGACCTCGATGTGTTTCGGATCAGCGATATACTTTTCAACATAGACTTCATCACTACCAAAAGCAGCTTTCGCTTCGCTTTTTGCACGTTCATATCCTTCGCGAGCGCCTTTTTCGTCATATGCTACACGCATCCCACGACCGCCACCGCCTAATGCTGCTTTGATCATGACTGGATAGCCATGACGTTCAGCAAATGATAAAACTTCTTCAATTGACTCTACTGGACCATCTGTCCCAGGGATCGATGCGATACCAGCTTCGATTGCTGCTGTTTTCGCTTTGATCTTATCGCCAAAAATATCAAGATGATGAAGTTCTGGCCCAACAAAAGTGATGCCTTCTTCTTTGCACCGTGTGGCAAAGTGTAAGTTTTCAGATAATAATCCGTAACCGGGATGGATCGCGTCCGCTCCACTAGCTTTAGCAATCTCAAGAATCCCTTCAATATCAAGATACGCATCTATCGGTCTTTTTCCTTTACCAACTAGATATGCCTCATCCGCTTTAAAGCGATGAACGGAATATTCATCTTCTTCTGCATAGACACCTACAGTTTGGATCCCTAATTCTGTACACGCGCGAAATACCCGTACAGCAATTTCTCCTCTGTTAGCTACCAAAACTTTTCTCATCGAATCACTCCTACGTCAATTTTAGTAAATACCTAAACTCTTCCGTTTCTCATCTGCGCTGATATTCAGGACGAAACCTACGCAGATCGAAAGCATCAGCAAACTCGAACCACCTTGACTCAAGAATGGGAATGTGATCCCTGTCAATGGGATGATCCCAGTGATCCCGCCAAGGTTGACAAATACTTGGATCAGAAACATCGAACCGATCCCGATACATAGCAAAGAATTGAATGGATCTTTTGAGCGGATGCCCACTAAGATGATACGCGCAATCATGAACATCAATAAAGCTAAGATCAAAATACCCATGATCACTCCTAATTCTTCTACTACGATGGCATAGATAAAGTCGGTTTGCGCTTCTTGTAGAAATCCTTTTTTCTGGATACTATTCCCTAATCCGCGACCGAATAGACCACCGTTGAACATCGCATAATAACCATTCACCATTTGGTGTCCGTTATTCAATTCATCAGTAAAAGGGTTTTGAAAAATCTCAAAACGATGATAAATATATTGTAGGCGACCAGGGAAAAGTTTCCCTTGGGTCACGTTGATCAACCAAATTGTTACTACACTAAAAATGATTCCTCCGACACCGACGATCAAGGTGTAAAAATAATTGACGCCGCTAGCTAATAGTAACACGATGATGATCAAAAAAATAACCGTTGCATTCCCAAAATCGGGTAGACTTGCCACTAACACTGTCAAGGCAAGTACTAACAATAAAGGTCGTTTGACCGTTGCAATGAAGTTTTTTTGCACACTCATTTGTCTCTGTGACAAAGTAAAGGAAAGATACCAGATGGCAATGATCTTTAGGTATTCGGCGGGCTGGATAGAAAATCCGGCAATTTCAAGCCAACCTTTTGCACCATTACGTTCTTCCCCAAAAAATAAGACGATCAATAATAAAATCGTCAAGACTGCGATAGCCGCCATGATCAATCGCTGATTTTTCAATACACCGATTTTCATTTTGTATAGGAGTGCAATAACGATCAAGCTAAGCACCCAAAAAATACTTTGATTGATGACTGATGACGCTGGATTGCTCCCATTTGCTAATAGCAAGTAGGAGGTGGAGCTATAAACCATGATCAACCCGATGATACATAAAATCAAATATGGAATCAAAATACTGTAATCCAACAGATGCCTTTTTTTCACTTTATTCGGCAAGCTTATTCCCCCTTGCCACTTTCTTTTTTATCATAATTTTCTCGGTAAACTTCATTGTATAAGTGATTCAATTGACGTTCTAACTCACTGAGCATCAGTTGCCCTTCTTTTTTTTCAATGATCCCTACACGTATCGCAAAACTCACTTGTTGAGAAAATCCATACATTTGTGTATCGACTACCTCTTCAAAGGCTTTGCACTGCGAGATACAAAGACTGTTTGTTTGATTTTGGATCAAACGCTTGATGCGATCTGCCTCATCAATCAACACATTGAGTGCCGTCTCTTTTGAAAGAGAATCCATTTGCCTTTCCCTCCATTTCTAAGTTCATTCATTATAGCATATTTTACGCGATAACTGAGCAAGAACCTAGATTTATCTAGGCTTTTTTTTAGGTTTTTTAACTGTCACTTGGCGTAGCGCTTTCTTGGAAATTTTTGATTGCCTGCAAGAACATTTCACCGTACTTATCAAGCTTGCTTTGCCCTACCCCTTTGATTTGGAGAAGTGCCAATCGGTCATTTGGTCGATGCTGACTCATTTCTTTGAGTGTCGCATCTGAAAAAACAACATACGGCGGAACACCTGCATCAACAGCTAAATCAGTCCGTAACTGGCGTAATACTTCAAATAGGCCATCTGTTTCGTCATGCGACAATTGTTGCACTTTTTGGGGTTCCTTTTTGTGGACAGTTACTTTTCCCATAAGCACTTGCACCCCAAGATCGCTGACTTTCAAAATTGGGTATTCACCACTAGCCGCAAGTAAGTAGCCACTTGAAATCAGATAGTCGATCAACTGTAATATATTTTTTTGTGACAGATTCCTTAGTAGACCATACGTAGACAATCGATCAAACTGTAACTGTTTGATTTTCTGATCTTTTGATCCGGCAAGGACTTTCATCAGTAATTGTTTTCCGTAGTTCTCACCCATTCGTTTCAAACAAGACAAAACCATTTGCGTTTCTGTGGTCACATCGACAAGTTCACGATCATCAAGACAGTTGCCACAACGCTGACAAGGCTCGCTTGCTTCTCCAAAGTAAGAAAGAATATATTGTTGCAGACAGGATTCGATATGGACGTATTCAGTCATTGCTCGGATCTTGTCGTATTCCTTATGTTTTTGTGCTTCCTCACGTTGCGATTGTTGAACAAAAAACTTTTGGACTTGCACATCTTGTGGCGCAAATAGCAAAATGGCTTCACTAGGTAAGCCATCTCTTCCGGCACGACCAGCTTCCTGATAATATGCTTCTAATGAACCTGGTATTTGGTAGTGAATGACAAAACGAATATTACTTTTATTGATCCCCATTCCAAAAGCGTTCGTTGCTACTAATAGCTGAATACGATCATAGAGGAAAGCTTCTTGCATTTCCGTCCGTTCCCTTTCTGAAATACCGCCGTGGTATCTGCCAACGGAAAAACCAAATTTCGCCAACAACTGATATAGTCGATCCACTTCTTTTCTAGTCGCGGCATAAATGATGCCGGATTGATTTTGATTCACTTTTAAATACTCGACCAAATATTGTTCTTTTTTTTGATCTTTGATAACCTGCAACCTCAGATTTTCTCGTGCAAATCCAGTTTGAATATGGTTCTGTTCAGGGATTTTTAAAAGTCTTTTGATATCTGTCGCTACAGGGACAGTAGCAGTTGCTGTCAAGGCCACGATGGGCGGACGCTGAGGAATACCTTCTAAAATATTCGCCATCTGTAAATAACTGGGTCTGAAATCATGCCCCCATTGCGAGATACAGTGGGCTTCATCAATGGCAATCAAGCGAACGGACCAACGATTCATCGCTTGGATAAAATCAGGCATGATAAAACGTTCTGGTGCAACATATAACAATTGATACTTTTCTTCATCTAATGAACGAAAACGTTGTGCCACTTCATATCCTTCTAATGAACTATTAATAAACGTAGCAGCGATCCCCAGTTGATTCGCAGCATCCACTTGATCTTTCATCAAAGAGATCAAGGGAGAAACGACGATCGTCACCCCTTCCAAGGCTAGCGCAGGTAGCTGATAACATATTGATTTTCCGCTTCCAGTCGGCATGATACCCAAGACATCTTCTTGAGCCATGATTTTTTCAATGATTTCTTTTTGGCCTGGGCGGAAAAGCTCATATCCAAAATATTTTTTTAATAACTGCTCCACATGCGGCCTCCTCGATTTCTGTTTGTTTTTACACTTTCAAGTTTTACTTCTTTCATCTAACTATTAATTACGCATTTTCTCAAATGATTCATCAGACATGTACTATCTATTCTACTTCTGTCTGCTCATAAGAGCAAGCCTAACTCCGTGAAACAAAACACCATTTGTGAAACCAAAAACAGAGCGCTTTGAGTTTTTTAAAAGTTCTTTAAAAAATTCATCTTGCCGTTCTTGCTTTCATTTTTTGTTTCTTTAAGTTCTCCACAGCTAATGATTGACTTCCTATTACGAGAATTTTGATTTTTGCTCATAGGATTTATTTTTATATTTCTTGTCCGTGACTCCTTTAGTGATCATAAAAAAACAGTTGAAAGAATGCCAAAGTAATTATCACTTCGCTCTTTCAACTGCTTCGTTGTCATTTTAACTATCCGTTACTGTTTATCAAACGATTTCTTAGACATTTTTCGTTTCCAAAAAACAAATCCTACTATTAGTAAGAAGCATGCACCAATATATGGCAGTACTCGATTGATGGTTTGATTGGTTTGTGGCAATTTACTCTCATCACCCTCGGCTGCGGAACCCTCGCCTAAACCAGTCTCTGCTGAAATTCCATCTGCATCTGGGTCGTTGGATGTACCAGTACCATCTTCTGCATTAGCGTCCTCTTCTCCTGGCGCTGTTTCTTGTCCAGGTTCAACGATTTCATATGAAGATTCTGTACGAGTAGATAAACTCCCATAACTCCGATCCACTTTGACATCGAGAGAAACAAAACGACTGCCCATAGTTTCTGTATCGATTTCAGATGTTCCATCTAAAGAAACAGTATAGACGTTTTTAGGTATTACACGCCCATTGACTTTCACTTCTTTTACTAACGATTTCAGGTCAACTCTTTCAGTGCCTTGTGCAAAAGAAGGCTGAGCAGGTTCAACTGTTAACTCACCTGTAGGCTCAAAACCATAATCTGTTACCTTATAATACGCGTAATTACTGCCATAGGTGTAGTTTCGTTCGTTCTCTTCTGCCATCAATAAATTGTTACTAGTATCTACGTGATAAACCTTCACGATATCACCTGGGGTCACCGCCAGTGATTTACCAGTATTAAAACGTGAAATGGCTTGCTCGATTGTTTGTGTGCCACGAACCTCGTATTGATATTTGCTTTGCTTACGTTCGTTGAGAATTTCGATTCCATAATATACTTCGGTGTCATCGTATTCATTCACTCGATTCTTCAATACTGTTTGATCGGTTCCTTGGACAGATTGGATTTCAATTTGTTTGCTGTTTTTAAGTAAACCAAACGATCCAACCGTTTCACCTTTACGATTTTTCAAATGGATCGTGCTACCCCATTTCACTTCATAAGGCACTTCGATGTCAGTCGAAGAAACACCATCTGCTGTCGATACTTTTACCGTTACTGTTTTTTCTCCTGTCGTATGGGTATCAAACGCTCCCATTTGTTCTACTTTATAAAGCTCTGTGTTCAAACTCTGTCCGTTGAATGCAACATTCTCAATCAACGTTGTCACGTCTACCTCACTGGTATCCTCACCTAATACGAGTTCCTGACTAGCAACATCTGCGTAAATCATCGTAATCGGCTCAAACTCGCCATTCTTGACTTCATAATAAGCGTAATTCAACCCAGCTGTATAGTTTTTGACGATATCATCCCACATCAGTAAGTTCTGGTTATCTGTTTCTGCATGGTAGACACGGAAAATGTCTCCTTCTTCCACAGGTAATGATTGGCCATTATTGAACCCTTCGATTGCTTGACGAACCGTTTGATTACCTGCCACTTCATAAGTATATTTGATGTTATCGGGAAATAAACTATTTGCTTTATTTTTAGGATCTGCTAGGATGTCGATTCGATAATAGGCATTCCGACCATAGGCAGGATTGACTGGCGCATTAAGTTCTGTTTCATCTTCGCCTTTCGTGGCATAGATAGCCAACTCATCATTTTGATCAAGCAGGCTAAAAGAACCGACGATGCCTCTTTTTCCTTCTTTCTCTTCGCCTTTCAGAACAAATGTACTTCCCCATTTGACTTGATAAGGCAGTTCAAGTTGCACACTAGATAAACCATCGTTCATTTTCACACGCATAGAGACGTTTTTATTTCCTATCGTTGTCGTATCGATTTCTGAACGTCTTTCGATCGTGTATTCCTCTGGATCGACTGTTTTGCCGTTGATCGTCACACGATCAATTAATTCAGCATCAGCTGCAGTAGTCACATCTTGCGCGAGATAAAAGGCTTTATTAGCTGTATGGACTTCCATGACTGGCATTGCTTCAAAACCATAAGTCGTTACTTTGTAATACGCATAATCTGAACCATACGTGAAGTCCTCTTCTAGTTCATCGACCATCAGTACCGAGCTACCAGGAGATTTTTGCGGGTGATAAATTTTGATCACATCATCTAACTGGACAGTGACAGCTTGAGTACCATTAGTTCCAAAGCTGTTGATGACGTCTTGTAACGTGACACGACCTGGGACTTCTTGACTATAATGGACTCTTTCACCCCGTAGGACTTCAATTGAATAATAGAGGTCTTGATCGTTTCCTAAGCGCTCGTCTAATGGCGAGTCAAACCCATGATGGATTTTCAATTGTCTTGTCGTATTAGTAGTTTGCAGTGAGAAAACACCTGCTGAACCACCGGTGCTAGATTTCATCACGATCGTTCTGCCCCATTTCACTTCATAAGGCACTGTGATGACTTTTGATACTACCCCATCTTTTGTGTCAAATTGGATAGCAAGTTCTTTTTGACCAACTGTGGTTGTATCGAAGTTTCCTAATTGCTTCACTGTATATAGATCCGGTGTTAACTCGGTACCGTTGATCGTCACATAATTAATCAGTTGGGTTCCATCAATCTCTGTGGCATCATCACCTAGACTAAATTCTTGTGGTTTAGTATCCGTAGAAATCGCGAGGATCGGTTCTAGCCCATGCTCTGTGACTTCGTAATAGGCATCATTTGAGCCCATTGTAAAGTCTTTGGCCAATTCATCTTGCATCAATAAACTATTACCTGCTGGTTCTGCATGATACACTTTGATGACGTCGCCTTGTTTGACGTCTAATGGTTTTCCTTGATTGAACCCTTCGATCCCATCTCTAATCGATTGATTTCCTAGCACGTTATATTGGTATTTGGTAGTAATATTTTCGATCACCTCAATACCATAGTAAATGTCTCGGCCAAAATGATTATTCACCGGTTGACTCAAGTCCGTCCCACTTACACCTTGACTAGCATGCAATGCCCATTGATCGTTTTCTTTTAGCAGACTAAATGCGCCAACCGTCTCATCCCCCAAGCCTTTTAGCACAAATGTGCTGCCCCATTTGACTTGGTAATCGACTTCGAATTCCTCTGCTGAAAGTCCATCATTCATCGTGACTTTCAATTTCATTTTTCTTGTTCCAATACTACTTGTATCAAAATCGATCAATGATTCCACTTCGTATAAACTACTATCAACTACTCGACCATTGATCGTTACATTCTTTATTAATGAAGCTGGATCAATTGTCTTAGTGTTCTCGCCTAAAACAAAACTCTTTTGTGAAGCTTCTGCTTCTAGCAAGGGGAATGGATCAAATCCATAAGGAGTAATCTTGTAGTAGGCGTACGCCGTATCATATGTATAATCCTGTTCCTGTTCGTCAATCATCAAGACTGAACTATTAGGCGTTCGTTCTGGATGATATATCTTAATGACATCACCATAACGGACATCGATCGTTCCAGTAGAATCTCCAAATTTATCCATGATTTGCTGCCAAGTTGCGCGATTTGTCACTTCTTGGCTATAAACGACTGTTTCGCCTCGTAAAACTTCAAACGAATAATATAGCGAAAATGGGGAACTCTGCGGACCAACTGCCGTATTTATTGAGGTTGGTATCCCCATCCCAAATACAACTTTTGCCGTCTCATTTCCTGAATTATCTGTTCTTAAAGTAAATGATCCAGCTGATTCACCATTGATTGATTTCATCAAAATCGAGTGGTCCCAAAGAACATTGAGTGTTACCTCACCAGTTCCTTTAATCATCACACCGCTATTTGGATGCTTGGTTTGAACTGTCAATTTGAGCGTTTGAAGACCACCTATCCGATAATCTGCCTCCACACTTTCTTGTGGAATAAATTCAAGATCTCTTAATTCGACTGGTTCACCATGCATAGTGACCGAATCAATATAATCTCTAAAGTTTGTTGCAAATGTTGGATAATTATAACCGAGTTTTCGATCTTCAATTGATTTGAGGTTAACCTTTAAGCCCTCATGTGGCGTCACATCCATCTGAATCGAAGCAGTTGCTTCACGTCCATCAGAAGTTGTTACTTTTGCTCGCCATGTTTGTTCGCCTGGCGAATCAGTATTCACATCATCAAACCATTTTAGCGTATAGGTACCATACAGATTTGTTACTTCAAAGTATTCAGTCACATCTGGCAATTTATCATATTGATAAATGTCAAATGGTCCTGGTTTTCCCTCGATTTCTACAGCTAGAGGTTCTACAGTGATTGGAACTACTGCTTCTATTTCTCTACCCGACTCGTCTTTTACTAAAATCTTCGTATCTTGCTTTTCTACTTTCGTTGTATCAGGGGCTATTTTCCAACTATATTCAACTTTTCCACGTGTATTTTTTACATCTAGATAAGTTTCTGGATTAGGGATCGGTTGAGTATTTTGCATGAGTTTATGTGTACCTTCTTTGGCAGTTGCTACAATTTTACCGATTTCCTCTTCAGCAGTCGGTAACCGTACTTCAAATGTAGCTGCCATGAGAAATGGTTTCACATCGTTAACATTAGATGTAGGATTCGATAGATAAGCCACTCTTGGAAAGACAAATACTTCATTCCCACTGACAGAACCGTATTTTAGTCGAGTAAATCTTGCATTTAAATAAGGCTCGCTTGTTGAAGCCATTGAAGCGTATAGGCGCATCCGCCAAATTCCACTGTTAGAATCTACTTGCGTCCAATAGATATCATTACGCCCTCCACCTAATGGCCACATAACCATTCCTTTATCATTCGGAAAAATACTCTTAGAAAAATTTAAAACTTCAAAGCTGTCGTCTTTCTCGTGTTGCAAGTCAGAAATATTAAAAGTTGTTTTTGACAAATCTGATTGCACTCGAACTGCCTGCTCTTCACCAATTTTCAGTAAAGTTGCATCAGTAGTCGGTTTAAAGTAATTACCGTTGCTAACACTATCAAAATTATCGCTCGGATTATTATTCTTAGCACTAGTCCTTTTATTTTTCTCAATTGGTTGTTCATTACTTTCTTCTTTAATAGCTATTTTTTTGTTGTTTATTTTGTCTTCTTCTTTGTTTGGTTCTACTGAGGGTTGTTTTTTTTCAACCAATGATGTCTTCTCAGTCTTTGACTCTATGCTCGAAATTGCTTGTACAACAGCTTCATTCATACTTCCTAACACCAAGCCGATAATCATCAGGCTATTCAGAATTTTTGTCTTTTTCATTTTTCTAAGATTTACCTCCATTTATTCTACAAGTATATTCGGAGAAGTCTTAGAAAATCTTCAATTGAGTAAGCAATCATTCTCATCTTGAGTCTTCTATACTCCTCCTTTTTTCTAATGATCATTCAAAAGCAAAGCTTCATTTTATTATAACGTCATTTATTTTTTCTTTTTTACATTTTATTCATCCTCCATCATTAGTATTATTCTATTAGAACTTTCCCACTTTAACTCTAAACCTAAATACACTTTTTGATAACGCCATTTTTTCCATGTTAATTGGCATAAATTGAAAGAATAGTGTTATTTAATCTTATCCATCAAGAAATCGTATAATTTTATGATTTATTTTTACTATACTAAAAAAACATCGGATAGAGAAAAGCGGTTCACCAACAGCTTTTAGCTAGTATTTAATTGAATAACTATGTTTGACTTGATGATCGATCCTATATAACAAAAAAACCGAATCCCAGAGCTTTCTCTAGGATTCGGTCAAAATTATTATTTTTTCTTTTTAGATGCTTTTTCACGCGCATTTTTTTCTAAGATTTGTTTTCTTAGACGGATGTTTTCTGGTGTTACTTCACAGTATTCATCGTCGTTCAAGAATTCTAATGATTCTTCAAGTGTTAATTGTTTTGGTTTTTTGATGACTGATGTTTGGTCTTTGTTCGCAGAACGAACGTTAGTCATTTGTTTTGCTTTTGTGATATTGACTGTCAAGTCATTCTCACGGCTGTTTTCACCGATGATCATACCTTCGTAGACTTCTGTCCCTGGTTCAACAAATACAGTACCACGTTCTTCGATACTCATGATTGAATACGTTGTTGCTTTACCTGTATCGATGGATACTAACGCACCTTGGTGACGTCCGCCGATTTGGCCAGGAAGCATTGGCAAGTATTGATCAAATGTATGGTTCATGATTCCGTAACCACGAGTCATTGACAAGAATTCTGTTGAGTAACCGATCAATCCACGAGCAGGTGTCAAGAATGTCAAACGAATTTGACCATTTCCTGTATGAACCATATCTTGCATTTCACCTTTACGTTGGCTCAATGATTCGATGACACTACCCATGTATTCTTCTGGTGTGTCGATTTGAACACGTTCAAATGGTTCACATTTTACGCCATCGATCTCTCTTTCGATAACTTCTGGACGTGATACTTGTAACTCATAACCTTCACGACGCATGTTCTCGATCAAGATCGATAAGTGAAGTTCACCACGACCTGAAACTGTCCAAGCATCTGGTGAATTCGTTGGTTCAACACGAAGTGAAACGTCTGTTTGTAATTCTGCCATCAAACGTTCTTCGATTTTACGTGATGTCACGTATTTTCCTTCGCGTCCAGCAAATGGAGAGTTATTGACTAAGAAAGTCATTTGTAATGTTGGTTCATCGATATGCAAAATCGGTAATGCTTCTTGATGATCGACTGGTGTAACTGTTTCCCCAACGAAGATATCTTCCATTCCTGAGACAGCGATCAAGTCACCAGCTTTAGCTTCTTGGATCTCTAAACGTTGTAAGCCAAAGAAACCAAATAATTTTGTCACACGGAATTTCTTCACTGTGCCATCAAGTTTGATCAGTGATACTTGGTCACCAACTTTGATTTTCCCTCTGAAGACACGGCCGATACCGATACGTCCAACATAATCATTGTAATCAAGTAATGATACTTGGAACTGTAAAGGTTCATCGCTATTGTCAACTGGTGCAGGAATAGCTTCGACAATTGTATCAAAGATCGGTGCCATTGTTGGTTCTTGGTCCGCTGGATCATCGGATAAGCTAGATGTTCCGTTCAAAGCAGATGCGTAGATCACTGGGAAATCCAATTGATCATCGTCTGCGCCTAATTCGATAAATAATTCTAAGACTTCATCTACCACATACTCAGGACGAGCGGATGGTTTGTCGATCTTGTTTACAACAACGATCGGTGTGATATGTTGCTCTAAAGCCTTTTTCAATACGAAACGTGTTTGAGGCATGGTGCCTTCATAGGCATCTACAACTAAGACAACGCCGTCTACCATTTTCATGATACGTTCTACTTCACCACCGAAGTCCGCGTGTCCAGGTGTATCCATGATATTGACGCGAATCCCTTTATAATCAACAGCTGTATTTTTCGCTAAGATTGTGATTCCACGTTCTTGTTCAAGTGCGTTTGAGTCCATCGCACGTTCTTGTAATTGAGTGTGGGCGTCTAATGTGTCAGATTGTTTTAATAGTTCATCAACTAATGTTGTTTTTCCGTGGTCGACGTGGGCGATGATCGCTACGTTACGGATGTCATTTCTTTTATTCAATTTAAGTAACTCCTTTTTTATCGATTCTTTATCACAGGGCAATTTTACTCGACTGTTTATTATACCAAACTTTTTTCATGAAATATAGTGAAATGTTTTCATTTTTTCGAGAAAATTAATAATTCGCCCTTTTTCTAATCAAAACAGCACGAAAAATCCGAATTTATGTAAAAAAAAGTCATTACAAAAACTTTTCCATTAGCATCTTCTATAAATGACTGTTCCGATACTATCATCGATCAAAAAAATAAGCGAAGGATTACATTGCTCAAAAAAGCAATTTTATCGTCCCCCACTTATTTTATAAGAACTTTTTTGATGGATGTATCTCAAAGCTAGAAAAATAATCAATCCAATTGAAGCATGTCAAGTATGGTCGCATAGGCGGTTGGAGTTGCGGCTAAATAATATTCTCTGCCACTGAAACTCAATGGTGCACCGGAAAACCCACTATATCGCATACCGAACTCTTTCAACAAGACATTGCCAGCCGCGTAATCCCAGGGACTTAGATTAGAGATATAGCCGATGTGGTTGCCTTTTAACATCGCAATCAATTCTAAGCCTGCACAGCCACACATCCGAACACCGATACTTTGTTCACCAATCGCATGGATGTTGAATCGATCATGACCGAAGAGATAGCTATTAATTGCTACTAATCCTTTGTCTAATGGAAGGTCTTGCGGTTGGGGTAATTTCACATCATTTTTGTAAACACCGATCGTTTTACCGCCCCAGTATAATTCATCTCGCATGACATCATAGATGAATCCTAGCTGTCCCACTCCATCTTCGTAATAAGCAAGCATGATACAAAAATTTTCTCCTTGTACCACGAAGTTCAACGTACCATCAATGGGGTCAATGATAAAGACTTGACCACTCAAATCAGATAAGTTGTTGTATCCTTCTTCTTCTGCCAAAATTTTTGCTTGAGGATAGGCAGAATGGATTTTATTGATCAGAAATGCTTGGATTTCTCGATCCATGTTTGTCACTAGATCTTTACGATTCGTTTTTTCTGCAACTGTTAGTTGCTCATTTTGTGCATGGAGGATCTTTTCTTTTGCTGCTGCCAACCAGGCAATTATTTCCTCAATCATTTTCTCCATCGTCTCACCCATTCATTTTTAGCATTTTGTTGGTGTTCTTCTTTGCCTCTTGAATAGTACGGTATAGCGAATAGCCAGAAGCTTTTTCAAACTCGCGTCCTAACCGTTTTTCTTCTCCGATCGATTTGATCACTGTTTTGAATTGTTGATAGGTTGATAGAAATTCCTGATTATTGATTCCTTGTTCATTCGCTTTTTCGAGGGCTTCCCACATGTTCATCACGATGACCATTTCTTCAGTGGTCCAGTCCAAGTCTAATGGATATTGATACTCATTCATAGATATTATCTCCTATTCTATTCATCCCTTTCAGTTTATCATAGAAAGAAGACTTCTTCCAAGTGGTTTTGCTCTATTTTAGTTTACATAATAATTTTATAGTCGCTATTTAGAGTATAAAAAAACACAACTCTCTCTTCTCAGAGAAAGTTGCATTTAGTTGAATGATTAAATATGGATCGGTAAGCCTAAAGCTAATTCAGCTGCGTCCATTGTGATCTCACCTAAAGATGGATGTGGATGGATCGTCAATGCGATATCTTCAGCGTTCATACCTGATTCGATTGCCAAAGCAAGTTCAGAAACCATATCACTTGCTCCAACTCCACCGATTTGCGCACCGATGATGACATTGTCTTCATTCGTTGTCACTAAGCGGATAAAGCCTTCTGTTTTACCTAATGATAAAGCACGACCGTTCCCTGAGAATGGGAATTTGTAAGCTGTTGCTTCTAGTCCGGCTTCTTTTGCTTCTTTGATCGTCATCCCTACTGATGCTAATTCAGGATCAGTAAAGGCAACAGCTGGCATTGCTTTGTAGTCAACTGCTACTTTTTTGCCAGAGATTGCTTCTGCGGCGATTTTTGCTTCATAACTTGCTTTATGTGCTAAAGCAGCGCCTGGAACGATGTCGCCGATTGCAAAGATGTTAGGTACATTTGTACGTCCTTGATTATCAACTGGAATCAAGCCACGTTCACCGATTTCAACACCAGCTTGTTCTAAGCCCATGTCTTCAGTATTCGGACGACGTCCAACAGTGACCATCACGTAGTCAGCTGTTACTGATTCTTCTTTTCCGTCTACTGCATATTTTACAGTTACGCTATCACCATTGTCGATTGATTCTTTAGCCATTGCATTTGTAATGACTGTTACGCCTTTTTTCTTGAAGTCATCTTCCACTAATTTCACCAAGTCTTTTTCATACGTAGGTAAAATTTGTGGTGAACCTTCAAGGATCGTTACTTCAGAACCTAAGTTTGCGTAAGCCGCACCAAGTTCAGCACCGATTACCCCGCCGCCGATGATGACGAATTTCTTAGGAACTTCTGTTAGGCTTAATCCACCTGTAGAATCTAAGACACGACCACCAAATTTGAATCCAGGGATTTCGATTGGACGAGAACCTGTCGCAACGATAGCATGGTTGAATGAATAAGTTTGAGCAGAATCCGGATGGATCACACGTAATGTATGATCATCTACGAAGAATGCTTCGCCCTCGATCGTTTCAACTTTGTGTTTTTTCAACAAGTAGCCGACACCTGAAGTCAATGTTTTCACTACTTTGTTGTCTTTCCACTCTTGTGTTTTTGTAAAATCTAGTGAGACATTCTCACTTGTTACACCGAACATCGATGAATCAAGTGATTCTTGATAATGATGACCTGCTGCGATCAACGCTTTAGAAGGAATACAACCAACGTTCAAACAAACGCCGCCGATATATTCTCTTTCAATGATCGCTACTTTTTGGCCCATTTCAGCAGCGCGGATGGCAGCGACATAGCCGCCAGGTCCCGCACCGATTACAACTGTGTCTAATTCAACAGCAAAATCTCCAACTACCATTTGTTTCTCATCCTTCCATCATTAATAGCTCTGGATCAGCTAATAAACGTTTGATGTTATTCATTGCTTGTTGTGCTGTCGCACCATCGACGATTCGGTGATCGAAACTCAATGATAATTTCATCACTCGGCCAACAACGATTTCACCTTCAGCATTGACGATTGGTTGTTGTGCAATTGTTCCTACACCTAAGATTGCTACTTCAGGGTAGTTGATTACTGGTGTGAACCAGCCGCCACCAACTGAACCAATGTTACTGATCGTGATCGTTCCGTTACGCATATCGTCTGCCGCTAGTTTGCCATCATGAGCAAGTTTTGCTTTCTCGTTGATTTCGTCTGCGATCGCAAACATTCCTTTACGGTCAGCATCTTTCACGTTTGGCACATACAAACCATGGTCTGTATCTGTTGCGATACCGATATTGTAATAGTTTTTATAAACGATTTCTTGTTTTGCATCATCGATTGACGCATTCAAGATTGGGAATTTTTTGACTGTTGCAGTCAACGCTTTGACAACGTAAGGCAAGAACGTTAATTTCGTGCCGTTAGCAGCTGCCACTTCTTTGAATTTCTTACGGTTATCCCAAAGATTTGTTACTTCAACTTCATCATGTAAAGTGACATGAGGTGCTGTTTGTTTGCTGTTGACCATTGCTTTGGCAATTGCTTTACGTGTTGGTGTCAATGCCACACGTTCTTCTAGATCGCCTAAGTTTGATTTGAATGCTTTTGCTGGAGCAGCTTTTGTTTCAGCTGGTTTTTCAGCAGATGCTTCTGTTGGTGCAGCTGATTCAGCAGGTTTGCTTGCAGCTGCTGGAGCGCCTCCGCCAGATAAGAAGTTTTCGATATCTTCTTTTGTCACACGTCCGCCTTTTCCAGTTGCAGAAACTTGACTGATATCCACGTCTTTTTCGCGAGCGAATTGACGAACAGATGGCATTGCTAATACGCGTTTATCTGGGTTTGCCGCTTCAGGGATACTTGAAGAACCTGAAGTTTCCACTTTTGCATCAGAAGTTGCTGCCGCTGGTTTGCTTGCAGGTGCACTATTGTGTCCTGGCGCGTCGATCTCAACCAATACGTCACCAACATTTGCGACTGTACCTTCAGAAACAACGATTGTTTTCACAGTCCCTGTTACTGGAGATGGAATTTCTTCCACTGATTTGTCATTTTGCACTTCTAATAATGTATCGTCTTCATTGATCGTGTCACCGGCTTTAACAAACCATTTAACGATTTCACCTTCTGCGATACCTTCACCGATATCAGGTAATTTGAATTGGAATACGCCACCGTCAGAAGCTTCTGCTGATGCAGATGAACTTTCTGTTGTTGGTTCAGCAGCAGGTGCTTCAGGTGTTTGCTCAGTAGCTGCCACGCCTTGGCTTCCGCTTTCTTCGTTTCCTTCATGTCCTGGTGCATCGATCTCAACTAATACGTCACCAACATTTGCAACTGTACCTTCTGGAACAACGATGCTTTTCACTGTTCCTGTTACTGGAGATGGAATTTCTTCCACTGATTTGTCATTTTGTACTTCTAATAATGTATCGTCTTCATTGATCGTATCGCCTGGTTGAACGAACCATTTAACGATTTCACCTTCTGCGATACCTTCACCGATATCAGGTAATTTAAATTGGTAAGCCATGGGTTTTTAACGTCCTTTCTTTCCTTAAAATTCTGCGATTTCTTTTACTTTTGCTTCGATGTCAGAAGCATTTGGCAACCAGATGTTTTCTGCTTGACCGAATGGGAAAACAGTATCTGGTGCAGAAACGCGTCCGATTGGTGCTTCTAATGAAAGAATTGCACGTTCAGAGATTTCAGAGATTACTTGAGTGCTTACGCCTGCTTGACGTTGTGCTTCTTGAACAACAACGACACGTCCTGTTTTTTCAACAGATTTGATGATTGTTTCAACATCTAATGGAGCAACTGTTCGTAGGTCAACGATCTCAACAGAGATACCTTCTTTTTCAAGATTATCTGCTGCCTTGATGGCTTCACGTACCATTGCACCGTAAGTGATGATTGATACATCTGTTCCTTCACGAGTCACTGCGGCTTTATCTAAAGGCACTTCGTACGCTTCATCTGGCACTTCCTCTCGGAATGAACGATAAAGTTTCATATGCTCCAAGAAAACAACAGGGTCATTACTTCTAATAGAAGCAATCAATAATCCTTTTGCATCATATGGGTTTGACGGAATCACTACACGGATACCAGGAGATTGAGCAATCAATCCTTCTAAGTTATCTGAGTGTAATTCAGGTGTATGAACACCACCACCAAATGGTGAACGGATCGTTACTGGAATATTTCTTGTTCCACCCATACGGTATCTCGTACGAGCCATTTGTGCTACAACTTCATCCATTGCTTCAAAAATAAAGCCAAAGAATTGGATTTCAGGGACAGGACGGAATCCTTCAAGTGCTAAACCGAAACCTAATCCGGCAATACCTGATTCTGCTAAAGGAGTGTCAAATACGCGGTCTTCACCGAACTTTTCTTGCAATCCTTCAGTTGCACGGAATACGCCTCCGTTTTTGCCGACATCTTCACCAAAAACGAGTACGTTTTCGTCGTTTTCAAGTTCAAGTGCTAAGGCATCTGTGATTGCTTGAATCATTGTTTTTTGTGCCATGGTTATTTCGACTCCTTCGCTTCATAGATTGCAATTTGTTCTTTGATTGTTTGTGGTGTTTCTTCAAACATATTTTTCAAGAAATCTGAAACTTTTTGTTTTGGAACTTTATCTGCTTCAGCAATTGCTGCTTTGATTTCTTCTTTTGTTTGTTCGATGACTGCTTCTTCTTTTTCTTCGCTCCATAAACCTTTTTCAGTTAGGTATTTACGGAAACGGATCAATGGATCTTTTAATTGCCATTCATCGTCAACATCTTTTTCACGGTAACGTGTTGGGTCATCACCAGATAATGTATGTGGACCGTAACGGTAAGTCAATGTTTCGATCAATACAGGTCCGTTACCAGAGACTGCCCAGTCACGTGCCATTTTTGAAACAGTATAAACGGCTAATGGGTCCATACCATCTACTTGGATACCAGGGATACCAGCTGCTACTGCTTTTTGCGCTAATGTTTTTGCTGCTGTTTGTTTTTCACGAGGTGTTGAAATCGCAAATCCATTGTTTTGGATGTAGAATACAGCATTCGCATGGTAAGCTCCAGCAAAGTTGATTGCTTCATAGAAGTCACCTTGAGAAGAACCGCCATCACCTGTATAAGTGAAAACAACATTTTTCTTGTTACGTTTTTTAAGTCCTAATGCAACACCTGCTGCTTGGACGTATTGTGCACCAATAATGATTTGTGGTGGTAGAGCTTTCAATTCTTCTGGGTAGAAGTTTCCAGCTGCATGCCCACGAGACCATAGAAATGCTTGAGATAAAGGTAAGCCGTGTTTGATCAATTGTGGAACATCACGGTAACCTGGTAATAGTACATCTTCTTTGTCAAAAGCGAATGCACTAGCTAATTGACTTGCTTCTTGTCCAGCAGTAGGAGCAAAAAATCCTAAACGTCCTTGACGGTTCAATGCTGTTGAGCGTTGATCCAATACACGAGACCAAACCATGCTAGTCATCAATTCTACTAACTCTTCATCTGTCAAATCTGGAACAAGATCAGGGTTTACTACTTTCCCATCTTGATCAAGTGCTTGGTATACCGGAAAATCTGAATTGACTTCTTCAAGCAACGCTTGGAAGTCGATAGGTGTTTTCTTGTTTGCCATTTATCACACATTCCTCTCTCATCTATAAGAAACTCTCTTCATTCCGCGGTTGAAACAGCGACGATATCTGTATCACTATTTCTCCGGCTTCACTAATAAATTATCACGTATTCCTCCGAAATACAAGCTTTAAGCACAAATTTTCACCATTTAAAAAAATTATAACAATCCCTATCTCTGTTAAAATAGTGAAGGTAATCACAAGGTAGTAAGCGGTTTACATTTTTTCTAAAAAAACATAGAGATGTTTCTCCCCTTTTATAACAATCGTTTCTTTTCTGTATTCAAGTTGTTACAACCTTTTACCAATCACTGTATTAATTTTTTTCTCGATAGTGAGTGATTACACAAACCACTTACTTTAATTTTATCCTTAACATAGGCTTTTTTACAAACAATAAGCCTGTCCAACTACATATTTCTTTTAATTAACAGGCAATACGCCAACTTTTCCAGAAATTTCTTCACAAAATAAAAAAGAAAAGAAAAAATAACAAAAGTTACTCTTTCTTTTCTTACTATTGCTTCTCTTTCGCTTCCAACCATGTACGTAGTTTGTCCATTCGTGAAACGAACAATGGTAGGACATCAGGACTCATACGGCTATAGTTGATTCTTAAACCAATGTCTTCGCCAAAAAGATAACCTGGAGCCACACCTAACCCCTCACGTAATAATCTTTCTGCTAATACTTTCGTGAACTTTTCACCCTCCCAAGTCAACCAGCCATAATATCCGCCTGCAAGAGGGGCTAAATGAAAGAAGCCTTGCGAATCGACCCAACTACTTAAAAGCTGACTGTTCTTTTCTAGTCGTTGACACAGACTTGCCATGTTTTGGTCAAAAGAAGAATCAAAAACAGCAGTTGCGGCCATTTGTGTAAAGATACTCAAAGAGACATCCATCATTTTTTGTGCCTCAGACAATCGTTGGATCAGAATAGTTGGGCCCACGATCCAACCAATTTTAGTCGTTTCCCCCAACAAACGCAATAACGAGCCGACATACAAGACATTTTCCGGATCAATCGCATGGATCGGAGCGATCGAAGCTTGTTTCTCCGGAGAAAAGGCTAAATCTGCAAATACATCGTCTTCTATGATCGGCAATTGGTATTTGCGGCACAGCGCGACTAAACGTTGGCGACGTTCAGCAGCCATCACTGTACCTGTCGGATTTTGAAAATTTGGATTGACTAAGACCGCTTTGATCTTATGCTTATGAATAGCTTCTTCCAATTTTTCTAGATCAATCCCTTGATCATCCATCGGAATACCGAACAAGCGGGTACCAAGTGCTTTAAACAATGGCAAGCGGTAGAAAAAAGTGGGGGATTCCACCGCGATGGCATCTCCTACCGACAAAATGGTTTGTAAAATCAGAAAGATCGCTTGTTGTCCCCCACCAGTGATTAGCAATTGACTTTTTTTAAACGAAAATCCGTTATTTCTGGTCAAGCGTTCTCTGATCTGCGCCATCAGCGGTTGATACCCAAACACGGAAACGGCTTGTTCTTCTTTTAAAATACCTTCTAATGTATAATTGGGCATCTTCATATTAGGTAATACATCAAGCGGCATTTCACTTGAATATAAATCTAAAAAATCGGATTTCCGACTTGCTTCTTTGACTTTTTCTCCGTAACTATCAACGATTTTATCGTATCTTGCAGAGATCAATTGACGCCAATCGATCCGCGGCTCTGAAAAATCACCCCAAGTCACCGAAGAAATAAACCGACCACTCCCTTGACGACTTTCCAATATCCCTAGCCCACGCAATTCATCTAACGCATGAACAACAGTCGTACGATTCACACCAAAAAAATCAGCAAACATTCTTTCAGAAGGTAATTTATCTCCTGGTTGCAATTGCCCATTTTCGATTTTCTTCAAAATTTGATCCATGATCTGTTGGTAAGCAGAACCTTTATGTTTAGTTATTCTCGTCCACATGTGCATTCTCCAAATATTTACTTTCTACTATTGTAGCTTAGTTTCAAAAAGAAAGAAAATGTAAAAAAAGGGAGTGGGACATTCGTTCACCTCACCCACCTATAACCGAACAAACGGCGGGAACAAAAGTAACCTCTTCGAAAAATAAGGCGCCATCCACAAAAATTTGAAAAACAATTTTCGTGGATGGCGCCTTATTTCTCGAGGCTGAACACTTCCGTCCCGACCTCTCTTACTTCGAATTAAATCGTATCCCCATTGAAAATCGAGTTTTTAACGATGACATAATCGACTTTACGAATCGATTCTAAATCACGACCACCGGCATAAGAAATCGAAGATTGTAAATCTTGTTGCATTTCAACTAACGTATCTTTTAAAGATCCTTTGTGTTGAATCCAAATTTTCTTACCTTCAACATTTTTCTTTTCGCCTTTTTGGAATTCAGAAGCTGATCCAAAATATTCTTTGTAAACGACACCGTTCTCAACTTTTGTTTCTCCTGGTGATTCTTCGTGTCCTGCAAACAATGAACCGATCATCACCATCGTCGCACCAAAACGTACTGATTTCGCGACATCTCCAGGTGTACGGATGCCACCGTCAGCAATGATAGGTTTGCGGGCAGCTTTCGCGCACCATCTTAGTGCCGCTAATTGCCAACCACCAGTACCAAAACCAGTTTTGATTTTTGTGATACATACTTTTCCTGGGCCAATGCCGACTTTCGTCGCATCTGCTCCAGCGTTTTCTAATTCTCGAACGGCTTCTGGCGTGCCGACGTTCCCTGCAATGACAAACGTATCTGGTAAATGCTTTTTGATATGCTGGATCATCGCGATCACAGCATTTGAATGTCCATGGGCAATATCAATTGTAATATAATCTGGTACAAGCGATTTTTCTGCTAATTCTTCTACAAAAGCATACTCGTCTTTTTTCACGCCTACACTAATAGAAGAAATTAAATTTCTTGCTTTCATTTTTTCGATAAATGGGATTCGTGCTTCTTCTTCAAAACGATGCATGATATAGAAATAACCATTTTCAGCTAAAAATTCCGCAATCGTTTCATCAATGATCGTTTGCATATTTGCTGGTACAACTGGCATTTTAAAGGTATGTGAACCTAAAGTCACAGTTGTATCACATTCTGAACGGCTGTTTACGATACATTTATTAGGAATCAGTTGAATATCTTCGTAATCAAATACTTTCATCATATCGTCCTCTCGATTTCATATTCGTAAAAAACACGAACATTATCTACTTTTTACGTGCTTATTTTTAGCACCTCAAGTAATTTAACGTAATTTCATTAAAAAATCAAGCTTTTTATTATAAAAAAGTTGTATTTTACCTTTAATTAAGTTTTCGTGTAAAAAAAAGCGAACATTTTTAAACGTTCGCTTTTTTTGATGCTACCTTATTTTTTTGTTTGTAAAATCACAATGATTCTTAACGACTTTTTTCATGGTTACTTGTTGTTGGGCGATTTTGTTGGAAATCTCCCGCCATTTTTTTCGCACGATTCGTCCGGTCAGCGAAAGAGCCTTGCGCTTTCAACTGAGCTACTTGTTGGAGTTTTCGGTCCGTCTGTACATGCTTATCTACATCAACTATTCTCAGTACTCCCGCACCTAAACTACGTACATAATCGATCGCTGACAGCAGTTTAGGAGTATAGTGTGATTTGCTTATTGCTTTTAGATCAGTTAATGCCTGACCACGCTGATAATTCAAACTTTTCAGCGTATGGCTCCCATTAACATACTGCTCTTTCCCGTTGATTTGCGCTCTGGTTTCAAAAAGTTCTCCCTCTTTTTTATTTAAATGGATCAAACTTTCTGCGTAATTCAACATACTTGAATGGAGTGATTCGATCGAATTGATGACGGGGGCTGCAATATGTTCAATAGAATGATGCGACTCCAAACCTCTTTTGAAATCCATGCGAAAATCAGGATTTTCTAAATCTTCACGATGCTGTAATACTTGTTTCGTTAAGGTTTTTAAATCATTTTTCCATTCATTTGATTCTTTATGTAGTACTTTAAACTCAGCTGACAAACGATCTTTACGTGTTTGTAGCGTTTTTTTACTTAGATTTAGATCAACCGATTGCGGAATTTTTGCTTCACCACGAGCGAAAGTTACATCCTGACCAAGGAAGGAAGTGATATTTGAAATCAATTGTTGAAACACCTTGGGATAAAACTGTTCGTTACGTTTTTCAAGCATGAATCTTGCCGAATTTTCCTGATAACCCATTCTTTCGAAAGCCTTGCTTGGTTGATGAAAGCCCGCATGCAATTTTAATCGGATAGATTGGATATGTTTCTCCATTTTTTCCATCCGCATGGCGTTGGCTACCCACATTTCAATCTTATTTTCATAAGAATTGATTGGGTTGATGAGTTTTTTTGCTTGTCTTTCATTTTCGGGAAATTTATTCAATAAGTTATTTTGTTCTTTGATGATCTCATTATATAGTTTTTGTTGTGTTTTATGTAATGTACTAAAATCGGCGTATAAGTATTTTCTCTCATCTTGTAATAGTTTCCTTAACTGTTTATCCATTGATTCTCCTCTTTTCTTCGATACTGTTCATCGTTTTTCTATTTTTGTAAAAACCGACTCTCTTTCTCATAAAAAACAGAGAGTCGGCTAACGATATCTTTTATTTTATGGCAAAATATTGCCAGCAGCACGATACAATTCATACCAATCTTCTCGAGTCATATCGATCATCGATGCTTTCGCGATTTCTTCAATCCTTGTCAGATTCATCGTTCCAGCGATCACCTGCATATTTGCAGGATGACGTAAGATCCACGCCGACGCTAACCCTGTTGGTGTCGTATGATATTTTTCTGCCAGTTCGTTTAACGACTGATTCAATTCTGGGAATTTTTCATTTCCAATGAATACACCTTCAAAGAAGCCATATTGATAAGGCGACCACGCTTGGATCGTCATCTCATGTAAACGAGAATAATCTAGGATACTGCCATCATGGTCAATACTTGCTTGATCCGTCATGTTCACATGGATTCCCTGATCGATCATTTCGGAATGTTTAAGACCAAATTGTAATTGGTTCGCCAGTAATGGCTGGTTCACATATTTTTTCAATAACTCGATCTGCATTGGTTTTTGATTGCTCACACCAAAGAAACGAACCTTGCCAGATCGCTCCAACTCATCAAACGCTTCCGCCACTTCTTCGGGTTCAACGAGCGTGTCTGGACGATGAAGTAACAAGGCATCAACGTATTCCATATCTAATCGACGCAAGCTATCTTCAACCGATTGAATGATGTGTTTTTTTGAGAAATCAAACATCTTTCCTGGTACGATCCCGCATTTCGTTTGGATAAATAATTCATCACGTTTTAGCGAAGTTTTTGCTAACGCTTGAGCAAAAATTGTTTCACAGTCCCCACCACCGTAAATATCCGCATGGTCAAAAAAGTTGATGCCATTTTCAAAAGCTGTTTCAATCACTTTTTCAGGTTGCTCAGAACCATTCAAACGCATACAACCTAAAATGACGGAGGATACGAGCTGGTCGGAAGTCCCTAAACGAATCTTTTTCATCAAATCTCATCCTTTCTTAGCAACTCGATTTTACCATAACCATCATGAAAAGGCTTCAAAAAAAATAAAACTATTTTTCCGTTTCTGCAAAAAATAGTTTTATTTCTTTATGTGACTTTTACTTTTGTACCAAGGCTTTTGAGCCGATATCCGTCCGATAGAATGTACGTTCAGTATTCTTGACTTTTAAAACAGAGTATATTTTTTCTTGCGCTTCTTCGATTGTCTGACCACTCGCTTCCACCAAATAGATCCGTCCCCCTGCACCTACCAGTTCTTTCGCTTGTTCCTCTACCCCCGCATAATAGACGGTCACATCTGGATCAGCTGAAAAATCTGGAAGCAAGGCTCCTTTTTGGTATTTTCCTGGATAGCCTTCTGCCGCAACGACTACACCTAAGCAAACTCCTTCTGTCTCCCATGTTAACTCGACTGCCCTTCCTGTTAATAGGCGGTCAATGATCTCCGCTAGATCACTTTTAAGTCGTGGCAACACAACTTGCGTCTCAGGATCACCAAACCGAGCGTTGAATTCGATTACTTTTGGTCCTTCTGCTGTGGCAATCAGCCCTGCATATAAAATACCAGTAAATGAACACCCTATCTCTTTCATCCCTCGCACTGCTGGTTTCAATACTTTTTCGACAGCCTGATCAACCATGGTTTGAGGGATTTGCGGCACAGGTGTATAAGCGCCCATTCCGCCAGTATTAGGACCTTTATCCCCATTATACGCTCGCTTATGGTCTTGCGAGATCACCATGGGATAAACTTCTTTATCTCGGACAAAAGCAAGTAAAGAGAACTCTTCTCCTGACAAGAACTCTTCCACGACGATTTTCTGCCCACTAGCACCAAACCGATCATTTTCTAGCATCTCTGAAGCGGCTTCGACAGCGGCTTCGAGGGTTTCCGCCACAACGACCCCTTTACCAGCAGCTAATCCGTCTGCTTTGATAACGATCGGTGCGCCTTTTGCTTCAATGTATTCTCTCGCTTCGGCAAAACGGGTAAACGTTTGTGACTCTGCAGTAGGAATACCTTGACGTGCCATCAACTCTTTGGCAAAGCTCTTTGAACCTTCAATTAAGGCTGCAGCTTTTGTTGGGCCAAAAATCGCTAATCCTTCCGCTTGAAAATCATCAACGATCCCATTGAGTAGAGGGATTTCTGGACCAACAAATGTCCAGGCGATCCCTTCAGCTCGAGCAAATTCGATCAATCCTTCATGATCCGTTTCAACAAGATCCACCAAGTGAACCCCATCTTTTTTCATTCCTGCATTTCCAGGTGCGCAATACACAGCTTCAACTAATGGACTAGCTAAAAGTTTTTTGCTTATCGCATGTTCTCGCCCGCCCGAGCCAATCACTAAACACTTCATTTTATCCGCTCCTTCTTAATGTCTAAAATGACGCACGCCGGTAAATACCATTGCGATACCATACTTGTTTGCCATATCGATCGAGGCTTGATCTTTGATACTTCCTCCCGGCTGGATGATTGCTTTGATGCCATGCTTCGCAGCGTATTCGACAGAGTCATCCATTGGGAAGTAAGCATCACTTGCAAGCGCGGCTGTTTCGGCTTTAGCACCAGCTTGTTCGATCGCAAGCTTGACCGAACCCACACGATTCATTTGGCCGGCACCAATACCGAGGGTTTGCTGTTGATTTGCAACGACGATCGCATTTGATTTCACATGTTTGACCGCTTTCCAAGCAAAAGCCATCGCTGCTTGCTCTTCTTTGGTGGGTTGACGATCGGTGACTACGGTCCAACTTTCTGGTTCTTCCATTGCACGATCATCTTGTTGGACCAGTAAACCTCCTAAGACAGAGACCATTTCGTTAGCATTTCCTTCCACATTCGAGAAATCGACTTGCAACAGACGGAGATTTTTCTTCGTTTTCAGTACAGCTAGGGCCTCTTCACTGTAACTAGGAGCGATAATGATTTCTAAAAACAATTGAGTCATTGCTTGTGCACTAACCAAATCGACTTCCCGATTCAATACGATAATGCCGCCAAAGATCGATACTGGATCAGCAGCATAAGCAGCTTCCCACGCAGAGAAAATCGTCTCGCCACTTCCGATCCCACATGGATTCATATGTTTCAACGCAACGACAGTTGGTTCCGTGAACTCTCTCATGATACGTAACGCAGCATCCGCATCACGAATATTATTGAAAGAAAGTTCCTTACCGTGCAATTGTTCCGCACTTACAATCGAATAACTCGTTGGTAAAGCCGCTTGATAAAATGCTGCTTCTTGATGGCTATTCTCGCCATAGCGAAGGTCTTGTTTGCGCGTATAAGTAAGGGTTAGATTCTCAGGATCTTTTTCACCCACAGCTTCTGTGAGATATTGACCAATCAACGCATCATAAGCAGCCGTATGACGAAAAACTTTTGCTGCTAACTTTCTACGTGTCTCAAGGCTCGTGTGACCTTCTTGCTGGATTTCTGCTAAAACGATCGCATAATCAACGGGATCAACGATGGCTGTTACGAAAGCATGATTTTTTGCAGCACTTCGCAACATGCTCGGTCCACCGATATCAATATTTTCGATCGCATCTGCTTCGGTCGTTTCTGGTTTTAAGATCGTTTCCTTGAATGGATAAAGGTTGACACAGACAATATCGATTGGTTGGATGGCTTCTTTTTCCATTGCCTCCATATGGCTTTCACTATCGCGACGCCCTAATAATCCTCCGTGGATTTTTGGATGTAAAGTTTTTACTCGGCCATCCATCATCTCAGGAAAACCAGTCACTTCATCGATAGAAATGGTTTCGATTCCTGCTTCTTCCAAAGCTGTTTTAGTTCCACCTGTGGAAATGATCTCTATATCGGCAGCACGTAGTCCTTTCGCAAAGTCAATGACCCCAGTCTTATCTGAAACACTTATTAACGCTCTTGTCATTTTTTTACATCTCCCATATTTACTATATTTGCAATCACTTCTGGAAAGATCTGATGTTCGATCTGATGGATTTTTTGTTCCAATGTAGCTAATGTATCTTCTTTTTCGATCATCACTTTTTCCTGACGAATGATTGGTCCAGTATCCACCCCACGATCGATATAATGGACAGTCACACCTGTTTCCTTCACGCCTGCTTCAAAAGCATCGCGAATCCCATGAAGACCGGGAAAATTCGGTAATAACGAAGGATGGATATTGATCATTTTATTTTCATAAGTTGACAGTAAGCCTTCACCAACGATTCGCATATAGCCTGCCAGTACGATCAAATCAATCTCTCGGTTTGCTAATTCTTCAAGGATCGCTTGTTCGTACTCCGTTTTGGATGCAAACTCTTTCGGTGAAAAACAGGTGCTCGGAACTTGCGCTTTTTTTGCCCGTTGTAAAACATAGGCATGTGGCTGATCACAAAACAACCACTCGATTGTCGCAGAAAGTCGGTTCTTTTTAAAATAATCGACCAGCGCTTGAAAGTTACTGCCATTTCCTGAAGCAAAGACGGCAATCTTCATTTTTTCCCCTCTGCGATCACGACTTTTTGCTCCTCAAACGGTATGACTTGCCCGATTTGATAGACTTCTTCGCCAGATTTACGGATTTGATCAATGATTTCACTCGCATGTTCAGGAGAAACTGCAATGACCATTCCAATGCCCATGTTAAAGATCTCATACATTTCATGTGCAGGGATCTCACCATACTTTTGCAAACAATCGAAGATCGGTAAAACTGGCCATGTGCCTAGATCGATGCGGGCAGCAACATTTTCTGGCAACATCCGCGGAATATTCTCAATGAACCCGCCACCTGTAATATGTGCGGCACCTTTGATCTTCTCTTTTTTGATTAATGGTAATAAAGTCGAAACATAGATTTTTGTCGGTTCAAGCAACACATCTGCCAAAGAGGTATCCAACCTTTCGATCGTTTCTTCTAATGAAAAACCTTGCTGTTCAAAAAAGATTTTACGAACCAAAGAGTACCCATTGGAATGGATGCCACTAGAAGGCAAACCTAGCAAGATATCACCTGTTGTGATCGATTGACCAGTAATCAATTGCGCTTTTTCCGCAATCCCTACCGCAAAACCTGCCAGATCATAATCGTCCCCTTGATACATACCTGGCATTTCTGCTGTTTCGCCACCGATCAATGCCATGTTTGCTGAAACACAACCAGTAGCAACGCCTGATACGACTTTTTCTAGACGTTCTGGGTCATTTTTACCTGTTGCCAAATAATCTAAAAAGTATAAAGGTTCTGCCCCTTGTGCCAAAATATCATTGACACACATCGCGACACAATCGATACCGATCGTTTCATGGCGATCTGCGGCGATAGCTACAGCTAACTTAGTACCCACACCGTCTGTCCCGGAAACTAAGACAGGTTCTTTTAATTGGAATCCACTAAGGTCAAAGCAGCCACCAAAGCCTCCTAATGCACCCATCACACCGATTCTTTCTGTTTTCTTCACATGTTTTTTGATGCGATCCACGACTTCATACCCCGCTTCTACATCCACACCCGCTTTTGCATAAGCATTACCCATTTGATTACTTGCTCCTTTCATTTGCTCCGTTTAAAAAAAAGATACTTTTTCTTTTAAAGATTCTTGGTATTTTTCTTCGTAGTCATATAGCGGTGTCGGATAATCGCCGTTGAAATAAGCCATACATAACCCTGAATAAGGGGAATCTTTTTGTAGGCCGATTGCTCCAATCAAGCCTTCTTCACTCAAGAAATCCAACGAATCTGCGCCGATACATTCTCTGATCTCTTCGATGGAATGATTCGCTGCGATCAGTTCTTTTCTCGTTTGGATGTCGATCCCGTAAAAACATGGATATTTCAATGGTGGAGATGCAATCCGCACATGGACTTCCTTTGCTCCAGCTTCTTTTAATAGATTGACGATTCTTCGGCTGGTAGTGCCGCGAACGATCGAATCATCGACCATAATGATTTTTTTCCCTTCCACAACGCCCCGAACCGCAGAAAGTTTCATCCGCACACCTTGTTCTCTTAATTCTGGGGTTGGTTGGATGAACGTACGTGCCACATATTGATTTTTCACCAAGCCGATTTCATATGGGATACCACTTGCTTCAGCATAACCACTGGCTGCTGACAACGAAGAATTGGGCACACCAACCACCATATCTGCTTCGATCGGCGCTTCAGCCGCTAAACGTCTCCCCATATTTTTACGTGCTGTATGCACATTGATCCCTGCAATATCAGAATCCGGACGTGCAAAGTAAATATATTCCATGGAACAAATCGCCAATTGAGTATCTGTCGTGTATTGCTCGATCGTATAGCCATCATCATTGATGATCACGATTTCTCCTGGCAAGACATCACGTACAAACCGCGCACCGATCCCTTCCAGCGCACAGGTTTCAGAAGTAATGACATATGCGCCATTTTTCATTTGACCAATGGCTAATGGGCGAAAACCATTAGGGTCTAGTGCCGCAACCATCGCGTCTTCTGTCAGTAATAAGTAAGCAAATCCGCCTTTTACCTCAGCCAAGGCTTCCTTTAATCTGTCTAAAAACGTTTCTTCGTTACTACGACGGATCAAATGCATCAAGATCTCTGTATCTGAATTTGAATGAAAGATGGCACCATCTTTTTCTAAAGACGTCCGTAAAGAGCGAGCATTCGTCAGATTGCCATTATGAGCCAACCCAATCGATTGATCGTAAAATTTGAATAAAAAAGGTTGGATATTATCCACACTGCCATTGCCTGCGGTAGCATAGCGAACGTGACCGATCGCTGCTTGTCCAGATAAAGCTGCTAGTTTTCTTGGATCTTTGAATACCTCTGAAAGAAGCCCAAGATCACGGTGACCATATAATTTCCCATCATCATTTGATACGATGCCAGCACCTTCTTGCCCACGATGCTGCAAACTATGCAAACCAAAGTAAGTGACATTGGCAGCTTGAGGATGTCCCCAAACACCGAACACTCCACATTCTTCATTGATGCTTCTTACTTCATAAGACATTCGATTGCTTCCTCCCAAGACTGTTTCGCCGAAGCGACTGCCAAGTCAACTCTTCCATCATTTGCTTGTATCACCAATTGTTTTTCTTCCGTTACGTGACCAAGAAGTGTCACACGCTCACCAGCTAATGCTTCAAAGGCTTGTTGGTTTTCTTTTGTTACAGATACAATAAAACGCGATTGTGATTCAGAAAACAGATGAGCAGCTGGCAGATCAACTCTCGTTGAAACACCGAAACCATTTGTGAACGCTGATTCCGCAATAGCCACCGCTAACCCACCTTCTGCACAGTCATGCGCACTTTGGATCAATCCAGCTTTGATTGCTTCTAACATCAAGGTTTGGTTTTCTTTTTCGGTAGTTAGATCAAAATGCTCCACCATTCCTTCGATCCTACCTAGCTGCAGCTTTTGTAATTCGCTGCCGTTAAAGTCTGCAAACGTCTGGCCGATCACATAGATCACATCTCCTGCTTGTTTGAACTCTTGGGTAGTGATATGTTCGTGGGCTTCGATCAATCCGACCATACCGATCATCGGCGTTGGATAGATCGCTTGGCCATCTGTCTCGTTATATAGAGAAACATTTCCTGAGATCACAGGTGTTTCCAACATTTCACATGCTTTAGCAATTCCATCAGCTGAGTACGATAACTCCCAGAATACTTCTGGTTTATCTGGAGAACCATAGTTCAAACAATCCGTAATCGCTAAAGGTTGACCACCACTTGCGACAATATTTCTTGCTGCTTCCGCAACAACAATCTGACCACCAATTTCTGGATCTAGATAAATATAACGAGCATTACAGTCTGTCGTCATCGCTAACGCTTTTTTGGTCCCGCGAATACGCAAAACTGCGGCATCACTACCTGGAGCAACCACTGTATTGGTTTGGACACGCGAATCATACGTCTCATAAATCGAACGTTTTGATGCGATCGTCGGTTGCTTCAACAACGCAGTCAATACTTCATTTGGATCAGAGATCACTGGTTGGTATTGACCTAATTCACGGAATTTTGCCATCCGTTCTGGTTCAACCATTTCTTTCTGATAGACAGGCGCATCTTCTGCCAAGGCATCTACCGGAAGATTGGCTACTTCTTTTCCATGATGATACAAACGGTACTGACCATCATCTGTTACTTTTCCAATCGTCACCGCGTCTAGATCGTATTTTTGGAATAGTGCTTGGACACGCGCTTCTGAACCAGCCTTCACACAGATCAACATCCGTTCTTGGGATTCAGATAACATCATTTCATAAGGGGTCATCTGCGATTCACGCTGCGGTACATCGTCCAAGGTCAATACCAAACCAAAGCCTGCTTTTGAGGCCATTTCTGAACTTGATGAAACAAGTCCTGCCGCACCCATATCTTGGATGCCGACAAGAATGTCTGAGTGGTCCAAAATCAATTCCAAACAAGCTTCTAACAATAATTTCTCCATAAAAGGATCGCCCACTTGCACAGCTGAACGTTGTTGTTCTTCTTCCTGACTAAATTCTTCGGAGGCAAATGTCGCACCGTGGATACCATCCCGACCTGTCTTAGCGCCTACATACATGATCGAATTGCCAACACCTGATGCTTGTCCTTTTTGGATATCTTTATGATCGATCAACCCAACACACATGGCATTTACCAATGGATTCCCCTCATAACAAGGATCAAAGGCGATCTCACCACCAACTGTCGGTACGCCAATACAATTACCATACCCTCCAATACCAGCAACAACTTCTTCTAACAGGTATTTTGTACGAGGATTATCTAATTCGCCAAAACGCAGTGAATCAAGTAGAGCAATCGGACGTGCACCCATACTGAAAATATCACGAATAATGCCCCCAACACCTGTTGCTGCGCCTTCATAAGGTTCGACTGCCGAAGGATGATTGTGGCTTTCTGCTTTAAAAACCACTGCTTGTCCGTCTCCAATGTCAACGATCCCCGCGCCTTCACCAGGCCCTTGTAAGACATTCGGCCCACTTGTTGGGAATTTTCTTAAGATCGGCTTGGAGTTTTTGTAAGAACAGTGTTCACTCCACATGACTGAGAACAGACCGGTCTCTGTATAATTAGGCATTCTACCTAAGATGTCTTCTTCGATCATCCGGTATTCTTCATCCGTCAGTCCCCATTGCGTATAAATCTTTTGTTCTTTGATTTCTAATGCAGTTGGCTCCATCATTGTTTTCATTTATGCAGTCACCTTTCCGAAATTCTTCAATAGCGAAGCGAAGAAACGTTTGCCATCTTCTGAGCCAAGTAATGCTTCCATTGCTCGTTCTGGATGGGGCATCATCCCTAACACATTTCCTGCTTTGTTTGTAATCCCTGCAATGTTGGCCACACTGCCGTTGAGATTTTCTCCCTCGTAGGTAAACACGATTTGGTTGTTGTCGATCAGTTCTTGAAGCGTCTCTTCGTCACAAAAATAATTGCCTTCTCCATGGGCCACCGGCAACTGGATCACTTCATTTTTGTCGTACTCTGAAGTAAAGGATGTTTGATTGTTAACTTTCAGTGATGCTGACTTACAGATAAAACGTAATGAATCATTTCTTCTTAATACGCCTGGTAGCAATCCAGCCTCCGTCAACACTTGGAATCCATTACATGTACCAAAAACAGGTTTTCCTTCTTCCGCAAAACGAATCACTTCATCCATGATTGTTGAAAAACGAGCAATCGCTCCACAACGTAAGTAATCGCCGTAAGAAAAGCCGCCAGGGATCAATACTCCGTCATACCCTTCAAGAGAAGATTCGTCATAACGAACATAGTCTGCTTCTGCGCCCATCACATCACGGATCGCCCAAAGCAAGTCCGCATCACAATTCGATCCAGGAAAAACAATCACGGCAAATTTCATGCTAAACTTCCTCCATTTTGTTGATTTCATAACGATACGTTTCCATATTGACATTTGCTAATAAACGATCGCAAATCGCTTCGATCGTTGCTTCTACTTCCTCTTCACTAGCTGAGACTTGGATTTCAAAATACTTCCCGATACGAATATCTTCAATGTTGTCGTAGCCTAAACGATGTACCGCATTTTTAACTGCCTCTCCTTGTGGATCTAATACTGAATCTTTATATGTTACGTACACTTTTACAAAATACATGATTTATTCTCCTTTATTTTCGAGTGATAATTGATTTAAACGATCGAGTACTTCTTGATAGACAGGAATGATGTTGCCGATCTTTCGCCGGTAGACATCCTTATCCATATGTTCCTTAGTGGTAAGATCCCATAAGCGACATGTATCCGGAGAAATTTCATCTGCTAATTCGATCTCGCCAGTCGCAGTACGTCCAAATTCCACTTTAAAATCGACTAATCGTAAATTGATTTTTTTGAATAGTTCTATCAGATGGTCATTGATTTGCAACGCTTGTTTTTTAAGCTCCGCTATCTCTTCAGGCGTTGCTAACTCTAAGAAACCAACGTGGGCATCATTAATGAAGGGATCATCTAGTTCATCTTTTTTGTAATAAAATTCAACGATCGGTGTCGGTAGCACTTGCCCTTCTTCTACTCCTAGGCGTTTTGAAAAACTTCCAGCTGAAATATTTCTGACGACCACTTCTAAGAGAATGATCGACCGTTTTTTAATCAATTGTTCGGTTTTTGACAATTTCTCAATAAAATGATTTTTTATTCCTTGATTCGATAAGTATTCAAAAATAGCACTTGTGATTTGATTGTTCAATTCTGCTTTCCCTTGCATTTGGTCTTTCATTCCACCGTTGAGGGCAGTCACTTGATCTAGATACTCCACCCACAGGACAGTTTCATCATTCGTGTTAAACATTCTTTTTGCTTTTCCTTCATAGAGCAAGTTCTGTTTTTCCATGTCTACGACTCCTTGTTTGTTAACGTTGTATTACCAACACACATTATTTGTTCGTCTTTTCACTTTAAATTTTACCAAGGGTCAGGAATCAAATCAATACAAAAGTGTACATTTGAACCATTAAAAACATTTAATGTTCGTCTTTAGCACTTTTATTAAGAATAGTTGTTCTTCGTTAAGAAGCGTTTACACATTTATTGATTGGTGATATAGTAGATTTAAAGAAAACAGTTAGAGGTTTCAAGGAGGTAACTAAATGGAAGATCCAAGTACGTCTGCCCAACGCTTTTTACTCGATTTATCTGTTGAAGAAAAATCACGCTTATACAATGATCTACTTGCTATCAAAGATGTTGATGCCTGCATGAAGGATCGAAGTTTTTATACATTTAGAAAACTTCGCCGTGCAGCAAAACGACAATCGGAGTGTCGAAAACGAACATTCCATTACTTGACCCAAAACAACCATGAACTAGTGATCAAACAAATCCATGAGCAAAAGTTATTCAAGCATCATTACCGATTGCTCGTGACCTTCGATCAACAAGAATTTGGCTATACATTTGTTGAAACATTATTGAATCTTCTACATTCCCAACATTTCAATTTGGGTCATCAAATGGCTTATGCTTAAACCAAAAAGAACATCCCTCAGAAGTTAGTCTGAAGGATGTTCTTTTTTTCTTGCATTTAAAAAAATAGTTCTAGCTAGTGATTGTTCGTTTTTTTCGATCAGTCGAGAAACATTGTTAACATCTATTCTTACTGAATGGTTTATGCTAAACCGACACGTTCAAAAATGACATCCACATTTTTCATATGGTGGTTGTAATCAAATGCTTCAGCGATTTCTTCTGGTGTCAAAACAGAAGTGATCGCTTCGTCTTCTTCAAGTAAAGGACGGAAGGACACTTGATTATCCCACGCATATGCTGTCTTAGGTTGAACAAGATCATACGCTTCTTCTCTTGTCATCCCTTTATCAATCAATTTCAACATGACACGTTGGCTATAGATCAAGCCAAATGTCGCATCCATGTTACGTTTCATGTTTTCTGGGAATACCGTTAGATTTTTAACGATATTGCCGAAGCGGCTCAACATATAATCAAGTAGGATCGTTGTATCAGGTAGAATGATCCGTTCTGCAGAAGAATGGGAGATATCTCTTTCGTGCCACAACGAAACATTTTCATAAGCGGTAATCATATGCCCACGGATCACTCGCGCTAAGCCAGCCATATTTTCTGAACCGATCGGATTACGTTTATGTGGCATAGCAGATGAGCCTTTTTGTCCTTTAGCAAAAAATTCTTCGACTTCTCGTGTTTCCGATTTTTGAAGTCCACGAATCTCTGTCGCAAAGCGTTCGATACTGGTCGCAATCAATGACATTGTCGCAAAATATTCGGCATGTAGATCACGTGGTAAAACTTGCGTCGATACTTCTTGCGGACGGATGCCTAGTTTTTCGCAGACATATTCTTCAATGAACGGAGGGATATTCGCAAACGTACCAACAGCACCGGAGATTTTCCCTGCTTCTACGCCTTTTGCTGCATGTTCAAAACGTTCGATATTTCGTTTCATCTCAGAATACCAAGTAGCTAATTTAAGACCGAAAGTGGTTGGCTCAGCATGCACACCATGCGTACGTCCCATCATGACTGTATACTTATGCTCTTTGGCTTTTTCACCAATGATCGCTGTGAAACGTTTCAAATCTTCGCGCAAAATGTCATTTGCTTGTTTGATTTGGTAACCATAAGCTGTATCCACCACATCTGTACTTGTTAATCCATAATGAACCCATTTACTTTCGTCACCAAGTGTTTCCGAAACTGCTCGAGTAAAAGCAACGACATCGTGGCGTGTCGATTGCTCAATCTCTAAAATACGAGCGATATCAAAAGACGCGTGTTCACGGATTTTCGCTACATCTTCTTTAGGTATTTCTCCTAATTCTGCCCAAGCTTCATCAGCAAGTATTTCAACTTCTAACCATGCTTGATATTTATTTTGCTCTGTCCAAATATTGCCCATTTCAGGTCGTGTATAACGTTCTAACATCAACTATTCTCCTTTAATCCCAAATATTCGTTTTTTCGATTTCTTTCAATGTCGACTCGATATCTTCTGTCAAAATCGTGATGTGTCCCATCTTACGACCTTTTTTCGCTTGTTTCTTGCCATAGAAATGAAATTTCCAATCTTGTTTTTTCGCAATCAAATTGTAACTTTCTAATAGTTGTTCACCTAAAACGTTGACCATGACGGCATCACTTAACAATGGGACTTTTTTAGGTAAAGGCCAACCGCAAATCCCACGGATATGCGCATCAAATTGTGTCATTCCGCATGCTTCTAAGGTGTAATGTCCTGAATTGTGTGGACGCGGTGCCAATTCATTCACATACAATCCACCAGTCTTCGTCAAAAACATTTCGACGCCCAGTGCACCGGACAAACTCACTGCTTCAGCAATCACTTTAGCAATTCTTTCTGCCTCTTCGATCACATCCGCTGAAACAGTTGCTGGCGCAATCGTTTCATGGAGAATATTATTACAATGGATATTTTCAACAACTGGAAATGTCGTATATTGCCCTTGCCCATTGCCTGCGACCATGATCGATAGTTCTTTTTCAAATGGAATCCAAGCTTCTAATACGCAAGTTCCTTCTCTTAAAAGATCCATCGCAGGAGCTAAGTCCGCTCGACTCTTCAGTACATATTGCCCCTTACCGTCATATCCGCCACGAGTTGTTTTCAAGACACAAGGATAACCGATACCATCGATTGCATCTTGGATATCTGTGGGACTGACGATCGTTGCATGTGGAGCGATCACGATATTATTTGTTTCTAAAAATGATTTTTCTAGTAGACGATCTTGCGTGATCGCCAACAAATCTGTTCCTTGAGGAATAAATGACATCGGCAAAATCGCATTCAGTGCTTCCACACTCACATTCTCAAATTCGTAGGTGATAACCTCAGTTCGTCTTGCAAGTTCTTCTAGAGCAAACGTATCATCGTAGGAACTTTCAATGTGCCAGTCCGCTACTTGAGCAGCCGGACAATCATTCATCGGATCAAGCACACCGACTTTGAATCCCATCTCTTTTGCACTGATCGCCATCATGCGACCTAACTGTCCACCACCGACGATTCCGATCGTCGAGCCTGGTAATAATGGTTTAACCAAGTTGATCACTACTTTCTATTACAGATTCAACCGACATTGCGCGTCGTTTCGCTAATGCAGCCTCCAACTCTAAATCATACATTGAAAGCATCTGTATCGCAAGTAGACCGGCATTAATTGCGCCTGCTTTTCCAATCGCTGTCGTCGCCACAGGCACGCCGCCTGGCATTTGGACAATGGATAGCAAAGAATCCAATCCGTTCAATGTTCGACTTTGAACAGGAACACCAATAACCGGTAATGTCGTCTTTGCAGCAACCATCCCTGGTAAATGAGCTGCTCCTCCCGCACCTGCAATAATCACTTTTATACCTTTTTCTCGAGCTTCTTCTGCATACGAAAACATCAAATCTGGTGTTCGATGTGCTGAAACTACTTTCTTTTCAAAAGAAACGCCAAATTCTTCAATAATCTCACACGCATGTTTCATTGTCTCCCAATCCGAGATGCTCCCCATTATTACAGAAATTTTTGCAGCCATTCGTTTCTCCTCTCGATTCGTATTCACTTATATTTTATCAATCGCCCCTCTGTAAATCAAGATAAATTCGAATGAAAAATAGATAAAAAGGTTTATTGTTCGTCTTTAACAAATCAACTCTTGCTTGTTGAAATCAAGTTTTTTCTGGTCCAAATCATTTGTTTTTTTTTAAGGATATAACACTTTTTCTTCATGTATCCAAAATGCAGAGAGAATCTGTTCATGAATTTGCTACAATTAAAAAATTCGTCTGGGACATTCGTCTTCTCGCACCACCTAAAATCGAATAAACGGCAGGTACAAAAGTAAACTCTTCGAAAATAAGGCACCCTCCACAAAAATTTGAAAAACAAATTTCGTGGATGGCGCCTTATCTCTCTAAGCTAAAAAGGTCTCTACCTTATTCAGTTACTAGCTATGATTTATAAAAGTAATCTACATCATTACTTCAATGCTTCTTTAATGATTCTCTCGTCTTGTTTTAGTCCGTTAAAAACTAAGTTCAACACAATTGCTGTGATACTGCTCATAACGATCCCATTTCCTGTGAACATTTGAACTGTTTCAGGTAACTGGCTGAATAATTCGGGCATCAAATTGAAGCCTAAACCAAAACCAATCGACACTGCAGCAATCAATAAATTTTTGTCATTTGTAAAATCTACTTCTAATAACATCCGAATTCCTTGGATCGCCACCATTCCAAACATGACCAACATCCCGCCACCAAGGACTGGTTCAGGTATGATTTGAGCCACTGCGCCGATTTTAGGGAATAAGCCCAAGATGATCAAAAAGAAAGCGGAAAAGTAAATGGGTTTTCTTGTTTTGATTCCTGAAAGTTGTACCAACCCAACATTTTGCGAAAATCCTGTATAAGGAAATGTGTTAAAGATACCACCTAAGATGACGGCTAACCCCTCTGCTCGATAACCTTTTTTCAACTGCTCTTCCCCGACTTTTTTTCCAGTGATATCTCCTAAGGCAAAATAGACGCCTGTTGATTCTACCATACTTACCATTGAAATGATGATCATCAATAAGATCGACCAGATTTCAAATGTCGGTTTTCCAAAGTAAAAAGGTTGCGGTACGTGAAAAACAGGGGCTTGTCCAATTGCTCCTAGATCGATTCTACCTAAAAAGGCAGCTAAGATACTTCCACCGATCAAACCGATCAAAACCGCAATGGATCGAATGAACCCTTTGCCTAATAATTGCACACCAACGATCAGTAGGATCGTGACAAACGCTAATAATAAATTCGTCAGATCACCAAAGCCTGGAGCAGTTGCACTGCCGCCACCCATTTTTTCGATGGCTACTGGAATCAACGTCAAGCCAATCACTGTAATCACTGTTCCAGTAACAATCGGCGGAAATAGTTTTTTGATCTTTGAAAAGAAACCAGCAACTAGCACAACAAAAATCCCTGACGCGATGATCGAGCCATAGATCGCACCGACACCTTCTGTGCTACCGATCAAAATCAACGGCGCAACTGCTTGGATCGCACAACCTAAAACAACTGGTAAACCGATCCCGAAAAAGCGATTGACAGTTAATTGCAAGAGCGTCGCTAATCCACACATGAAAATATCGATTGAGATAAGATAAGTCATTTGTTCTTGATTAAATCCTAACCCCGTACCAATCAATAACGGTACAGCGACTGCTCCCGCATACATCGCTAATAAATGCTGTAACCCTAAGACAGCTGCTTTTCCATTTTGAGTTTCTTTCTCCACGCTTACGCATCCTCCTCAAGAAAATCTACTTGACCATCAGAAAGTGATGCTACGCGGGCAAGTGAGACCACTTTTAAGCCCATTTCTTCAAGAAGTTGACGACCGTCTTGGAAGGATTTTTCAATGACGATCCCGATTCCCTCAACACTCGTACCTGCTTGTTGGCACAATTCGATCAAACCTTTTGCCGCCTGACCATTCGCTAAAAAGTCATCAATGATCAATACTTTATCTTCAGAAGACAAGAATTTACGAGAAATCGATATCGTGCTTGTTACTTGTTTCGTAAATGAATAAACGGATGCCGTCAATAATTCTTCATCCATCGTCAAACTTTTGGCTTTTCTTGCAAAGATCATTGGTACACCGAGCTCTTTAGCCGCAAATAAAGCAGGGGCGATACCAGAAGCTTCAATTGTCACCACTTTAGTGATTCCTTGTTCTTTAAATACTTCCGCAAAACGTTGGCCCATTTGTTCCATCAACACTGGATCTACCTGATGGGTAACAAAACTATCTACTTTCAACACGCCTTCACCCAAGACTTGTCCATCTTTATTGATACGTTCAACTAATTCTCTCACTTTATTTACTCCTTTTCTTGCTAAATTCATGCCACTCAAAATAGAAAAAAACATCTCTACTGCTCATGTATAAGCAAAAAAGATGTTTCACTACTTTTTCACTTATAGTCCAACATTTACGGTGCTGGCTAGAAACTGTCATCCTTATTATGACGATATATAAGTTGTTCGATATTCGATTGATAAATGATATTTTTAGAAACAAAATATTTTAATTTTTAAACGATGAAAACAGTCTAACACTTGTTTCTGAAACTTACAACTATATTTCTTGTTTTTCTCATGAAGGATTTATCTTTAGATTAGACTTGATAAACCTCATAGTTTCATCCTAACAAACAAAATAGTATTTATGAAATGAAGCAACCAATCCCATAAAGGAAAAGGTTGCTAAAGCCAAGTTTATATCGATAACTATTATCTATGGTTGGTTGAATGATATTTATTTTCGTTTGGTACTCAATTGGTTTTCTCGATTTTTCGATACTTGTCCATTTTACGACTGAATAACTCTCCGCTACTAGGTGGTGTGTAGGTGATTGCATTGGCGCCAGCTTCAATCGTTTCTTTGATGCTTTCTTCCGTGGGACCTCCAGTCGCAATAATCGGTAATTCTGGGTACTTTTCTCGGAAAAAGCGAACAGTGTCTGCTGTATCTTTTCCCGCACTGATATTGATGATCGTAATGCCTGCTGCCAATTTTTCGTCGATTTCCGAGTATTTAGACGTGACTGTACTGATTACCGGTATATCAACCACTTGACAGACATCATGGACAGTCTCTACTGGTGTTGGACCATTCAAGACTACGCCTAATGATCCTTGTGCTTCTGCAAAAAGGCTCATATATGCCGAACGCATCCCTTGTGTCAAGCCACCACCGACACCTGAAAATACAGGGATATCCGCTGCTTCAATGATGCTTTTCGTAATCGCCGGATGGGGTGTAAAAGGATAAACTGCGATCACTGCATTTGCATTGGTGTTTCTGATGATCGCAATATCCGTGGTGAAGATAATCGAACGTATCAACTTGCCAAAAATTTTAATACCACTTGCTTCCATAATGACCTCTGGGACTCTCACGATATCCTTACGTAATTCTGTCATTATTTCTGGAACAAATAAATCTGCCATCCGTCCACTTCCGTTCTTTCCTGATTATTGATCGTATTGATTTAACTGGTAAGTTTCAATCACATGTATGATTTTATCAGCATATGTCGGATCTGTCGCATATCCTGCCGCCTGTAACGCATGAGCTGCTTCAATATAATTGGTCGCAGTGATCACATTCGCATACAATGCTGGATTCCAATCGACACCATTGACAAATAAAGCTGTGTGGTCATCCATTGATTGTTTCCACGAAGAATAGACTCGAAAGTCTCCTTGGATGGTGATCCATTCTTCATTGATATATTCTTTTGTTTCCAGATTGACTTTTTCTTCGTTCCCAAACGCTTTGATACCGAACAAGTTCTTATATTTACTGGCAAGCGTACTATTGCCCCAATCAGATTCAAGGATGGCTTGCCCAATAATGATACTTGGCAAAACGCCATAGCCTTGTTGTAGTTCTTTCGCATGTGGAACTAATGCGTTGATAAATTCCTGATGAGTCAGTGTTTCTTGTTGCTGTGCTTCCGTAGAGTAGGGCGATGACAAACTTCTCAAAGAAAAAACAAAAGCCATCATGATCAACATACTCCCTAAAACTACAGCAAACCAGCGATTATTTTTACGCCTTTGTTTTTTCCATTTGTTTTTTGCCATCTCTTATTCCTACTTTTCTTTTAGTTGGTCCAAGTACTCCTCCATCGTTAAATCGTTTGATGTGATATATTCTGCACTTTCTTTGCCTACATAACGCAGGTGCCAAGGTTCGTAAGTGATTTTTGTAATATCTTCTCGACCTTTTGGATAACGGATGATAAAGCCATATTTAGAGGCATTGTCCGCAAGCCATTTCGCACCTGGTTCGTCACCATATTTTTCATCCAATACAGTATTGGGATAATTGTTGTACCATGTTTCATCGACCACATCCACAGCTAAACCTGTATGGTGTTCACTGTAACCCGGTTCTGTCATAGTTTTTTTCGTAATCGCGGTCGCCTCTTCTTCAGTGACTCCCTGACTACTCATCACCTGTTGGACATTTTGAGCGAACACCTCTTGTTGTGTCGCAACTGAGCGATAAGCCGATACCATAACTAAAGGAAAGCCCGCAGCTTTAGCTGCGTTAGCCAGTTCTTCATAATCAGCTTTAATACGTTTGTCGATCAGATAGCCATTATCTAGCGCAGCCAATTGGTTGGCTTCATCGATTTCTGTCTCGATTTTATGATCAGGTCCTACCAATACTAGCGACCAATCATCCAACTTAACATCTGGCAAATCACTAGAGGTTGCTTTTTTTGTTGCTTTTTCTGTACTTTCTTCTGTCGCACTCGTCGTATTTGTTTGTTCTGTCTTTGAATTATCAGCTTGAGCTTTCGTATCCGTCCGACTCTCACTAACAACCAGATAGCCCATCGCAACAATCATAATCACGACTGAGATAACGCCTAAAATTTTATTCACGCAAAAAATCCTTTCATTCCCTTTCTGGTTCCACTTTCTCACTCACGTAAGTTTCTTCCAGATTTTCATTTACCCAATCTAACAACTCGATTTTCTCCCCTTCGATTTGCTTTTGAACTTCTGCTGGTAATCGAAAGTTCAAAATGTCATCATAACCCCACTCATCATATTGAATACTGACTTTCAAGTCAAGATATCCATTGACAATTTGATCATTTTTTAAAGGGAGCAACTCTACATTCGCACTGCCACTACTTACCCATTTCTGAGCAATACGTGTTTTGATTTGCTTATATTCGGCTACTGCAACGTTTCTTTTTTCAGGGAAAATAATGGTTTGACGTAGAATTTTTTGCGTCAACATCCATTCATAGTCCGTAAAAAGATTTTTCACTTTTTGCATGACCTCGGATGGTAAGTTTTGTTCACCACGCTTCCAAGCTTGCCAAGTTGTTTCATCCACCAATAGATAAGTATCTAAGAAATTTTCTTCTGTTTCAAATTGTTCGAGTAAAACACTCATAATAAGATCAACGTATACTTGATGCATCGCAATCTCCTCCTCCTTCTTATTCTACTTAAATTAAGGTAAAAAATCATCTATTAGAACATTTCTTTCACCTTTTTTTAGAAAGCAATTCTTCAAAACGATTGGAAGTCCTTTTTTTGATATAATAATAGCGAAACCAAGAGTATTCAACTAAATACCCTTATATTAAATATATCACGTCAAGGAGAGATGAAAAATGAAAAAATACCAATGGGGCATTGTCGGTCTAGGATCGATTGCTAACGAATTTGCAGAAAACTTCGATCAAACATCAAGTGAATTGGTTGCTGTTGCATCACGAACTTTGGAAAAAGCACAGGATTTTGCTACACGCCATTCTATCAAAAAAGCGTATGGCGATTATCATGAAATGTTGCAAGATGCTGAAGTTGATATCGTGTATATCGCCGTTCCGAATCGTCAACATATCGACTATATCCTTCCTGCCTTGGAAGCTGGGAAACATGTCTTATGCGAAAAAGCCATCACGATGAATAAGGCAGAACTTCAACAAGCCATCCAATTAGCCGAACAAAAACAGCTGATCTTGGCAGAAGCGATGACGATTTTCAACATGCCTTTGTATCATCAACTTCGTTCAATGATCGATTCAGGCAAGTTAGGTGCATTAAAGATGATCCAAGCACCTTTTGGCAGTTACAAAGAACCTGATCCGACCAACCGCTTCTTCAACCCTGATTTAGCAGGTGGAGCATTACTTGACATTGGAACCTATGCTGTTTCATTTGCTCGATTCTTTTTGAGCTCACAACCGGAAGTCATCGCCTCTCGTATGATTCCATTTAAAACAGGTGTCGATGAACAATCTGTAACGATCTTGCAAAATAAAGAAAATGAACTAGCTACGATCAACCTGACCTTCCAAGCAAAAATGCCAAAAGTCGGAATCGTTGCTTTTGAAAATGGGTATATCTCGATCAATGATTATCCTAGAGCTGACCAAGCTGAAATCATGTATACTGACGGTACAAAAGAATTGATCGAAAGTGGCCATCGTGCACAAGCAATGAATTATGAAATTGAAAATATGGTAAAAATGATCGAAGGAGAACTTCCAAACCGTTCCCTGTACTTAACCACCGAAGTGATTGCACTCTTAGATGATATGCAAGAGCATTGGAAGAATAACAAATAAACAAAATAAAAATAAGACGAAGCGAGAATGGTCTCCTTATCGCTTCGTCTTATTTGTTCACTTTTCCGCATCCACTATCATCTGCTGAGAAAATTCTACTTTTATTTCAATAAAACTTTTAAATGACTGTAAAAACTGAAACAATTCCGCACGATCCTCAAATTCACTTCGAGTAGTCGGCAATGGCATTTGACGATACATTCCATAGACCTCTTCGATCCGTGTCAATATTTCTTTGCCATCATTTGATTCAGAAAATGTCTCAGCTGTATAGATCAACAAGCCGTATATATGGTCGCTATAAGGCACTGGGTCCTGGATATAAGCTAAATTTTCTTGCATATCTTGGATCACATTGATCTGAGCCCGTCGCATAGAAAAATAGGTTTCATAGTATTGATTTTGTCTAAGCAAGTTATTCTCTTGGTGATTCCGTGCATATGCTTGACTTTCTCGAATATAAACTTGTAATTCTTTGCATAACCCTTGATTTTCGTAAGCTTCGCCAGAAAGCAAAAAGTCTGCCATATTCTTCAAAAGAAGACGAAATCGCTCTTCGATGATCATTTGATTTTCCTTTAAACGTTTTTTACTATCTGGCATATAGACATTAGATAACAAAGCAAAGCCTACACCAATGATCATCAAGGCTGCTTCGTTTGTGATCAATTGCCAACTCATACTTTGTTCACTAAGATAATGAGTGATCAAGACTGAGTTTACAACGATTCCTTCTGTCAATTTGAACCGCACGGCGATTGGAATAAAAAATAATAGAAAGACACTGAAACTGATGATTCGATAGCCCAAAAGTGTAAAACACATGTAGGCAATAAGCGTAGCGACAATAAATGCAGCGATTCGATAGATCCCAGTCATCAAGGTGGAGCGACGAGTATTCCCTACGCTTAACAACGCAATAATACCGGCAGATGGCCAGAATAATAAGGAAAAGTAGTTTGCAACCAACATGGAAGCAAATACACTGATGACCGTTTTTACCGTTCTCATTCCAATACGCATGATCGGCTCCTTTCTTTTTATTGAATTATACTAAATTCGTTCATGAAAAACTAGCAATCCAAGGTAAGTTTAGTTATGATATTGTAAAGAACGTAAAGGAGAGTATACTATGCAATTTGGACGCTTTCGACTTGGTATGCGTACAATGAAGAGTGCTTTAGCCGTTTTCTTATGTATTTTGATCTTTCATCTCTTTGACCGTGGCATTCCAATGATTGCTGCCCTATCTGCTGTTTTTTCCTTGCGCCAGGATTTGACTACGACCTTTTCTTTTGGTCGCTCGCGTATTATTGGCAATCTACTTGGTGGTGGATTAGGTATTTTCTATTTTTTTGTAAAAAGTTACTTCCACAATGATTTTTTAGTTGAACTGATCGTTCTCCCACTTTTAGTGATCATTGTGATCGTCTTATCTGACGGTATCAATAATAATTCTGGAATCATTGCTGCTATTGCAACATTATTACTGATCTCTTTAAGTATCCCTCAAGGAGAGTCAGCCTTCTATGCGATTGAGCGGGTTTTCGATACATTTATCGGGACATTTATTGCTATCGGTATCAATTTTTGCTTGCGTCCGCCAGAAGTTGAAAAAAAAGAAGAGATTGTCGAGGACTTAGAACAATTAAGAAAAAAAGAGCAGGCTTTACTTGAAAGTCTTGAAGAAGTAAAAGCACAGATCCGTGAGCAAAATGAAAATAAATAGCGAACCAACAAAAGACTCAAAGGACATGATCCTTTGAGTCTTTCTTAAGTTATTCTTTCGGTTCATTTGATCCTTCATAGACATTCAATTGTCTAGAATTTCCACGAGTGGAAAGATTCTCAATGATATCTTTGATGTCCAATCCAGTTGTTTCTTTCAACGTTTCTTGTGTCGTCGACAACAAGTTTGTCGCATAGCTTGTCACTCGATTGGCGCCACCTGCTTCACCTGAGGAGTTTCCTGTATCAACAACAGAGATTTTTTCGATATTGCCTAGCGGTTGTGCCGCTTCACGCATCAATTGAGGCAACATTTCGATCACCATGCTAAGCACAGCAGCTTCTCCATATTCTTTGAACGCATCTGCGATTTTTTGTTTTGCTTCTGCTTCCGCTTTCCCTTTTGCTAACGTGGCTTCTGCCTCGGCTTGTCCAGCTAAACGAGTTTGGTTGGCTTGGGCTTGGGCTAAGGCTTCGATTCTAAATTGTTCTGCTTCTGCCTCAGTCACTTCTTTGACTTTTTGTGCTTGGGCTTCTTGTTCTTTGGCGTAACGATCCGCATCGGCTTTTTTCTTCACTTCAGAATCGTATTGTTTTTCACGACGAATGATTTCTTTTTCTTCTAATTCGATTTGTTTTTGACGTTCGACGACTTTTACTTGCATCTCTTGTTCGATTACTTGTTGTTGTTCTCTGGCACTTTCTAAATTATACGCTTGGTCAGCTTTTGCTCGTGCCACATCTTGCTCCTGTTTATAGGCAGCTAATTTCAATTCTTTTTCTTTTAAAGATTCGGCGATCTCTGTTTGGCGTTGTAATTCTGCGGCTTGAGATTCTTTCTCTGCTTCCGCCTTTTTGATACGCGTTTCTTTTAGTGCTTCTGCTTCTGCAATATCTGCATCACGTTTGACTTGAGCAATCCGTGGTTTCCCCAAAGAATCCAAATAACCATTTTTATCACGGACTTCTTTGATCGTGAACGAAACAATGATCAAGCCCATTTTTGCTAGATCCACCGAGGCAACTTCTTGCACACTTTGGCTGAATTTGTCACGATTTTGGTAAATTTCTTCTACTGTCATCGAACCTAGGATCGACCGCAAATGACCTTCTAAGACTTCACGGGCTTCATTTTCAAGTTCTTCTCGCGTTTTCCCTAGAAATTGTTCCGCTGCTGTCGCAATTTCTTCGACAGAAGAACCGATCTTGATGATCGAAGTACCGTCACACATCACCGGCACACCCTGCTCTGTATAAACTTCTGGGGTAGACACGTCTAATTTGCTTGATAATAAACTGATGCGATTCGAACGTTGGAAAACTGGTAATACGAATGCACCTCCACCGCGGACGATTTTGATTTTATTGTTACTCTCGTCGGCATGGACATTTTTACTTCCCAAGTAACTACCACTGATGATCAATGCTTCGTCAGGCTTTGCCGTTTGGTACTTAGCGACAAAGACGATTAATAACATTAAAACGATCAACACTGCTAAAACAATTGCAACAAACACTCCAGATATTTCCATTTCTTCCACTCCTTTACATTTTCAACATACTTTCGTACGGTGTAACATAACAAACACGGTCTCTTACTTCAATGATCAAAACCTTTTCGCCACGTCCGATCATTTTCTCTTGGGGCGTATAAAAACAAGCAGGGCGACTGATTGAACCAGTAACACTTTTTAATTGGATTTCTCCCATTCCCTGGATCGGTATCGGGGTCACCACTGTCGCGATTTGACCTTCTAATGTTTTTTCAGAAATTGATAGCGTCGATTCTGCGTGCTTCATCGGCATCAAGATATAAAAATTCAACAAAAAAACTAAAACGGTTGCAATAATCGCGCTGATCACGAAAATCACTAATGAGGACTGGTTGGTCAAGGATTCACCTAAATAACCTAATAAACTGGTAAAAGTCAACCAGGGAACGATCAGCATCGGATCAATAGGTCCATCGAAATCAAAGACATCTCCAAAAATAACAAGTAACACTGCAACCCCAGCGCATATGAGTAAAACGTACCAGTAAATCGTGATGATTGCGATTCCTCCTATCATCTCATTCGCCTCCTTTGTGTACAAGATTATCATATCATACTAACCTATATAATTAACCTACTTTGGATAAAGTTTTCACTTTTAGTCCGCTTGGTTTTGGATTATACTAACAAAGGAGGTGAACGAATGAAAAATTTAAAAAAACTATGGGGTACATTGATCTCTATAGTTGTTTTTGGCGCAATTGGCTTTATCGGAATGGATCTATTGAATGTAGAACAACCGATCTCAAGTGATTACAGTGAATCTAGTTATACTGCTTCAATCGAGAGTGAAGCGGGAGTTTCTACTGACCAACGATCAAACATGAATACATATAGTATGGAATCTTCTGATAAACCAGTCGAAAGTACACGCAAAAGTGAAGCTACTATCACAAGTAGTATACCTGACTCATCTGAGCCAAGAAACAACGGCTTACCTCAAGAAGAAGACTTAGCACCGACTGGAAACAATCCTGGGCCACAAGAATTAGGAACAGCTTCCTTTGATGTGGCTGAGCTCTCAACAAACAAAGGATGGATCGAGTATCATGAGCTTGATCGATTAGGACGTCCCACTGGTGCGGCTGCCTTATTGGAAAAATCAATGATCAATACAGGAACCAGCGCAAACCGTGACATCCGTCCTCCTGGATTTATTTCTGGACCCAGATATGATCATTCTCGCGGACATCTGATCGCTAAACAGTTCGGTGGTAGTGGCGACGACGAAAGAAATCTAGTTACTTTGTTTCAATTCCCAGTAAATGATCCTTACATGAACTACTATGAACTAAAAATCCGTAAGGCGTTGAATCATGGTGAAACTGTACGCTATCGTGTTACTCCACATTATGTTGGCGATGAACTCATCCCTGAAAGTGTCGAGTTAGAGGCAAAAGGAACAGGCAATAACCCAACGATTGATTTTACGGTATTGATACCAAATAAAAAGTAGGTGAAACGATTGTTTGAACAATTGAAGCAAAATCGTACATTAGAAGAAACACTCGCATGGCTGGAAGAAAACGAGCTGTTCGATTATGAGGAACTTGTGTTTTTCCCTTCTTACCAACATTTCAAAGCTAGTATTCTGCGAACAATCGATTATAACTCCCTGGATGAAGCGGAGGTCGCGAATCTCCTTTCATCCTTTCACTTGGTGGCTCGTACGATCGATGGTGATTATCTCTTAGCAAATGAAAAAACGGTTTGTTTGTTTCCTCGCTCTCACCAAAAAGAAGAAATCCAGCGATTTAATGGGAGTTTTGCCGATTTACTAATAAGATACGCAAACTCTTCGAAATCGATTGTCGAATTTTTTTAACTTTCTACTAACTAAGGTTGCTCGCATTAACAATGACAAACTGGGGCTTTATCTTTGAACATTTAACAAAAAACGTATCGCGTATGTTTAGGTATATAAAACAAAAAAACGTCCGAAATGATCATTCTCATTTCGGACGTTTTTACTAACTTATTTTATAAACTAGTTTCTTCTTCCAACGTTACTTGGGTTTAGTGTGAATAAAAAGCACCTAGTTACTTTGGTATCCTTCTATGTTTTTTTCAATAATATGAATGATCAAGCACCTACCCTGTAACTTCTAGCTGATAAAACATATTTTTCGATTTCTACTAAGAAGAATAAAAGTAATCCAGGTAAAAGACTGATGACGACTTCCGTACTTGATAGTAGGTTTGTTCCTAAAGCCATTCTTAATGGTGGGAACCAGATCATCGCAGCTTGAAGCAAAATCATGATCCCAATTGAATAAAACAATGCGGTATTTTTCCATAATCCTCTATCTAAACTAAATTCGCTGATCCTACGACAATTGATCATATAGAAGGCCTGACCAAACACCATCGCATTGATCAACACCGTCTGACGTGCATCGTTTGAGACATATTCCATCGCAGTTAAGCCTAAGATCGTCAAGATCATCCCTACATATAAAATGCGCACCAACGCATATCGTGACAAAATCCGTTCATTCAATGGTCGTGGTCGTCGACTCATCACTTGTTTTTCTGCCCGTTCAAATCCTAAAGCATAGGACAAGGTGATCGAAGCAACTAGATTCAACCATAGGATTTGCACAGTCGTCAAAGGTAATGGGGAGTTTCCGATCAATGAGAATAGTAACAATAATCCTTGCGCCAAACATGTTGGTAAATAAAAGAGAATCGTTTTCTTCAAGTTGTCGAATATCCGACGTCCTTCTTTGACTGCATAAGCGATCGTCTCAAAATTATCATCGACTAAAACCATATCTGCTGCTTGCTTACTAACATCGCTCCCTTTGATTCCCATAGCAATCCCGACGTCAGCTTTTTTCAATGCTGGTGCATCATTTACACCATCGCCGGTCATCCCAACAATTTCACCTTGCGCTTGCAGATAAGAAACGATTGCCAATTTGTGTTCTGGTGTCGTTCGCGCAAATACATCGTTTTCACTTACTGCGCGTTGCCATTGTTGCTCTGACAGTTGATTCAGCTCTTTTCCTGTGATTGCTGTTTGATGATTTTGCAATCCTAGTTGTTTTGCGATGGCTTTCGCTGTCAGTGGATGATCGCCTGTGATCATTTTGACACGTATTCCAGCTTGTTGCATTGATTTCACTGCTTCGATTGCTGACTCTTTTGGTGGGTCGATCACACCGCATAAGCCAATCATCGTCAATGCTTCATCTAGTGCATCATGAGATAAGTCTTCATCGCCGATTTCTTTCATCGCAAAAGCTAACACACGTTGCCCTTGACTCGCTAAATCCTCATTTTTCTTATGCCAACGTTTTTTATCGATCGACTGGCTCATACCTCTAGCATCCATTTGTTGTCCCGCTTTTTCGATCAATACATCCGGTGCACCTTTTACGAACAAGATTTTCTTGCCATTGATCTCATGAACAGTTCCCATGTATTTATACGCTGAATCAAAAGGAATTTTGGCAATAGGTGAATGGATTATTGCCTGTTGCGTATTTGTATAACGTAATAATGCAAGTTCTGTTGCATTTCCTGTTTCAGGACAATCCCCATCTGCTAATTGTGTTTCTTGACAATTATGCATCGCTTGTAACAAATATTCTTCGACTTTTGTATGTGATACTTGTGCAAATGATTCAGGCGTATACCAATCATTTAGTGTCGCTATATGAACTAAAGACATTTCATTTTTTGTCAATGTCCCTGTCTTATCTGAACAAATAACCGTCATCGCACCTAAGGTTTCTACTGTAGGCAATGTTTTTACGATGGCATTCTTCTTTGCCATTCGATTCACGCCAATCGACAAAATGATCGTTAAAATCGACGGCAGGCCTTCTGGAATCGAAGAAACGATCAAAGCAATGATCGCCGTAGCGATATAGCCCCATGTCATACCATAATAAAAATACGAAACAAGAGCAATTAACAAAATCAACGCACTGATTCCTTTAAATATACTTGTATTCATTTCCTTGATTTTCTTCAATAACGGGGTTTCTTGTTCTTCAACAGTTGATAAAGAATGACTGATTTTACCGATTTGAGTATTCGAACCTACTTCAACAACGACACCTAATCCATTGCCAGATTCAACTTTAGTGCCCGAAAAAGCCATATTTACTTGTTCAGCTAATTCTGTATTTTCAGGTAAGCTATCAACAGTTTTACTGACAGAATGTGTTTCTCCTGTTAAAATCGCCTCATCCACTTGTAAATTGAATGATTCGATGATCCGAACATCTGCTGGTACGATATCTCCAGCAGTCAAGACTACTTGATCGCCGACGACCAAGTCTGCCGGATCGATCTCTCGTTTTTTTCCATCTTCTAAAATCACTGCTTTATCACTTAATAATCCTTTGATACTATCTAAAGAAGAAGCTGCTTTTCGTTCTTGGAAGTACCCGATCATCGCATTTAGAAAAACAACTAAAAAGATCATGCCACCTTCCATCAATGCACCAGTTGCAACTTTCAATATCGCTGCCCCTAATAAGATGTACATCAACGCATCATGGAAATAAGATAAGAATTTTTGCCATTCTGGTGTTTGATCTTTTTCTTCCATTTTATTTTTTCCATATTTTTTTTGACGTTCCAGCCGATCACTCTCTGTGATATATTCTGTGACTTGAACTTGTTTGATTGTTTCTTCCGTTGACTTGTTATACCATTCCATACTTTTTCTCCTCCAACACTAACTAATCTATAATCAGCTTACAGGTTAGAGTAACTCTAAGGTCAAGGGTTTCGTGTAAATAATTTAAAAATACTCGCCTTTTTGAATCAACTAATAGTAAAATGAGGAACAGATATAAAGTATAAATAAATCAAACGGAAGTGAATCGATTGAAAATCAATGAATTAGCAAAATTATATGATATTACCCCACATACTTTACGTTACTATGAAAAAATCGGTTTGATCCAACCAGATTATGACGATAACGGTTATCGAAATTATTCGTACAAAGAATTAGAACAACTAAATACGATTCGCGATCTGCGATATTTTGATGTTTCTTTGCCTGAGATCGTCGAATATCTGAATAATAAAAATATCGATCGAACAAAAGAACTTTTACGATTTGAAATTGATTCTTTGCATCGTTTGATTGCAGAATCAAAAGAAAAAATCTCCTTATTAGATGATCGCTTACAGTTGATCTATGAAGTAGAAGATACTCCATTCAATCAACCGATCGTGATGGAACATCAATTACGTCAAGTAATCAAAGACGATGAAATGACGACTAGCGATGATGTCGATTACGCATTGAAACAGCTGCATAAAAAACATGAGAAACAACTCAGTGCCAACAATCAAAATTTATTTGGAAGTATCTTACATGAAGAGTCAGAGTCTTTTGCCTATCAAGTCTTTTATTTCTATCCAGAAACTGCCTCTTTGATCAATGAGGTGTCCACGTTACCATCCGGGAAATACTTGGCCTACACTTACCAAGGAGCCTATGAGCAACAAGTCACAGGCATTCAAGAAATGAAAAAATATGCACAAACACATCAACTAGAATTAAAGAGTCCATTTTATGAACTCTATCTCGTAGATTTCCATGAAACCAATGACCAGAATGAATTTATTACACGCTTAGAAGTATTGATCCAGTAACCAACTATTTATCTAAAAAACACCACAAAAAAACAGCCAAAAGAGAGTAAAGCTACGAGTTGCTTCTTCCTTTTGGCTGTTCATTTATTCTTTTTTACGCATGATAACGTTCAATACCATCTAAATAAGTGGCATCTAAGGTCATGTCAGGATTCAAGACGATGAAATCAGCATCTCTTCCTTTAGCAATCTTTCCACATGTATCGTCGATCTTACAGCTAACTGCAGGAACGTACGTAGCCATCATGATGGCTTGTTCTGGTGTAGCTAAGCCCCAATCTACGACATTTTTGATTGCTTCTTTTAATCTTAGAATACTTCCAGCTAGATTTCCAGATTCTAAACGAGCTGTTCCATCTTTTACGACTACTGGGAACTCACCTAAATTGTAATTACCATCAGGCATCCCCCCAGCCATCATGCAATCCGTGATCAAAGCCACATGTTCATGTCCTGCTTTTTCCATCAGGATCTGTGCTGCATTTGGATGGACATGGTGACCGTCACAAATCAACTCAGAAAATACGTGATCCAATGATAATAATGCGCCGACCATACCTGGCTCACGATGGTTCAAGCCACGCATCCCGTTAAACGCATGAACAAACACGCTTGCACCTGCTTCAACAGCTGCTTGTGCTTCATTGATCGTTGCATTACTATGACCTAAAGCAACTACAACGCCTTCATCTGTCACTTGTTTTACAAATTCTTCGACACCTGCGCGTTCTGGTGCTAATGCGATTTTTTTGATCAATCCGCCTGAAACTTCTTGCCATTCATTGAAGACTGCCAAATCAGGGTCGCCAAAATAACTTGGGTTTTGCGCGCCTTTATGCTCTTCTGTAAAGAATGGTCCTTCAAAATAGATCCCTTTGATTTTAGCGCCAGGAGCTTCATGGTACATTTTTCCGATCGTCTCTGCCACATCTCTTAGACGTTCTTTACTAGAGGTTAATGTTGTAGGTAAAAAGGCAGTTACCCCACAAGATAACAGACCTTCTGACATAGCTTTGATTCCTTCTGCGTCATTATCCATAACATCGTGATTCATAAACCCATGAATATGTGTGTCTACAAGTCCAGGGGCGATCCATTTACCGCTTTGATCAATGATCGTTACTTCACCAACTGGTTTTTCTGAAAGATATTCGCCAAAAAGCCCATCAGTGATTTCAAGATATCCAGCGTTTTTCACACCAGATGCTAAAAAGAATTTGTCAGCATAGATATAAGTTCTCATTCTATTCTCTCCTTTGATGATCTACCTTTAAATTACTCTTATTTACGAAAGAAGTCAAGAATGGTCTACACCATTTATATACTTTTAGCAATCTTTTTTACTGCTTGAGCTAATTCTTCATAAAACAATGCTTTTGACAGTTCATTTTGCTGTTTGTAGATCAAACTTTTTAGAATAAATAAATCATTTAAATAATAATAGCTATTTTTTTCTTGTGCCCAACGAATCCCTTGATTCACTTGTTCAAGGGCTGCTTGGCGTTCTCCTTGATGAAATAGAAAACTACCATAATTATAAAAAATCTGGGTCAATTCGCTTTTGTTGTGCTCGTTGATCGTATCATGTAAGAGTTGGACGCTACGACTTAAATAATATCTTGCTTCTGTACTTCTCCCTGCAACCCCATAGACTTTACCAATACAGCTGATCAATTGGATCTCTATATCACAGACATGTGTCCGATCTTTTTGGCTGGAGTAAGTCAATGCTTCTTTCAAGTAACTAAGTGCCTTTACTAGGTTTTTCCTTAATGTAAATTCACAAACACCTAAATAATAATAATACCGTTGAAAATCCTCAGCTGAATAGAGATTCTCTGTCACCTTCGCTGATTTTAGTTCTTGTTCTAATTTACGATAATCTCTTTTTAAAAAGTAAAGATCCAGAAGATCAAACTGTCTAGTTGCTGCTCGAATCTTGTCCTTGGATAAGTTCATTACATAATCGATCGTTACACCAAGCCTGTGACAGATCTGAGCCATCACTAATACATTTGGTAACTCTTCGTTATTTTCGATTCTACTCAGCACACTTTGAGAACAAATGCCTTGTGAAAGCATTTGTTGAGTCATTTTTTGTTCTTTTCGGATTTCTTTGATGATCGTACCAAAGGAATCGACTAATGCTTCCATAAGTATCCCCCTCTCAAAAAAATATGCGTATTCGCATGACTACATGTATTGTACTTGACTACTTTGTAAACTTCAAGAAAAGTCCAATAGCAACGAATCATTTTTCAAAAATTGACATTAAAAAAACGCCTCGGTATCGGGACGGCTTTTAGGTGAAGTCGTATTTACTTTATAAAAAAATTTGCCAATCACATCGTTTTTACTACTCGTTGGCTCTTACTCGAAACTGGTTATTTGCAGGTGTCAAATGAGAATAAAACTCAGACAAAAACGGTTGATTTAGTGAAGTAAGCAAATGCCCATAAGAATCGTTGATTCCAATTGTTATAGTGATTCACTTACTTCATAAAATCTTGATTTATCCCGTCAGTTACTCGCTTACGCTTAAAACTACCTACTTAATACACACGCACAACAGCCAAAATATGACATTTCCTATCTTTGTCGGTAGGTTGTCAGGAATTCACGCATTTTTTTCGCCGTTACTTTTAGATCGTCTAATTTTGGTAAGTAAACGATTCTGAAGTGGTCTGGATCAGGCCAGTTAAAACCGCCTCCGTGAACAAGTAAAATCTTATGCTCGTGCAGAAAATCTAATACGAACTGCTCATCATTGGTAATATTGAAGCGTTTCGTATCGATTTTTGGAAAGATATAAAAAGCTGCTTTCGGCTTAACCGCTGATAATCCAGGGATATCATTGATTGCATTATAAATGTATTCTCTTTGTTCGTAGATCCGTCCACCTGGCAATAGCAATTCATCCACACTTTGGTAGCCCCCTAGGGCAGTTTGGATGATTTGTTGTGACAGAACATTTGAACAAAGACGCATAGAGGAAAGCATATTCAACCCTTCGATATAGCCTTTTACATTTGATTTGTCACCACTCAACACCATCCAGCCGACACGGAATCCCGCCACACGATGTGATTTAGATAGGCCATTCAATGTGACAACGAATAGATCAGGTGCTAAAGTCGCAATCGGGATATGCTCTAAGCCATCCATCACTAAACGATCATAGATTTCGTCTGAATAAATGATCAATTGATGTTCTCGTGCGATTTTCACGATTTCTTCTAATAATTCTTTCGGATATAAAGCTCCTGTTGGATTATTAGGATTGATGATCACGATTGCCTTTGTCCGGCTGGTAACTTTAGATTTGATATCCTCAATATCTGGATACCATTCGGCTTGTTCATCGCATACATAATGAACTGGTTTTCCTCCAGCCAAAGAAACAGAAGCTGTCCATAAAGGATAATCTGGCATTGGCACTAATACTTCATCGCCATTGTCCAACAGCCCTTGCATACACATCGTGATCAGCTCACTGACCCCATTACCAGTATAGATATCATTGATCGTCACATTTGGAAATTTTTTCAATTGACAATACTGTTCAATCGCTTTTCGTGCAGAAAAAATCCCTTTTGAATCCGAATAGCCTTCTGAATCTCTGGCATTCATGATCAAATCACGGATCACTTCATTTGGTGCCTCAAATCCAAATGGTGCTGGATTTCCCGTATTCAATTTTAATATACTGATGCCCTCTTCTTGCATTCGTTCTGCTTCTTCAAGAACCGGTCCGCGGACATCGTAACTTACGCCTTCTAATTTGTTGGATTTTTCAAATTCTCTCATAGTGATCCAATCCCTCGTTTCAAAAAAGTTAGAAATTTCTGATTATACCCATTTATTTCCATATCATACTCCATTCATCTGGATTTTGCCACCGTTTTAAAGAAATCCTAGATGAAAATCAACTTTTTTTACTTTTATTTCTCATGCCGATCGTTCCAAAGATTTGCTGCCCAATCCATAGCAATTCCGATAATCACACCTAAGAATATCCCCATGGTCAATTGTCCAAATGCAGATCCAGCCACCATTCCTAAAATTGAAAATTCCCCATCATATTTATTCATGATTTTCCTCTTTCATATCTTGACATCTATTTCGTTACTCGCTATGATTAAAGTGTTGTTTCTTGCAGACGTGATGGAACGGCAGACATGCAAGATTGAGGGTCTTGTGAGCGTAAGCTCGTGTGGGTTCAAATCCCATCGTCTGCATAAATAAGTAAAACTCATGGTTTATGCCATGAGTTTTTTTGTTTGTTATTAAAAAAACAAGGCAGTTCATCGAGTCAATTTACAATTTTTCTACCTATATAAGAGTAATCCATTAGTTCTTGATATCGAACATTGACTTTGTTCTCTCATTTGATGATCTTCTGTTTAGGGAAGAGACTATTTTCAAAAGCGACAACAATGTTTGATTTTTCTAATACCGTGTAGTCTTTGACGACAAATTGCTTGCGGTTATTATAGTAGCCTTTCACAAATATCTTCATTCCTTCATCTACATCGGCAATAAAATTAAGACTATGATTAGCAATCAAGCAATTCTCTGAGCCTAAAGTAAAACGGATCAGTGGTCGTTCCCCTAGTTTGATCGTTCTGATTTTTGAGACTGTTCCATATTTTCTTTCCATTGTCATCTCTCCCCTCATCACCATTATACGAACAAATGTTCCGTTTTTCAAGTGATTTTCCTTGGAAAAACAACTCTAAAAAAGTATCTTTAACGTCTACTTATTCACTTGGCGATCAACGATTTGTTGAGATTTTTCCGCCGTTTGCTTTGCATCGTTTCTCGCTTTTTCTAATTGTGCGATATAACTTCTCAAATTACTATTTTCTGCTGAAATAGTTTCTAATTGTTTCTTCGCGGTTGCTAAATCAGTTTGCAAATTTGTTTTTTCTCGATTTAATTGGCTGATTTGTTCGTTTAATTGATTAACAGTACTTTGCATCTCTGTATATTTGCCCTGGATTTCTTGAAGTCTAGTATTCCATTGACTATTTAGGGTATTGATTTCGTTTATTTTTTGAGTTATTTCATTGATCTTATTGTTGATTTCGATTTGTTTGTCATTTAATTGATTTTCTTTACTAGTTAATTGGTTTTGTAAATTTGCATGTTCAGCAACCAATTGGCTTTTTTGCGTTTCCAAGTCAGTGATCTTTGTTTGGTATTCTTGCGCTTTTGTTTGTATATTTTGAAGATCTTGATTTTTTATTGCTAATTGACTATTTAAGTCAGTGATTTTTTGGTCATGGCTTGTTAACTGTTGATCAAGTTTTTCTAAATTTTCGTTGATCTTAGTGATATCAGATTCTCCACCCCAGAATAAAACTTCTCCTGCAAACCGTGTGCCCGTATAACCAATAGCCCCTAGCAACAATGCAATCAATCCAGTAATCATCCATTTTTTTTTCATGTTCTTCTCCTTAATAAATATTATTATTTTATAACCAGCTAAATCTAATCTTTTACTTGTCTATTGTCAAGACATATCTATTTTAAATTTTCAAATTCTATAAAACGTTGAAATGAAAGGACTATAAATTAAATTACAGGCAATATTTTAGTACAAATTCTTTAATTGTTTTATAATAATAGTATGTCATATAGGAAAGGGGTAATTTCAATGAAAACATTAGATATGATTGCTTTAACATTGTTGATTGTTGGAGGATTGAACTGGTTGTTAGTCGGTTTATTAGAATTTGATTTAGTTGCGACGATTGCAGGCGGCTCTACGACTATTTTAGCTAAAGCTATATATATTATTGTTGGGATTTGTGCTATTTATTGTTTGAAATTCTTTCCAATGATCTCCAATCGTGTAGAACATCAATAATTGGGATTTGATTTTTTCAGAACATGGGGCAACCATTTGCTCCATGTTTTTTTATTATTTACTCCTTTGATTGTCGTCATTAGGCTTAAGAATAGCTATTATGACTGATAGATAGCCACCCATTTTATCTTCTACAATAGAAAAAAACATATTTATTATCCGCTTAATATTTTCTTAACTAATTTTTTTCATCAAAAAACGAGAACATACATTCTTTCAATTAAAAGAAAGAAAGCGTTTTTCGATTACATATGTTTCGTTGAATATTACAAAAAAGGTAGCTTTGTCATAAACTGTTACGTTTTTATCACCTATGAAATGTCTCATCATGGTAAAGTATTACTCGTTAGCGAAAACAGCTAATCAAAATAACTTTTTAAAATACGAAGGAGATCTTTCATGAAATCACTTAAAACTATTCTTTTTGGAACAACTTTGGCCGCCGGCGCTGCATTATTTATGGGTACTTCTGCACACGCAGACGAAGCCTACACTGTTCAATCAGGTGATACTTTATCAACGATTTCTCAAAAATACGTTGGTGACAACTCCTTGATCCAAACAATTGCCGAAGCTAACTCAATCTCAAACATTCACCTGATTTTTTCAGGTCAAGAATTAACTATTCCTACTGGTGAGCAAGCAACTGCTCCTGTCGCTACTCAAGCACCTGTAGAACCTGTTCAAGAAACAGCGCCAGTTGTGGAAACACCTGTAGTAGAACAAGCACCAGTTGTAGAACAAGCACCAGCTACTGAAGTCGCTGTTTCAACTGGTACGAACGATGCCAAAGAATGGATCGCACAAAAAGAATCTAGCGGTTCTTATACAGCAACAAACGGACGTTATATCGGCCGTTACCAATTAGACTCTTCTTACTTGAACGGTGACTACTCTGCTGCCAATCAAGAAAGAGTGGCAGAACAATATGTTGCTTCTCGTTATGGCTCTTGGGATGCAGCCAAAGCTTTCTGGTTAGCTAACGGTTGGTACTAAGAACAATTTATCATTGAGTTAAAAGCTAAATAAAAAATTGGAAGGCTCGAAAATAGATAATCTATTTTCAGAGCCTTCCATTTTTTATTTATGTTACCTTCAATCAGCGATCAACTAATGTTGATTTTACCATCGATCGTTGTTGTATTGACCAATTTTTCTTCGTTATAAATATTGTATAAAATTCTAACATCATGACTGCCAGCATCAGGTAGATTCTCAAAAGGGATAGAGTCTATTCGGTTGTTTGGAGGAATCAATCCTGATTTATACAATTGTTTATTATTTGATGCTAGATAGTATTCTACTTGGATATTGAATGCATTCTGACCATTATTACGTACATCGACACTCGCTTTTCCTTCTTTATCAACTTCTATATCATGTTTCAAAAGAATACGCATTTTGTCTTTATCTACTTGATCTTGCATTGCTTTTAAAATCTCTTCATTACTCAATCTTGACAGATGATCATCTAAATCAGGCAATCCTGCCACTACTTGAGGAGGAGATTGATTAAAATAAAAGTATCCGCCGATCCCTGCTACAAGACATACGAGTAGCAAAGAAAACAAGATATAAGTTCTCTTCTTTTTACTATAATTCTTTTTTTCAAAATTATTACTATGTGCCATTTTTCTCAACCTCCTTTCTCAAAATTATAACTGAAAAGTCTTTCATTCAGGCTCTTTCTACTAAACTGAGTAATGGAATACTTATCAACTTTGCTAAGATTAGTTAGCTAATGCAGAAAAATGGAATGACATCGTGTATGCAGGTGTCACAATAACATCCTGTTGGAAAGGACTAGTGATTGCTCCTTCAAATTTCAAGGATTTTGTTTGTCCTGTTCCAATAGTTGTCAAATAAGTACGAGTATTCAAGAACTGTCCAGAAGCACTTTGCAAACGAACCGCTGCTTCATTTAATGGTGTAAAGAACAAATCTTGAGTGATCCCAGTTGAGCTTGTCTCCGCAAAACTATCTACTTCGATCATCACTCTATGTGAAGTTGAATTATTTGTCATTGCATATAATGGGGAAACGATCTCTGGTTGAGGCGTTCCGTCTTCTGCCATCGCATTTGCATATCTTACAGTCGTTGGGATCGTAATATCGATATAGCGTTTATCTTCTGGATCAACTGGATCCCATTCTCCGATCCATCCTGAAACTTGAACATCTGCTTTGTCATCACCTTTGATCGTTTGTCCCGGTGTATTGTCTGGTTGTCCAGGAATCCATCCCAAGTCATTGGCAGCAACGTTTATTGAACCAAGTCCTAAACCACTTAATAAAATTGTAGATACAATCGCTAAATTACTTAGCTTCTTCATATTGAATTTCTCTCCTTGCTGAAATAATCTATATTATTTCACTAAATTTTTTGTAGTCGTTCTTCTTTTTGATTGAATGTATAAAACGATCCTATCGAAAAAAGAGTAAGCAATAAACCGATCAAAGCAATTCCATTGGTCAAACGTTCCCCAGTTTGCGGGAAATTAGAGGAAGAACCTTCACTTTTGTTTGATGTTTGCTGTTCTTCATTTTGGGTACTCTGCCCTGTGTCGTCTTGATTTTCGGAACTATTACCTAAATCACCGATCGTTGCTTCGACATGAACTGTTTGTATTTCTGATTGTTGAGCATGATAGACAGTTGGACTCATAAAGCATAACAACAACACACCTATCATGTAATACATCGTCTTTTTTATCTCACCCTTCACCTCCTAATATAAACGACACGATTCCCACAAAACAATTATCCTTAAAAAACCAGCACTTTTAAAACCAAGTTTTACCGCCAGTTTGGTAAACAAAATAAGAATATATAGTTATTTATTTTAGTAACAAATACAAACCAGAATTACAATAATTGACCAATCCCCCATATATAACAGTGATAAAATAGCATTATAGAGTCCATATGAAATCAAGAAAAAATAAATAACATATTATTTTAACTAATCAGTTTGAACTTTTCTTAATAATTCCCACCAACAGAAATAATTGCCAACTGATTTTTGTATAGTAGATCAAATCTCAGCAAGTTCATCCACTTTGATGTGATAGTACTCGACCAATTTATCAATGATGGCTTCATCTAAATAGTTAGAAATTCCAAGAGTAGGCACTTCAAAATAGTCATTGAAATATATATCTGTCAGAAGACAATCAAACTTTTTTAAATAATCATTTTGTATTTTTGTCGCAGGGTGAAGAATCTCTATATTGATATTATGTCGAAAATAAAATTTGATTTCCTCTTTGAGCATACACATATGATCATAAGAACTATCTAATAATAGGGCGACATGGAGTTTTATCTTTTGCTTCCGTACTTGTACCCATAGATCTGACCAGGAAGTCAACAACTTGAAGACAGATTGATGGATCATTTCATCTAAATAACTATGAAATGCAGATCCTAATGTCTGATAAATCTCAAAAAATCGGTCTTCTAAATCTTTCACTAGTGTGGGACTGTCTCTTTTTACGTTTTGAAAAAATTCTCGTTTCTTATTATGTAAAATATAGGTGGGTCTTACCATATTCATGGTTGTCCAATAAATATCATGAATCAATTGATCACGATTTTCACAAACTATACCGAACTTATTTTCTAAGTATTCAATTACTTGATTTAGTTTATTTTTTTGATTTACTGCATCAACTTGGACATTTAAATATTGTAATCGTAAAGTCGGATGAATCGGTTGATAAAACTCATAGAAAAGTTGTTGGAGGTTTTCTTCTCTTAAATTGACGACAAACTTTTCATTGATACGTCCTAAAAGTTCTGTTTCATTTGCGAAATGTTGGAAAATAAACGGTATATTCCTCGAGATCAACTGATAATCTTGCTTCAAACGAACAAAACAAATAAATAAATGAAATTTCATATTTCCTAAAAACAAATGATTGTCATTATTGACTAATGCCCAGATCGTATTCTCTTTTACAAATACTTCGATGATATCCGTGATCAGAGAGAGATCATCGCCTTTCATTAAATTCTCAGGTAAATTATATTTTTCTGCAAAGAAAGCAGAAAAAAAATCTCTAATATTCCCTTCATTACCTACAATATCGAGATGATTATTGATTTGAAATTCATATTTACTGATGACTTGATTGATTCGATTAATAACACGTGATACTTGTGTTTCAGATATGTATAAACTATCACTCAGATCGTCTTTTGAACTTACTCTTCTAAAAAATAGTGTCTCAAGTAAGGTATATTCCAAACTTTTACTCAAAATTTTTGAATAGATGAATGCTTTTGGTGTTTTCATATTTTTCTTTAGCAATACTCCTGATCTAAAGGAGGTTTCAATTGTCAGCGGTGCAATCATCTCATTGATTTGTGAAAGATCATTTCGAGTTGTTTTTTCTGAGCTTTCGATCATTTCGGCTAATTCAGCTGTCGTCATCCACTGAGTATCCCATAATATTTCCAAAATCTTCAACTGACGTTTCAAACGTCCATCTAAGATTTCTCTCATTTCGGTTCCACCTCTCCAAACAAAAAATATTGAACGTCTACATTATTTTTAACATAATGATTTATCTAAAAATAATCTCAATCTACCGACCGCTTGGTAAAATAACGTTAGAACTTATAGGTGAATGTATTGAAAATGTCAATAATTCTATCATTAAAAAAATTGGTATAGATTAAAAAGTTAATGTATTCTCATTTATTCAGTGATCATTCTATTTATAACCATTTTCAAAACAGATGTTTAGCAATGATTTTTTGCGTTTTTATTAATTAAAAATAAGAAAAGATATACCAGTATAGGCATATCTAATAAATTGGATTATTAAACAGATTACATCACAAGTTCTTTTCTAAATAACTTGACACTTTCTTTTCTGTTTATAATAAAAGTATGTAATTTGTGAATGAACTCATTATCGAAATAATGTGGGATGCCAATCACCCTCGGTTGTTCGATGGACCCTCGGATTGTACAAACATCTGTCAACACACAGTCATATTTTTCTAATTTTACTTGGCTGAACAGATCAAATGGTGACAAGATATCAACGGAGTACGTACTTCTGAAATGCATTTCGATTTCTTCCTTCAACATACGCAAATGACCAATGGGAACATCCAAGATCAATGCAGCTTTGATCTGATAGGTCTTTTTCATCTCGATCCTAAAATCAGACCACTGTGTAACCAAACTATAGATCGATTGATACACCATATTTTTCTTATCAAACGGTTTAAGTTCAAGTTCTTCATATATTTCTGCAAAACACTCTCTTAATTCAAACATGATTGTTTGATTTTCACCCATTAATTCTAAAACAAATTCTTCAATCACATTGTTCAATATGAAAGTCGGGCCAGTGATTCGAAAACTACTCCATAAAATGTCAGCAATCAATGTATCACTATGGGAACACTCGATATTAAATCGTTGAGATAAATCTTTGATCAGTCGTTCAATTTTACTATGTAAGGATGATTGAAACCTACCAAACTGTTGGCAAGCTCCGGTCACTTTAAAAGGTTCGCAATAGTTGGCAAATAAATTGTATAATATGTCTTCATTCAGTTCAATTTCAAAAGATTCTTTACATCTACGTTTTAATTCTTCGTCATTCAAAATGGTTTTGTAGTTAAAAACAGTTGCTTTTTTTTCTATAAAAGCGCCTTGCTTGCATCGATATAGCGCAGCTAGTACTTTTAAATGTATTTTATTTAATAAAAAATGATGTTGGTCATTCGCTTCAATGATCGTTATGTTTTCCTCATAAAAACATTGGATCAATCGATCGATCAGGTCAAACTCTTCTTTTAAAAGAAGCGGTTCCGCAGAAAGATATTTTTCATACATCAAACTAGCAAATAATTTACGAATATTTATCTCTGAACCTTCAATCGTCAATTCATGACTGATTTGTATTGAAAATTTTTCTAAAACTGAATTTAGCTTGGCCAACAAGCGGTTCAACTGTGTCTCTGAGATAAACAAGCAATCACATAACTCACCTTTAGAAAGCTTCGGATTGATAAAAATTTCTTCGATGATCTGACATTCGATGCAGTTTTGCAAAAACAAAGAATAAAGATGTGTTTTTGAGACCCCAAGTGTTTTATCCAAGAAAACCCCGTGTTTAAAAGATGTTTCAATTTTAAGCGGTTTGATTATTTCATTTAAATGTTTGATATCCGTTCGTATCGTCTTTTCGACTCCCCCGATGACTTGGACAATTTTCGATACGGTCAACCATTCATTTTCCCACAGCAATTCTAATAATGCTAATTGCCTTGTACTTTGTTTATTTAATATTCCTTTCATTTTACTCCCCCAAATCTAATAAAAAAGCACAGTAATAAACAAAAAAATAACACCCCGTCTGTGATTTTTTTATTTTTTTCTTATATGATTATTCAATTTTCTTTTAGATTTATCATTGAAATAAGATTTCAACAAAAATATATGTACTATTACTTAATCATAATTTTAAAATATAAATCGTCTTATGTCTACAAGAAAAATGAAGATAACATGAGATATTTTTAATTTACCGTTAAATAATATTCGTAATAATAAATGATCGAATAAAAGCATCCGAAATTCAACGCCTTTATTCAATCATTTCTTTATTTGTTATTCTAATATTTTTTTAAATAACTTTTATTGAACCACTACTTCTTTGTGTCTAGTTATCTAAATAAGTCATTGTTCACCTGTCTAAAACATCCAAATCAACTCTGTTTCCCACTTAGAAATGCAAAAACATTTTCTCTGGAGATCGATCCAATCAGAATTTCTTGTTTATAGATGTTGACTGTTTCGACTGCTTCTAGTTGAGCAAATAATTGTTTTAGTGGTGTATCAAGCTGAACCACTCTTCGTTGTTCAGTGATCTCTTTCTCAAAAAAGCCAGCAAGTACAAGTTGTTCAACTGTCTGATCTTTTTCTTGGATCGATTCCTCGAAGAAACTACGTACAAAGTCATTCTTAGGATGCATCAATAATTGTTCTGGTGTATCACATTGGATCAATGCCCCTTCTTTCATCACAGCGATGCGATCCCCTAGTTTAATTGCTTCTTCCATATTATGGGTAACAAAAACAATCGTCGTACCTAATTCTTTATGAAGTGATAAAACAAGCTCCTGCAAGGAAGTTCTTGATAAAGGGTCCAACGCACTGAAAGGCTCATCCATCAAGATCACTTCAGGATTGGCTGCTAACGCCCGAATGATCCCTACACGCTGTTGTTCTCCTCCAGACAATTCTTGTGGCATTCGATCACGATAGACATCAGGATCTAAACCAACTTTTGTCAGTAACTGATCCGAAGTCTCGGATCGTTTCTGTTTTTCCCAGCCTAACATTTCAGGGATCACTTCGATATTCTGTTTGACAGTCATCGTTGGAAATAATGCAATCTGTTGCAAGACATATCCCATTTGCCAACGCATTTTTTGCAAGTTATAGTCCTTTAATGATTTACCTTTGAAATATACCTCACCGACACTTGGTAATGAGAGTCCATTGATCATTTTTAGTGAAGTTGTCTTTCCACTTCCCGAAGGACCTACCAATACAAAGATCTCTCCCTCATTGATTGAGAGGTCTAATTGTCTAATTGCATACTTGTCATTAAAGGTTTTTTGGACGTTTTTAAATTCAATCAGTTCGGTCAATTGTTATCCTCCTTCACTAAACCTTGGTCAACCAAAAATTGTCGTGCCACTTCAGCTGGTTGTTTTTTCTCGACATTTACTTGATAATTCATCGTTTGCATCTGTTCTTCCGTTATTTTGCCGCTAAGTTTCTCTAAAGCTGCCACGACTTCTGGATGATCATTGGCAAAATCTTCATTCATCAATGGTGCGCCTTGGTAGGTAGGGAACAAGCCTCGGTCATCTTCTAGGACGACTAAATCGTATTGTTTCAGTTCACTGTCGGTAGAATAGGCATCAACTACATTGACATCACCATTATTTATTGCTTGGTAACGCAAACTAGGTTCCATGCTTTGGACACTCGGAAAATCTAACTGATAAAGTTCCTGTATCCCCTTGTACCCATCTGCACGATCGATAAATTCTAACGTGAACCCTGCCTTGATTTGATTTTCGATTTTAGCTAAATCAGAAATTGATTTTACTTGGTGCTCATCCGCAAAGTCACGTTTAACAGCAAGAGCATATGTGTTTTGATAAGCCATCGGACTTAAAAGTGTCATTGAGAACTGTTCATTTAACAGTCTATTGGCCTCGTGATACGTTTCTTCTTTTGTTAATTTTTGGTCCTTGATTGATTCTGGAACTGTAACCAGACTCTCTAATACTGTTCCAGTAAACTCAGGATAAATATCAATTTGTTTGTTTTCTAAAGCGCTGAATAGAAAACTGGTTTTACCGAAATTCGGTTTTAATTCGACTTCCGCTTCGGTTTCTTCTTCAATCAATCCTTTGTACATCTGGATCAATATATCTGGTTCTGCACCAAGCTTACCGGCAATCGTGATTTTCTCTTGTTTTAAGAAACCAGTTTGATAAATGGAAGCACCTGCGACTAAAGTCAAAATCAAGCCTAAAGTGATCATCGTATAACGAGGTTTCAAGTGTTGTAATAGACGGATCAAGCTACTGAAAACAATAGCTAACAAGGCGGAGCTGATTGCGCCGATCAAAGTTAAAACAGGTGTATTCCGATCGATTCCTAGTAAGATAAATGTTCCTAGCCCGCCAGCACCGATCAAGGCTGCTAATGTTGCTGTACCAATGATCAATACTAACGCAGTGCGGATACCTGAGATAATGACAGGCAGCGCGATGGGTAACTCTACTTTGATCAATCTTCGAAAACGAGACATCCCAAAAGCAACTGCTGCTTCTTCAATTGATGGATCGATTTCTGCTAATCCTATATAAGTGCTTTGAAATATCGGTAATAAGGCGTATAAGATCAAGGCAATCAATGCCGGTAAAGTGCCAATCCCTACAAATGGAATCAATAATCCTAAAAGTGCAAGTGAGGGAATGGTTTGCAGCACACTCGTTACTTGTAACAAAAATTCTGCCATTCTTTTGTGGTTGACTGCCCAAATAGCAAGCGGGATCGCAATCACTGCGGCAATCAATAATGCAATCAATGAAATAGATAAGTGCTGAAATGTTGCTGCGAATAACTCTTCTTTTCTCTCACTGAGCGTTTCGATAAACGTATTCATATGACCTTCCTTTCTGTTCTCCTTTAAGTATAAACATAGCGAAGTAAATCCCCAACTAAGTTGTTTTAAAAAAAACTTGCAATCCACTAGATGGTGAGAAGTGATTGCAAGTTTTGTTTTTGTATTTAGTTATTTTGAATCGTACGTAGCTCTATGTTGATAGAAGGTTTCTTCATACCTGCGTTTTCGTTCATTTTGTCGATATTTTTTTTCATCCCACATCACAAACCATAATACAAACGAAGGTAAAAAAATCAATAATGCTGTTTGTAACCCATAATTACCTATAATAATTCCAAAAAATAAAATCAACAACATCGCACCAAAACGTCTCGTTGATTGCATCTCTGATCACCTCTATTATTTTATACCGAACGATTGTTCGCTCTTTTATTATACGAACAATTGTTCCCGTTGTAAAGTAGAAGTTGGAATTTTGAACAAAAAAAACAGCCAGTAACTTTTAAAATCTCGTGGGGGAGATACTTGTTTACTGGCTTGTTCAATAATTATTATACTTTAAGTTGTGTGTCAGTGACCAAAAAAGTAAAAATCGGTTGTTTTAACATCATAATCGTTAAATTTAATAAAATAATTTATGTTTTTTTATATTTAAATACATTTTTTTATTTATCACACTATTTTATTCACTATTTTTTTATCCCTAAATTATGCAATACATATTTTTACATAGAATCATTTTTGATTTAAAAGATTGTTTTACAAGGAATGATTGACCGAAATTAAATACACTTCATTATGTATATTTTTTTCTATTTACCTATTGAATTTATAGAGCCGTTCAGTGTAATATAAAGATTGCTGAAAATTTTCAAAAAGAAAAGAGGTTAGAGATGAAACAAGTAAAATTTTTATTAGACTTATGTGGAATTATTTTTGGGGCTGCTCTTTATGGATTAGCGGTAACCGGAATCAATCTCCCTTCAAAATTAGCTGACGGTGGTGTCACAGGAATTGCTCTTTTACTTAATCATTTATTTGGCTTTGCGCCTTCCATCACCTCACTGATCATAAATTTACCTTTATTGCTGATTTCCTTGTTTATTTTTGGAAAACATGCATTTATTCGAACGATCGTCGGAACATTTTCTCTGGTCTTCTTCTTGCATGTATGGGAAAATTTAAATGTCCACTTTGCTGTTGGAAATCTTTTAGTGAATAGTCTAATGACTGGCATTCTTTCGGGAATCGGTTGTGGCTTAGTTTTTCGTTTTGGGGGCAGCACTGGCGGAACCGATATCGTTTATCAAGCAATTGAAAAATATTATCATGTGAATATCGGGAAAAGTCTATTTGTTATCACGTTTGGGATTTTAGTTGTGTCTTTGTTGTATTTGGATTTTACGCATTTTGCCTATACTCTTTTGAGTTGCTCAATTTTATCTTATACATTGAATAAAGTGAAGTACTTCCGCTTCGCTAATCCTTTCAAAAAAATCACAGCTCCATCCCCAACAGTCAATCAATTAGAACCTGTGGAAGATTCATATATAGATTGAACTCTTACCATAAAAAGCAACTGAGGTCGGAACAGAAGTGTTTATTTCTCGCCGTTTATCTGGTTTTAGATAGTGCGAGAGAAACCATGTTCCAGCCACAGTTGCTTTTTTATAGTCATTCTTACTACTTGTCTTATCGAGCCATTTTTCCACCGGTGGATTTGAACCCACCTGACAAAACGACTTTGCCTTGCTGGCTACCTTCCTTCACCAACTTCATCGCTTGTTCAAGTGAAGCTCGGCTGATACCATCTGAGTAAACAGTTGTTACGTGGCTATGAAGTTTATTTTCTTCAAATAACTTTGTCAATGTCTCTAGGATTGCGCCTTGTGTTGCGATTTCTTTATTATGATCTGTTTTCGTGAAAACATACTCCCAATGGAAGCTGATTGAATCATTTTTATATTCATTCCAATCGATTTTCGCTTTTGTATTGACGATCATTCCGATATGCCCTAAAGGTTGAATGATTTTTTTTATTTCTGGTAGATAGGATTCAATATCATACAACACTGCGATATAGTCAACACCCTCGCTCCCAGCTTGTTTTAATTGGTCATAAAGAGAATGATGGTAATCTATCGGAACATCTACGCAATTTTTTTCAAGCCATCCAAAATTTTGCGGACTAGCAGTTGCATAAACTTTCATACCCGTCCACTTCGCTAGTTGCGTCATGATCGAACCAACGCCACCTCCTCCATTGATCACCAAAAGCTCTTTCCCTTCATTTGCTTTTTCTTGAGGAACTAACTGAAAATTTTCAAATAGCAATTCATAGGCAGTGAGTGCAGTCAATGGAATCCCTGCAGCAGCTTCGTCGCTAAGATTCTTAGGAGCCTTTGCAGCGATCCGTGCATCAACGATTTGATACTCTTGTTGACTCCCTTCGCGTTGAGTCGTTCCTGCATAATAGACACGGTCATTCAGCTCGAACCCCTTTACAGCCGCGCCCATTTCCCGTACATAACCCACACTATCATAGCCGAGCACAGTGAATGTTTCTTCTTTGACGATTTCTCTTCGCTTCGTATCTATAGGATTGATCGAAAGTGCTACAACTTCGATCAATAAGTCGTGTTCGCCAGGTTTTGGTACCATAGTATCTTCTTCAATCAATTGTGGATAAGGGGTCTCATAAGTAAAACCAAACCTTTTCATTGATGAGGGTCTATTTATCATTTTCCTGTTCCTTTCTACTGCAATAATATAGTCGGTCAAAAAAAAGCTGTTCCGCTCCAACATCCAGACATTTTTTCACAAGTCCTGCTTGTTTCTTATGTGTCTGAATGTTTGAAGGAACAACTTTTTCTCATACTTGAGCAGTTACTACTTATTGGAAATAACCATTGCCTTTCAAGGAATTACCTTGGTCATTGATCAGGCCTTCCAACGAACGATCTAATACTCCATGAGTTTTCTTACTTGAACTTTTCTCTTGGTTCATTGTTACACCTTGTTTTCCATCATAGGGTGTATTTTCTGTTTCAAATAAAAGATACGCATTCTTTTCTTTTTTGATCGAAGCGAGCAATTCTTCTTCAGAGATTTTATTTTTCTTCGGATCAGGAATGATCGAAGCTGGTACGTACTTAGGTACAAAATAAGAACGTTCTCTTCCCGAACTATTGAATACACTTCGTGATTGGCTTGTTTTTTCTTGTGTTGGTCTTTGCTCTGAAGGGCTGGCATGACGATTATAGCCAAAATTCGTCTGACTGTTTCGTTTGGTTTGTGTTTTTTTACTCTGCCTATAGTCTGGCAAATTTTGTTTATGTTTTGCTAGATTTGCTTTTTGTGTTGAAGCATGCCGAACATTGACTGTCGAATGAGGATTTTTTTCATTTTTTGAATAATCCTCAAAATGAAATTCATTGATTTGCTCGAACAATGGTTTGTCGCTTGTATCGGTCATCAGATCATCTTGTCCGTCAAACAGCACACGCCTATTTTCATTTTTTAACTTTACACCTATGTGATCATCGTATGCAGGAAAGCGAAAATGTTTTCGTTTGATTTCTGTCATGTAAACCATCCTTTTTAAGTGGACTTTCTCTTATAATAGCACAAATCGTCTATTTTCTATAGCTAAGCGTTAGTCTTATTTAACTTTCTTGTCGTTTCACGAATGATCAATTCTGGGAAAAAGTGACGGTATCCTTGGCTTGCTCCTTTTTCAGTAATTTTCTTTAATAGCATTTCGCCGCACACTTCCCCCATACGAATGATGTCTTGTTTAACGGTAGTCAGTTTTGGGGAACTGATTTGATCAAGAAATACGCCATCGAAACCAATAACGCCAAATTGATCGGGTAACTGTCCGCCAACTTGTGTGATGCCACGAACGATACCAAGCGCTAAACGATCAGAACTGCAAACAAAACACGTTTTATCTGAAAATTCGTCCCAATGTTCCGTGATATATTTTTCTGGTGTGGTGGAATGATTATCAAAACGCAGCATTTTCGGAGTTAGCCCAGCCTCTTCCATCACTTTTAGATAGCCCGCTTCTCTAGATAGTTCAAAAGGTTCTGCTTCATCAATGCCGATATAAACAACCGTTTGATAACCAACTTCTAAGGCATATTGTGTCGCTTTGGCGGTCCCATATTGATTATCGCTATCAACATAATCATAGCCCATACGATTTTCACCAAATAACACGACTGGCTTTTCTAGACGATTGATCCAATCAAAATCTCTTTGACGCACGCCAGTGATGATATAACCATCGCAGGAGCCGACGTCAAAAGCATCGTTGGTCACTAATTGCAAGGAATAGTGCTCTTTACCAATCCTTTTAGCAATTCCCATGAGTAGATTCATATAATAGGGTTCCGTGGTATCGATTTCCTCAAGAATAAACAACTTGATGATCTGTGAACGGTTCGAAACTAACGCTTTTGCTGCAATATTTGGACGATAATCCAATTCAGCCATGGCTGTAAAAACTAGTTCCTTTAGCTCATCAGTGACTTGTTCTGGATGATTGATCACCCGAGAAACCGTCATTTTCGAGACATTTGCTCGTTTAGCTACATCTGCCAATGTTGGCATAAAATCTCCCCTTCCATGCCTAATTCCATAACTATAGTCATTATAGCAAAGATTTGTGCTAAAAAAGAGCAACTCTCAAGTAGTTCTGAAAAAAAATCTATCAAAGAAAAAAATTTCTCTTTGATAGACGTTTTATCTATTTAGTCCTCTTACTTACTATATAGACACAGCCATCATTTGGCTCAAAAAATCCGCTGCTTCATCCATCAATGGGACTTCAACCATATGACGTTTTTCCGAAGAAGCACGAAAGACGATTCCCTTACCATAAGACTTATCTTGGTTTTTTTTGACAAATTTAGACACTTGTCGAAAAGGAATCTTTTCATCTTTTTCACCATGCCAGAAAAATAAAGGACGACCTGCTAATTTTTCTGGTTGTAAAGATAGATCATATTGGTTAACCCAAGAAATCAAATCAAAGTAGTCAACGGGCAACTTGTACTGGAATTCTTGTGCTCTACGTGAGATTTCTTCACCATATTCAAGTGGTGATGGTGATCCCATCAAACAAATTCCGCCAGTGATTTCTGGGTGTTTGGCTAGCAATGCACAAGTGGTCATTCCACCCATTGACACACCACCCACAGCTAATTTATCTGAAAGAAGTTCACGTTTTTTTAGATGTTCGATCAATGTATCAAACTCGAATAGATTCCCGTAGATACTACTCCAAAAAGTAAAGGAAGGAATTTTTGAAACGGGTTGTTTACGCTCGCCATGGTTCATCGCATCTGGAAGCAAAACTCGCATCCCTTTTTTAGCCATTTTTCTACCTTGAGTCAATACAAGCTCCTTGCTTGTCTGCCAACCATGATAGTAGATCACTACTGGGATTTTCTCTGTCTTCAACTCTTTTTGGACAACTTCTAATACGGGTATGTTTTTGATGGTTCGTTTCAAAATAATTGGATTCACTGATTGATTCACCTGATTTTCATTAGATTGGTTGACCGTAAAGACAACCATAAACTTAGCATGACTTGTACAAGGCATAGTAGCCCAAATGTAATAGTATAAAAATCCATTCTTTTAACAAAGAATAACATGGCGAATATTCCTATGGTTCCTAATCCTATGGATAAGGCTGGGGAAATCGACATTTTAAAGAAGCTAGCCACACTACCAAAAATATTACCAATAAACACCATTAGAAAAAGAAAAATACTTAATATTACCCCATCAGTTAGTGAGATTGGGAATAACAAGGAATTCGCTTCAATGGGTTGTTGGATCGCATGGGTCCCTAAATACATACTAAGAAAAATACTACATATATGACTGACTCCAATGACCCTGTTCATTCGCTTCATCGCGCTCACCTGACTCTCTTTATAATTCTATTATAATCATTTTATCATTTTTTTAAAGTAATAAACGTTTATTCTTTTCTTCAATCGCATTATTTCTGATATGATGAACATAGACGCTACTGAAAGGAGTTCTTATTATGTTCGATCCAAAAATGTTAGCGATGATCTTTTTCATCAATTTCGCTTACATCACATTAAATACCCTACGCTTTATGTTGACCATGAAAGGCTATCGCTACATCGCTCCATTAGTTAGTATGGTTGAGATCACTATTTATATCGTTGGTTTATCGCTGGTTTTAGACCGCTTAGATAATCCATTGAATTTGTTCGTTTATGCGTTAGGCTATGCTGTTGGTATCAGTGTTGGGATTGCCATTGAGGATAAATTAGCACTAGGATATATCATGGTAACGACGATCCTACCAGCAAATACTTCAGAGGATAAAAATTTACCGATCATTCTTCGACAAAATGGGTTTGGAGTGACTCAAACGTCAGCAACTGGTTTAGAAGGTGAACGGTTAGTTCTAGAGATTTTATCTCCACGCAAAAGTGAACGTGAGCTTTATCGCTTGATCAAAGAAGTTGAAGAACGCGCTTTTATTATCTCCTACGAACCAAAATATATTTCTGGCGGATTCTGGACAAAGAAAGTGCGCAAACGTCGAAGTAATGTGAAATGAATATTCACAAAATAGACGATGATCCGATGAAATTTTTTCATCCGACCATCGTCTATTTATTTGTTTTATTAAAAACCATCGACAATTCCTCATCATTTTGTTATTATATTGTATATCATTAAATTTATGGGAGTACTTATGGAAATACAACAAAAAACAACGACCTATCTACATTGGGGATCTGTTTTTGCCGTTTTGAATGCTTTACTTTTTTTCTTTTATGCTTATTTTAAGACTTCAAGCATCCCATGCAATTCATTTGGCTGGTTATTGCTTGACCATTCCGAGCTGAACCAATCGACTGACAACCCAACATTCTTGATTCTTTCTACTTTCTGCGGCCTTATCTTCTCGTTATGTTTCGCCGCCTATTTTGCTAAAAAAAAGATGAATACATTTAATGAAGTAAATGTTATTTTCGTGATACTGAAATCACTGAACCTTTTAACAGCTATGCTCTATACGGTTAATCAAGATTCACTTTTTTTCTTCATTATTAACGGTTTAGTTGTGATTTTAACGATATTTACTTTCTTTATTTTTTCATTGATCACCAAGCAATTAAGAATGCCAATGGTCATACAAACCAGCACCTTTTTCTGTTTTTGCTATAGTCTCGTAGCACTATTCATCCTAGCCTTTGCGCCATCGATTAATTCTGCCAATATCCAAATCACTAGTAATATTCTAGATATCTTGTTTATTGGGAATTTGGCTTATATGATGCGGCATTTTCGTAAAGCAGCATGATCCCAATGAGATCTGGACAGGAGTGTTAAGTCTCGTGAAATCAGGCAGCATCCACAAAAATTATTTTCTAATTTTTGTGGATGCTGCCTGATTTTTCGAAGTAGTTCCTTCTGTTCTCACTTTTTTCGGTTTTAGTCGGCGGGATCCCCGACAATTGTTGAGGTCATATTTTCTTGATATAAGAATAAGATTTTAAATCCAATTGCCGCATGACTTCGACCAACGCTTGTTCTTTAATAAAGGCGGCTTGCATCGGTGTTTCCGTTGAAGGTTTATATTTTTGTAGCAATGCGTCATTCCTATCCTCTGTTACAGGCAAGAGCAATTGATATTGCTCCTGTTGGACAACAACCCCCGCTAATAATAAGGCATCTAAAAAAATCGACTCACGGCGTTTTTTGTATTTGTTTTCACAAATTCGTTCGATAATCACTTCTATTTGGTCAAAAAAATAGGTTTCATTCACATCGCCAATCAACTGCCCTAGAGCCTGAAATTCCTCATATAGTGGGGTTTGCTGTTTTTGGAGATGGAAATACGTTGGTAAAGAAACCACGTTCTCTCCTTGGTTGAGCGTTACAAAGCGATAGTTCTCATTTCCTGCTTCCAACCGCACAATCGTAGGAACTGAAAAAGTAGTGGCATAAAAATAAGGAGACGTTGTTTCATGGCAGAAATCCCAAATTTCTTCTGATAAGAAGAGATTTCTGAGGTGTTCCGGTTGTTTCATTAATTCATTGATCAATTCTTTAGTCAGTTGATTGATCTCTGTTTGGAAATCTCCTTGGTCATAGACCGGAAAAGCACAGCGGTAACGGCGATTTTCTCGGATGATCAAGCCACTATCGATCATTTGATCAAGAAAGTGTTCCATTTTCTTTTGGGGAAATGCTTTCTTTAGTTGGCGTAAAATGACCTCTTGTGAGCCTTGTTCGATCAAATAGTCGATCATTGGTTGGAAGAGCGGATGCTCAATTAGTTTTCGTTCGTTCTCTAAAGAATAAAAATATTGCATATCTGTTTACCTGCTTTCTATGTGACACCTTGAATGAAAAAAGCGGGAGGTCCCAGTCAACTGGTTACACTCCCACTCCCTTCTTCCAATCTCATTGCCTAATTGAAAACTTCTGTTAATTGAGGTACCACTTGTTTTTTACGTGAAACGACCCCTTGTAAAAATGCGCGATTATTTTCTAACTTCACGCCAAAAGCTTGTTCAACTTGTTCTTTTCTTTCACCAGCAATCAATAATTCTGAGTTGCTGTTCAAGATGTCTGTTACAACAAGAACAAAAAGATCATACCCATTTGTCGCGATCTCTGTTTGCATAGCAGTTTCAAGTTCAGCTTGACGATCCATTACTTCATTTAGATCAACTGTATTGACTTGAGCGATACGAACACTTGCTTCACCCATAGGGAAACTTTTCGCATCTAGATCAAGTAATACTTCTGCTGGTTTATCACTTAGATTTGTACCTGCTTTCAACATGTCTAAACCATACGCTTCTAAGTCTACACCAGAGATTTCAACTAGCTCTTTTGCAGCCAATTGATCTGCTTCTGTTGAAGTTGGTGATTTGAACAACAATGTATCTGAAATGATTGCTGATAACATGATTCCAGCGATTTCTTTCGGAATCTCAATTTGATTTTCTTTAAATAATTTTAGAATGATCGTACTTGTACAACCCACTGGTTCAGCACGATAATACAATGGATTCGCTGTTTCAAAGTTGGCGATACGATGATGGTCAACTACTGCTAGAATCGTAGCTTCCGCAATATCTACCACACTTTGTTGGAATTCATTATGATCGACAAGCATGACATCTGCTTGTTCCTCTTTGATCGATGTGATCACTCGAGGCGCCTCTAATTTGAAGTAATCTAGTGCAAATTGTGTTTCTTCACTTGGCGTGCCTAAAGCGACAGGCTCAGCGTTTACTCCTAATTGATTTTGCAAATATGAAAATGCAATCGCTGCTCCAATTGCATCTGTATCAGGATTTTGATGACCAAAAACTAAAACTTTTGACATTTGACTCGCTCCTTTTTGTTTTCTCCTATTCAATAATAGCAAAAAAACGGAAAGAAGCAATACTTATCTTCCTTCCGTTCGCGTCTATCTAGTTAAATACTTTGTATAATCTTCGATATGAAGAAGACGTTTTGCATTTTCTACTCGTTCTTTTGTCGGTGGTTCGATTCCTTCTAATGGATACGTCAAACCAAGCGTTTCCCATTTGTATTTACCCATTGTATGATAAGGAAGGATTTCCACACGATCGACATTTTCAAGTGTTTTGATGAATGCATCAAGGCGGATCAAATACTCATCATAGTCACTACGTTCTGGGACTAACACATGACGAATCCAGACAGGTTTCTTGATATCTGAAAGATACTGAGCCATTTCTAAGATATTTTCATTGCCCCAATGAGTTAATTTTTTATGTGCTTCGTTATCGATGTGTTTGATATCGAATAACAGTAAGTCCGTATAGTTCATCAACTCTTCAAAACGAGAAAAGAAAGGCTCATCATGGCTAAATGGTTTTCCACATGTGTCGATTGTTGTATGAATGCCACGTTCTTTCGCCTTTTGGAATAATTCGATCAGGAAATCGATCTGCAATAAAGGTTCACCACCACTGATCGTGATCCCTCCTTGTTTCCCCCAATAAGAACGGTAACGTTCTGCTTGGTCTAAAATTGCATCTGTGGTATATTCTTTTCCTCCACCAATATTCCAGGTGTCTGGGTTATGGCAAAATTCACAACGCATGCGACAACCTTGCATGAAGACGACAAAGCGAACGCCTGGTCCATCTACAGACCCAAATGTTTCAATCGAATGGACATAGCCTTTTGTTTGTTCTTCCATTTTAATCACTTCTTTTCTTTAGTTTCTTTCGTTATGAGCCACGGACAATGTTGCGACTTCTCAACACGCTGTGAAGAGGAGATCTATCTGTTTGCCTCTAACACTCTATATATCCTTTTTTTACATATAGTTGTAAAAAAGGAAGACAAAAGCTCATGCGGAACTTTTGCCTTTCCTTTTTACACTGCATTAATTGTCTTACATTCTGTCGTGTGACGTTCTCATTAATACGTCTAATTGTTGTTCTCTTGTCAAGTCACGGAATTTAACCGCATATCCAGAAACACGGATCGTTAAGTTTGGATATTTCATTGGGTTTTCCATGGCATCACGCAATAAGTCATTACTGAATACGTTCACGTTCAAGTGGTATGCTCCTCTTGAGAAGTAACCATCTAAGACGTTACGTAAGTTGTCGATTCTTGTTTCTTCATCTTTCCCTAAACCAGAAGGGTTGATTGTTTGTGTATTAGAGATACCATCACGTGCGTGTGCATAGTTGAATTTCGCAGTTGAGTTCAAGCTTGCAAGCAACCCATTTTGTTCTGCTTGATAACTTGGGTTTGCACCAGGTGCTAAAGGTTTACCAGCTTCACGTCCGTCAGGTGTATTCCCAGTATTTTTCCCGTAAACGACATTTGATGTGATCGTTAATAATGAAGTTGTCGGAGTTGAATTACGGTAAGTTTTATGACGTTTGATTTGACCCATGAAGTATTCTAAGATCCATTCAGCGATCTCATCGGCACGGTCATCGTCATTACCATATTTAGGGAAGTCACCAGTTACTTCAAAGTCAACTGTGATCCCTTTGTCATTACGGATTGGTTTAACTTGTGCATATTTGATTGCAGATAAGCTATCTGCTGCGTGAGAGATACCTGCGATACCTGTCGCAAATGTACGTTTCAAGTCAGTATCCATGACAGCTAATTGTGCTGCTTCATAAGAATATTTGTCGTGCATATAGTGGATGATGTTTAGCGTATTGACATAAAGCTCAGCTAACCAGTCCATGATGTTCATGAAGTTGTGTTTTACTTCTTCAAAGTCTAATGTGTCGCTTGTGATCGGACGATACTCAGGACCTACTTGTGCGCCTGTCATTTCATCCACGCCACCGTTGATCGCGTATAACAAAGCCTTAGCTAAGTTTGCGCGAGCACCGAAGAATTGCATATCTTTACCAACAACCGTTCCAGATACACAACATGCAATCGCGCAGTCATCTGAACCCCATTGTTCACGAAGCAAGTTATCATTTTCAAATTGGATCGAAGAACTTTCGATCGCAATTTTACTTGCATACGTTCTGAAGCCTTCTGGTAAGTTTTCTGAGTATAAAACAGTCAAGTTTGGTTCTGGTGAAGGTCCCATATTTGTCAATGTGTGCAACATACGGAAATCATTTTTTGTGACTAATGAACGTCCGTCTAAGCCCATACCAGCGATTGATAAGGTTGCCCAGATCGGGAAGCCAGAGAACAATTGGTTGTATTCAGGCGTACGTGCAAATTTCACCATACGTAATTTCATTACTAAATGGTCGATTAATTCTTGTGCTTCTTTTTCAGTGATCACACCGTTGTCTAAATCACGTTGGATATAAATGTCTAAGAATGCAGAGATACGTCCGATCGACATAGCTGCACCATTTTGAGATTTGATTGCAGCTAGATAACCAAAGTATAACCATTGAACGGCTTCTTTTGCGTTTGCAGCTGGTTTTGAAATGTCATACCCATATTTTGCAGCCATTTCTTTCATTTGAGCTAATGCACGATATTGTTCTGAGATTTCTTCACGAAGACGGATAACCTCTTCACTCATCGTATGGTAGCCTGTATTGTCATGGTCTTTTTTCTTTTGAGCCATCAAATAGTCGATTCCGTATAATGCGATACGACGGTAGTCACCGATGATGCGGCCACGTCCGTAAGCGTCAGGAAGTCCAGTGATGATCTTGTTTTTACGTGCAGCACGCATTTCTGCAGTATAAGCATCGAATACACCTTGGTTATGTGTTTTTCTCCAGTCTGTGAAAATATGTGTTAACTCTTCTTTTGGCTCATAGCCGTTACTTGTTAACGCATGATTCGCCATGTTGATGCCACCAAATGGCATGAATGCTTGTTTCAAAGGAGTTTCAGTTTGCAGACCGACGATTTTTTCTAAATCTTTGTCTAGGTATCCTGCTTCGTGAGAAGTGATTGTTGATACGACATCTGTATCCATGTCATATACACCATTACGTTCAAATTGGATATCATTCAATTTTTGTAATTTTTCCCACAAATTTTCTGTTGCTTCAGTGGGTTTTTCTAAAAAGCTGTCATCACCGCGGTATTCTGTATAGTTGTTTTGGATAAAGTCACGTGTATCCACGCCTTCTTTCCACTTAGTTCCTTTAAATCCATTCCATTGTTCCATCGTATGGACCTCCCGTTTCTGTTTTATGTAACAGTTTTTACGTGATAAGTATAACACATGTCGCCTCCAATGCAAGGGTTTTCTTGTTTTTTTATTAACAAATAAAGCAAATATAAAATAATAGTAGTTATTAAAGCTGATACATAGGCATTTATCTATTGTGAATCTATTCATATTTTATTTGTGCAAGTCTTAATTTTATGTTAATAAATAAAAAATAGCTGGCAACTGTAATAATACAGTTGCCAGCTATTCCATAAAAAACTATAACAGTTATTCCTTGATATCCATCGTTGGAGAATCAATCACCATTTGTACTTCTCCGCCTTTTTTCTCATCTAAAACAAATGAACCGTTGGACGTACGATCACCAATTGGATAATCCGTCGGATCGATTGGTAATTCTTGTCCTTTTTGATTGATCAACGTCATCGTTTTGGCATGCCCCTCTGACATATAGATCACTCGATGTGGTTGTTTCTTTAATTCTCGCAATACAGTCACACCTCGTTTGGCACGAGAAGTCTGACTGATTTCTTGTGCAAGCATTCGTTTTACTGCCCCACGCTGGCTGACGATAACGATAGGCGTATCTCCTTCTGCTAAGACAAGTAAACCATTAACGACATAATCTTCTTCTTTCAAATTGATCGATTTGACACCTGAAGCCTTCGTTCCAACAACTGGCACTTCAGTCAACGGATAGCGTAGGCCCATTCCTTGATGCGTAACAAGGAAAATATCACGATCTGTTTGTTCTTTTTCAAGATAGACAGCCACTAATTCATCTTCACTGGCTTTTAGCTTCATGCCACTCAATGGACGACTCTTATACGTACGCCATGGTTCAAAATCTGTCATCCGCGTCTGTTTGATCAAGCCGTTTTTACTGATAAATACAAATGTTTTTTCGGAATCGATTTTCTGATAGGGGAATACCGCTAAAATGGATTCATCAACAGCTAGATTCACTATCGTTTGTGAGATATGCTCACCGGCATCTTTCCATTTCAAATCTGGTAGTTCGTGAACTGGTCGATAGATCACATTGGCTTTATTGGTGACCAGTAACAAATGATCTAACGTATTCAGTTCCCCAGCATATAGAAGATAATCTCCTTCACGCATACCGATTTCTTCTGGTTTTGATGCACTATAGGAACGAAGGCTTGTTCGTTTCACATAGCCTTCACGTGTGACACTGACAATGACATCCTCTTGCGCAACTAATACTTGTGTATCGATTTTGATTTCTTCGATTTCATCTTCGATCATCGTCAAGCGAGAAGAAGCATATTTCTTCTTGACTTCACGTAGTTCTTTTTTCATGACAGAAAATAATTCTTTATCGTTTGAAAGGATTTTATTTAATTCAGTGATCAGAGCAATCAATTCTTGCGATTCACGGCGTAGTTCGGTAATGTCTGTATTCGTCAAACGATAAAGCTGTAACGTAACGATTGCTTCAGCTTGTTCTTCTGTAAATTGGAACATTTGGACTAAATTGTGCTTCGCATCTTTTTTATCTTTACTCTCACGGATCGTTGCAATGACTTCATCTAAAATCGATAGAGCTTTCATCAGCCCTTCAACGATATGTTGTCTTCTTTGCGCTTTCTCCAAGTCAAACTGACTACGTTTGGTGATCACTTGTTTGCGGTGCTCGATGTAACTACTTAAAATATCCTTCAACCCTACTTGATGAGGGGTCATATGATCGATTGCCACCATATTGAAGTTGTAGTTGATCTGTAATTCGGTATTCTTGAATAAATAATTCAAGATTCCTTGAGCGTTAGCGTCTTTTTTCAATTCCACAACGATCTGTAGACCCGTACGATCACTTTCGTCACGAACTTCTGCGATCCCATCGATTTTCTTGTTCAAGCGTATCTCATCCATTTTTTTGACAAGAGTCGCTTTGTTCACTTCGTAAGGAATCTCAGTGATCACGATTTGTTGCTTGTTTCCTTTGATAGATTCGATCGCCGTTTTTGAGCGTAGGATCACTTTCCCACGACCAGTTTCATAAGCTTTCTTGATTTCATCTTTTCCTTGTAAAATGCCCCCAGTTGGAAAATCAGGACCTGGAATGAATTCCATCAATTTGTCTAAGCTGGCTTGTGGATGGTCGATCATATAGACCGTTCCATCAATGACTTCCGCGAGATTGTGCGTTGGTATCTCAGTAGCATAGCCCGCAGAGATACCGGTTGATCCATTGACTAATAGATTGGGGTATCTCGCTGGTAATACAGTCGGCTCTTTTTCAGTGTCATCAAAGTTCCACACAAGGTCGACCGTATTTTTTTCAATATCAGCAAGCATCTCACCACTCAATTTCGATAAGCGCGCTTCTGTATAACGCATCGCCGCTGGTGGGTCTCCGTCCATACTTCCGTTGTTTCCGTGCATTTCTACGAGTACTTCTCGTAGTTTCCAATCTTGGCTCATACGAACCATTGCATCATAGATACTGCTGTCACCATGAGGATGATAATTACCCATGATATTCCCGACAGATTTTGCTGATTTACGGAATCCTTTATCAAACGTATTGCCGTCTTTGTTCATCGCAAATAAAATACGACGTTGAACGGGTTTCAGACCATCACGGATATCCGGCAAAGCACGTTCTTGAATAATATATTTCGAGTAACGTCCGAAGCGGTCACCCATCACTTCTTCTAACGTTAATTCTTGGATTTCTTGACGTTCTTCCATTAGGTGACCTCCTATTCTACCTCTACTGATTGTTCATTTTTGTTTTCTTCTGCGCGTTCTTCTTCTAATAGGTCATTAGAAACAGACGCGGAAGTCTCAGTTTCTTCTTTTTTGTCTAGAATACTACGTTCTTCTTCTAAGCTGAATTGGACATGGTTTTCGATCCATTTACGACGTGGTTCGACTTTATCCCCCATCAAGGTGGTTACGCGTCGCTCTGCTTGCGCAGCATCATCGATCCTCACCCGGATCAAGGTCCGAGAGGTTGGGTCCATCGTCGTTTCCCATAACTGCTCCGCATTCATCTCCCCAAGACCTTTGTACCGTTGCAACATATAGCCTTTACCGACAGTCTTGATGACTGCAGCTAATTCGTCATCGGTCCATGCATACTCGACTACTTGTTTTTTTCCTTGGCCTTTAGATACTTTATATAGCGGCGGTAAAGCAATGTAAACTTTCCCTGCTTCGATCAATGGTTTCATATAGCGATAGAAAAATGTCAACAACAAGACTTGGATATGGGCACCATCGGTATCCGCATCGGTCATGATGATGATCTTGTCATAGTTGCAATCTTCAAGTGAAAATTCAGGCCCGACGCCGGCACCGATCGTATAGATCATCGTATTGATTTCTTCATTTTTTAAGATATCTTGCATTTTTGCTTTTTCGGTATTGATGACTTTTCCTCGAAGTGGCAATATCGCTTGAAATTTCCGATCTCTCCCTTGTTTGGCTGATCCACCGGCTGAATCTCCTTCGACAAGATACAATTCATTTTTCTTAGGGTTTCTCGATTGTGCAGGTGTTAATTTTCCAGAAAGTAATGATTCGCCCTTTTTACGTTTTTTCCCATTACGGCTTTCTTCTCTGGCTTTACGAGCGGCTTCCCTTGCTTCTCTCGCTTTGATTGCTTTACGGATCAGCATTTGGCTCATTTCGCTATTTTCTTGTAAGTAGAAGCCCATTTGTTCGCTCATGACATTATCAACGACGGAGCGAGCAATCGGTGTACCTAGTTTTTCTTTCGTTTGTCCTTCAAATTGTAGCAAATGTTCAGGTACCCGGATCGACAAGACTGTCGCAAGTCCTTCACGGAAGTCACTACCTTCTAGGTTCTTATCTCGTTCTTTCAACAAGCCTACTTTACGGGCATATTCATTGTAGGCTTTGGTCATTGCTGTTTTCATGCCGACTTCATGTGTCCCACCATCTTTTGTTCGCACGTTGTTAACAAACGACAGGACATTTTCAGAATAGCCATCATTATACTGATAGGCCACTTCTACTTCGATTCCTTCTTTTTCACCAGAGAAATAGACTACTGGCGTCAACGTATCTTTTTCTTCATTTAAATACGCAACGAATTCTTTGATTCCTTCTTCGTAATGAAAGACTTCTTGAACTGTTTCGTCACCTCTTAGATCTGTCAAAGTGATTTTTACACCTTTTAACAGAAATGCAGACTCTCTTAAACGTTCAGATAACGTATCATAGGAAAATTTAGTGGTTGAGAAAATACTATCATCTGGTAAGAAATGAACAGACGTCCCATTGGCTTTCTTCGTTTTGCCAATTTTTTTCAACGTTCCGTCTGGTTTTCCACCTTGTTTGAATGTTTGTTGGTATTCGATACCATCTCGGACGATCGTCACTGTTAGCCATTTAGATAAAGCATTGACGACACTGGCACCTACACCATGAAGTCCACCAGAAGTTTTATATCCTCCTTGGCCAAATTTACCGCCGGCATGTAGCACAGTGAAAATAACTTCGACCGTTGGGATACCTGAAGCATGCATGCCAACAGGCATACCACGTCCACTATCCGTAACAGTCACACTGTTATCCTCGTGGATCGTCACAGCGATTTCATTTCCGTAGCCTGATAAAGCTTCATCTACGGCATTATCAACGATTTCATAGACTAAATGATGCAAGCCTCGGCTATCAGTCGACCCGATATACATCCCTGGTCGTTTTCTTACTGCTTCTAATCCTTCAAGAACTTGGATCGAGGCATCATTGTATTCATTTTTAATTTTTTTTGCCAAGGCAAACGCTCCTTCAATAATACTTGCGATATAACCGCACCACGCTTATCATACTAGAAAAGTCTTCAAAAAAAAAGAGGGAAGGTCAGAATTACAAGAAACAACCAACTCTCCCGCTTTTTTCTTTCTTTTCTCTCAGCTTGTCAGTGGTAACGATCACTTACTCTTTTTTGATAACAGGTCAAAACATTTTTCATCACTTAGCTAAACCGTTTGCCAGTAAAAGTGTCACTGACTATCAGGATATGTGCTTCTGTTATTTCTGTTATTCCTGTTTTTTATTGTTCCATTTTTGCTAATTCGATCTTGATACAGCGATCCATGACGATATCATTTCTTCCAGCTGCTTGGAGCATTTCAGCAGCTTCTTCATTCTCAATGCCTAACTGTGCCCAGAAGACTTTCGCATCTGTTTTCAGAAAATCTACCGCTACTTCTGGTAAAAACTCACTACGGCGGAAAATATCCACGATATCAATAGGTTCATTGATATCTGTCAGCTGTGCGACAACGGTTTCGCCTAACACTTCTTCCCCTGCCAATACTGGATTGACTGGAATGATACGATAGCCGTGTTCTTGTAGTAATTGTGCGATCTGATAACTTGTCCGTTCAGGCTTATTACTTAAACCAACGACCGCGATCGTTTTTGCTTCTTGAAGATAGCGAAAGATATTCGCTTGTTCTGGATTTTTAAATGACATGTGGATGACTCCTTTCGATCGTTCGATTTTTTCGATTGTTTGAAGCATTCTTTCATGCTAAAATATACATTAGCTTCAACTTGAAAGAGGTTAAAAAATGAAAATAATCTTATTGTTTATTGTAGCATATCTTTTGGGTTCCATTCCATCTGGAGTATGGGTTGGTAAAATCTTTTTTAAAAAAGACATCCGTGAACACGGTAGTGGAAATATGGGAACGACCAATACATTTCGTGTTTTAGGTAAAACCGCTGGAATAGTGGTATTATTCATGGACATCTTAAAGGGAACATTAGCTACTGCCTTACCCGTCATCTTCCATGTCACTTCTGTCAACCCGCTATGGTTTGGTGTCTGTGCGATCTTAGGACATACATTTCCAATCTTTGCTAAGTTCAAAGGTGGCAAAGCAGTGGCGACAAGTGCCGGTATGTTATTAGGCTTCAATCCACTGTTCTTTCTTTATTCATCAGCAATTTTCGTGATCAGTTTATACTGCACGAGCATGGTAAGCTTAACGAGCATGATCAGTGCGGTCTTGATCACTTTATCCACCATCTTCTTACCATACATTGCACCAGCAATCTTACCAGAACCAAATTTACTTTTGACGTTGATTGCTTGTGGTGTCTCCGCTTTTATTTTTTACCGTCATAAAGACAATATCAAGCGTATCAAAAATAAAACAGAAAGCCGAATCCCATTCGGTTTGAATAGTAGCAAAAAGAAATAATCTTTTTGATGAATGATAAAAAACAATGCCTTCTAAACAAATGACTGATCGATTGCTCAACAATTCGTTCATTTGTTCAGAAGGCATGTTTTGTTTCATCGAACTAGATCAAGAGAACACATGTAATCGACTTGTGTTTACTTGACAGTGATCGAATATTTCGTCTTGAATAATTCGTGAGCGCCTAATTGATTGATTCCTGCTTTTTCGTTCAACTGCCCATTACTATCAACAGTGTCTGCGATTCCAAACCACGGCTCGATACAAACAAATGGTGCTTCTTTAGGATAGGGCGACCATATCCCAACGTAAGGCATATCTTTGTAACTGAGGGTGACACTGTGACTAGACTTTTCACTACGGATACTGTAAGCATTCAAACCCCTTGTTTCAAATACTAACGCATCCTGGTCAAACAGCTCCCGAAATAACGCAAGGTTGGTGTTCGTTTGTCCAATCGTTTTTTGTTCCATGTCGATGAATGGTCCAGCTAATGGTAAACGCAAACGTGATTTTCTAGGAGAGAAAGCCAAATAAAAGTCTTCAAAAGTCAAACCTTCTTCTAATGGCACATTGAATGCTGGATGACCGCCAATCGAGAAATACATCTCTTCTTCCCCAATATTTTCAACTTGATAATGAACAGTGATCCCGTCTCCCCCTAATTCATAAACAAGTACCAATTCAAAATCAAACGGATAATTCTCTTTTGTTTCAGGGGTACTTTTCAGGACAAACTTCGCACGTTCTTGTTCGTGCTCCACCATCTCAAAATCCATATCACGAGCAAAACCATGTTGACCCATTGAATACGTTTTTCCTTGGTACACATATTGATCGTTTTTCAAACGTCCAACAATAGGGAAAAGAACGGGGGCATGTCTTCCCCAATACTTAGGATCGCCTTGCCAAATATATTCTAGATCATGTTCTTTTGATTTCAAACTGATCAATTCTGCTCCATGTTCGGAAATTTCAGCAATCAGCTGATCATTTTGAATAATAACAGTCATCGTCATCCTCCATCTTTTCTCAGACACTCACTTCTTCGAGTAGCAAGCCTCTGAAAAATCTTCCTTTTAATAACTATGCTTCGTCAGCTCATCTTTAAAACGAGCATTCAATACTTTTAAATACGTGCCTTTCATTCCCAAAGAGCGGGATTCAATGATTCCAGCTGATTCTAATTTACGTAAGGCATTTACGATGACCGAACGAGTAATACCGATCTTGTCCGCAATATTTGAGGCAGTCAATCGGCCTTCATTACCTTCTAAAGCATCAAAAATGGCTTGAACTGCTTTTAATTCACTGTATGACAACGTATTGATCGCCATTTGGACAGCGGTCGTACTGCGAACATCCGCTTCGATATCTCGTGATTTTTGATAAAGGATCTGCATCCCTACTACTGTCGCGCCGTATTCTGCTAAAACAAGGTCTTCATCGTTAAAGGCTTGTTCCATTCTTGCTAAAATGATCGTTCCTAAGCGTTCACCAGCGCCAAAGATCGGCACTACTGTCGTCAATCCAAAAGGATATTTTTCGCGACTTTCAAATGGAAATGCCGTCATATCGCTTGTGATTGGGATATTGGACTCTGTTTTCGTGATCATATCGACTGTTTCTGTGTAGGCATCAGGAAATTGTTTTTGCACAAACATTGTTTTCACACGATCATTGTTCACATCGTGCCGTTCATTATAACCAAGTAAAACCCCTTCACTGCCAATGATATACGTATTGCTGTCTAAAACAGCACCTAAAGTGACCGCCATTTTATCGTAAGGTAAATCCGCCTGCATATCAAACGTATTTTTTTGTTGCAATAATTTGTTTATCTTTCGAGTGTTCGTCAACAAATCCGTCATTTTTTTCCTCCGATTTTATAATATATAGCGACTTAGATCTTCATTTGCCGCAATTGATCCTAATTTATCATTGACATAGGCTTCTGTAATGGTAATTTCTCCCATTTGCATTTCTGGCGCTTCGAATAACAAGTCTTCCAACAATTTCTCTAATATCGTGTGTAAACGTCGTGCACCGATATTATCGGTATCACGATTCACATCATAAGCGATTTGGGCAATCCGTTCGATTGCTTCTTTAGTAAATGTGACAGTCACATTTTCAGTACCAATCAAGGCAATATATTGTTTGACTAACGCATTGTTTGGTTCAGTCAAGATCTTGACAAAGTCCTCAGCAGTTAAGTCATCTAACTCAACACGGATTGGGAAACGACCTTGTAATTCAGGAATCAAATCGCTTGGTTTTGATAAGTGGAACGCTCCTGAAGCGATAAATAAAATGTGGTCTGTTTGTAAGGTACCGTATTTCGTATTGACTTGTGAACCTTCAACGATCGGCAAGATATCTCTTTGGACACCTTCTCTTGATACTTCCCCAGATTGTTGCGATTTAGAAGTGATTTTATCGATTTCATCAATAAAAATGATGCCGCTTGATTCAGCTAATTTGATTGCCTCACTATGGATATCCGCATCATTGACTAATTTTGCTGATTCTTCTTTGATCAATAATTCTAAGGCTTCTTTGACGGTCACTGTTCGTTCGATTTTTTTCTTCGGCGTCAACGCACCAAGTGTTTCATTCAAATCGATTCCCATTTGTTCCAGTCCATTGTTCATCATCGGTGCTGGTTTTTTTTGATCTTGGACTTCGATCGTCACTTCTCGGTTGTCAAGCAAGCCTTTTTGCAATTGTTCTAACACCGTGCGACGATTCACTCGAATCTCTTCTGTGACTTCTTCTTGTGTTTCTGCCGGTTGTTGCGAAGCATTGAACATATTCATCATTTGCTCAAACTGGTTGTTTGATTGTTTTTGTTCTTTTTTGATACCTGGTACAAGGATCTTCACTAATTGTTTTTCCGCATTTTTCTTGGCTTGTGGACGAACACGAAGATACTGATCTTTTTCAACGATCTGGATTGCATTTTCGACAAGATCACGAACCATCGATTCCACGTCACGTCCTACGTAACCAACTTCAGTAAACTTCGTTGCTTCAACCTTAACAAAAGGTGCGTTGACGATTTTTGCCAGACGACGAGCGATCTCTGTTTTACCGACCCCAGTTGGCCCGATCATCAACATATTTTTAGGTGTGATATCTTGTTGCATCTTTTCATCTAATTGAAGACGTCGATAACGATTTCTAAGGGCAACTGCCACTGATTTTTTTGCTGCTTGTTGGCCAATGATATATTGATCTAATTCACTGACGATTTGTTTTGGTGTTTGTTTTAATTCATACATGTCATTCACCTCTATAATTCTTCTACAATAATGTTGTGATTTGTAAAGACGCAGATGTCTGCTGCAATATTCAACGCATTTTCAGCAATCTCTTTTGCACTCATCTCATTTTGTGCATAGTTTTTCATTGCTCGTGCGGCAGCTAACGCAAAGTTCCCACCAGAACCAATGGCTAAGATCCCATCATCCGGTGTAATCACTTCACCTGTACCAGAAACTAGTAACATTTCTTTGTCATTCATCACGATCAACATCGCTTCTAGCTTTTGCATCGACTGTTGTGTACGCCATTCTTGGGCTAATTCAACGGCTGCTCGTTGGAGATTTCCGTTGTATTCATTTAGTTTACCTTCAAATTTTTCTTCTAAAGTAAACGCGTCAGCAACGCTTCCTGCAAAGCCAACGACTACTTCATCGTTGTAAATGCGACGTACTTTTCTCGCACTGCCCTTCATCACGACAGATTCGCCCATCGTTACTTGGCCATCACCTGCCATCGCGAATTTCCCGTTTTTTTCAACTGCACAAATGGTTGTTGAATGAAACTGTGATTCTACCATAGATATTTCCTCCTAATAATGTGATCACGCTCGTGGATGGAAAGAGCGATAATTTTTTTGTAAGCTTTCTTTTGTGACATGCGCATAGATTTGAGTCGTTGATAAATTTGCATGACCTAAAAGTTCTTGCACTGTACGCATATCGGCACCATTATTCAATAAGTGCGTCGCAAAAGTATGACGTAACATGTGAGGATGGATATCACTATCCAAACTACTCTTTTTAATGATTTGATTTAATACATACTCGATCCCAGTAGGTGTGATTGGTTCTCCATGATGATTCACGAAGACATAGTCATGTGACTTATGGTATTTCGTCATTAAGACGCTGCGCCCTTTGGCAAAATACTCTTGCAAAGCATCTTGCGCAAATGAACCCAACGGCGCATAGCGTTCTTTATTTCCTTTTCCATGGATCAACATCACCTCTGAGCCAAAATCGATGGCAGACATCGTCAATTGGCTACATTCACTCAAACGGATACCTGATCCATATAGTACTTCTAATAATGCTCGATCTCTTAATGCTAAAGGACTATCCCCTGTCACACTTTCAAATAAGCTTTGCACCTCATTCTCATAAAAAAAACGAGGAAGTTTAACATTTTTTTTCTTCAAATGAACATACGAAAATGGATTTTCAGCGATTTTTTCTTCACGAAGAAGGTATTGATAAAATGAGCGTAAACTCGCAATTTTCCGACTCACCGAATTTCGACTGTACGACTTATCAGATAGATAACTTAGATAAACTCGTACATCCAAATAGCTGACTTTCAGTAGATCCGATTCCCCCGATTCCGCCAAGAATCGTTGAAAATCATTGATATCTTCTTCATAGGCAGATTTGGTTTTTTCTGAATACCCGCGCTCTATGATTAAATAACGCAAAAAATCTTCTTGTAAAGTTGGCTTCATTCTTTTTACACCTACCTTTAGATCCCAAAATAAATTTAGCATAGCCCCAGAGAAAAAACAAACAAATTGTCAGAATTTAACTAATATTTCTAAGTTTGTTCACAATTCAATTCGTTTGCTTGACAATTAAGGGATGAGCTGTCCAGAATCAACATAAAAAAACCATGGTTATTATATAAATTGGCATGAGTTCAGTCAATAACCGAGAAATAAGCCGAAGTACTCAAAAATGGCAAACACCATCCTGAGACACTTCGACTTATTACATAACATCCATTTAACGAGAAGCAAATTCTTTATTCAAGACTTCTTGCTTCACTTTTTCATTGGCTGCTAAGGCACGTTGTGCAATTGCTTCATACCGAGATTTTTTATCACGGATTCGTTCAGGTAATTCTGGGAATAATCCGTAGTTTGCATTCATTGGTTGGAAATGTTTGCCTTCCGCATGTGTGATGTAGTAGGCCATACTTCCCATGGCTGTTTCTTGTGGCAACGTCACAGGTTCCAATTCTTTCGCTAAGCGAGCAGCGTTGATCCCTGCAAGCAAGCCACTTGCCGCACTTTCAACATAACCCTCTACACCCGTCATTTGTCCTGCAAAAAATAGATCTTCGCGTTTAGTCGATTGATAAGTCGGCTTCAAGAGTTCTGGTGAATTCATGAAACTGTTGCGATGCATTACACCATAACGGACAAATTCTGCATTTTCTAATCCTGGGATCATGCGGAACACGCGCTTTTGTTCGCCCCATTTTAAATGCGTCTGGAACCCAACGATATTATAAAGAGAAGCGGCTGCATTATCTTGTCTTAACTGGATGACTGCATATGGTCTTTTTCCTGTTTTAGGATCTTCTAGGCCGACTGGTTTCATTGGTCCGAATAGCATTGTCTTAAAGCCACGTTGCGCCATTACTTCGATTGGCATACAACCTTCAAAATATTTTTCTTTTTCAAAAGATTTCAATTCAGCAACTTCCGCATTGACCAAGGCTTCATGGAAAGCTTTAAATTCTTCTTCGGTCATCGGACAGTTTAAGTAAGCCGCCTCGCCTTTGTCATAACGTGATTTTAAATACACCTTGTCCATATCGATCGTTGATTTGTCGACGATCGGTGCCGCAGCATCGTAGAAATAGAAACCGTCTGAGCCATTGAATGCTTTGATGCTTTCTGCTAAAGGATGAGAAGTCAGAGGTCCTGTCGCTATCACCGTGATTCCTTCTGGTATCTCAGTGATTTCTTCATTCACCACTGTGACTAAAGGATGCTCTTTGACCTTACGAGTGATAGTTTCAGAAAATGAATCGCGGTCCACTGCTAAGGCACCGCCTGCAGGTACAGCTGTTTCATCTGCTGAATGGATGATCACTGAATCTAAGCGACGCATTTCTTCTTTCAATAAACCAACTGCGTTCGCAAGACTATTCCCTCTTAGAGAATTGGAACAGACTAATTCAGCAAAATTATCTGTATGATGCGCTTCTGTCTTCTTAACTGGTCTCATTTCATATAACTTTACAGGTACACCCGCTTGAGCGATTTGCCATGCTGCTTCGCTTCCAGCTAGACCTGCACCTACTACATTGACGATTTTCAACTAAAAACCTCTTCTCATTTCTTTATTTTTGAACATCTTCTTCGTAATCGCCATTCGTACAAACCACTTGTTTGCCGCCTTTGACTTTTTTCTCGACCAAATAATGGTCACATTTCGGACAATTTCTGCCGATTGGTTTTTCCCAAGAGGTGAATTCACATTCTGGGAAACGAGAGCAGCCATAGAATAGACGATTTTTCTTAGATTTACGTTCGATGACTTGTCCTTCATGACACACAGGACAAGTGACGCCGATTTCCTTGACGATTGGTTTGGTGTTTCGGCAATCTGGAAAATTACTACATGCATAGAATTTACCATACTTCCCTAATTTTATCACCATCGGATGCCCACACAAATCACAATCAAAACCAGCTGGTTCATCTTTGATCTGGATTTTCTCGATTTTTTCTTCGGCATTCGATAATTCTTTTTCAAATGGTTTATAAAAACGATCGACGACTTCGATCCATTCTTCTTTTCCTTCTTCGACTTTATCCAAGTCATCTTCCATTTCAGCTGTAAAATGGATATCTACGATTTGTGGGAAGAACTCACAGATCAACGAATTGACGATCTCACCTAATTCGGTTGGTTCAAAACGTTTTTGTGTCAACTTCACATAATATCGTCGTTGGATCGTATCTAACGTTGGCGCATAAGTCGAGGGACGACCTACCCCGTTTTCTTCCAATGCACGGATCAATGTCGCTTCACTATAACGTGCAGGCGGTTGTGTGAAATGTTGTTTCGGTTCGATATCGACAGATTGCACCGTATCGCCTTCTGCTAACTCTGGCAAAATGTTTTCTTTTTCTTCTTTCCCATCATCGCGGCCTTCAACATACACTTGCATGAACCCTTTGAATTTGATTTTTGAGCCATTCGCAATGAATCTTACATCATTTTGTTCCAACGTGACTTTCATCGTATCCAATACAGCTGGCGTCATTTGACTTGCAACAAATCGTGACCAAATCAATGTATATAATTTCAATTGGTCTTTATCCAAGTATTGTTTCAACTCATCTGGTGTACGTAATGCACTGGTTGGACGCACTGCTTCATGGGCATCTTGTGCCCCTTTAGAGTTCGTTGCTTTACGTTCCGAATGACTGGAGAATTCTTTTCCGTATGTTTCTTCGATGAACGTTGCGACTTCGGCTTTAGCAGTATCGGCGATCCGTGTAGAATCGGTACGCATATACGTGATCAACCCGATCGTGCCTTGTTTTCCAAGTGAGATTCCTTCATACAACTGTTGCGCCACCATCATGGTTTTACGTGTTCTGAAATTCAATTTACGAGCGGCTTCTTGTTGCAAACTACTTGTCGTGAATGGGTTCGCAGGATTTCGCTTGCGTTCCTTCTTTTCGACTTTTGTTACTGCAAACTCTTTACCAGTGATCCGGTCAGTCACTTCTTTGACAGTTTCGGCATCGGACAATTTTTTCTTTTTGCCATCGACTCCCCAAAAGTTTGCTTTGAACTTCTTACGTTCTTTCTTAAAGTTTCCGTCAATACTCCAATACTCTTCCGGCGTAAAATCACGGATCTCTTTTTCGCGTTCAATGATGATCTTCAATGCGATCGACTGGACTCGACCAGCACTCAAGCCTTTTTTTACTTTACGCCATAAGATAGGACTAATCGAATAACCAACGATACGGTCAAGCGTTCGACGTGCTTGTTGCGCATCGACAAGATCCACATCGATCGTACGTGGTTCTTTAAATGCCGCTTTGACTGCATCCTTGGTGATTTCATTGAAGACAACACGATTTTTATCGTTGAGATCCAAGCCTAACAAGTAAGCCAAATGCCAAGCAATTGCTTCCCCTTCTCTATCCGGGTCACTTGCGAGGTAAACTTTTTGCGCTTTTTTTGCTGCTGCTTTTAGACTTTTGATGACATCGCCTTTTCCTCGAATCGAGATATAATGCGGTTCATAATTATTTTCAAAATCGATCCCCATCTTACTTTTAGGTAAGTCACGAATATGTCCTACACTAGCCATTACTTTATAATTACGGCCAAGATATTTTTCAATCGTCTTGGCTTTTGCAGGTGATTCTACGATCACTAAATATTTATATGCCATTCCTGAATGGACTCCTTTCCATTTTCGGGTTCCTACTATATATATGTTACAAGGACTTTTACAAATCGTAGCTTATCATATCCATTCAGAAATCGTTTGTCAAGGAAAGCAATAATAAATCAATCGTTATGATTCCAATTCATTAAGGATATCTTGTCCTGAAAAGGTACATATCGCTCCATCTTGGATCAATTGGTGACAACCAGTGGATTGACCTGTCAAAATATTCCCAGGGACAGAAAAAATCGGACGTCCAATCTCTAAGCCTTGCTCTGCTGTGATCAATGATCCGCTTTTTGCTTTTGCTTCAATCACACAGATTCCACTTGATAAAGCGGCAATCAGACGATTTCTCATAGGAAAATGAAATTTTTGTGGACCAACATCTGGTAAAAACTCACTTAATACAAGATGATCTCTAGCAATCCCTCGTTGCAACTGCTGATTTTCTTTCGGATAACTATGATTGATACCCGTACCGATCACTGCAATCGTTCTGCCTGAACAGCGGATCGCTACTTGATGCGCATAAGTGTCTACGCCTTTCGCACAGCCACTAACAACTAGATAGTCTTGGTCAATCACAGGAGTGATCACTCGCTCTACGATTTTTCGCGCATAACCAGATGTTTGTCTACCACCAACGACAGCGATCATTTTTCGTTTCATCAGCGAAAGATCCCCTTGATAAAATAATAAGATCGGGGGATTTGCCAAATGAAGCAATTGTGAAGGGTAGATCGGATCAAGAAAAGTTATGTATGGATTCTCTCCTATTCTATTCCGCCAAGTATAGTTGATCTGGCTCCAATAGTCATAAAAAATTGCTCTAGAGCGATTGAAGTGCGAAACTGTCAACATATCATCAACCGACAACCATTCTTTCTTTTCACTTAATAGATGACGGATCACACGCCATTTTTGCTCTCCGCTCAGTCCTTTGACTAATGCCAACTTTGTAATAAATTCATTGTATATAACCATAAAGCGCCACCTTTTCTAATCTTTTTTATAAGATACGTAAAAAGTGGCGCATCGCTTATGATAAATATTGTTTGACTGGTGCAAAACTTTTACGATGGATTGGCGTGATGCCATGTTGTGCTAATCCTAACAGATGTTCTTTTGTTCCATAACCTGCATTCTTGGCAAAACCATAGCCAGGATATTGTAACTCGTATTCTTTCATCAAACGGTCGCGATAGACTTTTGCAATGATACTTGCAGCAGCAATCGAAATTGAACGGGCATCTCCTTTGATCAATTTATTTTGTGCAATCGGCAGATCTAAAGTCATCGCATCGATCAATAAATACGTAGGTTCTGGTGTCAATTCTTTAAGAGCTTCACACATCGCTAATTTACTTGCTTCGTAGATATTGACACGATCGATCGTCTGCTCATCGATCACACCAATCCCGACGGAGAGGGCTTTTTCTTGAATCTGTTCATACAGTTCTTCACGTTTTTTTTCAGATAATTGCTTGGAATCGTTCAATCCGTAAATCTCTACACCTTTAGGTAAAATAACAGCTGCGGCTACAACAGGGCCAGCCAAGGGGCCTCTTCCTACCTCGTCGATCCCTGCAATCAGGTCATACCCTTGAGCATATCCTTCATTTTCGTAGAAGGACATCGTCTCATATTTCTCACGAAGCAAAGCTTCCTTTGCTAAGCGTTTTTCAAAAGAGCTTAACGCTTGTTGGACACCTTTTCTTGTGTCTAATCTTAGTTGTGTGACTATCGGATCATCAAGCGTTGTGAGTTGTTTCAGTTTTTCTTTGATACTCTGGATCGATTCACTCATGAGTAGTCTCTTCCATTTCTTCACAACGATCTAAAGTATAGCGACCAAGTTTCCCTTGGCGGATATCAAAAACGACTAGCTCGCTCCCACGGTCATAATCTTGGCGATACCCTCTACGTTCCGTGATCGTCATCAATAACTCAGGTGCAACTTGTTGCTCTTCTTCTATTGATAGTCCATAACGTTCGCTGATTTTATTAGGGTAGTAACGGGCAAAGAAATCTAAGCCGTAAATTGCTAGATCATCAAGGTGTACCAATTGGTCTTTGATTGCACCAGTCAAGGCTAGTTTTTTACCGATTTCTTCATCTTCAAACTTAGGCCATAAAATACCAGGTGTATCTAATAGTTCTAATTCACTTCCTAAACGAAGCCATTGTTGCCCTTTCGTTACCCCAGGCTTATTCCCTGTTTGTGCAATCTTTTTGCCCACTAAACGATTCATCAATGTCGATTTTCCTACATTAGGAATTCCTAGGACCATCGCGCGGATTGCTCGAGGTTTGATGCCACGAGCTGAGTCTCTTTCGCGTTTTTCTTTCAATGCTTCTTTTGCCGCAGGGATCAACGCTTTGATTCCTTTACTTTCTTGAGCGGTGATTGCTAAGGCTTGATGTCCTTGCTTTCTAAAGTATTGTTGCCATAATTTTGTTTGTTGCGGATCCGCTAGATCAGCTTTATTCAATAAAACAAGTCTTGGTTTTTGTTGGATGATTTGATCTAACATTGGATTACGTGAAGACAAAGGTAGTCGTGCATCAACTAACTCAAAGACGATATCAACATATTTCATCTTTTCTGAAACTTCACGTCTAGCTTTCGCCATATGTCCTGGGAACCATTGAATAGTCATTGGTGTTTCCTCCTCTAAAACTTAAAATCTAAAAAAGTTGCTCTTTACTTATACAGTACTTGAATGAACTACACTTCTAGGAGTATACAAGAAAAAAACTAAAAATCAAACGGCTTATTCTCAAGTTTCTTCATTTTGCAACTTTCTAAGAATTTTTTTCTCATTATCGAGCAACCATTGAATATCTTGCTCATATTTTTTTAGATGGCCTTCTTGTATATTTTTTTGAAAATTTGCTTCCCCGCGACTCGCTGCTTTAGTGATGAAGTCCATCATATAAGAAAGTCGCTCGATCATCGTAGGAATCAAATTTGGATACTCGGACTCATCTAGTCTGTATGCTTCAATAAATTTTTTTAAACGATGACACGTTTCATCCGTGATTGGATCTCCTTGATTCATCTCTAAAGGTACCCAGCGATAGGCGGCATAGCTTACATCCCAGGTTCTTGATCCTGGTGTGATCGTGTCAAAATCAATGATACCAATGGCTATACCATTTTTCGTTGTCACATTGTATGGCGCAAAATCATTGTGACACATTACCTCACGCTCTCCGAACGAATGTAGCATCCACGGTTCTGTGCCACTTAAGGAAGTAAGGTATCCTTGATTTTGGTCGTGGAAATCTCTTAACAACCGACCTGCTGAACAAATGGCACTGTCCGTCAACAATTGAGGGGGCAAAGGATAATCATAGACCTCACCTGCGAGATAAGATACCACTTCATTTCCTTGCTCATCATAGCCTAGTGGTTCTGGCACATAAGTTACACCTTGGTTCCTTAGGTAACTTAAAAATTTTTGGACCTCCTCCGACCAGACTTTCTTAGGACGAATCACTTGCTCTTCTTGGATCACTACACCGTCTCTTCCTTTTGGTTTCTTTTCGATCATCTAGCTCCTCGCTTTCGACTCTTTTCTTCAGTTTACCATATCGATTCCACCTCATGTTCTAAAAATGGAAAGAGAGACGTCCTTTCAACAAGCAAGTTTCCATTTGTTAAAGTCATTCAAGGAGAATGTTGGCTATCCTAGAAATATTTACCATTGAAACAAGTCTTCTATTTCATAGTTATCTCAGAACGTGTACCGACATATTATGCGAAACTCTGGAGAAGTGAATCCATGCTTATTCAGATCGTAAACTGGACAAAAATATTTGATGAGGAGGGAATACCTTAACAGGATAAAATCCTTTGTCCGATCTACTCACAAGAGGAATACTTTATATTTCTGATTCCTAGCCGATCTTTTGGCGTACGCCATGAGTCAGTTTTAAGAAATGTCAAACGGTCAATCAGCCAACGTTAGAAAGCAATCAATGTAAAAAAGAATTTGCATAGTAATGAAAAAAGTAAGCTCCGTAAAACAATCGACTGAACGATTCGTTTCATGAAGCTTACTTTTTAACCTGATCCGACTCGAAGTATACAGCTCGTTGACAAGAAGATTCCCCTGATTTCTAAAAGTTTTTTAGAAGATTTTTATTTTGCCATACTTACCTTCACTAACCATAGAACTCCTTCATTTGTCCTCATACAGCTATTTTTGAATACTTCTTGCAATACGCTTTATTTTTTATAATTCACACTAATTTTATTCACTTTTGTAAACATATCTAAATCTACTTCAATCAGTCCATCATGTACTAATTTCCGCTGATTGACATCAGAATCAGCAGTCTTATATAAATCAAGGTTTACAAATCCTTTTTGATTACTTCCGTCAACATAGTAGCCAACATATTCACTGTCTTTAGGTATAGTAAAAAGAACAGTCATTTTCTTGTCTTTGAGGGTAATATCTTTGATGTCTTCTTTGTTAAAGAGCGCTACCTCTTCTGAATCGGCGTTTTCAACTGCATTCAAGACAATCGTCGGTTGCTTAGAAAATGAAAAAAATAAAAGCGACATGACTGGAACAATCGAACAAAGTGTTACTACAAAAAACAATTTTCCTCGCTTTTTTTTCTGATTCATCGCCATTTCTTTAGTAGTATCAATCATCGTCTCAGTCATAGTAGAATTTTCCAATAGTTCGTCTAAAGACACACCTAAGCTGGTCGATATTTCCACTAGTGTATGTATGTCTGGGTAATTTCTGCCGATTTCCCAATTAGAAATAGCTGAACGACTAACATTTAATCTCTTTGCCAATTCTTCCTGTGTAATTCCTGCTTGATGCCTTTTTTCTTTTAATATTTTACCAAAATCCACAACATCGCCTCCTTATTCTATCTCTCATTATAACCATTTCATAAAAGAACTTAAAAGCGAATTATTGAAACGAATTGATATATTTCCGATTATTCGATGTCACAATCTGTGACACCTTGTAAAACAAGGATTCTTGCTATTGAAAATGTGAAACAAAACACTTATTATCAAGAGGTGAACGTCCACTAAAAAATAACAAAAAAGGAGTACTTATGAAAAAATTATTTTTATAGTACTGTTGATTATACATTTAGCGGATACGTCCAATAAAATAAAAAATTCTTCCCCAAGTTAAATACTTTGACAACGCTTACCGACGAGCGCATGATAGAGGAAAATTGAAAGGAGCTGTAGCAAGATGAACACAATGGTTTTTGTCAATTTCCCTGTGCAAGATGTTGGTCGCTCGGTCGAATTCTATACAAAATTAGGATTCAAACAAAATAAAGAATTTTCAACTGAGGAAGCAAGCGCAATGGTTTGGGATGACACATTTTGGGTGATGCTCTTGACACATGACTTTTACAAAAAATTCTTGAAAAACAAAGAAATCGCAGACACAAAAAAAATGAGCGGTGCACTGATTGCTTTTAGTTTAGCAAATGCTGCAGAAGTCAAACGTTTTGGTGAAATTGCAAAAGAAAATGGTGGTAGCTACCATACAGTCGAGATGGGAATACCGGAAGAAGAAATGTATTCTCTTGAAGTACAAGATCCTGATGGAAACACATTGGAACCAATGTGGATGAAAATATAATCAAAAAAAGAAGACTTTCCAACATATTGCTATTGGGAAGTCTTCTTTTATTTTACCTGATCCATTTGATTTCATTTAATGGGTAATACACAAATCTCGCTTTTCCTAAAATTTCATCTCTAGATATTGTTCCAAATGAACGACTATCTTTTGATACACGACGATTATCCCCCAAAACAAAATAGCTATCTTCAGGTAATTCTGTATATCCTGTCAACTCTTCCAAGGTAAAATCGGTAGTATAAGGTGCATTTTCATGGTCCGAACGGATATTTTTACTTAAATAAGGTTCTTCGATTGGCTGGCCGTTGATTTTTAGTTGGTCCTTTTCATAACTAATAGTTTCTCCCGGTAGACCAATGACTCTCTTGATATAGATCGTGCCATCTGAAAGTTGGAAAACGACTACATCAAATCTTCTGATTTCAGAGAATTTTTCCATAACGACCATATCACCTTGCTTAAGGACATTCTCCATCGAGTTTCCTTCCACTGGTACTGGGATCAATATAAATCCCCGTAAAATAAATGCAATCACTATGGAACAAAGTAAAAATTTAATAAATAACCAAAAACGGTCAATATAACGCTGCTTTTTTGTCAAAGCCCATCAATCCATCCCTCGTAAAATCTTAACCTATTATCCTCATTATATAGAATAACTACAGAAAAAGCGAATGGTTCAATAATCATTTACAGATAGACGCGAAAAAAGACGGACATACGTACGATGCTTTAGAAATAATTGAATAGACCAAAATCACTGTATCAAATAGGACTATTCAAAAATATTGTCTAAGCAGTACTTGTCTCGTCTTTTTTAAGTCATACCCTTCATACCAGATCCATTGTTCAGGCGAGATGATTATTCTCTAGATAATGATCCCAAGCTTTATCAAAGATATCCATAGAGGGCAAATAATCAACATTCATTTCTAAATAATCAGAGATTTCTTCATAACTCGTACTATGTTTTGGAAACTGGATATCTTTTCCAGCTTCGGTTGCAAACGTTGATAACGCATCGGAAGATTTCCCTCCACGAAGAGTCATCAGATAGTGATAGAAGCTGCGATTCATTGCTTTCCCTCCCAATTGTCAGCAATAAATGCCGCACGACGCGCATGATTACGCTCAAAGTTCTCAGGATTTTTTTTGTAGTAATCTTGATGTTCATCTTCTGCTAAATAGAAGGTCTCCGCTGGCTCAATCGTCGTAACGATGGGATCACTAAAGCGACCACTTGCTGCAAGTTGTTGTTTGCTTTCTTCAGCTTTTTGACGTTGTTCTTCTGTAGTATAAAAAATCACAGGTCGGTAATTGTCGCCTCGGTCTTCAAATTGACCAAAAGCGTCTGTAGGATCTGTTTGTTGCCAATAAAGCTCAAGTAATGCCTCGTATGAGATCAATTCAGGATCATACAAGATTTCTACTGCTTCAGTATGTCCTGTTGTTTTGGCTTTCACTTGTTCATACGTTGGATTTGGCACATGACCTCCAGTATAACCGGACATGATCGTGTGGATGCCAGGTAATGTGTCAAAAGGCTGGATCATGCACCAAAAACAACCTCCTGCAAATATTGCTCGTTCCATTGTTGATTCCTCCCTTACTCTCGAGATATCACTTAATTAGTACTAGATTCGGTCGTTTCTTCCGTCGTTGAGGAATCTTTTGGTAAATACAAACTAAAGCGAATATCATCGTTGACTAAATCAATTTTGTCCGCTTTGATGTACATTCCATTTTGCATACGGAATTGGTCTAATCGTAACATGATCGTTAAATCGTCTGTATTGATCTCGATCCATTCAGGTAGTTTGTAATTTCGCTTGATCATATTCATCACATCTTTGATCGGCAGATTCAATGTACCGATCGATAGACTTTTTGCTTTTAACTGAACATTACCATTTTCCATTACATACGGATCAAAATACAAGTAAAAGTCGATAGGGAATCCTAACACTTCAAACGTCCCATTAAGCAATGCTTCATTTTCTAAATAAAATTTGTACTTGATATCTTGTCCTTCTTGGAAATCTGTCAAGAAAAAGCTGATCAGTTGGTTGACTTTTTCTTTTTGAGTATTGATCGTCAATACTGGATCGCCTTGTCTTTCTGTAATCGCTGGTACTTCTGGCAAATCAGGTTCACGATTGGCGAATATCCGCGTACCCAAGAAAATCGTCGAACCAATGATCAGGCCTAATAAAATCAGAAATGCGTATTTCCAGTAGTTATGCCTTTTGTTTTTTACAACTGTTGAACTACGTTTATCCATCCTTGTTTCCCTCCTTGACCAGCCATTTTTCATGCGTTTCGATTAATTGATCTCTCACAGCATTAGCCATCAATTGATAGCCTAAGTTATTAGGATGAAAATGATCTTCTTCATATAACACATTATTTTTCGTCCCGTTCGAACTATCGCTAGAAGCTGACTGATCAGAAGCTTCAGTAATTCCGACCTCTTGATTTAATCCTTGATACAATAGATCATTGATCGGGATAAAATAGCTATTTTCTGCTTCATTTACTACTTGCTGTGTTCCTTCATTCCAGTTATCCACAATCGTTTGCATATCTGTAATCTCAGGGAAGTTCAAATAAAATGGATTGTAGATCCCTAAAATATAGATAGGTACCTCTTTATTTAACCCTCGTATCTCTTCGATGATGGCTTGGACGTTTTCTTGATACTTCTTGATTGGTTTATTGAATGAACGGATACTGATACCAAAAAGGTTATTTTGGATCACTTTCATTAAATCATTCCCACCAACAGTCAAGGTAATAATGTCTGCGGTTTCGATATTCTTTTGGATTTCTTCATTGCTTTTCAATCTTTTTAATATTTGATCACTTCGTTCGCCATTTACACCATAGTTTTCAATTTCAATGGCTGTCAAACCGTATCTTTCTTTTATGTCATTTGCGACTAACGGAACAAAACCACCTTGTTTCGTCTGGTCGCCTACTCCTTCAGTCAATGAATCGCCAATTGCTACATAGTGTAACTTTTCCTTTTGATTGCTTTCAGAAGTAACCGATGCTGCCGGTTTTAACAAAGGCTGTGCTTTCGGCACGCTCAAAGAGAGTCCGACAAAGAGAAGAACTGCAGTGAACAAAGGGATCAAAACAAGCAACCACTGTTGTTTCATTTGTTTCATTGTTTCACCTCTAGACCATGATTGTTTCTTATATTACCAAAATTCCAATTAAAAAAATAGCCCTTTTCTGAAAAAAAGAAAGAGGCTGTTTCTCATCTGCTAAAGGAAGTGGAGCATCTCAAAATGTCTTTTCCTCCTCACTTCCTTATGCTAGTAGCACTTGAACGAAAAAAGACAGATCACAAAGAACACGTTTATTTGTCTTCACATGATCTGTCCTTCTATTCCTTATTTTACATTCATCAATCGGTATAATACATGATTGCAAAAGCATTTTCCCCTGTATGGGTAGCAATCACTGGATTTGTATGCAATACTGGGATGTCCATATCGGGAAACAATTGTTTCAAGCCTTCTTCAAACTCTCGAGCAAGCTCTGTGGCACCTGCATGTGAGATACCGATCTGGCGAACGTTCGGTAGAGCCTTCAGTTCTTTCTTCAAGCCATCAAACCACTTGTCGAAAGTCTTTTTCCCACGACCTTTTGTCACAGGAATCAGCTCTGAATGAGCAAAGTTCATCACCACACGAATGTTTAACATACTTGATAGTAAACCAGTTGCACGACTGATTCTTCCACCTTTTACTAAGTTATCCAATGTGGAGATACCGATATAAAGTTTGGTATTATTTTTGATCTTCTCGATTTCAGCAAGGATCTCTTCTGCTGATTTACCTTCTTTGGCCATTTCAGCCGCACGAATCACTTGGAAAGATAAACCTTGGTCAGTCGTATCACTATCAATGACTGTGACGTTTGTTTTCGTTAAGTTGCTTGCTTGTCTTGCAGCTTCAACCGTTCCACTTAACCCTTTCGTCATATGGATGGAAATCACTTCACTACCATCTTGTCCTAATTCATCATACGTTGAAATGAATTCGCCGATCGGCGGTTGACTTGTTTTAGGTAATGATTTTGATTTAGCCATCATTTCCATGAATTTCTCTCCGCCTAGTTGATCGTCATCAGGATATACAACGCCATCGATCATAATTGATAATGGCATAACATGAATATTCAAATAATCTCGTACTGCTTTTTCCATTGTACAAGAAGAATCTGTTACTATTTTTACGTTTGTCATTATTTCACACTCTTTCTTTCACAAAGTGCCTAGCATTTTTCAGGCAGGTCCACTTTCAGTATACCAAAGAACTTCTGTTTTTTCATCAAATTCAGTTATAAACAAATTAAAAATAAATTGTTTGTTATGATAACATGGTTCTACTCAGTTTTCTTTATCTGTTCTACTTTTTTTGATGGAACGACAAAATAAGCAGAAGAAACCTGAATGATAAAAAATCCATTTCGGTTTCTTCCGCTTTGAATCTATAGATTCAACGAAACATTATATCTCTTCTGTTGTGTGTTCTTCTTTACGTTTATACGTCTCAAACTGATGTGCATAACTATTTTTTTCATCTATTTCTCCCGGACTGATATTGATCAATGACCATGCTTGCCAGTCTACAGCAGGAAAATACGTATCTCCTTCGAAAGAGTGATGGATCACCGTACGATACAAAATTGTGCAGTAAGGTAAAAATTCTTCATAGATTGCTGACCCTCCAGCAACAAATAAAATTTCATCTGCTTCTTTTTCATAAGCTAATACTTCATTGACATCATGCATCACTAGTACGCCCTCGGCTGTAAACTCACGGTCTCTTGTCAAAACAATCGTTTTACGATTAGGTAGTGGCTTACCGCCCATCCCCATAAATGTTTTTCGTCCCATGATCAATACATTCGCTTCAGTCATTTGCTTAAAAAATTTCAAATCATTCGGCAAATGCCAAGGAAGTCTATCTTCTTTTCCGATCAGGCCATTTTCATCTTGTGCCCAGATTGCAGCGAACATTTTCTCATCCTTTCTTAGACCGCGATAGGTGCCTTTATTGAAGGATGCGGCTCATATCCTTCAACTTTGATATCATCCATTTCAAAATCAAACACAGAGTTTTTTTCTGTATTCAATACTAGCTTCGGAAATGGACGAACTTCACGAGACAATTGTTCTTTCATTTGTTCTACGTGATTTGAGTAAAGATGCGCATCGCCTAAAGTATGGATAAATTCACCAACTTCTAATCCCGTTTCATGCGCAATCAGATGTGTCAATAAAGCATAGCTAGCAATATTGAACGGGACACCTAAAAACACGTCAGCACTTCTTTGATACAGCTGGCAACTTAGTTTATTGTCATTTACATAGAATTGAAACATCGTGTGGCAAGGAGGTAAAGCCATACTTGGCACATCTTCTGGATTCCATGCTGAGACGATCAGTCGTCTTGAATCAGGTGTCTGCTTGATAGCTTCGATCACTTCTTTGATTTGATCGATGAAACTACCTTCTTTGGTTTCCCAATGACGCCATTGATAGCCATAAATATGACCAAGATCTCCATGTTTTTCTGCAAATTCTTCATCTGCCACTATCTTTTCACAGAATTTCTTGCTTTCTTCTTGATAGATTTTATTGAATTCTGGATCAGTCAAACTACGATGTCCAAAATCTGTCATATCCGGCCCTTGGTAATCCTCACTTTTGATATACCGTTCAAATGCCCATTCATCCCAAATATGGTTATTATTTTGTAAAAGATAACGGATATTCGTGTCTCCTTTTAAAAACCATAATAATTCGCTTTTGATCAAACCAAAAGGTACACGTTTTGTCGTCAATAACGGAAAGCCTTTTTGCAGGTCAAATCGCATTTGATAACCGAATAAACTAAATGTTCCTGTTCCCGTACGATCACCTTTTACATGTCCATCAGATAACAACTTTTTCCCTAGATCAAGATATGCTTGCTCCATCTTTTCCCTCCTAATTATCTGCCCATTCACTTAAATATTCCCAACGTGACATTTTTTCTTCCAGCAGTTCTTCAGTTGTGGTTACTTCTTTTTGTAATTCTTGCAATCGTGTGAAATCATCCCCTTGATGGTTCATCTCCTCTTGCAATTCATCCAAACGATTCTCTAGTTCCGCAATCTCATCTTCGATTGTTGCCCATTCTTTCTGTTCCATATAAGAAAGCTTTTTCTTTGGCTCAGATTTTTTTTCTTCTATCTTAGCTTTGACTTTTTCTGGTTGAATCTGTTGATCTTCTTTGCGTTTGGCTAAATAGCTAGACATATCGCCATAATAAAGCTCTTGTTTGCCATCTCCTAGAAAAACTAACAGTTTATCAACTACCTTATCTAAGAAATAACGGTCATGAGAAACGGTGATCACCGCTCCAGGGAATGTCCGGAAATAATCTTCCAAAATCGTTAAAGTAGCGATATCTAAGTCATTGGTTGGCTCATCCAGCAATAGAACATTTGGTTGCTGGATCAATAATTTGAGTAAATATAAACGACGCTTTTCCCCACCAGACAGTTTACGGATCAGTGTTCCGTGCATGAATCTTGGAAACAAGAACCGCTCCAAAAGTTCGGCGACACCGATTTGCGTTCCATCCGCAGTTTGGACTTCTTCTGCCGCTTCTTGCAGATAAGCAATCATTCGTTTGTCCGGAGACATTTTTTCATTTTCCTGTGTATAGTAAGCTAATCGAACAGTTTCGCCAATCGTATAGATGCCACTATCTAAGGATAATTTCCCTGCTAAGATATTTAACAACGTTGACTTTCCAGCGCCGTTCTCTCCAGTGATTCCTAGACGCTCTCTTGATTGGATCAATAGATCCAAGTGTTGGAGCAAAGGTTTTCCTTCAATCGAATACGAACCATCCTTGATCTCGATCACTTTTTTACCTAAACGTTGTGTCGCGATATTTAGTTCGATATCCGTATCATGATTGACTTGATATAAGTTTTCTTTTAAATCTTCAAAGCGATTGATACGTGCTTGCTGTTTCGTCCCACGAGCTTGTACTCCCGCTCGCATCCAAGAAAGCTCCTGCTTATACAGGCGTTTACGCTTTTCTTCTTGTTCGACTTCGACACGATCTCGCTCGGCTTTTTCAATAAGATAAGCTTCATAATTGCCTTTATATTCATAAAGATTCCCAAAGGCAAGTTCAAAGATCCGATTCGTGACACGATCTAAGAAATAACGATCATGGGTAACCATCAATAAGGCACCACGATATTGTTTCAAGTAAGATTCCAACCATTCGATCGCTGCATAATCTAAGTGGTTTGTCGGCTCGTCAAGTAATAAAAGATCAGGTTCATCGATCAAAACCTGTGCTAAGCTGACACGTTTTTTTTGTCCACCCGAAAGCTCACCGATTTTCTTTTCTAATTGACTGATCCCTAATTTTTGCAAAATGATCTTGGCATTTGTATCCGTCGTCCAAGCGTCCTCTTTATTCATTCGCTCTTCTGCCAATGCGTAGCGTTTTTGGACTGCTTCATCATCGCCATTTTCAGCTAATGCAATCAAGGCTTCCTCATAGAGTCGTACAGTCTGGATCAATGGACTATTCCCTTGAAAAACAGCTTGTAAGACCGTATCATTTTCTGCAAATGAATCGGTTTGTGATAAATAACCGATACGGTAATCATTCGGATAAAAAACTGTCTGCTGATCACCATCTCCACTGTCAAGTCCAGCGATGATATTCAAAAGACTTGTTTTACCAGTTCCATTGGTACCAATCAAACCGATGCGATCATGTTCATGGATCAAAAAGGAGATCTGATTAAATAATTCTTTTTCTCCATATGTTTTTTTGAGGTCAGTTATTTTTAGCTCTTTCACCAGTACTCCCCCCTTATCTTGGATATTGTAACATAAAACAATTGTTTAAAAGATAGTTTTTTTCGAATATTCTTTTTTTTAGGTAGCATTGAAGATACGTGTTCTCTCACTTCATATAACCAAATACACAGGATTCAAAAACCTGACTTCCTGGATGAACTTAATTATTAAGGTTAAACGACTTCTGTCACAACCTCAAAAAAAAGAGGAGCTGTGCTTTGTCACAACTTCCTCTTTTGGTCTTGTTTCAATTGAAATTTCTTTGCTTTCGCTTGGAACGCAAAGCGAAATGAAAAACGATCTGTCGGTTGATTCATTGTATAGGACTCCAACAGATTGATATTTCGTCTATATTGATTCGCAGAAAAAGTCGTGATCGTTTCTGCGACTTCATATTCATCAATGACTTTTCTTTCTAAATAGTAACCTCTTAGCATCTTCTTCGTAAACAAACGATCTTGTTGGATCATCCAAGTGGAAATCAGATTACCACTCATCATCCGAATCCCCTGAGCTTTTCGTTGTTCGATAAAGAATCCGATCATCGTATCATCATAAACGTCCGTTAGATTCTCCAAACTTTCGATGATCAATTGCGTATTCTTTTGATACGTCTCTCGAATTTCCTGAATGTCTTTATCAGAGATCATAGTTTGGCGATCACTTTGCCGTCTTTGCCAAAACATTTTGGGGTGGAGAACGATCCGCATCAATCGGCGTACCACAATAAACCAAAATCCAATGAATGACAAAATTTGACTTGTGATCGACTGTTCAAAGTTAGCTAGGAATCTTGAATAAAAGCGATAGCCATTAGAAGACAACTTCCCAGAACGATATCTTTCATCCAAGCCATCTCGCTCAATCGATAAAATCAACGCTTGGATTTCTTGGACTTCTTGCTTTTCATCTCCACTCAAATCAGATAAATAAAGCTCACTGATTCTTTCTTGATAAGTCTCAATCACTGCTTCTATCGCTAAATAAGCTTTTGATCCTGGTTCTTCCGCTTCTTTTTCTAAGCGTAGTGTTTCAATCACTTCTTCCAAGATCATCAAAGCTTTTAAATCAGTTGTCGCTGCTTCTTCTGTTTCAGTCAACATTGGCAATACAATGATCCCGATAATCAACGTGACCAAAATAACCCCTGCCGTTAAAAATAAGAGCAATGATCGTTGATTGAATGCCATTTGATTGATCGTGAATGGTAAAATAAAAATAGTCGCTAAACTGACTGTTCCTTTTACACCCCCGAAAGTTAAGATCAAGACTTCATTCAGTTGTTTTTTGAAACTTTGAAAACCGCCCTTAAACATATAAAATAAGCTGATTGAAACGAAGCGTATGACGAACAGCATGATTGAAACCAATAAAATGATCATTAGCAACAAACTATTCGAATACAGTCCATCTCCCCAAACTGGTGTAAAGACTTGTGTCAGTTCAATTCCTAAAAATATAAATACCAGCGCATTCAATGTGAAGGCAATCGTTGTCCATGTACTATTCGATAAAGTTGACAACTCCGCATCAAAGACTGAGATTTTTTTAAATCCTGAGGCTTGTAATACCCCTGCAACCACTGCTGCAATAATTCCTGAAACATGAAAGACTTCGGCTAAAACATACGCTAAGAAAGGCAACAACAATTCAATCAATAAGTAGCCTGTTACGTCACGTGCCGATGCTTTCTCGATCAAACCAATGATTTTTCTTTTTACCCAGACAAGCAAAAAGCCGACTACTGCCCCGCCAATACTTGATAAAATCAGTGTAACGCCTGCGTTTACCGCAGAGAACGTCCCAGTGATCAAAGCAGCTAAGGCAAATTGGAAGGCTGTTACGCCAGAAGCATCATTCAGTAACCCTTCACCTTCTAAAATATGCATGGCTTTTTTCGGAATGTTCACACGATTGGAAAGCGAACTGACTGCCACCGCATCTGTCGGACCTAGTGCTGCACCAAAAGCGAAACACGCGGCTAAAGGGACACTGGGCAACAGAAATGATAACGTTGCTCCAACGCCAATCAAAGTCAAGATCACCCCACCAAAAGCGAGAAACAATATCGTATCGAAATTTTTCAGGATCGAGGCGATATCCGCTTTTTCTCCTTCTCTAAAAAGCAAGGGGGCGATGATCATCACTAAAAATAATTCAGGTTCAAAATTGATGGATTCACCCCATTCGGTCAATCCTAAAACCACGCCAAGAAATATTTGGATCAGTGGTGCAGGGATCATTGGCAAGATACGACTTGCTATGTTGGATAGCGTGATCGTGACTGCAAAAACAATCACTAACTCTGCAAATTCCATGCTTGATCCCCTTTATTTTTTATTTTGTGCAAGAACTTTCAAATATTGCTCTTTTTTCTTTAAAATTTTGTTTTCAACAATTTCCGCTTGGGTCACCCGACCATCTAACTCACATTGCACACGTTTTGATTCTAAACGGAGCAATTCGTGTTTCAAGCGTCCTAATTGACGATACATCAAGATATTCCTTTTACGCAACTTACATAAGATCTGGCGACGATCTTCCATTGAAAAAGTACCATAGTGATCAACCAGTCGTTTCTTTTGTTCTTCAAAACTCTCTCTCATTTTCAAGATCTCCTATATTCAAACTGCACCAATTATAGCAAAAAGTTTTTAGAATGCAACTAAAACCTTTTTACTTTTAGGATGAAGTATTCGTTTCAATTCTAGAAACTCATTCTAGTCCAATCACTATAAAATATCAACTGTAATCGTAAAATAAAGACAAAAGAAAAACACATGCAAAACCCATTCAAAAGTTTTGCATGTGCTATTTTTAAACGTCATTCGCTCTTATTCGAAATATTCGCCATAAACATCGTCAACACGTTGTTCTGGGTTGATCACAATGTATAAGTTACCAGTTTTTTCACTGATTTTTGTTGATTGATATTGATTATCTAATCCCTCTGTTCCTTTGTCCAAGTAAGGGAAGTATACTAGATCAGGTGTACCATTGCGATACAAGATTTCCATACGTTCAATATCTTCATATTTCAAAGCACGATTGAACATACCCATTTCCAAACCACCTAGATTGATATCATGAGTAGCTACTGAATCTCCCTCATGGAAGATTTCGATTTTAAAACCGGCACATGGATGGATCTCGATAAATTCACTCCCATTGATACGACCAAAACTTGTCGTGATTTGTTTGATCCAAAGGTCGCCGATGTGACGACGATTGATCGTCCATGTTTCGCCGTTACGGAAATAAAATTTTAGCGCTGTCATTTCTTTGCTCATTAAAAAAATCTCCTTTTTTGACGCATTATATTCTGTTTCATTACTAGTTTAGCATAAAACAACAAAAGCGGTCATCTCTCATGTTTGCTTTTCTGTCAGCTTTTTTGATAACAATCCTCCTCTAAAAGAGAAAAGGGACATGAGAAACATCCTACAAAAAAGCCAAACGCTTCTATAGATAACTTTCATGCCCTTAATTTAGCCATGTCAGTATATGATTAGCCCGCCAAACAGACGTAATTAGTGATTGTCACGATTTCGTTGACTAACCTTGTTGCTCTTTCAGATAGGTTAATAATGCAGCTTGTTCATTCTGTACCAGTCCGTTCACTACCGCTGACTCCGCAAGTGCTAACGCTTCACTGACCCATTTACCTGGTTTTTTTTCACTCGTAGCTAATAACACCTTGCCATCAATCGCCAACTCACCCATTGTCTTGATAGGAAGTGCATGATAGATGTCTAGCACAGTTGTTGTGTCAGGGGTTTGTTGGAAGTAAATCATCAATTCTTCCACATCCAACGATGCGTCTTTTCCAAGATGATAAATCTCCAATGGTGTTAATCGTCGTTCTTGTCGCTTCGCCAATCCTTTGACCAAACGTTGGACTTCTCGAATCATTTGGTTGGAACATTTCCATGCTTTTAAGAAAGGTGCCACCTCTTGCTCAGATCGACCGAGTTGATTGAGTAATAATGCCCAAGCTTGACTTTCTTTTTTTAATGGAATAGATGGTAAATCGGCAAATCTTAATAATGCCTCACCATCTTCTTTTAATTGTGGACAATAGATGTAACATTTTGTTTCGACAAATGCGGCCAAGCCATGATTACGAAAATCCCCTAAAAGCATTTTGATAAATTCAACATTCATTCGCTCAACAGAGATTTTGTCCAATAACGCATGGTTGTCTTCGATCGCCTTGGCCGTTTCTTCTTCCAATTTGAACCCTAGCTGACTCACAAAACGAAGCCCACGCATCATTCGTAAAGCATCTTCATGAAATCGCTCGAAAGGTCGTCCAACTGCTCGTAAGACGTGATTTTCTAAATCAGTTAACCCGTCGAATAAATCAATGATCTCACCATCTTCTTTCAAAGCAAAAGCATTGATCGTAAAGTCTCTGCGCTTTAGATCCTCTTCTAGTGTACGAACAAATGAAACACTATCAGGACGCCGATAATCTTGATAAGTCGATTCCGTACGAAATGTCGTGATCTCATATTGCTCCTCTTCATGCAAGACGAGAACCGTTCCATGTTCTATCCCGATATCGATCGTTTTTGGAAACAACTGCTTGATTTCCTCTGGAAACGCACTAGTAGCAATATCTACATCATGAATTTTTTGTCCGAGTAACGTGTCCCGCACACTACCACCAACAAAGTACGCCTCAAATCCAGCTGCCTCAATTTTTCTTATTACTGGAATTGCTTTTTTATATTCGATCGGTAATTCATTTAGTCTCATTTTTACTCCTTCTATCCTCTCACTGTTCCTCATCTTTTCGGGCAAAACGATGATGGTCCCTTCGATTGAACTTCTCCATATTTTTTTCAAATACCGTCGTCAAATCAATTCCTAACGAGTTTGCCATGATCATTGTTACAAATAGAACATCGCCTAATTCTTCTGCCACTGAATTACTAGGTTCTGTTGCTTTTTTACTTTTTTCGCCATATGAATGATTGACCTCTCGTGCCAATTCACCTACTTCTTCGGTCAGACGTGCCATTTGCGCCAATGGCGAAAAATACCCAACTTTAAATTGTTGGATGTACGCATCGACCTCTTCTTGCATACTTTTTAGTGAACGCTCTTCTTTCATTAAGAACCCTCCAATCATCTCTTCCTAAAAAACTTTACAGCAAAACCGCAAGAAGTGCAATTGTGAAAACAAAGAATACATGCTACATTATGTTAGGTATACTTAATAAATTCTTAGCAACAAGCCAACTTGGTCTATTCTATAACTATAAAAATGAAGAACCAGTGTCCTAATCCCTAGGTCTATATCTAGGATATACCGCTTGTTGCACAATGAATCATATCATATAGTAGAAAGTGGGGATTCGATGACATCATTGAAAACAATGAAAGAAGTTTTTTTTATTATTTTAGGAACAAGTATTTATGCTTTTGGACTAGTCTATTTGAATATCGCAAACCAGCTAGCCGAGGGTGGAGTTTCAGGTATTACCTTGATTTTGCGTGCTCTTTTTCATATCGACCCAGCTTATTCTACTTTATTGATTAATATTCCATTGATCCTACTAGGCGGAAAAATCTTAGGAAAACGCGCGCTCGCGTATACTGTCTTAGGCACTGTCTCGCTTTCTGCCTTCTTATGGATTTGGCAAAGGATTCCCTTACAAATCAACTTAGAGCATGATTTACTGATCGTCTCTTTACTTGCAGGACTGATTGCCGGAGTCGGCAGCGGGATCGTTTATCGTATGGGAGGTACTACAGGAGGAAGTGACATCATCGCTCGGATACTTGAGAAAAATCATGGAATCTCTATGGGACGTTCCCTTTTAGCTTTTGATGTCATCGTTTTACTTGCTTCATTAACTTATATCGATTTGAAGCGGATGATGTACACGTTAATCGCTTCCTATGTATTTAGTCGTGTCATCGATTTTATCCTTGATGGTGGTTACTCTGCCAAAGGGATTCTGGTAGTCTCAAATAAAAGTGAGGAAATTGCACCTTTATTGATGACCGGCTTACAACGTGGTGTCACATTCTTGCATGGAGAAGGTGGCTTTTCTGGTGTCGATAAAAAAATGATCTATATGGTGGTAAGTGCCAGGGAATTAAACGAAGTAAAACGGATCATTCATGAAATTGACGAACATGCCTTTCTTTCAATTCTAAATGTCCATGAAGTAGAAGGAGAAGGCTTTACCTATCTTAAACCACAAACGAGGCGATTTAAAAAAATAACAGAATGATTTTGAATCAATCAACCTGATACTGAAGCTTTCTACGTATATAGAATAACGTAGTTCTGCGTACTTCATGATCAAGGAGTTGCACATGTCTACTTAGAGATATTCTCAGTTCATTCAGAAGTACCTGGGCGATTAGGCCTTTTGTACTTCCTAAAACCGAATATATGGTGCTCCACAAGCTTACCTTCATAAATAAGCGTGAAAAACGAAAATGGCTCTTCAAATTTTTGGGATTCACGCTTATTTCCCATAGCTGGATACTTATGTCACATCTTTTTTTGATCAATAGCTTTATCGTTTCATATTTTTTTGCACAGAATGAAAGATAGATGCACTATTTAAAATATAACTGATAATATTTAAGAGAGCCTATATTACTATCTGAAAATATCACTGGAATCAAATATGTATACATTTCTAACAGATCAACGCACCTTCCAAAAATCTAGAATATGTAAAGATCTCTGGACATTTCGTTCATACGGATCAACCAAAGGAATTTAGGGAAGCGACCAGAGATATTCTGGAACAAATTTGATTATAATAAGCTTTTTAAGAAATTTTGTTATTGAAATCCATTTTTTGTTGACCAAAAAACTTAATAAAAACTAGGCTTCCTTTACGAATATTACTCGGAAGGAAGCCTAGACTTTATTATATATATTTTCACTATAGTTACTTACTTATCATAATGTTACTTTTCCCTGGTCAGCTTTCCCCACACTCAGCTCTTACTCTTCTGTGGCGCTTGAAGAATCATGCGGTTCACTTCATCAGATAGTTCAAGAAACGCATCTTTATCGCCTTCTTCTAATGCCTGATCGATCTGTTGGTAAAGCATGTTTAGTTTAGCTGCTTGCTCTTTTTCTTGGAAATAATGCTCGATTAATTCTGTTGATTCTTCGCTGATTGCATCTTCCCATGAGGCTAACGGGTTATCTTCGATGATTTCTAAATATTCTTTCGTTTGCCACGCATTTTCAAAAAGGCATTCGACATAGAGTGGATTTTTCCAATTCAGACGGATTTCGTGGAAGATCTGATCAGTGTCAGTAAATTCCTTTCCATCTAAAAATAGCTTCATCGGCTCACCTTCATAGGAAAGATCGGTGATCTGTAAACCACGTCTTGTTAAGTTTGCACCTTCAACAAAACGCACATTGTGTAAGATTGCTTCATGATTTGCCAGATAGTTCAAAATCCAAAATACTTCTCTACGACTGAAAGAGACATGGTTAACCATCCAAGTTAAGAAATTCTTCTTTTCTTTAACATCAATCAACATATTCATCACCTCTCTGTTAAATCATCTAATAGCGACAATACCTCCATATCCCCTGGTTCATAAGTTAAATATTGTTCCAATAATTCTCGTGTTTTTGCTAATTGGCCCTCTTCACGTAAGAATAAAGCATATTCTTTCAAGAAATCTGGCTCATGATCTAATTCGTGGGCTGCTTGTTCATAGTGGACTGCTGCTACCGCAAAATCTTCTAATTGATTATAGGCATGAGCGAGGTTCCATTCTGCATATGGATTAGCAACTTCTTCCATTTGGTTGACTGTTTGAACAACGTCTTCATAACGTTCTTGATCCAAGTAAAGATTACTCAACGTCAACAACGTTTCATCTTGTTTGTCGCCGACGTTCAAGGCATCAAGTAGTAACTTCTCTGCTTTTTCTTTGTCATGTAGACGAAAGGCATTTTCCGAAGCTAGGTGATAAAGTTCTACTTGGAATGGATTCTCTTTGATACCATCTTCTAAGACTTGTTGTGCTTCTTCGATCATCTCTTCTTCTTGAAGGGCCTGACCTAGATAAAGGTATAAGGATTGATACTGTGGATTCAATTCCCGTAACTCTTGCAAATAATTGATAGCTTTTTCGTTCTCATGTAATTGTAGATTCGTGAACGCTAATTGGAACAAACGATCATCTGTCCGCTCTTCGGCTAAAGCTGCTTCCAGTGGTGGGATTGCTGCTTCAAAATCCCCTTGCATACTCAACGATTGTCCTAAGCGTTCTTGCATGGAAATACTAGAAATTTCTTCTATACCATTTGCTAACAACATTTCGTAAAGTGCGGAAGCTTCATTGAAACGGTCAACTGAATAATACAATTCAGCCAATGCAAATTGAATCAATGGTTCTTCTGGTAATAGCTTCGCTGCTTCTTTCAATTTTGCTTCACTTACTTCAGGAATACCGATTACTTGGTACAAGTCAGCGATTGCTAATAGTGCTTGTGGATAGTACTCACTATCTTGCTGGATTTTTTCTAAATAGTCAAATGCCTGATCGATCTCATTGTCTTCGATAGCGATCTCTGCCAACGGAATATTCCATTCATCATTTTCAGGCGATACAGTTAGCAGATGTTCAAAAATTGCTTTTGCTTCTTCTAAAAAACCGATGGCTAATAATTCTTCTCCTAACTCATGTAACACATCAGCCGGATCTTCTTGGAGCGCCTTTGCCAAATATTCATTTGCTTCTGTCAAATTTTCGTCTGCTAATGCTTGTAGCATTTTTTCACTATTTGTCATCATCTAAATCCCTCTAATCTCTTGAACGATCCTTTCATAGGACGCCATTGTTTTCAATAGTTCTTGCTCGTTTGGCAATTGATATCCATCTATTATACCAATTTTTTCCAAAACGAGAATTTTTTTGCTCTTTTCTGCTAAAACCAGCACATTTTCTAGATAATCCATTTTTGATATCTCTTCAGGCCAAATAATTGGATAACCTAGATGCTGCAGCCAGATAAAAAAATTCTTCAATTGGAAAGAAAGCGACTTGATTTCTGAATTCCAGATAAGTTGCATCAAGATACCTAAAAATTTTTTCATACTGGCGGAAAGCAAATGACTATTTTCAGTCAGATAAAAAGCTTGCTCAAATAGTTTACCATAATTTGCCACTTGTTCAGCGTCTTCTTGATAAAAATAAATGATTTCTTCTAGCATGCCAGCAAAAGGACGATTGAATAATTTTTCGCGATTCGGATAATTTTTGTAAAGATTTTGAAGAAACGGATGATCACAGACTAAACCACAACAGATAAAAATCAAAAAATCGATTTGTTTCCCTTCGATTTGTTTTTCACTGATCGTCCGATCATAAATGATCCGTTCTGGAAGGTTCGTCGTTTGAAGAGCCGATTCGTTCGACCCATGTAAAATCTCGCATTGAGGATTAAGTGCCCGTGCCATGGAGCGGATCGAGACGGGGATCAACCAAAGTGTAGTCTGAAGATACGTATGTTTTTGAAAGAAGCCCGCCAACTCCATAATTCCCTCATTGCCAAAACCTATTACTAAAAGCGGTCGATTTTCAGGATAGCGTCTCGCATAGGACAAGAGGCTATGCAATTCAGATAATTGATTACACTGCGTATTGCCACAAATATACCAATCAATCGCTAACTTGTTCGTGAATGACTGTGTCATTTTCTCAGCGTATAGATCATAATAACGTTGGTTCGTTAAAAAAAGAATCGCTTGATCAATCGATTCATTTTTCAACTGACTGACAAATGTTTCCCCATAAAAGATTGTTGTTTCTTCTTGTTGGTAGCGATAGGATAACTCCATGTTGCCCTCCCCTTTTCTTTTATTTTACCATTAGTAAGTAAAATAAAAAAAGAATAAGAAAAACGAGTGAATGAACCCATGCCTTTTTTGATCAACTCTATTCTTTTATTTGGTATGTAACGAGTTCCATTTGGTTGTTGCCTTTCTACTGCTTTCCGCCTCTTTTATCCATCTATATAAAAAATAAAGCGCCTGTAGCCGTAGCCACAAGCGCTTTTTCAACTGTCTTATTTAACAGCGTCTTTCAATGCTTTACCTGGTTTAAATGCAGGTACTTTGCTAGCTGGGATTTCGATTTCTTCACCAGTTTGTGGGTTACGTCCTTTACGAGCCGCGCGTTCGCGTACTTCAAAGTTACCAAAACCGATTAATTGAACTTTTTCGCCGTTAGCTAAAGCATCTTGGATAGTTGAAAATACAGCGTCAACTGCTGCAGTTGCGTCTTTTTTAGTTAAATCTGTAGCTGAAGCAACTTTTTCGATTAATTCTGCTTTATTTGCCATGGATAGATTCACCTCCTCCAACAAGAGATATGATAGGAACATCATTTTAGTTTAAAAACTTTCTGAGTGGTCCAGAAGTTTATAAGAAATATTGATTAAGTTTCAATATTCTGTTATCACGATATCATATGAATCGCTTAATAGCAAGGTTTTTGGCATTATTTAACCGCTTTTTTTAGTCATAAAAACGTAATACAAAAATATGCTTATTTTTTTTGAAAAAAACGGACTACTATGGTAAAATGCCTATTTTCTTCGACGTGGAATAATTCGGATCGAAGTTCCTTCAAACGTAAATGCTTTTCTGATTTGATTTTCCAAAAAACGTTCATAAGAGAAATGCATCAATTCTTCTTCATTAACAAAAACAACAAAGGTTGGCGGTTTAACTGCAACTTGTGTGGCATAGAAAATCTTTAATCGTTTACCTTTATCTGTCGGTGTCGGGTTGATCGCTACGGCATCCATGATCACATCATTCAAGACTGCTGAAGAAACACGTAAGTTTTGGTTCATACTCACTTCTTCGATCATTTCAGGCAAACGTTCTAATCGTTGCTTAGTCACAGCTGAAACAAACAGAATCGGCGCATAGTCTAAGTAACGGAATTCTTCACGGATCTCTTGTTCGAAGTCACGCATCGTATTCGTTTCTTTTTTTACTAGATCCCATTTATTGACAACGATGATCACACCACGGCCAGCTTCATGCGCATAGCCAGCTACTCGTTTATCTTGTTCACGGATGCCTTCTTCTGCGTTCAAGACCATTAACACGATGTCTGAACGGTCAATCGCACGCATGGCACGCATCACGCTGTATTTTTCTGTGGTTTCATAAACTTTCCCACGTTTTCTCATTCCAGCTGTATCGATCATCATGAATTTTTGACCGTCTTCTGAGACGAAGTGCGTATCGATAGCATCACGCGTCGTTCCTTCGATGTCCGAAACAATCACTCGGTCTTCACCTAGGATCGCATTGATCAAGGAAGATTTCCCTACATTCGGGCGACCGATCAAACTGAATTTGATGGTATCATCCTCTTCTTCTTCTGCTTCTTCATCAAAGAATTTCACTGCCTCATCTAAGATGTCGCCGATCCCTAATCCATGACTTCCAGATACAGGGTAAGGATCACCTAGACCTAGTGCATAAAATTCATAGATATCGTTTCTCATTTCAGGATTGTCGACTTTATTAACGGCTAAGATCACCGGTTTATTGCTGCGATATAAAATTTTTGCTACGACTTCATCTGCATCAGTGATGCCTTCACGGCCACTGACGACACAGACGATTACGTCTGCTTCATCGATTGCGATTTCTGCTTGGTGCTTGATTTGATCCATAAATGGTTCATCGCCTAAGTCGATCCCACCAGTATCAATAATACTGAAATCACGACCTAACCATTCCCCTTTAGCATAAATACGATCACGAGTAACTCCTGGAGTATCTTCGACAATCGAAATACGCTCACCGGCGATACGGTTAAAAATCGTCGACTTACCGACGTTTGGGCGACCAACGATTGCAATTGTTGGATTTGCCATATTTTTTCCTCCTCACATGTTTCCAATCTCACTTAGTGTACCGAATACTTCGCGAACTTTCAAGCTTAGATCGGTGAACATTCAAGTATTTTTCTGGATCACTGCCTATTACAAAAGAAAATGGTCTGGGGCGTAATCCCCAGACCACTTGTTTTACACATGTACAACTTCCCTTGATGCTGTAAATTGCGCTTCGGGAACGATCATTCATTTATTTTTCAGAATCATCTGTTGCTGTTTCTTCTACTTCCCCTTTTAAGGCTTCGCCTAAGATGTCACCCATTGTAAATCCTGTGTTTTCTTCAGGTAACTCATAAGACTCAACTTCTTTTGGTTCTTTATCAGAAGCAGGTTTTTCTTCTAATGCTTTGATACTTAATGCAATCCGATGCTCTTCTGGATTGACTTCTAAAACTTTCACTTGGACATCATCGCCCTCATGCAACACTTCATGTGGTGTCGCGATGTGTTTATGTGAGATTTGTGAGATGTGGACAAGCCCTTCCACTGTTGGGAATACTTCAACAAAGGCACCAAAGCTAGTTAATCGTTTCACTTTACCTTCAAGTACAGCGCCTACTGGAGCTTTTGTTTCGATATCTGTCCAAGGTCCAGGCAATGTGTCTTTGATCGATAATGAGATACGTCCTTGTTCTGGATTGATTGAAAGAACTTTGACTTTCACTTCATCGCCAACAGCTAAAACATCACCGGGTTTAGCAACATGTCCGTGAGAAATCTCAGAAACGTGTACTAATCCATCGATGCCGCCTAAATCAACAAACGCACCAAAATCTGTGATACGAGCAACGCGTCCTTCGATCACGTCATTTTCTTGGATAGTTGATAGTAATTCTTTTTTCTGTGCTTCTTTTTCTGTTTCAACGACTGCTTTGTGTGAAAGGATCAAGCGATTTTCTGATGGTTCGATTTCAACGATTTTGAATGTCATCGTTTTTCCTTTGTATTCAGAAAAATCAGCGACAAAATGATCTTCTACCATTGATGCCGGAACAAATCCACGAACACCGACATCGACAACTAAACCACCTTTAACTACATTTGTCACTGGTGCTTCGATGATGTTTCCAGCTTGGAAATCTTTTTCGATATCCTCCCAAACTTTTTTCGCATCTAAGCGTCGTTTTGATAAAAGGTAACTTCCGTTTTCTTTGTCTTTACCAATCGTGCTGATCACGACTAGATCTAACGTATCGCCAACCTTTACCACTTCGTTGATATCTTCAACCGGTAAAGTAGATAATTCTTTTGCAGGAACTACGCCTTCAACACCCGTTCCTTCGATTCCAACGATGGCTTGTTTGTCTTCAATAACTAAAACTTCTCCTTTGACGACATCGCCAACGCTCACTTCTTGAACGCTATTCATTGCATCTTCCATAGATTGGTTGTTATCTGTCTGATTTTGTTCAAATTCTGTCATAACACTTGTCCTCCTAACCAACATTCTGCCGTTAACTACGGTACTGCCTATAGTTTAATTGATTATTTAAAAAAAATAAAGCGATTTCGTTTGTTTTCCATTAAAATGGTCGGATTCTTCGCTTTTTTTCTATTTAGTCAAGAAAATATCCTTTTTGTTGAATCACTTCTTTGATCGCTTGGACAACTTCTTGAATCGTTTTACCGGTTGTATCGATCCGTATCGCATCTTCTGCTTGCTTCAGGGGTGAAACTTTTCTAGTAGAGTCATATTCATCACGTGCTTGTATTTCTTTTGTCAATTCTTCTAAGTCTGTTGGAATATTTTTTTCAAGGTTTTCTTTGTGTCGTCTTTGTGCCCGTTCAGATACGCTGGCTACCAAGAAAATCTTCACTTCGGCTTTTGGTAAAACAGCGGTACCGATATCTCGACCATCCATGACGACACCACCATCTTCACCGATTTTTTTCTGGATCGCAACAAGAGCTTCGCGTACTTTTGAATGCGCAGCTACTTCAGAGACCGCTCGTGTAACGTCTGGTTGTCGAATATCTGAAGTAACGTCTTGCCCAGCTACAAAGACATGTTGTCCATCCGCCATTTGCTCAAATGAAATCGGGTGTTTGTTGATCAAATCGACTAACTCTGTTTCATCTGAAAAAGCAATGTGATGTTTGATTGCCAAGTAAGTGACTGCACGATACATCGCGCCCGTATCTGTATAAATATAGTTCAATTCATTTGCGATGATTTTAGCTACCGTACTTTTGCCTGAAGAGGCAGGACCGTCAATTGCGATACTAATTCGTGTCATTTTTCATAAACTCCCTTTTCTCAAAAAAAAGGGGCTGTGGCTCAAGCCACTGCTCCTTATTTAATTACATTTTATGAAGATACTCTGAGGAAAAACAACTCTTCAGTATTATCTTTTTAACTCCATTTATTGGACTCTAAGTTCTTGTCCTGGATATAACATGTAGTTGTTTGGATCGATTCCGTTCAATTGGAACAATTGGTCGACTGTAATGCCTGCGCGTTCTGCTACTTGTCTAGGACCTTCACCCGCTTGAACGACTGTGGTTGAGCCTGAAACACCTGTGCCTGCCTCTGGTGTTGAAGTAGGTGTTGTTTCTTGTGGAGCCACACTGCTTGGTGTTGTTTGTTCTGGCTCTGTTACTGTTGAAGATGGTGTTGTTTCTGGTGTCACAGCACTCGTGGGTGTTGTTTCTCCAGCAACTGATTGTGTATCAGAAGTTGGTTCACTAGAAACTGTCGTCGATTCTACAGTTGATTCTACAGTCGAACTTTCTACGATCGATGAAGTCGTAGAGGAAGAAGATGCAGCGGTCGCACTATTACTTGATCCGTTTCTGATCCAGAAGTAAGCTCCTGCCGGAATGGCAATACATAAAACTAATAAAATCAAAAATAGCGATAAGAACAGGGTGTTCCCTTTCTTTTGCTGTCTTTGCGTACTTCTTGAAGATGCTTCATCCTCTGTATCGTAAATTGGTTGCTCCCATGGTTCTTGTGTTTCGTTATTTTCTGATGATTGATGTCTATCTTTTCTACTCACCTTATTGACCTCCTAAATTCTTTCCTAGTTATTATACCATAGGATAATCTTGATTGTACGAAAAAAATACCTCGCACCATTTTTTTAAAATAAATTTAGTAAAATGGTTTGCCAGTCTGTTGCTTCTACGGTTGGACTAGTATGTCCAGTTTCAGAAAGAAATAAGGACGCACCATCTCGATCACAACATTTTTCAGGTTTTTCTTTGAGGGTTTCACCGAAATAATCCATCAGACGTTCTCGTCTACATGATGTTGTATGGATATAAGCAAGCATCTGCTGTAGTTGCTTGATTTTCACTTGTTCTTGTTTTTTTAATTGCAGAAGCCATGTATCAGGACTTTGCATTTCATTTACCAGCATCAGCCATTTTTGCTGGATCTCATCGAACTGGGGCGCCTCTGTTTGCCCAGTTGACAGATGTTCTTCGAAAATCTGACGTTGTTCTTTAGATAATTGTTGGAAAAAGTAATGGATCCCTTCGTCCCCTGGTTGATAAAGTAAGATAGCGCTACTTGGTTGTTGATCTCTGCCTGCTCGACCAATTTCTTGCATATAATTTTCCAGGCTATCTGGTAGATCGTAATGGATGACATACCGAATGTCTGCTTTATCGATTCCCATACCAAATGCATTCGTCGCAATCAAAAATTGCAGTTGATTTTGACTGAATTGTTGTTGAAGTTGGCGGCGTTGTGAGGCATCTAGCCCTCCATGATAATACCCCACAGCATAGTCTTTGCGAAGCAGTTGATAAAGACGTTCGACTTCTTTTTTAGTCGCGCAATAAATGATCATTGCTCCGTCTGCTTGTGCCATCAACTGACGTAATTGCTGGTCTTTTTCATCTGTATGAAAGACAAATAATGAGATGTTTTCTCGATTAACTGAATGTTTGACGAGGGCAGGTTGTGTGCGAAAGAGAATGTGTTCGATCTCTTCTTGTACCGGTCGCGTGGCTGTTGCCGTCAAAGCTAAAGTAGTTGGTGATCCTAATTCTTTTGCGACTCTTCCGAGAGATTGATACTCAGGTCGAAAATCAATGCCCCACTGTGACACGCAATGAGCTTCATCGACTACGTACAACGAGATTTTTTGTTGCTTCAGGGCATGAAGCACTTCCGGTTGCTGCAACATCTCGGGACTGACAAAGACAAATTTATATTCGGATAAATGAGCTAACACATACTGTTTCTCACTTCTAGTGAGTAAGCTATTATAGGCAACCACCCTTTTCTCCCCTCGTTTTTGCAATTGCCCTACTTGATCTTCCATCAAAGAGAGTAACGGAGAAACGATCAATACCATCCCATCTTGCAAATAGCCAGTCAACTGATAACATAAACTTTTGCCATTACCAGTTGGCAGGATCGCTAAAACATCTTTCTGATTCAATAAGGTGGAAATGATCTCTTCCTGTCCTTGGCGAAAAGAGGTAAAACCAAAGTACTGTTTCAATGGATCAAGCAAATCCATTTTTATCCCCTCCTTTAAATGCCTCGATTTGTGCCAAACGAAATTCTCCGTAATCAATCGTTTGTCCTTCAAGATCTTTATATCTGAGCGTAAGAAGTGGTCGATCCAACGAAGCTAAAGATCTTCTTGTCTCGGAGTGGATCAGGCGTTCAAAAGGAAAATCATCAAAAAAGATGGCCCACTCAATCAAATGGTCATTGATCGTGCCTTTCTTCAGTCCTCGTTTCACCATCACTTGCTCCACCGAATCCCCAGATAAAATCAATGCTCTCGTCGTCAACATGCTTTGATTATAATTTTGTCTAAGCAACGGTGCAAGCAAATCGTATAATAAGAAATCTGAATGCTGTTCGATAATCGCTAATAAGCGATGGATACACTGATCTTGGAATAATTGCTGAGCTGTGCCATCTTCAAGGGTAGTCAGTTGGTACGCGAGTAAGCCTGTTTGCTTTTTACCAGAAAATTGGTTCGCTAAGAAGTTCGCTTGTTCGTCTGGCATCAGAGTAAAAATAGTAGAAAGTTCCTTTGATACTTGAGCAACCAGCTCCGTTTTGGTACACGTTGCTTCTTTCAACCATCTCTTAACTTGGTAAGCATAAAAAGGACCCGTCTCTACTGGTAAATAAGCTGTTTCATTGGCGGATAAGTGAGAGACGACTTGTACATAGAATTTCAGCAAACGCCAACTAACAGTAGCTGTACGTCCATACTTATCATAGTGTAGTCCAAGGAGGGATTTATTTTTTCTTCGCATTTCCCCTTTTTTCGTCAGTTGCAACTCTCGGTCTTCCCACTTTAATAATCCCTCATCTATCATCTGTTGGATCTGCGTATCAAACGTTGCTTGTTCAAGTGAAGGAAAACAACCATGAACAACTAATAATCGCTGAAAAAAGCCAAAAAGTAGTACCGAGGATGTACGCTTGCCACTTAATAATTGATAGAGTGAGCTTGCTCGTAACTTGTCACTTGAAGAAAATAAAGATAAAATAAACTCAGTCATAGTAATCCCCTTACGTTAGGATGGTGAATATGTCATTATTATGTAAATTAGTTCCTGAACGTTGTATCGCATGTGGTCTATGTCAAATCGAGGCGCCTGATATCTTTGATTATGATGAAGAAGGAATCGTCTTATTTGCACAAGAACCAGAAGCACATCAACAATTCGTTCAGCCTTTAGAAGAAGCCAACGTAACCAAAGCTTATCAAAAATGTCCGGTTCGAGCAATCTTATTGGAAAAAGAAAATTGACCGCTCTCTTACAACTAACTTTTAGCAGGACTGTCCGATGATCTACTTGTTTTTCTATGTTACAAAAATAGATGAGGTAATCGTATTCCCCTCAAGTGATAAGGCGTCATCCACGAAAATGATTCTTAAATTTTTTTGTGGATGACGCCTTATTTTTCTAGGAGCTTCCTTTGAGACGTCTGTATCCGCCGATCAGCTTGTGAAATTTTCAATTATAAACGGATCATTTCTTTTCGCCGGTCCGAAAAGTGACGCTCTTACTTGATTTGATTCAGCCAATTCATCATGGTCGTGACGATTGCTGTTTGTTGGTCTTCATTACTGATTGTTGCTTCACCATCACCTTTTTGATGACCATAACTACCAAATCCGCCATGGTTCCCTCCAGCGATGGAAACAAATTCTGTTTGTTCAGGTAAATAAGCTTTTGCTTCATCAGCTGCTTCTTGGTTCATGACTTCATCTTCACTTCCGGTGATACTGATGACCGGTAAATCAGTTTTTGCCAATGTCCCCTTTTCATCCGGATAACTTGCCATGAAATAAATACCTTTTAATCGTTCATCATCCAGATTTGCATTAGCATAACGACTTGCCATCACCCCACCTAAAGAATGTCCTCCAATCACAAAATCTTGATCTTTGAAATCCTCTCTGATTTTGTCTGCTTTGTTGCCACTCAGGATCGCCAGTTCAAAAGGCATTTTAGCAATGGCTACCGTATAGCCATTTTCTGCTAGTTGCTCTGCCCATATACTATAACTTTCTGGTTCGACGAGCGCACCAGGATAAAAAATCACCATTGGATGTTTCGCCGATTTTTGCGATTCGAATAATAAATAATCCTCTTTATCTATTCCTTGCTTAAATGATTGCTCTGCTTGAGTCGATGGTTCGTACACACTTTGTTGCCAATAAAAATAACCTCCAATAGCACCTAATCCCAGTACGAGCACTAATCCTATCAGGACTCTTTTGAATATTTTCAAAAACATCACCTTCCGTCATCTTTCATTTGATACTCTTATACACTAAATAAAATACGGTAAAATTGCAAATGATTTTATGTAAGATGTTATTATTGGATATCTTTGTAAGGAGGAACAACTGACAATGAAAAACCACCCCTATTTTGACAAAGTTCCTCAAAATAGGGGTGGTTACTTTTATGACTCTTATTCGTTTCTTAACTAACTATTGGTTTACTTCCCACACAAGCGATAAACCGCTTCTGCGTAGATTTCCATCGCTTTGTACATACTGCTTAATTCCCATCGTTCATTGGCTTGGTGCATGAAGTCTGGTGTATCAGGGAACATTGCACCGAAAGCGACACATTGGTTCATCGTACGAGCAAAGGTTGCTCCACCAGAAACAAATGGCTCAGTCATATCCCCTGTGATATCACGGTACGTTGCTAATAAGTTTTGGATCAATTCACTCTCCAAAGGAACGTATAATGAATCCAAGAAATCAAATTCTTCATATGATAAATCGTATGCTTTGATTTTTTCTGTCAGTTTTTCGACAAGTTCATCTTTTTTGAAGGTGACAGGGATACGCATGTCCACCCCGATTTTTGTTTGCTCAGGTGTGATTTCTAAACTAGCGAAGTTCATCGTCAACTCACCAGATTGTTCATCAACAGTCTTTCCGACTACTTTTTCACCAGTCGCATTTTCTTGGACTAATTCTCCTAAAAACTTGATTGGCGCAAAATCAAAAAATTCAGACAAAGCGATCGCTAAACGAGAAATCGCATTGACACCTTCTGCGGCATCCTTTGCATGGATACTTTTTCCTAGCACTGTGATCGAGTCACCTTGATCTTCAAAATCGAAGTTGTGTTTCGTTAACGCTGCTTTCACTTCTGCCAATTTTTCACCTGAATAAGGTGCTGAATCCGGCACTACGTTTAGTGCCCCACCAGCATTTACAGAGAATTCATTTGTGCCAGGACCGGTCAAGTAAGCTTGTAGCAAACCTTTTTCTGCATAGATCAAAGGAAACTCTGCATCTGGCGCAAAGCCTTGTGTGATTCCTTCTTCTTTTTCATTGTATTTATCTAAACAACGCCAAAGATTTTCTTCGTCCGTTCCGAAGATGAAACGAATGCGCGTATTAAATTCTACCCCTGCATCCATCAATGCTTTCACTGCGTACATTGCAGCAATCGAAGGTCCTTTATCGTCTTGGGAGCCACGGCCAACTAACCAGCCATCTTTGATCGTTGGCTCAAAAGGTTTAGATTCCCAGTTTTTTTCATCGCCTCCAGGGACAACGTCCATATGGCATAAGATACCAAATAACTCGTCTCCTGAGCCTACTTCTGCATAACCATAGTAGCCTTCGGGATCTTTAAATGTTTTGAAACCTAATCCTTCACTGATTTCTAACACTTTATCTAAAGCTTCTACAACTTTTTTCCCAAAAGGATGTCCCTCTCCAGAATCAGATTCATCCAACACAGAAGGAATTCTAATCAACTCACTTAATGATTCTAATGCTTGTTCATGATGTTGTTCTGTTACAAATTGTTTCATCAACTTTGCCTCCTCATTATTTTAAAAAAAAGATGACGGCAGAAAATACTACTTTGATCCACATGTACATCTGCTCGAGTGCAATAGGACACTATTCACGAAATTTTCTGTGAAAAAGCCAACGCCTTCGGAAATAAGCGACAAAACCCAAAATCCAAGTTTCGGGTTTTGTCGCTTATTTCTTGGCGCTGGATTCTTCAGTCACCATTTCATCAACAGAGTAACTCGTTTTTTCAAAGGTCTTGTTTCTACCGACGATCTCTTACATACAAGTGATACATCGTACTTGATGAATAAAGGATTCATGTCTCTTTATTCAGTCAATAGATATTGTTTCTTCATTTATCATAGAACTTTGGCTGTCATTTGTCTAGAATTAGAACATTGCTGCTACACCTAAGATCACACAGATAGCAACAAATAAGATGGCAATCAACTTCCCAGTGAATTTCCACCAAACGGAAATATCAAAGCGAGCAATGGCGATTGCACCCATTACGATAGCAGAAGTTGGCGTGATCAAGTTCACTAATCCAGATGCTGATTGGTAAGCAGTGATTACTAGATCTTTACCGACACCAGCAAATTCTCCCATTGGTCCCATGATGCCCATTGTAGCAGCTGCTAAGCCAGAAGTTGATGGAATCAAGAATGACATAGGGATATAGAAGATAAATGTAAGGATCAAGAAGACACTTGATGATAATGAGCTTAATCCTTGTTCTCCCCAATGTAAGATCGTATCTGTGATCAAACCGTTGTTCATCACTACTTGGATCCCACGAGCAACAGCAACAACGATTGCTACACCAATCAAGTCTGAAGCACCTGCTAAGAATTCTTTGACAAAATCAGATTCTTTCATACCAAAAGTGATTGCCACAACGATTGACATTACTAAGAATAACATTGTGATTTCAGGGAAATACCAATCACCTAGAGGCAACATGTTTTTACCTAAAACAGTTCCAATTACAGGTAGGCCAGTTAACCAATTTGTCAATGACTCAAAAATAGTGAAGTTTTCATTCAATGTTGTCCATGGAATCAAACTAATGATCATGATACCAAAAGTAAGGAAGAACAATACATTGACATGTTTTTGTTTCTTCGTGATCATTTCTTGACGATTGATTGCTTCGATATCAAAGTGTTTCATGTCTTCTTCGCGCTGATTATATACTAAAGATTTGGTTGGATCTTTTTCGATCTTCGACGCATAGCGATACACATAAATAATAGAGATTGCTAGTAAGACAACGAACATAAAGAAACGTAACCCGATTCCTTCACCCATTGAAATACCAACAGCTTGTGATGCAACTCCTGTCGCAAATGGGTTAACTGTTGATGCCAAACAACCCACTTGAGATCCGACCAACACGATGGCTACTGCTGTGACAGTATCAAAACCGACGGCCATCATAACAGGAATCAATAATGCGTAAAATGGAATCGTTTCTTCCGCCATTCCATAAGTTGAACCACCTAAAGCAAATAAAAGCATCAATACAGGGATCAACATTTTTTCTTTTCCTTTGAAGCGTTTCACAACAGTTGCGATCCCAGCATCTAATGCGCCAGTTTTATTGATGATTCCTAAGAAACCACCAACAATTAAGATAAAGAAGGAAATTGGAATTGCCGCAGGTGTTTCTTTCGTTAACTCACCCGCTGGTACACCCAACATCCCGTTGACTGGAGCCATAAAGATATCCCAAAGTCCTTGTGGATTTTGTTGGACTCTTTCGTAAGACCCTGCAATGATATTACCGGCTTCATCCACACTGTAGTGTCCTGCTGGGATGAACCATGTAAGTACAGCGATAATGGCAATAATAATGAATAAGACCGAGTACGCTGAAGGCATTTGAAATTTCTTCTTCGTTGTTTGTTCCATTTTCTTCTTCCTTTCTTGTTTCAAAAATCTTTGACACATCGGTATTTTATCAAAAAGATGATAAGAACAAAAATAATAACTAGTAGATTCGATAAATTTTATTCAAAACCCTCGTTTATTGTCCCTCCTTTGATTATTTAATTGAAATGCTTTATTCATACTAATTGTAGCGTTTCCGTCGTCTATTATATCCGGTCCATCTAACAAACAAAAGGAGAAGAATTTCACATCAAAACGTATAAAATACATTTTTATACAAAAAGGCAAAAAATACTCAGACACGATTTATAAAACGCTTACACAATGTCGGTTATTGAATTTTTTTTCATAACAAAATATTAAGAAAAACTTTAAAAAAATAAGTGTTAGCTATGCGAATACCTATGATTGGTCATTTGTTCCCCTCCCATATAACCTATCTAGTCTCTATATAAATAACTGAAAATGCTCTTTTTCATAAAAAAAACTTGAAAGTAGGAATTCCTACTTTCAAGTTTACTTGTATTCTTTGTATTATATGCTATCCTAGTCTTTTTTTTAAAAGAGTCATTTACTTTTATTTTACAACGCTATGCCGTTTTTCTAACTGGTGTTGTTTTCTGCTCAACCAAGGCAGTAGTTTGGCGTGTAAGACAAGGAATGCCACACTAACGATAAATCCTTTGATCAAGTTAAAAGGTACAATACCGATCAAAATGTAATTTGCCAGTGGCATACCTAACATTTGGGTTGCGTTTAGGCCTAAAAATGTTAAATAAAGAGGTGTGATTACAAAATAGTTCGCAATACTCATGAAAATGGTTAGTGCAAGTGTTCCACTGATCACGCCTAAAATTTGATTTTTTCCTTTTTGGTATTTGTTTCTTTTGAAGATGTAGAAAATCGGTAAAGTAAAGACCGCTGTTGAAAAGAAACTAGCGACGTCGCCAACTAGATTCTCCGGACTAAAACCAGTCATGATCAAATGTAAGATCGAACGTAAAAACGCGGTAACGATCCCCGCTAACGGGCCAAATAAAAACATGCTGATCAAAACTGGGATATCACTAAAATCGATTTTCAAAAAACTAAATGTTGGCATGATTGGAAATGAGAAAAATTGCAAAACCAATCCGATTGCAGCAAATAATGCGACCGCAACCATTTTTTGTACTCGGGTGTTCTTCATGTTGAAATCCTCCTGTTGGGATTCCTCTTCAGCGAACTATTCAACCACGTAAACACAAACAAAAAAACTCTATTTTCGCAGGGGAAAATAGAGTTAGAGTCATTTGTACATACGTATGCCAAATAAGCTCTATCTTCTTTATCCAGACTTTACTGTCGGTATCGGAATTTCACCGATTCAGCTACTCGCAAAAGTAGGTCGTGGACTATAACCACCGGTCGGGAATTTCACCCTGCCCCTGAAGACGAACCATATCTAATTTTTGTTTACCATTTTATTATACTTATTTCATAACAAAAAAGCAAGGTATTTAGCCTTACAAAAAGTAAGTTATTTATTTTGATTGATTCAATAACTGACTGATTTCTTTTTTATTCAGCTCACGATACTCACCAGGACGTAAACCTTGCAAGGTCAATTCGCCATATTTTTCTCGTTTTAATTTTTGCACAGGTAACCCGACGGCTTGTAGCATGTTTTTTACTTGGTGGTTACGGCCTTCATGGATCGTTAATTCTACGATACTATGATTCGTATGAGGATCAACAGATAAAATGGCATACTTTGCAGGTGACGTTTTCTTTCCTTCAATTTTGATTCCTTTTGTCAATGGGTTCAGCGCTGACTTAGTGGCGATTCCTTTGACTTTGGCAACATATACTTTATCAACTTCATGCTTGGGATGCGTCAATCGTTGCGCAAAATCACCATCATTCGTCAATAAAAGTATGCCAGAAGTATCATAATCTAGTCGTCCAACTGGATAGATACGCTCTTTGACCATTGGTAATAGGTCTGTCACTACTTTCCGGCCCTTGTCATCTGCTACAGCAGAAATGACCCCTTTTGGCTTATAAAGTAAATAATAGCCATATTCTTCTTGATAGATCGGCACTTGGTCGACTTCCACTGTATCGTGTTTGCCAACTTTTACGCCAAGTTCTTTGACGACTTGACCATTTACTTTTACTCGACCAGCCAAAATATATTCCTCGGCTTTACGGCGAGAGGTAATTCCTGCGTGAGCAATTACTTTTTGTAATCTTTCCATTATATGTTTTCTCCTTCATGCACGCCATCAAAAAATAAATCAAGGGGTGCGTCTTCTTCCAGTGAACGTTCGATATCTTGAATATCGGGTAACTCATTTAGCGATCTCAGACCAAAATAATCTAAAAAATGACTTGTGGTCCCGTAAAGGATCGGGCGACCTGGTCCATCGACTCGCCCTTTTTCTTCGATCAGTTGGTGTGCAGTCAAGCGTTGAATCGCGCCAGAAACTTGAACGCCACGAATCAACTCGACCTCACTTCTAGTGATCGGTTGTTTATATGCAATGATTGCTAGTGTTTCGACTGCCGCTTGTGACAAGGTATTCGATGTCCCTTGCGCGTATCTTTTGACGATCGGCGCTAACTCCTTTTTGGTAGTCAGCACGAGTTGTTTTTCTGTTTCAAAAAGATGTAACGCTGTGTTGTCATTTGCTTCATAACTAGCTGCCAACTCTGCCACTAAAGCAGTCGTTTCTTCTCGTGTATAGGTCAGTAAGGCACTCAATTCTTCGATTGTCGTTCCTTCTTCTCCTACTATAAATAAGATTGCTTCAAGTTCACTTAATTTCGTCATGTTGTGTATCTCCTACTGCTGGATAAAGCATGATTGATTCATAATTTTTTTCTTGCTGAGCCACGATCTGTCCATTTTTCATCAATTCGAGGATCGCCAAAAATGTTGTGACGACTTCGTTTCTAGAAGGCGTTTCAAAAAAAGATTCGAACAAACAGCCATTTTTTTGAGAGACGATGCGCTGTTGGATAAATGTCATTCGTTCTTCGATTGTCGCATCATCAGGTGCGATCGTTTTTTCTTCTTTTTGAGCAAATTTCTTTCGTTCTAAAATTTTCTGCATGGCTTGAAATAAATCGATTTTTTTCACTTGTCCACGCTTCAATGGTTTGTCTTGCCCCAATAACTCATCGATTGCAGAAGGTTCTTTTGTGAAATACAAACTACGTTCTTCTGCCTTTTCAGTAAGCTTCTCTGCTGCATACTTGAATTTGCGGTATTCTAACAGCTGATTGACTAATTCGTCACGCGGATCTTCTTCCCAAAATTCTTCTTCGTCATTGCTTACTTCTTGGATAGGCAATAATGTCTTACTTTTGATTGCCATCAGTGTTGCTGCCATGACAAGGTACTCTCCTGCCACAGCTAACTCAAGCGTCTTCATCGTATGGATATAGTTCATGTATTGTTCCGTGATAGTGGCGATCGGGATATCGTAAATATCGATCGACATATCTTGGATCAGATGAAGGAGTAAATCTAATGGACCTTCAAAGACATCTAATTTGATATTGATTTCTGACACATCATTCACTCTTCCTTATTTTCATTGATCCATCTACTTAAATAAGCTTCTGTGATATCCGTTGGATGGATCAACACATCGGGGTATTTTGCTTGCAATTCATTCAACATTTGAAACCCGATATTCTCCCCCCGGTAGGAAGGATTCAACGAAATATCGTGAATCGTCATCTGATCTTTATCATTCCAATGCACACCAATGATTCCTTGGATATTTGTAGAATCTTCTGGCGTATAGAAAAAAAGTTCATAATCCTCAGCAGATTCATAGGTATCGATCTCTTTTAGTAAACTTGATTCTGCATTTAACTTTTTATGAAAGCTCAATAGTCCCATCGCGATTTTTCGGTTTTCTTTTCGATAATGTGTTAACATTTTCTCACCATCCTATAAACTAAGCCCTTGGGAAATGCTGCTTGTAGACATCTGTCATTCTTTTTTTCGTGATATGTGTATAGATCTGTGTCGTTGAAATATCTGCATGACCTAATAGTTCTTGAACGGTACGTAAATCCGCCCCATTCTCTAGTAAATGTGTCGCAAAACTATGCCTCAATGTATGAGGGGTCACGTCTTTGTAGATCCCTGCTTCTCGAACAAGTTGTTTTAAATTTTTCCATATTCCTTGTCGAGAGAGACTTGAACCATGATGATTCAAAAAAACGTGGTTTTCAGATGGATTTTTGACTAGTAAAGGACGAACCTCATCCAAATAACGTTCTAACCATTGGATCGCATAATCGCCTAAAGGAATGATTCGTTCTTTATCTCCTTTACCTAAGGTTTGAACCAGCCCTAAAGACAAGTGCAAATCGCCTAACTTCAGTCCGACTAACTCACTCACACGCATCCCTGTTGCATACATGACTTCTAAAATAGCGCGATCTCTGATCCCTAAACTTTTCGATGTATCAGGTGTTTCGATCAGCCGTTCTACTTCCTTTAAAGACAATGTACTTGGCAACTTTTGGGCTTTCTTCGGTGTCTCGATGTGTTGCATTGGATCTTGTTCTGTATACCGTTCTTGTCGCAAAAATTGATGGAATTTTCTTAAACTTGTAATCATACGTGTAATCGTTGCAGAAGCCTTATTTTCCGCATGCAACGTTTCTAAATATTGGATGACGACAAATCGATCAATTGTTTGCCAAGAGGTTATCTCGTGTTCTTTTAGATAGTGCAAGTATTGATTCAAGTCTCGTTCATAACTTTTTCGAGTATTAAACGATAATCCACGCTCGATACTTAAATAGCGAAGATATTCATTGATTTCTTCTTCCATCCTTCTCACCTCATGCTTCTTTATCATATCAGATAGCCTTTGGTTTCGGTAGTCTATTTTTCAGTAGACACTTCAAAGAAAAAGCCGTCTATCAATTCAGACGGTCTTTCTTTCTTTTTTCTTATTATAGCATTCTTGGCAGATACCATGAAAGGTCAAACGATGATCTTTGACAAAAAAGTGGTAACGCTGTTCGATCACTTGTTCAACTTCACTTAGCAGATCTTCTTCGACTTCCTCGATCGTTCCACAATCTAAGCACAGGAGATGATGATGAAAATGTTTGGCTCCTTCTTTTCGCAGATCATACCGAGCCACACCATCATTGAAGCTAACTTTGTCGATGACTTTTAGATCCGTTAGAATCTCCAACGTCCGATAAACGGTGGCCAAACCGATCTCTGAGTTTTTCTTTTTGACTAGAAAGAAAACTTCTTCTGCTGACAAGTGTTCTTTTTCGTTCTCTAAGAGGACGAGCAAGGTTGCTTCTCGTTGTGGGGTCAGTTTAAACCCAGATTCATGTAGCTGTTGTTTTGTTTTTTTCATTACTGACATTGTATTCATGCCCATTTTCTCAACCCCAACAATTTATAATGATTATAATTAAGATATCTAATCAACCGTTCTAGATTAAAATTATTATAAGCTAGACGAGAAAAACATGCAAGTCATTCTCAATTAGATTTTTTCGCTAGTTTCGTCACGCCATCCTCTTGTTTGATCAATCCTTGTTTCAATAAATTACCAATTGCTCGCTTAAATGCCCCTTTACTGATCCCAAAGGCACGCATGATCTCATCTGGATCTGATTTGTCAGTGAATGCGATTTGTTGATCTGCTGAACGTTCTAAAATCGTTAAGATCATTTGTGCATCATCAGAAATCGCTTCGTGTGCACGTGGTTTCAAAGAGATATTCAACACACCATCAGGTCTAGCCCCAACTACGCGTCCTTCTAATTTTTCACCTAAACGTGGTTCGCGGTAACGTTCTGAAGGATGGATGAACCCAATATAAAAATCATCCGTCAGCAGATACGTGCCAGTCAGCTTCAAACGATAAGCGATTCCTGAGATGTTTTTATTTTTCAATTCTTCTGAACCATGCTTACTTAGTGATTTGAAGATTCTTTCTTCTGCTAGGCTTCCCCAAATGCGATCTTTCGCGTCAACACGCAAAGCGATCATCAACTGATCCCCTTTTTTGGGCCACAACTCAGTCATTGTAGGTAACTCATCCAGTGAAACAACAAAATCTTTATCCGGTAAACCAATATCAATAAAGACACCTAGATCTTTTCTTGAAGAAGTGACTGTTCCAAAAGCATAATGACCAATGCGACTCTTCGGGATCACCGTTGTAAAACGATTCTCTTGTTTTTGATTCTGATAACCAAAACCTTCGACTGCTTCGCCGATCGTATGCTCTCCCTCCTCTTTGCTCAAACGGAAAGTTTGTCCATTTTTTTGGACAAAATAATTTTTTTCATTTTCGTCAATCACCATTGCGGTAAAGACGTTTGCTAATAATTCGTTCATCTTTTTCTCCTTTTCTAAAAGGCCTTTGTATTCCAACATTTCTTTGCTATCATAACATAACGCCATGTTTATAGATAGAGATTCTCCATAAAAGCTTAAGCCGTCAGTGTTCGACTGAAATAGGCCATAAAACCCGAAAATATCCTCATATTTTTGGATTCTAAGGCCTATTTTTGACGCTATGATAGAAAGAAAAATTGCTTCTGGACCATTGTTGTTTTGCTTTGTAGGAATAGCAAATCAGGCTGATAGAACTATACTCTAGCTAACTACCACTGATCTAGTTACTACCGTTCCCACCAAACCAACCAGTTTTACAATTGATTGTGACAATATAAAATGGTAGAGCACTTTCACCGATACCATTCATCAAAGATGATTTAGTAGAAGTCGCATAAAGGTTGTAGTATCCTTCACCGTTTTCGATGCGAGCTTTCTCTAATCGATAGCCGCCCTCTACGATGTAGCCTCGTGCAATACTTGTTGCGATCACACTTTCTTTGACTCCTGGTGCCCAATTCCAAGCAGGATTAGAAGCATCTGCGACATCACTGGCTCTTGTTTCCATGATTGGACGGTTTGCGGAGTTAGTCGCTGGCGTTGTTTGTGTCGCCTCAGTTTGTTGAGCAGCTGCCTCAGCTTGTGCTTGCGCTTCAGCCTGCGCCTGCGCTTGTTTCGCTTCTTCGGCTTTCTTCGCTTCTTCAGCTTTCTTTGCTTCTTCGGCTTTCTTCGCTTCTTCTTTTTTCGTCAAAGCTTCATCGACTTTGTCCAATTCGGTCACAAGTGCTTTGACTAATTCTGTATTTTTTACTTTCGCCACTTCTGCTTTTGCTGTGTCGTACTGCTCTTTCGTTGCTGAATCTTTTACTTGACCATCTGCATAGATCACAGCAGTTTTTTCTTTTGCTGTTTGAAGTTGTTGATACTGTTTAGTTGCTTCATCTGTCGCTTTGTCGATCAATTGACCAAATGCTGTATCTTCTGTTTCAAAACTTTGGATCGCTTGGTCAGCTTTCAATTTGGGTTCTGCGATCAGTTGATCATCTGCGATAACTGGTGTAACAAACCATTCATTGACCGTTTGGATCTGTTTGATCTTTGATTGGATATCTTCAAAGGTTTTTTCCAGATCTGCATACCCTTTTTCATCTTTGACCTCATTCAATGATGCCCTTAATTTTGATAAGTCTTGATTGATCATACTTGTACGAATGAACTGTTCATCATCATCTGAATAAAACGCAGCTAAATCTGATTGTAAATCAGCCATTTTATCTTGTTTACGTTGGGTTTCGGCAGCGATTTCTGCTTGGACTTTTTGCTGATGATCATAATACATCCAACCCCCTGCACCAAGTAAAAGCACTGCCGCACTCGTCAGGTATAATCTTTTTTTGGATTTCTTTGATCCTCGATCATTTGGCAATTCTTCTTTTTTGATGGACGCATTGCTTGTTTCTTGTTCCTCAACCTTTGTCTGTTCCGGCTGTGTTTCCACCAGTTCAGTTGTTTCAGGAGCTTCTTTTGGTTGCGGTGCATCTGTTGAAGCAGCTTTCGTACTCTCAACCTTAGAACTTTCCTCTTCGATCGGTTCAGTCGTCTCTACAGGTTCTTCCGTAGAAACTGGGGCAGTTTCTTCTATATTTGTAATTACGTCTACTTGTTCTTCTGTACTTGTTGAAGAATCTTCGACCACAGTATCTTCAATGATCGTTTCTTCTGTTGGTTCTTCCACTGGTGGCTCTTTTATTGCATCCTCTTGAGATTTTTCAGGAGAAACTTGCTCCGTTGTATTTTCCGACAAGCGAATGTCGACTGAATCCTCACCCGTTGCTGCCGCCGTTTCGATCATTCGAAGCAGCTCTTTTGCGTGTTCTTCAGTCGTATCTTCACGATGCGCCTTGATGTAAGCAGCTAGAATGGAATTTTCTTCTTCATTGTTTACTGCTTCTTTTAATTCAGCTACTCGTTTTTTCTGCTGCGCTTTTTCTCTTTGCTCAGAGGTAGCAGAGTGATCTGTCTCTGTTTTTTCTTTGCCAAGATTGGTATTTTCTTTTTTATCTACTTGATCATCCTTTGACTCAGTGCTCGTGTCACTTGAGTCAAACAACTCCATGACAGACTCCAACGGTAGATCTTTTAGTTCTGACCACTCGATTGGATCATTTACGATACTGTCTGGATAAACTTCCTCAGCTGTTTCGTCTAACGATTGATTTCCATCTGTTTGGGGTAATTGTGTCAGTTCATCTTGTTGTGGTTCAAAGTCACATTCTGGACATTTTGATTGATCTTTGATTTTTTCTGATCCACATTTTGGACATTTTTTTATCACTTAGCGATCGGCTCCTTTACTAGGTTTTCGCTACCATTAAATCTACCATAATCTAATCCACACGCCAATAGGATATCCTAAGGATTTTATAAAAAAACAAATAAGTCTTTCAGTAAAAAATAAATAACGACCGTAATGAGCTACTTTGTTTAAACGGACCTTTGTTGAAAGTTAGTCGAATTGTTTGATAAAAAACAAACCCTCAATAGCTGGAGAGATCTCCTACTTTGAGGGTTTTCTATCATTCAAGAAAAATGATCTGTTTTTTTGTTTAAAAAATTATTTCTTGATTATTCCAAGAAATCTTTCAATTGTTTTGAGCGTGATGGGTGGCGAAGTTTTCTTAATGCTTTTGCTTCGATTTGTCGAATACGTTCACGAGTCACGCCGAAGACTTTACCTACTTCTTCCAACGTACGTGTACGGCCATCATCTAAGCCAAAACGCAAACGTAAGACGTTTTCTTCACGATCTGTCAAAGTATCTAAGACATCTTCTAATTGTTCTTTCAATAATTCATACGCTGCATGTTCCGCAGGACTAGTTGCTTCTTGGTCCTCGATAAAATCACCTAAATGTGAATCATCTTCTTCACCGATTGGTGTTTCTAATGAGACAGGTTCTTGAGCGATTTTTAAGATTTCGCGTACTTTTTCTGTAGGAAGATCCATTTCAGCACCGATTTCTTCAGGCGTTGGTTCTCTTCCTAAGTCTTGTAGTAATTGACGTTGGATACGGATCAATTTATTGATGGTTTCCACCATATGCACTGGAATACGAATCGTACGGGCTTGGTCAGCAATCGCACGTGTGATCGCTTGACGGATCCACCAAGTTGCGTAGGTAGAAAATTTGAACCCTTTACGGTAGTCAAATTTTTCAACAGCTTTCATCAATCCCATATTTCCTTCTTGGATCAAATCTAAAAATTGCATCCCACGACCCACATATCTTTTGGCAATACTTACAACTAAACGAAGGTTAGCTTCAGCTAAGCGTTGTTTCGCTTCCTGGTCACCTTCTTCGATCTTCAATGCTAATGCTACTTCTTCTTCTGCAGTTAAAAGGGAGACGCGGCCAATTTCTTTGAGGTACATCCGAACAGGATCATTGATTTTGACGCCTGTCGGTGCAGAAAGATCTTCTGTTTTCGCTTGTTCTGCTTTTTTCTCAGCACTTTTCAGACTATGGATCGATGGTTCACCATTTTCGTCAACGACGCTGATACCTGCGTCCTCTACTTTTTGGATCAACTTATCCATTTCATCTGCATTTAAAGTGAATGGTGTCGCAAGTTTATTTGATAGATCATCATAAATCACTTGCCCTTTTGGTTTATTTTCTTTAATGAACGCTGCCACTGCTGCTTCATATTTTTTAACATCTGTTCCATTTGCCATAAAAGAAGGCCCCCTTTAAGTAGCTATTCGGCTTGTTTTAACTGTTTCGTTAAATTGATGATCTCAATCGTCAATTCCAATTCTAACTGTTTGTTCCCAGTACGTCGTGCTTCTTGCTGCATCTGTTTTTTTGTTATGATTTCTTCAGCTAAGCCCGATTTACTGATCACTCTCAGTAAGTCTTGGATCTCACGTGGCGTACTTTCTTCAGCCATTCGCATATATTCGATCTCGACCACTATCCGCCTTAAATTTTCATCTTGCAAGAAGTCTAAAAACTCCGCAAGTTTGAATTCTCCATTTTGAGATACAAACGCATCAAATAAAAAATAGATTTCTGCATAAGTATCATGAATAAATTGAACGCCTTGTTCCTTGAGTAGATTACGCACAGCAAGTTCTTTGAACGCTCGATACAATAGCATTTGTTCTGCTTTTTCAACCTGAGATAGTGGGCGTTTTTGTCTGATCGTTCCAGATTTTACGGACACCTGCTCTGTCGTTGGTTGAGCTTGTTCTTGCTTGGTTGGTTGATTCTTTCGGCGCAAATCACGTATTTGTTTTTGCATCGTTTCTCGACTCAGCTGAAATTCTGCTGATAACTGCGTTAGATACATGTCTTGTTCGATTGGCGAAACAACTTTACTCAATTCACTTAGTACCGCTTCAAGATATTCAATTTTATCTTTTTCATTTTCCAGATTTTTTTCTTGCTTCAAATAACGCGATTTAAAAGCAAAAATGGTTTCTCGTCCGTGTAAAACTAATTCTTGAAAAGCCTCTTCCCCATACTTTCTCAAGTACTCATCTGGATCGAGTTTTTCTGGGATCGCTACGACAGATAATTGCATTCGACTATTTTGACGCAGTAGTTCGATGCCTCGGTTCGTAGCTTCTACACCCGCACGGTCACCATCATAACAAAACACTAATTCTTTTGTCAGTTTTTCCATCTGCTGGATCTGTTGAGTCGTCAGACTTGTTCCCATGGAGGCTAAACCAGTCTTGAGACCCGCTTGCCATGCAGCGATAACATCCATAAATCCTTCGAATAGTAAGATTTCACCCGACTTGCGGATCTCACTACGTGCTTTGTCTAAGTTGAATAAGACTTGTCTTTTGTTGAATAGATCCGTTTCAGGACTGTTCAAATATTTTGGTTGATCTTTTGCATCGTGTTCACTAGCCAAGTAACGACCAGAAAACCCGATCGTCCGACCTTGACCATTACGAAGAGGAAACATGATCCGTTGATAAAAACGATCCGACATCCGTCCATCATCATGTGTCACAAACAAGCCGGACTGCTTGAATACTTCCTCAGAATAGTCTTCATTTTGGAACACTTGTTGTAAAAATGAGCGTTCATTTGGCGCAAAACCGATCTTGAATTCTTCGATCAACTCGGTGGTCAGACCACGTTCGAGTAAATAATTTAACGCTGGCTCACCTACTTTTGTGTGCAACAACATGTGATGATAAACTTCTACTGCTTTTTCATGAGCCGCGATCAATTTACCAGTAGCTGAATCTCCGGTTTGAGTAGTCAGCGTTTGTTGTCGCCACTGATCTTCGAGTTGGATCTGTTCTAAATCAGCGACCTTGACCACTGCTTCTGGAAAAGACAGACCTTCCAATTCTTGAAGAAACGTAAAGACATTCCCACCTTTTCCACAACCAAAGCAATGGAAAATCTGCTTATCTTCCGCAACCGAAAATGAAGGAGTACGTTCTTCATGGAAAGGGCAGAGACCTAAATAATTCTTCCCAGATTTTTTCAACTGGACGTATTGCCCAATCACCTCAACGATATTCGTTTGATTACGAATCGTCTCAATGGTCTCTTGAGGGATCCTTTGAGCCATATTCTCACCCCCTGCATTAGTTGATATCTCATACTCATCGACAAGACATTTCAGGAGAATAACCGGTAAAAAATCGCACTAACGAAAATCAGTGCGATTTTAAAGGACACAATTATACATGTTTCATTGTACCATATTCCTATACTTTTTCAAGTGATAGATACTGGATTATATGACATTTTCTTCCACTTGAGTATGATGAGTTTTATTTGCATTTACTTTATTCAATAATTTGTTTTGTATGCCTAATTTCCAATATCCTAAACGTAATAACACATTCAAAATCATAAAGCCAACAAAATATGGCCAAGTATTTCCTAACCCAAGATTGACTTCTAATATATGATGGAAAAGCATCGCAGCAACATAAATACCGACCACTGTGGTAACTGCTAAGAAAATTCGTAATAGATTGAATGGCAAGCAGGCTTTGATCACTGCCAGACAGCTGATCCCAATCAATAAATAATACATCAATGTCGTTGTTTCACCAGATGTCCAACCTTGGTTGTGACCGATCAGGTAAATCGCCACAGTATTGAAAGCAACAAGCAATGCATTAGGTAATGCATTGACTAGCGCAGTAGGCAGATAGCGATAATCGACTTTTCGTTTATCATTCTCAAATGATAAGAAGAAAGATGGATACCCTTCGATAGCAAGATCGATCAACGTGATCTGGATCGGAATAAATGGGAATCCGATAGCCGTCACTGCACATAAAATCGATAAGATAAATGAATAGATTGTCTTAATAAAGAAAATACCTGAAACTTTCGTTACGTTATTCACGACTCGGCGTCCCTCAAACAATACCTCGGGCAATGTCGTAAAATCAGAATCTAACAAGACAAGATTAGCAATTTGTCGTGTCGCTCCGTCTCCTTCTGCCATCGCAATACTACAATCGGCTTCACGTAAAGCCAATACATCGTTTACGCCATCTCCAGTCATTGCAACTGTTCGTCCACTTGCTTTCAGTTCGTTGACTAAGAGTTTCTTTTGTTGCGGACTCACTCGCCCAAAAACTGTATATTGATGCGCCGCTTTTCTGACTTCTGCTTCTTCTGTCAAATCAGATAGATCAACATACGATTGATAGTTGGGCAAATCAGCACGTCGCGCAATATTTGACACCGTAAAAGGATTGTCTCCAGAAATCACTTTCAAGTCTACCCCTTCTTCGTGTAGATAAGCTAAGGTTTCTTGCGCGTTTTTACGGATAGGATCATCGATTTCAAACAAAGCAATCGGTTCAACCCCTTGAGGATCGCCTGAAGACAACGTTTGATTGGGAGCAAGACCTAACATCAATACACGAAACCCGTTGGCCTGGGCTTCCACTAAACTTTCCGGCAACTGATCGTCTGCCACTAACCGTTCCGGAGCCCCGACATAGACTACACCTAGTTCAGGAAATTCCATTGCGCCCCATTTGCGGTCAGATGAAAAGGCTAATTTTTCTCCGACATCGTAACGATTAGAAATCTCGAAATACTCTCTCAACGCACGCATTGTGACATTGTTATCGCTACTTTCAGCTAAATATGTCCCCATGATGGTTGGAATCATTTTTTCATAGGTTTTATTTAAGGGTTCGACTCGTTGGATGCTCATTTTTCCTTCGGTGATCGTCCCTGTTTTATCAAGACATAATGTATCTACATGTGCCAATGTTTCGATCGAATACATATCTTGGACTAAGATTCGTTTCTTCGCTAGTTTAGTTACACCAGTCGTCAATGCGATACTGATCAATAACACTAATCCTTTTGGTAACATTCCCAGTAAGGCCGCCGCAGAAGCAACGACTGATAGTTGGATCGACGCATTTCGAATGAACAAAGCTTCCAAGAATAAGATGATCCCTAAAGGAATGATCACAAAACTTGTAAACTTAGATACTTTGCGGATCGATTCCACAAGTTCCGAATGAATTTCCTTGTGTGTTTTTGCTTCGTTGGTCAAGCGGACAGCATAATTATCTGCCCCAACACGGATAACTGTAGCAAAGACAGAGCCACTAGTCAGGTAACTACCAGAAAGTAATTCTGCTCCTGACTCTTTGACGATCAAATCAGATTCACCGGTCAGTAAAGCTTCATTTGCCTCTGCCCGACCACTGATCACTTGCAAGTCTGAAGGAATCTGTTCACCCGCACCGATTTTTACAAGATCGCCTAAAACTAGTTCTTTCGTTGCAATCATCTGTTCTTTCCCATCACGAATGACGGTTACTTCCGCCTGTGAGACGATTGATAATCGGCGCACAAGATTACGCGCATGGATTTCCTGATAGATCCCCATGGTGATATTTACAAAAATAATTGCTAAGTAAGCCATGTTTGAATAGGCTCCAACTAGTAATAAGCAGAGTCCTATTCCTAAGTTCAAAAAATTGAATAATGTTAAAATATTATCGCTGAAAATTTGTTTCGTACTTTTTGTAGCATCCTCTTGGTAATCATTCTGTTGACCAGAGGCACGTCTTTGGCTCACTTCATTTTCTGTAAGTCCCTTTAATTCTTTCATTTCCATATCACGCCAACTTTCAAAAATAATCACTTCAATTAGTCTAGCTGTTTCTACGATTAAAAACAACTCGTTTTTTTAATTTTAAAAAAAGATAGAAAAATCAAAAAACAGCGGATCTGTTTTCTATTTTTCTATCTCACCATATACTTCACCTAGAAAAATCACAGAAGAGAATCGTTTCTTCGAACCATCTATCAAGAACTTGGCTGATTGAATACAACGATCACGTGACTTTTCTTCTTGTGCTTCTTCTACTTATACTGCTCTTCTAAACGGCTCATCCACCAGCCTAGTGCAGCACCAGCAATGAATAACACTAGACATGCCAAGATACCTAAAATGCCAAGTCCACTATAATTTGTAGGAATGATCATGATCGTGGATGCAAAAACAATGCCTAGAATAAAATGGAATAATTTGCTATAAGCTTTTGAGAAAATAAAATCCATTACTTTGGAAAGACCTAGTACACACACGATTCCGCCGATTGCAATAGGAATGATCACTTCTAAACGCACTTCTTTAAATCCATCAGCCATCGCTTTATACAGTCCCATGTAAACTAAAAAATTCGATGGACTTAATCCAGGAACGATCATTCCGAGACCAATCAAACCGCCTGCCATCATCCAGGTATAGACATTTTGTTCTACTTGCCCATCAAATAAACGGGCACCATATAACAAGAAAAGATAACCTAAAATAAATGTCACAACCATAATAATGAGATCTGTATTGTTTCGGCCTTTTTTCCCTGACTCTTTCCATAAAGCGGGCACCGTTCCAGCAATACATCCCACAAAGAACCACAAAATCGTTGTTTCATAGGCCCCTAGTAAAAAACTGACTAAAAAAGACAGCAAGAATACACCAGTGACACCACCTAAGCCGACTGGTAAAAAGAATAAGACGTTTTCTTTAAAGTTTCTAGTGATATGTGCTAAGAAAGAAATCAGCCGCTCATACATTCCAAATACTGCTGCTAAAGCTCCTCCGCTCACTCCCGGCAAGATAAATCCTGAGCCGATAAACATTCCTTTGAAAAATCTTAATCCCCAATCTTTCGTTGTATTCTCTCTTTTCTCCATTACTTTTTGATTTTCTTCCACTCGTCCAAGCACTCCTTCTTTCCATTCATTGTATTCATTATTCGTCTTGCTTTGATTTGCAGTTGGTTCGATCCAACAGGCTTAAAAAATATTTTCATACCATTCAAGAAACTGTTGGTTCATCTTCACTACATCTGCATAAAACATATTACCACCATTATGGTATAAATACCCACCATTATACAATAATGACTGGATTCGCCAATAGCGATAGGTTTTTTTGTTGTCATTGCCTAAAAGCGGACTCAACACATCCCTAGAATACTCTTCGGCTAAACGGACCGTGTTCTTCCCGCCTCTTTCGTTGACGTAAGCAATATAGTCTTTGCCAAAATTGTACGCTTGGATCGCTGTCGCCAGATCGCAACCTAATGCTTTCGCCTCAGCTATCATCTCTGAGAGGTATTTGACTCCTTGGTCAATACTTCCTTCTTGTGTCGTGATCGCCTCCATCTGTCCATAGGCACTTTCCGAACTTTGCATCAAATCGACACCATTTCCTCTTGATTCAGTAAGTATGATTGCCTTCACTAGATTCTCATGTTCTTGCATTTGATACTTTTCTAATGCTGACGAAATCTCTGGCTGATAATTTTCTACACGCTTGATCGATTGATATGTTCTACCGAATAGAAAAAGAATCGTTGCCAGAATCGTGAAGACAAATAGACCTACGATCATACGGAAGATTGATTTTCTTTTTTTCTTCATTCAAACCCACCTAGCTATTTGACATCTTTTTTTATCTTACTATTTCTTTTCATTCTTGGCTATTTTTTCTCTGTTTTTTCTTATTTAATTTAATAAAAAATGAATGTTTCATTTTCCCTTTCATCTTACGAAAATGATCGTTCGTTTTATAGAGTTTCGATTTCTAAAATAGATAAAGAGCGTTATAATTCAAAATAGTAGGTGATAAATGTGAAAAGAGAAAAGAAATTTGCAAAAATGGCAGATGGTACTGACATCTATTATGAAAAAAGTGGACATGGATTTCCCCTCTTGCTACTTCATGGAAATGACGGGAGCGGTGATTTCTTTTCAGAACAAGTGCCCGTTTTAGAACAATACTTTACGATCTATCTCATCGATAGTCGCGGGCATGGACAATCGACAAATCAAGCAGGAACATTGAATTTTCGTTTGATGGCAGATGATTTATTGACAGTCATGCTGCTGGAACAAATCTCACAAGCGAATATCTTGGGATTTAGTGATGGAGCCAATCTTGCCTTAGTTTTTTCAAGCAATTATCCAGATAGGGTCAATCGCTTGATTTTAAATTCGGGTAATACACGGTTGAATGGGGTTCTCTGGTCCTCACGACTACTCAGTGCTTTTCACTATTTCTTTGTTTGGTTGCGCGCACTGTTCCAGCCACATTTACGTCAGCATTTATTGGTCATCGATTTATTGCTTCATGATATTGGCCTCACGACAGAACATTTAGAAAAAATCAATTGCCCAACACTGATCATCGTCGGTAAAAAAGATGTCATCAAACTGAAACATTCGCTTTATTTAGCGAAAACGATCCCTAATGCTTCATTTGTTCTCGTCACAGGACAAGGACACCAATTAGCTCGCCAAAACCCAGAACGCTTCAATCAAGAAGTTTTAGACTTCTTGACAAAATAAATTTGAAAATAGTAGGTGATTTTTTGTTCAAGCCAATCATTCAGTGGTTCAAAAGCCACTTGAGACTTATCAAAACGATTTTTTTGATTTCTGTATTAGTGATTATTATTCGTGAATTGATGACAATCAGTACTTTGTTATCTGCGGACCAACTAGCTCAAACATTTTCCACGATCCCACTCTGGAAAATTGGTGTCATGTTTTTGATTGGGTTGATTTCTATTCTACCCATGATTGGATATGATTTGATTTTCAACAAGTTACTAAATCAAAAGCAAAAGCCATTATATTTATTTGAAACAAGTTGGATGATCAATACCATTAATAACATTGCTGGATTTGGTGGCTTTGTCAGTATCGGTTTACGATCCGAACTCTACGGTCAAAGAAAAGATAGCAAACAAGTCATGCAAGCTTTATCTAAAGTATTTTTATTTTTGATGGCGGGTTTATCTCTGTATAGTTTAGTCTCGTTTTTTATGGTCTTCTTTACTCCTGTCGCTCCGTTTCTTAAACAGTATTGGATTTGGTTGATTGCCGGTGGTTTGTATTTCCCCATCGTTTTTATTTTTACCACGATCAAAAAAGAAGGCTATGTTGGTGGTCTTTCAATTAAATCCCAAGGGCAATTGTTACTCGTTTCCTTATTGGAATGGACGGGTGTCTTAGGAACCTTTCTTGCAGTCGGCTATTTGATGGAGATCCCCATCGATCTATGGCAAACAATCCCTCTATTTATCGCTGCTTCAGTTATCGGGATCATCTCAATGATCCCAGGAGAAATCGGTAGTTTTGATGTGATGATGATCTTTGGTTTATCAGCTCTAGGTATCCCTAAAGAAACCGTTGTGATCTGGATCTTGCTTTATCGGATCTTCTATTACTTTATTCCATTTTTCATTGGATTAGTTTTCTTCTTTAAAAATGTCGGTGTATCGATCGACCAACGATACTCTGGTATTCCAAAGCAATTAGCGACCCAGATTGCCCGGAAGATCCTGGTGATCTTAATGTATTTTTCTGGCATCATGTTGGTTCTTTCAGCAACGATCCCGCAAGCATTTACTGAGTTTCGTTGGTTGCATCATATCAATCCTATAAAGATGCATTTTATTATGCAATTTCCAAGCATATTGTTAGGCTTCTTGTTTGTTATTATGGGACGAGGCATCGCAGCCAGAGTCAAGCGTGTCTACTGGCCAACCATTTTTTTGATCCTTGTTTCATTAATTTATGTTGGACTGAATGATCTAAGCACTACTGGCATTATTTTCTTACTATTGCTATTAGGTATCGTGATCGCTTCACGTAATGAATTGTTCAGAGATCAATTTATCTACTCGTGGGAATGGTTGACGATCGATGGGTTGATCATAGGTGCATTGACCGTTTTATATATCGTGATCGGTGTTTATAATATGCCCACTTTCCCACATCGTAATCATCGGTTTATTTCATTTTTTCTATTTCCATCAGAAAAAATTTGGTTGTCTGGTTTTCTAGCAATTTTAGCAGTAGCCTTTATCATGATTTTATTTGTCCACTATCTCCAAGGTAAAAAATCACAAGTTGGACAAGAGTTAGATGAAGCGGTCGCCACCACGATTTTAGAAACTTACGGCGGTAATTCAGATAGTCAACTGATTTTTTTGAAAGATAAACGGATGTTTACCTATGAAAAAGACGGGGAAGCAACCGTCTTGTTACAATTTGCTAGTTATAACAATAAGTGTGTGGTGATGGGCGATCCCTCAGGCAAAAAAGAAGATTTTCCAGAAGCGATCGAAGCCTTTATCGCAGAAACAGATCGCTTATGCTACTTGCCAGTCTTTTATGAAACGAGCGAAGAACTGGTTATGATCCTTCATGAATTTGGCTATGATTTTATCAAAATGGGCGAAGAAGGCCATGTTTCGTTAGCCGACTTCACGACTTCTGGGAAAAAAATGAAAGGCACACGTGCGATACTGAATCGCATCGAACGAGAAGGATTCACGTTTGAGGTACTTCAGCCCCCATATTCATCCCAACAAATGGCTGAGCTTAAAACCATTTCTGATCGTTGGCTAGGCAGTCGCAAAGAAAAAGGCTTCTCATTAGGTTTCTTCTCAGAAGACTATTTACAGCGAGCACCGATTGCAGTCGTCAAAAACGATCAAGATGAGTTGGTCGCTTTCGCTTCGATCATGCCGACTTATACGAATGATAAGATCGGAACGATTGATTTGATGCGCTATGATCCAGATACTGCCCCTTCCGGCAGCATGGACTATTTATTCATCCATCTTTTTGAATATATGAAGGAGGAAAATATCCGATGGTTCAATTTGGGTATGGCTCCTTTGTCTAATGTTGGGACTTCAAGAAAAAGTTTCATTCAAGAACGGATTGCTTATCTAGTCTATGAATTTGGCTCACATTTCTATTCTTTTCAAGGGTTGAGAGAATACAAAGATAAATATGCCACCAACTGGAAATCTCGCTATACACTTTATTCAAGAGATAGTTGGATCGCTTATGTAATGATCACGTTATTGATCATTGACAATGCGCCCGTTGATCAAAAAACAAAACCTTTGAATGGCTTAAAAAAATGGTTCCGTAAATAAAAAAACGCCTGATTTTGCTGTTTTAGTCAAAATCAGGCGTACTTTGTTTATTCATAAAACATTTTTTCCTTCTGTTATAAATCATCAATCGTATATTCAGAGTAACCTTCATAAAAATAACTCACATCGATCCCTTTCATATACAGTTCACGATCGGAAATCTTATCTGTCAACGCGTTATAAATCAAATAGCTGATTTCTAAGTCATTGATCGGACTACGTTCCATTGCAGATAAATAATCCGACTTGTCAATTAGATTCCAGTCAACCACTTTCTGTATCTCCGATTTCAAAATGAGATCTAACCAAATTCTAGTACTCCTACCGTTCTCTTCACGAAAAGGATGAGCGATGTTCATCTCTACATTTTTTTTGATGATTTCTTCAAAAGTAGACTGTAGCATTTGGTCAATATGTTTTAGAGAATACTCTAAATACATGACCGGCGCAAACCGAAAATTTCCCTTTGCACTATTTACTGAGCGAATTTCCCCAATAAAATCATCGATTTCAGAAAACAAATAGTCATGGATTTCGCTCAACCCTTTGAACGTTCAAATTTCTAATTCATCTATTCTTCCAGAATCTCATAAAATGTTGTTCGAAGATTCCCCCCACAAAAAAAAAGCGAGAAACCCAAAAATTCAAAGAAATTTTCGAGTTTGCTCGCTTTTTTATCGGTGATTAACACTTCTATTACAACCATTGGACAAGATATTCAAGTAAATACCTTGTCCACAGGTTTTATATTTTTTTTATATAAATACTTACGCTTCGATTTCTGTTACCATTCCTGAACCGACAGTTCGACCACCTTCACGAATAGAGAAAGTCGTTCCTTGTTCGATTGCCACTGGATGGATCAATTCTACGTCGATGGTTACGTTGTCACCAGGCATAACCATTTCTGTTCCTTCTGGCAACACGATCGTACCTGTTACGTCTGTTGTGCGGAAATAAAATTGTGGGCGGTAGTTATTGAAGAACGGTGTATGACGTCCGCCTTCTTCTTTCGTCAATACATAAACTTCCGCTTTGAATTTTGTATGTGGTGTGATTGAACCAGGTTTCGCAATTACTTGACCACGTTCAATATCTTCTCTTTGAATACCACGTAACAAGATTCCGACGTTATCTCCAGCTTCGCCATAATCTAACGTTTTACGGAACATCTCTACCCCTGTCACAACCGCTTTTTTCGTTTCAGGTTTGATTCCGATGATCTCGATTTCATCACCGACACGAACAGCTCCACGGTCGATCCGACCAGATGCTACCGTTCCGCGACCAGTGATTGAGAAAACATCTTCAACTGGTAAAAGCAATGGTTTATCGGTATCACGTTCTGGTGTTGGGATATAGTCATCCACTGTTTCCATCAATTCATTGATCGCAGCTTCTGCTTCTGAGTCACCTTGCAATGCTTTCAATGCAGAGCCTTTGATGACAGGTGTGTCATCACCTGGGAAACCATATTCATTCAATAATTCACGAACTTCCATTTCTACAAGATCGATCAATTCTTCATCATCGACCAAATCAACTTTATTCAAAAATACAATCAAATATTTTACACCAACTTGACGTGACAAAAGGATATGCTCGCGAGTTTGAGGCATTGGTCCGTCTGTCGCAGAAACAACTAAGATCGCACCATCCATTTGAGCGGCACCTGTGATCATGTTCTTCACATAATCCGCATGTCCTGGTGCATCGATATGTGCATAGTGACGTTTATCAGTTTCATATTCTACGTGTGCTGTGTTGATGGTGATTCCACGTTCACGTTCTTCTGGAGCTGCATCAATGCTTGCATAATCTTGAGGATTTGCTAAGCCTTTTTTCCCTAATACTGTCGTGATTGCAGCAGTCAATGTGGTCTTCCCATGGTCAACGTGCCCAATGGTTCCGATGTTTACGTGTGGTTTACTTCTATCAAAATGTTCTTTTGCCATAATTAACAAACCTCCTAAATAGTCTTATGCACTGAATGATTTCAGCTCATCGTCCATAACAGTTTTTTCAGTATAAACTCAAAAAAATCATCTACACTTACTTTTTGTAAGTTATGAACAAACCCTATTATACGTCAAAATTGGTCAAAGTCAATTAAAGTGTTTCGATACACTATTTCAATAAAAAGTGAGTGGGACATTAGTCTTCACGCATATTCTAAAAGGGAATATACAGCGGGGACAGAAGTAAACTCTTCGGAAATAAGACGGCAGCCACAAAAATTTGAAGAACAATTTACGTAGCTGTCGTCTTATTTCTCGAGCCTAAATACTTCTGTGCCGACCTCTGTCATAACGCTATTGTTATTATTGACAGCGTTCGTTTTCTATTAGTAATAGTCATACTCTCAACTTTGTAAAGTATCGGTTTCCATATCGAATTCTAATTGTTTTGCTGCATTCAACTGATCACTGTAGTAACTTGCAAGTTCTTCTGCAGAAGCTTGTGTCAAATTGTTAAATGAGAAAGTCGCATATCTCCCATGATTTTCTTTACATATCGAATTGATTCTAAGTCCAGTTTTCTCATCCATAAATAAATAAGCTTTCCCAGGTGTAAAAGTGGGAGTAACTAATTTTTTGGAACGAAGTCTAAATCCGTTATAACTCATTTGATACATCTCAAATGATTGGGATAGATAACTTAGTTGTTTCTTTGTTACAATGCTCAATGCTTCACTGTCGCTTTCAATTGTTCGATTTTTACCAATCAAAATCGCATAGAATAATCCATAGAGGTTATACACTGACCATAGAAGTGTCACAATATAGCCTGTTTCATATCCTTCTCCTCGATAAAGTCGGTACAATGCAACGATAGAGGCGAAAGCGATCCAACCAAATAGTAACATGTGAGGAAAAACTGTTCGCCAATCAAATGATTGACTGTCAACAAGTTCCTTTTTTGTCACTTTGAATTTTTTTTCCGAATGAAAGAACTCTTTGATCAATGCTCTAGTATGGATCGGCGCGACAAAACAATCATAGATATGCGAAGTAGTAAGATTCCTGATTTTAGGAACATACAACCGAAACGAAAGAGAAATCATGACAAACGGTGGTAAAAAGAACAATAATAACTGATTGTTGTTACTTCGAACAATAAATATATCAAAGACCATAAAAAGAGTTGGTGCTAATAAAAAAATGATTTTTTGAAATGAAGTAAACCAGTACAAATAAGAATTATAGTAACACAATTTTTGCATACGAGATAACCCTTTAAATTTACGTGGTTTAAAATGGTCAAATATTTGCTTTGTACCTTGGGCCCAACGTGTCCGTTGAGAGGACAGCTCTCGAGCTGTATAAGGCGTGATTCCCAAAGCATAAGCTTTATTTATGAAAATCGTTTCATAACCAGCATTTTGCAATAACATCCCTGTTGCCATATCTTCAGTAATGCTTTTTGTTGGGACGCCACCTATCTCCTCTAAAGCACTGCGTCGAATGATAGCGTTGGTCCCGATATGGATCAACGCATTTTCACGTGAAAGAGCTGGTTCTAAAAAACGCATAAATAATTCCTGTTCATTGTAAAATGATTTTCTCAATAATTGGAAGGGATCTTTATTATAAAAAGTTTGAGGATATTGAATTAACGCAACCTTTGGATTTCTAAAATAATCGATAGCCTCGTAAATAATATTTTTCTTAACGATGAAATCAGCATCTAAAAGCAAAATCAAGTCGCTACTTGTTTGTGAAAGTGCATAGTTGATATTTCCTGCCTTTGCGTTCTCGTTACCTTCTCTTGTCAGATAACCAATATGGTATTTTTCTGCAAGTTCTTTCAATTCCTCACGATGACCATCATCACAAATATATATTTTCTTATTTGGATAACGTAACGCTTTGACAGCCAAAGCAGTCGCAATCACTAATTTATTATCCTCATTATACGTACATATAAACGCTGCTACACTTGGTTGAAATGGCTCCTCATCGTAATGAACTCTCATGGACTCTTTCGACAACTTATTAGAAAACAAGTAAATAAAAAAACCATACACAAATAAACCAATAAATTCTGCCACATATAAAATAAGACCGAAAGTTAATGATATCACGCCATCATTTGGGATCGTGTAGAAAAGACGCCAGATCAAGTATACAACCAAAAATGCTAAAGTTAATTTGGAAAAGAATGGTTTTATCTTATTGTTTCTTTTTGCTAACACATAAAGTCCAAAAATTATACCAAACAAACCAACTAAATAATACAGTTCCATTTTAATACCACCTTTCATAACATTATTATATAATTTGTGTTTTTTTAAGCAAAGCAACTAGCTCTCCTAAAATTCGATTATCGTAAGCTCAACTTTGAAAAATGTTCTCACAGAAAACTTAAGTATTTTATACATAAAACGGCGAATATGCCATTATTATATATAAATACGATAAATTTTGGACTTTCGATAGACGAATAATAGATTTTGTTGAATAATAGTATCCGAGGTGAAAAAAATGATAAAAAAATTGATAGCATTATTGATTGTATTGGGAATTTTCCTAGGAGGAAGCTTTATCGCTTATGATTATTTCTATGGCGGTGAAACTTATTATACAAAAATCACCACTAACGGAGAAAAAGAAGTTGACTCAGCAGACAATGACATGGACGTTTCTATTTATGTATACGACCAAAATGCTTACAACGCACAAGGAGAAGAAAAAGCAGTCACTTTACGTGAAGCGAGAGAACGTCCTTTAAAAATGGATGCTTATTTAAAACTAAAAGTCAATTCACGTAAAGGCGTCATCAGTTGGGAAGAAGTAACAGCTTCTCAAGTGCCGGACAAAGCGTTAGATCAATTAGATCAATGAACCAGTTTACAATAAACAACACAAAAAAGGCAGTCAACACCCACAAGACTTGAAAAACGATCTTCGTGGATATTGACTGCTTTTTTACTATTCACTTTTATTTGGTTTCTTTGATTCATCTAAAAGAAACTATAGACGATTCAATACTTCATCCACATTTTTAATCATGACAGAGATCGTACCATCAGGATTATTGACAAATTCAATCAGATCCGGGTTACGATAAACGTCTACTGGTACAATCAATTCAATGCCATTTGATAAACGGAATTTTTGCTTTCCGAATTTTTTCTCTGAGATTTCTTGTACTTCTTTCACTGGTGGTGCTTCTGGAATAAAGCCTTGTTCTTTGACTTCTTCTTGGAATGCTAACTTGGCAGTGATATTTTCTTTGAATACTTTCTCCGCGATCATTTCATGATCCAATCTACCTTTTTCTTCGATCGTATCATACACAGCTTCTTTTAAGTCCGCCATGATATCGAATTCTTCTGCTTCAAACTTCTTGCCTAGCTGCTTCGCCACTTTTTTTATCACTTTGACGTTGTCTTCCAAAGAAGGTGCCGGGACGCTCTCAATCACTTTTCCCGAAAAGTACCATTCTTTTTTACCAGAGAACTCATAGCGTTTTTCAATCAACTCATACGTCAGATCTGTCAGATTGACTGCTAAGGCTTCATCTGCTTTTTGAGATTTTGAGCCAAGGATCGCTCGGTTCAAAATCAAACGGTTGTCAATACCGGCTTCATCTGCTTCCACATAGTGAGTATAAGCATCACGATAATTCACTTTCAATAAGGCTAAATACATCACAGTGTCTACTTCATACAAGACAACGAAAACATCTGCACTAGGTGCTTCCTCACTTTCTGCATAGATGTCAAACCACCGTTGGACTAAACGCTCACTTTCTTCGACAAAATTTTCTTGACACTGTTTCAAGTTTTGAGAAAATAGGCTTTCTTCAGTGAGTTGCCCTGTTTTAGTTTGTGCAGAAGAGATTTTTTGGATCTTCTTTTGTAGAAAGTCCCTGACAAAATCTTTCGTAAGATCCAGTTCTTGTTGTGAAAATACAGGAGATCCTGTTTCTCGATCAATAATATGCAAGATTGCTTTTTTTAAATAGATATCCATCGTTTCATTCCTTTCTGCTCTAGTTTACGGAAAATCAAACAAAAATACCAGAGACAAAATGGAACGAACAAAAAAATATTTTATAACAAACAAAATACATTTCTTTTTTTAGAAAATAAGCTACACTTAAAGTGTACTAAAATCAAAGGAGCTGAAAGTATGAATTCACTAACATCTACTTACCGTTTATCAAATGGCTATGAAATCCCTGTTGTCGGTTTCGGTACTTGGCAAACCCCTGACGGAGACGTTGCTGTTTCCTCAGTTAAAGAAGCATTAGCTGCCGGTTATCGTCATATTGATACCGCTCAAGGGTACAAAAACGAAGAAAGTGTCGGACAAGCAATCAAAGAAAGTGGTGTTCCAAGAGAAGAGATTTTCTTAACGACTAAACTTTGGAACGAAAACCATAGCTACGATCTAGCAATGTCCTCTTTCGAAGAGTCCTTAAAAAAATTACAAACAGACTATGTGGATCTTTTCTTGATCCATTGGCCTAATCCAGTTTCTTTCCGCGAAAATTGGCAAGAAGCGAATGCCGAAACATGGCGTGCTTTTGAAGAGTTATACGAAGCTGGCAAAATCAAAGCGATCGGTGTCAGCAACTTCTTACCGCATCACTTAGATGAACTTGCAAAAACAGCAAAAATCATGCCAATGGTCAATCAAGTATTTCTTGCTCCAGGCGAATTGCAACCACCTGTTGTTGAGTACGCGAAAAAACATGATATGGTCCTTGAAGCATATAGCCCTCTTGGCACTGGTAAAATCTTCGACGTCACAGAAATGCAAGAGATTGCCAACACACACAATAAGAGCGTTGCCCAAGTAGCGCTACGTTGGTCATTACAACACGGTTTCTTACCATTACCAAAATCTGTTACACCAAGCAGAATCAAGGAGAACACTGAATTATTTGATTTTGAGCTATCAGAAGAAGAAATGAAGACGATCGACCAATTAGATGGTGTCGTTGGCAAAGCAAAAGATCCAGATACTACACAATTTTAAAGGTAAAGGATAGTGATATTCTATGAACCCCGTGGACCGCTTAGATCGTTTATCTGAAAAAGTGACTCAGACATTTGATCCAGATTTTATCTTTTTGATCCGTCCAGAAAAAATCCAGCATTTTCCTGCTCGAAACTGGTCAAGGGATGAAAAACTTGCGGAAATAAAAAAACGTTTGGATCATTCATTGATGACGATGCAATGGCAAGGACATGAGGTCATCTATTCACCTGAACTAGTCACCTTTGCCTTATTGCCAAAAAAATAACTAGATGAGGGAGCATTAGTCTGTGGACTTTTGCTCCCCTTTTTGAGAGATTGGAACAGAAGTATTTAACCTCGAGAAATAAGGCGATATCTACGAAATTGTTCATCAAATTTCTGTGGATGTCGCCTTATTTCCGAGAAGTTTACTGCTGTTTCCACCGTTTATTCAGTTTTAGCATATGTGAGAGGTCGATTATCCCACTCAATTTTGTTTTTCCATCGAAGTAATAAAAGTTTTTTCTTGATAAACCTTTTCATTTGCTCGTTTTTTTCTTATAATCGAAAGGGTATGAATGAAGGAGAGTATCTATGAAGAAAAAACAAAAACAAAAATTATTAAAACAATTCCGTCCTTCTTTAGATGGAATTCGCACACAATTATTCCGTTCATTGGAAGAAGAAAGTTTACGCCGTTATGGTCTGCCATTGCAAGTCATGCTTGATCCTAAAAACCGTCAAGTCTTAATCATTGGCTTAGCAGGACAAGCAAATGAAGATACACGCATCAATGTACCAATCGACGATAACTTTACTGCTGTCTTGAAACGTATTCGTTCTGGTGAAGCAACGATTTTTGAACGTTTCCGTGACAACCTATTGATTGAGATTGTTTCTTACTGGAATGATCAACGCATGAAAAAAGATCAACCAACGGCTCAACCTGCAGCGACACCAGTCACTAATGACGCGTCCGTAAAAGAAACACCAACAAAAGAAGTTGAAAAAGTTGAGACAACTTCTCAATCAGTCAGTAAAAAAGCAACAACTGACAAGAAAACAAGTGATGAAAAAGTTGAGACAGATTCTTTGACTTTCGATGATTTTGCCAAACAAGTAGCAGAATATCCGAAGTTCACTGCTGAAAAAACAGCAGATGCTGTAGTGATCAATGAAACAGTCAAAGACGACACACGAAAATTAGCAGAGATCTCTATGTCTGCTGTCAATGAATTTACGATCGAAAAAGCTTTAGAACGTAAATACAAAGTGAAATTAACATTAGTGCCATTGATCGAACAATTTGCCACTACACCGATCAACGAAAGATAAACGCAAGCAAATAGATTGCGTGATGATTTTTACCTAAAAAAGCAGCTGAAATGACGATCATCGTTCATTTCAACTGCTTTTTTTATCATTTATAAATGTAAAAAAGAGAATATCGATTGTTCCTATTGTTGCGCTGCGTTCTTCCCTGTTGTTTCTAATTGCTCTTGCACCAACTGCATCACTCTCATCCGTTCCTCATCGGGTATCTTCTCATAGTAGATCCCTGCTTCTCCCAAGATGCCATCACCAATATATTGTTCACCTTTCAACTGATGGTTCGTGATATTGGATAATGCCGAATGGTATTCATTCATCATTCCGAGCATTTCATCTAAGGACATATCCGTTGTCCCATTTTCACCGACTACCTCTAAAAGCTGGCGATAATTGAATAAACTTTTCACAGATAAGAACTCATTGACTAAAATGTTGACGACTTCCCTTTGCCTTTTCTGTCGCCCATAGTCATCCTCAGGATCTTCTGCTCGCATGCGCGCATACTGTAATCCTTCCCAACCATTTAATTCTAGCGTTCCTTCTGGATAATGGATGTCTTCTGCTGTAAACTCAAACGCATTATTTACAGTGATTCCTCCCACAGCATCGATCAACGCTTCTAATCCATCCATATTCAACGATACATAGTGATGAATCGGTATATCAAGATATTGTTCAACCGTATCCACCATCATGTCGATACCACCGTAAGAATGAGCATGGTTGATTTTATCAACCAGTCCATCCATATTGGCAATTTCTACGAAAGAATCTCGAGGAATACTCGTGATCGTCGTTGTTTTCTTTTGATTATTCAATGTCACCAACATGATCGTATTTGCACGATAGTCCGTTTTTCTAATTGAATTATTGGCGATACCTAAAACTAAAATGCTGACTGGCGTATCCTTTTCCCGCTGAACGGTTTCTCTTTGTAACGGTTGTTGCATCGAAGTCACGGTCTGTCTGGCATCGTAGTAAAAGCGAACACCATACGCAACTGCAGAACCTACTAATAGGAAAAGAAATGCCATAATAGACAATAAAACTTTTTGTTTTCTAGTGAATATTCGTTTTTGTTGGTGCTTTTTTCTTACTGTTTTTTCAGTGATAAAAGAGAAAAACAGACTATAGCATAAGAAAACAACTGAAAAACTCAGTAAAAAACCTGCCAAGATATCGCTAGGATAATGTACTCTCAAATAAATTCTAGAACTAGCAATCAATAATGGATATAGAGCCCCCACCCATACTAGTTTATTTACCCTTTTCTCGCGATAAATAATGTACATGGTGATCAAAAATACTAAGAATAGCGTCATAGACAAAATCGAATGACCACTTGGAAAAGAGTAAGAAGATCTAGGAATCAATTGCTCCACATCAGGTCGTGTCCGCTGGATAGCTTGTTTCATCACGTAGCCAATCAAACTAACTGTCAAAACCATTAAGACTTGCCAAATGGCTAATTTGTGGTACTGTTTCCGCCAACTAAAAATTGCAAGCAACCCTGTGAAAAATAAAGTAGGAATAATCGTTGCTAGTTTTGCAAAATAACTAAAAAATGTTGTTAATACTGGGAATTCGATTAATCGCTCCTGTTGATAAATGGCTAAATCAAGTTGGTTGAATAAGGTGTTTTCTGTCATAACTAGTGTGGTCAAAGTCGTCAATAAGACGAGTGATACGAATGCTACCACCAATGTTCCTTTTGGCATCTGTTTCATAATAACTTCCCTTCTACTTCTCATTCATACTTTTTAAATCCTAAAATAATGCCTAAACCACAGCCAATAACCAAGAGGGAAGTTCCTCCTTGACTTAAAAATGGTAAAGGAATCCCTGTTAATGGGAGTAGACCGATCGCAGCTCCAATATTTTCAAACACTTGGAATAACAAACCAAATACGAAGACAATCGCAAAATACACATTTCCTTTATTATTTGTTTCGATTGCGCTATAAATGATTTGGTAAAAAAGATAAAAATATAAAAAGAGCACAGAAACGCTTCCTAAAAAGCCAAATGTTTCAGCAATCACTGTAAAGACCATATCTGATTCACGAACGGGCACATAGATAGGATTGATTGCTTCGGCCCTGCCACTAAACCCACCTGCCCCGATAGAAAGTAAACTTTGTGATTGTTGATAACCAATCGATTGGCTATATGCAAATGGATCAACCCATGCGCGTACTCGATCTAACTGATAAGTCTTAAAATTCAGACGATATAAAATCTGGTGTCCGTATTCAGTAAAAACTAAAGCAATCAAAATGGCCCCGAGAATAACTAGAATCGAGGTTATTGCCGTCATGATCTTCCAATGTACCCCAGCGATCATGAATAATGCCCCCAAGCATATGACAAAAACCAAACTTGTTCCAAAATCTTTTTGCATGTACATCAATAAAAAGGTCGGTAAACTAACCAGTAATATCTTTCCTACATAAAATAAATCAGTTTTAACGGTTCGTTGCTTCACCTTTTGCTCATAGATCAAGGTCAAATAAACAACCACTAAGATAAAGGTGAGTTTCACTAATTCAGAAGGTTGAAATGAAAAGCTGCCGATCCTAAGCCAACGTTTGGTGCCTGTGAGTTGAAACATCACCGGATCATAAAACTGATACAACAGGCCCATCACAAAAAGTGAAAAGCCATAAAGATAAGGAGAATATCTTAACAATACGACTGTTTTCACTCGTTGTGTTAGAAACAACAGCCCGACCGACATCAAACAAAACACGATTTGTCGAAGCACGACTCCTCGGACTGGAACTTGGTCATAAACAGCTGCCCCATATTGCACACCGACACTTAATAAATATAAAAGAAAGATTGGTAAAAATAATGCATAGTTGAATTCATTTATTTTAAATTTCATTTTGCTTACCTCGTGAGGACAGTTTCAGGCAAACACCCAAAAGCATGGACAAAATCAAATAGCTTGATCCTCCATAACTAATAAAAGGAAGCGGAATACCTGTCATTGGGATCATGCCACTGATACTTGCAATATTGATACTTGTCTGTAGCAATAACAACATCCCTGTTCCCAAATAAATCAACCCGATCTGCTGATTTGGTTCATTCGCACTCAAGACAAATAAGCGCAAAATAATCGAAAATAACATTGCTAGAATCAGTAAGCCTACGATCAGGCCTAACTCTTCTAAAATAATCGAAAAAATAAAATCAGTCTCGGCTACTGGTAAATAGCCCTTTTTGGTAATACTATTTCCCAGTCCTAATCCAAAAATCCCACCGTTGTACATGGCATAATAAGATTGACTCATCTGAAATCCTTTTCCATAAGGATCTAAAAAAGGATTAAAAGCAATGCTCAAGCGATCATAAGTATGAGCAAAAATACTTGGTAATAGGTCATTTTGCCCTAGTAAATAAATAATGCCGCCAAGGAGCAAAAAGAGACTGAACAGTCCTGCAAAAAACAATAAAATATAGCGAACTGGTAATTGAACCGTCGTGATCATGATTGCAGCTAAGATGATCAACAAGATCGCACCAGCTACTTTTGGTTGGAATAAAATCAGCAGAGAACATAAAGCGATGATAAAAAAGGGTTTTTTTAATTCATTCAATGATTGCTTGGGTTTTCTAAAATAATAAGCTAAATAAAAAATCATACCGACATTGACAATTTCAGCAGGTTGAAATTGAAAACCTGCAATTGAGATCCATCGTTGCGCACCACTGATATTGACACCAATCCCAGGTACCTTTGTCAAGATCAGCCCCACGATACCGATCCCCATCATTATTTTTACGATTCGATGATTGAGTATAAATGCAGGTTTCACTCGGTAAATGAAAAAAATCATTGCCCAACTAAGTGCTACAAATACCATTTGTCGAACTAAAAGTTGATTTGTACTTTGATCGAATGACATCAAACGGAACGTACTCGCACTATAGATCATCAATAATCCTATTACACTGATCAACAGATATGGTACGAGCAAATACAAATCTATTTTTCTTATGTCTTTTACACCCATCCTATATTTCTCCTTTGTGTTACAGCGGAGATACGTCACTTACCCATCTTGAATAAAAAAAGCCAAACGAAAAAAACGATTGGCTTTTCAGTCTCATCGTGTGAGTTTTGACACTAAACAACGTAAAGATTTCTCTTAGCTATCTTATGAAGAGCCTTAATCCGACAATTCCTGTTTTACACATTGGCGTCTTTCGACGTTTCTGCGCAATAGCCTATGTTTGTTTAGGAGTCTCGCCTAACAAGTTATTCTATTTGAGGAAAAGTATACCTGTTAGATTATTTATTCACAAGAGAACCTCAAATAAGCTTAAAAAACTTTAGCTTTTTTTAATGTTATATAAATTATTTTTAAAATTTAATAATATATGTTCTATATTTTTTAGATCAGAGTATGTAAAAAAACGTAACAGAAAACCTTTAATCGACAAGGTCTGTTACGTTTTGTATGATATTATACAACCTCAAAAAAATGAAAATAGCATAAAAAGACGTGATGGCCTCTTATGAAAAAAATAAATTTCAGATTATAGATTCTTCATACTTAGCATAGGTATTTTTTTATGTGTTTTTAGAGGCACGTTATAATAATGAAAATTATTTGTCATTTTTCCCTCAGCTACTACGCCCATTTCGCAAATTATTCCTAGTTTTTGCTCGCCTGGATAGCTTCTAAGGCAGCTAGTGCGCTTTGTTGGTTGATCGTTCCTGACTCCCTAAGCTTTGCGGCAACTCTCTCGATTTCGTCCCCTTTGGCACCAACTGTGATTGCCAATGCTCTCGCTTGTAAGGACATATGTCCTTTTTGGATACCGTCACTAACAAGTGCACGCAGTGCCGCCAGGTTTTGTGCTAAACCAACAGCTGCAATCACTTGTGCCAATTCTTGTGCAGAATCAATTGCTAACATATCTAAAGAAGCTTTCGCTTTCGGTAAAACTCGGGAAGCGCCCCCTACTGTCGCAACAGCTAAAGGAACCGTCAATTTCCCTACCAAATGATCTTCCTTGATTTGCCAGTCAGTCAACCCTTGGTAACTACCATTTCGAGCAGCATAGGCATGAATAGCCGCTGCGGCTGCTCGTGTATCATTTCCTGTGGCTAAGATGACCGCTTCGATACCATTCATGATTCCTTTGTTGTGGGTCGTTGCCCGATAAGGATCCAATTTTGCGTATTCACTCGCTTGACGAATCTTTTCAGCAATCAGTTGACCCGTTTCTTTGTCCTTTGCCAATCGCTCAAAAGGAATCATACAAGTCGCGATTGCTAAAGATTCCGTCGCCAGATTACTTAAGATACTGAACAAGATTTCTTGTTCAGGGAACCATTCTTTGATACGAACCGCAACTCCCTCCAAAATCGAGTTGATGATATTCGCACCCATCGCATCTTTGACATCCACTAAAAAATCAAGTGAAAGATAGGCATGCTCGCTCCCCATAAATTCTCGAGTAGAAATTTCTCGGACACCTCCACCACGCTTGACGATCGAAGGATAGCTTTCGTTTGCACAAGTGACCAATTCTGGTTTTCTTGCTTCAATGACTTCTTTGATTTTTCGATAATCACAACGACCAGTTAAGACGATCTGCCCACGCATCAATCGTTGGGGTATCTGAACGCTGATATCGCCACATATTTTTGCGCCATTGCTCGCTGCAGCAATTACAGAAGGTTCTTCCGTTGCCATAGGAATCCATTTTTTTTGACCGTTCACTTGAAAATTCAATGCGACACCTAATGGGATCTCTACTTGGCTGATTTGATTTTCAATCAAATGGTTGGCGATATCTTCTGTTAAAACAGATTCTTTAAAACCTGTTGCTTCTGCTTGGGAAATCACTTTTTCTTGAACTAATCGCTGTCTACGTTGTTCTGGCGTTAGTTCATAAAACTTTTTTTTTTCGTTATCACCAGTTTCTTGCAAATTAGCTTCCAAAAGAACAGCTAATCCAAGACCGCCACCAATACATAATGAAGCTACTCCGTATCGTTGGTGCTGCCTTCTTAACGCATAGCCTAAAGTAGTCAAGATACGAGCGCCACTAGCACCAATCGGATGGCCTAACGCAATCGCACCACCATAAATATTGACTTTCTCTGATGGGAGATTTAATTCACGATTCACAACGATCGATGACGCAGCAAACGCTTCGTTAATTTCAAATAGATCGATGTCGTCCAAGGAAAGCTCTGTTTTCTCCATCAAGGTATTGATTGCTTTGATTGGAGCTACCCCCATGATACTTGGATCGATCCCAACTTCAGAGACTCCTTTGATCGTAGCTAAATACGGTAAGCCATGAGCAATCGCATAGTCTTTAGACGCTAAGATCAGTACAGAGCCACCATCGTTCAAAGGTGAAGCATTTCCAGCAGTAACTGTGCCGTCCTCCGCAAAAACCGTCCGTAAGGTGCTTAATTTTTCTAATGTACTATTTCCTCGCACTGCTTCATCTGTTGCAAATACTTCTTCATTACGGGAAATTGGAATGATTTCTTCCTTGAAGACCCCTGACTCGCTGGCTTGTCCTGCTTTTAATTGTGAAGCCAGTGCATATTGATCTTGCTCTGCTCTCGTCACAGAAAATTGTTTTGCCACATTTTCTGCTGTCAGTCCCATATGAGTATTGGAAAATGCATCGGTTAATCCATCATTGACCATACTTGAGATTTCTTCGATTTTCTCGTTTTCTGGATCGCTCACTTGGATCATCGGCGCTCTAGTCATGCTTTCAACACCACCGGCTATGATCAGGTCCGCTTCGCCTAGTTGGATTTGTTGACGCGCAAGGATCACTGATTTCATCCCAGATCCACAAACTTCATTGATTGTCATTGCCGGAACACTAACGGGGATTCCGCTATTGATCGCAATTTGTCGTGCAACATTTTGCCCATTCCCTGCTTGAAGCACATTTCCAAAAATGACTTGATTGATTGCTTCTTTGTTTATCCCTGTTCGTTCAAGGATTTCTGTTGTAATGAATGTTCCCAACTCAACAGCAGAATAACTGCTTAAGCTACCACGATACTTTCCAATCGGTGTTCGTGCAGCATCTATAATAACGACTTCCTTCAAGTTAAGCCACCCGTTGCCAAAGCCTATAAATTTACTTATCCACGTATTATATAAAACGCGACAGATTTATAGGTGTTACAATCTTTTGCGCAAACGGATTCCCTCCTTATTTCTCATATATTTGCGAACAACGTCACGCTGTAACCGACGAGACATTCTTCAAAACGTTTGTCTATATCAAATGGATAGAACAATGTGAATGGTTTCGTAAAAATTAAAATACACTTCTTATTAAATTGTATAAAAGATGGACAGTTGATTATTTTCTAACTGTCAAGTATCTCCTACAAAAATATACCATTCTTTACCGGAAATACAAATATAACATACACCTTTTAAAAAAAGCGCTATATTTTTTTACAAATCCTTAAAAATTAGCTTTTTTGTATTTCTTTTAGCGATTTTGTGATACTTTAATAAAGTAAGTTTTTTATCATGAGTAAAGAGGTGTTGAAATGAAAATAGGGATTGATCGTCTTTCCTTTTTTATTCCTAATTTATTTTTAGATATGACTGAATTAGCAAACAGACGTGGAGATGATCCTGCCAAATACCATATCGGGATCGGTCAAGATCAGATGGCTGTCAATCAAGTTTATGAAGACATCGTCACGCTAGGAGCAAATGCAGCGAGTAAAATCGTCACAGAAGAAGATCGTGAGAAAATCGATATGGTCATTGTAGGTACCGAATCAGGCATCGACCAATCAAAGGCAAGTGCTGTGATCATCCATCATTTGTTAAAAGTTCAACCTTTTGCTCGTTCATTCGAAGTAAAAGAAGCTTGTTACGGGGGAACAGCAGCTTTGCACATGGCAAAAGAATATGTCAAAAATCATCCAGATCGTAAAGTCTTAGTGATTGCGAGCGATATTGCTCGCTACGGTTTAGCAAGTGGTGGTGAAGTGACTCAAGGTGTAGGTGCGGTCGCTATGATGATCACACAAAACCCTCGGATTCTTTCTCTTGAAGACCACAGCGTCTTTTTAACAGAAGATATTTATGACTTTTGGCGTCCAAATTATAGTCAATATCCTGTAGTAGATGGTCCTTTGTCCAACTCTACTTATATTGAGTCTTTCCAAAAAGTCTGGAATAGATATAAAGAAACAACAGGTCGAACACTTGCTGATTATGATGCGCTTACCTTCCATATTCCTTACACAAAAATGGGGAAAAAAGCGTTACAAAGTGTGATCGAAGAAACAGATGAGGCAACGCAAAAACGTTTGATGGCTCGTTATGAAGAAGGCATCACCTATAGTCGACGAATAGGAAATCTATACACTGGGTCCCTTTATTTGGGATTGATTTCTTTATTAGAAAACTCTCAAGCATTGAAATCGGGTGCCCGTATCGGATTATTCAGCTATGGTTCTGGTGCTGTGAGTGAATTTTTCACTGGATATTTAGAAGAAGGCTATCAAAACTTCTTATCCAAAGAAGACAATCAAGCGATGTTAGATAACCGTGAAGCATTGACGGTTGATCAATATGAAAAGATCTTCAATGAAACATTACCGGGAAATGGTGAAACAGCTGAATATCATTCAGATCTACCTTACTCGATCTATAAAGTTGAAAATGATATTCGTTTTTACAAAGAAAAATAATGAATGCAAAAAACTGACCTCGATCGTTGACTAATAGATAGTCAATAATCGATAGGTCAGTTTATTTGTACTCTGAATTGTCTCACTGTTTTTAAATAATTCTTGGAGAGCTGACTGGAAACGTGGATCATCTTGCATTTCTTCATAATAAGCCCGCAAAAATGAAGGCGTGACTTCTTCCTGTGAATCATAAGTGAATTCAGTTCTCTTATAAGAAAGGTGTTTCTTTGATAAATACGTCTCAAACCGATCCATAATAGTTGACGAGGTGTTAGGGTCAGATTCCTCGATCCCTAAATACCTTTCAAGGGGTACGAAGACACTATCTTCTGAGGAGACTACTCTTAGGATCAAACAAGCTCTCATCGCTTTCCCACGCAGTTGTTCCAATTGTTCACAAGAAACCAAGGCGGGATTTGCTGCCGAAAAAACAAGTTCATAGGTCTTCTCTTCTTGTAAAAAATTAGTAAAATCTTTCAAAATGAATTGACAGTTATTTAGCCCCAGTATTTGTGCTTCATGTTCAGCATATACAAGCATTTCTTCTGAAAAATCAATCAACTCATATTTTTCTATTTCTTTTGCTAACGGCAGATAACGCCCTGCACCACCGGCAACATCTGCGAATGAGCCAGCTGGTAATAAATCCTCGCTTTTTAGATAAGCAACGACATCCTCTACGATCGTCGTACTAGATTCTTTTTGTGATTCGTAATAGTCTTTCGCAAAGGTATTCCATTCTTCTTTGTCCATTTGGATATTTCTCCTTTTATCTTCACTTTTCGGAATAAATATTTTATCAGAAAAACGATGATCTTTGTTTCTTAGTATAAATCAAAATCCACGAAAATCGAAGAAACGATTCTCGTGGATTTCTTTTTGATTCGAAAGGCTAAAAACTATCACATTTCATCGTTATTCGTAAGTGATAGATGAACTATTTTTTCTTTGATGATTATTTGTTTCCTTGTACACGTACCAAAATCATTTTAGTGATTTCCATCAACACAACCGTTACAAGCGCGATTCCGATACAAGTGAAGACTTCAGTCAACCCAAATGCCGCTGGGATCGAGAAGACTTCTTTTAGTCCTGGGATCATTGCAATACAGTAAAGCGCACTACATACAGCAACTGCTAATAGAACACTGCGGTTTGAGAAGAAACCAGCTTGAATCGCTGTTTGGGTATTTGAACGGGCTGGGAATGTTTGCAATGTACGACACCAGATCAACGTTGTGAAGGACATCGCTACGCCAAATTCAGGTGAATGTTGCATCCCTAACCATTGAGCAAAAATAACTGCAATACCGATCAATACGCCACGATACGTCACAGAGATCAATGTTTTGTCCGTAAAGATACCTGAATTTGGATCTCTTGGTGGACGTTTCATTGTCGCTGGCTCTGCTTTTTCAGTTCCTAACGCGATTGCTGGTAATGAGTCGTTGACTAAGTTGATGAACAATAATTGTAAGGCTGTAAATGGATTTGACCAATCTGCAACTAAGGCAAAGATGATCGCGATGATCGCACCTAGGTTTCCTGAAAACAAGTAAGAGATGGCCTTTTTGATATTATCAAAGACATTACGTCCTACTTCCACTGCACTGACGATCGATGCGAAATTATCATCTGTCAGAACCATTGCTGCAGCATCTTTGGCTACGTCAGTACCTGTACCCATTGCAATACCAATATCTGCTTGTTTCAAGGCAGGAGCATCATTTACTCCGTCACCAGTCATCGCAGAGATATGACCTTTTGTTTGCCAAGCACGCACGATACGGATTTTATTTTCCGGAGATACACGCGCATAAACCGTTACTTTTTCCAATACTTCATTCAATTGATCTTCTGATAGCTCATCTAATTCTGTACCAGTCAAGGCTTGATCACCTTCAGCAAAAATACCGATTTCTTTTGCAATAGCAACTGCAGTTGTTTTATGGTCACCAGTGATCATGATCGTTTTGATCCCAGCACTTTTTGCTTCTTTGACCGCTTGAGTTACTTCATCTCTTGGCGGATCGATCATTGCCATGATCCCAACTAAGATCAAATCATCTTCATCATCAAATGACAATTCTAGGCTATTAATTGGACGATAAGCAAAGGCTAATACACGCAATGCGCGTTTTGAGAATGCTTCGTTTTGTTCTTGGAATTTTTTTCTTAACTCATCTGTCATTGGCACGACTTCACCATTTACTAATGCTTTTGTACTGCGGCCAAACACGATATCTGGTCCACCTTTGACAAATAAGAATTGTTGATTGTCGATTTCATGTGCTGTTGACATCAATTTTCGATCCGAGTCAAATGGTAATTCTGCTTGTCTTGGATACGTTTGGCGGATCTCGCGATAAGGTTGGTTCATTTTTTCACTGAAGTCAACAAAAGCGACTTCTGTTGGATCACCTAGTTTTGAACCATCTTCACTGATCGACGCATCATTTGCCAAGACACTGATCTCAATTAAACGACGTTCGTCTACAGACCAGTTTTTTGGATCATTTGAAAAATCACCAGTTGCCCCATTCGCTAAATAATAATCAACAACCGTCATTTTGTTTTGTGTCAATGTACCAGTTTTATCCGTACAAATGATACTCGTTGAGCCTAATGTTTCTACAGCTGGTAGTTTACGGATGATAGCATGTCGTTTGGCCATTTTATTGGTTCCCAGTGACAAGACGATCGTTACAATCGACTGCAATGCTTCAGGGATCGCTGCTACGGCAACCGCGACTGCAAACATGATGGCACTAACGATATCTGCTGTCATATCTCCTGTTCCGCCACCCATATAGATACGGAATAACTGGATACCTAAAATCACCAATGATAAGCCTAAAATGGCTAAACTTAACTTCTTACTGAATTTATCTAATCCACGTTGTAATGGTGTCACTTGTTCCGTTGTTGATTCTAATAAACCAGCAACTTCACCGATTTCTGTATTGTTTCCTGTAGCAGTTACTAAGAATTTCCCACGACCGTAAGTAATGATTGTACCACTAAAGACCATGTTCAAGCGATCACCGATCGGCACAGTCTGAGTGATTTCTACTACTTCTTTTTCTGCTGATGTCGACTCACCTGTCAACATTCCTTCGTCAACTTTTAATGAACCAGCTTCTAACAAACGTCCATCTGCCGGTACATAATCACCTGCATCAAGTAAAACGATATCCCCAACCACTAATTCATTCGCCGGAATCGTCATTTCTTTTCCGTCACGAATCACTTTTGCATCTGGTGCAGAAAGGTTTTTCAATGCTTCAAGTGAACCTTCTGCTTTTTTCGTTTGGATCACACTAATCACTGAGTTCAACATCAACACGGCAAAGATAACGAAAAATTCGATATAGTCACCCATCACCATTTGAATCAATGCAACAACTAATAACACAATTACCATAGCGTCTTTAAAAGTTTCGAGAAACAGTTTCCAAGTTGGCTTCTTCGGTGCTTCCTTCAGTTGGTTCAAGCCGTCTCTTTCTAATTTTTCTTTTGCTTGCGTACTACTCAACCCATCTGGTGAGCTTTGCGTTTGTTGCATCAACGTGTCGATCGATTCTTTGTAGACCGTTGATTGTGCGTGTTCCTTGTTTTCCAAATTTCATCCCCCATTTTAGTTATTGTTTCCGCTATCGCCTGAAAAAAAAGAGACCTAAGACAAATACGGATTTGTCTTAGGTCTCACCATTTCATACAATACCAGAAAACCATTTGGTTAACTTACTGTTGATATTATCACAACAAATGTTGTCGGTTACTCCCCTAAGGAGATATTCAACTGTACATTTATCCTACATGATTTGTTTTTAAATTGCAACAACTTTCGCTTATCCACTTGATATTTTCAAAATATTTCCACCTTTGTTTTCTTGTGAATATGCTTCTCCCCTTTCTCATGCTATACTAGTGTTATTATATAAAGGAGGATTCACTCGTGGTAGGAAGCATTATTACTTTTTTATATGTATTGAACGCACTTATTGCTCTTGTAACTATCTTGATCAAACCTCGTGACGTCGCAGCAATCTGGGCATGGTTACTTGTTTTATTTGCTTTACCTGGTTTTGGTTTTATTCTCTACCTTTTCTTTGGCCGTGGTTTGACCGACAAGAAAAAATTCTATCTGCGTCAGAGTGATTTAACAGAACTGGAAAATTTCCAGGATTTCAAGGGGGATACCTTGGAACATTATGATCCCATCATCCAAAATGAAGATCATCAGCATTTCGTTGATTTCTTTTCATCCTTGAATCAAATGCCACTCACACGAAAAAATGCCGTCACTTTACTGACAGACGGTCAAGAAAAATTAACAGCCGTCCTGAAAGATATCGAAGCAGCTGAGCATTCGATCCATATCGAATATTATGCCTTCGTTACTGACAACATCGGCCAACAAATCTTGAAAGTATTGGAAAAAAAAGCAGCGGAAGGTGTCGAAGTCCGTTTACTCTATGATGCCTTTGGCTCCCATGGCACAAAAACAAAAGATTTTAAAAAGTTAGTCGAAAATGGTGGTCATGTCCACACGTTCATCACTTCCCAGCGGGCACTTCTACGCTTTCGTCTGAATTATCATGATCATCGAAAAATCATTGTTGTTGATGGCAAGATTGGATACACAGGTGGTTTCAACATCGCCGATCAATATGTCAACCACACCAAAAAATTTGGCTATTGGCGAGATACGCATATTCGTATTTATGGGGCCGCTGCCTCTTTATTACAGCTTCGCTTTTTGATGGATTGGAATGTCTCTGTTCCAGATCAAAAAAAAGTCGGCTATCATTTAGATTATTTCTTTAAAGCAGAGAAAGAAAATCAGGATCAACTATACCAAACATCGATCCAACTTGTATCTAGCGGACCGAACAATGAACGGGAACAGATAAAGTTATCCTTTATCAAGCTGATCAGTTCAGCAAAAAAACGTGTATGGATCCAAACACCTTATTTAGTACCTGATGAGAGTGTGATTGCTGCGTTAAAAATCGCTGCCGCTTCTGGCGTAGAGGTGAAAATCATGATCCCTAACAAACCAGATCATCCTTTCATCTACCGAGCAACTCAGTACTACGCTCGCCAATTGATCAAAGAAAATGTACAGATCTTAGTTTATGAAAATGGCTTTTTACATGCGAAAACATTGATCATGGACGACGAAATCTGCATAGTCGGATCAGCTAACCAAGATATTCGTAGCTATCGTTTGAATTTTGAAAGTAGTGCAATCATTTATGATCCAGCTTTCTTGCAACAACTAGCCGACCAATTTGTACTTGATGAACAAGCAAGCAATCCGATAACTACTGAAACAGTCAAAGAAATGTCAAATTGGTTGTTGTTCAAACAACAAATCTCCAGACTATTCTCACCGATTTTGTAACCCAAAATTGTTAGAAGAACAATAAATGATAAGCTGGCTTACTCAAACTATTTTGAGCAAGCCAGCTTATTTTTTTAGTCCATAATATGAATCGTTCAAACAGGTATGGCGTTCTTAGTCGATCGTACTTGCCGCCCAATGATTGATTGGGCCATATTTATGTCCAATAAAAAGTTCTTCTTTGATTGCTTGATTGACATATTGTTTCGCAATACGGATGGCTGCTTCCACCGTTTCTCCTTTTGCTAATTCAGCAGCAATACACGCAGATAAAGAATCACCTGTTCCATTGATGCGATCTGTTGCATAAAATGGTGCTTCTAACCAAAATGTTTTTCCTGAAGCTAAACGAACATAATCCCTCACTGTTTGTTGATTGGAATCACTAGTATGATGTCCTTTGATCAAAACATTTTTGGGTCCCAGCTCTTGGAGGATCTTAGCCGCTTTTTCATAATCTTCTTCTGTTCTCAATTTGAGACCAGTCAGTTTTTCTGCTTCATAAAAATTAGGAGTCACTACTTCTGCCAATGGCAGTAATGCTGTTTTTAATGTAGTCAATGCTTCTTCTTCCAATAATTGATTGCCATGTTTCGTCATGATGACTGGATCAACTACCAAGGGACCGAAATCATACCTTTGAATATTTTTGACCACGGTATTGATCAATGTTGCATCTGCTAGCATCCCAGTCTTTGCTGCTTTGACTTGGTAATCATCTGCAAGCAGTTCAAATTCTTTATCGATAAAATCCGTAGGTAACGGAACACTTGCACCGATTCCATAAGAATTTCCAGCGACACAAGCAGTCAAAACAGATACCCCATAGACCTTTCTTGTAAAAAACGTATGCAAGTCTGCTTGCATCCCTGCACTTCCATCGCTATCTGATCCAGCGATCGTCATTACTTGGACATATTGTTGTTCCATTTCATCCATCTCCTATTTGAAATACGTTTGTCTTGTTTATCCTACCGCATTTTCTGCTGAAACACAAAAAAGGATGCGCAATGAATCATGCAGCATCCTCAAAAACGGATAAATTATATGTTAAAAGTAAATAGTTCGAACAACATCTTCTATTTTACTACTAATACATTGCATTTCGCGTGATTTACCACATAAGAAGTCGTTGAACCAACCAATGCACGTTCAACGGCGTTTAACCCAGTCGCTCCCATGACGATCAAGTCAATTGGCTCTTCTGACTCGTTGAAGTTTGCGATCAATGTTTTAGGATAACCGTATAACACATATGTTTTAATATCCGTCAAACCTTTTTCGATCGCTAGATTTTGATGTTCCTTCATTTGTTTATCTGCCACTTCATCTAACTCTTCTTGTAAACTTGTTGTGACAAAAGCAAAGTCACCAAAATAATTCCCTGACACCTCATTTACATACAAGATGTGTAATTTTGCTTGATTTCGTTTTGCTGTTGCGATTGCTTCAATAAATGCTTTTTCTGATTTTTCTGAACCGTCGATTGCTACTAAAATATTTTTATACGTGTCTACCATTGAAACCGCCTCCTTCTTTTCTTTTAGTGTAGCACGATTAGAAACGAAGAACAATTCTTATGGATATGGTTCAAAAGCCCATGGCTCCAACAGAAAAAATAAGGCAGAAAATCTAATTTTTAGATTCACCGCCTTATTTCAAAATAATTTATCCCATTCATTTAGTTATAAAATACTTGTTTTTTAAGCCATTAATTAAGCGTCAAAACCATTATTTGTTGCTACTTCTTTAAACCAGTGTCCTGATTTTTTGATCGTCCGTTTCCCATCTTGATCTAGATCGACTGCGATAAAGCCATAACGGTTTTTATACGCATTTGTCCATGACCAGTTATCCATACATGTCCACATATGATACCCTAAACAATTTGTTCCTTCTTGAATGGCTTGATGCACATATTTCAAATGATCTGTCACAAACTCGATACGATAATCATCTTCGATCATGCCTTGTTCATTTACGTAGCGCTCTTCCCCTTCGACACCCATGCCATTTTCAGAGATAAAGCATTTGATATTGCCATAATTTTCTCTCGTATTCGTCAAGATATCATAGATACCTTTCTCATAAATTTCCCAACCACGATAAGGATTCATTTTTTTATTCGGCATATCGTAGTTATCGAAATAATCATCTGGTAACGGCGCACGATCTTTGTCGATCGGTGTTTCTTTCGCTTTGATCCGTCGTGGTTGATAGTAATTGATTCCTAATAGATCCACTTTATTTTCTTGGATGATCGTCAAATCGCCTTCTTCCATAACAGGCATGATATCCAATTCTTTGACGATATCGATCAACTCTTGTGGAAATTCACCTTTTACTGCTGGATCAAGGAATGAGCGATTGAAAAAAGCGTCCGCAATCGCCGCAGCTTTCACATCGGCCGCATTATTTTCGTCACGTGGATAACTTGGAGTCAAATTCAGGATAATACCGATCTCCCCATCTTGTCCTGTTTCATGGTAGATCTGAATCGCCTTCGCACTTGCCAAGTTTTCGTGGAAACCCACTTGAACTGCTTCTTTGAAGTCCACATGATTTGGATAGTGGAACTGATAAAGATAGCCACCTTCTACAGGAACGATCGGCTCATTGTGCGTAAACCATTTCTTCACAAGATCTCCGAATAGCTCAAAACATGTTTTGGCATACTCAGCATAAGCATCAACAGTCTCTCTTGCTAACCAGCCACCTTTTTCTTGTAAAGGCATCGGCATATCAAAATGGAAGAGATTGACGAAGGGTTCAATACCATTTTCAATCAATTCTTCAAAATACGTACGATAGAAAGTGACTGCTTGCTCATTTACTTTCCCTGTACCATTAGGAATCAAACGACTCCACTGGATCGATGTTCGGAACGTATTATGACCAGTAGCTTTCATCAATGCGACATCCTCTTTATACTTCGTGTAGACTTGAGAAGTCTTGCTTGGTCCTACTTGATTGAAAAACTTCTCAGGCTCCAAGTCGTACCAATGATCCCAAATATTTTCTCCTTTTCCATCTCCTGCTACACGTCCTTCTGTTTGTGGTCCACTAGCAGCTGAACCCCACCAAAATTTTTCTGGAAATACATAGTTTGTCATGTTTAGTCCCTCACTTATTTTTCTTTTGATAACGTAATCATACCAAACCTTAAAAATAAATCAATACTTTTTAAATAAATGACTAGACATTTAACTAAAATGAAGTTATACTCATTTTGTAATCGATTGCAAATTTAAATAGAGGTGAATAGAATGAACGGTTTTATGGATAAACTTGCTCAGAAAATCATGCCTTTAGCGAACCTACTAGGGCAAAATCGTTACTTGACAGTGTTACGGGATGCATTTATGTTGTCGTTTCCTTTAACAATGTTCGGATCGATTGTTGTCGTTTTCAATAACTTACCTTTCTTTAGTGATGCGACTAAAGGAACGTTGTCTAGCTTATTTGGAAATGGACAAAATGCAACAATGAGTATCATGTCTGTCTTTGTTACTTTTGGTATTGGCTATTATTTATCTAAATCATATGATGTAGAAGGTATTTTTGGAGGGGCTGTCTCATTCGCCAGCTTCTTGATCTTAACACCTTTCGTCATGACAACTGTTGGTGGCGAAGAAGTATCAGGTGTGTTGACTCTTGATCGCTTAGGTGCAAAAGGAATGTTCATCGGTATGATCGCAGCTTTCATCGCAGGTGAAATCTATTGCCGAATCACTAAACGTGGTTGGCAAATCAAAATGCCTGCAAGCGTACCACCAGCTGTGACGAAATCATTTGCTGCGTTGATCCCAGCAGTGGTTACTTTAACTGTCTTCTTGATCATCAATGCAGTGATGACCGGTGTCTTCCACGCAAACTTGCATGATGTGGTTTACGAAGTTATCCAAAAACCATTGACTGGTTTAGGAAGTAGTTTACCTGCAACTTTAATTGCTTTGTTCTTTGTACAATTCTTATGGTTCTTTGGTCTTCATGGTCAAATCATTGTCAACTCTGTGATGGACCCGATTTGGAACACACTAATGCTTGATAACTTAGAGGCATATCAAAATGGTCAAGAATTGCCACACATCATCACAAAACCATTTATGGAAACATTCACTGTCGGAATCGGTGGCTCAGGTATGACTTTAGCAGTCGTACTATTGATGGCCTTTGTTTTGAAGAAAAAACAATATCGTGATGTCGGTCGTTTAGCTCTTGCACCAGGAATCTTCAACGTGAATGAACCAGCAATTTTTGGTTTACCGATCGTATTGAACGCTACTATTTTGATTCCTTGGGTTGTCGCACCATTAGTTGTAACAACGTTCAACTACCTTGTAATGGCAGCAGGTATCGTACCAGCGCCAACTGGTGTCTCCGTTCCATGGACAGTGCCAATCATCGCGAGTGGTGTCTTAGCCACAAACTCATGGTTAGGTGGCTTACTCCAAGTGATCGATTTTGTGATCGTTGCAGTTATCTGGTATCCATTCTTGATGATCTTAGATAAACAACCTGATTTGGATGTTGTTTGATCCTATACTAAAGGAATGTAGTATTTGAAGTTGAAATAAACATATTCACGAACAATAATCAAAGAAGCATCCACGAAAATTTGCTCGTTGCATTTTCATGGGTGCTTCTTTAAGTTTTGAAACATACATAAATTGGTATTTTATTGATCGCAATGAGCAACTGTCCTCTATAAAACATCAGTCAGCTATTTCCTGTACCAAAATTAAAAAGTAAATTCTCTGATAAAGCTATCCGCGCTTCTCATGCTTTTATTGGTTGTCGGCGCTATGATCTTTCGTTATACTCAAAGTGAGGTGAAAAACGTGCCAAAATATGAAGAAATCGCAAATGTCCTAAGAGATCGAATTCGTTCAAAAAAATATCCACCAAATAGTTTTTTACCAAATCAGGTGGATCTAGTCGAAGAATTCAACGCTAGTCGAATGACGATCAAAAAAGCCATCAACATCTTAGCCATGGAAGGACTCGTTTATTCCCAAAGAGGGTCTGGAACTAAGATTTTAAGCCATCCTTATTTAAACAAAGATACTTCTCCAGCTAATGAATACGAAGGATTAAGTTTACAAATGAAACGCCGACAACGCTCGCTGACAAGTCAGATCATTCAATTCGATGTTGAGTTTCCTAATGCTTTTATTCAAGAACGCTTGATGATCGATGCGGAACAGCCTGTGTATAATATTCATCGCCTACGTATCTTAGATGATGAACCGTATATTCTAGAACATACTTTTATGCCAGTTCAACTTGTTCCAGGATTAAAGAAAGAGCATCTCCTATCATCGATCTATGATTATTTGCACAAAGAACTCAATGTCCATTTTGCCGGAGCCTATCGCGCGATCTCAGCAGATAAAAGCTCTGCATTTGATCAACAATATTTGAGTTGTGCAGAGACCGATCCAGTTCTTGAAGTCCAGCAAGTAGTCTATCTAAAAGATGGTCAACCCATCGAGTATTCCTCAAGCCGCAATCGCTTTGATGTCCGCAATTATTCACTGTTGGATGTCCGTGGAAATCAATAAGCATTCTGACTTTTCCTATCGTCATTTCATCTAAGCAACGTCTACGATCTTACTATCGTGAGCGTTGCTTTTTTATATCGTCTTAGCTGACTACACCTCTTCCTCTCATTAAATCGAGTGAACAATATTCCAGAAGCAACCTCTCTTTCAACTAGTAAGACATATTTATTGCAAAATTTTTGGTGACGCCCTATACTAACTTTAATAACATTCACTTACTTTTTGTAAGTTAAAAGAAAAGAGGATAAATTATGGATACAACAATCAGAGGCGTCCACCATGTGACAGCAATGACATCTAGCGCAACAAAAATCTATCGCTTCTTTACAGACATTTTAGGCATGCGTTTGATCAAAAAGACAGTGAATCAAGATGATATTGAAACTTACCACTTATATTTCACCGACGAACATGGCTCTGCCGGTACAGATATGACCTTTTTTGATTTTCCCAACCAGCCAAAAGGAACGAAAGGAACGGATACGATCGCACGTACGTCTTTTCGTGTCCCTTCCGATACAGCATTAGAGTATTGGTTGGCTCGCTTTGAAAAATACCAAATCACTCATTCTGAGATCAAAGAACGTTTTGGTAAGAAATATCTTGAATTTGAAGATTTCGATGAACAAGCGTATCAATTGATTTCGGATGAAAAAAATAGCGGCGTTCCTGCGGGTGTTCCTTGGAAAAACAGTAGTATACCGACAGACGTGGCAATCACTGGACTTGGTCCGGTCATCGTACGTGTGAGTGATCTTGAGCCGATCCGAACAGTATTGCTGGCCTTACTCGGTTTTAAAGAAACCGAACAAGTGGATGATTTTTATTTGTTTGAAGTTAGTGCTGGTGGAAACGGCGCTAGTATCATCGTCGAACATCGTGCCGATCTACCCAAGGCCATCGAAGGGTACGGCAATGTCCATCACCTCGCTTTACGTGTCGCTGATCATGAAGCACTACAGTTTTGGATCAATAAAATTAGTCAAACGTCCCTACCTAGCTCTGGATTTGTTGATCGCTTTTACTTTGAATCTGAGTATTTCTTAGCTTCTACTCATGTCTTATTTGAATTAGCCACCGATGGCCCTGGATTCTTTGGAGATGAACCCGCTGAAACAGCTGGAGAGATCCTTGCTTTGCCACCATTATTAGAAGCAAAAAGAAAAGAAATCGAAGCGTATGTTCGACCTTTTGACACGCGTGATGCAAACCAAAAACGGGTAGATTAACGACGACAGGAGTGAGTCATTTGAAGTATCTTTATAGACAAGGAAAAGCAACACAAAAAAAATTGATTCTACTTCATGGAACTGGCGGCGACGAACACTCACTTTTGGAAATTGCAGAGTTTCTTGCACCTGAAAGTACGCTTTTATCCTTTAGGGGGAATATCAACGAGCAAGGCTTGAATCGTTTTTTCAAAAGAAACGGCTTGAACCAATTCGACTATGACAGTTTAGCTGAAGAATCTACAAAACTATATAATAAAATCAAGGAAATCAGTCACTTACAGGATATCCCATTAACTGATTGGATCGTTGTTGGTTTTTCAAACGGGGCAAATATTGCCGCTCATATCATGTTGGCTCAACAGACAGAACTAAAAAAAGGGCTCTTCTTTCACCCGATGTCCTTAGATGACTATCAGGAAAAATCAGAACTCCCTGACACTTCTGTCTGGTTATCCTTTGGCGAAGGAGATCCAATCGTTTCTAATACTTCATTTAGTTATTTAGTTCGCGAATTTGATTCACGAGGCGCCAAAGTAACAACACAAATCACAGATCAAGGACATCAATTGACAATGGATGAGTTGACCCATGCCAAGCAATGGCTTGATACTTTAGACTAATGCATAGCGTGTTTTTTGAAACGAAATCCATCATCCAACATCGAAAAAGAACTTGGGAAAACAAATCGTTTTCTCAAGTTCTTTTTTACATTTTAACTCCACTTGTTGGACGAGGTAGCTTGCAGTTCGGATAAATCAATTATAAAAAGAAACACAGAGTGAACAGCCCGCCAAACTAACACTTATTATTCTCATGATAACACTGATTTATTCAAACACTTTCAATTCTTTTTCTTGTTCATCGAATACTTCTATTACCTTTTTGGCAAATCCTCCTTTTAAAGAATTTTCTAACTGATCACGACTACTAGAAAATGAATTTTCCGCTTCCTTTACCGCATCCTTATGGGTTTTATCCGTCGTTTTCTTTTCTGCCGCTAAATTTCCCTGCATGGCAATTCCCACAGTTTGGACATTCCATCGCTCTAAAGTTTTTCTTAATTCATTTAACAAATCTTCTAATTCATCCATGACTTCCCGTTGCCAAAAATCTATAATTAGTTCCTCAAGATAAAGTTATCTAACATCTAATTTATAGAGATTATATATTTTGACAAACTAGTTTCCTCCTTATCTACCTCTTATTTTTGAGAGACTTTACGCTATAACCAACGAAAGCGCTCCTCAATCATTCTTAAATTCCTCTTTTGATTGATACATTTTTATAGACTAATCTATATGAGACAATTGCCAAATATAGAAAATTCGAATTTCAAAACTCCACTTTCATTGAGTAAAGCAGAATGAACTTTTAGTATAATTTCTCCTCAACCACAAGCTACGCATTATTGATCCATTTAAAATGACATGTGGGTATGTTTTTATGTAATTATTGCTCTTTTATCACTGATTTAACTTTCGATAAGCCGCTTGATACTCTCGTTCTAAATCATCAAATCGTTGATGTAACTGACGTCGTTCTGAATTTAATGCTGTCTTATATTGCTCTTCTGCAATTTGATATTGTTTCCTTGCTCTCATCAATGGTTCGTTATCACGGGCTAAACCATTTAGACTTCGCCTTAACAGTTGTTCAGATTGTTCAACTACTTCTTCTCCTTTTCGGTTGAAATATCGCAACAAGTCTTCCTCTTCTTCTAGTTTGATTCGTTTTCTCTGATAGTCTGCTTGCAACTCTTCAATCGTCATTTTCTTCCCTCATCCCTTTAGTTGATTGGCTAATTCTTGATCTCGTGCGACTAAATCATCGATTTTATTTTTGATTTCTTTCGCCAATTCGTCATAGCGTTCGCCTTTTCGTCTGGCTTTTTGGATTCTTTGTTGACACTTTTCCTTTGGCGTCATTACGTGTGTTTCCCATGTCACGCCAACAGATGCCAATGTTTCTTTTACTTCCCAAGCAGTCAAAGAAGGTGCAGCATGTTCCGCTCTTCGTAGCTCTTCTGCCCAATTCATTTCGATTCGTTCAATACTACTCTGATTGATTCGAATGACTTTTTCCATTGCACTTTTAGTCTTTCGTCCCATTGTTTCTACAACTACCTTTGTTTGACTATGATTCAAATAAATTCGCTCATTCGCTGATAAATGTCCTCCACTCGCAGTAAACTTCTCACGCCATTTTTTCAACGTTCCCAAATGACTTGAGAAATCACTCATTGCTTTATGTTTTTCCTGTTGTATACTTGCTTTCGTATTATAGTCGTTCTCTGGAATGATCAGATTTCCGTATTTATCAAACCTCCAAATATCTAAACCATGATAATCAAACGGATTCATTAACCCCATTTCCATGCTTATTTTTATTTCTGCGCCTGTTCCATCTCCCATGAGATTGCCAAGCAATTCATCCCCACGATTACGATAATTCGTCAACATCCCCGGATTTTCCTTTATCCATTTTTTGGATTCTGGAGATAATAGTTCGTAAGGATCTGGTCCATTGAACCCAACATTTTTCCATTGGTTTTCAGCTGCGACATACAAGGCTAGATACTGTCCTAATGAATGTCCAGTTGTAGAAATTTCGGCATCTTTATACTCATTCTTTACCTCTTTCGCAAACTCAGTAGCTGACGTCAATTGCCCTGAAACACGTGCTTGACTAGGTGTCATAGAAAAACCCGGACTAACTGTTTTATCAAAAAAACCACCAATCGTTCGTATATCTGTTTCTATATCCTTAAAATCTGATGTATTTGTTCCTGCATAAGAAATCACTACTTGGGAAGTATCAACGTTCCCTTTTTCATCCAGCGGAGCAACTGCCATAGCTTGCATGCCATCTGTTTTAGAGTTTTCTTTAAGTTTTAGTATTTTGAATTTTTTCCCGCAAATAAATTTTATAGAACCTTCTCTAAAACTTGTATTATGCTTTAAGTGCTTAGGGTCTAACCAATATACTCTATCGCTAAGCCACTGATACTGCTCATCTGTAAATGTCATATTTCATCCTCCTGACCATTACTATAAGTTACTTTTATTTTTCTTGTGGTTATTCCTTCTTTTTGTATATCTATATCTTCTATTCCATAAGCGCCTAATTTATTTGTTTGTGATATAAAGCCATAATCAAAATAGACTGACTCTCCTTTAGTATTTGTCATTGTGACCATTGCTCCATAAAATCCAGTCATATCATTTCTATCAAATTGTTCAATTTTCACTTCTGCAATATCCGCAAATGTATTTTTTAATACTCGTACCGATTGTTTCTCTACTGCTAACAATTCTTGTGCTTTTCTTTCTTCTCTCTTATCCATGTATAATTTCCCTCCAATTACGATTATTACCAAACTGAGCATGAATGTTATACCTATTAACAGTTTTTTATTCATTCGTTTTTTCATAATCCCTCTCGCTTCTTATCGATATCGTTAATACACCAATCTGCCTATTTCACTAGGTTCAAACATCTTCCTCCTCCCCATTAGAATAAGTTACTTTTACTTTGGTATTAGTTACCCCTTCAATTTGTATATGGCTATCTATAATTCCATAATCACCAATTTCTTGACTATGTTTTCCAAATCCATACGAAAAATAAACTGATTGGTCTTTAATATTCTTCATAGTAAGAAACATTCTATATGAACCTGTCATATTGTTATAAGCTGTATCCTCAATTTTCATTTCTAAAATATCCGCAAATATATTCTTCAAAGCTTGGACCGATTCTTTTTCTGCGATTAACAATTCTTGTACTTTTCTTTCTTCTCTATTATCGATGTATACTTTCCCGCCGACTCCAATCATTACCAAACTAATTATTACTGTGATGCCTATTAACATTTGTCTTTTCATTCGTTTATTCATTTTCTATATCCTTAATATCTTATATATTTGTTCTTGCATAACAAATCACTACTCGGAAAGTATCAACGTTCCCTTTTTTCATCCAACGGAGCGACTACCATAGCTTGCATGTCATCTGTTTTCGAGTTTTCTTTGAGTTTTAGCATTTTGAATTCAACCCCACCGAAATTTTGAATAATCCATTCCTTTAAATCAATATTATATCTAGGATGTTTAGGATCTAGCCAGTATACCTGCTCACTTAACCATTGGAATGAATCACTTTTACTTTATTTTTCGTAATTCCTTTTACTTGTATTGTTCTATCTATAACTCCATAGCTATCAATTTCACGACTATGGTTTCCAAAACTATAGGAAAAACAAACAGACTGGCCTTTAGTATTTGTTAGAGTAACGCGCATGCCATAAGCCTCCGTCATGGAAACTTTGTCATATCCTGCATCTTCCATTTTCACCTCTAAAATATCCGCAAATATATTCTTCAAAGCTTGGACCGATTCTTTTTCTGCGATTAACAATTCTTGTGCTTTTCTTTCTTCTCTCTTATCGATGTATACTTTCCCGCCGACTCCAATCATTACCAAACTAATTATTACTGTGATGCCTATTAACATTTGCCTTTTCATTTGTTTATTCATTTTCTATATCCTTAATATCCTATATATTTGTTCCAGCACAAGAAATCACTACTTGGGAAGTATCAACATTCCCTTTTTCATCCAGTGGAGCGACTGCCATAGCTTGGTTGCCATCTGTTTTAGAGTTTTCTTTGATTTTTAGTATTTTGAATTTTTCCCCGTAAATAAATTTTATAGAAGCTTCTCTAAAATTTTTATTATGTTTAGGGTCTGTCCAACAAATATACTCACTTAAATATCTATAATTTTCATCAGTTAAAATCATATTTCCTCACCTTTACCGTTTGAATAGACTACTTTTATTTTTTCAGTAGTTCTCCCACTTTTTTGAACTTTTTCGTTTTCTAAACCATATCCCCCAATCTTCATGGAATTTTTTGAAAAAGGATAATCAAAACTAACTGATTCTCCATTCGTGTTTGTCATTATAATAAAACCACCATATGTACCTGTTTTTTCGTTCCTAACAAAATGTTCAATTTCCACTTCTGCAATATCCGCAAATGTATTTTTTAATACTTGGACCGATTGCTTCTCGACTGCTAACAATTCTTGCGCTTTTCTTTCTTCCCTGTTATCCATGTATACTTTCACGCCGATTCCGATTATTACCAAACAGATCATTACTGTTATACTTATTAAAATTTGCTTACTCATTCATTTTTTTCATTTTCTATATCCTTAAAATCTGATGTATTTGTTCCTGCATAAGAAATCACTACTTGGGAAGTATCAACGTTCCCTTTTTCATCCAGCGGAGCAACTGCCATAGCTTGCATGCCATCTGTTTTAGAGTTTTCTTTAAGTTTTAGTATTTTGAATGTAGTCCCGCTAAATTTCCGTATTTCTCCTTCTTTTAAAGTAGGATCATAGTAAAGATGGTTAGGGTCTATTCTATACACTACTTCATTTAATTTGTTATAATTTTTATCTGTAATTTTCATACATAGTCCACCTTACCGTTTGAATGAATTATTTTGACTTTATTTTTTGTAATTCCTTCAATCTGTACACTGCTATTTTCTATTCCGTAATCCCCCATTTTTCGGCTATGCTTTCCAAATCCATACGAAAAATAAACAGATTGGTCTTTGATATTCTTCATAGTAACAAGCATTCTATATGAACCAGTCATATTGTTATAAGCTGTATCCTCAATTTTCACTTCTACAATATCCGCAAATGTATTTTTCAAAGCTTGGACCGATTCTTTTTCTGCGATTAATAATTCTTGTGCTTTTCTTTCTTCTCTCTTATCCATATATACTTTCCCTCCAATTACGATTATTACCAAACTGATTATTACTGTGATACCTATTAACAGTTGTTTATTCATTCGTTTTTTCATTTTCTATATCCTTAATATCTGATGTATTTGTTCCTGCATAAGAAATCACTATTTGAGAAGTATCAATGTTCCCTTTTTCATCCAGCGGAGCAACTGCCATAGCTTGCATGCCATCTGTTTTAGAGTTTTCTTTGAGTTTTAGTATTTTGAATTCGGTACCATTAAAGTCGCGTATAGCTCCTTCTTTTAAGCTAGAATCATATTTCTTTTTATTGTTAGGATCTGTCCAATAAACGACATCACTATAAGTTTGATAATCTTGGTCTGTAATTGTCAAATCTCTTCTTCCTCCTCACTAGTATAAATCACCCTTATTTTATTTTTAGTAATACCTTTTATTTGTATTGCTCTATCCTCGACACCAAGTTCCCCTAACTTATTAGATTCTTTCCAAAATCCATACGAAAAATAAACTGATTGTCCTTTTAGATTTTTCATTGTTACAAATAATCTATACGAACCAGTCATGTCATTTTTAGCAGAACCTTCAAATTTTATCTCTGCAATATCCGCAAATGTATTTTTTAATACTCGTACCGATTGTTTCTCTACTGCTAACAATTCTTGCACTTTTCTTTCTTCCCTGTTATCCATGTATACTTTCCCGCCGATTCCAATCATTACCAAACTGATCAGCACTGCCATACCTATTACAAGTTGTTTGTTTGTTCGGTTTCTCATCTATCCCTCTTTTCCTTTCAAAAATAAAGTTTCGCTTCTCTATTTAATAGATACGTCAAAGACAATCAAAAAACGAAAAACTGAGAAACATCCTCTAAACAATTTATCAGCTACTTCTCCATCAAAATAAATCGTTATTTAATAGTTGCTCATTTTTGGAAAATCCAAAATCAATGCGGTTGATTCATCTTTATATTTAAGGATTAAATTTCACTACTATCTCTTAGATCAATTTATTACGCAACTCATCCTATCATTTTTACATTGTTATTTATTACATTCCTAATAAAAGATCTTTTTAGTATCATAATCGTATGCATAAATACTTCCCTCCTATTTGTTCTTTACAAATTTTTTTAGATATGATAAATTCGTGACAGCAATTAGGACACATTCTCCGAAAAACCCTTTTGGGCATATAAATTGTTAAACACATGATTTATATCAAAAGGGAGAGAATACAAATGTCAAAAATTATTTATGATGAAAAGAATTGGAAAACGAACATAGCATACTTACTAACATCGCAAGCCATCTCAATGATCGGAACGATGTTGGTACAGTATGCTATTATTTGGCATGTCACATTATCAACCCAATCAGGAACGATGGTTGGTTTGATGAACGCTATTGGCATCTTACCAATGGTGCTGGTCATGCCTTTTGCAGGAGCACTTGCTGATCATTACGACCGAAAAAAAATCGCTATTTTATCTGATAGCTGCGTTGCACTTGCTTCTTTGTTCATGGCGATTTTATTGATGATAAACAAAGAAATGGAGCATAATCTTTTCTTATTATTGGGACTGATATTCATTCGCTCTGTAGGTCAAGGATTTCAAACGCCTGCTGTCTCTTCGCTCATTCCACAAATTGCCAAAGAAAAGCACTTAGTACGGATCAACGGCATTGATCAAACGATCCAAGCTGTGATGATGCTTGCAAGTCCTGCATTAGCAGCAACATTACTGACAGTTTTACCTTTAGAGATGATATTGATGATCGACTTTGTGACAGCGGTTATCGGTGTGACTATGCTGTTTTTTCGAGTAACAGTTTCTCCAATGAAATCTCAAGAAACAAATAAAATAAACATGTTATCCGAAATAAACTCAGGTATCAAATACCTCCGTACTCATAAAATCCTGCTCGCACTGATCCTTGTTGGTTTTATGGGCAGTATATTTTCTACACCTGCTGCAAATTTAGCGCCTTTACAAATCACTCGTAATTTTCATGACGGACTATGGCAGCTATCAGCCATTGAGATTGGTTTTGCTGCTGGGATGTTAGTTGGAGGATCTGTGATGAGTACTTGGGGAGGTTTCAAAAATAAAATCAAAACGATTGCTTTAGGCTATTCATTATTGATCCTTCCTTTTTTTATATTAGGTATCACATCAAGTTTTTGGTTGTATTTCGTCATGATGGTAGCAATTGGTTTTATTGTGCCCATCTCACGAACTGCTATGGTTTCATTCTTTCAAGCAAAAACGGATAACGCACATATGGGGCGTGTTATGAGCTTAGTAACGATGGCGATCAGTAGTGCTTCTCCAGCTACGATGTTGATCCTAGGTCCATTAGCAGATATGCTTTCAATCGATTGGATCATGATAGCAAGTGGGCTTATGCTGATACCACTTGTCCTATGGCTATTGGTCGGAAAAAGCTTTCGATTTTAGGATCTATTGACCTTTTTTCGAAATCTTCCAGCCACCGATAAATGAATACTATTTGAAATGATTAGCCCCCAAGAGTTAGATTTTTTGGTCTAACCTTTGGGGGCCTATTCGTTTTCATTTTTTATGTGTTAACAGCTACTTATTTTGATTTAGATAGCGATACGTCTGCTTGCAGTTCAAATAAATCAAACCTAAAAATAAGCAGGGTGTGACCAAGAAACCAAATTGGGGCTTAACGACCATCACGACCAACAAAAGAAACACCAACACAGTATTCAATAAACTAATGTACCATTTTCTCACTACATAATAGAAAGAGACATGGTAGATTTTTCGTATGGAGATTTCTGGATTTTTCACTTGGAGATAAAAATTATTGATCATCAGATTAATGGCCAAGATAATGAATATAAAAAAGAAAGGAATGAGCCATTTTCCGATTGGTTGGTCCATGAAAAACAGGATATCGACAAAAGAAATCACGATTACAAGATATCCTGGACCACCTAAGTACATACTTTTTTTCCATAACGAGCGATACAATTGAAAAAAAGTTTTGACTGGTACTTCATTTTCTTGGATTCCCTCGACAAACCAGGCAAAAGTTGTCATGGTGGCAGGTAAGAAAAAAAACAGACTTCCTAAGAAAAAGAGGCTATTCCTGATATCGATTGCAGTAGTTACTACGACTAAAAAAAATGGGAGATTCACAAGTAATAAGCATAAATTACCCGCCAGAAAACTATATGCTAAACGAAACAGCTTCATGTAAACATTCGTTTCAAATGTTTGCTTTTTAAACATAGCCTTTCCTTTCTATCCTTTGACCCCAGAAGAAGCAATACCTTCAACAAAATATTTTTGCATGGCTAAAAAGACGATCGCAACTGGTAAAACAGACAACACAGACGCTGCCATGATCAAGGCATATTCAGTATCATACAATCCGACGAACATTTTTAATCCTAATTGGATCGTTTTATTTTCTGTAGATGACAGATAAATAAAAGGTCCCATGTAGTCATTCCATGTATTGACAAAAGTGATGATCGTCAAACTAGCCAAAGCTGGTTTAGTCAATGGTAAGATGATCCTGCGATAGATGCCCCATTCGGATAATCCATCGATTCTTGCACTTTCGCAAAGTGAATCGGGAATACTACTATAGTATTGTTTCAATAAAAATACGCCAAACGCACTAAATGCTTGTAACAAAATCAAAGAAAGTAACGTATCAGATAATCCTAATTGCCGCATCATGATAAATTGTGGGATCATATAGGATTGCCATGGAACAGCGATCGTACCAATATATGCAAGAAAAAGGAGGTTTCTTCCTTTAAAGTGCATTTTGGAAAATCCATAAGCAGCAAAGCTTGATGTAAATAACTGGATCAGCGTAATCACGATACTTAAAATAGCTGTATTTTTGAAAAAGGTCAATAATGGAATGCGTGTCCAAATGACCGAATAGTTTTCTGGATGCCAGGTTTTAGGTATCCATTGGATCGGAACCGAAAAGACATCATTGTTTGCTTTGAATGACGCAGAGATCATCCAGATAAAAGGGATCAAAGTGAGCAGTGAAAAAATTAGAAGTAACGTAAATACTAAAATTTTGTGAAATGATTTTTTTTCTGATCGATTATTCATCCGTTTTCCTCCTTTACACTTTCTCTCGGATCTGATTCCATTTAAACTGGATGACTGTAATCACAAGGACGATGACAAACAAGACCATAGCAATCGCTGAAGCATAGCCGAAATTGAATTTTACGAGCGCTTCACTATAAACTTGATAAACTAACACATTGGTCGCACGCCCCGGTCCTCCATCAGTCATCACTTGAACAAGGTCAAAAATCTTGAAGCAGTTGATAACCAACATGATCGTCACAAAAAAGGTTGTTGGGCGCAATGCAGGCACGGTGATGTGGATGAATTGTTTCCATTTATTCGCACCATCCATTGCAGCTGCTTCGTACAATTCTTTCGAGATCCCTTGTAAGCCAGCTAAGTATAAAATCATGTAGTACCCCATTCCTCGCCAGACACTAACGATAATGATCGCTGTCAATGCCCAATCTGAACTAGACAACCAACCAGGGGGATTTTCGATAACCACACGTAAAAACTGGTTAATCGGTCCCATAGTAGGATGGAACAACATACTCCACACCACTGCGATTGCCACTAATGATGTGACATACGGAAAGAAAAAAGCTGTCCGAAAAAATTTGACTCCTTTGATTTTCTGATTCAATAAAATGGCCAAGCCCAATGAACATACCAATGTCAACGGAACCACACCGATCGTATACAAAAAGGTGTTTTTAAGAGAGAGCCAAAATGTATCATCCGATAACATGCGAGTGAAATTTTGCAGACCAACAAATTCGGGTGTACTAAAGGAATCCCATTTCATAAAGGCTAAAATCAATGAAAAAACAACAGGTACTAAAGTAAAAATCAAAAATCCAATAAAATTTGGCGCAATAAATGACCAAGCAATCAATGTATTTTTACGTTTTAGTTTACGTGAAGCTGACTTCGTTACTTCCATAGCTTGATGTTAAAAGAACCAATTGGTTCTTTTAACGCTCCCCCTTTCATTAAAGGCAATAACAGGTATTCCTGTTAGCTATACACTGAAGGCGTAGAGAAAGCTCCTTCAGCATATAGTTGACAAGATAGCGGAGGAAAATCATTTATCCCCCTTATTTATTTGATATGAAAATGAAAAAAATCTTACACCTTCAAGACAAAATTGCCACACACCTTTTTATTCACTTTCTTGTTTTACTCGTTTTTCCATATTACCAATTGCTTCTTTTGGTGTTTCGTCTCCTACTAAAATCAGTTCATGTTCTTCTTGTAAAATCTTATCGATAGCTGGTCCGTTTTCATCCACTGGAAACTCAATAGCGATTTTCTCCGGCTTGAAAGCTGTTTGTGAGACTTCGTCATTTGGCATTCCGTTGTGGCTAAAGTACAACTCATTGATCGCATCTGTTCGATAAGAAGGTACTACACCTACTTCTGCTAATACTTTAGCTCCCGCTTCACCCGAACAAAAATCAAGGAATTTTTGCGCTAGTTCTTGTTCTTTCGAGTTCTTATTGATTGCAAAGGCTGTTGGTGACCCAAATGTTTGGATTTCCTTTCCTTTTTCATTTTGTGGCATTTGAGAAATCCCCCACTCCACATCTGTTGTTCCAGCATCGATATTAGTCAACAAAGCGCCCATGTACCAAGAGCCCATATACATCATTCCTGCCTTGGAGTTTTCAAATTGAGATTGATAGGTCACATTCGTCGACTTGGCCGTACCAAAATCCATCTGTGCTTGGTCTTCTTGCATCCGCAATACACGGTCATAGTACTCACCTAAAAATCCATAATCTGGCTCCACCAGATTTTTATTATTTTGCGCAGCAGCAATCGCTTGAACAGTCGAACGCCACGTATGTTGGTATGCACCGTATACTTGCTCTTCTGGTTTTGAAAGTTCTTTCGCTAATTCTTCGTATTCTTCCCAAGTCAAATTATCTGGATAAGGCAATCCTGCCTCATCAAATAAATTTTTATTATAATAAAGCACCCAAAAGTCTGTACGATACGGTTGCGCATAGGTTTTTCCATCAATATCATACATCTCGTAGCTTTCCATTGCAGGGTCTGTGTCTAAATCTTTGATGTGTGAAGATAGATCGACTAATTGATCTCTTAATGCATAGTTTGAATAAGACAAGAGATTTTTCATCGTCAACACGTCTGTCGAATCTCCGCTAGCTAACATCGTGGTCAATTTCGTATCATAATCATCTGAAGCAATATCTACTGGTTTCACTGTTACCCCAGGATTTTCCTTTTCAAATGCCCGAAAAAGTTTGTCAAATTCTGGCGTAGTATCATAATTCCATGTACTGACTGTCAACACCGTTCCGTCCGTTTGATCTTGTGCTTGGTTTTCATTTCCGCAGGCCCCCAACCATAGCCCTCCACTAACAAGTAATCCAGTAACTAAACTTTTTTTCCAAAACTTCATATTCCAATTCCCTCCATTTCTTTCATCTTAGTTTTTTACCAGTAACTGTACCAAACTTTTTTCAGTCTTATCATGGCTTCTACATAGTAGTAATCCCCCCAGATCATGCACTCCTTCACTCCTTTATTTGATTTTTTGTCATAGACTCCTTCAAGTAACAAGCCGTTCGATTGTGGCGAATCCACACTTGTATATTTAGTTGATAACGTTTTCATAATTGTGATAGCAACAGTCCGATAATATTCTTTTTTCGGATCGCTTAATGGCAGTTGCTTCGCCAGTTCCAATAAACCACACACCGCGATTGCCGCAGCGGAAGTGTCTCTTTCTTCACCACTGCCATCATGAAATACTAAATCCCAATAACAGATAGTGTCTTCTGGTAAGCAGTCGATGAAATAGTTAGCCAGTTTTTTGGCTGTTTCTAAAAACGTGTAATCACCTGTATGATTATAACTCAGTGTAAAGCCATAGATTCCCCATGCTTGCCCACGCGCCCAACAAGAATCATCTGAAAATCCTTGTTGTGTCTTACCACCGATTGCTTTGCCAGTTTTCGGATCAAAATAATACGTATGATATGTCGTAAAATTATCACGAACGATGTAACGTTGTGTTTGTTTGGCATGGGCATAGGCAGCTTCTTTATAACTGCTCTCTCCCGTCATATTAGATGCAAAATACAGAAGCGGTAAGTTCATCAGACAATCGATGATCATACGCCCACGTTGGTGCTCATCCTTTAAATCTCCCCAAGCTTGAATGATCTGTGTATTAACGTCATAACGCTTCATCAGCCGATCCGCTGCTTGAATTGCTAATTCTTTTGAAGATTCCCGTCGGTTCACTTGATAATCAGCTACTGCTGAGAGTGTGTACAAAAAACCGATATCGTGCGTTTCAAGCGCAATGTCATTTTCAAGGCGTTGACGAAAAGATGCCAATTGTTTTTCGATCGTTGCATCAACCGCTTGGTCATTCGTCAGTTCTTTTACTAGGAAGAGCATCCCTATCCAAAAACTAGCTGTCCAATCCGTGTTTTCCTCTGGAACGTAGACAAGGTCTACGCTCGCAGCAGGTGGTACGGTATCTTGAAAAAGTGTCAGATTTTTTTTGACTTTATTAGTTACAAAATCAATTTCATGTGTCAACCAATCAAATTGTGTCATTCCTACCTCCATTATCTAATCGTTAGTTCGATCGTTTGATTCTTTTGTTGGATAAGTAATTTTTGTCCTTTTTGCTCAATAACTGGCTGGATCACTGTTTCACCAGGTAAAGTCCCTGAAACAAGGGATACAAGCAAGTGTTTGCCTGAGGAGATCTCAGCTGAGACAAAAGGTATCATCGTACGTGGGTAAAAGAGATTCGTATTTGGTTCCGTTCGCACAACATCCGCTTTTTCATACCCGATGATGCCCTCGATCTTTGAGATTCCGATACTTGTTTTTGCTTCGATACTTAACGTGTCTGCTTTTGGCAAAGTCTGTTCGAGAGGGACACTAAAACCTCCGTCATAAGCATGTATAGAATCTGTTGTTTCAATTTCATGAACTCTGACATGACAGTTTTCCAGTGGAACGATCGTGGAATGAATTTTGACGTCTTCCCACGGAGACCACTCATGGATGATACGATCAGGTAGAACAGAAAAATCTAGGTCTAACCCTTTCGGACGGAAATAATGACCATCTTTTGCCAAAGCTAACGTACTGTCGTAAGCACCTTCGTAATACCAATAATCAGATTTTGGGACACTGAAACCGAAGCGTGTCGAATAGACGAATTTACTATATTTGGCATGTGGGAAGCTTTGCTGATTGACAAACTGCCCAGCTGGGAAAGCTTGAAGATGCGTCAATGACTGATTGTATTGGTAAAAATTTTTACTTTCCGGCAATGCTAGCGTCTTTTCTTCAATTTGTAGTGGACATATTTCTGCTTGCCAATACGGATGATCATCAGGTACAGCCAATAAGAGAAAACTCTTCATTGCCCAATAAGGAGAACCCGGTCCGTTATACCCTTCTCCAAACACTAGATTTTGATAATGATATCCAACAGTTAGAAGCCCATCTGTCGAGAAAATCTCTTTATCCATCCAGTTTTCTAAATGACGACTAAGCAACCCTTTGATCTCACCCCAAGGGAGTGCTTCCACATCAGCGAACACCAAGGCACTGAAAAAGCTCGCTTGGGCAAAGCGGTATGTCAAGCTACGACCAAAAGGTAATGCTTCGCCATTAGCATCAAACCAATATTTAAATGTTTGAGCAAAAAGAACGGCCCGCTCTTTGATCCGTTTTGTGCGGACTGGATCTTGCTCTGCCATAAAACGGGCATATACTAAGCTGTAATAATGGATCGCAAATGAGACGTAGTAATCATATTGCGTATCTGCCCCGTCAAAATACCAACCATTGTCATTGTAAAAATGCTCGATCACTTCAAAATCTTGATCGATTTGTTGCTGTGAATAGGATTTGCCACATTTTTTCAATGCGATATTCACCAAGATACGGAAAAAATACCAATTATTTTTAGGTATTTTATGCGAATTGACTGTGAATAACCATTCTGCCAAGTTCGTCTGTTCCATCGAAGTTAAACGTCCCCAGATTTTTTCAGGATTCAAAAGCAACGTCGTACTTATTGAAGCCATCTCGACAATCAACTGGTCATAGTCTGTTACTGTCCCCCAATACTCATCACTCTGTGGATCAGTCCCTGCAATGATTCCTTTCAGATAATCAGATGCTAATTCAGCATCATCTTCGTCGACCAGATAAGGACCAAATCCCCAGAGTGGTCGTAAAAATGCTTCAACTTCTCTTGTTGCCTCTGAATAGACGGTGCCATGTGTTCCTAGTTTTAATTTACCCGGTTGATTTTTGTAATAAGGACGTAACGGTGCCATTAACTGACGAAAATTTTCTTGCCATTGTTTTTTTGTACGAAATTGTTGCATGTATATTCTCCCTTTCAATTAAAAATCCTTTGATAAACCCATAATATTCTCCGTAAACGATCACTTCATCGCCCACATTGATTGATGCTGCTTGTTCATTGAATACTTGGTAATCACTGGAACCACTTCTCAGAATAAAGCGATCGCCTTTTTCTATTTGTTCTTTACCATCTGATCGTATAATTTTTCCTTCGATTTTTACCCACTGATGCAATGGAACCTTCGCTGACTGATATTCTTTTTCAGTAAAAACATGCGCCTTTTGCTGGATTTCTTCTTTGATTTGATTTTCAAAAGCCTTCTCTTGTTGTCGGCTATTTGTTTGACATCCTGTACAAAAACTAACGATAAAAATGAATTGTAATCCGAAGAGAAATCGTTTGATTTGGCTCCCCTCCTAATGAAATCGTTTTCTTTTACTAAATTTTACCTAAAATTAGTAAAAAGTCAACATTTTTTTGGTAAAAAAATAAACATTTTTACTTGCCTTTTTACTGAAATCACCTATACTATAATTAATAAAGTCTATTATCCGGAGGTAGCTTATGGCGACGATCACCGACATCGCAAAGGAAGCAGGCGTATCGATTTCTACTGTTTCACGCGTTTTAAATTATGATGATACACTCTCAGCAACAGAAGAAACCAAACGTAAAGTTTTCGAAATTGCAGAAAAGCTGAACTACACTAAATATAAAAAGAAGGCAAAAAAAAATGGCAATTCTCACTCAGCAAATGGACTGTTGAAAAAAAAAGGTGTCCTTGGTTTGATTACTTGGCGCACGAGTGACGAAGAACTAGAAGATATTTATTACATGTCCATTCGTTTAGCTGCCGAAAAACGTGCAGTAGAACTTGGCTATCACGTCATTAACTTTTCCCAAAACGAACAACATCAAATCCAAGCAGTCGATGGCATCTTAGCAATCGGTAAATTCACGCAAGAAAAAATTGATGAATTAAATACTACTGCGCCAAATCTATGCGTCGTCGGATCAAATTTTCCTTTTCACGATTATGACTGTGTCAATACTGATTTTGGTCAAGCCACTGAAGTCGCACTTACTCATCTCTTAGATTTAGGACATAAAAAGATTGCCTATATCGGTGCAGAAGAAAGTGCCAATCTCTACGGGTATCGAACCTACAAAACACCAACGACTAATACGTATATCGATATGATGAAACATCATCAGCTATTCGACGAAAAATATTTTTTCGTAAAAGAAAATAGTTCTCTTGACGTCAAAACGAGTGAATCACTGACAGAAAAAGCCTTAGTACAATGGCAAGACGATCTACCGACTGCCATTTTAGCCGCAAATGATGCTTTTGCTATCGGTATCATCCATACATTGAATGCTCATCAGATCCAAGTACCTAAACAGATCAGCGTGATGGGTATCAATGATTTATCAATTTCTCGCTACATCACGCCACCCCTTTCAACGGTCAGAGCTTATACAGAGGAAATGGGCGAAACAGGCATCAATCTTTTACACGAACGTATCCACTCCCCTGGTATTGCGAAACGAATCCTATTAGATACAGAATTAATCGTCCGTGGCTCAACTACCCCACCAAATAAAAAGAACTCATGATTGATAGATGAACTTCCGATAAATAAGCTAGAAAACCCGAATTTTTAAAACTTTGGGGTTTTCTAGCTTATTTACGAAGGAATTGCTTCTGAAACACCATTTATTCAGTTGCGAGGATGTGTGTGTCACTACCTCATTCCATTAAACAAGTCCCACGCTTACCGCTGATAATCACGTGCCCTCATTTACTTTTGATCGCAATCTCGATCTGGATTGTTTCTTCTTTCAGCAACTGATAAGTCGCTTGGATCAGCGTAGCTTCATTTTTTTGGCCATAGTGATCGTAATAACTTTCTTTGATCAACTGCACAGGTTTTGAAAAATACATCTCACACTTTTCTTTTTCTCCTGTGATACATACCGTTTTCCCTATAACTTCCACTGGATTCGTCGTTATAAAATTTTCAATAACTAACTGATTTTCTTTTTCGAATGTAAATGCATCACTCAAAACAAGTTGTCGTTTCGAACGATCCACTTCTATTGTCCGATCCATCTGGCGTAGTCCTATCTGCGAAGGATACGTGGAAGCCAATTCTGTCTTGAAGACTCCACCAGTTCTCGTTGATTGAAAACTCGTATGTTCTGCCGCAACAGCTCCAGGTAATTGGTAACTGTTCGCAACGATAGGAATACTATGCCCAAGTGCGCTGTTCACTAAGAAAAGATAACGTGTTTTTTCATCAAAGTAATCTTTTGTATATTCTCCCGCTCCAAGATCGGTAAGAAATAAGTCTTCTCTCGTACCAAATACGAAATGACCAATATCTATATGATTATGGCTTTCATCATTTCGTCCTCCCTTTGCTGCAAACACCAAATTTTCTTTCGAAGATTGAAGAACGCCCCATGCTACATCCTCAAAATAATGAAGGACTTCTTTTTGATTATTCACAATATGTCTTTTTGACCAGAGTAAATTACGTAATAAAGGGGCAAAACGATAACAATGATCAAAATCTAAGTCATTGATTCTCACAACTTCAGGAATTGCGACATGGAACCTTTCCTGACAGAAACTCAATAATCCACTTGGTAAGTCCGCTGGGTGGTAGTCGGAAAACGGTATAGCCTCTGTTTCAGCGAGCATCACATCATTAGGGAAAGCCGCGATCTTTTTCACTTTATCACCCAACAGATAGCGGTCATCATCATAAACTTGTTGGTATTTTTCTGCAAAATAAATATAATAACCAAATCCATATGCCCAATAGCTGACGCCTTCCTCACATGCGCCATCCATCCCAAAACTTCGTAAATAAGAGGCCATACAACGATCTACTTTCCTCAATATCTCCGCTTGTGATTTACCGCCTTTTTCTTGTATATCCAAGGCAGCCATACCAATCGAACCACCTACAACCGCACTCCAATTGTTCTCAAATGATTCAAACGGCCATGTGTTTGTTACAAAAGGAACGAAGAGTCGTCGATCGATTTCCGACCGGATTCGAAACATCAATAGTTCAGATAATTCTTTCTCAAACAACTTGACTATCTCTGCTAACATTTGTCCTGTCTCAGCTGCAAATAAATCGATCCATGTCGGGGAATCCACACGAAAGTGATTCGCTTCAATTGGTAAATGAGCTGGTAAACTCCAACTATACTCATTGCAGATCCCCCACAAAACTTGTTCTAACCCTTCAACTACTTCGGCTTCTTTTTTTTGCAATAAGGACAACGCCAAGACAGTAGCATGTTTACGTCTTGCAAAGTACGCCTTCTCAAAAACCAATCGCTCTCCAGTCATCAAAAACTCTCTATACCCCGAGACTGGCAACTCAGGAACTACTTTATTCGTAAGATACTCTTTTTTGGCTTCTGACAGTTGCTTCAAAAAGTATTTTTTCATTGCTTATCCTTTCATCGGCTGATCATTCATGCCCCACAATTCAATTTGCGTCAATGCAGGAAACGGCGATGGGTCATTCGCTTGAATAAGATCACAAAAGCGAATAGTTTTGGTCTTTCTTGCACTAAATGAAAAATATTGTGGTTGAGCTGTTTTTTCGGTCGCAAACGTTTCACTAGTTCCATCGTCAAACTGAATCGTCACATTCGTCCAGTAACTATCATGTGGAAAGTCTGCTCGCCATGTAAAACCAACTTTATCCAATTGGACCTCTCGACCAAAACCAATCGTCAAAGCTGCATCAGCTTGCTGATTGATGCCCCAAGATTGAAATGGGTATGAACCATGAGAATGATTCGCGTATACGCCATCAATCGCATTACATGCAAAGAAAGTGGCATCATTTCTCGTTTCCACATTTGCACTCGCATGTGGATACGCACCAGTTTCTTCTTTTTGATCATGCGGATTCAACGCTAAATTACGATACATCTTCACTTCCTCTTCAGAAGCACAACGAACACTTAGATAATGTCGTCCCCCAGAAAAACGAGTCTCCGGTCTGGCTTTGATACGATTGGAATGAAATGATACTTCATAGGTCCATTTATTTCCCGGTAGATAGATCAGTGAACTTTCTAAAGTTTCATCTAGTTTGACCCATAGGTACCTCCCAGACTCATCCATTTCGACAGCAATTTGATCTCCTTCTTGGTACTCAAATTTTCTCATAGACAAATGCACAAAATTTTCTGCTGTCACAACCAAATCTTTTTCTATTTCTTCTTCTCCTTGAAAACTTTTTCTTGGAACTCTTTCTTTATCATAAATCGCTAATGTTAACTTCGTCATTTCACTACCCCCTAGTGATCATTTTTATCTATTATAACGTGACTGGCAAGAAAAGAAAACGATTTATTTTACTAAATATTTAGTAATTTAATTTTCGTTATTTAGTTAGAAATACTATTTCCATTTCTAATAAATTCAGATTCAAACTTGTTACTACTGCTAAAAATCATTGTTACCAACTGAATATCTCACTACATATTTATATCCATAAAATAAGTTTTTATTTAAAATAAAATTAGATTAAGTAAATAAATAACCTTGTATCTCTAACTAAAATTACACAAAATCAATTATATTCATTATTAAATTTAAGAAAAATGAGATTCAGCATAACGTTTTATCTATTTAAAATAATATTTCATCTAATTCACAAATGAAATTCACCGCTTAAAAATAAGTTTTATCAAAGATAATGCCAAAAAAAGTCGGGTAAATCATCGCTCATCGGAAATAGTTAAATAAAAATGTGAAAATAATGATAAAAAAATTGATTAAATTTTAAATAACTAATACACTATTAGTAATAACTATATTTTCATCTTCTAAAGTGTACTTATTATCAAATTCTACATTTGTCTTAAAGAAAGGTTTCTCTCATGAATAATTTACCTATGACATTACAATTAGATAATCAATTCAAACGACAGTATAACTTACTACAGTTTATACGTACGCACCAAAGTAAGAATTTAACCCTTAGTGATCTATCACAAAAATTAGGAATTTCAAAACCAACTTTACGAAAAGATATCGATATTATCAATCATTCCTTACCTACGATTGATTTTCAGATTACTTACAATGAACAAGGATTCTTACAAATAGACCCTCAAGAAATCTCTGTCGATTCAGTCATTACTATACTAGCTAAAGATACAACCATTTATCGTATGATGGATCTATTGCTTCATAACAAAACGTATAGTACAGAACAATTATCGGACTACTTGATGATCTCTCGTAGTTCAATTTTCAATATCATTCGTCATATGAATGAAGTACTGAAAGAGTATCGCATATCGAAAGCAACCGGTCCGCTCACTTTTATTGGCAAAGAAGAAGATATTCGTTTTTTACTCTTTTCTTTTTATTCAAGCTTTGGTGATAGTCAGATCATCGATTCTGATAGCAATCACCATGCGCATTCAATTATCGCTCATGGTCGAAAAAGTGGGATAACTTTTCTACATTTTAGCCATTTTCGTTTTTCGCTTTGGTTATCGATTGCTAAAGTTAGAGGGCAGTCTAAAAATTTTTGTCACTTTAACAATAGCACCGTTGCTTTAGTCAAAAAAATCGAGGCAATCAGCTGATTGAACATCTGATTGCCTCCTACTATTCTTCACTCTTCAAGCTAACGATTCCTGAATCAGAATCGCTATGGCTGTATCTTGTTTTTTTACATTGTGTCTCTTATTCAAATTGGCAAGGATTAGATGAAGAACGAACCTACGCCTTTCGTTGTCAAGAAGGTGCAGTGGTGGTCGATGCAGTCCAACGTTTTTTATTACAGGTTTTTCCAAAACAGATGCTGGATAATGGTGCTTTAGATAAAATCGAAGCCTTCTTGATCAATACGAGATTACTCTCAAAGATGAGCCCTTCATATGAAATGACCTCTGTTGCTTTGATTGATTTAATGAAAAAAAAATACCCAGAGCTTTTTCACCTTTGGCTTCAGCATTTAGAGCGATTAAAAGTCCATCCGATGTTTGAGTTCACACATCTTGATCATTTAGTTGCTAGCCTGACCACGTTCCATGCAACGATTTTAAGGATCAACTCACAACAACCTCTGAGGGTCATCGTAGCACTACAAAGTTGTCCCTCGATGGACGATTATATTATTCAAGAAGCAGAATTACTCTTCTTGCGACAAATCTCAGTCAAATTTTTGATTGAACAACCAGTGACAAAAAAAGAAATCAATGATCATCAAGCCAACCTGATCATCTGCAACTATGATCTACATGTAAACGAAGATTTCCCGTGTCCGATTCACCGTTTGCCTAATATTCCTACATAAGAGGATTGGACGCTTCTAATGGATAGAATCACTCATTTAAATTCAGCCACTTCCACAACAAACTATACAGGCTATTTTTAATCACTTAGATATTTTTCCTGGCGTATATTATCCGTTCGTATATATGTCTCAATGCCGATAACGTCAAACAAAGAAAAAAGCACCAACGTATAGACTACATTAGTGCAAAATACCGG
>NZ_JBIOSL010000001.1:795000-1075000 GCF_051714725.1 Enterococcus sp. AZ095b | reverse complement strand
TAGGCGAGTTGCAGCCTACAATCCGAACTGAGAGAAGCTTTAAGAGATTAGCTTAGCCTCGCGACTTCGCGACTCGTTGTACTTCCCATTGTAGCACGTGTGTAGCCCAGGTCATAAGGGGCATGATGATTTGACGTCATCCCCACCTTCCTCCGGTTTGTCACCGGCAGTCTTGCTAGAGTGCCCAACTAAATGATGGCAACTAACAATAAGGGTTGCGCTCGTTGCGGGACTTAACCCAACATCTCACGACACGAGCTGACGACAACCATGCACCACCTGTCACTTTGCCCCCGAAGGGGAAGCTCTATCTCTAGAGTGATCAAAGGATGTCAAGACCTGGTAAGGTTCTTCGCGTTGCTTCGAATTAAACCACATGCTCCACCGCTTGTGCGGGCCCCCGTCAATTCCTTTGAGTTTCAACCTTGCGGTCGTACTCCCCAGGCGGAGTGCTTAATGCGTTAGCTGCAGCACTGAAGGGCGGAAACCCTCCAACACTTAGCACTCATCGTTTACGGCGTGGACTACCAGGGTATCTAATCCTGTTTGCTCCCCACGCTTTCGAGCCTCAGCGTCAGTTACAGACCAGAGAGCCGCCTTCGCCACTGGTGTTCCTCCATATATCTACGCATTTCACCGCTACACATGGAATTCCACTCTCCTCTTCTGCACTCAAGTCTCCCAGTTTCCAATGACCCTCCCCGGTTGAGCCGGGGGCTTTCACATCAGACTTAAGAAACCGCCTGCGCTCGCTTTACGCCCAATAAATCCGGACAACGCTTGCCACCTACGTATTACCGCGGCTGCTGGCACGTAGTTAGCCGTGGCTTTCTGGTTAGATACCGTCAAGGGGTGAACAGTTACTCTCACCCTTGTTCTTCTCTAACAACAGAGTTTTACGATCCGAAAACCTTCTTCACTCACGCGGCGTTGCTCGGTCAGACTTTCGTCCATTGCCGAAGATTCCCTACTGCTGCCTCCCGTAGGAGTTTGGGCCGTGTCTCAGTCCCAATGTGGCCGATCACCCTCTCAGGTCGGCTATGCATCGTGGCCTTGGTGAGCCGTTACCTCACCAACTAGCTAATGCACCGCGGGTCCATCCATCAGCGGCACCGTAAAGCGCCTTTCAAAACGAAACCATGCGGTTTCGATTGTTATACGGTATTAGCACCTGTTTCCAAGTGTTATCCCCTTCTGATGGGCAGGTTACCCACGTGTTACTCACCCGTTCGCCACTCCTCTTTTCCCGGTGGAGCAAGCTCCGGTGGGAAAAGAAGCGTTCGACTTGCATGTATTAGGCACGCCGCCAGCGTTCGTCCTGAGCCAGGATCAAACTCTCATAATATGCTAGTTCCTCACAGCGAAAGCTGATGTGGAACTGTAGTTCGAAATTTACTTTCGAACATCATATAGTTCATTTGTTAAGCTCAATTGTTTGCTAGCATATTGCTTGCTTGTTAAAAATGTTTGTTGTCTTGAATTGAATCAAGACGCCCTACACATTTGGTTTGTCTTACTTTGTTCAGTTTTCAAAGGTCTATTCTTTCTTATTTAACAACTTTTATATCTTAACATTTCTTTAAGAAGTTGTCAATAAGTTTTTCTTTCTTAACTTAGAAAGTTGTTTGTCGTTGTTTCTTGGCGACTTCATTAATATATCATGTCAGTTGTTATTTGTCAACAACTTTTTTGTTGGTATATTAAGGTTTTTATCACCTTATTTTTAACGACTCCGTTATTATAACACAGCATCAAAACCTCGTCAACATTTAAATTCAACAATTTATCATGACGTTTCTTACTGCTTTGTCAGAACAAATAATAATATATCAAGGACTTAAAAAAATTGCAATAGAAAAAATGCTTTTTTCAACGATTATTTTCAAAGCCGAATATTCGTAGAAGATGTTTAAAAATCAACAGTTTTTTGATGTTATTTAATTGTATTATTCTAGTATTTCTCAATTAAAGTTCGTCTCTTTTTAAGGGGAAAGCTACGTAAGAACTTCTTAGAAATCAATAGCCTAGGGAAGTTTGTCAATAAACCCATAAAAAAAACAAGCAAAGTCATCACTTTACTTGTCTTCTGTTCGTACAATTGGTACAAAAATTCTAAAAATCGTCCCTTGCCCTACTACACTCTCTGCTAATATTCTTCCTTTATAGCTTTCCACAAGTTGTTTGGCAATCGACAATCCTAAGCCATTTCCACCTTTTGTTCGTGCTCTTGCTTTATCTACACGATAAAAACGATTAAATATTTTCTTCAAGTCCTCTTCAGGTATTCCCTCACCAAAATCTTGGATCGCGATCTCAAATTCGCTAAGCGTGGATGAAATGGAGATATGGACTTCTTTTCTTGTCGTTGAATACTTTACCGCATTATCTAAAATGATGATAATCAATTGTTCAAAATGATTTCTAAAAATTTGTAGTGTTACTTCTTTAGGTAAGTCATCATCCAGTGTAATAACATAATCAGGATAAAGTAATTTAAAATTATTGAATACTTGGTAAGTCACTTCTTTTGCATTCGTCGTTTCGTTGGCATAATAAACATCCACTTGCTCTGCACGTGATAGATCTAGCATTTCTTGTACTAAGCTTTTCATCCGACTGATTTCTTGCATACTTGCAGTTAGGGATTCTTCTAAAATTTCGGGATCATCTTTCCCCCAGCGATTCAATAAGCTGAGATGCCCTTCAATAATTGCTACAGGTGTTCTTAATTCATGTGATACATCTTCCACAAATTGTTCTTGTTGTTCGATATACAGACGCATACGATCTAGCATTTCATTGAAGATCTCAGCAAGGTCTGCTAACTCATCATCTGTATCAATCTCTGGCATATGGATATCTGATTGTGGATCTTTACGGATCGTATCCATCGTATCTCGTAATACTTTTAACGGTTTTAAGAAGTAGGAAGATAGGAAGAAACCTAAGATACTACTTAGTATCAAGGAGACAATCTCTAGCACGATCAAAGTCAACAAAAGATTATTTCTTATATCATAGAAAGATGAAAGTTCATAAAACGTTTGAGTATAGCCGATTTTTTCTCTTGTTTGTTTAGAATAAATAGGTTGGATCGATAAAAAGCCAGTTTTCCCGTCTAAAGTAACGATCGTTGGGATCTTCCTGGTCGTTTGGATCAATGAACGACTTTTTTCGTGTGTTTTAAAAATCAATTTTTCATCCAGATCGTAAACATACAGATCCATCGATGCTTGACCAAGTTCGGAAATAAAGGAGTCGATTTTCATCAAGTTCCCTTCAATGACAGCAGTATCATCTCCAGTACCACCGGTTTGGTCAGCGTTCGTTAAGTTTCGATAGGCATTGATCAATGTCAACTCCTCATCTGAATTTGATAAACGAGAAGCCGCTTCAGAAATGGTATGTTCGACATTTGCTCTTTCCTTAGCTACGATCAGATTGATCGATGATTTATAGGTGATCACTGCAAAAATCGTAAAGACGACAAATATGAAGAAAGAACTTGCAAAGGCCCACTTGATCGTCAAGGATGGACCTTTAAGTTCTCTTTTTTCGGTTTGATTGTAATTGCTCACGAGCGCATCACGTAACCAGTCCCACGTACTGTTTGAATATAGCTTTCCTCACCAGGAACGTCGATTTTATTACGGAGATAACGAATATACACATCCACTACGTTTGTTTCCACTTCGGTTTCGTAGCCCCAAACTTTGTTTAATAAAACATCCCGTGCAAGTACCACGTTGACATTTTCCATCAAAGTAAGTAATAGTTCATATTCACGCTTCGTTAATTCAATGACTTCATTGCCACGACGTACGACTCTATTTTCTTTTTCGATCGTTAAGTCGCGATAAGTGATCGTTGTTTGTTTTGCCACATTTTTGTCTCCTTCGATGTCGATGCGGCGTAATAAAGCACGTAGACGCGCTAACAATTCTTCGATTGCAAATGGTTTGACGATGTAATCATCTGCACCATGATCTAAACCAGAAACTCTATCAATGACAGAATCTCTCGCAGTCATCATGATAATTGGTGTATTTTTCGCTTGGCGTACGCGACGACAAACTTCAAGTCCGTTCAATTCAGGTAACATCAAGTCTAATAAAATTGCATCCCACTCATTATTCAAAGCAGCATCCAGACCTGTTCGTCCGTTGTAATGTACTTCAGCATTATACCCTTCATGTTTTAATTCTAACTCGACAAATCGGGCTAAGTTTTTCTCATCTTCAATGATTAGAATATTACTCATTCAATTTTGTCCTTTCTCTCCTAGGCTTCTAAACTCCATTATTATACCAATAGTTAATTTAAAATCTATAATCATTTTATCATGGAATACTATTTTAAAAAAGAACTGAAGTCGCCCTCTATAAAATGACCTCAGCTCTTTCATTTATTACTTATTTGTTTAGCATGTTGAAGAATAAAGAAGCTGATTAATCTTCGTTATACCATGAGTAATGGAAGATTCCTTCTTTGTCAACACGTTCATACGTGTGTGCGCCAAAATAATCACGTTGTGCTTGGATGATATTTGCAGGCAAACGTTCGGCTCTGTATGAATCAAAGTAAGCAATCGCTGAAGAGAATGTTGGTACCGGTACGCCTGCTTGAACAGCTAATGCAACAACTTCTCGCACGGCTTGTTGGTATTTCTTAGTGATCTCAACAAAGTAGTCATCCAATAATAGATTTTCAATGTCAGGATTGTTTTCGTAGGCATCAGTGATTTTTTGTAAGAAACGAGCACGGATGATACAGCCGGCACGCCAGATTTTTGCAATTTCACCGAATGGTAAATCCCAGCCATAGTCTTTCGATGCGACACGTAGCTGTGCAAACCCTTGTGCATAGCTCATGATTTTGCTGAAGTATAACGCTTCACGAATTTTTTCGATAAATTCTTTTTTATCGCCGTTGAATTCAAAATCATTCGTATGTGTCAAGATTTTGCTTGCTTGTACACGTTCATCTTTGTATGCAGAGATATAACGGGCAAAGACAGACTCTGTGATCAATGGAAGTGGCACACCAAGGTCTAAAGCACTTTGACTTGTCCATTTCCCTGTTCCTTTATTCCCTGCAGCATCAAGGATCACGTCTACGATCGGTTGACCTGTACCTTCATCGTCTTTACGTGTCAAAATGTCCGCAGTGATTTCGATCAAGTAGCTATCTAATTCACCTTCGTTCCATTCTTTGAAGATATCAGCCATCTCATCGACAGATAAACCTAAAATATTTTTCATCAAGTCATAAGATTCAGCAATCAGTTGCATATCACCATACTCGATCCCATTGTGGACCATTTTGACATAATGACCTGCACCATTTGGACCAATGTAAGTTACACAAGGGGTGCCGTCTTCTGCTTTTGCAGAAATTTGTTCAAGGATCGGTGCAACTAATTCATACGCTTCTTTTTGTCCACCAGGCATGATCGAAGGTCCTTTCAACGCACCTTCTTCTCCACCTGAAACACCAGTCCCGATAAAATTGATACCAGAGTTGGCTAATTCTTCATTTCGACGAATCGTATCTTGGAAGAAGGTATTCCCGCCATCGATCAAAATATCACCTTTGTCTAAATGTGGTAATAATTCTTGGATCGTTGCATCTGTTGCTGGTCCTGCTTTGACCATCAAAAGAATACGACGTGGTTTTTCGATTGAATCAACAAATTCTTCGATCGTGTATGTTGCTTTGAAGTTTTTGTCTGGATGTTCTTCTACCACATCTGTTGTTTTTGCTCCTGTACGGTTGAATAGTGCAACAGAGTAGCCGCGGCTTTCAATGTTAAGGGCTAGATTTTTACCCATGACGGCCATTCCGACAACGCCGATTTGTTGTTTTGACATATAAACTCCTCCTACATATGGGATGTTCTCCCTAATCTCTCTAATTATAGCTTAACATAGCTTACTTGCAAACCAAATAAGTACGAATCGGTGATGTTTCTTACTTCTTATCATTCCGAATACAATTGTTATTTCAGAATCAAAAAAATAAACCTCAAGGCTCCATGGTTAGCCTTGAGGTTTTACATTTTCTAAATAAAATGTATTAAGCTTCTTTAGACATTACGTCCTTACCATCGTAGTAACCACAACTTGCACATACGTGATGGCTTTTTTTCATTTCACCACAGTTTGGACATTCGTTCAATCCTTTGATTGTCAATTTGTAATGAGTACGACGTTTTGCTTTTTTAGCTTTCGATGTTCTTCTAGCTGGTACTGCCATTTTGCTACACCTCCTTGTAAAGTCTCGTATCAATATTTGATACAATATATTCCAATCTTACGCGTTATCATTTTCTTCTGATGCTGAATCAAAAAATTCTGATAGTTTTGCAAGACGAGGATCTACTTTTGTCTCAGCTTCTTCCGTTTTGCGTTTTTCGTACTCTTCTTCGGATAGCACTTCCCAATCGTTCCCTTTCGGTAATTCAGTGGAATGCTCTTCTTCTTCTGTGAGTACACGCATCGGAATCGCCAATAAAATGTTGTCTTCGATCGACTCTGTCACATCTAGATGCGTTCCTTCGATTAAGAGGATCTCTTCTGAAGGTAACTGTACATCTCTACGTTGGTATTGCTCCATCGTCATAAACAATTCATCTACAGACAGTTTGATTGGTAATTCAACTGGTGTCAATGAACGAGTGGACGGAACAGTCAGTGTCGTCTGCGCAGTGTAATGAACGAGATAGCCTTTGTTATCTACTGAGACTAGACCTTCGACTTCCACAGGCGCAACATCTAAAATTGAATCGTCTCGCTTCATAAGAGCCTTTTTTACGTCAAGGGTCTCATGAAAAGTTAACGGTGTCTCTTGGTATTTTCTCAATTCCAATAAAGACCATTTCATAGTTTCATCACTCCTAAGCAACAAAAGCTATTATACAGGGCAAAAAGTCGGTTGTCAATGAAATTTTCTTGACACCTTACACTTCATAAAAAAACACAGAGCGTTTTTCTCATCTACGTGAGATTTATTCGCTCTGCGTTTACTTTGTCGCTAGCTATCACCGTTTGATCAGATATCAAATGTATTGGATCAATTGCATTAAAATAGGTACAACGAACACAAATAGTAAGGTACTCGTCGTGACAAGATTCGTTGCATACTTCACATCACCGTGTGCTTCATTTGCAAGGATTGGTAAGACAGCTAGCATAGGTGTAGCTGACTGTACGATCAACGTTTGTTTCAGTAGAGGGGCTAGTTCTGCACCAAAGGCATATTTACCTATTACCATCAGTCCAATCAATATAGCTGGTGCTAAGATAAATCGACCGATCAAAGCCACGATCGTATCCCGATCAAATCGAATACTTTTCAACCCTGCATCGTATAAAACAATTCCGATATAGATCAATGATAATGGCGTCACGATCCCGCCTACATAATTTAGTGTTGAATTGACAAAATCAGGTACAGGGATCTCTAACACCAAGAAGAAAAGCGCAAGGATAAAACCTAATAAAGGCGCTGGCAAAAGCTTTTTCCAATTCAGCTTCGTTTTCTTTTCTGTTCGATCTTTTGTCGGGTCATCATTAGCGATCAAAAACACACCAAATGCCCAGGTCGATACGGTATTTGTCACATAATAAATTAAAAAGTAAGGTAAAGAGGCTTCGCCAAAAAGGGCAATATTGAGTGGCAAGCCAATAAATATCGTATTGGCATTCACTACTGCATTCATAAAAATCCCCCGTCTACCTGGTTGTATCTTGAGTAATTTTGTTAGTACATAAGCAATCAAGTAGGAAATGATCACTGCAGCGATCGGATATATCAAACTTCCAGATAGTTCAATCAAACTGCTTTTAGTTAAATTCTTCATAACTGAAACAAAAATCGAGGCGGGTAAAGCTACTTTAGTGATCAAGGAAGAGATACTTCCCCCAAACTGTTCATCAAACCACCCCAAGCTTTTTAGTACATAGCCTAATCCAATCATCAAGATTATACTGATCACACTTTCAATTGATTGAAAAAATACCATTTCTTCCATCTCCTCAGTAACCATTTAGTGAAGCAATCTCTTTGTAGATATGAGCCAGCACTGCTCAAACATGTTGCTTCTTCTATTTTTTGTTTTAATCTAAAAGACGATTCGCGTGCCACTAGCCTAGCAGATTACTTATTTCTTTTTTAAGTGTAGTCTTTTAGGTTTGTTATAGTCAAAATTATCGATTACAATAAACATTATTTATATGTCAAGGGAGCGAATCGATTCATGAATACAAGAGATCTTGAATACTATGTTCAAATCGTCAAACAAAAAAACTTTACTAAGGTGGCTAAGTTTTTTGAGGTCAGTCAACCGACGATTACTTATGCCTTACAACGCCTAGAAAAAGAAATTGGTGCCACACTGATTACAAGAGATCGTTCCCATCATGAATTGATTATCACTCCTGCTGGTAAGCAATTATTGATCCATGCACAATCCGTCTTACAAGAAATTACACTTGCTAAGGCAGAGATTGCTCAGCTACAAAAGAAAAAATTGCGCTTTGGTATGCCACCTATCATTGGCAATGAATATTTCCCAAAATTATCGAGCTATTTTATCAAGCATCAATTAATGGGTCAAATCGATATCATCGACGGAGGTTCTCGTGATCTATATGGCATGATTCATCAAGGGCGGATTGATCTTGCGATTCTTGGATCAACGCAACCGATCGTTGATCAAAAGCTAGAAGTCGAGCCATTGTTGGATAAATGCTTCATGATCGTTGTGTCCCCTTCACACCCTCTAGCAGATCGTACAAGCGTTTCTTTTAAGGAGCTAGTCAACGATCAATTTGTTTTATTAAATGAACACTACGTCCATCCTGCTGCGTTTACAAAGCTTTCTAAGCAAACGCATATTGTACCTAAGATCGTTTATCAGAGTAATGACTTAACTATTTTGAAAAGCATGATCCGAGAAAATATCGGGATTGGCTTTCTCACCGAGATCGCGATTCATCCTGAAGATAATCTCGTAGCTATTCCTTTAGCAGATACTGCTCAACCACGTTTTTTGATTTCATTAGCCACTCGTGCACAGCAGTTACCAACGGTTTTACATGAAAACGTGATCGAAGTCATCCATGAATTTATGAAAACCCAAAAATGACTTGCTCAACTCACACACAATAAAAAACAAAAAAAGAGTGCTGAGATTTCTCTCAACACTCTTTTTGATTTTGATTTCAATTAGATAGCTGTTGTTTCTCCGCGATAAACGATACCACGACGAGCGTCAACAGTGATCAATTCACCATCTTTGATCGTTGAAGTTGCATCTTTCGCACCAACGATTACAGGAATATCTTGTGCAATTCCCACAACTGCTGCATGTGAAGTCAAACCGCCTTCTTCAACAACTACTGCTGCTGCTTTTTCGATTGCAGGCATGAATTCTTTGTCAGTTGAAGGAACAACTAATACCATACCATCTTTTGCTTTTTTGATTGCTTCTGCTGCTGATGAAGCAACTACAGCGTTCGCTACAACAGATTGTTGACCGATTCCTTGTGCTTCAAGCAATTTTGAACCAATCATTTGAATCTTCATTACGTTTGTTGTTCCACGTTCACCAACTGGTACACCAGCAGTGATCAAGATCAAGTCACCTTCTGAAGCGAAACCTAATTCGACTGCTTTTTTCGCAGCTAATTCAAACATTTCGTCTGTTGTTGTTGGTTTTTCTGCAACTGTTGGATATACACCCCAGTTAAGCATCAAACCACGTTTTGTGCGTTCGTCAAATGTGACAGCTAAGATATCAGCATCTGGACGGTATTTAGAGATCATTTTTGCTGTATAACCAGATTCAGTTGCAGCAACGATTGTTTTTACGCCTAAGTTTTTCGCAGCACGTGCCACTGATAGACCGATTGTTTCTGTTACATCAGTTTTGTCAAATTCATTTAATTGGAATGAACCTAATTCTGCTAATGCTAATTCAGCTTGTTGGTCGATACGAGCCATTGTTGCAACAGCTTCAACAGGATAGTCACCATTTGCTGATTCACCTGATAACATTGTTGCGTCTGTTCCGTCAAATACTGCATTGGCAACGTCAGATGCTTCCGCACGTGTTGGACGTGGGTTTTCTTGCATTGATTCTAACATTTGTGTTGCAGTGATTACTGGGATACCCGCAGCGTTACATTTTTTGATGATACGTTTTTGAACCATTGGTACTAATTCAGCAGGGATCTCAACACCCATGTCTCCACGAGCAATCATGATACCATCAGAAACTTTGATGATTTCATCAATGTTGTCGATACCTTCTTGAGATTCGATTTTAGGGAAGATTTGAACATGTGTCATGTCTTTTTCTTCTAAAATTTCACGAATATCTAATACGTCTTGTGCTTTACGAACAAAACTTGCAGCGATGAAGTCGATGTCGTTATCTAGTCCGAAGCGGATATCGTCTGCATCTTTTGGTGTAATACCTGGTAAGCTGATTGAAACGCCTGGTGCGTTAACACCTTTACGTGATCCCAGCATACCTGCATTTTTCACTTCTACTACTAATTCACGCGTTGCTTCATCTTTTTCAATGATTTCCATGTCGATCAAACCATCATCGAATAAGATATGTCCACCTACATGAACGTCTTCAAAAAGACCTGGATAAGTTACTGCGATTTTTTCTTTTGAACCTACATGTTCAGGGTCCATTGAGATGCGTGTTTTGTCGCCAACTTCAAATTTGATGTAGCCTGCACGGCCAAAATCTTCTTCAGTTGTGCCTTGAACTGTTGTACGGATTTCTGCACCTTTTGTATCTAAAAGGATGCCAACATCTTTACCAGTTTTCTTCACTGCTTCGCGAACCATTACCATACGTGATAATTGTTCTTCATGGTCACCATGTGAAAAGTTGAAGCGGAAGACATTTGCTCCAGATTCAATCAATTTAGAAATAGTTTCTACTGAATTACTGGCTGGTCCTAATGTACTAACGATTTTCGTTTTTTTCATTTTACAAAACTCTCCCATTCAAATTGTTTATTTAAAGCCATTCAAAGCTTAAATATCTGTTAGATATTGGGAAGACCTGCTTCCCACTCCCATATATATCTATTGATTTATCTGACTACTTTTCTTTATTAGAAAGAAAGTGAGTTGTTCAAGTCATATAATGATAAATCTGGTTGGTGTTTGTTATTTTCTAGTGTGTCGATGATATCAGCCTCAACGATATCGTTGTCGCGAATACCGATACACAAACCACCTTTACCTTGTTGCAATAGTTCAACAGCATGTGCACCAAATTTACTTGCTAATACACGGTCGCGTGCAGTTGGTGAACCACCACGTACAACGTGTCCTAAGATCGATACACGTGTATGATAATCGCCATATTCTGACAATTTTTCTGCAAATTCGTTTCCGCCCATTACGCCTTCTGCCAAAATGATCAAGCAATGTTTTTTGCCACGATCGCGGCCATCTTGGATTTTTTTGGCAACAACTGCCATATCAAAATCATGCTCAGGAATGATGATCTCATCCGCTCCACCAGCAACACCTGACCATAAAGCGATATCTCCAGCATTACGTCCCATCACTTCGATCACGAATGTACGAACGTGCGAAGTTGCTGTATCACGGATACGGTCGATTGATTCTAATACTGTGTTGATTGCTGTATCAAAACCGATCGTAAAATCAGTTCCTGGAATATCGTTATCGATCGTACCTGGTACACCCACTGCTGGGAAACCACGTTTAGTCAAAGCCATCGCGCCATGGTAAGAACCATCGCCACCGATCACAACAAGACCTTCGATACCGAATTTTTTCAATTGTTCGATTCCTTTTAATTGTCCTTCTTCTGTTGCAAATTCAGGATAACGTGCAGAGTATAAGAATGTACCTCCGCGTTGGATCTTATCACCGACATCTGCAACATCTAATCGACGGATATCTCCGGCAACTAGTCCAGCAAAACCATAATTGATCCCGTAAACTTCCAATCCTTCATATATACCTTTACGAACGACTGCACGAACTGCTGCATTCATCCCAGGAGCATCTCCACCACTAGTCAAAATTCCGATGCGTTTCATATTCATCTTCACCTCATTAAATTACTTTATCCTAAGCAAGACTTAGGTTTATAACCTTCTTTGTATTAACCACGACTAACATTCTAACATTATTTTGCTCACTTGTCTTGATTTCCTGATAAAAAAATGAAAAAAAATGAAAGCAAATAGTATCTTTTACCGTAAGTTATTTGAAAACAACATTTTCTTCTTTTAAAAGGTAAGCTAATTGCTTCTTGAGACTGTCTGAACCATCGAGCCAAAAGGCTTCAGATAACACAACTTTTCGTTGGTCTTTTTCATGATACATCACAACAGGAATATATCCTGGGAATTTTTTGAACAATTCTTGCAGTTGTTTCATCGTATCTGGTTGATCTGCCTCTTCTCTGATTCTCAAATAACACGTTTGTTCTGGATACTGCTGTTGCAATTCTTCAGGATCAGCGACTACTTCTGCAATCAGCTGCAATTCTTGATTGTATTTACTGATTTCTGAACGTCCTTGCACGAAAATCACTTGATTTTCTTTGAATAATGGACGCGCTTGTCGGTACAGCTCTGGAAAAACGGTAATAGCTATTTCTCCACTACTATCTGTTCCGCTGACAAAAGCCATCAACGCTCCTTTTTTCGTACGGATCTCTCTTACCTCTTTGACCATCACTAAAACATTTGTAGCTTGTTTAGGGACGATTTCTGTGACTAAATGGACTTTTTTTGCTAATTTAAGTCGCTCATACCCTTCTGTCGGATGACCAGATAAATAGACACCTAAATGCTCTTCTTCTAATTGAAGCTTCTCTTCGAGGCTATAATCTGCGACTTCTTCCTCTTTTAAAGCCATGATATCTAAAAGGTCTAAACTACCACCACTATATAAGATGTTTTGGATCTTACCTTCCAGATCCAACATCAACTGTCTGCGGTTTCCTACTAATTCATCAAAAACACCTGATGCAACTAACGTTTGTAGCAACTCCAATTTGAGCCAACGTTTATTGATACGAATCAGAAACTGATCAACCGAACGGAATGGCCCATTTTCTTTTCGTTCACGAATGATCTCCTCAACAAAATCTCGACGAACACCTTTGATTGCTGTCAATCCAAAACGAATGGTTCCTTTATCCGTCAGCTCAAAACCATAAAAACTTTGATTGATGGATGGAGGGGTCAGCTTTATTTTATACTTTTTTGCCTCAGCAATATACTCTTTTAACTTTGCCGTGTTGTGACGGACGGAATTCATCAAACTCATAAAAAATGCACCAGGGTGATGAACTTTGAGATAGGCCATTTGAAAGCCAACAAAGGAGTAAGCAAACGCGTGGGAACGATTGAACCCATAGTTAGCAAAGCGTTCGATATATTCGTACACTTCATTGGCCTTTTCCTTACTGTACCCTTGTTGGTTGGCACCTTGAACAAAATGATCTCTTTCTTGATCAATCACGTCTTTTTTCTTTTTACTGATTGCTCGCCTCAAAATATCCGCTTGTCCAAGAGAAAATCCAGCCATGGTTGAAGCAATCTGCATAATTTGTTCCTGATACACAATGACGCCATACGTATTTTTCAACATCGGTTGTAGTGAATCGTCGGGATAATGGATTCTTTCCTTCCCTTTCTTACGAGCGATAAATGTATCGATATTTTGCATTGGTCCAGGACGATACAAGGCGTTGACAGCGGCAATATCTTCAATGTTTTCTGGTCCTAATCTTCGCAAGACATTCCGAATCCCGGCAGATTCGAATTGAAAGACCCCTGTTGTTTCGCCACGTTGGAAAAGCTGTAAAGTTTTAGGATCATCTAATGGTATTTCTTTTAGTTCGATATCTTTGTTTTCGACACGTTTGATTGCTTTCACTGTGTAATCGATAATAGACAGATTTCTTAATCCAAGAAAATCCATTTTTAACAACCCAATAGCTTCGACATCATTCATTGTATACTGAGTCAAATATGCTTCATCTGATCCTTTTTGTAAAGGAACTAACTCTAGTAGATTCTTATCACTTAAAACGACACCAGCTGCATGAGTAGAAACGTGTCTTGGCAAACCTTCAAGTATTTTTGCAGTATGGAACAACAATTGATTTTTTTCACTCGCTTGTACTAATTCAACCAGCTTGTTAGAAGTTCGATAAGCCTCATTCAACGTCATTTTCAATTGATTAGGAATCGCTTTAGACCAACGATTTGCTTCGCTTTGTGAAAGGCCAAAGACACGTGCCACGTCTCTTAGTACCATTTTAGCTGCCATGGTCCCAAACGTGGCGATTTGTGCCATATGGTATTGACCATATTTCTCACGAACATAAATCAGCACTTCTTCTCTGCGATTATCAGGAATGTCTAGATCGATATCTGGCATCGTGTATCGTTCTGGATTCAAAAAACGTTCAAATAGCAAGTCGTACTCCAATGGATCTACATCTGTGATCTCCAACACATAGGCGACTAATGACCCCGCAGCTGAACCACGACCAGCACCAGTAACGATGTTGTTTTTATGAGCAAAAGCCATGACATCCCAAACGATCAAGAAATAATCATCAAATCCCATCTGGTGGATCACTGACAGTTCATAATCTAAGCGCTCTTGATAAGCTGCAGTGATCTTTTCTACACGCTTACCTAATTGCTTCTGACAAAGTTCCTGTAAATACTCTCCTGCACTTCGATTTTCTGGTACCGGATAATGTGGTAGTAATTTCTGATGGAACTGAAATTCAAAAGTTACTATTTTAGCTAATTGCTGCGCATTGTTCAACGCTTCTTCCAATCCTGCGTTTATGAATCTTTGTCGTAATTCTGCTTCGGGAAGTAAAAAACCTGTGGCTGAATCACGAGTCGTTTGTCGCACTTCATCAAAAGAGAGTTGCGTTCCTTCACGCAGATGTTTCATTGTTTCCAAAGAAAAAAGTTCCTCTTGGTGCAAACTAGCAATCGGATGTACTGCACAAAGTTGAAATTGATTTGCTCGTAAATAAGCTAGCCATTCTGGAGCTTCTAGAGGCGTTTCTTCTGTGACACCTACATAAAGATGAGAAGATGCTATTTTTTCTTGCAAACTTTGCCAATGGCTATCAAATAATGCTGACACACCGTAGTCATCAGCAATCGATTTTTTGGTTGGTAAAACGACAAGCAAATGATCGAGTTCATCGATCTCGTGAAGCTCGATTTTTTCTCGGATCATTTTCTTGCTTGAGAGCTTGATCAATTGTTGGTAGCCGATCCTATCTTTTGCGTAGAGTAGTAACTCATAATGACGTTCTTGAAACTGGTAGGTCAAGTTCAGTCCAATAATTGGTTGTATTTTTTCACTCATACAGATGCGGTAAAATTCCGCTGCCCCAGATAGCACATCCTTATCTGTGATCGCTAATGTCTGATAGCCTAGTTTCTTTGCTTCTCGAACGTATTCGTTTATGCGAATCGTACTTTGCAACAAAGAATACGAGGTGATCGTATAAAGTTGTGGAAGAAACATTTTTACATACCACCTTTTCCATTCACTTTCTTTTTAGGGGAATATTCGTAACATCAGCTCGTTATCTTGTATGACTGGTTACGTGTATTCGTCTTTCATCATGCTTTTCCCATCCGATGAACGATCTATACTTTTTATACTATCCACTGACGTTGAATGCCTGTTTCTCCCTTTACATTCAAAAAAAATCTGGTAAACTGAACTTAGAAAAGAGGTGTTTGATATGCGATATATCGTCACATTATTTTGGGCAGTCATTTTAGGTCAAGTGGTTGGCTATATCGGTGGTGCATTGTCTAGTAGCCCATATGATTTTACCATGACGACTATTATTTCATTGGTTGCAGGATTGATCGTCATTTTGATCAGCGCTGTTGCAACACCTAAAAAAGAAACTTCGTCCGCTTCACATTCATAAAAGCCGAACAGATTGGAGAAATACTCCAATCTGTTTTTTTCTTGATCATAGTTTTTGATGAAGTACTTTTCTAAAATTAAATAGTGATAAAAGAATATTCGTCAGAACAAAGAGACTAGTCACAATAAACACTGTACTATAATTGTACGCATGAGCGACTGTCGAACCTAACATCGGTCCTAGTACTTGACCAAAGTTCGTAAACATTTGGTTATAGCTGTATACTCGACTGACACCTTCTTCTGGTGTGATCTTGCTGATCAATGTATTGATCGATGGCATCAACGCACCTGTCGAAAAACCTAATATAAAACGTAAGATCCCTAATTGTAAGGGCGTAGTCACAAATGCCATTGGTAAGTAACAACAAAACGAAAGTACCAAACCTGCTAACAGCACCTTCTGATTTCCGATCTTATCCCCTAATTTCCCCAGTCTTGGAGAAGAAAATACTGCTGAAACACCTGATACTGAAACAATCAATCCACTAACAAATAAGATATTTGATGTGTCACCACTCAATTCCCGAATGTACAATGTCAAGATTGGACTGATCGTGGTGATCCCTAACTGTAAGATCAGAGTAGTAACAAATAAACCGACTAACACAGAAAAGTGATCCATTTTAGCAAAAACTTCTTTGGTACTGATCATATCTTTTTTCTCTACCGGTTGGAAATCTTCTTTTACCATGAAAATCGTTAAGATCGTGGTGATCAGTAATAACCCTCCAGTAATCAAAAAAACATTTTCCATTCCGAACCATTGCGCCAAAGCGCCTCCCATTGACGGACCAATCAGCGTCCCTGCCACTGCCCCAGTAGAAAGCGTGCCTAACGCCCAACCACTTTTCTCTTTAGGCGCTTGTGAAGCAATCATCGCTGTCGCATTAGGTATGTATCCAGATAAAATCCCATTAAAGAAACGCATGACTAAAAGCCAATAAGCATTTGGGACAAAAGCTAGTGATCCCATAGTGATCGTCATACCTGCTGCTGCCCGGATCATCATCATTTTCCGTCCTTTTCGATCAGCTAGATTTCCCCAAATAGGCGCAACGATCGCCGCAGCAAAGGCTGTTACTGAAATCGCTAATCCTGAAAATAATTCAATTTGATCCTTAGGTGTACCTAGTTGTTCGACGTAAACTGGAATGAACGGCATGACTAAACTGATACTTGAACCAGTAAAAAAGCAGCCTATCCAAGCTACGAATAAATTTTTTCTCCATTGAACCTTCATCTATCACCCTTCTTTCGTCTCTATTATCATACCTATTTTTGTACGTGTGTGCAACGTATGTGCCAGTATCATTCATTTTTGTCAAAGAGGACATAGACCAAATAAAATAGGAGCAAAGAGTTAGCCTACTCTTCACTCCTATTAAAAATGTCTTTTAAATGATTGCTAAAATGACGAAGTTGAGAATGAATAAAATATCAACAACCCATAAAGCAATTGAAATCTCGTTTGTTTTACCTTTGATCACTTTCATGATCGTGTAGAAGATAAAACCAGCAGCGATTCCGTAAGAGATGCTGTAAGCTAATCCCATGAAGATCGAAGCAAAAAAGGCAGGTAATGCTTCTTCCATATCTAACCAATTGATATCAGCAAACGAAGCCATCATCATCACACCAACTAAGATCAATGCTGGTGCAGTTGCTTGTGCCGGTACAATAGCGATCAGTGGAGAAAATAAGCTACTTAAAGCAAATAATGCGGCTACGACAACTGAAGTCAAACCTGTACGACCACCAGCGCCAATACCAGCTGCTGATTCGACATAAGTCGTTGTATTCGATGTTCCGAAAATCGCACCGATCGATGTTGCGATTGCGTCAGCGAACAACGCTTTATCCATTTTAGTTTTGAATCCTCGTCCATCTTCCAAAGCTTCCTCATCTTCTTTAGAGAAAATACCTGTACGCCGTCCAGTACCGATGAACGTACCGATCGTATCAAATGTATCGGATAAACTAAAGGCAATGATCGTCATCAGGACTTGTGGGATCTTAGAGCTATCGCTGAATAAAGATTGCATCCCTTCCGCACCAAATGCTGCACCAAACGTCGTGCCTAGTTCATTGATTGAATTGCCTAAAGAATTTTGTTCCCAATCGATCGTTCCTAGATCAACAACACCCATCAAGATCCCGATGATCGTTGTTACTACGATACCGATCAAGATTGCACCACGAACATTTTTAACAACTAAGATCGATGTCAAAACTAATCCAATGACAGCTAGTAGGATCGGCGCATTATTAAAGTTTGCAAGTTCTGGAACGATGCCACCGTTGATCGTCACATTCGTCACTTGACCATTATCAAACACAGAACTAGTTATCGCTGATTGATCTGCAGAGAAAGACAAAAATCCAGCATTTTTGATCCCAACGTATGCAACAAAAATCCCAATACCACCGCCGATTGCATGTTGTAAACTCTCAGGAATAGCATGGATGATCATTTTCCGAATATTTGTTACTGTAATAAATACATTAATCAACCCACAAATAAAGACCATGGCTAATGCTTCTTGCCAAGAATAACCTAACCCAAAAACAACTGTAAATGTGAAGAAAGCATTCAAACCCATTCCTGGGGCTTGTGCATAAGGCACATTAGCAAATAATCCCATAACTAAAGTACCGATGATCGAAGCAATGATCGTCGCTAAAAAGACTGCCTGAAATGGCATGCCAGCAGCTGACAAGATCGTCGGATTAACAAATAATATATAACTCATGGCAAAAAACGTTGTTACACCAGCCATTATTTCTGTTGGTACATTTGTATTATTTTTCTTTAGTTGGAAAAACTTTTCCATAAAAATTTCCACTCCCTGATTTTTTCTAACGGACTATATAATATGTAAAAATAAATCCAAATATAATTTTCCGTCGAACATTTATAGATTATATAGACATTTCATTCGTTTTTCAACACAAAACTTTATGAAATGTCATTTTCATATTTTAATGTTCGTGTTTAGCTCAATTCGGTTTGATTCTTTTCTATTTTTGCTTTAAAGCATTTATTTTTCAGAAAAATCTGTACCTTGTTTATTCATTGAAATATGCTAGACTGAAACAAATCGTTGTTTGAAAGGAATGACAGCATTGAACAAAAAATTGATTGCGATCGACTTGGATGGAACAACGTTGAATCCTGAGTCGATCATTACTTCTAAAACCCAAGAGACATTGAGAAAAGCCATTGATGGTGGCCATCATGTCAGTATTGCAACCGGACGTCCTTATCGAATGAGTTATCAATATTATCAACAGTTAGAATTGACAACACCGATGGTCAACTTTAACGGTGCGCTTGTGCATATCCCAAATCAACAATGGGCTGGAGAACAAGAAACATTGATCAATAAAGAGATTGTTTTTGAGATCTTAGCGCAAAAAAATCAATTGAATCTAGATTTTATTGCTGCGGAGAATCGCGACACTTTCTTTATCGATACTTTTGATTTTTTTGACGCAAAATTCTTTGCTTCACCAAATCCTAAACCAGAAAACCTACTGTCTCCACGAAATCTAACAACTAACCCTACGTCCTTATTGGTACGTACAGAAAAACAATATGCTGAACAAGTTTCTGCCGAACTAACACGTCAATTTGGGAAGCATGTCGATGTAAGGACTTGGGGTGGACCAATGGCGATACTAGAGATTGTTTCAAAAGGGATCGAAAAAGCGAAAGGAATCCATCAAGTAGCGAATTATCTATCGATCGAACAAAAAGATGTGATTGCTTTTGGTGATGAACACAATGACTTAGAACTTCTTGAATATGCGGGCTGGGGTGTGGCAATGGCTAATGGGACTGAGCAACTAAAAGGCGTAGCCAACGATGTCACTGAACAAACAAATGAAGAAGACGGTTTGGCGAATTACCTTGAAAAATTACTTTCATTATAAAAAATCCGTCTGGGGCATTCGTCCTCTCGCACCACTTAAAACCAAATAAACAGAGGGAGCAGAAGTAAGCTCTTCAAAAATAAGGCGCCATCCACAAAATCTTCGTGGATGGCGCCTTATTTCTTGAGGCTAAATACTTCGGCTCTGACCTCTGTTATCTGTTTGCCATGAACATATCGTAATAAGCATTCATGATTTCTTTGGCTATGACCGAATTCATATGGTCTTTTTCATCTAGCAGGTTTGGTAAGACAACACTTACCGCAATCTCAGGATTTTCTGTTGGTCCGTAAGCCACAATATTACTATTGACTGTTACGATATCGGGATGACCTTCAGCGACTGTTTCGGCTGTCCCTGTTTTAGCAGAAAGATCCATTTTTGCATCTGCTAATGATCGAGCAGTCGTGTAGTTATTTGTTCCATGGACTACTTGATGGAATCCTTCACGTAAAAGGGCCATCTCTTCAGGAGACACGTCTACTGTATTTTCGACAACTGGTTCCATCTCTTTTTTCACTTCACCTAAGTTACCATTCTCGTCGTTCCCGTAAATGCCTTTGACAATGCGTGGTTGGATTCTTTTTCCACCGTTTGCTACTGTTGCTGCATATTGCGCTAACTGGATCGGGGTATACGTATCGAACTGGCCAAATGCCAAGTCAGTAAAGTTTCCTGGTGTGAACCAGTCTTGTCCGTTGTCTGCATTGAATTTCTTCATGTATTCAACAGAGTGTGAGATCCCCGCAGACTCATTTGGTAAATCGATCCCTGTGACTGTTCCAAGTCCAAATTGTTTAAAGCCGTCACGCAATTGTTCATACGCTTGTGCCTCTTCACTTAGACTAGGTAAGCCCATATTTGGTACGTACTCTAACCCTAGCATCTTCAACGCTACTTTGATCATATAGGTATTTGATGAAAGCTCTAACGCTTGGACCACATCCAAAGGTACAGATCCAGTACGATTGAAGACGGAGCTTTTTTCTGAAGAGCCTTGTAATCGAATCGGTTCATCTACTAATACTTGATTACCGCTGATCACGCCACTTTGCCAACCGGCGGCTAACGTACCTGCCTTTACAACAGATCCTGGAACAAAGGCATTCGTGATCGTACCAAGGGCATTTTCAGTCAACTCTTTTGAGCCTTGCCCATGGCTGAAACCCGTCATCGCTAATACTTCACCTGTTTGAGGATTCATCGCGACTACATACGCACCTGGTGAGTATTGGGCTTTTCCATTATCGACTAATTTTTGATAATTGTTTCTAAGAATCTCTTCGACCTTCGCTTGGAACTCTGCATTGATCGATAACATCAAATTCGATCCTTTTTCTCCTGCATACAATTCTTTTTGTTGGATGACATTTCCATTGTTATCTAAAGTGATTTCATATTGTGTCTTTGTGCCTTGCAAGACATCTTCATATTGTTTTTCTAAATAGCTTTGGCCTACTCGGTCATTACGTGAGTAGCCTTTTGCCAAGAATTCTTCCACTTGATCGGCAGGTAAGCCTTGTTTTTCTGATGTTACGCTTCCTAGAATACTCTTTATGGAATCCGCCGCATTATACTGGCGTACCCAGTCAGTTCCTGTTGAAACACCTGGCAGGTCTGATGCATGTTCTGCCACGATCGCCAATTCTTGATCTGTAACACCAGAATTTTTGATGAAAACTGTATTCAGTTCATACGCATTATTCATTCGTTTAAAAATCGTTGCTGCTTTCAATTGTTCCTCATTGAAATTGATTTCCTCATCTGTCACTTTATCTACAGTTGCTTGGTATTGCTCACTCGTACTCAAGCTTTTTTCTTTTGCCGATAGGCGTTCAGTCGCAGCTTTCAAATGATCGGGATCTGCTAACCAAAAATCCTTCTTATCACGTGTAGTCAAATTTTCATCCACTGGCATATCGATCAACTGTGTCAAGGTATTTGCTGTTTTCAGCAAATCCTCCGCTGTCATATTTCTGCCTCTCGTGAATGTGATTGCTTGGTTGGCTTGGTTTGTCACCAAAGCTTTCCCAGTGGCATCGTAGATCATGCCTCGGGGTGAACTTACTTGTACCGTTAGAGACGAAGATGATTTGACTTTTGCTTCTAGTTCCTCACTGTTTACGATCTGCAAATAACCTAATCGAGCAATCAATGACACGAACAACGTAAATATAATGAAAAAAAGGAAATTTAAACGAAAGGGAACATGTGACCGTCGAAACGTTTTATTTTTTGGTTCTTGTGTTCCTTTTTTTATTCGATCTAACCAAGAATTATTTGTATTTTTTTTCATAAAACTTTTCATCATTCCTTCTTTTTCGCCTACTTATAGGCTCCATTGTACCTAAAAAAAACAAAATTAAAAAGTAAAATCCTGATCCGCAAGAAATTCTTTAATTCTCGACCCAAAAAAGACTAGTTTGTTTCACAAACAAGTAATGTGTCACACAAATGGATTCTAAAAAACTTTAAAAAATATGGTTATTTTTGAAAATAAAGTTTTCTTTTACTGTGAAACAATGGAAACAAATATGACATTGTGGAAAACTATCATCTGTTATTTCATTTTTGTTTGACATAATTTTTGATCACTTCTTTGGTTTGAGTGACTTTCTCGGTTAATTTTTCATTCTTTGCCATATAAAGATAAAAAATGATATCAATCGTTGCAAATTGAGCCAATAATGAGTTAGTTGCTGCACTTCGGTTCGTGATTTCTTTTGGTCTTGATGTCTGGACAACGACATCGGCCAATTTACTTAATCGGTTATTTCCAAATTGAGTCAATGCGATAATATCGATTCCCATTTCTTTGGCTAACTGTCCGATCATCACCACTTCTTTGCTGTTTCCTGAGTTAGAGACAAGCCATAGCACTTTTTTTGTTTCATTACTCACTAATTGTGGCAATAAGACGTGGATGTCTTTTTCAAAAATGATTGGTTTTCCTACACGAGACCATTTTTGGAGGATATCCTCAACGACTAAAGAAGATGCGCCCACACCATATAGATAAACTGTTTGTGCTTCTTCCAGACGCTCAACGACACGTTGGATCATCTCCTCTTCTAAAATATCCACGGTTTCTTTGATCGCTACTTGCGCATTATTCCCTAATTTATGTTTGATTGAATAAAATGATTCATTTGGTTCAATATCGCTGAATCCTTCCACGATACCTGCTTGTAATTCGGTGGAAATAGTGATTTTAAAATCCGTTAAACTTTGAAAGCCAAGTTTTTTGGAGAAACGAACAACTGTGGGAGCGCTCAGGCCCGCCGCTTCTGCTAACTCATTGGCTGTCATCGTTGGTATTTTTTCTACATGTGTTACGATATAATCTGCTAATTTTCTTTCGGCAGAAGAATAGTCATTCATCATACTTTCAATGCGACTCACTACGCTCATCTCATACACATCCCTTTTTCTAAATGTCTATGTCATTATATCATACTCAAAGGCAAACAATTCTCATACTAAACAAGAAAATAGAGAATATCCTTTGTTCTCTGCCTGCTCAACCGATTACTGTTATTCCTAAAAATCAATCGCTAAAAAAAGAAGCCAAGGTATAAGTGGCAACATGTCACACCCTTATCTTGGTTTCTTTTGACTTATCATTTATGGAGTTTCACAGAATCAGCTATTAAAAACAAAAAAAAGAAAGAAGCAACATCCAAAAAGAAACTAATACCCATCATTCAGTTCAAACAAATTGCCTTCTGGGTCTCTAAAGTAGGCACTGGTAAATCCTCCCCAAGCCTCTATTTTCTGAGGTTCACCTAAAAAAGTGACACCATTTGCGGTTAACTTCGCATAGTCCTTTTGGATATCCTTCGTAGGTAATATGATCACCACTGTATCAGATATTCCATTTTTAGCAGACTGTATATACCCTTTGACCAAAGACATTTCTTTTGCTGACGTCATATCAAAACAGTTAGGTTCTCCTTTTGCCATAGCAAATGACGTATACGGACCTTTTCGATTTCCCCATGTAGGAACCAATCCTAATTTTTTTGTGTAAAAATCATAACATTCCCCATAATCTTTTTGAATCAACAATCCGATTTTTGCCTGATTAAAGTTCATCTATCGACCACTCCTTTTTTAAGTTAGTTTTATTGTAGCAACTTAGGTTAGTAACGTATTGGATAGAAGCGACATTTTTCGCTGCTCACTCAACTTAACAAACTCAATGGGTGTGAGGCCAATATTTTTTTTGAACTCATTGATAAAATGGGACTGGTCATAATAATTTCCAACAAGCTCCCTTCGATCGGCAGGTTGTTTTAATAAAATGGTCAAACTATGATGAAATTTTATGGTCGATAGAGCCAATTGTGGGGTGAGACCGTAATGCTTTTTGAATAGCCGTTGGACATGCCTTGGACTAAGTCTCATATATTCGTATAATGCTTGTGGGGAAGCTAATTTTTTTATATATAGTTTTTCAAATAACTGAATGTATTCCGTCGAAGAGATACATTTGGCTAATCCGGATAAATAGCTGATCAGCGATTCTTTCATTTCTTCAATCGTGAGCGCAAAAAGATGGGTTGTATCAAACCCAACATCTACTTCTTCAATGAACAACACTTGATCCATCGCTGCTGTTGCCTCTCGACCAGTTAAAGCAGAAAAAGCACCTGGCTTTAAGCGAAAACCAATATAGTGTTCGGGAAACCTTGAGAGAAAGTTGAAGTCCGTTTTACTTGAACCAGTATAGAAAACAGATTGCTCCAAAACATTGACAATCAAATCAATGCAACCGTCGGCGATGATCACGTCGGTGACCGTACCGCTAAAGTCAAATGAAATAGACTCCCACATACACACCAAGACATCTGCTAAGACTGGGAGAACCGTTTCTTTATAATGTATTTTTTCTTCATATGCTTGATGAAACAGATGATGAGGTTGGATCGGTTGATACATTCTCTACGTTCCCCCTTATTTATCTAATACAATTATTTTAGCACGATCTAGCGTTTTGACGTGTGTAATGAGTGCCCCATAAAAAAACAGGAAGGAACAATTCTTTGTTGTCCTTCCTGTTTTTATTAAATTAGGCGTTGGTTCTCTTGCTAACTCGTCTTAACGGCTGTAATTATGAACCTCTTCTGCCATTGCATCGACAAAGATATTCAAGTCCTCTACAGCAGTTTCTTTACTACCATATCGGCGGATATTGACTGTTGCATCTGCCACTTCTTTATCCCCAACTACGATTTGGTATGGGATTTTTTGCGTTTGTGAGGCACGGATCTTATAACCCATTTTTTCATTGCGATCGTCGACTTCTACACGCAAGCCTTTCATTTGTAGACGTTCTTTGATTTCATAAGCGTAATCTGAATGAGCATCAACTGAAACTGGGATGATCGTTGCTTGGATCGGTGCCAACCAAGTTGGGAATGCGCCTTTGTATACTTCTGTCAAGTATGCCACAAAGCGTTCCATTGTTGAAACGATGCCTCGGTGGATAACGACTGGGCGATGATTATTTTCGCCATCTTCTCCTACATAAGTTAAATCAAAGCGTTCTGGTAATAAGAAGTCTAATTGGATCGTTGATAATGTTTCTTCTGTTCCCAATGCTGTTTTAACTTGGACATCTAATTTTGGTCCATAGAAGGCTGCTTCTCCTTCCGCTTCGAAATAGTCAAGTTCCATTTCATCCATCGCAGCTTTTAACATGATCTGTGCTTTTTCCCACATGGCATCATCGTCAAAATATTTGTCTGTGTTGTTTGGATCACGGTAACTTAAACGGAAGCGATAGTCTGTAATATTGAAATCAGCGTAAACTGCGACCATCAACTCCAACGTACGTTTGAATTCATCTTTGATCTGATCAGGACGAACGAATGTGTGTCCGTCATTCAATGTCATTTCACGTACACGTTGTAATCCAGACAACGCACCTGATTTTTCATAACGGTGCATCATACCAAGTTCTGCGATACGGATCGGTAACTCACGGTAAGAATGGATTGTATTTTTGTAGACCATCATATGATGTGGGCAGTTCATTGGGCGTAGCACGAGCATCTCGCCATCTCCCATATCCATTGGTGGGAACATATCTTCTTGGTAATGATCCCAGTGACCTGAAGTTTTGTATAACTCTACGTCCCCCATGATCGGTGTATACACATGTTGATAGCCTAAGCTGATTTCTTTGTCTACGATGTATCGTTCGATCGTACGACGGATTGTTGCACCTTTTGGTAACCAGAAAGGTAAACCAGAGCCAACTTCAGGAGCTACCATGAATAATTCTAGCTCTTTTCCTAGTTTGCGATGGTCTCTTTCTTTTGCTTCTTCACGCATTTGGATAAACGCTTTTAACGCTTTTTTATCAAAAAATGCTGTTCCATAAACACGTTGCATCATTTGGTTATTTGAATTTCCACGCCAGTAAGCTCCTGCCACAGATAATAATTTGAAGACTTGGATACGACCAGTTGATGGGACATGTGGCCCACGGCATAAATCGATGAATTCTCCTTGTTGGTAGGCAGTGATGACTTCGTCTTCTGGTAATTCGCTGATCAGTTCCACTTTGTAAGGGTCACTTGCAAAGATTTCTAATGCTTCTTGTTTTGATAACACACGACGTTCGATCGGCAAATTTTCTTTGACGATCGCCATCATTTCCGCTTCGATCGCTGGTAGGTCTTCGGCACTGACTTGGCTCTCACCGTTATCAGTATCGTAGTAAAATCCTGAATCGATTGCTGGTCCTACACCAAAGTGGATATTTGGATATAAACGGCGCATGGCTTGTGCCATCAAATGAGCACTTGAATGACGAATCAAAGCAAGTGCGTCTTCATGATCAGGTGTCACAATCTCGATTGAGCCATCCTCTTCGATCCCGCGGTTCAAGTCGATCAGTTCGCCATTCACTTTTCCAGCTAAGGCTTTTTTGGCTAAACTTTTAGAAATACTTTCTGCAATTTCTGCAGTGGTGATCCCTGGCGCAAACTCTTTGACTGCACCATCAGGAAATGTCATTTTTATCATAGGGGTTCCTCCTTTAAATTTCCGTTTTTAGCTTCGCCACCAATAAAAAAAGTCCTAGTATCTGTACAGATACTAGGACGAAAAATTCGTGGTTCCACCTAATTTTGAATACGACATGCGTATTCCTCAAGCGTGATAACGGTACGACCGCCTCTGTTTCAACAAAGGTTTCGAAAGTGGTCATCCTTTGGTTTTCTCCTGGAAAAGTTTCAGCCTAGCTTTTCCTCTCTTATCGAAGACTCTCAAATTCAGTTGTCTTTCTCATCAATCATCTATGTGTTTATTTAACCACTATTATTTCAAAAAATCAAGTCTCGAATTCACTTATTTTTTCCATTCACCATTGACACCATACGTGCCTTTTTTCATTTCGTTGATAATTACATGAATGTGTTCTTTTGGTGCTTGCGTATTTTTATGGACCGCCTCGGTGATATCTTTCATCATGTTTTCTAATTGTTCTGGGCTACGTCCTTCGACTAATTCAACATGTACGAATGGCATGTTTTCAACTTCCTTTCATCGTTCACTTTTGTATTGATCAACTATTGCTTCTCTCTTTGCATCATACCGCAAAAAGATTTTGCTGAAAAGTCTCTTTTATCATTTTGCCTTTAATTTTGTGTGATCATGGCATGTGGTTGTTGTTTCGCTGATTTTTTTGCACGTAACGCACTTAAAATGGAAACTGTATCAACCACTTCTTGAAGCATCGCGCCAAACAATGCTGGAATGACTCCTGTACTGGCAACGAGCATCAAAAAGACACAGACAAAAATCCCAATCAAAACAGATTGTTTCGCTACTTTCATCGTTTCTCTAGAAATCATCACTGCTTCTGCTACTCGTTCTAAATCATCTTTCAAAATGACGACATCTGCGCTTTCACTTGCAGCAGTTGAGCCATGTGCGCCCATGGCGATGCCTACATCTGCGACAGTCAAGGCAGGAGCATCATTGACACCATCTCCTACCATCGTGACAGGCCGCTTTTCTTTGGGGATACTAGTTAAAATCGTTAATTTATCTTGTGGTAAACAACGAGCATGAACTTCGGTCAAGCCAACTTCCTCGGCAATTGCTTCTGCAACCGTACGACCGTCCCCAGTCACCATCAGTAAGTCGGTGATGCCTTGAGCTTTCAAGCGAGCGATTGTTTTACTTGCTTCTGGACGGATTGTGTCTGAGAAGTAGATCGTGCCGGCGTATTTTTCATCAATCGCCACATAGATCGCAGTTGTATCTGTTTTAGCTTCTGGAACATCAATAAAGCGTGCATTCCCTACTTTAACCTGCCTGCCATCAACCGTAGCGGTAATCCCTTGCCCTGAGATTTCTTTCAAATCAGTGACTGGCAACAATTGGGGAACTGCTTGAACTAAGGAACGGGCCAAGATATGGGCTGAGCCTTGTTCCGCACTCGCCGCCACACGTAATAATTCCGCTTCTGAAAACCCTTGAACGGGAGCGACACCAGTTACTTCAAGCATCCCTTTGGTGATTGTTCCTGTCTTATCAAAGGCAATCGTTTTAGTCTCTGCTAATTTTTCCACAGCGGTACCAGTTTTGACAACGATCCCACTTTTACTTGAACGACTCATTCCCGCTACTAAAGCAACAGGTGCAGCCAAAATCAATGGACATGGCGATGCTACAACTAAGACTTGCACAAAGCGTACAGGATCACCACTAGCCCACCAAGCGATTCCGCCGATCAAGTAAGCGATCAAAGTAAAGGGAACAGCATAACGATCTGCTAGACGGACAAAACGTGCGGGTTTTTCTTTCGATTCCTCTACTAGTTTGATAATTAATTGATACTGGCTATCTTCTGCCCGTTTCTCAACCACCATTTTGACAGATGAGTCCCCATTGACCGAACCGGACATCAATTCATCACCGACTTTCTTGCTCATCGGTTTTGCTTCTCCAGTCAATGACGCTTCGTCAAAAGTAGATTCCCCCATGATCACTCGTCCATCAGCTGGAACGATTTCCCCTGGTTTGATCACCAGATGATCGCCGATCTCAAGTGTGTCTACCGCAACATCAAGTTGTTGATCTCCTTGCAATTTATGGGCAGTTCTTGGCGTATTATCTAATAGGGATTGCAATTCCTGACCTGCTTTTTTTTGCGCATAGTCTTCCAAACTTTCGCCACCTGTCAACATGATCAAAATCATCAAACTCGCCCAATATTCATTGACGAGCAATGTCGCAACAATAGCTGTAATCGCTAAAATATCGACCCCATATTTCCCTGAACGCAGTGTTTTGATCATTTCGACAAACATCAAGAAGGCGAGTGTGCCACCGGTGATAGCAATGATCATAAACGCAAGGCGAGGACGGTCGAACATAAACTCACTGATGAGGGCCACCGCTCCAATCAGTAGTGTCATTGCAAATTTTTTAAAATGTGTCATTTCGTTCAGCTCCTTTCTCCACATTTAGAATACCTGTTCTCTAAAGCCATTTAAACTAAAAACCCCTAAATGAAAACAACTATCACTCTCATGTAGTTTTGCGTTTATTTTTAGTTAACTCACTTGTGTACCTTTTTTAGTCAAACTGTGCTATACTTTTAATTCGTTATTTACGGCGGAAGGAGTAAACGATGCAATGAATGAAAGACAATTAGAACAACAGCATGTGGAAGAAACCACACAAATGATCCAACTTGAACAACGCCTATTGAATCGCAAATTAAGCGACTTGACTGAAAAAATGAATGACTCCACAAAAGAAACAGCTAATCACAAAATACGTAGCGGCTCCAACGAGTCTTTTTATGAGTCAGTGGTCGAATACCGCCAACATGAACAAGAATTGCTTTTAAAATACCATACATTAGAATCTCAGCAAAAACGTCTGCAAACATTAGAAGTAATGAAAGAAAGTCCTTACTTTGCTCGTATCGATTTCAAAGAAGAGACGGAAAAAGAAACTCTCTATCTTGGCATCGCCTCATTGAGAGATACAGAAGAAGAAACCATCGTGATCGACTGGCGTGCACCGATCGCTAACCTGTATTACGAAGGAGAAATCGGCCCTGCTTTTTATGAAACAGATGTCGAAAAAATCGACGTCGAACTTCTCTTGAAACGACAGTTCAAAATCGTTGAAGGAAAAATCGTCTCCATGGTCGATACATCTGAAGTCATCAATGATGATTTTCTATTAGAAATCTTGGATGACGCATCAAGTGCTCACATGAAAAACATCGTGTCGACGATCCAAAAAGCACAAAATGCCATTATCCGTGACACCAACAGTAAAGTGATGCTGATCGAAGGAATTGCTGGAAGCGGTAAGACTTCAGCATTACTTCAACGTATCGCATTCATCCTTTATCACAATCGGAAATGGCTAGATGCTGAGAACGTCTTATTGTTCTCACCAAACCATCTGTTTTCTGATTACATCTCCACTGTTTTACCATCTCTTGGTGAAAGTGGTGTTCCGACACAAACCTTCAAAAATTATTTACAGCAATTAGTTCCTGAATTTGAGTTGACTGAAGAAGAACAACAAGAAGTCGGTTTCCTTTCTGGTGCTGATGACCCGATAAAAACGTTGAAATCCGGATTGACTTTCGTTGTTCTCCTGGAGACTTACATCCAGACGATCACTGATTTTGGGCCATTGTTCCGTGAGATGAAAATCAATGGTCGAACGATCCTATCCAAAGAAGCGATCCGAAAATGGTACCAAGAAACCAATGAACTACTTCCATTGCATCAACGTCTATCTTTATTACAGACAAAGTTATTGAAAAAATTAGGCGGTCTGCAAAAGGATGAAACCCGTCAGAAGTGGGTCAAAGAGCTTGCTGAAGAACAACTTCAAGAACTATATGCAACCGATCCAAATTTAGAATACACCGAACAAAAAGAAAAATCATTGCGTAAAAAACTTACGAATCAAATCGTGAAAAAAAGATTCCGTAAAGTTCACCGAGGAATTTTACATTATCAATTCGTCAACTTACCGAAACAGTTTCTTCACTTTTTACAAACGATTCCTAAAACGATGTTAACCGCACATGGAATCAGCGAAACTTCTTGGAACGAACATCTTCAAGAAGTCAAAATGAACTTACGGAAAAGAGAATTGCCACAGGAAGACGCCGTCTTGTACTTCCTATTGATGCGTCGAATCCATCCTGTATCAGTCACACAAAAGGCAAGGTATATTTTCATTGATGAAATGCAAGATTTTGCTCCTTCGCAGGTCGCATTGCTGCAATCAATCTATCCAACTGCCAATCTAACATTTTGTGGGGATCTGAACCAAAATGTTTTTGGGAACGAGACGATCACTGGTTCGTTAGAGTCGCTTTTCCCAGAGAAAGAAGTGACCCAATTCCAATTGACGACGAGCTATCGCTCCACGAAGCAAATCACTGATTTTGCCAATCATTTCTTAGCTCACGACAATCTTGTAGAAACAACGGCTCGTGAAGGTCGCCTACCGTTGATCGTCCAAAGTGATTCATCTACAAGCAAAATCAACTGGTTGGAACAAACGATCATTGACACGAAAGAGCAAGCAAAATATTGGCGTACCGCGATCATTGGTAAAACGATCGCTGAATGTGAAGCACTCTATGAACAATTGCCTGTATCCCTGAAAGATCAAGTCCAATTGATTGCTGATGAATCTGATTTTATGAAACGTTCGATTATTCTTCTTCCTGCTTATCTAGCAAAAGGATTAGAATTTGACCGAGTCTTTTTATGGAATGTCGATGATGCACATTTTAATTCTGGTCATGACAAACAAATCTTATATACAATGTGTACGCGTGCCATGCATGAATTGATCCTATTTACATCAGCGAAAGACGCTTCTTTTCTACAAGCATTGGCTACTGAAAATCATGAGTCTCTCGCTTTAGATTGATTCGTTATTAAAAATAAAAAGCATCAGGGGAATCAGTCCTCTCGCACCACTTTAAACTGAATATACGGCGAGAACAGAAGTAACCTCTTCAAAAAATAAGGCGTCATCCACAAAAATTGAAAAAACAATTTTTGTGGATGACGCCTTATTTCTCGAGGCTAAACACTTCTGTCTCTGCCTCTTTTTATTCATCTATCGATCATAACATCAATTCTGTGTTTGGGTATTTCAAACGAACAAGTGAGACGATCATTCGCAATTCTTCGATATTTTCGGGATATTCTGGGTCAAATACTTTACTATGGCGACCAATCCCTCCGTTATCGATCAGACGATAAATACGATTCCAATCCATAAATTGTTCGACTGTTTGGAAATTACTGATCGGGTAACCCCCACTATCTAATATTTCTGATACACGAAAAGCCAAATAAGCTGTATCAATGACTTTTTCTTTTTTCGTATCTACTTTTTGACTTGTTTCGATCAATATCTTTTCTGGTTGATGCTTCAGACTCCAGTCCAATAATAAAAAGAAAGCTTCCATCCGATAATCTTCTTCAAACAACTGAAATGCTGAGTCAGAACGTCGAAAAAGCAATGGAATCAAATATTTTTTTTTATAGATCAGCATGGGCGCGCGATCAACCATACATTCTAGATAACGATTCAAATAGCCTGTGCCTATATAGTTTCCTAAACGATAGCCTTCTACCCCATAAGGTGCATATTTTTGTGCAAGCTTTGAGCAATCGGTGATATTGACTGCCAACTCTTCTACTTTTTGGTAACCGCTTAGAATACGTTCGAAAGGCTCTAGATTAATTTTTGCTTCCATTATTCTTTCCCCGCCTACATCAAATTACTATTCGTTTACTCACGATACTTTAATAATAACACAGGTTGAAATAGAAATGATAATAAATCACAAAAAAACTGTAACAAATAACACAGGATTTTTAATTTAACTACTCTGTATTTGTTCTCTTTCTTTCATATCGTATGACTACACTTCTTTTTTAGCTTCACCGATATTTTCTCTTCTCCGATAAAATCGTATAAATAAAAGTACGAAAGCAAAACATGACATTAGCTTTTTAAGCAGGATAACAGCTGTTTGTTTTTTTAGGAAAATAAAAAAGTGTCTGGACATTCATCCTCTCGTAACACTTAAAACTGAACAAACGGCGGGAACAGAAGTATCTCTTCACAAATAAGGCGCCAGCCACAAAAATTTGAAAAACAATTTTCGTGGCTGGCGCCTTATTTCTCGAGGTTAAACACTTCTGTTCCGACCTCTTTTATCCGCTTTATTCGATTAATCTTCTAAAGCAACATTATGGAAGACATGTTGGACATCTTCTAGATCTTCTAATACATCGATCATTTTTTCAAATTGTTCCAAGTCTTCGCCAGTCAATGTCACTTCATTTTGAGGGATCATTTGGATCTCCGCAATTGAAAAGTCAGTGATGCCTTTTTCTTTTAGTGCTTCTTGAATACTGTGGAAATCTGGCACTTCTCCGTAAACGATGATTTGGCCATCTTCTTCCATGACATCACGTACATCGATGTCCTTTTCCATCAAGTATTCTAAGATCTCATCTGCATCTTCACCGGCAAAACCAAAAATCGCGGTATTGTCGAACATATAAGATACTGCCCCAGAGACACCCATATTTCCGCCGTTTTTACCGAATGCTGCACGCACATCAGCGGCTGTGCGGTTTACGTTGTTGGTCAATGTGTCTACGATCACCATTGAGCCATTTGGTCCAAATCCTTCATAGCGCAATTCAGAGTATGTTTCATCCCCTGAACCTTTTGCTTTTTCAATTGCTCGGTCGATGATATGTTTTGGTACATTGTAAGTTTTAGCGCGCTCAATGACGAAACGTAGTTTTTGGTTAGCGTGTGGGTCAGGATCACCTGATTTTGCTGCTGCATAGATTTCAATTCCGAACTTCGCATAAACTCGGCTGTTGTTTGCATCTTTAGCTGTTTTTTTAGCTACGATATTGGCCCATTTACGTCCCATAGTTTCACTTCGCTTTCTGATTTGATATAGGATAGATTCTTTTTGATTCGTGCGGGAACACACAAAACGTCCTGTTTCATTATACTTGTGAATCAGGTTTATGTGAAGCTTTTTTTCTCTTCGATCGTTTCGATAAAGACTGGTTTTCGCCCAAATACTTGTTCCGCTACCTCGCCACCTAAGCGATAGATTTGATCACTGCGAACGAGTAGTTTTGCCACTTGCGCTTCTTTTTTGCCGATTTTCGCAAAAAGGGCTAAGGCTTTTTTATTTTTGAGACATGCTCTACCTGCTGCTGTAAAGCCCAACACATGGATGTATTCTTGCATCTGTTGCTCTCTCATCTCTTCTTTTTGGATATTCAATAACACGTAGCACGACAGGCGTTGGATCCTCGTCCACGTATAGCGTTTTGTTTTGACTTGTTCGACAAACTCGTAAAATGTATTAGCTGTCTTGGCCGCTTCTAACATCCTGATCTCTAAACCTTCCGTCATCTGGTAGATTTTTTGCAACGAGTCAACGGTGGAAGAAAGAAGACGGTATTTTAGCAAGGGCCAATAGGATGTCCAAGTTTGCAAACTTTCTGTCTTTAAAAATCTCTCTGTCTCTGAGGGAACTGTTGCAGAAATCGATCGATTTTCCGTTAATGCTTTACGAATCGCTGTGGCACTGGCTATTGTTTCTTTTGGTAACTCTTCATCATGATAACCAGCCCCTTTACGGTTGATCGGAACTAGTTCCATTGGATGTTCATAGGTAGCATTTTCTTTTGCATAGCTCAGCCCTAGAATATGATTAGGCGAGGAAAAATCAAGTGAGATTTCTGGGTAGACGTGCTTGAATACCTGTGTCATCTTTTGCGGATAACTCATTGTCTGATCGGGCAACTCTTGAAATGCTTTGGTGATTTGATCCTGATGGTGCAAAACAAATTGACCAAATGCTTGATAATCGAAGGTCGCTTCATCTTCTGTTCCAAAACATAAATAGTCACAGTTTAATTTTTGCAACAGTTGAACTGCTCCTTTAGCAAAATAATCAGCAGATTGTACTGCCCACTCGATTGGTAATTCAACCACGAGATCCACTCCGTTTTTCAAGGCTACTTCTGCACGTTGCCACTTATCTAAAATCGCCGGTTCACCTCGCTGCAAAAAATTGCCACTCATCACCGCAATCACTACGTCGGCACCGGTTCGTTCCCGTGCTTGCTGGACATGATAAAGATGACCATTGTGAAAGGGATTATATTCAACAATGATGCCACATACTTTCATTCGCTTTTCTCCTTTCGCCTAGTAAAAAAGAAGAGACTAAGCTTTTTGATCCAGCCGTCTCTCCTTTTTATTGTTTGCTACAGTTCGTCGATTTCGCCTTCTTCTTTCTGGGCGACAAAAAACCAACGTCTGGATTCTTCGTTAGGTGTTTCGTCTGTAAAATCAGCGAATACTTCTACTTTAGCAAATCCGCTATTCTCTAACATCCGCAAGTAGTTTTCTAGTGGATACGTACGTTCTTGATGTAATTCATCTTCACGTGTGAACGTACCGTCTTTTTCTTGTGATTCGACAAAGAATGTCAAATAATGTTCAATGCTATGTTTTTCTTTCCCCGTATAACTATCCCAAAGAAAGGCAAAATCGTCTCCTTGGTAATGATAACTATACTCCGGAAATACTTGATCGATTTGATAAACGGAATGGACATCAAACAAGAAACGGCCGTTTTCTTCCAATGCCTGATAGACTTCATCGAATACTTGTTGTACTTCTTGATCGTTTTGCATATAGCACAAAGAATCTGAGAAACAAGTGATGGCTTGGTATTGCCCACTCTCTGATAGATCTAACATATTCCCTTCAACAAACTGTACCGATGCTTCTTCTTCATAGGCACGTTGACTGGCGATCATCAGCATTTCTTCTGATAGATCCAAGCCAGTTACATTGTAGCCGTCTTTGGCAAAAGCCACAGCTAATGCTCCTGTACCACAAGCTAGTTCAAGGATGTTTTTAGTTGTTTCAGGCAAATGGCGTTTAGAAAATGCGAGCCATTGTTCATAAAGCCCGTCATCCATGACTTCATCGTAAATAAAGGCAAATGTTTCGTAGGCCATGTTAATCCAACCATTCAGTCAAATCGACAAGTGGCGCATCTGACCATAACTTCTCTAAATTATAAAACCCACGTTCTGGGGCATGGAATACATGGATGATCAAATCACCTAGATCGATCAGAATCCATTTGCCGCCTTCTTTTCCTTCTACGCGTTTTACTTCGTATTTGCTTTCTTCTTCTTTTTCAATGATTTCTTCCACGATGGCATTGATCTGACGTTCACTGTTTGCTGAACAGATCATAAAGTAGTCAGCTAATAGCGACACTTTACGGACGTCTAAAGCTAAAATATCTTCTGCACGTTTTGAATCTGCTGCTTGGACAGCGATTTTTAATTGTTCTTTACTATCGATGATGATTTCCTCCTAATGGGTCAGCTATTTTGCCACCCAATGATTATATGTTTCAATTGTTTTTGGATAAATTTTGCTCTCTTGCGCAATCAAATGTGCTAATGTATGTTTGGTTTCGAATGCAACTGCTTCATTTAAATCGATCATGGCGATCTCACGGGCTTCTTTGACACCTGGAAAAGAACGTCCTGGTTCGATATAGTCAGCCACATAGATGACTTTATCGAGTAAGGACATCTCAGCAGCTCCTGTCGTATGGAGACGGATTGCTTGTAAGATCTCCTCATCAGTGATGCCTAATTCTCGTTCAACAAATGATGCACCGACTAATCCGTGCCAAATTGCATTTCCATAAGCTAATAACTCTGGATCAAGTTGCTCACGTTCGATGAATAAGATAAACTCATCGTCTGGTCGTTCTTTCGCATAATCATGTGTCAATGCGGCGATACTCGCTTTTTCTGGCGAACAACCATACCTTTCAGCAAGTGCAACAGCTGTTTGTTCTACACCCAAAACATGTTTGAAGCGTTGTTCACTCATTCTCATTTGGACTTTTTGCATCAAGATTTCTCGAGTATAGGCCGTATAATCTGTACTATAATTCATGTTGATACAATCCTTCTTTCTGAATATAATCCAAGACTTTATCTGGGATCAAATAACGGACGGAACAACCTTGTTGAATTTTTTGACGAATCTTTGTCGAACTTAGATCAATCTCAGGGACATCGACCCAGATCACAGGATACGGGGTTTCCACTTGATACCCACGTCGATGGATACCGACAAAGTGGACCATTGTCATTAACTCGTCGATTTTGTACCACTTTGGTAAATATTCGACCATATCACCGCCGATGATAAAATAGTAGTCCGTATCAGGATTATTTTGAGTCAAAGCCTTCATCGTGTCATACGTATAGCTTTTGCCGCCTCGTTCGATTTCAATCGTTTCAATCGTTAGAAAAGGATTGTCTTCGATCGCAAGTTCCAGCATGTTTAAGCGATGTTCTGCCGGTATAGTTGGCTTTTCATCCACATGAGGTGGTTGATAGGAAGGCATTAAACAGACATGGTCTAGTCCTAAATTCTGTCCTGCTTGTTCTGCCATCACTAGATGGGCTAGATGCACAGGATTGAAAGTTCCGCCCAAGATCCCCACCTGTTTTCTTTTCGCATAAAGATGGGGCATTTCTTTTGGAAATACTTGAGGTCGAACAAAGGATTTCGCTTGCGATTTCATCTTCGTCACTCCTTAGATTGCATGTACTTCTTTAGATATCCGTTGGTATTTCTCTTTAGATGATGCTTTGTATAAAACAAGCACGCGTCCGATGATCTGAACCACTTCACATGCGATAGCTTGTTCTAATACTTGTGCCACATCTTCTGCGATCTCATCTGTATTTTGCAACAATGATACTTTGATCAATTCTCTTTTTTCAAGTGCTTCTTCGATTTGGACGATCATTGCTTCATTGATCCCACCTTTACCGATTTGGAAGATCGGTTGAAGATGGTGTGCCTGACTACGTAAAAATCGTTTTTGCTTTCCTCTTAAACTCATGTTTTTCCTTCTTTCTTAAATCAGTGCTTTTCTTCTTAACACATGTACCCCTTTTGGCGCCCAGCCTGCGATGACTGCTGGTTCCGTTACCGTGATCCAGCCTAGTCCTGCAAAGACGATATCTGTCTTTTCTTTTACAGAAAACTCAAAGCGAACAAGTTCAGGGAATTCACTGACTTCATTCGGACGTGGTGGTTGCAATAAGCCGCCTACATGTTTTTCATAAAAAGTATCGGCTTTTTCTAATTTTGTCCGATGTAAATTGACATCATTTGATACATAAGCAATAAATGAACCTCGTTTGCCACTGATAAAGTCGAATCGAGCTAATCCTCCAAGGAAAAGCGTTTGACCTTCATTCAGCTGATACACCTTAGGCTTGATTTCCTTCGTCGGTGCGATGATACGTAAGTCTTTTTTGCCTAAATAGTGGGCCATTTGATGGCGATGGATAATTCCTGGTGTATCGATCAAAAATTGGCCATCATCCAATGGGATCTCGATTTTATCTAACGTTGTTCCTGGGAACTGCGAAGTCGTGATCACTTCTTGGACGCCTGCCGTATTTTTGATGATCTGATTGATCAATGTCGATTTCCCGACATTCGTCACACCAACGATATACACATCTCGACCCTCACGATATTTTTCGATTTTCTCTAGAAGTGTTGTCATTTCAGGTGCTTTTTTTGCGCTTGTCAACAACACCTCGACAGGTCTTAGCCCTGCTTCATGGGCACGCTCATTCATCCATTGGATCATTTTTGATTTTTTTAATGATTTAGGTAAAATATCGACTTTGTTCCCAACCAAAAGAACTGGATTGTTTCCGACAAAACGATGTAATCCAGGAATCAGTGAACCGTTGAAATCGAAAATATCCACCACATTGACGATCAATGCGTCTTTTTGACCTAATTCATTTAGTAATCGCAAGAAATCATCATCTGTCAGTGATACATCTTGGATCTCATTATAATGTCTCAAACGGAAACAACGTTGACAATAAACATCCCCTGTTGCTAACCCTTTTTCAAGTGCTGCTTTTGGTGTATAGCCTAATTCATCAGGATGTTCAGTTTGGATCATCACGCCACAACCGATACATTGCAATTCTTCGTTCATTCAATGCCACCTCGCCAATCCATATCTGGATGTTTCTTTACTAAATAACTCATGATCTTACGTTCCCAGAACCGATTGAATTTCGTCTTCCAACTATCAGTTTCAATGATTGGTTTAACTAAGACACTACGGATACCGGCACTATTCGCGCCACGAATATCGGTCATGATCTGATCACCAATCATGATGATTTCTTCATCTGCCAGATCCAACATTTTTTTTGCTTTATTGATTCCCACTGGCAAAGGCTTCAAAGCTCTTGCAACATAAAGTAGCTCAAATTTTTTAACTGCACGAGCTACGCGTTCTGAGTTGTTGTTAGAAACAACGACTACTGGTATGCCCGCATTTCTCATTTCTAAAATCCAAGTGAACAATTCTTCCGTTCCATCTGGATTATTCCAAGCAATCAGTGTATTATCAAGGTCCGTCAAGACGGCTTTGATCCCTAGTTTTTTCAGTTGTGCAGGGGTAATTTTATAGACGGCTTCTACCATCCATGTAGGTTTATAATTTGAAAACATGTTGTCTCCTCATCTGCAAAAAATGAAGGAGCACGATATGTACTCCTCAACCCCATATTATACTGTAAAATCTAAAAAAAAACTACCTCTATACATTAAACCTTTTAATGGAGGTAATAACAGAAGGAACCAGCTCCAAAAAATAAGCAATCAGCTCATAAAATAGATTCTTCTATATTCTTGAGTTGGTTGCTTATTACTGAAAGAGTTGCTTTTGGAACATCATTCATATAATTTTAGAAAAACCTAAAGAACTGAAATCACTATCCATAGGTAATGTTGGAAAAGAGCGCCATTTCTTATATCTTATTTTTTACTACAATACTTTGGCCAAAAAATCGATAGTCCGAGGCTGGCTCGTCCGCTCCAGCACCTCACTAGGTGTCCCCTCTTCCACGATCTGTCCTTGATCCATAAAGATGATTCGATCACCCACTTCTTTCGCAAAGCCGATTTCATGAGTGACAATGACCATCGTCATCCCTTCTTGTGCCAATTGCAACATAACCGAGAGTACTTCACCCACCATTTCTGGATCAAGTGCCGAAGTAGGCTCATCGAACAACATGACGTCTGGTTGCATTGCCAACGCTCGGGCAATCGCTATCCGTTGCTGCTGTCCACCTGATAAAGAGTAAGGATAGGCGGTGGCTTTATCTGACAAACCAACTTTTGCCAATAATTCCAAAGCGATCACCTCGGCTGCTTTCTTAGGCATTTTTTTCACTTTGATTGGTGATAAGGTGATATTTTCTAATACTGTCATATTGGGAAATAGATTGAACTGTTGAAAAACCATCCCCATTTTTTCTCTTGTTTTAAAAATATCGTGTTTCTTATGTGTGATATCCGTTCCCTCAAACTCCACCGTACCGGCTGTAGGAGATTCGAGTAGATTCAAACAACGGAGAAACGTACTTTTCCCTGAACCTGAAGGGCCGATGATCACTACGACCTCCCCGGCGGAAATAGTCGTAGTAATTCCTTTCAATACTTCTGTTTCCCCAAATGATTTATTTAATTGTTTGATCGTTACTATTGATTTTTCCATACGACATTCTCTCCTAACGTTGATACCCTTTTCCGAGTTTTTTCTCCCAACTACTCAACAACCGCGATGTTACAAAGGTCATAACGAAGTATAACCCTGCGGCAATAAAATAAGGTTCCAATGGGATATAGGAGTTTGAGATAACGATCTGAGCAGATCCCATCAATTCATTGATACCGATCACTGTCAGTAAAGAAGAATCTTTGATCAACGTGACAAACTCATTTCCTAATGGTGGCAGGATATTTCTCAACGCTTGTGGGAAAATGACATAACGCATCGCCTGTATAGGACGTAAGCCTAGTGAATACGAAGCTTCTGTTTGTCCCATATCAACAGCCGCAATCCCTCCACGAATGATCTCAGCAACATACGCCCCAGAGTTCAGTGATAATACGATGATTCCTGGTATCAAACGCCCTAAGTCGATGGTTAAAATCCCCACGGACCAATCCACCGCTGGAAAGAAACGTTGCAATAAGATGAATCCGATCATGATCTGCAATAACATCGGTGTGCCTCTTAGTAATTCGATATAACTATTAGCTAACCAATTCCAAGGCTTGATCTTTGAGCGCTTCATCAATGCCATGGCTAGGCCAATCATTGTACCAAAGATGACTGTCAAGATCGAAATGACGATCGTAACGACCGCGCCGGATAAAAAATACGGTAAGTACTTATCTAAAAACGAAAAATTCACACTGCGTCCCTCTATTCTGTCGCTGTTTGTTCAGCTAGTTCATGATTTTTTTTGATGAATTCATCGATTTTTCCCTCATCACTTAATTTTTTGATGATTTTATTCAACTCTTCTTGTAATTCTATACTCCCTTTTGGTAAGGCGACAGCAAAAGCTTCATCATCTGATTGTTCCAAAGGGATATCTGCAATCATCAAGTTGGGGTTCTGAGCAATATATGCTTCGGCAATCGTTTGTTCAACGACCATGCCATCCAGTGAACCTTGATTGATCTCGATCACCATATTTGGCACTTTATCGATCGTGACTACTTTAGCTTCTTTGATTTGTTCGTTGATCACTGCTTCTTGGATCGAGCCTTTTTGCGCCCCTAAGCTTTTACCTGCCAAGCGATCAATGCTTGTGAACGTGTTTTCATCTTTTTTATTGATCACGAGAACTTGTGGCGGATTGTAATAGTTGTCGGTGAAGTCAAATTGTTCTTTTCGTTCTGCGGTCGCTGAAATCGCTGAGATCGCTACATCGACTTTCCCTTCTTTTAAAGAGGCTAACACCGTGTTGAAACTCATATCTGAGAGCTCCAATTTCACACCAAGCTCATCTGCGATGGCTTTAGCTAAATCAATATCCGATCCGACGATTTGATCTTTCCCATCAACGATCGTATGAAATTCAAACGGCGCATAATCAGCAGACGTCGCCACTTTCAATACACCACTTTCCTTGATTGCTGCTAATTGATCGTTTGATTCAGCTGCATCCCCATTCCCGCAAGCTCCTAATGCGAATGTTGTAACTAAAAATAAAATAATTCCGGAAATCTTTTTCATTGTCTCGCCCCTTATTCATTTTGTTCTGTCATTATAGCATGAAAATTTCAAAAATAAACTATTTTTTTGTATATTTATTTAATTTTATTCGTTTTTATGCTTTTAAAATGAATAATAATCACGAATTAAGAATATTTATTTTAATATTTCAAGGGAAGAAATGAAAAAGCTGAGAACCAAGTCTCAGCTTTTTTATTTGATTTTCAGTCTATTTTACTTTGTTTCTCAAAGCCAAACACCTCTGTACCAAGCTCATTGGTTCCGCTGATTTACGCTAAATCACACAATTAATATCGTTTGTCATCTTGATTTGTTCAATTCTTGTAAACTATTGTTTTCTTTCTTGATTTTCAATTTTGATTACATTTTGCATTAGATAAGCAACTCCGTTAACTGTATCTGCAAATGAAATAGAATTCGCAAAAGAATTAACTGAGCGATATTTGTCCCATAGTTTTTCCAAATAACCGCTCCCTTTTATCTTTTCGATTTCCCTTTCATAATAAAAAGATAACGGTTTGTTGTCTCCACGTTTTGTAAATGTATTTCGGACACTTTTATATAGCTCTTTCATATCAATATTTTCTAGTTTTCGGATGGCAAATAGGTCGTAGTAATCTTTCAATCTCGAATTGTCTGTCCCAAAGTTAAATGTAGCACTCAGCTTTTCTGCAATAATCTGTTCTGTTGGATAAGCTGGAATCTCCACTTTTTTATCTTCAAACATCAATTGATGATGATGTATATCTACTTCAGGATAAATAGAATCTCCTGTTGTTACATCCAATTTAAATGGGACACGTATTTTTTCTAAATGAGCAATCAATTTAATTTGAAACCCAGGATAAAAATCAATTTCCCTTGTCTCTTTAATCTCTTGAACAGAGAAAACAATTCCCTCTTTCGTAGGTTTACTAGTTAATTCTTTAAAGATGTTCTTCAATTTTTCTTTAGTTAATTTACTATTTCTAAATGTCGTATCAATATCAATTGTTGTTCTTCTATCAATTCCATATTTTGAACCTAATAGAAAACCACCTTTCAAAATAAAGTCATTTTTATACTTCGATTCAGAGATTTGTTCAACTAAGCGATCCATCATAAAATGCCTTTGAACTAACTGTGCATTTAATCCTATACTTTTTGCAAGATTTCTTGTTTTTGCTGTAAATTGTGTAGGGGTCATATTTTCTCTCCATCAATACAAACTCTGCATATGATATTTCATTTCTTTCTCTACATGTAGTTTTGTCATATAATCTCTTAATTTACTTGGGTCTCTCATAGGATCTCTCATGTACTCTTTTAAAGCTTCTAATTTCATTTCATATTCAATTTCATATCTCGGATTCCAAATATCACAAAGAGTTCGTTCCTTATCGTATATAATAATAGGATTTCCTTGAAAGGAAGTGCCCTCCACTTTCCCTAACTCGTATACTTCCTTCTTCACAAAATGAAATTGTAACTGTTGCTCTTTCGTAATTGAACGATTCACATTATAACCATGTGGAAAAGTCAAATGAATGAAGTTCGGCATGTTTGTAGAAAGTTGATATATATCTAATGTCGTTTCATGAGAAAATATTCCTCTGGAAAATCGTTGCTGAAGACAAAATAAATCATCGATTCCATGACCAGTCTCTACATAATAACCACGATCAACTTTCATCAAAATTCCTTGATTCACCAATCTTTGTACAGTAGTTGCTGAAATTCCTAATTTTCTAGCTTCCTTCATAGATAAATTTCCATCGCGAATACGCAACAACTCTTTCAGCTTATCTTGCATTTAATCCCCTCACTTACGTTACAAATACACTACATTAAACTTATCATAATAGTGTAATTGTAACAAGGCATTCTTCATGCGGGAAAGAAATGGTCGATTACTGTGTAATGGATGTTTCGCGAATATCTGGACAATATAACTTCCTGAAAGCTATACCAAGACGATAAGATACGTTAGCAAGTTTATGCACACACCAAGAACGCCTTACACTATAACTATTCAGATGGCCTACTTAAATAGTTAAGTACCAATATCCAGCACTAAAAAGAAATACCTATGGTTTCAACAACTTTTAAAATTTCAAATCAAAAATCCTGATTCGGTACAGAAAAATATTTTTAATCAATTAAAAGAACAGGGAAAAGATGGTGCCCCCTTCTTTCTGTTCAAATTATTCTGAAATTCCTCTACTTCAATAATCATTTTGCAAGAAGCATCGTTTTTTAAGGCTATTCCTTTACTCAACTATTCCTCATTCCCTGACACAAAACTATATTCAATCTTATGTGAGTCAGATAAACGATTTCCACTTTCACCTACCCAAGAAAATTCTTTTCGATAATCCTTTCCGACTAACGTTGTCGTTTTCTTCTCCTGATTGACTTCGACTGTTACATGTTCGATCTCTTTAACAAATGTTTGAAAAAGTTCATTCGTTTTTAGGTCTTGTTCTGCGGATGTAAAATCTGGTGTCAGCAAACTTTTGATTTCTTGTTCTTCACTGCTTGAGAGTTTTAAATCTGCGGGATCTTGATCAAGGCTTTGTGCCAGTTGGATTTCTTTCATGATTTCTAAATTTCCCTCTTTAAGAGTATAACTTCCTCTGTTTTGTAGCGTCCCAGCATTCGTCACTTGAACAATTTCGACGTTTTTTAATCGGTCCTCATTCGATTTAGAGCAGCCAGTCAAGAATAGCGACAAAGAAATTACACCTCCAAAAAAAAGAACATAAAATAACTTACTTAACGACTTATAAAACACAACATCAACTCCTTTTTAATAAGAATATCACACACAAAAAAATATCAAATAATAACTAAGTTATGATTTGATCGGAAATAATAAACTAACTATAATAAAATTGTAACAAATAAAAAAAAGAGGTTTAATATGAAAAAAAAGGTTATTTTTAGTTGTTTTGTTGGCGTTACTTTTTTCAGTATGTTGTTACCTAGCCAAATCGTCCAGACCCAAGAAATAATCGAGCATACAGAACCATTTTCTAGCATCCAATCAATAGGTTCAAATTCAGATAACTTAGACTCAAAAAGCAATATTGACTAGATATTGGACGTCAGGATGGATTAAAACAGGAAGACCCGCTCCCGCAGTAGCTTTCTTTCAAAGCGGTGCATATAGGGGATGGTTAAGCAGATATCGTGAACTACCAAGTCATTATGGTACAACTGGTTATTATGAAGGTTACTTTTATCATAACTCCGTTCCATTTCCAGTTCCATCAAAATTAAATATTTTGAACAATGACTTATTATCACCAATTGATGAGGAGGGTCTAAAATGAAATATTTCAAACAAATTTTAATAGCTTCAATAGTAATTTCTGGTCTATTTTTATTTACTGAAAGACACAATGCAAACACAAACTTAGCAATAGCGGAATATACCTCAATATCTATAGAACCTTTAGGTAGTAAAATCATCTATCACACAAGACGATCTACTACGTTAGCCGGGTTAACTAACACCATGATTTATAATGATGGAATTTATTGCGGACAATTAACTTTACAGTCTTGGTCTTATGAAAAAGATTTTTCAACTGGAAGAATGTGGTATGTGGGTATATATAAAGGAACTGTACGTTCTAATGGTGGTTGTCCTATTGGTTAATTAATTAGTGAGAAAAATGAACAATAAATAAACTGCAATAAAGGACAACTTCACTTCATTTTTTCTCGCTATTATCTTAGACATCTCAAAAAGCTTGTACATGTATATATATTGAATAGTAGTATCTAACCACAAATAGCCCGATTTGATAAACCAAATCAGGTTATTTGTGGTTAGAAGATGTTTATTTTTATGTATTGCGATAATTACACAGTAAATAAGTGGGATATACTTCATTAAAAGAATAAAAACGGTACATTTAATTACGCGTTAACCTAGTTTTTTTCAATTTTTAGTGTATAACACAACATTCAATATATACTCTATGAAAAATTACTAAATTTTTTTAAGTTACAGAAATTCAAATTATCTCTATCTTTAATATCATTCTTCCAATTAACATTTTCCATTTTTCTTTTATATAATCAACAATCAAAATCTAATACCTAAATAATTACACATCAAGATACAATCTCTAATAACTAAATATCAGTGTAAGTTTAAAAATCTAAGAAAATTCAATGAAATTAGTTTTTTATATTAAGTTAAATATATATCATAAAATTTTTTCCATTTTAACCCTTACAATCAAAAAGAAACAAGAATATTTTCTAAAAAAATCATATAATTCCTATTTTATTTCCCCTTTTAACTAGCAAATCATACAAATAAACACATTAAATATATAAATCATAAACCAATATTTATCCATTTATAGGATAAATCAGAAAAAACTGTAGAGGCAATTCTCTACAGTTTAAATCAAAAAACTTCTTAATATTTACGAAAACGTTGGTAGCGTTGTTCGATCAATTCTTCGGTTGGTTTCTGACAAAGTTCGGTCAGTTTTTCGATCAATGCTTTTTGCATCATACGCGCAACTTTTTCTTTGCCTAAAGGTTCCCCATTGAATGTTTCGGGGATCACTCGATCAATGACGTCTAACTCTAATAATTCACCAGCAGCGACTTTCATCAATTCAGCGGCTTCGGCTGCTCGGCTGCCGTCTTTCCAAAGAATCGAAGCAAAGCCTTCTGGTGATAAAACAGCATAGATCGTTTGTTCTAACATCCAGACTTCATCGGCTAATGCTAAGGCTAGTGCCCCACCACTACCGCCTTCACCAATAATAATACTGATGATCGGTACCTTCAAATCCGACATTTCTAATAGATTACGGGCAATCGCTTCCCCTTCACCACGTTCTTCTGCACCGATCCCACAATAGGCACCCGCAGTGTTGATCAACGTAATGACCGGACGGTTGAATTTTTCTGCTTGTTTCATTAAACGCAGTGCTTTACGATAACCTTCCGGATGAGGAGAGCCAAAATTCCGACGAATATTTTCTTGCAAGTCACGGCCTTTTTGGATGCCAATGACGGTCACTGGTTTTCCGGCTAATTTTGCTACGCCTCCGACAATCGCTTCATCATCACCAAATAAGCGATCACCATGAAATTCTTGGAACCCTTCAAAAATCGTTTCAAAAAAATCAAGACTTGTCCAACGATCTTTTGCCCGCGCCAGTTGGACGATATCATGAGCAGTTTTATTCATGGTTGATCCATCCTTTCTGCGTATGCAATTCTAATAATTGATGGATCGTGTCCTTGAGTTCTTTTCTTGGAACGATGTGATCCACAAAGCCATGTTCCAGTAAAAATTCTGCTTTTTGAAAATCTTCTGGTAGTTCTTGTTTGATCGTTTGTTCGATCACTCGGCGGCCAGCAAAGCCGATCAAACTTTGCGGTTCAGCTAAGATGATATCCCCTTCCATCGCAAAGCTGGCGGTAACACCACCTGTCGTCGGATCTGTTAAGACAGTCAAATAAAATAGCTGTTTATTGCTATGACGTTTGACCGCTGCGGAGATTTTGGCCATTTGCATGAGAGAGAAAATTCCTTCTTGCATCCGGGCGCCCCCTGAAGCAGTGAATAATACGACGGGTAATTTTTTACTCGCCGCACGTTCAAACAAACGAGTGATCTTTTCCCCTACGATCGTGCCCATACTTCCCATGATAAAATTAGGGTCCATGACACCAATAGCAAAAGGAATGCCTTTAATAGTCGCTTGACCAGTTAGAACTGCTTCATGTAAGCCAGTCTTTTCTTGCATCTTGCCGATCTTTTCTTGATAATCAGGGAAATCAAGAGGATCTTTTGTGACGAGATCCGTATCCCATTCCTCTAAACTTTTCTCATCAATGATCAACGCTAATCGCTGCCATGCGCCGATTCTAAAGTTATAACTACAGTGTGGACATACTTTTTCTTCCCCGATATCTTTTGTGTAGATGATATGTTTACAATTTGGGCATTTCGCCCACATATTGTCAGGGACCGATGGTGCATTCGTTGGCTTGATTTCTCGATTAGGATTGATTCGAATGTATTTTTTCTTTTTGAATAAAGCCATCTTATTCGTCTCCTATCTCCGTCTCGGGAATCCAGTTTGGTAAAAACTCTTCTTGTAAGAATGCGGTACTGTAATCACCAGCAATCACTGCAGGGTGACTGATCAGATCCATTTGGAATTCAGCATTCGTGATCACGCCATCTGTCACGATCTCGCTCAATGCCCGTTGCATTTTCATTAACGCATCGAAACGTGTATCGCCATGTACGATGACCTTAGCAATCATTGAATCATAATAAGGGGGAATCGTGTAACCTGAATAAACCGAACTATCGACCCTTAATCCCATACCACCAGCTGGTAGCAACAAATTCTTGATTTTGCCTGGTGAAGGAGCGAAATGAAATGCTGGATTTTCTGCATTGATCCGGCATTCGATCGCATGCCCTTGGAAAATGATATCTTCTTGTTGGATCTCTAGTGGTCGTCCGGCCGCAACCTCGATTTGTTTTTTGACAAGATCGATATTTGTGACCATTTCTGTTACTGGATGTTCAACTTGGATGCGGGTGTTCATTTCCATAAAATAACAATCACCGGATTCATCCATTAAAAATTCGATCGTTCCTGCATTTTCATAATTCACTGCCTTTGCTGCTCTGACAGCTGCTGCACCTAAGTGATTTCGTTTTTCCTCAGAGATCACAACAGATGGTGATTCTTCTAAGACTTTTTGATTATTCCGTTGTAAGGAACAATCACGTTCACCTAGATGCAGAACATGACCAAATTGATCACCTAATATTTGCACTTCAATATGTCTTGCGGGATAAATGATTTTTTCCAAATACATATCATCGTTACCAAAAGCAGCTGCTGCCTCTTGTTGGGCGGATGAAAAATGTTGTGGTAATTCTTCTTTTGACAAGACTTTGCGGATTCCTTTACCGCCACCACCAGCGGCGGCTTTAAGCATCACTGGATAGCCAATTTTTTCTGCCACTTCCAGTGCTTCTTCAACAGTCGATAGCACACCATCACTACCTGGGATCACAGGAACATCTGCTTGTTGCATCAACTGACGTGCGTTGATTTTATTCCCCATATCATCGATCGTTTTGCTTTTAGGTCCAATAAAGACGATATTACATTCTTCACACATCGAAGCAAATCGACTGTTCTCAGATAAGAATCCAAATCCAGGATGGATTGCTTCTGCTTTTGTAACGATGGCTGCACTTAGAACTGCTTGTACATTCAAATAGGAATCTGTTGCTCTTGCAGGACCGATGCAGACGGCTTCGTCTGCTAATTGTGTGTGCAATGCCTCCGCATCCGCTTCAGAATAGACCGCAACGGTTTGGATTCCAAGCTCACGGCAGGCACGAATGATCCGTACGGCTATTTCGCCGCGATTTGCTATCAAGACTTTTGAAAACATAACTCACCTATCCAATCATAAAGGTTAATTCAGCTTCAGCAACTTTTTTGCCGTCCACTTTTGCAATTCCTTTGCCTATTCCTGCAGAAGACTTGATTTTAGTGATTTCCACTTCTAATATCAACGTATCTCCAGGAGTCACTTTTTTACGAAACTTCGCTTTATCTAATCCGCCAAAGTAAGCAGTTTTTCCTTTGAACTGTTCCAATGATAATAGAGCTACTGCTCCTGCTTGGGCCATCGCTTCTACGATCAATACCCCCGGCATCACAGGTTCTTCTGGAAAATGTCCTTGGAAAAAAGGTTCATTGATCGTCACATTTTTTTTAGCAACGATCCGTTCGCCTTCGACAATTTCTTCCACTCGATCAATCAGCAACAGCGGATAGCGATGAGGGATGATTTCTTTGATTTCTTGTATATTCATAGGTCTGGTTCTCCTTGGCTTAATTTGGTTGGATGATAAAGAGTGGTTGTCCGTATTCTACGACTTCTTCATTGTCGATCAAGATCGCAACGATCTCACCATCGACATCACTAGTTACTTCGTTCATCAATTTCATTGCTTCAATGATACAGATCACTTCACCCTTAGCGACTTTATCTCCTACTTTTTTGAATGCTGGTTTGTCAGGAGATGGTTGTAGATAGACGATTCCAACGATTGGTGATTTCACTTCAGTCCCATCAATTGTCGGCGCAACTGCTTCTGGTTGAACAGAATGGCTTTCTTCTTTTGGTAAAGCCGGTACAACTTGTTGAGGTTGTGGTTCAGAAGCACTCGTTGTTGGTACTGTTTGCCCCATTCCCCGACTCATTTCATTTTTATTCATATATAATTCAAATTGTCCGTCTTTCAAGTCAAATTCTGTTAAAGTTGACTGATCAAATTGACTGACTAATTCTTTGATTTCATGGATCTTCAACATTATTCCTCCCAGCGTTTCATACATAGTACAGCATTATGTCCACCAAATCCTAATGAATTACTCATGGCATAAGACAGTTCAGCTGGTTTACTTTCGTTGATCACAACGTTCAGATCGATTTCAGGATCTTGTTTTTCAACATTGATGTTTGGTGGAATAAACTGATGCTCTAACGCCATCAAAGTGGCAAGTGCCTCAATCCCACCTGCAGCACCTAATAAGTGACCAGTCATTGATTTCGTACTGCTGACATAGGTTTCTTTGAAAGAGTCTCCTAATGCGATTTGGATCGCTTTAGCTTCTGCTTGATCATTTGCAGGTGTACTTGTTCCGTGTGCGTTGATATAGCCCACTTCTTTTGCATCGATCCCGGCTTCTTCCATCGCCAATTTCATTGCTTTTGACGCACCAGAACCATCTGGTGTTGGAGCTGTCATATGGTAAGCATCACAATTTGAGCCGTAACCCACGACTTCACCATAAATTTTTGCGCCACGAGCTTGTGCATGCTCCAGTGATTCAAGGACTAATACTCCTGCCCCTTCACCCATGACAAAACCATTACGGTCTTCATCAAATGGCATCGAACCACGTTCAGGATCTGTCGATGTTGACAAAGCAGTCAATGCCGCAAATCCGGCGATCCCCATTTCACAGATTGTTGCTTCTGTTCCACCTGCAAGGATGATATCGGAATAACCATGTTTGATGTTGCGGAATGCTTCACCAATCGCATTCGTTCCACTGGCACAAGCGGTCACGATCGACGTACAAATTCCTTTCGCCCCTACACGCAACGCAATATTACCAGCTGCCATATTGGCGATCGACATTGGAACAAACATAGGTGATACGCGATTGGCCCCTTTGTCGTGCATGCGGATGACTTGGCTTTCAATTGTTGGTAAACCACCAATCCCAGAGCCAACGATAACACCAAAACGATCTTGGTTGATCGTTTCTTTTTCGATCCCACTCATCGTCAATGCTTCCATCGCAGCATAAATGCCATAGATCGAAAACATATCCATGCGTTTGCTATCTTTTTTTACAAAGTATTTATCAAAAGGAAAGTCTTTTACTTCACCTGCTAAAGTGATTCCTGTATCTGTTGCATCAAATTTTGTGATCGGTGCAATGCCATTCGTCCCAGCTTTTAAACTAGCTAAAAAACTATCTGCATCATTACCGATCGGTGAAGTGACTCCATAACCTGTAATTACTACTCGATTCATAAATTTTCCTCCCTATCCGTGCATGACCAATCCGCCGTCAACATTGATGACTTGACCTGTGATATACGAACTTTTCGCTAAGAACAATGCGGCTTCCGCAATATCTTCCACTTGGCCGAAACGTTGCATTGGAATTTGTTTTTCTGCTTGTTCTCTTACTTTTTCGGATAATACATCTGTCATATCTGTAGTGACAAACCCCGGAGCAATCACATTACATGTGATTCCTCGTGTGGCAACTTCTCTTGCCACAGATTTAGTAAAACCGACAACTCCTGCTTTACTTGCTGCATAATTGGCTTGACCCAAGTTACCGATCAATCCTGAAACACTTGAAAGATTGATGATCGCGCCTTCTCTTTTTTTCATCATTTTCTTTAACACGTGCTGTGTCATATTGAAAGTTCCTGTTAGATTGATATCCAAACATTTTTTGAAATCATCTGCATCCATACGTAAGACAAGTTTATCATTCGTAACTCCCGCATTATTGACCAAAATATCGACAGAACCCAGCTGCTGTTCTGCTTCTTTGATCATCTCTCCTGCTTTATCATAATCGGAGATATCACCTGAGATTCCTACACATTCAACCCCATGCGCTTTGATCGCATTGATTTTTTCGGCTGGGATCTCTCCACGACCATTTAAGAAGATGTTTGCGCCTGCTTTGGCAAAGGCTAAAGCGATTGCTTCACCAATTCCTCGTGTACTGCCTGTAATAAATACATTTTTTCCAGTTACGTCCATAACTTGCCTCCTATGACAATCGATTGATTGTTTCTTCAAATGTTTGTTGATTCTCCACACGTGCAACGGCGATCGACTTGTCGATTTTTTTCATAAAGCCACTTAATACTTTACCGGGCCCGACTTCGACCACTTGGTCGATTCCTAAATCTTTAAGTTTTTCGATACTTTCGTAAAAACGAACGGGTTTCATGACTTGTTGTTCAAGTAAACCTAGGATTCTTTCTTTCGTCATGATCTCTGTCGTGGTGTTGCTGATCACAGGTATTTCAGGTTCTGAAAAAACGATCTTGCTTAGTTCCTCCGCTAATTGTCTAGCAGCAGGTTCTAAGATTGCTGTATGGAAAGGGCCACTTACATTGAGTGGGATCATTCGTTTGATCCCTTGTTCTTGTAATAGTGCTACCGCTTGATCCACTGCTTTTTCTTCGCCTCCGATGACGATTTGCTGGGGTGTATTGTAATTTGCAGGGGAAACGATCCCCATTTCTTCCGCCTGCTTACAACAGCTCTCGATAACATCTACCGGTGCATTCATCACAGCTACCATTTTCCCACTACCGGTAGGTGCAGCGTCTGTCATAAACGTGCCTCTTTTTTCGACCAATGCGACTGCTTCACTAAAGGAGAGCGCACCACTGGCTACTAAAGCAGAATACTCACCTAAACTAAGCCCTAAAACGGCTTGAGGAGTGATCCCATGTTCTTTCAGCAAACGATAGAACGCAATGCTGACAGTTAAAATAGCTGGTTGCGTATAGATCGTTTGATCCAAACGTTCATTTGTTGAAAAACAAAGCTCCGCCATATCATAGCCTAAGATCTGACTAGCTTCATCAAAAGTCTGTTTCACGATGGGTTCATGGTAGAGGTCTTGACCCATTCCTTGGTATTGTGCACCTTGTCCGCTAAATAAAAATGCTGTTTTCATCATAGTCTCCAATTTATATTCAGGATAGATAGCTTTTTGTTTCATTTAAAAAAAGGCTAAGACATTCCTTTTTCGGAAAATGTCCCAGCCCCCAACCTAATCTTGATGATTATGCAGTTTGTTTTTCAACATAAGTGACTAAATCTTGAACTGTTTTGATGCCGTCTTCTGTTTCGATTTTCACATCAAATTCATCTTCGATCTCGTTGATGATTTGGAATAAATCCAAGCTATCTGCTTCAAGGTCTTCTTGGATGTTTGTCGTTAATTTGATTTCTTCTGTGTCTTTCCCTAATTCTTCCGCAATGATTTCTTGAATTTTTTCGAATACCATATGATAATTCCTCCGATATTGTTTCTTTATTTTATATTTTTTATTTTTATCAGTTTATAGTTCCATGAGGATACTTCCCCATGTCAATCCTCCACCATAACCTGTAAATACCACTTTTTGTTTTTGACCTAAGGTAATTTTTCCGCTTTCTATCGCTTCATCTAAAAGAATCGGGATGCTTGCTGCGGAAGTATTGCCATATTTATCCATGTTCGTTAGGAATTGCTCCTGGGGAATTTTTACCTTGCGAGCAATCTTTTCGATGATTCGTAAGTTCGCTTGATGCAAAAGCAGATAATCAACAGGTGTGTCTTGAATGAGTTCCTTGATGTTCATCGCGACGTCTCTTACAGCAAAGTCAAAAATATCCCGTCCAACCATTTTTAAATAGTAAGAACCTTCTGAATCTTTCGTGTATAAAGGCGATTGATTTGGTAGATAGCCAGAAGTAAGAGATTGCGCACGCGAACCATCTGCCGCTAGCGATTCTCTCAATAATTTTTGATCTGAGCCAGCTTCTAACAAAATCCCACCAGCACCATCACCAAACAAGACAGCGGTTGAACGATCCGTCCAATCGATCAGTTTAGATAATGTTTCGCCACCAATTACTAAACCTTTCATTGAGCCACAGCGAATCAGTTTCTCTGCAACACTCAAGGCATAAACAAATCCTGAACATGCGGCGCTGATATCAAAGGCGATTGCTTTGGTTGCGCCGATCCTTCCTTGAACTAAAGTTGCGACAGAAGGCGATGTATAATCAGGCGACATCGTAGCAACGATAATAAAATCGAGTTCCTTTGGATCGAGTGTTTTTTTCTTTAGTAATTTTTCGGCAACGAGGTAACACAAATCGGAAGTCTCCTGCTCGGTCACACAATGTCTCTCTTTGATTCCTGTACGGGATGAAATCCATTCATCCGAAGTGTCCATCATTTTTGAGAGATCATCGTTTGTGATGATTTTTTCCGGTAAGACACTTGCCGTTGCTGTGATCGTTCCAAATTGTTCCATTAAACTTCCTCACTTGTAATCTCGCAAGAAATCATGCAAGTTTTTCAATGCAGACAGCAAAGCTTGTTGTTCGTCGGTAGCCATACCATCCATAATGTTTTTGACCATTTCACGATGGAAATGCTGATGCACGCGGTAAAGTAACTTACCTTTTTTGGTCAACCCCAGCTTCACCACTCGTCGGTCGTCTTCACTACGGATACGCTCAACGTAGCCTTTCCTAACTAACTTGTTGATAGCAGTGGTCAAGGTCCCAACAGTAATCGACAGTTCTTTGGCTACTTCTGAAGTTGTCTTTTTCTTGTACATACCGATTGCCTCGATCGTATGCATCTCTGTAATCGACAGATCTTTGAATTGTGACTTTTTTAATTCGGATTCTTCGATCGTCAAAATATCATTGAAGACACTAACGAGATAATCATTTACTGTATTAAAATCAGGTTCCATGTTCCACCATCCACTAAAATTAGTTTGATTATCAAATCTTTTGATGTTCAAACTATATCTTAACTTTTTTCAAAATGCAACCTTTTAACTAGATTTTTTTGCATTATTAATTTTTTTTAATTTTAATTTTATGACAAAATGCTTTAATATCAACCTTTCAACCTCTAAAAATTAAAATAAAAGAATAAAAAAATATTTTGATTATCAAAGTATCTCTATAATTTATTTATAAAATATAATCCCTTTTATTGTTCATTTTTTTAAATCTGTTATAATCTTTTTAGTTCAAATTCAATTAGAGGAGCGCTTATGCACTTAAAAGAGAAAGTAAAAAACCTGCCTTTATTACCTGGTGTTTACTTGATGAAAAACAGCGATGGAAAAATTATTTATGTGGGGAAAGCTAAAAATTTAAAAAATCGCGTAAGTACGTATTTTCATCAAAATAAACAACACTCGAAAAAAGTCTTGCGCTTAGTTCGTTCGATTGCAGATTTTGAGATCGTTGTCGTTGATACTGAACTAGATGCCTTATTATTAGAGTGTCAATTGATCCAACACTATCGTCCTATCTACAATCGTCGGATGAATTATTTTGACAACTATAACTATTTACATATTCAATCCGATGGTCTTTTTCTCACGAATATACCTACCGCAAGAACTTATGGCCCTTTTCGTCTTTATAAAAAAATGCCTAGTATCCTTCGAATCATCGAAGAAAACTATCAAATGCCTTGGCTTTCTGAAATCAGTCATTTGGCGTTACAAGTTCAACTTCCTGAAATGAAGGCATTGAGCTTTGATCAAAAAAAGAAAGAGATCCAAGGTCTATTGCAAGGAAGAAACAAGAAATTGTTAGGCTATTTAAAAAAACGACAATTACATTTTGTTAACCAGCTTAATTTTGAGAAGGCGGCTATTCTGCAACGAGATATCGAATTGATCACGTACTTTACTGGTCGGATACAAGAACAAAAAAAATTTTTACGAACACCGAGAATCACATTGAGCATGCCGTTAGCTAGCGATGAGACCAAGATCAAGCATTTCTTGGTTTCCTACGGACAAGTGGCTGATACAACGATCACAGAACCTGGACAAACGCCTCATTTCTATTATGAAAAAGACAACAGGTTGTCACTCAAGCGACAACTGTCTCAAGAAGAAATCGATCCTGTTCAAATCTTGATCAGCTACCAACGTAAACTGGCAAAAGACGAACAGGAAACAAAAAAAGAGTCTGGAATCCAACGCATTGGTTGAATCCCAGGCTCTTTTAGCTAGCTCGAAATCTTATTGAATCAAATCATAGATCTCCATCGCAACGATATCGATATTGTCGAATTCGTATTGTTGATGTGTGTCTGTTTCAGTTAGTTCAAATGTTTCTGTCGCTTTATCATAAGTTACGGTGCATTTTTCTACGCCCTCTTTTTCAAAACGACGAACTTGCAGCTCATTGTCTGCTGATTCGACCATAGCCTCCAGTCGTTTAATGATTGCGACTAATTGTGAATGTGCCATCGGAGGTCCTCCTTTTCTTAGTTCTGTTATATTGTATCAAAAGCATCGTCGACTTGCATTGATTTTCTCCAAAAAAACTAGTTTTTTAGGATTTTTTTTTCGGCTGTCTGCCATCTTCCCACCAAAGCTTGATCAATGCTTGTGTTCCATCGTTCTCAAAACCCTTTTCTGCTAACTTCTCATACAGCTTTCGGGCTTCTTTGGTCGCTGGTAAGTCCAACCCTACTTTTTCTGCTTCGGCTAAAGCAATCTTCAAATCTTTGATAAAATGTTTGACAAAAAATCCTGGTGTATAGTTCTCTTGTAAAATACGAGGTGCATAATTACTTAATGACCAGTTTGCCGCACTACCGCCTGAAAGCGTGGCAATCACTTTTTCTAAGTCTAAGTCAGCTTTCTGTGCATAAACAAGCATCTCTGTCATACCAGTCATTGTTCCGGCAATCATGATCTGGTTTGCCATTTTTGTATGTTGTCCTTTTCCAGCTGAACCATGTAACGTAAATGTTGTTCCAAACTCACGAAATAGTGGTAATACTTGCTCGTAGGCATTCTCTTTTCCACCCACCATGATCGTTAAGGTGCCATTTTTTGCACCTAGATCGCCTCCTGATACAGGGGCATCTAAGGCATCCGCTCCAAGCTCTTGTGCGCTTGCTGCAATTTTTTCAGCAAGTGTTGGCGTACTTGTCGTTAAATCTATGACTGTTTTTCCATTTATAGCTGCTTGGAAAATGCCTTTCTCACCATAATAGATTTCTTCCACATCTTGAGGATAGCCAACCATTGTAAAGATAACTTGGCTCATCTCAGCTACTTCTTGTGGACTATCTGCCCATACTGCCCCTTCTTCCATAAGTGGCGCAGCTTTTGCTTTCGTACGATTATAAACAGTCAGTTCGTGGCCAGCTTTTTGTAAATGACGAACAATCGCGCTTCCCATAACTCCTGTACCGATAAAACCAATTTTCATCTTTTGCCCTCCTAAACGATAAAATCCTTGTTTCTATGCTAGTATACGCTAGAAACAAGGATTTTTTTAGGATTATTCACTGTTTTTTTATCTTTTGAAAGAATTTAATTTAATTTTAATCCGTTCGATGGATGCTTCTTCTTCTTTTTTACGCATCTCTTCTTTGTAATACACAAGCATATCTTCATAAAATTCGATCATTGATTGACCAAAATGAGTAGCTGAGATCTCGTAAAGTTTCTTTTCAAACACTTCTGGATCTTTTTCAACTTTGCTTTCAATATAATCAATAAGTGCAGGTGCAAAGTCTTCATCTCGTTCAAATGTTCGGCCAAGGGAAGCATGATCAAATAAACGATTCAAATAATCATTTCCTTCAACTACACATGGTGTACCAGCCGCCATTGCTTCTGTATACGTCAATCCTTGTGTTTCTGATGTCGAAGCACACACAAAATAATCAGCCGCACGATAATAGAACGCGACGTCATTGTTATCGACTTCCCCAGTAAATTGAACCGCATCAGCTAAATCCAGCGACGTGATCAGTTCTTTTAGTTGCTCAACATAAGGTCCGTTTCCGACTATGACTAGTCGTGCATCTGGATAGTGTTTGATGACTTCTGGAAACCCTTGGATCAACGCTTGGATATTTTTTTCGTAAGAGATTCGACTTAAAGATAAAATCATCAAGCCGTTTTCTTTAACTCCTAATGAGGTACGTAATTCGTTGATTTGTTCTTGTGTAATTTCTGGACGTTTGAATTTTTCGATATCGATCCCTGTTGGTATCACTCGTAATGGCGCTGTCACCCCATAGCTTCGCAGTGTTTCGATCACACGCTCACTTGGGCAAACCACACCTGTCGTATGGTTCACAAATAGACGAGATAAGTATTTGACATGGGATTGTCGAATCACTTTCCCTTTTGCAATATAATGCAGGTAATCTTCATACATCGTGTGATACGTATGAATCGATGGGATCTTTAATTTTTTTGCGACCATCTTGCCAAGAACACCCGCTCCAAACTCAGTGTGCGTATGGATAAGATCTAACTCTAATTCTTTTGCCACTAAATAGGCGTACCACATTCCTCGTACCACTACTCGACGTTCTTTAAATGATACAAAAGGAACACTTGGCATACGAATTACATCTTTTTCTAACTTGTCTGCATTGGGATCTGTTGTCGTAAATATATACACGTCATGTCCCATTTTTTCGAGTTCTTCTTTTAATGTCTTGATCGATGTAGCTACACCACTTACCTGTGGAAAATAGGTATCGGTAAAAAAGCCGATTTTCATCTTTTTTCGCCTCCAAACTACCTTTATTTTGATTCTTGCATTTGTTCATCTGAAGAATCGGATGCCTTTAGCACTTGTTGATAAACGGATTGAAGTTGTTCACCAATTCTTTTGATACTTCGTTCTTCAGCCGTTTGATAGCCAGATTCAACTAAACTAGGTACTTCATGTTGAATGATTTTTTTAATGAGTTGTGAAAACTCTTCATTGTTTCGCCCCATATAACAATTTTTTTGATCTTCAAGCCAACCATCATAGACTGGAATATCACGTACTAACACATTTTGTTTACTTGCTAAAGCTTCCAGTACGACAATACCTTCCGTTTCTTCATAAGAAGGGAAAAAGAACAAATCCGCTCCTGAGTAAGCTCCTTCGATGATCTCTCCTCGAATATAGCCTGGAAAAATGACATTATCGGGATGATCTTCTTTCACGATTTTTCGGATATTACTTGGGATCGAATACATCGGCACATGACCAAACCAGATGAATGTATATTCCGGTAATTGTTTGGCTATTTCAACAAAATCAATGATTCCTTTTCTTGCAAAGAACAGTCCTACACAAATAATCACTTTTTGATCAGGTGAAAGATTGAAATACTCCCTGAATTTTTGTTCTTTGACAGAGTCTGGTTGGTACTTTTCCAAATCGATCCCATTGGAAATCGATTGAATAGGTAAATCAATGCCATAACTTTGCAATAATTTTTTTGAATATGGGGTTGGTGTAATCAAGTAATCTGCCTTTTCATACAATCCGACTAAATATTTTTTTACAAATGGTGCTAATTGATTCGAACCGATAAAGGAATTACGAAAATCCTCCTCCGTTGAATGCGCATGATAAATTATTTTTTTACCATTTTTACGCGCTTTGTTGACCATGTTGTGACTATTGATACCATATGTATTGATGTGCAAAATATCATAGTCTTCCTTACTATCTAAAGTATAGGAGATCCCTACATCTTTAAGCGCACGCTTTTGATGATCAAGTGCACGACCAATGCCGGACTTAGAAAGTATCTTCTCACTTTCAAAATATAATAATACCTTCATCTACGTTCCCCCTCACTCTTATATTATAACACAGCGTGAAAGCTGTCACTCAACCTTAAGTCCGATTTTTTCCCAACAAACTTGTAAGTTTGGACAGAATTTTATTTATTATTGCAAGAAGACAAAAAAACAGGCACAGCAAAATACTGTGCCTGTTCCAAAAATCAAGCTAGATATTCATTCACAAGTTCTACGACTTCTTCCATTGTGTCGCACTCGTTTAGGGCACGATCCGCTAGTTCAGCCATTTTGCTTGTATCTAAACGTTTCATCAAGCTACGTGTTTTTAAGATCGATGTTGCACTCATTGAGAACTCATCTAATCCCATACCTACTAGTAAAGGAACAGCCATTTGATCGCCGGCCATTTCTCCACACATACCAGCCCATTTACCTTCAGCATGTGCTGCATCAATGACGTTTTTGATCAAACGTAGAATTGATGGGTTGTATGGTTGGTACAAGTAAGAAACACGTTCGTTCATACGGTCAGCTGCCATTGTGTATTGGATCAAGTCGTTTGTTCCTACTGAGAAGAAGTCTACTTCTTTAGCAAATTTGTCCGCAATAACGGCTGCAGCTGGAATCTCGATCATAATCCCTACTTGGATCGAATCAGAGACTTCAATGCCTTCATTTACTAATTTTTGTTTTTCTTCTTCAAAGATTGCTTTTGCACCACGGAATTCTTTTAGTGTAGCAACCATTGGGAACATGATACGCAAGTTTCCATGTACAGAGGCACGTAATAACGCACGCATTTGCGTACGGAACATATCGTCACCTTGTTCTGACAAGCTAATACGTAATGCACGGTATCCTAAGAAAGGATTCATTTCATGCGGCAATTGCAAGTATGGTAATTCTTTATCTCCACCGATATCCATTGTACGAACAACGACAGGTTTTCCTTCCATTCCTTCCAATACTGCTTTGTAAGCAACGTATTGGTCTTCTTCAGTAGGAAAATCTGGTGAATCCATATAAAGGAATTCAGTACGATAAAGTCCAACTGCTTCACCACCATTGTTGTGTACACCAACTAAATCTTTAGGTGTACCAATGTTGGCTGCTAATTCAAAGTGTTTGCCATCGGCAGTCACTGTCTCAGCATGTTTCAGTTTTTCCCATTCTGCTTTTTGTGCAGCATAATCTGCACCGATTTTTTCAAATTCGGCTTTTTGTTCTGCTGTTGGTTCAATGACTACATCGCCTTCGATCCCATTAACAGCTAACATTACGCCTTCTTTGACCTTCGCAGTGATTTCTTTTGTTCCAACGATTGCTGGAATTTCAAGAGAACGAGCCATGATTGCAGAATGCGATGTACGTCCACCGATATCTGTTACAAAAGCTTTTACGAAGTTACGATCTAATTGAGCAGTGTCACTTGGCGTCAAATCATGCGCCACGACAACAACTTCTTCATTGATCATTGAAGGGTTTGGTAAAGTCACACCTAATAGATGTGCTAAAATACGTTTTGCAACGTCACGAATATCTGCTGCACGTTCTTGCATGTAAGCATTATCTTCCATTGCTTCGAACATACCGATATACATATCCGTTACTTCTTTAAGAGCTGATTCAGCATTTACACTGTTATCTTTGATGTTTTGTTTGATTTGACCTATCATTTCAGGATCTGAAAGAACCATTAAATGTGCGTCAAATACTTGCGCTTCTGCTTCACCTAAGCTTTGCGCTGCTTTTTCACGAATTTGTTGTAATTCTTCAGTTGATTTTGCTAAAGCATCATCTAAGCGAGCTTCTTCAGCTGAAGTATCCTCAACTGTCGTCTTACTGAATGATAAATCCGGTTGAACTAGCAGGTAAGCTTTTGCAACGGCTACTCCGTCACTAGCGGCGATCCCTTTTAGCATTTCAACCATTATTCAGATAAGCCTTCTTTCTTCATTGTTTCAACGATAGCTGCCATAGCGTCAGCTTCGTCAGCACCTTCAGCAGTGATAGTAACGTCAGAACCTTGACCTACACCTAAAGACATAACGCCCATGATAGATTTTAAGTTTACTGATTTACCTTTATACTCTAAGTTTACATCAGAGTTAAATTTGCTTGCTGTTTGTACTAATAGTGTAGCTGGACGTGCGTGGATCCCAGTTTCTGCTACTACGTGAAATTCTTTCTTTTCCATATTAATCGGTCTCCTTTAAGTGAGTGTTGTTTTTATGTGAGGGTTTTCTTTTTTAGCAATCCATGATAGAACTAATCAGATGAACCCTTTCATCTGTAAAGATTACCATTTTTTTTCCTTAGATACAACAGTTTTCATTTAAATTGAGAGAAAATCCAATAAACTATTCTGTAGAACTGTTTCATGCATAGTGATGATTATTCCTGTTTTAATAAATTCCATGTTTTTTTATATCTCATAAATCGATTGACCAATCATGTTTGTCGAGTAATTGAACGATTCATGAAATTTCAGCTTTATCCCTACAAATTTGTCGACAACTTAAGGTTCTTACCCAAATGTTTTGTCACATTGTCTGAACAAAAGAATCAATTGCTTGCGTCAATTCAAAAAATTAGTATAATAAAATTAAATGGTCAGTAATGGTCAACGAGGTATGACTTTTACAAGTTTTGTTGATCGAGTGTTATTCTTTTACCCAAAGATAGGCGCGATGTAAAATAGACTTAATGACCAATGTTTGAAAGGACGTGAATGTTTTATGCTTTGTCAAAACTGTGGAAAAAATGAAGCAACGATTCACTTGTATGCGACTGTCAATGGCCAACGTACACAACTTGACTATTGTCAGAGCTGTTACCAAAAAATTAAAAATCAGCAAAATGGAGGTCTAACAAGTATGGCCCAAAATGATCCATTTGGCTTTGGTAGTCTGGACGATCTGTTTCGTTCGATGTCTCGTCAAATGCAACAACAAGGAAATTACGAACAAACACCCCCTACTCAATTTGGTGGGAACAACAACTTCAATGGTGGACAACCACCACAAGGACTCGCTTCAGATGGTCTTTTAGGCGAATACGGTATCAATATTACAGAAGAAGCACGCCAAGGTGAAATCGATCCAGTCATCGGTCGAGATGATGAAATCAAGCGCGTGATCGAAATCTTGAATCGCCGCACAAAGAACAACCCTGTATTGATCGGAGAACCAGGTGTCGGTAAAACGGCTGTGGTTGAAGGACTCGCTCAAAAAATCGTTGATGGCGATGTACCACAAAAATTACTAGATAAAGAAGTGATTCGCTTAGATGTTGTTTCACTTGTCCAAGGCACAGGAATCAGAGGACAATTTGAAGAACGGATGCAAAAACTGATCGAAGAAATCAGACAAGCAGAAAATGTTATTTTATTTATAGATGAAGTTCATGAAATCGTTGGGGCTGGTTCAGCTGGTGATGGTAACATGGATGCCGGAAACATATTAAAACCTGCGTTAGCTCGTGGCGAATTACAAATGGTTGGAGCAACGACATTGAATGAATACCGAATCATTGAAAAAGATGCTGCGTTAGAGCGCCGCATGCAACCTGTTCGTGTCGATGAACCTTCTGTAGATGAAACGATCAGTATTTTAAAAGGATTGCAAAAGCGCTATGAAGACTACCATCATGTCAAATACACAGATGCTGCGATCGAAGCTGCGGCTAGATTGTCCAATCGTTATATCCAAGATCGTTTTTTACCGGATAAAGCCATTGATTTACTGGATGAAACAGGATCTAAGAAAAACTTAACGATCCAAATCGTTGATCCAAAAATGATCGAAAAGAAATTGGGAGAAGCGGAAGAACAAAAGTTGTTGGCTTCTAAAGAAGAAGATTTCGAAAAAGCAGCTTATTATCGCGATCAAATCAATAAATTGAAAAAAATGCAAGAACGCCAACTTTCAGAAGAAGAAATCCCAGTAATCTCTGAAAAGGATATGGAAAAAATCGTTGAACAACGTACAGGCATCCCAGTTGGTGAACTGAAAGAAAAAGAACAAACTCAATTGAAAAACTTAGCGGACGACTTGAAAAAACATGTGATCGGGCAAAACGATGCGGTTGATCGGGTAGCCAAAGCCATTCGTCGTAATCGAGTTGGTTTAAGCAAGAAAAACCGTCCAATTGGTTCTTTCTTATTTGTTGGTCCTACTGGTGTTGGTAAAACAGAATTAGCGAAGCAACTAGCCTATGAATTATTTGGATCTGAAGAATCGATGATCCGTTTCGATATGTCAGAATACATGGAAAAACACAGTGTCGCAAAATTGATTGGTTCCCCTCCAGGCTATGTCGGCTATGAAGAAGCTGGTCAATTGACTGAAAAAGTACGTCGAAATCCGTATAGTTTGGTTCTGCTTGATGAAGTAGAAAAAGCACATCCAGATGTCTTGCACATGTTCCTACAAATCTTAGATGATGGACGTTTAACCGATGCCCAAGGTCGTACGGTCAGCTTCAAAGATACAATCATCATCATGACAAGTAATGCAGGAACTGGAAAAGTAGAAGCCAATGTTGGCTTTGGTGCTGCTCGTGAAGGTGTGACTCGTTCTGTCTTGAATCAATTGAACAACTACTTCACACCTGAATTCTTGAATCGTTTTGATGGAATCATTGAGTTCAGTGCTTTATCAAAAGAAAACTTGATGATGATCGTGACGCTTATGCTTGATGATGTCAACCAACTATTGGCGGCTCAACAATTACATGTGGACGTTCCTACAAATGTCAAAGAAAAGCTGGTTGATCTTGGTTACGATCCAGCAATGGGTGCCCGACCATTACGTCGGACGATCCAAGAACAAATCGAAGACGGCATTGCCGAATTCTATCTTGATCATCCAACGATCTCAGATCTTAAAGCAAAATTAGATAAAGACGACAAAATCGTCATTACTTCTAAACCTGAACGTTTAGTCAAAGAAGCAAACAATGAACCGACAGAATAATTTCACACTCAAATGGTAGAAAAAATGGAGCGGAGAGTTTGCCACTCTCCGCTTTTGTTTTTATATTTGGAAAAAAAGTAACGATTTTTTCTCGTCCGTTCATTTTTAAGAAGACAAAATGCTGTTCATTTTACTAAAAAAAAATTATAATTAATGTAAGTTATTTCTTAAATACATAAGAGAGGTGAGCGCCATGAAACTAGTTAATGTAACAAACAGTCATTCACGATTAGTTTTAAATCAGTTGGAAAATACAGATGCACATATGGTTAAGGTGTATACCGCAGGAAATACAACCGTTATTTATACAGAAGCTCCCGAGCACAACGAAATCGTCCTGATGAATGAAAACCGCAATATCCAACCAAAGGAAATTGAAGAAATCCAACATTACTTCTTAAAAAAAATCCATAACGCTGAGTACCATCCTGATGACATCCAAGTGATCGAGTTACCGGGCTTAGTAGAAATCTCTATTCCAAAAAGAAATTTAAATGCACCAATTGCTATGTAGAAAAAAATAAATCATGAATCAAAAGGGTTTTGTCGAAGGCACTTGGCATTCCCTTTTTTTCTTTTTACTATTTCCAACTTCCCTCCCCTTTACTGGTCGATCCGCTTGGATGATCGAGCGGATTTCATTGACGATCCGTTCATTTTTTTCCCAGTTCTCAATATCCAACATTTGACATACTCGACGCATTTTTGCTTTTTTTCTTTCAATACGCTGTTTTTTTTCGATTTCTGTTTCCATTTGATCCCTACTTTCTTTGCTTATTTTATATATATGTACGCAAAAATATTCTAATCTATTTTTTTATTTGTTTTTAATTGATTTTTTCAAAGTAAACAAAAAAACGTTAAAATCCAACAAAAACACACGACAATTCACTGAAAACATGAATCGTTGTGTGTTCGTATTAATTTATATGCTAAATGAATATTTTTAAAGGAAACAACTGTACAGGTAATGGGAAGCACTGATTACATCAAACTTTTTAATTTTACGTTTGGATATTTGTCAGCAAACCAACGCTCTGCAAACTGATTCTCAAATAAGAATAGCGGTTGATCAAAGCGATCTCTCGCTAAGATATTACGACTTGAACTCATTTTCTCATCCAGATCTTCTGGCTCGATCCAACGGGCGATCTTGTTACCCATTGGCGACATGATCACTTCTGCATTGTATTCGTTCAACATCCGATATTGGAAAACTTCAAATTGTAATTGTCCCACTGCCCCGATGATGTACTCTTCGGTCACATAGGTTTTATATAATTGAATGGCACCTTCTTGTACCAATTGATTGATTCCTTTGTGGAATGATTTTTGTTTCATCACATTTTTAGCCGTTACTTTCATGAAAAGCTCAGGCGTAAATGAAGGTAATTCTTCATAAGCTACTTTTAGTTTTCCTTCATATAATGTGTCACCGATTTGATAATTTCCAGTGTCATACACACCAATGATATCTCCTGCCACAGCATTTTCAACGTTTTCTCTGGCATCTGCCATAAACTGCGTGACATTACTCAATTTCAATTTTTTGTTCGTCCGCTCTAATGAGACGTCCATTCCACGTTCAAATGTACCTGAACAGATTCGTACAAATGCAATACGATCTCGGTGAGCTGGATTCATATTGGCTTGGATCTTAAAGACAAAACCAGAAAACTCTTGTTCATACGGGCTGACTACTTGCTCTTCACGTGTTTTATGTCCATAAGGAGATGGCGCCAAATCAACGAATGTTTCTAAAAATGTCTGAACACCAAAATTAGTTAAAGCTGAACCGAAAAATACTGGCGTCTGCTCCCCACGTGCAATTTTTTCTTCATTAAAGGAATCTCCGGCTTCTTTTAACAGCTCTACTTCTTCTAATACTTGCTCGTACAACGAATTATTTCTTAGTGGATGATCCTCCGGTAAGTGACCCTCTTCATCTAATTGAGCCAAGCGTTCATCTTGATAATTCTCAGGACGATAAAATTCTACTCGGTTATGATGGATATCGTATAATCCTTCCAATCCTTTCCCCATACCGATCGGCCAATTCATTGGGCAAGATTCGATATCTAATAACTCTTCTAATTCTTCTAATAGATCAAGCGGTTCTCGACCATCTCGGTCCAACTTATTGATGAAGGTGAAAATAGGAATTCCTCTTCTTTTGACTACTTGGAAAAGTTTTTTCGTTTGCGCTTCAATCCCTTTTGCGCTATCGATGACCATGACCGCACTATCGACCGCCATCAACGTACGATACGTATCTTCTGAAAAGTCCTCATGCCCAGGGGTGTCTAGAATATTGACTCTTTTTCCGTGATAATCAAATTGCATCACTGAACTGGTAACAGAAATCCCACGTTGTTTTTCGATTTCCATCCAGTCAGATTTTGCAAAATTACCTGTTTTCTTTCCTTTGACCGTTCCTGCTTGGCGAATCGCACCACCGAATAAAAGCAGTTGTTCGGTGATCGTTGTTTTTCCCGCATCCGGATGGGAAATGATCGCAAATGTGCGTCGATTGTCCACTTGCTGTTTTAATTCTGGATTGTTCATAAATTTACTCCATTCTTCATTTGTCTATTGCTTCATAAAAGAGAACCCCTTCGACTATTCGATAGTTCCTCTATCCTTTTCTTCAACTCAAATAGTATAGCATGGATATTCAATTTGAAAAAGTAAGCGAAACAGTTTTACTTTTTCTTTTCATTTGATATCTCCAAAAAAAGAACAGATACATCACTTCAGAAAGCAAGTAATATATCCGCTCTTCGTTTCGTTAAAAGATCATCGAAGGTGCTTTATCTTCGTGGTTCGTCGTCTTCAAAATCTTTTTTGAAATAGCGACGTTCTTCTTCAGGCTCAGCTTCTATTTCTTCTGGATCATGGAAGATCACACGAATTTTGAGTACTCTCGAACCTTCCATTTCTTCAGAAATCAAGGTAATGTTTTCAACATCAAATGAAAGTTTTTCTCCTTCATCGGGAATCATGCCTAAAGCTGTGATCAAGTAGCCGGCCATCGTATCCACATCACTCATGTGGAGATTACTTTCAAACGCCTCATTGAATTCATCGATCAGCATTCGACCTTGAATGATGTATTCATAGTCACCGACTTGTTCGTAGAGATTTTCTACTTCATCTGATTCATCATCGATTTCTCCAACGATTTCTTCAAGTAGATCTTCCAAGGTCACTAAACCTACGACTCCGCCATATTCATCTAATAGGATCGCCATTTGGTTTTGTGTTTTTTTCATTTCATACAATAGATCATCAATAAAAATCGTTTCTGGAACAAAAAGTGGTTCCTGCATGATTTTTTTGATCTCTAAGTTTTCGAACCCAAATTTATGGGCAGCTTTTAATAAATTTTTCGTATGAAGGATTCCGACAACTTTATCTTTGTCTTCATTATAAACAGGAATCCTTGAGTAATTCTCCGATAGTACTTCGTTGACATTTTCTTCAATGGAGTCATTAATGTCGATCATAAAAGCATCTGTTCGAGGAACCATTACTTCCCTTGCAACTTTTGTGTCTAAGGAAAAGACACCTTGAAGCATTTCCAACTCTTCGTTGTTCAATACCCCTTCGTTTTCAAGCATATACCGCATTTCGTCGCGGGTCATCTTTGAATCTTCATCGTCAAAAGTCATTGGTGTTATCCGTGCCAGCAAGCTGGTAGATGCAGATAACAGCCACACGAAAGGTTTCGCTACGACACCGATCATTCGGATCATACCTGAGGTAAAATTCGCTACCTCTTCTGATTTATTCAAAGCGATCCTTTTCGGGTATAATTCTCCAAAAACAATCGAAACATAGGTCAAAATAGCCAGTACAATAATATTTGCAATACTTCTTGCTGCGGCACCGCCACCTAGTAGTGGGGCTAATCTTACGGATAAAGTATTAGCTAAAGATGCACCAGATAAAATATTGACCAAAGTGATTCCTACTTGGATAGTTGATAGGAAGTTATTTGGGTTCTGCAATATTTTTAAAAGCTTTTTAGATTTAACATCTCCTTCTTCCGCTTTTTGTTCGATCCGATTTTTATTGATCGATACAACTGCAATTTCGGAAGCTGCTAAAAAAGCATTGATCAATGTCAAAATGATCAATAATAAAATTTGCGCTAACAGCGACTGACTCTCAGGGTCAGCATTCATAATCGCATTCTCTCCTTATTCATTTAAATTTTTATTTTTTTAAAGAAAAAAACGTGGCTAAAGGTAGCCACGTTAAAATGGTATCATAAAGCGATTTTCTTTGCAATAAAAATAGCCATTCGATCATTAAGATTCAAGAGTCGTCGCGATTTTTTTCTTGTTCTCGTTTTGTTTATCTTCTTTTACGATCTTGACGACATAAGAAATGATTGTTTTGCAGATCGCATAAAAAGGTACACCTAGAAAAATCCCTAGTAAACCGGCAATGTTTCCCGCAACAAGTAAAACGATAATGATCGTTAGTGGATGGATCTTCAATGATTTACCAATGACATTCGGATAAATGATATTTCCATCTAGTTGCTGAACGATCAAAACGACTACACAACATAGCAATGCTTTGAATGGATCATTGAATACTGTCACTAAAAAGGCAGGAGCTAAACCTAAATATGGGCCTAAATAAGGAATGAGGTTGGTCAATCCAGCAATTACTCCGAAAAGGAAGGCATAGTCTACGCCTAGAGCAAAGTAACCTAGAAAGGTGAATGTACCAACGAATAAGCATTCGATTGCTTGGCCACTAATATAATTAGCTAACGTTTTATTCAACTGTCCTAACAACTCGACGATTTGTTCTCTTCGTTTTTCTGGAAAGAAACGTTTGATGTTCGGTACAAGTTTTTCGCCATCTTTCAACATGTAAAACAAGATAAACGGCGCGGTAATAATAACGATGGTCGCTGAAGCAATCGTTCCAACGATCGAACCTAAGCTATTAGATAAGCCACTCAGAAATTGTTGGATGATCGTGCCATATGAAATATCCAGTTGTTCAAAATATTTATTGATATCGACATCTTTGAATACGGACCATTGTGCAACTTCTGCTAACCAAGTCTCTACTTGGCGAATAAAGTTCGGCGTGTTAGAGGCCAAGGAAGATATTTGTTGGACTAAACTTGGGATGACACTTAACAAGATCCAGACCAGAGCGGCAACTAACAATAACAGTACAATTGCTACTGCCCAGATCCGTTTCATTTTTGTTTTCATCAATAATCCAACGATTGGATTCAAAATATAATATAAAAAACCAGCAATCAAAACTGGTGCAAATAATGTGGAGAAGAATGTCCCGATTGGTTGGAAGACAAAGCTGATTTTCGAGGAGACTAAGATCAATGTTGCTAAAATCAGCAATTCAAATGACCAGAACATCAACTTTGATTGTTTTAACTTATCGAACAAATAATTCACTTCTTTCCTTTTTTATGATAGTATATAACATTCTTTTGAAAAAATCTGTTATTTTTGATTTTATTTTATGCACTTTCCATTCCGATCACTTTACAGTATACTACTGAAAAGAAAGGTGGCTGTTTGATGAAAGTAGTTCATACAAAAGATACGATGAGTCCGATCTATCTCGATGCTGTACGTATCAGAAACCAAGTCTTCGTTGTCGAGCAAGGTGTTTCCTTTGAGAGAGAAATCGATCAGGATGAAGCGCATTGTATCCATTTCGTCCTTTATACAGATGCACAGGAGGCGCAGGGTACTGTTCGTTTACTGCCACTCGAAAATGGCCAGATAAAAGTCCAACGTATGGCAATCCTTGCTGAATACCGTCAACAAGGTTTGGGGCAAGTCTTGCTAAGAGAAGCAGAGGCTTTTGCTAAAAAACAAGGATTTGATACGATAAAATTAGGCGCTCAACTGACTGCTATTCCTTTTTACGAGAAGCTTGATTATCAAGCCTACGGTGAAGTCTTCGAAGATGCGGGCATCCAACATCTCAACATGAAAAAAAACTTGTGAAGCATCCAAGTAAAAACAGTAAGCAAGATGAAGATTCCTTCACTTACTTACTGTTTTCGTTTACTTTTGCGACAATTGCTTGTAACGGTCATACCAAATATCAATATAGCCTTCTGAGAATGGGCCATCTCCATTATTGATCCAGTCAACCAAAATCTTCACGTTTTCTTTTAAAATGAAGTCAATATCACTTGGATAATTCATCATTTGACTGTGCATTTCATATTCATCGACATCTAACAAGCGCTTCTCGCCATCAGGAAAAACCTTGATATCTAAGTCATAATCAATATATTTTAATGCTTCATCATCTAATAAAAAAGGTGAAGCCAGATTACAATAATAGGAAACCCCCTTTTCTCTGATCATTGCTATTACATTGAACCAGTATTTTTTGTGAAAGTATACAATCGCTGGTTCTCGCGTCACCCAACGTCGTCCATCAGACTCTGTTACAAGAGTATGATCATTGACACCGATCATTGAATGTTCGCTTGTTTTCAATACCATGGTATCGCGCCACGTTCGATGCAATTTGCCGTCGTGTTTATAACTTTGGATCGTTACAAACTCTCCTTCTTTTGGAACTCCCATCGCAATCCTTCCTTAGCAACATTTTGTGCTTTGTGTTGGGGTGTTCATTACACCGACATCGTAATTATTATAGCAATAAAAATCATCTTTGCCTAGAAAGGATTACTATTGTTTCGATTTTTATCCAACTGCTCGACTAGCTTCATTTGTACTTTTGGGAAAACCACTTGTTCAAATGCTTCTGGTATCAGCCACTGCGTCTGTTTGCCAGTCTCAGATAGGTCTTTTTCAGTCTTAGGCAACCGACCATAAAACAATAAAACATGCCATTTCAAATGACTGAAGATATGCGTCACTTCCCCTAGATGCCTTTTTTGCCATACGATTTTGTCCGCATGAGCAAAAGGCAATACTGAAGCACCTTCTTCAGCGACTAAAACCTCATCGAACAAACTGATTTCGTTCTTAGGTTGCCAGTCTGCTTCTAGTTTTTCGTATACCTCTTTCGTTACTTCTACCATCGGAAATGTCCACATATCAGCCAGTAATTTTTGTTGATCTCGTTGTTCAAAATAAAATGCACCTTCTGCGTTTTCAATCGCTGCACAAACATAATAAACATCTCGCGGCTTTGCTTTTTTTGTTTTGACAGGATAGGCGGTTTGGATTCCTTTTTCTTTTGCTAAACAAAATGCTTGGATTGGGCATTCCTCACATTTAGGCGAGGTCGGCGTGCAGATTGCTGAGCCAAGATCCATCAATGCTTGATTGAACTCACCCGGATGCTCTTCGTCAATGATTTTCCGCATGGCTTGATCAAACACTTTGCGACTCGATGCTTTCGCAATATCTTCTTCAATACAGAACAGCCGACTAACCACACGCATGACATTTCCATCGATCGCTGGTTCAGGTAGCCCAAAAGCAATACTTGCGATTGCCCCTGTCGTATAAGGACCGATCCCTTTTAATGTACTGATTTCTTCCGGTGTTCGTGGCATCTTTCCGTCAAAATCTTCCATGATTTGTTTTGCAGCAGCTTGAATATTTCTGGCCCGTGAGTAGTAACCTAAGCCTTCCCAAGCTTTCAACAGTTTTTCTTCGGGTGCTTGCGCCAACGCTTCGATGGTTGGGAACCACTCCATAAAGCGATAAAAATAATCAATGACTGTATCGACTCTGGTTTGTTGCAACATGATTTCTGATATCCAAATACGATAAGGGTCTTGATTGTAACGCCAAGGGAGATTTCTCTTTTCAAGCTCATACCATTCAATAAAACGTTCTTGAAATTCTTTTGTTTTTTCTAAGGACCAGTTTTCCCATTCTCTACTCACTTGCTTCTTCTTCCTTTTCTAAAATAAAGCGCTGGATCATCTCAAAATCAAAGCCTTTTTGATAGAGACTCTGCTTTACTTTCATCTTTCTCTTTTGAGGTTCAAAGCGACTATTCTTACGCCAGATCTTCTCTCCTTGTTGTACTAAAAGCTCATATTCAACTTCTGGATCAGTTTCTTGAGGTAAGGTTTGCATCGCTTCTTGGATCACATCATTGGTAAATCCTTTTGTCATCAATTTCTGTTGGATATTCCGTAATAGATCCTTTTGACTTTTGGCACGATTTTTTTCGTAAGTCTTTTCCGCTGTTTGCCGTGCATTTTCTACTTGCTCTTCAAATGGGTACTGGCTTAAAGACTGCTCGATCACTTCTGGTGATAGCCCTTTTTGTTGCATTTGTTGTGCTAATTTTTTTGGTCCCTTGTCACTCAAACGCATATTCGTTCGGACGTAACTTTCACCAAACGTCAAATCGTCAACAAGACCTAATTCTTTTAGTTTTTCAACGATTTTATGACGGTCTTCTTGTCCGATCTCTTTATCTTTTAAATAGATCCGAATTTCTTTTTCCGTTCGTAATTGGTAACTCAAATAATTTAATGCTTGTTGTAAACCAAAATCATAACCTGTACTTTTTTTGATTTCAGCTAATTTATCTTCTGTCAATTCTTGTCCTTTTAATAAACGATAGCGTACTAAAATATCTTCTGATACTTGTAGTGTTTCGCCATCTGATAGATCGATCTGATAAAAAGGCCCCTTGCCTTTACTGATTCTTGCAATAGAAAGCAAACTATCCCTCCTCGAACATATATTCCTATCATAACATAGAAAATCCCCAACTTTCGCTATAATATGTTAGAATATAGCCACATAATGATAAAAAGGGAGATACCTATGCCAGAAGCAATTGTTAAAAACGGCCAAACGATCACATTAAAAATCAAACGTTTAGGGATCAACGGAGAAGGAATCGGCTACTTTAAACGCATGATCGTCTTTGTTCCGTATGCCCTTCCTAAAGAAGAAGTCCTAGTGAAGATCACCAAAGCGACCCCTCGCTATGCCGAAGGACAACTCGTTAAAGTCAAAAAAACAAGTAGTGACCGTGTGACTGCTCCATGTCCAGTCTACTATGAATGTGGTGGTTGCCAATTGCAACATTTAGCGTACCATGCACAACTCGATTTCAAAAAAGATTTGCTTTTGCAGGCTTTAGAAAAATTCAAACCCGCCGGTTATCGTGAGTATCCACTTTTACCAACGATTGGAATGGAGGATCCATGGCGTTACCGGAACAAAGCGCAATTTCAATTGAGAAAAAATAAACAGACAGACAAAATCGAAGCTGGACTCTATCAAGCCAATTCTCATGACTTAGTGGCAATTACTGATTGTTTAGTGCAAGAGCCTGCGACACAAAAAGTGATGAATACAGTCGTCGATTTATTGAATAAATATGATTTACCGATTTATGATGAACGTGCGGATAGCGGAATTTTCCGCACGATCATGGTTCGAGTGGGTATACAGACAGGTGAGCTACAAGTTGTCTTTATCACCAGGAGTCAAAAATTCCCACAAAAAAATGCCCTGATTCGTGAGATCAATCAGCAACTCCCTGAAGTCGTTTCGATCATGCAAAACGTGCAACCTTTAAAAACCTCCCTCGTGATGGGTGACGAAACAAAACACCTTTGGGGAAAAGAAGCCATTGAGGAACGGATCAATGAAGTAACTTTTGATCTTTCACCTCGTGCCTTTTTCCAGTTGAATCCTCAACAAACAGAAGTCTTATACGGTGAGGGAATCAAAGCTTTAGCCATCCAACCAGAAGAAACGATCGTAGATGCTTATTGTGGTGTTGGGACAATTGGTTTGAGTGTGGCAAACAAAGCAAAAGAAGTACGCGGAATGGATACCATCCCCCAAGCCATTTCAGATGCACAGAAAAACGCACAACGATTAGGCTATGAGAATACTCGTTATGAAGTGGGTACGGCAGAAGAGCTCTTACCAAAGTGGTTGAATAAAGGCTTTCGTCCGGATGGGATCATTGTTGATCCGCCACGTACTGGTTTGGATGAGCAGTTGATCCAAGCAATTTTAAAAAACCCACCGCAAAAATTAGTTTATATTTCTTGCAATGTTTCGACTTTAGCAAGGGACCTCGTCCAATTAGCGAAAGTATTTCACGTCGAGTATCTACAGTCTGTCGACATGTTCCCTCAGACAGCACGTTGTGAAGTCGTCGTGAAATTAACAAAAAAATAATTCAATAGCGCCAGCCAGAATCCTTATAAAAAATAAGCATTTTCCTTTACTTAATAGTCAAAACTATTTCCGAGGTCAATGCTTATTTTTTTATCCGATTATTTCTGATTAAACCTTATTTCATTTGTTTTTTTCGTTTCAATAAAGTAAAAAGTGTTTGAACTTGCCCTTTGAAAGACATGACATCATCAAAAATATCTTCGCCATCATTCAACATTTTTACTGTGATCCAGCCTAATGATTCGGTGATCGTACTAGCGACTGTTGCGTTGATCGCTGCACCAGCCACTGTACCTACTGCCGGAATGATCTTAATGATATTCCCTACTGCACTTCTACCTAAACTAACAACGATCAACTCTTTTGAGACACTTTTACCTAATGATTCAGACCATGATTGTCCAAATAACTTGTGGAGACGTCCCATCATCGTTAGCTGAACTGGTACAAGTAAAAAAGCATCTGAAAAAGGGATCGGTGAACAACCGATGATCGCCGCTGTCAAAGAGGCCGCATGAATCGTTGCATGGCATTTTCTACGTAAGGGTTCATCTACCCCTTTTAAGAATTCTTCAAATAAACGATCGAATTGTGTTCTACTCTTTGCTAATGTTTGTTCCGCTTTGCTTTTTGACGAATCAAAATTTCGTAAAATAGCTGCGGTTGTTTTTTGAGGAAGTCTTTTCATTGTTTCAGCGAAAAAGGAAGCAAATTCCTTTTGTTCCTCAGGTGTTTGCTCCAATGTTTCTTCTACTTTTGTTTCTTCGTTTTCGATTACAGTATCTTCAATCGATTCTTTGTTTTTCTTTTTTTTCCGTAAAAATTTTTTCATTTGATTTCCTCCGTAACCCTTCCCTTTTGGTATCCTTATTTCTATCATACAATACAACCTGAAGTTCGCCAAAAAATGGGATCATCATCGAACCTCGTCCTATTGATTTTAAATGGTTCGAACATACAAATAAACACCCATGAAGTGAAAATGAGAGTCACTTCATAGGTGTTCTTTATATGATCAGTTAAAAAGGTTTCTCTTCAAGGTTTTTCTATTGAACATTGACATCAATTACTTGATAGAACGCATTTGTTGTATCTGAAATATTCCAAACAGCTAAAATCACGTTGTAGCCTTTTCTATCTTGAGGAACAGTAATTGTTTGATTTACTGTTTTTGGCGGAACTGTTGCTTTATCATCGATTTTTGTAATCAATTCAAAATCGCTGAATTTCAAAGGTTGATTTTGGTTCCAACCTGGTTTTGTAATATAGTAATCCCAAGTACTTGTACGATGTTGTGCAGTTAAGTTCCAAGTGATATTCAAAGGACCAGCATTAATTACACTTTTATGCCAACGATTTGCTGTCTGTTCATCTAATGGTTCAAACCCACTAACACCTGCACTTGCGATTTTTCCATCAATAAATGTATTTTTAGGCGCTTCAATACTTTGTGGTTCCCATTGTGCGCGCCCAACGTTTTGATTCAAATTACCTGCAGCTGCTGTACCGAAATAGGCACGACTCCCTGGAGATGTTACATAACCATGTGCATAACCAGATGTACCAAAACCAAACAAACCTAACATAACAATTCCTACGAACATCATAATACTAAACTTTTTCATAACTGAACCTCCTATATTTGATAGGTTTATTGTAAACGTTTTCTAAAATAAAAACAAACATTATGCTTTTATAACCTTATCGCAGATAAGCTAATTTAAAACATCTAATAAAAAGATTGATTTAATAGGATTTAACTAGCAATAAGGATAGTTAATCACCTAAATGTTTCTATTGTACACTTAATATTTTCTTAATGTTTCAATATACATATTGTTTTTCCAACAAAAAGAAGAGAGCTTATTTAAGACTCTCTTCTTTTACACATCTATATAAATAATAACTTAAATATCATTTTACAATAGAAGTTATTAATAATTTTTACGATTTATCATTTTATCTATGGAGTAATAAGAAATCGCCGGATTATTTAGTCACAAGTCTCCATGGACCATAAGGACCAGATTCACTTGGAATATCGTTTTGTGTCCAATGTCTCGCTTCATAGATCAGCCCTTCATATGTAACACGCTCTCCACCTAAGTAAACTGTTGCAGGGTCCCAAACGGGCAGAGTAGATTCTGATTCTTCAAGCGTAGTAAAAGTATAAGTTGCTGCATCCGAAACATTTCCAGAACGGTCTTCTGCAATCACTTCAACTGTGTAAGTCGTATTGCTCTTCAAGTTTTCAAAGGTATGAGAAACAGCCATTGTTGTCGCTGATACTGTTTCGCCTGCACCAGTTAATTTAAGGTTATAACGAGCAATGCGGTCATTATCCGTTGATGCCGTCCAATTGATACGCGCACGCTGTGTCGTAATGAAATCTGAACCTACATTTGTCGGTGTTGATGGATTTTGTGTATCTTCAGGCATCTCAGAACCATCTGTAAATCTTTGACCCACAGTTAAGAATTCATATTGATTTTTCACTTGCCCTTGTCCGCCATCTACTCTGGCATCACGATTCATTGACCAGTATGAGACCATACCGATTTTGCGTTCTTTGGCATGTTGTACAACTAAGTTGAACATATCTGTTGTAAAGTAAGGATGTTGTTCATTTTCAAATCCTACAGAAGGAGTCGTACCTAATTTTGCATAAGCTTGCTCATCCGTTAATGTTTTACCAGCGTATTGTTTGTAGTGATTTTTCAATTGGACCATTGTATTGTCTACCGCATCTAACGAACCTTGCGCATAGTCTGTAACACTTGATCCATAACACATCGTCATGATATTCACGTTAGTTAAGTCAACACCCGCTTCTAAATAAGCTTGCAAGACAGATAATCCTGTTGAGATCAATCCTGTAGGCATAACTGGTAATGTCAACGTCACGTCAACCCCAGTTGCATCTTGTAATCGTTTTACTGCTTTCGCATTTGCTAAATTTTCGTGGTACCCCATAGCAGCAGCTTCTACGTCAAAGTCAATACGTGTAAAACCATAACCTTGGATAACTTCCATGTAAGCATCATAAAGCATATCTTCATCTTGCGTTACTTCCCAGAAGGCACCAGAATTTAATCCGCCAAATGACACAGCTGCATCTCCGCCTACTTCTCTTAACTCACGGATCGATTGCTTGATTCCTTCATATTGCCATTGGTCACTATCACTTTCACTCAATCCATTGAAGCTTCCCCAAGCCCAATCAAGTTTCCCATTTTTGATCCCTCTAGCTTGCATAAACCCTAGATTAAAGAAACGCTGACCTGTTTCTCTAGCAATTGCTGCCATATTCAAGGCACCTTTATTTGACAGTACTTCATCTGAAGTATACGCCGTGATATCTACGAATGGCGCTACGACTTGTTCTGGCCACTCGATTCCTTGACCTACACCAAAATCAGGTGTTGCGCGAACTGTTTGCACTGTTGCCGCTCCTTGCTCTTCATTTAAAAACAACGGTGCAACTAATAAGCTACACAATGCTGCTCCAGCTAATAATCTTTTTACACTTTTTTTCTTCATTTTCCAAACTCTCCCCATTCAACTAATTCATTTCCTTGTTCGTAATCGATTACAAATTTTATAATATCAGATAACTCAAAATAATATAACGAAAACAAAAAAGAAATTAAGGTTATTTAATCGTTTTATCCCCGTTTTATAGTTAAATAAAAAAGTAAAAACAAAAATGTTCGGTATTGCAACAACGTTTAAAAATCAACCTAAAAAAGCTTTTATCACCGATTTAATCACCTCGTCACTAATTTATTTCGGTCAATATGTACGCTATATCAACATTTTTTAAAATAACTTAATAAATCACAAGCCATAAATAGGTGCTGTTATAAATAATTATGTTAAACTGTCTAAAGAAAGGAGTTTTTGTTATGGTATACACTATCAATCGATTAAAAGATTATCGTTTGTGGGTTTGCATTATCGGAATCGTTGCTTTGGGATTTTTATCTGGCATTCTTAGCGGCAATCCAGGAAAATATTATTACTCGTTACAACTCCCAGCTTTTGCACCACCTAGTTGGATTTTTGGTCCTATGTGGACGGTCCTCTACATTTTAATAGGCATTTCTTTGTACTTTATTCTAAATACACAAAATCAAAAACACCGCTCTAAACTACTGTGGCTCTTTACTATTCAATTCATCTTCAACCTTTTATGGTCAGCTTTATTCTTCAACCTTGGAAATACTTTGATTTCAGCAATCGATATCACTTTATTAATGATTTTCTTAACAGCTTTGGTCTATCATTTATGGCTGCACAATCGCACAGCAATGTGGTTGACGATTCCTTACTATTTATGGGTATTTTTTGCATCTATCTTGAATTACGCGATTTTTATTTTGAATTAATCGATAGGTTTTAACTAATAACAACGTACTAGAATGAATCACACAACAATGATTTAAAAAAGCTACGTGATCGCTCACGTAGCTTTTTTATATGATTCTATTATTCGAATGTTTTATCCAACCTGTTTCCAAGGACCGTACAATCCAGCTTCGCTTGGCTTGTTGTTTTGTGTCCAATATTGCGCTTCATAAACGATCCCATTATACATCACTCGATTTCCTTGTACATAAACTTTATTCGCTTCCCACGCGGCGATCTCATCGCCACCTTCTGGCGTTCCTGAAATCAATTCTCAAGGACCATATTGGCCTGACTCGCTCGGTACATTGTTTTGCGTCCAATGCTTAGCGCGATATAAAGCACCTTTATAAGATACAACTTCTCCACCTAAATAAACCTTTGTCGCCTCCCATGCAGGTGCCTCCCCTGGTTCACCAGGTTCTCCCGGCTCCTCTGGATCTACTACATCCGCTAAAGTTGTGAATGCAACTTTTGCCGTATCCGAAATATTTCCAGAACGATCTTCTGCATTGATTTCTACCATATATTCTGTATCGGCTTTTAAGTTTGCAAACGCGTATGAAAGAGAAGTAGTCGTAACATTGATCGTTTGTCCATTCCCTACTAATCTCACGTTATATTTTGCCACACGGTCATTGTCAGTCGCCGCCGTCCAGTTGATATGCGCACTATTTTTTGTAATGTCCCCAACAGAAAGATTTGTCGGAACAGACGGTTTTTCTTTATCTTCCGGAGTTTCGCTTCCACCGCCCTCATTACCTTCAGCAAATGATTCACTCACTTTTAAGAATTCAAATTGGTTCTTTATTTGTCCTTGTCCACCATCTGTTTTTGCATCACGGTTCATCGACCAATAAGAAACCATACCAATTTTACGTTCTCTTGCATGTTCGACAACTTGATTGAACATTTCTGTCGTGAAGTACGGATGTTGTTCGTTCTCAAAACCAATCGAAGGAGTTGTACCTAATTTTGCATACGCTTCTTCATCAGTCAAAGTGATACCAGCATATTGGCGATAATGATTCTTCAATTGGACCATTGTATTGTCGACCGCATCTAATGATCCTTGTGCATAATCAATGACGCTCGGACCATAACACATCGTCATAATATTGACATTGGTCAAATCGACACCTGCTTCTAAATAAGCTTGCAATACGGATAGTCCAGTCGAAATCAAACCAGTCGGCATAACAGGTAATGTCAACGTTACTTGTACTCCTGTAGTATCTTGTAGTCGTTTGACTGCTTTCGCATTGAGTAAGTTTTCTGTATAGCCCATCGCTCCTGCTTCCACGTCAAAATCTACACGAGTAAAGCCATATCCTTGAACCACTTCTATATAAGCATCATAAAGCATATCTTCATCATGGCTGACTTCCCAGAAAGCACCTGTGTTCAGTCCACCAAATGAAACAGCAGCATCTCCACCAACCACTCTTAATTCACGGATCGTTTTTTTGATACCTTCATATTGCCATTGATCACTGTCATTCTCACTCAATCCTGCAAATCCGCCCCATGCCCAATCGATCTTACCATCTTTGATTCCTTTCGCTTGCATGAATCCTAAATTAAAGAATTTTTGCCCAGTTTCCTTTGCAATTGCCGCTAGATTCAACGCGCCATTATTCGACAACTCTGTACCTGATGTATAAGCTGTCATATCAACAAATGGTGCAACGACTTGTTCTGGCCATTCAATACCTTGACCTACACCAAAATCAGGTGTTGTTTTGATTGTTTGTTCTGTTGCTGCACTTTGTTGTTCATTCAAAAACAATGGTGCGACTAGCAGACTGCATAATGCAGCGCCAGCCAATAATTTCTTTAGACGAACATTTCTTTTCATTAGTATGTATATCCCCCATCAACAATTTTATCTCGTGCTATGTATTTCCCTCTTGCACAACGATATCATAACAAATAAAAACTAAAAATATAACATTTTTAAATAAGAATTAGCGTTTTTTAATTTTGAGTATAAAAATAAAAATATATAAAACTACTCTGTTTTGAATAAATTAACGTAAAAAAATCTGATAAACAAACATTTTCAAGACATTTCTGTAATCAAATAAAATCTATCTATCATTTTAAATTATTTGCCGTTATAAGAAAAACACTTAAAACAAAATAAAAATAACATAACTTAAAAAACTAAAAAAATATCAAAATTTAAGGATGTATCCTTAAATTTCGATATCTACTCGTTTTATTTATTGTTTAAATCATAAGAACAAAGCTTTGTTAATAGCCATTGCCTGTCCAAGTCTCTGTGCTTTGATCATTTTGTTGACCGCCATATGGGTCATAATATTGTTGCTGGTTATACTGATTTGGGTCGTAGTATTGAGAGGTGTCTTCTGAATAGACCGACTGCTGACCGTACCCATCGGTGCCATACTGATTGTACGTATCTTGTGAATATTCAGATGTCTCACCGGTTGTGGTATTAGCAGTGGTATCTCCTTCACCATTTTCTGAATCATCATAAAACATCATATAGGCATTATCATTTTTTAAGTTAGGCAACGTATCACTTGGCTTGATCTCTAATTGTTTCTTCAATTGATTTTGGATCGATAATAAGTCATTTTGACCTAGTATTTGGTAGTACACATCATTGATCGTCGTATCTTTTCCTTTTAGCTGGTCTTGCTTGATTGTTTGGAAAGCGGAGGTATAATTCGTTGCGATATCTAGCATGTCATCCCAATCCAAATCAGTTGTCACATTGTTACCTGCCGCATCTAAAAGTTTTCGATAATTGCTAACGCCATCAAGACTGAGTACTTTATTGACGATTTTCGTCACAACTTCTCGTTGACGTGCTTGTCGGCCGATATCACCTTCAGGATCTTCATGCCGCATTCTTGCATACGCCAACCCTTTTTCACCATCAACTGTTTGTTTTCCTTCTGGAACATGGACGCCATCTAGAGTAAAGTCGATTTTATTGTCGATCTCGATCCCACCTACTGCATCGATCAAGTCCTTCATACCATCCAAATTGATTGTGACATAGTGGTCAATAGGGATATCAAGTAATTGTTCGATCGAATCCATTGCCATCTCTACGCCACCAAATGCATAGGCATGGTTCAACTTATCGACCGTCCCATAACCGACGATATTCGTATAGATATCTCGATCCAAGCTAATAATCGTTGATTTCTTTTGTTGTGGATTGACAGTCACGACCATCATCGTATCGGATCTCCCTTGTTCTGTTCGTCCAAGGCCTCCTGTATCTAATCCTAATAATAATACTGAAAAGGGTTCTTGATCATCAATACTTACTCGATCGTCACGTTTTGCTGATACACGATCAGATTGTTTTGAAATCCGATTGACTGTTTGGCTCGCCTCTCCCATAAACTTGATTCCATAAGCTGAAACTCCGCCGATGAGAAGTACGACTATTCCCAACAAAGTCAATATCACTTTTTGCCACCGCTTCATACTACACCTCTATCATACATATTCTTGATTATTCTCTCATACACCCAATCATTCAGCAATCCAACTACTTAATCCTAATAAAACTTTAAAAAATAGTGTTTTTCTTCGTGATTCATATGTATTTTTTTTAAAATTCTTAATTATCATACCATAGGGCGCATAAACAGAAAAGAAAGAAAGCGATTCTTTTTATACGTTTTATTGGATTTTTATGATTTTTTGTTCAATAAATTAAAAAAACTAGTTTTTTTAACTTTGTTTATGCCTTCCTATTAAGCATTTCCAGCAAAAAAAAGCGGAGAAATCCGGAAATGAAACAACTTCTCCGTTCTCTCCGTCTTTTTTATTTGTTATAAGTGATTGTTCAAGTAAATATTGTTAAAACATTCTAGTAGCTCTCCATACGCGAGAGATCGAAGCATTTTTAGTCATTGCCCCACCCACATTTTTTGATAAAGAGATCAAAGTAAAATTAGAAAGTGATTATCCTTTAAGTATCGAATTATTATATGTAAAAGTTTTACAAAACCATTTAGGTTTGTATTTGAATGTCCTTTTCACAAATGAATTATTGCTGAATCCTGAATTGATTATTCGTACAACTGAGGCCCCCACCAAAATAATCAGCTATGAAAATGAAATTCCTTATATTACTATCCGCAATGATTTTTCTACTTCAGATAATAAGCACTTAGTCCAAAAAATCAAAGAAATTATGTTTGGCAATAACCAAAATTAACTAATTTTTCTTGTAAAACCATTTTTTCCAGAAAAAGAAAATAAAGAAACAAAAAGAAGATACGGAAAGCCGTATCTTCTTTTTTCGTCAACATGATCTTATAATTTAGATACTTCAGCAGCTTGAGGACCACGCGCACCTTCAACGATAGAGAATTCTACTTCTTGGCCTTCTTCTAAGCTTTTGAAGCCATCGCCTTGGATTGCTGAGAAATGTACGAATACATCGTCTCCACCGTCTACTGTAATAAACCCAAATCCTTTTTCATTGTTGAACCATTTTACTGTTCCGTGTTCCATAAATATATAGCCTCCAAAAAAGTTCTTGCAAGTAACCCTTGCAAAAACATTATACCGAATTTAGAAAACGCTCGCAAGCATTGCCCCGTTAATTTTCTAAATTCCATGGCAAATGGAAGAACGCTATTTTAGCCTGCGAAATGCTTGTTCACTTCATCCCAATTCACAACATTCCAGAAAGCTTCAATGTAGTCAGGACGTACATTTTTGTATTTCAAGTAGTAAGCATGTTCCCAAACATCTAAACCTAGAACAGGTTTCTTGCCTTCCATCAATGGTGAGTCTTGGTTGGCTGTAGAAGTGATTGCAAGTTTACCATCTTCAAGTACTAACCAAGCCCAGCCAGAACCGAAACGTCCTGCCGCTGCTTTTTTGAATTCTTCTTTGAATGTTGCAAAATCGCCGAATGTTTCGTTAATTGCGTCTTTGATTGCTCCTGTTGGCTCGCCACCAGCATTTGGTGCCATGATTTTCCAGAAGAATGAATGGTTCGCATGTCCACCACCATTATTACGTACAGCAGTTTGAATGTCAGATGGAATAGCATCCATGTCTGAAAGCAATTCTTCTATTGTTTTTTCGCCTAGTTCAGGATATTTTTCGATTGCTGCATTTAAGTTTGTCACATAAGTATTGTGATGTTTGTCATGATGCAAATGCATCGTTTCTTCGTCGATATATGGTTCTAATGCATCAAATGCATAAGGTAGATCTGGTAATGTGTAAGTCATAAAAAAATTCCTCCTCAAATTTGTTGGGTCTCTTTACACTAAAAGAGTAACAAAGTGAGGGAAATTCTTCAATTGTTATGCCTAGTCTTCCAATTTTTTACTGGTTTCTGCTGGTTCTTCGATAATTTCTGTCTTGTTGAAAATAAATAATTTGCTAAAGACATAATTTGCCAATACGACTAAGATCTGTGTAATGATTTTAGCGACATAATCATTCATTTCCAACCCTTTGATCATCAAGAACATGGCGCCCATGTCTAGTCCATAAGAAACGATTCGGTAAAAAACAAATTTCCCAAATTCGATAAATAAATGCGTATAACTAGGAGATTTGGATTGAAACACCCATACCTTATTGGTGACAAATGCAAATAAAACAGAACAAATCCAAGAAATCGTATTCGATACTGGCATCGATAACTGGAAGATTTGTTGCGCGATTGCATAACTGACGAAGTTGACAACTGTTGCTAATCCACCAAAAAATAGATAGATGAAAACTTCCCAATATCCTTTACTTTCTAAATAGCTTTTAAATTGAACATAAATCTTCATTTTTCTACCTACCTTATTTATCATTCTTTCCTATCATACTCTATCTGCTAATAATTTTCATCTCTAGAAAACAATGATCGATAAGAATATAACCTTATCTATCGTGAGAGAATGTTTTAGAACTCTTGTAATTCATAGCATACTCCGCTAGAATTGCTAGTGATGACAATTCTACAGAAGGAGTAATTATGACAACAAAACAACTAATCATTAGCTCATTTGCTCGATTCACCGAGCTTAAAAATGCTAAAAACGTATCATTTGGAAAATCATTAGTCTATCTTTTATGTTTGAGTGTACTAATGGCATTACCTATTTCTTACCAAATTTTTCAAGTGCTGGACACTATCAAGTCCGATGGTCAAAAAATTGCAGCTGAAATTCCAGATTTTAAGATTCGTGATGGACAAATCGATTCGCCAACAAATGAAGGTTTTATTTATCAAACGGATTCGATTATCTTTACCTTTGACCCCGAAGGAAAACGTACCCCTGAAGATATCTCTTCAGATTTGATAGGGAATTTCCTAAGTGTCGGTCTGCTAAAGGATAAATTGGTTCTAGCTTTACCGAATACCGGCACGACTTCGGCATTGCTGAACAATAATCAGTTTGAATTTGAGTACACGAATAATGCTTTAAAAAATCTAACTGGCGAAAGCTTACGTAGTACATTAAGTGAAGCAACGATCCCTTTTTGGATCAAAGCATTAGTATTTTTGATTTCCATTTATCCTAGCTTTTTAAATCTGATCATCACTTTACTTATGGCAAATTTTGCGGCTTATGTATATGCAAGATTACGTTTAGCTAAAGTAACTTTTCTCGATTGTCTAAAAACAATGATCTATGCGATATCATTACCCACTGTTATTGCAACGATCCTGATGATTTTTGCACCAACTTTTGATACAACAGCGTTTATTGCATTTGCGGGCATATTCATTTTTGCTCAAGCAGTCAAAGGCTGGCCAAAAATCCAATTACCAAAATAAAAGAATCTCTGGGAGAGGTAGTCATTACACACCTCTTCTAGAGATTCTTCTTCATTTAATAGCCTTCATTCAAATCGATTTCATTTATTTCTAATTCTGTTTTGTCTACGTAGGATTTTAAGTTTGTTAGAAAAATATCCATAAACTTCGTTTGGAAATGTGGTGTCTGACCTGCAATATGAGAGGTGATCAACACATCTTCTCTTTCCCATAATGGACTATCTTTTGCTAATGGTTCTTCTTCAAACACATCTAAAGCCGCAAAAGCCAGTTGACCATCGTCTAACGCAGCTATTAAATCAGATGTTTTTACAGAAGGCCCACGTCCTACATTGATGAATAGCGCTTCTTTATCAAAAGCTTCAAATACTTTTGCGTCAAACAACCCTTTTGTCTGATCTGTCAAAGGTAAGATATTCACCACAATCATTGCTTTCGGTAAGATTTCTTTTAATTTCTCTAATGGATAAGTCTCTTTGAATCCTTCCACTGGATGTCCAGATGTATTGATGCCGATACATTCTAAACCAAATACAGCTGCATGTTGTGCCAATTTTTTTCCAATATGTCCAGTTCCTATAATTAGTAATTTTTGATCTGCCAATGCTTGATAATGGATATCTGATCCTAGCCACTCTTTATGGAACTGCGCTCGTTGGGCTTGGAACAATCCACGAGAATAGCCTAAAATAATGCCCATGGTATGCTCGCTGATCGATTCTACATGGATACCACTCGCATTGGAAAGTAAAATATCTTTGTCAGCGAATTCGTTTAATGGAAGATTATCTACTCCAGCAGAAATCGATTGGACCCATTTTAAGCTGTCAGAAGCGAATATATCTTCTTGATAATCTCCATTCCAGCCGATACTGATCGCTATTTCAGAAAGTTCGTCGGATGCTACTTCCGTTTGAAATGAATATTCTGGTGCTATTTCTTTGATCTTTTCGATAAATTCTTCACGAAATGAACGTACTGAATAAATTATTTTTTTTGTCATCACACCCATCCTCTCTACTTATCAGTCTAGCTTAATCCCTCAAAAGAATGAAGTATGTTGCACTTCATTCTTTGAATGACTTTTTCCTATAATGAACACAGTAAAAGTGGATCAGCGTTTGACTGTCTAAAAAAAAGCCTAACAATCCGAAAGTAAGTAAAACTTACTTTTCGTTCGTCAGGCTTTTTTCCTAAAGATAAAAGACTATTTCTCACCTTATACATCTGCTGTTTCTTGGAAATGATACGTTGGTTCCTCTAATTGTGGATCATAATCAACAACCAGATCATATCCTTTGAAGAACCAATCATCGGCTTCATCAATAAAGAATAATAGACCATCGATCGTTTCTTGTTTCATCGGACGTTCTGGTAACTCCACAGACATACCGATTGAAAATCCCTCATGTACTTCTGTTTTGCCATATACTTTCCCAAAAAAACGGATACCATAATTTTCAGGTAAATCTACCTCTGCTTGAAACCATTCTTTTGCTTTGTCCGTTATTGTTAATTGCATGTGATGAGCCCCTTTTTATTGATTCATTTTATCATCAAGTATATCTACATCTTCTGTTTCTCCGATAACAAGTAAATTATCATTTTCACGTACATATTCGTCTGCGGCTGGTGACACTACGACAGAACGATCGAAGCGTCGGATGGCTACCACAGTCAAATCAAATCGCTGTCTGAAATTTAGTTCTGCTAATGTTTTATTAAAGAACTTGGGATTAGATACCCGAATCTCAGCGAGCGAGAATTTGTCTGACAGCTCTAAATAATCCAAAATATTTTTAGAAACAAGATTATGTGCGATCCGTATCCCCATATCTCTCTCAGGATGAACAACGCGATCTGCACCGATCTTTTCAAGAACACGAGCATGATACTCATTTTGTGCTTTGGCTAAGATATTCGGAACGCCCATTTCTTTAACCATCAGTGTCACTAAAATACTTGCTTGGATATCTTCTCCAATTGCTACGATCACATGATCAAAATTTCTGATTCCTAAAGATCGTAAAGTCATTTCATCTTGTGCATTCGCAACCACTGCATGTGTTGCGATATTCATATATTCATTCACTCGGTCTTCACTGCTATCAATAGCTAAAACTTCTTGACCAGCTTCGACTAACGTACGACAGATACTGCCACCAAAACGTCCAAGTCCTACGATTGCAAAATTCTGTTTCACTTTTCTCCTCCTTTATCCATTCCATTTCAAGTATAGCAAAGCCACTGTAAAAACAAAAGCAACCCTGCTTTTCTTTACGGAAAAGACTCATTTTAATGGAGGATCAAGAGAAGGCCTACTATGGTAGATCATAGAATATTTCTTGATGTTTCTACTAAAAAGGTATGGCTATATTACTAATTATTCCTACAATAGGTAGCCTAAGAATACGTTAACTGAAATAAAGTAAATAAACAACCCAGCAATGTCTTTGATCGATGTAATAATCGGTGCAGATCCAGCAGCTTGATCAATATTCAATTTCAATAAGATAAAAGGAATCAAAAAACCAAGGGCGGCAGCTAAGGTCATTGCAAAGACCAGAGAGATCCCCACAGCTACACCTAACAATGGTATGCCTTGCCACACAGAAGCGACTATTCCAGATACGATCCCTACAACAATCCCTAAACTTAGACCAATCCCTGTTTCCTTCAAAAAGTGCTTGATAAATGTGTTGAGATCAATGTGCCCTAAAGATAATCCACGAACAAAAACCGTCGATGATTGCGTCCCTACATTTCCACCCATATCCATGATCAAAGGAATAAAAATAGCAACAGCAGCCACAGATTCTAACGTTTGTTCAAACTCATCGATTACTAGACCAGCTAACATCCCTGCAACCAATGTGATCGCTAAGAAAGGCAACCGGACTTTCCATATTTGCCAAAGATTCCCGTTAATCAGTACTGTACTACGATCAGCTTCTACAGAGGCGACGTCTGCTAAACCAGCAGCATTGAACATATCCTCGGTCGTTTCTTGCTCTAAGACATCGATGGCGTCATCCACTGTCACAATACCTACTAGTCGTGTTTCTTTATCTACGACGGGAATAGCGATCAAATCTAACTCTTGTAACAATCGTGCAGTTTCTTCTTGGTCTGTATCTGTGGTTACATAAGCGACGTGCTTGATCATGATTTCTTCAATCTGTTGATCACTTTCTGCAATGACTAGATCCTTTAACGATAGTACTCCTTCAATTTTTTTCGCCATATCTGTCACATACAAAATATAGATTGTTTCCATTTCTTTCGCTAATCTTCTGATTTTATGCAGTGCTTCTTCAACAGTCATTTCTTTTTTAATTGAAATAAATTCAGTCGTCATGATCCGTCCAGCTGTCTCATGTTCATAGCCCATCAATCGATTCGTTGTTGCTCGCTCTTCTTCAGAAAGCTCTGCCAATAGTTTTTTAGTCACACTTGCTGGTAGTTCGTAAAACAACCTTACCCGATCATCTGGAGCCATCTCATTCACAAATTCAATCACACCATCATCCGTAAACGAACGAAGCAAATCTTGTTGGACAGACGGTTCAAATGTTTCAAAGATTTCGAGGGCTTTGTCTTTTGATAATAATCGAAAGACCAGTACTTGCTTATCTAAAGGTAACGTAACAAATAGTTGGATCAATTCCACTTTCTCGATCGTTGCTAAATAGTTCTTCAATTCTTCAAGCTTTTTTTGCTCAAGATAATTAAGAATCTTCAATTGTGTTTCTAGGTTATTTGTATCATTTAATGTTCTCATCTCGTATTCTCCTTTGTTACATCGTTTTTTCGATATAAACTTGTTGGATGGATTCGTTTGGAAAAAACAGGAAGTACATAAAAAAGACGGCCTCCAAAAGAAGCCGTCTCATAAGATCCCATCAAAATGGTACCAGTGTTTACCTGAACGAACTTCTCGTCTGAGCTTTAGCACTAAAAGACGTAATTCTGGAAATATAATCCAGATAGCTACGTTAAGCACGCCTTAAGCCGACGTTGCCTGTTATACCCTGTGGCGTCTCTCGACGTTTGAGGGCAGTAGCCTGTGTTCTTTTAGGAGCCTCACCTAACAAGTTTTTATAATTAAACCCTACAGGTAAAATTGGTTTTTGTCAATAAGAGGATTAATATTTGATAAAAAATTGATAAAACAGAAATGATTACTTTACAATCTTTCTCCTGTCACTCCTTCTACAATCCCTTTAGCAATTTGATCCATGTTTCTACGAATATTTTCTACATCACGAGTATTGGTGATAAATCCTAGTTCCGCTAGTCGATAAGGGATACCACGAGAATGTAGTACATTCAAATTCAATAAATCACTTCTTAAGTTGATACCACCGGTATTTTGAACAGAGCCCCATAAACCTACATGTGTGCGTATCACATTAGCAATGGCATAATTTTGTGTCGTATATGAGTTGCCGTTACGATGCGCAATCACATGCCCACCAGTACTAATACCAATCGCTCCTGCATCTAAATGAAATTCTGTTACAGAAGAAAAACTACTACTAATCGTATACGCACCCTGCATTCTACGAGTGTCTTGGAACATATCCGCATTTGTATCATAAAAGGTTATACGATTTGTTTTTAAGCGCCCTGCCCATTTTTGTAAATATGGCATAAGTTCATTTCTTGTAAAGTCTCGCTCGTTGATACCGTTATATGAAGCCCCTGGATCTCCTGCTCCATGTCCCATTACAAATAGATGATTGATTGAGGTTTGGTACGGATTTGACGTAGGTCCTGGCGCTGGTGCTCCTTTTTTAACTAGTACAACTTGGATAGCTTCCATTTGTAATGCTACATTGGACGTCCCAGCATTTTGACCGTTTCTGGCCCAATCTAACCATCCAAGTTGCGCAGAGTGAACTCTATAATAGACATCATAATGTTGACTTAACTGACCAGTTAATCTCACCCTTATCGCTTCAGCTCGTAATTTTCTACCCTCTGTTCCCGAAAGAGTATTATTATTCACATAGTTTTGCCAGCCAATCGATTGAACGTGTGTACTATATTCTATTGTTCCTGGAATAGGTGTACTAGAGATATTCATTCGTAATGCTTCTAATCTAAAGCCACGTCCCACTGTTCCCGCAGTTGCACCATTCATTTGATAACCTTGCCAACCAATCGATTGACTATGCGTTTGGTAATTAACATTAGGATTTTTTATTGTATCCTTATCATAAAAGGCAGTACTAGCTGCTGGTCCAGATTGCCCTTTGGCTACCAGCCTTACTTCCATAGCTTCCATCTGATAACCAAATCCTGCACTTCCTGCATTGCCATTATTTTTTGTCCAACCTAGCCAACCAAAATAAGCTGAGTGCACGCGATAATAAACATCATAGTGTTCTGCTAACTGACCAGTTAAACGTATTCGAATTGCTTCTGTTCGAAGTTTACGATCAGTTGTTCCGGAAATCGCATCATCTCGCACATAATTTTGCCAACCAATAGAACGCACATGACTAGAATATTCAATGGAGCCAGGGATTGGTGTATCCGAAACATTTATTTTTACAGCCTCTAATCTTAATCCACGATTCATCGTTCCAGCAGTTGAACCATTTGACTGATAGGGTTGCCACCCGACTGACTGACTGTGCGTCTGGTAATTGACATTAGGATTAGGGAGTTTATCTTTGTCATAGAAAGCTGTGCTCTGAGTTGGGGCAACTTCTCCTTTTTTGACTAGTTGGATCTGGATAGCTTCCATTTGGTACCCAAATCCTGAACTACCTGCATCTTCGCCATCTTTTGCCCAACCTAACCAACCAAAATAAGCTGAGTGCACACGATAATAGACGCTATATTGTTCACTTATCTCTCCAGTCAAGCGAATCCTAATTGCTTCTGTTCGTAAAGAAAGATCTGTCGTTCCTGATGTAGCACCATTTTTCACATAATTTTGCCAGCCAATCGTTCGTACATGACTACTATATTCAATATCGCCATTTAATGAATTATTTGGTAATTGGATTTTAATGGCTTCAATTCTTTTACCTTGACCAATCGTACCTGCAGTAGCACCATCAGCTACGGTACTTTGCCAACCGTAAGTTTGCACGTGTGTTTGATAACTGACGGATGGTTTAGAAACTTCTGCACGATTGCTCACCGTTTGTTCTGGGCGATTCGCTTGGGTTATTGAATCATTGTTATTTTTTTCTACTTGTATGTTGAACTTTCCTAATGTTCTCTCGCCATCTTTTAATAATACTTCTGTTTCACCGATTGCTTTTGCTGTCACCAGACCCTTTTCATCCACTTCAACAATATTATTGTCTACTGATACCCAATTTGGAGTAATAATCTCAGCATTTTCTGGAACAAGCGAATACTCAAGTTGTTTAGTTTCGCCTTGGATCATTTCTATTTTTTCTTCTTTTGGAATAATTGATTCAACGCTATTTTGTTCTAAAAATTTCACGTCTACAGTGATATCTAGTGAGCGATTAGATGTTTCTTCTAAAATTGCTTTTTGTGAAAACTCTACTTGGTAACTATAATTTAGTGCCGAAGGTTCAACAGTAGTAAAAACGGATCCATTGTATTCCCAATTAGTTGAGTTAATATCGATCTTATTTAATTCCGGTTTTAGATTGTCTTGATTGATCACCCATTCACGATCATCTTTTGATGCTTCTGCATTAATCAATTGTTCTTTCCCGTTAAAATAAGTCAAATGATCATTCATCGACAAATCAATTGTTGACAGTTTATTTTTAGAAACATCAAGGTAAGTTAACTCTGAAAGAGCCGAGACATCTACTTGTTCTAACTCATTATTTTGAACTTCCAGTTTTTTTAACTGTTTAAAATATTCGATACCATCCAATGATTTGATATTTCTACCACTAAGATCCAACTCAGTTGTAGCCAATAATTCATCGGATAATACGTTACTATGATTCTTCTCCATCATTTCAATCAATACTTGACGGAAATTTTGATCTGGGAAATGAACTTCATCAACAGAAATATCTTTAGATGAATTTTCTGCAGAGTTTTCTGTTGTTCCTGTGGTTTCCTCTGTGGTGGGATTAGTACTTTCTATCAAAGGGACATTAGATGATGTTGCTGTAGTTTCGTTTGTTTGCGAAGTACTTCCTTGTGACGTATTTGTTCTATCGTTTATCGATATTGCGTAGACACTTGGCGTGATCGAGCCTGACAGTAATAAGAAACTTAATAACATGCCTATCCAATTTTTTCTCATGACATTCTCCTTTATTTTTTAAATCGAACTTATATTGTCCTATAATATATTAAACTATAAAAAGACCCAAATGAAAAGAACATGATAACAAAGAATTCAAAATAACAAACAATGTAATTTGTAATTAGCAAACACAAATAAATCCAAAACAAAAGTAATAACATTTTGCTTTGGATCAGGGTACTGTTTTCCCTTATCAATGTGAAAACAGGGATACTTTATAATTTATGTTCCAATTTATACTTAGCAAAAATGTGCTTACTGTTTAGATCATAAGTCATAAGTCTACTTACTTCACTAATCCATGCTTGAATGCGTATATGGCAGCTTGCGTACGATCTTCCACTTCTAATTTTGCTAAAATATTAGAAACATGTGTTTTGACTGTTTTCAAAGTAATAAACAATTCGTCTGCGATTTCTTGATTGCTCTTTCCTTCAGAGATCAACATAAGAATCTCATTTTCACGATTCGTTAAATCATCGTGCAAGATTGGCTCATTACGCCGACTCATCTTTTCCATCATTTTCGAGGTTACTTCAGGTTCAAGCACACGTTCACCTCTTTGAGTCGCGCGGATCGCATCGGCGATTTCATGGGCTGTCGATGTTTTAAGTAAGTAGCCTGTTGCGCCAGCTTCAATAGCCGGATATACTTTCTCATCATCAATAAAACTCGTGACAATAATGATTTTTGCTTCTGGCCAATCTTTGAGGATTGCTTTTGTAGATTCGATCCCGTCCATTTCTTCCATGACTAAATCCATTAGAATCACGTCCGGACGAAGTTCCATGGCTTTTTCGTAGCCTTTTCGTCCATCTTCTGCTTCTCCGATTACTTCGATATCTTCTTGGATCGACAAATAGGAAGAAACCCCTAAACGTACCATTTCATGATCATCGACTAGTAATACTTTTATCATTTTTCCGCCTCCTTTATTAAAGGAACTTTAATTTCTACACTTGTCCCTTGTCCTTTGAAACTAATGATTTTTACTGTCCCACCAATACCTGCTACACGTTCTCTAATATTGTTTAGTCCGTAGCTGCCAGTTTTTGTTTCATTCATATTGAAGCCAGTACCGTCATCGATCACTCGTAATAAAAGATTATTATCGATTTTATGCAGATACACTTCTAATTCATTTGCTTTTGCATGGCGTAACGTATTTGAAAGTAGTTCTTGAACGATCCGAAAGAGATGATCTTCAATCGAATCAGACAAAGTGATATCTTCAATATCCCATTTCAATGCAATTTGTATCTTGTTTTTTAATTCTTTTAATAATTGCTCAATCCCTTGTTTCAAACTTTTTTCTTCAAGATTGACTGGTCGCAAATGTAGTAGCAACGCACGCATTTCAGATTGTGAAGCATTGATGATATCTGCTACCATCCTTAGTTGTTTACGAAACATTTCAGGCGTATCACTTTTTTCTGCTTGTTCCGTCAGAGCAGACATCATCATCATCGCTGCAAATAATTGCTGGGAAACTGAATCATGTAGCTCACGCGCTAAACGATGTCTTTCTAATTCTAAGATTTCTTCTTTTGTTTGTCCATCGACATATTGAGGTCGACTCGTCAATATTTGAAGTTCACTTGACACTTCGATCATTTTTTCTTTGATTTTAGTGATTTCTTTTTCAATTTCTTTAACATATATATCGTCAGATGCACTTGGTAAGGAATCATTTAAAACTTTTGCTTCATAGTTACCGGAAGAAATTGCCCGTAACTGTTCTTCGATTTTCCCATAACGTGCTTTTTGTAAAAGAGAGACAATCAAAAAAACAATTAAACCGACACCTGACGAAATTGCTAGTAAGTGAAAGATCAATGGCACGTATAAAATTCTGGCACTTAATAAAGTACGCCAAAAATGAGTTTGATTACTTGCGTAAAAATAAGTAAAAAAAGAAAATAAAATGACGATAAATGAGGCGATCGAAGCATAAATAGCTAGCATCGGTCGAGAAAGTTTCTCTATCATGCTCGAATCACCTCGATATCCCCAAGTAATGTGTTCGTAATGATTTTTAAACGACGTGGATTTTCATCGTAATCGTTACTATAGATTTTAATCGACTCGTTCTTCAATGCAAATTGTTCTTCTTCAAATTGTACATTTCCTACTAACGTTGCATGTTCGAGACTGATTGCAATCCCTAAAGGAACCAAGATGCGTGTCCGACCAATTCCTTTTCTGACGATAACGATATTATCGTCTTTAGGTAACAAGGTGTTCCCTAAATCGATGATCGTATCTCCTGAAAGTAGAGCGATATTGATATCATCCCATTCATACACATCATTACCAATTCGCTGGTTACCGAATAATTGTTGTTTTTTTCGTTCATTATTGTGAGCCTTCACTTGCTCTGTTTGAACCATAATGATTTGTTTTTTTCGCCAAAAAGCATTTTTTGTTAGATCGATTCCAGAAATCTCTACACCTTTAAGACCAATGAACAAGACAGCAAAGATTGCCATTATCCATAGCGCAGGACTATTGATCAAACTGAAAAAAATAACTAGTCCGCCTAGTACAAATTGAAAATTCTGAAATCCCGATCTCGGTGATTTTCGCAATGCAAGATAGATATTAAAAATACCAAACAAAACTAACAGTAATAATTCAACATTATTTACGATTTGCCAAACGGCAAAGATCAATAGTAAGGCTTCTACTACTATAAAAAAGCGCCAAGAGCTATTCATCGCTATTCTCCTTTCCTTTTCATTCTCTTTTTTATCATACCTATTTTTGTTTCGAGATGCTATAGGACTTTAGATGTAACTATCGCTTTCTACAGCAAAAGGCCTGGGACTTTGTGTCATGGTCCCAGACCTTTTTGTATAGACAAACCAATAATTGATTATCTGTGTCTAAATGTCAACTTATGCTTGCGCGACCTTGACGATTTTTACTTGCATATCGCCACCAGGTGTTGAAATCGTTACTTCATCATTTTTATATTTGCCGATCAAGGCTTGTGCAATCGGTGAATCATTTGAGATTTTTCCTGAGAAAGGATCTGCCTCAGCACTTCCCACGATCGTATACTCTTCTTCTTCACCATCTGGTAACTCAATGAACGTCACTGTTTTACCAATAGATACTTCATCCGAATCAACGCCATCATTGTCAATGATCTGTGCAAAACGGATCATATTCTCGATTGTCGTGATACGTCCTTCTACGAAAGCTTGTTCATCTTTAGCTGCCTCATATTCTGAGTTCTCAGATAAATCACCAAAGCCACGGGCAATTTTGATTCGTTCAATGATTTCTCCCCGTTTAACTGTTTTTAATTCTTCTAATTCTTGCTCTAACTTCGCTTTTCCTTCAAGCGTCATAGGATATACTTTTTCTACCATGTATAACTCTTCTCCTTTTTCTATGGAATACCGCAAAAGGTAATCTTTTACGGACTACAGTCCAAAAAAGATTACCATGCTTTTTCTAAAATGTAAATGTTTTTCTAAAAATAAATAAAGTTACAGCCAGCGCTCAATTTTAATTATTTACGTATTTTTGTACTAATTCCATATGCTCTTCATATGTTTTTGCAAAATAAACCTCACCTGTAGAGATATCTGCGACAAAATAATAATAATCATTCTCTGCTGGTTCAACAACAGCTTGGATAGCTGCTTCACTCGGGCTATTGAACGGTCCTGGACCATATCCCTTATTTGTATAAAGATTATATGGTGAATCGACTGCCGTATCTTCATAAGAGACAAATTCTTTGTGTTCATCTAACGCATATAAAATAGAAATATCTGATTGTAATGGCATCCCTATGTCAATCCGATTATAGAAAACTCTGGCAATATTTTTACGATCTGATTCAGATACCCCTTCTTTTTCGATCAATGAAGCAAGTGTCATGATTTCTTGAACCGTATGATTTTGCTGCTTGATCGTTGAGAAGTATGGTTGTAACACGGTATTCGTTTTATCGACCATCTGAATGATCAGATCTTTGAGTGACATATCTTTATAGTAATCATAAGTCGCTGGGAATAAGTAACCTTCTAAGCGATACTTGGTGTTTTCTGCCTTAGCTGCACTTTCTAATAAATCAGGATATTTTTGGGTCAATTCCGTGAAAAAGGCTTCGTTTTTTAGTAGATCTAAAAATTCCTGTTTATCTTTCCCAGTGATTTTTGCTACTCGTTCTGCAATCTGCTCTGCATCAAATCCCTCTGGTATCGTGATCTTCCCATCTGCCACTTCTGTAGGTTCTGAGGTTCCACCTTCTTGGAGCTCTTTACCGATTTCATCTAACGTCATGTTAGGGGCTAATTGGTAGAAGCCAGCCTGAAAGCCAGTCATATTTTTAAATTTTGTATAATAATTAAATACGATACCGCTCTTGATGATATGGTCTTGTTCTAAAATCTCTCCGATTTGCTTATTTGAAGAACCACTAGGGATTTCGATTGAAACCAATTGTTCATTCTCTGGGTCTAAAGGTTTTAAGCCACTATCAATATAGCGATAGACCGTAAAACCAAATACACATCCAATAATTAGCAACGTAAGCGCAATCACTAAAATAATTTTTCCTACGATTTTATCTTCTTTTTTACGTAGGTCTTTTCGCTTACTGACTACATCTGTCGAATCAGTTGCATTCTTTTGTCGTCGTCTCTTCTCATCTGGATGTTGTTTGTTTTCTGACAAAACAACTCCTCCTTACTATCAACTTCATAACTTTATTCATTATACATGAAATTCAGGCGGAGGTGAATTATTTTTAACAATTCTTATGTCAAAATTGTAAGTAGTAAATCGATTATCTTCGGCTTAAAATAGAAAATAAAATAATTCTTATTTACTAAATAACAATAATCTGCTTATTTAAATCACTAAGCTCTTTGACAGGAAGGATTGATGTACATGAACACAAGGAAACATTTAAGAAGAAAACAAGCTTCCCATTTTTCTTTTTCTCAAAAAATCTGCTTATTCATTTTAGTCGTCACTATTGGGATTATCACTTGGGCTACCTATGAAATGGCCCAGTCAAGAGTATCCGCCTCGATTCAAGTGGCAAACGATTCCCTAGATTTGACCAAAGATGAACAGGTCCTTGCCGATCAAATCGACCAATTATTACAAAAAAATGATTATGTCGGATCTGTCTATATTCGTAAAAACAATCGAGTGATCCTTGAAAAGGGCTACGGATACGCTAACGAAGAAGCACAGCAACCAAATACTCCATCTTTGTATTATCAAATTGGCTCGATCCAAAAAGCAATGACTGCACTACTGATTCTAAAACAAGTTGATATAGGGAAACTTTCTCTAGATACAAAACTGGATAAATTTTATCCCCAAATCAACGGTAGCAATAAAATCACGATCAAAGACTTATTATATATGCGATCAGGATTGAAAAAAACAGCTTCTCCGACCGTACCGATGAATGACCAAGAGGTGATCCAGTTTGCCCTAGACCATCTCGAATATACCAATGATCAAAGTTACAAATATGAACCATTGAATTTCACGTTACTAACAGGTATTTTAATGAAATTAACTCATCAGCCATACGAAAAGTTGGTGTATGACCAAATCATCACTCCTTTACAATTAAAACAGACGACCTTCTATGACCAAGTCAAAAACACTTCAGAACACGCAGTCTCTTATCAAATGAGTCCAGACGATGATTATCATCAAGCTTTGACTGAATCTGAAACAGATATACGTAATGAATTAGGAACTGGAAATATCAGTATGTCCGTCTATGACTTGAATGAATTTTTTACAAAAGTATTAAAAGGAAAATTGATTCCACAAGATTTACTTTTTTCTCTTTGGGGAAAGAATTTGAATGGACGTCCATATAACGGCGGGGTCTACAGTGGGAGAGATACCATATTTGCTCAAGGAAACATCAATCGTTTCCATGCGGTATTAGCAATGAAAAAAGATACCTCTGATGCAGTTGTATTAGAAAGTAATATCCAAGCCGATAAAAAATATAAAACAACAGCCACCGATCTTAGAGATCAGATTTATAAATTGATGGGAAATGATGAATAAGCAATTTGCTTACCTGTCATCTGTGATAATTGAATAAGAATGAAGAAAACCTTGTATAAGTAATTTGGCTTGATACAAGGTTTTCTCAGTTGTTCCCTAGATATAGAAATTTTATGATTTTGTCATATTTATTTCTGTTGCTAAATATTTTCTCATGCCATCTAGTATGCTATGTTTAGGTTGGTAACCAAGGGTTGAAAGCTTAGTGATATCAGCTAAAGAGTCATGGATATCTCCTGCTCTCTCCTCTTGATAATCTAACAGTAATTCAACTTCAAGAATCTGATTGATTGTCTGGATCAACTCAAGTAAAGTTGTACTGTTTCCCGTTCCAACATTGAATTGTTGCCCTAATGCTTTTTCTTCTTTTGAAACAAGTAATAAAGCTTGCACAACATCTTCGACATAGACAAAATCTCTTGATTGACTCCCATCGCCGAATAAAGTAAATGACGCTTTTTCACCTGCAAGTTGCTTTTTATAGCGATCCACTAAAATCGAGATCACCCCACTATATGGCGAATTTGGATTTTGATTTGGACCGTATACGTTGAAGAAACGTACCGCAGTTCCTGGCACATCATACAAATGGCAATAATCAAGTACATATTGTTCAGCGGCAAATTTATCAATAGCATAAGGCGTCAACGGTCGAATAACTGACTCTTCTTTTTTAGGTAGTGTTGGTTCATCTCCATAAACAGCTGCAGAAGAGCTAAATACAATACGCTTTAAATTTGGCTGATACTTACGAATCAACTCAAGTAACATCAAGACACTATCAAAATTCACTCGATGAGTTTCCAACGGCCGTTCAACGGAATCAGCAACACTAGCTATAGCAGCTAAATGAAAGATATAGTCAAACTGGTGAGATTGCAAAATCTTTTCCATTTTTTGCTTATCACTGACATCACCTTCAATAAAAGTGATTTTTTTTGTTTGATCTAAATTCTCTCTATTCCCCATTGATAAATCATCAATAACTACAATATCGTTATGATCTCCTAGATGATTTGCCATTGTTGAACCGATAAACCCGGCTCCACCGGTAATTAATATTTTATCCACTTTATTCACTCCAATTATTTATTAAAAAATATAAACCTATTTTACCATGATAAGATATTGAACACTATGCAGTGTAATCGAAAACGTCTCGTAGAAAATAAAATATTTTTTACGAGACGTTTTTATGAATGATTTTATACAGAAATTTAGATTAACGTTCTTTTAGTAAAATACGAAAATCTTTATAGCTAGCAATAATTGATCGATGTATAAAAGCAAGATATACAATATAAATAACGACGTATACAACCATGCTTGCGAAGGATGCATTGAATAGTACGTTACTTAAAATAAATAGCACAGTTAATAATGTTTCAATAACATGCTTCCAACCTATTGTTAATCGCAAATCTTTGTATAAGAAAAATTCAGCCAGATTACAACGTAGGGCCAAACTAATTAAAATGAGTAAAACAGTCAAATCTAAATTTCCAACAATGAAAATCACAAATAAAGACGCAAGTAATGTTACTCCTAACGTAATGATATTTACAAATAAAATCGTTTTTTCTTTTCTCAAAGTTTTTAGATACGTATTGATCAGTAATGACATTCTTCCTTCATAAATGACAATTGGGAATAAAATCCCCATAAACCTAAGACTTTCTGCATATTCCGGTAACCATAAACTTAAAATGATTTTTGCAGGAATATAAAATATTAGTAATCCGTACGTTAATGGGACAAATAATCCTCTAAGAATTCGAAACAATTCAGGCAATCTCTCTTTATTCGTCCTTCTTAATAAAGGAAACATAACAATGCCAATGGCATTGATGAACGTCAAAAACATATTTGAAAGGCTTAGTGTGAATGACAACTTACCAAATGTTTCGATTGTCCATTTTTGTTGCACAAAAAAACGGATTGTTCCAATAATCAGCATACTCGCAATATTACTAATCATTAATTTACTACCAATATTGATATTATCTAATATTTCTGGGAATAAAACTCGTAAATTGATTAATTTGACATTTAACATATCTTTAATCAAAGACATTCCCCATAATGTTACCAACAATTTAGAAAGGATATCTAATAAAATCAACCAGAAAAAATTTCTACCACCTAAAGAAAAGTAAATAGCAATAAATAAAACATATAGATATCGATCATTTCTTGATAGTTGTGCATACTCTTTGATTCGATTCGTCGATTGTAAAATATATAAAACAAATGTTTTTATAATCGTCACGACTGACACTATTGCTGTTAAGATAAGTATGACTGATTGCTCAGAATGAGGAAGAAACAACCAGGCCCATATAGCTACAAAGAAAGATAAGAATAGTTCAAAGATCATTAGATACCAAAACTGTGTACCCAAATCTCGTTTATTCAACTGATCATATTCTTCTCCGCCAATTTTTAAGTAGATGCCATCAATCCAACCAAAATGTAGAAAACCTACATAAGACGAATAAAAAACATAAAGTTGCCAATAGCTATATTCAGTAACACCTAAAAGTTTTGGCACAAATAGATTTAATAGCACTGATATTCCTAAAGTAGCAAAATTTGCAGCTACAGTATAGTATAAGTTTTTCATTACGTTTCTTGCTTTATCATTCATTATTAATACCTACTTTGTCATACTATTTAATAAAACCATCTTATATATAGTGCTTGTGCCTCTATATTTCTTACAAATTAACCTTAGTAGTATTTAAGCTAATCTATTGAATACTATTAATTATTTAAAGAATATCGTATTGTATGGGACATATGAATTATATGCTCCAGAAACAATAAAAATCAAAATAAATATACAGAAGCTGAACAAAATAAAAGTTATTAAAAATAGAAATTTATTTTTAAAAAGTTTCTCCAATACAATGGGTACGATAAAAATTTCTACTGTTGAAAATATTGTACTGATTCTTCCACCAATTGTTGCTAAAGGTCCGAAACACACTAACAGAATCGTCGATAAGCAATATAAAGACAATATTATATTAAAGTTTTCTGTAAAAACTGTATTGTTGTTTTTTACGAAAATAGTTGCGCCAATCAGTATGACTAATTGCATTATGAATACCGGATTAAAAATCCAACTACCTTGTGCATAGTACCCAGATAAGTAACCATAGTAACGATCTGGAATCATAAACCTAAATAAATTTGGGAAAAAGAAAATGATTCCTACAAATGCGCTAGATGAAATCAGAAATATTTCTTTAGGGACGTTGATCTCTTTAACAATCTGTACGAAAAGATACGCAGGAATAATAAAAATAGAAACAATATGAAATAATGAACCTACTAACGAAAGTAGAATAATATTTCTTAAATTTCTTTTTTTGAACGCTGGTAAAGCCAATAAGAATATGATAGCCACAATAGAAGATCTTATTTGCCCCATATCACGTACTAGAAAAAATCTAGAGTAGTAATAGAGTAGTGCAATTGATGGAACCGGAAAATAATTATTAAGTGCATAAGCGAGCAATAACATGCTTATTATAGAAAATAATAAGATAAAAGTTGAAAAATTCATTCCTAGCTCACGTACGATATAATTTAATAAAAGATACCCAGGTTCTGCATCAATACTACCATCGAATATTTTATCCCAATTAATTAACCTATCAAAAAAATTGTTATAGGAAGAAAAATCATATCCCGTAGAAAATCTAAAACCTGCTAAACACGTTAAAAATACGATACCAGCATAAAAAAATATTTTTTTTCTAGTAAAATATTCCAAAACTGACAATACCGCTAGCAGTGCGAATGTTCCTACATAAATGTACAATGCTGTTCTCCTTATATATAGATTATTTTAATGATATTAGTTAAAGCTTTTGCAATCTCTAATTGTTCTCTATACCATTTTTTTGTCGTATTTTTCTTAAAACAAACAATTAAAATTTCATCTGGTTTAAACGACACAGGCTCAATAATATGATTCAAATTTGAATAAATATTTGTATCATCATGCTTGAAAATTTTATTTTTATCAATGGTATTATTTTCTTCTAAAACCAAAAATTTATTTTCAGATGTGCCATTCAATAGTGAATTGATAATATTTAGTTTTTCTTCTACTGTTGATAAGTCTAAGGAATTGATATCAATCGCTTGAACATCATTTCCCAGTGTGAATTTTTGCGTGATAACTTTGGTTCTGTACTCTTTCCAACTTACTAAAAGAGTTCCTAGACCCAATGTAATAACTATCATTACTAATACTAATAAAATGATTTTTTTTGTACTAATTCCTTCACTCACTTGTGCTGGCAATGTTTTATTATATTGGATATCTTTGTTGATATAATAGAACGTTTTATTATCAAAAAATGGTAACTCGTTATTAGTCATTTCCTTTTGCAATAATTCAGATATTTGTTTTTGTTCTTGCTCTGGGACATCATCTGTAAACTGAACATCAATCGTGTTTTGGATATCATTGTATCCTACACTTAATTTTTCAAGTGTCTCATCTGAAAATTGATTTTTTTCCTGTAAACTAGTTAAAAATACTTGTTTTACAGCCCCTGAAGCAGTCATGATGTTACCTTGACTATTTTCTAAAATAAATGAGAATAATGGACGATTTATTTGATTATTATTTTCAATCTTACTTTGAGAATAATTTGAATAGAAGAATAACCCACCTACAAGAAGTAAACTTACTATAAATGAAACAACATATACTTTTAAATGATCTCTAAAAAAAGAATATATATCTTTAGGCGACAGACTATTATTGGACATGTATTTTCCTCCATTTATTACCGGTATTTTTTATTCACTCTGCTTTTTGTAAAGTATAAGATATCAGCTAGAAAAGAATGCAAAACTGTATAAGAGTTCCAAGATGTCAACACAGCCATTGGTTTATCTTCTTCGATAATCTTTAATCTTGTTTCTAATTCCTTTAATAAAGCTTTCAATGTTTTTATTTTATACTCTTTATTTGGCACATCAACTCGTTGAACAAAATTCAAATTTGATTCTGTTAGAATTTTTAATAACTCCAGTTTTCCTAAACGTATATTTTTCTTAGTTTCTGCAGTTTTTTCTGTTTCTTCATTTTCAATTTGCATGGCACTACTTCCATGTTTTCGCCATAATCCTGTTTTTTCATCTAGTAGATATAACTTGTCTGTTAAAACACCTGTAGACCACATCGCCATATCATGAACTGGATAAAGTGATGTTTCGAGAAACTCATCGAAAGTCGGAATAAAGTCTTTTTGAAAAGCATAAACCCATCCTGGTCGATTTAAAAATACATTTTTTTTAGAAAAATAAATATAATCATTTGGTTGTTTTGTCGGTATCTTTCTCTTTTCACATGGATAAGAGACACCATTTTCTTCAAGTAGCTCATCATAATTAGAAACTAGTACTTTTATATTTTCCGGGTCCGACATAATCTTTTCAGACATATGTTTAATTTTGTGCGGGTACCAAATATCATCTTGGTCACTAAAAAAAATCACATCCCCCTTTGCTTGGTGAATCAAGCGGATGAAATTTTCTCTCCAACCGATGTTTACCTCATTGATCAACAACTGCCATCCAGATAATTGGTTTTCTTCTATAAAATTAGTTACGATCTCAACCGTGCGATCGGTTGAACCATCATCACATAATAATACTTCATCAGGCATACGTTCTTGATTTTTGATTGATTCTAATTGTTCAATGATATTTTTTTCACCATTATAAGTCGGCATAATCACTGAAACTGTAAAAGATTTATCTCTCATATTTATATTACCTACTTTTCTTTCTTATGTCTTTTTATTTTATAGTGATCTCCTTTTTGCTTTTCTAAAGGTGGCAATTGCATGTAATCTCCATATAGACTCTCTAAATAAACTTTGTAATTTTTTGGGATCGATAACTTCGCGTCTTCAAACTCTACATAGATAGCTTCAGAAAAAGTACTAGATGGCAAAAATTCTCTCACTCCATAAATTGTTGATACACTTACTCCTTTTAAACTAGAATCAATCTGTCGCTCATTCGTAATTTTAGCGAGTTGATCCATCTTCCTAGCAAAGTGATTCGCACCCTTACGTCTAGCATACTTAGCAATCATTTTTTTGATAAAAATAAATTTTTCTTCTGGTTTAAACTTTTTCTTACTCTCTGCACCTCTAAAAACATCTAATAACTTCATTCTTTTTACTAAAAATTTTTGGCTAAAAGTTTTTTCTGGTACAGAATCAATCGGAAAAATATCTAAAAATAATCCATGCTGGGCAACTCGATAATCATCATCGATATACGTTCGTGTATCGTTTATTTTTGTAAAAGCATATTCCCATTTATTATCGATTTCTAAAGCTTTTAATTCTAGAAAATCTGGCAATTTATGTGCTAAGCTGATAAGTTTATTGTAATCTTTTCTTGGCATAATGATGTCTGCATCATCATCCCATGGAATAAAACCTTTATGTCTAATGGCCCCTAGTAAGGTTCCTCCAGCTAAAAAATATGTCATATCGTGTTCTTGACAAAACTGATCAAAAAATTTTAATAAATCTAGCAAACCTTCATGGATTTCTTTTGTACTTAAATAATCAGACATTGTTTACTCCCTCTAATAAACCTTATATACCTTTAACATTTGTTGTAATGTATGGCTAACATCATATTCCATTAATTCTTGTGTTATTTCATTATTCAAAGGCTGACTTAAAATTGCTTCACACCAAGTTGCCTTAGCTTCATCAAGACCAATAAAAGTAACGTTTGGAGTCAATTTCGTGTCTGGAGAAATCGTACTCGATAATACGAGTTTTTTTCTACTTGCCTGAGCCTCTAAGCCGACCATTGGAAGACCTTCGTACAAAGATGTCATACAAAATACATCCATAGCTTGAAACAACTCTGGAATGTCGTTTCTTTCACCTAGCAAGTACACATTTTTTGATAGGCTCAATTCAGTTATTTGTTTCTCTAAACTTTTTTGCAACGAACCCGCTCCAACAATCAACAATTTTGCATCTGTTTTCTTTTGTAATAGTTCGCTAACGATATCAATGAGATAGGTTTGATTTTTTTGCTTTTCGAGACGTCCAATATTCCCGATAACAAAATCATTTGGGGAAAGTCCCAGCTCCGCTCTTTTCTCCGCACGTACATCTTCATCCGTCTTATACAATGATAAATCAATACCATTATGAATAATCTCATAAGGATGACCTTGAAATAAGCTATCTCCAGCTTCTTTACTAACAGCTAAAAAATCAGTTGCTTCTTTAATAAGTAAATGATGTAAATATTTCCTTAGTAAATTCATTAAAAAATTAGACGATTTTCCGTCACTAGTGGCATGACTATGTGCTATTCGTTGTGTTATTCCTCGTTTTCTAGCTAATACCAGGTTGATACCTCCGCCAAAATACACTTCATTATGAACGATATCGAAATGCTGTTCTGCTAAAAGTTTTCTAACCTCAAACCAATACTTTATGATGTTTTTTTTAGGATTAGTCACTACAAATATTCTTCCACCCAGTTTTTTTATCTCTTCATGATAATCTGTCACATGTGCAAAATCATCATAAATCAAAAAATCGAACTGTACTTTACGACGGTCGATTCTTCTATATAGATTCATCATGAAGGATTCGGCTCCACCTTTGCCCATTCTCCCCTGAAAATGTAACACTCTTTTCACTTTGTTCACTTGATCACCTATTTTTCTATATTTAATACTCTATAACGGTTAAAAGTATAGAATTATTTTGAGATACTTTCTGATAAGATATCCAAAGTATTCTTAAATCCATCTTTTGCATCAAAAAATGCTTTCCATCCTAAAGCACTCAGCTTTTCGCTATTCAAACTGGAGTTATTCATAGGATTGAATTGTTTTGCTTCACCTGCAGTAGGCAAATCAAACTCCAAATCAACATTCCCAATTTCCGCAATCTTTTTAGCCATCTCTGCAATACTGATAATTGAACATGGATTGGATATATTGTAGGCTTCTCCAGGATTTCCTTTAACAAGTGCATATAGCATGGCAGTAGCACAATCCAGACTATAAGTATAGGATCTTATTTGGCTACCTGTGCTTTTCATAATAATTTTTTTACCTTTCAAAGCATCTAAAACAAATGCTGAGGAAACACGTTTATCTTCTTGTTTTGCTGAAGGACCATAAATATGTCCTGGACGAACAATTACACTCTTGACTGAGTATTCTTTTAAATAACTAACACATAATGTTTCAGCTGCACGTTTCCCCATAGAATAAGAAGATCGTGGATTCAATAGGTCAATATAACCATAATCAGATTCAAGTAAAGGTCTATCTGTACTAAATTCTCCGTAGACTTCACTTGATGATACATATAACAGTCTATCAACTTGTTCTTTCTTTGAAAATTCCAATAATGAATTCAGCCCAAAAATATTGCCTTGCATTGTCTCTACAGGTTTTTCTGAATAAAGTTCAGGACTCGCATGACTCGCGCCATGAATAATATAATCTACTTTATTAGTAAAAGTGAACTCTTTCGTCGCATCATACAATACTGGTACAATGCATTTACTTGCCGAATAAGTAGAAAAACGTGTTTTTAATCTTTCGATATTTCTTCCAAGAGTATATACTGTCATCTGCAAATCAAGTTCTTGATTAGCGATAATCAATAAATCGACCACCGCAGAACAAATCAATCCGCTTGCTCCTGTGATCATGACAGATTTATCTTTGAATTTTTGAAATATATCAGTAGTTTTTTGAACACACATTTTTAGATTTGAAAGATAAGTTTCGTTTTCTAATAGATTCATTTTCTTACCTTCCTTACTTGATCCAGTCATCATTTGTTGAATTCAATAATGCTTTAAAAATTTCTAAATCTTCTAAAGTAGTGATTTTTAAATTTTTCTCTGATCCAGGTGAAAAGTAAGATTTTTTTCCTAAAACTTGCATCAACTGACATGAAGCTGCCATATCATTAATTCCCTTTTCTTCTGCTAATTGGTAGGTTTCGATAATTTCACCCAATTGATACGTGTGCGGTGTTTGTGTACGAACTAAAAGATCTCGATTCAATGAATTTACTGAACTTGTCTCTCCTTTTTCTTCTAATGTGAAAACAACTTCTGTACAAGGAATAACAGCTACAGCATTTCCATTTTCTTTATAAACTGCAATACTCTCACTGATGATTTTTTCACTGACCATAGGTCGATTACCATCATGGATCAATACAACATCATCTTTTGCTCTTTTTTTGTAGATTTCTTTCAATCCATTATAAATTGATTCTTGTCCAGAATTACCACCTTCAACAATATACTTTAGTTTTGTGATATTGAATTGCTTAGCATAAGCAGTCAGCATTTCTTCCCAACCTTTTAAAATAACCACACAAATTTCATCAATCTCTGGATGTTCTTCAAAAGCTTTCAGTGTATAAACTAGGATTGGAATATTATTCACATGGATGAATTGCTTTGGAATATCTTGTCCTGTTCTAGTTCCAGTACCTGAAGCAGTTAATAAAGCAATATTCATAAAATGTTTTTCTCCTTTTCGTGATCTTAACTAACTGTAAGAACTTAATATTTTCTTTTTAATAAAGCGATTAATCGCGGGCTAATTCGCTGGATCTTATTTGCAAAAATAATAGTATGATAAGCGATTGTACTTGGTAGGTTGAAATAAAACTTTGTCAATTTTTTAATGATCGAATCAGTACACGCAATCGAGCGCGCTTCTCTTATTACATCACTATTTAAAATTTCTTTTATTGCATGTCTCTTTTCAATATTAGTTAACTGATACGTTTCAGCAATCGATAAAAGAACTGACGTTGTTCCTTTTAATAAAAGGGAAGCCATTCCTGCTTTATTATTATTATTTGTCACTTCATTTGCTCGTAAATAAAAGTCTTCAAATGTTTGAAACTTATTTTTATTATATTTATTTGTTATTCCTTTGCCACCTTGGAATTCATAGGTATAAACAATACTAGGATTCATTAGGACCTCATCACAGTATTCAAAATAATCTAAATTAAAAATTCGATCTTCACAACTACTATAATTTTTGAATCGAACACTATATTTTTCTAACAAATCTTTACGGTAGCATTTATTCCAAACAACATACATCAGTTGCTGATTCATCAATGTGTACATGTCTTGCAAAAATTCTTCTCGTTTCGTATATCGATGTTCGGTGACCTGATTTATCTTTTCAGAGATTACTTTTTCATCATCAATAGTTCGAAATATGAAGGAACTCACAATCAAATCAGCATTCGGTTGTTTTTTCAAAAGTTGTTCATATTCTTTTAATACTGCTCGATTCGGAGTGTCATCTGCATCAAAAAAGAGGATGTATTCCCCCCTCGCACGATTGAGCCCCTCATTACGTGCAAATCCTGGTCCTTGGTTTTTAGTTGTCACCCATTGAAACTTAGGATTTTTGTCGACTAATTGATGGATCAACTGTTCTGTTTTATCCGTAGAGCCATCATTCACTAATATCACTTCATAATCATTAAATTCTAACGATTGCAATCTATTAATCGAACGCTCGATCGTATCTTCGGCATTATAGACAGGAACGATAATACTGAAAATCGGTTTTTTCATTTTTCAGCTCCTCCAACTCAACTATAAATTTTTTCTTGGGGAAAATCTATTTCTTTTAATGAGCTGGCATTTTCATCCTCTTCTAACCCTTGGGAAGACATTTTATCAAAAAGGATCTTGATCGTTTGCAATAAGATCTTTAGATCCATCATTAACGAATATTTTTTGATATACAACAAATCAAAGCGTAACTTGCTGTTATAGTCAGAAACATATTTCCCATATACTTGAGCATAGCCGGTGATGCCTGCACGGACATTATGTCTCAAATAATAATAAGGATTTTCTGCATTGAATTGATCCACAAAGAAAGGTCTTTCTGGGCGTGGACCGACGATCGACATATCGCCTTTTAACACATTAAAAATCTGTGGCAATTCATCAAAACGTACAGCACGGATAAATTTACCGACTGGTGTTACTCGAGCATCATTACTTTTCGCTAAGACAGGTCCTGATTTTGCTTCCGCTGTCGCTGTCATTGACCGGAATTTATAGATTGAAAATTCTTTTTGATTTTTAGTGATACGGACTTGTTTATAGATCACTGGTCCTGGTGAAGTCACTTTGACTAGTATTGCTGTAAGCAACATGAAAGGTGATGCAAGGATCAGTAAGATAAAAGAAATGATAATGTCGAATAAGCGTTTGAACAATTCATCTTCTGGTTGTATCTTGAAACCAGAAGCTTCAATGATACTTTCATCTTCAAAGTTCATAATGTTTGGATTGATCATTGTTAAATTCTCAAAAGTCGTATTCAAAAATAATTTTTTTTCCTTCTTAGTAACTAATTGATAAATCTTGATTTTTTCATTTTCTTCAATATGTGATGACAAGTAGACGATATCGATTGTATCGATCATCTTCTTGATGTTTTCATAATAGTTATCGATAACGACCGCTTCAACTTTATGTTTATTATTTTTTTTAGATTGGAAATTTTGGATTGCTGGAGCAACATCTTTTTCAAGTCCAACGATCACTACTTTCTTGTCTCTACTGACTTTCAAATATAATTTGTAGACCAAGATGCGGTATAAGCTCAGTAAAACTGTTCCTACTACCAAAGATAAAAGAATAACTGCCCGTGGAAAGGCAAACCATCTACCAGCGAAAGTCACCACCATTACACCTAAAGACATCAATACTTGCCCTATTACAGTCACAAATATAATGTCACTGATCATCCGATTATAGAAGACGTATGCCCCTAATAAAATATTCAAGACGATAAAGATGATAGATATAAACACTGCAGAATGTTGAAAGGTCTCAAAATTCCGTGTGGGAATTTCTCCTTGAAATTTCAATAAAAAACTTATATATATCGCTGCATTGTAAACTAAGACATCCAGCATGATAATGAATATCCGACGAGCAACATTCCATTCTCCATTTTTATTCATGTATACACTCCTAACCACAAAATAATACCTCTATCATCTTACCATAGCACACTTTAAAAACATAGTGAATAACCAAATTGTAACCTAAATTCAAAGTTTTTCACGACAGATTTATGTGCTTGATTCTGCTATAAAAATGGGGCATACAAAAATATACCTTAAGTAAAACTTGAATATTCTCCAAGTCTTTCCTAAGGTATATCAACTACTCTTTAATCTGGCCGTAATGAAAAATCGCCAATTCCTTGTTTGGTCAAATTGTCATTATAGAAAGGATCATGTGCGATATATTTGGGCCATTTATCTTGCATTTTTTTGATTTCACCCGCAAAGCGTTTCTGCTTTTCTGGCGTATCTTCGTACCCGCGAGATTTTGACTCAAAGTGATATAGTTCAACCTGATGAGCATACACATTGTTTCTGCCCAGTTCATAGACTTTAAGACATAAGTCTACATCATTGAAGGCAACTTGTAATGTCTCATCGAAGCCATCCACCGCTTTGAAATCATCCGCTTTGACCATCATACAAGCGGCGGTCACTGCTAAATAATCGACGTCGATCACTAATCGTCCGAAATAGCCACAATGTGTGCGGTCATAATTATTCAACGCGTGACCAGCGACGCCACCGATGCCAACGAGTACACCCGCATGTTGCGTCGTATCATCTGGATAGTAAAGTTTTGCACCCACACAGCCAATTGAATCAAACTGAGCATATGAGACCATCGTTGTCATCCAATTAGGAGCGATCACTTCCGTATCATTGTTCAAGAATAAATAATACTTTCCACTAGCTTTTTCAGCCGCAAGGTTATTGATACGAGAATAGTTGAATGGGATATCGATCAATTCGACAATAAAGCGTTCTTTTAGTTGTTCCTTATATGAGTCGAAAAGATTTTGCATCTTCGGATCAGTACTACCATTATCAGCTACAATGATCTCGTAGTTAGGATAAGTCGTTTTTTCGATGATCGAATCAATACACATTTTCAAATCGTCATACCCATTTTTGGTTGGGATGATGACGCTGACTAGATCCTCTTGTAAGACATCATAATTGATCTCATAAAACCCTGAGATTCTTCCTGGACGCACTTGGCCTTTGATATTCCTGCGAGCTAATGCATCCGTCAAAGCTTTCACACCAGAATCGTAAATATAACTTTTAGCTTCTCCACTACTAGCTGTTGATCCTGGAATCGTACGCCAATGGTAAAGGACACGATCGATATGATAAATATGATCTGCTGGGATCTTTTCTGTAAAACGAAGAACTAGGTCATAATCTTGTGAACCTTCATAGCCTTTTCGGAACCCACCTAGTTCTTTGACGATACTTAATCGATAGACGCCTAAATGAGAAATATAGTTATTTCCCATCAAAGTATTGGGTGACCAGTCTGCTTTAAAATGAGGATCGAAGCGATTGCCATCAGCATCGATCTTATCTTCATCACTATAAATCAAATCAAGTTCTGGCCGATCATTCAAGACATTGACTACTTCAAACAATGCATTGACAGGAAGTTCGTCGTCATTATCAAGTAATGCCATGAATTCCCCTTCAGCGATCTCAAGTGCAGAGTTCGTGGCTAAACTGATATGTCCGTTTTCCTCACGAAAGACAACTTTGATCCGTGAGTCTTTTTGCTGATAACGTTCTAAACATTTATGGATTTTAGGATCGGTAGAGGCATCATCACTGATACATAATTCCCAATGGTCATATGTTTGAGCAATCACAGAATCGATACATTTTTCTAGCCATTTGATTTCTACGTTATAAACTGGCATCACGACAGAAATCAACGGACGATAGGCAAAGGCTTGCGCTTTTGTTTTTTGTGCTGCAACGTCGATTTGTTCATGCTTAGCGATCCATTGTGCATAGTCGATCGAACCTGGTTTCAATTCCATTTTCACACGACGTACAGCCTTTTTTAGGCCATGCGTTCGAGCATAGTTCAAGCCTTTTTTTAACAATCGTTTTTTCTTTTCCAAACTCGACTCGATGCCATCATCATAAGGATAGCGTCCATTCAATTTGACGGCTATCCCATTTTGATGATCTTTCGTTTGAAAATCTAAAATTGCTTTTCCCTTCATCTTTCCAGATAATCGAAGATTAAAACCACTTTGCGTTTTTACATCCAAATCATAAAGATGATTGATATCTAAACGCACGACTGGTGTATTTTTTGCTATAATATTTTCTTTTTCAACTTGGATCGTCGGTATTTCTTTCGTTACTTCATCGATTGCCCAACCAACGATCAATAAATCGCCGGTCGCCCGCTCACGAGTGATTTTATCGATAAATACAGCAATTTCTTTTTTTTGCACTGGTTTGGTACTCCTTTACCTAATAAGTTATTTATATTTCAACTAGCCAAGACTGCCCATTTTCTGCAATCAATTCAATCAAAAATGATTTTTCTTGTTCACACGCTATCTGGATCTCAAAACCAGCTTTTGTGTGGGGAGGAAGTTTTTCGGCTTCATTCACTTCGGCTCGCTCAATCTGCTGAACCTCGAAGAATGGTGATTGATCTACAGACAACTTATAAGATAAAGGTTTACGTTCCGCATTTGAAATTCCCCATCCAATGATTTTGAGTAATTTTGTTTCTGGATCCCAATTTTTTTCGTCGATACAAAGAGAAAGATCTTTGGCTTGGATTTTTTTTGCCGTTTCTTTTGGTCTCCCTAATCGTCCTTTTGGCTTTATTGCCCAATTGTTAGGCTGCAACAAGTCAAAATATCGATCAGCCGTAGTCTTCAAGACTTTCGTCAGCTCTTTATTCTCTATTTGCAAGTGCTGGTTTTCTTTTGTTAATCTCTCGTTTTCAGCAGATAGTTCTTTTTGAACAGCAGCCATAGGTTTGATTTCTCTAAGGACTTCAGTCATCGTTGCTGGTAATTCACCAATGAATCGATAATGGCAAGAGATTTTGATCGTTTCTCCACTTATATCGGTCAATTCTAGTCTTGGTGCTTCTGATCCATCAAAGATATAACAGTCTGTCGCTGTTTTGATGACCGCATTCGATGCGATAAAATCAAGCTTTACTCCGTCTACTTCAACACTGAACTCAAGATAACTTGGTTGCTTTTCAAATTGAAAAATAAAACTTACCGGTTCTTCTGTCAGTGGAAAAGTCAATACTTGGTTTTCTCCCGTATAATTATTGAACGGGATCTGTAATGTTTCTTCTTGCGTACTCTTTTTGATGATTTCCATCATTTTGACATAATTTGAATTTTGCGGTGAATTGATTTTAGCTTCCACATTTGGGTGTTTTTTCAATGAAAAGAAGTATTGATACACTTCGCCAAATGGGCGCATTTTGAAATCATAACGAACTGCTTCTGGTAAGTCAGTATATGCCGACTTCAATTCAGTATCCCCTACTGCTAGATATAAATAATCTTCAATGTTGATGTGCAGATCAGCGTTTGCAAATACTTTTTGAAAGCCTTCGTGGGTATAAAATGAATTATGTGTTTCATCTAGTAGCCCAAACGAAGCCCACGGCAATTCGTTATTAAAGAGGTGGATCAATACAGAGTTATGCACGAGATTAGGAAAAGTAATCAAAATCTCGCCTTCTTCATTTAGAAACTCTCTGACTTTTTTTAATGTCTTCAAAGGATCCACTAAATGTTCCAAGACATCTGCAAATAATATATAATCAAACGTTTGACCAGCATAATATTTTGCCCATTCAAAACTTTCAATATCGCCATAAAAACCATCTTGTGCAATTTCATTGACGTAATCAAATAGTTCTTTGTCCAGTTCAACGATGCTTACTTCACAGTTTTTTGCACCGATCAAATGTTTCGTCATGCGTCCATTGCCTGGACCAAATTCCAAGACTTTACTTCCTGGTTTAATTTGTCCGACAATCTTACCTACGCTACTTTGTTCATCTAAATCCATTTCGAAATCATACTTCATTGTTTTGATCTCCTTCTTTCCACTGGTGATCCAAGACCACGATCCCTTCACCAATATAAGAACCCGTCACAAATAAGTTCATATACTTCGTTTTATAAACTAATGGAACAGTGGCATTTTCTTCAAAAACCGCCACATCGAAATAGTATTCGCCAGCAAGTAAGCCTAACTTCTTATACTTGAGATAAAAGACGTTTTTTCCTTTTTCCCAAGGAATCGTGATATCGTCCAGTAAGGTATTCAAGCCACAGACATAGAAATTATCGACCGTTCGTAGGGCAATCCCTAAAACAGGTTTTTTGATGGTATCATCTTTCACTTCATAAGTAACCTTGACATAAAGATCTTCCCCTTGTTCTAACATATCGATTGGTTGCTTGTTTTCATCTAGTAACTCAGCACTTAACACATCGACGATATCTGGGGCAGCAAAACGCTCCACTTGATTTTTGTTACGATCTACTGTTTTTACTGATTTTTTCTTTAAGAAGTTTTCGTAATTGGTTGTCACATCCATCGTATCACCAAATTCTACAACTTCACCATTTTTTAGCCAGTAAGAACGGTCGCAGAAACGACGGATCGAGCTGATATCATGGGAAACAAATAAAATCGTCTTCCCAGAATTTTTGATTTCCGTAAATTTTTCCATACATTTCAATTGGAACTCCAAGTCACCTACTGCGAGTGCCTCATCAACAATCAGAATATCTGGATTGACATTGATCGCTACCGCAAAAGCTAAGCGTACGAACATCCCACTTGAGTAAGTTTTAACTGGTTGATAAACGTGGTCTCCGATATCTGCGAAATCAATGATGTCATCCACCATCGCATCGACTTCTTCACGTGAAAAGCCAAGAACCATTCCATTTAAATAAATATTTTCATACCCAGAATATTCTGGATTAAAACCTGAACCCAATTCAAGTAAGGCAGAAATCTTTCCTTCGATCTCCATGGTTCCACTTGTTGGAGTCAAAACGCCTGTAATGATTTTGAGCATCGTTGATTTACCAGAACCATTTTCACCGACAAAACCAATCATTTCACCTTTTTTAATCTCTACATCAATATTTTTCAATGCATAGAACACATCATGGTACGATTTCTTGAAAGGATTCAAAGCTTCTCTAAAACGATCCGTCGGTTTCGCATACATATTGTATGATTTAGTGATGTTGTTTAATTTAATTGCGTATTCTGTCATAACTATACTCCTTACAGCACATCTGAAAAATGTGGTTTCAATCTACGGAACACTAAGGAACCGATTACGAACATGATTAATGTAACTACCCAAAAATAGATTGTATAAGTACCATGTTCCCAGAACCAAGCTTGACTTAAAAATGATTCACGGTAACCTTGAACAACATAATACAGTGGGTTTAATTTTAGAATCTTTATGATTGCTGGATTAAATTGACTAGGACTCCAAAGAATCGGCAATGTCCACATAATCAGCTGTAGCAAAATTGTGATAAATTGCATGATATCTGGTATAAAAGGTTGAATCGATGCGGTCAACCACGTCAATCCGGTCAAAAAAGCAACCATACAAAATAGATAATAAATCAATTGTAAAGACATGACCGTTGGAAAAATACCATGTCCCATTGTTACGACTAAACCAATCAAAATAAAGAACATATGTGAGTACAAGTTTGAAAGGATTTTAGTTGTTGGTAAGATACGGATATTGAATACCACTTTTTTCACTAAATAGGTGTATTCTCGGAAAACAAGTGTTGTAGAGGTAAACGCATCTGAGAAAAAGAACCATGGGACCATCCCTGTGATCAGATAGACGATAAACGGATACTTCCCGTCAGTCATTGCCGCTTTCAAGCCGAAGCCAAAGACTAACCAGTAAATGAGAACCGTAAACACGGGATTGATGAACGCCCATAAAATCCCTAAAAATGAACCCGCAAAACGCGATTTAAAATCGTTTAACGAGAATTGAAGTAATAGCTTTCGATTTTGATAGATATCCTTCATAAATAAAAACAAATCTTTCAACATTTGTGTTCCTCCAAGCAGTTTCAATTAATTACAGTCAACAGCCATTTTACCACATATTGAGCCAAGGACTGCGATATTCGTTGTTTCTTAATTTTCTATTAAGCAAACTTTTTGTCAACGTTACTATTTTACAAAAGATGATACTTAATTGCAATGAAGCAAAAAACGTGGGCCTGCCAAAAAAGGCTTACCCACGTTTTTATTTTTTTGATTGAGATTGGGACAGAAGTGTATAGCCTTATTTCCGAAGTGCTTGCTCCTGTTTCCACCATTTATTCGATTCTAAGGTGACAGACAAAATAATTGTTGCTGTTGTCTCACACCCCTTATTTTCAAATTCAGTGATAGCGTGCAAGTCTTGAAGTTGACAGTTGATTTTCCTCTTGTATTTTTATTTGCTTACCTGGTGGCTGATCGTAACGATGACTTGCCATCGCTAACAACAAGTAGCCGATAGGTACCCAAGGGAAAGAAGTCAATGTATCTTCCATAAACGATTGGATCATTACTGCCATGAATGCCCATAAGAACGTAAGCTGTCCATTCGAATAATCAGCTTTCAGTGTTAGTCTTCCAACAAAAACAAGTAATAAAATCCCTACAATTGCGATTCCTATCAATCCATATAAATTCAAAATAGAATTATAACTATTGTGATTACCTAAAACCTCATTCCCACGAAAATAAAGAAAAGGCTTCATTCCAACCAGTAGTTGCTCTGTACTCTCGGAAATCGTTTGATAAAATTTCAGCCATATGCCCTCTCTTCCAGTGAAGAGATTGATCTCTTCAGAAGTGGCAGCTAAATAGGATATCGGTAGCGCCAAGCTAAAAATAGCTAAATAGCCGATAAAAGGGGCACGAATAAATTTAAAGAATCTTTTAGGCCAGATATCCAATAAAGCAAAAATGATGATCGCAATCAATGCCGAGCGTGATTGACATACCCAGATTCCTAAAAATGCAGCAATGATCGCTGGTACTCCAAGGATCCGAATATACCAACGTTCAAATGAACTGGCGAAACCACTGATCAGTAGTCCAAGCATCATCAACGAGCTGCCAATCGTATTTGTATTGATCCAAATATCGGATAATTTATTATCTTGGTTCCATATACTTTGTCCTTCAGGTACTTGAATCTCTGTAAATACTCGATATACCGTCACAGCAAGGAAAAATGAGAAGACAAGCAAATAAATTCCCCGATCTACTTTGTCAAATTCGATCCACTTTACACTCAATCCAATCAGAATCAAAATCGGGATCAACAGATTACCTGCCAAAGAACCTTCTCGTATTCCACTGAAATACGTATAGAAACCGAAGATTACAACTGCTGCTCCTAGATAAAAAAAGTCAAATCCTCTTGCTTTATAGATATTCAGTCCTGTTAAGACAAATACACCAAAAGTGACGAACTGTGCGCTATGTTCATATAAAAATAAAGTAGCTGGTGTGCCTATACCGATCGTCCAGACAGAAAAAAGAGCGATTAGCATCATTAACAAGATCCCAGTACTCATTTTATTTATGAATTTTTCGACAAATGTTTGAATGGTTTCCACCTCCTCTTCCAAATAATACTTTTTAAAAACGGATCATTGGATCAGCGTTATCACGATGATTTCTAACTGATCCAATATCCTCTTTTTTTGCACACATCTTCTTCAAACTAAAAGTTTTTTATTGACCAGTAGACTGTGTTTGCCAAGTAGCATAGTTTGGATACGCTACTTCATAGATCATGTGCCCATCGTCGTCTGGTCCATATAATTTAGTGAACTGCGCTTCATTACGCTGATTATAGTCATCTAATGGACGCTTGGTTACGACATATTTGATGCCTAACTTTTCAGCATCATCAAAATTCAAAGTCACTGAGAACATGTCTGGACGATCTAGCTTGAAGGCTGTATCTTCTTTGGCAATAAAAGCTCTAGTATGGGCATAACGATTGTAGAAACGCTCATATTCCCCTTCTGGATCAATCAATTGCCATGCAGCTTTGTCTGGATAAAAGCGGACCGTATTGAATGCCTTTACCCCTAAAGCCGGTGTGAAATTATAGAGCTCATCTTCGGTTAACCATACTTGACCTGGATCCTGTTGATCGATTTTTTGGATTTCCTTGGCTAACGTTTTTTCAAAAATCGCACCTGTTCCTTGGACAACTGGATTCACAAAGAAACCAGAAGCAATGATCAATGCACTAAATGAAAGGTAGAAAAAGACGCGTTGTCGAAACAGTGCAAATGCTAAAAGGAGTGTTCCCAAAACAATCACACTGATTAACTCAAAGCCAGAGAAATAGCCTTCCATCTTGGAACCTTGTAACGCATAGTAATAGATACCTGCATTAGCAATCAATAAGACGAATTTATACCACGTTGGGATGACATCGTGTTTCCAAATGTACGCGATAAACCAAATCGATAATAGAAAGGCAGCAAAGCTGAAAGTTAAGATCGCACGAAATGGTGGGACAAATGATAACAAGGTCAATTGAGCCATCGTTCTAGGTAAGCCAATGGTGATCCAAAAAATCGCGAAGAGACAAAAGAGCATTAAGATCCGACCAATATTTTTTTGATCGTCGTCTTTTTTTCCAAACAAGACAAATGGACTTGCTAAAAAGACAGTTGGGAAGAAATGGTAAAATAGTGCTACTTCTGAATTATTTGAGAAACTGATATCCTCGAATGGGATTTTCCAGTTCGTTAAGAAATAGAAAAATTCACTAAATTTCCATTTACCACCTGTACTTACTCGATTCCCAGGATACAACGTATTCAAAGAGGCGAGTAACGCATCTTTAGAAATTGACCAAAAATGCCACATGACAATACCAATAAACAACAACGCAGCAGTAATCAATACAGCGTCAAACCAATCCCATTGTATTTTTTTGCGGTAATAGATCAGTAAACCGACAAAATAAAAAACTAATAGATAGGCGAGCATCACTTGATGGGCCGGATAGATAACTAAGATAAATCCGAGACCGAATATGACCACTAATAACATCATCAATGCACGCAGCCACTTTTTTTCATGTTGATAAAAATAATGATAAAAGGCGACCATTAAACCAATTGTAAAGAAAATCAAATCGCCAACGTGTTGCATGAACCACCATTGAACAGCTGGTGAGAAGGTCAATGCAAATGACCCAATCAACGAAAGTGGCTTGTTTCTTTTCGTTAAGATCATCAGGAGTTCAAATCCTAACAGGACCATGACTACCAGTTTCATTGCCCAATAAAAGGACAATCCTCGATCCCTTCCCAAAAAGAAGAATCCCCAGTTAAATGGTTTACCGATAACAGTGATATCTTTTACTGGTGAATTGTAGGCAATAATCATATTTTGACCATTCAACGAATAATCTTCGTTGATGACCGGATAACCCGATTCTGCTTGAGAGAAATAAAAAGGCGTTTGGACTAGCCATTCATCTGAACGAACTTCTCGATTTTGACCAAAAATAACATCCGTCTTTTTCCCGTCATCTCTTTGGGATACATAGTTATCCCAGCTACCGATCGAGCTACCATTCAAGTTGAAGGTCACAACGATAACGATCACCAATAAGCCAATCACATAACGTAATTTCAATAGGATATCTAAAAATAGATTCGTCTGTTCTGTCTCCGGTTCTCGTGATTTATCTCGCCTTGCACTTCTTGTTTGTTTTTCCATAAAATTCTCCAATTTCTTCGTTGTTTCTTTTTTCTAAGGAAAAACCTTATTTGTTTAATTTTTCAGAAGCTTGTAACATTTGTTCAAGTGCTTCTTGCCACGTTGGAATAACAAAACCAAGATCTTCCGTTTTCTTCAGGCTCATCACTGAATATTGTGGACGTGTTGCTTTTTGTGGATATTCGGCTGAAGTAACAGGAGCTACTTCTACTGCTGTATCTTTTAAGATTTCTTTTGCGAATTCATACCATGAACAACTATTCTCGTTTGATAGATGATAGACACCATATGGTACTTTTTCTTCGATTACATAAACCATAAATTCAGCCAGTGTGCGTGTCCATGTCGGACGTCCAAATTGGTCATTGACCACTGTTAATCGATCGTGGGTTTGTGCCAAACGTTGCATCGTATAAACAAAGTTATGACCATATACACCAAATACCCATGACGTACGAATAATATAATAATCTTCTAAAATTTCCTGCACTGCTTGTTCGCCTAGTAGTTTTGTACGACCATATTCATTCAATGGATTCGTTGCATCATCTTCTAGATATTCTTCATCTTCTTTTTTACCATCAAAGACATAATCGGTACTGATATAAATCAATGTTGCATTCACTGCTTTCGCTGCCAATGCAACATTTCTCGTTCCGTCTACATTGATTTTTTCATCTAATTCTTTTCCTTCGTCTTCTGCTTTATCGACAGCAGTATAGGCTGCACAATGGAAGATGACCTCAGGCTTTAAGTCTGTGATATAAGCCATTGTTTTTTCTGCATCCGTGATATCCAGTTCTTGGGCGTCAGTCGAAACATAATCTAACCCTTTCTCATCTAATAAATGACGTAACTCGGTACCAAGTTGACCATTTCCACCTGTTAATAAAAACATAACGCAATCGCTCCTTGATTTATTTATTTTTAAACTTTTTTTTGTAAAAATATCATTAGCTATCATGTTGTCTTTAATGAACGCTTTATCTTTGAAGTTCGATTCATTCAACTGTTTGTTCGGAGTATTGGACAAAAATAACGGTCTCATTATTTCCCCTTATCCCCAAACAACGGCAGAACACTTATGTGCCAACCACGTTCTAAGAACCAAGCTTATTCTACCATATCGGTTCTCGCTTTTCGAGAGGATGAGCATCCATCCAGCGTTCTTAAAAAATTTTTCATGAAAAAAGGGGCAGCGTCAGTTAAACGCAGTGCCCCTTCAATGACTATTTAAAAAGAGGTTGAGTCTCTCAAGCTATCTATTCAAGCAAGAAAAACATCTGATAAGAGGAAGTCTCTGACTCTTATCTACGCAGCTTGTTCGAGGGAATTCGATTTCTCGCCTCTTATTGTCCATTTTTAGCGTAAGCTGCTTCAACTGCTTCTTTCTCTTTTTGCCACCATTCTTGGTTCTCTTCGTACCACTTGATAGTTTCTGCTAAACCATCACGGAAATTAGTGAACTCTGGTTGCCAACCAAGTTCTTGTCGAAGCTTGGTTGAGTCGATCGCATAACGCAAATCATGGCCAGCACGATCTTTGACATGTTCATAGGCATCTTTAGGCTGACCCATCATTTCTAAGATCATTTCCAATACGGTTTTGTTGTCTTCCTCGCCATCAGCGCCAATCAAATAGGTTTCCCCAATATTCCCTTTGGTTAGGATCAACCATACGGCAGAAGAGTGGTCATTCGTATGGATCCAATCACGAACATTTTTTCCTTCTCCGTATAACTTAGGTTGGATACCACTTAAAATATTGGTGATTTGACGTGGAATGAATTTTTCAATGTGTTGATAAGGTCCATAGTTATTGGAACAATTTGAGATTGTCGCCTTTAGTCCAAATGAACGAACCCAAGCTTTCACTAATAAATCAGAACCAGCTTTTGTTGAAGAATAGGGGCTGGACGGGTTGTAAGGTGTTTCCGCAGTGAACTTCTCACCTTCACCCTCTCCATGACCTGGTAAATCTTCACGTAATGGTAGGTCACCATAGACTTCATCCGTAGAAACATGATGATAACGAACATCGTACTTACGGCAAGCTTCTAGCAATGTATACGTACCAATGATGTTCGTGTGTACAAACGGAAACGGATCTTTAAGAGAATTATCATTATGTGATTCAGCAGCATAATGAACCACTGCATCTGCTTTTTCCACTAATCGATCGACTAATTCTGCATCTGCAATATCTCCGACAACTAGCTCCACACGATCAGTTGGCAATCCTGCTAGATTTTCTTTGTTTCCTGCATAAGTTAATTTATCTAAGACTGTCACATGTACTTCTGGGTGGTTTTGTACAACATAATGTACAAAATTTGATCCAATGAAGCCTGCTCCACCAGTAACAATGATATTTTTCATTTAATATTTCTCCTCATCAAATGTTAGATTTCACCATAAACAAATGGGTTTTCTGCTTCAAATTCTTTCAGTGTAGGATGATTATGATCTTTTTCAGACATGATCGCTTTTGAAAGATCGATTGGCCAATCAATCGCTAACTCTGGATCGTCAAATGCGATCCCACCGTCTGCTGCGGCATCATAATAATTATCGCATTTATAAAGGAAATTCACATTTGGTGTCAATGTCACGAACCCATGTGCGTATCCCTTGGGTACAAGTAATTGACGATGATTATGTTCAGATAAGATATAACTTTCCCACTGTCCATAGGTTGGACTACCTTTACGAATATCGACGATCACATCTAAGACTGCTCCTGAAGTGACACGGATCAATTTTGTTTGAGCGGATGCCCCTTTTTGAAAATGCAAACCACGAATCACTCCGGCTTCAGCAGATAGAGAGTGATTGTCTTGGACAAAATCAAAATCTAATCCATGTTCCGCAAATTTTGCTTTTGAATAGCTTTCTGTAAAGAAACCACGATGGTCCCCAAAAACATCCATTTCGATAATTTTAACATCTGTTAATTTAGTATCCGTCACTTTCATCACTAAAAACTCCTTATTCAGCAGCCAATCTTAATAAATATTGACCATATTGATTTTTTTTCAGTGGTTCTGCCAAAACAACTAATTGTTGTTTGTCGATATAGCCCATTCGATAAGCCACCTCTTCTAAACAAGCAACTTTTAAGTTTTGACGCTTTTCAATCGTTTCAATAAATGTAGAGGCTTCAAGTAAAGATTCATGCGTGCCTGTATCTAACCAAGCAAAACCACGTCCCATAATCTCTACAGAAAGTTTTCCTCTTTCTAAATATGCTTTGTTGACGTCAGTGATCTCTAGTTCGCCACGCTCAGATGGTTTGATTTCTTTTGCAATTGAAATCACATCGTTGTCGTAGAAATAAAGTCCTGTGACAGCATAATTTGATTTTGGTTCTGTTGGTTTCTCTTCAATAGAGAGAGCTTGCATATTTTCATCAAATTCGACCACACCAAAACGTTCCGGATCATTAACATGATACCCGAAAACAGTCGCTCCACTTTCTCTAGAGGCAGCACGTTGCAACATTTTTGATAGTCCGCCACCATAGTAGATATTATCTCCTAAAACAAGACAAACACTATCATCGCCAATAAATTCTTCCCCAATGATAAAAGCTTGAGCTAGGCCATCGGGACTCTCTTGAACCGCATATTCAAGGTGAATACCTAGATCATGCCCATTTCCAAATAATTCTTTAAAGCGTGGGGTATCTTGAGGTGTTGAAATAATCAATATCTCCTTGATACCTGCCAACATCAAAATAGACATTGGATAATAGATCATTGGTTTATCGTAGACTGGCATCAACTGTTTCGAGGTTGCCTTTGTTAGTGGATACAAGCGTGTTCCGCTTCCTCCCGCAAGGATGATTCCTTTCATGAATATAAGCGCTCCTTTTTCTTTAAATTTTCACTTTCGTTATTATCTCATCAATCCTACTATTTGTCATGGATTTCTTGAGAATTTAACAATATCTTTTAGGGATATTTTTTCCATTTCCGCTGAATGAGTGCTTGGATCAAATGAATCCGCCAAGTGATTTTCTGGCGCCAACTACTCTTCGTTTCAATTTCACTTGCATTAAAATCGTGTCGCCGATAAAGAGTCAGCGGTTCTCGAATAAAGCCCGCATGATTCCCCGCCAGCAAACCGATCCACATATCATGCATCGGTACATTGTCAGGTATCGGTAAGATCGTCTCTTTTAATGAAGAGCGAAAAGCCATCCCTGCACCGATATAGTTACTACGAATCAAATTCGTCAACCAGCCTTCTTTGGATCTCCTAAAGGTAAAGTATGAGGAATAGATCTCATTCAACTGGCTATCTACGATCACTAAATCTGAAATAACTACTAGTTGTTTTGGATGAAGGCTAAAGTATTGTGTGATTTTCTCTACTTTCCCATCTAACCATACATCATCTTGATCTGCTAAAAATATCAGGTCTCCCTGAGCTTGTTCAATCGCAAAGCCAAAATTTTTGATCAAACCTTGTTTGGGACCTTCAAAAAGTTTGATACGTGGATCATTATGTGCATATTCTGTTAAGATCGACCAAGTATCATCGACTGAACCATCATCCGAAATAATCACTTCATCTTCTGGAGAAAGTTGCTTTAAGATACTATCCAATTGTTCTTTTAAATACGCGCCACCATTAAAGGTTGCTATACAAACCGATCGCATCATTTCACACCTTCCAATTATCAACAAACGAACGTAAAGTCATTCGCCAGATTTGACGATTCTTGACAGTCAAAAATTGCTTTGTCATTCTTAATACTAACTGCTTCCGATGTTGCATTAAATGCTGACGGTCGTATTCTTGGTAAAAGATCGACTCAGCAGCCAATATCGACTGATAGCGTGTTACGTTAACTTTTTTATAATCTAATACTGAGAGATCATGAGTCATGCTAGTGGCTAAAACTACAATTTCTTTGTTTAATTGTTTGATTTGCCAAAAAAGCCAATGATCTAAAAAATCGAGTGGGAACACTGTATTATAGCCATTGATCTCTCTTAAAAATGTGAGCGAGAATGCCGCGCCAGAATTGATTGCCATAATCCGTTGACGTGTTACTACTGGCTCTTCGATCACTTCGAAGTGGCGATTGATATAGTGGTCTGCCCACACCGGAGAGATTTGTTTTGTACCAGAAAATACTAAGGGGACCGCAGCTACTCGCTCCTTTGTCCAAGTGAGTTCGGCTACAGTTTCCAAATAATCAGTACCTAACTGAGTGTCCTGATCTAATGTTATAAGTGTCTGTACCGTATCTGAAATGTGGTCAATTGCATAATTGTAAGCAACCGCTAGGCCTGGATTTGCTGGATCATGATGATAATGGACGTTCTTTTCTGAATAAAGCACATCAGCATGTGCAACAGGACTATTATCAAAAATAACTAACTCCACTGTCCCAGCTTGGATAGCTGCTTTTAAATAATCGTAAGAAGGCGATTGGTTGATTTTTTGGTGATACAATACGATCACTACTGCTATTTCTGGTGTCATTAGAAGAAAGTCCACCCCCACTTATGGAAGAATTTCATCATTGAATTTAAAAATATTCGAAAAAGTTTGAAGTTACGATGCGCCCCTTTTCCATATAGATGGATGGCACTATAACGTGGCGTATAAAGGATCTTTTCGTTTGCTTTTTCAAAACTTAAACAAAGATCATTATCTTCAAAATACATAAAGTAGCGAGTATCAAACCCATTGATTGATTTAAATTTCGCAACATCTACTACCATAAAACTACCAGAAATCATGCGCACATAAGAATCACGATCCTCTGGCAAATCACGACATTCAAAGCGATTCAATCGCCGATCAAACATTTTTTTGACAAATTTGAAAGGAATGAAACGTAGTACATAGTCGAATAGAGCTAAACGCTGTCTAATCAAGTATTGAGTCGTCCCATCTTCATTCAAGATTTTAGGTGCCAACATCGCACATTCAGGATGCGTTTCTAAGAGCGCAACCAGGTCGATCACCGTCTGCTCATCTACTAAAATATCTGGATTAAAAATCACCGCATATTTTGCAGCGCTTTGGAGCAAGGTATGGTTATGACCAAATCCAAAGCCTCGGTTTTCATTATTGAAATAAATATTCATGAACGGATATTTTAAATATTCGCGTAATCGTTCTTGGTATTCAGGTGTCGAGTTATTATCAAAAATTTGAAATTCAATTGCCGGTTCTTCACCGATCGTCGCAATGATCGTATCTAATGTCTGGAATATTTTTTTACTATTTGCTGTCACAATGCTAATTAAAATCGGCTTTTTTTTATTGTTCTCCATTAAGGTCTTTTCCATTTCTTAAAGTATTTCTGCATCACTTGTGTACGGTATTCTTTATTCCCTAAAAACCGTAATGTTTTTAGAATGAATTGGTATTTTTCATTGATCAATCCGATCAATTCAAATAATAAAATAGCAGCAAATAGCATCACTAAGAACAAAGCAATCGTTCCAAGACTTCCCGTATAATTCATGATCATTGCAGTAAATGAAAACATCAAAGCGATGGAGTAGATCGTCAAAACAGCTCCTTTATGGGTAAAGCCTAAAGCGAGCAATCGATGATGCAAATGCTTCTTATCTGCCGTAGAAAATGATACTCGATTCGCTTTTCTACGAATGATTGCAAAAAAAGTATCTGTAACAGGTACCCCCATGATGATCAACAAAGAAATCGATGAAACGAAAGTAACATTCTTTAATCCTTGCAATGATAAAACCGCCATCATAAAGCCTAAGAAAAGTGCACCTGTATCCCCTAAATAAATTTTGGCAGGATAAAAATTGTAAGGAAAAAAGCCGATGATACTTGCGACTAAACAAAAAATAACTATAGGTATATAAACTGTTGAGGCATGTAAAAAAAAGTAACCAATAATACCAATGGTCATCAAGCCAATCAAAGATATCCCTGCTGCTAAACCATCTAAACCATCAATCAAATTGACTGCATTAGTGATCCCAAAAATCCAAAAAATGGTGACAGGAAAACTAAGCCAACCTAATTGGATATATCCTAAGAACGGTAAGGTAAAAGAATCGATCCTGATATCAGCGACAAAATAGATGATCAAAGCCGCTAATAAAATACCAATACTTTTTTGCTTAGGTGAAAGTTCATATTTGTCATCAAGTAATCCGGTCAATACGATGACGGACGCAGCCAATAATATAGGTAGAATATAAAATTTAGGGATGATATCTTTGAATAAAAACAAACTAGATATCACGAAGGAAACAAAGATAGGTAAGCCACCAGCTGAAGGCATCGGCACTTTGTTTATTCGTCGTTCATTCGGTTTATCGACCATTCCAGTTTGAACTGAAATTATTTTAAAAATGGGGGTCAATATCAAAGACAATAAAATTGTCAAAAAAATCTTTATTACAATACTAAAAGAAACCAGCATACGGGCACCTACTTTATTTAAAGAGTCATTAATAATTATAAAACACTGTCGCTATTTTACAATAAGAACTCGTGTTTCTAATTCTTTTTTTGAGAAAATTTATTTTTTAGTTTACCAAGCCATGTTGATGTGATGCTTCTTCGTTCTTTTATTTCGTTTCCTGTTATGTACTCTTGCACAACAGCATTGATGATTCCACCAAGAATAATGATCGTCGCAGCAAAGTTTAACCAAAGCATCAAAACGATAAAACTTCCGATGATTTGATAACCGCTCACACGCGTTGCAAAATAACGAGCATAAATTCCAAAAACTTGTGACAACAACATCCAACCAGTCGTTGCAAATACAGCACCAGGAATCACTGCTTTAAATTTCAATTGCGCGTTTGGTACAATCCAATAAATCATAAACATGATCACAAATAAAGCCACCAAAGTAATCGGCCATTTCAATGTTTGGAATTGGTCAATAAAGTTTACAGGTATTTTAAAGATCGGTTGAATCGCCTCTAAAATCATTTGTCCTAATCCAAGCACTAAAGTGACACCACTAATCGCAATCATGAACAAGATGATAACTATTAAGGAAAAGAAACGGACAATGATGAAATTTTCTCTATTTTCAACTCCATACGCTTTATTCATGGCAATCTGTAATGCATTGATACTCTGACTAGCTGACCATAAAGCTGCAATAGCTGACAATGACAACAAACTACCAGAACTTTGTGTCAACAAATTTTTTACCGCCGGTCCAATAAACTGATAGATCGTTTCAGGAATCACTTGGCGAATATAAGTCAAGACAGTTTCTTGATCGATTTGAAGATACGGTAGAATATTTCCAAGCGCAATAATCAATGGAAACAAAGATAAGAGTAAATAATAAGCCACAACTACTGAAGTCGTTCCCATTTCAGAATCAACGATCCTCTTTTGCGTCGTCTCAATAAAACGCATTAAATTCTTATGTTGTTTTATTTTATTCAAAATATTCATAGTAATCTCCTGTTCAAGGTTGTGAAAGAAGCGGTCTACACTAAGTAATAAGGCAGAAAAATCGAAAATGGCTTTTTCATTTTGGATTTTTTTGCCTTATTATTGAAGTGTTGCTTCTTGAACACCGTTTATCATAGGTTGTGAAAAAGCTGCTTAGCTCCAAGTATTAAGGCATAATTTGAGAAAATAGCTCTCCATATTTTTTCAAATTTTGCCTTAATATGGAAGGAGCTGGCTTTCGAACACCGTTTATCATAGGTTGTGAGAAAAGCGCTTTGACCTGAGCAGTAAGATAGAAAATCAGAAAATAGCTCCCCATATTTTTTGATTTTTTAGCTTAATGTTGAAGGTCAGCTTTTCGAACACCGTTTATCTAGGTTGTAAAAAAAGCTAATAACACTGAGGAAAAGGGTGGCAAACCAGAAAATAATAGATATATTTTTCCAATTGCCACCCTACTATCTTAGTTACTAGCTTTCCTACAACTTTTATCCATTATTTGAAGAAGAAGGTCATCCACAACTTTCTCCATTTAATTAAACAGTTTGCAAACTGTTCGTTGAAAGAAGAACTTAATAAGTTCCTTCTTCACCTTGAGAAGTCAAGATTCTTGGACCATCTTTGGTGATAGCCAATGTGTGTTCATATTGGCAAGATAATCCACCATCTCTGGTATAAGCTGTCCAACCATTTGGGTCCATTTTCATTTTCCATGTTCCTGTATTGACCATTGGCTCGATCGTAATGACCATACCTTCTTTTAAACGTAATCCTTTACCTGGTTCACCATAGTGAGGAATAGTTGGTTCTTCATGGATCGTTGGTCCTACTCCATGTCCAACAAAGTCTCGTACGATTCCTAGATTTTCTCCTTCGACGTACGTTTGGATCGCATGACCAATATCCCCAATACGATTACCAACTTGCGCTTGCTCAATGCCGATATATAGTGCTTTTTTTGTCACTTCCATCAATCGATCAATTTCAGGTGTGGATTCACCCACCACATATGCCCAGCAAGAATCAGAGATTCCGCCTTTTAAGTCAATACACATATCCACTTTCACTAAGTCGCCACTTTTAAGTGGTTTTTTCCGAGGAAAACCATGACAGATCTCATCATTGATACTGATACACGTCGCATATTCATATCCTTCAAATCCAATTTGGGCAGCGACTCCGCCATGACTTTCGATATAATTACGTACAAATACTTCGATATCCCAACTAGTTACTCCTGGTTTAATGAAGTCTCGCAGATTTTTATGGACATCTGCTAATAATGCACCAGACTCTGCCATTGCTTCGATCTCACGTGCTGATTTTAATGTTATCATCTATTCTCGTCTCCTTTTTACAAATCCTTTTTATTTTAACATAGTAGGAAGTATTTAGCCAAATCCCATAGTACCTTTATAAATCTTGCTTCCTTTTTCTCAAACTTTTGGTATAATTGGTAGTTGTTGAAATGCTATTCATTAAAATTTAGGAGGCGCCTTATGGCTTTAGCAAAAATCGTTTATGCAAGTATGACTGGTAACACGGAAGAAATCGCCGATATTGTTGCAGAGGCTCTGGAAAATATGGATATCGATGTTGAAATCAATGAATGCACACAAGTAGATGCAGAAGACTTTCAAGAAGCAGATATTTGCGTAGTTGCTACTTATACATACGATGACGGTGATCTACCGGACGAAATCGTTGATTTTTATGAAGATTTACAAGAACTTGAATTACCTGGAAAAATCTACGGTGTGTGTGGCTCTGGAGATACTTTCTATGATGAGTTTTGTAAGTCAGTGGACGATTTTGATGCTGCCTTTGCAAAAACTGGTGCTGTTAAAGGTGCCGAAAGCGTGAAAGTTGATTTAAACGCTGAGGAAGAAGATATTGAAAATCTTGAAGCGTTCGCAAAATCTCTTGTATCCATGTTATCTTAATCACAAAAAGAAGGATGTGTTTACCACATCCTTCTTTTTATTTAGAAGCATTACGTTTTGTAAATCAAGGCATTACTATCAAATGGGGTCGATCAATTTTTCAAATAAGCAGATCAGTCTACTTCAATCGGATCTTTTAAGCTTAAAATGGCATTGATGCTGTCTTGGATCATCTTCTCGATTTGTGTATCCGTCGGATGGATGATATTCGATGACATCAAAGCTGCGATACCTGTTGCAATGATCCAAGTCCCATTGTGAAGCGAGACTAGTTTATCATCTGACAAGTCCATGTATTTTGGATCTTCTTTCACTACGTCCATAAAGTAATTATAGGAGAAATTTTGCATCTCTCTTCCGCCGCCATACTCTTCCAAGTAAAGTGAGCTATATAATTTCTTTTCACGATTTGCGAAATGGATGTAATTCAACGCTAGATCGACAATCGTATTGCCGGTATGTTCTACAGGAAAGACTTCGTATTTTAGATAATCGTAGATTTGCTCAAATAGCGCGTGTTTCAAATCATCCATATTTTTAAACTCTAGATAGATTGGTTGAGTAGAACAGTTCATTTTATTTGCAATGTTTCTCGCAGTGAATTTTGAAAATCCTTCATTGGCAGCAACTTCATAGGCGGCTGCCAAAATCTGCTCCTTTGTTATCGTTTTTTTTCTTGCCATAATTTTCTAATCTCCTTGAAATTTTTTATAACGCTTCCACCATTGATTAATACTATTGTACCATTTTTTTTCAATAAGCAAAACTTGTTTTTTTATTTTTTACAAATTTTTCTGTCATTATACTCGGATATCAACGCTTTTTTGTGTTTTCTAATTAAAAACAAATGATTATTTTATCAGATGTTTATTTGTTTCACTTCTAATAAAATGTTATCATACAATGAGTAATTACAAAAAATACGATGAGGAGGAATTTAATTATGTTAGCTGATTTTAATGTTAATTTAAAAAAATACGCCCGTTTAATTGCAGAAACAGGGGTCAATGTATCGAAAGGGCACACAGTAGTCTTACAAATCAATGTAGAGCAAGCGGAATTAGCCCGATTGATCACGAAAGAGGCTTACCAATTAGGTGCAGATGAGGTGATCGTTCAATGGACAGATGATATCATTCAAAAAGAATTCTTGACTCACGCTGCAGATGATCGAATCTCTACAGTTCCACAATATAAAATCGATCAAGCAGATGATTGGATTGAAAAAGGTGCGAGCAGAATCAGCGTTGTTTCTTCTGATCCAGATGCATTCGCAGGAGTTGACAATGATCGTGTAGCCACTTATCAATCAGCAGTTGGAAAAGCATTGATGAATCTAAGAAAAGCGACACAATCAAATAAAGTAAGTTGGACAGTTGTCGCAGCTGCTGGGAAACAGTGGGCAGCAAAAGTATTCCCTGATCTACCAGGGGAAGAACAAGTCGACGCATTATGGGATGAGATTTTCAAAACGACTCGCATTTATGAATCTGATCCTGTAATTGCTTGGAAAAATCACGATGAAAAACTAGCGACAAAAGCAGAAGAATTGAACAAAGAACAATTTACAGCTTTACATTATACTGCCCCAGGGACAGATATCGTAATTGGCTTGCCGAAAAATCACTTGTGGGAAGGCGCTGGAAGCTATAATGCTCGTGATGAAAAATTCATGGCAAACATGCCAACAGAAGAAGTCTTCACCGCACCTGATAGTCATCGCGTGGATGGGTATATCTCAAGTACGAAACCTTTAAGTTATGCAGGAACGACCATTATTGGAATGAAATTTACATTTAAAGACGGTAAAGTCGTTGATTTTTCAGCGGAACAAGGACAAGAAGTCTTGGCAAAACTACTAGATACCGATGAAGGTGCACGTCGTTTAGGCGAAGTTGCTCTAGTTCCTGATCCTTCACCGATTTCACAATCTGGTATCATTTTCTATAACACATTATTCGACGAAAATGCTTCAAACCATTTAGCACTTGGTTCAGCCTATGCGTTTAGTGTGCAAGGTGGAACAGAAATGACCGATGAAGAATTGGCAGCTGCAGGCTTGAATCGAAGCCAGACGCATGTGGATTTCATGGTTGGTTCAGATAAAATGGATATTGATGGTATCCGCGAAGATGGCTCACGCGTACCGATCTTCAGAAATGGCGACTGGGCGTAATAATAAAACAAAAAAAGATCTGGAAATCCCAGAACTTTTTTTGTTTTTCCATAGATATGTTTATAATAAATCTTCTTTTTTAGTAAACGTAAATTTGCGACTTTCTTTTTCTACAGGTTTTTCTTCTTCGTGTTTTTGGATTGCCTCTTTCGTAATTTCTTCACGTTCTCTTTTTGCTTCATCTAAACGTTCTGCAATTACTTCTTCTTTTGGCTTATCAGACATAATCAAAACCCCCTTTATCACCCTCATTCTACCACTCAGGATTCCTTTATTGGAAACGTTTTGCTCTAAAAATCAGCTTGCATGTATTCCTTCAAAGCGCTAAAATAATAGTATTGATGCTTGTTCCTGTAGCTCAGTAGGATAGAGCGATCGCCTCCTAAGCGATAGGTCGCTGGTTCGATTCCAGTCAGGAACGTCTTAAACTTATCATGAGTTTGTGATAGTGATGTTCAGCTCCGAGAAATAAGCCCGCTCCCCAGAAATTTGTTCTTGTATTTTGGGAGACGGGCTTATTTCTTATGGACACTGTTTATTCAGTTTTAATAATCATGAGATCCCTCAAGTCACAATCCCCTATTATATTTCTGCTTTTTAAAAAATAGCGACAAAAATAAAATTCCATTTTTTACTTATTACCAAATACATTATGTGAAGTCATTTTATTCGATAATGAGGTAGCATCCATTTTTTGCTATTGGAATAAACTTTATTGATGTTTCCACCTTTTTAAATCTGGGAAAAATTGATGCATGAATTCACGTGCTTCTTCCTTTGTCTTGCCTTGTTCTTTCAGCATGCCTGATTCATTCATGTGCTGGACACTCTCTTCAATCATTTCATCCATTGTACAATCAGTTAAAAATGCGCCATCTTTGTAGCAGTAAATGCAATATTCTTCACTCTTGCTATTGTTTTTGTTTGTCCCTAAAATCTCAACTGAATCAAGTGGCATTCCACAACTTTGACAATTCGTCATTGCTTCCATTTCTATGTTCCTCCTATCATCTGATTGTCTTTACTCAGAAATAATCATTGAGAATTGGTTGTTGATTAGGCAGTGATTGACTAAGTTCAGCCACCAATGCGCCTTCTACTTTGATTTTTTCATGGAAATCAAGCTCTTCAACTGTTTGATATCCTAACAATAATTGTGTCAAGCTTTGAATCGTTCCACTGACCACAGGTAATTCTGTCTGTTGGACTTTCTTTACTTCAAGTACTCCATTGACATAAGAAATATCAAAAAATCCTTCGTTCCATTTTGCATACGGATCTTCTGTCACATGGATAGAAAAGTTGATTGCATGTCGGAATGGATAAGTCTGCATAAATTTCTCAACATCTACGATTCTCCCCATCATATAAGGCGTGATCGTGGTTTTAGCAAATGGATTATCCAATAAATAATTTTTACTGTAGCCAGAAAAACCACATGTATACTCAAACGAATCAAATGCGCCACTATGCGAACCAATGAAACGCATCAATCCTTTCAATGCTTCATGATTCAGATAACCCATTTCGACGATGATAAATGTAGGGGCGGCTAATTTATAAACGACATAGCCTGTAGCATTCCCCTCACGGTCGTAATACAGTGCATATTGATTCTCTTTTCGTTGTTTAAACTTGTAGGAATACCACCATTCTTCTCGGACCAAACCGCCTCGCGTACTCTCCGGCATATTTGTATAAATGGATCGTATGGCATCCACTGATTCTTCAAAACTTGTCCGTTTCATATAACCAGTTGTTTTCTTTACAGCTGGCATATCACGGCTCGCCAACTCATAGCTGATTCGATCAAATAATTGTTCGTAGCCATAGCGACGATAAAAAGGATAAGAAAATGGTGCTAGATAAGACAGCGTGACATTTCTTTCTCGACAGTCTTCAAGGATTTTTTCCATGATCCGATTGATACCGCCCTGTCCTCGCGCTTCAGGATAGGAAGCAACGTATCCAATCCCAGCCATCAAGTAATTTTTTCCATAGAAATCCACTGAAAAAGGTGTGGCCATTACTTGACTTGTCAAATGGCCCTCTGGATCTAAAAAGCCGTAGTTCCATGAATTCTCAACAATCATTTTAAATCGTTCACGTCGTTCGTCTGTATCTTGTGAATTAAAAGCATAGGTTGCTAAAGCGTACATTTCTTCTAGCGCTTGGTTCCCTAATTCTTTTATAACATTCGTCATACTTTCCCTTCTCCCTTTAAATATCTATACCAATTGTACTATTATTTTCTTTATAATAGCAAGCGGACCTTCATTACTTTCACAAAGTAGTATCTCTCAAAAAATGATTTACAAAAAATAGCGCTAAAAAGCCAAAATAGAACAAACGATTTTGGTTTTTAGCGCTTCATTTTTTTGATCCAAACGTTGTTTCCACAACTTATTCTTATTTTGATCATTAGTTATCCTCTTGGATGGACGATTTGATTTACCATCCTCTTTTAATAGGATTCTTCAATCATCCCTAGCATCTTTTTAAAACGTCTCTTTTTAAAATACATCAACATCGTTCCTAAGATCATATCATTCATTTTCTGCAACATACCGTGTGATTCCATTTGTTCTGTATAGTGGACTTCACACGATTTTTCATCAATTGGTTTGATTTGATAATGAACGACAAAATCATTTTTAGTCGTTGAGGTACGAAATTTATAAGATTGGTTATCAATGACTTCCTCAATGATAATGCGTGCACGATTATTTTGAGAGAATTGTTTGACGTATTCAAGATTCTTTAATTGTTTGCGTGTCACTGATTTCCCAGTGGCTTTGCGGACATCAAAAAGAACAGAATCCATCACTTTATCATAGAAAAACGATGCCGGAATGTTTAGTGTTTTAATTATTTCCATTAGTTCTTTTTCTCCTTTGCTTCTTCTTTTTTCTTACCTTTTAAAAAGAAGTAAATCCCTAGTCCTGCAAAAAACAACCCAGTGACCATACTATAAATGTCATATTGTTGTGTTCCCGGATTTAAACTATATAGTATGATCAGTGAACCAATACTACACAAAAACAATCCATTTTTTATCATTTGAACCACCCTTATCTTGTTTCTTAGACTGCTGCTGCTTGGAAATATAATACCGTGCCCCATGGTTGAGCTTTGATCAATTCTTTTGCTGTTTTGGCAGCTGCTTCTTTATCTTCTGCACTTGTTTCAAAGAATAATTTGATTCCTTGTTTTTCTTTGAATGTAAAGGTCATGCCTTCTTCGTTGTATCCTTCTAATAATTCTTTGATTGCATCTTGTTGCATAGCACTAGCGATTGAAATCATTTGTTCTCCTCTTTTCTTTTTTTATTGATTACTTTTAGTTTCACTCGAATGGAGCGAGGGCTAGGGATTTGACGGATCGTCATCGCCCATAGCCCCTACTTCAACTGATTATTTAGGTTCTCCTGCTGCTGGATCCATTTTATTTGCTGACATCACAAATGGTGCCCAGATCAGGAAGGTCACAACCATACATACTAATGTGACAATCGGCGCCCGCCAGTCTGCCCCTGTTGCAAGGAACGATAGCAAGAACGGTGGGACGACCCAAGTCACTTGTTGGGATACCGGTGCGACTAATCCTAGATAAGTAGCTACCCAACCAATTGTTGTTGCAACAACCGGCGCAACCAAGAATGGGATAAACATGATCGCATTCAAGACGATTGGTAAACCAAACATCACTGGTTCATTGATATTGAAGATACCAGGTCCAATCGAAAGTTTTGCTACAGTCAAGTAGTCTGCACGTTTTGATAATAGTAAGATAGCGATCAATAGAACGATTGTTCCACCTGATCCACCAAACCATGCAAACGCATCAAATGAGCCACGTACCCACATGTAAGCTTTACCATCTTCAATCGCATCTAATACTGCAGGTGTTCCTGTTTTGCCATTGTAACCTTTTTGGAAGATATCGATGTTGATCAATTGTGCTTGACCCCAAATACCTTCTAATACTGGTGCTAATACGTTCGGACCATGGATACCAAAGAACCAGAAAATCTGAACGAAGATCGTAACGATTAATACAGCACCAATACCTTGTGATAAGCCTAAGAAAGGTTCTGCAATATATTTTTGTACTAAATCAATGATCAGTTGACCATCTGCCACACGTCCAACAACATAATTAATGATAGCGATGACATATAATGAAATCGTTGCTGGTAGGATTGCTGCAAATGCTTTAGAAACTGCGGGTGGTACTGAGTCAGGCATTTTGATCGTGATATTAGCAAGCATCAATTTACAGAAAATGATAACAGAGATTGCACCCATGATCATTACTGTAAAGTAGGCGTTACCGTTTAAATGATCTAATTTCAACCATCCCCACAAACCAACTGATAGAGTGCCATCAGCAATCGTTGCCCCAATTTCCGAGCCATTAATCGCATCTGCCACATTTTGTGGAACATTGACATTCAATGCAGCTGATAATGACGGGCCAAAAGCGATTCCTTGGATCAGTGTTGCTAAACCAACGATCCCTCCTGCTAAATCATTCACGCCATATGCACGGGCTAAATTATATCCCCATGAAAAGGCAAAGATCAGTCCGGCGATCGCTAAGGTACCATTCCAAACGAACCCATTGATGCCGATGATCACATTCAATACAGCAAAAAAACCTTTGTCTGCTGCTAAGCTGTCAGCATACGTACTAATAAATTGCTGTGGTAAATCACGAATAATTGCGTTGATCATTACAGCTACTGATCCAGCCATTGTTGCAGGCATCGTACCGATAAAAGCGTCACGCAATGCCACTAAGTGCTTTTGCGCGCCGATTCTTCCGGCAACTGGAAGGATGTATTTTTCCATCCAACTTGTTAATCCATTCATTATTACTTCCTCCTATAAGTTTTTATATAAAGAATAACTCCTTATACCAAATTAAAAAAATCCGTTCAAAAATTTTTTTCTTCTTCCGTTCAAAAAAGAAGTGTTATGGTTATTCAACGTAAGTTCTACGATATAAATCAATGATTTCTTTTGCAAGGTCTGTAAATGCGATCGATGTCATCAAGTGATCTTGACTATGCACAGTCAACAGCGTTACTTGCATATGATTTCCTTGTGCTTCTTGCGTGAGCATTTGAGTTTGTGAATGATGCGCTTCTACCAGAGAGGCTTCAGCATCGCGGATTTTTTGCTCCGCTAAATCAAAATCTCCTTTTTTCGCCGCAGAAATCGCTTCCATTGCATCGCTTTTTGCATTTCCACCATACATGATCAATCCCATGATGGCTTCTAGATTTTGTTGATCTTCCACTATTCTACCTCCAGCTTCACGATTGATTATTTCATTAATTTTTCAGCTTGTTCAAGTACTTTTGCACCGTTCATCATGCCATAATCTTGCATATTGATAACATCCAATGGAATTCCTTTTGGCGCTAATTTTTGTTCAAATTGTGCTTTCATAAAGCGAACTTGTGGACCTAATAATAGAACATCTACATTTTTTGATTCAAGGTTATTGTCAGCATCTGAAGCTGAAACCGCAAAGATATCTGCTTCCATTCCTTTTTCTTCTGCTGCTTTTTGCATTTTTGTTACTAATAAACTTGTACTCATTCCTGCAGAACATACTAACATGATTGTTTTTTTCTCCATTTTTTCCACTCCTTTAAATTTGGTTTTACACTATAACTATAATGCAAGAAGCATGCCAAACACTAAATAGGTAAAATAGCGTTTTCACAACACTAATCAAGCAAACACAGTGTACACACTAATCGTTAGTGTGTACACTGTGTAATTTCAATCATTTTTTTATTTTATTTTCTATAAACATTTGTGTGATAAAAGCAATTTCATGTTCTGGGATTTTCACACCATATTTACGTTCGATCCCGATCAAATTCGTTCGAACAATATCCATTTCTAAGCGATACATTTTTGCAAAAATGGGGAAATCATCAAATGTACGCAATTTTTCATGTTTGATTAGACCATCAATCAAAAAAGCAACATGGATCACGATACCCGTATCCACACCTGGTTCAACGATGATCGATAAGTCTGTTTGGATTTGTTGGACCGCTTTTTGCAAAGCTTGAATCAAACGCTCAACAGATGATATCGCATTCAATGAGTCTTTTAATGAATCAACAATTTTCGCTGTCGGAACTTCGTCATCTGCGATGCGTTTCAATGTATTGAGTTTTTCATCATCGAATACGTCATAGGCAGAGAAGAATGGGATATTTTGATAATCTACCTCAACAGTTCCGGCAATCGCCTTGATCTCATATTCTTCCAATAACGCATCAATGTGGCGTTTAAATGATTCACGTTCCAAAAACTGCATTTGGATCACTTCAACTTTATCCTGATTGATAACGGGCACAATTCGTTGATACAGTTTTGCTGCCACCCCTTCTCCAGTAAAACAAGTCACGATCACTGCTTTTTTCCGTTCGTTCATTTCCTGCTTTTCGATTTTAAATTGATCTTTGACAATCGATTCAAAAGACATTTGGATACTTTGGTAGATATCTTCTAAGCTTCTACCAACATTTGCCATCCGGATTGCTTCGATGACGATCATGGTACTGGTCATCGTAATTGCTTTTGTACGTATCCCCGTCTCTTCATAGATCAAATCGCTGAATGTATTCAGTGAACCCATATCAGTCAGTAAAATCAACCCATTTGTTAAATTGCTTTGACGATTCTTTACATATTTCAATACTTCTTCGTACATGGATTGAACTTCCATCTCTAATGGCATATTGAACGCTTGACCGATCGTTGTTCCGAGTAAAGCTTGCGCCATCTCCAACATACTTGAAGCGGTTTGTCGCCCGTGCATCAAGACTAACACGTCGACTTTATTTTCTTTGACTGGTTCACTTTCTCCGAGGTTGATCGATAAAAACATACTGATAAAGCCAATTTCATCAAATGGTATCTCTACTTGTTGATCTTCTTCAATGATCGTAGACAAATCGATTGCAACTTGAAATTCTTTTTTGAACTTCTTTCGTATATTATTCAAGTCTGGATGAACGATCATATGTCCATCTTTCACACGATCCAATGTACTTTGCAAATGTAAGGCAAAGGCAAAGCGTGCTTTTTGGTTATAGATTCGGTCTAGTCGTTTCTCAGCAACATCGTATAGCTCATTTGTCAAACGCCAGATGTCTTCTGGAAGTAAATCTTTAGGGATCGTACTTTTCGTCAATTCTTTTACATACGTTTGAAAATAGGCATCGACATCTTTCGAGATCAACGCCTCAAGATCAATATTTTCGCCACCCGTTTCAGAAAGTGACATCACCTTTTCTTCAATATCATTGTACACTTGCATGTTTCTTTCTGGGTCCCGAGACCAAACCACATCAGCGAATCCTGGCTCAAATGTCAAATATTGACTCTTACTATCCATGAAGCGATCTAATCGTTCAGGGACTTCTTTGATTCGTAATAATCCTTTTTGGACTTGCAGGGATAACTCTTCTTTTCGAATGACTAATTTTTCTTCTTGGTGCATACGATAATGAAGGAATGACTTAGCACAGACTAATTTCAGGTCACGTTTCACTTGCCCGATATTTCCCTCTGCGTCGTATAACATAAAAGCTAAAATCGCTTCTTTTTCAATATCGATCCGCTGATTCAAACGATTCGCTTCTTGCTTGATAAACAAGGAAATGATTTCATACCGCTCATCTAATGAACGAGAGGCCAGATTTGGCAAAGTGATTGCCATCGGTATCCTGCGGTTAAATGTCGTCAAAAAACTTTCAGATGATTCTGTCGTTGCTCCGATGATCTGAACAGACGCCTCATGGACTTGTGCGCTCTCCCCTAATGGGCGATAAACGCCTTTGTCGATAAACGTGAAGAGCATCTCTTGCCCTTCTGGAGGTAAGCGATGGATCTCATCTAAAAATAAGATCCCCCCATCTGCTTTAGCCATCAAACCTTGGCTATCTTGTGTTGCACCTGTATAAGCACCTTTTTTTATTCCGAAGATATGTCCAAACAACAACTGTGGGTTTTGCGCATAATCTGCACAATTAAATGAAATAAATGGGGCATCTGGAGAAAGCATTTCCGAATCGATTGCAAAATGGTACATACATTCAGCAAACATCGATTTCCCTGTTCCTGTCTCCCCAAAAATAATCGTATGCAATCCTCTTGGCGGATATAAAATCGCTGCTTTAGCCTGTTGGATACTTACTTTTAATGATTCATTCTCCCCTACTAGGGTTTCAAAAGTGACTTGTGTAGAAGCGTCCACATGAACTTTATCTGAAGCTGTTTTTTTGGGAGGCATAGAATAAACTACAGGTCTGCCAGTGCTTTTCACGATGTAATGCGCTTTATATAAATCACTTAGATAACGACTTGCATTACTACGATCAATCTCTAATTGCTTCGCAACATCCGTTGCTGTCAATCCTTTATGATTTTCCGTAAGTAAATCCAAGATTTCTTCCTGTCTTTCGTTCATGATAACTCTCCTTTAACCAAACGACCTGTTTCCATTTTCAATATAATAACACAAAAAGGCGCTTATTTGCGCCTTGCTCCTTTATTTTTATCTTTTTTATGCTTGTTTTTGTGTTTTGTTTTAGGAGAAGAAGCAACTTTTTTTGTAACTGTTTCACTTGCTTCTTTTTTTCCTAATTCTTTCTTTTTTGGGAGCATTTTTGTTGGGGCTTTTTCAGGGGCTTCTGTCTGTAAGCCTCCCCCATAAATAAATAATTCAGTGAGTTCTGTTTCTGTTTGTCGAGCCATTTTTTTTAAGTCTCTTAGTGTATGTTCATTCACAAAGGTGATGACTTGTCCTTCTTGCCCCATTCGACCAGTTCTACCAGCACGATGCAAATATGTTTCTTCTGTCATTGGAACGTCGACATTGACAACATAAGGCAGTTCCGCGATATCTAGCCCACGAGCAGCTACATCCGTTGATAACAACATGCTGATTTTGCCTTCTTTGAATTGATTCAATGCCGCTTTTCGTAACAGCTTGTTTTGGTCAGATGCTAAACTCGCCACGCGGATTCCTCGATAACTCATTTTTTCTTCCATCATGCCTAACTCACTCAACTGGTTGAAAAAAACAAGACCTTGGAAACCTTCCACATGGGCTAATCGTCTTAGATAGTCCTCTGTTTTTCGAGCAGGAACACGGATAAAATAGTGACTAAGTCCTTTCCTTGAATCATCCATTTTAGTAACGTCGACCACTTTCAGCGATTGTTTTGTCAATGATTCGATTTGCTGGATGGAACGATCGGCTGTTGCTGAAAAGAAAGCTAATTGGTAGTCGGTTGGCGCTTGATGAATGATTTGATCAATAAATGGTCGATTTCCTTCATCAAAAAGTTGATCTGCCTCGTCAAATACGATTGTTTGGATTTGATGAGCCTTTATTTTTTTTTGTTTCATCAACTCCAATACACGACCTGGTGTGCCTACCAATACTTCCGGTTTCTTTTTTAGTCCTTCGATTTGGCGTTTGACATTTGCACCGCCCACAACAGATTGGACAGAGATTGCTAAATCTTTTGCCCATTCACGGGTGACCTCAGCAACTTGGATCGCCAATTCTTGCGAAGAAGCAAGGATCAATAGGGTACTTGCCTCTCCTTTTTTCACATTCAATAGTAAAGGCCATAGATAAGCTAAGGTCTTACCTGAACCGGTTGGAGAAACAGCAATCAAGCTTTTACCTTCTTTTAAGTCAGTGAATACTTCTTGTTGGATAAACGATGGGACAGTGAACCCTTTTTCTTCCCATTTATTTTGCCAATTAGTTGGAAAATGTTTTACAAAATCAGTCATTACTCAGTTCCCTCTTTATCTGCATCGAATTCGATCCCACCACTGATTCGCAAATCATAAACGACTTGATTCACGTTTCGTGCAAGTTCGACCCATTCTTCATACTGTAATCCCCATTGTGGATCTTTAGGGTTCATGATCACATTCGCAAAATCTTCTGCCTCTTCACTCATTGGATTTTCAGAAGCTACGATCTCTAATTTTTCAATTTGTTCGTGGTTACGATCATGGTACTCTGCTTGCTCAATTGCATTGACGCCATTCATGATCACTGTTCCACTATCAAAATAAATCTCGGAAGGTAGATATGAATCACCAATTTTGCCCGGTTGGATTGCTACATCAAAAGTAGCATAGCGCAAGATCCCCCAACCTAATCCATCAACACCTGTAGCTATTTTTCTAGGGAAATAATGGACTTCTTGCGGCTTGCCAAACCAACCTACAGCTGCGTAGACAAGGTAAACGCCGAGATCCATCATTGCTCCACCTGAAAAACGCGGAGAGAAAATATTCGGTTCTTCCCCATCTAATACTTGATCATAACGAGAAGAATATTTCATATAGCTGAAATTTGCGCCAATGATCTCATCTTTCAAAGGTAAAAATTCTGCAATTTTTTTAAACCCAGCTTCATGGATATTTCGCGCGGCTTCAAAGAAAAAGACTTTCTCTTGGTTTGCCAAATGAATGATCTCTTCCATTTCTTTTGGTGTACTAAATGCCGGTTTTTCTACAATCACATTTTTCCCTGCCAAAATTGCTTGCTTCGCATGCTGAAAATGCAAACTATTTGGCGAAGCAATATAGACCGTATCCATGTGTTCTAACTCAAAAAAAACAGTTAAATCTGTTGCGAATGCGATATCGCCTTCATATTCTGCGCCAAATTGTTGCGCTTTTTCTAAATGTCTTGAATAAACAGCTGTTAATTCATACTTACGTGTCGCTAATGCTGCTTGAACAAATTGATGGGTAATCCAATTTGTGCCGATTATACCTAAATGGATCATCTTTACGCCTTCTTTCTATAAATTAGGATCTTCAAAAACTGTATTTAGGTCAAATGGGATTGCTTGTTTCAATACCACTTGTTTTTCTGTTACTTGACAATTATATACGATTACTTGAACACCTGCTTGTTGAGCAAAACGAAAAGCAGTGGCTAATTCTGGTTGCATCTGTTCATGGATCGTTGCTTGATGCAAGTGTTCAAATTGTACAATAAAAAGAATATAGGTCTCATAGCCTTCTTGATGCGCGCGGATCAATTCATTGACGTGTTTAAGTCCACGAATGGTCGGTGCATCGGGAAAAGCACCTATTGCTTTGTTTTCCAAGGTCATCCCTTTGACTTCTACAAATGCTTTTTGACCACAACTTGTTTCTAAATAAATATCGAATTTAGACTTTCCAAAGGTCACTTCACGTTTGTAGAACTCAATATCACCATTTAAATTTGGTAAGTGGATCGTCCCATCTAAAATTCCATCAATCGCTAATCGGTTTGGTAACTGACTATCGATATTGAACCACTGCTGCTCTTTTTTTACAGCAATTAGATCATAGGCAGTTTTACGTTTTGTTCCAGGAATGTGTACTAACGCCACCTCTGCACCAGGAAGCAACAACTCTTTGCCTCTACCTGTATTCTTAACATGAGTTTTGACTACTTCTCCTTTTTTGTTCAAACAAAAAGCAATAAAGCGATTTGGTCGTTCAATGAAGTAAGCAATTTCAACATCTTGGTAGTCCAATAGTCATCACCTGTCTCCCTACTACTGTATCCTACCATATTTTTACTAAAAACACTTGAAAAACCAGTCGAAAGTCTTAGAGAAATCATGCACTTTCTTTAGTAAACTATAAGAAAAGGAACAATAAGCAAAATATGCTTTTATCATAAATGAAGACAAAGGAGTGGAAAAAAATGAAAAAAAGAATCATCTATATCCTACTTGCCGGTATCGCAACACTTGCTGGAAAAAAAGTACTCGATCATAAAAAGAAAGAAGCACAGGTCGATCATTTGAATAAATACTGTGGAACTTGGTCATTTACGGATACCAGCCAAACACACCATGAACTGACCATCCATTCTGATTATTCTTTTTGGCTTGATGACCGTTCTTTAGGAACACTATTAGTCGAAGTTACCTCCGAAAAATTGATAGTTAGAGATCAGTATGGCTTTTACCTAACGTTTTCTTACAACGACATGTTATTGTACGATGAAGCAAATGATTCCGCTTATTTATTATCAAAAAAATCATGATTATCCTAGCTTAGTAGATGATACACTGCCAATCACTTCATTAACGTACTTCTTTTTTATAAAAACGAGACAAAGGGTTTAGAAAATTGCTGTTTTCTAAACCCTTTGTCTCGTTTTACAAGTTTCATCCATGCAATTTCCTCTAGGTCACAACGATCGAACAAATTATGCTATGATAAGAGCAAAGTACTTTTCAATTAGCGGCTATTTGATCACTACACATCTCAAATAACTACTTAGAAAGATGGACAAACGATGGAATACGAAAAATAAAAAAACCGACATTTCCGTCCTATTTTTTTCTCATAAAATAGTCAATTTGTGTTTTTTTTGTTACACTTACAAGTGATGGTTTCTTACCATGAAAGGATGATCGCATATGACACCAAACCGAGAAGATTATTTAAAAATCATTCTGGAATTAGGCGGTGACACAACAAAAGTCAATAATAAACAAATCGTTTCTAGCCTAGCAGTGTCACCTGCTTCAGTAAGCGAAATGATTTCTAAACTCGTTAAAGAAAAACTAGTCGAACACTCTCCTTACCAAGGTGTACAATTGACTGATAGCGGACTGATAAAAGCAAGTAGCCTGATACGTAAACATCGATTATGGGAAGTTTTTTTAGTCGAACATTTAGATTACAACTGGAATGAGGTTCATGACGATGCTGAGGTCCTTGAGCATGTGACTTCTGAACAGCTTGCGGATCATTTAGAAAGTTATTTAAATCATCCTAAACATTGCCCACATGGAGGCATTATCCCTAAAAAGGAACAGGTTGTCCATGAAGAGCGTCGTCAAACACTGGAATCCTACCCAGTCGGTACCAAAATTCGGATTGCTCGTGTCCTTGATGAAAAGGAATTATTAGACTATTTAGTCACAATCGATGTCAATATTGATGAAACTTATGAAATCACTGATGTAGCGGCCTATGAAGGACCAATCACCATCCAAAATAAAACTAAAAAAATTCCTGTCAGCTTTAAAGCCGCCAGCACAATTTTTGTTGATAAACTGTAAAGGAGATTACCCAAATAATGAATGAAAAAAACGTATTATTTACTATATTTGGCGGTACAGGAGATTTAGCACAACGTAAATTGTATCCTTCCCTTTTTCGTTTATACAAAAAGGGCAACTTGAGCGAACATTTTGCTGTGATCGGTACAGCACGTCGTCCTTGGAGTGATGAACACTATCGTGAAGTGGTTAAAGGAACAATCGAAACATTAAATCCTTCTGCCGAAGAAGCCGAACGATTTGCTAGCCATTTTTATTACCAATCTCATGATGTCAATGATTCTTCTCATTACCAAACATTAAAAGAATTATCTGATCGTTTAGATGAAAAATACCACTTGAATGGTAATCGAATGTACTATTTAGCCATGGCTCCACAATTTTTCGGTACGATCGTTTCACATTTGAAATCTCAGAAAATCATCACTGAAACTGGCTTCAATCGATTGATTATCGAAAAACCTTTTGGTTCTGATTTCCATTCAGCCTTTGAATTGAATGAAAAAATTCGACAAGTCTTTCCAGAAGACGATATTTTCCGTATTGACCATTATTTAGGTAAAGAAATGATCCAAAATATCTCTGCGATTCGCTTTGCCAATAATATTTTTGAGTCTCAATGGAACAATCGTTACATTGACAACATCCAAATCACTTTTGGTGAGAGTTTAGGTGTTGAAGATCGTGGCGGCTACTATGACCACAGTGGTGCGTTAAAAGATATGGTCCAAAATCATATCCTTCAAGTATTAGCATTACTTGCGATGGAACCCCCCGTTGCCTTTTCCGAAAAAGAAATCCGATCAGAAAAAATCAAAGCGTTAAAAGCGATTCGTATTTATGAAAAAAAAGAAGTCTTAGAAAATTTTGTACGTGGGCAATATGCTGCAGGTCAACTAGATGATCAGACATTCAAAGGCTATCGTGAAGAAGACAACGTTGATCCAGAATCAACAACTGAAACATTTGTTGCTGGAAAATTCACGATCGATAATTTCCGTTGGTCTGGCGTACCGTTTTATGTACGTACTGGGAAACGTCTTACTGAAAAAGGTACACGAATCAATATTGTCTTTAAACAAGTACCTGTCAATGTATTTAAAACATCGATCGACGAACCTTGTAGTGATCCAACGTTACCACCAAATGTTTTGACTATCTATATTCAACCAACAGAAGGTTTTTCATTTACATTAAATGGAAAAAAAGTTGGTCAAGGCTTCGCCACCGATCCAATCAAACTGGAATATCGCAATAGTGCTGAAATGGTCGAAAATAGTCCTGAAGCGTATGAAAAGCTTATGTTAGATGCGTTGAACGGTGATAGCACCAACTTCTCTCATTGGGAAGAAGTCGCACAATCTTGGCATATCGTTGACGTGATCCGCCAAGTTTGGGATCAAGTACAACCAGATTTCCCGAATTATAAAGCTGGTTCTATGGGTCCTGAAGCAGCATTCGAGCTTTTAGAAAAAGACGGGTTCGAATGGATCTGGCAACCAGATCATTGGTACCGTGAACGTGGTAAATTGGATTAGTGACCAATCATTTGCTATTCGCTTAAAAATACTCTTTGATGTAATAAAAACAACCAAACACAAGATGTGTTTGGTTGTTTTTTACTAACTTCTATTCAAAACCTTCTGCGACTGCTTCTGGATAGAATTCTTCAACAAGCTGTGCGCAACGTCCGCATAAGTGTGGTAATTTTTCATCAGTTCCAACATCTTTACGGATTTGACGGCAACGATCACATGTTTCACCTTCTGCTTTTTCGACTAAAATCGCTACATCATCAAAGACTAAAGCATTTTCAGGCGCTTCAATGTTTTCTGGCATAACCGTAAAGTAGTCTGGTGAGACGATCAATAATTGAGGAATGTCAGCAGCAACTGCTGTCAATAATTGATTCACCTGTTGATTTGGATAGATCGTTAATTTTGCTTCTAATGATTTTCCGATCAATTTACTATTTCTTGCTTCTTCTAGTGCTTTTAAGACTTTATCACGGAAATCCATGAAGGCCGCCCATGTATCTAATAACTCATCTTGGTTAGGATATTCAACATATCCTGGTAACTCACTTAATTGAACATAAGCTTCCTCTTCTTTTAAGAAGGACCAGATTTCCTCTGTTGTGTGAGGAATGATCGGTGTCAGTAATTTTGTTAATGAAACAGCTGTTTCATAAAAAACAGTTTGCATACAACGACGTTGATGATCATTTTCTGCTTCAATATAAACAACATCTTTTGCAAAATCAAGATAGAAAGAAGAAAGATCAACTGTTAAGAAATTCATCACTGTGCGATAGATTTGCATAAAGTTATACTTATCATATCCTTCTTCACGGATTTCTTTGATGACTTGATTTAAACGAACTGTCATATATTTATCAACTGAACGACGATCTTCATACGCTACTGCATCTTTCTTAGGGTCAAAATCATCCGTATTTGCTAATAGGAAACGCATCGTATTTCGGATTTTTCGATAAACTTCAGCAACTTGACCTAAAATATCCATAGACACACGAACATCTGCTTCGTAGTCCACACTAGATACCCATAGACGTAGAATATCCGCACCAAATTGTTTGATCACTTTATCTGGAACGATCGTATTGCCTAATGATTTACTCATTTTTCGACCTTCTCCATCTAACGTGAACCCTTGTGATAGAACTGCTTTGTATGGCGCAACACCATTGATCGCGACACTTGTTGTGATACTTGAGTTGAACCAACCACGGTATTGATCGGAGCCTTCAAGGTACATATCTGCTGGGAAAGATAACTCAGGGCGTTGACGTAAAACTGCTTCATGAGAAGAACCTGAATCAAACCATACGTCCATGATATCTGTTTCTTTAGTAAATTCGCCATTTGGTGATCCTGGATGCGTAAAGCCTTCAGGTAGTAAGTCCTTCGCTTCTTTTTCAAACCAAATGATTGAGCCATGGGCCGCAAATAATTCAGCGACATGTTCAATCGTCTCAGGTGTAATGATTGCTTCACCATTTTCAGCATAAAAGATTGGTAGTGGGACGCCCCAAGCACGTTGGCGTGAGATGACCCAATCGCCGCGATCACGTACCATATTGTAAAGACGTGTTTTTCCCCATGGAATGATCCAATCAACTTTTTCCACTTCATCAAGAATGTTTTGGCGGAAATCATTGATTGAAGCAAACCATTGTGGTGTTGCACGATAAATGACAGGTTTTTTAGTACGCCAGTCATGTGGGTAACTATGGGTGAAGAAATCCAATTTCAACAAGGCACCTTTTTCTTTTAATAGATCCGTGATCATTGGATTTGCTTTGTCATAAAAGATTCCTTCGAATCCAGGAGCTTCATCAGTAAATACACCTTTAGAATCAACGGGAGAAACAACAGGTAATTTGTAACGATTTCCTGCAATATAGTCATCTTCCCCGTGTCCAGGTGCAGTGTGAACTAATCCAGTACCGGCATCCAGCGTCACATGATCTCCTAATATCACTAAAGATTCACGATCATAGAATGGATGTGTCGCTGTCATGTATTCCATCTCTTGTCCTGCAAATTCTTTTAAGACTTGGACTGCTTCCCAGCCAATTGCTTGTTGTACCGTTTCCATCAAATCTTTGGCAACGACAAATTTGCGACCATCAGCTTCTACTAAGACATACGTAAATGTTGGATTTACAGCAATCCCTTGGTTAGCTGGCAATGTCCATGGTGTAGTTGTCCAAATAACGAAAGCAGTATCTTCTTCCAAAAGACCTTTGCCATCTTTCACAGTGAAGGCGACGTAGATTGAAGGAGATTTGACATCTTTATATTCAATTTCAGCTTCAGCTAATGAGGATTCACTAGATGGTGACCAGTAAATTGGTTTTAATCCTTTATAGATATATCCTTTTTCAGCCATTTTACCAAACACACGGATCTGTGCAGCTTCATAGGAAGGATCTAAAGTGACATAAGGATTTTCCCAATCACCAGCAACACCTAGACGTTTAAAGTCTTCTCGCTGTTTGTCTACTTGTGAAAGGGCGTATTCACGACACTTTTCCAAATATTCAGCCATCGTCATTTCTTTTCTTTTGATCCCTTTGTTCGTCAACACTTGCTCAATCGGTAAGCCATGCGTATCCCAACCGGGAACGTACGGCGCACGAAAACCAGACATTGATTTTGAACGGATGATGATATCTTTACTAATTTTATTTAAAGAATGCCCTAAATGGATATTTCCGTTTGCATACGGAGGCCCATCATGAAGAATGAAGCTTGGTTTGCCTTCATTCAACGCTTGTCTTTGTTGATAGATTTGATTTTCTTCCCATTCTTTTTGCCATTCACCTTCACGGTTTGGCAAATTCCCACGCATAGGAAAACTTGTTTTTCCTAGTTGTAAGGTTTCTTTCATTTTCATACAAACACTCCTTAACTATAGTTTACAGAACGCAAAAAAGCATGCTCATCCTAGGGACGAACATGCCGTGGTACCACCCAAATTTAGTTACGATCGTAACTCTCAAAGACCGATAACGAGGTCAACCGCTATTTCTTACTAGTGTTCAGAAATAAATCAAGTAGAGGATCTTTCACTTTGCAGGGTCTTACCAATCTCACACTGTCATTGGCTCGCTTTAAGAATGTCAAAATGCTTTTCTGTTCTACTCTTCTTCGTATTCTCCAGGAATGATCGAAAGATCGATTGCTTGCGTATCAAAAGCAGTCACTGGAGACTCGTATACTCCTGTTTCAGAGTGTACATCACTTTCATTTTCATTGTCAAGCTGTTTTGCCAAAACTTCTTTGATTACTTCATGGCTATCTGTTACATAACTAGAAAATGGTTGTAGGATCTCATCCCATTCTGGACTTTTTACTTGTTCAAGTTGAGATTCCAACATCAAGCTGATTCGTTGATGGAATACACGAGTTTTCTTCTTCAAGTCCTCTGTTTCTGTCGCTAATTGTCTTGCTTTTTCAGTCGCATCTGTCAAGATACGACGTGCTTTTTCTTCAGCATCTGTAGTTAATTGGTGCGCACGTTTTTCAGCATTTGCGACCATTTCGTCCGCTTTGTTTTGTGCAGAAGTAACAATCACTTCTGATTCTTTGCTTGCACTTGTTTTTACTTTGTCAGCTGTATCTTGTGCCACAATGATCGATTGATTCAACGCATCTTTCAATTCATTGAAGTACTCAAGTTTTTCTTCCGAATGCTTTACTGCTTTTTCTAATTCACGATTTCTTTGTGTTACTTCTTCGTAATCACGAACGACTAAATCTAAGAAATCATCTACTTCGTCTTGATTGTATCCCCGCATTTTTGTTGGGAATGTTTTATTTTGAATATCTAATGGAGTTAAAGCCATGAGTAAACCACCTTCTTGTTTTATTTACGTAATACACCAAACAACACCCTGCACTTGTCTTTTTTCGTTTTCCCCTCAAGGTCTTGGATCTGTATTCTACCATACCCTCTGATCGAAACAATGTCCAATAACTCAAGTAGAAAGTCCGGTTTTGTATTTTCTGTCCAATTGACTTTTACTTTACCTGCTTCGATCAGTTGCTTCGAACGTTGTCTGGATATATTATAGATTTCCGATATCACAGTGTCCAGTCTAAGTGAAGTGACCGTTCCTCTTTCTTGCATCCAGCTATCTTTTGGCAAGACCATATCTGTATACTTGATTTCCTCTAAGCGTACAGCTACTTTTCCGATCTTAGTCACTTGATTAACGACAAAGTGGTCGACTTCATTTGCAATGAAAACTTGCCATCGTTCATCATCTGAAATAATATCACCAAAATATGAACGTTTTATCCCTGTACCAACTAATGTACCTAGGATCTTCCCATGGCTTAAACTGGCAAATTTACTGGGATAATGGACTTCATATAATGACATTTCAAAATCTTCATCAACAGGCTCATAATAGTCTGGGAAAATCAAGCATCTTTTCCGTTCCGCTTGCTCATACCCACCATATAACTGAAAACGCAAGTCACTATTTTGACGTATCAGGGTCTCTAAGATGTAGCACTGTCTCGGATCAAGAAATTCTGTCAGATATGGTGCATACTGACTCTGGACCTGTTCAATCCAATCTCCGACAGAGTCGATAAAAGAACGTTCATCTACTCGGAAATGTTGATATACATTCGCATCCACTTGATCCCCTCCTATCTCCCTCTTTATTCTACGCTAAATAGCGAACGTAATCATCCATAAAACGATATGCTGCAATCCTTGTACGGCAAGATTCAAAATCAAAATCGATGCTAAGATCGTAAAATCAATTGGTCCAAATCTTAACGGCAAACGATCAAATAGGCTGATATATGGTTCACAAATCTTTGCTAATATACGTCCAAGACTAGATTGGTACCCTCCAGGAAACCAAGATAGTAACGCATAAACTACTAGAATCATGCTGTAAAAGTATGCAGCACGTGAAATTAAATTAAGTAACATAAAAAGAATATAAATGTTTACTCCTCCTCTTTACAGATCAAACATACTGCCATCTGCGAAAGATTGAGCCGTTGAACTATCGATTTCCAGACCAGCAGGTGTGCAAAGGAAAATCTCATCACCTACTCGTTTGATATCGCCGTCTAACGCATAGACTGTCCCTGTTAGGAAATCCACGATACGTCGAGCCTGCTTTTCTTCTACTAATCGAAAATTGACTAATGTTGCTTCTCCCGCAATGATCCTTTTAGCAATCGTCATCGCTTCAGAGTAGGCACGAGGTTCCATCACTGTGATTTTTCCTGCTACCTGTGTGTTAGGTTGAACAGATGGTCTCGTTTGTCGTTGGTCTTTTTGCGTATTTTTTGTAGAAGTTTGATGTAATTCAATGACTTTTTTTGTTTCGTTCATCGGCGCATTCTCAAGACCAACCGGACGAGATGTCGTCGCTGGACGTTGTTTTTTTTCAATCGGCTGTGAAACAGCTGGAGAATGTTGTTGATACTGTGTGTTTGATTTAGTTGGTTGCTTGGCAACCTGTTGTTGTTCAGGATAATCTTCGTATTCGTACTCTTCTTCATCCGCTAATCCGAAAAAATTAGCAATTGCTCCCCTGTTTAAAAGTGACATTATTCTTCCTCCTCGTCTTTGAATAGCGCTGTTCCTACACGGATAAATGTAGCTCCTTCTTCAATTGCAAGTTGAAAATCTTGGCTCATCCCCATGCTCAGTTCGGTACATGGTGCATGTGTGTATTGTTTTGATTGGGCAAGATCACGCAATTCTCTCAGCGTTTCAAATACTTTATGAATTTGTTCAGCAGAAGCGTCCTTCGGTGCCATAGTCATAAGTCCCACTACCTGTATATTTGGATAGGCTGCTAAAGATTCTAAGAAAGGTAGAAGCTCCGCTGGTGAGATACCGTGTTTCGATACTTCACCAGACACATTGACTTCTACAAAACAAGCTAGCTGTTTTTCTAATCTTTTTTGGATTTCTTCTGCTAATTTCAAACTGTCTAACGCATGAAAGTAATCAATTTCATTTACAATCAATTTTACCTTTCTGCGTTGTAAATTACCAATTAAATGCCACTTCACTTCAGAATATTTAAGCAAATCTTGTTTTTTTTGCAACAATTTATCGACACGATTTTCTGCACAATGTGTGACTCCAGCATTGATTAATTCTTCAGCTTGGAGTGACTCTACAGATTTTGTAACAGCTACTAATGTCACTTCTTTCGGGTCACGATGAACAAGAGCACACGAATCCTGAATGTCTTGCTTGATATTCTGCAAGTTGTCAGCAATCATGTGCTCTTCCTCCTTTTATTTTTTACGACGGAAAAACGGCGGTGTATTCAATTCGTCGTCACCTTTTGTTTTTGTTTCTTCACGATTGAATGTATCAAATTCTTTTTTCTCAATAGTTTCGTAATTAGACTCATCCACTTTTGGACGAACATTTTGTTCGCGGCGGATGTCCCAATCACCAAAACTGCTTTCATCCTCAGCAGTAATTGGTTTTGCTTGGTCCATGTCTAATCGATTGCTTTGAGCAGAAGATTGCGTTTGAGTTGACGTTTGTCTAGCTGGACGACTAGACTTCCGTTCCTTTTTTGTTTCATCAATACCTGTAGCAATGACCGTTACACGGATTTCATCGCCCATTTCTTCATTGATCGATGTCCCTAAGATGATATTTACATCGCCAGTTGCTGCATTTGCTACGATATCTGAAGCATCTTGTGCTTCGAATAACGTCATATCCAAGCCACCAGTGATGTTCAATAGGACTTGTTCTGCCCCATCGATCGATGTTTCTAATAATGGAGAAGAGATTGCTTTTTTCGTTGCTTCGATCACGCGTTCTTCACCGCTTGCTACTCCGATACCCATCAAAGCAGTACCTTGGTTTGCCATCACTGTTTTCACATCAGCAAAATCCAAGTTTACGTAACCTGGTGCAGTGATTAGATCAGAGATACCTTGCACACCTTGGCGTAAGACATTATCTGCCTCGCGGAATGCTTCAAGCATTGGTGTCTTTTTATCAACGACTTCAAGAAGTCGGTTGTTTGAGATGATCAATAATGTATCTACGTTTTCTTTCAAACGTGCGATACCTTCCGCAGCAAAACGGCCACGTTTTGGTCCTTCAAATGTAAATGGACGAGTGACGACACCTACTGTCAATGCACCCAATTCTCTAGCAATTCCAGCAACGATCGGTGCAGCACCAGTACCAGTTCCACCACCCATACCAGCAGTGATGAAGATCATGTCTGCGCCTTCTAATGCTTCACGTAGAGATTGTTCACTCTCTTCAGCTGCTTTTTGGCCAACTTCTGGTTGTGAACCTGCACCTAAACCACGTGTGTATTTAGGTCCTAATTGGATCACTGTTTCAGCTTTTGAATTTTTTAATGCTTGGACGTCTGTGTTGGCAGTGATAAATTCAACACCTTTAACGTTTTCTTCAATCATACGGTTTACAGCGTTTCCGCCTCCGCCACCGACGCCGATTACTTTGATGACTGCGCCGTCATTGATGTTATTATCAATTGAGAATTCCATGTTTTTTTTCCTCCCACGATGATTAATCAAATATATTGGTAAAAAATCCTTTGATTTTACTTGTTACGTTTTCGCCAGAATTTTTTTCTTCTGGTTCTTCGTTATACGTTGTTTCTTCTGCCACATCGTATTGTTCATAAGATGTGTGAGCTTCCGGCTCATTGGTTGTATAATGAACAGGTGCTGATTCCCCCATAACAGCGATTTTAGCTAATTGGTATACTTCACTTAAATTCGCAGAGTAATCAACGATACTGATCACGTTTGTAAATACTGGATTTCTTAGACCCATTTGATTTGGTACATAAAGCTTCACATTTACGCCAAATATTTCCTGTGCCAAATCAACGACACCTGGAAGGCTTGCTGCCCCACCAGTTAAGACGATACCGCCAGGCAGCTCTAACGCTTCGATTTGATCTAACGCTTCTTTTGCTTTATTGAAGATTTGTTCCATTCGAGCAGAGATTACTTCTGATAGGTAATGTTCATCGACTCGAACAGGTTCTGTTTGGCCGATCACATCTACCGGAAATTCTTCTTGCTCTGAGGTACGTTCTGGATATGCATCCCCGTAATTTATTTTTAATGCTTCTGCATTGTTGAAGGAAGTATTTAAAACAATGGAGATATCTTTTGTGACAAATTCGCCACCTTCTTGATCTAGGCTCGTGAATTTCAACTGTTTGTCATGCATGACAGCTGTTGTTGTTTGTCCGCCACCCATATCGATAACGATTGTACCAAAATCTTTTTCTCCATCCGAAAGAATTGATTCAGTCAACGCTAAAGGTGTGATCACTAATTCATTGACGATCAATCCCGCATTTTCAACACATTTACGAATGTTATGAATGATTGTTTTTGGTCCAGTAAATAATAGACCATACATTTCTAATCTGACACCGATCATCCCACGAGGATCTTTGATGCCTTCGAATCCATCTACCGTAAAGTCCTGTGGTAAAATTGACACGATTTGACGTTCAGGAGGTATTGAACGAACCAGTGCAGCTGAAGCCACATTGCGGACATCTTCATCGGTGATTTCTTTTGAATCTCCGTTTACTGCAATCATCCCTTGGCAGTTTTCTACTTCAAGCATGTTTGCTGGTAGACCCACGCTTACACTTTTGATTTGAATGCCGGCTTTTTCTTCTGCCTGACGCACTGCTCGCTGTATCGCTTGTACTGTTTTATCGATATCAACGATGATGCCTCGGTTAATCCCTTCTGATTTTGCGTTCCCTACTCCAATAATATTCATTTGGCTGTCGATATATTCAGCCACGACAACTTTGACAGATGTCGTTCCAATATCAAGGCCTACGTACATTCCTGTTTTTGCCATGAATGGGATTCCCTCCTACTTAACTATTCCATATACATGCGAACCAATAACGTCCGTTTTAAAAATATACTTAATAGATATATTCACTGTTTCCAATTTTACCATAAATTACCAGTTTTTAGAAAGTAGATTATCACATTTTACAGTGGTTTTCTTAATTTTCATCTAAACTTGACGAAGATGGGGTCGTATTTTCATTTGTTGGATTCATTTCGCCTTGATTCTCACTTATTTGAGGCTCATCAACGCCCGTTTCTGAAGTAGAAGTTTGATCCGCACTTTGCGCACTTGCCTCTGTACTTTCTTCTGATCCATCTTCTTGCGCTTCTTCGCTATTATTTGAGTAAGGGTAAGAAAAAATCCCTACTTCCATGTCGATCACACCATTTTCTTCCATTTCGCTAGCTACTTGCGCATAAAAATTCATTTGCGTTGCTAAGTTAGTAATATTGACGATCACTTGGTTCCCATCGTTCATATTCAGCTGGATCAAATTTTGATTCGTATTACGAGGCGTATATTTGATTTCCGAAATGGCTTTTTGTAACTCTGGAGATAATTTATTATATTCTTTTGCTAAATCTTTGATTTTTGTTGAGTCAGTAAATCCTTCTAGGATCGGCAGATTTTTTGTTGGACTTTCAACTATTTCATCCAACACTGTTCCATCTTCGATCACAGGGCTATATTTTCCGTCCGTTAAAATCAAAGCAATCTCTTTATATTCAGTGACAGACAGATCAAATGTATTGACACTACTAAAACCGATCGTAGCAGATTTTATTCGAGGCTGCTCTTTTTTCAAATGATCGATGTAACTTTGGCGCTGCCAATACTGTCCCCAAATATGCTGATTCAATGCTAATTGCGTATCCTTCAATATTTCTTCTTTCGAAACAACTTCATTTCCGGAAACAGAAACGCCCTCTAATTGGCTCAACGGGGAAACATAATAAATCAAAAATAACAAAGGAATCAAAAGAATGGAAATGATTAAACTCAGCCTTTTGTATAAAACTTTGTTTCGATAATTTTTTAAATTAGGCAAGCGATCAATAAACGAACCATTATACGGTCCCCCGTCTTTCTTATGTTCGATTTCTTCATAGTCTAATAAATCATCTTCTTCAACAAGTAGTTCTTCTTTTTTAGGAGGTGTAGGTTCTTTTTGTTCTTCTTTATGCTCGCTTTTTTCACTTGTTCCTGTCTGATGATCTGTGTGTTCTTTATGTTCTTCTAAGTATTTTCGGTTGGCCATTTGCCAAGGCGTCAGCGAGTTTTCATCGTTTGACTTCTCAGGCGTTTTTTTTGTTTCTTTTTTCTTACTCATCTATGACCACCACCTTATTCTATGATTAACGATTTTGCTAGTTGATACAAACGCTCAGACGCATCCGGGATACCTAATGTTTTAGAGGCAGTTGACATATTTTGTTGTAGTGTTTCATCTGTCATGATCTCATTTATCGTGGCACCCAATGAATCACCATCCAACTCTCCATCCGCAATCATCTTAGCCGCCCCAACTCGAACGAGACTCATCGCGTTTTTTGTCTGATGATCGTTTGTCACATAAGGACTTGGGATAAGGATCGCAGGTAACCCAAGTGCGGTCAACTCAGCAATGGAGGTCGCCCCTGCTCGTCCGACCAATAGATCACTTGCCGCCATCACCGCTGCCATTTCATTGATGTAAGGTTGAATACTGATATTTGCTTTTGTTTCTCCTAACTTTTCCTTAATACTTTGATAATAACGTTCTCCTGATGCATAAAGGATCTGATAATCCGTCGCTTCAAATGTATCCAAATAAGAAGTAACAGCTTGATTGATTTTTAATGCCCCTTGGCTTCCTCCAAAAATCAAGACTGTTTTCTTCTTAGGATCGAGATCAAATTTTTTTAGAATATCTGTTTTCATCGTATCTGCAACTTCTTGTGCTCGCGGGTTACCGATCAAAACTGATTTGTCCTCTGGGAAAAAGGTTGCTGCATCTTTAAAAGAAAGCGCGATTCGATCCACATAACGACTCAAAAATTTATTTGTCATCCCCGGTACACTATTTTGTTCATGGATGATTGTCGGAATCCCTAACTTAGCAGAAGCATACACAACTGCCCCAGAAACATAACCACCGGTTCCGATCACGATATCTGGTTGAAATTCTTTTAGTATTTTTTTCGCTTGATGGATACTTTTTAAGAATAATTGGATCGTTTTGACATTAGCTAGTGAAAACTTTCGCTGAAATCCTTGGATCTCTAAGGTATGAAAAGGAATCCCGGTGGTTGGAACGATTTTGTTTTCCAAACCACGTTTTGCACCTACATACATAAACTCGGCGTTCGGCTCTTGTGTTTTCACATAATTGACGAAGGCTAGCGCGGGATAGATATGTCCACCGGTTCCTCCACCTGTTACCAAAATTTTCATAGTTTTTATCGCTCGTTTCTACTTTTCTATTTTTAATTTTCTAACGGCTTCCATAAAGCGATCACCACGGATCTCAAAATTAGGATATTGATCCCAACTTGCATTGGCTGGTGATAATAAAACCACATCTCCTGGTTCGCTATTTTCTAAAGCTACAGGAACCGCAGCTTCCACAGACTCTGCTGTGCAGACCGTTGGTATGCCCGCTTTTTCACCAGCATCCTTCAATTTCTCTTTAGTTTCACCAAAAGTGATCAATCCCTTCACTCCTTCAAGTGATGGAATGAGTTCATCAAAGCTATTGCCCCGATCAAGTCCACCGGCGATTAAAATCAATTTTTCTGGTTGAAATCCGCTTAATGCCATCTTGGTTGCTAAGATATTTGTGGCTTTCGAATCATTGTAAAATTTACGTCCTTGCACCTCACCAACATATTGTGTACGATGTGGTACGCCATGAAAATGACTCAATGTTTCTTTTATTTCTTCATTTGAGACATTATATTGTTTTGCAACAGTAATAGCTGCTAACGCATTTTCAACATTGTGCGCCCCTGGAACACCTATTTCTGAGATCTCCATGACTTTTTCTTTGTCGTAATAAATAACTCCCTCAAAAGAATAAGCACCTGTCGCTAAGACTTGATCTGTCGCAAAAGGTAATACTTTCGCTTTTGTTTTTTTACTTAGTTCCTGTAATTCTTTCTGATTCCAATTCAGTACAAGATAATCCTCTGACGTCATGTTTTTTTGCAAATGCCATTTAGCTTTGACATAGGCTGGACGAGAGCCATGATAGTCGATGTGTGCTTCATAGATATTCGTGATCACTGCAATATGGGGACGAAGATCAGTAATTCCCATCAATTGAAAACTTGAAAGTTCCATAACAATCTTGTCTTCCGGATTAGCTTCTTGTGCCACACTACTTGCAGGAAAGCCAATGTTACCAGCTAAACGAGTGATACCTGCTGATTTCCCCGCATTCAATAATAACCCAGTCATTGTTGTTGTCGTCGTTTTTCCGTTGGTGCCTGTTATGCCGATAATTGGGCATTCCGCTACTTCGTAAGCCAGTTCAACTTCCGTAATTACCGGAATACCCATTTCTTGAGCTTTTGCAACTAATGGATGTGTATAAGGAATACCTGGATTTTTGACCAGCATTAAAAATTTTTCATCTAATAATTCAATTGGGTGACTACCAGTCACTACTTTGATCCCTAAAGAAAGCAATTCTTGGGCTTCAGGATTTTCATCAAACGGTTTTCCGTCATTAACGGTGACAAGTGCGCCCAGTTCATGTAATAACTTGGCCGCACTAAATCCACTTTTTGCTAATCCTAATACAAGGACTTTTTTATTTTCATAAGTTGTTATTTTTTTCATTCTCGTCATCTCCTACCATACGATCCACAATGTGATCAATGAAGTAATTACACTTGTTATCCAAAAGACAGTATCTATCTTCCATTCAGACCAACCACTCATCTCGAAATGATGATGGATCGGTGACATTTTAAAGATTCTTTTACCAGTCAACTTGAAAGAAGATACTTGTAACATCACGCTAGCTGTTTCGATGACATACATCAGACCGATCAATAGTAATGTCCATTCCTGATTGAGCATGATCGAGATTGCTGCTAACAATCCTCCTAATGCTAAGGAACCGACATCCCCCATGAATATTTTGGCAGGCTTGCGATTATAGACGAAAAATCCTAGTAAACCACCTAAAACACTCAAGCAGATAATTAAGACATCATACTGCTGTTGGTGCCAAGCGATAACTGCGTAGGTCAGAAAAGAAATACTTCCTAATCCAGCTACTAAGCCATCAATACCATCTGTTAAGTTAACAGCATTGGAAAAGCCAACTAACCAGAAAATCGCGAATAATCCGTACAACCAACTTAATGGAAGAGCAATTCCAAAAAAATTCAGTGTTCCAGGGTATCCTTCACCACGATAAACGAGATAAAAGATGATTCCCCCAACAATTTGGCCAATCAATTTTTGCTTTGAGTTCAATCCCATATTTCTTTTCTTGAAGATTTTGATGAAATCATCCAAAAAACCAATTGCTCCATATAGGGCAAGTACAAAAAGTAGGATGAAAAGAGTAGGCGTTAACTGTTGTTGCCAAGCGCCTACCCAGATACCAGTCAAGAGCGCACTGACTAAAAACACCAATCCCCCCATCGTTGGAGTTCCGGCTTTTACATTATGCCATTTAGGTCCTTCCTCACGAATGGCTTGGCCTTGTTTTTTCATTTGAAAATAACCAATAAATAACGGCATTGTTGCAATCGTCATTGCACAACTACTCGCAATGGGAATTAATGTTTGTGTCAAATCCATGCTCTCTTCTCTCCTATTATTCTTTTAGATGGAAACTTAATGTTTCGTCAGATATTTTTTCATAAGGTGCGAGGCTTTGTTCTGTACAGTAACCATCACCGTGGAATGTCACTTCGACACCAAGTATTTTTCCTAATTTCATGATATCCGCCTTTGACCAACCTGTCACATCAGGCATCAATGCAGTACCACCACTATATAGAATCAATTTTTCTCCCGATATCAGCTCATCCCCATTTGCTGTGGATTGCGCTTCTACCTTATTTCCATCGCCAATGACTACTGGTTGCAAACCGCTCTTTTGTGCATCAGCAGCGGCAATATCAGGATTTAAATTACGATAGTCAGAAACAGTGATATTTTCCGTCTTTTTCTCTTCTGGCGTAGCTGTTTCAGCTTCTTTGAAATCCATTGCTCGTTTCAGTAAGGGGTTCGCAATTTTTGCTAAAGCCGTGCGGTCATATGTCTTAGGATGTTTCATTGTCAGATAAAGGACATATTCGGGATCCTCAGCTGGTACCATTTCGACGATCGAATACAGATACGCGGTATCACCTGTTAGATATCCTCCTGTATCAGAAGCAATCTGGGCTGTTCCTGTTTTAGCTGCAATATTGTATCCCGGAACATTATATACTCCGTAAGCACTACCGTAATTTTCATCTTCTATGACATCTCGCATATACTCACGAACTTTTTCTGTCGTTTCTTTCGAAAATGGCTGTCCTAACACTTCCGTTTCAGTAGAGACTTCTTCTCCAGTATTTGGATCAACGATCTTACTAATGTAACGTGGTTGGATCATAGTGCCGTTGTTGGCGATCGCACTGAAAGCTTTCATCATTTGGAAATTCGTGACACCAATCGCTTGACCATACGCACTCATCGCTTGGTCAACGATATTAGCAGTTGGTAAAGCACCCGCAACTTCATCATCTAAACCAGAGTGAGTACTTTGCCCAAATCCTAGTTTTTGCAAATAGTTAAACCACTTGCCACCTAAACGCTGTTCCAGCATTACCATACCCACGTTACTAGACCATGAAAGAGCTTGACGCATGGTCAGCATTCCTTTTTTACCAAAGTCATGGTCATTGATCGTGGCATCAGCTACTTTGATCTGTCCAGATAAAAAAGACTCATTTTCATCGAATTTACCTTCTTCGATTGCTGCTGCTGTCGTGAAGATTTTCATTGTTGAACCTGGTTCATAAGAATCTTGTACAAGGATGTTACGCCACACAGCATCTTCACCAGTCAACCCTTCCATCGTCTCAGGATTGAACGTCGGGCGTTGGCTCATCGCAGTGATCTCGCCAGTTTTAGCTTCCATCAATATCGCAGTCAATTCTTCAGGTTGATATTCTTCATTGACTTGATCCATCAATGTTTCTAAGTAACTCTGCAGACGACTATCAAGAGTCGTATACACATCTTTACCGTCTGTTGCCTTTTCTTCTTCTGCTACAGTACCTGGTAATGGATTTTGGAAATTATCTTTTTGATAATAGATCTTTCCGTTTTGTCCACTCAAAATATCATTATAAGCAGATTCGATCCCAAGTCGGCCAACCAGACCATTTTCTTCTTCATCCGGTACCGCATAGCCAATAAAATGGGAAGAAAATATCCCACTAGGATACATACGTGCAGGATGATTATCGAAATAAAGCCCATTAACATCAGCCGCTTTCATCTCTGCTTCGATGTTTTGTTTCGTCTCTTGGGTGATATTACGTCCATAATTCCCAAATTCTACTTGGTAGAGATTTTGCTCGGCTCCATCGCGTAGCACCTTCAAGGCTTTACTTTTTTCCATTGAAAGGTTTTTGCTGATAATATCCGCAAGTGTATCGAAATCTTTTTCTTGTGCATATAATTTTTTGTTTCCAGTCGTGTATGTTTCGGAAAGAATTGCTTTGATCGAGTAAGACGTGGCATCTTCTGCTAGTGCCACCCCATTACGGTCAAAGATCGTGCCTCGTTTTGCCTTGACCTCTTCACTACCTTGATAAAGCTGGTTCGTTTTTTCTTCTAATGATGTACCAGCCACATGTCCACCGATCACGATGTATGCAAAACGAACGGCAAATAAAAAGAACAATCCAATACTCGTAGCAAATAAAATGATACCTACTTTTTTGCGATTGTTCATCGGATTTAGATTTTTCTTTTCCATAAACCGCCGGAATTTATTTTTAAGACTCATTTACTTCACTTTCCTTAAATTGTCGTCATTGATTGACAACCCTTTTTCTTCTGCGATTTTTTTAACACGCTCGGTACGAGAAAGTTCACTTTTCTCTTGCTCCAAACTGATTTTTTCTTGATTTTTTTCATTATATTCAACCTGTAGCGCCCCGATTTGCTTTTCCATACCACTAATATTAGTTCGTAACATCACTGTTAATACGCAAAGTGCGATGACAGAAAAAGCAATACACACTACGGCAAGCTTTTCGAAAATAGAGATTTGCTTCAAACGTTTTGCTGGAGATTGAGGAAGAACGATTTCTTTCTCTGAGGGTGAATCTGGCAGAGGTTGCTCTGGTAGTTCAATTTCTTGTAAATCATATGGATATTGTTGGACTTTCTTTAGTTCTGCCATTCTTCTACTCCTCTTTCTCTCGTATTTTTTCAGCGATACGCAATTTTGCACTACGAGAACGATTGTTTTCTGCCACTTCTTCTTCAGATGGTAACATCGGTTTTCTCGTTATCACTTTTAATTCAGGTTGGAACTCATCAGGTACGACCGGCAACCCTGGTGGTAAATCTTTGATCGTACTATATTCTTTGAACATGTTTTTGACGATCCGATCTTCTAATGAGTGGAAAGTGATCACACTGAGCCGGCCACCGACCTTCAATAAGCGGATTGCTTGCTCTAAGGAGGCTTGCTCCGCACCTAGCTCATCATTGACTGCAATTCGCACAGCTTGAAAAATGCGTTTTGCAGGATGACCGCCTTTTCGTCTTGCTGGGGCAGGAATCACCTGTTTGATGATTTCTACTAATTCCCCGGTTGTTTCAATCGGATGATCTTTTCTCACCCGTTCAATTTCTCTGGCAATTTGTTTTGAAAATTTTTCTTCTCCATAACGAAAGAAGATCTTTACTAATTCGTTATAAGGATATTCGTTGATCACATGATATGCTGACAAAGGTGCCGATTGATCCATTCGCATATCCAAAGGCGCATCTTGATGATAACTGAATCCACGTTCTGCTTCGTCTAACTGTGGCGAAGATACGCCTAAGTCGTAAAGTATCCCATCGACCTTAGGTACGTATTCAGTCAAGCGCTCTTCAAGCTCACGGAAATTTGCTTTGATAAAAGTGACCATACCTTTTTCGACATACTCAGCCAAACGGATTTTTGCGTGATCGATTGCGATCTGATCTTGATCAAATGCATAAAGATGACCCTCTGTATTCAATTGGCTTAATAAGTATTCGCTATGTCCGGCCCCGCCGAGTGTACAGTCCACATAAATTCCGTTCGGTTTGATTGCAAGTCCATCTACCGTTTCTTTTAACATGACTGTATAGTGTTGAAATGTTTCAGTCATTGGTCAGCCTCTTCCTATTTCTTATAATCCGAAATCAATCATATTTTCAGCGATTTCATTAAAGTTTTCTTCCGCAGCTTCTGAAAATTCTTGCCATTTGGCTTCATTCCAAATTTCGATCCGGTTTGACACTCCAACAATGACACACTCTTTCGTTATAGTTGCGTAGTTTCTTAATGTATTAGGGATATTGATACGTCCTTGCTTGTCCAACTCACATTCTGTAGCTGCTGAGTAGAAAAAACGGACAAAGGTTCTAGCGTCTTTCTTTGCTAGAGGCATATCATTGAGTTTCGACTCTAATTCGTTCCATTCGCTCATCGGATAGCCAAAAAGACAACCATCTAATCCACGAGTCAACACGAATTGTTCGCCTAATTCTTCACGCAGTTTTGAAGGCACGATCAAGCGACCTTTTGCATCAATATTATGCCGAAATTCGCCCATTAACATCGAAACTACCCCCAATCCTCCACTAACTAAAATCAGTCTACCACAATCCCCCACTTTCTACCACCTTTTATGGGAAATCTGAGAATAACTTTTTGATTAGTAAAAAAAATTTTAACAATCAAGCTGATAAAAGATTTTTTAAAGTCTTTTAACAGCCTGATTGCGCCATACTAGAGAAACGAAAGAACGTTTAGGACGATCAAAACGATATACATGACTAAGGTTACCAAAAAAGTAAGACGCCAAGTCATTTTGAAATAACGTGAATACACAAGTTCGTCATAATAATAAGCTTGGAATAACGCGATACAGATTGCCATTAAAAGGATAGTGATCAATAAAAAGGGCAAAAATGAAGACGTATCGGTATTACGAGACAATGCATGGATGCCTCCCCACAAAAAAGGAACGGCTAAATCAGGTGCTTTGACTTTGAAACGCCGAGTCAATGCAAATATTTTTACTAGAAATTGACAACCAAAAATCACGATTGCCGGAAAGATGTACCAAAACAATACAAGTGGTGAAAAACTACCCATTCGACAAATCTCCTTTTTTATCGTTGCGTTCAGTATACGTAATTTAGTTTACACAACGATTTCATTTAGTTTAAATTTATACTGTTTTATTATGTTGTTGCAGCCGTTGTTTGACAAATCAAGATTGATGATCAGTGGGTAGTCTCTTTCAATGTGTTCTTTTCAAGAATTGGTTATAATAGAAGAAAGAAGTATTGAGGAGGTTCCCAATGATAAAGTATTTTACACTTGAAGACCAGAAATTGGTTGATTCAATGGAAGAAACGGCTGAAACCATTTGGTATTGTGTCGAGCGACCCACAGAAGAAGAAATCAATCAATTGATCAAACAGTTCCAAATACCTAAAGATTACCTCACGTCTGTCTTAGACGATGCAGAAAACTCCAGGGTAGAAGAATTTAATCAAGAAAAGCTGACAAAACCAGCATTGGTATTATTACAATACCCTTTTCCAAAAACAAGTCCTAGCGGATATTTCCAAGTAGATACTTATCCGTTTTCGATTATTCTCACGCCCAAAAAGAAGCTTATCACAATTACGAATCACGAACCACTTTTTTTGAAAAAAGTCTTTCATCAAACGTTTCAAAGAAACGATCTTTCGACCACTCTAAATATTTTTATGCAGTTACTTTGGCAGATCACTCAGTCCTATAACACTTATCTTTCTACCTTACTTGCCCAATGTGATCTGTTGGAGACACAACTAAAAGTCTCAACTGAAAATAAGCAATTGTATCAAATCATGGATATCCAAAAAAGCTTGGTTTATTTCAAAGAAGCGACTGCCTCGAATCTTGAAGCGTTACAACAACTAGCCGAGAACCAATCGGTAAAAAATAATCACGCGATGATGAATCACCTCAGAGACGTGATTATCGAAACAGAACAAGCAAAGACCACCGCTCGTATCCGCTTAAAGCTTGTCGAACAGATGAACCAAACATTCTCTGCCATCATTTCAAACAACTTAAATAATATTATGAAAATTTTAACTTCTTTAACGATTATCTTAACGATTCCAACAATCATTGGAAGTATTTACGGTATGAATATTAAACTACCAATTGCCGAAAGGGATGATGCTTTTCTTTGGTTGATACTATTGACCGTGATCATTTCACTTCTGACCACTTATTATTTGAAAAAAGGTAAGTTTTTATAGAGATGCCCTCTTGTAGAATCAATGAAAAGCATGTAAAATCAACTTAACAATAATAAATCGAGGTAATCACGATGCGAAAAAAAAAACAAACAAGCACTTTTGCGAAAGTCACAAAATTAGTGATTTGGACAATGTTGATTTTGACAATCGGTTCAGTCGTTCTAACTGCTGTAATCAGTGTCATGTAAAAATAATGGAGGTTGCGCCAAATTTGGCGTAACCTCCATTTCCTGTTATTAATTATTATCATCAAGAGCCTGTCACATTGGTTACTACATACTTAAACTAACCTCTTTTTTGTTTGTTCTTGGTTGCTGTCTTACTTGATTCGATATATTTTTATGTTGGCTTTTACTCTCGCATCACTTGTTAGCATCGAAAAACTTTTCTTGTTTTTAATTCGAACTCCAGCCCCCGACCGTGTTGAATGACCCACTTGTTCGAATCTTACTTGATTACTTCCTTCTTTTTGCTTTTTCTGATATTGAGCCCCACTATTCTCTAAGGTTGACACTTTTTTACCTGTTGCTGTTTGAGTAGATTGTTGGTTCATCAAAGTATTGGGTAATGGATTCGAATGTCGATTATTTAAAGCCAAATTCTGCCGAGAATTTTTCTGTGTTCCTTTCATAGCTTCTTTAAATTTATTAAAGTTTTTTTCTAATCTCGGATCGAAATTATTCGGATCGATCCCCACTTCTTTATTAGTCGTCATTCTTTCCACACTGTTTGCCAGATGTGAATTTTCGCGATCTGCGGACATTTCTCTTTGATTCTTCACTCTATCTGGCTCATCCCATTCCTTTATCATCCGTCTTCTTCTTTTAAGTACTCCTGTTCCAATTCTTTCTTACTTGGAACCGGGGTATCAGTAGCCTGAGGATGAAGAATTACCTCAGTATTTTTAAAATTGCTCATTCCAGGCTGAGAAATCAAATTGGCGTTGATTGGATTGGCTTGAAATCTTCGCTTCTTGCGTAAGCCCTGAATTTTGCTCATCCCTGAGGTTTTTGTAACTTGCTATATCCTTCGATAAGCTTTTGGATAAATCATGATTCGTAAACACATTGATTAGTGTTTTTGTTGCATCCAAAATTTGAGTTGCAAAATTTTCTTGTCCCAAACTATGGTCAGAGGAAGTAGGTTGATCAAACGATTGGGGTGATATATTGTCTTTATTTGCTTTCCCTAGGTTAATAGTAAATAATTGGAGATCAGGTAATGCAAAAGACATCAAATTTGAAACATAGGACAACATGGATTGATCCTTTGCTCCTTGCCCACCACCTCTATCAGTAGGTATTTCATATTGCCTGAAAAAATCAGTAAAGACTTTAGTTACTTTATCCCAAAATGCCTCGTTTATCTTGGGAGGGTGATCCAATCGTTCAAGTGCTGTGCTAGGCGTGTAACATTTCCTCAAACGTTTTTTTAACTGGTTCAATCGCTGTTTGAGGCTTCTGGGCTTCCCCAAATGGTAGATTTACTTGTCCAACCGCTGTCGGGGGCTTCTGGATTTCCTCTAAAGGTAGGTTTGCTGCTCCAACCGACGTCGGGGGCTTCTGGATTTCCTCAACAAAACCTTTCAAAGTATTTTTAATTTGTTCTGCAACATTTTCTGCTGTAAGATTTCTAAATTGGCTTCGCTGATTTAGTGTTCTTCGTGGTCTCTGATGAACATTTTTATTAATATCCTTTTTATTTGAAACCATTAAATTGTTAAGTTCAACGTCCCAGTGATTAAGTGTATTTTTTAAATCAATTGTCATGTTGTGAGGGGAAACGTTATTGCTCTGTGTATGACTAGCTGTGATGTTGGAGGTACGTAGATAATCCATTGATTGTTCGGAAGTTCTTTTCATTTCGTTGTTTTTTTCTTTTGGTACATTCAATCGATTAGGGCCATGCGCAACCACTGGTGTTAACATATTTAACACACTGGTTGCGTATACCGCTCCCGTGAAAGCAGAAAATTTCCCTCTATTCAGATGAAATCTTCTTTGATTACTCAGAGCCCTAACTCACGCTCTAACCCATGCGGATCTTGCTTGTCTATAACACTGTTGTTGAATCGTCCTATTCTCTCGTTATGATTTTCTCCTGGCATTCCTTTCACTCCTTCTATTTATTTAATTGGCATTCATTATTTACCGTAGTCAACATTCTGTTTTCCCATTAGCCTTGATAACGTTTGTGGTAGAAAAGTACTACTATCCTAATTTTTTAGTCATCTTTTTATTGTCTTCAATTAACTATATGCTCAAACTTGGTTCTTTTCGATTTGCTCTTGGACGCTATTTTTCTTGATTAATTATATTTTGACTTTTTACTTTAGCATTCCCTACAAGCACAGATAACCTTGGCTTATTTCCGTTTTGTTTTTCAATAAACGTTTGTAGGTTTTTATCAATGTCGTTTTTTGCTTTGGCTGACGAAAATTTATCGATGCTTAGCCCATCTGAAAACTTCTTAAAGATTCCTAGATTCTCTATATTCGTTAGCCGATCGAGTGATTCTGCTCTCTGATCCCCCTTGGATGATCTGGCTTCAAATTTAGGCATTCCATAAACAAAAGAAGTCTCATCTTTTTTTATGCTGCTCGTGCCGTGTACCAACTGATCATATAGTTCCCTTGACTCTTTCTTATTTGGTTCTAAACTTTCCTGTGACAAATGAGACTTTTCTTTTTGCCAGGAATCGATCCCATTGCTTGCTATATGATGTTCTTCTCTCAATCTAAACTCTGGAATTGGAATGTCTTTTGTCTGGGATGAAGGAGCTTGCTGTAAATCTTTCAAAAAATCCTTCAATTCTGCGGGGAAATTCTGTCCATCCGATGATTCTATCATTTTTAAAATATATTCACCTGTCCGTGTATCTTTTAAATCAATAGTTTTTTGATTCGCCAAGCTGTTATACAGATCCTGTGATTTATTTTGAGACAGTTGCGTAGGAATCGCCTGTTAATATATTTCAGCCTTAGAACGATAAGGATATGCTTGCTCTCCGAACTTGATTAGACTTTCTCCTATACCGTGTGTTAAGCTTTCTTCGTTTTCACCTCTTACATTTCTTGCTTCAAATACAGGATTATCATTGAGATTGCGCAGTTTAACTGTGTCAATTTCTTTTTCTCCATGCGTTGTAAAACTGACCTCTGAATTCGGATTATCTTTTGTTTGGGATGAAGTGGCTTGCTGTAAACCTTCTACAAATTCCTTTGTCATTCTCTGTTTTTCCATATAGATTGTCCGATTACGTGAGTCTGTTCCCTGATTTCGCTTGGATGGTCTTGCTTCAAACTTAGATATGTCATCATTTTGAATACTCTTCAAACTTTGTATTACCTTATCCTGTAGTTCAATCGTCGATTTCTGAGTTGTATCTACACCTTCCTGTGACAAGTGATACTTTCCTTTTTGCCATGACGCTATTCCAGTGCTTGTCGACTCATTTTCTTCTCGCAATCTAAAATCTGAATTTGGACTATCTTTTGTTTGGGATGAAGAGGCTTGCTGAGAACCTTGTACAAATTTCTTTGTCATTCCCTGATTTTCCATATTGGTTGTTCGATTACGAGAGTCTGTTTCCTGATTTCGCTTGGATGTTCTTGCTTCAAACTTAGGGATTTTATAAACAAAAGAAGTCTCATCTTTTTGAATAGTATTCGGACTTTTTACTTCCTGATCATGTAGTTCACTTGTATCTTTCTTAATTGAATCTACACCTTCCTGTGACAAGTGAAACTTTTCTTCTTGCCAGGAAGTATTCCCATTATTCGTTAGCTCATTGTCTTTTGTTTGGGAGGTTTGCTCTTGGTTGGATGATCTTACTTCAGACTTAAACATTTCATCTTTTTGAATACTATTCAGAATTTTTACTCTCTGATCATGTAACTCACTTGTGACTTTCTTAATTAAATAGGAGGATTTTTTGGAGAGCGCTCGGTGATGTCTTGGATTGATCTGTCTACTTTCATTTAGGGATTGTTGCATTACATCACTTGTATTGCGAGATGTATTGCCCTTATGTTCACTAGATTCTTTACGTTTAAATTTCAATTTCTTTTTAGAAACATACTCACTATTAAATTGTTTAGGAAGCGTACCTGTCATATTAGCTAGCTCATTTGGCGCTGTAACTCTTTGATCTATACTGACTTGGGGAATGATCTGTAATACATTACGATAGCTTTGAGTTGCATTTGCTCTAGTATTTAAATCAAACGAAGGATTTTCTTGATTTCTTTCTCCAAATGAGGTGCTTGCATTTCCTACAATTCGATCATTCCTTTGATTTATCGGCTGTAGTGTTATATTTTGAAGAATACCTGTCGAATAATAAAGATAAGAAATAATTGGGTTTGCTCTCACATTTAGGGATTCATTTCCTGTCCGAACAGCTAATTTACTCAAATCTTCTTGAGTATTTGTCTTATTAGCGTCATGCATTCGATTAATGAACTTTCCACCTGTTTCTCTGAAATCAATTATTGGCATATCTTACACTCCTCGCGTTTTTATGTATTTGTTTTGTTCCAATCCTTTTTCTTAGGAAACTTCTAAAAGTGGATGTTCCTAAATCACCCATTTACAAAAAAATTTTAGATGAATTTTCCCTTCCTCCCTTTCTTGTAGGTATTCTCTATGAGTAAAAATACGACGTAACCACCATTTGGACAAAAACAACGAACAATAATCATTGAGTTTACTATTTCTATAACAAATAAATCACCAGCGGAAACGAATCATTTACATAGACGATATGACGATACTTTTAATACAATACTTTAAGCGAATCAATGATAGCTTTTATTGATCTAAGAATATTCGTGTTATTCATTTACTAATCTATTACATTCTTACAAACCTATCTTTTATCCGTAGTAGTTACAGAGATAATATTTCTTGTTTATTTACAGAAATACTTTAGACTATTTATGACATCCTTTTCCTACTAACCTCAAGTATCTGTTCTTAGCGTTCAAAAAAGAATTATTTTCAATAATCATACGTTTAAACTAATTTATGTGTAGTGCTTTTTTTCAAACATAATCAAAATCTGGGAAAACATTACTACTGACTTTATCTTTTTGTCATTAAAAAAAATTTTTATGATTAAAAAATGATAGGACTTTGTAAGCGAATTAACTATTGATTGACTATCGACAGCTTTTGGATTTACAAATTTCATTCTCAAAATCAAAAAAAAATATAATAAAATACAATATAAAAATAACTAATTACTTTTTCTGTCGGGAAAGATTTCAACTGTTTTTTTACCTCTATTCCCTAAAAAGCAAAATAAAATCACCCTAGCCAATGTAGGCAAAGGGTGATTTTTATTTTTTATTTATTTTTTCGCCAAACGTAACAACTCTTTGGCGTGTTCGATCGTTAAAGGCGTGATTTCACTTCCCGCTAACATTCGTGCGATTTCATTTTCTCTTTCAGCTGCAGCTAATTCGGCGACGGATGTTTGTGTTCTTCCGCCGACGACTTCTTTTACAATGTAATATTGATAATCCGCTACCGCCGCCACTTGAGGAAGATGCGTGATACAAAGTACTTGGGAATATTTGGATATTTTCAATATTTTATCCGCAATGGCTTGTGCCACTCTGCCACTAACACCAGTATCAACTTCGTCAAAAATGATACTAGTCACACCTTGTTCCGAAGAAAAAATGGTTTTCAGAGCAAGTAATACTCGTGACAATTCCCCACCTGATGCTACCTTGACTAGTGGCTTCAATGGTTCTCCAGGATTTGTCGTGATATAAAATTCGACAATATCAAAACCTTGCTCATCTAAGCGTCCATTTGCTTGCGTTGAAAAACGAACTTCAAATTCGGTGTTTTCCATATAAAGACTCTTTAATTCACGCAGAATCGACTGTTCTAAGTCACTGGCGATCGCTTTTCTTGCTTGATGGAGTTCTTCTGCACATTGAAACGCCCACTCTTCTTTTTGAGTCAGTTCATTCTTCATTTTATCAAGTTGACCTTCTGTAAAATCAGATGAATCCAATTCTTCTGTGATTTCTTCATAGTAGGCTAAGATAGCTTCAACTGAATCGCCATATTTACGCTTCAATTGGCGAATCGTTTCCATGCGTTGCGTCACTTCTTCCAAACGATTCTCATCCAGTTCAAGCAGATCGATTTGCCTGCTCATGTCCCCTACTGCATCTTGCAATAAATAATAGGCACTCTGGATACTATCAAAAATTGCTTCATACTCTGAATCAAGGTGGGCAATACTTTGGATCTCGGAAACAGCCCTTCCCACCCCATCAAGGCTACTTTGTTCACCTTCACTGAGCGCCCCATAAGCAGTAGCTAAACCATCGACGATTTTTTGATAATTACTTAATTTATCGCGCTCTTCTCGAAGTTTTTCTTCTTCACCAACTTCTAATTGGGCGGCTGCGATTTCTTCTTGTTGGAAATTCAACATATCGATACGTTGGACATAGTTTTTTTCGTTTTGTTGGATCTTACGTACTTTTCTTTCAAGTTCACGATACGCTTGATAGGCTTCTTGGTACGCTCTTTTTTTCTGTTGGAATGTCGAGTCTCCAAAACGATCAAGTAACACAAGATGTGATTCAGGTTGTAATAGTTCCTGATGTTCATTTTGACCTTGGATATCCACTAAATAACTACCTACGCGTCGCAAATTCGCTAATGTCACGATATGTCCATTCACTCGACAAACATTCTTACCTGCTAAAGACATATCTCGACGGACGATCAGATTTGAACCATCGGACTCAATCCCTAACTCTTCCATCAAAGCTTCAAAACCTTCTTGTTTAGGCCATTCAAACAACCCTTCCAGAATACATTTATTGGCACCTTGACGAATATAATCACTTGATCCGCGACCACCTGCTAATAAGCCCAAAGCATCAATAATAATTGACTTACCGGCTCCGGTTTCTCCTGTTAATGCTGTCATTCCTTCATGAAACGACAAACGCAATTCAGGAATAATCGCAAAATTGGTGATACTGATTTCTTGTAGCATTGCAATCACTCCTTAGATTAAAGGTAATGCAGAAAATCTTTCTTTAATTGAACAGCATCTTCTTCCAATCGTGTGATCATCAACACATTGTCATCATCGTTGATAATCGAGAATAATTCTTTTTTGTAACGTTTATCGATTAAATTTGCAGCTGCAGAAGCATTGCCCGGCAAAGTCTTTAAAATAACAAATTTTTCCATCTGGTCAACTGCTACAAATGCGTCCTTCAATAGTTTTTCTAGCTTTGTGCTCACATCTTCACTTGTTTCAGCAGGCAGACTATAGCGATAGCCACCATCAACTGCGGGAACTTTGATCAATTTAAGCTCTTTGATATCTCTTGAGATCGTTGCTTGTGTAACAGAAATCCCTTTATTTTTTAATATTTCAACAAATTCTTCTTGTTTACGTATATCTTGTTCATTTAGTAATCGAGTAATCAAACGATGTCGATCTTTTTTTCTCATGCTCAATCCGCTCCTTCACCAATCCTTCTTCTTTCAATGATAGCTTATTTTAAGCGCTTAATAAAGAAGAACTCATAGTCTTTTTTGTCAATTCCCAGACTACCGCTTATGCGTGAATTGTTCATGAGCCATTTCAACGATGTGAGCTGGATCAACGTTCGCATAGATTGTTCCTTTATCTGATACTTTTTTTAAGTGCGCTAAAAATTCAATATTTCCTTCTCCACCTGTAATAGGAGAGTAACTTAGATCTAATACATCAAACCCTTGCTCTGTGGCAAACGTCAAAATTTGTTCGATGACTTGTTGATGGGTTGTTGCTTCTCGAACAATGCCATTTTTACCGACCGCTTCTCTACCTGCTTCAAATTGTGGTTTGATCAATGCAATTACTTCACCCTCTGGCTTCAAAATTGCATGTAATGGCGGTAGCATCAGCTTCAAAGAGATGAATGATACATCAATGACAGCGACTTCTGGTACACCTTGATCAAAGTCTTCAGGTTTTGCATAACGAAAGTTAACACGTTCCATCACGACCACTTTTGGATCTTGTCTGATTTTCCATGCTAACTGATTGTAGCCTACATCTAAGGCATAGCTCATTTTTGCTCCATTTTGTAAGGCAGCATCGGTAAACCCTCCCGTGGATGCCCCAATATCAAGCAATACTTTATCTTTGACTGTTAGATCAAATTGTTTTAATGCTTTTTCTAGTTTCAACCCACCACGAGAAACATACGGCAATTTTTTCCCTTTGACTTTTAATTCACTACTAACGGGGATTTTTTCTCCTGGTTTATCAAAACGTTCATTTTTTTCATTATAGATCAACCCTGCCATCACGGAACGTTTTGCTTGTTCCCTTGTTTCAAATAGCCCTTGTTTGACGGCTAATACATCTACTCGTTCTTTTTCCATCCTCTTCCTCACTTCTCATCAAATCGTTTGACCAACTGACGAAGAATCTCTCCATCAAATGAACAAACTTCTTGTTCTAACTCGGCAATGATCCTATTGGCGGAATGGATTTCTCGTTGCAACGCAGCTCTTGTCTGCTCGATCCCTAATAAGCGTGGATACGTATTTTTATCCGCTCGTTCATCCTTGCCAGCTGTTTTCCCTAATGCTTCTGTCGTACTAGTCACATCCAATAAATCATCACGGATCTGAAAAGCTAACCCAAGATGAGCGGCAATTTGTTGTAATTGTACCAAAACTTCTTCTGGTTGTTCTGCTAAAATCCCACCTGCTAGCAAAGCATAACGTATCAAACGTCCAGTCTTTCGTTCATGGATCAATGCTAGTTCTTCTAGCGCCAAATCTTTCGTTTCCCCTTGGATATCTGCCGCTTGGCCTGCAACCATGCCTTGTGTCCCAGCACTAACAGCCAATTGTTGCAATAATAACAATTTTGGTGAGTTCGCTAAGTGGGTCATGCTGATCAACTGGAAGGCACCCGTCAATAATCCATCCCCTGCTAAAATTGCGATTGCCTCCCCATAGACTTTATGGTTGGTTGGTTTTCCTCGACGCAAGTCATCGTTATCCATTGCTGGAAGATCATCATGGATCAATGAATACGTATGGATCATCTCTAATGCTGCTGCTACTTGATAAGCTGAAGCATCGATCTTGGCATCAAAAGAAGCCACGGTTGCTAATAAAGCAAGTGGGCGGATTCTTTTTCCTCCTGCATGGATCGAATAGATCATACTTTCTTTCAAGCGTACATCCGAAGTATATTCCGTAATGAAAGAAACCATTTCTTCTTCTACCAAAGGAAGGTGAGTCGCAGAAAAATCGGTTAGTTTCATTGTGTCCCCTCTTTCTCGTCAAAAGTGATCTCTTCATTCGTCTCAGTCATAATTTTTGTAAGGGTTTCTTCTGCTTTAGAAAGAGTATCTTGACATTGCTTACTTAATTCCATTCCTCTTTTGAACGCATCTAACGCTGATTCTAATGGAACGTCTCCTTGCTCTAATTGCATGACGATTTTTTCTAATTCTTGCAATGATTCTTCAAATGTTGGATTTGCCATCTTATTCTGTCTCCTTTTTGATCTGTTCCACTTTGCCTTTGACCTGTCCATCTGCATAATGAATGACTAACTCATCACCGACTTGGATCTCATCGACACTTTTTGCCACCTGATCATGCAACGTGGTGTAGCTATACCCTCTACCCATGATTTTTAAAGGACTAAGTAAATCAAGTGATTGAACCGTCTGTTGAAACTTTTGTTGCTGTTGTTGCATATATTGGTACATTTTTTCTTCTAGTCGTTTTTCTAAGTAGCTTGTTTCTTGCTTGGCTGATTTCACTCGATAAATTGGTGCAACTTGTTGCAACTGATGACTTAAGGTCATGGTTTGTTTTTCTTTCGCATGGTAAATTTGTTGCGTTGCTTGATACAAGCGTTGCCGCAATTGATCTAGCTTGATCGTTTGTCCCTCATAAAGTCGTTCAGGTTGGCGAAAGACATAGGATTGTCTTGAGCGGGCAAACCGCTCTTGTTTTCGTTGGATTTGGCGTAAAAACCCTTGCTCTAAGCGGGCTTGTCTTTCCTTGATCCGCATCAACTCTTCCGATAATACTGGAACAGCCAGCTCAGCTGCTGCCGTCGGTGTCGCTGCTCGAACATCAGCCACTAAGTCAGCAATCGTCGTATCTGTCTCATGACCGACAGAAGAGATGCTCGGTGTTTTTGCTTGATAAATCGCACGAGCCACCCGTTCTTCATTGAAAGGCCAAAGATCCTCGATCGACCCACCACCACGTCCGATGATCATTGTATCGAAATTTTCTAACGCTTCAACGCGTTGGATATTGCGGACGACATCATCTGCTGCTTGGTTTCCTTGCACAACAGTTGGGAACAAAACAAGTTGCGCGATTGGGTAACGGCGTTTGACCGTCGTGATAATATCACGAATGACCGCACCACTAGGACTTGTTAAAACGGCGATGCGTTTTGGAAATCTCGGCAATGCCTTTTTAGGTCCAGCAAATAGACCTTCTTTCATCAATTTCTCTTTTCGTTCTTCTAGCTCTTGATATAACGCACCGACGCCATCAGGTTCCATATGTTCCACGTAAATTTGATAAGAACCGCTGGCCTCGTAAAGGGAGATCCGACCGATCACCAACACTTTCATGCCCTCTTTTGGTTGAAAACGTAACTTTTGGAAAGCACCTTTGAACATGATCGCAGAGATTTTTGCATGATCATCTTTTAAACTGAAATATTGATGCGCATTCGCTCGCATACGGAAATTCGAGATTTCGCCAGTTAGATAAACTCTTTCCAGATATGGATCTGCTTCAAATTTTCGTTTCAAATATTTGGTTAAGGTGGTAACTGTTAAATATTCTTGCGTCATAACTCTCCTCGCTCTGCTTCAGCTGATTGGACCGTTTGTGCCATCAACATCGTGATCGTCATTGGACCTACTCCCTTAGGGACAGGCGTGATATAGCTTGCAAGAGGAGCGACTTCATCGAATTTGACATCACCGATCAGTTTTCCATCCTCATCCCGATTCATCCCCACATCGACAACTACCGCACCTGGTTTGACGAAGTCTTTTGTTACAAAATGGCCACGCCCGATCGCTACTACGAGTATATCTGCTTCACGAGTTAACGCTGGAAGGTCTTTCGTTTTTGAATGAGCAATGGTGACTGTCGCATCAGCCATCAACAAAAGTTGCGCCATGGGTTTACCGACAATATTACTGCGACCGATCACTACTGCACGCTTGCCAGTCAAATCAATATCATATGCTTCAAACATCTTCATGATCCCATAAGGCGTACAAGGAATCTTATCAGGATTCCCTGCAAATAGACGTCCTAGATTAAATGGATGGAAACCATCAACATCTTTTTTAGGATCGATTGCTAATAACACTTTCTCTTCATCAATATGTTTTGGTAAAGGCAACTGCACAAGGATCCCATGGAAGCGTGGATCATTGTTATATTTTTCAATTTCATTTAGAAGCTCATCTTCGGAGATTTTTTGACTATAACGCTCTACTTTTGAATAAATACCTAATTGATTCGCAACTCGTTCTTTGTTACGAACATAGACTTGACTTGCTGGATTTTCTCCAACTAATAAAACAACTAATCCGGGATTGATCTGTCGTTCGTTAAGCTCTTTTACTTTTAACGCAAGTTCTGCTTGCATTTTTTCTGCTAATTCTTTTCCATTCATCAATTCTGACATACGATCACTCCCAGATATTTTTGCTTTCATTCTACCATATAAACCACTTGTAACATAACCAGATTTACTAACTATCATAGAAAAAAGCTAGGACTTACGCCCCAGCTTCTAATTCTTTTAACACATTCGATAACATACCATTTACAAACTTACGTGAACGGTCGTCACTGAATGTTTTAGCTAACTCGATTGCTTCATTCAATGCAACAGTTGCAGGCACGTCATCCACGTACATCATTTCGAAAATCGCGATTCTTAAAATAATCAGATCCATTTTGGAAATGCGGTTGATCCGCCAATTATTTTTTAAATGCTTTTCGATGATCGTGTCTAACGATGCTTTTTTTGCACAGACGCCACCAACTAGTGTGTCTAGATATACTGGAACAAATTCTGATTGCTCTTCATTGATCATCTCTTGATGGTCCAACTCGATCGCATTGAAAATTGCATCTTCTTTTGTCAGATCAGTGTTAAAATCTAATGGGAACAATGCCTGTAATGCCATCTCGCGGATCTCGTGTCTTGATAACTCTTTATTCATTTTCTTCCTCTTCGTCCTCAAAAAGTTCATCGATTGCTGGTTGTTCCAATTTTTCTGGTACAACTGCTACGACATGGATATTGACTTCAGCTAATGCAATGTCGGTCATGAAAAGTACTTCTTGGTGAACACGATCCTGCATTTCCATCGCTACTTTTGGTACTGATACGCCATATTCTAAATAACAATATAAGTCAACTTTCAAACCTTCTTCGTCATTGACTAAATATACACCTTTACCATGCGCTGCGCGACCTAGCAATTCTGTGACATTGCTAGCAAAAGTCCCACGCATTCCGTAGACCCCTTCGACTTTAGAAGCTGCAATACCGATAATGACTTCGATCACTTCTGGTGCAATCACGATTTCTCCTAAATCTTGATTAGCATGTAAGACTAAGTTTTTTTCGTCTGCCATTTTTATTTATTCCTCCTTTTGCCTACATACATCTTTCACTTCAAAAAGCGAAGTCATGTACCTAGGAAAACTGTCGCCTGTAAATCAGTCATGCGTGAAAAAACGCGCCGTTTACAATCGCTTGATTTCTCTTATAGTGTATCATTAAATGAGCCCATTTTCTATAACAAAGTCTGAGTTTTGACATTTACATTTATTGAAAAACGCTGATTATCACAAAATGATCAATTCTTTTGGTGAGTGAGTCAATACCCGGTTTCCTTCAGCAGTGATCAATAAGTCATCTTCGATCCGGACGCCACCGATTCCTGGTAAGTAGATTCCTGGTTCATCCGTAATGACATTGCCCACAACAAATGGTTTCTCTGCTCGCGCAGATACATTAGGACCTTCATGGATCTCTAAGCCGATACCATGTCCAGTGGAGTGGCCAAATGCTTCTCCATAGCCGTATTTGCTGATGTAGTCTCTTGCTACTGCATCCAGTTGGATACCTGTCACTCCAGGTTTCGCTGCTTCTAGAACTGCCAATTGGGCATCTAAAACGATTTGATAGATTTCTTTCAATTGTTCTCCAGGATCGCCGACTGCAAACGTACGTGTCATGTCAGAAACGTATCCTTCATAATAGCAACCAAAATCGATCGTGATCATATCACCTTGTTCAATGATCTTTTGGCTAGCCACTCCGTGTGGCATTGCTGAACGAACACCACTTGCCACGATGGTTTCAAAAGACACACCTGATGCACCTAGTGAACGCATATAGAAATCTAATTGATTCGCGACCTCGATCTCTGTCATCCCTGGTTGGATCATTTTAAGGATATGATCATAAGCCATATCAGCGATGCTACAAGCTTTTTCAATGATCACTAATTCATCTTCATCTTTTACTTCCCGTAATTCTTCGATCATGTCAGAAACTGGGATCAACTCTGCATCCAGTAATTCTTCCAATACTGAATACTCTAAAAATGAAACTGTACGTTCTTCAAATGCTAGATTCTTCAATCCTTCTTTTCGAGTCAAATCAGCGACTTCCTCAAAAATCGGCGCGACATTTTTGATGATCTCAAAACCTTGCGCTTGCGCAGCTGCTTGTTCTGTATAACGGAAGTCCGTAATAAAGAAGGCTTTCTCTAATGTGATGACCGCTAACCCAGTCGTTCCTGTAAAATTAGTCAAATAGCGGAGATTGTAAGGACTTGTCACTAAAAATGAATCTAGATTCGCTTCTCGCATTTTTTTGCGTAACTTTTCTACTCGTAACATCATGTGTAAATTCCTTCTTTCTTTGCACTCTTTTTATCATTATAGCAAACTTTCTTTTTTAAAGGCATAGGAAAGATAAATTCCTTCAATAGAAACGAACAAAGCGTTTTGGCTTGAGCTTTTCCCTCAAGTCAAAACGCTTTAGACTTTCATTTCTAAGATCTTTTACCAAAGAAAAATGAGACAACTGCAACTAAGATCACTGCCCCTAAAATAGATGGAATAAGTGCCATACCAGCAGCGCTTGGTCCCCAGTTGCCAAAAATCGCTTGACCGATCGTTGAACCAATCAAACCAGCAATAATATTTGTGATGCATCCCATTGAATTTCCTTTACTTGTGATTGCTCCAGCAATCGCTCCAATGATTGCACCAACAATCAATGTCCATAACCAACTCATCGTATAACCTCCCTCTTTACTCTTTAATTTTATCATAAGAAATAAATAGCAGGCAAACGATGAGGGCTAACTACAAATCATTTACGCTTGAAAATACCGATCATGCCTCGCTTGACTACGTCGATCAAACTTAAAGAGCGAACCATGTGACTTGGATCAACATACTTACGGACTGCTCGCAAAACTTCCTTGGGATGCTTTGCAGAAAATGAATAAGTTCCGTTTTTCTTTGTGCGAATCGCAAAACGTGGAATCCATTTTCCTTTGAACATCACAGAGGCAATCACGACATCTACCTCTTCCCATGGGATCTGGACGAATTTCCGCGCATCACGATCATTGTAAAATTCAAAACCTTTATCACCAATCATGATCTTCCCATATTCTGCCACACCTAGATAAGATGTCGCATTCATCGTTAAGTCAACTTTTGTATTCAGGGATTGTACCATTTCAAGCACTCCATTTCTAATCAATCTAAAGTTACAGTACTTAGAAGTCGTACCGTTTCAATGATTTGGCTATTCGTTCAGCTTAGCCATCCTTTTAATTTCACGTTTTTTACTTCTATATCAAAGACATCTTATCATAAATAGTATACCTTTTCGAGCATAGATACTGTCTCCAATAAACGGTTCTCCACAATCGTCCACCATTCGATCAGAAGAAAGCTGAAGTAAAGTCTCGTCGCATTCTATGAAAAAAGCTGCAACAAAAATCAATGATTGATTTCTGTCACAGCTTATTTAGTCTTTTATTGCCTTAGATTACATTAATCCGATCAAGTGGAAAACAATACCCACTACGAATAATCCAAGAATGATAACGATTGGTGAAACTTTTTTCTTCAATAACCACATACAGAACAATGTTAGTAACAACGCAGCTAATCCAGGGATCAAGCTGTCTAAGTTGTCTTGTAATGTTGTTACTTTGTAGTCAGATAGAGAAAGTCCAGCTGCTTGTTGTTCCAACGCACTCTTGATACCTTCTGCACCTGCAGGTAAACTACTCCAATCAATGTAAGCACCTTCGTCAAGTTTAACGCTTGATACTACTGGCGCAAAGCCGATTGATACCCAACGGTTAACTAATGAACCTAAGATGAACATACCTAAGATCGAAGCACCTTTAGTGATGTCTTGCAACAAACCACCAGATAAATCTTCTGTGATTTTAGAACCCGCTTTATAGCCGAATTCTTGTGTATACCACATAAATGCCATACGGATGATATTCCAAGCGACGAAATAAATGATTGGGCCTAAGATATTTCCAGCCATCGCTAGAGAAGCAGCTAGAGCTCCAAGGATTGGTCTTACTGTAAACCAGAAGACTGGATCACCGATACCAGCTAAAGGTCCCATCATACCAACCTTAACCCCTTGAATCGCAACATCATCAACAGGTGCGCCATTTGCACGTTCTTCTTCCAGTGCAAGAGTCACCCCTAGAATTGGTGAAGCAACATATGGGTGAGTGTTGAAGAACTCTAAATGACGAGTCAACGCAGCCGCACGGTCTTCTTTTGTTTTATATAATTTTTTGATCGCTGGGATCATTGAGAATGCCCAACCACCATTTTGCATACGTTCGTAGTTCCATGATCCTTGAAGGAAAGTCGAACGCAACCAAACAGAAATACGATCTTTTTTAGATAATTGAATTCTTTCTTCTGCCATTTCGTGAACGCCTCCTTTAATAGTTATCGATGATATCGCCTAGTGGGTCACCAGTGTTTGAGCTTCCGCCGTTACCTGAACCACCTTGTTTAGAAAGTGCCAAGTAAATAAGAGCTAAAGCAACACCGATTGCGCCTAGACCGATAAGAGTGATTTCTGATACAGTTGCCAATACAAAACCGATTGCAAAGAATGGCCATACTTCTTTTGTAGCCATCATGTTGATAACCATTGCGTAACCTACGGCAACGACCATTCCACCACCGATAGCTAAACCGTCTGTCAACCAAACAGGCATAGATTCAAGCAAGCTTCTTACTGGACCTTCACCAATAGCTAAGATCAAACCAGCAGGGATCGCAATACGAACACCTTGCATACAAATTGCAACAATATGCCATAATTCAACTTTTCTAAAGTTACCATCTTTTGCAGCAGCATCCATCAAATGAACAAACGCTGTCGCAATCGTACGACAAATGATTGTTAATAATAAACCAGCAACAGCAAGTGGCACAGCAATCGCGATTGCTGAAGAAACGCCGGCTGAACCTTGACCACCTAAAACTAAAATAATTGCAGATGCAACAGATGCTAATGCAGCATCGGGAGCGACAGCGGCACCGATATTTGCCCAACCTAAAGCGATCATTTGTAATGTACCACCTAAGATAAGACAAGGAACTAGATTTCCAGTTACTAAGCCGATCAACGTACATGCAACAACTGGTTGATGGAATTGAAATTCATCAAGAATTCCTTCCATACCAGCTAAAAATGCAACGATGATGACTAAGATCACTTGAATAATATTTAAATCCATGATAGTAATCCTCCATTTTTTCTGATAATTAATTAAGCACGATTTTTTAGTTCTTCTTGCGCTTTTTTCAAAATTTCATCCATGTTTCCTTTAGAGTCATTCGGTACTTTACGTACATCGAATTTCACGCCAGATTCTTTCAATTTATTGAATGAATCAATATCGTCTTGACTGAAAGCAAGTACTTTGTTCGGTTGTACTTTACCTGGAGAATGTGCCATTGATCCGACGTTCACTGTTTCTAATGGTACGCCACCTTCAACTGCACGCACGACATCTTGAGGATTTTCAAACAATAGCAATGCGCGTTGTCCGCCAAAGTGTTGATCATCTTTTGCAAGTTTGATCATTTGTTCAACTGGTACAACGTGTGCTTTTACACCAGGAGGTGCAGCTTGTTGGATCAATTTTTTACGTAACTCATCTTTTGCTACAGCATCAGATACAACGATGATCCGTGTTGGATTTGTTGTTTTTGTCCAAGCAGTTGCTACTTGTCCATGCAACAAACGTGAATCAATACGTGCTAAAACATAAGTGAACTTACCAGGTGTTCCTGAAGGTGCAGCTTCTTGTGCCGCAGCTTTCGTTTCTACTACTGGTTCTAATTCTTCCGGTTTGACTTTCACGCCTTCTTTTGCTGTTTCAATGATATGAGCAGCAATTTCATGTGCTGATTCCATTGAAAAACGTGAAGCATATGCTTCGATCAGCATAGGCAAGTTCAAACCACTTACGATTGCCCACTTATCTTTGTGTTCTTCAAATAATGTGTTTGATTGATTGAACGGTGTTCCGCCCCATAAATCAACTAAGAATAAGACTTCGTCTTGGTTATCGAAGGAAGCGACTGCTTCTTCTAATTTGGCTCTCAAGTCATCTGGACCTTCACTCGGTTGTAAAACAACAGCTTTGACATTTTCTTGTTCGCCAAAGATCATTGAACCCGACTGTAAGATTCCTTCAGCAAATTGCCCATGACTTGCTAGGATAATCCCTACCATATTTATACCTCCTACTTCTTTTTGTTGTAACAAAATCAAAAATAAAAATAAGTGCTTGCCTTTTACAACAGATACATTTGACCGTTACGCAACAACAATTTTATGCTTTCTTGGCTTTGGCCAGCAATTCCATTAAAAAGATTTTCCGATCAGCGGGTACCTTCCGAATCTCCAACTCCACACCTTGACCATCCAAAAAATGAAAGGCTTCGATATCTCGTTGATCGACGGACACAAAATTTGTGATCATGGTCTTCCCTTCAGAAAAACTCATTCCCCCGATATTTAGAGAATCAATTCGGATACCACTTCGGACAATTTTCTCAACGTCTTTAGGATTAGTAAATAAAAGCATCACTTTCGTTCGCGCTAAGAGTCCACTCTCAAAGATCTGGATCATCTTTTCAACAGTGATGACATTTGCCATGATCCCTGGTGGAGCAGCTTCTTTTAAAAGAAACTTTCTTAACTTGTCTTTCGCTACTACGTCACTTATGACGATGATACGTTCAACGCCAGTCAATTTAGACCAGACAGTTGCAACTTGCCCATGGATCAAACGATCATCTATACGTGCTAATCGAATATCCATTCGTAAATCTCCTTTTTATTAAATCACTACTCAAAACATCTTCCCACTTCTGTCGGAAGCATTTCCGTTAAGCACACTTTATTAAAAGCAAGAACCGTGCCAACTTTTTAAAGATACACTACTTTATTTAACGGTTTCTTATACAATACACAAAAACGATACACTATTTTAGTGTATCGTTTTTGTGTATATCTTCATTAGTGTATTCTTTTTTCTCCAAATGGTTAGTGATCATTTTCAATAGATAATACACTTCTTCTAACGGAAACTTCACTTTGATCTTTTCTTCTAAATCATTTAGTGGCTCAACAATTTTAACATAGAGCGGATCGTTTTTAATCGAACGATTATCTTGATTTTCTAAAGAGAGCGGTTCATTTAAGATGACACGCTCAATCATTCCCGCCGCATGTAGAACAAGGTTGATCATAAATCCGTATTCTTTTACATCAATGCTTGCTGAATCCATTAACCCATCTGCAAATTTCCAGAGAGGATCGATTAACTTTTCTCCATTGATAAATGTAAAATTATCTGCGATAAATGACACACATGTACTTTTGGCTGTTTCTTCATTTAATAAAACATCTTCGGTTTCATCTAACTCTGACTCTAACAGTAATTGATCTAAAATCACCTCAATGTTTTGATCAATAAATCTTTCCAAAGGAATGAATGGTGCATCGATATGTGGGTCCGTAATCCCAGTCGTCGCAATGATTTGATAATTTTTTTGGATCTTTGGTAGCTTAGTTTTCAAATCAACGATGGACAAAGCAATTACTTCCAATTGAGCTTCTTGTCTTTTACTGACTGCACGCTCGATCAATGATTTGATTCGTTGTGCTGTTCCCTCTCCTGAGGCACAGATCGCCACTACGGCCTTTCGTTGTTTGTCGTCCGCTTCTGCAACATTTCCACTTGAGACTTCAGCATACCCTCGGAAATTCTTCAAGGATTCATAAAGCAAGTCAAGATCTGTTCCCAGCACCGACACTTTACGTACTGTTTCTAAAACTAAAGAAGTCGTGACCATATCGACTGTTCGGACAGGGATACCCGTATCTTGCTGTATCTGAGCATTGAAGGACGCAAGCGAACCCATGTCCACCAGAAGAATCGTTCCACTCCCCTCATCTACTTCTTGCACACTACGCTCAATCCGACTTAAAGCAGTTTTAGGGTCCATGTCTAGTGGCATATCCACTGCCCGGACGTTATCCGCATCTAGCAACTGTTGAACCACTTGCACCATACTGCTTGCGGTACTATTGCCATGTGCAGCCACAACGACCCCGATCCGACCACTTGCTTGATTAGCTCGTAATGAAACAAGTAATACAGTCAAATAGTAATCTTCACTTTCTGGGATCTCCACTTGGAAATACATTTCGATATGTTTCCGTACTTCTTTCGCCAGTGCGTATTCCTCAGGAAAATCAATGGCCATTTCTCGGATATTATCATTTGTATGCCGCTCTTCTCCTAAATGGATTCGTTTTAGAAAAGAGCTGATATGCAGACTCATCGCATAAATAAAATTTTGTTGAAACTCATATGGTAAAGATTGCTTCACCATGAGATAAATCTGATTCGTTACTTCAATAATTTTAGGGTCAACAAATTCCGCCAACTTATTATCTGCATTAAATGAAAAACCGTGATCTTTATAGAATGACTTTAAATGGATATTGATATCTGTTGAGATAAAGTGATTGATTGCTTCTTGGTCCAAGCCATCTGACTTGAGCAAAGCAGCTTTATCACCAATAATGTCATAAAGATTATAAGGCAACTCATAGGAGTCTGCCTGTAACTGCATCACATCATCGTTTGGAAAAACGGTGATTTTAGGATCAAGTATCTTGGATAACTCTGCCATTTCTTTTCGATTACTTGCTAGTTGGATCAAACCACTTCGAATCCCTTCAGTTAAATCATCGATCGTGATCGATATTTCAGGTTTGTTCATGTGGTTTAGAAATCCTCGCGCACATACCAATTGGATATTCGACTTCAACTGTCCAATGTTTCCATAAGTAACACTGCCTATTAGCGCTTTCACAACATCTTCTGTTAAAGAAATTTTTCTTTGCGTACGATTCGCTTCGTGAGCGATCATGATTTTGACTAAATCGATTTTTTCATTCGCTGGACGTCGGTCAAAAGCAGGCAACTTGATATTGATCGGGATACGGCGTACAAATGTCTCAAGTAATGCCGAACCTGGATCTTCAGTCGTTGCACCGACGATTCGAACATTCGCTTCATGAGATTTCGTTGTTTCGCCCAATCGACTATAGGTACCATGGTCCATAAAGTAAAAAATCATTTCTTGTCCTTCGGGTGGGAGTCGATGAATTTCATCCAAAAAAAGCATCCCGCCATCCGCTTGATCTATGATTCCCATTTTTTCTTCTTCCGCACCTGTAAACGCACCTTTGACATACCCGAAAAGATGACTCATCAGTAATTCAGGGTTGTTAGCATAGTCCGCACAGTTAAAGACGATCAACTCTGTGTCTTCTTCCACCACATGGTTGGTTTTAGCAAAATGAAACATCGCATGAGCAAAATAAGTCTTTCCAGAACCAGTCGGACCAGTGATCAAACAGTTCAACCCTCTGGGAGGATACAAAATGGCAGCTTTTGCTTGTTCCACTGAATTTTTCATACTACCATTGGCGCCAATGATTTTGGCAAAAATATCTTTCGTATCTACTTGAAGACTCGTTTTTTTCACGTGAGTCAATTCTTCTTTATAACTAGGTACATATTTGGATAATGGTTTCTCAATGGTCGGTCTTTCTTGATAGACATACCGAACTGGACGACCATCCATTTTCTTTAGTTTTCCTTCACGTACTAATTTGTTGAGATCTTTACTACTATTGGTACGTTGAATACCTAAAACTTCCGCGATCTCTTGGGTCGTTACACCTTGATCGTTTTCATCTATAGATAAATGAGCGGTCTTTTCTTTGACATACGTATAAATTCGGTCAATTCGTTTTGCCAATATTTTCGCCCCTCTTCTCTTGTCCTTAAAACCTAATACTATTGATTTAATCACTATTCGTCAACTATTTATATCAAAAAAGAAAACAAGACACGCTTAAAATAAAAAAGAACATTCGTTGTTTATTTATTAAGCAATTTAGACAAGTCTAAACGTGTACTATTTTTTTAGATAACAGATAACGATTATCTCTTTTTTACTTTGCGCGATATCTTTTTCCAGTTAGAACTAGCGAAAATAGTAAACCAACTATTTTTACAGCCAATCATTCTCCTAACGCAAAAAAAGCCTGACTCTGTTTGAGCCGGAAATCATTATTGATTCAGAAAAAATGAAAAAACTCTATCCCTCGCTAGGCAAGGAATAGAGCCAACTGTTCATTAAGCTTCTTGAGCTACTGGATAAACAGAGTTATTGTTTAAATACATTTTATCCGCTATCAAATAAGTTATTCGACAAGCTTTTCTTTCGTCTTGTTACTCATTAAATATTATTAGATTTCAAACAAATAGCATTCAATTCGGCATTCAACAATAATAATATACGTGGGGCGTTTTAGTATGTTAACATTGCCTAATCTATAGTCCTAAATTTTTATAAACACTATCTTTGTATACATACGGTCCATTTTCATTCGATTTTTTATAATCTTTATGACTTACTGGCCAATTTTCTAAAGCATACTGTAATATTTTAGATTTAAACGATATATGAATCGCTAATGTCTCCTTAGCTTTCTTTGGACATCGTTCTCTATCCATTTTTCTTTTACCTTCACCGCCAATTGATTCTGGTAAGTTAACTACAATAATAGGTAAATCTAATTTTATAGCTTGCTCAATTTCCCAGCTAACAAATTTGTGAAGATATCGTGTTTTTTCGCCAACCAATAGTACAAAAACTTTAGAATTAGACATTCTTTCACGAAGTTTCCGCTTAATAGTTTCCTCACTACTAGTATCTAACGCATTATTTAAATCATGAGCATCATAAAAATTAAAAGTGCTTCTATCATTTTGTTTCCACATTTGCATGGTTCTATAATACTTCATATCATTATCCCCATCAAATGCAACATAAGTCTTATTACGATAAGCCATTATTCTTCTTCCTCCTTCAAACTAAAAATATCTATTTTATCTATTTTATCCGGATGGATAATAATAGATAAGTCTGCTGGATATTCAAATTTGATTTTACTGACCTTAAAGGTCCAAATCATGATTCTAAGGAGTTCATTTTCATTTATATCTCCCATACCATTCTTAAATCTAGTAATTCCAGAGCCAAATATTGGAACTACTACTTTCTTTTGAAGCATAAATTGAATTTATCCGATTCCAAAATTGAATTAAAAAATCCAAGTAATCATTAACTGTTAATTGAGCATCATTGTCCTTATTAAATTTAGAGAAGGCTGTCAATACGTACTCATCATCAATAACTATCAAACTACCTAGTCGATACTTGGTAGGCTTCCCTTCCCTTTCTACATCATTTTCAATTATGCTTTCTTTTAATCTTTTATTTTCAAATATAAGTTCATCTAATTGTGCAATAGGCTTATTCCAATACTTATCAATATATTGACCATTTAGTGAGTAATGATTAATAATTTTATCATCAACTTGGGTATCATAGTATTCATTAAAAGGTATAACTTTAAGCCCTTCTTGTTCGAATAAATTTCCAGATTTTATCCATATAGAAGTACCGCTAATATCAAGTTTAATTTTTGTTCTTTTATTAGCAATCATCCAAACCGATATGTAAATAATTACACAAAGTATAATAAAAATTATTCCGCACCATAATCTCCAATCATTGGGAATTTCTATAAAAATTACGCCAAAAGAAATAACCGCAGATAATATTGCAATATATTTAGACGATTCCGCCCTAACAAGTTTATTGGAGAAACTTACCTTTTTAGTCATCTACTCACTCCTCAAAAGTACTTAATGTAATTTTAACACAAGTGTATTCTCAATATAATATTATTTTTTATTGTGGCATCTAATTAACACATTTTTTCACAACCATATTAATATCAAAAAAGAGCTGCATTACACAGCTCTAATATACATTTACTTATTTTCCTGTGATAAAAGTAAAATAGCATCTGCTTTATAATACATTGGGTTTCCTGACATAGAAACTGATAAATTAGTAAAACGACATTTGATAGAGTCCTTTTTCTTGATTTCCTCATTCGTTACTACTTGCTTTAAACCATCCACTGTTACTTGAGTAGATTTTTTCCTAAAATCTCCATCTAGTATAGTGACAGAATATTTGTATCCTACAATTTCTTCTGTATTAAATTTGCGTGGACGTCCTTCACCATCTAAAATAATATTTCCTGAACTATCCTTACGTTCTTCTGTCGCAAATTTCGGCATTACTTCGTCTACTTCAAACAACGTGCCGATCGCTGCTAAGTCAAAATCTCTTACTGATAACATTTTCGCCATTCTTATTTCCTCATTTCTCTTCATTTTCTTTAGGACGTTTTGTTAATTGCTTTATTTCAGTTATTAGACTGGTACGTCCTTTTTCTGTAGCGCGTTTAATTAGTTCACTTGCTAGTTGAGGAGGAAAAATCCCCTTTGTTTCATTGCTATTTATCAACCGTTCAAATTCTTCCAGTTCATCTTCATTCAATAACTGATTTTTTAAGCAATAGAGATATGCATGATAGACAGGATATGCTCCTTGAAAAAAGTACCATTTAAATTTTTGAGTCAGTTGAGAATTCATTTTCGGAGTAATAATTGTTACTGGAGCTGACTTTCCTAAAAATCGCTCCCATTTTCTCAAAGGTTTCTTCATTTGAGTATCTGAAAAAAATTTTACTTTTTCTTTTAAATAACCTTTGACTAAATCAATTAACTCTATTTCACTTGAGAGATAATAATCAACAAATTTTTGTGCTTTTTCTCTTCGGAAAGCAATCTCCACTCGTATCCAAGGAGGCATATCTTTTTTCCTAATTCCTTGTGCTTTAGCACGTTCTGCTTGTTTATCATAAATCTTAATACGATCATCAGCACTAGGTGGTTTTAGGTAAAGTGTCATCCCCTTTTCTTTATTTTCCTGACCATAAACATCATAAGTAGTGCTTTTCCCATAGAAGAATTGCTTTTTTTCACAAATTTTCAATAGTTGATTAGGTGTAAAGTAAGGAACCTCATTGAAATCATCAATTGTAGCATCAATTCTAGTCACTTTTAATCTCCATTGCTCCTTAGAAAAAACTTGATTTAAAAATTCCTTCAATGTTATATTTTTTTCTGGCAAAAAGTGGTTACTAAGAAAAGTCATGGCCGTTCCATCAAATACAACCATACAATCTCCGCCTTCAATCTCTTTACCATTCTCCGAACGGAAATATATTCGGACATTTGCATACTCTATCAACATATTGTAATCGTAATAAACTAATTTCCCCTTTCGTTCTACAAAATAATCAAAACGCATTCCTAGCAAATCCTCTACTACTTCTCTCAACTTATTTGTATTTAACACTTGAATTTGTAGCCAATCAATCAGCGCATGTAGTTTATTTTGTACAGCCATATTTGCACCTTTTTCTCAAGAAAAAACAGGGTGTATTTTTGCTAAAATCAAAACGTTGAAAACGTTGATTTGGCGGTGTTAACGCACATTATTTCTCTATACTAGAGGGTGGTGTTACTATACACCCCTTTTTACTTTCAAGTTTAGAAATTTTGTCGCCAGCACATTTCCATAATTTTGAGCTACTCTGCTAAGACAGTCGCTCAAAATTATGGGTTTGTCGCCTTCAATTTCTATTAGAAAAACTTCCGCTTCTTTTTTGTATCTAATTTTTGACTTAGTTCCATATTTTTTTGCTTCAACTGTTTAATTTCTAAATCATGTTGTTTTGAAATTTTAATCAATAAACGAACAGCTTCTTTTAAATCATCAATCTCTCGTTCAACTTCAAAAATCGTTTTCTGTTTTTTTGATGAAAATATCTGCAAGATTGCTTTTTTTAAACCAAGTCTATCTTTTAAATTAGCAACTTGCTGGATTTTTGAAATATCCTCTTCGCTAAAAAGATATACTTTTGCTGTACTATTTCTTCCAATTCTTTTCGTCGAGACTTCAAATTTGGTCTCTGTTTGCTCCTCTATGAGCTTTCTCCAACGTTTTAAAGTAGATACACTACCTAAACCTGAAACTTTATCTACAACATCTCTATACTCGTAATAATCCATACTTTCATTCTTTTCGATCTGCTGAGAAAAATACGTTATACCTGAACAAATAATTCTTTTTCCTGATTCAATAAATAATGCTTCATTTTTTTCGTATTCAAATTACACATACTCACAAGATTATTCCTTACACAAGTGATCATTGTAATGCCGTCTCTATTAATATAAGAATAAATTGGTAGACCATTATATTCAGTAAAGTTATAGATATACTCAGTTACATCCAATTGGTTTAACTCCATGAATTTCAGAAGTAAATTTTTCCCATCAAGCATCAATTTTTGACCTCCTAGTTTATATAGAAAAACTTAGCCAAATATGCTATACTTATTTTGCAAAAATCATATTTAGCACTTGAGCATTCTTTCCCTACCACGGTTAGAATGCTTTTTTTGTTTAACAAATTACCTACGCCCCACATAAGTTTATTTTTGATACATTAATAACCATTCTCTTATTGCCTTCTTACTATATAGAACCATGCCAGAATCTAAACGTATTTCTGGACAACCGCGCAAAACCCAATCTTTCAATGTATTTACACTTATTTGAAAATATTCTGCACAATATTTTTGTTTAACTATATCTCTATCAACTTTTGCAGTATCTACGGCTTCTTTTACCACAAGATACACTTTGTTATAAACATCCTTCTCCTCTCTTAGCAACTTTTTTTCATACTCTATCACCTTACCACTCCTTTTATAAACAAAAATAGTTCTAAAAAAATATTTTATATATCTATTAGAACTACAAGTAAACTTTAACAAATATATTTTTTTGATGTCAAATAGTTTTTATAGATATATAAAACAACTATTTGATATATTGAGGTTGAATTATATTGAAGATAAAGTTAAACTTTTCAAGAGGTGATATTTATGATAGAGAATTTTGGCAACAATGTTGCTCGCTTAAGAAAAAAACACGGATATTCTCAAGAAGAATTAGCTCAAAAAATAGGGTTAAAAAAACAAAGTATATCTAATATCGAAAGAGGTGTCCGATATCCTACTTTTGAAACATTAGAAAAAATTGCTCAACTATTTAATGCTACACCAATACAACTATTTGGTACGCAAAAAGAAATTGCAGTTTCTGATACCCCTGTAATATTAGATAAAATTGATGAGTATAATGGCAAGATACAAGCTATTCTTCAAGTTCCATCAATTATTGATAATTATGGTGAAGATATTCAGAATATATCTAATCAGATTCAATTTATTCAACGTTTCATTTACAATGAATTTAAGGTCGATGAAGATGGTAACCTGTACTATGATGAGAATGGACAACCTACAGTACGACGCAAACTTCAAACAATAAGCCAACTTGCTTTCGAAACTAATGTTATCAACAACTTTTTTGAACATTACATTAAATATGAGGATGGCGAACCAATGTTTGATAAAAACGGAAATCCTGAATATAATAAAAGTCTTTACGAAAGAGTGCCTGCTGAAAAAATTCATAAATTGGCAGAAGACATCAAATTTATTAAAGAAAATAAAGACATTCTCTGACTATCTGTGCGCCCCACGTAATAGATAAGGAGAAATTATGGCAACATTTAAGCAATACGAAAAAAAGGATGGTACCAAGCTTTGGCAGTTCCAGGCATATCTTGGTACCAATCCATTAACGGGAAAACCAATAAAAACTACTAGAAGAAACTTTAAAACAAAAAAAGAGGCCCAATTAGCACTATCACGTTTAAAACTGGAATTTGAGGCCAATCATGGATTAAAAAAGGAAATTAATGATACTTTTATGGATGTGTATGTTTTATGGTATGAGAATTATCGCAAAACTGTTAAAGAATCCACAAGCATAGCTACTGAACGTTATATAAAACTCCATGTATTACCACTTTTAGGAAACTATAAAATAAATAAAATTACTCCTAAAATGGCTCAAGAATCTGTTAATATTTGGTCTGAAAAATTACAAGTATATAGAATAGTGCTTCAATATACTTCTAAAATTTTCGATTATGCTATTAATCTAGAATTGATCGATAAAAATCCGTTTTCTAAAGTCATTCGTCCTAAAATCAAAAAAACTAGACCAGAAAAAGAAATTAAGTTCTATACTAGTGAACAAGTGAAACTCATATTAAACTATCTTGAAAAAAAAGTAACTCAAGTAAATAATAGCAATTTCCTTTACAAGTATTTTGCTGAATGGGATTTAACATTATATCGCACACTCGCTTTTACTGGTATACGTGGTGGAGAAGCTTTGTCACTACTATGGGATGACATTAATTTTTATAAAAAAACGTTAAGTATTAGCAAGACTCTTTCACAAACCAGAACTGGTTATGCAGTATTACCACCAAAGACCAAAAAATCTTGCAGAACTATTTCACTTGATTCTAAAACAATTAAAATTTTAAAAAAGTGGCAATTACATCAAAAAGAATACTTGTTTCAAAATGGTATAGTGAACAACAATATTATTTTTTCTAACTTCGAAGGAAAACATTCAAATAGACAAGCACTATACATGCGATCAGCTAGAATAGCAGAATTTACGCATATGCCTAACATAGGTACACACGGTTGGAGACATACTCACGCATCTATGCTTTATGAAGCTGGTATACCTATGAAAGAAGCACAAGAACGATTAGGACACTCAAGTCTCGAAATAACTAATTCTATCTATACACATTTAAGTGAAAAACAAAAGAATTGTACTGCTGAAAAACTAGCAAGCTTTGCTAATTTTTAATATTAGCATTCAAAATGGCATTCATTTTTTATTTTTATGTAAACAAAAAAAGCCTTACTCCTTTAATTAAAAGGAATAAGGCAACTGTTCATTAAGCTTCTTGAGCTACTGGATAAACAGACACTTGTTTTTTGTCGCGGCCTTTACGTTCAAAACGAACAACACCGTCAACTTTAGCAAATAAAGTGTCATCTCCACCAATACCTACGTTCACACCTGGATAAATTTTTGTTCCGCGTTGGCGGTAAAGAATTGATCCACCTGTAACTGTTTGTCCGTCAGCACGTTTTGCACCTAGACGTTTTGATTCTGAGTCACGGCCGTTAGATGTAGAACCGCCACCTTTTTTGTGGGCGAATAATTGTAGATTCATTGTTAACAACATGGTCTGCACCTCCTATTTATCATTAATTGTTTTTGTTTGGATATATTCTGGGTTTTCAGCTTCGATCGATTGTAAACCTAATAGGAGATTCTCCAATAAGATTTCCGCAATATTGTTTTGCTCTTGTGTCAATCGTGAAATTACTTCGACGTACAAATAGCCGCCTTCTTCTTCATTCATGTCAACAATCGGTTCAAAACCAGCTAATGATGAAATCCCATTGACAGTGCTGATCGCTAAAGCAGAAACACCTGCACAAACGATATCACTTCCGTAAGGACCGGCATCAGCGTGCCCAGTCAAAGTAAATGAAACGATTTGACCAGCGTCATTTCGTTTAAAAGTCCCTTTGATCATTGTTTAGGCCTTCTTTCTCAAACGCAGATTAAGCGTTGATCGCGTCGATAACCACTTTTGTGTATGGTTGACGGTGACCTTGTTTACGGTGTGAGTGTTTTTTAGGTTTGTATTTGAAAGTAACGACTTTCTTTTGTTTGCCGTGTTTTTCAACTGTACCTTCAACTGTTGCACCAGAAACGGTTGGAGCGCCTACTTTCGTAGTTTCGCCACCTACTAGAATAACTTCGTCAAATACAACCTTTTCGCCTGCTTCAACGTCAAGTTTTTCGATGTAGATTGTTTGTCCAACTTCAACTTTTACTTGTTTACCACCTGTTTTAATAATTGCGTACATGCTTTAAAGCACCTCCTTATTTTCATACTTAGACTCGCCATCCAGAGTGACAGGGTGTCCTGTACTTAATCAAACTCATTCTGTGCGGTTGTAGCTGTGGAGACCACAATTACAACATTACTAGAATAACAAATCCTACTATAATAGTCAACAACTTTTTTATTTTGCCAATCATTCGTCAATTGAACGATTTCTTTCTATAATGGACAAGAATAGGAGTTGATACTATGGATTACCCAAAACATTTGATTGACGAAGCAACTCGGCGTATTCAAGGACACCGTGTGGAAGGATTTGTCGCTGGGCAAGGTCCTATCCGACCCAAATTGATGTTAGTTGGCGAAGCCCCTGGTAAAACAGAAATTGAAAATCACATTCCATTTAGCGGCCAAGCTGGCAAAGAGTTGATGAACGCACTAAAATCAGTCGGTTTATCTCGAGATGAAGTGTATATTACTAGCGCTGTCAGAAGCCGTCCTTATCGAATCGTCCAACGCATTAATGGACGGACAAAAAAATCAGAGATCGTTTATCCGAATCGAACGCCCAGTAAAACGGAAGTTTTTGCTCATGCACCAATCTTAGATTACGAACTGCAACATATACAGCCCTCTTTGATTGCCACGCTAGGCAATATTGGGCTACAACGTTTATTAGGTAACGGCTATACGATTTCAAAAAATCATGGGAAACTGTATACCGGACCAGTCTTAGAGTTGAATCCACAGCATGATGCTTATCAATTTTCCACTAAACAGTATCGTGTTCTTCCCCTCTTCCACCCGGCGGCCATTTTTTATAATCGAACACTGACAGAAACGATTTTAGAAGATTGGCAAGAACTTGGAAAAATACTTGTTGAAAAAAAGTAAAGGCTACAAAAGAACCAACCAGTCTCTCAAATCATGATCGATTGGTTGGTTCTTGGTTTTAGCGACTAAATCAAGCTAAGATTGGATCTCCTTTGACCAAATCTTGGTTATAACGCGCGATTTTCTTTTGGAGACGTTCCTGACAAGCTTGCATCTCTGCAATTTTTTTTGCCAATTGTTCACTTTCTTCCATAAGAAGATCCCTACGAGCAAGAATTGTTTCATCACCCGCGCTATATAAACGAATATATTCAGTCAAAGATTCAATCGATAAACCTGCACTACGCATACATAAGGTGAAATCGACCCAACGTAAATCTTCTTCCGTATAATCTCGGATACCTCCGTTTGTTCGGTTCACCGGTGGGATCAAACCGATTCGTTCATAGTAGCGTAACGTATCCGCAGAGATTCCTTTTTCTTCACTCACTTGTTTGATATTCATCCATTCCTACCTCCCGAACGTCTATAAACTTATTTTACCTTAGAACAGGCGGCAGCCACAATTTTTTTAGCGAATCCACTGACTATATTTCACTGTCTAACATATATTGTTTGTGTAAAGAGGTCAGCGCATGAGCCACCGTAAGATGTTGTTCTGTCTTTTGTTTTTCCCAAAGATGTTGCAATTGCTTTTCCACTTCTGGTTGTAACGAGGTGTAAATAATCGTTTGTTCTTTCATAGCAGCTTTTTCTTGAAATTCTTCAAATAAACTTTGCGCCGTCAAATCAATACTTGGCACCCCGCGCATTGAAAAAATGATTCCTTCTTTATCTGCTAATTCTGTTAACGTCGCTTTCAATCGTTCGGCGGACATGAAGAATAAAGGACCACTGATATAAACAACTGCCCAATTATCCAACTTTTTCGTTTCCGGTAAGCTCATTCGCTGCCAGTCGATTTCCTCCACTGAGATCGTGATGGCTGCACTCTTAACAATAAAAAATACACACCCACTAATAATTCCTATAACGATTGCAATACTTAGATCAAAAATCACTGTACACCCCATCGTCAAGAAAAATAGAAGAAGCGCTGACCAGTATCTTTTAGCGAATAGTTCTGTGATCGTTTCCCATTCATTCATATGCCAAGCTGTGACGATCAATACACCTGCTAATGCTGGCATCGGAATGTTCGACATGATTGGTGCAAAAATAAGCATGGATAGAAACAATACGATTGAATGGATCATTCCAGCTACTCTTGTTTGAGCACCGGATTTAATTGCGACACTCGTTCGAGCAATGGCTGCTGTAGCTGGAATCCCACCAAAAAATGGTAACAGTAGATTACCAATTCCTTGTGCGACCAACTCCTGATTACTATCTAACTGACGATTCGCCATTCGGCCTGCCGAAGCACCACACAACAAACTTTCGATCATACCTAACAGTGCAATGCTGATTGCTGGTACAATCACTGTTTGGATCGCTGACAAACTAAAATCACCAAGTACCAAACGGTTACTACTGATCAACGTTTGGGGAATTTCCCCTACGGTCGCAATTGGCCAATCAACGATCATCATCAACGCAGTTGTGAGGATGATTGCCAACAATGAGCTTGGGATCTTTTGCCCCCATTTTTTAGGATAGACCAACATCCCAATAATGACCAAACTTCCCATTAAAATCGTTGGCAAGGAAATTTCAAAGCCTAAGTTTTGATAACTAGCCAATTTTTCCATCACATTGGCCCCTTCTGAATGAACACCGAATAAATTATCGATCTGACCTAAAGCAATAATGATTGCAATACCAGAGGTAAACCCTGTGATGACAGGTGCAGGGATAAATGAAGTCAGCGTTCCTAATCGTAAGACACCCGCAGCGAGTAAAAGAACTCCAGCCAAAAAAGTAGCCAGTAAGACGCCTTGCATTCCTTGTTTTGCGGCAATCGACATCAAGATTGCTGCCATCGCGCCAGTAGGACCAGAAATCTGATAGAACCCACCAGATAAACCACCAATGACTAGACCAGCAATTACAGCAGTGATCAGACCAGCAGCTGCGTCTGCTCCACTTGAAACACCGAAAGCTAAAGCGAGTGGCAAAGCAACCGCCGCGACTGTAATACCTGCCAATAAATCTTTTTGAAATACTGAAAGATTATAACCAGAAAATTCTTTTTTCAATAAACCAATATAATTCTTTAACAACACTACTACCCCATTTTCATAAAAAATTGATAAAATGCACGTTACAGGATAGCATATTTTGTTGATTAAAGTAAGTTTTTTCACAAACTTTCATAATTTTTTTCAGCAGTTATTCTTTTATATCCTAAAAGAATAACGTAATGAGTGCGATCGCTGCTAACCCACCTTGTTTGACGATGATCAAGCGATCACTAGTAAAGCTACCATAAGCCGCCACCAGCAAAATATAGATCAATAATAGCCCCGTGATTTCTTTTGGTGCATTTGAAAAATAAGCGCCGTACACCAATGCCACACCAAGTAACCCATTATAGATCCCCTGATTCTTAAATAAAGTCTGTACGGACTGACGTCCTAATTCTTCCTTTGGCATGTTGAAGACTCGACTAGTTGTTGCAGATTCCGTCGCAAAAGTTTCAATATACATGATATAAAGAAATTCCAAGGCAACAAGTGTAACTAAAATTTGAGATAATAATGTCATCTGTTTTCTTCCTTTCTAAAATCGGCGATCGACCGTCTTTTTTTAGCTGGATCATTGCTATGAGTACCAACCGAAAACGATCTCTCCTTGATTATAAAGGAACTGCTGTTTTTTTTCTGCAACTTACTCTCAAAAATCAAGAGTGTAACAATACAAACAAGTGACGGGGACATTACTCCTTTTGCATATTATAAAACTGAATAAACGGCGGGAACAGAAGTAACCTCTTCGGAAATAAGGCTAAACATTTCTGTCCCAACCTCTAGCAGTAGTCTTTATTTAGTCATAAGGTCGTGCTTAATAAGTAACAGGTTATTGATTCTCCTCCACCTAGATCGACTGGTTGGCGGCCAAAAATGGTAAATCCTTTTTTTAAGTAAAATTGGTAGTTGCAATTAGAGTCTGTATAGAGAAATATTCGCTTATTTTTATAACGTCTCTCTATTTCTTCTAACAAGCGTGAACCAATCCGCTTACCCTTCAATGTGGGATCAACAGCAAAATAAGTGACTTCGCCTTCTGGATGAGTGGATGCAAATTCATGATACATTGTTTGATTGGCTTGGTCATAAGTTCCTATCGCCTCTCGATATCCGGTCAATCCCATCAATTTTTCTGCTACGTTGACAAACAAGCGTCTCCCCCATCCAACAGGCACTTTTGTTTCCCCATCGAAGCGAGCAAAAAGAAAGCCGACAAATTGACCGTCTAGATACGCACCTAATGTGACGGTTGATTTCATCAATGCGCCTGTAAGTGCATACTGACTATAGAGATAAAGTGCAATAGGATTTTCTGTATAGCTCGAAAAATTCATCCCTTGTGCTGCAAATTCACTTGCTTTGTTTAAGTCTTTTCTATCAATTGAACGAATCGTTAATTTTTCCATATCCATCTACTCCTTTTGAAACAAAACTTTCTTTCTTTACGTAACTTTATTATAATTACTTAAAAAGTGACTTCCTATAGGCAATGATTCAACATCTGTCCAATAATGAACACTTAGAAAGATACTGTCTAAAAAAGGAGATACAAATGGATCGTCGAAGCAAAAGAACGAAGCACGCAATCAAACAAGCCTTTTTAGATTTAACGAAAGAAAAACCCATCAATAAAATCACGATTGCGGAGCTTTCACAACAAGCAGATATCGGGAGAGGGACGTTTTATACTCACTATGAGGATATCTATGATTTGCGTTCAAAAATCATTGAAGAATCGATTTGTACACTGACAGATATCTTCGATCAAACTTACCCCAACAAAGAGCAATATGACTTTCGCCGATTCGTCCATACTTTAGTCAATCATGTAGATGAGAACAAAGCTGTTTTTCACTTTTTCTTTAATGATTTCATGGATGATGAACTCTCTGTCCAACTTACACAGATCCTGATAAAAAGAGTCATGGACGAAGAACAATTAGATATGAAAGATGTCAAAAATAAAGTAGAGATTCTTTTTTCTATTTCCGGCACTACTAGTGTCCTGACTGAGTGGATCAATGGAAATCTAAACGTGGAGAAAGAAGAATTGATTGCTATTTTAGATGACATCATCACACGGTTTTAATAAAAAAGAAGAACGACTATGCAACGACAATATCGTTGCTAGTGTTCTTCTTTTTTGTTCTTCTTTTTTTCGTAAGTGATATCATTACTCAAGTTGCATCAAAAATTCTCTTTGTTCATCAACTAAAGGAATGATTTTTTTCATAATACGAAACCGCCAGTGCTTTCTGCCAGCGGAAAAACGCCAGACCACGGATAATCCGCCACCTAATGCTACTTGTTCCTCTTCGATCACTGTTCGCTCATACGTGAGATGATCAATAACCTTCGTTTTAAAAAAATTCAAAAATAAAATCGTCACTTTGGTCTCATCGATCAATAAAATCACTTTACTACTGATACTGTCCAAACTCTGAGATTCCGCTAAACAGCGAAACATTCCTGATGATCGATACGGACCTGTTAAACGATCCATCCATTTTTTGGTGATTAACATAAGCGCTTCCCTTTATCCTCTCTTGAAATAAACCCATTCGATTTTCGATCTAAGGAACATCGGTCCTTATTAATCGTCCAGTTGATGTTGTTACTTTATTTTATCATAGATATCTACTTTCCCTATATTGATCCAAATGAAAAAACTTCAAAAAAATAGGTAATGATTAAAAAGATCCTTTTTTCCTTTTGATAAGCAAATTATTCTATTGTCAAAAAAGGCTAATTTACTGAGTACTCGTATTCATTCTATTTTTATCTAATTATTGATGTCTCTAATCAAACGCTAAAAATGACAGCAAATTATTTCTCGATATTCCATCTCAATGTTACAATCGCCCTTTGTTGATTTTATTTATAGGAGGAGTTATTTAATGTTCGCAATGTTTAAAACTGTCAAACTCAATCTGTGGCGGTCACTCTTAGCACTCATTATTTTAATTTTTGCTGATTGGGGAATGATGACATCTTATCCGATCTTCTCAGGTAGGTTAGATTGGACCTTTTTACCTATAGGGGGAGCGCTTGCTTTAATCATACTGATTGGTTGGAACAACACAAACACTTTATTCAAAAAAATCAATAAGAAAGATTGGCGTTGGATTGCTTTTATCCTTATTCTTGGTTCACTACTTTCAGATATTTTTATCTTGACTGGAAAGCTGCTGAATCAAACCACGGCCGCAAATGCTGGTGGAGATAATTAGTACGAAGGGTTAAACGTTGGTGAAATAATCCTATATTTATCACAGCTTAGCGTGAGCCTGATTGGAGAAGAACTTTATATTGCTGCGATTTTTGTTTTGATCTTTCTTTTACTTTCTACATTTATGCGTACTAAATTTTCTATTTGGGGCGCTAGTACGATTTCTCTATTGGTTTTTGGTCTCAGCCATTATGCCGTATACGATGGGAATCTCTATCAATGTATTTTTGTTATTGGTTTGGCTCATGCCCCTTCTCTCTATGCCTGGTTAAAAACACAAAACTTATTGATCCCTATGCTTGCACATATCTTATATGATTTGATTTTACTTTTTATCATTTTACTTTTTGGAATTTGAACCATCGATTTTTTATCCGATCAAGCTAGCACCTTCAACGTTCAGCGATGAATCAATCTTATTTAGCACAAGAGACAAAAAAACCGCTAGAAACAAAAGTTTCTAACGGTTTTTTACGTCACAGGAGGGATTCGAACCCCCGACCGTCCGCTTAGAAGGCGGATGCTCTATCCAGCTGAGCTACTATGACAGCTTTAGCGGAACAAAAATAATTATAGATAAATTGAAAGCTTATGTCAATACAAAATAGTTATTTTATGAAACAAAAATTTTTATCGTACTTTTTTCTTACAGTTTTTACTGTAAAAATACAGCCACGATTTTCATATTATAATTTTTTGCTACGATCGACTTTTCATTTTATCATGGAACATGAAAGTCTGTTTCGTCCAACATAGTAAGGCAGAACTTGATTGGATAGATTCCCTACTTTCAACTTCTGCCTTGCTATCAATGAAATTGACTTAGCTACTCGCTTAGCTTAGCTAGCATTCTTTTGAATCTTTACTAAAAAATCTGGCAATTATAAGTCGATTGTTTCTGCCTCTTTCGTGATCAAAATCACACCATCACCCAAAGGTAACAACGTAGAGGTCAAATCCGGATGTTCCATAACCACGCGTAGAAATTCATTCAATTTACGATGGATCGCTCGTTTTCCTCTTGGGATCTCTTCATCTGACAGAAGAATCGTCCCTCCTTGAAAAATATCATCAACCATCAAGACGCCGCCTTTTTTCAATACACGAAGGCATTCAGGCAAGAATTCGATATATTTTGATTTTGCACTATCCATAAATATAAAGTCATACGGACCTGTCAATGTTGGCAAAATATCAGCCGCTTGGCCTTCTAATAATGTCACTCGATCCGTCATCTCTAAACGCTCATACGTTGCTTTCGCTTTTCTGATCATCACGTCAAAGCGATCGATCGTCGTCACATGACCTTCTTTTCCAATGACTTGTGCCATCAGACTAGAGGAAAAACCAATCGCAGCTCCAATTTCAAGTACTTCTTTTGGTTTGATCTGTCCTAATAAAAACTGCAAAAAGACGACCGTCTCATGAGGAATGATCGGCACTTCCGCCGCATGTGCTTCCTCTTCAACTTTCCCCAATTCTCCAGTTAACTGTTTTTGTTTTGTCCGCATAAAATCCAATAACTCTTCTTTTACAACGGGACGATGCATCATTTCATTACGCATACTTCCCCTCCTCTTCCAAACATTATACGAAGAAACCTATCTTTCGACAAGAGGGAGAAGCTGGTAAATAAAAATATGATTATTACATGTCAGAAAAAAAATCAGTTTCTTTCTCTCGACGTTGTTTCAGTTCAAGGTAGGTATGCCAAGCTGTAATGGAGGACAAGCACACAGCAATTCCTAGGAATACCCATTTCATCCAATTGAACGCATGCCGTGAGAACAATAACCCTATGTACGGGATCTTGAATATAGGCGTGCCAATAATATTACGATCTCGTACTGCTTCAACTTCGATTTGCGTTTTTCCATCAGCTTTCGTATAAAAATACTGGTGTTGATCTTCAATAGCAACGACCCTTCTTGTCACGATATGTTTACCTGAATTTTCATAGTAGGTGATCACATCTCCAACTAAAATCGTATCTGTCTTTCTTTTCTGTACATAGATCAGACTTCCTTCTGCATAAGACGATGCCATCGCTTGGTCATCAATGATATGCGGTGTCAGCCCAAATACTCGAGGGAGCAGCACGACACACAAAATGATCGCTAGAAGAACCACTAACGAAATCGAACTGAAAAAAGTTATTTTTTTATAGATAGGCACATTGAACCTCCTTAAGAAAATTTTATTAAATCTATAATATAATAACGAAATTTTTTTGACAATATTAATACTCAGTTTGAAGATTCTCTATAAAAAAATAAACAAGCAAACAAAAAAAAACGATAAAAATAGCTAAAAATTGACTGTTAAATGAAAAAAGTTTACTCTGGAATTAGATAATTTATTAAAGGAGATTTGTCTATGGTTATTTTTAATAACGGACGTAATAAAATTATACCATTCTCTATGAAAATCAAATGGAGCGTACTTATTATATTTGCATCGTTATTTATAATAAGTATCGCTTATTTTTTCATTACCTCTTCACGCCAATCGACAATAAACAAATGTCTCAGATTGATGATTCATGGGTCTATTATTCCGAGCACGATCCTTATTTTCAGTTCGACAGTAACCATATCGACTACATGCCGTCCATCGACAAGAATGAACCATTTATAATGGAAACTACTCTACATAAAGAATTGGCGGATGCCAATCTCTTGATCAAAGGCAATCATCAATGGTTAAGTGTCTCATTAGATGACGCGCTACTCTACAGTCGCTCCAAAGAAAGCGCACGAAACAATCCTGGATTGTCTTTATCGATCATCGATCTACCAGAACCCTATGTAGGCAAGACGTTGAAAATCGTTGTTTCCTCGCCTTATCAAAATTATGCTGGTCTAACACCCAAAGTTTATTTGGGGACCACCAGTCCAATGATCAGCTTCATTTTTTCACAATCGATCCCACAAGTCATCGCGATGATCTTGGCTTTCGTTATCGCCATCGGATTGTTGATCTGGACTAGCTATATTCTCTACAGGCATAATAGATTAGATCGTTCATTATTGATTTTGAGCCTATTTTCTTTCGTGCTTGGATTTGAATCGATTTCGGAAGATATCTTGAGTGGTGTTCTTTTTGAACCAATCGTACATTCGATTTTTTCACACTTATTTGTAATCTTGACTTCTATACTGATTATTTTTTACTATCAGTCCAAAATGACAAACTATCAGAAATGGTATGGTTATTTCTGCTATTTCCAAACATTTGTTTTTGCCAACATCTTGCTTTATGCATTATTTTCAGATTTTGAATTACCTGAATTGATGCCCTTCGCTAGTGTTGTTAGTGTTGTAAGCACTCTAGTTACTTCTATAGCAAGTATCGGTGAAGCATATAAACAAAATCGTTTTTTCACTGTATGTAGTCCTTGGATCGTTTTGATCGCTATCTTTCATTGTATGTTTTATATTCAAACTGCCTTAGGGATTGGGCATTCGATCATCAACTGGTCCACGCTCTTATTTGCGATTCTCCTGATTGTTATTGTCGGATACAATATCATGGAGAATATCATGAAAATCGATAGTTACCATAAAGAACGTCTTTTCTTACAAACTAAAACAGATCTGATCGAAACACATTATGCAAAAATCCAAGCACAGATCCAACAAATCGATCAAGCAAAAAATGACTTTGTTGTACAAATGGAAGAATTGAGTCAATTGATTGATACAAATGAACAAGCCGAAGTGAAAACTTACTTAAAACGGATCGTAGACGAAACAAGACGATTGGATTTGTCTCTTTTTCCGACAGGTCACCAACTAACAAATTTGATTTTGGCTAGATATCAAGAAGTCGCTGCTAAAAAGAATATCAAGGTTGATTTTCACACCCACATCCCAGCTTCTTTACCGATCCATGATGAAGATTTCACACAATTACTCATCCATATTTTAGAGCATTCGTTTCGCGAAACACAAGCCATTGAAAATCCTTTGCATCGAGAAATCTATTTATCGATCCAAGAAATCAATTCTCACATCCAGATCCACTGTGAGCACAGTACACACTATGAGAAAAATATTTTTTCCAAACATGTGACAGAAGAATTGATACGACAAGAACAGTATGACTTGATGATGATTCAGACCACGCTCGACAAATACAGCAGCACCTTGGTCCAAGAAAAAGATAAGTGGGTCGATCGCCTAAAAATCAATATACCCTCTAATTAAAAAAGACCTTCAAAAGCAGTCAACAGGCTGTTTTTGAAGGTCTTATAATCTATTTCAGATTGTCGGGTCTGGGATATTGGCTATTCGTCAGCTTATCACCCTACAACCGAATAAATGATGTTCCAGAAGCGGACATTCAACATTAAACTAAAAAATTGTAAAATACGAAAAACTATTTTTCAATTTTCTATCTTACTTCCTAGGTCAAGACGCTTCTGTCACAACCTTATTTAGTACAATAACTCCAATAAATCTTGTACTTCGATTGCACCAAAATACTTCTTGATATCGATCGTTTCCACTGCTTCTTGTAAAGTAGCTTTGTCATACTTTATACCTGTCAACACTTGTTCAACATCTTTGATATCTCCTAGACCAAAGAAATCGCCGAAGATTTTTACATCCTCGATTATCCCTTCTGAGACATTCAGATGTACCTCGATCGACCCAATCGAAAAGCGTTTTTGGCGTGAAAAGTTGAAATCTGGTGATTTTCCATAATTCCAATCCCAATTTCGATAATACTGCTCAGAAATTTGATTGATTTTTTCCCAATCTTTTTCTGTCAATTCATAGGTCTTTACGTCTTCTACTGAAGATACGCCGAAAATTTTCAAAAGAATGTCTTCACGAAATTCTTCGGTTGTCATCCCTTGTTTTTCCTCAGGTAAGAATGGTTTGATATTTGTAACTCGTGAACGAATCGATTTGATTCCTTTGGATTCGATTTTTTCTTTTTTCACTTTCAGCGCATTGACTACCTCATCAATGTCTGAATCGAACATGATCGTTCCATGTGCAAACATTCGACCATTTGTAGCATACATAGCATTCCCTGAAAACTTCAAGCCATCGATTACCAGGTCATTACGTCCTTTTAATTCGGCACCTGAAATACCTAATTCGTGTAACGCTTGGATGATTGGTTTAGTCACCTTCGCAAAGTCACGGAACGAATCCCCATCATCTGGCATGATGAAACTGAAATTCAAGTTACCAAAATCATGATATACTGCTCCACCACCGCTTAAACGACGTACCACATGGATGCCATGTTCTTCAACATATTCACGATTGATTTCTTCGATCGTGTTTTGATTTCGACCAATAATGATTGACGGTTCATTGATGTAAAAAAGCAAGATTGGTTCTTCTAATGGCATCTCTTGCAGTAAAAAGGTCTCGATTGCTAAATTTACTCTTGGATCATGGTTTTCATTTGGTACAAAAATCATTCTGCTCGTCCTCCTATATATCAAACACTTTATCGACTTCAGCTAAAGCAACTTCGATTTCTTCTCCAGCCGCTTCTTTTGCTTCATTCTCTAATTGTGTTAGGTCACCGAATTGTGGCAAGTGTGTCAAAACCAGTTTTTTGACTTTTGCCGCTTTTGCGATCTCTCCGGATTCTTTTGAAGTGAAATGCGCTTTGTGTCGCTCATTTCCTGCAAAAAGATACGTGTCTGACAAAAAGAGATCCGCCTCTTTAGCGAAGGGAATAAAACTCTCTAAATAGCCAGAATCTCCTGTAAAAACAAGTACTTTTCCGGTGGCTCTTTCGACAATACGCATGGCATAACAAACCACTGGATGAATCGTTTCCAAGAACGTGATCGAAAATGGTCCGACTTCAAGTTCTTGGGTTGGATCATATGACACTCCTTGGGACACTCCTGGCATCGTCAATTGTTCAAAATGACTGGCATCTTTCGTATGTCCATAGATTGGTAGTAGCTTTTCCTGATCTCTGTTTGGATGCAATTGCCATTCATATTGCAAAACACCTAGATCTGCGATATGGTCATGATGATAATGGCTGATGATCACAGCATCTAAAGCAAGCGGATCAAGATGGTCTTCCAATTTCACAAGCGTTGCGCTCCCTGCATCAATCAACAAATTAAATTGATCAGCTTGCAACAGATAACTCGTCGTTCCTTGTTTTTTATAAGGATATGCACCTAAGCAACCTAAAACGGTTAATTTCATGACTGATTCCCCCTCAAAAACTTATGCTACCACAATTTCTTATTTTCATAAGAAAAACTGCTTATTCGAAGTGAAAGTATTCCATTGGGCTGCCTTTTTCAATACGAGCTTGTTCGTAAAATTGTGCAATCGACACATTGACATAAGCAATTACCCAAAGTAAACCAAAGAACAGCGCAATAAATCCGAGAATATACCAACCAATAAATGAAAGTTGTAGAAGAAGATAGGTCCCAATACGATCTTTCAATAAAAACCAGGCATATTTCAAACTTTGGATAACTGTCAGTTTCGGATAGTCAAACTTTGTCCAAGCAGCAAATTGGAATAATCCTGCAACGATCGTCATCACAAATAGCGACACGAAGAATAGTAAAGTTGTAAAGACTGCAAAACTCAGATCAATCGTAAAATCATTTATCATCCCTTGCGGTGATGCATTTCCATTAAAAAGTAGATTGATATACGTATTGAATCCGCCAATCAAAAAACTAGGCAAAAGTATAATCCCGTTGATTAACCAATTAAATACGGTATTTAAAAGATTGATAAGCAGAATCGGTACAAAATATTCTTTTTGAAAAACAGCAAATAACAGATTGGATTTTGCTCGCCCACCTCTGACCACAACTAATGAGATATAATAGACCCCATAAGTAAACGCAAAAATCAATACGTGTTGGAGCAAAAAATTGAGTATGTTTGCCTGTGTGCTATCTGTTGGGAAGATACCTACAAAAAGCTGCTGGATGATCAACCCAATAAAGACTGAAAGGAAAATGATCCAAGCATTGATCCCCCACTGTCCTTCTAAAGATGCTCGGGCTTTTTTTCGATATTCAGAAACATTCTTCATTACTCATAACTCCTGATTTCTGCTACTTTTTCACTATCCAAACGTTTGACTACTTCAGTAACTAACTTCACTGTATTGAAGTAATCTTCTTCATGGATGATCGATGTATGTGAATGCAGATAACGAACGGGTACCGTGATTGCAATAGATGGCACACCATTACGTGACACATGCATTTGGCCCGCATCTGTTCCCCCACCGGTGATGACAGTATATTGGAATGGAATAGCCATTTCTTCTGCCACTTGGATCACAAAATTCAATAATTTTTTATGTGGGATCATCGAAGCATCGAAAATCAAGATTTGTGGTCCTTTACCTAAAACTGAATCTGCCTCTTTCGGTGTCATCCCTGGTGTATCTCCAGCAGTACCTGTATCTAAAGCAATCGCAATGTCAGGGTCGACCAAATGAGTACTTGTGCGCGCACCTCTTAAACCAACTTCTTCTTGTACATCACTTCCAGCAAATAAGACATTCGGATGTCCTTCTTTTGCTAGATTTTCAAGTACACGTAAAGAAACAGCTGTCCCAATACGATTGTCCCATGCTTTTGCTAACAAGAATTTTCCATCATTCATTCGACGATATTCAATATAAGGAGTGACCATATCACCAGGACGAATGCCCCATTCCGTCGCTTCTTCTTTGCTTGTCGCCCCGATGTCAATAAACATATCTTTGATATCATAAGGTTTGTTACGAACTTCAGCAGTCAAGACATGTGGTGGTTTTGAACCAATCACGCCATGGATGATTTTTCCCTCTTGGGTCTTGATTTCTACTTGTTGTGCCAACATGACTTGGCCCCACCAACCACCAAGTGTTTGAAATTCAATAAATCCTTTATCTGTGATCTTTGTAACCATAAAACCAACTTCATCCATATGTCCGGAGATAAATACTTTAGGGCCCTTGCCAGAATCATGTTTTGCGATGATACTACCTAGACCATCGTAAAAAATATCATCTGTGAACTGCTCTGCATATTTTTTATAGACTTTTCGTACCTCTTCTTCATTTCCTGGTACGCCACGCGCAGTTGTTAAATCAATCAATAATTGTTCTTCATTTTTATTCAAACGCTTTCCCTCTTTTCCATACTTAATAGTAGAATTATATCATTGTTCACTGATTTTTGGGCAGCATATTTGTTTGATTTATGCAGTCATATTATAACACCAGTCTTCTTTTGAATCTGCTAACATCTAAAAAACAACCCATAACATCCCCTCTATTGGGACGTTACAGGTCATTCCTCGAATTTCTTCATTCGTCTTTTATTTTGGTTCCAATGTATCGTTTATTTTTCTGGTAGTGTATCTGGGGTTTGTAATTGCCAATCCTTACTATAGAAAGCATCATCCATTTGATAATGAGACATCGGTTGCTTCTCTTCTAGGAAAGGTTGGATATACTGATCTGCAGTCAACCAGCCTTGCCACCCAAGATGGATCGTATCTTCCATAAAGTAGGGAACATTAGCCATTTTGGTTAAATCTGCGATGTGTTGAAATCCTTGTTTCTTTAATTGATACCTGATTTTTTTAGCAAATCCTTGCAACATTTCTTGAGACAAACCGGTATAATCACTCCACTTTTCATTCACTGGCGGAAGAATGAATAATGCTTCAGTATGTTCATTTGCTAGTTGCTGCAATAATAATTGAAAATCAGAATATTCCTTTGAAAAACGATAATCCCAGTCTTTCTGTGAGTCTTTCAACTCAGCTAAATGGTGTTTGATTCGGGTATTGTAGAAATCATCTTTTAGAGCAAAAGGATTATTCTTAGTTTTACTAGCACCAATCTGCGTAGCGAGCTTATTTAGTTGTTCTTTTTCATAGCTAGTCGGTAATGGTTTAGTCGCTTGATCGATCTGTTTTTGTTTATCCGTCAAACCAATCCCACTAAATAATTCATCCTCACGCTTCAAGATGTTCCATTTATCTTCCAAGCCTGCTAATTCTTTATCATTGGGTTTGATTCCTTTTTGTACTGTACTTAAAATCCGCGTGATGTCTTCATCTTTCGAAACGATTGAAAAACTTAATAAACGTCGCGCGAAATAGCGATCTGAAGCAGTCACTTTTTTTATTGAAAACAGCCAATCCAATGTCTGTAACTCTGAATAGTGGGTACTGAAATAGTCTTCCTTCACCCCGTCTTTTACGAACCACTGAGGAGACACGATGACCACTACTTTTTTATTTCTGAGATCCTTACTAGCTGAGCGCATCATCATGAACTGGCTCAGCGATTGAGTCCCAGGGGCACCTAATAAAAATGGTTCGTAGCTCCGTTGATATTTCTGGGCTAAAACAGAAGGATGAAAGGGACTGATCCTACTCAATTCACTCGAACCAAGAAAAGGCACATACTTTTTTTCAGCAAAAGCTGTATTTTTGATTACATCCCCTCGTAAGACGTTGTCTGACATCGAACTGGCTGCTCTATGAATGATTTCTGGGTCAGCTACATTCACGCGATAGGATGAAGTGAAAAAAATCGCAATCAGTATAAACGCAAGTATCACTGGACCAAAAATCGCAAACAGCTTTTTCTTCATCATTATCCCTTCAATTCGTTGACTTGATCAATGATTTTGTTTGGTGTTGCCCATTCTTCCCGATCAAATTCTGATACAGGAACTTGTACATCAAGCTGTCCATCCAGCTCAACTAATAATTGAACAGATCCTAGTGAATCCAATAAACCTTCACCAAACAAATCGATTTCTTTATTTTCTTTCACTTCATCTGTACCTGTAATCTCTGCTAAAATCGTTAAAACTTGTTCTTCCATATCTATTCTCTCCTTTAAACTCGTCATTTATTTAAAAAATAGTTGATCTAAAAATCCTGAAAAAATCAATAAGCTAGCACATACTGCTTGAAACGTCATGAAAACAGAAAATGCGTGGGTCAAGCGATTGGAAGGAAGTTTTTTCTTCCGTTTTTTCTTATAGCGAATCCATGAATCTGTCACACAAATCAGCGTTGCATGATAGATACCATACAAAATGTAGTACCATGTCAAACCGTGCCAGACACCCATCAATAGAAACAATGCAAAGTATCCGATATTTGAAGTCACGATCTTACTCTTGAACCATTTTTTCTTCATCAAGAAGAACATCAACCGCATATACACGTAATCTCTGAACCAGAAGGACAAAGACATATGCCAACGATTCCAGAACTCTTTGATGTTCCAAGCTAAAAATGGTTTGTTGAAATTGATCGGGGTATCATAGCCCATCAAATAACTCGTACCAACTGCAAACAAACTATAGCCAGCAAAATCGAAAAAGAGATACAAACTATAGACATACATGTAACCCAATAGCCACCATGAGATTCCGCCATGAGCCAAGGCACCTTTTGATACGATGGGTAACAGTACCTGTCCGAGATAATGACCGATGATGAATTTGTATAAAAAACCCATAAACAAATGATGGACCCCTTTTTCCAACATTTCCAGATATTGTTCCTTTGTTGGTGGTTGGAGCTGATCTTTTTCAAATCTTCGATAACGATCGATTGGTCCTGAAGAAATGGTTGGAAAAAACAACAAGAACTGAATATAACGGTAAGGATGATAGGTTTTGATCATACCGTCTCTCATTTCCATGATCATTTGTACCGATTTGAATGTTAAATAGGAAATACCCAGAAAACTAAGCAGTGATCCCTTACCAGATGTTAGAAATGGTGTGACTTTCGTAATTGCTAAAGGTAAAATTGCTAGAACTACCGCTAGATAAAACCATACACTCTGATTTCTTTTTTTTCGATAAGTGAAATAACACCAAACAAGTATACTTTGCCAGACCACATAGCCAATCAAAGCAAGTCCTTGTTGCCAATACGTTCCTCCAAAGCTGATGAACAAGAAAAAGAAAGTTACAAGAACTTGATAAGTTCCTAAACGTTTCTGGAAAAATAGTAGAGAAAAAATGATTGGCGCTAACGCAAAACTCAGTAATAGAAAATAATACGGCTCCGCATAAGGAATCATATGTGGGAGACTCATCATCTATTCACCTCAGCTGTCAATGCTTTTCGATCAATTTTCCCATTGTTCGTTTGTGGCAATTGGTCAATAAACGCCACTTTTTGTGGGATCATATAGTCCATTAGAAAATCGGTCAACCTTTGTTTGATCGAACGTATCAACTGATAATTAGTATCCGGAATCGCTTGGTTCAGTACAACAAACGCCACTAATTGTTGGACTTTCGACCCTTGATATTTGGGAACAACGATTGCTTGATTGATTCGTTCATCTTTAAGCAACGCATGTTCAATATCACCTAATTCAATGCGGTAGCCATGTAATTTCACCTGTTGATCGATTCTTCCCTCAATAAAAAGCAATCCGTCCTCTGCTAAATATCCTGCATCTCCTGTTCGATAGTTTTGATGCCCAGTTACTTGAAAGAACACTTCCTTCGTTTTTTCAGGATTGTTCAAATAGCCTTTTGACACGCTAGGACCAGTAATCAAAATCTCGCCACGATCACTTGCGCCATTTTTCAAAATAGATACGGTCGTATCGGACTTGACATAGCCAATTGGTAATCGTTCATACGTAGCTAATACTTCTCTTGTGATCAATATACTAGAGATGGCTACTGTCGCTTCTGTCGGCCCATACGTGTTGAAAATTTTGGCTGAAGGAAACCGTTCGAGTAACGCTTGCGCCGTTTTCTTCGTCAATTCCTCGCCACAGAAAATGAACGTAGCCAGCTCTGGTAAATGCCCCTCGTCAAAAGATGCGTCCATCAAGCAAATATCGACAAACGAAGGAGTCGATACCCAGATGTCCAGTTTTAATTGTGGTAAAATAGCAAATAATTTTTGAAAATCTTGGACGTTTTCCTTGAATAAAGGCTTGATGATCCCACCAGAAACTAATGCTGGATACAAAGTAAACACAGATAAATCAAAAGAAAAAGGTGCTTGTGCTAAAAAAGCTTGTCCCTCTTTGATTGGAAAGTCGCGCAAGACCCAATCGACAAAGCTCACCAAGTTATCATGACTGATTTGCACGCCTTTGGGTTCTCCTGTGGTGCCCGAAGTAAAAATAAGATAAAAATTTTCATCACCTTTCACTACATGCTCAAATGGATAACCAACTATCGAGGCGATGATCGAGCGTAAACAATCTTTTTGGATGATTGGTATATCTGTCCCAATCTCCCAGTCACTTAAACTAATGATCATACTAGGTTGTGCGACACGTAAAATCGCTTCGATCCGCTCCTTCGGTGTTTGGGCATCAATCGGTAGATACGCATGTCCTGCTTTCACTGCGCCCAAGAATGATACCACCATCTCAAACTCTAGATTGCCGAACACGACGATTGGCCCCTTCGTAGTCAAACGCTTCTCTAAGTAATAGCCTAATGCATCTGAGGAGTGCTTCAGTTCTTGATATGTGTGTTGCTCCTCTGCTGTCTGATATGCGATTCTATCTGGGTTTGCTATTCCCCAAAAATCGATCGCAGCCACGATTCCTTTTTTCTTCATCGTTTCCCTCCTAGAATTCGTTATATATAAATGTTCCACCTTGAATATTTTTGTAATGATACAAATAAATGAGTAATAATAGTATCGTCGAATAAACAAGGGTTCGAAGCATAAAAGTTCGCCAATATCGAACCTGTGGTTGCTGCCACCATTGTTTCATCTCTTTTTCCTCCTATTTAGATCCTTAGTCAAATTCTACTCATTCTATCCACAAAAAAACATTTGTTTTACTAACAGAATGCGCTTTACAGCTAACAGTTTTGTCACTAACTAAAGAGAACAAAAAAAGAGCCGTACGAAAATAAATTCGTACAACTCGATTCTGTCCTTCGTTCAGCTAGAATAAGATCCCCTTTTTGCTCTATTTTTCTTATTCCTCAATGATCCGACAATATAAACGACTAGTCATAAAGTAAAAGAGTAGGTAAATGACGATCAATAAGCCACAGACAAAGTATGCCAACCAATAGTCTGCCCCTTCTACATATTGAGAAAACACATTGATGGCAAATACTGCATGAGTGATGCCCAAAATCATTGGTGGAAAAAACATCAACGCATTTTGTTTATAGATCATCCGATTTGTTTTGCGTTGAGCAATCCCTAATTTTGTTAGCAATTGATAATTGGTTCGTTCAATTTCAGCTTCGGATAATTGTCGCACCATCAAGATACTACCGGTTGCGATGATCACGATCATTCCAACAAAAAGGGCAACAAAGATATTGATCCCAATTTGGCGGTCGATGGCACGCAACCTAGGATAGCGCGCATTATAATTCAAACGTGATGTTTGTCCTGTCAATTTATTTTCTGAATATTCGTTTTCCTCTTCTTTAGAAGCATCTGTATGGATCGTCCCAACTATTCCTTGGTCAGTAATCTCATAACTATAATAAATCGTGTGTGTCCAATTAGTAGCTACTTCTTTATTTAATCGTTCGGTCATTTTTTCTTGATTACCGCCAGTCACATTCCAATTGATGATCTGATATTCTAATCCAGTGACACGGTCAAAGACTTCTTGAGCAACGACCAATGTCGGTCCATAATAGGTCATGCCCTCATCTCCTAAAAATCCAGGAAGAACCTGTTGGATCAAAAGTTCTTGTTTATCCGGCAGATAGATCTTTTTCCCATAACTGGAAAAATTACGAAACATCGTTTCTACTGAATCTAACATAATTGCATGGTCTTTCTCTGTAAGTTTGATGTTTGGCAGACTAGGTTTGATTTTGCGAAAGGCGCGGTATTCTTTTTCTGAAATCAAATTGACTGGCTTGATTTCATTGCCACCAGATACCGAACCGATACTCAGGTTATAATAGCTCCCTACTACTTTGTAATGAAAGACTAATTCGTCGCTGATTTTCTGATTCTCTTCTGTTAAGATCGGTCGCAGTTTATCTGCCGTTTGAGTATCTAATTGATAAGAAACAGGCGCATCAATTTCCTCACGATGAGCAATGAGCGTCGAGATTCCAATCATTCCGCCGATCATTGCCAAAGATAGGCCAATAACTAATGTGATCAACGAATTCATTCGCCAGCCTTTTAACAGATGGATTTGTGTATTCCCAATCAACAAAAAATTGGTTCCCCGGTACTTAAATCTCGATTCACTCAACAAATGGAGCAGTAATCGAAAAGAATAACGAAAGAACAGGTAGGTCCCTAATATGCAGACAAACAATATTGAAAAGGGAAAAGCAATCATCAATCCTAGATTGACTTTTTTTTCAAATAGCTGGCTAATTGTTTCTCTGAAGTTCAATGCAGCGAAATAGCTGCTAGAAATCATCAATACTCCGATCACGCCCAATAAACGATGCCTTGTGCGAATACGCAACATTGAACTTTCCACTTGTTCTCTTTCCCCAAAACTACGATTCATGGGATAACTCCAAATCTTCCATAGTGAATAAAGAGAAACTGCCGAAAGAATAACAAAAAATACCACAACGGTTTCAAAAATGGACGGGATAGAAATAAAAAAACGACTAGTAATGTCCATCTTCATCATTCGTACTAAAATCATTTGAAACAATTTTGAGAAAATACTTCCCAATAAAATCCCTAACAAACAAGCAAAAAAACCAATGGTCATCGTTTCCAACACATAGATTGATGAAATCTGGAATTTGCTGATTCCGAATAATTGATAGATCCCAATCTCTTTTTGTCTCCGATTGAGAAAAAAGCGATTAGCACTGAGTACGAAAAAGAGTAAGACAACAGTAATGATCCAACTACCAAGCTTTAAAATATTATCTATCGAAACATCTTGACTTGCCCTTCGAATCAGTGATTGGTCATAGGTCATCGCGCTAAATGAGTAATAGATCATCGTCGATAAGGTCAAACTGAAGAAATAGACAAGGTAGCCCCTTGATTGTTTTAAAAAACTTTTTGCGGCTAATTTATAAAGCATTGATTTTACCGCCTCCTCCAATCGTCGCCTGCATATCGATGACTTTTTCAAAGAATTCTTTTCTCGTCCCACGGCGGATCACTTCTGAAAAAATCACTCCATCTTTGATAAATAAAATACGGTTGCAATAACTAGCTGTATAAGGATCATGTGTCACTAATAAGATCGTTGATTTTTCAACTTCGTTCACTGTTTTTAAATAATTCAACAATTCTGTTGCTGATTTTGAATCCAATGATCCGGTTGGTTCGTCTGCGAAAATCACCTCTGGTTCTACTACTAAAGCTCTAGCTGCCGCAATGCGTTGTCTTTGTCCAACTGACATTTCATCAGGATAACGTTTTAGTAATTCTTCGATCCCCAAAAGCTGGGCAACATGTAAAACTCTTCGGTCCATTTCATCTTTCGCCATATTTTCAACAGCCAAAGGAAGTAAAATATTATCTTTACCATTCAATGTATCAATAAGATTGAACGTTTGAAAGATAAAGCCAATTTTTTTTCGTCTGAAATCACTCAATTCATGTTTTTTCATTTTTGTGATTTCATTTCCTTGGATCATCACACTACCCATCGTCGGTAGATTGATCGTTGATAAGATATTCATCAGAGTAGTCTTTCCCGCTCCACTCGGCCCCATGATCCCAATAAACTCTCCTTCTTCAACTGAAAAAGAAACATTGTCTAATACTTTGACCGGTGATTTACTACTTCCATAACTTTTACTTAAATGTTTTACTTCGATTATTTTACTCATGCTAGTCCTCCACCTTTATCCTTAATTGAATAGTAGCACATCCTTTCCTTTTTTTCCCTTTTGATTTTGTCACCTGATCACTCACGAAAATTATCCTGGAAATTTTTTTATTCAATTTTTTTATTCAAAAAAAAATAATTCGTATTTTTCAAAAGCTGATACTGCACGTTTTCACTTTTTTTCACAAGATAATATACACCATATATAGTATACTCATTCAATTATACAGCGATAAAACACTATATGTAGCAGATAATTAGTTGCTCCTTTCTTCAATTTGTTTTATGATAGACAAGAACTATTTTTTGTAGGAGCTGAAGAAAATGAAACGAACAGATCAAGAAATGGCTGTGCTAGAAAAACAGCCTGAAACCAAAAAAATGACTGTCATCAAACGCGATGGACGCGAGGTACCATTTGATGAACAGAAAATAAATGCCGCACTGATCAAAGCAGAAAAGAAAATTCACGGTTCCTTATCTCCTATTACGTACGAAAAGATCCAATCAATCGCAGAACTTGTGATCAAAGAAATCAAAGATCGCTTCGCAAATAACGTAAAAATCTATGAGATCCAAAACATCGTTGAACATATCTTGTTAGAAAAAAACGAATATGCCTTAGCAGAAGAATATATCCATTATCGAACAAAACGTGATTTTGCTCGTAGTAAAGCAACTGACATCAACTTTTCGATCGAGAAACTGATCAATAAAGACCAAAGTGTTGTCAATGAAAATGCGAACAAAGATAGTAATGTATTCAATACGCAGCGTGACTTGACTGCTGGCATCGTTGGGAAATCGATCGGATTGAAATTACTTCCACCGCATATTGCCAACGCCCATCAAAAAGGCGATATCCATTATCATGATCTCGATTACCATCCGTATACACCAATGACAAATTGCTGTTTGATCGACTTCAAAGGTATGTTGAACAACGGCTTTAAAATTGGAAATGCAGAAGTCGAATCACCAAAATCGATCCAAACAGCAACGGCACAGATTTCACAGATCATTGCCAATGTTGCATCTAGCCAATATGGCGGATGTTCTGCCGATCGCACAGATGAATTGCTTGCTCCTTTTGCACAATTAAATTACAAAAAACATTTAATTGATGCCAAAGAATGGATCGACACACCCGAACGGCAAGAAGCCTATGCAAAAGCAAAAACCAAAAAAGATATTTTTGATGCCATGCAAAGTTTGGAATATGAGATCAATACACTTTTCACTTCCAACGGACAAACGCCTTTTACTTCACTCGGCTTCGGTCTAGGTAAAAATTGGTTTGAACGAGAAATCCAAAAAGCGATTTTACAAATCCGAATCAATGGATTAGGCAGTGAGAAACGGACAGCGATCTTCCCAAAATTGATATTTACACTAAAAGACGGAATCAATCTTAAACCAACTGATCCAAACTATGACATCAAACAATTAGCCTTAGAATGTGCCACAAAAAGAATGTACCCAGATATTCTAAATTATGACAAGATCGTTGAATTGACAGGAAGCTTCAAAGTACCAATGGGCTGTCGCTCCTTCTTACAAGGTTGGAAAGACGAGAACGGTGAAGAAGTGAATGTCGGAAGAATGAATCTAGGTGTGGTTACGTTGAACTTGCCGCGGATCGCCTTAGAAGCAGACGGTGACCAAGAAAAATTCTGGCAATTACTTTCAGATCGCTTGTCGATCATGAAAGATGCCTTAGTTTATCGTGTCGAACGTTGTAAAGAAGCGATTCCAGCAAATGCACCGATCCTTTACATGTATGGTGCATTCGGTAAACGACTATCTCGTACAGATGCCGTAGATGAATTATTTAAAAATCGTCGAGCAACTGTTTCATTAGGCTACATCGGACTTTATGAAGTCGCTGCTTCTTTCTTTGGCGGTGAATGGGAAAATAATGCTGAAGCCAAAGACTTCACTCTAGATATCGTGAAAAAACTAAAAGCCAATGCAGACGCTTGGGGAAATGAATATGGCTATCACTTCAGCGTATATTCCACACCAAGTGAAAGCTTGACGGATCGTTTTTGCCGTTTAGATACAGAGAAATTCGGTATCGTTGAAAATATCACAGATAAGGAATATTACACTAACAGTTTCCACTATGATGTGCGTAAAAATCCAACGCCATTTGAAAAGCTTGAATTTGAAAAAGACTATCCAAAATACTGTTCTGGTGGCTTTATCCATTACTGTGAATACCCAGTGTTGCAACAAAACCCTAAAGCATTAGAAGCTGTTTGGGACTTTGCCTATGACAAAGTAGGCTATTTAGGAACCAATACACCGATCGATCATTGCTACCAATGTGGTTTTGAAGGAGATTTCCAACCAACTGAACGTGGCTTTGAATGCCCAGAATGCGGCAATCACGATCCAAAATCATGTGACGTAGTCAAACGAACATGCGGCTATCTAGGAAACCCACAAGCCCGCCCAATGGTCCACGGCAGACACAAAGAAATCTCATCACGCGTGAAACATATGAAGTAAGGTTGTGAAAGAAGCGTTTAGCACTGAGTAATAAGACAGAAAAATCAAAAATGGTTCTTTCATTTTAGATTTTTTTGACTTATTACCGAAGTGTTGCTTCTTGAACACCGTAAATGAGGTTGTGAGAAAAGCGTCCTGACCTGAGCAGTAAGATGGGAAATCAGAAAATAGCTTCTCATATTTTTTGATTTTTCAGCTTAGTGTTGAAGGTCAGCTTTTCGAACACCGTAAATGAGATTGTGAGAAAGTCGTTCAACTCCAAGTCATACGAGAGATAGCATCCCTTCCTCTGGCTATTTTCTTATGTCTCCTACGACCGTCAAGAATTTTTTATAACGGATACCATTTTATAATGAAAGAAGTTTTACTATGAGAAATCCTAAACCTAAAGAATGGCTGGCTCAAGATTATAGTCATGACTATATCGCCGATTATAAACCGTTCAACTTTGTGGATGGCGAAGGTGTTCGTAATAGCTTATATGTAAGTGGCTGTTTATTTGCCTGTGAAGGTTGTTTTAACAAAGCCGCTCAGAATTTCCGTTACGGCAAACCATTCACTCCAGAACTGGAAGAACAGATCATGGCTGATCTACGTAACGATTACGTCCAAGGATTGACACTCTTAGGTGGTGAACCTTTTTTGAATACGAATGTTTGCCTACGTGTAGTTGATCGAATCCGGCAAGAATTTGGTCACAGCAAAGACATCTGGTCTTGGACCGGTTATACCTTCGATGAATTATTACAAGATTCGGAAGATAAATTAGAACTGCTCTCGAAACTCGATATTCTTGTTGATGGCCGTTTTGAATGGTCAAAAAGAGATTTCAAATTACAATTTCGTGGAAGCAGCAATCAGCGTATCATTGACGTGCAACGATCGCTTGCTGAAAAACAAGTCGTCATCTGGGAAAAATGTACAGATGCTACGCAAACATATGAACAAATAAAAAAACAAGAACTGATTTAACTATACTCAGTTTTGATTGAACACAATAAAGAATGCTCCATCTAAAAGACCCAGACAGAAGTGAATTCCGCTTTTGTCTCAAAGTCTAAGATGGAGCATTCTTTATTCTATTTCTGGTTCTATCGCTTGCGTTTCCCACAAAGGTAACACAATATTCTCATAAGTCATCGGATCTAAATTCGTCAGTGTGATACCTAATAAACGAATCCCCTTCTCTATCCCTAAAATCTCTTCCCATATCAGACTAGCTTGATAAAACAGTGCTTCTTTTTTATAGACATATTCTGGTAATGTCACTCGCTTCGTTACTGTAGAATAATCGGTATAACGGATCTTCAAGACAACTGTTTTTCCATGTTTCTGAACACGCCGGAGAGAATCTTCCACTTTCTCAGCCAGCTGACGTAACTGACCAAGAACTTCTTCTTCTGTTCTTAGTGGTTGTCCATACGTATGCTCTTTCCCAACTGACTTACGCTCTCGGGTAACATTGACCGGCGAATCATGGATACCTCGTACTTTTCGATACAACGAATACCCCATTTTACCAAACTGTTGGATCAACATCATTTCAGTACATTGATACAGATCTTCTCCTGTAAAAATACCTAATTCATGCATTTTAGGAACAGTTTTCTTGCCGACACCATGAAATTTTTCGATTGGTAATGCTTTTAAGAAATCGACAGCTTCTTCGGGGGTGACGACCGTCATTCCTTTAGGTTTTTGAAAATCTGATGCAAGTTTCGCTAAAAATTTATTATAGCTGACACCAGCCGAACAAGTCAGATGCACCGTTTGCCAAATATCAAGTTGAATCATTCGGGCGATCTTAATCGCTGATTTACAATTGATTTTATTATTCGTGACATCTAAATAAGCTTCATCAATACTAACTGGTTCGACTAAGTCTGTATAGCGATAAAAAATCTCCCTGACTTCTTTTGATATCTCACTATATTTTTGGTGGTCTCCCGGTTTGAAAATCGCTTCTGGACAAAGTTCATAGGCTTTTTGGGCACTCATTGCTGAATGGATGCCGAACTTACGTGCTTCATAGTTAGCCGTCGTCACTACCCCACGCCCGCCAGTATCACTGGGATGTCTGGCGATCACTAAGGGTTTTCCACGAAGTTCAGGGTGATCTCGTTCTTCAACGGACGCGAAAAAAGCATCCATATCGATATGAATGATTTTTCTAGACGTATCATTATGTAAAGGAAACTGTAATTCCATCAGACTCACCCCACTATCATTATACACGAACTTTTGTTCCCTTTCAAGAAAAGATCTTTCCTTAAATCCTGTGAATACGCGCTGTCTTTTCTTTGGCACACGTCTCTATTTGTGCAAGTCTACTTATTCGTTTGGACATGCTCAATATTAAATAACAATTCTTATGATTTTAAAACATCATTATATTATGCTATTATCTGTTTGTAAAAGACTGGCCAGTCTTAATTAAAATTAATGGAGAGTATCCATGTTAAATAACTTAAAAAATAACGTTAGCCCCGTTTTAGAAAAAGAGTTTTAAAAAATCAATCAGTTCAGAACTAAATTCTTAAAAAAAAATTTGACAAGAACTACTCCCGATAATACTCTACCATCCAATCATATTGTGAGTACTTCTGATATTTTTACTTTGACTCCTGATAGTGCAAAAAAAATTGTCAGCAAATCAAATGTCCTGATGTTCAGACTCTCAAACTATTGACTGGAACGCCAGATTTTCTATTTGAAAATGAGTTAACAACCGAAGATGAACGCTTCAAAGTACTACCAGATATCAATTTAAAAGAAAACCGTACAAGTCAAAATCTATGTACTGTTCTAAAAGCTTATGTATATGGTAATTCTAATGATGCTCAGGTGTACGAGGAAATGTTGAATCGCTTTATCTTCCCTATGACTCTCCAGCATTATGGCAGCAAGGAGCAAAATCTCACAATCAAAGAAAACACTAGTTTTGTGATTGATTCTGGCGATACGGTCTCCCTTTCTTTTAAGTCGGTGACATTAGAAAAGAACGCTAGTCTCGTTTGTGCACACACATGTCCACTTTCAAACTGAACAGATGACTCAATTGGAGCATACTTCCTTGAATAATGGAATTGTCGTCATTGGGACACATGGAGGAAATGGCGGGAATGGCGGGAATGGAGCAGCTGGAGCAAACGGCGGAAACGGTGGTTCCGATATTAATAAAAAATTGGGTGGAAATGGGACTGAGGGTGCAGATGGCTCTCCCGGAACAGAGGGTGGCAACTCATCTGAATGTAAGTTTTATATCAAAAAACTTACAGGAGATACTCCTTTTGGCAGCTATGGTGGGAATGGTGGAAATGGTGACAGTGGCGGAGACGGCGAAGCCTCAAAGAGCTGCACGGATGGCGGAAACGGTGGAAACGGAGCAAATATAGTTATCTATATAGAGGAAGGAGTGGAATATATTCTTACAGGTACACATGACGTTTCCCCTGGACAAGGTGGAAAAGGCGGTGCTGCTGGAAAAGGCGGGTCTAAGAAAAGTGATGGCAAGCCGGGCTCACCGGGAACAAGTGGCAGTGCTGGAAAAAGTGGTAGCGCTGGGCAAGCCGGACAAAGCGAGAATATCTCTATTTTACCTTATCGTGATCCTGTAGATTAATCCGGTTAACCCTTCTTATATCACTTAGATGCAATCAAACGAACAAGCTGTCGAAATAATTTCTGCATCAAAAAAGAGTGGAATCATCGCAGTAAACTAAATAGCTGTATTGTTCCCTTCTACTCTTTTCAAAATACGAAAACTATAATTTAAGAAATGATTCATCAATAATAAGCGGAGAGACGAAAATCTAAACCTGATTTCCGTCTCTCCGCTTCATTTATCTAGAATAGTTGATGTAGCTTGTTCTTCTTATTTCGTTTAATTATCCAATTCATGGAACTGACGATAAACTTCTTGTTTCTTGATTCCGTTTTTGACTGCAATCGTTTTGATTGCCGCATTCGGTTTTTCTCCTTGATCGATCAATTGTTGTACTTGTTCTTTCAAGCTACCTTGAAGCTGTTCAGTTGGAACTATTTCCTCGTTGCTTCCCTCAACAAGTAAACAGCATTCTCCCTTGATCGGCTGTTTTTCTAAATAACCAAGTAATTCTTCGATGTCTCCGCGTAGGTATTCTTCATGGATCTTCGTCAATTCTCGACAAAGCACCACTTGACGATTGCCGAACACTTCCAACATGTTAGTCAACGTTGCGGCTACGCGATAAGGTGATTCGTAAAAAATCAATGTTGCTTTCTGTGCGACAAGAGATGCTAGTATGTCCTGTTGTTCCTTTTTCTTTCTAGGTAAGAAACCATAGAATAAAAATGGTTGCGGAACAAGCCCAGAGGCAATCAATGCGGTTATACCCGCTGTAGGACCTGGCAATGCTACAACTGGGATATCTTCTTTGATACAAGCAACAACAAGCTCATGTCCAGGATCACTGATAGATGGCATGCCCGCATCGCTTACTTGTGCTATCGTTTTTCCTTCTTTTAGCCAGTCGATCAATTGAGGAATACGTTCTTTATAATTATGTTCGTGCAAACTTTTTTGGGGAGTTTGGATCTCGAAATGATTCAATAGCTTTTGTGTATTGCGTGTATCCTCACTCGCGATCAAATCCGCTTCTTGTAATGTCCGCACACTGCGAACAGTCATATCCTCCAAGTTTCCGATCGGTGTTGGAACGAGGTAAAGTGTGCCAAACACGTGATTTCCTTTAAAGCTCTTTTGGTTATACATATGATTCTCCTTATCAAACAGAGTAAAGGAAGCTACTCTAATTAAAAAATTTATCCTGGTAGTTCAACGACGAATACCGCAAAACAAGAATGCTTTGCGGTATTCATTGACTGTGATAGAAGCCACTAGATCCTTTGATTTAGCGTCCACTTTCACGATAGATCACTTCTAAACAGAACGCACAAGGTTCATCATTTTCACGTCTTGAACCATACAAATCATAACAAACATGAAATCCTTCTTCGTAAATCTTTTCAAGATTCATTCGGGATTTTGATAGTTCTTGTTTGGCATTTTCAGCTGGAGCTTGCGCCACTTGGTTCAATTCACGAAGATGTTCACGTAATCGTTGATTTTCCATCTCTAAGGTGGTATTTTTCTCAACGATCTCATGCAGTGCATGTTTCATCTCTACTAATTCAGTCAATGTATTTCGTAACTCTGACTCCAATTGGTTCAACCCATCATATAATGATCTCTTATCCATTCATCTCACCTACTTGGATGAAATTTTTTAGTTCATCCCATTCATATTCAACAGGATTCTCCCGTCCGTTCAGTCGCACACTAACTAAGCAACTAAGCAGGTTCAATCCTACGACTTTCCCTTTACCATCAGGAGTTTCAAGTGTTTTCCCAAAGTCAGGGAGTTCTTTTTTTGCGGCTTCATATGCTTCACTTTCATACTGTAGACAGCACATCAAGCGACCGCACAAGCCAGAAATTTTAGTTGGGTTCAGTGATAATCCTTGTTCTTTTGCCATTTTGATCGAAACAGGGACAAAATCTCCTAAGAAAGAAGAACAGCAGAGTGGTCGCCCACAAGGCCCGATACTTCCGATCATCTTCGCCTCATCCCGAACACCGATTTGTTTCAATTCGATCCTTGTACGAAAAACGGCCGCCAAATCTTTCACTAATTCACGAAAATCAATACGTCCATCTGCCGCAAAATAAAAAGTCAATTTGCTTCGATCAAAAGTATATTCAACTTGGACGATCTTCATTTCTAGTTTTCTCTCTCTAATTTTTTCTTTCGCAATCAAAAAAGCTTTTTTTGCATCTTCTTCATTTTTGTTGCATTTTTTTAGCTCAGCAGTTGTTGCTTTATGCAAAATGGGATTGATGGTTTCAGGTAAATCTTCCAGATCAATATCTCTTTTGGGAATAGCAACCGTTGCGATATGTAAAGTTTGCTGAGACTCGACTAACACTTTATCATTGTATGCATATTCTGAATCTCCGGGTGTAAAATAATAGACATGACCAGCATCTCTATAACGGACACCTACTACTTCTACCATTTGTGGCCTCCTTGATTACGCAAAATATAAATTGACAAATCAAAAAATCGTTTGTAATACAAATTGCTCAGCAACGGCTTGAAAACTCACATTGCTACGCAGTTTTTGTTCTGCTAACAAAATACGTTCAATCGTTTGATTCAGCCGTTTGACTTTACCATACTCCCCAGATGTTATCGCCTGTTTTTGAGCTTCCTGATAATAATACATTAAAATTGAAAAACCAGTAAATTGTTGTTTTTTTTCTTTAAATACTTTCACCAATCGTTTTTGGACATAGATAAAGGCTTGTGTATCTCTTTTATCTAAGTAGACAAACCATTGATAAATCAAGTCCTTAGCCTCATTAAACCATTCATCTTCTGAGATTTCAACTGCTTTTCCTAAACTGTTTGTCAAGAATGACAAAAGTTTTGCTTTTTCCGCAGAAATTTGCTGATCTTGTAATTTTTGAATCAATGAATCCTTTGACAATTCTTGGAAATGCAAGGTTTGACAACGAGATTGGATCGTAGGTAAGATCCGACCAATGGCTTCCGTTTCTAAAATCGCTAGAAAATCACCAGGTGGTTCTTCTAAAAATTTCAATAGACTATTGGCCGCACTCGCGTTCATTTTTTCTGCTTCCTGGATCAAGAATACTTTTTTCCTTGATTCATATCCACTACGACTAAACTCTGTCTGTAAGCGCCGGATCTGATCGACCTTGATCGACTGACCATCGGGTGCAAGAACGAGTACATCCGGATGTTCTTGATTTTTGATCCGTTGACAATTATTGCATCTGCCACAAGGTTGTTGGTTGTTCATATTCGTACAATATAAATGTTGTGCTAACCAAATGCCTACCTCATGCTTTCCTGTACCTTTTTCACCTTCAAAAAGATAAGCATGAGCGAGACGCCCATGCTCAAAACTTCGTTGAAGTTGTTGATACACGAGAGGTTGCATTTGCGCAAGTATGTTTTCTTGAGCCATAGTTCCTCCTAGAAATGGTGGAATCCTTCAACTGGTAAGACAAAGACTGTTGCTCCGCCCACTTCTACTTCTACAGGATAAGGAACGCCACCGTCCATTGAAATATCTAACGTTACTGGAGTAGAAACAAATTGTTTTCTTGACTCACATGTTTTTTTGATGATCTCTAATGCTTCTTCGACACGATCGTCCTCAATACCAACGATAAATGTGCTGTTTCCCGCTTTAAGGAAACCACCAGTAGAAGATAATTTAGTCGCACGAATGTTTGCATCGATCAATTCATTGGACAAACGGTTGCTATCTTTATCTTGAATGATTGCTAAAATGATTTTCATTTACGTTCACCTTCCTGACTTTCAAAATATTGTGGAAATTGGTTGATAATTGCGTGGTAACTCAATTGTAACACTTCTTCAAAACTATTTCTTGCATCGATCTTATGGATGCGGTCTGGATGCTCCTCTACCAATTTCAAATAGGCATGACGGACACGCTGGTGGAACTCTAATCCCTCTGAATCTAAGCGATCGATTTGATTCTGCCGATTTTTAGCGATGCGACGTAATCCTGTGTCAGAATCCACATCAAGATAAAGAGTAAAATCAGGAGTCGTTCCTTCTGTAGCAAATTCATTCAGTTCAGCAATCTCGTTTACGCCGATCCGACGACCCGCACCTTGGTAGGCTAACGAACTATCGACAAAACGATCACACAAAACGATTTTCCCACTCGAAAGTGCAGGTAAAACTTTTTCGACCAAGTGCTGTCTTCGAGCAGCTGCGTATAATAAACTTTCTGTTCGCTCGTCCATGCGATCATTTTTGGGATCAAGAATCACTGCACGAATCTGTTCAGCAATTGGTATCCCACCTGGTTCCCGAGTTTGAATGATCTCTGTTTTTGCTACTTGTTGTAAAAGAGGATATAGTTCTTTGATGATACTCGTTTTACCTGCACCATCAGGTCCCTCGATCGTAATAAATAAGCCGTTCACACTTGTTCCTCCATCTCTTCTCTTGCTTTTCTATTGTATCTGAAAATCTTTGTTGATCAAACTACCGCGATCTGACTCGTAGAAAAAAATCATAGTTCACGTCTGCCTTCGACCGCTTTCATTAAAGTCACTTCGTCTGCATATTCGATATCGGAACCAACAGATAAGCCATGAGCTAACCGTGTGACTTTGATACCAGCAGGCTTGATCAATCGTGAAAGGTAGATTGCTGTTGCTTCTCCTTCAGTGGTCGCATTCGTTGCGATGATCACTTCTTGGACCTCTGCATCATGCAAACGTTGTAAGAGAGGAGGAATATTGATATCTTCTGGACCCGTACCTTCCATTGGTGACAATACACCATGTAGCACATGGTACAAGCCACGATACTCACGCATCTTCTCCATCGCCATGACATCTTTTGGTTCTTCAACGACTAAAATGATGCCACGATCTCTCGATGGATCTTTACAGATCTCACAAGGATCTTCTTCTGTGATATTTCCGCAAATACTACAAAAATGTAGATCGCGTTTGACGCTCAATAAAGCTTTGGCAAATTCATTGACCACTTCATCTTTCATATCGATCGTATAAAAAGCCAGTCTTGTCGCTGTTTTTTGACCAATACCTGGAAGTCTCATATAACTGTCGATCAGTTTGGCAATTGGTTCTGGATATTGCATGTTCATTTCCCCTTCAGGAAAATTTAAAAGGGTAAGCCCTTAGTGTATTTTCCCATTGTTTTTTCTGATTCTGTATCGATTTTTTCTAATACGTCATTTACAGCCATCACAATCAAATCTTGTAGCATTTCTGTATCTTCTGGGTCAACTACTTCATCATTGATCTGGATATCTTTCATTCGACGATTACCAGTAAAGACGACTTTGACTAGATCATTCGTAGAACTACCAGTAAATTCTGTTTCATTTAGTTTTTCTTGGGCTTCGCCCATTTCTTTTTGCATTTTTTGGACTTGCTTCATCATCCCTTGCATATTTCCCATTCCGCGCATCATTAATATCGCTCTCCTTTTCTAATCATCGATTACTGTGACTGCTGAACCGAAAAGTTCTTCAGCTTTCGTCACTACATTTTCTTGGTTTGTTTGTTCTTGAGGAAGCAATTCGATCTCGTCTGATTCATCATCAGACGCAAACGATTCTTCTGCTTCTCCATCCTTTGCTTGGACGAGATAATTTTTTCTTAGACCAGGCCAACTTTCCCGTGTGATATAGACAGGCTCTGGCGCATAATCTTTGATCATGCGACTAAGTTGGTTGTGGATCGCTAATTGAAGCTCTTCGTCATTAGCTGCGCGCTGACAGACGATTTCATAATCAAAAGCAATCACTAGTCCATTAGGTCCTGCCGCAACTGGTTCACTTGCTTTGAGCATCGCTCTCTGGGTCACTGACAAACTCATCAAAAGATCATCCCAGACTTCTTTTACTTCATTCAAGTGTTTCCTTGTCGCCTCTTTTAGTACATTATACACCCGTTCCGTAGGAATACGGTATGTACTTGGCTGTTTTTTCTGAACAGGTGATTGCGGCGTTTGCTGATTCGCAGTGACTTTCACCGTGCCATTTTTGATTTCTTTGATTTCCTTTTTCAGCTCTTGGATCTCTTGTTGCAATTGTTTTACTTGTTGCTGATCGATTTCACTAGGCACTTGCTGACTTTCATTTGCTGAAGATTGAGCTAGTTTCACTGTCGCAACCTCTAAATAAATAGTCGCACTATTTGTAAAACGCACCTCATTTTGTGTATCGCTCAAAATTTGGATCATTTGAAACAAGCGTTGTGCCGGGATTTCTTTCGCCAATGTCGTGAATGTTTCTGTTTTGACATGTGAGGTTTCCTCTAATAGATTTGGTGCTTGCTGAAACATCAATAGATCACGGCAATAAGACAACAGATCTTCTAAAAAGCGCCGTGATTCTTTTCCTGCCGCTAAAATTTGATTCAATTCTTGTAAGGCTTGTGGGATCTCTTTGCTAAAACAAGCGGATAGATACGCATCCATCATCTCATTCGTCAAACTCCCCGTGACTTGCATTGCATCATCCAACGTGATCGTGCCATCACTGAAAGAAATCGCTTGGTCAAGAATACTTAACGCATCTCGCATCCCACCTTCTGCTGCTCGTGCGATGACTGTCAACGCAGGCGCTTCGTAAGCAATCTCTGTTTGATCCAAGATATATTCTAAATGTTCGGTAATATCTGCTGCATTGATCCGTTTGAAATCAAAACGTTGTGTTCGAGAGATGATCGTTGCAGGGATTTTGTGCGGTTCAGTGGTTGCTAAAATAAAAATAACACTTTCTTTTGGTTCTTCCAGTGTTTTCAGTAAAGCATTGAACGCTCCAGTCGAAAGCATGTGGACTTCATCAATGATATAAATTTTGTAAGCGGCTTTTGTTGGTGCATAATTTGCTCGATCTCTGATGAAACGGATCTCCTCGACACCATTGTTACTTGCCGCATCGATTTCAATGACATCTTCTTGTGTCCCAGTCGTGATCGACTGACACATCTCACAATGATTACAAGGTTCACCATCTTTGCTGTTTGGGCAATTGATCGCCTTGGCAAATATTTTTGCCGCACTTGTTTTCCCTGTCCCTCTTGGTCCTGTAAACAAATAGGCATGTGAGGTTTTATGGGAAACAATCGCATTTTTCAATGTTTGTGTCACAGCTTTTTGTCCAACGATATCCTCAAATCGCTGTGAACGCCACACACGATAAAGTGCTTGATATGCCATAAGGATCCCCCTTCTTTTGAAAAATTCACTAACTTTTATTATACGTGATTTAGCCCAAAAAAACTACTATACTTTATTCGGTTGTAACAGAAGTGAGCAACACTTAGAAATAAGCTTTAACATTCAAAAAAGCTGCTCGTATTTTGGGATGTTTCGGCTAAATACCAATTTCGAACATCGTTTGTCTAGGTTGTGAAAGAAACCTTAAACTCTAGACTATTAGACAGAAACAGCAAAAATAGCTATTTCATCGTTGATTTTTTGAGCTGTGTCCAAAGAGTTGCGCCTTGAACAGTATTTATCCAGATTCTGAAAAAAAGTTCAGTTCTAAAACGTATGGCTGAATGTGGGAAATAGGTGCTCTGGTTTTCTACATCTTTCGACTGAGAGCATTTTCAGTCTCCTATGGTATAATACAAACATATACGTAGTAAAAAAATACTTGCTCACAGGGAGGACTTTTTATGGGACTTATTAAAGCAGCAACTAGCATGATCGGCGGCGGATTAGCAGATCAATGGATCGAAGTCATTGAACCAGACAATATGAGCGACACCACAGTCATGACAAAAGGTGTCAAGGTACGTAAAGACGATAAAAGAGGATCCAATCGAAAAGGTACAGAAGATGTATTGACAGATGGCACAGTCGTTCATGTCTATCCGAACATGATGATGCTTTTGGTAGATGGTGGAAAAATCATCGATTACACAGCTGAAGAAGGCTATTATACGATCAAAAACGATGCTGCCCCTTCCATGTTCAATGGTTCATTGAAAGGTGCAATCGCTGAAACCTTTGACCGCTTTAAATTTGGTGGCGTAACTCCACAAAAACAACAAGTATTCTATATCAATCTACAAGAGATCAAAGGAATCAAATTTGGCACAAGCGCGCCATTAAATTACTTTGATAATTTCTATAATGCAGAATTATTCTTACGTGCGCATGGAACGTACTCTATCCATATCACCGATCCAATCTTATTCTATACAAATGCAATTCCTAAAAATAAGACGCAAGTTGAAATTGCAGATATCAATGAACAATATTTAGCAGAATTCTTGACTGCTCTTCAAACAGCGATCAACCAAATGTCTGCTGATGGGCAACGTATTTCCTATGTCCCATCAAAAAGTTTAGAACTAAGCAAATATATGGGCACAGCGTTAGACGATTCCTGGCGTGAGCTTCGTGGGATGGAGATTGTTTCTGTCGCAGTTGCTAGCATCTCTTACACAGATGATTCGGTCAAACTCATCAACATGCGCAATGAAGGTGCCATGTTAGGTGATCCTAGTGTCCGTGAGGGCTATGTGCAAGGTTCGATTGCTCGTGGGATGGAAGCTGCAGGTAAAAATGATGCCGGTGCGATGACTGGCTTTATGGGTATGGGAATGGGCATGAATGCCAATGGCTCCTACTTAGCTCAGTCCGCACAAAATAATCAAGAACAAATCAAGCAACAACAAGAAAAACAAAACCAACAAACAGCTCAAGGTACTAACGATACATGGACTTGCCCTGTCTGTGGTACCGAAAACACCGGGAAATTCTGTTCAAACTGTGGTGCTGCAAAACCAGTGGCAAATAGCCAACCAAAGCTTGAAATGAAATGTAGCGAATGTCATGAAGTAGTGGATCTTTCAAATGGAATTCCTAAGTTTTGTCCAAATTGTGGAAAACCATTCAAAGGTATCCCACTCGACTAGTTGAAAGGGGTGCCTGAATGGATGCTTTAACACATAAATGCCCCAATTGTGGCGGACCATTGACCTTCGATCCAAAAGATCAAAAATTTCATTGCGACTATTGCCTAAATATTTATACAGAAGCAGAAGTCAGTCAATATGAAGAGGAACAAAAAGCGGCCCGCGACATTAATGGGACTCAAGATCAACCAGTTGCAACGGATGAGTTCACCTTTACAGCAGAAGAACAGCTCGATCAAATGGATGAAACAGAACGTCAAGCATTTGCCGATGCTGGTGGAATGACTGATACAGAGGCAACAGCTGAACAGACGGCTACTGACGAACAAAGCAACATGGAACTATTTTTATGTCCAAACTGCGGTGCAGAAATCGTCACAGAAGCCACTACAGCTGCTACCTATTGTTACTACTGTCATAATCCAGTCGTGCTATCCGGACGACTAAGTGGTGACTTCTTACCAAATAAAGTTCTGCCTTTTGCTGTAGAAAAAGAAGAAGCAATTAAACAGTTTCTCGCATGGACGAAGAAAAAATGGTTTGTACCAAAAGCATTTTTCAATCAGGAGCAAATCGACAAATTAACTGGCGTTTATTTCCCATATTGGGCAACCGACGCTGAACTAGATGGTTCTTTACAAGCCAACGGGACAGTTGTCAGAATCTGGCGTGTCGGTGATATCGAGTATACCGAAACAAAACAATATGCCGTACACCGTGAAGGAAAGCTTTTCTTCAAAGAATTAGTAAAAAATGCTTTGTCAAAAAATACTCAACAAAAAATGGTGGAAGCTGTCCAACCATTTCCTTTAGCTAAAGCTATCGGATTCAAAAGTCAATATCTCGCTGGATTCCAAGCAGAGCAACGTGACATTGAGTACCAAGCAATCAAAGCAGATATCCAAAATGAGTTACGTGACTATTCCGAAAAATTGTTGCGAGATACAGCCAATGGCTATACTACTTTGACCGGAGTACGTGCTTCTGCAGAAATCACTGGCGAAAAAAATGAATATGTCTTGTTACCGGTCTGGCTTGTTACTTACCGTAGCAACGATTCTAACAAGAAAGTCTATTATTATGCAATGAATGGCCAAACGGGTAAAGTTAGCGGTGTATTACCGATCAGTCATAAAAAACTCGCTTTGACCTCTTTCGGGATATTCACTGTTTTAGCGATCCTCTTTATGATTGGAGGCTATTTGATATGATGAGTAAAAAAAGTCTCTCCATTTTCTTTTTATTAGCCATTAGTTTACTGTGGACACCGATCGTAGGAGCCGCTACCCCAACAATCAATGACGAGGCGAATTTATTTACAAGCGAACAAGTCAACACACTGAGCCAACAAGCGAAAGAAATCAATGACAAGATCAAAGGACAAGTATTTATTGTCACGACTACCTCAAATACTGCAGAACCTAGAGACTTCGCTGACAACTATTTAAAAACCGCAATAGGAAATGATCAAAATGGTTCTGTTTTACTTTTAGATATGGGGCAACGAGAAATCTATATCTCCACTTCTGGAAATATGATTGACTATTTGACGGATCGCCGGATCGATTCGATTTTAGATGATGTCTATGATCAGATGACGAATGCAAACTATTATGCAGCAGCCCAAGCCTATTTGACCAAAGCTTCTACTTATGTAGATGAAGGAGTGCCTGGCGGTCATTATCGTATAGATGAAGCCACAGGTAAAATCACTCGGTATAAAGTTTTGACTACCGTCGAAATAGTGATTGCGGTGGCTTTGGCAGCTATCTTAAGCATCGCTTTTTATATGATCACCGCCTCACGATACCAATTGAAATCCGGGACATATAAATACCCATTTCGTGAAAAGGCAAGTATCAAATTGACGGACAAAACAGATCGTTTAACGAACTCCTTTGTCACGACTCGTCGTATCCCTAAAGCGCCACCCCCAGGAAGCGGTGGTGGTGGCAGCACGACTCATTCGAGTGGTGGCGGTACCTTTGGCGGCGGCGGCCGAAGTTTTTAATTAAACGAAAACAGAACACAAACCAAAACATGGATCAGATTATGAGGGACTCCCTCTATCTGATCCATATTTTTTGATTCTTTCATCAAATACTTACACACTTGTCCATACTTCATAGGTATAGAAATAAAATTACGTTAGATAGATAAATATATTGATTTTTAATTTCATAAATGTATACTTGATTTATGAAAGCGTTTCAAATGGACAAAAGGAGGTCTCACCATGAATAATAAAGAAACAGTTCCATCAATCATTCATTTTGGGATGAAATCGGCTTGTTACTTGCTTCTTGCTTGTATCGTCAGTGGTATCTTCATTCCCTATTTATTCTATTTATTGCACTGGGAAGTTCGACTGGGTGTCTTTCTCTTTCTTCCTCCCTCTTTAGCTGCTGTCATCACTGGCAATTATTATTTTATTTCAACTAATACAGGTTTTACTAAAGGATGTATCCGAACATTTCTTATCGCTACAGTCTGTCTGATGTTCGTCGCTTATCTATGGTTGTATCAAGGCATCATCTTCTAAATTCTATCGATAAAAAAGGAGTGTCAATATGTTAACAAAGTTTACAGAAATCATTGAGCGTTATTTGGCAGGTCCAATGGCTACAATTGCCAACCAAAGACATTTACGTGCCATACGTGATGGGATCATAGCTACATTGCCACTAATTATCGTCGGTTCGTTTTTCTTGATCATTGCTTTTCCGCCCTTACCGCCCAGTTGGGGGATCTATCAGTTCTTGTCCGAAAATGCAGCAACTATTTTATTACCTTATCGCATGACCATGTATATCATGTCTCTATATGCGACATTTGGCATCGGTGCCAGTTTAGCCAAAACCTATAAACTAGATGTTGTTTCTGGTGGGTTACTCGCTACGATTGCTTTTTTGTTGACCTTTATCCCTGTCAATATTCCTCTTGAGGCTGCGGAAGCTGCTGGTACTTCTGGTTTTGTTTTGCCTATGGCCAATCTTGGCGGTGGTGGGATGTTTGTCGGAATCATTACTTCAATTTTTGCAGTCGAAGTGTATCGTTTGACGGATAAATCGAAATTTAAAATCACAATGCCTGAGCAAGTACCTCCTGCGGTCGCTCGTTCTTTCGAAGCATTAACGCCAACCTTGATCGTGATTTTAGTCATGGCATCGATCAGCTATTACATCGGCTTTGATTGGCACACTGCCGTTTCAAAAATTGTCAGCCCTTTGATCAGCGCAACCGATACGTTGCCGAGTGTCTTGTTGCTGATTTTTCTAATCACTTTCTTCTGGGCATTCGGTATCCATGGCGTATCCATCATTGGTTCACTTGCTCGCCCCTTATGGTTGCAGATCTTAGAATCCAATACAACTGCAGCAGCAGCTGGTGAGGCTTTACCCAATATTGCAGCTGAACCTTTTTATCAATGGTTTGTTTGGATCGGTGGCGCAGGTTGTACGATCGGTTTAGCGATTCTGCTTGCCTTCACAGCCAAATCAAAATATGCTTCAAAATTAGGTAAAGCAATCATCACTCCTTCTATTTTCAATATCAATGAGCCAGTTATCTTTGGCGTACCGATCGTATTGAATCCAACACTGATCATTCCGTTTATCTTTGCTCCAATGGTTTGCGCAACCATCGCTTGGTTTGCGACTAAACTAGGTTTAGTCAGTGCTGTTACCATCACCGCACCATGGACGCTCCCTGGTCCTATTGGTGCTTACTTAGCTACAGGTGGTGACTGGCGGGCAGCCGTATTGAACATTTTATTGATCATTCTTTCCATTTTCATGTATTATCCATTTGTTAAGATTTATGATAAAAATGAATTAGCAAAAGAACAGGCTTTAGAAACTGGAACACCAAGATAGACACCACTATCTAACTAATTTGAGAAATACTTAAAGTAAGTTTGAGTCAACTTCTTTTATTTCATAAAAACAGCACCTACTTTCCTTAAAGAAAGAAGTAGGTGCTATTTTTCATTACTGTTTTTTCATTCTAGCGAAACTGATTTGTTGTAACTTATTATTTCAATACCCAGACACTGCTTGTTTCGGGATTGCTATTGGTATTCCACCATTTTGCTTCATAGGTCTTTCCTTTGTAGACGACTCGGTCACCACCAGAATATGCTTTGATTGTTCTCCATTCTTCTGTTTGTGTTTTATCTACTTTCTCCCATGCCTGAGATGTATCAGGACGTTCACCTCTGACCCACCATTTAGCACGGTATTGGATGCCGTTATAAATCACTAAATCTCCTGCTGTGTAAATTTGGTCACTGCGCCAAGTATCTTGAATAACATTTTGCTCATTGGTCTTGATTATCACTGCCGGACTTTTTCCTGACTCATTACCTGCTCCATCATAAGCACTGACTTGATAAGTATAGCTAGTATTGCTTGCTAGATTTGTATCGGTGAAATTCAAGCCTGTTACTGAATTGATTTTCACCCCATCACGATAGATATTGTAGCCAGCCACACGTAAATTATCTGTCGCAGCAGTCCAAGTGATCTGTGCGGTATTTGTAGTAACAGTGCCTTGTGTCAAACCTGTAGGGATGCTTGGTGCTTCGTCATCTTTTTCTTCTTGTCGTGTAACAACCGTCAAGAAGCCCGTTTTTGCTGATTCATTACCTGCTTCATCATAAGCACTCACCTGATACACATATACTTCGTTACTCTTTAAATTTTCATCTAAATACTCTGGCTTATCCGTTGTTCCCACTTTTACGTTGTTCCGATAAACATTATACCCTTTGACTTTTGTGTTGTCTGATGATGGATTCCATGTTAATTTGACAGAATGACTTGTTACCTCATTCGCCGCAAGATCTGATGGAATCGTCGGTGCTTCTTTGTCATTATTGTTCGTACCACCATCGATATCTCCTACTTCACCTGTCATCTCATCTCGATACTCCCAGATTTTTTTAGTCAAGCTTGGTAGTTTTTCCATTTCAAGTCGACTTTCAGCAGTTACTTGAATACCCCATTTTTCAAAGAAAGGTTGTAAGTTCTGACCACTGATTTTTGAAGCCGCAACGACAAAATACTGACGTTTATCTTGTTCCGTAGGAAGGGCGCGTTGTTCATTTCGATACATTTTATGTAAATTAGGATAGAAATCTTCACCAAATGCTAATTCCAATTGCCAGAACATTCCTAATTTTGTCCAGATATCCTGGTCATCAAATTGTTTCTGTCCTGTTCCATTCAAATAGTTGAAAATAGTTGGATAACGATTATCTCTTTCTAGACGACTACGCTCGCTCAGTCCTTTTTCTGCGCGCAGAGAATAAATGTTTACTGTGACCTCCGTCAAGTCTTTCCAATTCATTCGTGATAATTGATACGTATGACCAAGTTCATGCCAAATTCCCCATTGTCCGATAGTCGTAGGATTCAGTACTGCTCTCATTGCATCTGAGGTGCTGTTATAAGCTGTATGTTGATAAAAAGCATACATATAATAGCCAGACTGAATGGTTTCTCGCAAATGCTGGAACAAACCAACTGGCTTTCGATGGACAGCAGAACTACCATCTAAACCAGACGTTTGATTATGGAATGTAATGACTTTCTCATGTGCATTAAGAATCGTCTCAGGATCCTTTGCATCCTGGAGTGTTCGATTCGATCCTGTCACTAACACACGGTCACCGACTAGTTCATAGCCTACTGCTGTCGGATTATCGGCAATCATTTTTGTCCATTCCTGCTGGGTTGTTTTACCAAGAATAAACCGAGGAATCTTTATCCCACCTTTGATTTCAATACTTAGTTTTCCTTGCGCTGTTTGACCAGATTCATTTCGAATGTGGATCAGACCGACTTGCGAACCAGAAATCACATTACGTCCCTTAACCAGTTGTGTTCCATTTGCCGACCCTTCCGAAAAACTCGTTAAAGCAGGTGTAGTAACTGTATATGTCGGCAGTTGTGTTTGATCAGTTGATTCATCTACGTATATCTCGATCACATCATTCCCACGCTTATATATTCCGGTCGATTGATTAGTACTCGGACCAAATGGATTATCTAAAATAGTTGATCTATATGTATTTAGATTCTCACTCTGTTTGAGTTCCAGTTTAGTAGAAATATTTTGATTTGTTTGTACGATTGCAGATATGGTAGCTTTTTCATTATCCCTCGAATGAATAACTTCATCTGCAGTAGTTATATCAGAAAACATAACTATTCCTAACAGTGCAGCGCTAAATAATAAACTTTTCTTCATTTTTAAAATAACTCCCCTAAAATTAATTTTTATTACAAAATAACTATAACATCTGAAAGAATATGTTATTTACCAATTTTTCATCACATCTAAAAAAAATGAAAAAAAATTTATTTTATTTATGCTTCAACTGATAATTACCTATAAAATTGCTGTTTATATCACTATCCTTATCAAACAATGATTTAAAAAAATAAGGAAAGAATAAACATGTTTTGTATATTTTGCCTATATAATAAAAAAACAGACTACTTGAATGACCTAGCCTCTGATAGAAACAGTTTTAGAATGTTTAAGCAAATAGATTTTTCTTATCTCTGGAATGTCCGCGTCTGATATGCATTCGACAGCAAGTATCTTTTCTTCTGATGTCGAATGCTGAATCATCGTTACTTGCAGAATATTCTTTATTTGGAAAAAGATTCTGAGCATACATCTACACATTAAAAAACTTAATTCATAAACCTATTATTATTTTTGAAAACGTAGGAAATTAACACGTACTTCTGTATACCAAGCGAATAAACCTAATGTTTAGAATTCTTCGTTAACAGCCAACCAGTGATCAGAAGAAACAGTAAATCGTTTTGCTGTTTTCATGAGTGGTACATTGGTATTTACAAAAGATCAAAAGCAAAAAACAGACTATCCTGATAGGATAGTCTGTTAAACCTTGACTTAACAATGGTTTGATTATTCTGCAGCGTTTTCGTCTTTGAGACCGTATTTTTTGTTGAAACGGTCCACACGTCCGTCTGCTTGTGTGAATTTTTGACGTCCAGTGTAGAATGGATGTGAGTCAGAAGTTACTTCGACACGGATGACTGGGTATGTATTACCGTCTTCCCATTCAACTGTTTCTTGTGAAGTTTTTGTTGAACCTGACAAGAATTTGAAACCAGTTGTAGAATCCAAAAATACGACTGGATGGTAATCTGGATGGATATTTTCTTTCATGCTATTCGCTCCTTTGCCCTGCTTCATTTGCTGAACCAGAGTTGATTTGTCGATTTACAACATTTACATCTTACCATGTTTCCTATAAGCTTGCAATTATCTTTTTAAATTTCTTGTGGGATTTTTTTTGCCAAAAGAAACATCTTGGAAATCTTTAAAAAATTGTTGGTTATTTTTAGTTTTTCGCAAGAAACGGATCAATTGTTCCGTATATTCTAATGAGTCGCCAATCATATGCTTACGGAGTTTCCAGATTTCTTCTAGCTGATCACTATCCATCAATAACTCTTCTTTACGAGTACCTGATTTTTTGATGTCGATGGCAGGGAAAATACGGCGTTCTGATAATTCACGAGATAGTTGTAATTCTAAGTTCCCTGTTCCTTTGAATTCTTCGTAGATGACATCATCCATCCGACTCCCAGTATCAACTAATGCCGTAGCCAAAATCGTTAAGCTACCGCCTTCTTCAATATTTCTGGCAGCGCCAAAGAATTTTTTCGGTTTGTACAATGCTGCAGGATCGATTCCTCCGCTCAATGTACGACCACTTGGTGGTACCACTAGATTATAAGCACGAGCTAAGCGAGTGATACTGTCCATCAAGATGACGACATCCCGTTTATCTTCAACTAAACGCATGGCACGCTCTAAAACCAATTCAGAAACCCGCGTGTGGTTTTGTGGTTGCAGATCAAATGTGGAAGAAACCACATCGCCTTTGACACTACGCTCAAGATCGGTTACTTCTTCAGGTCTTTCGTCGATCAATAGAACGATCAACTCCACTTCTGGATGATTTTCAGTGATCCCATTAGCGATTTCTTTTAAGATGGATGTTTTTCCTGCTTTCGGCGGTGCAACGATCAACCCACGTTGTCCAAAGCCAATCGGCGAGAAAATATCGATCATGCGTGTTGCAATTTGTTGCGGTGTCGTTTCTAAACGAAGTTGCTTCTCCGGATAAAGCGGCGTCAATGCTGGGAAATGCGGGCGCTCTTTCGCATCTTCAGGATCTCTCCCATTGACACTTTCAACGTGCATCAATCCGTAATATCGTTCTGATTCTTTAGGCGGTCTTGCTTTACCAGCTACTTTGTCACCGTTTCTTAAACTGAAGCGACGAATTTGGGAGGCAGAGATATAAATATCTTCGACACTTGGACCATAGTTGATCGGACGCAAAAAACCATAGCCGTCTTGTCCAACGATATCTAAAATCCCCTCCATATAGTAAAAGCCTTGTTTTTCAGCCTGAGCTCGAATAACAGCTAGGGATAATTCCTTTTTGTTCATCTTACTGTAATAAGGAATCTTGAATTCTTTTGCATAACTGTAAACATCTTTTAGTGTTTTGTTTTCCAGTTCGGCCATTGTCAAATAATCGCTCATTCGGCTTCCACTTCCTCCACCATTTTGATACTTGCTCCGATTGCTGTTAATTTCTCGATGATATGATCATAACCACGCAAAATATATTCGACATTATAAATCGTTGTCGTGCCTTCTGCCATCAATCCTGCAATCACTAAACAAGCCCCTGCGCGTAGATCTGAAGCAACAACTTCAGCGCCATGGAGTTTATTCGGCCCATTCAGGATGATCATATTACCTTCTACTGAGATATCAGCACCCATTCGTGCTAATTCAGGAACATGATTCACTCGCTTCGAATAGATCGTATCCACGATCTCAGCAGTTCCAGTAGTCATCAATAATAACGGTGTCAACGGTTGTTGTAAGTCTGTGGCAAAACCTGGATACGGATAAGTCATCACATTCGCGGCTTTTAAATTCTTTGAAGGATAAACTTCGATCTCGTCTTCACTGATTTTCATGCTCACACCGATTTCTTGAAGTTTAGCAATAAAACTTTCAAGATGCTCATAGATCACATTCTTGATTTTTACGCCATTTCCTGCGGCAGCAGCTACAGCCAAATAAGTCCCTGCTTCGATACGGTCAGGAATCATGAAATGGCGGCAGCCATGCAGTTCTTCTACTCCTTCAATACGAATCACGTCAGTACCTGCTCCACGTATCTTGGCACCCATATTGTTCAATAATGTCGCAACATCAATGATTTCAGGTTCACGCGCCGCATTTTCGATTGTCGTCTGTCCATTTGCTTTCACTGCTGCTAACATGATATTGATCGTTGCACCAACAGAAATCACATCCATAAACACACGATTTCCATTAAGCGTTTTGTTTTCTGTTCGTAAGTACATCGCACCATGTTCATTTGTGACTTTTGCTCCTAACGCTTCAAACCCTTTGATATGAAGGTCGATTGGACGCGGACCAAGGTAACAGCCGCCTGGTAGACCAACAACTGCTTCGCCAAATTTAGCTAATAAGGTGCCCATAAAATAGTAAGAAGCACGCAAGCTATTGATCTTCCCACTTGGCATCGGTACTGAAACGACACCACGTGGATCGATTTCTAATACATTGTTTTCAAAACGGACAGTTGCGCCCATGATTTCTAAAATTTCTATCAATGAATGAACATCTTGAATGTCAGGTACACCTTCCAAGATCACAGGAGAATCTGCTAAAATCGCTGCTGGTATCAAGGCAACTGCACTATTTTTAGCACCACTGATCGTTACTTCACCAGTCAATGGACGATTTCCTTCGATGATTATTTTTTTCATTTGTTCCCCACCTTGTTTATTCCTCAAATTTATACATATGCTTGTATTTTATCATAGATGAAACGAAGAAACGAGTATCGTTCCTTTTATTTAAATAAAAAAAGAGAACAATCGCCGGATCGGCACATTGTTCTCTTCTATCAGTTATCTCGTTCGATCTAACTTTTATCGATTATGCTTTGTTAGCAGAACCGAACCAGTCGATATGAGATTCAGCATCTTTAACGATTGCTGCTTTACCTGGTGCTAATAATTTACGAGGGTCAAATCCTTTACCTTCGCGGTCTTTACCAGCTTCGATATATTCACGAGTTGCTGCAGCAAATGATAATTGGAATTCAGTGTTCACATTTACTTTAGAAATACCCATTGAGATAGCTTTTTCGATTTGATCTTGAGGAATACCAGATCCGCCGTGTAATACTAAAGGTACATCTGAACCTACAGCATCAGCAATTGCTTGTAAGTGATCAAATGCTAATCCGCTCCAGTTTTCTGGATATTGACCGTGGATGTTACCAATACCACATGCTAAGTAGTCAATACCTGTTGCTACCATTTGTTTACATTCTTCGATGTCTGCTAATTCACCTGTTCCGATGATTCCATCTTCTTCTCCACCGATTGAACCAACTTCACACTCAACTGAGATTCCTTTAGCGTGAGCTTTTTCAACAACGTCTCTAGCTAATTTCAAGTTTTCTTCGAATGGTAAATGAGAACCATCGAACATAACTGAAGTATAGCCAACTTCGATACATTCTAATGCAGCATCGTAGTCACCGTGGTCTAAATGGATTGCCACTGGAACAGTGATGTTCATTGATTCAACTAAATTAGTGATCATGTCTTTACATACTTTGTAACCACCCATGTATTTAGCTGCACCCATTGAAGTTTGGATAAGTACTGGTGCTTTTTTAGCTTCAGCTGCTTCTAAGATCGCTTGAGTCCATTCTAAGTTGTTTGTGTTGAACCCGCCGACAGCATAACCGCCTTTACGAGCAGCTTGTAAAAATTCAGCTCCTGATACTACTGGCATAATAAATTCCTCCTAAATTTTGTGAAAACTAAATTTGTTAAGATGATCCTTAACCAACGAACCTATTTTACCAAACATTTCACTAGTTTTCTACTAAAATCAATAAAAATGAAAATTTTCAAGACGCTTTTTTCATTAAATAAATAAAATCCACCGAAATATCGTAGGTAAAAGGTTCTCTATAAACATTTAAAATATTTATTAATAACAATTCTAATAATTTGACACTCGCTGATTTTGACGGATCAATTCCTAGTATTTTTTATTTTGATTCGCGTTCCGTTAACGAAGCACCAACAAATGCTTTGATCAATTTTTGCGGACGGTTTGGACGTGAAATCAATTCTGGATGGAATTGACAACCAACAAAGAATTTCTTATCTGTGATCTCAACGATCTCAACTAAACGATTGTCTGGAGATACACCTGAGAAGACTAAGCCATGTTCTTCAAATTGTTGACGGTATTTATTGTTGAATTCATAGCGATGACGATGACGTTCTTGAACCACTTCTGCCCCATCATAAGCTGTAGCAGTAGTCGTGCCTTTTTTGACTTTACATGGATAAAGCCCTAAACGTAATGTTCCACCAAGATTTTCAATGTTTTCTTGATCTGCCATCAAGTCGATGATGTTGTTTGCAGTTTCTGGAATCGTTTCTGCTGAAGCAGCGTCTTCTAGACCTACAACGTTACGTGCAAATTCAACACACGCCATTTGCATCCCTAAACAAATTCCTAAGAATGGGACATCATTTTCACGAGCATAACGAATGGCTTCGATTTTCCCTTCGATTCCTCGATCACCAAAACCACCTGGTACTAAGATCCCATCGGCCTCTTTCAATCGTTCATCCACATTTTCACTCGTTAACTCATGGGCTTTTACCCAATCCAATTCGATATCCGCATCAAACGCAAAACCTGAGTGTTTCAATGCTTCAACAACTGAGATATACGCATCAGGTAATTCAACATATTTCCCTACTAAAGCAATGCGAACTTTTTTCTTCAAGTTCAAGACACGATTTTCTAATGCTTCCCATTCGGTCATATCTGCTTCTGGTGTTGAAAGCTTCAAATGATCACAAACGATCCGATCCATTCCTTGTGATTGCAATAATAACGGGATTGAATATAGTGTATCTACGTCTGGTGATTCGATTACTGCTTCTGGTTCAACGTCACAAAATTGTGCCAATTTATTTTTGACATCTTGAGATACTGGTTGCTCTGTGCGCACGACTAAGATGTTTGGTTGGATACCTAATCCACGTAACTCTTTCACGCTATGTTGTGTTGGTTTAGTTTTCATTTCACCAGCCGCTTTTAAATAAGGAATCAACGTTGTATGGATATACATCACGTTATCAGAGCCAACATCAGCTTTCATTTGACGCAATGCTTCTAAGAATGGCAGTGATTCAATATCCCCAACTGTGCCGCCGACCTCTGTAATAATGATATCTGAGTCAGTCATTTTAGCTGCACGCATGATTTTTTCTTTGATTTCATTCGTAATATGCGGAATCACTTGGACAGTTGCGCCTAAGTACTCCCCTTTACGTTCTTTACGCAAGACTTCTGAATAAATTTTTCCTGTCGTCACATTGGAGTATTTGTTCAAGTTGATGTCAATAAAACGTTCGTAGTGGCCTAAGTCCAAATCCGTTTCTGCTCCATCATCTGTAACGAAAACTTCTCCGTGTTGGTATGGACTCATTGTTCCTGGGTCCACGTTGATGTATGGATCAAATTTTTGGATCGTTACTTTCAATCCACGATTTTTCAACAAACGGCCTAAAGATGCTGCTACGATCCCTTTACCAATCGATGAAACCACGCCGCCTGTCACAAAAATGTATTTTGTCATATGTTCAAAAACTCCTTCTTGTTTTATCTGCAGGAAAAGTCTAAGAAAATAAATAAGGCTCCCTATCCTTCTAAAGAATAGGGAGCGTTGATTTCTGTAAACTTCTGACCCTCTAAAAGGGTGCCCAAGGTGTATATTACAAGCTATCTAAACGAAAGTCAAGTATTCAATTACGTTTATACCTACTTGATGGATAAAAGCACTTTCACTGACGTCAATACATTAAGTCCTATGAAACGAAATAAAAATAGTGAAAAAAATATTACTATATATATCGAAATAGTTGGAACAAAAAATCTCATAAACGATCAAATAATCGCTTTATAGGAAAATTTTATTTGGATGTCACCCTTTTTACTCCTTTCCATACTCTATCAAAGCAGGTAATAGGAAAGTTTTCTCAGGATCCACTGCAAGCGAGCCACAAGGCCAAAAATTCACACTCCAGTGATGAAGAAAAAAAGCGTCTGAGACATTAGTCCTCTTGTACCACCTAAAACCGAATAAACGGCAGAAACAGAAGTAACCTCTTTGGAAATAAGGCGCCATCCACAAAAATTTGAAGAACAATTTTCGTGGATAGCGCCTTATTTCTCGAGGCTGAACACTTCTGTCACGACCTCTTCTATACTTTTCTTTGATTTAACGGGATTTTATTAGTAAAGCTCTAAATATTGTTCTCTTTCCCATTCAGAAACGGTTTGTCTAAAGGCAGCCCATTCCAGACGTTTTGCTTCCACAAAGTTCGCAAAGATATGATTGCCTAACGCATCGATCATCACTTTGTCTTTGCGCAATTCTTTGATGGCATTGTGGATCGTTGATGGAAGATCTTGGATTTGCGCTTCTTCACGTTCTTCTTCGTTCATCACGTAGATGTTACGATCAACAGCCGGTGGTGGTGTCAATTCATTACGGATACCATCTAAACCTGCTTGTAGTAAAACAGCCATTGCTAGGTAAGGGTTCGCTGCTGGATCGACAGAACGTAATTCTAAACGAGTGGATAAACCACGAGATTCCGGTACACGTACCAATGGCGAACGATTACGTCCACTCCATGCCACGTAAACAGGTGCTTCGTAGCCTGGAACTAAACGTTTATAAGAGTTGACCGTTGGATTGCAGACCGCTGTATACGCGCGCGCATGTTTCAGTAAGCCACCTAAGAAATGATACGCAGTTTGACTTAATTCTAAATCTCCGTCTTTATCGTAAAAGGCATTTCCATCTTCATTGAATAAAGACATATTGCAGTGCATTCCAGAACCGTTGATCCCGAATAATGGTTTTGGCATGAAAGTCGCATGCAAGCCATGTTTACGAGCAATGGTTTTCACGACTAATTTAAACGTTTGGATATTGTCACAAGCATCCACGACATCTGCATATTTGAAGTCGATCTCGTGTTGTCCAGGAGCCACTTCATGGTGAGAAGCCTCCACTTCAAAACCTAAGCTTTCTAATTCCAATACGATATCTCGACGGCAATTTTCGCCTAGATCCGTTGGTGCAAAATCAAAGTAACCACCTTTGTCATTCAACGTCGTAGTGATGCCACCATCTTCATCTAATTTGAACAAGAAGAATTCTGGTTCAGGCCCTAAGTTGAATGAGGTAAAGCCAAGTTTTTTCATATCATTTAATGAACGTTTCAGATTGCCACGAGGGTCACCAGCAAATGGAGTACCATCTGGATTATAAATGTCACAAATCAGGCGCGCCACTTTGCCGTGGTCGCTTTCCCATGGGAAAATCATCCAAGTAGAAAGATCAGGATACAAGTACATATCACTTTCTTCGATTCTGACAAATCCTTCAATCGAAGAACCATCAAACATCATTTTATTCTCAAGTACTTTGTCGATTTGACTCACTGGAACTTCAACATTTTTGATTGTTCCTAATATATCTGTAAACATCAAACGTAAAAAGCGTACGTTCTCATCCTCAATAATTCGTTTAATTTCTTCGCCTGTGATTTGTTTCTTTACCATGGTATCCCTCTTTCTTTTTTTTATTTCATTCAGTCAAAGTATTGACGTTGTTGCAAGCCTTGTGACTGATAATGTCCTGTTTTGGCTAACCCACCTTGAGCTAATATCTCATCACGGAAAATTTGACGAACGTCGTGATCGGTCAGCGGTTTTTTACTTTTTTCTTCTTGTTTTTTCGCCTGTGCCATTTCATAGACCCGTTTGATTCCAGCCATATTCAATCCTTCTGAAAGATAATCCTTGATTTCTAATAGAATATCGATATCATTCAATGAATACATGCGTCGATTTCCTTCACTTCGCTCGGGATGAACAAATTCCTGTTCTTCATAATACCTGATTTGTCGAGCAGTCAAGTCTGTTAGTTTCATAACTGTACCAATTGGAAATACTGACATTGAACGACGTAATTCCTTTTCTCCCATCTGACGTCTCCTTTCGTCCTATCAATTGAATAAAGTATACCAATCACAAAAAAGACTGTCAACCTCCCATGTTAGGTTTTCTTACATAAGGAGCAGTTTTTTTTATAAAAAAACTTGATCCACTTCTATATGAAGTCGATCAAGCTCGTTTTTTCTTATTATTTCATTTTTAAAATAACTCATCTTTTTTTAGCCATTTTGAATTTTTATTCGCAAACCCACGTACTTCATAGCTATTTTGTTCTTCAATGAAGTGTTCATCTAATACAAGTGTCTGCCGTCTCAACTCACTTAATGTTTGTCCTTGATCACTCGGCACAATTTTCGTATAAGGAAGCATCAACTCCATCAATTGCCGTTTGACGGCCTCGATCAAGCGTTCTTTCCCCTCTTGTGTCTGAGCAGAAATCAAGACATTCGGAAATAAAGTCGGTGTAAATCCTGCTGTGTCGATCTGGTCTGATTTATTATAGACAGTCAATACAGGCATTTCTTTCATATCTAACTCATCCATCAACTTTAAAACTGTTTGTTCTTGCAAGATTCGATCAGAAGAACTTGCATCGACAACATGAAGCAAGAGATCCATCCCTTGACTTTCTTCAAGGGTTGAATGGAACGCATCAATCAACTGGGTGGGCAGATCTTGGATAAAACCAACGGTATCCGTTACAGTCAATTCGAATCCTTCCGCAAAACGCCATTTTTTCGTCAGCGGATCAAGGGTGGCAAATAGTTGATCTTTCGCATATGATTCAGCTTGCGTCAATAAATTAAGGATTGTTGATTTACCCGCATTTGTGTAACCGATCAAACCAATTTGAAACACTTCGCTACTTTGTCTTTTTTGCCGATTACGTTCTCGATGGGCCTCCACTGCTTTTAGCTCTCTTTTTACGCCTAAGATCTTGTTGCGGATATGCCGACGATCCGTTTCCAGTTTCGTTTCTCCTGGTCCCCTTGTACCGATCCCACCACCAAGACGAGAAAGCGACTCACCTTGTCCAGCGAGACGAGGTAGTAGGTATTGCAATTGCGCCAATTCGACTTGCAGTTTCCCTTCTTTAGATCGCGCACGCATCGCAAAGATATCCAAGATCAATTGGACTCGATCAATGACCGGCGCCCCTACCGCATCGGTAATCAGCTGACTTTGACGCGGAGTCAATTCGTGGTTGAATATGACAAGATCTGCCTCATAAGCATCTGCTAATTGGGTCAATTCTTGAAGCTTTCCTTTACCGATCAACGTTTGACGATCCACTTGCGGTCGTTTTTGCGTGAGTCTATATACGACTTCACCAGCTGCTGTATCGATCAATTGTTCCAATTCTTTCATTGATTCAGCAAAATATCGCTGATTTTCTTCCGTTTCTACACCAACAATGATTACTTTTTCTTTTGCTTCTCTCATGTTCCCACCTCTTTCAGCCAACCTTCGATGGCATTTTCGATCTCTGCTAGATCTGTCGGTTTTTTCAAGAGATCGAACCAATGCGCCGTCAAACGATTACGAAACCAAGTCAGTTGTCGTTTGGCATAGCGCCGAGAGTTCAATTTGATTTGTTCGACTGCCTCATCTAGAGTGATGTTTTCTTCAAAATAAGGAAAGAATTCTTTATAGCCGATCCCTTGACTGGCTTGAACCGCCCCTAATTCATAGACCTTTCTTGCTTCTGCAATCAATCCCTCTGTGAGCATTTGATCCACTCGTTGGTTGATTCTACTATAAAGGAACTCACGCTCCGTATCCAGACCGATCATATAATAATCATACAAGCACTCAGGTCTATCTTTCGGTGCCATGATACTATAGCCTGTTGTCTCAAATACTTCTAATGCGCGAATCACTTTTCGCTGATTATTCCAATGGATTTTCCCCGCTGCAAGCGGATCGCGTTCATTCAAATAAGCCCAAAGTTTTTCTTTTCCTAGTTCTTCAGCCATTTTTTCATATTTCTCTCGAACAGTAGCATCCGTTTCTTCATTTGCTCCTAATTGAAAATCGTACAATAACGATTGAATATATAAACCGGTGCCACCAACGATGATCGGCAAATGTCCTCTTTCGGTGATTTCCTTGATCAACTTGCGACCTGCCTGTTGAAAATCCGCTGCCGAATACTGCTGGTCTGGCTCGATCACATCAATCAAATGATGAGGAATCCCCATCATTTCAGTTGGCTTGATTTTTGCCGTACCGATATCCAGATGTTTATAAATTTGTAAGGAATCTCCACTGATGATCTCGCCGTTGAATTTTTGGGCAAGTGTCACACTTAACGCTGTTTTACCAACTGCTGTGGGTCCTACGATCACTAATACTTTTTCCATATGGCTCCTACTTTTTCATTAATTGTTTAACATACCAAGCACGTTCAGGAAAGTCTGTGATGAGTGCATCCACAGGTTCCTTTAATCCTCTTTCAAGCTCTTCTGTCGTATTGACTGTCCAAAGACGAATACGCTTTGGAAACTCCTGTATTTCCTGAGGATGCGCAAATGCCCAAGTTGCTTTAGGGTGAAGACCTTCAATAAAAGGTAAGGTCTTAGCTAGATCTAATTTTTTCATTGAATCACTCATTAAAAGATCCAGTTGTGCGTCTGGTTCGATGACGGATAAACGTTCTAAGGAACGAAGGTTGAAACTACAATAAGCATGACGAAACGGCCACTCATTTTTTGTCATAAGTTCAGATACTTGTGCTTCGATCCCTTCATACTCATACTTGTCCGTTTTGATTTCGATCATCAATGTTCCTCGATAATTTTTTTGGAGAAGTAGCGAGAGTACTTCTTTTAGCGCAGGGATTTTCGCTGCTGGGAAATCTTTACTAAACCAACTGCCTGCATTCAATTTTTTCAGCTCTTCGAGAGTCTTTTCTCGAACAAGGCCTTTTCCATTGGTTGTTCGATCAACGGTTTCATCATGGATAACAATCAGTTGACCGTCCTTACTAAGATGGACATCTAGCTCGATCCCATCCACCCCCACTCTTACTGCTTCAGAAAAGGCGGGCAATGTATTTTCCGGATGGGTTCCTTTACTTCCTCGATGTGCATAAATCTGTACCATAGTCCTCACTCCGATCATCCCTATTTTACCACAGGAACAAAAAAGAAAAAGCTTGGACTCATTGTAAGTGCCCAAACTTTTACTTTATCAAAATGTTTAGTTTCTCTTATCCTTGAGTAAACAATATGTTTTGTTTAGCTCCACACATCATCTTTTGAGAAAAAGCCGATTGGTTGTCTCGTTGTATTTTTCAACTGGGATTTTTTCTCATTGATCATTGCGGTCAAATTATCTGTGAAATTTTCCAAAATGACACGCCCACCTTTGTAAGCATAGCCGCCGATCTTCATCGTTTCATCCGGTGAAAGAATCACTTTGCGATGAGCGATATTTTGGAATAATTCATCTAAAATATAATTTGGTAAATAAAAATTATTTTGTGCAGAAAATGATTGCAAATACGCAAAGTCATCGATTGTGATATAACAATCGTCAAAAGCATCAAAGCTGACATATTCTTCCAACAAGCTCGCACGCTTTTGGAGAATCTCATTGATTTTTTTATTTAATTGATTCAATGTTTCGATTTCTTTGACTTTCAGTTCCAATTCGCGTCTACGTTGCTCTTTATTCTCAAGATGACGCATTTGGATCGCCATCCCTAAGTAGACTAAGATTGCTCCTACTAATACACCGATAAAACCTGTGATAGCAATTACCAATTACGGTTCCTCCTTCTTATTGATTTCTTTTTTATCATAACATAAACTCACTTTATGAGACTAGCTCTCGGAAAGTTTTTTCATTTGACCTTTATTGACCAAAAATGTATACTACTTTGTAGGTAATCAAAATCAATTTATGTTACACTATTTCTAAACAAATCAAGGAGGAACCTTATTATGAATTTAATTCCTACAGTTATTGAACAATCCTCACGTGGGGAAAGAGCCTACGATATTTACTCACGTTTATTGAAAGACCGCATCATCATGTTGAGTGGACAAGTAACAGATGATTTAGCAAACTCAATCATCGCACAATTGCTATTTCTAGATGCACAAGATTCTGAAAAAGACATTTACATCTATATCAACTCACCTGGTGGTTCTGTGACTGCTGGAATGGCCATCTATGACACAATGAATTTTGTCAAAGCAGATGTCCAAACAATCGTTATGGGGATGGCTGCTTCAATGGGAAGTTTCTTATTGACTGCCGGAACAAAAGGAAAACGATTTGCTTTACCAAATGCTGAAATCATGATCCACCAACCACTTGGTGGCGCACAAGGACAAGCAACAGAAATCGAAATCGCTGCACGTCATATCTTACAAACCCGCGAACGTTTGAATAAAATCTTAGCGGAACGTACTGGTCAACCAATCGAAGTGATTGAAAAAGACACAGATCGTGACAACTATATGACTGCTGAACAAGCCAAAGCATATGGCTTGATCGATGAAGTCATGGAAAACAGTGCTTCATTAAGCTAATCAACCTATCAAGATCAAAAAAGAAGGCCTTCATCCTTGGATGACAGACCTTCTTTTTTTGCTGTAAAAACATGTGTTAAAACTATTGTTGCCATTCTTTGAAGAATCCATCTGCATGTTTTTGTCCCATTTCGATATAATGTGTGATATTCTGTTTATTTTTTTGGATTTCTTCTTCTGTTAACGGACGGATTACCTTGGCTGGTCGACCAAAAGCTAAAACATTCGGTGGGATGATTTTTCCTTCTGTCACAAGTGAGCCTGCTCCGATCAAACTATTCTCACCGATGACTGCATGGTTCAAAACAGTCGCTCCCATACCGATCAACGCACCCTTTTCGATTTTACAACCATGCAGCATACATTGGTGTCCGACTGTGACATTTTCAGCGATCTCAACTGGTGCATCATGATCAACGTGTATGACTGTTCCGTCTTGTATATTGGTTCCTTTGCCGATCTTGATCCAATTGCTGTCGCCACGAACCACTGCTTGGTACCAAACTGTGACATCTTCTCCTAATTCTACATCACCGATAACCGTCGCATTATCTGCTATAAACCTTGCCATCTTTTTCCCTCTTTTCATTTATTGAAGAAAAAAGGTCCTAGAAGGCTGTTCGCCCCTAGAAACCTCTTGTCATTATTCCGCTGCTTCAGCAAATTGGCTGTTATAAAGTTTCTCATAGAAACCGCCTTTTGCTAATAAACTTTCATGTGTTCCTTTTTCAATGATTTGACCTTGATCCATCACTAAGATCAGATCGGCTTCACGGATCGTTGATAGACGGTGAGCGATCACAAAACTCGTTCGTCCTTCCATCACTTTATCCATTGCTTTTTGGATCAACGCTTCAAGTCTCGTATCAACGGAACTAGTCGCCTCATCCAGAATCAATATCTTCGGATCGGAAACAACCGCACGAGCAATCGTCAGCAATTGTTTTTGTCCCAACGAGACATTATCTCCTTCTGAATTGATCTCCATTTCATAACCATCAGGCATCGTTCGGATAAAATGATCGACATTCGCTGTTTTCGCTGCATCAACGATCTCATAATCCGTTGCATCTAATTTACCAAAACGAATGTTGTCGGCAATCGTTCCCTCGTACAACCAAGCATCTTGCAGTACCATCCCAAACATGGAACGAACATCACTTCGGCTCATCGCTTTCGTATCAATACCATCAATTTTGATCGCGCCATGCGTCACATCATAAAAACGCATCAATAAGTTGATCAATGTTGTTTTCCCAGCGCCCGTCGGTCCGACAACTGCCACCATTTGTCCAGCTTTCACCTCAAAGTTCAAGTCTTGGATCAAAGGTTTCTTCGGATCATAAGCAAAATCGACATGTTCAAACGAAACATTTCCATGGATCGTTTCTGGCAAAGGAACATCGGTCTTGTTTTCTTTTTCCTCAGGTTCATCTAAAATCTCAAATACCCGTTTCGTGGCTGCGGATGCACTTTGCAATACGGAAGATAATTGCGTCACATTACCCATTGGTTGGCTGATTTGCCAAATATATTGGATAAAGGCTTGTAATTGCCCAACCACAATGACTCCAGAAATTACATAAAAGCTTCCTAAAACTGCCATACCGATATACGTAGCGTAGGCAGTTAATTGTACTAACGGCATCATCAATCCAGAAATAAAGGCTGCTCGAAACCCAAAATGTTTCAAGCTATGGTTGACCTTATGAAATCCTTCAAATGTTTCTTTCTCACGACCGTATACTTTTAACACACTGAATCCAGTCATGTTTTCCTGAACATAGCCATTTAATTCACCTAAAGAATTTTGCATTTCTTGGAAATATTTTTGAGAAGCATTGATCACTCGTTTAGATATCCAAATTGACGCTGGAATCATGATCATTGAAATCAACGCCATGACCGGTTGGATATAAAACATCATCGCTGCTGCCATCGTGATGCCCAAAATAGCATTGACAATACCGATAAAGGCTTGTTGCAAGGCGCCACTAACTGCATCTACATCATTCGTTACACGAGATAAAATATTTCCTTGTTGATTTTTATCGAAATAAGAAACCGGCAAACGATTGATTTTTTCTTCAATATCTCTACGCAAGTCTTTCATGGCACTCTGAACAACATTTGTCATCAATACCCCAGAAAGCAATTGAGAAATACTATAACCGGTACCAACCACCGCGATCCAAATCAAACAGTTGATGATATAAGAAAAATTGATTGCCTCATTATTCACTAGATTTTTGCTGATTTCTGTTGTTGGAAGCCCGACGACATAAGGCAATGCCGCATTGAAAGCCACCGTTAAAAATGTAAATAGTAGCACTAAGATAAACGTCAATCGGTAAGGACGGATATAGCGAGCTAAACGTTTAAAAGAAGCGAAGGTTTTTTTCATGCTAGTTCCTCCTTCGATAATTGAGAAGCGGCAATGTCGTAATAAATCGGACAATTTTCTAGTAGTTCACGATGCGTGCCCATACCTACTACTTCTCCTTCATTTAATACGATGATCTTATCGGCGTGCATGATAGTACCCACACGTTGGGCAACAATCAATACGGTTGATTCAGTTGTTTCTTTTTTCAATCTTGCACGAAGTTTTGCATCCGTTTGATAATCAAGTGCTGAAAAACTATCATCGAAAATATAGATTTCTGGTCGGCGGATGATTGCCCGAGCAATGGCTAACCTTTGTTTCTGCCCACCTGAGAAGTTTGCGCCACCTTCAGAAAGATGTTCATCATAACCGTCCGCTTTTTTAGAAATAAAATCAGTCGCCTGCGCAATATCAGCCGCACGTTCCATTTCCTCTTGCGTTGCATCTTCTTTTCCGTATCTCAAGTTTTCAGCGATCGTCCCAGTAAACAATAGTGCTTTCTGTGGAATAAACCCGATTTTTTGTCTTAGTTTACTCAACTTGTACTTACGCACATCTACACCGTCAATCAGGATCTCACCATGAGTAACATCATAAAAACGTGGAATCAATTGGATCAATGTAGACTTCCCACTACCTGTACTACCAATAAATGCCACTGTTTCGCCAGGTGAAGCAGTAAAGCTGACGTTACGGATCACTGGTTCTTGCGAATGTCCAGGGTAAGCGAAGGTCACATTTTTAAATTCAATGTAGCCTTTCGTTTTTGTTTCCGCTATGCCATTTGGATCTTCAACAATAGCAGGCGTAGCATTTAAAGCTTCTTGGATACGACTAGCAGAGACTGCTGCTCGCGGATACATCATAAACACACTCGCAAACAACATAAATGAAAACAACGCGTGGAAAATATATTCAATAAAAGCAATTAGATTCCCTACTTGCAACTGTCCATCTGCAATTTGTAGCGTACCACTCCAAATAATCAAAATCATCACGATATTGAATAAAAAGAAAAAGCCAGGTTGGGCAACTGCCATTAAGCGAAAGAGACTTTTAGAACTTGAAGCATAGTTCTCGTTGACTTTTTCAAATCTTTTTTCTTCGAATTTTTCATTTACAAACGCGCGGATAACGCGTAGACCTGATAGGTTTTCACGTAAGATACTATTGATTCTGTCTAAATTCTTTTGTTGGATTTTTGATAAAGGTTCAGAAAATTTAGCAATCCCAACAACAGCTAATAATAAGAATGGTAATGCACCAATCACGTATAAACCAAGAGATGGACTTGTTCGCATAACCATATACAAACTAACAACAAACATCATCGGTGCCATAAAACCGATTCTTAAAATATTTTGTAGAAACAACATGATTTGATACGCATCATTGGTCGTACGAGTGATCAATGATGATACGCCTAGTGTTTCATACTCTTGGTGTGAATACGTTTGGATATGTTTGAACAGATCATCACGAATGTCTGCAACGATATTCGTCGTGATCCTTGACCCAAAATAACCTAAAAATATATTCATTATGATCCCGATCACAGTGATCACGATCATCAATAGTCCTTGTTGTTTCACATAGTCAAAATCATCGTTGAGGATTCCAACATCGATCATGCGTGCTAAAATAGTTGGTAGACCTAGTTCGATCAGAATAAAGCCGAACACACAAATAAAATTCAACACCAAATATTTTTTGTAGCGCATGGTGTAATGCCACATTAACTTCACTTTATCATCTCCTTTAAATATTCTATCTTGCCATTACTTTCAATAGTAGCACAATCTACTACTTTATAGAACACTACATTTTTTAAAAAGAAATTTTTCTGAAAAATATTTTCTCTTCGTACGTTTTTTCATTTTACAGTGACCGTTTTCTATACTTATCTCTTGATTTATGCTAGAATAGCAATTAACTATTGTATGTTTCATACAGAGGATCCGAGTAAAAAATATTCCAATTGGATAAGCAAATGCGAGGCTTGTCTCTTTAAGGAGAATCAAGTATTTTTCTTAAAGTATAAAAAAACACAGGTGGCTTGTCCCCTCGTTTTGTGTTGTCCAAAAAATACGCTAAATTACTGCTTTAAGCAGATAAAGGAGACATAAACCATGATTTACAAAGTTTATTATCAAGAGTCAAAAATCCGTAACCCAAAACGTGAAGAAACACAATCGCTATACATCGAAGCAAACAGCGATGTTGAAGCACGCCAACGAGTGGAAGAAAATACCCCATACAATATCGAATTCGTACAACTTCTAGAAGGTAACCATCTAGAATACGAAAAAGAAAACCCAGCATTCACATTAGTGGAGTTTTAAGATGAAACTTTCCATCAAAAATAATGAGACAGGCGTCTTTGCGATTGGTGGATTAGGTGAAATCGGGAAAAATACGTATGGGGTACAATTCCAAGATGAAATCATTATCATCGACGCTGGAATCAAGTTTCCAGAAGATGAACTGCTTGGCATTGACTACGTCATTCCTGATTACAACTATATCGTACAAAACATACACAAAATCAAAGCTTTAGTGATCACTCATGGACACGAAGACCATATTGGTGGGATACCTTACTTATTAAAGCAAGCAAATATCCCGATCTACGCTGGCCCTCTAGCTTTAGCTTTGATCACAAATAAACTGGACGAACATGGCTTACTTCGTGACGCTGTGCTAAATGAAATAAATGAAGACACTGTGATCCGTTTCAGAAAAACATCCGTCAGCTTTTTCCGAACGACCCATAGTATTCCGGATGCTTTAGGTGTGGTTGTCAAAACACCTTCTGGTAACATCGTGGCTACTGGAGATTTCAAGTTCGATTTTACACCTGTAGGAGAACCAGCAAATTTGCATAAAATGGCTCGTATCGGAGAAGAAGGCGTTCTTTGCCTCCTTTCAGATAGTACCAATGCAGAGATTCCAACGTTTACGAAATCAGAAAAAACGATTGGCCTTTCTATTTTGAAAATATTTGAGAAAATCGAAGGTCGGATCATTTTTGCCAGCTTTGCTTCTAATATCTTCCGTCTACAACAAGCAGCGGAAGCCGCTGTAGCAACGGGTAGAAAAATTGCTGTTTTCGGGCGTAGTATGGAAAATGCGATCGTCAACGGACAACGTCTCGGCTACATCAAAGTGCCTGACGGTACCTTTGTCGATGCGCATGAAATCAATCGTTTGCCTGCAAATGAAACAATGATCCTATGTACAGGTTCGCAAGGTGAACCAATGGCTGCATTGAGCCGCATTGCGAATGGTACCCACCGTCAAATCCAAATCCAACCAGATGATACAGTGATTTTTTCTAGCTCACCGATCCCAGGGAATACAACAAGTGTGAACCATCTGATCAACTTGTTGTCTGAAGCTGGCGCTGAAGTGATCCATGGAAAAATCAATAATATCCATACATCTGGCCACGGTGGTCAAGAAGAACAAAAATTGATGCTTCGCTTGATGAAGCCAAAATATTTTGTACCGGTGCATGGTGAGTTTCGGATGTTGAAGATCCATGCCTCTCTTGCACAAGACACAGGTGTACCAGCTGAGAATTGTTTTATCATGGAAAACGGTGATGTATTAGCATTAACAAGTGATTCTGCTCGTTTAGCTGGAAAATTCGTCGCTGGCGATGTCTATATCGATGGCAGTGGAATCGGTGATATCGGTAATGTTGTTTTACGAGATCGTCATTTACTTTCAGAAGAAGGACTCGTTCTTGCAGTGACAACTGTCGATATCAAGAAAAAAGAGATTCTAGCTGGACCAGATATCCTTTCTCGTGGCTTCGTCTATATGCGTGAATCAGGGGATATGATCAATGAAGCACAACGTATTTTGTTCCACGCATTGCGTGATGTGCTAAATGCCCCCGACTGTTCGGAGCATAAATTAAAAGAAGCGATGGTCGGTGCATTACAACCTTACTTGTTCGATCGTACAGAAAGACATCCAATGATCATCCCTATGGTGATGACACCGGATCAAAACTAACTTAAAACCGAGGTTGCGACATAAGTGTTCAACCTCGATAAACAAGGCGCCATCCACGAAAATTGTTCTTCAATTTTTTGTGGATGGCGCCTTGTTTATCGAAGAGGTTCTTCTGTTACCGCCGTTTATTCGGTTTTAGGTGGTGAGAACTAATGTCCTACTCGCGGTTTTTTATAAAAAAAAGTGAGACCCACAAAAATATGAAAGAACAATTTTTGTGGGTCTCGTCTTATTTTTCGAGGGAAACACGTTGGTTTCGACCTCTGTCATCAATTATTTGGTTCGCTCCATGACAAAGCAAGCCTCATAACAGTATATTTTCGTATAGATTACGCTTTTTCAACGTTTGTAGCTTGTGGGCCACGATCTGAATCTTCTACGTCAAAAGTAACTGCTTGACCTTCTTCTAATGTTTTGAATCCGTCACCTTGGATTGCTGAAAAATGTACGAATACGTCGCTTCCATCTTCACGTGAGATAAAACCAAATCCTTTTTCAGCGTTGAACCATTTAACTGTTCCGTTTTCCATTAATAATACCCTCCTCGTGCCAAAGCACTTATTTGATTGTAACATTGCTCGTGTACGATAGAGGTGCAACAGATGTTTCAACTTCTATTCCCAAACAAAATTACATTATAATTGTACACTTGGTTGTTTTTTTTTGCAAGAAAGCTACATCATTCTTTTTCCATTAATCCTTCTTCACGTAAACTAAAGTATTGTTTGCTGCCAATAATCAGATGGTCAAGAACTTCGATCCCCATCATCTCTCCACATTCCTGGATGCGTCGTGTCAATCGCATGTCTTGCTTGGATGGAAGAACGTTGCCGCTAGGATGATTATGAGCAAGGACAAGCCGTGCTGCTGAATAGCGGACTGCGTAATGGAACACTTCACGTGGATGCGCGATCGTCTGATCCAATGACCCGATGAATAAGGTTTTCTTTAGTAAGATTTGATTTTTGGTATCGAGATAGATGCAAACTAAATGTTCTTGTTTTTGATCTTTTAGTTCTAGGATCAATTCTTTTGCCAATTCATAACTCGCATGGACAGTCGTTGTTTGACGCAACTGATCGACTTGTATCCGTCGCCCCAGCTCGATCAATGCTTTGATCTCTAAGGCTTTGACCCGACCAATCCCACGAACCGCTTCTAATTCTGCTAGTGTTGCTTGTCTCAAGAGCGCTAAACCACCAAATTTCTTCAATAACGTACCCGCAACTTCTAATACGTTATATGGATGCTGACCAGTCCGAAGCAAAATGGCTAAAAGCTCTTGATCTGATAACGCATCCTCTCCATAAGTCTCCATCCTCTCCCTTGGTAGAGACGTGGCGGGTACTGTTTGAAGCAAATTTTTTTCCATAAAAAACCTCCTTTCCCGTGCGCTCAAAATAAGATACGAAAAAGGAGGATATTTATTTTATTTTTATTTGATCAATGCCGGAACTTCATGAAGTGAAGAAACAATCGCTGTTGTCTTAGCGGCTAATTCATCAGAAGGCGCTAGTAAATCTGGCACCATGATTACTGGGATTCCTGCACCATACGCCGCTAGTACCCCATTTTGTGAATCTTCTAATATCAATGTCTCCGCTTTTTCAGTACCTAATAACGCCTGGGCATGTAAAAAGATTTCTGGATCTGGTTTTGCACGTTTGACATTTTCAGCTGAGACGATCATATCAAAACGATGACGTAGATTATTTTTTTCTAGCAACAGTTCAATGACATGTCGCTGATTACTTGATGCGACTACTTTTGGGATATCTTTTTCTTCCAAAAAGTTCAAGAATTCTAAAACACCTGGTTTTAATTTAACTTGACCTAAAGCAAAACGATCAAGCGTTTCTTGATAGGAATCGTCGATAAATTTTTGGACAGTTTCTCGACCAAAGTTTGCAAAAATAGTATGGTAGTTCGCCCAAACTTCTTCATCAGAAACGCCTAAAAATCGCAAGTAAAGATCTTTGTCATAGGGAAACCCCATCCGATCGGCTACTGTTTGGGATGCCTCATAATAAACGATCTCTGTATCAAATAATAAGCCATCCATATCAAAAATCACTGCATTAACTTTCATTTTTTCCTCCCAACTGTACAAGCAAACGTCGCACTTCCGAAATAAAATAGAGTGAACCTGTCACTACAAGAACATCCTCAGCCGTCATCTTCTCCAAGATCTCTGCAAGCCCAAATTGCCACATTGAAACAATCGTAACTTTCTCATCACTCGTTGCTTGGATATCCGACAGCTCAATGGCTTTAGGATAATCAAAAGTAGTGACGTAGATTGTTGCATCTGGTACTTCTTGTAATTGGTGTAACATTTTATCAACCTCTTTTGTTCGTAAAGCAGAGAACAAAAGATGGATATGATAGCCTTTGAATTCTTGTTTAAGATTTTGGACTAAACGTGCCATCGCATGGGTATTATGCGCCCCATCTAAAATCACTAAGGGTTCTTCACTTAATCGTTCCATACGTCCTGGCCATTGCGCCTTTTTCAAGCCATTGATCACGTCTTTTTCACGGAATGGAAGATTCATCATTCCACAATAGATTTGATACATTTCAATCGCCATACCAGCATTTTCAACTTGATGTTTCCCGATCATATGGATCGTCAACTTAGGGATTTTGCCAAATTCATTTTGGAATGAAAAAATTTCGCCCCACTCTTCTGCCGGATGTTTGTAACTGACTGTGTAAGCCTCTCCCCATGCGTGTTGTGTAGCATTTTTTAATTTTGCTTGTTTTTCGATCACTGCCAAGGCTTCAGGTACGATATTTCCAGTGACCAGTGGCACATTTTGCTTGATGATCCCTGCTTTTTGAGCAGCGATTTCTTCGATCGTGTCGCCCAAAATATCTGTATGATCCATACCAATCGTTGTGATACCCGTCAACAAAGGTTTCGCTACGTTTGTTGAGTCGAGTAAACCACCTAATCCCACTTCAATGATCGCGACGTCCACTTGTTCTTCCAAGAAATAATCAAATGCCATAGCAGTCAACGTTTCAAATTCGGTAATACCAGCTACTGCTTCAAATTGATCCATCTGCTCAACTAGCGGTTGATATTTCTTTACTAGTCGAATCAATGATTCATCAGGAATGCCTTGTCCATTGATCGAAATGCGCTCATTGAAGTATTCGATATATGGGGAAGTAAATGTTCCGACTGTCAAGCCGGCTTCTTCTAATAAATATCTTAAATAAGTCACTGTTGAACCTTTGCCATTCGTCCCTGCAATATGGATCGTTTTGACTTTTTCTTCTGGGTGTCCGACTACCTCTAATAAGGCCTCTACTCTGTCTAATCCAGGACGTGAGCCAAATGGTAATCGGCTATGGATCCAATTGATTGCTTCTTCGATTTTCACGTTACTATCCCCCCATTCCTCTTCATTATAACAAAAAAGCTTACGTAGGAAACAATGAAATCCAGAAGAGCTCTTTTTACTTAAAAAAGAGAGGCAACTTCCGTCACCTCTCCCTTTCGTTTTATTTGATTGATTTTAATTGCGCAATACGTTCATTGACAGCTGCTTGTTTTTCTGAATAATCTTTTTCTTTTGCACGCTCTGCTTCAACTACATCATCCGGTGCATTCGATACAAAACGCTCATTACTTAATTTTCCTTGTACACGTTTCACTTCGCCTGTCCATTTTGCTAGTTCTTTTTCTAAACGTTGGATTTCTTCTTCAATGTTGATCAGCCCTTCTAAAGGTAAGAAGATTTCCGCGCCAGTCAAGACCGCTGACATTGCTAGATCCGGTGCAGTTACGTCACTTGAGATCGTCAACTCTTCTGGATTACAGAAGCGCTCGATATAGCTAGTGTTTTCATTTAAGAATTGATCGATCTTCGGATCATTTGTTTTGATCAGTAACGTGATTGGTTTTGATAATGGTGTATTCACTTCAGAACGGATATTACGTACAGAACGAATCAATTCTTTCAGTACTTCCATCCCTTTTGAAGCAGCTTCATCATCGTATTCCGGTTGCACGACTGGATAATCAGCCACTACTAAAGATGTTCCTTTATGAGGGATGTGTTGCCAGATTTCTTCTGTAACAAATGGCATGATCGGATGCAATAAGCGTAAGATCTGATCCAACGTATGGACAAGAATACTACGGTTCGTTTGTTTCGCTACTTCGTCCTCACCGTAAAGTGTTTCTTTACTCATCTCGATGTACCAGTCACAGAAATCATCCCAGATAAAGTTATACAATTGGCGACCAGCCTCACCAAATTCAAATTGTTCAAATAAGTCAGTCACTTTAGCGATTGTTTCATTCAAACGTGTCAAAATCCAACGATCGGCTACAGTCTTCTCACCTGAAAGATCAATATCTTCTACGGTCATCCCTTCAACATTCATGATAACGAAACGAGATGCGTTCCAGATTTTATTGATGAAGTTCCAAGAAGCATCCATTTTTTCGTAACTAAAACGTACGTCTTGTCCTGGTGCTGAACCATTAGATAAGAACCAGCGTAACGCATCAGCACCATATTTTTCAATGACTTCCATTGGGTCGATCCCATTTCCAAGAGATTTACTCATCTTGCGTCCTTGTTCATCACGAATCAATCCATGGATCAGTACATTCTCAAATGGACGACGTTCTGTAAATTCCAAGCTTTGGAAAATCATTCGGCTTACCCAGAAAAAGATGATATCATAGCCTGTTACTAATGTACTTGTTGGGAAGTAACGTTGGTAATCTTCATTGTCTTCGTCAGGCCAGCCCATTGTTGAAAAAGGCCATAGCGCTGAACTGAACCAAGTATCCAACACATCGGGATCTTGTAACCAGTTTTCACTGTCTGCTGGTGCTTCCATGCCCACGTACATTTCACCAGTTTCCTTATGATACCACGCAGGGATCTGATGTCCCCACCATAGTTGACGTGAGATTACCCAGTCATGAACATTTTCCATCCAGCGTAAGAAGGTTTGGTTGAAACGTGGTGGGAAAAACTCAACTGCATCATCAGTTTCTTGATTTTGGATCGCCTTTTCAGCTAAAGGTGCCATTTTTACAAACCATTGTGTTGATAAACGAGGTTCAACAACTACCCCTGTACGCTCAGAATGGCCTACATTGTGGATCACCGTTTCGATCTTGATCAGACGACCAAGTTCTTTTAGATCCGCAACGATCGCTTTACGTGCTGCAAAACGGTCCATTCCTTGATACTTACCTGCTAATTCATTCATCGTGCCATCTTCATTCATGACATTCACTCGTGGGAGGTCATGACGGTTACCGACTTCAAAGTCATTTGGGTCATGTGCGGGCGTGATTTTTACAACCCCTGTTCCAAATTCCATGTCGACATATTCATCTGCTATGATCGGTATTTCTTTATTCACTAGTGGTAAAATGACTTTCTTACCAATCAATGCTTGGTAACGCTCATCTTCTGGGTGAACAGCGATTGCCGTATCACCAAGCATCGTTTCTGGACGGGTCGTTGCGATTTCCACCACACCTGAACCATCAGCCAATTCATAGCTCATATGATAAAAGGCACCTTCGATTTCTTTGTGGATCACTTCGATATCAGAAAGAGCTGTGCGTGCTTGTGGGTCCCAATTGATGATGTATTCGCCACGATAGATCAACTCTTTTTCGTATAGGCTAACGAATACTTTACGAACAGCTTCAGACAAGCCATCATCTAAGGTGAAGCGTTCACGGCTATAATCCAAAGATAAACCCATTTTTGCCCATTGTTCACGGATATGACCGGCATATTCTTCTTTCCATTCCCATACTTGATCAATAAATTTTTCGCGACCTAGATCATAACGAGAAACACCTTGCTCACGTAATTTTTCTTCTACTTTTGCTTGTGTTGCGATCCCTGCATGATCCATCCCTGGTAACCATAACGTATCATAGCCTTGCATTCTTTTTTGACGAATCAACATATCTTGCAATGTTGTATCCCAAGCATGACCTAAATGGAGTTTACCAGTCACATTGGGAGGTGGGATAACGATTGAATAAGGTTTTGCTTTTTTGTCGCCACTAGGTTTGAACAAATCTTCGTCTAACCAGTTTTGATAACGCCCCGCTTCAACTTCTTGCGGATTATACTTTGTCGATAGATTCTTTTCTTCCGTCATACTGTCTTCCTCCTTTGAAATAAAAAAAACGCCCTAAATACTTTCGTATTTAGGACGTATAAATTACGCGGTACCACCTAATTTGTAATAGTTGCCTATTACCTCTCAAAGTGAGTTAACGATCACTACTCGTTCATCTCTACTCGATTCAAGACAAAAACTCCCAAGCTACCTTCACTAGCTTTCGTTAAGAACGTTCCACCATTCGTTCTCTCTCTCTAAACGTCGGACTAGTTACTCCTCTTGATCAACATCTTGACTCATTTTACAATGGTTAGTAGCCAAAGTCAATAAAAGCTCTTGATGAATCGCTGTTCGATTCACATAAAAACGCCACTTTTGCACGATCTTCCCACTTAGTTTTTACTTGGAAGGAAAGACTTGCGAATAATTTTCATCAAAATAGATCAACGTCTGTAGTTCAGTTGTCAGATCGATGTATTGCATATGGACATGTGGCGGAACGTTGACACGATCTGGTGCAAAGTTCAAGATCGCAGTAATGCCTCCTTTGACGATTTCGTCGATGGCTGCTTGTGAATACTTACTTGGAACAGTTGATATCGCCACTTTGATTCCTTCTTTTTCAACGATTTCACTAAAGCGATCCATAGGATAAACCATCACACCTTCGATTTCTTTTCCGACGATGGCTGGATCATTGTCAAATACACAAACAATATTCAAATTTGCATTTCTTCTGAAATTGTTGTGTTTCAATGCTTTTCCTAAATTCCCAAAACCAACTAAAGCGATTCTTTTTTCTTCCTCTGTGTTCAAAATTCGATCAAATACTTCAATCAAATAGGGAACATCGTACCCATAACCGCTTCGTCCTAATTCTCCTAAATGAGAAAAATCTCTGCGGATCGTGGCAGAAGGTACTTGTGTGATCTCACTAAATTCATTTGATTTGATTCGTTGAACACCAGAATCATTCAACATATTTAAATAGCGCAAATATAAAGGCAACCGTTTCGCTGTTGCTTTGGGTAACGTTTCTGATTTTTCTCGCATATCGTTTCTCCTTGTTAATCATTTCACATAATTTTAGTTTAGCATGGAACAAGGAACCTCGCAATAGGAGGAAACTTAACTCCATGAAAAACAAGAAAAATAAGGTACCATCCACAAAATTTGACATACAATTTTCGTGGATGGCGCCTTATTTCTCGAGGCTAAACAATTGTCTCGTCCTCTTTCACGTGTCTACTTCTTGAGTCTGGATCTTTTATTACGAGTGATCGACTCGTACAAGAAGTACAAGTTCCTTCGTTTAAAGTAAATCAGAAAATTCTTCTACTTGTTCTTTTGCTGTTTCTGTGTGGATCGTTTCGATCTTTAAGCCTGCCAAAGCACGTTCGATCATCCCATCGATATCCAAACGTTCTTCGTATTGATGCACTTTTTCTAGTCGTGGACGAGTCTTAGGCTGTGGCGGTGCAAAAATCGTGCAGCAGTCTTCAAATGGTTGAATGGACAAATCAAACGTATCGATTTGTTCAGCCACTTCGATGATCTCTAATTTATCCATCGTCGCTACAGGACGAATGATCGGTGTATTCGTGACCTCATTGATTGCCACCATACTTTGGAGTGTTTGGGAAGCCACCTGTCCTAATGATTCACCATTTAAAATCACTAGTCCATGACGAATACGGCGGATCTCATCTGTCAAACGAAGCATCATCCGACGTGTGATCGTCATCCAGTAGCCTTGGGGCACCACTCGTTTGATCTCTTCTTGCACTTCTGTAAACGGTACTTCGATAAATTCGATTTTACCAACATAGGGTGTCAGCTTCACTGTTAAGTCTTTCGCTTTTTGCAAGGCTTGTTCACTCGTGTAAGGTGGACTAGCAAAGTGGACAGCTTCAATTTCTACCCCACGTTTCATGGCATAATAACCGGCAACTGGAGAATCGATCCCTCCAGAAAGCATCAACATACCTTTTCCGCTTGTACCGACAGGCAGACCGCCAGCTCCTTTGATCGTTTCATAGGAAAGATAAGCCCCATCGCGGCGGATTTCCACACGCAACGCAATATCTGGCTTTCTCATTTGTACTTGGATATCCGGAAAAACATCGATGACTGCATTTCCTAATGCTTGGTTTAGTTCATTGCTGTCCAATTCAAAGCTATGATCACTACGTTTTGCAATGATCTTGAATGTTTCTTTTCCTGTATAGATTTCTTGCATGATTTCCTGAACCGCTTGTTTTAAACTTTGTACTTCTTTTTCTACTCGTACGCTAGGTGAAAAGTTTTGGATCCCAAATATCTTCGCTAACTTAGGGATAACTATGTCTCCGTCTACACCATTCAACAGTAGATGCATCCGATCACGCTCTGCGTGGATCTTGATTTCAGGAAAATCGCTCAATGCCTGTCTGACATTTTGTGCCAACTGCATAATAAAACTTCGACGATTTTTTCCTTTTGTTGAAAGTTCACCATAGCGAACCATGATTTCACTGTACTTCACAAAAACACTCCTCTGTTTCTTAATTGATGACTGAAAATTTCTTGTACAACTGTTTAAAGATGATCATGAATTGTTCGACTTCTGCCATCGTATTGCTTTCATCTAAGCTGACGCGAATCGCTGAAGTAGCTAAATCATTGGGTACTTGCATCGCATGCAGCGTACTACTTGCCATGTGCTTTCTAGAAGAACAAGCGCTTGTCGTAGAGACAAATATTTGTTTTTCTTCTAATGCATGGACCAATACCTCACCACGAATACCTTTTAATGAAAAGCACAAAATATGGGGTGCGTAATCTTCACCTTCAGAAAAAATCGTTACTTTATCATACGTATGTAAAGCTTCAATCAATGCTTGTTTAAGATAGGCAGTTTGGTTTGGTTTTTGTGCTTTAATATCTAGAGATAAACGCAGCGCTTTTGCCATCGCGACGATCCCCGGCACATTCTCTGTTCCACTCCGTTGATTTTTCTCTTGTCCGCCTCCAGTGAACAGCGGTGCTAAACGTCGGCCTTTTTTCCAATAAACAAAACCAACACCACGAGGCCCGTGGAATTTATGGGCAGAAAAAGTGGCAAAATCCACACGTTCTGTCAACCATTCCTCTAAAGGAACTTTACCAATCGCTTGTACCGCATCCACATGGAAATGGATTTTAGGAAAATCATTTAAAAAACTACTGATTTCTTTGATTGGTTGAATCGCACCTACTTCATTATTCACTGCCATAACGGAAACCAAAATTGTTTCTTTACGTACTAATTTTTTCAACTCATCTACGCGGACGATCCCTCTTTTATCGACAGGAGCAATACTCACTTCGATACCGAGTTTTTTTAACTGCTCAGCTGTTTCACTGACAGCAGGATGTTCAACGCCTGATATGATCATGTGGTTACCGTAACCTAGTTTTTCAAGCATCGTTCCTTTAAGCACCCAGTTATTTCCTTCTGTTCCACCTGACGTGAAATACACTTCTTCCGCAGACACAGCAATCAGTTCAGCGATTTGTTTTCTCGCTTGTTGTAGCAGACGGTTCGCCTGATTGCCTAAATCGTGTAGACTTGATGGATTCCCGATGATCCGTTGACTTGTTTTGACATACGTATCCAAACTTTGCGGATAGATCGGTGTTGTCGCACTATTATCGAAATATATCATATTTAAACCTTCTTTTTTTGAAATTCTTACCTATTATAACGGTTGTCCCTTGTGCTTTCAAGTGGCGTTTTCTCCGAGTTGGACTCTATAAAAAATCGCTCGAATCAATGTATTCCCTGCCCAACAGTTACTCATCAATGACTTCCAAAAAAAGACAACACTCGGCACTTGCCTGTGTTGTCTTTTTTGATCGCAGGATTATACTAAATCAGGATGATTGAAGTAAAAATCTTCGATTCGTTTGAATGCACCTGGTTCTGTGCGCTCTAATGCTGTGCCGATCTCATCCAAAGCCTCTTGATAGTGATATTCTTTATTGAATAAGTAATAACTCTTTTCAATGGCTTCTTTCACTTCTTCATGTGTGTGACGGTAACGGTTCGCATATTGCAACATTTGTTCGGTTAATGCTGCTGCATCCACTAGATCGTGGGTTTTCTTATCGAGTAACTCTAGATCTTCTTCACATAATGCTACAAGACGTTCGACCTCATCCATGTTGACTCTGATTTTATTCAACACAGTACTCAATTCTTCGATACGTTCTGTTGCCACAAAGAAAAACTCTAGATAATCATTTGGCAAACCTGGTAAACGTTGTTTTTCAACAAACCGTTTAAGACTGCGCAATTTAAATTCGAATGTGTCGATTTTTTCTTGCGCTTCTTTTTCACCTTTTCTTAGTTCGTGTAAAGAATCGCTGATTTCAACCTGTTGGTTTTCAATATCTTCTAATACTTTGAAGACTTTCTTATAGAACGTTCTTACTTCTGAGTAAGGCACTTCATGTTGTTGTAACTGTGGTTTGATTTGTTCGTTTTGACGTTCGATTTCTTCCACTTCTGTTTGAAAACCACGTACACGCCCGATTTCGTTATGGTTCAATGTATAACTTTGAGCGGTATGATCTAATTCGATCAATAATTGACGATTGTTTTTCGTCGCATGTTTGATATATTGTTCGATCGTTGCTTGATTTTTAGTCACAAATACTTGTGCTTCCATCTCACGTTCTAAAATATCGTATAATGCATCGATCAGATTAGCCGTTTCACGATTTTCAAATTCAACAGTTTCAACTTCCGTTTTCTCAATATTGATCAACGAACGTTCGATTCGACGATTGATCGTTTCGATATCGCCAGACAGGCTTTCTTCTGGAAAAACATACTCCTCTTTGATTAAGCGGTCATAGGTCTCTTGAATCTCTTCCACTTGCGCCGGGAAAGTCGTATTCAAATCTTCAAATAATGGCGGGATTTTTTTCATTAACGCATCCACTTCATACGTGTGTTTTTCCGCTTTATCCAGCACTTCACGGGCTTCAACTGGATCACCTGAAGTATTTAACGTAACAAATTGTGTAAACTCATTTTCAATCGTTTTCACTTGCTTCTGTAACTCAGGTAAAGCTGGACCGTATTGCTGTTCTTCTTCTCGGATCGTTGCTTTTAGTTCCTCATAAACGTCTAAAGCTTGTTGAACAGCTAAGGAATTACGTTCTTCTGTTTCACGCAATTCTTTTAAGCCGTCACGAATCTCCGCAACTTCTTTTTCCATTTGGTTCATGGTTGCTTCGGCTTCTTCTACTGCTTTTTTCCCTTTTAAGAATCTAAAGCTCTCGTTGAGATTTTCAACTTCAAAGATCTGACTTTCTAACTCGGCAAATGATGAGGTAGAGATGTCATTCCATTTTTGACTCCATTCACGAAAGGTATTTTGGCTTTGCCCCACTAGATGCATTTTTTTGACATCGTCAACTTCTTCAATCACAGGCAAGTCGAATAATTCTTCCTTGCGTTTTTCTAAGACGTCCAATCGATCTTGGTTTTTTTTCTTCATTACGTAACTAACCAAAAAAGCCAGAATGGCGACTATAATGATTGCAATGACGATCCCGATGATAACATTATTTCCCATTTAAGGTTCCTCCGTTTTCAATATGCATCTACTGTCTCTATTTGTTTGTGATCAGACGAATCTGATTTGCATAACATTGTAAATACGTCTTTCGTGCAAAAAGACATCTATTTTATATTATAACATACTATGTTCAGTCATACACTACCTACATAAAAAATCTTTTTTGCTATCTTTCTACCAACTAAAATGAGAAGACCTTATCAAAGACTCGTTGAAGAATTTTCTTCGGCAAACTTTACTCGCTCTGCCTTCTTCATTTGTTCATTGATTTCCTTTGCGATCCTTTCTTCAGGTGCATAATCCTTTTGCCAATTGTCTGGCTTCAATACTTTGTTTGTAACAGGATCGTAGTGAGGTTTTCCATCTGGAAACAGTTTTCCCATATTCGCTTGATGGACAATATCAAAAATCCTCGTAGGATCAACGCCCAGCAAAGAAAAAGAGCCATACGTAAAATAAAGCAAATCAGTCAGCGCATCTACTTGCTCAACGAGACTTTCCTCTCCCCAATTTTGTTTTGTGAGAATCTTTTTTTCTGCTTGATCAAGTGCATCATGCAAATATTGGACGGAATCATGCAATTTTTTTGCATCACCGTCACTGGCTGCTGCCACAAATTCAACTAACTCTTCGATTTTAAAACCCGCTCGGTCATCGGCATGTTTTTTTGTAAATGCAGTGGGTCGCTCTGGTATTCTTGGATCGAACGTCCGATGGAATCGTTCTACTTTTTGATAAGGTGTTTCTGGCTCCATAACGATTTTAGTCCTCCTAACTGACACACATTCAATCAACTATCCCAAAATGCTTCAAACCTATATAAATACCATCTGCTTCATTCGAAGCCGTGACAAAATCAGCTTGCTGCTTCACACCAGTTGGCGCATTGCCCATTGCAACACCAATTCCAACTCCTTTTAGCATTTCAACATCATTGTAATGATCGCCAAACGCCATGATTTCGGACAATGCAATTCCTTTATTTGTCGCAAATTGTTGGATTCCTAACAATTTGGACCCTCCTTTAGGAATAATATCGACCGTATAAGGATTGGAACGTTGGAACGAACACTCTGGGAATCGTTGGTCAAGCTTTTCTTGCTCAGATATTTGGCTCAATAAAATACATTGATAAATCGGCTCGTTTAAGATCGCTAATGTTTCATATCGTTTTCGTTGCCGATGGGGACTGAACACTTGCAAGATTTTTTTCAATAGACGTACAGGGAATTTTTTGGGTAAGTGATTGACGATTTTTTTGATGATGATCGATTGTCCTAGCATCATTGTCGTTGAACCATCTAGTTGATCTCGCCCACCAAAAATGATTTGTCGGTGATGGGCATCCGAAAAGTGGACGATATCCGCTAATACTGTTTTATCAAAAGGATGGTCGACGATCGTTTGATCACGGTCAAAGACTAATTGACCATTATAGACGACGAACATGTCTAGTTCAAGTTCATCGATCACTTCTTTGATTCTTACAGGGCTGCGCCCAGTGGCAACACCGCATAATATGCCCTTTTTTTGTAGTTGATCAATCGCATATTTAGTTGAAGCCAACGCTATTGCTTGGTTGTTGACTAATGTGCCATCGATATCAAAAAAAACTGCTTTGATCATGTCGTTCCATCACCTCTTCCGATTATTATTTAGTAAAAATTTCTAGTTGAACAGTTTCATTTCTTATTGGTAAGGCGTGCTTGCTACTTTTTATATAGAGTGGTTACAAAAGCCAGGTCTTCAAAACAAATCGATTTGTTTTGGGTTAAGCTCATCTGGTTCGATCCCTAAGATTTTTTGTAATGCCAAAGCATTTTCAGCCGCATCTCCACCAGAGTTATTATTGAAGATCACCCCAACATGTTTTGTTGCACCGTCTACTTTTTTGATGGCTGCTGCTAATTCCTGTAATTCTTCTTCAGAATAGCGATACAACGTTCTTTTTTTACGCCAATCCTGATCATTTGCTTGCCAACCTTGCTCATTTCTTCCATGAAAACGGAAAAGGGTAAAATCCGTATTTGTCACATAAGGATCGAAAGGAATCGTCGTATTCAATAATTGTGGTTCATCAATGATTGCTAAGGAAAACATTGCACGAGTCATAAACTGTCTCGTGCGTGACAGAAATTGGTCGCTGTACCAAGAATAGTCACGTAACTCAATAGCTACCGGATAGCCATTGAACCATTTTCTTAGTTTTCTTAAATAGGCAACATTTTCTTTGGTGCATTTAAATGAAGCAGGGAATTGAACTAAAAAACAAAAGAGTTTACCTGACTCGCTCATCGGTGCCATCACATCTAAAAAGCGTTCAATCATCTCTTCTTCGGATTGATAATACTTCTGCCAGTCGCCTTGACCACTGATTCCTTGGTAAGCTTTCATCACGAAGCGAAAAGATGCTGGTACTTCATTCACCCACTTCTCCACAGATGACTTTCTTGGTATACCATAATAGGCGGTATCTAATTCGACTAATGAAAGGACACTCGCATAATCGTAAAGAGTATTATTCTTTTTTCCTGTTAATTTTTCATGTTCTTTAAATGAAGTCAAGCCAATTTTGATCACGACGAATCACTTCCATTCGTTTAAATTCATTTTATCTTTGTTCCCAAATTGTTCTGTTTGATTCATTCATAGCAAAACTCTTTTATATAGTATACAATAAGCTAGAAACCCTATGCAAAATTATTCGTGAGGAAGTTCTGAAAATGAAAAAAATTCTTATCTTACACACAGGCGGCACAATCGCCATGAAAGAAAATTCTTTAACAGGTGGTGTGAGTCCAGATGTGGCTAACCCACTATTAGATGCAGAAGTAACGATTCCAGAAAATGTTGATTTGATCATGGAAGATATCTTTAATCTTCCTTCCCCGCACATCATGCCTAAACATATGTTACAACTTAAAGAAAGAATCAATCAAGCCGTTCTTTCTGACATCCAAGGTGTCGTGATCACGCATGGGACAGATACGTTGGAAGAAACAGCATTTTTTCTAGACTCAACGATTGGTGATAAATTACCGATCGTCTTAACAGGAGCGATGCGTTCAAGTAATGAGTTAGGTAGCGATGGTCTATATAATTTTGAAAGTGCGATTCGGGTAGCAAGTTGTGATGAAGCAAAAGACAAAGGTGTTTTGGTCGTGATGAACGATGAGATCCACTCAGCACGCTATGTCACTAAAACCCACACGACTAATGTTGCTACTTTTCGTACTCCTACGTTAGGACCAATCGGTTTGATCACTAAAAATCGTATATTGTTTATGCAAGAATTACTTGAAGCGCAAAGACTAGATATCGCATCAGTCAAAGGAACGATCCCAATCGTCAAAGCCTATGCGGGTATGCAAGGTGATTTATTAGAAGCACTTGCCCATTCGAAAGTCGACGGTCTGGTCATTGAAGCTTTAGGCGCTGGGAACCTGCCTCCGCAGGCATTAACAGCATTAAAGAAACTCTTGATACAAAAAATACCAGTAGTCTTGGTTTCTCGTTGTTTCAACGGAATCGCTGAACCCGTCTATGATTACGAAGGTGGCGGAAAAGAACTCGCAAGTATGGGCGTTATTTTTTGTAATAGTATCAATAGCCAAAAAGCTAGAATAAAACTTTTGATTGCCATTAACGGTGGCTTGTCAGAAGAACAGTTGATCAAATTTATGACACAATAGAAATCAAATTGAGTAATACAGGGCTTGCTCGCCTCTTCATATGGAAAACTCAATAGACGCTACAATCACATCATTGTTAAACGGAGTTCCAAATGAAACTCCTTTGGAACTAAGCGCGAAAAAACCAAAAATTGGAAGAACAATTTTCGGTTTTTCGCGCTTATTTATCGAAGCAAAATATCTCACAATCTTATCTCACTCGATTTATTTTGTTTCTTCATTTTTCTCCCATAAGATATTCGCTGCACAATAAAGTTGCTCTTGCATTCTGATCTCATGTCTCGTTTTTACCTCTGTTCCAGACACCGTTTGTTCATAATGACTCTCGATCTCATTGCCATATTCAACTTCTTTATCAAAACGGATCAACACATGTTTAGGTGTATGTGTTGTCAAAAAATCGTAACCTAAAACATCAATGATCCAGTTGAAGTACATCGCATTGTTCACATGTTGATTGCTGTCAATATCATAAAATCGCACACGATATGGCAACATCAAGCCTGATTCGATTGGCTCGATTTTTTCTTGTCGTTTGATTTTCTTGATTTTTTCACTTTCAAAAGGTGCAATGATTTCTTCATTCACACTACTCATCTTACGGTTCACTAGATCCATCAAAACAAATACTGATTCGATTTCAACTAATTCATTTCCTTCCTCATCATGAATCCAAAAATTACGATAACAAAAGAATTTATTATACTGCATCGCTTGTGTGGTAACATCGATTTTTTCACCGACATGAGGCAAGCGATTGATGTTCATCGAATAGTTCGTGATTACCCAAGTCAAGCCAAAGCTACTGACAAAGTCGGTTCCTCGGCCTAAATGATCACTTTGTTCTTCCGAAGTCTTGATGACCACACCCAGCATGGACGGAAAAGTCATTGTTTTGTTGATATCACATTCATAATAAGATACTTCATGTTTTTTTGTATATTTTTGTGCCAAAAGAAAACCTCCAATTACTTCTTCATTAATATATGATCGACCTGTGTCCCATAACTCTCTCCAAACATATTGAGATGCGCCAACAAGTAATAGAGTTGATAGAGTGGCAAACGACTCTCCCAGCCCTCTTCCAATGGCCAGCTTTCTTGGTAAGCTTCCAGGAATTCAGGACGAAAGCCACCGAACAACTGACTCATCGCAATATCTTGCTCGCGATTCCCATAAGAAACTGCTGGATCGATAAACACTGGTCTTCCTTGCTTATCATAGAAAACATTACCACTCCATAAATCTCCATGCAAGAGGCTAGGCGTAATCTTCCGATGATCGTCACGATTTAGTAGTTCTTTTTTTAACCGTTGATACTCTTTTTCACGTGTTTCATTCCATCGATTGTTTTTCTCCGCTATGTCGATTTGAGCCTCCAAGCGATTTTTGAAAAAGAAGGTCCACCAATCTTCTTCAAATGTATTGAGCTGTGATAAACTCCCTAGATAATTGTCCTTGCGAAAACCAAACTGTGGTGCAGTTGAACGATGGATTTTTACTAAGTCTTTTGCCAGTTCTCGAGGATCACCTTTCCCTGGTTCGATCCATTCCATCAATAGATAGGCACCTTCATTTGTTTCGCCTAACATATAAGTTTCAGGTACTCGTACATGTGGTGCAAGCTCTTTCAGACCATCCACTTCTGCTTCAAAAAAGCGTTTGGTCACATGAGGATGGATTTTTAGAAAATAGGATTTTTGCTGTTCATCAATTCGATAGTTTTGATTCACATCTCCCCCAGTAATCGGTATCACTTTACCACTCAAACGAATCTCTGTTAACACTTCTTGGATATCCATTTTCACTCCTCCTTGCTATTTCACAAGATCGATGATTAATCGATCAAGTACGCCCGCAACAACTCCTATATCATTTTAAAGTATAACACAGGTATTTATAAAATCCTGAAATCAAGAAATCAACAAAAAACAGATACAGAAAACTATCAAGTCTCTGTATCTGTTTTGATTGATATTGAAATTAAGCTAATGCCCCCATTGGGTCCCAAGGAGCTAATAAAATTGGTTCAGCATTAAATGCGGCTAGCTGTTCTTCCGTCAATAAATCTTTGCGGACAACGATTTGATACGTATATTCATCCATCCACTCGTCACTCATCACAAAGAATCCTTTATCTCCGACTTTTTCTCCCCAGCTATTTTCGACTTTCCATTTCGTTGATTTTCCATCAACTAAATCGACACCAGTCAAGACCATCGCGTGAGTCATCAAACTTTCGCCATGATCCAAACGCTCCGCTTTCGTCATAGAAAAATCTAAATCAAATAATTCATCCATCTCATAAACGTCTGTTGCCATGATGCCGCTATCTCTTGTAGAAGATTGACCAACATCACACCCAAACCACACAGATTCTCCTTGTTCCAATTGAGCAATCGCTAAATTTTTGAACGTTGTCATATCGACATTAAGATATTTGACTTCTTTTCCTCCCACAACATTCCCTAACATTTCAACCGTATAAGAGCGATCATACGGTTTGTCTGCGGTCGGTGCATTGATGATACTTACATAATCATCCAAATTTACACCTATATATTTATCGTAAAACATTTGTGGAGTCAATTGTTGATCGATATGGTAATTTTTTTCTTCATCTCGATACTCAAAATCAAATTCAGTTGGTGGCGTACCTAAAGAAGTTGTTAGAAATTGATAGATCCCAGCTAACATCTTTTCTTTTTCTACTTGGATCTCTTCATTTGTTTTTCCTTCTGCCACTAATTGACGTAGTTTAACGGCGTCTTTACGCAATAATTTATTTAAGTAGTTATTCAAATCACGAGAATTTGAGCTATTCGCGCTTTCTGGCATCACTGATTTTGGTACGACACCATATTTTTGGAATAATGATACGATCATATCCCATTGTCCACCATCTTGTTGGGGAACAGCCAGTAAAAAAGCGACTTTACGACTGTCTAATGCTTCATTACCAGTTGCAAGAATATTTTCATAAAAATAGTTTGCTTTCTCGTATTTATCCCAAAAGAAAGTATAATTTTGTGATAATTCAAATTCCTTTAAGTGGAATTGATTCAACAATTTGTGACGGAATGTATTCAACGCCGCAAACATCCAGCAACGGCCAGATTGTTTTTGGTTTGAGACTTTTCCAGTCGCTAGATCTACAGAAAATACCGGGGTGTTTTTTGTATGTGAAGCAATATTTTCTGCTGAAGCTGTGATCCCATTCTTTACAACAGCATTTTGTAAGGCTTGTTGCTTTTTATTCGTTTGAAATTGATCGGCAAATTTTTTTGTCATATCTGGTGTAATTGCGTTCATTTAATCATCCTTCCCGATTGAAAATATATCTCCATTTTACTCTTTAACCCTTTGAATTACAACGTGCTATTCTGAAAATTCAGAACAATCATGCGATTCAATCTGCGTATTTCCATTGAAAAACAAAAAAAGTCTAGGAGAACTCTCCTAGACTTTTTGTATTACTCCGGCAGTAGGACTCGAACCTACGACATCATGATTAACAGTCATGCGCTACTACCAACTGAGCTATGCCGGAATCAAATTACATAAATATAATATCAATTTTCATCATATAACGCAATACTTTTTTTCAATTTTTCAAATAATCACTAATTAACCATCGTTATTTTATATTTGTGAAAAACAACTCAATTTCTTTTAAAGGTCGTCTGTTCATAGAGA
>NZ_JBIOSL010000001.1:492500-790000 GCF_051714725.1 Enterococcus sp. AZ095b | reverse complement strand
ACGACTTCACCCCAATCATCTATCCCACCTTAGGCGGCTGGCTCCAAAAAGGTTACCTCACCGACTTCGGGTGTTACAAACTCTCGTGGTGTGACGGGCGGTGTGTACAAGGCCCGGGAACGTATTCACCGCGGCGTGCTGATCCGCGATTACTAGCGATTCCGGCTTCATGTAGGCGAGTTGCAGCCTACAATCCGAACTGAGAGAAGCTTTAAGAGATTAGCTTAGCCTCGCGACTTCGCGACTCGTTGTACTTCCCATTGTAGCACGTGTGTAGCCCAGGTCATAAGGGGCATGATGATTTGACGTCATCCCCACCTTCCTCCGGTTTGTCACCGGCAGTCTTGCTAGAGTGCCCAACTAAATGATGGCAACTAACAATAAGGGTTGCGCTCGTTGCGGGACTTAACCCAACATCTCACGACACGAGCTGACGACAACCATGCACCACCTGTCACTTTGCCCCCGAAGGGGAAGCTCTATCTCTAGAGTGGTCAAAGGATGTCAAGACCTGGTAAGGTTCTTCGCGTTGCTTCGAATTAAACCACATGCTCCACCGCTTGTGCGGGCCCCCGTCAATTCCTTTGAGTTTCAACCTTGCGGTCGTACTCCCCAGGCGGAGTGCTTAATGCGTTAGCTGCAGCACTGAAGGGCGGAAACCCTCCAACACTTAGCACTCATCGTTTACGGCGTGGACTACCAGGGTATCTAATCCTGTTTGCTCCCCACGCTTTCGAGCCTCAGCGTCAGTTACAGACCAGAGAGCCGCCTTCGCCACTGGTGTTCCTCCATATATCTACGCATTTCACCGCTACACATGGAATTCCACTCTCCTCTTCTGCACTCAAGTCTCCCAGTTTCCAATGACCCTCCCCGGTTGAGCCGGGGGCTTTCACATCAGACTTAAGAAACCGCCTGCGCTCGCTTTACGCCCAATAAATCCGGACAACGCTTGCCACCTACGTATTACCGCGGCTGCTGGCACGTAGTTAGCCGTGGCTTTCTGGTTAGATACCGTCAAGGGGTGAACAGTTACTCTCACCCTTGTTCTTCTCTAACAACAGAGTTTTACGATCCGAAAACCTTCTTCACTCACGCGGCGTTGCTCGGTCAGACTTTCGTCCATTGCCGAAGATTCCCTACTGCTGCCTCCCGTAGGAGTTTGGGCCGTGTCTCAGTCCCAATGTGGCCGATCACCCTCTCAGGTCGGCTATGCATCGTGGCCTTGGTGAGCCGTTACCTCACCAACTAGCTAATGCACCGCGGGTCCATCCATCAGCGGCACCGTAAAGCGCCTTTCAAAACGAAACCATGCGGTTTCGATTGTTATACGGTATTAGCACCTGTTTCCAAGTGTTATCCCCTTCTGATGGGCAGGTTACCCACGTGTTACTCACCCGTTCGCCACTCCTCTTTTCCCGGTGGAGCAAGCTCCGGTGGGAAAAGAAGCGTTCGACTTGCATGTATTAGGCACGCCGCCAGCGTTCGTCCTGAGCCAGGATCAAACTCTCATAATAAAAGTTAGAACAATCTTGCGATTGTTAAGCTCAATTTGTTTGCTAGCATATTGCTTGCTTGTTAAAAATGTTCGTTGTCTTGAATTGAATCAAGACGCCCTACACATTTGGTTTGTCTTACTTTGTTCAGTTTTCAAAGGTCTACGTGACAATTGAAACACAACTGCCTCAACTTATCGTTTGTCATTGCCGTAGCAACTTTTATATCTTAGCAAACTCTCGAATGATTGTCAACTATTTTTTAAAAGTTTTTTGAACTCGTTTTTCACGAGGTCGTTTTAGCAACTCACTTATCATAACTTGTCGTATGTTATTTGTCAACACTTTATTTGGCTTTAAATTCTTACATACAAGCGTCTCACAAAGCGCTGAAATAATTCAACTTCGTTATGTTAACATGGTTTTATCCAGCGGTCAATAGTTTTTTCGATGTTTTTCTGAATATTTTCAAAAGAACTTTTTTTCGAATCAACGTTTTCTAATTTACCATGCTACACACTTAGCGTCAATACTTATTTTTAAGTAAAAAAAAAGACAAGGTTTCCAATTATTTTATGATCATTCGGATTATACATGTATTTAAGTGCTTTTTTTATAAAACAGGTAAAAAATCAATTGAATCCTGAACATTCTCTTCTACTTTTCTTTTAAAATAGACAAAAAAAAGAAGTTTGAAAGATATTCAAACTTCTCTGAAAGTCCTGCTTGGTTCCAAAAAATGATCTCCTATTTTATTCGTTGATTCTCAAGTAGTCAACGATACACCTGCGAACGGTATTCATTTCTCTTTGGTAGAGGTACTTGAATCAATTTAAAAAATCGGTACACCATCTACTTCATAAATCCCTAGTACCGTACGCATTTGTCCTGGATCTTCCCAATGATAACCTTCGCCTAACTGTTCTTGTTGATTTTTTTGTTCCGTTTCAAAAACAAAAAGTGGAACATTTTCTTGATTGATATGGGTATTCGTCAACTCCATCAAGTTGATTTTACTCACATCAATATGAACGTTTTCTTTTAAGAAACTAAGTATGTTTGCTAAACCAGTCTTATCATTTGAGTGGTCTGCGCATGCGAACTCTAATTTATTCTCTCTTGAATGAACTAAAAATTTTTTAGATCCATCCTCCAAATGCAACATAATTGTACCAGCGACTCTTTTGTTTGCCAAAATTTCCACCTCGATCAACTTGTTTATGGCTTACAAGAGAATTTTAGCATATTTTCAGAAAAAATACACTTTTATTTCCTTGATTCTTTTTTATCTAATTGGATCAATGCTTCCTTGATCCATATAGGTAACTGTTTTTCAATCGTTGCAAACCCGATTTTTTTATTTTTATTAGTGAAGTATCGTTTTCTTCGGTATGGGATCGATGGTACTTTCTTTTCTAAGGTACGTAACGACAGACTGATTTTATTCGAATACTCATCAATATCAATGATTTGTACAGTCACCGGTTGCCCCACCTTCAATAATGTATGAATACTCTTCGTATAACCAGATTGCACTTCTGATACGTGGATCAACCCTTGTGTCTCTTCATCTAATGAAACGAACGCTCCATATGGTTGTATTCCAGTAATTTTCCCTTTGATTATTTCGCCTATTCTATAAGTCATATACTTCCCTCTCTTCGCATTTATCATTATACTGTAAATATTAAAAAAAAAGAAGTTCTGTTCTTGCATCTAGATATGGAGGTCTTATAGATGGAACAATTTGATGAAATAGTTTCAAGACTAAACACAGATAGCGTAAAATGGGATGCCATCTCACAAACTTATCATAGGAATGATCTTTTACCTTTATGGGTAGCGGATATGGATTTTCTTGCCCCTCAAGGAGTAACAACCGCTTTTCAAAACTATCTGCAAAAAGGCATTTTTGGTTATTCGATCGTACCGGACGGTCTCTACCGATCAGTGATTGATTGGGAAGAAAGGCGCCATCATGTGACTCTAACTAAAGACCACATTCTTTTCACTAGTGGAGTCTTAGCTAGTCTCTCCTTGGCGATTCAAGCATTTACAGCTCCAGGTGATGCAGTGTTGATTCATGATCCAGTTTATCCGCCATTTGGTGCAATTGTTGAAAATAATGAGCGTCAATTGATTCGCAGTCCTTTAAATAAAGCAGCCGATCATTTTGAAATGGACTTTCAAGATATGGAAGAAAAAATCGTCTCAAACAAGATAAAAGCAATGATTCTATGTAACCCGCATAATCCAGGTGGTCGTGTTTGGACTAAAAAAGAGCTCAAACAGTTAAGTGAACTCTGCTTAACATACGACGTCTTCTTATTTAGTGATGAGATCCATCAAGATATCGTCTTTTCCGGACATGGATTCACCTCGATTCAAACAATTGATCCTGCCCTTTCTCGATTATTGATCACATTCACTTCAGCAACTAAGACATTTAATCTAGCTGCAATAAAAAATTCAATGGTTTTCATCAAAGATCATGATTTAAAAAGTCGCTTTACGAAACAATTAGAAAAAAATCAACATCAAGGAATCAATACTTTCGGACTTTTAGGCACTCAAGCCGCTTACGAAACTGGTGAGGAATGGTTAAATGAGTTATTAGTTTATCTGGAAGAAAATGTCCAAGAAGTCATTACCTTCTTTACTAAGCATCTCCCTGATGTCAAAGTGATGAAGCCAGAAGGAACGTACCTTATATGGCTTGATTTTTCTGCCTATACGGACGATGACCGACTACTTGAAAAGAAGTTGATTGAAAAAGGCAGAGTCGTCTTGAATCCTGGGATCAGTTTTGGACCAAGTGGTCATTGCCATATGCGTTTGAATGTCGCTTGTCCAAGATCAGTATTAAAAGAAGGGCTTTTACGTATCCAACGTGCTTTAAGTTAGAAAACGAAAGAAGTCATTGGACAAAAAATGTTAGTCTTCCCTACTTTGTTACCACCCCAACCAAAAAAGCACCGAACAGCAAAAGTATTTTCTGCTTTTGCTGTTCGGCGTTTTTTAAGAGCTTGGTATGTTTAAAATTTTACTTTATTCAGAAATCTCAATCGTTTCGATCACTACATCATGTACTGGACGATCTTGTGGTCCACGTTGCGCATTTGCGATATCATCGACTGTATCCATTCCTTCAAGTACATGGCCAAACACTGTATGACGGAAATCAAGCCATGGTGTTCCCCCATTTTTATACGCTTCAATGATTTCTTTAGGGAATCCTGCTCCTTCTAATTGACTAAGCATGTTTTCTGGCACATTTGTGTTGTTGACGATAAAGAATTGGCTACCATTTGTATTTGGACCAGAGTTAGCCATTGATAGTGCGCCACGTAGATTGAACAATTCGCGGCTGAACTCATCTTCAAAACTTTCGCCGTAAATGCTTTCGCCTCCCATACCTGTACCGGTTGGGTCGCCTCCTTGAATCATGAAATCAGGGATCACACGATGAAAAATCACGCCATCATAGTACCCTTTTTTTGCTAATTCAACAAAGTTTTGGACTGTTTTAGGTGCTAACTCAGGAAATAGTTTTACTGTAATATCTCCGCGGTTCGTTTTTATAAGAGCTTTAGGCCCCTTCTCATTCATAAGATCAAGTTGTGGAAATGCCATTTTTTCTTCCTCCTAAAAAATTCTGTCTTCCTGTGTAATCATAACATATTCTATTGATATACGGTAAAGATGAGCCACAAGAAAATCAAAAAAACGATGTTGTAGAATGCAAAGACGAATAAATACTTTTTTCTCCATTCCGGATATTGCTTGATGACTAATTTGTAAGAGATCAAACTTGCCATTGAAGCAATCAATGTCCCTAATCCTCCCAAGTTCGTCCCAATGATCAAACCCTTGATATTTTCTGTATAACTTGATAACAGGAGCGCCGCAGGAACATTACTAATCAATTGACTTGCAAAAATGCTTGCACTGACTTCATGATGCGCCACACTTTTTTCAAAAAAGGCTCGGACAACATCTACTTGTTTGATATTCCCGATGAATATAAAAAGAAAAACAAACGTAAATAATAAGGAGTAATCGATATGTTTAAAGAGTCGGCGATCATTGCCTAGGATACTGACACTCACTAAGACTAATACGACATAATGAGGGATGATGCCACTTACAGCTAGAAGACATATTAAAAATAGACCAAAATAAAAAATGAGTTGTTTTCGCTTTAACATTATCTCTTCTGTATTCGCCAAATCGATGGTATTATTCTTGATTCTCCCATAGATCAACACCACCAATAATATGGCAGCAGCCAGTGTATAGGGAAGCATCAACTGTAAAAATTCGAACAGTTGTAAGTGTGATTGTGCGAATAAATAAAGATTTTGTGGATTACCGATCGGAGTGAACATACTTCCTAGATTACCCGCAATCGTCATCAAAGTTATGACGAGAGGAATCAATGTTCGCATGCCGATCCTTTCTACTATCAATAGACCAAATGGTACAAAAATGATCAGTGCCACATCATTCGTAATCAGCATACTACTGATAAACGTGAGAAACACTAAAATCAAAATAATCCCTCTCGTATTTTTTGTCTGGGTGATCAAATAATTGCCTAGATAATCGAAAAACTGTTGTTGCCGTATCCCTTCTACAATCAACATCAAACAAAAAAGAAGAATCAATGTGTGAAAATCGATATAAGAAAAATAATTGAAGTTTGGCGGGATGATGAACATGGTACCTATTGCTAAAAGAAAAGACAGCGTCAATACTCCGTCTTCTTTTGCATTGCTTGTTATTCTTTTAATCATAAAATTCTACCTCTTAGATTCAAACACTTCGTACTAGTAAAATAACTCTTTTTAGCTAATATTGAAAGTAAATAAACTATATGTTAGATCACTCCTTATATTTTAGTGACTGCTCGTTCCATAATTAAACTATTTGAGAAGAATTCTCAATTAAATTCTGTTATAGTGTCACCAAGGGAGGAATTTCAAATGGAAATTTACGATATTACAATTATTGGTGCAGGGCCGGTTGGCATGTTTGCAGCTTTTTATGCTGGTATGCGCCAAGCGAAAACCAATATTATTGATAGTTTGCCTCAACTTGGTGGACAGTTAACTACCTTATACCCTGAAAAATATATTTATGACATTCCTGGTTATCCAGCAATCAAAGCGGTTGATCTTGTTAATAATTTAAAGAAACAATTGACCACTTTTAATCATACATTTCATTTAAATGAAGAAGTTCTCTCACTTTCCAGAGAAGATGAGATCATCGAGATCACTACTACGAAAGGTATCCATTATTCAAAAGCTGTGATCCTGACGCTAGGAAGTGGTTCTTTCCAACCAAGAAAGCTGAATTTAGAACATGCTGACCGATACGAAAACCATGGGTTAGATTATTTCGTGAACGACTTGATGAAATATGCAGGAAAGAAAGTTGCCATTGCTGGTGGTGGGGATTCAGCAATCGACTGGGCACTGATGCTTGAACCTATTGCGAGTGAAGTTTATTTGATTCATCGTCGAGAGGCATTTAGGGCTCATGAACATAGCGTCAATCAGTTGAATCAATCCTCTGTAAATGTATTAACACCTTATTTGATTGAGCGTTTATCTGGTTTAAATGGAGAGTTGTCAGACATTCGTCTAAAAAAAGCTAAGACGGATGAAACGATTGATCTCATGGTTGACTCATTGATCGTCAATTATGGGTTCACTTCTAATTTAGAGCATTTATCTTCTTGGGGACTTGAAAGTTCCAGAAATGCGATCACCGTCCACTCTGATATGTCAACTTCAATTCCTGGTGTGTATGCTGCTGGCGACATTTGTAGCTATGAAGGAAAAGTGAAATTGATTGCCACGGGATTTGGAGAGGCACCGACTGCTGTCAATAACGCGTTACATTTCATCAATCCAAAAGAACGTACGCAGCCTGGTCATAGTACAAGCCTTTACGATAAAACATTTGGACCAAAATAACTTAGCTGCTTTTTTATAAAAGAAATGATTCTTGCTTTTTGTACGTACTACGTTACCATTATAGATAGAAAGAAGAGACGGAGGAATCAAAAATGGTCATAAAAACAGAAACCTTAGAAGAAAAAGCGCGAGATCTCCTAAAAGAACGTGGCGTAACAATTGAGGATATCGCTGAATTAGTCATGTTTTTACAAAAAGACTATATCTCAGATTTAAGCTTGGAGGATTGTGCGGAAAGTATTAACGCAGTCTTGACAAAGCGTGAAGTCCATAACGCGATCATTACTGGCATCCAATTAGATATCTTGGCAGAACAAAAACAATTGATGAGCCCTCTTCAGCATATCATTGAAGATGATGAAGGATTATACGGAATAGATGAAATTTTAGCCTTGTCGATCGTCAATGTTTATGGAACGATTGGTTTTACCAATTATGGCTATATCGATAAAGTAAAACCTGGGATCTTGAAAAAGTTAAATAGTCACGATGGCAAAAATGTCCATACATTTTTAGATGATATCGTGGGAGCAATTGCTGCCTCTGCCGCAAGCCGCTTGGCCCACCAAGAACCGGAAAAACGGAGCCGTTTGACACAATAATCAAATAAAAATAAAAAATCATCCATAAAAATCGCAAAAGGATTTTTATGGATGATTTTTTGCTATATCCGAAAAAGCAATCAACGCGCTACACGAAAGTGATTGTTTAATTGTTCCCCTTTTTCAATTCTCTTTTGCCAACAAGAACCATCAAAGCGAAAAATAATTCGATAAGCACAAAAAACAGAATGAAACAATGCATGAAGTATTGCTCAGGTAACACATTGATGATTGGATCAGTTTGAGGATCAAACAACCAGTCATCATTATTGAAAAATGTTTCGTGAAAAAGAATAAAAAAATGATCAAAACCAATCAACATAAAAAAGCCAAAAACAAATGGTAGGATCATGCCGATTTGGAATGGGCGGATTAGCCGCCACAAACGCTGATTTCTTTTCAACTGGCGAAGGAACAAGCCACTTGGGATCAATGTAAGTAACAACACCGCATAATTGAGCATGAATAATAACTTGACTTCATAAAAATGATGTAAGCCACTCGCTGACATTGGAAAGTCGGGAAGTGCCAACACTTGCTCAAAAGGATTATTCAGATACCTCATCAGTTGATCATAATTTTGGAGTAATGTTGGCTGATCTACGGTAGTGTAATCCAAGATACCTAGATGCCCAATATCAAACACATATAGTGGGCGGAAATTGATCGTTATTGCAATTGCTAAAGTGAGCAACGTCAGGAACAAACTAACCATCCCCGCATATTCCACCCATTGCCATCGTTTATTTTTCATTGTTTTAGAAACTCCATTCATCTAACGATTGCAAAACGAAGGTAGATGGTGTTGGTAGATCTGGAATGTCTTCTTCTTTGGTAAAACCTGATAACACAAGCAGTGTGTCGATACCATTACGAATCCCTGCTTGGATGTCAGTTTCATAATTGTCCCCTACCATGATGACTTCTTCTTTGTTCAATCCTAAAAGTTCCACTGCTTTATCCATAATGATTGCTTCTGGCTTACCAATATAGACTGGTGTAGTTTGTGTCGCTGTCTCTACAAAAGAAACAACCGAGCCAGCTCCAGGTAATAATCCTCTTTCTGTAGGGATATTTTTATCAGGATTTGTACCGATGAACGTTGCTCCCTTTTGGATCGCTAAGGTTGCGGTCACCACTTTTTCGTAAGTCAAGTGATTATCTAAACCTACTACGACATAATCAGGATGTTCTTCTTCCCATACAAACCCTGCCTCCAAGATCAAATCTGTCAAGCCAGCTTCACCGATCACATACACTTTATTTCCTTTAGCGTCTGATTTCATGAAATCAATGGTCGCTAGAGATGCTGTATAGATCGTTTCTGGTGAGACATGGATATCAAACTCAGTGGCTAAACGTTGTGCCACTGTTCCCGGTGTTTTTGTCGTATTGTTGGTTACAAATAAAAAGGGCGTCCCATTTTCCTGTAACTGTTCGACGAATCGTTTTCCTGCCGGTATCGGCTCCGTTCCACGATAGATCGTTCCGTCTAAATCGATCAAATAGCCTTTATAATTCATAGGATCATTCTTCCCTTTGTCTAATAGTAAAATTCTTTTTAGAAGTTGATTTTGTTGGGCGTTCTGATGTTTTTTCAGTTCCCTTTGGTGTTGCCTTAGTAGTTGCTGGTTTACGATTTTTGATCACAGGTTGTTTGCGTACCGATTCAACGGGCGCTTTTTTTTCATCGATATGCGCTTGATTGTTGCGATTCGGATTTTTTTTCTTTTTACGTCGTTGGGTATTTTTTTCTTTTTTTCCACCAATGCGTTCAATGACAAAATATGCACAGCCAAAATTACAATATTCGTATAAATAGTCTTCTAATGCATCAATTCGCTGATCTGGGTGAGCACGTCGATTCGTGGCATCAAAAAAGCCTTTCAAACGTAGCTGTTCGTAACCCCAGTCACCTACGATGTAATCGTATCTGGAAAGCACTTCGCTATATCTCTCACCAAGCTTCTCAGCATTGAAACCTTCCCGGTAATCCGTTACGATACGATAAGGTCTATCACCAATCAAAAGATTCGTTTCATCTGTCAATGTGACGATTTCTCCTTTGACTTTCTCTGGCTTCGTTTCCTCGATTATTTCTTCTAAAACTGCCGTCACTTCTTCGGTCACTGTTTGTTCTTGTGAGCGATCGACCGTTTCTTGACTCTCTTTTTTGTCACTGTTGTGTTGTTTATTTTGTTTCGTCGACATGCTTTCACCACCTATTTCTCTATTATACCTTCTTTTTCATTGGTTGGGTAGTGAGCATTTAAGTAGTCTCCCACTACTGTACGAATAAATTCGGGAAATAAAAAATCGACCTGTCCAACAATTTCGATGGTTGGGAAAAAAGGAACAAACATCAGATGGTCGACCGTAGTAACGGTATAATTCTTTTCCTCTTCGATTGGTTGTTTTTGCCACAAAACTTCTCGATTGACCGCATCATACGTGATCCCACTATAGAAAATCTCACCGAATATCTGACCACGAAACCCCATTCCCCTGATAGGAAAATTCCGTAAAAAAAGGCGACTTTTTTCGATTTCCAACACTAAGCGAATCATATCTGACCCTTTCAGCGTGACGTTGATCAAATGCATCGGATGTGGCAGTGCACTATGGAGTTGATCTTGGTCAACCAGCCCCTTAGGTACGCTATTCAAAAAAAGACCACTATTCAGAAACGATGCTTCTGTGTTCCCTCTTTCTTTTACCGCTTCTAAAGCGATCTGGATAAAGGAATGTTCATCAAATAAATCAAGTGATAAGTCAAATGGTAGATCTGCCACTTTCTTTTGAGCTAAAAGACGATGTCCTTGTTCAAGATAACCGGCGATTTCTTTCTCATCCTCTACGAATGCAGTCATTGTATCTGTCGGAATCGCTTTAGCGTAGTGTCCGACGATTTTTTTATTTTCCAATGAAAGATGTACTTCCCCTACATATTGCCCAAATTTTCCGGCAGCGGCTAATTGTACCTCATTCACGACTTTCCCATCAATAAAAAGATGATGGGTATGTGATCCTAAAATCACATCGATTGCAGGGATTTCTTTTGCAATCTGTAAATCATCTTGAATGCCTAAATGACTCATTAAAACAATTACGTCTACCTGTGGACGTAATTGCTCAACTAACTCTGGCAACAGATCATAAGGCTGACGGATATCCCAGCCATTTGGATTATACGTCAAAGGAAATGGTGCAGTAAAAGCAATTAACCCAACTTTTGTTCGTTGCTTTGTTTCGATGATTTTATATGGCTTTGTCCATACTGGTGGTTGCAAAGTATTTTTATCGAATAAGTTGCTCAGTAGCACATCAAAATTCGCGTGATCATATAAATGATTCAACTCATTCTTGGAATTACCTACACCTTCATTATTCCCTATAGTTGCTGCATCATAGCCGATTTGATTCATTAGTTCAACATTGGCATGGCCATTCGTTGCTTCTGACAAAGGATGCCAACGATCAACGAAATCCCCAAGATCGACCGTGAGAGTTGTCGTATTATTTTTTTTCTCATTTTCACGCTTTTTTTGCTCAAGGAATCTTCTGATCCGTGGCCAGTTTTCAAGATGAGAATGTAAGTCATTCGTGTGTAAAAGAACGATTTCTTCCACTGTTAGTTCCACCTCACTTTTTTTCATCATACCATAGGGTTCCCCTTTGTTCACATGGAAAGTTTTTGCACAAAAAAAGGTACTTAGACTTTTTTACAAAATCTAAATACCTTAAACTTGCCTCTAATAAAAAAAGCCCTTTAGGCTTAATAAATCCAATCAATCAGACACATGGCGGCACCTGCTTAGTCTTTTCTGTGGTTTTTCTATTATTATATATAACTATAAAACAATTGATAAATCAGTATTTTTTTAATTATTTCTTTTTTGTAATTGTATAACCTTTTATACTATTTGCCCCTTATATGCCCCTATCTGTTAAAATAGTATAAAAAATGGATGGTGATTACATGAAATCAATTATTGGCATATTAGATAAAATCAGAGTCATCAACTCTGCCCCTATTTTACTAAGATTTACTATTGAAACGCCATCAGAATATGTAAACTGCGTAACTGCAAAAAATGACATTATCGATAAGCTGTTATTGCTACCTGAAAAACAGTATGTTTTAGAAGTAAGTGGTCGCTATAACAAACGAAAACAGCTTGTTGTAAATCAAATTTCTATTGTAAACCCTGATGATACTATACGTAGATTAGGAATTTACTGATTGCCATGTTTATTAGCACACAACAACAAAATACCCGCTTAAAAAGAGCGGGTAAGAAAGGATAAAAACCTTTGAATGAGGTAATTATATGTTACTACCACTTCATTCTATATTCAAATAATCTGTTTTTATGTATACCACTCCGAAGAGTGGCACGTACGTTGATATGGGAATTATTTGGTCAGCATCACATTACTAGAGTTTGACCCCGCATTCAAGTAATACGCTTTCCTTGCTGTTTAAAAGACATGTGATAGAATCATAAAAAGAGTACCAATGCGCACGCTGAAAACTTCCCCAAGTTTTTAAAACTTTGTCCATTGGTACTCTTTTTTTATAATGATTCCTATTCACACCTTATGGGTAACCAGTGATTATTGCAAGTACCTTGTCTTCATCTGGGAATTCTTAAACTTTGATCGAATCTTATTTTAAACAAAAAAATACCCGCTCGTAAAGAGCGGGCCACTAAAGGATACAATCCGCATTAGTGAGGCTATTATAATCTTACTGTCTTTTCAAGTTATGTTCAAATTATATGTTTCTTCATAATATCCTAGGTTATTAAAAAGCAATATGGATAAGCCAGAATAATTACTTTGTATCTCAAATATATATATTAATAATTAAGTAATAGAGTATTCATACATGCACTACCTAATTTATTTCTGGTACCTGTATTATTTTGAAATACTTTAAAAATTGGATAGACTAAATTCTAGAACTAAAAACACTCACCTTTAACAAGCGAGTGTTTTTTATAAATATTTCCTGTTCATTTATTCACCTTATGTCTGGTTGGCCAGTGTACTTACCTATTACTTGAATTACTTTCATTTGATTTTTCTTTATTGGGTGCTGTTTTATTTTTGGAATTGTTTCTTTTTCTCGGTTGTGTTTGTTGGCTCTTCTTTTCTTTGCTATCACTCGATTGTTTATTCTGCTGTTCTTTTCCCTGTTGAGTTGAGCCTTCTTTCTTCTTAGCGCCATTTGTGTCACTACTTTGTTTTTTTCTAGGGATCTGCTGTGATTGCTTCGGCGAATCACTCTTTGGCTTTTCCGACGCTTTAGGACCACACGCTGCAAAACTAACAGTTGCTAAAATTCCTAGACATGCTAATAAAAATTTCTTCATATTGACCACTCCTATCATTTTTTTGGTACACTTAGAGTGTATTAAAAAGAATAAAATTAACTATGCCTATTTGCTTAAGCCATCCATAAGAAACGCTTACATTATTGTCACAACATTTTTTAATCATCCATAGATATGTTTAAATGTTTAAGATTATTTCTATTTAGTACGCTGTAGAGTTTAAAAAATTCATATTTTTACAATACATAAACTTTTTATGAACTTTTTTTGGTTTTAAACAATTTTCCTAAAATTAGTTTTTATTCTATTTATATTTTTCTAAATAGTATGGTCATTTTTTCATCTCATTATCTATGATAACACTAGCATGACGCACCAAGAAATACATCGTATTTTTCTTTTCAAAAAAAACTACTCTTTCGAGTAGCCCAGAATGAATATCATAAACTTATAGAAGATCGTCTAATATGATGACACAATCATTCTACCTAGTATATCTTCACTGGTGTACCGACAGGTATATTGTCAAAAAACCATTTTGAATCTGGCAATGGTAGTCTAATACATCCGTGAGATGCTTCTTGCCCTAATCGTAAAGCTTCTTTTTCCTCAACTTCTTTTTCATTATACATTAATACACTGTGAAAAAGATAAACACCATGTCCTGAAAACGATACCCAATTATATGCCCAATCATTATCTTCTTGCCAATAAAATTTATCTCCTCGTTCTGGTTCTATTACGAAATCTCCAGTTGGTGTTGGTGTTCCTGCTTTACTATCTCCAGTTGAACAAATCATTGTATATATAGTTTTGCTATTCTCCTTTATAAAAACTTTTTGTTCTTGTATGGAAACTTCTACTGATAACAGATTTGGCTCTTTTATTATTGGATACTGAGGTTCAGAGGGTTTATTCCATGGGTGAACAGCTTCTTTAGTATCTTCAATTTTCTCTTTACTTTCAGCTTTCTTTTCAGAAAAATCATCTTTACTTTTTTGTTGAGTATTTATTTTTTGATTCTCTAAAACATTATTACTTGTTATATTAGCCACTGAAATTACAATAATAGTGACGAGAATAATAGCGCCAACCAATATAATTATTTTTTTCATCTCAATAGTCCTTTACTTTATTTTTATGTACCCTGTAGGACTCGAATCTACGACCAGACGATTATTAACTCACCATCTGCTCTGCCTAACTGAGCTAAGGGTACAAATTATTATCAAAAGAGTCCTCAAAAATATTTCTGGTAAATAGTTTATTTACTGTGGTAACAATCTTCTTGTCACTATGACTTAAATATATATCATCGTAAATATAAATAATGAAATAGTTATAGCCAAATTGTATCGAATAATTTTTATTATTGTCAATGTTACAGAGTATTCCTTAATGTAAATTTACAAACACTTACACATTCTTCATTCTTATTACATTCCAATAGTAGTAAGGAGCAAACGGGAGTTCATGTAGATATAATAAAAAAACGATTATTTATCAGTTCTAGAGATATCGATTTAGTATAAACTGTTGCTTATTCATTTTAGATTATTTAAATCGAATCAGATTCACTTAGACAAAAAAACACCCGCTCATATAAGAGCGGGCTACCTTAGGATAAAGAATGTTCTGAATGTGGATGCCTAAAACTCACTACGATTTCAAGCTGTGTTCAAATAATATGTTCTTTTATGTACCCCGCTCCAATGAGCGGGATGTAAAAAAAGCAATGTTGTTAGGATGATACAATAAGAATACTATCTTTTTATTTATTATTCAACTGATAGAATCATTTTGCTGTCTAAATTACGTATGTTATAATTATTAAAGAGAGTATCGATATACACGCTACAGACTTCCCCAAAAGTTTTTAGTTATTGATACTCTCTTTTTATGATGGCGCCTACAGGTAGTTTAAGCCTGGTCTAAAATTATTGCAAGCGCTTTTCTTTTGTTTAAGAATTCTTAAACTTTGATTAATTCTAATTAAAAAAAGACCCACTCCGAAGAGTGGGCGTCCTGTAAAGTCCTGATCAATAGTATCAAGATATCTTTAAATTACTATGATTTTATTTATTGTTCAAGTCATGTGCTTTATTCTAATAAAAAACAATATCTGCTCTATTGTCGGATTTTTTCTGGTAACGACTTTTTTTAATAAACTAAATATTCGTCTAAGGTATTAGAAAAAATATCTTTTACTTTTGTAATCAAAGTTGCAATACCATTCCGTTCTTTCTTCTCAGATGTAATGTATTTTTTCTCAAATCCAAAACGTACTACTTCAACTAATATAGCTAGTCCTGTATTATATCCGAAAAAAAACTCTAAAATGGCATGATTTCTAATTTTTGAATTATCTTTATGTTTATACGCGATCACAATGTAATTTTTAAGAATAAAAATTGGTATAAAAAGCATCGTTACAAAACCTATTTTAATTTTACTTTTTTTGAAGGCTGAATAAGATAGATACATAAGCCCACTATAATAAATCAACATGGAAACCAAGACGATTATAATAGTATTCATTTTATGTCCTCCTTAGAAACCTTCTTATTCGAGATGAATTTCCGAAATCGTTTCTTCTCATCTTTCTTTTTCTCTCTAACCTCAAAAGGCTTTGCTTCTTCTTTTTCTCGTAATTTTCTTCTTACATTTATTCTAACATTTTTTTCTTCAACGGTATCCAAATCAGAATCGTCTTTAAAAGTATAAATGATCGCTAAAGAAGCAAATATCAGATATGCTACTTTAATTATGTATAGCATAATTAATTTAACTATTGGATGAAGACCTCCAACTATATTGCCTATAAAGTTAAAGGCTACACAGGCTATTGCGCTTTGTACCATTCTCACACGTCTAGTTTTAGCTTGGCCACCCTTTGGGGATAAATTGTAAAACGCTAACCCAATAGATGATAAATAAGTAAAGGAATACAAAAAAACTGATTCGATTTCTGATACCTGAAATGTATTAACTATAAACGTTACAGAAGATATTACCGTTAGCCAATTTTTTATCGATTTGGCATAGTTCTCATTTTTACCCACACAAGTTCTCCTTGAAATTACCAATTAAACAAATCATACCTTTAGATCTGTATGAAGTCAAACCAGAGTATAAATTATTAATAAGAAGTTAATGTTATATGTACTGCCCCTCACTCGATATACACCCCAAAAAAGTTAGAATTAAGATTTAATTTTAGGGTGTGCGCATCAGACGAGGGGCTATTTTTTTATCGCTTAGGAATCGTCAAAACATACTCAGGGAATCGAATGTCGACTGTTTGTCCATTGATCGTATTTCCATTCGGATCGTTTGTTCGTCGTAACATCGGAAAGACTCTTTTCCCTGCAAATTTTCGGATATCTAGTGTGCCATCCAATCCAAATCGCAGGCCACTAGGTAATCCATAGGCTGCATTCACATCATCTCTAATAATACCGGCTGATTTACAACGACCAATTTCAACATCCGGATTGTCGGCATCCATCCAGAAGACGTATCCTTGATTTAAATAAGCTGCACCATTAATTGGCACTAACCACCCAGCAATCCGGAAGATTCCCAATTGTAGCTCATTAAACACTTCTAACTTCCCTACATAATTTCCACTCGTTTTGGGTGGGCTCGCTAAAATAATTTGATCATGGGTTAAGTTATTCCCCGCTCGTAATCGTTCACGAACCGTATTCATGTTAATACCTGGGCAGATATTCGAGGCATGACCACTGAATTCGTTATGCCCTAATACATCGTTGACGGATAAACCAAAACGTTGCATGGCCGCTTTTGCTCGTTCTTCAAATGCTTTTTCTTGTTCAGCTGTAAATGAACCATTACCAACAAGACAAATATGATAAGTTGGTGTATTATGTCCCCCCACACCATTTGTCACATCATTATCGAAGTAGCACCATTGTACGGTACCATCTCGTAAAATGATTTCATGATACCCACCTGTTCCCCAGCCTAATGTGCCATTCCAATGGTTCTGAAACGCCCAAACGTCTCCAGTAGTTGTTGCAGAATGGTGACGAGCAATTTTAGTTACTTGAGAAACATTCCTTTTGGCATTGGTTGGTCCTAAAATTCTTGAATCGCCTCTTAAATCTATAATTTTTGTCATGATCAATTCCTCCTAATTTTCATAAAAAAACAGCCTTTTGGCTGTGTTTTTCCTTTGATAATTTGTCATTCTTCCGACTGAATGACACTGTTTCCTAAATCAAATAATCCGCCAGCGGCTAATCCTGAAACAGCTCCAGCCCATGCGTAAATCGCTAAATCTTGTGGTGCTAAGGTTACTGCATAAAGCACACCTAACAAAATACCCGCAATCACATTGATCACGGGTAAGAGTTTGTAATTCTTCATTTGTGTTTTAATCAACCCTGTGACACCGACGACTAGCGGTGTAATAATACTTGAAGCAGCTAAGATTTCTGTCATTTTATTTTCTCTCCTTTCCAATTTGCTTAAAAATAGATCTGATTTGTTCTTCAATAATTGAAAGCCGATTGCTAGATTCTGTCTGATTTTTTTTAAGTTCCTTGATGGTCTCATTCAATTCACTTAGTGTGTGATCCATTTTCGTGAACATCGCATAAAATTTTGCAATACCAAAAATCAATGTAAAAGCCAGTGAAACAATTGCGATCCACTCAGCTATGGTTAATGCCTCCATAAGCCACCTACCTAATCCTCATTCTCTAAAATTATCTTTGACTGTTCCTCTGTGATCGCACCAAGTGCCAGAAACTGATTGACGTCATCTTCTGTCATCCAGCCACGATTGTACCAATCTTGAATTGTCTCAAAATTAAGCATTTTTTTGCCCTCCTTGAGTCAATTCTCTTACTTGATGTGACAGTTGAAGATTTTGTAGCGTCAGTTGTACCACCGATCGCCCCAAGGAATCCGTGGTTTCTTGTAACTCCTCGACCTCTTCTGACGTTGCAGCACTCACCACGTTCCATCGTTGACGGTTAAAATCAAAACCAATAACCACCACGTGTGTATCAATAGGTGGTGCGACTTCCGTGTAGGGGTGGTATACGGTGCGATCTTCCGGTGTAAACATCGGTCGAAGATCTTGTAAATTCCTTGTGTCATAAATTGCTTTGTGTCCTTCCATTTTTGTCATCCTCTCTTTTCTAAGTCATTGATTCGCTGGGCTAAGTGATTTAACATGTCAATGGTTGGGTTCGCTATCTGATCAATCCTTTTGGGTATATATAAATTGGTTAAACTAAGCGCAACTGTATATTCTACTTTTGCATATGCCACCCGAATCGCATTTTGATTAGTTGCTTGTCGTTCAGGACCACGTAAGACCGCGGCTGCTTTGCCAACATGACCCAGTACTGTAGTACCGGTTATTAACTCAAGTGGAAAAGTGAGTTTATCATGGAAAGTGCTCTCGTGGCTTGCCATTTCTTGCCAGTTGAATCCGGTGTTTTCAGGCATTCTCCGATACCCAATGATCGGATATGAGGTGGTGGAATTGATATGCGCATAGGCTGTAAACTGAATATTCTTAACAAAAGGTTGAATTACAGCCAATTCCTCTTGTACTGTTTGTGGAGAAAAAAAAGTGAATAACTCAGGAAACCGTCGCTTCATATCACCGAGTATGTCCCATGTAAAAACAACTTGCATTCGACCATTTGAAGACGTTGCGCTAATGCTAGTATCAAGCCCATCATTCGTAGCTATTCGATTGTATTGCGCTTGTGTAATCTCTGTCCCTGCAGCAGCATTGCTTGGCAAAGAGGTCGAGAGGACGCCACCTGCTCTATGAACATTTTCGACAAAGCTTCCTCGAATTTTCCCAGTTAAATCAAGCAATGGTTCTCGAACTAGCGGTGCACCAAACATAAACTTCTCTAGTGTTTGATCAACACTTTCTTCTGTGACAAAATCCGCATCATCAAGTCGTTGCTCGATGTCACTGAGCCTTCCTTCTACCGTTGTGCGAATCTCTTCTTCAATTTCCTTCGCTAGGGCATCGATGTCAAAGGCCGCAAGGTCCGATTCAATTTGTCCAATTCGATTTTCAAATTCGGTCAAATCCTGATCAATTCCTGAGGCTTGTTCCAGAACCAAGTTTCGTAGATCCTCGAACCGCTTCACATAAAATTGCGCCATTTCTCCAAGATCTTGATCAAGCCAAGATTCTTGGAATTCGGTACTAAATGCCGGATAGTCTAAAGATTGGCCATTAGGAAACTCCACAAAAACATAAATGTTCACTGATCCGGAGTACGCGTAAATGTCATTTGGCAACATCACATTTACTTTTCCGGCTGTGGGATCCTCAATTTTGATTGAGCCATCAGCACTTTCAAAAATGACTGACTGACCTGCAGTCACGAAGTCAAAGCCCAAAATGATATTGGCTTCCGAAAGATCCAACGGCTCCCCCTTAAACTGAAAGTTGATCGTCTTTTTTGCGACGCGTTGATCATAACTGAAAAACTCTGTGTTGGTTGGTATAGGAGAAGAACGTTTTTCCGCCGTTTTATTTAACGTGATTTCACTGGTTACGTAGAGATTTTCCATCGTCCGTCCTCCTTCAAGCTTTATCTTCTAACGCCCACAGTTCTTTCAAAAATTCTTGAATTCCTTCACGGCAAGTCTTTTTGTTTTTTTGGTATAAATCGGGCTCTTGGATACTGATTGATGGTGACGTTGACACCCCTTTATCTTCATCGATCGAAGCCGATAGATAAACAACCATCGTTTCGTCAATCATGACCTGTCTATTCACACTAGTGCTTTTGTTAGTCTTTAACATCTTGGTTTTCCTCCTTTTCAAATTCGTCCATCAAGCGATCGTAAATGTCTGCTTCTTTCCCTGAAATCATACCGTTGTAATCAGCAAGCACCTTCCCAAACAAAGAAAAATTCTTGGCATATAAGCCACTTTCGAGCACGATTTCTTCATCTAACAAGGCATGTAGTTCTTGTGCAAACTGATTCTTTTCGGAATCTTTTACTTCATATCCTGTTTGGGATTCGTTGATGACCAGCTTCCCATCTGCATCTTTTTCACCATACTGATCATACAGTTCCATTTCTGACTCTTGCAGTCCCTCAATTGCTTTTAAAAGCTCCTTTTTGAATTTCGATCGGTGTCGACTAGCACTTGCTGCCTTTAAGTCCATTTTTGCAACAAAAGCTAACGCAGTACTTAATTCATAATTCTTTAGTGTAATCTTCATGCGATTTTCTCCATTTCTCGTTCTAATTTTTGAATACGCTGTTCTTGGCTTTCAACGATCGCGATCAACTCTTGATTGGTTTTCGTATTTAGATTGACTTGTTTATTCATATCAATCGACAAATAATGATTATCCCCATCAATGTTTGCTTGTAAGAAAGGTACCTCTTGGGCAATCATTCCAAACTGACGAGTAGTTGGTGGCGGAGTGTCTTTGTCAATTGGACGATAGTCTTGTTTCCAATCAAAATCAACCATGCGAATTCGCTTTGTTTCTTTTATGCCTGAAACAGAAGTTTCTTGGATATTCTCTTTCAAGCGGATATCGGATTGATTGGTTATGCTCCATCTATTCATGTTGATGTTGGCGTGCATCTGGATTGCAGCGTTATTTCCTTGAATTTCCATCACAGGTATTCTTTGTTCACTCGTTCCTGCGGAGTTGACTATTCGTCCCAACACTAAGCTATAAGAGTTTCTTGCAAAGTACGCGACGCAAGTTCGCCCACTCATACTGCTTCGCTCAAAACCACCAATACGTGTGCTTTGACCAGTGAAAAATTCAAGTCGAAGACCAGTCATTTCCATAAACCGCACGGAGGTGCTTTGCCAAAATGCCAACGTCGTAGGCGTCAACCTCAAGCTATTCCCCATGTTGTTAAAGCCAACTTGAATGGCATTTGTCGCTAATTTATCCGCAGTCACAGCTCGCGCGACGATCTTATCAGCGGTGACGGCTCCAGCAGCTATTTTGACTGCTGTCACTGATCCAGTTGCCAATTTGTCTGCGACGACCGATCCTGCCGTAATATTGCGCGCAATGATACCGTTTGTTGCAATTCGATTCGCTGTGATCGTTTCTGTCGCAATCTGATTCGCCGTGATCGTGTTCGTAGCAATCTGCGCTGCTGTGATTGTATTGGCAGCTATTTTTGCTGCCGTTACAGCCTCGGCGTTCAACTTGACTGTAGTCACAGCACTCGTCGCAATTTTCTCAGCAGTGACAGCACCTGCGTTAATTTTTATGGCCGTTACAGCGTTCGTATTGATCTTTTCTGCCGTGATTGCGCTAGTTGAAATATGTCGAGCGATAATTGCATTAGTGGAAATATTATCTGCAGCTATAGTATTGGCGGCTATCTCATTCGCGGTTACAGCATTGGTTGATATATGCCGTGTGATAATTGCATTTGTGGCTATTTCATTAGCCGTAATGGTTTGCGCATTGATTTCTCTAGCTGTAATGGTGTTAATAGCCAAATCATTCCCAACAATGCTTCCAGCTTGAATCTGCGTTGTTGTAATGCTTCCGGCTTGGATTGATCTTGCCAAAATGGTGTCAGCTCGAATTTTCCCGCCGTCAATTTCAACCGTGTCTTGCCACTGCCAATCAGAAAGCAGATCCTCAACCTCTCGAATGTCCGCCATTGCATCATCGATTCGTTTTTGTGCATCTAGGAAATTTTGTTCGGCTGACTTCAAACGCTCATCCAATAAAGGTAGCGAGACAGTATTCAATTCATTCAACGCAAGCTCGTTATCGATCAATTTCTGCTCAAGTCCCGGCAACTTAACGGTGGTGAGTATGTCCATTTCAACTTCAAGCTCTTTTAACCGGCCTTCAAGATCCGGCAAAATGTTCTGCTTCAAATCATAAAGAAGTTGATCGTTCGCTGTCAGACGTTCATCCAGTTCCGGAAGAATCCGATCATTCAGATCATCCAAGATCCCTTCCAGTTCATCGAGGTCTTTCGTATTTGCCGTTTGGCCAAACACCTCGTAGCTAAATGGACCAGCGACACCGTGGTGATTAACTGCCCGAACACGGTAGTACCATTGCAATTTGGTTTCTGTACCGTGAGTATAGGCATTGACGTTTGTCGTACCTAGCAAGTTACTTGGTCCCGGAACAAAGCCTTTTTCTTGAGAGCCGTAAATTTCATATTCTCGAACGGTCAGTCCCTGCATATCCCAATGCAGAAGAACTTGGCTAAAACCACCATAAGCAACAAGATTTGTAATTGTGCCAGGTCTAACGTTGGCTATGTTTCCAGGGCCAATAATGGGCGGTCGATTGATCTGTTCCTCACGATCGCGATCCTGTTCTTTTTGGTTGGACCCCAATGTCGCTCTTGAATCGCCAATCTCAATCGATTCGTATTTATCTAACAGCACGTTCCAAACCGTCTGATTGATCTTCGCATTGACGTTGACACCTAGCTTGTTAAAAGCCACGGTGACGGTGTCATACAGCTCCAATTGCTCGAGCAGCCGATGTTGTTCCTCACCAGTCGCACTGTACAGATCCGCAAACTTCACTTTCAGATTTACACGAGGCAACCCGACCTGATTGCTAGAAATATAGTACTGAGCGAACTGGCGTAACTCTGCGACCGTTTGAGGGTTGCGGCTACTGAGATCCACTGTCTGTACCCGACGTTCCGGAAACTTGTCGACATGAGAACTATCTAGAATGACTTCCGGAAGAACTAACTCACTGGCACCTTCTTCATTTGCTCGAGCATAAGGTCGTATTGATGTGTAGGTACTTTCGATTGATTCTTCTTGCACGAGATCCACTAAGTTCTTGCCATAAGCAATGACGACACCAGTATCTCTTCCACCGTTTCGCATCAAGCGGATCTCGTTATTATCAAAAATATATTCACCATTGTAATTTTGAAGTATCGAACCTTCCTTCCCACCTAATGCTTCCGCAGCACTTTCAAAGTGGCCAACTTCGGAAAAGTCCATGGCAGTAACGGTCGTCAGATCGGTAAACACGGTAAAATCACGCTGAGGAACTAAAAGAGCGCGCCACTGATTCAACGCTTCTTGCGCCGAAATAGCGGTGTGCTTCTGTCCTTTGTTTAGTGCTGTTTTTTCGGTTAAAAGTGAAATATGATCACATTTAATAGAAATAATGCCGTGTTGAGGTTTAGTAATCTTAGTGATTTCAAATCGTTGTCGCTTCGATCGAGTACCCGGACCAACATCAACTACTACTTTCTTCCCTTTTTTCAACTGAGAAAATAACTGTCCGTTGATTGGATAATTAAAGGTTAGATATGGAAATTGATTTCTATGTCTTACAGCCAATACGCTGCTTGCTTCATTCAATAACCCTAGACCGAGCGTGCTGTAATCGTTATTCGATTCATTGTAAAGAATTGGCACACTCATATCGCAATCGACCTCCATCTTGGTGTAATTGTTACCTGTGTGATTTGTGTAGTGAATGAAATGGTATTAGTTCCTGGTCGCAGCTGCGGAACATGGTACCCATCGTTTTGCATCAAGATCGCACTTGATATATTGACTGTGCCATCACGATACGCTGTCCCTAACTCACTATCGATCGTAATCATGCCAGCACCGGCAGCTCTCAGAATTCGAAACTGCCGACCATTAATGGTCAGGGACGCATCTGCCGTCCCACTGTATCGAAATTGGATTATCGGCAGTGATGGAATCGATTCAGGATTGTCTAGTGTACGTCCGGATAAAAGGGAAACAGCTGTTTGACCATCCAACCGATACATTACTGGCTTGCACTGAAAAGGCAACGCTAAGTCAAAATGATCACGCCAGCGATCGAGAATTCGAACTTGCGAATGAAAGATGCCTTCGTAGAAGTATTCCGAATCCTCAGAAAAAAGAAGCCGACTGTATCGCTTTGGTTCCTTCAGCCAGTGCGTAATTTCTCTGACTTGCTGAAAAAGCGACTTGTCTGCTTCTTTCCTTAATTCCATCGGAAATGTTTTGATGATATCTTTTTCTCGTTCATTGTCGTAAATGATTGCCCCTTGTCGACCATCGACCTCATCAAATCGCAAATCTGATTCAGGAATCGTCAACTCCATCTCATTAAGGAGGTAGAGATTCTTGTCGATCGACTTATGGCCATTAAATTCAAAATAGGGTTGTACAGCTTTCACTCTAATCTCCTCCTCATTTCATCTGCCGTGTGTTCTGCGAGTAATTCCGACAATTCAGCAATATCTAATTTGTCATTGATTGTGATCTCATCAAAATGAATATCGATATGTGGCGTATTATGAATGGTTTGATTGGTGGTAATTGATTCACTCCTACCTGCTGGCAACGATACGCTAAACCCAGCGTTTCCTGCAATCGCAATCGACTCGGCTTGGATATTCGGCAAGACAAGCTGGGCACCTAAATCCTCAATGGCATCTAACGCTAAATGCTTGAATCGCTCAATCCCTTCGCCAATACCAGCAGGAATCCAACGTCCCACATCCATCTCCATCACTTTGGATGGTGAATTGATATCTAAGGCTCGTTGCATCGTTTGTGCCACTTGATTAGCGATGGAAGCTGCAGTGCTAAGAACTTGGGCTTGCCCGGCAATCAAACCATTATTTAAGCCAATCATAGAGTTTTGGCCAATGCGATAAAACTGATCAGGTAGATGATTCATTTGATTAGGCATTTGTTGTGCACCCTCACGGATAATGTCAGTTGCACCCCGCATCCCCTCACGATAGGCCTGATTTGATTCACGCATGGCTGCTGTGGCAATCTTAGGAAGACTTTGTAACGTTTTATCTATTTCCTTAGTCAGTTTTTCAAAAACTTCCTGCATTTTTTTAGATCCCTCATTGGACGCTCTGACCATCTCTTCCGTCATTTTATTGATTTCAGAAACTGCCTGAAGGGCGGTGTCAGCGATACCTTGGCTTGTGCCTTTACCTACCTTTTCTCCATGCTTTTGGTATTCTTGTTGATTCATGTGTGTGGAAATTTCATTTCCTGGTACTAGTGCAATTTCTTTTGCTGCTTTTTGGACAGCTCCTTGACTATCCTTTATTCCTTTAGCAGATCCGGCACCAACATCTTGACCATTTTTATTGTAATTACTAGCAGTCATTTCGTTGTTTAAAATATTTTCTGGAACCATCGCAATCTCTTTTGCTGCAGATTCTACTTGTGATTTTCCTTCACGTACACCTTGACTTGTTCCTTCACCAACAGGATGCCCCAGAGAAATATATTTATCGATCCCCACGGTTTCTCTAATCGTTTGTTCCGGAACATTAGCTACTTCTTTAGAAGCTTCTTCCACCGAAGTAATATTATCTAAAATTCCTTGCCCCAATTTTGTTGGTGGTGCTGCACCCATTGAGGTATAGTCAGTTTGTTCTAATTGAGGGCCCATCACTCTCTCTGGCGTTTGAGCAACTTCCTTTGCTGCTTCCTCTACTTTGGGGGTTGCTTCTACCATCCCATCCCCAATTTCTTCGACAGGTTGACGTCCCCACTGTGCAAAGTCTCGCCCCTCTGTTCCTCTCCGTAAAGATGCCTCACTTTTTTCTGGAATTAATCCAAATTTTTCAGCAACAGTTTCCGTTTCTTCACCAACGATATTCCCCATACTCGCCATCGCTTGCTTCATCGTTGCATCCGCAGTCCCATTTAAATCACTAATGTGCTGTTGTGCTGTTTCTGGTAATTTTCCTAATTCAAGATCTAAATTTTCAACAAACCACGCCGATTGTTCAGCTGACATTTTTGGTAGGTCCTCCATATGAAGCCCCATTTGTTCCAGCAGGGTTTTTGTATGTTCTCCACCTAACTCCGCTAATGAACTAAGATTTAACCCCATCTCATCTACCATCTGTTGCGTTTGTAATGCACCTGCTGGACCTAATTTTTCAAGTTGCATAATAATGCCATCATCTACACCGGCTTTCGCCAAAATGGCAACATTGGTCGACCACGTTCTCATAGCTTCAGCATTTTTTTGTAGATTTTCCTTCATTTGATCCAAGCTTATCGCTTCTTGTTGTTCAATCTGCTTAAAAGCATTCCCTGATTCTTCTACCAGCTTTTTGTACATGCTATTCATAGATTCCAAGGCAGCTTGTTGTGCATCAGATAGAACATTCCATGAAGTAATCATCTGAGAATTAGCTTCTGAGACTGTCTCTGCGACTGCTCGTCTTTTCTCTTGCTCCTCCGTGTACAATTGATTTCGTTCAGATTGATTTTCAACAAGTAAACTTTGAAGTTCATCTTCCTTCTGAGACAGTCCTTCCAGCGATTCTTTGACTTTTTTCTTTCCATCCACGCCAGATTCTGAGGCTTCTTGCTCCAATCTCATACGTTCTTTGGCTACTTCAGTTAATGAGGATTCAATGTCTGCAGCTTCTTGATTCAACGTCTTTTGTCGTTCGGTTAGCCGATTGACTTCTTCCATTCCTTTAGAAGCTTCAATTCGTTTGTTTATTTCTTCTGTGGTTGCATTAAGCAGGCCTGTTTCTTCGTCGTAAGAGAGATTTAGACCAGTCACTGAATTATTCAGTTCATCAACTGTATCAGCCATCAATTTTTTATCCGCAGCCGATTTATCTTCAATTGCTGAAAGCCTTTGTAATTCAGCTGCTAGATCCTTGTTTCTTTCTGTATTCGACTCGATCACTTTAGCTTGTGATTCAAATTCTTTTGCACTGGACTGGGTTGACTTTCCGACATTATCTAGATCGCCTTTTAATCCATCTAATTCACTAGCTAATTCTTTGGCTTTTTTACGAGCTGCAAAGAAATCTATGCCCATTTTGGCGGCCGCAACTCCAGCTAAACCAAGTGCAACCGCAGTGCCTGCGACCACAGGATTTAACAGAATACTAGCAGCCGCTAATGCTTTCTTCGCTACTGCAGAAGCACCAACAGCAATCGCATAGGTTTTTTGGGCAGCTGCTGCCCCTTTTAGTGAAGCTGCATTGGAAATGTTTGCTGCGACAACCGCTTTAGTGGTGGTGGCGTTCTGTAAGTTGAGACTGATTCCCAGTTTTGTAGCAACTGCATCAACTTTTTTAGCCATCGTCGCACCAGAAGTTGCACCGGTCAGGTATTTCAACATCTGAACATAAGATGCTGTAGCAACTGCTGCTTTCTGTACAATAAGTAGTCCACCAAATGCAGTTCCTAATCCGATAATTACAGGTGCTGCCGTCACAGCTGCGTCTTTCACAGCAATAACCCCACCAGCCATCATATCAATAGCCGAAACAACCGGAGGGATGACACCAGCGATACTATTCAACGCCCCTTCAAAAGTTTTACCAAACCCTTGAATATTTTCTTTCATTGAGCCAAAGCGAGTTTTGCCAAATGCTTCGTCCATAGATGCGATAATGTTTGCTGTTCCTCGACTTGTTGCAGTAGCCATATTGGCAAACGACCCTGCCCAAGTATCCCCAGCTTGTTGAGCCATCCCAGAAACCGAGGTGAATTCATTCCCACCATCACGCATCGCCTGTTCAACCGTATCAAAAAACTCATTGGCACTAATTTCGCCATCACGCAACGCATCACGAATACTCTGCATACTCATGCCAGTTGCATCTTCATAGATTTTCCAAGGATCAACACCACGACGGACCATCCGATCCATTTGAGCCATGTTTACGGTACCGGTGGCTCGCATCTGGATCATGGCATCCATCACATTATCCATTGTTTCTGCAGCGCCATCACCATACATGGCAACTGCATCACCCCAGATTTGATAACTTTTCGTCGATTGTTCTAATGAACCATTTTGCATAACTAAACGTTGAACGGTCTGTGCCGCACTATCAAGCATGTAGTTTGTACCAACAACGACATCTCGAACGCCTTCCATCCCTGCAGCGGCTTCTTCTGAGCTACCAGTTAATCGAGTCATCGTATTTTCAAAGTTATTCAAAGTATCAATACGACCAAATGCACCATCTAATGAACCTTTAGCCATCGTTAGTGCTGTAGTTGCTCCTTTTGTGATCAACATCGCTGCGCTTAATTTCCCAACACTACCAGTTAACAGATTGGCACCAGGATTAGGCTTCTCAAAAGAATCACCTAACTTACTCCCAGTGGTATCTGCGTACTCTTGTAGGGCCAATAAATGCCCCTTCATAGCATCAACGGCAGATCCTAATGCACTTGATCCATGTTTGGCTCCGGCTTCAATACTTTCTGAAATGCTTTTCCCGGCTTTGGTAGCAGACAGTTCCACAGGCGGTACCATTTTCGAAGCTGTTTTCCCAATACTTTCCGTGGCATTATTGGCTTGTTTAGCACCAGATTCAAACGATTCAGCAATTGCTCGACCTGATTTATTAGAAAAACTCTCCACACTATTTAGTAACGAACTTCCTGATTTACCAACGCTATCAAGAGCTGCAATTGATGATTTCGCTCCGGAATCAAAATTTTCAGCAATGCTTTTCCCGGCTTTTGTGGCTGATAAATCGACTTGCGGTACCATTTGATTCACAGATTTCGTAATAGAATCTGTAGAAGTTTCAGAATCCTTAGCAGCACTTAGAAAAGTTTCACTAATACTACGCCCCATTGTTGGTGCAGAAGATTCCACAGAAGAAACCAAGCTTGTGACTGATTTAACGACACTTTCATTGGCCTGATTGGCATTTTTGGCGCCAGAATCAAAGGATTCACCCATGATACGTCCTGACTTAGCTAGTTCAGTGCTCGTCGTGGCGGTTAGGTCTGCCACTCCTTTAGCCACGCTATCAGTCGCTTGATTGGCATCCTTGGCACCTGTATCAAAGTTATCACCGATTGACTTACCAGCTTTAGCTGTTGCAGATTCGGTCGTCTTTCCTAAACCTGATACGGTCTTTTCGACAGAATCTACTGCTTGATTTGCCGATTTTGCTCCTGATTCAGTATTCGCACCCATGTCAGACCCGACTTTTTTCATGACATCATCGGCATTTTTACCCAGTCTGGAAAAGCCTTGTTCGACCGTGTCAATTTCTTTCGTGACCTGTTTGCCGTTGACGATTATGTCGATCGTTACCTTACCATCACTTCGACTCATCTTCTTCACCTTCTTTCGGTAGTGCATAGAGTTTCTTCAATTTTCTTAGTTCATCTTTTGCTTCTTTATTTCCTTTTCCTGTTGGCATTTTCCTCGTCCTTATCGACACGATCTGTCTAAACCTAGTTTCATCTGGTAATCCTCCAAACAAGGCAATAAACTTCTCCCATCGCATCTTCCCTCGTTCCTCAAATAGATCGATACCGTATGATTGATAAAATGCTGCGTAAATATTTGGCGCATCATAATCAAAAGAAAAATGCTGGTCCGCAATCTCTTTCATTTTTGGTTTTAATTGGTTGCCCTTCTTGTCATAACGTGGCTTTGGTTTTTCCCAAATATCAAAAGTTTCCAAGATTGATAAAAAAATCGTATTTTGTGTTTCAATGTCATACAAAAACGAAACACCTAATAAAAGCTGTAAACCCAGAACAATTTTTTCTGGTTCCGTCAAAATCGGATCCTTTAACAAGTCAAAAAGACGTAGCACCGTATCGAAAGAAAGATCGATCGGATAACTAACGCCTTCGATTTCCACCGTGTCTTCTAATCGATACTGTAGTTTCATTGCTCTATCCTTCTAAGTAACGCTGCATTTTATCGAAGAATTGTTTTTTTCGTCCGCCAAGCTCTTCTCCTACTGCGGAACAAATCTCCATGTAGTACTCAGAGATCAATGTGTAGTCAGGCGAAAGCTTAAACAACTTGTTAAATGCGCCATCTCCTAAAAGCTGATCCATCACTTTTTCTAATTCTTCATGCGCCTTCCTGTCAGCTGTTTCCGGTTTGATCATCTCTTTTTCCAGTTTTTCAGTGATCTTTGCAGACTTTGTCGCATAATTTGAAACTAATTTCCAAAAGGCTTCTGCTCCTTTTTCGGATGTATCAATATAAAATGTGTGTTCGCCAATCTCAATTGGTAGTTGTGTTTTTTTCACTTGGATTTTTACCATGTTTGTTTCCTCCATTCGTTGGTATGTAAAAAAGAGAAGCGATAATCGCTCCTCTTACTTAGTCTCTTCTTTCTTGTTTGCTTTAGTGTTTGTTGGTGCAGAATTCAAAGACACATCTGCGTTATTACCACCGGATCCCGGAACACCTTCCGTCGGTGTTGCATCGAAGGTAATTGTACAAGAAAAATCTTCCGTTGCATCCGCTGCACCAGATCCAGCCACAATGTCCGTCACTGTCGCATGTCCAGTCCATTGTTTTGTCTTGTCAGCACTGACAACACGATGCCAAACTTTACGACCAATGCCGGTTTTATACTTCATGTCTGCAATAATTTTTTGTGCTTTATCTTCAGAATCATAGTCACCAGATACGTTATAAGCTCCAGATACACTATTGACCATGTTTGTTTTCACGCCGTTGTAGTAAGCTTTTTCCTCTGTTGTTTCCGTTGTCGCATCAGAAATGTCTTCAATTCCATCTGCCAATTCTACCCACGCAGCTTCTGTTGGTGGTGTAGCGATATTCGTAAATGGCGCAATAAAATGACCACGTTCACTGTTTACATTTTTCATTTAGTCTTCACTCTCCTGTGATTTATTTTTAAAATAGAGTTTTGCTTGGACGACTAATCGATAATAGAAGAACTTTTTATCGTCTTGACCAAGCAAAAAGGGTTCATTGGAAATTGTCAAAGCCATGAATTGATAAGAACCATCTTCAGATGGGATAGATTTCACATTTTCTAAAATCTCAGAAAGCTGATAGATGACACGGTCGCCAGAAAAGTTTTGGGTCTTGAACCGAAATTCAAACGGCAATTCCTTGACCTTGTCCCCATTCATGTACGATTTGACTGTTCGGCCTCCCGGTAGTGGTACCAACCGAATTGACTCCTCCTGATCGATGGCTTGGATAATCACCGGCACATCGATTTTACTGGCTACTTCCTGTAGCCGATCTATAAAATCCATTATAGTTTCGCTCCAATCTTAAATGCCTGTAACCAATCACTCATGAATAAGGGTTTCGCTGCTTCATCCCAAAATGGACCGGTTCCGGGCTGCTTATTGACAAATGGGATCCATACACCAGTTACTGGATGCTTTCGGCCGCCATAATACTGCGGACCTGCATATGGCGCATCAAATATCAGCTGACTTCCCCGACCAGATACTTGGCCAGTGTCACGCAAATGCATCGTGTCCCATGGCACCACATTTTCGTTCATGGTTTGTAGCATCCGGTTGGCCATGTTCAACTGACCAAGCCCCAAGTTATCTTCACTAAGCTTTGATCGGACACCACCTAGATCAATGTCAATCTTGATCCCACTCATCAGACCACCTCAATTTCATAGCCGAAAGGATCAGGTGAATCAGCATTCAGCGGTACAACTTTTGCGATAGTGTAATGTTTGCCAAAGATCTCAATTTGGTCTGCAACTGAAAATTCTGGTAATGGTCCAGTGTATTTCTTCACCATAGAAATCAATGCATTGGGCGTTTGTACTTTCCCATCGACATCCCTCGGCTCAAACTTGACTGTGTCATCAAAGCGGACATGCTCAATGACAAGCTCATCCTCAAGAATAGGCTCACCTCTTGGGGTTACACCAATTTTCTTCCGATAGATCATTGCATGAGGGAAAAAACGTTTTGGTGGCATTCTCATCGACTCACCCCACGATATAACAGGCCTGTGCCAGATAACTGCAGCATAGCGTCCCCAGAAAGCAGGGATACTTCGTTTGTCGATGACGAACCACCTTTGCTTTTAGAAACACTCATCCGACCAATGGACCAGCTGTCAGGCTCTTGCATGCCGAACGTTGTAGTGGCCTCAGCCTCATGCATGTACTCAATTTGATAAGCAACAGCCAACTTGAATGCATCGCGCCGCATCGGAATATCTGACTCGAGATCATTCCTCTGATAAAAACGTCTCGTTTGGATGTCCAACAATGCACTAGCTTTTCTCAGAAACTTTCGGAAATCTTTTTCAGTCAGTTCTGTTTCTTTATCCACCAAGCGTTTATACTCTTTAAGAGACAAGTAGCCACATGGCTCGATGCTTTCCTGATCGTCAAAGATTTCATTCAACGGCTTACGTCTTATTCGTTCCATGGTTTCACCTCCATGAAAAAAGAGAGTGGTTATTCACTCTCTTTTAACAGCTCAATTAATTCTGGTTTCTTGGCAGTTGATGGATACTCAATGCCAAGACGATTTAACTCAGCTCTAAGCTCATCAACTTTCATGTCATCGATGACAAATGATTTACCTTCTACCCCAGACTTCCCCGGTTCTTCCGGGGTCATGCTTTTGGGTCATCATAAGAGATATAGATTGCTGGACGTGCTTTCTTAAGTACCAAGCAATCGTAATAATCCAACCCTTTGATGGTGTCACGGTAACCGCCACGATCCTGGTCAGCAGGGACCAAATCAATCGTATTGTACTTCTCGATTGGCTTAGCAACGGTGATAGGTGTCATAATGAAATTAATATGCTTGTCTTCATCGACCTGCAACCGATTTTTAGCAACCTTTTGGATGATGATGTTCGTGCCATCAAGCATCTCGACACGACGATCGATACCATTAAATTGAACAGTGTTGGTGGTAAAAGTTTTAGAAACGCCATCTGCATTCTTCAATGCTTTGTAGGCATCACTAGACATAAATGCCACAAACTGACCAATGACTTCTGTGTCAGTCATGTACGCTTCAGCATCGTCGAAGCTATCTAAAATATTAGATTTAGTGATTGTTTCTTTGACCGTTTTTCCTTTGTAAACATTATCAGAAGTATCAAATCCGGCTTCAAGTAAACGTGCAACAGCGGTTTGATCTTTCTCAGGAATCGTAACCAATCGAGTGTGCTCTTCAATGACAGCACCTACTTGATAAGCTGCATTTTCCGATTGATCTAAGCGATCCATGTCGTAGCCCATCCAACGTTCCTTTTCCAATTTTAAAGTTGATTTCTCAACGGAGATATTGTTCCGTTCGTTTTCTTTATTCCGCTTATAATCGGCAGCCGTAAATCCTTGCATTTCATTTACACGTACTTCGTGAGTACCCACAAAATCAGCTTCCGTGATATCTTTTGCCCCTTGGGTCAATACTTCCCATACTTGCGACTCAGCTGCAAATTCCTTGTCGATTTTCGCTAAATCTTTACTGTCTAAAATTACTGGCATTTAAACCACTCTCCTAATTATTTTTTGTTCTTGCAATATTCTCTGCTAAATTATCTTTCCAGCTTTTTTCTTTAGGTGGCTCACCACCACCTGTATTACCAGCAGCCACAAACTGCTTTTTCTTTGGCTGTGGTGCAGGATCGCTTGATTGAAACAAATAGCCTTCATCTTTTTTTAGTGAGGCTACTTTATCATCTAATCCCTTGACCCCTTCGTCAGTCATTTCCAATTCATCTGCCTTCAACAAAGCTTTCACAGCTGTAATGTTCTTAGCTCCAGCTTGTGTTAAAGCTAATTCGATCGCAGCGTTCTTACGATCTGCTAGTCTTTCAGCGGTTACGGTTTCTAACTGATTTTTATAGTCATCAATTTGTTTTTGCAGATCTTCATTTCCACTGTTCGATGCTTTCAACTGCTCAACAAGCGCATTTGCGGCGGTTAAATCTTCGTTTGCCGTTTTTAGCTTTTGAGACTTATCATTAAAATCAGCTTTAGGCACAGCATTTTTCGGAAATTCTGATTTTATTTCTTTTGTCGCTCCGTCTAGATCAAACTTCCCATCCTCTCCGACGTGTTTTGATAAAATTTCTTTGATCCATTCCATGATTCATTCTCCGTTCCTTTTTATTCTGGTTGGTACCAGTTTAGAGTGTGAGTTATACCGCTCACTCGGTAGATAAACAGTTTAATGTCATATTCAGGACAAAATAAAAGCCTAGCAAGCTAGACTAAACAAACCAAAATCCTCAAACTTCAAAGCAAGACCAATTTGCTTTAATCCTTCAACCATGCTTCCTCCTTTTATGAATATACTTGCTCTCTCGAATAATCCCGGCGTAACAATTGATCATGCTCATTGATAAAAGTACGCAGTGCTGCTTGACGTCGTCTGACCAGTTTTTTGAAGTGCAGAACATCTTCTTTGTTGTCCATTGTCGTTGCTGCGTTCAATTGCCGCTTAGCACGTCGAATAGCGACTTCCATGCGGCGTTGCTTGGCAACCAAGTCCGCATTGTCAATCGCTTGTTTTGGATCATATTGCTTCATGTGAATATCAAGATCCGGATCATAGATTTGGATGTACAATCGATGTCGACAATTAATACCTTGGGTTCCGTCAGGCTCACCGTATCCATAATCATAGATCGATGAAATATGACGTAATTCTTCCGGCGCATCCTCTTTACGGACAAGCAAGACCCATCCGCCTTGGATATGGGCACAGTGTGGTCGTGCAGCCATATGGCTACTCATTAGCGCTGTGACAATTCCATGCTCTAACCCTCGCTTAAGTCGCAGATCCTGATAGACTCGATGCGTTGTGGTTTTCAAAACCATCCGAACGTAGCGCTCAAGGCTCCATTCACGCCCTGCCTTGTCGACAAAGGTCGTCATCACCCCTTTTTCCACCATCGCATAGATCGATTCTCTAAGCGCCAGTTGTGGCGTTTTAGTGCCGCCAATGATTTTGGCCGCAGTATCGTTTAAAACTTGTTGATACATCTTAGCCAGTGGATTATTCGGATAATTAGTGTCGATCAGCGTTTGATTGACATGATTGTCAAGATCTCGCCATTGCTGATTAAGATACGACTCCATCACATTGTCAATCTCAGTTCGTGATGGCGGTTCTTTTCCAGTTTGTTGAGATAAGTTTTTGTCAAGATCTGAAATGACTTCAAACCCCATATCCACGATGATTTTACGTAGCTGATCATAAGAATACTGACTTGTTTCATTGACCAATTGCTGCAAAGATTGTTGATTCAATAAATTTAATTGATACATCTTTTCAATTTTCCAATGAAAAGCATTGTCCTCATTCAAAGGCATTCGAGTTGGCATTTTCAAATGCTTGACAAGCATCCTCATGATCTCATCTTCCATCGCCATATAAGCATCTTGAATATAAGAAGCCTCAATATCTAACTGGTTAGGTGTAATGGCCATTCAATCACTCCTCGAAGTCTTCGTATCCAGAATCTCGTATTTTACCAGTAGTCTCATCAACTACATCTAATTGCGCTTGTCGGTAAAGATCTTTTGCCTTACTTTCAGGCAACTTCATTATTTTGGCTAAAGTTAACCATCCGGGAATCAGCCCATCATTTTTCAGTTCACGATAATAATCAGATTCTGACTTTTTATCTAAGAAGATGCCATCATCAAAGTTCACACCGATCTCTTCACGATTTGGAGATTCACCACTAAATAGTGGTTTCCCATCAACTTCTGTGGCCCGGCCTAACTCACACAACGCTAGTACAACATCCCGAATGAATTCCTCTAATTCGGTTGTTTGCTGGTTCCTCGATTGATATGTTTGCGAGTTCTCGCTGATTACCTCAGTTGCCGTCTTATTCGTCGTACGTACCCCGGCACCATCGAAAACGAACGTACCAGTCGAAAGTCCCACTTCCATTTCTAGAAGACGTAACCGATGATTGATTGCTCCAATGTATTGTTCTGTTCGAATTTCATGAGTTAAATCCGTAATCTTAAAATCATCTGGTTTAGATCCGGGAATAACCACATAGAAATCATCGTTTGGGTCAAAGGTCAAATCAATATTTCCAGTCTCTTTGTTGGGCACACCATCCAGCATCGATTCAGGAACAGCAACTCGCCGTTTTCCCACATCAATTTCATGATCAAACGCATCCAACGCTTTGTTTAGTCGATCAAGTGTTCGTTTACAGTTATCGTACACACCAACACCAAGTGGCGAATATGGGTTGATATTGTTAAAACCAGCTGGCTTGAAATAAGAGAAGATAGGGCGTTCAATTTCTTCCCCATGCCTCGCTGGATCCAACTCTGCATATTGTTCCAAAGTGTCCAACGATACCTGCATTCCTAAAACATTATATTTTTCACTTTCATAAAGCTCATTGAGCACCCAATATTCTCCGTCGATCCACTGGTGAAACTCAAGTAGCGTGTAAAAGAATGTTTTGGAGCCTTCAGTTTTGATGGTTTTAAACGCAATCGCACACTGACTGATTTTATTGGTGCTACTCTCCAATGGGTAAAATGCGTCAGGCAGTGCCCATGAGAACTCAATTTGTCCTGATTGGTCATTGAAATAAGGTCGCACAACTAAGCCCCCAAGCGCCATTGCTGGTTCAAGATACTTACTGAGATTACGCTTGAAGTCGTTATGTTGAAACACAGACTCTATCCAAGCACTGGCTTCATCATATTTTTTTGATTTATTATCTTTTCCGATCGTGATTTCTGCCTGTTCATTGAACATTACCTTCGCATACTCAGAAGCAACCTTGCGGGCCATATTGATATTCGCCTTTGCTCTCTGATCAGAATTACAATGCGTGTACCCTTGGTAATAAAGCAAGCTGTTTTGAATACGATCATATTCTTCACGACTCATTTGAATCTTTGGATGATCTAAAATACTTTGAAGCTCTTTTTTCGCTCCTATTGCAACCGCCCCCTTTCCAAAAACTCTTTTTATTGCTTGCCAAAATGACACCCGATCACCTCCTGCTAAAGAACATAGCGTTTCGTAAAGTAATTAATCGCATAACGACATTCGTCTAATGCATGATTGTTTTTATCCACTGGGTAGCCAGAATCATTCCGAACGTACATTCCTAATTCCTTGATGAAATGATAGTGACCATACTTGCCATCATGATCGTAAAGAAAAAAGCGTCCTTTTGACAAGGCGCTTTGCATACGTTCGATACCTATTTCAATTTTAGTGCCATTGCTGGTTACTTTGTCTTTTGAGTTGTTGTCTGCTTTTGTTGTGACGATTCCTAACACACGTAATTCCTCACTCAATGACTTACAGGCTGGATCGACAAAGAATTTTGAATGCTTAGGTAGCCATGACCACTCTTTATAACACCATTCTTTAAACTGCTTAATTTCCTTGGCATACTCACTCATCGCTTTCGTGACACCCGTGTCGGCACCACTATGATAGAAGTTGGCCATTCGATAGAGATTATACTTTCCGTCTTTCCATGTAACAAGGTTTAAGGAGCAGGTAGTTGCATCACTTTGTCCGCCGTCTGCACTAAAGAATGCTTCTACAGGCTTGCCGATGATTCCCTTCGACAGATGAGTATCTTCGTTAAACATTGAATAGATCACACCTTCAGGCATCACACGATCACCTAGCCAATCTCGTTTGTAAAGATACTCGGAGACTTTACATTCCGCTTCCCATTCTTTCAAAGCTTGTTTCGTTAAAATAGGATTATCTTGTGGTCGCCAATGACGAAACTTAAAAGACCCAGTTTCTATAAAAGGTTTAAGAGTTTCTAGGTTCGGATGATTTGGTGCTGGCGGATTCTGTTCAGCGAGATGATAACGAAAGCTAGAAGCTTTAGTCCGACGAAAAGCCTCCTCTATGACCGCTTTGTTAAGCAGGTTGAATTCCAAAAAAGTGACTGTTCCAAATGACATACCAGTGATAGCGCCGACAGCATTTACTTTTCCGCCACCTTTATAATAGATCCGCTTTTCTCCCTCTGATAGATTGATCCATAAATGATCTCCATGTTCATCGTGTCGAATCTCAGCACAGCTGGCAAAGATATGTTCCAGTCCGAATCCTTCACAATCCATAAACATTCTGTAAGCTTGTTCTTGGTTATAAGCAAGTACAAGATGATTGGTGTCAGGATGTCCTGCATAGATCAACGCCATTTTCTGCGCATCTGACATCGTCTTACCAGAACGAATCGTTCCCTCATTCAATTCCATCCGAATTCCCTTGAGCGATTGGAAAATATTCTCTTTTTGCTTAGTCGATAGTTTCAACTGGCTCATCTGCATCACTCTCCTCATCTTTCTTTATTGGACCAATAAGTGATTGGCCGATATCAATAAGGCCTTGTACTTTACTCTGTTCTTTTTCATTTAACACCAGCTTAGATGCTTTATTTTCGATAATATCAGCCTCAGATTGAACTTTGCGAATCTGCGCTTGTTTCAATTCATCAACGGCGAAGAACTTCAGTAGTTCAGACATAGCTTTTTGTTTGTCATAAAGTTTGACAGAAACACCATCTTTGCCTTTTTTGACCTCTTGAATAAGTGTGCCATCTACTTCTTCACTATTTTTCAATCTAACATAAGAAATTTTAGCGACTTTCTGTTCACCTGTTTCTTCATCAATTGCAGGATTTCCGTTCTCATCAAAGAGTAAATGATCCTCCGTTCCAAAATCGCTATAATCGGCTATGTCAGAATAAGCCTGCTTAATATATTCCGCTATAACATCTTGTACATCAACAAATATATCCTTTTGCAGTTCAGCTTTTAATCGGTGCAATTCTGCCTTTACACTAGCATTTACTAGCAGACGGCTTCCGTTGACATTGGCTGTTTTATAATCGCATCCATAAGCCTGTTGATATGCCTTAGTAGCATTGAAGCTTTGTAGATAATAAAGACAAAACAGTTTTTGTTGCTCTGTCAGATCATTATTATCTATTACTGGATGAACCTCTTTTTTGTGTGCAACCTTTTCTTTTTTTGTTGCACCCTTTTTTTCAGGAAAACCATTCCATTTTCTAGACTTCCAAGACTTAACTGTATTGATAGATACATCGTATTTAGCGGCTATGTCTTTGTACTTCATGCCGCTTTGATAATCTATGTATGCTAGTTCCCACTTTTTCACATTACACACCACCTCACATTCTTTGCTGGTTAAGTTTTGTTTCATAAAATTATGCGGTCAATACTGCACCTTTACTTCTTAACAGTTTCTTGATTCGATCAAGCACTTGTTTCATTTTGGTTCCCTCCTCAGGCAATGATAAAAAGACTCTGTAACGTCCAAGTTAATTTCGCACATTCTAAGTGAAGGACTAGTATACACAGTTCTATACGGAAGATACGATTTGATCAATCGTTGTAACAACAAATGTCGCTTGTATTGCTTGCGCGTCTCTATCTTGTACTTTCTGATCATCCATCTTACTTCATCCTCACAAAGCTTTTCCATTGATTTCCTCCAAAACAAAAAGACAGCACGAGCGAATTCTGAAATGAGATGATCCACCTCGCTTCAAAAAGTTGTGCTGTCTTTCATATTTTTCGACAATATTAGAATAACACGTAAAAATCAATACGTCTGTTGAATCTGTGTTGACAACGTATTATACATTTTTGCTAAATCGTATCATCTTCATGATGTCCGCGTGTCTGCTTCTTATATATTGATAGGTATATCCAGTCTTTTCGGCAACTGATTCTAGTGTCAGACCTTCCACATATTTCAATTTTAGAATGCGATTGTTTAATCCATTGAATTGATCAATTAATTCAATGATTTCTTTCCGTTCTTTTTCTAATCGTTCAATTCGATCATTCAATCGTTCAACCACTCCTTTTAAATGCTTTTGTTTTTGTAAAGCTGTCAAAAACTTTTGATGTTTTGCAAGGTCCCCATCATCACCATCTGAATAGTTTGACCAGCGATGAAGTTCTCTTTTATTGATTTTCAAATCAATCTTTAGTTCAAGTAATTCCTCATCAATATCAATTATCGAATTTACCCATTCATAAATGATGAATCACCTTCTTTTTAATTTTTTATTTGTAAAAGTGTGGACGTCCATACTTTGTCCATACTTTAAAAACTAAAGTGTGGACGTGTTTATCCTTACTGCCACATGAGTTACATCGATTTTTCCACACTGTCCACACTTTTTCAGTCCATATACTATATATATATTATTATTAATATATTCTTTCTTTTTTTTATAAGTAAAAGAAAAAAGTATAGACAGTATGGACAACATACTTCAACCCCTTTTGTATCAAAGGATTGACCCGTCCATACTTTCATAAAAAAAGTGTGGACAAAGTGTGGACGTTTAACTAAAGTGTGGACGCTTCATTCACTACATATTTATAGAAGAAATGTTTTCTTCCCATCATTCTCCTTTCTTTTTTTTCATATCCCATAGATTTAAGTCGCTGCGTAAATTTGGTTTGTGAGTATGGCTTTGCTCCTGATTCTTCGCAGAATCGCAGATATTCTTCGTACACGGCTTTTGTAGTCATGTTTTCATCGATTGATCCTTGATTAATGAACCCTAAAATCGTATCGCTTTCCACAAAATACTCTTCTGTCACTTTCGCGACGGTTTCGGAGGAGGAAAGCTGTCCCCCATTATTATTGATGCGTTCCATTGCATTCAGTGCAACGTTTAGTAGATATGACTTGGCATTGTCTGTGGAAAGTTTCTCATCTATTTTAGGATCTGCTTTTGTTACTTTATTCTCACAGGGAATCACTACCACCCGACGAGCAATCCCACCAGACTTATCTTTGAACGTCGGCATTTCATTTGCTGTAAAAATTAGCGTTGCTTTATTTTTTAATTTGTAAGGCTTCGAATAGATGGGGCGGACCATGATCGTGTTTCCAGAAGCCAAAGTTTTGAAGTTCATTGATTTTTCCATGTACCCAGCATCGATATCGTCCCCAACATTCACCAGTTTCCCTTCCAATTCCATTACGGATGTTTGATCGTTAAATTGTTCTAGTGCAAGGTTAAGACCTAGATCACCGATGAATGAATTTAACATCTCAAGAAACGTTGATTTTCCATTTGCTCCGGAAGAACCCACCAAGAAGAAAACTTTATGTGGAAAGCCAACCGTCATTAAAATATGACCAAGCATTTCTTCGATGACATTTCGTAAGTCTTTTTTATTTGAAGATAAGAAATCTAAGAAGTCATCCACTGTTTTGTCGTAAGCATCTGGATCATATTCCACATCCAAGAAGTAAGGAGTGAATTCTTTTGTTGCCATAGGAATGATATCCGCACCATCGAGCATAAAATTGTTTCTAAACTGAATGGGAAAATCATGCGTTTCAATGAGTTCACCCTTTACTTTGAATAAATCCAGCAGCTGTTTCCAGTTGTTTGGCTTTAATTTGATTCGCTGATCTATCTGTCTGAGTAATTTATTTTGATCGTTTATCCAGCAGTTATTTTCTTTATGGAAGGTCGATCCGTTGAAAAATTTGATACCTAGATCATCCGCAAGTGCTTCACTAGTCGTAATCATGTCTTTTGGATCCAAATAGAGCTGCTCGCGAATTTCTTTTTCACTTACTGAGTTCACTAATCCTGAAACATCCGTCTCAGGAAGTGGATCGGCGTACACTTCTTCATTGATGAAATGAGCAATTTTGGTCAAGGTGTCATAATCAATTTCGTACATTTCCCGTACGGTTAGAAGATGAGCGTACAACGAACTGTTTCGTGAGCCTTCTTTCATATTAGTCAAAACATTTTTTAATCGACTAGGCAACAATTCTAAGGGTAATGTTGGTAGATCATCGAACATGTCTAAATTGCCGTGCATTTTTCTTAGTCGACCATTTTGCTTGATCGTACCGGTGGTATTATTTCCTGTTTTATAATCAACGAGTGCGCCAGAAACAGTTAGTTTCTTGGTCCAATTTCGCAGAAGAACTTTTTTACCATTTATTTGAATGGGTCTTCTGTAATAGAGATGCAATCCACGCTTTGTTTCAAAAGCTAACGTTGGATATTTCTCTAATAGCTTAAAACCAATCTCTGGATACTCATCAAAATCAACAACGACTGTTTCTGGATTCAATAAGATTGCAGCATCATTCAATTTAGAAAGATCTGTGTAGAAGTCTTCTAGGCTTTTTTGATCAGGCTTTTTTTGCCCTGGTTCAAGTTTTATATATTTAAGCACACTGTTTTCCCACCGCCTTTTCTACTTTCTAAAATGAGTTTTTTTCAATTTGTTCAATGTACCATGCTACGTCCAAGTCTTTTTTTGTTACTTTCTCATAACTTAGAAATTTTGGCGGTGATCCCGGCAGCTTGGAATGAAGATCATTCTTCACTTGAAATACGCCGCCATATTTCTCGTTTGTTGTGGCAATACCGCAAACGGTTTGATTCATTGGCACATACTTCCCGGAAACCTGTTGTTCAATTCCTTCGTATTCCTTGTGCATTTTTCCGACGAAAAAGTAATCAGATATAGCTGCCTTTTTGAATGCTTGTAACACAAATTCCTGTGGTTTTACTCCATTAACTACTGATTCAAAGATACCGCGAGTGATCACTGGTATTTGCGAGGACTCGTACGTCGCTTCAGAAAAAATACCTCGTTTGACCATCGATCCATCTTTTTTTATAAAGACATAATTGTTCACATCTTTTTGAAACACTTTCTGATAGGAATGAACTGAAACAGTTAAATGCAATTGCTGGCACCACAGATCAAGTAATTCTCGGATGATCGGTTCCATGATTGGATTAATTTTGATCAGAATACCATCGGTGTTTGTTTGTACTAGTTCCTCATAAAAATTTTCAAGTACCAGTATTAAATGGGTAATGATCAATTGACCGCTAATTGTTACTGAAAAATATTTCTGAGGGTCAAACATAGCTGAAAACGGATTGTTCATTGAGCCGTTAACGGCATTGATCAACGTTTTATAGGTCAAATTTTCCGTTTCAACTTTCTTTTGATACAAATGATCAAAAGCTTTCGGATTCTTTATGGCCACACTCAAAAAATTATTATTTCTTATAATAGATGGAAAGAATTGCTTTACATCAATCAGCAAAAATGTTCCTTCCCCTTTGTATTTCTCTTTTGCCGCATGAAGTCCACCGAATCCATACACGTGGGTCATGTTGGCCAACGTCATCTTGAACTTTTCTTTTTTGAGCTTTTCTTCCATTGTGTTTTGATAAGTGGTGCGGATTTTATCATAAAAGGAAAGTAATCGCTCAGGAAGTTCAAACTTTGGTACATAGCGATCATAGCTATACATCAGCACATTCGGTCGTTTAGGTGTCTTTTTCGCCTTCAATATTTCTGCAGCAAGATTGGCTCTCGTTTTCCTCAAAGAACGGGCTGGCAAATTAAATTCTTTGACAATCTCAAACTTGGTTTCTAGATATTCTTCTCTAAAATCAAAAACTTGTTCTAAAACTGCAATTCGTTTTTGGCAAAATTCTTCCTTATTCTTAGCAGATATATCCATGTTCAAATTAAAAGCAATTTCTTCAATCGTACAATTTCTGGCTTCCTGCATTAAATCAATTGAAAGATACTCTTGAAGGTACGTGCTTTTTCCGTCTGTCAGTACCTTGGCTAAAAATTTATCACTCTCTTGATAATTGCCATAGCCAACTAGATAATGAACAGCTGAGAGAGCTTTTTTAAGGCTCTCTCGATTATTAGCTGATTCAATTTTTTTATCCGTTTTAAACACTGCTAGCCAATTATCGCTATTCTTATTCCTATACAGCCAGTAAAAAGTAAACATTGGCATAGCTCCTTAAAATTTAGAATGGAAGGTCTTCATCTGAGATGTCAATCGATCCCGAACGATCAATCGGCTGATCAGCTGGATCATCATATGCAATAAAATCATAATTTTTATATGGTCGGGATGGGTCCTTTTTATTTTGTGTAGACTTCACTTCTAAAATAAATTGACTACCAACGCCGTCTTTAAATGCAGCAGCCATGGTTGTTTCATCTTCCCAGTCATCATCGGTCAGTTGCAGTCCAATTACAGAAGCCAGTTTGGCCACAATCTTGATATTTTTTTGGAGAACAAATTCTGGAACTTTGGCTGTGTCGAACCCTAAGTTGATAAATTCTTTTTGGCCAGCTACTTCTCCGACAGTTACTTCATTTTCAAAAGATAATGCTTCCCAACCGCTTTGAAAAACTTTGTGTTCAACATTGGCCAAGGTTACATCGTATTCACCATCAGCAAGACCTTGGTTGCCGCCTGCGTTTGGATCGTCTGTTTTTGGATCGAATCCTGCTAAAATTTCATTTGCTAAATCTTTTAATCCCATGTTAAATTCCTCTTTTCAATATATTTTTTTTATTAGACTTTTGGTTTGATTCGCTGTGCTTTTTGTGTGGTTGTGGCTGGTTGAGTCTTAGATGTCGTTTGATTAACCGGAGCTGTTTTTCTTGCTCCTGGTTTAGCTTTGCCAGTTGGTTCAGCTGATTGAACAACCTCTTCACTGGGATTTTCTTTTGTTTCTGAAGTGACTAGAATATCTTCTTTTTTCTCAATTTCTTTTACAATGTCATCTTGGACTTTTTTGGTAGTTTTTGGTGAACGGCCAAATACACCAGTGATCGTGTCTAATATAGTTAAGATCAATTTGTCATCTACCTGCTCCCGCATATAATCTTTTCGCCGTGCTTTTGCCACACGAATATAGTTTTTGCCAACTTTTTTGCATTGAATCGATAAGTCACAATTTCCATTCACGATGTTTTGGTGTTTTTCTTTCAATGAAGGAATATCGATCTCTGTTTGTCCCTCCATCTTTGTAGCATTTCGGGAAATGTAAATCACATTCATCGGCAATGACTTTAGTTCGATAACTAACTGCTGAAAAATATTCGTAAATGCTGCGTATCCTTTTCCATAAGGAATATCTCCAAGCGTTTCAACATCTTCTTTGTCACAAATGTATTGCTCGATCATAACAACAATATCGTCTATTACATCCAAAACCACCGTTTCATAGGTATGCTTCTCTGTTTGTAAGGCAGTGATTAACTTGTCTAACTGATCGATTACCGAACGCTTTATTTTCCCATTTGTATCTTTGATGTTTCTCAGCTGAACCGAAGGAACAGTGTTTGCTTCAGCATTTCCATCTGTATTAAATACTAGGGGATTGGGAAACTGTGATGCTAAGAAAGATTTACCTCCCATAGTTGGACCCCAGATAAAGAAATTTCGTGGTGTATCTTTCGGAACTTGTGGTTTGTTTGGTGGTAGAATACTCATTTGTTCTCCTCCTCAAAAGTTATAATTTCACTGGGATGAACGGCTTCGCTGTCTTCTGTTTGGTACCAGAAAACATCGATTGGATATTCTGGATCCGTAGTCAGTTCCTCAATTCTTCCAATCGCTCCGACTTCAGCGCTCAATCCACCATCATTTTTCGCAATAAGTTTTACTTTTTGGCCTACTTTAAAGTGACTCATGCTAGAAAGCCTCCTTCTACAATTTCTTTACTGCGTGCAAATTCTTCTGTTACTTGTGCTTCGTAATAGTCACCAAAATCTTTATGGTTTTTCGCCACAATATTTTGTTTCAAAATAGATCCCTTTGTTTCATCAAGCATTTTGGCGATTTCTGTTTCTGCCTCTTCACGAGTTGTTGCGTAGAATTTTGTTGTTTTTTTGTAATGGTCTGATCATTTTGCCACTTCCTTTTCTTTAATTCTGATAGATCCTTTTGTAGTATATTCTTTCAGGTATTGCTCATAAATATCTGGTTGTTCCTTTTTCAATTTGGTGCTATCAACAGATTTACGTACAGCTGGAAGCACTCGTGTAATGACGATATCGCCTGTATCAATTTTTTTAATATCGTTCTCTTCCATTTTTTGATAAAGCTGATCTCGAAAATCTTTTTGCTGGGCTTTTATTATTTTTGCTTTCTCTTCAAACTCCAACATTTGCAATTCAAATCGTTCAACTCGTGCAACTAATTTATCTATATCATTTCCAATGGAATAATATTCTGTTTCGTTCATGTCTGGCTTTTCTTTCAAGTACTCTAATCGGATCCAGAAAGTCTCAATTGAATCCAGAATCTTTTCAATATAACCTTGATCACGTTCAATTTCTTTGATAACCAGATTTTCACGATCAAATTCCAGATCAAAATCTTTTGGACGTTGATACATAGCCAACCATCCGTAATCACAACCGGTTTGATGGAAATACAACTGCATTTGAGCCTCATATACTTTTTCAGTTGGATTAGCTCCATGTGTTTTAATTTCTAGCAACATTTTGTTTTCTAAATCAATACCGTCAACATTCGATCGAATCATGTCATCTTTATTAATAAAAGTATCCGGATAAAAATTTAAGCTGTTCATTGTGTTGATATAATCACGGATAAGTGGTTCCATCTTGTTACCGAATTGGATATAAGGATTGCTGCTTTTATCGGGCTGAACAAGTCCAGCTTTTTCTTTGGCCAACTCAAATTGTGTTTTATATTTTGATAGACCAAGAATGACTGGTACATCGGAACCGCCCACATATTGTGTTCGTTTTTCAGTGACGTTTGTGTCTTGTTTTTGTACTCCAAACATAATTTTCCTCCAGTTTTGCTGTGATATACTCTTAAATGAAAGAGGTGAATACTATGAGCTTTAAAAAATGGTTGAAGCAATTTGAAAATGTAGATCATGCGATTGGTGATCTAGCCAAAGATGTTGCTGTAGACAAAGCATTTCCTAGCAAAGTAGGCTCTATGGATAGCTTGACTGATTATCTTTATTCAAAGAATGCTTCAGAAGCAGCTATAACTACTGCCAAAAACGTATTTATTTTCTATGCGTTAGATGAAGGCTTAGCGCACTTAGAAAACGGCGATTTAGTTTGGCAACGAAATAATTAACACTTGGCCATTTTCAGGAAGTTCAATTTTTTCTCGTTTTCCATTGAATTTAGATTCGATAGAAACTTGATGGTTTTGATATTGACCAATGTCATAGGTTTGAACTTCCTCTCTTTTGGCCAATTCTTGTAGAATCACTTGTGTTTCAACTGTTGAAAGATCCATGTCTCACTCACTCTCCAATTCTTGTACTCATATAGAGTTCTTCTGAAAAATCTTGCTTGTTCTCTAACGCCTCGTAAACAGCTTGCTCGATCGTTCGTTGTGTAATGAAACGATAGACTGTTACTTTCTTCGTTTGACCATTTCGATAAGCTCGTCCTAACGCTTGACTGTAATCTTGATAAGAATAGGTGGGTGTATAGAAAATGACTGTATTTGCGTACTGTAGCTCAATCCCTGCACTACCAGCCATGTATTGGACAAAAGTTACACTATTCTTCACCTCGCTCCAAGAACTCTTAGAAGGCAAATGAGAGACCTTTCCGCTCACTTCAAAGAATTGTTTATTTTTGATTTTTTTCTTTAAAGCATCAATCTCTTTTTGATAGTAGTAAAAAATGACTATATTGTTCTCAGTTCCTTCACAAAGCATTTCGGCATAGTCTAACTTATCTTTTTGATTCGCATAGTACCGCAAGCCATGTGCCAGTTTTGAAGGTGTATCAAACTCTTCGGCACCTAACACTCGTTGCTTGGCCACTTTGTCATAATTAGATGACCGCATAAATTTCACGTCCTCAAAAAGCAATGGTGGCAAATCCAGAGCTTCATCTTTTGAAATAGACACAGTGAACGAATGATATTTATCATGTAACTGGTCCTCATTGATCCATCCTTCAATTTTTGGAATCCGCCGATTTCCTAGATACATCGTGCCCCATTTTGCATACCGATCGTTCATTTCTTTTTTTGATTTGAAATAGCCAAACATAATGAAATAGTTGTACGTGTCTTCCCAACCATTACTTGCTGGCGTGGCCGTCAACAATACAAAATGATTTGATTGTTTAGCCAACTTTGCTGCAGCTTTTCCACGTTGAGACGTTGGATTTTTGATGTAGTGTGCTTCATCAAATATTACAAACCAACCTTTATACATCTTGTATAAGTCAGCTAATTTCCCATAACTCATTTCAGAAAATTGAATCTCGATTTTATAGAAGTCACAGACGGCTTGAATGTCTCTCCGCCACCCACCTTCTTTTAATTTTTGTGGTGGAGCTATTAATAAAATCGGCTCACCGTTGCTGTGTTTCAAGTAATGATGAATAGCCATGATTGTTTTTCCAGTTCCTGTATCTGCTGCATACAAGAAATTAGGATCAGCGCTATCGACTAACTGCTTTTGAAACTTATATAACATTTCTGCGTTTGAGCACTGTGGATACATCTTCCACGCTTCTTGCGACAATAGCCACACCTCCTGCATTTTCTATTTTGTTTAGTTTGCTTTTTTGAAGGGCACTAACCGTTCCACCACCTGGTCGCTTCACTTCTATACCGATGAATCGTCCATTGACACAAGCTAATATGTCTGGTGTGCCAGCTGGTTGATACATGGATCCATGAACTTTCAAATAGTAAGCCCCTAGTTTATCCAAATATTTCTTAATGCTATTTTCAACTTTCTTTTCTGGACCAGACATGTTAAAATCTCCTTAGTTATGAATTTTTTTTATTGGCTTACTTCAGCGGTAACTGGGGTAAGCTCTTTTTGTTTCCAAGATTCGTTATGATCCAATAAAGCATTAGATATTTGGACCAGTTTCTCTTCTGTAGCTACTAAAACGTCTTTAATATTGTCGAATCCACAGTTTTGATCAAGGCTGTATAAAATAAGCGAGCGATCGGAGCTTGTTTCCGCATGTTTTAATTCTAATTGAAGGCAACTAATATAATTTTGGATTAGTCCAAGCGCAGGCATTAAATCCGCTACGTCGTAAGAAAGTTGCTCTAGTCTTTTTAATTCCTTCATCCTCTCACCCCCATGATCCAAAATAGCGTTAGAAGTAAAACGATATTAAGTGTAAGACTTGCATAACCAATTGCCTGTAGCTGCCTAATTCGATAAAGTAAGTTCTGGTTTAAATTTGCTAACCATTTTTTATTCATGTTTCTCCCCCCCCCATCTCCTGAATAGGTTCGTTAGGTTCTTGCATCACTAGCCACTGGCAAAGATCGTCTACAAAACTCTGACCTGCAGGTGAAAGATTTTCTCTAACTTGTTCTTGCATTTCATTTGCGATTCTTTCCCTTGTGCCTTGGTCCGCTTTTGACGCTTGCATAATAAACTCCCTGACAACTGGTTTAAACTCCTTCTGTTTTGTCATATCACCCCTCCATTCTTGCTAGCAGACTTTTGAAGCCTTCTATCACGTCTGCATCCACATCTAACTCACCGCATTCGCATCGATAAACAATATCTGCCATCACGCCAAGTGGTATAGCAACTTTTCCGTTAACTATTTCGAATAATGAATCATCGTACGGCGTATATAATGGGTGATAGACCCCTTTGATTTCAGCGATACTTCCATGCGGATCATCGTAATTTCGATAATCGAAGTACGTTCGAATTTGATTGAATATATCGATGTCACAATCATTTGCATCGAGAATAGCTTGAACGTCTTTAATGATTTTCTGTGAGACATACCAGATTCCATCTTGTTGCGTAAATTCTGATCTTCCGTAGCCTTTAAAAATCGGATACTCTTTCTTAAATTCTTTCAACGTTTCGTGTTTTTGTTGATATACTGCCACAATCCCTTGATCAATTGCTTTCTTTGTTGGTCCACCCGTTTCTGTCAGTATTCCATCTTCTACCATCTGTTTGTAAAGTTGATCTTTTGTTGCTTTGATTCCTTGACTAGTAATAAACTGAAATGCTTGTTCCACTAATGGTGGGTATATGATTTGCAATATCTTTTTCCTCCTTGCGCTTATAGGCTCCGACGAATTTCGTCGGTACTATTCATCAAACAAATCTGTTTGAATCTGGTTGATACGTTCTTTCGTCAAAGATGATGGCTCCCAGTTGTTAATGAAGTTCAAAGCTTTTCGGAAATCTTTATCTTTAATTCGCCCACGATTCGGAACGTTGAAAAGCTGTTTGATGCTCGATCCTAAATCTTGATACAACATACCTTTAGCATTTTGTCCCAGATGTTGTTCCTTGCAGATTTGATAAACCTTCTTTCGAACGGCTCGATCGATTGTTCCTTTATCTTCCGTGGTGATCAGTTTGTTTTCTTCAATGTCAACTAGTCGTTCGTCAATTCCATCTAGCCGTTGGTTCGTTTCTTCGTTTCCTGCTAAAGCTAATCGAATTAATTCCCGAGTAGATGTCGGGATTTTGATTTGTTCTCTCATTGAGAAATAGTTATCGACTAATTCGTCATAAATTTCCCAAGCTTTGTCATCTTCGAGAATTTTCAGCAATTTTGTATAGCCTCGTTCGGATAAAATGTATATATTTTTAGATGCATTAAAAGCATTTTGTGTGAAGCCGTATTTTTCGATATCACTTTGTGTGATAGCGGATTTCAAATCAATAATGTCTACACCATCCTTGAACCATTTTCTATTTCGATTGATTGTTTGATTGATGGTTCTTACATCGGTATTGTGTATAACCACAATATCTTTCACCGTCATTGCTTTCTTCCCTTCACCGAAGCCACCTTCGATTGCGATAAATTCAAAATTGCCAATTTTTTGTTTTCCTAATACTTGTAATTGATTCATTATGTCGCCTCCTAGACTTGTCTTTTTCGTTTAAACTTGTTCTTATCTCGCCAAATTAGAAAATCATCGAACATTTGAATATTTATAATTGGCAAGCCATACGTCACTAAGCGATATCCCTCTTTGAAATCATTGTGTTCTTTAAATTCTTTCAACAGCTTTTGAAATAAAGGTTTGTGTAATTGATAGCCAAAGTAGATTATCGCTTCATCCTTAGCCATCCATGCCTGAGGAATCTCAATCGTTTTTGCTAGTTTAATTTGCATGTTACTCACCTGCTTTCTTTCCTTCTATCTGATCTTATAAATGTCAATGATAGTCAAAAGAGTTTCATGGGCTTTTTTACTTTGGTTCTTTCCATTAAGATAATCAATTAAATCTTGTCTTGGAACATTGAACAAGGTAGCCACACTCGCAAGAGAAATTCCTTTCTCCTTGAAGTGATCACGAATCTTTTGACGGCTTACTGCTGTATCCGGCAAACCAAACCTCCCCTTTCAGAAATATTTGTAAGTTAATTCGAAAAGTTATTGACTACTAACTACACTATAGTGTAGTATATAGTCATAGTTAAATAAGCCTACAAAACACCTAATAGTCGCAATGGGTCGCCAAACTTATGCTTTAAAGGTCTGTTTTTAGTTTGCTTTTTTTCTATCGAAATAACTTACAAGAACAATACTACACTATAGTGTTTCTTTTGTAAATAAAAAACTACACTTTTTTATTGTTTTTTTGTAAGAAACAAGGAGAATCGTTGGTATGACAGTCTTTGAGAGAATAAAAAAACTTGCAAAAAATCGTTCAAAAACAATCAGACAAGTGACAAATGACTTGGGTTATAGCGAAAATTATTTTTATTCATTAAAAAGTGGCAAACAACCTTCTGCGGACAAGCTACAAGAAATGGCTGACTATTTCAATGTGTCTGTGGATTATCTCTTAGGTCGAACAAACAGTCCAGAAAATAAAACAGAAGCACCTAAACATTTCACTGTTGAAGAAGCTTTGGCTTCTGTAATGAGTAGCGATGGCAAAGAACTTACTGATAATGACAGGAAAATTTTAACCGGAATTATCGAAGCATATATTGAAAATAAAAACGATGCTAAGTAGGTGTGTTCAATGGATGCAAAGATCAATGATATAATTTCACAGTTAAATATTTCTGTAGTTTATGTGGAAAAAGCAGAGCAAATGGATGCTGATGGTCATTACCTTGCGGCCATCAACACCATAGTCCTTGATTCATCGTTGTCGGAAAGAAAGGAAAAAGTTACTCTCTTGCATGAACTAGGACACGCAGCTAAACATATGAAGAATTATGAATTATATAATTTAACCTTTTCTTTAAGATCAAAAATGGAGCAAGAGGCGGAAGAATTTATGATACAGCAAATGATCGAAACCCGCTTGCATGACCCCGATTTTTCACCGGAAGCATTCAATACCATTAATTTTTTAGAAAGCTACGATTTGGATATCAGATACGAATCGATTGTCAAAAAATTTATGACTCAGCATATAAATGATGAACAATTGAGTTATTTATTTTTTTAGTCAGTAAAGAACATACGCTCGTATTTTTTTAACGTATAATTTTAAGCGCTTTAATTATTTATATTTCGTATAACATTTATATATTTATATGATTTATTTAAAAATAATGATTATGTATTTGAAGAGAGGTGGTTAAATTAAAGCAAGAGCTTGACTGGTGAGAAAACAATTAAGAGAAAAATTCAACTAAGCAGCATGCGATTTTTAATAATAAATCATTTATATTTGAAGTTATTATCGTAGCAAAAGAAAGATTAAAACAAAATTTATATTCTAAAAAAACGGAGGTAACAGATGTTTGGAAAACTATTAAAGCTTAGAACAATAAAAGCTGATATAAATAAAACTAACGAAGAGGTAAACCTGTTAAGCAAAAAAAAAGGTGCATTAGAGAATGAAGTCGTTGATTTAGAGAAAAGTATCAAACGATTGGAAAAGATCAAAGATGAAGTAGGCAGAGAAATTTCTAGATTGAGAAGCCAGAAAAAAGAACTATTCGATGAGGCTAAAGAAATATTGAATATTGAAATGGAAGATGAAAGAAAGTCAATAATCGATTCAGCAAAAAAAGAAGAAAAGAAGATTATGGAGAATGTTGCTGATCTTGAAAAGACAAAAAGAAACTTAGAACAAGAAATAATTTCTATTGAAGACACGATAGAAATAGAGAGTTTTGGATTATATAAGCCTCGGTACGACTTTGCGTCTTCCCTGACGTATAAAGCAGAATTAGATGGCATTCGAAATAATCAAAAGCAAATGATAAAAGAAAAACAGGCGACTTTCTATTCCGACAGTTGGACAGTCGATGGTAGTCTTGCAAAAGGGAAGAAGATGACTAATGACAACATTAAACAAATTTTACGTTCATTTAATAATGAATGCGAAGCTGCAATCACTAAAGTCAAATACAGCAACTTAGCACAGATCGAAAAAAGAATAATGAAGTCCTTTGAGCAACTAAACAAAATGAATGAATCAGTCAGAGTTTCAATTAGACCAGGGTATCTTGATTTAAAATTACAAGAGCTTAATCTAGCCTATGAATATGAACGAAAAAAGCAAGAGGAAAAAGAAGAACTCAGAGCGCAAAGAGAGCTTGAACGAGAAGAAAAAGCGTTCCAGAAAGAAATCCAGTCCAAGAAAAAAGTTATTGATAAAGATATTACGCATTACAAAAATATGGTAACGGAATTGGAAAACAAGCTCAAATCAGCTACCGATGATAAATTCGACATCCAACAACAAATCGCCGAATTTGAAGCCAAAATGACAGAAAAAGAAAACGAGAAAGAAGAGCTCGATTACAGAAAAGCTCATGCCTATGCAGGGTATGTGTATATAATAAGCAATATTGGTGCTTTCGGAGAAGATGTATTTAAAATAGGAGTAACCAGACGCTTAGAGCCACTAGAACGGATCAGCGAACTTAGTAGCGCCTCAGTTCCTTTTAAGTTTGATGTCCATGCACTGATTTTTAGCCATGAAGCTTATCAGCTAGAAAGCGAATTGCACAGGCATTTTAATGATTTTCGAATTAATAAAATAAACAATCGAAAAGAGTTTTTCAAAGTCCCATTAAGCGAGATAGAAAAGAAATTACTCGAATATAAAGATGTTACAATCGATTTTGTCAAGACTCCTGATGCAGAGGAGTATAGACAATCTTTACTAACGAACTAATTTAAAAAAACACGCCCCACCAACCAAAGCGAGAGCGTGCTCAAACAAAATAAACAATAGGCTTATTTGTTATGCCTATTTTATCATGAAATGGGAGTGGAAGTCATGTGGATGGAAGAATTGCCGAATGGAAAGTACAAGTATTTTGAAAGATATAAGGATCCGTACACGGAAAAACTCAAACGTGTATCTGTTACCCTAACATCAAAATCCAATCAAGCAAAAAAACAAGCTATGATAGAATTACAAGAAAAAATTAATGATAAATTCGAAAATAAGACGCAACACAAAGTAACATTAGAGGAACTTTTAAACAGTTGGTGGAATCAACATAAAACATCTGTTAGAAAGACATCAGCAAAAGCTTACGAAAAAATTTTAAGATATATTTTTGCTAACATTAATATTAATGTACTTATTCGCAATGCAGATACAAAGTTTTTCCAAATTTTTATTAATGAGCTCCCACACTCTTTTGAATATAAAAAAAAATTCAAAAGCGTTCTAAATATGGCATTTAATTATGCTGTTGATATGGGGATGGTTACCGATAATCCAATTAACAGAGTTCGAATTTACAAACCTTCTTTAACTAAAGAAAATTTTGAAACTGTAGAAAGTAAATATCTTGAAGAAGAAGAAGTTTATTTATTATTAGAATATTATTACTCTACTTTTCAAAGTGTTCATCATGGGCGCTTAGCAGAGTTTATGTATTTGACAGGTTTAAGAGCTGGGGAAGCCATTAGCTTAACCGTGAACGACTATAATAGAAATAATCAGACAATATCAGTCACAGGTACCTTAGATTACTCTAGTGGATACAAAAATGCTACTAAGGAACTACCCAAAACTTTATCCTCATTTAGAGAAGTCGTATTATCAAATAGATCAATAGAAATTATAGAAGAATTACTACTTGAAAGAGATTTGAAGTATAACAATAAATCCGATTATTTGTTTGTTGGTAAAACTGGAAAACCAATACAACTAAATGCGTTTAATTCTTCTTTAAAAAAAGCCAACGAAAATTTGGGAAAGAAAAAGATCAACAAAAATATATCAAGTCATATCTTTAGGCACTCTCATATATCTTTGCTTGCTGAATTAAACATTCCTGTAAAGGCTATTATGGAACGAGTTGGTCATTCCGACACAGATACTACATTAAAAATATACACCCACGTAACAAAAAAAACTAAAGCAAATTTGGTTGAGGTGCTTAACAAACATGGAAAATAATGCCCCTTTTTTGCCCCTTTTTTATTTTATAGAAACAAAAAAAGGCTCGAAAGCCTTTTAAAACAACTATCAATCAGACACATGGCGGCACCTGCTTAGTGCTGCTTCCTTCCGGATCTGACACGCTTCACAAGCCCACCATTGTCCTAGCCTTTCGGCAAGGAATAGTATACCGCATTTTGTTATCCTTGGCTAGTCCTTTTTTAATTTCTTTTTCTTTGCTCGCAAATTTCTAAAAAACACAGATAAAAGTTCACCACATTCTTCTTCTAATATCCCGCCCTCCACCTCGGCCTGATGGTTGAAACGTTCATCCTCAAGTAAATTCATCAATGTCCCTGCGGTTCCTCCTTTTGGATCATAGGCACCAAAGTAAACTTCTTTTACGCGAGAAAGAATCATGGCACCGCTACACATTGGACACGGTTCTAACGTGACATATAATTGTGTTTCTTCTAAACGCCAACTTCCGATGGCCTTGCATGCTTCTTGGATCGCAATCATCTCAGCATGTGTTGTTGCATTTTGTGTTGTTTCCCTCAAATTGTGTCCACGCCCAATAATCTGTCCTTGGTGAACCACGATGGCGCCGATTGGTACTTCTACTAACGCTTCTGCTTTTTTGGCTTCTTCAATAGCCACACGCATCCATTCTTCTTTTATTCGCTGTTGTTCTGTTTCTTCCACTTGTACTCCTACCTTTTTTAGATTTACTTATCTTCTCTATCAAACATAGTATAACTGGCTTTTTAATGAAGTACAAAGAGTTTTTCCTTATCGCCATGTCCTATGGTAAACTAGGGGATGAGGTGAAGTAAATGAACACAGAAAAGTTACTTGGATTATACCCAAATGCACAAAAAAAGAATTCTCCTTCTTCTGATGATCGAATTCTTTCACTGGTTGTAGAAGATTACTTCTTGTGGATCGATAAAAGTTCCTTGTCCGTTCAAGAAGAAAAACTTTTGAAAGCGTTATTCCAGAAAACAAACACCTTAGACAGCCATCCTTGGTATCAATATTTATTTGAGGAAAAGGTATATGTATGTGAAGAAAGCTGCCGAATCATTCAGTTACATTTTGAAAAGAGATCAGATTTCTTACAAAAAGAATGGCGAGAAACAATTTCCGGATTATTTCCCGAAGCTCTTGATTTTTTTCTTTACACAGAGACAGATGCGTTGATCATCGAAAGAAAGCATGCCAATTATTTGAGTACGGCAGATCTTAAAGGCATCTTTTTATCTCTTGATGTCGATTTTGATATGACGACACAAGCCTTTGTCGGTTCATTCCATTCAGCTGGACAAAATCTAACCGCTATGTTCAATGAAGAACGAAAAATTTTCCTGAATAAACGAACACACATACAAGTAGCCGACCAAACGACTTCCATACAAGAAATTGCCTTATATTATTATACAAAAGAATTAGTTACATCCAGTCAGCTAACAAATGAATATCAAGAAATAATCCGTAGTTTTAAAATGGAAGACATCATTATCGAACTGTGGAAAAATTTCGGGAATATCAGTTCAGCGGCTAAACAACTTTTCATGCATCGAAACACTCTCCAATATCGGATCGAAAAGTTTGACGAACAAACAGGCTTCAATTTAAAAAAAGCAGATGACTTACTCTTTTGTTATCTCCTTTTGTTACACATATAAAAAAGGAACAAGCAGCAATAAACATCGCCTTGCTTGTTCCTTTTTTCGATCAATTCAAAGAGAATCGTTTTTAGATCATTTTCTCAACAAGTGACATCAGACGACCTTTTGCATCTTCTGTTGAGTCTTTGATAGAGTCACCGTAGACAGAAATTTTCTTTTTGCCAGATTTAATCTTTGCTAGCATGCCCATCAATGAATCTAAATCGCTATCTGATAAATGGTCGACGACATCTAATAACTTTTCATTCCCATCAAATTTGTCATACACGAATTTTTTTACTTTTGTGCGGTTACTTAGATGATGGATCTTTTCGATCACTTTGCCAGAAACAACTACAGCTGTTGCCACACTTGCTGCTGCTACGACACTTAATCCAATCGTTACTTTTGTTGATGTTTTCATAATTATCAGCTCCTTTTTATCTACTACAATCATATCACAGTCAAATAGATAAGCGAACTAATTGCTATGAGCCCTGCCCGATGAATAGCAAAAAAATTTACAAAAAGCACATACTGTCTTGTTTTATTATTTACTTTTGTACGACGCCTCATTTGGCATTTTCGGTTTCAAGCAACCTTAGTTTGATGCGTTAAAAAAAGCACCTCCTTTTTGGAGATGCTTCATACGAACAACTAAAGTAAATCATCCATACTAAGAAATGTAAGATCAATTAACCGGAACGTATTGGATATTTGTTAGCATTTCAGGCAAATCATCTTCTAATTCTGCTAACTTATTCCAAATCAATGTCATTGTCTCAAAAAATTCCTTTGATGATTTATCTGAATTTAAACTTCCTAGTGCGTTCAGCCAAAGAAGTTCTAATAAATATGCTTCTTTGATTCCCGTATGTTCTCTGACAAATTCTGAGAACGTTCGTTTGAACAACGAGGCCATGTCTAATTCGGATTTGATAACTACTCCTCTAATACTCTCATGAATCGAGAAAAACTCCTTCAATAAATGAACGACACTGAAAAAATCGTCAATAACGTATTCAGCTAAATATCGATCAAAACATATCGTGATCTCTTCGATAATTTTTTCTTTTAGTATACGGATTGATTTAAAATGTGCATAAATCGGGTAAGTAGAACAGCCACAAAAAGAAGCTAAACTTCTCGCTGTGATTGTCGATAACCCATTTTCTTCAGCATATACCATACTCTTAAATAGTAAATATTCTTTACTAAAATTCGTCACTCTTCCCACGAAACCATCCATCCTTTCCGATTATCTTATTCATATCCGGCAATGATTCTTTTTTTAATTTCCCATGACGATCCAGCGCATTCGCTAGTAGGAAAAACTTATGTAAACCATGAAGAAACAAGTTTTGATAAAAAAAAACGATAATAACATATTTCGGGGGTTAAAATATGTCTCTTTGTAATAGAAGCTTGATTTATCTAATGCTTCGCCAAAAATAAGATTTAAAAAATAACGATATCATCAATTAAATAACATTGTATTCCCTTATCCAAGATTATTTAAATGATTCCAACTTGACAAAATAAGCAAAGAAATAAACAATAGAATAGATAACTGATTATCATTTCTTAAAATAACAAGTTATATAATCAAATTCTATTACTATGTGAGAATATCATACATTGAAAACACTTTCCACTCACATTTTATGTCACCACTAGTACACTAATTGTCAGAAAGGAGTCCATCATGTTAATCGATGCAAAAAAGAAAGAGTTATTAGTCCTCTATACGATCGCTCAAAAAAGTCAATGTACGTTAAAAGAACTTGCGGATGAACTGACTATACCTAAACGGACAATCAAAGAATTGATTCGAAAGTTGAACACTACGATTGAACAGCAATTGAGCATTTCTACTTTTATTTTCTCTACACACAAAGGAGAAATAACTATATCCGATGAACACCAAGAAATAAAAATGATGATTTATCACAAACTCAAACTTTTTTATTTAAGAGAATCCAATCGTTTCAACTACTTATTACTTATGGTCAATTATCCCAAAGCGTATGTTCCGAAAAAATATTTATTGGAGCAATTATACATATCCCACTCTTACTTAGAAAAATTAACACACCAATTGAATGAAACACTTCAAGATTTTGAAATCGAGATTGTTTCATCTCAGGGCTGTTATTTGTTCAAAGGAAACGAATTATTTATCCGACTCTATTTGTTTTTTATTCTATCTGATGCTTTTCAAGGGTTGGAATGGCCTTTTGACAAATTCAAATTGAGCCAACTAAAAAGAGAGCGGCGATTATCCAAAAAATTGCTCGTTTCAAAGCATTCATTGAAATATCAAGAAAACCTGTATTTGCTGATTGCTATCTTTACGCTTCGTACACAACAATCATCATTGATCACCTCTGAATCTAGTGAGGTCTATGCTATTTTAGAATTGCTACAACAGGTACAAGATGTCTCCGGTAGTTTTAAACATCATTTGTTTCATCTTTTACCACATGAAATCGCCATTGATGAACTATTGCATTTCAATTTTTTGATTTATTGCTTTTTTCCTAATCTCATTTCAAGCCAGCAGAAGAGTTTGATTGGTTATACTTTGACGAATAAACGTAATCATCTATGTATGAAAATCACCTCACTAACAAAAGAGTTAGCTCAAACCTTTCCAGTGATCGCATCATCTGAAAAAAGGTTTTTCTACAATTACTATCTTATGCTTTCTTTAATTTCTATTTTGATGTTGGGAAATACAACTCCCTTTTTCTACTCGTTGCATTTTCCTAAACCAGCACTTGAGATTGATGAATCGAATGAACAAATACAACAAATCCAACAAATTATCTCTGAAGTTTTTCATGACCACCCAAAAAAAACATTGATTATTTATTATTTGAGTAACTTGATTTATAACCTCTTGCAGTCGGAAACAAATGAAAAATTATTGATCTATGTACAAATGAATAAAACGCTGACAGGAAATTATCATATCCAAAATCGATTACGACAAGTATTTGACGAAAAAATGATTCGCTTGACAGAAAATCCAGAACAAGCAGATTTGATCGTCACCGATTGGTTTGATAAATTTCATCAAACGAGTAAAATTTTTTACCTTGATCCTAGTAAAGAAAAAGATTTATGGGTAGACTTAGTCACAAAAATTCAACAACTCTATGTCAATAAAATGATTTGATTTAAAGAAAAGATAGGAGAAGCAAGCGGTCTCCGTCTGAACTTTTAAATTAATACTAATTTTTCCAAAATAAAAAGTGAGTGGATCAGTCCAATCGACTGTCCCTCACTTTTTATTGGTTTGTTCTAGTCTCGACGGTTACCGCCAAAAATCAAAATCAAACGTAGCAATTGTAAGAAAGTAGATAGCGCTGCAGCAACATAGGTCAAAGCCGCCGCAAATAGCACATGTTTCGCCATTGGTACCTCTTCTTCTGTCAGTAAGCCACCTTCACTTAAAATTTGGATCGCTCGTCTTGACGCATTGAATTCTACTGGTAGCGTAACAAGTTGAAACAATAGTGCCAATGAAAAAGCGAAGATACCAATATTGATCAACGTCGTATTCCAACTAAATAATACACCTACCATGATCAACGGAAACGAAATCATCGAGCCAAAATTAGCGACAGGCACTAATGAAGCTCTGATTTTCAACGGCGCATAACCAACGGCATCTTGCACTGCGTGTCCGCATTCATGGGCAGCTACCCCAATTGCAGCGACTGATGTAGATTGTGCTGTAGCTTGCGATAAACTCAACATCTTGTTCCCTGAATTATAATTGTCCGTCAAATCACCGGCGATTTGTTGGACGCCAACGTTATTGATTTTCTGACTTTGTAAAATGAACTGGGCGGCTTGTGTACCAGTCACATTATTTTTGCTTCTGATTTTGTCGTATTTACGAAAAGTACTATTGACGTAAGCAGAAGCGATTCCGGAAATAGCTAATCCAGCAATAACTAAAAGAAACGTTGGATCTAAGCCATAAAAACCATATCCATACATAATCGTTTCACCCTTTCCTCATTCTTTTATTTTACCATTGTTCGAGTAGAATAATTGTGAAAAGAGATTGAATATTTTAATTCTTTTTGACAAATTCTGATTTCAGCTTCATCGGACCAAACCCTTCGATTTTACAATCGATATTGTGGTCTCCTTCAACTAAACGGATATTCTTCACCTTCGTTCCTTGTTTGATAGGTGAGGAAGCTCCTTTAACTTTTAAATCCTTGATAACGGTCACACTGTCGCCATCTGTTAAACGATTGCCGTTTGCATCAGTTACTACTAGGCCTTCTGCTTCTGTTTCTTCAGATGGTGTCCATTCGTTTCCACATTCAGGACAAATCAATAATCCCCGATCTTCATAAGCATATTCTGAACCACATACTGGGCAATTTGGTACTGTCATGTTGTTTCTCCTTTTTGTTCGTTATTGAGCAATATTATAACGGAAAAATAACAGTTTGAAAAGAGCAACTTCTTATCGGAGATCCTAAACTGCCTACGCTGATTCAATCTCACTGACCTTGATTGCACATACATCTGATAAAAAGACAATCAACTTCGATGAGTAAAAGGTCAAGGCAGAAGTAACCTGATTGCCGAAGAGGTCACTTCTGCCCCCACCATTTATTCGTGCCAAAGGGAATAGATAAAAGAGCATGTAACGTTTGCTTAAAATTCTCGATTGACTACTTGGAGTACACTTTTAACGTGCATAATTGGTGCAAGCTTCTTGTATTTCTTTGTAGATCTCTGCTACTTCTTGCAGGTCTTTTGCATTTGCGCCACTTGCCAAGGGATGGCCGCCACCATGATGTCGTTTGGCGATCTCGTTGATGACTGGTCCTTTTGAACGTAAACGTACACGATAATAGCCCTCTGGTTGTTCGACAAAAATCGCCCAAGCTAACACTTCGTCAATCACACCAGGTAAAGAGACGACAGCTGCGGTCTCTGAATCGACGATGCCATACTTGCCTAACAATTCTTGTGACAAAATTACTTTTCCAGCACCTTTTTCGTCAACTACGATCGTTTGATAGACACAACCGGATAATTTCGCTACTTTCATGGTGATTTGTTCAATTTCACGATTCAATTGGCTTGCATCGAAAGAATACTTTCTTAACTCTGCTGCTAGTTCTAACGTACGACCTGTTGTTGAAGGATACAAGAACCTACCAGTATCTCCAACGATTCCCGCATACAATAAGCGAGCAGAATCGCTGTTCATTTTCAGCTCATTAGGGAACATCAAAGCAAACTCAGCGATCATTTCACTACAGCTGCTAGCTTTCGTATCCACCCAAAGTAAATCGCCATATGGTTCATCATTCGGATGATGATCGATTTTGATCACTTGATCCCCTAAGGAATAGCGATTATCATCAATACGCGGCGCATTCGCTGTGTCTGTCACGATGACTAATGCTCCTTGATAGAAAGCATCGTCGATTTCTTGCATTTCTGTTAAATAACGTAAGCCTTCAACGTCTTTTCCAACTTGACGAATTTCTTTTTCTGAAAAACTATTACGTAATAACTCGGCTAATCCTACTTGTGAACCTAAAGCATCCGGATCTGGCCTTTGATGTCGGTGGATCACGATTTTTTGATATTTTTTGATTTCATTCAAAATCTCTTCTTGTATGGTCATTTTCTTTCCTACTCTCTACGAACGTTCCATCACTTGGCAGACGACAATGGCTTTAGCCACGATCGTGTTTTCTATAAATACTTCTACATCAAGTTTAGCGGACCTTCTACCGATTTCTAAAACTCTTGGACGAATATCTAACTCACTTTCGATCTGGATCAGACGAAGGTAATGTAGATTCATTTGCTCCAACAAGATATTTCTTCGTTGATTCATGATCATTGTTTTTTGCGCAACATCTGAAATGATTTCACTTAACACCCCAAAAGAAATCGTTCCAACACCTGTTACCATTTGTGGTGAAACCTCAAATTTGAACTTAGGCGTCGTCAATCGATTGCCTTCACGATCTGTATCGATCGTTTGGATGGCTCCTGAAATCTGATCAGAAATCGTATCAGCAATTTGCGGTTGACGTTGCACCAATTGCATCGCCTTCATGACATCTTGCCGTGTGATCAATCCTTCTAACGTCAAATCATCGGAAACGACTGGCATGACTTCTAAACCATCCCAAATCATTTGATGTCCGACAGAAGCGACGCTCATCGATTTCTTGACACTGATTGGATCTTTGGTCATGACCCGATCAATGACTTGTGTCGGTGCTTTACCTACGACATCTTTTGCCGTAATGATCCCCATCAAACGCATGTGATGATTCACCACTGGGAAACGAGAATGTTGGGTTTCTTCTGAAATCCGTTGATAATCAGCCACCGTATCCGACTGTAACAAATAATGTGTTTTCTGGGCAGACAGATAAATATCACCGACGAGCATGATATCTTTTTTGATCAGTTGGTCACTAAGCGCTCGGTTGATCATCGTTGCTACAGTAAAGGTATCATAAGTCGTACGTAAAATCGGCATAGCTAATTCATCGGCTAATTTGGCAATCTCAGGCGTCGTATCAAAACCACCCGTGATCAACACTGCTGCGCCATCCTCAAGTGCTAACTTTTGCACTTCTGTACGGTTACCGACGATCATCAATGAACCTGGAGTGATATAGCGTTCCATTGCGTGCTCGGTCATCGCACCTATGACAAATTTATTCAAAACTTTATCTAGACCGACTGCCCCGCCTAAGACATCGCCTTCAATGATCCGCACGACTTCGCCAAACGTCAATCGTTCGATATTTTTCTTCAACTTACGTTCGATCCGTATCGTTCCTACTCGTTGGATCGTTGACACTAACCCTACGTTTTCAGCATCTTTAATTGCTCGATAGGCCGTTCCCTCACTGACATTCAATTCTTTGGCTATACTACGGACAGATATTCGATTCCCCACTGGTAGGCTTTCGATATATTCTAAAATCAAATCATGTTTTGTCGCCATCTCTTTCCCCTACACTTCCAGCGTTTCCGAAACGCTCATTATTTTTCCTTCGGTATCTGCTAATAAATCGATGAATACTTGCGGATCTTGTTCAATGACAGGAAAGGTATTGTAATGGATCGGCACGACTTTCTTCGCTTTGATTCGCTTCGCCGCACGAGCCGCATCCTCAGGTCCCATTGTATAATTGTCGCCAATCGGTAAAAAGGCTACATCGATCATAAACTGTTCACCTAAGAGCGCTAAGTCGCTAAAATCTGCGGTATCACCCGCATGATAAATCGTCTTCCCATCTGCTTGGATCAGAATACCACTAGGCTCTCCCATATAACGCGAAACACCATCGATTTCAATACTTGAACTATGCTGTGCATGGACAAATTTGACTGTGCCAAAAGGAAACTCCCTTTTGCCACCGATATTCATCCCAAAAGAGTTTGCTCCTTGCTGTTGTGCATAATCAGCGATTTCGACAATACTGATGATGGTCGCCTCATTGTTCTTCGCAATCGGCAACATGTCTCCAATATGATCAGCATGTCCATGGGTGATCAATATCCAGTCCGTCTGGACTTCATCCACTTTTAAATCAGTCATAGGATTCCCAGTAATAAATGGATCTATCAGCACTTGCTGGCCATTTTGCATTTCAAGAGAAATACAAGAATGTCCATGATAAGTAATCTTCATCTTCTCACTCCTCAACATTTTGGTCACTGACTCTTTCGTTTTCGTTTCGAACATTTACACAATTAGTAGTACAGTATATCCTATTCAATTGTAACAGATAATACAGGTTGTACCAAGTATCAAGTGAGCGTGTACTTACGACTGAATCCCCAGATAAAAGAATGTTTCGTCTATAATTGACAGTTTCTGTTTAGTGTTTGATTTCTGTGAATAAATCTAGAATGACTACGAATCTGTAATAATACTCAAAATAAAAAATACCCATAGTAGAAACTAAGACGCCAGTTTCTACTATAGGTATTTTTATTACAGTTTAGATGCCTTATAAGGCTTACAAGATTGAATAAATCCGCAACACTTTTTTAGATAGAGGAGTGATAAAAAAAAACGAAGTTTGCTAACTATTTTGATAATTTCTTCTTTTCCAGTTTAGTGATGGAGAAATTTTTTTAAGATATTATCGGCATTTAGCAGACCATAATCTTTCATTTCTATCACTTCAATAACCTTTGTAGGATAATCTTTTACGATACTTTCTCGCATAGAAGAAAGCTCTGGAGATAATAGAATAACATCGGTAGCCTTTGCATACTGATCTAACTTAGAAATGCTATGCATGTCAACATGCACAAGTAAATGTTGTTTTTTTGCTAGGTTGTTCATCTTTGTTATTAACAAATTGGTATAAAGGGTACTATCTGTACTCATTGAAGTTACGCCAAAAACGATGATCTGTTTCTCTTTCATTTGATTATTTTCCAAAACAAGTTCCTTTTCCATTACAGACACTTCCACCTTTCCATAATATATCCAATGCTCTTACTGCTATAAAATAAAAGCTATACCAAACATATTCATTATCTGAACATCTTTTGATACAGCTTTTCATTTTTTATCTTTTGCCGCGACGTTGTGTCGCTTCCATGATGACTGGTAAAATCACTGGGCGGCGTTTGGTTTGTTCAAACAAATAGCGACCTAATTGATCACGTATTTCTTGTTTCAGCTTGCTCCACTCGAAATCATCGCTTTCTAAATGTTTGCCTACAATGGTTTCGATCATGTTGCTACTTTCATTGATCAAATCACGACTTGCTTTGACATAAACAAATCCTCGTGAAGTGATTTGCGGTTTTGAGACAATTTTCTTTTCGCGACGACTAATTGTCACTACTGCAACAAAAATACCGTCTTCAGATAAGATTTTACGATCGCGTAAGACGATGTTTCCAATATCGCCAACACCTAGTCCGTCGATCATGACATTTTCAGCACTTGTCGTACCTGCCACACTCATCCGCTTGTTTTTATATTCTAAAATATCCCCACGTCCTGTGATATAGATATTTTTATAGGGGATACCTACTGCATGGGCTAAGTCTGCATGGGCAGCTAGTTCACGGTATTCTCCTTGAACTGGGATGAAATATTTAGGTTTCATGAAGTTCAACATCAATTGTAAGTCATTTGGATTTGCATGACCGGAAACCCGCAGGTTGTCAGAGATTTGTTTGACTATTCCACCTGCTCGGTAAATGATGTCTTCTGTCTTAGCAACCATTGTTTCCATCGCAATACTTGGTGTCGTTGTGATATAAACAAGATCGCCTTCTTTGATCTTGATATGGCGATGCGCGCCATTCGCCATTTTTTGTAAAGACTTGATTGGTTCACCCATCCGGCCTGTTTCCAAAATGATCAGTTCTTCAGGCTCATAGTTTTTCATATCTTTTAATGTGACCAATAGGTCTTCACTTGGTAATTGAAGTTTTTCTAAGCGCATAGCTGTTCGGATGATCCGTTCAAAGTCTTGCCCAGTCAACACAACCTTACGTCCTGCTTTAGCAGCGGCGTCTAAGATTTGTTGGACGCGTTGAAGATTACTTGCAACACAAGCAACGATGATCCGTCCTTCCCAATATTTGATCGTATCAAATACTTCATCAGCAATTTGGAACTCAGAAGCAACAGGGGTCGCGTTTTCTGCATTTGCTGACTCACTTAGTAAAGCTAACACGCCTTCTTTCCCAATCTCTGCTAAACGAGCGTAATCCGTTTGGTACATTGGGATCGCCATTTGGTCAAATTTGAAATCACCCGTATAAACGATATTTCCTTCTTGGGTTTTTAAATTGATCCCAACTGAATCTGGAATCGTATGGGTGGTGCGGAAGAAGCTAACGATCGTTTCACCGAAATCGATCTCTGTATGCTCATCTACCACATGAAAATCTTTGAATCCTTTTGCAGCATCATTGCGATTGACATTCAATTTTGCCAATTCGATCGTCAATTCGGTTCCGAACACAGGTACAGAAATCTTTGACAATAAATAAGGCAACGCCCCAATCGCATCTGCGTGACCATGTGTCAGAAAGACACCTGCTACACGATCGACATTATCTTCTAAATACGTAAAATCAGGAATCACAACGTCAATCCCTAATAATTCGTTTTCAGGATATTTCAGACCACAGTCTAAAACAAAAATAGCTTCCCCTACTTCTGCAATGTACAAATTTTTTCCGTTTTCGCGTACACCGCCTAAAGGGATAATCTTAATGGTACTCACAAATTTCACCTCTTCTTATGACATCTTCATTTTGACGATGTCGATTCTCTATTTTATTTAAAACGATCCAATTTCTGAGTGCCTCGTTTTCGGATGATTTCATTAGATAATCAAATCTATCTTAATATTACAGGCGTTTAGGATCTTTTTTTGACACAAAAAAATCGGGATTGCTTCAGTTGCTCGATCAACTGCTCCACATCATTATACAACAAATCAAACAAATCGCTAGCATGTACGATTGTTTCTGTCTTCATGTTTTTCCCAGACCATTTTTTCTTCTTTTGTTTTAGAAGATACTTCGTCTATTTTAACATAAATTACTCAATAACTATAGAATGTTTTTCATTTCCTGCTCCATTTGATCTGTTTTTAGCTTTCAACTGTTTGTATTCGTGGCCGCTTTTTAAGGTAGGCTTAAGCTACTCCCTTTATTCTATTTTTTGTACTCATTTCGAAAGGAGATCGAACCAATGAATTTTTTCAAACGAGCATTAAAAAGTACAAAAGTAAAATGGGGGCGTTCTTTACTATTATTAGCAGTTTTTACAGCAATCCTTGTCTTCGTTCTTGCTGGACTAACCATACGTAGTGCGGCACAAGAAGCAGCAGAGCAAGCTCAAAAAGATGTCGGTGCGACGGTCACTTTAAGTGCAAATCGTGAAGCGGCTTTTCAAAAACAAACAGAGGAAACTGATACTGAATCCGGTGGACGACCAGATCCTGGAAGTTTCTCCCTCACACCTGTTTCAGTCAGCGATGCAGAAAAGATCGCAGTACTAGATAATGTAGCAAGTTTTTCCTTCGAAAGCTCTGCATCAGCTTTAGCCAATAGCGGGATCACTGCCATTTCAAGCTCTGATACCTCAGAAACATCCGAAGAAACTGATACTGCAACTGATGCTGCACCAAACGGTGAAAACATGGGTGGAGCTATGGGAGGTGGCAAACCCCAAATGATCCAAGCAGATTTTCAAATCAGCGGGGTATCCAATACAGCCCAAACCAGTGGCTTTACAGATGGCACAGCTAAAATCATCGAAGGAGAAGGAATCACTGATAGCGACAAAGATACGAACAATGTTGTGATCGACTCTACTTTAGCTAGTGCGAATGACTTATCCGTAGGAGATACTTTCATAATTACTAGCACGGAAGACGAAGAAACAACTTATGAAATGACGATCAAAGGAATCTATGAGTCAAGTGAAACAAGTAGTAGCATGGGAATGAATTTCAATTTCATGAATCCAACGAACACTTTGTATACTTATTATACGTTTGCCAATACATTGAATGGCTCGACAGAAGATGACACAATTGATTCTGCGGTTTATACGCTGACCGATCCTAATAAAATTACAGACTTTATCAATGAAGCAGAAAACCTGATCGATACTTCAACGTTCAGTCTTCAATCAAACGATACCATGTTCCAAGCAATGCTTGAACCACTTAACAACGTGGCCAGTTTTTCACAAAATGTCGTTTTACTCGTTGCGGTTGCTGGAATCATTATTTTGACTTTGATCATCATGATCACGATTCGTGAGCGTCGCCATGAACTAGGGGTATTGCTTTCATTAGGTGAGTCCAGAAGCAAAATCGTCCTTCAATTGTTTGCAGAAGTGGCCATATGTATGATCGTCGCGTTAGGTGTGGCTTCATTCAGTGGAAATGTCGTTGCAAATGCTGTCGGTCAACAGTTGCTTGATCAACAAACTGAAACGTCAACCGACTCACCTGCCGAGCAACAAGGAGAGCAGATGCCTGGTGGTGGCAATCGTGGACCTGGCGGACAACCAGGTGGAACTAGTAATCCACTTACCGTTTCGGAGCAAGTAAGCGACCTTGAAATCACTGTTCAACCAGCTCAACTTGGCCTACTAGCAGCTGTTGCATTTGGGATCAGCTTACTCTCAGTTTTTCTAGCCTCCATCGGCATACTACGATTAAATCCACGAAAAATTTTATTAAACTAAAGGAGGAATTGGATGTTACGTACAGAAAACTTGGGCTTCTGGTATCAGAATCCAACAGAAGCACTTTATAAAGATGTGAATCTATCCTTTGAAAAAGGAAAAATGTACGCCATATTAGGGGCTAGTGGTTCAGGAAAGACGACCTTTCTTTCGTTGATTTCAGGACTTGATACACCAAAAGAAGGGACTGTTTATTATGAAGAGCGAGCTTTAGCTAAAATAGGCCTACGGAATTATCGCAAAAATGATGTATCCATTATTTTTCAAGCGTACAACTTATTGCCTTACCTTTCCGCTCTTGATAACGTCATTACCGCCATGGAAATTTCAAATACTCCTCAAAAAGAGTATCGCCAAGTAGCACTTGATCGCTTGGCACGCGTTGGGATAAATGAAACACTTGCAAAACAACAAGTCACTAAATTATCTGGGGGACAACAACAACGCGTAGCGATCGTCCGAGCGATTTGTTGCGAACATCAGTTGATCATTGCGGATGAACCAACAGGAAACCTTGATGAAACGACTTCACAAGAAATCGTTCAACTCTTCCAAGAAATCGCCCATGAGCAAGATCGCTGTATCATCATTGTGACACACGAACTAGAAGTGGCTAAAAAATGTGATGAAGTTTTTGAATTAAAAAATAAAACATTCGCGTCCATTGCCATTGGATAACCGCTAAAAAAAAGCGTCCACCTTATTGGTAGGACGCTTTTTTTTAAGAATTTACAAGTAGACTATTTATGGTCTTTTTTTGAAAATTTTTCTTTTACATCTTCAAAGCCTTCTTTGATTTCATCGCCGATATTACGAGCTTTACTCTTGATATCCGCACCTACAGATTGGGCTTTACCTTCTGTTTCTTTACTTCTATCGCCTGTTGCTTTTCCATAGGCTTCTTTGCCTTCACCTGCAACTTTGTCTTTCAAATCTTTAGAGCGTCCTTCTAAATCTGCCATAATATTTCCTCCTCTAAAATTTGTCTTTGTAACTACTTTTAGAGTAACACCAATTATAAAAACAAACAAACAGAATGCTTATTGTGTTATTTAGTTGTTAAGAATTTGCTCAAATGTTCCCCAAACTTTCACTTGTTTTTCTTGGACCATGATGGTGCCATTAGCGATCACCGTATCGATTTCTAAGGTTTCTTTATCAAGTAGACAAAGATCTGCATCTTTACCAACAGCGATTCTTCCCTTTTGGTCCAGTTTAAGGACTCTTGCAGGATTGGACGTCACAGCTCGTAAGGCAATCTCTAAAGGAATGTCTTCTTTTTGAACGGCTTCTTTGATGCCCACCAGTAAGGATTTCGCACTACCGACGCCCATACCGATAAAATGGTTCTCTTGGTCAAAATATGGGAGACTACCTTGTCCATCGGAGGTCAAGGTGAAGTTATCAAGAGAGACTTGTGCTTCCAATAACTGCTTCAATGCTTTACTGAAACGAACTTCACCATCGGTCTTTTCCCAAAAATCAGGATCTTCACTTGCAGTGAAATCGATCGTTCCACCTTTTTTCGCAAATTCGATACATGCAGCTAATAATTCAGTTGTCCGATTCGCATGCGTCGGATAAAACTGAGTAATAGGGATTTCTGTTTCTTCAACCACACGATTCAATAGTTCCAATTTTCGACTTCCGCCACCTAAATGGACATTCACGATCCCTGCTTTACCTGATAACATGCCCCCAACACGAGCATCCGCCACTGACCGAGCAAACTCATCGAATGTTGGCTGAGAAGAGCGATGATCAGAGACAGCGATTTCTCCGATCCCAATGATCTTATCAATGGTAAGAAAATCTTTGATCAATGAATCAGTCACCGTTTTGACCGGCAACCGATAAGAACCAACATAAACATACGTAGTCAATCCTTCTGCCTCTAACCCTCTTGCTTTACTGATCAAAGCAGTCATATCTCGACCCTCGCCATCTGTCCCGATACAACCTACGACTGTTGTCACTCCTGCTGTCGTTAATTGACTAAGTGTGACTTCTGGCGTGCGATTATGATAGCCTCCTTCGCCGCCGCCACCTAAAATATGGAAATGGGCATCAATAAAACCTGGGGTCAAGAGTTTTCCTTCTCCTGAAATTTCTTCCACGATCAATTCTTCGTAACCGCCGGATAGTTGATCTTCCAAGGCAACAATCTTATTTCCTGCCACTAATACGTCCTTCTTACCAAGATATTCTGGTGCATAGACATCGATTTGTCGAATGAGTTTCATATCTGATCTTCTCCTTTATAAAATAGTCTTTACCTTTTAGAACACTCAAAAGGTTGTTTAATAAGCAATCCATCGCTCTTTCGGAAATAAGCGAGAAAATCCAAAAATATGAAGATACTTTCGGGTTTTCTCGCTTATTGTCTCAGAGTTACGTATCGGTTAGCATAACTTCTTTGATTGCTATAAATCAGTTCTTATTTGTTTTATTGAAGTCCGATCGCGATTGCAATCATAATGAAGATCGTTCCTAAAACAAAGAAGAATCCTTGCATTTTGATTTGGAATCGTGCCCATTTTGCCCATTCGATCCGTGCCACACCTAAGACACCAATCAAGCTAGCAGAAACCGGCGTGAACGCATCCATGAATCCTGAACCTAATTGATAAGCTAATACAGCCACTTGACGAGAGACACCTACTAAATCAGCCAACGGTGCCATGATTGGCATCGTCAATGCCGCTTGTCCAGAATTTGAAGTGACGACTAAGTTGAACAAACTTTGGAATACGTACATCGCCCATGCCCCGATAACTGCCGGCACACCAGTCAGTGCTGTTCCAATACCATGTAAGATCGTATTAAGCGCAGAAGGTACAGAAGCATCTGATCCACCTAATACAAGTAAGATTCCTTTTGCCATCCCAACAACGATCGCTGTTCCAGCTAGATCTGCTGCTCCAGATTGGAAAGAAGAGGCAATATCATTGACCGTCATACCGTCCAATTTGAATAAAACAGCAATGATCCCTGCAACGAGTCCCATAACAAAAAATTGAGAGGCGATTTCTGGGATATAATAGCCTTTTTGTGTGACTCCCCAAACGATCCAAACTAAAACGATCAACATTTCGCCTAAAATCAATTTATGGCCTAGTGTAAATGTTTTTTGTTCATCGGATGTTTTCTTCAAGTGGTTACGGAAGTATTCATCAGATTTATACGTTAATGAACTTTCCGGATTCTTCCGAACTTTTTCGCCATAGATCATTAAGTAACCAGCCGATAACGCAGTCACGACGACCCACATGATCAATCGGAAGGTGGCGCCTGATAAGACTGGAATACCCGCAATCCCTTGAGCAACGGCGACACTGAACGGACTCATCCATGACGTGGCATTCCCGACTTGTGACGCCACATAGGTGACTGTGACGGCGACGATTGAATCATAGCCTAAGGCAATCACAAAAGGTACCATGACCATTGAGAATGGAATGACTTCTTCAGCCATACCGAACGTTGCGCCTCCAAATGAAAAAGCAAAGAATAAGAGCGGTAAAGCTAAACGTTCTAGACCACGTGTCTTATTGATAAAAGCATAAATACCTGCATCGATGGCACCCGTTCGCATAATGATCCCGAATGCACCACCCACGACTAAAATAAGTGCAGCAATCCCGACTGCTGAACCATATTTATCACCTGATACTAGACCTTCAAAAACGAAGTTTAAAAAGCCGAAACCACCGAAATCATCGGTCCCCCATAGTTTTGCTGTTTTATGCAATTTCTTTGAGGTGTCATAGATGTCTTCACCATATTCATCGTATAAAACATCATCTGTCAGTGAGATTTCATCTAGTTTCTCCTGGGTCAAGTTTTTCTCACCAGCTGCCAAGACTTCTTCTAATCCTTCTTCAGGAACAGCTAGCTTTTCTCTTTCCTTTGGATCATTTTGTAATTCTTCCAGTTGATCAAATACAAAAGCCTTATCTAATTCATAAGCATAACGAAACGAATCTTGGCGTAATACTGTTCTGGTACTGGTTTCTCCATTTGCATCTTTGTATTCTATATCTTGCGTACTGAATCTCCCAGCTGGTACGATAAATGTTAATAACCAGGCAAGTACAACTACACCAAAAATAATGACATACGTATGCGGTGTCGTCATTTTGGTAAAGTCTCGTTTTTTCTTTACTGAAGAATTTTTTCTCTTCAAAACTCGTTCTTCCTTTCTTGCTACGTTTTTGTCAATAATGAATAAGCAAATAGATTATACAGTAAAATGTTCTATACCACATGAATAAACAATTAAAATAATCTATTGATTTTAGTTATCATCAAGACACATTTTAATAAAAACGCTGGTTTCAAAGCCATAGTACCTATAAAAATGGATTAAAATTCTTTTTTTATTTTTACAATGTCGCTATTTCCGACTATTTATTTTCATTTCTAATTACGTATAAACAAAGATTTTTTAGCGATTAACAAATATTTATACATTTTCTTCCTCGCTCCTTTCCTATTTGAATCGATGTTTTTGATTGAATTTCTGCCTCTCTCTTCCTCTCTTTTTATTTTCATTAGGTATCTTCATTGCAATATTCATAACAAATGTACTATAATTGGAGTGTAAAGAGTTTTGGGGAAGACTCTTTCATCAACGTGTATAAAGAGACAAGAAAGAATCTTCATGATTCTTTCTTGTCTCTTTTTCGGACTCTTAACCTTCTCGCTTTAGTGACTCTCCAACAAATAATACACTGAAAAATAAACGATCTGCTGTAATAGGATTAAGGTTGCTAAGGAAGCTGCACCACATATAGCTGGCTCAAATTTAGGAACCGTAAGGACGGCATCATCTATCGTTGCATAGTTATCTAATACTAGATCTGCATATTCATATAAGCGCAAACCACTACTATGTCTTGACTTGATACTTCGGGATAAGTCAAATCCGGTGATCACGATCAATAGATACCCTTGTTCTTTGACCCATTCCGCCAGTTCAATGATTGCAGGATTTCTACCTTCATTTGATAAGAAAAGAAAAATATCTTCGGGTTGCGCATTGATTTGTTCAATGATTGCTTGGCCAGTTCCTTCCAGCGACTCATAAATCCCCGCTGCGGGATGTTCAATCAACTGAGTTGGCAAGATTTTTGGACATTGTTGCCAAAATTCATAGGCAGTGCCTTGTAAGGTACGGCTAGCAAAAATATGTAAACATCCTCCTCGATGAATCTGTGTAGCGATCCAACGACCCGCTTGTTCCATCAAGGGTTCCTCGATCCTTAATTTTTGTTCAAGTTTTTGACAATAATCAAAATAGGGTAAGCTCATTCTTTTCTCCTCTTCTTCTGCTATTTCAGAATAGAGATAACTATCAAAAAGAAAAATACAAAAAGATGAGACGAAGCAATTGCTCAGTCTCATCTTTACCTTAACCACTTATTCATTACAATCAAGCAAAAGATCTGATGTAGCAGCATCTTGATGTTCTTCGGCTTCAGTGTAAAAGATAGGAACGATGTATCGCTAAAAGCAAGTCTTTAAAACGGATTAAACAAACTTCTCGCTTGAATATACATCTGTTTTGACATAGTAAATAAACTGCCCCGCTTCCTCCGCTTTTTAGATTCATAAGGTAGAAAATCTTCCTTAAATCAGGTACAATAAATGCGGTCGGTGCGCTGCATCGACTATGGCAAAATGATCGGTCAGGGTGTATACGTGTGACTGGTCATTCCTTGATAGTTAGTTGCCGCTAACTATCAAGGAGCCTTTTTTTAGTTATTTCTATCTGCATCTATTGTAAGGAAAGTGCGAAACAAGTGCAAGTATCAAAATATCAGCGGTCAGATCTTGTCCGTCTTTCTGAGACATCCTTTGAGCGGTTCGGAGAAGCCGCATGTTTGCCTTTTTTGACGACATGAAATCTTTTAAGTAGATACGGGATATAGGCAAAAAGGTACAGCAAAAGAAAAGCTGCCGCAAAAAGAAATGCCTGTTGATCTCCCCACAAAAGAACGATGATCAAACTACCGATCGCCACTGTTGCTAAGTACCAAATAAAAATCAAAAAGGTTTCTTTTATTCTGACCATATAAAACATCGTAAACAAACTAATAAATAATACTGGCAGTAAAAACAGCCAATTATTTCCCTCCATCAACCATTTCAATCCATCAAGAAACGTTTGTGCAATGTTGATTAGAATCCCCATGTAAGCAATACACCTCATTTACTATTCTTTTCTCAAGATTTTATTTCTCTAATTGTTAAGTTTTTAGTCCAGAGAATGACTTAGATCAATGAGGTATTGTTTCAGCTGCTCGCTGATTTCAGGATGACCTAAACCGTATTCGATACTTGTTTTTAGATAACCAAATTTATCACCGACATCATATCTAGAGCCTTTGAATACTCTCGCATATACGGGTTGCTTTTTATTTAATTCATCAATTGCATCCGTCAATTGAACCTCATTTCCAGCTCCAGGTTTTTGTGTTTCTAATAATTCAAAAATTTCTGGTGTCAATAAGTAGCGTCCAATAATCGCTAAATCACTCGGAGCTTGTTCAGGTGTTGGTTTTTCGACGAATCGTTTCACTTCATACAAGCCTTCAGATTCTTTTGTTTCTGGATCGATGATCCCATATTTTGACGTGTCTTCATGAGGAACTTTCATGACTGCTACAGTCGAACCTTTTGTTTTCTCGTAATCTAAGATCAATTGTTTTGTCAGTGGAATCTCATCTTCCATCAAATCGTCCCCAAGCATAACGATGAATGGTTCATCTCCAACAAAAGTTTTCGCTTGTAATACCGCATGACCTAGTCCTAAAGGATGGGACTGACGGATAAAGTGGAGATTGACATTCGTTGTTTCTTCGACTAATTTTAGCAAGTCGATTTTATTTTTTTCTTGTAGATTCAATTCTAATTCGATATTCGAATCAAAATGGTCTTCAATCGGTCGTTTTTCTTTTCCGGTAACGATCAAAATATCTTCGATCCCCGAAGCTAAAGCTTCCTCTACGATAAATTGGATCGTTGGTTTATCAACGATCGGCAACATTTCTTTTGCCATTGCCTTTGTAGCAGGTAAAAAACGTGTACCTAGACCTGCTGCAGGAATGACTGCTTTTCTTACGATTTTATTCTCCATATGCGTATTTATATACTCCATTCTGTTGATTTACTGAAATTCGTTTTCCATCTTGCCATCACGCAACATGATTTCTTTTGCTGCTTGTTTGATATCCTTCCCTTGATAAAGGACCTGATAGATTGTTTGAGTGATGGGCATTTCTACACCTAGTTGATCAGCAAGTTCAACCGCCGCTTTTGTTGTCGATACACCCTCCACGATCATTCCCATATTCTCTAGGATTTGGTCTAATTTCTGTCCTTCACCTAACATATGACCCGCGCGCCAATTTCGTGAATGGACACTGGTACAAGTGACGATCAGATCACCAACACCGCTCAATCCAATAAAGGTCAAAGGGTTCGCGCCCATTGCTACACCGAGACGACTGATTTCAGCTAATCCTCTTGTCATGATCGCCGCTTTCGCATTGTCACCAAAACCAAGACCGTGGATCGCGCCGGCACCGATTGCAATGATATTCTTCAATGCTGCACCTGTTTCCACACCGATCACATCATTATTTGTATAGATTCGGAAATAATCATTCATAAATAATTCTTGCACATAAGTAGCTGCTTTTTGATCAACACTTGCAGCAGTAATCGTTGTGATATCGTGGACTGCCACTTCCTCTGCATGACTAGGTCCCGACAAAACAACGATGGATTGACGTTTTTCTTCTGGGATTTCTTCAGCAATCACTTCTGAGATCCGCTTATGCGTGTCTTGTTCTAATCCTTTACTTGCATGGATGATCACTGGTTTTGTCGTTAAATGTTGTAGCAATTCTTGTGCTACAGCACGGATTGCTTTCGTCGGTACGACAAATAATACTGCATCTACCTCTTTGACAGCTTCAGCCAATTCTGTGTAACCGATGATTGATTCTGGTAAATGTAACTCAGGTAAATAGTGTTTATTCGTATGATACGTATTGATTTCTGTGATTTGTTCTGGAACATTCCCCCAGATACGGACGTCATGTCCATTTTCTGCTAAGGTTTGAGCTAAAGCAGTTCCCCAAGAGCCAGGGCCTAATACTGCAATTTTTTGTTTCATGGAAATTCCTCCAAAATTCATAGTTAGTTTCTATTATAGTATAGATTAACAAAATACTGGACTTATTTTCATTGTTTTTAGCTTTTGTTTAAGAAGAGGTCGAGATATAAGTGTTTCGAAGTGGCTACTTTTTAGATGGTGTGAGAGGTCAAATGCCCCAGAAACATTTTATTCAGCCATTTTATTTCTTGATCTACCTTAAATAGAAATTATAATGTTGCAATACCATACAAGATGTTTTTTGGTCTATTCCAATGATATAGTCTATTTATCAACAGTCGAACTAAAGGAGGTGCATCTTATGTGGTCAGTTACTCCACCAATGTAAGTGCAAGTTTCAAGAATAGACAAAATCCTCAAGAATAAAAAACGAAAATCGTCGTTTAACAAGCGATTTTCGTTTTTTTATTTATTTTTCTAAAAATCAGCTGTCTCTATCCATCTCTTCTATTTATCGTAATTCTTTCTCGATGATTTTTTTATACATAGCAATATCATAACCAAACAATTATGTTTCTTAAAAAATAAAAAAAGCCCTCTAAAAAGAGGACTTGGAATTTTTATAATAGTTGTTATAATATATGTTTTTTTCATGTTCTGTTATACAAACATAAATAAATAATTGAATTTTTATCATGCGTTTGCCCAATTGCTAAGATTCTCGTTATACATGCACGAAAATCTTAACAATACTGAGCAAATCACTTATTCGTTGATTGATTCAGCATCAACGATTGCTTCATTAATAAAAACGGGTATGGATCGATTAGCCAATCAATTCCCAAGGTCCCCATTGTTCAGTTCCAGGCTCATTGCCTCGTGTCCACCATTTTGCACGATATGTGTTTCCTTTGTGTGTCACGATATCACCTAAATCATAAATTGTATCTGCATCCCATGCTTCTGCTGATGGTGCATCCGCCGTTGTCACAACTAATGCTTTGCTTTCTTCTGAAATGTTGCCCGCTTCGTCAAATGCTTTTACTGTATAAGAATACTCCGTATTAGCTGTTAATCCTGCGTCACTAAATGTATTTGTTTCTGTTTCTCCTACTTGCTCACCATCACGGTAAACATAGTAACCTACTACACCCACGTTATCTGTTGATTGTGTCCATGATAAAGAAACACTCTTGTCACTAATTGATGAAGCCGTAATGTTCAATGGTACTGATGGAGCTTCTAAGTCTGCTGGTGGCTCTTCTAATGTAGAGATCACTAATGCTTTACTTTCTTCTGAAACGTTACCAGCTGCATCAAATGCTTTCACTGTATAAGTGTATTCTGTGCTGGCAGTCAATTTTGTGTCTGTATAAGCATTGTTTGTTGCTCTACCAATTTGTTCGCCATCACGATAAATGTAATAACCTGCTACGCCACGATCATCTGTTGATTTTGTCCATGATAAAGCAACAGTTGAATGTGTTGCTGTGCCTGCTAGATTTGTTGGTTGTGATGGTTTTTCTGTATCAGGTGTTTTTTCTTGGAATAGATCCTGATAAGACTTCGCAAATGATTCATTGTACTCGACACCAGCTGAGTTTCTTCCTTCATCCCAGTTGATACTCCAAGTCATCAAACCTTTTAATGGTGTTTGATCTTTTTCCATTTGTTCGAATACATCGTAAACTTTTGATGGTTCTTTTACAAAACCATTTGCTGCTGCATCTACGTTTGCTGGAATACCTAAAGCTAAGCGATTCGCTGGGATTTGGATAAACCCACCGCTTCCTTCGTTGAAAGCTTTTGAAATTCCATATAAGAATTCAAATTTTTTGCTGTCATTATTTTGAGCGATCCATTCAGTTCCAACACTTATACCGTCACCTGCTTGGTTGTATAACTGTGGTGCAATAAAATCATATTCTTGTTCTAAAGCAGTAATGTATGGTACATATTTACCTTGTGTTCTTAAATATGGAAACTCTGGCGCCATGGAGATAATGAAATGTTTTTGTTCTTTCTCAAAATGCGCACGGACAATCTTCAAAGCATCTGGAATTACTGTTTTATTGTCGCCTGCATCTACTGCGGTTTGTTCTAAATCGATATCTAAGCCATCAAATCCATAAACTTCAACCAAACGGATAATTTCATCGGCAAAGGCTTGTTCTTCCCCTTTATGTAATTCAATATGTGAATCTGCACCACCAAGTGAAATAATGACCACACGATTTTCAGCATTCAAAGTGGCTACTTTTTGTCTAAATTCAGTATCTGATATATTGTAAGGTTTGAATGTTGGGATACCTTCTCCTTTCATGAATGACACAGCAATCACATTATAAAAAGGATTTACTTTTGCCAAATCAGTATCTGCCGGACGGCCACCTTGGTAACCAGCACCTTGTTCAGGCACCCAATTATGATAATAACCTACTGAAACTTGGCGATTTGAGATATCTGGCATCGTATCTGCTGCATCTGCTGCAAACACATCTGTTCCGCCTCCAAACAAACAACCTAAAAGACCAACTGAGAATAATAAACTTTTCTTATTCATTTTTTTCCCTCCTAAATTTGTATTACAGAAGAGATTAAAACATATTTTATCCTTCAAAATTTTTTTTGTTTGGTATTGCAACAAAATAACTTTCCAAACAAAAAAATCGCACTTTTTTAACAAAAGGGCGCACATATGAAAACATAACATCCACATAACTATATTATGCTATTATAACCATGTACAAAAAAACAGCTTCTGGAGGAAATGAACATGACAGAACATGCTGCTCTAATTCGAAAATTAAGAAAAGATCGTGGATTGACACAAGAACAACTAACTTCAGGTATCTCACAAAGAGGAACCTTAGCAGCTTTTGAATCACGTGGAACAAAAATCGGCTTTGAACTAATAGTAAACTACCTTGATCGGATGAATATCACACTTGAAGAATATCAATTTTTATTGAATAGTAATTCGTTGTCTAATAAACAAAAATTAACGAATTATTTAATCACTTCAAAAACCATTACATCTGCTCAAGAACAAGAATTGCTCAACGAATTTGAAAAAACAGGAAACATTTATTATCGTTTGATCTACGCCCAAAGAAAATTGATTTCAAATTATCTGTATAGTAGCTCTTTTACCGCATCAATGAAAGAAGAAATCAGTGTTATAAAGAAGTATCTTGAAAAGATTGATACATGGGGGCACTTTGAATTGACTATTTTTTCGAATTGTTTATTTATTTTTGATGATGAATACATTGCCTATTCGTTCCAAAATAGTGTCACAAAGATGAAAGCCTACATAGATAATACCTATTATTCGGAGCTTCTTTCTAACTTTATTTTGAACGGCATACGTCTTTCTTTTAACCGTGAATCAACCACATTACGCAAATTATTTCTAGCCCAATTAAAAAAAATCGCGACGACACACAAACAAACACTCGATCTTGCACATTACAAAGTGTTTACTGCTTTAGATAAACTAGCTGATGGACAAAAAACAGCTTTAAAAGAAGTGGAAACGGGTATTGCGTTTTTTGAATGGTTAGATCTTTCTACGAGTAAAGACTACATGATCAATCTAAAAGAAAAATTTTGCGCTGAAGTATGTGATTTTCCGAACAATGATCATCACACAAAAGTCGTTGTCAAAAGTACGTGCGATCGCCTCTCTCCACAACGCCAAGTGAATACTGCCTAAAATAACCGCGTATCTCCTCACTCCCAATGAGAAGATACACGGTTTTTAAGTCTCTCTGTTTATTCTCGATTGATTCGATAGGTTCCACTGGAATGGCGTGCTTGATACGAGAGTTTCTAAACAGTTCATTGCACATTTCGTAGTCAGACGATTATCGATCAAAGAACTATCAGAAATGCAACGCATTGAAGAAATGCGTCTTCGTGTATTCCTTTCAGGGGCACCGATTACTAAAGTCAACAAATCCTGGCCAGTCATATGGACCACCTACAAGGGCGCACCAGCCTACTGCCTGTGTAGGTGCATAACGTTGCTTCCTTCATTTTCTGATTCGTTCTCTACATTTCCTCTCAATAAATTCTTTTGTTACTTGTTTTATCCCCATGTCTCCCCTTTCTATACTGTGCAAACGCGACTCCTTCAGTGGCAGTTCTTTCTCCAGCGAACATTTGCGTTTCACCTAAAAAATGACTAAATAGTATAATTTCTAATAACACTCGCGATGAACGAAATTTTTTTGTTGCAATAACATACATAATTTTCAGATTAAAAATATATCAGTTATGATAACAATCGTACATTACACAAAGTAAAAATATCGGAGGAATTATTATGAAAAAGAGTACATTAATTGGTTTAGGATTCATTTTGGCAGGTATCGGAGCAAGCACGCTTACTTCTGTTGATGTTGCTGCTCATGGTTATGTTTCTGAACCAGCAAGTCGTGGCTACCAAGGAAGCCTTGACAAAAATACAAACTGGAATGCTGCATTCAAAAAATACGGAGCTGTTATCAATGAGCCACAATCCCTTGAAGCACCAAAAGGATTCCCAGCTGCAGGACCTGAAGATGGTCAAATCGCTTCTGCAAATGGTACGGTAGGTGATTTCTTATTGGATCAACAAACAGCCTCATTGTGGACAAAACAACAACTGACAGCTGGTGCAAATGATTTTACTTGGACATTCACTGCCAACCATGCAACAACGAAATGGCATTACTACATGACGAAAGCCGGTTGGGATCAAAATGATGCGTTGACAAGAGACGACTTGGAATTCATTGGTGAAGTAGGCAATGATGGACAACTAGCTTCTACTAATCCGACACATTCGATCAACATTCCCAATGACCGATTAGGTTATCATGTGATCTTAGCTGTTTGGGATGTCGCTGATACTAAAAATGGGTTCTATAATGTCATTGATGTCGATGTTAAAGGTGAAACAGTTTTAGCTGACTTACAAAAAAAAAATTATTAATGACCGAAAGAGACCGAGGCAGGAATCTTTAGCCACGGAAATAAGTCACCATCTACGAGAGTTGTTCGTCAATTTTTTGTAGATGGTGCTTTTTTGTAATTATTTTTTTCTATGGTTTATTCAATTATAGGCGTTGCAAGAGCGACAACGCGTTAAGCGTTATGGTGTGATTTCTTAAGTTTTACTAAAATGTGCGGATTATGAAAAGGCTTGTTCTCTTTTCATTCTAAATTTCATAAGCTACAATATGAGAGTACCTAGTTATATCATCGTTAGATTTCTCGCTGCAAGATATTTTTGTTGCTTTAAGGATATCTATTTATCATAAATCGGTTGTTTTTTGCCGATAGACGTTCGAACAATATTGGGTAACTTGTTTTTAGGAGGAAATTTTTATGATTCAGTTATTGCGCTATGCGAAAGACTATCGAAAACAAATCATCCTAGGTCCTGTATTTAAATTTTTAGAAGCAGTCTTTGAATTGATTTTACCTTTACTGATGGCTTCGCTGATCGATAATGGGCTAAAAATGAACAATCGTGAAGTGATCATCAATATGGGTATCTGGATGATCGCGATGTCGGTGATCGGATTGATCTGTGCCATTATTTGTCAATATTATTCATCCATTGCCTCTCAAGGGTTTGGAACAGAACTTAGAAATCAACTCATCAAAAAAATCAACTCTTTCTCCCATAGTGAATTAAATCATTTTGGGACGGATACATTGATCACGCGGATGACCAATGATATCAATCAGCTACAACTTGCACTCGCAATGGTTATCCGTTTATTGATCCGAGCACCTTTTTTAAGTATTGGATCAGTAGTGATGGCGTTTGTGATCGACTGGCAAGTCGGGCTATTCTTCTTAGCTTTATTACCAATTTTTTCAATCATTTTATACTTTATTATCCGTAAGACGATCCCCCTCTATCAAAAAGTCCAAGAAAAGTTGGATGGTCTAAACGAGACTGTTAGCCAAAACTTAAGCGGGGTTCGTGTGATCCGAGCATTTTCACGTACCAATAAAGAAATCGAAACATTTGATGAAAACACAGATGTCTTAGCAAAAAATTATTTACGTGTTTCCAATATCTCCGCTTTGCTCTCTCCGGCAACGACATTGATCATGAATGTCGGAATCATTTGTCTATTGACTGTCGGCGGGGTCAAGGTAAATATCGGTTCCTTACAACAAGGACAAGTTTTAGCATTGATCAATTACATGAACCAAATGTTATTAGCCTTGATCGTCGTTTCCAATCTTGTCGTGATTTTTACTCGTGCAGAAGCTTCTGCTCGGCGGGTCAAAGAAGTCTTAGATACCGAAAATACCATTACAGATGCTGAGACTCCTAGTGAACCAGTCATGGATTCTGAAACAATTCTACAATTTAAAAACGTAGATTTTCGTTATACGCCAGAATCTGGTCTGTCATTACAAGGAATCAATTTCACTTTGAAACGCCAAACTGTCTTAGGGATCATTGGTCCGACCGGAAGTGGGAAGACGACATTGACACAATTGATCCCACGTTTTTATGATGTTAGTGAAGGCTCTGTGCTATTTGATGAACAAGACGTTCGTGACTGGCCCTTAGATACATTACGAAGTCAGATTTCGCAAGTACCACAAACGGCTGTCTTATTCACCGGTACCATTCGGGAAAATCTTCAGTGGGGAAAACCTGACGCGACAGACGCAGAGTGTTGGGAAGCTTTGGCAATTGCCCAAGCGGAGGATTTTGTTCGCCAATTACCCAAAGGTTTAGACACAAGAGTCATGGAGAATGGGAAAAACTTTTCCGGAGGACAAAAACAACGGTTGACGATTGCTCGTGCATTGATCGCCAAACCCGCCTTATTGATCTTAGATGACTCCTTGAGTGCCCTTGATTATCAAACGGATCTAAACTTACGCCAAGCACTACAAACTTCCCTCAACACAACGGTCATCATTATTTCTCAACGCATCCGTTCGATTCAACAAGCAGAGCATATCCTCGTCATGGATCAAGGAAAAATCGTAGCCCAGGGTACGCACGATACATTGCTTAGTCAATCTTCTGAGTATCGTGAAATCGTGGCATCACAGGAGGAGGAATAAAATGAAAACAAAAAAACTATCTTGGCAAACGCTCAAACGTTTTGTTCCTTATCTGACGGCCCATCCACGTGAAATTTGGTTAGCTGTCTTGTTGGGAATCGTCAATGGTGTTGCTACCGTCGTAATGACCTTACAAATCGGTCAAAGTATCGATCAAATGGTTGGTGTGGGACAAGTCAACTTTACTCGATTAGTCCAACTTCTGGTGATGTTTGGCGGGATCGTTTTACTTAATGTCATCAGTCAATGGCTGATCCAAGTATTAAGTAACCGATTGGCTTACCTCTCCGTTGCGAATCTACGAAAAGATGCCTTTGCTCGTTTGAATCTTTTACCTTTAAGATACTATGATCAAAATTCACATGGGAATATCGTCAGCCGTTTCACAAATGACATGGACAATATCTCCATCGCGATATCAGCGGCGTTCAATCAATTATTTTCTGGGGTAGCGATCATTATCCTCTCACTGATCTTCATGCTCAACTTGAGTCCGTTATTGACACTTGTCGTCATTTGTTCGACACCAATCATTTTCTTAGTCAGCTGGTTAGTCGCACGGGCTTCTCAAAATGATTTTGATAACCAACAAAAAATCATTGGGAACATTTCAGGATTCGTTACGGAACGTATCGGTAATCAAAAAATCATCAAAGCGTTCCAACAAGAAGAAGTCAATCAACAGCAATTCAGCGCATTGAATGCTGACTTATATGAGAAAGGGCAGCGCGCGCAATTCTCTTCTTCATTAACGAACCCATCTTCTCGTTTTGTCGATCACTTAGCCTATCTCTCCATTGGTTTGATTGGTGGTTTACTTGCCTTACGAAGTGATTCAACGATTACTGTCGGGATCATTTCAAGCTTTACGATCTATTCAAGTCAGTTTTCAAAACCTTTTATTGAATTATCAGGGATCACGACACAGATCCAAACAGCATTTTCTGGTTTAGAACGAGCATTTGAATTGATCGACCAACCGGAAGAAACGCCAGATGAACCTTTTGCGTATCAACTTGAGCCTCAAACGATCAAAGGCGAGGTCGCTTTTAAACATGTTTCTTTCTCTTATGAGCCACAACAACGGTTGATCGAGAATTTCAGCTTTGTTGCCAAACCAGGTCAAACAGTGGCAATCGTTGGTAAAACAGGAGCTGGTAAATCCACATTAGTGAATTTATTGATGCGGTTTTACGATGTCAATTCTGGGACGATCACGATCGACGATTATGATATTACCCAAATCGCCCGTGATTCCTTACGTAAAAGCTTTGGGATGGTTTTACAAGATACTTGGTTATTCGACAGTACGCTACGAGAAAACTTACGTTACGGGAAGCCAGATGCCAGTGATGAAGAAATCAATGAGGCCCTAAAATCAGCCTATATGTATGAATTTGTCCAACGCTTGCCACAAAAACTAGATACACGCATTGGTGGACAGGGATTAAAAATCTCCGATGGGCAGCGTCAATTACTGACGATCGCTCGTACGATGATCAGTAATCCACCCATGTTGATACTTGATGAAGCAACAAGTTCAGTGGATACATTGACAGAGAAGAAAATCCAAAATGCCTTCCTAAAAATGATGGAAGGAAAAACTAGTTTTGTGATTGCCCATCGCTTGTCCACGATCAAAAATGCCGATCAGATCCTCGTGATGGATCAAGGGGCAATCGTTGAGATAGGAACACATGATGAATTATTGAAAATCGAAGATGGTAGCTATCGTCAACTTTATCAAGCGCAATTTACTGGATCGGTTGAAAAATAGTGAACATCGAATCAGATGATTTTTCTGATCTATGCAAAAAACAAGCAGTCTTCTGGGATGGGAAGACTGCTTGTTTTTTATTTTGTATGCGTCGTTAAACTCCGCAAAATTCTTTTATATGGCATGGCGCGCCCAATCACGTAGATCATCGTCGATTGGATCGGCAACCAGATAATGGCTTTTAATAAACGTGGTCCCCAGAATACCCAGTTCATCGGTACTTGATACATGATGACCAACCATAATGGTGTCAGGATCAAGCTAACGAACACTGTCACACTGAGCGTGGCTAAGATTGCATTTTTCCAAGTGATCTCTTTGCGATGGAAAAAGAACCCATAAATCGCTCCTTCAATAAAAGCATTCAACGTGAAGCCAATGAAAAAGACAGATTTAGGAAATAATGCCATACCCACCACATCAGCTAACACAGAACCGACCCCTGTCCAAAATGGGCCAAATAAAATACCCATGATTACTTGGGGAATGAACGTTACACTGATTTTGAGTAATGGTGTTTCAAATGAAACTAAGCGAGACAACGTGACCATCAATGCGATCAGCAGTCCCATGATCGTAATCATACGAGCATCTAAACGATTTTTCTTCATTTCTAGCATCTCCTTTAAGAGCTGCTACATGTTTCATGCAGCGAATGCGAAAATAAAACCGCGAACTTACGTCCTTCGTCCTAGAGGCAACATCCCATCCTCTAAGCACTTAACGCTTTATTTTCTACTCTGTTAATAGTGGGAACTTATCCCAGACAAACTATAGCATAGAAAAGGAAGAACTGTAAATAAAAAAACCTAATGTTCTAAACGAAAACGATTCCTAAGTTCGTAACATGGCAGACATTCGCCTTGATCAACTGTCTCTATCCTCATAAAATCCGAATTTTAAATCTTATTAGGAAAAGGGATCTTACTTCCTTCTTCATGGATCACTTGTCGGAACTCCAAAAATCCGGCTTCAAGCCCTCGTAATAAAACTTCTGCGGTACCGATATTCGTTGCTAAAGGAATATCATATACATCAGCCAAGCGGATCAACGCAGTGACATCAGGTTCATGAGGTTGAGCTGCTAAAGGATCACGCAGGAAAATCACTAGATCCAATTCATCTTCTGAGATCATCGCGCCAATTTGTTGGTCACCGCCTAAAGGTCCTGAATTGAACCGATGGACCAATAATCCTGTGGCTTCTGCAATCTTTTGTCCGGTCGTCCCTGTCGCGAATAGTTCATGTTGTTCCAGTATCGTTTTGTAAGCAGTGGTAAATTTTATCATCAATTCTTTTTTGCGATCATGTGCAATCAATGCTATCTTCATCCGTCCTCACTCCTTTTTTACCAGTGTACCAAATTTCTTTGTGGTTTGATATTTTTCAAATTTCTATAAAAACATATCAAGGACTTCTAGTACATCCACCCATGTGAGAATATCACATTGTTCAATTTTTATTATGTTTCTAGCGGTGTAGTCAATTGAACGCAATTGATGTGTAACAACTTGTCCAGAAATGATTTGTGGTTCTTTAATCTTAATATATGTATCAAATTTTCTTTCAGTTGATGTGATTGGGCAAATCAAACAAAAACCAGTGTATTGGTTGAAGTTATTCTTACTTACTACCAAACCTGGTCTTCGCTTCTTTATTTCCTTTCCTCTAGCTGGATCAAAATCCAGCCATACAATATCTTTTTGCTTTGGATAATCCATTTATAGTTCCTCCCCCTCAAGGTTCATCTCATCCCACTCTTTATCTTCTTGGGTGATTGAATCTCTAAAGCCTGCCCATGCCTCTGGAGTCTTAAAAATATCTTCTTTTTTGGGCTTTAATACATATGTTTCACCTATTTTAATAATCGTATATATTTTTCCAACTTCTGGAGAAATATCTTTGGGAAAAATCGCTCCTACAGAATTTCCAATCTTTCTAACAGTCGTTTCCATTATTATCATCTCCCAGCTTATGTTAAATCGAGTTTAACTTAATTTAACATGAAAATCAAATTTTGTTTTCTTGGTTGCCTCCTTTTTTATATCTCTTAATATCTACAAAGTATTATACGCTCTAAGATAGTGAATACACGGTAAATCTTTGATAACTCGAGCAGTAAAAACAAAAAAATAGATTGCCATATTGCTGGAGTTTGCTCTCATTGTTGAAGGATCTGTTTCATGAACATCATTTATTCTATTTTATAGGTGGCAGATTTAGTAATCTCACGCACTTTCCAATTATTTTGTACACATTGACGAAAGTTCCTACGAATTCTTGTTCATTGTGACATTGAATATAGATAGCGCTTTCAACTATACTAAACACATCAAATAAAAGAAAAAAAGAAAGCGTGGTTTGTACGATGGTAGAAATGGCTCTGAAAAATGTATACAAGAAATATGATAATGCAGAAAACTATTCTGTTACTGACTTTAACTTGGCAATCAAAGATCGCGAATTTATCGTATTCGTTGGTCCTTCCGGTTGTGGGAAATCAACAACTCTACGAATGATCGCTGGTCTTGAAGATATTTCCGAAGGAGAATTGAATATCGGAGGCAAAGTAATGAACGATGTTGCTCCTAAAGACCGTGATATCGCGATGGTATTCCAAAACTATGCCTTATACCCTCACATGACGGTATTTGACAACATGGCGTTTGGTTTGAAATTGCGTAAATACGATAAAGCAGACATCCAACAACGTGTAGAAAATGCTGCAGAGATCCTTGGTTTGACTGAATACTTAAAACGTAAACCTGCTGCTCTTTCTGGGGGGCAACGTCAGCGTGTGGCTTTAGGTCGTGCCATCGTACGTGATGCGAAAGTCTTCTTGATGGATGAGCCATTGTCAAACTTGGATGCCAAACTACGTGTAGCCATGCGTGCCGAGATCGCGAAGTTGCATCAACGCTTAGAAACAACAACCATTTACGTTACCCATGACCAAACAGAAGCGATGACGATGGCAGACCGTATCGTCATCATGAAAGATGGATTTATCCAACAAATCGGTTCACCGAAAGAAGTTTATGACACACCAGTCAACATGTTCGTTGCTGGTTTCATTGGTTCGCCTGCCATGAACTTTTTCAACGTAAAATTAAGCCAAGGCGTTATCTCAGATGGTCATGGACTAAAATTGAGAATCCCTGAAGGTAAAAATAAAGTACTAGTTGAAAAAGGTTATGAAGGCAAAGAACTTGTCTTTGGTATTCGTCCTGAAGATATCCACAGTGAACAAGTTGTCTTGGATGCCTCACCAGAAACTGTTGTCAATTCAGAAGTCGTTGTTTCAGAATTACTAGGCGCAGAAACCATGCTTTATACTCGCACTGGAACAACTGAGTTCATTTCAAAAGTTGACGCGCGTGACTTCCATAAACCAGGAGAAATGATCGACCTTGCCTTCAATATCAATAAAGGCCATTTCTTTGATAAAGATACAGAAGATGTCATCACGATCCCATAAACGAAACAGAACTTGATGATACGTAAAAGACCCAACGATCGTTCGATCGTGGGTCTTTTTTTGGTTATTTTTCAGTCTTTATCTGTGGCATTGCTAAACGACTTTTTTGATCGTTCCTTGCACGATCTCTTTCTTTTGCTGTTTCTTGGCAGCAGTGAAAACTGGGACATCAAAGAATTTACTCAATGTTCCGGCAATGAAGTAAGCGATATTGTAATCCACCAAACTATGGATCAAGCCACCGATCCCCATCAAGATGAATACGGTATAGAAGTAGCCTTCTGCATAGTATGTTTCCGGCATATTCCCAATGAAGAAGAACACACTCACCACTAGCATTTCGATGATCGAGTGGATCACGCCGATCAATAAGTTAAACCCTTGAAAACGCCAGTTCATTAATGTGAATTGCCCGTCTTTTAAGACGATCCCTGGTTTTTTTTGTAAATACCATGCACCGATTAGAGCGAATACCAAATGAGACAATGCACGAAGCGCAATAATCACAGGTGTCGTCAAGAAGAAACCAAATGTTGTACCTAGCGCCACTGCCACAGCTACACCGGGTGAAAAAAACATTGCGATAAATAATGGCACATGTGAAGCTAGTGTAAATGAAGCAGGCGGAATTACGATCTTAGGCATGATCATCGGAATAAGAACGCCCATCCCGATCAATAAAGCGGAAATTGTCAATTTTCTTACAGAATTTGTTTTCATTTTTTTACTCCCTTGATGTGTCTTGACACATTTGTTTTGACCTATTGTACCGCTAACTTTCTAATGTGTCAAGACACATCAAGAGGAACAAGGCGCCTGAAATACCACCCTCTTTAAAATCCAAGAATTTGATTTGGGATCTTGTTTCCTAAAATAGTCAGGCATCACTTGAAGAATACCCAAAATGGTTTTCTCAAGTGATGCCTTCAGACCTAGAGCGAAAAGACTTTTTCAGCCTTCTATTCCTCATTTTATTTTTTTAGATGTTCCATAGCATTGCTCAAAGCAGCAAATTCTTCTAAAGAAAGTGTTTCTCCTCGTCTTTTCGGATCGATTCCTGCCTCTGTTAGACTTGCGGTTAACCAACTTTTAGTTTCTTCGTCTTTCCCATAGGCATGTTGCAAATTATTCCATAAAGTTTTTCTACGCTGTTGAAACGCAGCCTTTGTCAGACGGAAAAAGGCTTTTTCATCCGTTACGGAAACTGCTGGTATTGCGCGTCTTGTCAATTTCAAGATTGCTGAATCCACGTTTGGTTGTGGCACAAATACTGTTTTTGGCACAATAAACGCCAAACTTGCTTCCATATAGTATTGCACAGCGATCGATAAAGAACCATATGCTTTTGTTCCCGGTTTTGCTGAGATGCGATCAGCGACTTCTTTTTGCATCATCACGATCATTTCGTCAACCACTACGTCTGATTCAAGAAAGTGCATCATGATCGGTGTCGTAATATAATAAGGCAAATTAGCCACCACTTTCAATGGTAACCGCTCATTGAATTGAGTATTGACTGCCTCTGCTAAATCAGTTTTCAAAATATCTTGGTGGATGACTGTGACATTCGGATAAGGTGAAAGGGTATCTGCCAAGACAGGAATCAATCGATCGTCGATTTCAAATGCGACTACTTGTTTGGCATGACGCGCGATTTGCTCTGTTAATGCACCAATTCCTGGCCCTACTTCGATCACATTAGTCTGCTGACCGATTTGACCAGTTTCAATGATTTTCCGAAGGATATTCGGCTCTGTCAAAAAGTTTTGTCCTAAGCTCTTCTTAAAAGAGAAGCCGTGCTTCAATAAAATTTCTTTTGTTCTAGTGGGTGTTGCAATATCCCGATATTCACTCATAATGATCCTCCACTTTTTTCATTGCCTGCTTAAACTCAGTTAACGTAATTCGGAACATGTTCAATCGTTTTTCCAATTGTTTTCCGTTCGTATAGCCGATGCGTAATTCATCACCTAGCATCTCACGTTTTTCTTTTGCATGTGCTCCGGCAATCAATCCATATGCAACCAGCATTTGTCTAGTGATCTCCGGTACTTGGGTCTCATCATCGACTGGCGTAACGACCTTTTTCAACGCTTCTAATATCGCTTCATCACTCGCATGTTCGACCCCTAAGCTTCCCTTTTTTTTCGGTACGGCTTGGTTCCTTGGCAAAAATGCATGTTTTGCTTGTGGTACCACTTCCATGATCGTTTTACGGATCTTCTCACCTGAGAAATCTGGGTCCGTAAAAATAATGATTCCCCTAGTTTCCTGTGCATGTTCGATCTGCATCAAGATTTCTTCATTGATCGCTGAACCAATCGTTTCTATCGTATCGGCTTCAACCACTTCTTGTAGCCTTCTCGTATCGTCTTTCCCTTCGACAACAATGATTTCTTGGATCTTTAACTTAGTCATGCTCTGATAATCCAAATAAATGATGGGCGTTTTTCCATGTTTGTGCCGCAACTTCTTCCATTGGTAGTTGACGAAGTTCAGCGATCTTTTCGACTGTGTAACGAGTATACCCTGGTTCATTTCTTTTTCCTCGATAGGGCACTGGCGCTAAATAAGGAGCATCCGTTTCCACTAATAGACGATCCATTGGGACGTTTGTCGCTGCTTCTTGCACATCTAACGCCTTTTTGAATGTCACGACACCACTAAAAGAAATGTGCATCCCTAAATCAAGGAAACGTTGTGCCCATTCATAATCACCACTAAAGCTATGCATGATTCCGCCAATATCACGAATGTCTTCTTCTTTTAACACCTTATAAGTGTCTTCCAAGGCATCTCTCGTATGGATACTGATCGGTAGACGCATTTCTTTTGCGATGGCGATCTGTCTTCTAAAGATTTTATCTTGGACTTCTTTGGGATCTTCCATCCAATAATAATCCAGTCCGATTTCACCTAAAGCAACCACTTTTGGTAAAGTCAGTTGTTCTTGTAGTTTGTTTTCGATTTCTTTCGTATAGCTACCAGCTTCTGTAGGATGCCAGCCGATGATGCTATAAATGTTTGGGTAATCTTGACTAAGCATCAAGGACTTTTCGATCGTTGGTGTATCAAAGCCTACAACGGCCATTTTAGTCACACCTAGTTCTTCTGCACGCTGGATCGTTTCAGGAATATCATCATTGAATTGTTCCGCGTTCAAATGAGTATGAGAATCAAATATCATCTTTATCTCTCCTTTTCATTCATTACTTTAGCATATAAGCAGGCGTTAAAGAAGTCTCAAAGACTAAAAAACATGAGATATCGTACAAAGAAAGACAAGAAATGACTTGATTCACTTCTTGTCTTTTCATTATCAGTTAGTTACTTTCAGTTTGTCTTTTTTTGTAGTAAAACACAGGTACACCTAACAATGTGACTAAGATTCCGATCAATGCCAAATTCGTTTGTGTGATCAGTGTCATCCCTAAAATAAAGATGGCTCCTAAAATCGCAATGATCGGTATCACTGGATAAAGGGGTACTTTGTATGGACGAGGCATCTCTGGGGCTTTCTTTCTTAAAATAAATACGCCAATAAAAATCAATAAGCTAAATAGCCACATGACAAAAATCAACATATCTGTCAGAAAATCAAATGAACCCAAGCTCATCATGATACATGCAATCGCTAGTTGGAACAACGCAGGGACATAAGGAACGGTGAATTTTTTTGAGAGCTTTGTCAACTGGTTACTGAACGGCAACTCATTTTCTAATGCCATTGCATATGGAACACGAATCCCAGTCAACGTATAACCATTCAGTGCGCCGTAGACAGAGATCAAAATACCGATCGTAACGATTTTTCCTCCTAGTTCACCGAAGATGACCGCTGACGCATCAGATGAAGCATTCAAGTTTCCAGCAATTTGATCAATCGGTAATGTTTTTAAAAAGACGAAGTTGATCAATAGATAAACGAATGTCACAAAACTCAATCCTAAAATAATCGCTTTTGGTAGATCCTTTTCTGGACGTTTCATTTCTCCAGCCATGGCTCCGACACCTAACCAGCCATCGTAAGCGAATAGTGTCGCCAACAAAGCACCACTAAGTCCTTCTGCCCATGAAACACCTTGTCCGGCTTCTACTGGAAATAATTGAACAGTACCCTGTCCGGGTGTCAGAAGCCCCCAAATAATGATCACTGCAATTGGGATCAACTTGACTACCAATGTAATCGATTGAACGTACGCACCAACTTTGGTCCCTAACAGATTCAATCCAGTGATAGAAAGTGCTGTAATAATAGCAATCACCAATAAATAATCAGGAGATAGCTGTAAGAGATTGATCAGCTGTGTTGCAAAGATGATCGATAATGCCGCAATGTTGGCTGGAAAGTAAATCAAACTTTGTGCCCAGCCTAACAAAAAACTTGGTAACTTACCGTAAGCTGCTTCAATATACTTGACAGCTCCACCTGTTTCAGGAATGGCAGTGGCTAATTCAGCGACTGTTAGCCCCGCACAGATCGTTAAGAATCCCCCTAACAACCACGCGAGTAACGTCAAACTTGTTGATTGTGTACTTGCCACTACCGCTGCTGTTTTAAAAAAGACGCCGGCGCCGATCACAGTTCCCATTACTGTGGATAATGCACCAAACAAATTGATCTCGCGTTTTAATTTCCCCTTCATCCTCTTCCTCATTTCGTATTTCTTTTTTATTTTTTTCAGTATAACCGAGAACTTTTCATTTTACCATTCTTTTCAGAAATTTGTAGTGAAAATATCCCTCTAAAGACGGATGTATTCTTGTCTTACTTCTTATAGAATGAAGCTACTTGAAATGTCAGGAGGTACCCTATGGATTTTCAATCGATCGATCCAAAACTAGCATCTTATCTAAAAGATAAAGGTACTACTTTCTTTCCACAAAAAGAACAAAAACAATCCAAGCTACATTGGTTATTGTTGATTTTATTTGGCTGGCTAACAATTGCGACATTGACACAGCAATTGCTATTGATGGCTAGTTTTCTTCTCATTGCCGCCTTGATCAAAGGGCCTGGGATGTTGTTGTGGGGAATCGTCTATTCCTTTCTCGTCGGCTTGTTTCCGCCCATTGCTTTTTTACTATCGGTCATCTTTTTACTATTGAATGTTCAAACGATCGTCAAAAATTGGCGCGTCACGATGGTCGGGATTTTTTTCTACGGCTATCCTTTAACCATGAACGCCTTGCGCCACTTGACTGATTGGGATACAAGATGGTTCTTTGCGATCAGCTTGCTCCTAGGGCTGGTGATCCTTCACTCGCTATTGACCAAGATTTATGTACGTTACGGCAATAGCCGCCTGATTGCTTGGTATATTCTATGTATTCCATTTTCAATCGTCGCAGCATTATTGCCAACGAAAGTCAAACAACGGCTAAAACTAAAAAAAGTCGGACGATGATTATCATCGCTCGACTTTTTCAATATATCTATAAAGCTATTTTATTGATGAACCGATCCTGTGAATTTCATTTTTTTTAAAAACTGTTCATACATATCTTGACTCATACCTAAAGTATCAAGTAAATAACCATTCTCGGTTCCCCAATTACTTAAACCTCTGTAGTAGAACTCACGATGGACAACTTTGATCACGAAAGGCATGATATTGTGCCTCAAGCATTCTTTGAACATCATCAAACGTCCCGTACGTCCGTTGCCATCTGCAAATGGGTGGATGCGTTCATATTTCACATGAAAATATGCAATTTCAACTAAGCTTTGTTTTTTTGAGTTCTCATAGTGAGCAAGTAATTCCGTCATTTTTTCAGTTACTTCCTCGGGTGCTATGGTTTCAACCTCATCATAACCAAAACCAATCATATTTTGAACAAGTTTAAATTCTCCGACAGGTGTTAGCGGATTGTTTTCATCAGTTGTTCCTCGTTTCAAAATTCGATGTAGTTCTTTGATAAAATCATTCGATAACGGTTCTTCGATATGATCGATCACGTAATCGAAACCTTTGAAATGATTTTCTGTTTCTTTGATATCATCTAGTTTCGTTGCCTCGCCACTTTCAGCAGGAGGGAGAATATTATTTTCAAATATTAAGGCGGTTTGCTTCTCAGAAATTCTCGACCCTTCGATTCGATTGGAGTTATACGCCATTTCTACTTGAGTCAAATGGTAAATTCCGCCATGCAGATTTGCTTTTTTTTCCAGTACAAATCGGGTAACTAAATCTAACTCAGCCACATTCATCTTTCGTCTCCTTCCAATAGATAGCATAGTTATCCTATTTCTTATCAAGCGCTAACTAAGCCAATGACCTGCTCATTCGGCTTGGATCGTTTACTTACTCACTTTTCTTTCTTATTGTAACATGAATGAATGGTTTAATACTGCAGTTCCAAAAAATTTGTCACTCAATCAAAGTTATAAAAAAGCCGAGGAGATTCGTCCTTTCGTACCCCCTAAAAACAAATAAACGGTGTTCGCACAACCTCGTTAGTTTTATTTTTATAGAGCCATGAAAAGTAAGGTTATCAAAAAAGAACTATTCTAAGCTTATTTGCTTAGAATAGTTCTTAACAGTCATTGATTAGCCAACTTCAGAACCGTTTGGCATACCTTTTGGTGCTTCGATCACTTGTAATGAACCATCAGCTGCTTCTGCTGAAAGAATCATTCCTTGACTGATCAGCCCGCGCATTTTGCGTGGTTTCAAGTTAGCAACGATCACTAATTTTTTGCCGATCAATTCACTTGGATCAGGATAAAATTCGGCAATACCGGATAAGATTTGACGGTCTTGGTCATCTCCTGCATCTAGACGGAATTGCAATAATTTATCTGCCCCTTCGACTTTTTGGCAATTGATGACTTCTGCTACTTTTAATTCGACTTTTTCAAATACATCGAATTTGATTTGTTTTTCTTTAGTCGAAACAAGCTCTGTTTCTTCTGGGTCCCATTTGACAGAGTCCTCATTTGTTTGAGTACCTTCTGACATTTTTGCTTGGATATACGCAATTTCTTCTTCCAGCTCTAAGCGTGGGAAAATCGGTGTACCTTTTGCAACGACTTTTGTCCCAGATGGGAATTCACCGAAGTGTAATCCTTCAAGGTTCATCGTCTCGGCATCCAACCCTAATTGATTGAAGATTTTAGTTGGTGTTTCTGTCATGATCGGTTGTAAGAGGATCGCAGTGATACGTAACGATTCAGCTAAGTGGATCATCACGCTCTCTAACTCTTTTTTCTTCTCTTCGTCTTTTGCTAAGACCCAAGGTTCTGTTTCATCGATATATTTGTTGGCACGAGAAATCAATACCCAGATTTCGGCTAAAGCAGTGTTGAATTCCATTTTTTCCATTGCGTCATGATAACGACCAACCACATTCGCAGCAGTTGTTGATAACTCACTGTCAAACGGTGTCACTAATGACGCATAGTCAGGAACCATGCCATCACAATATTTATTGATCATTGCAATCGTTCGATTCAAAAGATTCCCTAAGTCATTCGCCAAATCGTAGTTCACACGTGACACAAAGTCTTCTGGTGTAAATACGCCATCTGAACCAAATGGTACTGCACGCAATAAGTAATAACGCAAAGCATCTAAGCCATAGCGTTCTACGAGCATTTCTGGATAAACGACATTGCCTTTCGATTTAGACATCTTGCCGTCTTTCATCAACAACCAGCCATGTCCAAAGACTTTCTTTGGCAATGGGATATCTAATGCCATCAACATGATCGGCCAATAGATCGTATGGAACCGAACGATTTCTTTTCCAACCATATGGACATCTGCGGGCCAATATTTCTGGAATAATTGATCGTCTTCTGAACCGTAGCCCAGTGCGGTGATGTAGTTCGACAACGCATCGATCCAGACATACACTACATGTTTCGGATCATTTTTAACATTGATTCCCCAGCTGAATGTCGTCCGTGAAACTGCTAGATCTTCTAAACCTGGTTTGATGAAGTTATTGATCATCTCATTTTTACGTGATTCAGGTTGGATAAACTCTGGGTGTTCTTCGTAGTACTCTAACAAGCGATCTGCATACTTACTCATACGGAAGAAATAAGACTCTTCCTTGACTAGCTCAACTTCATGACCACTTGGCGCTTTCCCGCCGATCACTTTGCCGTCTTCATCTTTGTATACTTCTGCAAGTTGAGTTTCTGTAAAGAATTCCTCATCAGAGACAGAATACCAACCTTCATATTCACCTAAGTAAATATCGCCTTGTTCAAGCAAACGATCAAAGATTTTTTGAACTGCTGCTTTATGATAATCATCAGTTGTGCGAATGAATTTATCGTAGCTGATATCTAATGTTTTCCATAGTTTTTTGACATCTGCAGCCATTTTGTCTACATATTCCTGTGGCTCTACGCCTAATTCTTCTGCTTTTTTCTCGATTTTCTGTCCGTGTTCATCTACCCCAGTTAGATAAAACACATCAAAGCCCATCAAACGTTTATAACGTGCAACAGCATCACATGCAATCGTTGTATAAGAATTGCCAATGTGCAGTTTGCCACTTGGATAATAGATGGGCGTAGTGATATAAAAAGTTTCCTTTTCTGCCATGGGGTACTTCCTCCTTTATCGCATGGTGCGAATTCGTTTCCTTGCTAGTATACCATAAAATGAATACGCTGTTAGCTTTTTTTGATAACTCCCGAAATGTAAAGATGTCCTTTCCCTTCAAGAAAACATTTATAAAGAACCTACGTTATCGTGATGAACCACTTCCTTCTCTACCCACACTCTCGCTCCTTTTTCTTCAGGATCGTCTACTCTCTCATTTTTACTTTACAAACATGCTATAATAAGCAATATCATATAAGAAAAGGTTTTGAGACTAATGACAAAAAAACACAAACGAATGATTATCAGCATTGCTTTACTTTCTCTCATCCATCTATTATTTAGTTTTTACTATTTACATCTGTATGGTTATTTCAATCTACATGGGCAATTAAATACTTTTCTTTTGCTCACTTTGATCCTTCGAGTGATCCTAGCAGGGTATATCGTCCTCTGTGGCTTTTTCGCCATTCGAGAAGAAAAACAGAAGCTTCCCCCTTTTTATTTGCTTTTCTTCCTATTTAATCTACTCTTACCGTTTCTTTTTCAACTCTGAGTTGGATTTATTTGTCTAGAAATCTTTGGTTTTCAGAGAGATTCTGCTACAATAAAGTAAAAAGTACCTTAACATAATAGGAGGTGAGAAAGTGGAACATTTTCATTCAAAAGAAGAAGAAAAAACATATTATGAACAAGAGGCCTCTGAAACTGATTTCTTATCTTGGTACCAAGACCAAGAACGTCCTGAATATGAAAAACCTTCCTTGACCGTCGATATCGTTTTACTCTGCTACAACAAAGAAGAAGATCAATTAAAAGTTTTACTTATCCAACGTAAAAGCCATCCTTACCGAAATTCTTGGGCACTTCCCGGAGGATTCGTCCAAAAAAATGAATCGACTGGTGCCAGCGTATTGCGAGAAACAAAAGAAGAAACAGGCGTCATCATATCCGAAGAAAATATTGAACAACTGCATACCTTCAGTACACCGAATCGTGATCCTCGTGGCTGGGTCGTGACAGTCAGCTATCTCGCCTTTATCGGTGAAGAACCTTTGATCGCTGGAGACGATGCCAAAGAAGTGCAGTGGTTTTCACTTGAACGCAATGCAAACAAACTGCATTTATCGAGTGGGGATGTAGCAATCACTCTAGACTTGACGACGAGCGAGTCTTCTGGCAAAGACACATTAGCTTTTGACCATAGCGAGATCATTGTCAAAGCCTTCAACCGTGTCGTCAACAAAATGGAACATGAACCCCAAGTGCTTCAAGTGCTAGGAAAAGACTTCACGATCACTGAAGCACGCAAAGTATTCGCTAAATTCTTAGGGATCGATTTTAAAATGATCGATCATTCCAATTTCAAAAAAGCTATGTTACAATACTTCGATGAAATCGGTGAACGTCCTGTCGGTATTGGACGTCCCTCAAAGATCTATCAATTAAAACCTGGACATACAGAGTAAATATCCACCCGTGAAAACGGGTGGCTTTTTAACAGCTCTAGAAGGGCTCACCACTCGCTAGCCCCTTAAAAGGGGCTTTTTAAATAACCACCAACCGCTCGCTCACAGCTCTATCTCTCTTTAACTATTTAAATGGATCTACATACTCTTGTTTACTTATACTATCTCTAATTCGATCATCTGCTTCTTGTTCTCGAATATATTTTTCAATTGTTTTTTGATTTAACCCAACCGTACTCACGTAGTATCCTTTGGACCAAAAGCTTTTATTCCCATACTTATATTTCAAATTCGCATGTTTTTCATGGATTAAAGTTGCACTTCGTCCTTTTAAGTAGCCCATAAAACTAGAAATACTAATCTTTGGCGGTATTCTTACTAACATATGAATATGGTCAGGCATTGCATGTGCTCCAATGATTTCAACATCTTTCATCTCACACAATTTTCTTAATATCTGACCAATACTTACTCTTAACTTTCCATAAATCACTTTTCGTCGATACTTCGGGATGAATACTATGTGATACTTACAATTCCATCTTGTATGTGCTAAACTTTTATCATTGTTAGACATAAAAAAACTCCTTTCAATCTGATATGCGGTTGGTAGCCACTATTAGTATATCGAAAGGAGTTTTTTTATCGCTAAAGCTATTTCGTCCACGCATAGAAACGCGCGGTTTTTTTATTTCGTACGCTACGCGAACGAAACTGACTAAAGTCAATAACAAAAAAACTGTAGAACAAAGAAATTTTTTCTTTGTCTACAGTCTGATTATGTTTGGTTCCTATTTGTGGGAGTTGCTTTTCATTACTCGAGCCTTTTTCATTTAAATATGAAGGGGGAACTGGCAAGACTTTTATGAACAAAAAGATAAGTTAATTTTGTGAGGATGGACTTCCAATTTTTTGAAACAATTTGGACAGGTAGTCCTTCATCCAAGATGAATAAAACCGCTTATCGTTTGAATTCTTGTGTAAATGGTCCATGTTTCATAGTAATTTCCCCCACAAACTCTCTTAACTTGGTGTCTACTTTAATATAACTCGTCCATCACTCCTCCTTAATTTTTTGTTTAGTTTATTATACCAAGCCCATATATTTTTGAATGACCTACTTGAATTAATATTGTGGAGTTACTTCTTGCAGATGGTTTGTTCGTCTCTTCGAGACATTTTGTCGAAGTTTATTACTTTTTTCAATACTACTAGTTACAAGGTTCGAGAAACTTAAAGTCAATGAAGGGTGTGTTGGGCTCATTACTCCTTGTTCTTTTATAATATATTCAGTTATACTGTTATTACTTTTTATCATACTAGCCGTTAGAAGGTCTGAGACTTCCTTTTTCAACATATCTTTTGCTTTATATTTTAGTATTTTTAAAGATTCCGTGTGTACAGGCATTCTTGTTTCTTTCGGCATTTCTTTACTTGGGATATCTGTACTTACATTATCCATTACTTTTGTTGTGGTCTGTTCTTTCATTTGGTTTAACTGATGATTTACCTCTAAATTTGAATTTCTAGACAGATAAGCCATTGCCGTATAGAGGAACAGAAATTTTAGTTTCATTTTTTTATTATCTGTACTTCTTGGGACACGAACGATTTCATCCACCTCTCTTCCTTCGATAATGTCCCTTAAAATCATTGTAAAGAATTCTGCATCTGTCAATAAAAAATTATAAAGCAACACATCATCTTCACACATTCTCCTTATAACCTCAGACTTGGATAAGGTAGGTAAATTCAATTCTTTCGCTAAATGATCCACAAAAACACCGAAAGGTTTAGAATCTACATTTACTATGTTTTTTAATTCCTCGTAAAACCGGTTTATTGCTTGTGCTGTAGTCAATTCCGTCCCTCTTAGAGAATAATATTGAACTGCCAGATCGTTTGTATTTGAAACAAGATGTGATCCTTCATGAAAGAGCACTGAAGAAGGTCTTGCTGTTAGCTCATATTCTGGAAATTTTTGAGGATCCAAATGAAAACTATCTGCATAAATAATGACCCGACATTCTCCATCAACTGGAAAAACCTCTGCTTTCGGAATATTTATATCAGCTGTTGATACATAAACATCTAATCCTTCTTTCTTGGTGAATGAATCACTCCAAACGAGCAAAATATTTTCATAGTCCCATTCCTTTGATTGCTTATAGAAGTCTTTGATTTTTTTCAACCTATTCAACAGTCTTTTAATCGTTTCTGTTATGATGAGTTCTTGGCTGGGAGTCTCACCTATTGAAAATAATTTTATTAAATATTTCCCTTCTTTAGATTGTGAAAGAGTTTGATCAAACTTAACTAGTTCAATCGCTTTGTCAAGTTCAAATTGTGCCTGCTCTGCTTTTGCCATAACTTCTTCTAGCTCTGCTTGTGCAATAGCTTTGTCAAGCGGAGATTCTGCAAGCTGAACTTTTGCCACAGCATCGTTAACTACAGCTTTTGCCACAGCGTTTTCAACCTCAGCGTTTGCCACGGCTTTATTAAGCTCAACTTTTTCAGTAGTTTTGTCAAGCAATAATTTTTCAAATATGGCTATTCCAGAATCTGCAAAATCCATTAATTGTTCAAGACCATATTCCATATCTTGAACAAACGGTTTGAGAAAGTCTGGCACTTTATCAGAAGTAACTCCTGCCACTGTTTTAAAAGTAGAATTGGGCGGCAAGTTCACTTTAATTGTTTTCAAAATACTCTGTCTTATTTCCTCGTCACTAAAATGATATTTATTAGGCAAATCTGAAACAAATTCAGTTAACGGTGCAAGTCGAACATTAGGATCTTCTATTCTTGGAATTACACCTTTAGAAAGCTCTGCTTCTCTAAGTTTACTCCATAAATCATATTTTCCCGCGGATTTGGGAATATCATTATTTTCCACTTGACCAACCAATGTGCCCATTTTAACCCTTTTATCGTGAGAACTTGTGCTTGAAGTACCTGAGGTGCCCGGTGTCTCTCCTTGCGACACTCTTGACTCACCTGAAGTGGTTTTTCTTTTATGCTGTAAAGCCTCTAACTTATGAGGTTTTTCTTTCTTACTTGTTTGTTCAATTGCTTCTACCTTCGCTCTTTCCGAATCTGTCTCAAAACGAAACTTGCCTTTTTTTTCATCAAATATCAAAATCGTCATCGGTTCATTGTATTCCTTTTTCACTAAATGATACCGATTGCTATTTTTATCCAATGCGATCAACGGAATGTAATGATTATTGATCTTGATGTAGGATCTGCCTGATTCATTCCACATCATCCCCTTTCCATACGAAGCAGAAAGTCCACTTGGATCTTTTAGTGTTTCAAACTTATCTAACATCCCAGCGATTTTTTCCTCTACGGATTTTGATATGAAAGTAGACGTTGCTTCTTCAAAATACCATTCCATCCCGTTAAAATTCACTGGTAACATTTTTCCTTCATGACGATCATAAACATCTAATCGGATTCCATGCTTTTTGATGACTGTCATGGTCACTTCAATCAATTTCCCCTTCATTTCAATACAACGCTTCGTTTCTTCACCTTCTTTTGCTACAGTTGTGATCTTCCCTGTACCATAGGCTTGAGGATTTAAATTATCTTCCACGACAAAGATCTGATTTTCATCCAACTTCACCTCCAAGAGGTTAATCAAGTTGAGTTGTTCATTCGTAAATGTAGCGGGTCTATAGGGCTCTAAGCGATCCCCCTTTTTCATAAACAAGCCGCCAAACACCTCTGCAGTTTCTAGATTCGTCACGCGCATATACAAATGAGCATTCACTTTTCTCACTGGTACTTCCAGACCATTTAACTGAACGATCTCGATTGATTTCTCCCACGCTTTTTGCGTCTTCTCCCACGCTTCGACTCTTTCTAACATTTCTCTCGTCTTTTTACCCACACGAAGTTCATTTTTGAACTGCACTACTTTTCTAATGATCCATCGTCCTCCACCTACAATGGTCTCAAATCCTGGATCAATCGTTTGTGCAAGAGTTAACGCAAGTCTTCTGGTCTCGGCCGCTGTTGGTAGGAAACTTTTACCACTTCTGATGGCGTTGCGAATTCCTCTACTGGCAAACGCTCGAGCCGCACCTAATGTAAATTTCATATTGAGGGAAGTGATTTGACCGAGTACCGGAATCATGAGTAAGGCATCAATCGTACAAGAAACAATTGCTCCTTCTGTGTCTTGATTAATGCTCCCTGTCACACAATCATAAAAAGGAATAAAATGCTTGACGACCTCCAAAGCTTTTTCGAGATCCGCTTTGTCGTCTCCCGAATCATACAATTGTTGATACAGTTGATCACTATGTTTACGACTAAGTGCTTCAATGAATGGAGTTGTCTCAACTCCATGGGATAATTTTTTACTCCAATTCATACGAGTAGAAAATGTAAAAAGTTTATCCCCGATCCGAATCTCATTTCCTTCTTTCTTATACCCATTTTTCCAAAGGTTTTTCTGATCAAATAACCCAAATTTGAGGTATAATAGAGGATCTTGATCAACACGATAAAAACGATAACCTCCTTCGCCAGCCAACTGCTTCAGGGCATACCAACGTTTTTCCTTTTCGTTGTCCGCTACAAACAGATCGGTTTTGTCTAGATTTAGAATCGTTCTCTGTTTCTTCTTCATAGAAAGCAACTGATACATCTTCAGAGCCACACTTGCGACTGGCACTTCAGCCATATAGTCACTTTCATTTGTCAACTCGGCATTTGCCTCATATAGCTGAGTTCCTTCTGAGAAAATAAACGCTCTTTCCTCTTTGTCGAAGGCGAGTAATGCAAACTCTATCAGTTTTTTATTCAGTGGCAAATACGTATCTGCTACATTTTTCGTCAATTTAACATAACTAGTTTCTAATTTCTCTGGAATCCAGTCAATATCTGGACAAGGATCTTCTGAACCTATAAGATAATTTTGTTTGATCACATGAAATGAAATGAGGGAACCTTTGTCGCGACAAGTCTGTGCCACAGTTATAGCTAATGCTTTTTTTCGACGCCATTGAAGAAAGACTTTTTGATAAGCTTTATACAATTGACTGAGGAGTTCTTGATTTTCGACTAGCTTATAATAACCTTCTTGTTGATATCCAATAAAGGTACTGATTGCCACTTCTTTGTAGGTGTCCGTAGCCAATGCCTCTCGTAATAGATTTGGTTCTAGTTGGGCGACCGCAAGCAAAGAAGGCATTAGAAGTTGACGGAATTCTTCATAGCTGGTCACGCCTTTTTCAAGGATCGTTTCCCAGAAATGTTGCCCCATCAACCAACTATCTTCTTGACTGAATGCCTGTGGGTACCCACTCTCATTTAAAATTTGTGCTCCTGTCAGCTGCATCAATGATTGATAATCAGAAATCAATAAGTGATCCGCTAAACCACTGCTATCTAGAAAATAATTTGGTAGCTCTTTATGAAGTAACAAATTCCATAATTTGTTAAAGACTCTTTTCTGTTCTTGAGAAAGGGTAGGCGTATCTAACTGAATTAATCCCTCTTTTTCTAAGTTTCTGGCAGTGAATAAATCTCTCAATCGACCTATGGTAAATTGCTCTACATCAGGAGCCGACACTAAGGTTTTGACTATATAAGCTTCAATCGAACTTCCTAATATCGTTTCAAAGGCCCATTTCATGACAGTTAATTCGGCATCTTTGTTTGAAATCTTTTCCTTTCCTTTTATATCATAAAGCTTCAATCCTTTTATAATCACTTTTGCTACTGCTTGAATTCTTTTATAATTGAAGACGAATTTGTTATTTTCTTCTTTGATGATCCATTTTCCTAAGGCGATCAATATTTGTTCTTTGGTTGGCTGATTTGGTAATAATTCCTTTTCTTGAAAAAATGCTTCCATTTGTTTTCGCACATTAGGGTCACGCCATTGAATTCCATCAGTTTCGCTGTTATTTTTTTGGTTTTCTGTCCTTGTGGGGTGGGGCGTACTGGTTCCTTCTGGTTGTTTAGTCGTTTCCACAACAAGATTTAAAGCCACAGATTGGTTGTCCTTCACTGTTTCATAGATCCATGTCCCGACCGTTAGACCGGCTTGTTCCTCTGAAATCACTGTCTCTTCGCTCATTTCCAAGATCAGTTTTGCAATTTGTTTAACTTTCACCATATCCAACGTTGGTGGCGCTGCACCTTCAAGAAGTACCCACTCACCGACTGTCTCCATTAATTCCTCAGCATTTTCTTGACAAGCAATTCCTTTTTCCGTGAAAAAATGAGTCAGCTTTTTATTTATGTCCTCTTTTTGTTCCTTATTCCACATTGGAAGAGGTGTTTCCTGTTCTTCTTGAATTATTTCCTTTGCTGGATCAGCTCTATTTTCACGCAAAAATGCTTGGATTTTTTCATTTATCTCTTGCTCTTGGGTGGTGTCAAATTCTCCAGCTGTTGTCACATTTAATCCAAGTACTTCCGTAGGAATAGCTGTCGCATTCACCGAACTGTCTTCGAGAGTTGTTTCAGTGCTAACAGGAAGGGGCATTGCTTCCACCCCAAATGTTGGGAAAATATCAAAGCTCCCTACTTTTTCACAAAAATCTTCTACTAGATCCCAAAGTTGCGTGAAGAAACTCACTTTTTCAGGAGATAGTACAGATTCACCTTCTGGTGGTGTGCCTGTCACTTCCTCTGAAGCTGTTTCCTGAGGATCCTGCGCCTGTTTTTCCTCCCTTGATTTTTTTGGTGAAATCTTGGATGGATGCGAGTCTTTCGTGGAGTACACATTCATCGGTATCTGTTGATCCTTTTCTAAATGGAAATCACTAGATAGCTCTTCCTCATAATCTATCGAAAAAGTACGCAACAATAAATTCACAAACTGCGACAGCACTGACCCACCACTTGTGTCTTTTTGTTCTTGGGTGTAGCTCGTATTCTCGTATTGGTGAAAGATCTGGTAAAATCGCTCCGTTAATCCCTTCCAAAACGTGGCTGGGATTGGTCTATGTACATTCGTTGGGGCATCTGTTGTGCTATTATATTTGGTTTCAAAGGTGGTTCGGATGGCTTCACTTAGTTTTTGAGCCGACTCTTGTGCAGAAAAATAAGGAAAATCTTGAGTTTTTGAATCATTCTTATGGTGAGAAGAGTGTGTAGAATTCTCCCTCTCTTGTTTCTTTTGCTCATTTTGCGCATTCGATCGAGTAATCGCTTCTTGGCAAATAGTGGTCAATCTCGTTTGTTCCACACTTGTTCCTGTGACGATCCATGTGTTTACCTGATCTGTCCTTCTCGTGGTGGTACAATTGATCAGTTGATGAATCTTATGCCTCCGTCGGTACAAAGAAAGACTTCGTTCATGCACCATCTTCGCGAGATCAACGTACGGTGATAGATCCATGGATGTCGTATTAGCAAACGTCTGATTGTCATAAGAAAGTTTGTCTGTATCCGAATGGGATATCGCATGGTTTGGATTCAAGGAATGGATTCGAGCACGATTGATGGTGGAGGTGGAAACAAAGGAGTGAATCCTTGCCTGATTCCCCTCTCTTCTCACGTCAACTCGTGTAGTGACTTCAAATGCTGGCGAGTCTTTTTTTATAACCGGATGTTGTTCGGGAGGATCTACTGGCCGAAAATTTTGAAAAATAGTGGCTAGATAAACCAATCCAGTAAATGTCCATACACCATTGCGTATCAGCGTTTGCCCCCTGTGATTGGCTAGATAGGTTAAAATCTTTTGATCCGTTCCTGGCGGATGTTCATCATTCCGTTTGTTGTAATTATTTCCAATTTTTTCTCTATGAGCATCTTCTGGTAACTTTGGCATCTCTTTCACTCCTCGTTAATTAATAAGATAGATAGTTTATTTATATGTAGTCAACAAAAAGCACCTCCTAATCACTCTTTTTTGTATCATATAATACAAACTTCAAAAAATACACTAAAAAAGAAAACTCAGACTACAGTTTTTTTATTACAATTAAAAAAAAACGTTCGCTTTTTGAGGAGGAATGTATAATGCTGTCCAAACAATCAAATGAATGAGCAACGTAAAGTAGAACAGAAAAGCCATGCAGAAAAACTGAAAAAGAACTGGCGCTTTCTGCTAAAAAATCGTGCAAACATTAACCACTATGAATATAAAACATGGAAAAGTTTCCGAGCACCTAAATACCCATTTCTTACTGAAGCAATGATGATTGATCGATTGCTTAGCTTTTCCACGCCCCTAAAGGAGGCGTATCCCGTTTTCCATGAATTAGTTGAAGCTTTTCGAGACAAAGATCCTGACTTGCTTTTCTCCTTATTGGCAGAACTTCCCGAAACATTAGATGAAGGATTTCGTGAGAAACTTCAAAACCTTCTGATCTACGAAGAAGGCATCGGCAATGCGATGATTTATCCTTACTCCAATGGAAAAATAGAAGCAAAGAATACCCACATAAAAACAATGAAACGAGTATCCTACGGATTTAAATCATTTGAGAATATGAAAATTAGAATCTTTTTGACCAATCAATTAATCAAAGTTAGATAACACAAAATCTGAGTCAGAATGAGGTTTGTTCTGACCCAGATTTAGTTTTTCGCAACTCATCAGTCCTTATTGACAAAGAGCCCATATCTTTTATTATACAAAAATAGACAAAAGTATTAATCTACACTCTTAGTAAAGAGGAAACTGATGCTTTTGTCTACAGTCTGAAAGGAGAAGAGCATTCATGCTCTTCTCCTCTTTTTTGGTTTGTCATAATTAGTGAGCTTCTCTGAAAGAAATTCCTAGAAACAAAAACAATAGATGTTTTTTATTAGCAAGGCGAACCCTGGCGCCCCTACCAGTTTTTTTATTCAAAAAGGACTTGCTTCCCGATTTCAACTAATTCCAGACTCTTTTTATTTGTGGAAGCATTTGTTTGTTCTTTCATATCGATCAATACTAACTTTTTGCTATACCATTGCGATTTATATTGGAGCTTTGCTAATAGCTTATGCCAGTCTTGGATAGAAAAATCACCTTTCGGACAATCTGCTGAAATCGATTCGACAAACAAATAATCATAATGATGGATCACTGTTCCTGAAATTTGTTCTAAATAGTCTTCTCGTTGAAATTTTTGTTTTAAATAAAGGTCTTTGATTTTCCTTTTTTGCTTTTGATAATTTTTAACTCTTTCAACGTGTGTTCGTCGATGCTGTGCTGATCGTCCTTTGATCACAAGCTTTCTCTTTGCCCGCAGGAGTTGTTGATCAACTTGTTTGAATTTAGGAATCGTGATGTCAAGCGGTGTAGACATCTCCACTAGACGATCTGGATCATAGGCAATCCCGATCCATTTATTTGACGCTCTCATCGTCTTTTGGGGAACTTCACAGAGCAAGGAGACATAAAAGATCTCGTTGTATCGAGATGAGATCGTTGCTGAACGAATCGTTCCTTCAATCGGGCGATGGGCATGGATGCGAATTTTCTCTTTTAGCTTTGGCAATTTGAGGTATGTTTCTTCTAAATAGATTGTTCCTTTTTGATTATTCGTCGTATACGACTGCCAAATACTTTTTTTATTTTTTAGTTTGGGGAAGCTTGCGCGTCCTTTAAAATAATTACGAAATGCACGATCCAAGTTTAATTGGGCATTCGCTAAGGCTAAACTATCGACTTCCTTTAAAAACGGATATTGCTTTTTTAAAGAAGCTGGTGTCAGCGTATAATCGATCTCTTGTGTTTCTAAATAATACGCCTGTCTGGCTTTTAATAAATGATTGTAAGTAAAACGCACACAACCAAATGTTTGGATCAACCACTGTTTTTGTGAATCAGTGGGATAGATTCGAAATTTAAAGGCTTTTAGCATCGGCTTCTCCCCCTAGTTTGCGACTAGCAAGGCTTCTTTCTGCCGTTTTAATTTTTTCGCATAATAAGCAACTTCTTGTTCTGTTGCATATACAAAATGTTCAGGAGCAATTTCTCTTAACGTGCGGATTTGTCCATCATCTGGTTCAGGTTGATACTTGATCCGGCGACGTTGGCGTTCATGATCAGGGTCAGGCAATGGGATCGCTGATAGTAAGCTTTCCGTATATGGGTGCACTCCATGATTATAGATTTCTTCACTGGTTCCCATCTCAAGCAACAAGCCATTGTGCATCACACCAATACGGTCACTGATATGTTTCACCATGGATAGATCGTGCGCGATAAACAAGTAAGTCAATCCTTGCTCTTTTTGTAAATCTTGTAAAAGATTGACCACTTGGGCTTGGATCGATACGTCTAAAGCAGAGATTGGTTCATCACAAATGATAAACTTCGGATTGACTGCTAATGCTCGTGCAATCCCGATCCGTTGGCGTTGTCCCCCTGAAAATTCATGAGGATAGCGTGTGCCATGGCTGGGATTTAAGCCAACTGTTTTTAGTAACTCGTTGACTTTTTCTGCACGTTCTTCGGGTGATTTAGCTAGTCCGTTGACATCGATTCCTTCTGCAATAATATCTCGTACTTTCATTCTTGGATTTAATGAAGCATATGGATCTTGGAAAATCATTTGGACTTCATGACGAAACTTTGTCATGGCTTGTTTGCCTTTTAATTTCGTCACATCTTGCCCATCAAATAAGATCTCGCCACTCGTTGGTTCATTCAAACGGATGATCGTTCGACCTGTGGTTGACTTTCCACTACCAGATTCGCCAACTAAGCCGAATGTTTCTCCTTCATAGATGTGAAAACTGATATCATTCACCGCATGGACTTCATTTTTCTTTCCTACATTAAAATACTGTTTTAAGCCTTTAACCTCGAGCAGTTTTTTGTTCATTGTTCAATCCCCCTTGGCCATGTGCTTTTTGTTTTTCTTGAAAAATCGCCCAGCGCCGTTGAATCTCTTCTGGCGGTGTCACTTTTGGAGCTTGTGGGGCTAATAGCCAAGTAGCTGCTTGGTGTGTTGGTGATAGTTCGAAAAACGGTGGTGCTTGTTCCGCATCGATTTTCAATGCAAATTCATTTCGTGGATAGAAGGCATCACCTTTTGGCGGATTCAATAAATCCGGTGGAGAACCTGGGATTGCATATAAGCGGTCATTGCCACTTTCCAATGTAGGCATAGAGCCAAGTAAGCCCCATGTATACGGATGCTGTGGATTGTAAAAAATCTCTTCAGATGTCCCCACTTCAATGATTTTTCCACCGTACATCACTGCTACTCGATCAGCGACATTCGCTACGACACCAAGATCATGGGTGATAAAAATGATCGACGTGTCGATTTTTGATTGGATTTTTTTCAACAACTCTAAAATCTGTGCTTGGATCGTCACATCTAAGGCTGTCGTTGGTTCATCTGCAATCAAGATTTCTGGGTAACAAATCAACGCGATCGCGATCACGATCCGTTGCCGTTGTCCCCCTGAAAATTGATGAGGATAGCTATGGATGCGTTTCTCAGCTTCCGGGATTCCTACAAGATTCAATAATTCTAAAGCGGCTTTTTGCCCCTCTTTTTTCGATACTTTATTATGCTTACGTAAAGATTCTGCTACTTGTTTACCAATCGTCATCGTTGGATCTAATGAAGTCATCGGATCTTGGAAGATCATCGCAATTTCTTTCCCACGAATCTTTTGCATTTCTTTTTCTGTTTTATCAACAATGTTTTGTCCTTTGAATAAAATCTCACCAGAATCAATCGATGCGTTACTTGACAGTAAACGCATGATACTTCTAGTCGTTACAGATTTCCCACTACCGGATTCGCCAACGATTGCCAATGTTTCACCTTTGTTCAAATGAAAATCGACGCCTCGGATTGCTTGGACTTTTCCAGCATAGGTATCAAAGGAGATTTGTAAGTTCTTTACTTCAAGAATTTTCGTCATCGTACTCACTCTTTCATTTTAGGATCAAAGGCATCACGTAAGCCATCTGCTAATAAGTTGAAACCAATCATGATCACCGATAAGGTTGCTGCCGGTATCCATAATAGGTACGGCAAGTATAAGAATGTTTTGTATCCATCACTCAACATCGTTCCCAATGAAGCAGAAGGTGGTGTCAAGCCTAGGCCGATGAAACTTAAGAAAGCTTCGAAGAAAATCGCTGATGGGATACTGAACATCATTTGGATGATGATCACACTCGAAATGTTTGGCAAGATATGCTTGAAGGCGATCTTCCATTTGGATTCACCTAATGTCATTCCTGCTAACACATACTCTTGGTCTTTTAATTTCAAGGTTTGCGCCCTGACGATCCGAGCCATCGGAATCCAGTTCGTGATCGCCATCGCCGCCACGATCGAGAAGATCCCTGGTTCAAAGACGACCAACATCAAAATCATCACGACTAAGTTAGGAATACCAGATAAGACCTCTAAGAAACGTTGCATCGCATTGTCCACACGACCACCTAACAAACCAGAGATCAAACCATAGGCAACACCGATCGTTACATCTAGTAACGCAGCAATGAAGGCAATCAGTAGAGAGATACGTGTTCCCATGAACAAACGACTTAACACATCACGACCTAGACCATCTGTTCCTAAAAAGTAGTTCACGTCTGCGGGAACATTTGCTTGCGCATATTTATCGACTAACTCACCAGCAACCATTGCTTTTCCGTTTAGTCCGTCGATATTGATACCAGGAATACGTGGTGGTAAGTTGATGTAATCGACATTTTGAGCGGTTGGATCATGGGGTGAAACGAAAATCGTGATGATCGAGATAAAGATGATCACGATCAGTAATCCCATAGAAATAACTGCCGCTTTGTTTTTCTTCAATCGACGCCAAGAATCCTGGATAAAATTCAGTGAAGGAGCTTCGATTTTTTCACGTTCTTCTTCTGTGTTTTTTTGTAACGGTAAAAATTCATCTGCAGGAATTTCTGCAATTGTTTCGTAGCGTTTTGGTATCAGTTCCATCTAGCTTCGACTCCCTTCAGAAACTCGGATTCTCGGATCAACTAGTCCGTACAATAGATCCACGACTAAAATAACTAAGATCAACATAAATGAATACAAGATCGTGACAGCCATGATCGTTGGATAGTCATTTGTTGTGATCGACTTAACGAATTGCTCACCGATCCCCGGAATAGCAAAGATATTTTCAACAACTAATGAACCAGTCATCAAAGCGACTGCTAATGGGCCTAACAAGGTCATCAACGGGATCAAACTATTACGTAGACCATGTTTGAAGGCAATTTCCCAACGACTCAAGCCTTTTGCTCGAGCCAATTCAACATAATCACTATGCAAGACTTCGACCATTTCTGTTCGGATGAATCTGGCAGAGTCGGCTAATGGCGACATGGCTAGTGCAATCGTTGGTAAGATCGTATACATGAACCCATCCCATTTTGCGATCGGTAATACACGAAATTGGATGGCAAAAATGTATTGTAACAATACAGCAAAAACAAAGTTAGGGATAGAACGTCCTAAGATCGCGACTAATGTAGAAGACGTATCGACCCATGTATTTTGTTTCATTGCTGAGATTGTTCCTAGGATCGTTCCAAAGAAAGTTCCGAAAATGATTGCTTGTAGACCAAGCTGTAATGAAGGTCCTACTCGTCCTGCTAATAAGTTAGCAACTGGTTGGTTTTTGAATTGGAAAGAGATACCAAAATCTCCTTGGATCAAATTAGAAAGATAGATCCCATATTGAACGATGACTGGTTTATCCAAACCAACTTGTTTGTTCAACATCTCAATTGTTTCAGGACTTAAACGTTCCTGGTTTGTGTAAGGTGTACCAGGCAATAATTGCATCAAAAAGAATGTGATGGTTGCAATCAACCAAAGTGTGATGACCATAAAGAAGACACGTTTTAATACATATTTTATATAACTATTCACGAATGTTTCCCCCTAGCTTTTGACTTCTGATCAATGTTTCGCTACATTATTTAATGAACCAATGATAAAGGAGCAAAAAAATGAAAAAAAAATATCGTCCTTATTTGTTTGCCGGTTTAGTGATCGTCCTCGTGTTACTTAAAAATGCTTTGACTGATCAGTTGACCCTTCTTCAATTATCCAATGATTTATTTTTATGTGCGTTGCCGTTTTTGATTATCGGCGGATTTTTATGGGTGTTCTCCTCAGGTTTCTTTGATCACTTTCAACGTTCGTTTCACTTAGCACGAACGAGAAACCGGAAGGAAAAACCAGAATTTACTTCCCTATCTTCGGTCAGCTACGGTATGTATACCTTTTGGCTGATCATCGCTGGAATTTTGCTTGTGTTTTCGATTGTCTTTGCGCTCATCTCACTTGTCTAAATGAACGGCCAAAAGAATAACTAGGATCAGAAAATTGAGAGGTCTGGGATTTGTAATACATCCCAGACACTCTTTTTTCTTTTTAGGACAGTTTATTCTTCAATATATGTCCATTTGTAATCCCATGATGCGCCAGCAGCATGATGAACGATACCTTTGACTTTTGGATTAACTAAATGACCTTCAGCTTTTTGATAAACTGGTGCGACACCCATATCTTCAGCGATGATTTTATTCGCTTCTTGTAAGTCAGCCCAACGCGCTTGTTCGTCACCAGCATCTTTAGAAGCAGATGCTTCAACGGCTTTGTCATAGTCCGCATTTGACCATTGTCCACGGTTGTAAGAATTGCCTGTTACAAATAAGTCAGTAAAGCTACTTGGGTCAGCATAGTCTGCGCCCCAGCCACCTAATACTGTATCGAAATCACCAGATGATGAACGATCCAAACGAACAGAGAATGGTACTGGTGTAGGTTTTACTTTCACACCGTCAAGGTTTTCTTGGATAGAGTTTTGGATATATTCGATCACTTTTTTCGTTGAGTCATCATCTGATGCCATCAATTCAAATTCTAATGAGTCGATTCCTAATTCACTCTTCGCTTTTTCCCAATATTCTTTTGCTTTGTCTTGATCATATGATACTAATTCGCCGGCTTCTGCTGCAAAATCTTCATTTGTTTCAGGATTCTTAGTCATGTCAGCAGGAATCAAGCCTGTTGAAACAACTGAACCATCACCCATGACTTGTTTCACTAATGCTTCACGGTTGATTGAATAAGAAATGGCTTTTCTTAAGTTCACATTTTTGAATGGTGAATCATCTTCTCTTTGATTGAACTCGATATAACTTGTACGTGCTTCTTTAACTGACGTATAAGCTGGATCATTCGCATTTTGTTGTGCTAACTCACCTGATAAGATGACATCATCTGCTTGTCCATCTTTGAATAGATTCAATGCAGTAGAAGATTCTTTTACAACACTGACTTTTATTTCTGATAATTTAACTGCATCTTTATCCCAGTACTCTTCATTTTTCTTGTACGTCCATTCTGTATCAGTACCTGGTCCATCAAAATCAGCTAAAGTAAATGGTCCGTTGTATACTGCGTTGTCACTTGATGATGCGTACGCATCTCCATGTTCTTCAACCACTGCTTGACTTTGTGGGAAGAATGAAGGGAAAGCAAGTAAGTATTGGAAGTATGGTGTTTGTTTGGCTAATTTGATTTCCAATTCATAATCGCCAACTGCTTTGATGCCTAATTCTGATTTGTCTTTGTCGCCTGCTGTGATTGCTTCAGCATTTTCAACTGGTGCAAAAAGATACGCATATTCTGATGCCGTCGCTGGATCTACCGTACGTTGCCAACCGTAAACATAATCAGCTGCAGTGACAGGCTCCCCATTTGACCATTTTGCGTCTTCACGCAATTTGACTTTATAAGTCAATCCATCTTCACTAACTTCAGCCAATTCACTTGCACCGGCTGGTTGAGGTTTACTATCTTCATCTAAACGATAGATTCCTTCATACACATTATTTAGTGCAGTAAAACTGATTGTATCTGTTGCAACCGATAGGTCGGCTGACGGCATTTCTTGAGGTACTACTAAGTTGAAGACGCCTCCTCCATCTGCTGATCCACTGCTTGAAGAACCACTACCACTTGTATCTGCACTGCTGCCACCATAACAACCAGCAAGTACAAGCCCACATAAGGCCACAACACCAAAAGTTAAATTCTTTTTCATCTTCCGTACCCCTTTATCGAAATTTTCAGAATAATTAGTATTTTCTGAGTTGTTTATGAGTTTAATGAATAATTATTAAAATTGCAACAGTTTTTTTCGCTTTTTCTAAAAAATAATGACTTTTCCATGAACGTTTTATTATTTTTTTCTGAAAAAATGAGATAAATCAAGGATTTTTATCTAATCCTCTTTCGAATAAAATAATCATAAAAAAATGGTCGTTATAAGAACGTTTGATATGAATGTTCGGTTTTTGCTACAAAAAAGAGCCTCCACACTAGGGGAGGCTCGCATGTTTTATTCGATTTTAAAAAATCATTTTGGTGCTTCATTCATTGATTTATTTCTCCAAGTCGTTTTGCCAGAATGATATCTGGTTGATTGAGCCCATTTGCATCAGGAATCGCTCCAACGACTTGATAGCCCATTTTTTCATAAAATGTATAAGGATGCTTGTTGAAAGTTTCGATTGATTTCAGTTTATCTAACGGATGATCAAAAAGATCCGTATGACTAAGACTCGTGTCCCCATCCGTATCATCTGTTCCTAAATAAACCATCACACCACCTTTAGAAGCGATTTCTTTCTCCACATAAGCAACTAAGCGGCTACCGATATACTGCTTTCGATAAGAAGTTTCTACTACTAGAGGGTGAATTTCCCAACCAGTCATTCCATACTGCGGAATCGCACCGATAAAACCAACCAAACGATCTTGTTCCACCGCTGAGACAGCGATTCGATCCATCGCCAGCAGTTGCTCGACTTCTTTCATTGGTTGTTCACCGTAATCCTTCGGCCAAGTCAATCGCAAAAGGTCAGCTAGCTGATCCTTCAAACCGATATTTCTACGATCAAATTCACTGATGATCATCCTATTCCCCTCCATTCCAATTTCAGCCTATTCTATCAGCCAAACGGGAAAAAGAGAAGGAAAGAAAACTTAACTTTAAGAATATTTATTTTGCTACAGTTTTTTCTTTTTTCATTTGTTTGCTACGCAATTGCCCACAAGCTGCATCAATATCTGTCCCATGCTCTTTGCGAATCACACAATTGATGCCGTTCTTTTTCAACACATCATAAAATTTCAATACATCCGCTTTTGGACTTCTTGAATATTGATCATGTTCACTTACTGGGTTGTAAGGAATCAAATTGACATAAGTTAATTTTTTCTTGTCTTTCAACAGATCAGCAAGTTGTTGCGCATGTTCTGGCCGATCATTTACTTGATTCAGCATGATGTACTCAAACGTGATCCGGCGATTAGTTTTCTCCAAGTACTCATCCACTGCTTCCATCAATTTTTCGATTGGAAAACGGCGATTAATGCGCATCATGGACGTACGGACTTCATTATTTGGTGCATGTAATGAAATTGCTAAGTTGACTTGTAATCCATTTTCAGCAAACTCTTTGATTTTATTTGCCAACCCACTAGTTGACACTGTGATGTGACGAGCACCGATTGCTAAACCTTTGGCATCATTGATGATATGCAAGAAATCCATGACATTGTCATAATTGTCGAACGGTTCACCGATCCCCATCACCACGACATGGGATACACGTTCCCCCAATTGACGTTCATCAAAGTAATGTTGGACCATCATGATCTGAGCCACGATCTCACCCGCAGTTAAGTCTCGGTTTTTCGTTAATAAACCACTGGCACAAAAAGTACAGCCAATATTACATCCGACTTGTGTAGTTACACACACAGATAAGCCATATTCTTGTCTCATCAACACCGTTTCGATCATATTTTTATCTGGCAACTCAAACAAGTATTTGACTGTCCCATCACTTGCCTCTTGCACGATCACTTGTTTCAATGGATTGATCTCAAAATTTTCTGATAGTTTTTCAATCAAACTTTTTGAAAGATTCGTCATTTCTTCAAAGCTTGTGACACGCTTTTGATAGAGCCATTCCCATACTTGTGAGGCACGGAATTTCTTTTCACCATGTTCTAAAAACCAAGCAGTCAATTCTTTATTTGTTAAACCATAAATGGATTGTTTTTCCACGATTATTCCCTCTTTTTTTCAAAGTATCGCTACATACTATAACTGATTCCCTTTATTAATGCAATAGTTCACAAAAGAAACTAAATAATCGTTAAAAACTTGTACTAAATCTTATTTAGGTCATGCATGGGTATCATGCCACTCATCGTATTCTTCTACTGATTTTTCTGGATCTATAATCATCCATTTAATAAAGATAATCCCTAAAATCAACAAGGTTGCTGGAATGATCGAGAAAAAACTGAATAGTAGTGGGGAACCATAACCAATAGCAGAAATGATCAACCCGACTGTTTTTTTAGAATCTACTGCTTTTGAAAGCAATAAATATAAGCTCAAAGTGAAGCCGATCACGCAAATCATACTTAGGATCGACCAAAAAATAATTCCATAAAAATTCCCCCATAGACGTGTCACATAGACGAGAGGAACCAGACCTGACTGCTCTGCTACTCGGTTAAAGAAACCAAAAAGATAAATCACTGTTTGAACGATATTCAATATAAAAATAGTTTTGATCATTTTTTGATGCATATTGTTTTCTCCTTTCTAGTAGTAATAACCATCATAAATGTAAGGATCATAGTTATAAGAATCCCGGATAAAAGAATCACGAATATACCATAAGCTAGAAAGAATGAATACGACGAAAACAAGATATAAGAGGATAATCACAATTTGAATAATAAACATCGCTATGCCAGCTCTACTCCAAGTTTTTTGGACTTGTTTGAATGTTTCAACATCCGTATAGTTTCCATCTCTCCATGCCCCTTCATTGCCTTTGAATCCGCAAATAAACACCCAAACAAAATTGAATAGTGGAATCAGACACAGTAATGGAAGATACGTTTTGTTCCCAATTCCCCAGATGATGTTAAGAGAGAAGGCGCCCCAATTCCATTTTTTGATTTCTTCCGGTACTTCCTGATTGCCCCTTTGAAACTCAGAATTTGCCAAGCCGACTCGGGGTTCATCACGCGTTGCTTTTTTTGTGTGACTCGTTGGTTGTATCGGTTCTTCGATCGGTTCTTCGATCGGTTTTTCGATTGGTTCTTCGGTTGCATCTACACCGGCATCCGCATCCAGTTCTTTGACTGGTTCTTCGATTGGTTCTTTGGCTCGTTCTTTAGGTTGTTCGTTGACTGGTTTTCCAGTCGCTTCATCCCTTGTTTCTGTTAATTGTTCATTCGTGATTTTTTCGGAAACTTCATTCGTTACTTGATCAATCTTTTTCATTGTCTCATCGTTCATTCAGTGAATCTCCTTTCATCTAAAAAAACTATTGTGACTTTACGCTTATCATTTTTTAACATGAATGATTTTATAATAGTCGTGTTGTTACTACCTGTTTTTTTTCACAAAAAATATTTTTATGGACTAAACGCAAAATAAAAGCAAAAAATCAATTCGATAAGAAAAGATTTCTTGCTTTCATTTTATATGTCCTGATTTTCAGATAATGGTTGCTCCATTGACTCTTCCACTTGTTCAATAAAAACTTTTCGAGGCTTACTGCCTTCTGAAGGGCCTACGACGCCGTGAGCTTCTAATTCATCGACTAAACGAGCTGCCCGATTGTAGCCGATTCTAAAACGACGTTGCAACAGAGAAATACTAGCGGTTTGCATTTCGATAACTAATGCTTTTGCCTCTTCAAATAGTTCATCTTGAGGTTGTTCAGCTGAACCAGCTGATTCAACTTCATCCGTTGGCATCATTTTTTCTTCGTAATTGGCTTCTTGTTGATCGGTGACAAAGTTAACCACACGTTCCACTTCATGGTCTGAAATGAAGGCGCCTTGAACACGGATCGGTTTGTTCTCTCCCATTGGTAAGAAGAGCATGTCCCCTCGTCCTAAGAGCTTTTCCGCCCCATTAGAATCAATGATCGTTCGTGAGTCTGTTCCGCTGGAAACAGCAAACGCCATTCGTGAAGGTACATTGGCTTTGATGATCCCGGTGATAACATCCACACTTGGGCGTTGTGTCGCTAAGATCATATGGATACCTGCGGCACGAGCCATTTGCGCTAAACGGATGATCGCATCTTCGACTTCGTTGCTTGCAACCATCATCAGATCCGCTAATTCATCAACAATGACAACGATAAATGGTAAGGTCGGATGTTTGGTTCCATTTTCTAGATTTTTTTGTTGGACAAATTCATTGTACCCAGAGATATTTCTCACACCAGTTGCAGCAAACTTCTCATAACGTTCTTCCATTTCCTGAACGACTTTTTGCAATGCTTGTGCTGCTTTTCTAGGATTGGTCACAACTGGCGTCAACAAATGCGGGATACCATTATACATATTCAACTCAACCATTTTCGGGTCGATCATCATCAGTTTGACTTCATGAGGTTTTGCTCGCATCAAGATACTTGTGATGATGCCGTTGATCGCTACTGACTTCCCACTACCAGTCGATCCGGCAACGAGCAAGTGAGGCATTTTCGATAAATCGGCCGTTTGGACACGACCCGAAACATCTCGTCCTAGAGGTACTTCCAATAGCTTGTCTGGATGATCCGGTTGGGCTTCGATGATCTCTCTAAACGAAACCATACTAATCTTGCTATTCGGCACTTCGATCCCAATCAGTGATTTCCCAGGGATCGGTGCTTCCATACGAACATCTTTTGCGGCTAAAGCTAAGGCAATATCATCAGTCAAACTAACGATTTTACTTACTTTTACTCCGACAGCTGGTTGGATCTCAAACTTCGTCACAGATGGGCCTAAACTTGCTTTGACGACTTTCGCATCGACACCAAAACTTTGGAAAGTTTGTTCTAACACGCCAATGTTCTTTTCAATTTTCTTGTACTCATCACTTTGATCCACGGTTTGCGCTGAGTCTAATAAATCGATTGAAGGTAGCTCGTATGCTTGATTTTCTTCTTCTGCTTCGATCTCAAATTCTAATGCAGTGCCATCATCTTCAAATAACTCATCTTCGGAAGACTCTTGTACTTGGCTCATCTCATCCTGTTTAGGACGTTCCATAACAGGAGGTTGGACATTTCCTTGGAAACTGTCAATCGGCACAAAACTTAATTGTTCAGGTTCACTTTCTTCATAAATAGGAGAAGTTTCCTTTTGTACCTGATTCTTTTGACGAGTGGCTCGCTTTTGTTCTATTTCCGCAGCTTCAGCTTCGGCTGCTTCTTTCGCAGCAAGACGTTTTGCTTCCTTCGCTTCTGCTCGTTGTTTTTGCCGCTCTTCTTTCGCAGCTTGTTTACGTGCCTGCTTTTCTGGATCGCCTTCTAACAGTTCTTGGAATCTATCTCCCATGACTTGTAAGGCATTCAATAATTGATGACCCTCAACATTACTGAATAATACTGCTCCGCCAATAATCAATAAAACAGCTACGAAATAACTTCCCGGTTGAGCAATCAAAAAGAATGTCAGATTATAAATAAATGCACCTAACATACCGCCACCGACATTCGTGGTGATTTGGCTTTGACGAATATCTCCCGATAGTAGATCCCAAGTCGTTCCAATGATATTGGGTTCTCCGCTGTTCAATTTTCCAAAAAGATTGGCATGTAAAAAGAGTAAGATACCTAAATAAAACAGACCGACTCCCAGCCAACGACGACTCTTACCCATCGTGAATTCTCTATTTTTGACCATGATCCAAAATCCTAAAACTGCTAATAATACACAGAGGATCTGATACGTATTTCCAGCGACTATGCGAAAGCCATTCGCCACTAAAATGCCTAAAAAGCCTAATTTCAAAAACCCAAAGACGGCAAATAGTATAAAAGCAAAGCCAACACCGATCGCAATCATTTGCTCCTGCTGCTGTTTTTGTTTTTTAGTTTTTCTCTTCTTCTTAGCAGGACGTTTTTTCTTTGCCATGATATATCCCTCTTTTCATCAAGTTCCATTATACAAAAAAAAGCAAGCGAACAAAAGTTTTGTTTGCCCGATTGCTGATTTTCTTTTTATCTGATTCTTCAAAACTCTTCCTACGATCCTCGCCACCCCTTTTGCCTCCATGGTCTTCGCTCTTTCGTTGAGATGAGGATAGAAATTCTTTTATGTCTTTGTAAGAAGAATTATTTGTTGCAACACCACACACTATGAACAGTACCTATTATAGGAAGATATACTTTTTTTAAAACAATCAACTTTAAAGGAGGTTACGACAATATAGGAAATCACACCACTTTTTGTTTTGTCATAACACTCACAAGAATCAAAAAAGCCTTCGAGTGTAGAATTTCAAAATAAAAGTGAAACAAACTTTAAAAAATAAATTAATATAAGAGAATGGAGTAGAAATGAAATTTGAAAAGCGTACTAAAATATTAATAAATAAAATGATCAAAAGCATTACTTTGAGTGCGAGTATTCTAGTAGGTACAATTATGGTTGGCACTACGGCATTCGCAGACATCGACTATTCGTTTGTAGTTACCTCTGATCCTCAATTTCCATGGACAGCAAAAACAGATGATGGTATTTATCAATCAGATAGCGATCTCAGAGCGGAGTCCGCTGCGTTAATTTTAAATCAGTATGACAGTATCAATGATTATTCAACAAGCATCGGCAATAAAGTAATACATACCTATGTCAATGGGGATGTCACTGCTTACGGTCAAGGCTCTCAGTGGAGTCGCATGGATCAATTATTCAGTAGACTAAAAATGCCTTATTCTTATGGCCTAGGAAACCATGATATTGAAAATAATTTCGAGGATACTTTCCTCAACCAAGCTTGGCGGATAACCTTTAACAGAATGCATACCTATAGACCTCATAATTGGATTTCAAAAGATACTTGGAAAGAAGATTACTTTTTTGAATCTAAGCATGTTGGTAGCCTAAACTATTCACAAAAAATTGGGGATTTTAGAATGATCACAGCCAACAATTATCCCACGATGCATCTTTCTTGCTCTGGAGGGACTGGTCCTACTTATTGGTTAACACCTGGGATGGACTATATCGAGAGACAGTTAGAAGAAGCAAGAAGTGCAAACCAACCGGCTATTCTTTATATACATAAACCAAATGATTGGAAATTGGGAAGTGATCCCCAAGGAAGATTCAAGGCAATGGTAGAAAAATATTATGATAATGGAACGTTGCGAGCCGTTTTTGCAGGGCATTATCACAAAACAATCGGTAAGGTTTCTTACCCACAGTATTTTGGCAAAGTCCCAGTTTATTCTTCTGGCAGTGCTTCTCAAAAAACTTACTTAACTGCAGAAGTCGATCATTCAAAAAATGAGATGAAAATCTATCGAGTGATTGGGAATGTTTGGGAAAAGAAACAACTCATTGATACAATTGCTATAAATTCGAAAGGACTCACTGCTGTGAATGATGACAGAGACTACCAACAGCAAAAAGAATTGGCTAATAGGGTAGGTAATTCTTATCACATCATTAATTCTCTTAATAATAGTAGAGCGCTAGATGATTCAGCAAGTAGTGATGATGTCATCTTTTTTAATGAACATAGGAATACGAACCAACAATGGAGATTTGTATTCTATGAGGCTAACAATTCCTTTGTCATCCATAATCGAGCAAATAATTTTTCAATGTATGAATCAGATAGTAAATGGAATGGCTTCTCTATTGTACGCACTGGGGTTTTAAATGCTTCAGATAAACGGGCACAATGGCGAGTAGTAAGCGCAGGAAATGCCTATGGAACCATTCCTTTGTACAAGTTCAGAAACGTTCGAAGCGGAAAACTACTCACACTAAATTCGTATAGTGGGAAATTGACGGATGCCGCAATCGGCGCAACATTATTGACTGCACCTGATTTTGGTGTAACGGTGCTTCAACAATTTATGTTAGACTAGTGATCAACAGAAATTCTAGGTGATGTAAAAGCTAAAAGACAAACAAAAAAAGGAACAAAAGATGAGCAGTACCTCCTCTTTTGTTCCTTTTTTTAAATTGTGCCATCCACTTTAGTACGTATTATTCGTGCAATATTTATTGGTTCCCAATATTCGCGCCATTCTCACGAATTACTTGTTGGTACCAGTAATAGCTATCTTTTTTGTAGCGATCAAGTGATCCTTCTTGTGTTTCATCCTGATCTACATAAACGAAGCCATAGCGTTTTTGGTAGCCATTTAACCAGCTCAGCAAGTCTGTGTAAGACCATGTGCAATAGCCCAAGACTTCTGCACCATCTGAAATAGCTTCTTTGATGGCTTTGACATGACTTTCCAAGTAGTTGATACGGTAGTCATCATGGATTTTTTTATCTTCTGTCAATTTGTCATATTCACCTAAACCGTTTTCCGTGATCAACACAGGGATACGGTAGCGACTCGTGATTCGTCGCAAAGCAATACGTAAACCTTCTGGATCGATTTCCCAATCCCAATTTGTACGTTCGACAAATGGATTTTCTACTTTTTTGTACATGCCAGGCACGCCTGTTTCTTCTGATGAGCCTTTTTTACCTGTAGTATTCATCTTACCAGCGCCGACACCATCTAATGGATTAAAGGCATTCGTTGCTGTTTGGTAGTAGTTGATGCCTAAAAAGTCAGGTTTCGCAGATGCTAGTAGCTCCTCATCGCCTTCTTCAATCGTTGGCGCCCACCCTTGTTCTTCCAAGAATTTCATCGCAGCGATTGGATATTTGCCCCACATATAAACATCCATCCAATAATGTGCCATCAAATCTTCCGCATTTTCAGCAGCCAAAATGTTCTTTGGATCACTGTCGATCGGATAGTTTGGCGTATACGCAAAACTTGGTCCGATTTTCCCAGGCATATCCATTTCATGGAACGCATTGATCACTGCTGCATTAGCTAAGTTGGCAATGTGGTTCACTTGGTACATTCGTTTTGGATCAGTCACTCCTGGAGGATGTACCGCTAATAAATAACCGAGTGAAGTAAAAATATTTTGTTCGTTCAAACTAACCCAATAGTGGACTTTGCCACGAAATGCTTCGAATAATGTTTTTGCATAGTTCGTAAAATCTTCGATGATCTGACGAGATTCCCATCCTTGGTATTCATCTTGCAATGCTTGTGGCAGATCCCAATGATACAAAGTCAACATTGGTTCAATGTCGTGTTTGATCAATTCATCAATCAAATCCATATAGAAAGCTAAGCCTTCTTGATTGATCTCGCCGCGGCCATTTGGAAAAATACGTGTCCAAGCTACAGAGAAGCGATACGTTTTCAAACCTTGTTCTTTCATCAAGGCAATGTCTTCTTTATAACGATGGTAGTGATCTACTGCTAGGTCACCATTTGTTCCTTTAAATGTCTTACCTGGAATACGAACAAAGCGATCCCATACAGACTCACCTTTTCCGCCTTCTTGCCATGCACCTTCTACTTGATAGGCAGCTGAAGCAGATCCCCAAAGAAAATCATCAGGAAATGCCGTTAATTTTTGGTGTTCCATGAACATCTTCCTTTCCTAGTTCAATCTTTACCTCTTTAGAATAACACGAAACCCTTTTCATTACCAAGTAGATTTTTGACATTTCTAAATAAAAGTCTAGTCATTTGAAAAATAAGTCCAAAACAAACAAAAAAAGCGGAGCAGCAGATGCTGTTCCACTATTTTGACTTCCCCTATGATTCGATCCTTCATGTCATCCTGTCACCTATTCTGGTGTGACATCTTCACCAAACCACTTCTCTGAGATCTTTTTAAATTTTCCGTTTTCAACCAATTCGGCTATGCCATCATTGACTTTTTCCACAAGTATTTCGTCATTTTTTCGCGCACCGACAGCAAAATCTTCTCCATCAAAGTCCCCTTTGATCACATTGAAATTGTCTAATTCGTCTCGTATGTTCAAAAAATACTCGGCATAGACTTTGTCGATCAACACACCATCTGTACGGCCACTTTTCAAATCGATCAATGCTTCATTAAAGCTTGCATACAAAACTGCCTCTTGATTTTTCACATAGTCTTTGAGTATTTCTGGATGTCTGACAAACATATCATAACCAGAAGAACCGTTTTGTGCGCCTAAGATTTTGTCTTGCATTTGTTCAAAGCTTGTAATACCAGAAGTTTTTGGTGTGATCAACACTTGATCATTTTTCATATATGGTTTTGTAAACAAGACTTTTTCTTCACGTTCTGGCGTTTTTGAATACCCGTTCCAGATCAAATCAATTGTTCCGTTGTTTAATTCGAACTCCTTCATTGACCAGTCAATTGGTTGGAACTCAACAGTAATGCCATATTCATCAAAGACAGCTTTCGCTAACTCAATATCAAATCCTGTCAGTTTACCATCTTTATCACGAAAACCCATTGGTACAAAGCTGTCGTCTAGTCCTACGATAATCTTTTTTTCTTCATTGATTCTTGACCAGCTTTCTGTCGCTGTCCGCTCATTCGTGCAGCCAGTTAAAAAGAAAAAACCAATCAAAGATAAAATCAAAAAGCTGAATTTTTTCATTTTCTCCCCACCGCTTTCCTACTTACTTGGCATAACTTTGATCAATTGATCCCCAACGTTTTCAGCAAAGACTAAATCGTGGGTCACGATGATTTGTGTCACGCCTTCTTCTTTTAATGAAAGAATCAACTTCTCTACTTGTTGGCGTAACTCTGGATCTAATGCACTCGTCGGTTCATCATAAGCTAACACTCGTGGGTTCATCGCTAACGCACGAGCAATGGCCACACGTTGTTTTTGTCCTCCAGATAATTGATAAGGATAATTTCCTAATAAATCACGAATCCCTAATGAGTCCGCTAATTCCTCCGCCTTTTTCGTGTATTCTTCTTTACTTTGTTTCAACACCATTTTAGGTGCCAAAGTAATATTGTCAAAAATACTCAAGTGTGGGAAAAGCTGGAAATCTTGAAACACGACGCCTACCACTTGTTCTTCTGTTTTCAATTCAAAAGGGTCAAATTTCGTGCCATCCAGGTAAAACTCACCACTGTCAGCTTTTTCTAAACCGGCTAAAATCCGTAACATCGTTGTTTTACCGCCTCCTGACGGTCCACCGATCGCTAATGTTTGTCCTTCCGGTATTACTAAATCAAAATCTTTGATCACTTGTTTGTCACCAAATGATTTACTAATCTTTTTTAATTCAATCATCGCTGTTCCCTCCTCGTTTCTTAGCGGTAATAATTTAATTTTTCTTCAATTTGCTTCAACACGATCGTCAGCACTCCTGTTAGTGCGAGATAGATCAGTGCCACGCCAAGCAATGGAAGTAAACTTGCATCTCTCTCCATCGCGATCTTACCCGCTCGCATCACATCACCTAAACCTAAGATGTAGATCAACGAAGAATCTTTCACTAGATTGATAACTTCATTGCCGACAGAAGGTAACACGATTTTTGTTACTTGCGGAATAATGATTCTTGTCACTGTTTGGAAAGGACTCAACTGTAAGACTTGAGCTGCTTCATACTGCCCTTTAGGGATAGACTGAATACCACCACGGAAAATCTCAGCAAAATAGGCAGCATAATTTAAAACGAATGCGATCAAAGCAGCTTCGAAACGATCAAACACGATCCCGATCGTTGGCAAACCGTAAAACACGAAGATCAATTGTAATAATAGCGGTGTTCCTCGCATGATCCAGACATACGTTTGTAGGAAATAACGGATCGGTTTAAAATGTAACGACAACCCTAAGGCTAAAATAATTCCTAATGGCAAAGAACCAATCAAGGTAAAGGCAAATAATTTCAAGGTTGTCAGCGCCCCTACTAACAACTGTGGCATCACTTCTAATAAATCATTCATTTTCTTTTCCTCCTCTTTTCTTTAAAGGGGTACATTGTTAGCTGTCCCTTCCAACCACATGAAAAACAAAAAAAGTCCTTTGATCCGAAGATCAAAGGACGCAAAATACGTGGTTCCACCTTTTTTTATTAGTTTCTCGCAAAACTAACCTTATCTGGTCGTCTAACAACGACCGCAGCTATAACGGGCTTCCCGGATTTTCTTACTGGCTGTTCAGAAAATCGACTCCAAGATGTGTTTCACAATCAGTTATTGCCTCTTCTCACCAACCAGAGACTCTCTTCAAACACTTAATTGCTACTCTTCTTTTCGATGTCTTTTATTTAACTTAATGAGTAATTTACCTGATTCATTTTTATTTGTCAATCTTTTTTGTGCTAAAATAAATAAAAAATGAATGGAGGATTGTTTTTTATGTGTCATGCCACGAAACAAGAGGCCTATGAATTGCTTGATCTATTGGCAATCAATTACCAAGAAGTGAATCATCCAGCCATTACTTCTGTCAAAAATCTAACTTTTACTTTACCAGGTCCACAAGTTAAAAATCTTTTGGTCAAATCAAAGAAAGGCAAACAAATATATTTTGTCGTCTTACCTGATGAAAAACAAGCCGACTTGAAGTTATTGGCAGAACAGTTGAATGAAAAACGATTATCGTTTGTGTCAGGAGACCAAGTCAAACAGTTGTTACATGTTCCGCCAGGTACCGTCAATCCATTTGCCTTAGTCAACGATTTAGAAAACGAGATCCAAGTCGTCATTGATTCCTCGATCGATCGCAAAGATACCGTGGGCTTTCATCCAAACAGCAACACCAGTACCATCATTTTTCCCTTTGCAGATTTTGAACGACTACTCGCTCATGTGGATCATCTGCCAAGGTATGAAGTCTTGTAACTTAACTATCCTTCATCGCAGCTTTTAAGGCTGCTGCTAATGGGCTTTCTTCCGGTTCTTCTGCTTGAGAATATTTCTTCATCAAGCGACGTTCTTCATGTTTTGTCATTTTTTTCTTCTGCTCTTTTTTTTCTAGCATCTTCTCTGTCGTCCCGTCAAATTTACAACGGAAGTAAGCGCCATTTTTGCCTTCAATGATCTCCATTTTGCGGTGACATTGTGGACAACGATGGTTAGAGACTTTCGGATCTTTCCGACGACGATAGCTACAATCTTGATTCGTACACACATAGATTTTGCCATCTTTTGTGTTCTTCTCACGAAGATTCGAGCCACAATCCGGACATTTCTTTTGGGTAATCGAAAAATCTTGGTATTCTTGCTTACTTGTTTTGATTTCTTGGACAAGTCGCTTCGTTTCTTTTTCGATGGATTGTAAAAAGACGTTGGCTTGTTTTTTTCCAAGCGCGATCGCTTCTAGATCTCTTTCCCAACTTTCAGTCAAATCTGGTGTCACAAGTGATGGATTGACCAGTTCTAACAACTGCTTGCCCTTCGGTGAGACTTGTAAGCCTTGCGGTGTGCGTTCCATTAATTCGGATTTGATCAACTTTTCAATGATCTCCGCACGAGTCGCGGGCGTGCCTAAACTGTGTTTTTCCATCAAACCTAACAGACTTGCTTCTGTCAAAGGTTTTGGCGGTGCCGACAATTCCTTTTTGATCGTAAAATCAGGTTGGATGCGCATGTCTTTTTTCCAGTCAAACGAATCCACATGACTTTCAGCAGACGTTTTCCAACCAGCTTCCAACACCCGGTTTTGGCGGAAAACAAATTGTTCGTTCCCAAATACGACAGTGATTTTCGTTTGACTGATTTTATGTGGTTCTGCAAATAACCCTAAGAATCGTGTCACGATCATTTGGTAGATTTTTTGTTCTTCGTTACTTAATTTTTCATAGCGTGGACGATTTTCCGTCGGTAACAAAGCATGGTGATCTGTTACTTTACTATCTTGGAAGACACTCGTTTGACGAACCACTGCCCCATTCTTCAAATAAGTTTTCACTTCTGGTGCAAAATCGCTGATGGCTTGAAGTCTTTCTTTCATGGTACTTTTCATATCATTCGTCAAATATTTACTATCTGTTCGTGGATAGGTGACGATCTTGTACGTTTCGTATAAACTTTGAACAAGTCCTAACGTTTTCTTTGCAGAATAACCATAACGTTGGTTGGCTTCTCGTTGGATCTCCGTGAGATCATAAGGCAGAGGAGCTTTTTCTGTCTTTGTTTTTTCTTCAATGTTGACTACTGTTCCCTTACTCTGACTAAGGGTTTTAACAAACGCTTGGGCTTCTTCATGGGATTTCAAAGCAAACTGGTTTTTTTGGACCATTTTTGCTTGTTCATTGCCGACTGTCAATGAAATCGTAAAATACGTTTGTGGTCGGAATGATTCGATTTTCTTTTCCTGATTACGCACCAAAGCTAAGGTTGGGGTTTGTACCCGACCCGCTGATAAATTGTCTTGATATTTTACTGTCAGTGCACGTGTCACATTCAACCCGACCAACCAATCTGCTTTTGCCCTGGCCAAAGCAGACTCATACAGCGCATCATAGCTTTTAGCTGGTTTCAATTGGCTGAAACCTGTCTTGATCGCTTTGTCCGTTTGAGAGGAGATCCACAAACGTTTCACCGGCTTATTGAAGTGAACGTATTCCAAGATCCAACGTGCAACGAGTTCTCCTTCACGTCCGGCATCTGTGGCGATCACTGCTTCTGAGACATCTTTACGACTAGCCAATTGCTTGATGGCTTTCAATTGATGACCAGTTTTTGGTAAGGGTTTGATCCCTAGTTTTTTAGGGATCATCGGCAAGGTCTCCATCTGCCAGCTTTGCCATTCCTTATTCAGATCCTCTGGCATCTTTAGACCTAATAAATGACCAAGGGCCCAAGTCACGATCACCTTGGGTCCTTCGTAATAGTTTTTGTGTTTTTGATTAGCACCAAGCACCTTGCTTAGGTCTTTCGCAACGCTTGGCTTTTCCGCTAGAATTAGTTGTTTCATAAAAATCCTTTCTGCTTTCCAAAGTGATCGGTTGATAATCTTTCAGCAAAGCCAGTCCTTTGTATTGCTGCAAATCATCATCGCATTCTTCACACCAGCGCTCATCGCCATCATTCCAAAAAGCGCTAAGAAAATTATTTTTGGCATGGATATACTCATAGTTGTCTTTAATGGCCAGCCATTTTTCTTCATAGTTTTGTTGCGCTTCTTCAAAAGAGGAGAAAGTTTCCTCCATTTGAATATCTTCTTGCCAATCTTCAAAGAACCACCAAGGCTCATTATCACCGAACATTGTAATTACTTGATACATACATGCGCTCCTTTTCTCAGGTCATCTTAAAAACATATTAGTCACTTTCCAAGAAAGTTGCAAGAAATTTTGCTTAAAAGGGGCTTTTTATGAATGTTCAGAAAATTAATTTAAATGATGCCTTTTATTTTATTGGTAAAGTTGCAATAAAGTCGTCGATCATCCAGACATAACTTTCTTCTGGAGAAACATTCGGTTCATTGGTAAAGTACCCTAAAAAACGTAACGAAAGGTACCCATGGATCATACTTCGCAGTTCTCGACTTCGATGGACCTTTTCTTCTTTCGACAAAGAAAAAGCGTCAAATATTTGTAAAATGATTTGGTTCGTTTCGTGTATTCCCTCTAATAGAATTTCTTCATTTGTATGCGGTACACTGATCAGCAGTTCATAGACTGCCTGATTTTGAAACGCAAATGACTGATAGGTTTGCGCGTACGCTTGGATCGCTTCTCCCTTACTTTTCCCAACTAACACTCGACGTAATTGATCATTCAACTCCGTTAAAAGTTTCGCAGTCAACGCCGTTTTCACTTCTCGAATATTCTTAAAGTGGTTATAAAGCGACGGTGATTTGATATTCAATGCCTTAGCTAAATGTTGGAAAGTGATTTGCTGTACAGCCATCTCTTCTGCCAATTCTCGAAAGCAGTCGATGATTTTCTCTTGTGACAGCGTTCGTTTTTTCATTTGATTTCCCCTCTTATGGAATAAACTCAATCCCTTTAAGTTTACCATGAAAGACGAAGAGAAAAAAGACTTGTTGTTGATAAACTACACGTTGTAGTTTATAATAAATGATTGTAGATGAAAATTTTCAGAAAGAAGGCTTTAATTGTGGTGTCAAGAGTAAAAAAGACAGTATTCAGAAAAAGAGAAACATGGGAGAAAAACCTAGTTGTTTTGTGGTTTGGTACATTTATGGCAGGGATTGGGTTTAGTCTAGTGATGCCTTTTATGTCGCTTTACATAGATACGTTAGGAAATTACAGTACGTCACAATTGAACTTTTGGAGTGGCTTGACCTTCTCCTCTACATTCCTTGTTACTACTTTGATTTCTCCATGGTGGGGACGACTTGCCGATCAAAAAGGCCGAAAGATGATGTTGTTGCGCGCTTCTCTAGGGATGGCGGTAGTGATTTCCTTGATGGGTCTAGTAACCAGCGTGTATCAATTAGTCGCATTACGTCTGTTGCAGGGAATTTTTTCCGGCTATATCAGTAACGCTACAGCTTTAGTCGCCACTGGTACCCCAAGAGAAAAAAGTGGACAAGTACTTGGCACTTTGGCGACCGGCTCTGTGACCGGAACATTACTTGGTCCTTTACTTGGCGGACTTTCTGCTTCTGCTTTTGGGTATCGCCCTACCTTCTTTATTACCGGGACAATTTTGTTCTTCGTTTTCTTACTTAGCTTATTTTTTGTCCATGAACAATTTGTGCCAGTAGAAAAAAGCGAGTTGGTTTCTGCTAAACAAATTTTCCGTGACCTGAAATACCCACATGTCGTCATCGGCATGTTTATTACCACAATGATCATTCAAGCATCAAATAATTCGATCAGTCCGATCATTAGTTTATATATCCGGCAATTATTACATGGACATGGCAACGTCACGTTGGTCAGCGGGATCATTGCTTCTATTCCTGGGATTGCCACCCTGATAGCCGCTCCTCGTTTCGGCCGCTTAGGTGATAAGATCGGGAGTGAACGAATCTTAGCCATCGGATTAGGCTTCGCCTTGATCGTCTATATCCCAATGGCTTTCGTAACGAATGTATGGCAACTTGCAGGACTACGATTTTTGATCGGGATCTCAGACGCTTGCCTCCTTCCAGCCGTGCAAGCATTGATCACTAAATACTCTCCCCCACAAGCTGCCGGAAGAATCTTTAGTTACAACCAATCCTTCCAAGCCACTGGAAATGTCGTTGGCCCCTTGATCGGTTCAAGCGTTTCAAGTATCTTCGGTTATCGTGGTGTCTTTTTATCCACATCCTTACTTGTACTTGCAAACTTTGTGCTGGTCCACCATAATACGAAGGAGATTCATAAGCAGGAAGAAACAAGCAATGGTCATGCTTTTGTCAATAAATAGCAAAAAAGCCACAGGATTCGTAAAAAATCCTGTGGCTTTTTTAGACTATCTTAGACGTATTGCAAAACTTTCGTTTCTTGATACGCATGATCGATCAATCCGCCACCTAGACATTCCATTCCGTCATAAAAAACAACGGCTTGTCCTGGTGTGATTGCGCGTACGGGTTCGTCGAAGATGACTTCTGCCCGATTATTTTCTAATAAGCGCACGGTTACCGGTACATCTTGCTGACGGTAACGGAATTTCGCTGTACATTTGAATTCTTTTGGCATTGGTTCATTCGTTGTAAAATGGATTTCGCTTGCATCCAAACTGGTTGCATACAATGCAGGGTGGTGGAAGCCTTGTCCAACATATAATGTATTCGTCGCAAGATCTTTCCCCACCACGAACCAAGGTTCTTGTGAATCGCCACCGCCGCCGATACCTAAGCCTTGACGTTGTCCGATCGTGTAGTACATCAAACCAGCGTGTTCACCTTTCACTTCACCATCAAGGGTCACCATATTGCCTTGTTTAGCTGGTAAATAGTTACTTAAGAATTGTTTGAAGTTCTTTTCGCCGATAAAACAGATACCAGTTGAGTCTTTTTTCTTCGCCGTTGCTAGACCGGCACGTTCCGCAATCGCACGTACTTCTGATTTTTCCATACCGCCTAACGGAAACATCGTTTTTGCTAACTGTTCTTGTGACAATTGGCTAAGGAAATACGTTTGGTCTTTGTTATTATCGACCCCACGCAACATATGTGACACGCCATTTTCATCACGTGTGACTTGCGCATAGTGACCAGTAGCAACATATTCCGCTCCTAAGTCCATTGCATAGTCTAAGAATGCTTTAAATTTGATTTCCTTATTGCACATTACATCTGGGTTCGGGGTACGTCCTGCACGATATTCTGCTAAGAAATATTCAAACACACGGTCCCAATATTCTTTTTCAAAATTGACCGAGTAATAAGGAATCCCGATTTGGGCAGCGACTTTCGCTACATCCTTATAATCTTCCGTCGCCGTACAGACGCCATTTTCATCGGTATCATCCCAGTTTTTCATAAAGATCCCGATTACATCATAGCCTTGTTCCTTTAACAAAAGTGCTGTTACAGATGAGTCAACACCGCCACTCATCCCAACGACAACGCGTGTTTTGCTGTTGTCTGTCATGGTATCACCATCATTTCAATTAGATTCTGAAACATCTACGAGTTGAAGGTCGCAACTTTTCAGTATTTTACATTATACGTCATCTTTCTGAAAATTTCACCCCTAAATAATCAATTTAAAAAAACGACGTTTTTTAGTTGGCCTATTCTGTACTTTTCAGATACCAAAACTTTGCTATGAGAGGCGTTTTGTTCGTGATTCAGTTTCTTACTACATTCACCAAAAACAAAAGTAACAGCACAACATTGAAATATGTAGAAAACAAATAGTTGATAAACAATAAGTAAAATTTTCGCCGGCTAGTTTCAAGCTTTGTTGCGGCGTATAATCCAATCAAGCCAGAGATCACCATCAACATCAGTAAAGGAATCAAATAATAACTTTCGAATGAATGACTTTGAAAAATAATCAAATAATGAGCATAAATAAATGCGAGTGTAGAAATAGACATCGGGATGATCAATCCCATGATAAAGAATGCTTTCTTTTTCTCTAACTCATGAAGCGCGCCCACAATTAATACGTACGCAACAGGGAACAATAAATACTCCACCTTACCAAAGCTGACAAAACCTAATAAAGTTCCTAGTACAATACCGTACATCAAAACAAGATGAATGCCAATGAGCACTCTTTTTAAGAATGCTGAGGGGATTCTAGTTGAGTAAAACAAACTGATTCCACTGATGATCCACCAAGAATATTGGACTGTTGCAAATAACCAATAAAATTTGAAAACAAAAACTAAACTTCCTAATAGAAAACAAAGCGCCAATAGATAGAACGAAATATATTTATTCGGCATACTTTTTTTTACAAACATTCCACTCACTCCTTTTAAAACATACTTATCTAGTAGAAAACCACCAGCCAAAGATACAGAACCAGTTAACCAAAATGATCAATACTTTTACCCAACCGAATTTTATTCCTGTCGAAAAAAATAAACTAATCCCACTCAAGGACCAGCAAATCGTGGAAATCATCAATTTAGTCTCGCCAGTATATGGTAAATATGGTAAAAAATAAAAAATCGCAAAAAAACTGACAAGCACATAAATAGTAGGGAAAAAACTTAAATCTTTTAGGTTCAATCGAAATCATTCATCTCACTCCTTTTTTCAACGATTACCGATCATAGCTTACTAGAAATAAACTCAATCACACGCATCAAACTCATAGCGGTCGCAAATCCATAATTTACGACTAAGAGAAATCCTTTCTGATAGTTACTCATCGTAAGACAGTTCGTAAAATAAATCCCCATAAGTCCAGGAATTACCATGTACAGGATAAATGCAAAACTTGAAAGTGGCTCTTATCGATATAGAAAGCTCCCTATCATAAATAAGATAGACAACAGCATCGAAAGACCCAATCCTATTTTATGGAATTTCATGGTGATCTCCTATTCATCTTTTATTTATTGTGGCGTTATGGTGCTTTTTTCTATGTACAGTTACTGTTCATTTCACCAGTAAATAGAGTCTTAACTAAAGGAAAACAGCCAACCATAGATACAACTAAAGTTCAAAAAAAATGACTAAGTTTTTTAAGGCTTTACTTTCAATGAACCTTGAAAAAAATAAACTTATACTGCTAAGTAGCCAACAAATCGATGTCAATATTACTCGCCATTCAATACTATAGCGACCTCCTTGAACCATACTGAACGTAATCACACTGATCGATAAGAGTAAAATAATCAATGAACAATATCTTTTGTATGTACTTTTCATTTCAATCTCCCTTTCAAGTAATATTTAACTCTATTAATTGTTCAAAGTTAAAACAATTAATTGAATGAATTGTCCAATAATAATAAATGTAGCAAAAAAATAATTCAGAGAAACAATCATCCATTTGTATCGTCCAAGATTCGCTTTCATCGAATAATAAAACCCAGCTAATCCAGGAAATGTCATAATGAAAAACAATAAGACACTCTGAGGACTATCTCCATAAACGATTTCTCCAACAAAACAACAAATCGAAAAAAACATCGCAATTAATAATCTGAATTGATTATTCGTCATCTTATTCTCCTTTTAAATTTATGAATATCTGTAGTTTCAAAAATCAAAATATAAACCACCAACCATAAATACAAAAAATATTCGCTCCTACAACAATACACTTAATAAATTTATTGTTGATTCCTGTAGAAAAAAATAAACTACATCCACTCAATAACCAACAACTGATAACGATGATTCCTTGATATACAAGAGGCAAAGTTCTATAAGATGAAAAATAACTGCTACTAAATAAACAAGAAGCGAACAAAAAGATGATCGATAAAATCCAGTACTTGTTATTCTGTTTTATAATCATATGTGACTCCTTCTTTCTTAAATCCACTCACAACTAGATATAATTTCTATTAATTTTTAAATTGTTCAATTGATACATAAAATAAAATGTACTAACTTGTAAAAAACTCTATCCCGAAGACTTGTAACTAATAAATTACGATAATCAAGACGGTACTGTAAGTAGCGAAAAGGTAATTCAGCCCTAGCAGTAGCCATTTCAACTTCGTCTTTTTTATTTTTGTCGAACAATAAAAACCAATCAAACCCGGAAAACCTAAACCTAATGCAAAAAGAATCCCCTCAATTTCTCCACTTAAATAAATATGTATATAAAACAGACCACTGACACATGCAAGTATTGACAAAAATAAAACGACTAGATTCAATGCACGTTTCATACTTCTTTCTCCTCCTTATCAACATCAATATTTCTCACTAAAAACAGAAATAGCTTCAAAAATTCAAAGAAAAATGAAAAATCGTAGATAAAAAGACATAGCTAAACACAAAATTCAACGTAATCAACGTCCTTTTCAGGTATCTATCTGCGATTCCTAACGCAAAAACGATACTCCCTCCATTGATGACCCAACAAATCGAAATTGTGACTATAAATAGATGCGGTTGATACTTAAATGAGTCAAACAAGATGGGACTAGCAAAGACACACGTAATAAATACAAGAAAAATTGATAATACCAATAGAACTACTGATTTTTTTGTACGAGACTTATTTTTTTGGAAAAGACATTTATACGCTCCTTTTTACTATTTTACAAGCACACATAGACTAACCAAAATAAAATAACCAACCATAGATACAACAAAAATTCACTAATATGATTCCTCTTTTCAAATATGGATAAGTGATTTTCGTTGAAAAAAACAAACTTGCAGTGCTACATAACCAACAAACCGTCATGATGAATATTCTGATTTCATATTGCAATTTAGAATACGGATAGGCATAGAATAAAAATAAAAGAATAGAGATTGCCAATAAAACAATTGAAAGAATAAATTCTAAATAATTTTTCTTGGTTAACATTCCTATTCCTCCTCGTAAATAGTCTTAACTCATTTGGATAAACTTTCTAATAAACCATTCAATGAATTGCCCAATAACAATATACGTAGCAAAAAAGTAATTCAAAGAAATAAGCAACCATTTATACTGTCGAAGTTCCGCTTTAGTGGAAAAATAAAGTCCTAGCAGACTTGGAAAAGTCATCATGAAAAACAAAATAATCCGTAGAGCACTCTCTCCGGAAATGATTCCTCCAACAAAGCAACTCATCGAAAAAAACATTGCTATAGATAATCTGAATTGGTTATTCGTCATCTTATTCTCCTTTTAAATTTATGAATATCTGTATTTTCAAAAATCATATATAAACCACCAACCATAAATACAGAAAATGTTGATGCTAATGACAATACGTTTCAGAAATTTATTACTGATCGCCCGACAAAAAAATAAACTAAATCCGCTTAGTATCCAACAACCGTAGACAATAATCCTTTGATATACAAGTGGATATAGTCTATAGGATAAAAAATAATGTCTAGCAAGTAGACATGAAAGTATCAATAATACAAACGACAAAATCCAGTATTTTTTATTTTGAATCATTTTTTTCTCCTGCTTTCAATATCTTTATTGATACGTCTGGTCCTTTTTATTTATAAAAAAATCGTAAGAAAACATGGACAACGTCCCATCCGATGAGCGTAGTCGCAAATAAATAATTCACGACTAACAGAGCCCATTTCAAGTACCTATTCATAGTGATTTTTGTGGTAAAATGGATTCCCGCAAATCCTGGGGTAATGATCACAAACATCAAGATAAAGCCGATATATCCGCCATAATCTATGATTGTTCCCAATAGACACAAGATCGATAAAATCATAGAAACAATTAACCCAATTTTATAACCGTTCATAACTATCTCCTTTCATAATTTCATTTAAGTTATTATTGTTCGGATGACCAATTTACTTGATAGAATTTAACAATCAATAAAAAAGCCACCAACCATAGATACAGAAAATGTTGATGCCAATGACAATCACTTTCAGAAGTTTATTCCTGATTCCTCGACAAAAAAATAAACTAAATCCGCTTAGTATCCAACAGCCGATAATAATGATTCTTCTATATATAAGAGGATATTGCATATAGGGTAAAAAATAATGCCTAGCAAGCAGACATGACAGACCTAAAAAGACAAATGATAGAATTAAATACTTTTTATTTTGGGTCATTATATTTCCTCCTTTTTCCATTTTTTGATATGTATCATACATTACTTGTATAAATGTAAAATAAACTGAATAAAATACCAACCACTAAGCGTAGTCGCAAATAAATAATTCACAACTAACAGAGTCCACTCTAAGTACTTTTTCATGGTAGTTTTTGTAGTAAAATAAATTCCCAAAAAGCCAGGAATTATGATTACAAATGACAAAATAAAACCAACATACCCTCTATAATCTATGAGTATTCCCAATAAACATAAGATCGATAAAATCATAGAAACAATTAACCCGATTTTATAACCGTTCATCTAATCTTCCTTTCTTCTAAAAATTTTAGGTAACGCTATTCGCTGATTCAGCTGATTTTTATTCGTTGATCTCTTACAACCTATAGAACCCTCGTTAAAAACTGGATGAAATATCTGATATGAAGATGCGTTGCGAATAAATAATTTACGATGAACAAAAAAGATTTCAGAAGCTTATCCATAGTGATTTTAGTTGTAAAATAGATCCCAAAAAATCCTGGAATAATTGTTAAAAAAACTAACAACAATCCAATTAGTCCACGTCCATCAATCAGCGAACCAATAATACACAGAATAGATAAGGACATTGACATACACAAGCCGATTTTGTACCCATTCATAAGCTACTCCTTTCTTCGCTTCATTTAAAATAATCAAAGCTATTTTTGGATTAATAGAAAAATTATACATCTAACAATCAAAAACCAATAAATTGTTATTTAAAATAAAATTTAAAATAACTTTAAAATAAATCAATTAACTTGCAGAGAAATAATGAAAAATTCTTCACATTAACTTTTAATGATAAACATAATTAGATAAAAGCTTTTCCATAAATTCATATAAAAAAACATATAAAATTAAAAAATAGGTGTTTTTATAAATGTTTATATGTTATTATTTTATCATAAAATTAAGGAGGAAATATCATGAAGCTCAAACTTTTTTTCACAACTTTTATATTAATCGTTTCACTTCAATTCTCAAATATGCAGGTACATGCCGAAGCGGACTCTTATCAGTCTTTAGAGGATTATTATGAATTTTTCGAAAATGAATACGCTTCCTTCGAGCAGACATTTGAGGAATTTTCAGCTGGTTACTACAACCAGACACCTTATTTAGATGAGGATCAATTAAAAGAATATGCACATTCCGTCAATGACACGTATTTAACCGAGGAAGCAGAACGGTTAGCGAAAATCCCACCACTATGGTCTTTCAATATTGGCAATTCTTTAGATAATATTTCTTTTGAAAAGAAGCCGGAATATGGTACTTATGACTTGTTAAATACGGTCCAGCCTGGAGATGTTATTTTTGAGGTAAACAGAGCTGATATGGTCATCAGATATCTGCATCATGTCATGATTGTCGATGATATTGTTGAAGAAACACATATAATCAATGGAAAAGAAGAAACCTTTACATATATTCGAACAATTGAAGCGACAAAAGGAAACTTCGGTGCCAAAAGTGATGGAGTTGTCTACGGAGTATTAGATGACGAACGCTTTGATTATACCAATGCCTCCATCCTACGAGTACCTGAAGAAACAGTTTTACAAAAAAAAGCTGCCGTAAGATTTATGGAATCACAACTAGGAAAAGGTTATGCCTTACATGATCTTGATGATCTTTATAATCATCGTAACCGCTCCTCTAGCCGATCTACATGGTATTGTTCCATGCTTGTATGGGCTGCTTACATGAACGCTACACCTGATGGCAACATTGATGACCTGACGCCTGAAAATGATCCGAATTTTCAAGGAATTGATATCGAGTCAAAAGATGACCTATTCGAATCTCCAACGATTACGCCTAATGATATAAAACGCTCCGATAAACTGGAAAAAATCAGTCCTTCGTTTCCCGAACACATCGATTATATAAAAAATATTACTTGGTCAGGGGAAGGTGCGCCGCTTCAAGGTGAAGATTTTGTTTTCAGCCCGAATTCTAACCTTTATTACCTTGAAAACGACTATCATTTCTTAGCCATCGACCAAAACAACCAACGTCCCTACACCAACAAATCACTTACACTCGGTCGGAACGCCAGTGGAAATGTTGTTGCACAATTAGATTTATTCACCAATTTCGCTTTGACTGATGAAGCGAAGCAAAAATACGCAGATAAAAATATCCCTGTTGTACCTAATGGTATTGAACTTGCGGATATCCCAAATTACGTGATGAATTGGATCAATCGCTATACTCAGTGTAGCTTTGATATTGTTTACTCAAAAGATATCACGACGGATAGTAATCACTTACGCTATAATCCGACTTATTCAAAAATCGATCAAAAAGCACATCCTTCATATGGCTATTTAGTTAGTCAAGTAGTACATACTCCTCCAGCATTTACTCAAAGAAAATTTGATTACACTGAGAATTTAAGTGTCTATGAAAATTATGATCTAGCCTATCCGAATCCATTGAATTATGATGTATCCTACACGAAGAACCGTCCGACTTGGTATTACTTCTTTAATAACTTCCATGCCTTGATCAAGCTAGAAAATGGTACCTATCGTTCCGCTACTTATCTACGATTCCATGGCTCTTTCACTACGCCTGCTTCTCAGAAAAACGGGTATGGACTGAACCATGATTTTACAATGACCGATGAAGCCAAAAAGATTTACCAAAATTATTACTATCATATCGGCGTAAACCAATCTGTGGATTACGCGATCGATTGGTTGAATCAATATACAAAAGAAGAGGTCCTTATCGTCTACTCAACAAATATCACGAATGATCTTAAACGTTTGAATGATGGGACAGCCACTGTTGGTAAAGGATTGAATAATCAAGGAAAACTCGTCAATTGTATTATTTAAACTTTCAATAGCTCCTTGGATTTTATGTCTGATGAATCTATAAAGTTGTTAGCAAGGATTGAACAAATGAACTCTACACTTTTTCCACCTAGTATCTAGATGAATGTCGAAAATAAAACAGGTGTGAGACAAAAGTAACATTTCCTTTTGTCTCACACCTTAAAACCGCATATGCGTTGGAAACATAGGTAACCTCATCAGAAAAGCGACAGCTACAAAAATTTGAAAACAATTTTTGTAGCTGTCGCCTTATTTCTTGAGGTAATCCATCCCCCACCTTCTTCTCACCTACTTTTCCTAATGGTTATTCTTTTGATCCAGCAACTTCTGTCTCTTCGATGAGGGAGAGTTCATCGACTTCACCGGATTCTTTATCAGTCAGTCGACTCATTCCTGTTACAGGATTAATCTCTTCTTTGATCTCTTCATCTTCATAGACTAGATAAAACCGATTTTCTGTACCATATTCTTCTTGCAATGTTTGAAGCAGTTTGTCATTTGTGACTGTTTCAAGTGCTTTGAACGCATCGTACTCTTCAATCGTCCCCTTTTCCTTATCTGTTATTCGAGCCATTCCAGTAATCGGATTGATTTCTTCTTTCGTTTGATCATCTTCATACTCTAAAAAGAATTTGTCCTCTGTCCCGTATTCTTCTTGTAGTGATTTTAGAAATTCTTCTTTTGTAAATAATTCAAATTCCCCGAATGCTTCATATTCTTCCGTTTCCCCTGTTTTTTTATTAGTGGTTCTAGCCATTCCAGTTACTGGATTGATTTCTTCTTTGTATTCATCATCCTCAAATTCAAGATAAAATCTGTCTTCTGTGCCGTATTCTTCTTGCAACATTTTTAATAGTTCTTCTTTTGTTTCTACTTCTTCACCGACTTGTTCTGTTCCTTGCGATGTGTCAGCAAAGGTAGGAACAGCACCAAAAGCAAATGCACTGAATAGGCCAACTGAAGCTAAACTTACACTCAATTTTTTGATCATATGTCATCACCTCTCTATTTGATATGGATTTATAATAACTTAAAATTTAGGTAAAAAATGGATTTAAATTTAAACAAAAACCGCTTATTATCTAAACTATTCTTTAATTAAGAATAATTTAAAAATAACTAACGGTTTAAAATTATCGAGCGATGTTTAGCGTTGAATTTTTTGTAGCTCTTGAAACTTTGCTTCATAGATTTCTTCAATCTCTGCTTCCGAAAGTGGCGTGCCAAACGGGCGTTTTGTTTTTAATAATTCTCGCTCTGGCGCATCTACGCCTACATTGACGTCGTTGCCGATGGGTACGCTGTAGTGATGGATATGTCCATGAAGATTGCGTATTTTATCATTGCCTCCGAGCAACAATGGATAATGGGTCAAATAGTATTGTTGGTGATTGAATTTTATGATGACACCTACATCATAAAAGTGAAACTTTTGCTTTCCTTCCTTTTTCCACGGATCATGTTGTTCCAAGTAGTTGAAAAAGGCCCGACTGTCATGATTCCCTTTGATAAAGTGGATCGTGCCATTCAGTTCTTTGACTAAGGAAAGAATTTCTGCGCTACCTTTTTCATACTTAGGGTGCATCGCGAGGTCCCCTAGATGATAAACATGGTCGGATTCCTTTACGACTGCATTCCAACTAGTGATTAATTGATGGTGCATGTGGGCAATATTTTTAAATGGTCGTGGCGAAAAATCACTATTACCGAGCAACCGTTCATGGAAAAAATGCATATCACTGATAAAATAATTCATCTAAGCTCACTCTCCTTTATAAATATCGTATGTGAAAACAAAAAAATAGGCAATCAATGCCTATCTTTAAAAAAGAAATTTATTGCTTTGTCTTAGCTATGTTTACTTTGTAATTCTAAATCGTAGTTTCTGGCTGAAGGAACCAGGTACAGTGCAATTGCGCAAAGTAATGTACCGACACCAGCAATCACAAACAATTTCTCCACGCCAAGAGCATCTGCTAGTGGTCCAGCAAAGATCAAACCGATTGGACCAGACAGAGACATCAGTGAATTGAACACACCCAACACCCTTCCTAAAATGCTTGGCTCAAAACTTTGTTGGATCATCGCCATGACTAATGTATTGTAGTAAGGCGTAGCCAAACCGGCAATGGCATTCAACAGAACAAAGTAAATAAATCCTTGTGAGGTTGCTGGCAATAAACCACTTGCTGTGACGGATACCCCTAAAACGATATAAGAGATGATCACTAGCTGCATTCGATTCTTAAAATGACCAGAAAAACCAATGACTGCGCCTCCGACTAACATCCCAACGGCGTAAATGACTTCGATCAATCCCGCTTGTCCAACTGTGCCATTAAAATAACCCATGGTCATCAGTGGATATAAGCTTGCGGCAGGCATGAACAACAGCATGAAAACTGCCCCATTGAGCATGATATGCCATAACCCTTGCTTCTCATATAGTTTCTTTACTCCAAATTTAGTATCCGCTAACAAATGAACCGTTTCTCCTTGGATGTCCATCTTGGGAATTACCACAAGAATCAACAATCCTACACCAAGAATGGCACCTAATACATCCAAAAGAATCAAAGCATTCATTGGTACCGCAGCAAATAAAAAAGCACCTAATCCAGGAGCAACGATATAATTCGCTGATTGCACCATACCCAATCGCCCATTGATCCTTGTTAATTCTTCTTCTGGAACCATTGTTGGTAAAATTGATTGGATCGTCGGCATTTGGAATGTCTGTGCGACCGAACGAATAAATAAAGAGACAAACACTAACCAGAGCGGAAAGGTCGACATCACTGTTCCTACAATGGATAAAATAAGTGCAAAGATCGCAACAATGATATCCGTATAAATCAATAATTTTTTCTTATCCCAGCGATCGATCAGTGGCCCAACAAATGGACTTAATAGAACCATCGGCAGCATTCCTAATAATGTGGCAAAACTTAAAATAGTCGCAGAACCTGTTTCTTGCGTCAAATACCAAATAATAGCATATTGAACAACCATACTTGTGATTCCTGATAAAAATTGTCCCATCAAAAATAAATTAATATTCTTTTTCCAGTATTTCTGCATAACGCCTCCTAATTTTGTATTCTTTCTGTATTTTACCATTCATTTGTCTTATATTTTTTTATAATTATGATTATTTTATTATTGCTTGAAAAACATGGTACACTGTAGAAAAAAACGGGAGGATACACCTATGACTAAGGTTAGTTTTCACACAACGATCACTGCTTCTGAAACACAGATCCAATTAGAGGAAGAACAAATCCAACTCTCTATTTGTTCAAAGCCAGTAAAAGAAATAGAAAATTCCTTTTATCTTTATTACTTAGACAAAAAGTGTCTGGCAATTGGTACAAAGATCCGCCCAAAATCCTTTGACCAAGTCATCACTATCCATTTACCATGGGATCTTGAAGCAGATTATTTTATGTATCTAATGAATAATCAAGCCACCGAAGCTGGTCTAACATTAGAAAAAGACAAAGATTTCAAAGAAAAAATCCCAGTTGAAGCAACCAAAAAATTAGCCCCGACGATCGAAAAAGTAATGACTGTGTTATCAACGTTTGGCTACGGATTTGCTCCGCTTGCTGCAACGAAAAAGAAACCTGCCAAAGCGCGTCATCGGTGGACGAAACAAATCAGCGAGATTCCTTTTACTGTGGAATTTCGTGGTAGCAAGGCAACACTTTACTGGATCAGTCGCAATGAGATGTTGATCAAAGCTGGCGCTACGTTATTACTTGATGCCCCTTTGAATAAAGATGGTTCGGTTAGTTATGCCGCGAAATATGGAGATAAGATGCGGGCTGACTACCAAGAGCAGATCAAAGATGGGAAAGTTGTGGAGGACATCATCGTCAAAAGTGTGAATGAAGCTAGCCTATTACTGTATTATGGCGGAACAAATAGTTGGTTAGAACTAAAAGATGCCCAAGGAAAAACATTAGATGAATGGTCAAAAGTTGAATGATCATTGACCGATAAATAAAAAAGTACCCAAGCGCTAGGAAGGACAGTTACGCATGCTCGCTGTCACATGAAGACGATACATGCACTTGTTTTTCTAGTGTTTAGGTACTTTTTTGTTTTTCTTTATTGTTTCACATGAGTACTTAGCCTTCTACTTTTTCAAATAGTCCACGACTGATCATGCTATCCATCAAGAAATAAAACTTATCTTGACTCATTTTTTGCTTTGGATCTTTAAAAATATCGACTGCACGCAAGCCATTGGCTGTCGTGATCGACATCTTCATTGTCTTGATGTCTTTTGCAACCGTGATTTTTAATTTAAAACCCTCTTTGCTTTGTGGTGTTGCATCAAGCGGACGAATCAATTGATAGTTCCCGCCATTTGTTTCTGTAAAGCCATTGTCGCGTAATGTGTATCTTTTTGCATCTGGATGTAAACGGTAGCTAACTGGAGAACCGAGTACGGACGCTGTTTGTTCAAATGCCATCTTTTTCACCTCAGTAAGTTTAGTTTCCTCTTTATTATAAAAGTTTCTAACTCGTTTTACTAGGTTTTTTAGCGCTTAGATTGCTTTGACTAAACCATCAGCAAATCGTTGGACTTCTTCTTCTGTATTCCCATAGCCAAAACTGATGCGGATGGATTCTTTCAAGAATAGTGTTCCTTTTCCATACATGGCTTCTAGTACATGAGAAGGTTCGATATTTCCAGCAGTACATGCCGAACCGATCGAGATCGCAAAGCCTTGTAGATCCAATTTCATCAACAATAGATCGTTGACGATCCCTGGAATACGTAAATTCAGTACATGAGGTAATTTATTCGTCAAATCCCCATTGATTGCATATTCAATCTCATTTTCTGTCAATTTATCTAAAATCAGTTGTTGGAAGTCCAAGTATTTTTTATTACGTGCTTCTCTTTCTTCAAGTGTTAATATTTCTACCGCTTTCGCTAATCCACAGATCCCCGCTAAGTTTTCTGTACCGGCACGGCGTTTTTCTTCTTGTTCTCCCCCTAAAAGCAAAGGTGGGATATTTACGCCATCTCTTTTATATAAAAAACCGATTCCTTTCGGTCCATTGATTTTATGACCAGATATGCTCAAAAGATCGATTCCTAACTCTTGAGGATGAATCGTTTGATTACCATAAGCTTGAACAGCATCCGTATGGAAATAGGCTGGATGTTCTCGTAAAATTTCACCGATTTCTTTGATTGGTAATAAATTACCGATTTCATTGTTCCCGTACATGATCGAGACTAGAATCGTGTCTTCTCTTAAAGCCGAGCGGAAGTCAGCGATCGAGATATTTCCTTTTTGGTCAACTGGTAGATATGTAACCTCAAAACCCTTGTTTTCAAGATACTTCATCGTATTCAAGACTGCTGGATGTTCAATAACTGTAGTGATTAGATGTTTCCCTTCATTTTGACGTGAGAATGCTGTTTCAAGAATCGCAGTATTATCACCTTCCGTTCCGCCACTGTTAAAAATAATCTCATGCGGGCGGGCGTGCAAACTATCTGCCACGATTTGTCTAGCATTTTCTAATTTTTCATGAGCCATCCGACCAAATCCATGAATGCTCGAAGGATTGCCAAATGTCCCTTCCATGATATCCATCATTTCTTTGATTACCAACGGATGCATCGGCGTCGTCGCTGCATGATCTAAATAAATATTGCCCAATGTATTCATCCCTTTCAAATAGAACTAGGCACATTCTAGCATAGAAATAGCCAGTTACCAAAAATAAACTTAGGCAAAAAGAGGATTTTTTAGTAGATATGTCCAAGTTCCTAGCAAAAAACACCATAAAATGACCTAAATTCCGTCATTTTATGGTGTTTCATTTTTATCTAAAGCTCTTCTCTTCCAAACGGAACAGTGGGCTCATTGGCGTGTTTTCATGGATACGCTTGACGGCTTCACCCATCAAGTTTGAACAAGTGACGATCGTCAATTTTTCTGGGTGACGGTCTTCTGGTGTATACACAGAATCAGTGATACAGATATCTTTGATTGGTGCTTCGTCCAAGATCTCTTTTGCAGGCTCTGACAACAAGCCATGGGAAGCACAAACATAGATATCTTTGGCGCCATTTTCTTTCAAGACTTTGGCTGCTCGAGCGAATGTCAATCCAGTATTTAAAATATCATCAACCAGGATACACGTTTTTCCTTGAACATTCCCGATCACGTAACTTGCTGCTGTCCCTTCGACTTCTTCGTCCGCATGATCAACGATCGCTAACGTACTATTCAAGTACTCTGATAAGCTACGCGCGCGTTGGACACCACTGTTCTTTGGTGAAACAACGACAATGTCATCGCCGACCAGACCAAGTTCACGGTAATAATGCGCAAATAATGGCATTGTAAATAAGTTATCTACTGGAATATCAAAGAATCCTTGTACTTGCACCGTATGCAGATCTAAGGTCAATACACGAGTCGCTCCTGCTTCTTCAAGCATGTTCGCAATCAATTTTGCTGTAATTGGTTCATGGGGCTTCGCTGTACGGTCTTGTCTCGCATAACCATAATAAGGCAACACCACATTGATCGTTTTGGCACTTGCACGTTTCATCGCATCGATCATGATCAATAATTCCATGTAGTAATCATTGACTGGTGCATTCGTCGATTGAACGATGTAGACATGGTCGCCACGGATACTTTCTTCAATGTTAATTGAAATTTCTCCATCACTAAATTGTTTGACTACACTTTTCCCTAACTCTGTTCCAAATACTTTGGCGATTTTTTCTGCTAACGGTCGATTCCCATTCAAACTAAAGATTTTCAACGTGTCGTCCTGATACTTTTTACTCATGACATCCTCCCAAACTTCTCTATTCTTCGATAGTTTAACATATTTCGTTCCGTATTTCTGGTATTTTCTGAAAATAATCAAGGAAGTGAGACTGTTCCATTTCCCCAACTTGCAGGAATCACTTTATTTGTGTTTCCCCAATTATCATGGACTTTATAATAACGCTCACCAGAAGCTGATTCATAGTAAGCATAAGCAGTGACCCAATGATTGCCGTAGGTACTGCCTAGCAATCTTAAAATACCGATCATCACAGGTTTTCCTTCGCGAATCCGCTTTGTTGCTCGTTGCCAAGAACCGACTACTGTACTTCTGGCATAAATCGGTTGTTGTTGTGTTCTAAAAAAGGCTGAGATCCCTGTACTTACTTGGATAGGTACAGTGGGCAAGCCTAAAGGTTGGATCGTTTTACGCAGTTTTTGGATCAATTCTTTCGCATCGCGGGAATCTTTTCGGCGAATATCTGAAGGAATCAGATTCGGCATACGATAATCTTGATAGTAGGCAAGTAACACTGCTGCCGCATAAGTGCCACAAAGATAACCAGACGTTGTTCGCCACTTTTTATAAGTCAAGAAACGTTGCTCTGGCAAGCCTACCCAACAATCAACTAAATAAGTCGTTGGCGCTTGTTGCGCCCACTTTGCCAGAAGTTTATCGATCAGCTCATCGTCAATTCCTTCTGCATTTATACTGGCTTCTTGCCACATAGTGGATGTTGCAATGCTTGTTGAATAGGCGTTTACCGCTGTAATAAATTCGACTGGTTTTCCATGAGGATCAACGATCAAATAACTCTCATTTTCAAAAATCACTGCTAAATAGTATTCGTTCTCCCGTCTTCTCTTTAGCAGACGAAACTCACTGATTCGCTCTGTTTTGCCATCGAGCGTGATTTCTTGCCATTTCCCACTTACTTTACTCAGAATCAATCACCTCCACCTACATTATAAGGGATAGTCCTAAAAAAATAAATCAGATCGACTAATGGTTGATTGCGCGTTTTGAACATTTTTCCTGATTCGTATGTAAAATGATTTTTAGAGCTTGCTTACAAAAGAAACCGATTACAAAATTTGTCGCTTTGAAATAGATTTTACATTCCATTTGTTTATTCTGCTTTTTTGTTAGATAATGGGCACACGGAACTAAAAAGGAGCGATGATTCAATGAACCAAGAACGTTTGAAACAAGATTTTTTTGAAGCAGTAAATGAAGAATGGTTAAAAACAGCAACAATTCCTGCCGATAAGCCAGCAACTGGTGGGTTTCAGGATTTAGTTGATGGCATTGATCAACTAATGATGCGAGATACAGATGAGATGTTAGCTGATCCAACAAAAGTTACATCTGATAAAATGCGTCACTTCCTTGCATATTATCAACTAGCAAATGATTATGAATATAGAGATCAATTAGGTGCTACACCTTTACAACCAATCCTCGAAAGGATCGAGCAACTCACTTCCTTTGACGAATTAAATCAGCAATTTCCCGAATGGACATTGGACAGCTTACCGTTGCCTGTTGTCTTAGATGTGGATGCAGATATGAAAAATGCGCAAGTCAATGCCTTTTTCGCTTCACCACCCTCTTTATTTTTACCAGATAAAACTTATTATGAAGCAGAACATCCAAATGGTGCTCAATTATTGTCCGTCTTTTTTGATATGATGGTCCAACTTTTAGAAATGACAGGCAGAGAAAGAAGTCAGGCAGAAGCAATCGTCGAACAAGCGATCCAATTCGATAAATTGATTGCGCCCCATGTTAAAAGCGCGGAAGAAAATGCAGATTATAGCCAAATGTACAATCCACGTGCCTTTAATGAATTTACGGCATATACCGATGCTCTTGACTTAACTACCTTGACTACTGGCTTGATCGGCACACGTCCAGACCAAGTGATCGTTACTGACCCTGTCTACTTTGAACATTTAGCTGAACTTTTGACGACACCACATTTCCGACTACTTAAAAGTTGGATGATCGTAAAAACGGTGCGTTCACTAAGCAGTTATCTATCTGAAGATTTCCGTCAAGTCAGTGGGATCTTCTCTCGGACTTTATCAGGAACCGATGAAGCAATGCCACAAAAGAAAGCAGCTTACTACCTTGCTTCTGGACAGTTTGATCATGTGTTGGGCGATTACTACGGTAACAAGTATTTTGGCGAAGCAGCGAAAAAAGATGTCGAAAAAATGGTCAAGAAAATGATCAATGTTTACCAAAAACGACTCGAAACGAATGAATGGTTAAGTGATGCGACACGAGAAAAAGCAATTGTGAAATTGAACAAATTAGGCATCCAAGTCGGTTACCCTGATAAAATCCCTGCCTTGTTCGATGCGTTCCAAACAGTTCCCGCAAATGAAGGTGGAACCTTGCTTTCAAATGCGTTGAACTTTAGTCATCTAACCCTAAAAGACCGTTTCAGTAAATGGAACAAGCCTGTTGATCGTGATGAATGGGAAATGAGCGCGGATACAGTCAATGCGTACTATCATCCATTCCGAAACGTGATCGTTTTCCCAGCTGCGATTTTACAAGCACCATTTTATAGTTTGGAACAATCTAGCTCGGCAAACTTCGGCGGAATCGGTGCAGTCATTGCCCATGAGATTTCCCATGCGTTTGACAACAACGGGGCGAAATTTGATGAGTTCGGTAACTTGAATAACTGGTGGACAGAAGAAGACTTCGCTCATTTCCAAGAAAAAGCGCAAGCCATGATCGAACAGTTTGACGGTGTACCTTTTGCTGATGGCACAGTCAATGGAAAACTAACCGTTTCTGAAAATATTGCAGATGCTGGCGGATTAAGTTGCGCACTAGAAGCTGCAATGACAGAAGACGATTATTCAGCAGCCGATTTCTTCATGAATTGGGCGACAATCTGGCGTACAAAAGCGAAAAAAGAATACCAACAATTACTTTTACAAATCGATGTTCATGCACCTGCGAAACTTCGGGCGAATATCCAGCCACAAAACTTAGCAGAGTTTTATGAAACATTTGCGATCACTGAAGAAGATCCGATGTATCTAGCACCTGAAGAACGTGTGCATATTTGGTAAATAATTCCCTAACAAACTAGGTGTATGGGGCAAAAAAATAAATTCATTTGCAAATTCATTTTTGTTTCTGATTTAAATTCAAATAAACGATGTTCCAAAAGCTAACCTTAGTTAAATAACAAGTCAAAAGAGTATAGAGCAGACACACCAAAATGTTTGCTTTATACTCTTATTTTTAAAGTTATATTTCATTGTATTAACGTCTTATAGTTAATAATCAGCAAAACTAACATTGCGAAAGCGATCATCAGTTGCATTGCTTCAAAAAATCGACACTTGTCTATTTCATATTTGCAGGGGTAAAATTATTTTGCTATACTATGATTAACAAAATGAGCTATGCGCTAACATAGCTCATTTGTAGAACCGTTAAAAAGACGGCAGCTTTTATTAGTTTGATATTCTAACCATCTAATTACTCGCCAAAGTGGATTAGATGGTTACTTTTTTTGGTCTTTATGGTCAATAATCAGCAAAACTAACGTCGCAAAAGCGATCATCAGTTGCATTGCTTCAAAACTTGACACTTGCCTACCCCCTTCTAGGGATAAAGCTATGAACCATAGGCATCACCCCTTTTTCAAGAGATTAGCCACCATCTTTTCACTTCTCTACCTCAAAATTATATCATATTATTTACAGTGATTTCTTCGATAAACAGTCTTTTTTCATTTTATCTCTATACCAATCTTTGACTCTGATTCTCGAGTGGTGGTTACTCCCACAATTTGACTTAACTGACTTTCAGCGGTGTTCAGTTTTTCAGGTGGGTTTCCTGGTTTTTTCCACCCACCTCTATTTTCAAAAGTTTGTGCATTTCTCCAATCGAAAAAAGCTCTGTTATATTTAGCTCATTTTTATAGATAATCTCCTACTTAATCAGCTGAAGTGAGCTTAGAAACTTGCACTCACTTCTCCTATCAACCACAAACAGAAGTCTGAATCTGAAAATAATGGAAAATTACCGATTCTTCTTATTTGTTATATTCTTCCATTCCTCATTAATAAATAAACACCAAAAAAGGAGTGATACATTAGTACCCTTCCACCACCTAAGGGTAGGAACAGAATTAACCTCTTCGAAAATAAGGCTGAACACTTCTGTCACAACCCCTTTTTATCTGATCTTCTTTTAGTGTAGGGAAACCCCTTTTTTGTTTTTTATAATCAATCTAGCAAAAAAAATAATTAAAAGGACTCCTAAGATAATAAGATAAGGTACTAGTGTAAAAGTTATTTTTTCTAATCCTAAAAGATCAAATGATTTTTTCAGTAAATAATCACTCAAAAAGATGAAAAAAAGAGATTTAAACGTACCCCAGCCTTTATGAATTGGTATCAATCCAATCACAACACCAACAACAATCGGGACTCTAAAATAAATTTCATCGAGAGTAAATGAATGATTTCCTTTCCAAATAAATTCTAAGATTCCTCTTAAAACAAACAATAAGAGAAATACACCCACGATATATCGGGAATCCAGTTTTTTCATTATTTCACCTTACTTACATTGTTTTATTTTATGTACCTTACGTAATAAACAGTCTGTGAAACATTGCTTGGTTCACCAACCTATCATCCAATCCAACCATTTCCACTTGTGTCCAATCCTCTAGCAATAGCATCTTCAGTACTAAAACCTTTTGTAGTTATTCCAAAAATACCTCAAAAAGAAACTACTTCCCCAAATGAGAGAGCAGTAAAGAATGCAAACAAATCTATTTCTACTACAAGATTAGTATATTTCGAAGCTGGCTTTTATTATCATTAATACTCTAAAAGTTTCGCAAATAACAATTATTTAACTTATGGTATTCAAAGGAATATTCTTAATCACAACCTACTACCAAACTTGCAAGTACTGCTGACGGGTTCAGTCGCCAGATTCATTTCTACTCCCCTTAATAGTAGAAATAGAAACACTACTTGTCGAAGAGCCTTTTTCAGCTTATTTCATATTTCTTTTTGATATTTTTAATTTGAATTTATGTATGATTTTACACTTTCTTCACCGATCAGCAGACACTACTCCTACTAGTCTCTGCTCAGATATGAATTTAAAACAATTAACAGAGAAAAAAACATACTAATAAATATAGTGACGAACGCTTGTAACTCTCCCAGTTTTATAGTTAGAATATATGCTAATAATAGTGAAAAAATTATAATTTTCAGTAAGATACTTCTGGTTAAAACTCTTTCTTTCGTAAAAAAATCTTTCAAACCTTCCCCATTTTTTGTTATCCAAAAAAAAGCCAAACAAAGAAAATAATGCAAAGAGCGAAAATAACCCTGAGAGATTTGGTAAATATCCTAAAAACCCTAAAATTCCCAGTAAACCTAAAAAACCCAAATTTGCTTTCCCTTTTCTCATACCGATTCCTTCCCTTCACGTAGAAACGACTTTATGCACACCCCATTGATCAATTTGTATGTATCTATTTCTCTTTGTTTCAGTTAATGACCAATAGAAATAGTGGATAAAGTACGATATAAACGCCTTTATCCACTTTATTCACTCTTTTTATCCCTTAATGATCTCCGCACCAAGGGCTGTTTGAAAATGTTTCAATGCCCAGTCATGTCCGATTGGATCAAAGCTGGCAACTGCATCTTCGTAAATAAATAATTGATAGCCTAGGGTATAGGCATCGACTGCTGTATGCAAGACACAGATATCTGTACAAACACCTGTCAAATAAATCTCTGTAATCCCACGTTCCCGTAAACGAATGTCAAGATCTGTTCCACTGAATGCAGAATAGTGACGTTTATCGATCCAATAAACATTGGCTTGTGTTTGATGTTCCGCATAAATCTCTTGCAATGAACCATACAGATCGCGGCCACTCGTTCCGACTACATTATGTGGTGGAAACAATTGGTTTTCCGGATGAAAAGCATCTTCGGGATCATGTGCATCGATCGCAAATACGACAAATTCTTTCTCATCAATAAACTTTTTTGTATACTTCGTTAAAGCTGGTTCAATTGCCTGACCGCTCTTTCCAGTCGTCAATTTCCCATCGTCTGCCACAAAATCATAGGTGTAATCAATCGAAATCAATGCTTTCATTCGGTTCACTCCTTATACAAGATGTTTGACAAATTCAATCACCATTTCAGCTGAACGTTTCCCTGCTTCTTCGATGAATTCGTCAAAGCTTTGTGTCGCTGAATGGTCCGCAGTATCACTCATTGCTCGCACGATCAAGAAAGGAATATTGAATTGTTGTGCCGTTTGACCGACTGCAGCCCCTTCCATCTCACAAGCAAGTGCTTCAGGGAAATTTCCTAAGATCTCTTGGACTTTGACTGGCGAATCAACAAATGTATCTCCTGTGACGATCAAGCCTTCTTTTACATTCAAGTTGGTTGCTTCTGCGGCTCTTTTCATTTCTGAACGTAAATACGTGCTTGCTTCATAATAAAGAGGCATACCTGGTAATTGTCCTGGCTTGTAACCGAACCCTGTAACATCTGCATCAAAATAGGCAACTTTGTCAGAGATCACTACATCCCCTACACGTAGACCTTCACCAATGCCACCAGCTGATCCTGTATTGATGACCATGTTTACACCATATTGTTGGATCAATAAGCTTGTTGTGATCGATGCTAAGACTTTCCCGATACCTGAACGTACAACGATGACTTCATGGTTGCCTAATGAACCTGAGATAAACAGAGCGCCTGCTCTTTCCCATGATAAGGGTTGTCCTAGTTGCTCTCTTAAAATTTTTACTTCTTCTTCCATTGCTCCGATGATTCCAATTTTCATTTAGTTGTTCCTTCTTTCTATATAAATGCAACTGCCAGAAAAACGATGGCTAACAATAAAATGACTATAACCAAGCCTTTCATCAAAACAGCATTCCATTTACGTGTTTTTTCTCGTTCGCCTGCTCTTGTTTTCGTGATTGGCTTATTTTTCTTTTGTTCTTTACGATAAAAACTCGCGATCTTTTTTTCTTCTTGTTTGTACGTAGCTTCCGCTTTTCTTTGTTTTTTTAATGATTCTTGTGCTTGTTCTTGCTGTCGTTTACGGATTTCGCTACGTGTGACTAGCGGTCCTTTGACCATCAATCGATCCCTCTACTTTCCTTTGTTCATTGATTCCCAGTATTGAATCGCATAAATCGTTTTTGCATCGCAAATGACTTGATCTGACATCGCTTGTTTTGCTTCTGCTAAAGTCAACGCATAAAGTTCCAATACTTCGTCCTCATCTTGTGCGAGAGGCTGTTCCACTTTTTCGATATTTACTGCATGATAGATATGCAGGAGTTCATTCGCAAATCCTGGTGACAAATACATAGAAGTCAAATGATCCAAACGCTCTGCGCGGTATCCAGTTTCTTCTTCTAATTCTCTAGCAGCAGTGATCTCAGGCGCTTGTTTTTCTCCTGGATCAATTTTACCAGCTGGTATTTCGAGGATCACTTTCTCTAAAGGTTTGCGGAATTGTTTGACTAATAGTAGACGATCCTTTTCATCAAAAGCAATGATTCCTACACCACCGGGGTGAAAGACTAATTCACGCTTCCCGATATTTCCATCTGGTAAGCGAACATCATCCACAGCGACATCAATGATCGCTCCATGATAAATTTCTTTTCGTTGGATCGTTTTCTCTTCAAACTGTTCATATTCAAGCATCTTTTCCCCTGCTTTCTTTTGTCCTATAATAACTACTTTTTTTGTTTTTTTCAATTTTCTTTTTGATTTCTTACTTAGTTTACCATATCCAAACCTTAGAAATTCTATAAACTCATAAAATCCACCTTTAGTCCGATACTAATTATTAAGAAGGTTGTGCTAAAATAAAGAAGTAGATGAGCAGAGTGGACAATGAATATACACGGAGGTTTTTAGGATGATTAAAAAGAATTGGAAATGGATCGTAGGTTTACTCTTAGTGATACTGTTCTTCAGTTATAGTGAAAATGATGTATCGATCATATCAATGATCTTGTTAATTGGCGCAGTTTTGCTGATTTGGGGGCTTTTTGGTTTTCGTAAAAAACCTAAGGACAAAACAGCTTTACCAAATCTATCTGACAAATTAGCGACCCATTATAGCGAAAACGGCATGACACCGAGTGAAATCTCTTTTTTTAGAGAAACGATGAATCAAACAAAAAATGAAATCGAACAACTAGAAAAAAATATGTACGAAACGGCAAAGCTTAAAGCGATCGATCTTCGTCACGAACCGGTAAAAGCAGCAAAAGGTTTGTTCAAAGAACTCGTAAAAGAACCCACTCGATTGCACGATGCGAGTCAGTTCCTTTACACCCACTTGCCAAACCTAGTGGATTTGACAAACAAATATATTGAGATCAATGAACACGAGATCAAAAACAAACAGACCTATCAAAAACTGGAAGAAAGTACCCAGATTATTGATCAACTTGCTTCATTAGTCGCGAAAGACTATCAAGATTTCGTTTCGGAAGATTTGGAAGATATCGATGTAGAGATATCTGTTGCGAAACAAAGCTTAAAGCGTGATAATAAAGATGTACCAGAAGAATAAGCACGTTTATTTCTTGGACTCGGAACACTTAGACATCGTCTGATTGTTTCGGGTACTTTTTCTAGCTTAATCGATAAGGAGGAATTTTAATGGAAAATAATCCACATGAACCAAAACACGAAGTAACCCCTGTAAATGATACTTTAGAAGATTTATTGAATAATCCTTTTTCGACACCCGTCGATAAATTGACTCAAACACAACAAAATGAAATCAATGCACTTCAAGAACAGCAAACTGCTGCTCGGCTGATTGATAAATTACCTGCTGAAAGACAAGAACAAGCCAAACAATTGGCTGAAAAAATCGATGTCACTGATTCTCAATCGGTCATCAGCTACGGTTCAGCTGCTCAAACAAAATTAGGTGAGTTCTCACAGTCGATGTTGAATCACGTGCAAGCACAAGATATCGGACCAGTCGGTGATTCATTGACTGAACTGATGTACCGCCTTCAAGAAGCAAATCCAGATGAATTACGTGCAGGAGAAGGAAATATTTTCCAACGCGTATTCGGTAAAGTCAAACAATCGATTTATGAAGTCACTGCCAAATACCAAAAAATCGGTGCGCAAATCGACAAGATCTCAGTCAAATTAGACAAAGAAAAAGATGGCCTATTAAAAGACAATCTGATGTTAGAACAACTTTATCAAAAAAATAAAGATTATTTTGATGCGTTGAACATTTATATCGCTGCTGGCGAATTAAAAATGGAAGAATTACAGACAAAGATCATTCCAGAAGCCATGCGAAAAGCAGAAGAAACAGGGGATCAAATGGATGTACAGATCGCCAATGATTATACACAGTTTCTTGATCGCCTAGACAAGCGCACTCATGATCTACGCTTAGCCAGACAGATCACGATCCAACAAGCGCCACAGATCCGTTTGATCCAAAATACAAACCAAGCATTGGCAGAAAAGATCCAAGCATCGATTGCTACAGCCATCCCATTATGGAAAAACCAAGTGGTTATCGCATTGACCTTGCTTCGACAAAAAGATGCAGTTACAGCACAACGACAAGTTTCTGAAACAACCAATGATTTATTGAAGAAAAACTCAGAAATGTTGAAAATCTCTGCCATCGAAACTGCTAAAGAAAATGAACGTGGCATCGTGGATATCGAAACATTGCAAACCACACAAAATGATTTGATCGAAACGATCCAAGAAACACTTCGTATCCAACAAGAAGGAAAAGAAAAACGTCGTCATGCAGAAGTCGAACTTGGCCATATGGAAGAAGACTTGAAACAAAAATTACTCGATTTAACGCAATAACAAATAGAATGAAAAAACCTTGTATCAGCAATGCTGCTTGATACAAGGTTTTTTGTTTATCTTTTTATTTTTCGGTATTCATCTTACTGTGTTTGTAACCATAGCCAAAGTAAATCACTAGGCCGATCACCATCGTAATCCCAAAGACTAACCAAGTCACCGCTTGTAAACGTGACATCAAGACTAGACAAGATAAGATCGAAATGATTGGTAAAATCGGTACCAATGGTACTTTGAACTCGCCTGCTTTTGGTTTGCCAAACATTTTACGTAATTTCAGTAAGCCTAGACTAACTAACATTAGATAAGCCAATGCCATGATGTTCGTCAACTCTGCCAAGATATTCAATGGGAAGAATCCTGCGAAGAATAATGCGGCGATACCTGCTGCATACGTCGCTTTCTTCGGTGTGCGATGTTTCTTGTCGATTTCTGTCATGAACTGTGGTAACAAGCCATCTTTACTTACTGCAAATAATAACCTAGCTAATGAATACATCATGGAGATCGTCACAGTCAATAAGGTCAAGATCGCGCCAACGGCGATGATCGCTCCTACTGTACCATGTCCTACATAACGCATCGCGAATGCCACAGGATCATTCACACCTAATTCTGTATAAGGCACGATCCCTGTTAAAATCAATGTCACGATGATGTACAACACGGTTGCGATCAAGATCGAGCCAATGATTCCACGTGGTACATCTTTTTGAGGATTTTTTACTTCCTCCGCAGCCATCGCTACCGCATCGAATCCTAAGAATGCGAAGAAAACTAATGCTGCGCCATCTAGGACACCTTCAAAGCCAAATGGTGTGAATGGTTGCCAATTCTCTGGTTTAACAAAAAAGATTCCTACAATAATAAATAATGCAATGATTCCAAATTTCACATAAACCATCATGTTGTTCAATCGTAACGCTTTCTTCGCTTCCAAAGAAACAATGTATGTGACGAAAATCACAACAAGCACCGCAATTAAGTCGATGTATGTACCATTGGCTGGATTATATCCACCTGTTAGCGCCGTTGGTAAGCCAAAACCAAGACTTTCAATAAACCCTTGTACATAACCGGACCAACCTGACGCAACGGATGAAACGGCCAATAAGAACTCACCGATCAATAACCATCCAGTCAACCAAGCGGCAAATTCACCGAATACGACGTATAGATACGCATATGGTCCGCCAATCACTGGTACCCGCGAAGCAAATTCTGCAAAGCTTAGACCAGATAAAATCACAACGATCGCTGCTAAAACAAACGATAATGATAGTGCCGGACCTGCATTTTGGTTTGCTGCCACTCCTGTTACGACAAATATACCTGTACCGATGATCGCGCCAATGCCAAGCATGATCAAATCGGATGTTTTTAGTTCTTTCTTCATCTCACTCGTATGATTGAGACTGATTTCTTTCTTACGAAACAAATCCATTAAATTCCCTCCCCCTGATTTTTGAGTATATAAAAAAACAGCTTTACGCTGTTTTCATATACCCTAAAAGGATACCACCAAAAATAACTAAAAGGCAACCTACAATTACAAATATAAGCTCTTTTTTTGTCTTTTTCTCCCCTAAGATAAAAATACCACCTAGAGTTGAAATGATGATCCCCATTTGAGAAAGAGAGAAACCGACTGCTAGTCCTAATGACTTAACGGTCAATAGCATACATACGTTACCGATTCCCCATAGCAATCCACTCGCCATATTTTTCCAAACATATTGATCAACTTTTACTTTTCGGAAAGCAAAGAAACTTGCCCCTAAGATCATACCGATACTTTGCGGTAAAATAATCGACATCGCATCTAAATTCGCCCAGTTGACGATAATCGTATAGACACCATAACCTAAAGTAGAATAGATCAATGCTCTGAATCCTTTACCAAAATCAAGCATTTTATTATCTGTATCGACTTTTCCTTCATCATCTTGTCGAGCAGTCAAATACGCACCGCTTACAAGAAGAATCAGCGCTAAAATACCATAAACGTAATCTTTTGTTTGTGTCCATTCATGGAAAAAGACAGCGCCCGCAATCGTATTCAAAATTAATTGAAAACCAGTGGATAACGGCAATCCTACAGATACTCCCATGAATTTCATCCCATGAAACTGCCCATTTTGTCCGACACTCCACGCTAGACCAGATAAAAATCCAATCAATGTGATCCATGGCGTGATCGTTGGATTAACGATGAAAAAAGCAACGAGTGAAAAAAGAAATGCACCGATCGTCATTCCTAATGTTTGTTGATTGGCATCGCCACCGATCTTTCCACTGACTAAACCAATACTTCCCCACGCGACCATTGGGACTAATGCGATTAATAATTCCATAAACATTCTCCTTCTTTTAAATGTCACATGTTATAGAACATATCAACGAAAACGTTAACAACACAAGAGTTATTTTTTATTTCTCACTTTTTTCTAACTTAACTTCCTTGACGATTCTATGAAGTTCAATCAGTCACTAATAAATCATAAACAAAATCAACCGTTACCTCGAAAATTCTTCTACTTTCGGGGCAACAGCTGATGTATAACTATATTAAAACTTTTCCAATCATCATCTAAGGTCAACACACTTCTATCACAACCAAATTAGACCATGTTCAACCGGTAGTTCCTTCAGAAATACGCGTGAACATGTCGCAATCCCATTTTTTTAGCGTTCTTCTTGGTAAAAACTCAAGATAGGGAAAAACAAAGACATAGTCGTCCCTTCTCCTTCGATCGAGTCAACAGTGAGAGAAATCCCTAATTTTTCCGCAAGATTTTTAGCGAGGTATAATCCTAGACCAGTAGAGTGGGTTTTGCTCAGACGGCCATTCGCCCCTGTAAAGCCTTTGTCAAAAATCCGTCCAACATCTTCTTTCGGTATACCGATGCCTGAATCTTTGACAGAAAATTTTACGCCTTTTGTCGTCTTCTCGATCAATAGTTTGATCTCGCCTTCATCCGGCGTATACTTAATGGCATTACTAAGAATCTGTTTGAAAATAAAAGCCACCCATTTGGAATCAGTCAAAATCGTTTGATCTTCACCTATCACTTCATAACGTATTTTCTTTTGGATAAAATAATTTGCTTGGCTACGAATGACGGGTTGGATGATACTCTTGATACTGTATTCTTGGATCAAGTAGTCTCTTGAAAAACTATCCAAGCGCGCATAATACAATACTTGTTCCACATACTCATCGATTTTAGACAACTCATTTTCTAACAATGTATATTTTTGATCATCGATATCAAACTCGATCGATCGTACTAATAATTCTGAAGCCGCTACGGGTACTTTGATTTCATGGACCCATGAGTCGATATAATCTTTTTGATCTTGCTGGTTCGTGATGGCTTCTTGCATCACTTCCTGATGTTCACGTATCAGTTGATTGATATAATCTTCTATCAACTTCTCTTCCTCTGTATGTCCACCATCTAAATAATTTTGCAAGGGAGAATTTTTTTGTAGATTTGCCAATTTTGCCCACCACCGACGTTTACTCAAGTAACAGACAAGTAAAAAAAAGATTAAGAAAACACCTTCGATCAATGTTAAGTAAGCAATCGTGGCCCAATCGACCGTTATATTAGGGGCTAACCACATCACAAAAATCGTCAATAAAATAAAAAATATCCAACCGACGATCAGCGACCATTGATCTTTCAAATACTTAAAAAAGTTCATAGTTGTATTTCATCCTTTCAGGGAACAATATACCCCTGGCCGACTTTTGTTTCGATATAATCGGTGATCCCTGCCTGTTCGATTTTACGACGTAAGCGATTGATGTTGACCGTCAGTGTATTGTCATCGACAAACCGTTCATCATCCCACAACGCACGCAACAATTTTTCACGAGTCAAAATTTTCCCGTGTTGCTTCATTAAAATAAACAACAAGCGATACTCATTCTTACTCAAATCGATCATTTCACCATTAATCTCCATACTGCCATTATCGACGTTTAACGTGATTCCATTATGGGTCATCATTTCACTCGACAACTCACCATAATTATATGAACGACGCAACAAAGCATTGATTTTAGCAATCAAGACATCGATTTGAAACGGCTTCGTCACAAAATCGTCTGCCCCCATGTTCATCGCCATGATCATGTCCATATTCGTATTACGACTTGAAATAAAAATGATTGGGACTTTGGAAATTTCTCGTATTTTCTGGCACCAATAATAACCATCAAACACTGGTAAATTGATATCTAAAAGAACAAGTTGTGGTTCTTCTTTCTCAAAATCAGCAAAAACCTGATTGAAATCTGACGTTCCATAGGTTTCAAATTGCCATTTCTCCAACTCTTCCATAATCAGCTGACGAATGATCTCTTCATCTTCCACTACCATAATTTTAGCCATGATATACCTCCGATGTTTTTCTTGTACTAACCATATCAAAGAAGCAAACATTCTACAAGTAACAATAGGTCGTGAAAGAAGCGATCAGCACTAAGGCATAAGCAAAAAAAAAGCGAAAATGGCTCTTTCATTTTTGATTTTTTTTTGCTTAGGACCGAAGTGTTGCTTCTTGAACACCGTTTATCAGGTCGTGAGAAAGCCGGTCAGCTCCAAGTATTAAGACGGAAATTGAGAAAATAGCTTCTCATATTTTTTCAATTTTTGACTTAATATCGTAGGAGTTGGCTTTCGAACACCGTGGATCAGGTCGTGACAAAAGCGTTTTGACCTGAGACTTAAAAACAATCGTTCTTTGATGTGACCAGCTCTTCTTTCTCGTTACTTACTTTCTGTTAACAAAAATGAGAATACAATTGGAAATTATCAATAGTTATCATTTATAAACAAAAATATTTCATTGAGCTATTCCTAATATTTTCTTTTAACGAAGTCATTCTCACAGAATAAAACATTGATAAATCAACATTTATAAAATAACTATAATATCTAGAGCGTTTTCTTTGAATTTTTTTCCATTACATATAACAATAGTAATGTATTAAAAAATGATTAGGAGGAGATTTGATGTTTAGACACCAAAAAGAATTACAGTTTGAGGCAAAACCAGATCGTCCGAATCCATTAATCGCAAAATATTTACAAGAATTGATTGGCGGACAGTATGGTGAAATGAGTGTAGCGATGCAATATCTTTTTCAAGGTTGGAGCTGTCGTGGAGAAGAAAAATATAAAGATATGCTGATGGACATTGCAACAGAAGAACTTGGACACGTTGAAATGTTAGCGACAATGGTTGCTCGCTTACTTGAAGATGCACCTGTTGAAGATCAAGAAGAAGCAATGAAAAAAGACCCAACGATTGGTGCGATCATTTCCGGCATGAATCCTCAACACGCTATTGTAGCTGGCTTAGGACCTCGTCCTGCGGATAGCGTTGGTAATCCTTGGAGTGGTGGTTATATTGTTGCTAGTGGAAATTTACTTGCTGATTTTCGTGCAAACTTAAACGCAGAATCTCAAGGAAGACTACAAGTGGCACGTATTTACGAAATGATCGATGATCGTGGCGTAAAAGACCTACTATCAGTTTTATTGGCTAGAGACAGTTATCATCAAAACCTTTGGGCAGCGGCTGTCAAAGAATTAGAAGAAACAGAAGGCGGTATTCTTGTTCCTACGACTTTCCCAAGAGAAGAAGAACGTAAAGATATTGCTTATGATTTCTATAACTTTTCAGAAGGTGACGAAAGTAGCGAAGGTTCTTGGGCAAAAGGTAAAGCTTTAGATGGTGAAGGGGAGTATCAATGGTTGGAAGAACCTAAGATCGAAGGCAAAGCACCTAAATTAAAACCGGTAACACCTAAAATGTACGGTACCCCTCCCAAAAAAAAATAAATGAAAATTAAAAACTGATGCCCTATATTAATGGGCATCAGTTTTTTCTATTATTCTATCAACAATATTCCGTCTTCGACGATCTTACCAAAAAATAGGAAAATACTACTGGTGAACAACAATGTCATGTTCACACCAAAATAGATCGCAATTTTTTCTAGGTAATTTTTGATTTCTTTTATTTTAATGTACATAAATGCCAAAAAATTGACGCCGTAAACTAAAATCGTCAGAAAAATGATCATGTTTGTCATCACTGGACTGCTCGCCCCTCTTTCACTGTATACTTGTTCAAATTGATTGGAGCTTTAGAATGATCCAGATTGTAAAGACACCCTTCCAATCATTACGTACCATTCTTGCAAGTCCAGTATCCATGGAATTTAGTACGATTTACACAACGTCAATATGTTTAGCGCTTCCATTGATCATTAGACTAAACGTGAGCTATTCTCTCATTTGCTCTAATTTTTCAGCGAAAGCCTGGGCTTCTTCTTCTGTGCGACAAATAATAATGAACGTATCAACGCCGGCAATCGTCGCAGCCACTTCTGGATAATCAACTTCATCTAACCAGTTTGTTACCACATCCGCACCATCTTTTTCTGTTAAGACAACAATCATGAATTGAATCCGTTGAATTCGTAATACTTCTCGTTTGACCGCACTTCGCAAGCGATCTTCCATCAAAGAATCCGCTTGTTGATTGAATAACGCATAGCGTATTTGTTTATTCTCATCTTGGATTTTCACAAGTTTCAACTCACGTATATCTCGTGAGATCGTTGCTTGCGTTGCATTGACCCCATTCATCTGCAAATGATTCAATAATTCCTCTTGCGTACCGATGGCATGCTCAGTAATCAATTGGCGAATCAATGATTGTCGTTGATTTTTTTTCATACAAAAAACACCTCTTCGTATCTATTATAGCAAAAAAACAGGGAATCTTTCTCTCTTTTAGTTGATGACTGACACTTCGACTGATTTGTCTTGTTCAACGGTTACTCGCAAAATCGTCTTTAATTTTTCTGGTGCCGTCCTTCTGGGATCACTCCTATAGATTTCTTTATGCTCTTTTGAAGTTCGGCGATAGCCTTTTTCCTTGAGAAATAAAGCCAACTTTTCAAATGTTTCTGGTTCATCGTCGTAGGAACCAATGTGTAAGATCTGTGCCACAAGGCCTTCTTCAATCGTCTTAAAAACGAGCTGACTCGCTAGGTCTTCTGGAATTTTGGTTTTGGCTCGTACTAACGCCTCTGCAGCAACTTGAGGAGTCACAAAATCCGGTTGCTTGATCATCAACTGATAAGAAAAATGCTCTTTTAACATCACTGGTTCGTTCAAAAATTTTTCTTGCAGTCCCCACTGACCTTCTAAAGGATACACAGTATAGGGGGAGTAATCAGGGATCAGCCAATCATTTTTAGGTGCCATTCGGATCGTATAGCTAACAGCATACAAACTACCTACACGACGCTTAAATTCTTCTCCATTTGGATCACCTATTCCGTTGATACAAAAAAAATTTTGAGCAGGGAGTGTGATCAATTGCGGTTTCTTTGACATACGATAACTAGGGTCGGTTTTTCTCCATTCGATTTTTTCCATAGGCCCTCCTTGTTTTCTTCTTCACTACTATCATAACTCTTTTACATTGGATTGGCTAATCTGGTTGACACTATTTTTAGACTTGTGCTAGAATAAGCCGAACGATAAATCGTACAGATAACACGCCTAGCGTGTCGAGAGAGAGGCGGTTTCTATTTTCGAATAGAAATCTCTCTCTTTTTTTACGAAATAATTTAGAGGTGAAAAACATGCAAAAACAAAAACAACTACAATTAATTCCTGCTGTACTTGCCACAGGGATCATGTCATTTGCAGGTGTTTTGATCGAAACCGCAATGAACGTGACCTTCCCAACGCTGATTCAGGAATTTCAAATCAGTACCTCCCAAGTACAATGGGTAACAACCATTTACTTATTAATGATTGCGATCATTGTGCCACTTTCAACTTATCTGACAAAAAACTTTAGCCTGCGTACTCTTTTCTTGAGTTCCAATTTACTATTTATTGCTGGTTTATTGGTCGATTACTTTTCCCCTACCTTCTTGTTACTGCTTTTAGGACGGGTACTCCAAGGTGCTGCGACAGGGATAGCCTTGCCATTGATGTTTCACATCATCTTGACTTTTGCTCCTATGGGAAAAAGAGGAACGATGATGGGTCTTGGTACTTTAACAACCGCCATTGCACCAGCGATTGGTCCTACGTATGGTGGGATCTTAACTGCTAATTTCTCATGGAGTCATATTTTTATCTTTCTATTGCCAGTGTTACTCCTTTCACTTGGGATTGGCTTATACGCGATTCCTAAATTTAAGGTGGAAAAATCTGGTCGCTTAGATTTACTCAGCGTCCTTGGTATTAGTCTGATGTTCAGTGGAAGCTTAACTTTTCTAAGCATGTTCAGAGACTGGATTGGCTGGGCATCCTTAGTCATCGCCATTTTAGGATTCATCCTTTTCTATCAACGAACAAAAAAAGCCGATCATCCGTTGATCCGACTTGAAATTTTTAAAAACCATACGTTTCGCTTATTCTTATTTAGCTTTTTAGTTTATCAATTTTTATTACTTGGTGTTTCTTTTGTCCTACCGAACTTTGTCCAAATCGTCCAAGGGAACAATGCCTTTGTCGCAGGTTTAGCTATGCTTCCAGGTGCAACGATTGGTGCCCTGTTATCACCTTTTTCAGGAAAGCTACTCGACCAACATGGACCTAAAAAACCAATTTTCATCGGTCTCTTGTTTTCACTTGTTGGCTGGACTACCCTTGTCCTGATCTTAGGTCATGCATCATTAGGTTTTTTGATTGCCTGTCATTTCTTCTATATGATCGGTATTGGTTTGTCTTATAGCAATATGATGACTACTGGAATGAATGCTTTATCGATGGAATTACAAGGTGATGGCAACGCCGTATTCAATACGTTGCAACAATTTTCTGGCGCTGTCGCTACTACGTTGGTGGCTGTGATCATCAACTTTTTCCAAGATCATCGTTCAGATAGTTATGAAGCAGCAACAACGTTAGGATCAAAAGTTGCTTTAAGTGTCCTACTTGGCTTGTTGATCATTAGTTTGATCCTATTTATCCGCTATATGGTGCAAAAACCTAAGCAAATACAAAATTAATAGATAAGGAGGTGTGAGAGAATGAAGCTCACTCCTCCTTGTTTTTTTTGTCTCTAACTTTATCAATAATCAGTTTTCACCATACAATCGTTCGGATGAAATAGAAAAAAATCCTTGGATAAAATATTGTATCTCTAATGATTCTATGAGATGGTAGATAAGTAAAGGAGGTTTTTCTATGGAAAAAATTGCTATTATCGGTGGTGGCATCATCGGTATGACATTAGCCAACTATTTAGACACCTCTAAATTTGAGGTGACCTTATTTGATGCAAAAGAAGGACAAGCTACTCGCGCTAGTGCAGGCATCATCTCGCCTTGGCTTTCAAAAAGACGAAATAAACAGTGGTATCAGTTAGCAAAAGATGGTGCGGCTTTTTTCCCAAAACTAATCCAGGATCTATCACTTGATGATTCCATCTATAAACAATCCGGCACACTGATTTTTCGCCAAAAAGAAGCTTTGGAAGATCTTGCTGCACTTGCCGAACAACGAAAGAAAGACGCACCTGAAATCGGCGATATTTCGCTGTTACAAGCTGAAGAAACAGCCAAAGTTCTCCCATTGCTAAAACCAACACCTGCTTTATTTGTGACTGGAGGGGGACGTTTAGACGGTCATGCCTATCTATCTCACCTTGCCACACGCTTGGAGAAACAAATGGTCAAAGTAATCTCTGAACGTGTCCAGTTACGCAAAGAAACCGCACACTGGGTCATCTCTGGTACTTTTGGACAACTTGACTTTGACCGAGTCATTCTAGCGCCTGGCCCTTCATTGAAGCCGTTACTGGAGCAGATTGGCTTTCATGCTGATATTCGTCCACAAAAAGGACAGCTGATCGTTTTTCAAACACCTTATGCGAACAGCCAAGAATGGCCTGTTGCCATGTTAGAAGGGGAAGCCGATTTTATCCCATTCAACGATGGGACTATACTAGTTGGCGCAACCCATGAAAATGATGCGGGTTGGGATTTGGTTCCTACCGAATCTGCTTATCAGCAATTGATAAAAAGTACAGTACCATTTTTAGCTGAACCCGATCAACTTGCTACATGGAAACACACCATGCGAGTAGGCACACGGGCGTACACCTCCGATTTTGCGCCGTTCTTTGCACCTGTTCCAGATGAACCAAGCTTGATCGCCGCAAGTGGCTTAGGCTCCTCTGGTTTGACTACTGGCCCTTATATCGGCTATTTGATTGCAGAGTATCTCAACACAGGCATTTGGCGAGGCGACCATTATCAAAAATCAATCGATACGTACCTTTCAAGATTATAAAAGAAGTAAAAAAAGAGGCCTACTTGCGTAGCCCTCTTTTTTGGATTCATGATTGATGGTTATCTTAGTACCAACCGTTTGCTAACCAGAATGCTTTTGCAGCATCCCATGAACCATAGCGTCCAGCAACGTATTCTTCTACAACACGTTCTTGGTTCGCTGGTGAGTAGTCACCGTTCAAATATGCTGAATCTAATTGGTAACGTCCGATGTAACGGCCGTTTGTTGCAGTGTAAGAACCACCTGATTCTTTTTGTGCAATCCATTCTTTCGCAGAGTTGCTGTTTGTTGTTACAGTAGTTGTAGCTGGTGCTACTTCAACTGTTTCAACAGGCGCAACGTATGTATATTCTTGCGCTGGTGTTTCTGTTACTACAGGAGTTTCTACTTTTTCAGTTGTTGGTGCTACTTCTGTTGTTTTTACTGATGAAGCGTCAGTTGGAATTGTTAATTCTTCACCAACGAAAATGCGGTTGATATCGTCAATCGAATTTTGCTCTGCAATAGCTTTGATCAGTGAATTGTCACCTGCAAATTTTTGTGAGATTTTAGATAATGAATCTCCAGCTTTTACTGTATAGACTTCATCTGCATGAGCAGTAGTCCCTACAAACATTGCAGTTGCTCCAGCGGCAACAGTTGTCCCCAAAACGATCTTTTTAATTGAATTCATAGTAAGCTCCTTTTTTTCTCTTTGATTTGTTTCAACGTCACTAACTTTATCATCTAGAAATATTTCATAGGTGAAAGAATTATGACATTTAATGACAAAATCGTCACATTTTTAATATTTGTAATATTTGATTTTCCGAAAAACTAGGACTAAAGTCGTAGAAGCTTTATAAATCAACGTTGGAATCGTTTTTCAATCCTTTCACAGAAACTTTAAAAAAACTTACATTCTGTAATATTTAGAATAAATTTTTTTCAATTTATTGTATTTTTCTGCGAAATTCTTCTCATTTTCCCAAAAATTGATGCAATAAACACAAAAAAACCAGTAATTGTTACAACAATTACTGGGAAAAATGACGTATTCGAGTAAAAAAGTCATTTTTTAGGAGTTTTTTTCTTTTGTAACAATTGGATTGCTTGGTTCATTTCATGGATTGCTTCTTCGTCTGTTTCTTTTTCCAGTGCGCAACTTAATACTTCTTGCCATTTTTCAGGATCTTTGATTCCTAACTTACCGATTGCCCACGCTGCTGTCCCGCGAATCACTGGACGAACATCACTTAGACACTCTTCAATATGAGGCAAAGCGGCACGTTCTCCTAAATTGGCTAAGGCAATCAGCGCATTTCGTTGAAGAGGTTTCCTTCCACGCCATGAGCCAGCCAAATGACCGTATTGCTGTTTAAATTCTTTATTAGAGATCGTTAACATAGGCGTGAGTTTCGGATAGACTTCGTCTACTTTTGGTTCCATTTCTGGATGAAAGTGAAAATCTTTCCCTCTATTATAAGGACAAACCAACTGACAGATATCACAACCATAAATGACGTTGCTCATCTTCTTTCGATACTCCTCTGGCATCATGCCTTTTGTCTGCGTTTGATAAGACAAACAGCGTTTAGCATTCATTCGCCCATCACCTAAAAGTGCATCCGTTGGGCAAGCCGTCACACAACGCGTACATTCGCCACACCCAAAGACACCAGGAGTATCTGGTTCTAGGTCGATATTGGTCACAATCTCACCTAAATAGACAAACGAGCCAAATTCCTCTGTGATCAATAATCCGTTTCGACCGATAAACCCTAATCCAGCACGTTGCGCCACAGCTACGTCGATCAACTCACCTGTATCTACTTGCGGCGCCAAGCGCCATTCTTCTTCCTTTTGCCAATGTGTCGCTCGTGACTCAATAAATGAAATCAATTGTTGCAGACGATCCCGTAAGACATCATGATAATCGATGCCCCAAGAAGCACGAGCAAACTGTCCACGCTTTTCATCTCTAGGCATCTTTTCATGGATCTTTGTCGGATACGCTAAAGCAATTGCAATAATTGATTTCGGCCGATCAAACGTCATTTCCGGATATAAACGTTCATCGATATTAGGGTGTTCAAATCCAGAAGTATGTCCAGCAGCTTTTTGTTCTACCAACGATTCTTTCAAATGATCAAATGGCTCTGCTGTAGTAAACCCGATTTTATCAATCCCGATTCGCTTACTTTCTTGAATGATTTCTTCCTTTAATGTTAGTGCCATCATTACCACCCTCGATCAGACACGACTATATAATCCGTAATATAATCGTTCTTTTTTCAATTGAACGAATTGGATCTGTTGATCTGGGATTTTTCTTTCTTCCATCCAACGATTTCTAGCAGCAAATACTTCCCAGAAATTCACGGATACCCATTTTCGACGTTGGTCTAATGCATTGAAAAAGTTCAACGAAACAGGTTTTGTGTGGAGTAGTTCATGTAAACGTAGTTGTTCTCTTGCTGAGAACTCAGATAGATCCCGTGAATAAACAACATCTTCGTATAGATTTTTTTGTTGCCCATAAGTGAACGTTTGTGGAATTTCTCCTGGACGAGCAATTTCTACTAAACGATTATAATACGTATTCATTAGTTTGCTATTTGCAATAAATGCACTCTTGAAAAATGCGGATTGGATTTTTGGAATCACACCCTCTGTCCCTATCAAAGAAAACAACGCGGGCCATGCTTGAACCTTTAGTTCGTTCTTTTGTTTGACTAATACACCAGGAGTAAAACCGACGGATGAAAGAAAGACAAAGTAGCCAATGCCTGTTTCTTCATCTAATGGCTGAAAATCATCAAATAACCATTTTCCAGGGTATTCCTCTGTTTCCAATTCTTCTGGGCTTGCTATGAACGCTTTCGCCATTTCTGCTTCAAGAAATAGGAGATCTTGATCTTTCTCCTTATTTTCTAGTTGGTTGATTTTTTTTGTTATTTCTTTTGCAATCAATTGTTTGTCTTTGCTAGTAAAATTCATAGCTTCACCTTCCTTTCCTCTCTTTTAACTATAACGGAATTTCACTAAAATTGGTATCTTTAAAACAATAAACGAACGAATTTTTATTTGTATAAATTGCGGAAGCATTAGTCCTCACGTCTCCAAAACTGAGCAAACGGAAGGAATAGAAGGACTCTCTTCAAAAACAAAGCGCCATCCACAAAAATTTAAAGAACAATTTTCGTGGATGACGCCTTATTTATCGAGGCTACACACTTTTGCCTCTTTTTAGATTATTAAATCGATTAGTGATTATTTCTTTTCTTGAGATAGACCATCGTGGATCGTTTCGATGTTCCATTTCATCATTCCATAATAAGAATCACCAGTTTCTCCTTCTTTTGCAATGGAATCAGTGAATAGCTCATCATAGATTTCAAGGCCTGTTTCACTTGCGACACGTTCCATGCTTCTCGGATCAACACTTGTTTCCACAAATAAGACTGGAACATCCGAAGTACGAACTTGGCTGATGATCGACTGCATTTGTTCAGGTGTACCTTGGCTTTCTGTGTTGATTTCCCAAATATACCCTGCTGGTAGATCGTATGCTTGTGAGAAGTATCTAAAAGCTCCTTCACTTGTTACTAATAGTTTTTTATTGTCTGGGATCGATCCAAAACTCTCTTTCGCTTGTTTATCTAATTCTTTCAATTTTACGATATATGCATCTGCATTTTCTTCATATTGCGGAGCATGGTCTGGGTCTTTTTCGGCAAAGATGCGTGCGATTTCTTGTACATATTTGATTCCGTTTGAAAGATCCAACCACGCATGTGGATCTGCTTCTGTCTCTGATTCTCCACCGGTCAAATAAAGTGGTTCAACTTCTTTACTTACTGCAAAATAGTCTTCATCTTCTTTTTTATTTGCCGTATCCATCAAGTTTTCAAACCAAGCATCCCCTGTTTCCAAATTTAACCCATTGTATAAGATGACATCAGCATCACTTGCTTTTTTGATATCTTCTGGCAATACCTCGTATTCATGTGGGTCAGTTCCAACAGGGACGATACTATGCACATCGACATGTTCTTTTCCAACTTCTTTCGCCATGTCGGCGATGATCGAATTTGTTGCTACGACGGTCAGGTTTTCTTCTTTCTCTTCTGCTGCGGAACTGCCACAACCTGCAAAAATAAATAAGACAGCTCCCATTAACCATAAGATATTCAGTTTATTTTTCATGTACATACTCCATTTCTATTCGTTAGATTTTTTACGACTCGGCATTTTTTTCGTTTTGTTTCTTGAAAAAATAATCCCTTTAGTCGGTGAAAATAAAAAGGCCAACGTAAAGAATACTGCACTGGTCAACACGATGGTCGCCCCAGAAGGCCAATTATAACTATAACTATAAAACACACCGATGATCGCACTTAACACGCCGACTGTTGCCGAAATAAAAATCATTTTTGCCAATCGATCGGTCAATAGGTATGCAGTTGCTGCTGGTGTGATCAACATCGAGATGACCAAAATCGTTCCTACTGTCTGTAAACTCACAACGGCAACCAGTGTTAAGAAGAACATCAACAAATAGTGAACAAGTGTCGTATTCAACCCATAAGCTTTTGCCATCATCGGATCAAAAGAAGTGATTTTCAGTTCTTTATAAAAAATAAATACAAACAATAAGACGATCCCACTCACTATGGCAGTCATCAACATATCACTTTCTCTAACTGCTAAAACATTTCCAAATAAGATATGGTACAGATTAGTTGCACTTTGAGCAAAAGAAATCAAGATGACACCTAATGCAAAGAATGAACTAAAAACGATCCCAATAGCTGTATCATTTTTCAAACGGCTACGCTGTGTGACAAATCCGATTATGCCAGCTGTCAACATCCCAAATGCAGTGGCTCCTAGAATGTAACTAAAACCAAACATATACGAAATCGCGACTCCAGGCAGTACCGCGTGAGAAATCGCATCCCCCATCAAAGACATCCCTCTCAAAATAATAAAAGAGCCAATCACCCCTGAAGCCAATCCAACTAACATAGATGTAATCAATGCATATTGCAGAAATTGATAATCCATTAACCCCTCAATAAACGATTGAATCATTTTTCCATTACCCCTTTAACTAATTGCCCAATGATCTCCCCATAAGCCAACTGTAGATTTTCTGAAGTAAATACTTCGTCAACTGATCCAGCTGCAATCAATTCTTTATTCAATAAAATTACTTCATCAAAATAGGCTTCGACTTTGTGCAGATCATGATGGACGATCACAATAGTTTTCCCTTCATTTTTCAGTTCATCCAAAATAGCAAAGATTTTTCTTTCACTGACCGCATCGATCCCAACAAATGGTTCATCTAAAAAAATCCATTCTGCGCCTTGAGCCAAGGCTCTAGCAATAAATATCCGCTGTAATTGTCCTCCAGATAATTCACTGATTTGTCGATTTTCATAATCTGTCATGTCCACTTTCGCTAAGGCTTGTTTTGCTCGTTCCTTTTCTTTTTTCCCAGGACGTTGCCCCAAGCGCAAGGATGGATAGGTTCCTAACAAAACTACCCCTAATACATCGATCGGAAAAGAAAGATCCAGCTCACTACGCTGTTCGACATAGGCAATTTTTTTACGAATCGTTTTTATGGAGCGACCGTCGAAAGTGATTTCTCCGGAAATTTTAGGAACTAATTCTAATAAAGCTTTCATAAAAGTAGATTTCCCAGCGCCATTCGGTCCAATGATCCCTGTAAATTTTTGTGATTGGATAACTGTTGATACATGATTTAATACTGTCTTTCCTTGATAAGCAACCGTCAAATCTTTAACGGATATTTCATTTTTAGACACCTCTTACCACTCCTTTTCGGTGTACCTAACTTTTTATTCAAACTTAGTTTAACTAATATCAAAATCATTTACAAGTGTTATAGCTAATTTTTTTGATTTTTTAGATTTTTCTCGCAATTTTTGAAAATTTTCTGTAAAATCACAAACAAGAGCTATAAAGTAATGGTCGTTATTTTGTTTGCTAGTTATAGAATAAACTTATTTTTTACTTTATCACTCAACTTAAAAAAGGAGTTTTTGTATGGAAGAAGAAAAATTAACTCGTAGTCTCAGTGCACGTCATATTCAAATGATTGCGCTAGGAGGAACGATCGGTGTCGGTCTGTTCATGGGTGCTTCATCCACCATCCGTTGGACAGGACCTTCTGTAATGGTTGCATATGCTGTAGCAGGCTTCTTTTTGTACCTGATCATGCGTGCATTGGGCGAGATGTTGTATTTAGATCCTTCTACCGGTTCTTTCGCTAATTATGCAAGTGAATACATCCATCCCGTCGCAGGTTATTTGACGGCTTGGAGCAATATTTTTCAGTTTATCGTGGTCGGTATCAGTGAAGTCATTGCTGTAGGGGAATATATGAACTATTGGTGGCCAGACTTGCCCCAGATCATTCCAGGAATCGTTGTGATCCTTTTCTTGATGTTCGCCAACCTTGTTTCTGTCAAAGCATTCGGTGAATTAGAATTTTGGTTTTCTACTATTAAAGTAGTGACAATTATTTTGATGATCATCGCCGGTTTAGGCATCATTTTATTTGGATTCGGTAACCATGGAGAAGCAATCGGGATTTCAAACTTATGGAAAAATGGTGGTTTCTTTACTGGTGGCGTGAAAGGATTCTTTTTTGCTCTATCGATCGTCGTTGCCTCTTACCAAGGAATCGAGTTGATTGGGATGACTGCAGGTGAAGCGAAAGATCCCCAAAAAACGATTGTAGACGCTGTCCAATCAACGATCGGGCGGATCTTGATTTTTTATATTGGGGCGATCTTCATCATTGTCAGCATCTATCCTTGGAATCAATTGAGCGAACTAGGATCACCGTTTGTTCAAACTTTTTCTAAAATCGGGATCACGTTTGCTGCTGGTTTGATCAATTTTGTTGTCATCACTGCTGCTTTATCTGGTTGTAATTCCGGTATTTTCAGCGCCAGTCGCATGGTCTACACATTAGCCATCAACGGCAAAATGTCTAAAAAGTTTTTGAAACTTACACGTCATGGAGTGCCATTTTACCCAGTAGTAGCCATCTCATTTGGTATTTTGATTGGGTTGATTTTGAATTATTTGTTGCCCTTCGTCTACTCCCAATCACAGGATTTATTTGTTTTTGTCTATAGTTCCAGTATCTTACCAGGGATGGTACCTTGGATCGTTATTTTGATCAGTCAAATCAAATTCAGAAAAAAACATCCGATAGAAATGCTTGAACATCCATTTAAAATGCCCTTATCCCCATATACCAATTACCTGTCATTGGCCTTTTTGGCAGTGGTATTAGTCTTTATGTTCATCAATCCCGAAACAAGGATCTCATTGATGATTGGTTTGATTTTCTTGATCTATATGGCGGGTTACTATTTTGTACGCGAAAGAAAAATCAAGGAATAGTATAAGAAAGTATACAAAAAGAAGTCAGGACTGCGCGAACGTAGTCCTGACTTCTTTTAATCTATCACAACCTGATTGCACAACTGCTACTTACCAGGGACTAAATTTTCTACAAGAGTTTCTAGTACGTTGTGAGTTTTTTGATCATTTTGTTCTTACTATTTAGTGGTATGGTATAGTGTGGTTTTGTACATTCCAGTTGAGTGTGTAAAAATAAAAAATCAAAGTCCCTGGCAAATAGCAGTTGTGCAATTTGGCTATTAGCTTCGCTACCATCACAAAAATATCCAATAAATCTTGTGGCGACAGACCGTTTGTCCTTTAGGAATACCATCGATCAATTTAGGCTTCTTCCACTAAAAATGACAGAAAAGCACATCCTGGAATTAGCAGTTGACTTGAATGAATACTCCCAGCCATATTTTTCAAAAAGTTGTTGTACGATAAACAATCCTAAACCAGAACCTCCAGTATCTCGACTTCTGCTAAAATCTGGTCTATAAAAAGGTTGGAAAATCTTACTTAATTCCTCCTCCGTAAGTATCTGATTCACTTCATTTTCAATCACTAATTGTTTACCATCAAAAAACAGACTGATTTCTCCCTCATGCTTCGTATATTTGAAGGCATTACTTAGTAGATTATCTAAAATTTTATCAATATCATTTTTATTACCGATGATTTTCTCCCCTTTTAGATTAACGACTAGTTTTTTCTGTTCTGCTTCCGCAAGTATCCGGAAAGAAGTCAATTTATGTTCGATCATTTCTTTGATTGAGACTTCTTCATAGACCACATCATCTGAAGGCAAATTGTTTCTTGAGGCAAAGAGGATATTATTGATCATTTCTGTTTGTTCTTGCAAAATATTTTTGCAAACTTCTAAATATCGCTCTCTGTCTTTAAATTTTCCGACATTATAGATCATGCCATCAATCAACCCCATCAATGAAGCAACAGGTGTTTTCAATTCATGAGAAGCGATTTGCATAAACTCTGACTTTGCTTGTTCCAATTCTTTCGTTTTAGCTACTTCAAGCTCTAACACTTCAATTGTTTGGATCAAAGAAACATATAGATGGTTGATATCTTGCGCTAAAAGTGAGATTTCATCCGTACCTTTGACATCACAACGAATATCCGCATCTAATTCGATCATTTTTTCTGTTACTTTGGATATCTCTTTGATTTTTTTTGTCGAATAAATACTATAGTAGTAAGCGCCGATGCCCCCAATGATTAGTGAGACAATGATGATAAATGGATATAAATGAAGTAACACTTGACTTGCTTCTGCGACTGGTTGCATCGAGTATATGCCAAATAAATAATAAGTGTTACCTTGTTTGTCAGTAATCTCTTGAAAAATTCTCTTTTCATCAGATAGAAGACTGATGCCTGAATAGTCAAGATTCCCGTCAAAGAAAGGACCAAGAACTAGGCCATTATTATCCAACAGCATGATATCAAGATTTTGTTCTCTTTCAAGCCAGTATTGATCAACAGCGTTTTGCATGGTAGCTAAATCTTTGTGCTCTATACTCTTTGCCACTTGATTGAATTCCTTGTTTATTTCGTTCAGCTTCATTCGTTCATAGTAGACTGGCATCGTAAAATATAAGACAATCAATGAAAGAATCGAAACTAGAAAAATGATGATTCCAGAAAATAGAAAATTTTTCAGCATGATACTCATGGGGTGTCCTCAAGCTGGTAGCCTCTATTTTTGATCGTTTTTATTGATAAAAGTGGCATTTTCTTTCGGATATTTTTTATATGATTATCTAATATTCGATTTTCCAAATGATATTCATACGACCAAACTTGATACACTAATTGTTCTCGCGTGATGATTTTCCCTTTGTTTCTTATTAGAATCACTAAAATATCGTACTCTTTTCTTGTTAAATGGATTTCTTCCTCTTGGTATTTTACAAGACCACCATCGAGATCAATGGCGTACTCCCCGATAGTGATGTGGGGATTTCCTTGATTCATCCGAAACACATTTTCGATCCGTTTGATCAAAATAAGTGGGGAAAAAGGTTTGACGACATAGTCACTGATCAAATGGGAAAAACTGAGCAACTGCGTATATTCATCATCCAAGGCAGTTAGCATGATGATCGGCACATCCGACGTTTCCCGAATTTTCTTTAAAACATCCGTCCCCCTTATCCCAGGCAACATAATGTCCAATAGGATCAAGTCAAATGTTTCTTCAGCAAAAACTTCCAATGCTTGTTCGCCACTCCTTACTGAATAAACTTCATATTTACGCTCTTTTAAAAATTCCGTCACGATTTGATTGATCATATATTCATCTTCAACCACTAAAATTCTTTCCATATCACTCTCTCCTTATTCAAAGCGTAATGCCTCAATAGGGTTTAATTTGGATGCTTTCATCGCTGGTAATAAGCCAAATATCACACCCATTAGGGAACAAAAAACTAAGCTAACGATAATAGACAGTACAGACACAATATAAGGATAATCAAGCGACTGTGTGATAACATAGCCACTTAGTAAGCCTATAAGTATCCCCAGTATCCCACCAATCAATGTCAAGACTACCGCTTCTACTAAAAATTGTTTTAAAATAATTTTTCTTCTTGCGCCGAGTGCTTTCTTTATCCCGATTTCTTTCGTTCTTTCCGTGACAGAGACTAACATGATATTCATCACACCGATCCCCCCTACTAATAACGAGATACTTGCTATACCGGACAAGAGAATAAAACTTGACTGGTTCATTCGTTCCAATTCTCTGGCAAAGTCTTTCAGATTCATTACCCCATATTCATAATCGGATGGTGGGATCTGTTGATTAAGAATCTCTGCTGCTTTTTCTGCAGCGCCTTGTAATTGATCGGTATTATTTGTTTGGATCGTGACAAGTGGCACAATATCTAACTCATCAGATAGTTTATGTGCTTGCTGTAAAGGAACATAAGCTCTTTTCTCAAAGCTAAATAGATTACTACTATTGGGATCTAACTGAAATACACCTTGAACTTTGAATGGCACGCCATTCACTTCGACAAACTGTCCGATCCCTTCTTCATTGGGAAATAATTCGTCATACAAGGAATCTTCCAGAAAAATGGCTTGTTGTTGCTCCTTGAAGGCTTGAGAAGCAAAACCTTCCCCTTTGATGAAGTTTAATTGCTCCAAATCCTCAACAGAAGAAGTGACAGCAGAAACTTTGGCGTCAGCCCCTTTTGCTTTCCTATAGATTTTCCCATCTTTTTGATATGACAAGCCACTTGCTAAGACCTCTGGTATCTCATTAATTTTATTTAATACATCTTCACGTAAAAACGGAAGGTATAACGGTTTTTTTTCTTCCTTTTCTGATAGGCCTCCCCCAAATAGGTTTCCACTTTGGAATGAACTTTTTTTATCGTATTGGATGTTCATCGTATTATTGTTACCACCAATCATTTCTCGTTTCATTTTTTCGGTATTTCCACCGATGATGCTGAAAATCGAAATAATGGCAGCAATCCCAATAATGACACCTAACATAGTCAACACTGAACGCATCTTATGAGCAAAAATCGATTGTAAGGCAAATCTGATTTCTTCCATTCTTGATCACCTCACTTTATTTTGTTCATCACTGATTATTTGACCATCTCGTAAAGTGATCGTGCGCTGACATAACGCTGCAATTTCTGGCTCATGGGTAATTAGAATAATTGTTTTTCCTGCTTGGTGGAATTCCTTAAAAAGGTCCATGATTTGGCTACTGGTTTTTGTATCAAGTGCCCCTGTCGGCTCATCCCCTAAAACAAAACTAGGGTTAGTCACTAAAGCTCTCGCAATTGCGACACGTTGCTTTTGTCCTCCTGATAATTCCATTGGTTTGAAGTCACTTCGATCCTCTAACCCTACGAGTTGCAACATATCCAAGGCACGCTTACGCCGCTCTTTTTTATTGACTTTTTTATACGTTAATGGCATTTCCACATTTTGCGAAACAGTTAATTTTGGCATGAGATTGAAATTCTGGAAAACAAAGCCGATTTTTGCGTTACGAAAATCGGCTAATGAATTGTCCGCTAACGTTTTGACATTCGTTCCTTCAACGATGTAATCCCCTGATGTAGCTGTATCCAGACAACCAATGATATTCATCAACGTCGACTTTCCTGACCCCGATGGCCCCATGATTGCGACCAGTTCTCCTTCATTGATTTGCAAAGAGATATCTTTAAGGACTTTTAGTTCTTTCCCGCCTTGCCAATATGACTTCTGAATGTTGTTAAGCGTCAACACTTGCACCAACCTCCATTCCCTCGACCATTCCTGTTTGAGGCAAAGCAAGTTGATCTTCAACAGTCAATCCTTCGACTATTTCTGCGAGTTCATTATCCATCGGATTTACCTTGACTTCATGCTCTTTTATCCGATCATTTTCTACTTTCCATACATAATATTTTCCATCTTTTTCCATGAGGTATCTTTGGTTGATGATTACTTTTCCTGACACAAAATCTTTCGGTAAAACATTGACATACACATTGGAACCAATCAGTGGCATTTCTTCTTTTGGATCAATCTTAACTTTGTAAGGAAACTTAGATAAATTTGGATTCTCTTCTTTTTGATCGTCTTGTTTTGCATCACTTGTTAAATTTGCCACCTGCACAATGGTTCCTTGCCAAGTATTCTCTTGGTCTTTACGATCCATAATTTCTACTCGCTGATCGACAGCAACTTTTTCACGATCAAATTCAGTGACTTGGCCATCCACGTACAAGTTCGAATCATCAAGGATCTCCATAAAGTTTTCTTCTTTTTGACGTTCTTTTGATTGATTGACTAAGTCACGATTCAATGATTTGATTCTTCCTGAGTTATCGGCTGTCACTGTGTCTTCATTCAGCCGTTCTTTTTCGTTTTCGTGAAGTAGTTGGGCTTTTCGCAAGTCTGTTTCTATATTCTTCACTTCATTGTCACCAGCAATAGCTTCTGCATGTAGACTGGTGATTTCTCCTTCTAATGCTTTGATCGTACTTTGTAACTCTTCGGATTTTTCCTTCGCATAATCTTGTCTTGCTTTTCCAAGCTCTGCTACTTTTTGGTTATGTGCTGTCCATTTTTGATTTGCAGTCACTCGTGCTTGTTCTACTGCTCTCACTTTGATTTCTACGTCCATTTCAGCTTCCACAACTTTTCTCTGTTGATCCGTTTGGTATGTAAACAAAGGTTGCCCTTTTTCTACGACATCGCCTTCATTTACCAGAATATCTTTCACTGTTCCTCGTTCTGGATCAATTTTGATTTTGTTGCTATTATTTGGCATGACTTTTCCTGCTAAAATCAAATTCGCCGCTTTCACCTCATCAATGAGGGATTTGACAGACCGTGCTTCAATATTTGTTCCTGCATTTTCTTCTTTTGTTTTCCCACTAGAAACAACTATACTGATTGCACCAACTACTAGTAAAACAGTGATGACTGCTACTAAATAATACCATTTTCGGTTGAATTTTTTTATTTTTTTAGGCTTCATGTACCTACTCCTTCATTCAGATCAGTCATTAGAAAAGCGCTTATATAATTCTATCCAAAGCTCATTCCTCTTCTTTTTCCGAGACTTCTTCCTCAAACTCTTGAACAACCATTCCATTATCTAAAACTTTTTCTGTTCCTTCTTTCCCATCCACGGTTATTTTTCGTTCACTTTTTACTTTTGGCATATCTGATTCACTTGTATCTTTGGTCTCTGAACTGCATGCTGCTAAAAGACCGATAGAACATACTAATACCAGATAACCTTTATACTTTGTTCCTTCTTTCATCATAAAAAACCATCCTCTTCTATTTGTTTTAGTTATGTTTCTCTTGTTATATTTACTATCATACATAACAGACCTATTCTCTTTCTAAAGCTAATCTGTTTTTTGTGTAATTTTTTTGGTAATTTTTTTTGAACAAAAAGATAGCGCTTAAATTTCACACAAAAAAAAAACAACCCAAGTGATCGTTGGATTGTTTTGATGAAAGTGAAATCTTCCACTATTATTTTTAGCACTCATTCGGTGAACTACTCACCACTTTGCTAAACCTAACGGTTCTTAACACTTGAAGTGGGAGCTTCTTGGGAATAGAGCATACCTGTAAGTGTATTTCTTTACTCACAGCGGTTTCTCTTGTTTACCAAGCGATCTCCGTAGTTCCTACGGTTCTTTATGTTATCTCAGTCAGCGATTTTATGCGTAGTCCTTCGGTCAGAATATTGATACTAGCATTGATATCTCGATCATGATGCGCGTGACAAAGAGGGCACGTCCATTCTCGAATTTCGAGGGATTTCTTGCCGTCTTTCTGTCCACATTTCGAACAGATTTGACTAGATGGAAACCACTGATCCACCTTGATCATTTTCCGACCGTACCAGTCAGCTTTGTACTGTAGTTTTTTCACAAAGCTAGACCAAGACACATCAGAAATGCTTTTTGCTAATTTATGGTTACGCAACATACCTTTGGTATTCAAGTCTTCAATACAGATAATATCGTGATTTTTGATCATTTCTGTACTCAATTGATTTAGAAAATCATTCCGTTGGTTCATTACTTTTTCGTGTAATCGAGCGACTAACCGTTTTTGTTTTTGATAATTCTTCGCTTCAAACAGATTGAACCCTCTCTGTTTAGCTAATAACGCACGTCTTGACAATTTAGGTTGTTCATGTTTAAGTTTCTTTGCCATTTTTGAGGTAAATTTATTGTTATCAATCTTTTGAACAGTTGAAAAAATGGCAAAATCAGTGATCCCAAGGTCAATCCCAATAGCGGAATTCGTTTGAGGTAGTTCGCTAATTTCTTCTTTACACAACAACGAAATATAGTATTTACCACTTGAATGACGCGAAATGGTCGCTGATTTGATCATTCCTTTCGGTCTTCTATGAAGCTTGATTTTAATTAATGACTTCAATTTAGGAACTTTGACGAATTTATGATCAATCAAACTAACTGTTCCATTTTGATTGTTGGTGGTGTAACTTTGAACTGGATTTTTTTTGCTTTTGAAACGAGGAAATCCAACGGATTTATCACGAAAGAAGTTCTTGTACGCCTTGTCTAGATTGAGTTGTGCATTCGCTAAAGCAAGGCTATCTACTTCTTTCAAAAACGGAAATTCTTCCTTGTATTTAGCGGGTGTTGGAAAATTCATTTTTTTAGAAGGATCATTTTTTACTTCTTGATAGGCTTTTTTTCGGTCATCAAGCATTAGATTGTAGACCTTACGGACACAACCAAAAGATTTGGCAAAGAAAATTTCTTGTTCTTCTGTTGGATAAATTCTAAATTTATATGCTTTCAGTCGTTCCATCAGCTTCATCTACTCCTTGTGATTGTTTCCTTGGCTTTGACTCTATTTCTTGATGTCACTAATAGATACGTCACCAGTAGTCAAAAATTTTTAGACGAAACCATTTCTTTTCAAAGAAACTGTTTGATTCGTGGGAAATCACGTTGATAAGCAGTGATGAATATTGTCAGTTCTGTTTTAGATGGGTTTTGCACATGATCTTTCTCATGATGCCACTCAACTAAAGGGATAAGATTCTGCCATTCGTACAAAAGTAGTTTTAGCAAATTCAGATCATTCAGCGTCAATCACTTGTCTACGGTATTTAGTTACCAACACAAGGTGAGAATAGAGGAGAAATTCTGAATGGTGATTCGTGTCGAATGCCATTGTTCTATCCACTCATTTCTCCTATAGATTGATAATAACGTCGAACATAATAACCTGTCGGGTTTCGAGTTGCCAACGGCAATCCTCATACCGAACGACATTCATCACCCACCTAGAGAGGATGGGCGACTTCTGCCTAATTACGTTAAATCATAACTCTCTTTCAGTATATAAAAGAGTTGCTTTTCTGTGACTGCACCATTCAAAGCTACACTGATCCAATGTTGTTTATTCATATAATAAGCAGGATAATAGCCTTTACTCTTTTTCAGGATGGAGATGATCTCTGGATCTGCTTTGACATTGACGAGGGGGACTTGACCTTCGCCTTCTATGCCTAATTTGTCTTTTTCAACAGATACGATCAAACCAAACCATTTACCTGTCGATTGATGTCGAAACACGATATAATCTGGAAATTTTCCAAAAGGATGATCCATTTGGACGGCTTCCAAGGTAGTAGCAAAATCGACAAGTTTTTCTGTCAAATCCATTGGTAAGTTCTCCTTTCTGCCAATAAACTAAATTAAGTGGTCATGAAATAATTCAACTATGCTCTAGGTTGATTCTAGGATGTATTCGATCAGATTGACTAATTTCTTAACATTGTTCGTTCTGTTTTATCTATTCAATAACCAACCCCAATCCTGCCGCGATAATGATTGCTTGTTCTTGATTAACGATCAGTCCACGAAGTAATTCCATAGATAGATTGATTTGAGAAAATGTATTTGTTGTAAAGTCTAAACCTTTCAGTGGCGTATTGACCCAATTAGAGCCTGAAAGGTCATTGTTTTCTACTACTAGATCTTTCCAATTGCTATCGAAAAAATCAGTATTTTTTAATTGATTGTCGCTAAATCTGACGAACTTCATATTCGTGTAGCTAAAAGAAGAGAGATTTGCTACGCACTCTTCGAAAACACAATCACGCAAGAAGCTATCTGAGAAATTGGTTCCGGTCAATTTGCATTGCTTGAAATGCACACGATGAAAGCTTGCGCCAAACCATTCTAAATTTGAGAAATCACACTTCTCAAAAATGACATCGCTACATTCAAACCGCTCTAAACGAGATTTTTGCATCGCTAATTTTTTGATATGGCTACTCTTCAACACGATATTGCGAGAACTAAGATAACTTTGATCTTCCCCTTCAGAAAAAATACCTAAAAAGATTGTTTCATCCTCTAAATAAAAGTTTCCCTCAACTAATTCGGGCAGCTCTGGAGAAGCAATTTTCTTTGCCATACATTCAGCTCCTTTCTCTCTATTTGTTTTACTTCCCTTATCATAACAGAATAAAGATAAGATAACGTGATTTATCTCATATAGATAAACTTGCTTTTACTCATATCTTATTGCAAGCTAATCGGCTTTATCCCCTGTCGATATTTGACAATGAAACAGCTTTCACCGTACACTATAAGTAACTAGTATTTTATTGTTTAAATAGGATATGTATCTTTCAGGAGGCTTTTATTTTGACTAATTATCATTCCAAACCATTCACATTCCTACGCTTGGCATTATACACCCTTTGCAGTTTAAATCTATACTACCAATTCATCACAAATTCGATCTTTACTTGGGCGCTTTATTTGCTTGCAATGGGATTTGTTGCTTATGACGTTTTTGATATGATCAAGACACGGAAATAATCTATTAATTTTTATATGTATATGAGGTCGGGATAGAGATAACTTCTCTTGTCCCGACCTTTGTTTTTTTACCTGCGACTAGTTCGTTGAATTTTTTCTACCTTAATGAGAGCAATCAAGCTTCCTCAAGATTCACTAAGATAAATCAACTGCCATGGTACTGAGTGATTCATGTCAAGACCTGTTAGTTCTCTGTAAAAACATTTTTTATCTTTGGCGATCATTGAAATGATTTCTGATTCTGTCATCCCTAATTCTTCACATAAACTTTTGTTTGTACTTTTGATCAATTCTAATAGGATCTGTAGCTGTGCATCAATATCTAATAATATTGCTAATTTCAGAAAAAGAGTGGCATCTGTTTGCTGATAAGTCATTAGGAATTTTGTTCGTAAATCAAGATAAAATTCAAACATTTCTGGATGTTTACTGATAAAAGAATGATTGATTACTCTCTGATCATAATAGGCCAAGTATTCTTCAGGCGTTTCAATTCTTTTCGTTTCCATTCGCTCCCTCCTTAAAACATTAAAAACCACATTAATGTTTCTTTTAAGATTTATTTGTCAGATTCACTAAATTTAATTACGCTTACATTTTGATACTTCACTCAAGAAAATAATTACAAAAAAATATATCTTTCTTCACAGATTATTTTTATATTTACTCATTAATGAAAGTAACAGATTCTATATTTGATGTGTTTCATAATAACATTTAATGCAGAGAACATCTTACTAGATCCAAATCAGTTTTTCCCATTACTTAAAATTGTTTATGTGAGACTACCTTAAGAACAAGCCTCTTTCGTCGCAATAATTAACAAACAAATTGAACTAATAACACTCCTAATTTCTAACTTCTTCATGCAATTTTACAGTATTCAAATAATACTTCAATTGAATAATTTCATAGTTTTCTGAAATTTATAAATTGTTATCATTAAGTTATTTTAATATAGTTATTAGGTAATATTAATTATCAATCTGAAAGCGATTTGTTTTTTAACCTTACGCTAGTGCAAAAGTGGATTGCTAAAAAAAAATAGAAAGGACGAATATCCGGTAATTAATGGTATTAGTAGCTCGTTTATCTACTGAACACTTTGAACCACTATCAAAAACTGATCATAGAAGTAAAACCAACTCATTTGATACTGATTAAAATAACCATGTAAAATCGAACGCTCTAATAAGCAAATAAAAAACGTTAACTTTTCACTCAAAAGATAACATAAGTTACTTTTAATTTATATGAATGTCCACTACTCAATTTGAACATTACTCTCATATTCAACATATAAGAAACTTAGATCTAATGAGCTCCTAACTAAATGAATACTATGATAAAAGCAATTCTCCTTTACTCTTTTATTAAAAATATACATCTGAAAATATTCTAGCTTTTTTTGAATTTCTATCTCACTTGTTAACAAATAAGAAATTGGAAAATTCCAAAAATATATCTTTAACTTTCGCAATGGATGCAAGCCTATGCTCTATTTTCTATTCCCTAGAAAGATTTAGATAGGAGGTAAAAGTTCTATTGAAAAATTTTCAATTAAATTTTATAACAGATAAAGTAAAATTACGTTGGTTCCAAATCTTGAAAGAGTTAGAGTCTACTGGAATCTGTACGACAGCCCAACTGATTGGCATGACAAACAGTACAGCCAGGACATTAGTCAACGACATCAATTATTTGAGAGAATATTTCGAGAACGTCGCGGATATTCAATCCTCGAAACAAGGTTATTCTTTAAACATCCATTCTTCAGAAACCTACCTAGAAAAAAAAAGAGCGATTCTCGAAGATGAACCACTCTTTATTATTCTTGAACAAATTTTTTTCAACGAACTTCAGTCTATTTATGATTGGGCAGATTACTTTCATATCTCTGAGAGCACGATGATCACGTACGTTAAAAAAATTGCAGATCAAGTAAAAGAATTCAATATCACCCTTGAGCTAAATCCCGTCAATTTGATCGGATCAGAAGCCAATATTCGAAATTTTTATTTTGCTTTCTATTACGAATCAGATATTACACCCCACACGGTTTTTCCATCAATTGCGACGCAAGAAGTAGTGATTAAAATTGTTAACCTATTGGAGCGTCCTAATCAAAAAGTTTCTTCATTTGGTTATTTTAGTTATTTATTATACCTCTCTATTGAACGGATATTATGTGGTTGTATGGTGGAACTCGACCCTGAATTAAAAGATATTGTCCTTAATGATCCAGAGTTTCACCGACTTTCACCTGCATATTCGATTGTGAAGGATTATTTTAATATTGACCTAACACAAGAAGAAGCCATTTTTATTTTTAGTTCTGTTTTATGCCGTAGAGGTATCGAAAATCCGAAACAGGAAAAATATTTTTGTGAAAGGTATAATCGATGGCCACTAATAATAGCGCTTACAAGTAGCTATTATCAAATGATCAAGAGAAATACGCACACACAAGCACACGAGTTAATCTTATTAGAATCTTTTTTCACGTCCATCAAGCTACGTAGTCTATTGTCTAAAAGCGGAAATAAAAATATCCAAGATACAAATGAGTATGCCAAAACCTTGTTTAGCAATGAATATAAAAAAAATCGAGCTTTTTTAGAAAAAAATCCCTCCTTCCATCATTTGTTCTCTGATGATCATTTGGATGATATCTGTGCTAGTTTAACGATATTCACTGAGTCAATCAAAGAAAAATATTGGAAAAACCCTACGAATATCGCATTTATTTTTGAAGGAAATGAGTATATCAGTCAACATCTCGAAGCCTTAGTTCGAAAATATTTAGGGGGATTTCAAAATATCTACTTTCTTCGTCCAAATGAGCTATGCGCCTCTTATATTGAAAATCATGAGATCAATCTCTTAGTCACGAATTACAATGAATACTTGACATTTTCTTCGTTAGGTCTTGAATGTCTTTTATTAAAAACAGTACCTGATGCCTCAGATTGGAAAAAATTACTAAATAAAATTGATCCTCAATTATTACAAAAATTTAGAACGCAACATTAGTAAAACTTACAGTTATTCATTTTTTCTACTGCATAATGTAGTGATCCAAACAAGTAAATACAACTCCACCGATTCGGAGTAGATGGTCTTCGGACGACTCTTTCAGTGAATTTATACTTATAATCATCACTTGCTACATCTTACATCTAAAAAAGGAATTCAATTGACCTTAATGTACCGATCAATTGAATTCCTTTTTATTTTTTTCATTTCCAGTCAATTTTAATCACCACTGACTGGTTCATTCTATTCGATTTTTAGGAGTGGCTTGAAACGAGTAATTGATGTGCGTCGTATAGTTTGTTGCTTTTGCATTTGCTGTATTCGGCACATTTAGAAAGATACTGCTCTCTTTATTCGAATCATCCCCAAAATTATAAAACCATGTCTGCTTCTCTATGAATAGATTTGCATCGATCAATTGAATACTATTATTATTAGGAATCAAGATCCCACTCGTGCGGATGATACCTAAATTATCTTCATTGCCGATTTCTCCAGTGCTTGAAATGGCTTGTCCATTTTTCCAACTAAGTTGGGCACCTTTCAATTCACCTGTTTTTTGATTAGAAAATTGTTCTTCTTGTTTGATGAACAAACTCCAGCCACTTATTTCTGATACCGGTCGCTCATCTGTCACCTGAACAAAATTCGGTCTGGAAGTTCCTTGCGCCGTACCGCCTACCTGACTCGGTAATGCATGGTACGTTTGTGTTTTAGTCGTAAGCGGTTGGGTCCCAAAGTCCCAATTACTTGCTTGATCGATCGTTAGCTCTCCATCGACCATACCACCGACAATCAATGTGGTAGCAGGAACAAACGTTGCATCCCGAAATGCTAATGGCGTTTTCGGATTGATGTTTCCTACGTGATTATTCGTCTCTGGTGGATTCATGACACCAGCTTCACTAGCAGAACCTTGGTGATCTCTTAAGAAGACTTGGATGACATCATCTACTGCTAAATTTAACTTCTCAACAGCAATCCTGATATCCCCTTTATCATCTATGGTAATGAGTGTAGGATCGATTGTTTCTCCATTATGAGTCGCCGTAACCTCTACCTCAGGATCGTCGGAATGACCTGAAATAACCCGCGCATTTGCCGGAACTAAATGATTGGAGAAAGTCGCAGGTGAAGGTGGTATGATAGGAAATACGGTGACATCTTCCACTTCATACACATTTTGAAAATCGCCTTCCATTTCACCTGCTAAAACCTCAACATCTGTTATACGTACAAGATCGCCTGCTTGTAAATATTCGTCAAGTTCGATTTCAAAAACGCCGCCTTGTGGCTCTTCATCATAGATACTAATACCTGGTTTTTCCGCTGTGTGACCATGTGTCAAGGTTTCGTATGTCTGAATCACTGCCCCATCTCTTTCGATTTCCACAGTTACCTTCACTTCATCTTGCCACGCGGGGCGGCTGTCATGGAGACCAACTGGCATACGGATCAACCCGTGGATTTTTTTATCCGCATTTGTCGGTACTCTCAATTCATTCACGATTGCCCAACGTGCATTGTTTGAGCTGAGTCGAGAATAAGAAGTCAAGCCCGCTGAGCCAAATGCTTCAAAATCGAAACGTTCTGCTGGTTCCATTGAAGTGAGCGTAGAAAAGTTAGTGCCAGAGAATGTATAATCCATATTGTTCGAGTGAAGATACGGATCGGCATCTAAGTCTGTACCATCTTTCCAAACAGCAAAATCACTTGCAGTAGCAGTTAAAGTGGAGCTCGCAATATTACTAAAAATATTCCCGCCACCTACACGATTATTCCGATAGTCCATAAATAGCGGATTATCGAAATTCACAGTAGTTGAACGACCACGAAAAATACCTGCATTTGCGCTTGCCGTACGACCGGAAGCTTCAAAATAACCTAAATTACTCACTCTGATCTCACCATTTCCACCGGCTGTATTTCCACCGGCTACTGTCGCATCACTCATATCCAATGCGGGACCATCATTCGCATAGATTCTTACTTCTGAACCCGGATCATTGACAGAAAACCCATTATTTGATCCAGCAGTATAATGGATTCCTTGGTTTCCACCACCTGTATTCCCATTATGAGCAATACCAGTCCCCTCATTGACTACTAACAATCGCCCCGCATTACTAACAGTCACTTGATTATTACTGCCCCACATCCGGATTGCTGGCGCCATTTGCGCCGCCCCCCCTGCGTTACCTTTTCTCTTAGTCACGGTCATATCCCCACCATTGATATTAAATTGATAGCCACCGTGCGTCGTTCCTGTATTATTTGGACCGGAACGTAAGAATCTTAAAGTAGCATTCGCATTATTTGCTTCAAGTTGTCCAGAAGGACCTGAATCTAACTTTAATGTCGCCTTGCTATTTACATTGAACTGTCCATTGATGCCTTGCAAGACTAATGCAGAGGATGAGTTCGCCCAAAGTGTGATATTTGCTGAATCGGATGCTCCTACAATTGGCTCACGCCCAATTTTTTCTGTTTCTTCTTCGCCTAACTTCACAGTGGATACACCATTTACAGTTGTTGCGATATAGTTACTTTTCGCATTGATACTTGTCTCTTTATTCTCTGCGAGGAGTTTGACATAATCACCATTCAACTGTATCGCTGTCGCTGCTTGCGTTTCCGCAGTTAACTTTCCGCCTTGATTAAGTGATAAAACAGCATTCGCACCGTCTAAGCGAATCCCTCTCTTCGTACCCGAGCGGACCAATACATCCACGCTAGCTCCTCGAGTAATTTCCATAGTAGGAGCATTTCCTTTTAAATAGATACTATTATTCGTTATGACGGTGTCAGCAGAATTAGTACTTGGAACTGCGACAGATAGTTGTGATTGGTTGTCAACAACCATTTTTGCTTGATTTCCTTGAAGAGAGACATTAGCAATTGCTCCGCCTTCATTTTCTACACTCATATTACTTTGGTTATCTAGGGTAAATAAACTAGTTTCACCCGTCAGAAGAACAGCTCCACCGGTACTTGTTGATTTCGTTGTCAAGTCACTTCTATCTAAATGGACAGATGGCTCAGCCCCAGATAGTTCCACTGCTCTTCCTGTCACGGTCTGTATGTCAGCCTTAGAATCTGCAAATGTAATACCCGCTTTCTTTCCTTGTAAATATATGCCATTGCCTGTTCCACTGTTGACTGTCAGATTCAGTTGAGCATTTTCTGAAAGAGTCGCTTTTGACTCTTCCCCGTAAAGTCCAATCAAACTATTCGCACCTGCGGTAGATACTAACGCACCTTGCACGTCTAGCGTTGCACCATTTTGCATACGTAACGTAGAATTTTTACCTAATGTGGTGGTGCCGAGTTGATTGATATCCTCGGTTCGGTTCCCTGTATTTGTAATAGCAACAGCACTATTATCAACAGTTAACATCGCTTCTTGATTCAACAATCGAATACCTGCCCCGGTTGTCGCAGTCATCTTCAAATCACTGTCATTAATCGTCATTGTCGGCGTTATACCAGTCATTGTCAGCCGATTGCCTGTACTAGAGTTGATTGTTACATTACTTGCGTCACTTACTTCAAAAGTTGCATCGTTTCCAGACATGACTAGACTATTTCCTGTAGTCGATTGGATTACTGCCGTTGATTTAGCTATGTTGAATGCGCCATTTGCACCTGTAAGGTTGATGGAATGCGCTGTATTCGATTGACTTTGCCATTGACTACCTGATGCCACATCGATTGTTGGGTTTTCCCCTGTCATGATAATTGCCTGTCCACCTGTAGTTGTCGCATTTAACCTTCCATTTTCCAGCTCAATGCTCGATTGATTCCCTGTCATCGAGAGCGCATTCCTACTTGTAGCGTCTGTCGAAGTAGATGCTGCACCATCCGCTTGTATTTGTAAGTTACCGTTGTTTTTCACAGAAACTGTCGCATTGCTTCCCGTAAAATAGACGGAATTTTGCAAAGCGGTTGTTCCACTGTTCGTAATAAACAGTTCTGCTCCATCTGCGACGGTCAGTTTTGCATTCGTACTCGTAAATGCCAACGCAGAATTTTGAGTATTCCCTAGCTTCACGACTGCCTGATTTTCTACGATAAATTCTTTTGTCGTAAAAAGCGCGCCTGGTAGATTGATCCTATTATCTATGGTTAACCCACCGCCAGTTATTCGTACCACTGCGCTTGAGATATCAGCTACTCTAAAATAATTGATCGATGAGCTGTCTCTTGAAACATCTTCCATTTGAAGGGTCCAATTTTCACCAGACGATTGCCCGATAACAAAGGGATTGGTATCTGTTTTATTAAGAAAAGTATTTTCAATTCTTAAAGTTTTGCTCTCAGTAGTCGTCAATAAACGCACTTGTCCGGTGCCGATATTCAAAGTATTCATTTGCCCATTGATTTTTAGTGAACGATCAATGTCCAAGTTTTCTGGACTGATAACTGAGCCTATATCGATCGAACGTTCCAAATTGATGATAGAAACCTCTGGATTGGCGAGTGCACTTAAAAATTCTGCACGAGTCGAAACCGGTACCGTTGCTCCTTGAATTTCTTCGTCCTGTTTCTCTTCCGAGCGATTTCTTTCTTCCTTTGGTTCGTCGTTTTCTGACTTTTCTTCTCCTGAAGAATGGTTCGGCTCAGCCTTCGTGATTTCTACTTTAACAGTTGCCACTTCTCCTACAGTTACTGAATAGGTTCCTACTTCTGCAAACATCACAGGTACGGTAAATTCCTTTTTCGGAGTTTCTGATGATAAGAGCCACTGGTCGAACGTTTCATCATAACTGCTACTCATCCCTGATGACAATTCATCTTCAATGATCTCAGCAGTTGACGGAAGTTTGATTGCCACGTTATCCACTTCTTCTGTACTTATAAACGAAAGGGCAGTTACCGTCTTTTCAGTTCCCTTTATTACCGCTTGCTCCAAAGAAAAAGCGGGTGCCAGTGACTGGGTATCCTTCACTTCAGCTGATTCTGTTGATTGACTATTACTGTTCGGCGTGTTTATAGGTTGACTCCCTTGATCGATTGTCTCCGCAACAGCGAGGAAAGGTATACCCAAAGTATATAGTGCAAAGATTGAAATACTTATTTTAGTCATCATTTTACATACTTTTTGACGCATTGGTCCTCCTCCTCTAGTCATCTGTTTTATTTTCTGAAAGTGTATCCATGTATTTTTCTTGCATTAGTTTTGCTTTTTTCTTATTTTTGTATGTCGTATAGGCGAGTACACTAATAATGATCACGATTAGAACGATTGCTGCAATCAACCACCAGTTGGTATCTTTAACGGAAACATCTGATTGGTTCAAGCGTCTTGCTTCGTCTGCTGTCACATCAAAAGTTTCTTCCCAAGTCCATTCATGTTCGCCAGAGCGAGCCGTCATATTCAGCACATATGTCCCGCTTCTAAAACGTTCGCCATTGAGTGAGATTGGAAAATTAAAATTGGAGTTAGGTGCCATTTGCATCATCTCCTCTGATGCTCGATATAAAATCGTATCAGATCCTTCTCTACGTATCGAGGCTTCCACACTTAGTTCATTCACAAAAGTAGGTAAGAAATTCTGAATCGTCGCACTAAAAGCGTTTCTATAATTTATTTGATCCGCAAATACATCTAAAAGCGCCAATTCTGGAACAATCGTTTGTGTACGATCATTACTCGCTACGACACCAATTACATAAGAAAAAGAATTGATGATCTGCATTCCTTTATCCTCAGAATCCTCTTCCTCTTCTTCTTGTGTCACTTCGCTTAGTTGTAAGCCACCGGCTAATAATCCTTCTACCTCATCCTGAGGCATAGTGAGGGTTGTAACGATCCGTTTTTCCTCTCCTGCTTCTAAACGAATGGGTTCATCTTCGACATCCAGTAAGTCCTTCATTTCCACTTTTAATGTAGGATCGGGCTGGTCAGTTTCTCCGCCATATTCAACCACACCATTGATATTTGTGTAGGCAGTATGAGCTGTGATCGAGAGATCGATCGGGATATTTCTAACATTTTTCACCACTAACGTGAGTTCTTCTGTTTCTCCTGGTTGCAATTCCACATCAAAGTAGCCTTTATCATCCCCAAATTGACTTTCAGGCGTAATTGTGCGAACACTAAAATTTAGTTCACCATTGGCAAATACCTCTTGAGAAAAACCAACAAACCCGATCATTACATAAAGCATAACCAGAAAAGATGCTGTAAACTTGTTAAATAAAGGCATAGTTATCTCCTTTCTAAAAAACAACGATGCTGACTGCATCGTTGTTTTTTATCAACCTTTCAAATCTCTAGCTAGTTAATTGATATTTGCCGGTGTTGCAGACAATGTCCATAATAAATTAGTCGTATATTTGGAATTAGCATCTGTACGTGTTGTGCCAGGTACACTTAATTGTACAGAAGGATTAGCCAATCCTCCATCTACTTCACTGTCTTGCACTAAGTTGGTTTTATCTCCCCACATGGCAGTACTTAGTCCATAGCCTATGTTGCTTCCGGCAGTCATGATCACGCGGCTATTTTCCGGAATCAACGTGAAACCTGAATTTATCGTTGGTAATTCGTCACTTGTATTTTGAGCTGTCCCATTCGCAAACTTGACTTGAGCACCATTTAAGCTTCTTTCCCCATTCGTAAATTGTGCTTCTTGTTTCAATGCCAGGTTCCAACCTGTTAGGTCTTCACGTAAGTCACGTACTTGAGCAAATTGTGCACGTGCAGCTTGTTTTGTCGCTTCATTGACCCATGGGCTATTCATATCAGGATTAGGAAAATCAGTTGATTCTTCATCGATGTCAAACCACCAAGCGGCAGCTGGATAAGATTGATCTAATGCTGAATTTTGACGTAAACCAAAATCATAATCACCAACATATGCAATTGCAAAAGCACCATCTTGAGTAGGAGGTACGATGACTTCTTCTGGTCCCGGGTTTGGATCAATTGTTTCACCGTTGTCCTCATCCGCTTCACGATATTGAATCTGTCCATTCGTTTTTAGTGTTCCATCCTGATCTGTATTGTCTGCATGAACAACCATACTTCCTGTTGCTAGACTTGCTAATAACACTGACATTGATACTAGTTTTAATGCTTTCATTTATTCGTTCTCCCTATTTGTTTTATTTTTTTGTAAAACATCTACTTGATAGTGCGACTTGCTCGTTTATTTTCTTATCTCTTCGTTTTAACCAAGTTCGAATGACCCATAAAAGAATTAGTAGACCCAGCAACCCGTAACTTGGTATCACTTGATTTAATTTTGGTAATTGTCCATTTACCTGTACATATTCGTCTCTATCTGAGGGTTGCGCCTGCTCTTCAGAAGGTGGTTGTGGTTTAGGGTCCCCTTCATAATCGATTTCTCCGTAAAACCCTACATTCTTATTCGTTTCTACAGAGGAGCCTTCTGCCGCAAAGACTTGAACTGGTTGATGAAGCATCCCAAGAAACAATAAAATGGTCCATAACAAATACCAAGGCTTCTTTTTCACATTTATTTCATTCCTCCTATTCTAGGTAACTACATTTATTTTCTTCTAAATAACATTTTTATGACTCAAGTTTGTTTTTTAGAAGAGTACATTATATACTTTAAACAACACACGCATTCTTTCGCAATTAGCGTTTTTCACCATACTCTGAAATTATTACTATTTACTAATTATACTTAATAGATATAATTTACTTAAAATTAGCTACACCTAAAACAAAGAATCAACTACCCTAAACTAAACTGATCTATGAGAGGTGGGTACATTGAAAACATTCCAACTGAATTTCATTACCAATAAACCACTGATACGATGGCTTCAAATCCTCAATGAATTTGAAAAGAATGCTTGTTGCAACGCGAATGACTTAGCAATACTTACTGAGAGCACTTCTAGAACAATTGGTAAAGATATCTGTCAGATCCGAGATTATTTTGAAGATTCGATCACGATTGAATCTACCCATCAGGGGTATGTATTCAAACAATTAAAATTAGTTACTTACGAAGAGAAAAAAACTGCTTTACTTGAGAACGAGCCACTTTTTTTAATTCTTGAGAAAATTTTTTTTGCTGAATTATATACCCTTGACGATTGGTCCGATCAGTTACATCTCTCTAAAACGACCCTCTTGAAATACCTCAAAAAAATCCAATCACAGTTAGTTCATTTTGATTTGGATATCACGCATGATCCCGTAAATATCATTGGTCAAGAAGCAGATATACGACATTTTTTTTGCACGTTCTTTTATGAATCTGAAATCACTCCGCACACCATCTTCCCTTCTGTTTCCGCTCAGCAAGCGGTGAATGAAATCAGTTGTCTGTATAAGAATGACTTCTATCGAAATACCTCATTTTTCTTATACACTTACTTACTTTATATCTCGGTTGAGCGATTCATGCAGGGAAATACTGTGAACGTAAATAACCACTTACGCTGTGTCCTGACTGATCGGATGCAACAAGTACATGCCGAAAAAATAAATGACGTAATTGAAAAATATTACGGCATCCGTTTGCCTGAAGATGAACTGATTTTCTTATTCTGTAGCATTATTACACAGAGAAAAATGAGTGATATCATTGTTGAAAAACAATTTTGTTCAACATACAATCAGTGGCCAGAAAGCAAACGACTTGCAAAAGAGTTTCTAGAGATATTAGACTGTAGCGATGAAAATAAGCTCGTCAATCTGATCTTTTTAGAATCTTTTTTTACAACCGCGAAACTGAAAGAATATTTGTGCATTTCTGCTAATCGAAATACGCAAGATATCAATCGATTTATTAAAAAAATCTTCCCGAATGAGTGTCGTAAGTACCAATATTTTCTAGAAAACAGCTCGGCTTATCATTCGCTATACTCTCATGACTTTTTAGTAGATTTCGCTTCTAGCCTAGTGATCTACGTTGAAACCATTCGAGAACGCTACTGGAAAAACAAAAAAAATATTGCCTTTCTTTTTGAAGGCAATAATCATGTCATACAGTTCATTGAAGCCATATCGAATAAATATTTTATGGAATATCAATGTGTGTTCTATCCAAACGCTAGTGAAGTAAACAAGAACTATCTTCTTAAAAACAAGATTGATTTTTTGATCACTAATCATCCTGAACATGTAGAAGAATTCCAAGAAGTAACAGAATGTATTCTTTTTCGGTCTATTCCTTCTGCTTCTGATTGGAATCGCTTGCTCGAAAAAATCAATCCGAAAATCATCAATCAATATTTTTTAGCTGACAAAACGAGCTTTCCCTCATCCATATGCGAATGATAAATCCACCATACTCCAATGGCCTTTCGAATGGGTCTTTGCTAAGCAGATTTTAACTATGTCTACGATTACTCCTAACCTTGGCTTACGATTATTTTATCAGCACCTGTATCATGAAATGCTTGTTGTTTAGATTTGCAAATATGTATCGATTTTTAAGACAAAAAAACTCCCTCAAATTGAAATAATCTTTGAGGGAGTAAAAACGTGATAACGTTAGTCGTTCATTGATTCAGTTGAGGGAAATGTATCTGGGTACAGCTGACTAGCACTTCCAGCAGTATACTCTCGATAACCATTGAACCCTAAGAAATTCTGTGTAAAGCTATTGATGTTCGAAGAAACCACTTGACTCCCATTTGCACCACTTAACTGTGTTTGTAGATGAGCTGTCCAAGCATGAGTCGGTGTTGGTCCAAAATTATTATTCGCCCAGAAAGCATTTCGAACGGCATTGATCTGGATATTTGTTCCTAACGTATGGATCAATGGACTAGAATAAGCGGCAGAACCCGTTTGTCTTAAATGGATTTGGTAAGGATTATCAATTGTTAAATGTCCAGATCCAAGGACTTTTACTACTGGCTCTCCACCAGTATGATCTGCTTTAAATGTTGAGAATTCCCCCACATACATCCGACCATTTGTTGAAATTTGTACAGGTGATAAAATATTCGAATTGACAGTCAAACTACCGTTGTTGATCACATTCAATTGATTCGCCACGATGGCTTCATTCATGATCACTTGGGAGCCAGAGTCGATTTGCACTAGACCATCTGTTCGGATAAATGGTTGTTGTCTCTGTCTTGTTTGTTCATTCCCAACAACCAACGTATTCCCAGAAAAACTTACTGTTGAACCAGAGACACCTTGTATAAATGGTTGTCTGACTTGGTTTCCGTTTGTAACAATTGGTCGATTCGAGCTAGAGTTAAAATGAACATGTCCACCAAACCCTACATGTAGGGAATGATTATTATTCATATTGATAGTCGAATTATTGAGGAAATTGATTGTCACCGCTCGATTGACTGTGTTTAGACTAGTTAAAGCGCTATTGAAACTTGAAGTGACATTGATTACTGACACATTTGAATTATTGATGGCACTTCTAAATCCAGACCATGTTCTTACGGATGCAGTTGTGCGATTTTGATCATCTACAAAAAATTCCACGTCCTCATCATTTGTAAATGTTTCCCCATACATTGATAATGTTTCCCCATCTTTCAGAAAAACACCACCAGCAGTTTCGCCTTCTGTCAATAATTGTGCTTCTGGTACGATTTCACTTGCAGCGACATTCGTTACTGAAATTGGGCCAGCAAGGAGCATACCACTTAATAATAAGGTACTCATCAGAGTCATTCGTTTCATTTTCTTTCCTCCATTCATTTGATAATTTAAGATTAACGAAGAACTCACATTGAATCAAAAGTGTTTTTTCGTGACTATACGAAATTTTTTAATTGATTCTTTCAAGGTTCTTCAAAAGCTGTTGTGATTTCTACTTCAATCATGTTACTCCGGGAATGTATCAGGAAATAATGACATCTCCATTCCAGCAGTATATTCTCGATAAGAATCAAATCCTAAAAAATGATTTTCAAAACTAACTGAATTTGAACGAAGAACTTGCGAACCATGGGGGCCACCCAGTCGTGTCTGTAATTGACTATTCCAAACATGGGTGGGACGAAAACTCATATTATAATTCTCCCAAAAAGCGTTTCTCACGGCATTGATTTCCATGAGTACGGCAGAAGAATCGATCAATGGAGCGACAAGCCCGCCGAAGCCAGTCTGTTTTAAATGTATACTGTACGGATTATCAAAAAAAATCTCCCCGCCAGTCATTTTGATCACTGAATGACTCCCCCCATGCGTCACTTTTAACGAAGAAAATTCACCGACTCTAATCGTCCCATTGATCCCCATTTTTATGGGGGTGATTTCATGTGCGCGTAATTCTAAACGACTATAGTTGATCACAAATAAATCATTTGCTTCGATTGCTTCATGTATCCTTACATTGGAGCCAGACGGAACCTCGATCAATCCTTCTGTTCGAATAAAAGGTTGCTCTCTCAGTTCAGTTGAACCATCTCCGATGACCACCTCACCTTCTAGACGAATCGTACTCCCATAAGAACTTTGGATAAATGGTTGCTTTAATTGATTTTGACTAACAAATATGGGCGACTTGGCGTTCGCTTTGATTTCTAAAGTAGAATGCTTTGCCAGCTTGAGTGCATGATTATTTTCTAAATCTATACGAGCAGCATTGATAAAATTGATCGTCAATGGGCGATCAATCGTATCCAACGAATGAAAGGTCGTATTGAAGCTAGCTGACACATTGATAACGCTGACATTTTGATCATTGATAGCATTTCGAAATTGGTACCACGTTCTTACCTCCACTGTTTTACGATTTTCCTTGTTTACGACATAGTACGCCCCATCTTCACTGATAAAATGATGGACGTTATCGGCTAATGATTCACCATCTTCCAGCAAAATCCCATTGACCGATTCTTTCACTCCGATTCCAAGATTTGTTTGGAAATCATGCATTGTCGCTCCACTTGTTGTTGAACGTACAAAGAGTAAGCCTATTATTCCTCCTAAAAAAAATACCAAATTGAGCTGCATAATTTTTTTCATATCTAACACGCCTTCCTTTTATAAAGCGATCATACCTGAAAGCAAAATGGAATATCAAAAATGTTTTTTCTGCAAAGCAAGAATTTTTCTGTTTTTACAACTAGAAGTTGTGCTCATTCGGCATATACATCCACCATGAAACGAACAAACCAATAAGCCCCTTTCAATGACGGAGACCTATTGGTTTGTTTCTTCTTTATTATTTTGTTTTTAGTAACTATTCTTTTTCGGACGTTTGTTACCTGAGCGATGATTCTTTCTAGTCGAAATAACAAGCCAGGCGGTAACGAGTAAATAGCCAAGCCACAAGAAACACTGACCGCTCAAAGCGTTTGTTTTTGGTAGCTTCCCTTGTTTTAGTTCGGAAATATCAGCGACAAGGGTGTGCTTCTTGTCCTCGTTTCCATGTGATCCATTGATCGTTCCACTTTTTTCTGTGCTAGTGTCTTCTCCAATTCGTCCAGTGACAGTGATTTGTCCCGTTGTCGTATCTGCACCAACTACCTCAGTAAGCAATCCATTAGCGATAATAAAGAATAGTCCCGTGATATAGAACAACTTCATTCTTCTTTGCATACGATTGATCCATTCTTTTTGGGATTTAAGTGATTCTTTTTTACGCTACATTAGGAGAGAAACTCAAAACTAATTTAAATGTTGGGTTTAACTCTGCTGAGGCATTGACCGGCGTGACTTTACCAGTGAAAGTAAATTTTCCTTCATTCGTCCCTTGATTTCCTTGGAGTCTGAAAAGTTCAGCTACCGTTTCTGTTGGCTTGCCATCTTCAAACAAATCAATCGTATTCACTTTCAATGAGTCTACTTCAGCCATATTCGTTGGTGTATCTACGCCAGAAACGGAAGCAATCACGCCAACAGCAGAATTATTCGTAATCGTGTGTTCAGGTGACGTAATTGTGGTATGATTTGAGGCTTTTGTTGTGTAAAATAAGGCGGTTGTTGGAATCGTCACATTGATCCATTGATCCAAATCCTCAGGATTTGGTCCAGGTGTCGTATTATCGAATTCACCGATGATCCCCCGTACAAGAACGTCTCCTGACGTCTCTCCTTCACGCCCGTCAATCACTTGCTCCGCTCTAGCGATTGTCCCAGTTGCCATAATCCCTGCGATTGTTGCTGTACTTAGAAGTGCTGCTACTATTTTTTTCATCTAAATTCCCTCATTTTCTTTTTTTTTAGTTTTTAACGATAATCATTACTTCCGCCTCAGTGACCCCTTGTTTTTCTTTTGTTTCAGGGTCATAAATATTAACGGTGGCTTTAGCGGGATACTCCCCTTTAGCTAGTTGTTTTTCCAATTTTACATTTTCTACGAATTGGTTCGGATAGATGGCACCAGAAGAATAAATCAGCTCGTCACTAGACATTAAAGAAATATCTACTGCGATCGGATAAACATTCGTTCCAGGATTGACAATCTCGATCGATCCTTCACTCTGTCCGTTCTCAAAGACGGCTTCTGGATTGATTTGTAATGTAAAATAATTGGCATCGGCTACTTCTTGCGCTCGATCCGCCAATTGTTGATCAGAGGCATCGCTGACCGCTGGTAAAAGATCCGCACTGACCAATGGAACGTGATCTTTTGGTTGATTGAAATAATAGGCGAGACCACCGGCAATCAAAGAAAATAGCAAAAACCACAAGAGCCATTTACGCTTATTTTTATTTTGTGCTTGGTTCGTTTCCTCCAATGGCTTCACCTCCTTGTTAACTATTTTTTTCTTTAAGTTCGTGGGACGAATCGTAACACGATTCGATAATTAGGCACGAGCATGTGCTCGTAATAGCCTCCTTGCTCAATATCAGGGTTATCAACCCACCGTGGATAATTCCCATAAAATTCTCCCGATAAGGAAAGGGGGGTACGATCTCCTTCAGATAAACGAATCAAATGTTGCTCTGACATCGTTGCGTATAACTGTTTTTTAGTCTCTTGCGTTTGGAGATGCAAGCGCAACAACGGCTTCGTAATATCCTCATAACTAGGATCTTCCACTGCACTTTCTGCATAATCCAGTGGATCTTCCCCTTTTTTTAAAAGAACGATTCCAGCAGAATCATCAATAGCAACTTGGTTGATATACGTATCAATAGCTACCGAAGATTGGTTGTGGATCTCATAGGTTTGGCTCTCAAACTGGCGGTTTGATTCTTTTTCGTCATACAATGATTCAAAAATCATTTTGACAGGAATCGTTACCCGCAAATGTTCAACTTTTGAGGTCAGATCGATACCGATCGTCATCTGATACGCTTTATTGCCGACTTCAAGAATCGCGTAGTAACTTCCGTCTTCTTCGCTATCTAACGAAAGATCGGTCTCAACGATGCGAAAATCATTGGTCATGTCTTCTTCAGATAAGATATTTTTTGCTTGTGCACGACTTTCTTGAAGAATAAGCGCATGTAATGCTTCGACAGTAGCTAACTCATTGAGCTTAGAACGATCTAACGTAAAGTTATTGCTCCGATAATCAATCCCTTTGATGACTGTTTGCTCTTCTGCTACATCACCAGTTGTGTCTCCTGAAGGTTTGGACAGTTTGATTTCGACCGTTGACCCCGTTTCAAGCCGTTCATTTTCTGTCAAATTGATTTGGAACGAGCGAACCTTCTCCTGGGTATCTTGATACTCTCCCCAGACGATGCGAGGAGAATCTTTTTCAAGAACTACTGTACTTCCTTCTGTGTTTTTATAGGTAATCGTCAAATGGTCAACTGATTCTGTGGCATGACCATGAATCGCTACAGATTGGTCACTCACAGGGTCAAATTTGGCAATGAGTTGTTCAGGAGGAACTGGCTCCCAGATATACGTACCTGGATAAGTGCCATCATAGTTATTCATAAACTCGGTTGAGTTTTCAAAGGCGATAACCCCAGTTCCGCTCGTTAAACTTTCTTCTAAAACCCACCGTCCTGTATATTGATCAGTTATTTCAATCTGTGGCAAATTTGTCGAACCAGCTGATGACGTGGGTGGGAAAACCGTTTTTTCTCCCAGAACGATTGTCTTTAAAGATGTATTATTAAACATAGCTACAACTAAACTTAAGCTTGCTGTATTCCAATTACTGATATCTAATTTTGTTAAAGAATTTGCACCATTGAACATAAACATAGTAGAAAGTAAAGCTGAGGTATTCCAATTTCCTAAATCTAGTTCTGTGATTGAGTTTGCAGATTGGAACATAAAGCTCGTACTAGTTACCTTCGATGTATTCCAGTTACTTATATCCAATTCGATTAAGGAATTTGCATTTTGAAACATGCTACTCATAGTTGTGACATTCGACGTATTCCAATTACGTACATGTAACGTTTTCAACAAAGAAGCACCATTGAACATATAGCTTATATCGGTCACATTTGATATATTCCAATTATTCAAATCTAACTCAGTCAAAGAACTTGCGAAATTGAACATAGAATTCATATTTATTACATTTGATGTATCCCAATTACGTAAATCTAATTCTCTTAGATTTGATGTGCTAGAAAACATCCACCTCATGTTTTCGACATTTGAAACATTCAATCTGTCAGTATTCTCAATTACTTCCAGATTTTGTAAGTTTGAAAACAGACTCTCTGAATTTTTTGGTAGTATCACTTGATCTTCCACGATGATTTGTTTGACCGAAGAGTAGGTTTTCCATGGAGCATCTGCTACTTCGCCAGCTTCTCCACCATATAATGTGATTGTTTTAGTTCCTTCTTCATACGACCACGGGACCGTTCCCCATAGATTCTGTTCAGGCTCGTAAGTATAGACAACCGTTTGTTCTTCTACTCTAAAAGTCCCAGAGGCATTTTCGGGAGTCTTACTCAATTGCCAACCACTAATACTTAGCGCTGCGGTTGTATAAGTTTGATCAACTAAACCAGTCAGCACGCTAGGATCAGCTAATTGATTCCCTGCCTCATCTTCATGCTTTACAGTAATATTTCCACCTTGAACTGGTTCAAAAACTGCACGAATCACAGAGTTTCCAGCTTCCCTTTGGTTTACACTAAGATCTTCGCTATTTGAATCAAATATAAATATCGGACCTGAAACGACTTCCCAATGTAAAAATCGGTATCCTGGGTTAGGGAATGCCCTCATATTCCCTAAATTTCCTCCTACCGGAAGCCATACCACACTCGATCCTGAATCAGTTCGTCCAGGATTGCCTCCAGCGGGAGGGCTTGCAACTAATTCTAAACGATATTCAGTAGCACGATTACTTACCTCTTCACTTTCTTTTTTTCCCGATTCTTCTTGCTTTTCTGGATATTCCGTAATTGCTGCTACTTCATGATTATCAGAAGAGCTTGAATAATCATGTGCATAGGTTAGTTGAAATGGGAGCTGGGGTAAAAGCAAAATCATGATCAACAATAACTTTCCAATGATTCGGCTAATTTTATTTATGTTCATACCACTCCTCCTAGTATTTGACCTACTGTATTATTCTTATTAGAAACTTATAGCGAACAAAGTTTAGACATTCTTTTTATCAACTGTCATTTTTTGTGGGCTCGAAGATAACTCTTTTTTCAAAAATTCTGTAAGTCAATTTGCATGTTTATTACTTCACTAAGATTACATTGATTTTTTAATGAAATAAAATCATCTATTTCATTAACGTCTGAAATAGATGAAAAAAAACAGTCGCTATTTTTATTAGCAACTGTGGAAAAATATTAATTATAAGTTTTACGATAAGGATTTATTTTTCTTTCTAATCGTTTCCAATCATGTTCATCTGGAACAGCTTTTAACAAAAGAAAATCGGTCTCAATGATGTAATCTAAAAGATAGCGATTGTAGTTTGTCACAATTAAATCAATATGTGCGGCGTTCAATACTTCTTCTGCTAGATAATAAAGTGGCAAAAAAACTAATGTATGTTTACTCCCAAATTGTTGACGTACACGAGTTATAATTTGTTGACAAACAAAATGATCCCCTTCCAGAAGAAAGTAAATTGTTTTACTTGGTAAATAAAAATCGAAAATCAAATTACTATAAATCGTTAAACTCACACTTATATCTTCCATGTATTTTGAAGAAATAGAGTAGCTTTTCCTTTCTTTTTTTAAAAAACCTAAATTCCGCTGATAATTCTCATTATCTGAGCGTATGACTGCTTTTTTTATCTCTATCGCCTCTTTATTTAACACAGGTGATAACAAATCATTTATTTTTCTAGATAGAAAAAACGAGCGTAAGAATGTTGTGATTTTTTGATCAATATTTTTAGGGAAATCAAATTCCTTTAAATATCGATTCGTGAGTTGAGAAATTTCTGTGCCTTCATGAAAATCTTTATAAAACTTTTTCTCTGATTCTTCATGATCTAGGGTACGTTTACAGACAGTGACTAAATAAATCCAAGCGAATTCTTCTTTTGATAATTCGACCTTATAAAGTTTCTTGATGTCATCTTTCAAAGAATGAAGGAGAGAAAAATTCTTTGCTTTGTATGCTAATTTCGCTAATTTTCTTGGAATCTCTATAGAAAAACCCAGTCCTGCACGTTTGATTGCGATATAAAAAGTATAATAAAAGGATGCTGGCGTAGTTCCAGATCCAACCTCATCTTGGCCCAATTTATTGCTTAATTTTTTTAAAACCAATTCATGTAATTCAATATCAGGAACAAGCGTATAGGGCGTTTCTACTCCTTCATAATAAAAATCTTTGAAGAATTTTCGCAAATTAGCTTCTCTTCCTTCAATCGACAACGGGTTGGATGCCCACTGCAGTCCATAGCTCTTCAATACTGTGGTTGTTCGATTCAATAGCCGGCGAAAGGTACTCTCTGAAAAATGATAGTGATGGGCAAGTTCATCGATTGTTGATAATTCTCCTAAAAAAATATTCCCGATGATTTCAAATAGACACTCATTCTCAAGTAATTTCTGCTTTTTTTCTTGATACATCGAAGCTTTTTTTTCTTCAAAAAAGATTCCACTATTTCCTGAATCTAAACTGATACAATCATCAAAATAGTCTTTGATGTACTTGATATCATTGGCAATCGTTCGTTCTGTCACTTGCAGTTTTTCGGCCAATTCTCCAATCGTAAACAATCGTCTTCGTTCAATCATACTCAATATTCGAAACAAACGACTCGTCGTTCGATTACTGATAAATGCCAATTGTAAGTCTTTCAATTTTCCACCTCATTTTTTAAATGAACACTTTTCTTTATACTTACATATAAATAACACAACCAATCGGAATGATAAACTATATTGTTTCTCCTTGAAAGAAAAAACGAACGTAAAAGTGACAGATTTTAACGTTCTATTTTGCTTCTTAACCTTATGGTAGTTATGATTTATTCAATAGTTACACAACGCTTTCTAAATGATCATTTGTACCCATTTTTATATTTTTTTCAGGATTCCAAATGAATCCTACTGTTATAAACAGCATTACCAACAAAGTCATTCTTTAAATAAAAAGGACTATTTTTGCTAACTGACCACTCTTATTAGTTATTAACCATGTATGATCAAAAAAAGCTGATACACCTTACATAGAACCAACTTATTTATAACAATTTGTTCATGTATTCTTGCTTATTATCCATAAACTCAAGTTCTTGATCTCCCTTAAAATCCATTTGCTATTATCGTTTTTTGTCTTCCTTGCTCTAGTATCCTACAAAACAAATCCAATAAATAAAAAAACATGTCTTTCTCCTTCGTCAGATAATACGTAGAAGAAATACATGTTGAATATTTTGTTCATATCCAATTAAATAATTTATTGGGATCAACGTGGAGAGTTTTCTCTTTCACCAATACTGTTAACATTAACAACGACTATTTTATTCACTTTAACAATCACTTACCTATGGAATAGAAGATGAGAAATCAGAACGGTAAATGCGTAACCTTATAACCAGTCAGAATAGTCAAAAACCTAGGATAAGAACCAGCGATCACTGTGGTATCTATCCTAGGTTTTTACTGTCTAGCTTGAGCATACATATTTTTTCCCTTAGCCAATCCACTCATTTACCCCTCTACCAATTAACAGATCTCTGCTTATCTCTTTGATTTTTTCACACCAGCATCCTATTTAGCGACAAATAGCAATCCAACGCCTTTTTTCATTTCGCCTAGATACGCTGACACTATCACCGACAATCCCAATTGCGTACTTACTTTAGTGATATAGACAGATACATCTCATCAACATGCTATAATTGATAGAAAGGAACAGAACCATAAACAAGTAGGTGATCCATGTATTCTCCAATTCAAGTACCCTATATCGTCAACCCAATCTATCAGAAATATTTCAAGTATCCAGCAATTGTCATTCCCTCATTACAAGACTTTGTGATTTGTCTATGGGAACACCAATCCTTGACTCAGGATTCCTACGAAGTGAATGATTTGATCATTCCAGATGGGTGTATCGATCTTTTCATTGATTTCAAAAAGCAATCATCGAATTTTCAGGTATCAGTAAAACAGAGTATGATTTCTATAGCAATTAGTGAGTTTAAGATGCCTTTCAACCTCGACTATTTCTTCTCCCTATCCTATTCTCAACAAAAAGAATATTTTATTGATTACCTCCATCAATTGATTGAAGGACATACACCAAACCAGTTTATCAAATTGATTGATCGATTTAGCCAAATCCCTGCTTCTACAATTCAAGATTTGTGTCAGGATTTAGTTGTAGGCACACGGCAATGCCAACAGTTATTTAAGAAGTATTATGGCATTTCACCGCAACTGATGTTGCTTACATTGCGTTTTCAGTACTGCTTGAAAATACTAACCGATCCTCACGCTAGTGAAAAAAAGTTAATTGCGTTGCATTACTACGATCAGTCTCACTTGATCAAAGATTAAAAAAAACATATCGGCTTTACACCACTCGAATTTGTCCAGCTTTGTAAAGAGTTCAAAGCACAACCTTTGGATTAGATGATACGTCGTGAGCAAAGTGAGATGTCGTGTATTTACAATACAGTCTAAAATTCTCATGCTATAGTTGCTCGATCAAGTTCAGGGAGATGAAATCATGAATAAAATCAAGTGGAAAGGCTTTTTACTTACAACTTCTGATTCAGAAATCGAAGTGATCCACGATACATTGACCTATGACTGGGGACAAAAAGTGTTTCGTTTTTACGACTACGATAAACATATCGTTGAAGTTTCAGAAAGCATTCAAGGTGTCTTCAATCGTCTATATGCGCAAGGATTGAGCCTTCCGGAAATCGCTGAACGCTTCGGTGATCCACTAGAAATTATCAAAGAGCGTTACAGTATCTCCTAAACTCCAAGAATAACTAAATTATCCACCTCTAAGAAGTTTGTCTATTCTCAATAGATTTATAGGATATCTTAGAGAATAGGTTCATCGTTAGAAAAACTAGAATATTTGAAGTCAAGGCAAGTAAAAATTGGTCAAAACCAAAAATACTCCAATTTAGCAGTATGACTATACCATCTATGAAAAACAAGCCTGTAGAGAGTTTTATATTGAAATATTTTTTTAAAATTATCGGTGGAATGGACGTTCCTCCACTAGAAGAATTTTGTGAATAAACAATGGACATACCTACAGAAAAAATTAGACTCCCCAAAACGATCGATAAAATTTTATTTTCAGTAAACATTATTTTAGGTACATAAGTTAACAATAACGGTAGAACTAAGCTGCCATATAAAACTTTCATAAATACTTGTTTACCTAAATAAATGATTGCTAATAGCAACATAACTGAATTTAATGCTAGCACGACGAGTGAACGATTTACTTGAACAAGGTATTCAAGTAATATTCCTAGACCACTCGTTCCTCCAGCAGCAATATAATGTGGGCCAAAAAACATATTGATACTAATTGATAGTATCCACAGCCCCAAAGTAATTGTTAAATATTTGAATAGATTTTTCATATGCGCCTCCTAATATTTTTTAATGCAAGAACACAAAAAGGGATTAGATAAGAATATTCTTATCTAATCCCTTTGGATCCTCCGAAACTTTAATTAAGTTAACACATCTATTCTAAAAAGTAAACCTGTTAATTTTATTTTTTAATTTTGACTCACAGAATTACACCGCTATAAACAATTGAAACTAGTATCCGGCAGAACTCCTTTCACTAATTGGCTTTCGTGGCTCTGTGCATGATCTAGTCAAACTAAAGAGGTATCTCTAAAAAAAAATTTCAGGTTTCACTGCTTATTACTTATAGTTGCATCGTTCTGTCTTCTTCTGATTTTCCAGTTAGTTGCTCGTTTGTCTGACTCACATTCCATCTCTTACAATGGTCTTTTCACTGTTTCAAATAGCTCGCATGAAAAGCAATATGTTGTTCTACAAATGTAGCAATGGTGAAGTAGCTATGATCATAGCCTTCTTCTTTTCGGTAGAAAACTTCGTGTTTCACTGATTCTGCTGCTGATAAAAAAGCTTCTTCAGTGAGCTGGACTTCGTAGAATGGATCAGCCGTCCCTTGTGTGATCAGGATAGGCGGTTGACTGGTTGTTTCTTTTTTGATCAGCTCAGTGGCATCCCATTCACTCCATGTCGCTTGGTCAGGACCTAGATAAGCGGTGAATGCTTTTTGTCCCCATGGTACGTTTGAGGGGTTCGAAATTGGTGCAAAAGCAGAGATCGAAGCAAAGCGTGCTGGATTTTTCAGACCGATCACTAACGAACCATGCCCACCCATGGAATGACCCATGATACTTTCTTTTCCAGAAAGATTTGGGATCAAGGAGTAGATGATCTCAGTCAGCTCTTTCGTAAGATAGTCGTACATTTGGAAGTCTTTCTTCCAAGGTTCTTGTGTTGCATTCAAGTAAAAGCCAGCCCCTTGACCGAGATCCCAATCTTCACTGTCAGCAACATCCCCCCGAGGCGATGTGTCCGGCATGACGAAGGCGATTTGCTGTTCTGCTGCATAGCGTTGGAATCCACCTTTGATACTAAAATTATCATCTGTACTTGTTAAACCAGCTAACCACCAAATGAGTGGGATTTCTTGATTTTCAACAGTGGTTTCTGGTAGATACACGCTGAATGTCATCTCACAATGTAGCGTTTCTGACAGGTGACGATATTTGATTTGTTGCCCGCCAAACGACCGATGTGTTTCAATTTTCTGTAGTTCCATCAGTATCACCTCCATAAGTGAGCATAGTACGAATGGATTCTCCACGATGCAACAGCTCAAGTGATTCATTGATTTGTGTAAAATCTAAACGATGGGTGATGAATGAATCTAAATCAATTCCACCGTTCAAGTAATCTTCCACCATACATGGCAATTGGCTTCGCCCTTTGACACCGCCAAAAGCCGAACCACGCCAGACACGACCAGTCACTAGTTGGAACGGACGCGTGTGGATTTCTTTTCCAGCTCCGGCTACACCGATAATGATGCTTTCGCCCCAGCCTTTGTGACATGCTTCAAGCGCGGAACGCATCACTTCCACATTGCCAATACACTCAAAACTATAATCTACGCCACCTTGGGTCATTTCTACGATGACTTCTTGTATTGGACGATCGTGTGTTTTAGGATCAACAAAATCCGTTGCGCCCATTTTTTTAGCTAACGGCCATTTTTCAGGGTTCATATCGATTGCAATGATTCGTTTAGCATTAGCTTTTTTCAAGCCTTGGATTACTGCTAAACCAATCGCTCCTAGTCCAAAAACAGCTGTGACAGCACCTTCTTCAACTTTTGCCGTGTTGTCAACAGCACCTAACCCTGTCGTTACGCCACACCCTAATAGTGGAACGGTATCTAGAGGAGCATCCTCTGTGATTTTCACCAAATTGATTTCATTGACGACAGTATACTCACTAAACGTACTCGTACCCATATAGTGATAAATCGGCTCGCCTTTGTAAGAAAAACGTGTCGTACCATCTGGCATTAGACCTTTTCCCTGCGTTTCACGGACAGCAGAGCATAGATTGGTTTTTCCTGACAAGCAAAACTCACACTTCCCACATTCTGGGGTATACAACGGAATCACATGGTCCCCCACTTCAACAGATGACACGTCATCACCAACTTTGACAACGATACCGGCGCCTTCATGACCTAAGACCGCAGGAAAAACTCCTTCTGGATCTTCCCCTGATAAGGTAAACGCATCTGTATGACAGACAGAAGTGTACAAAATTTTTACCATGACTTCCGTCGGTTTCGGATCAGCAACATCGATTTCAACGATTTCTAACGGTTTTCCTGGTTCAAATGCTACGGCAGCTCTACTTTTCATTTTTCTTCCTTCTTTCTTATTCCGCTCGTCTGGTTCTTAGTTAGCGAGCGAATCCGCAATCTTTCCACTTCATCGTATCATAGGCTGTGTTGAGAAACAAAACTGACAAACTTGTCAGTATCCTCAATTTCTTTACTTCCATTGGTGAGATTTGTATAATAGCAACTATTGCTGTCGAATAAATAAATCAAAGTGAGGTTCTTTATGTATCAATACCATGAAAAAGAGTTTACCAATACGAAAGATTTAGCCATGCACGTCCTGAGTGGAAAATACAAGATCGTCTTGATTTGATGTTTTTTACAACAACCGATTTTACGATTAAGTGAGATTGAAAAAATGTTACCAGACATCAACCAGCGAATGTTGATTCGCCAATTAAGAGAATTAGAAAGCGATCATTTACTCACACGTAAAGTCTATCCCGTAGTCCCGCCAAAAGTAGAGTATCAATTGACCGAGATCGGGCGCGAACTCTCAACGATCGTCCAACATATCTGCGATTGGGGCGATCATTATTATGAAGTCGTTGCTGATCTTTCAACGGATATAGCGGATTGATTCTGTAAATGATGGAAAGATGGTTTTTCTATCACAGTAAAGACAGTTCTTGAGATAATAAAAATCCCATATAGTTGATAGTAGAATGAACATCTTCTCTTATCGACCGTATGGGAAAGTGGGGAAGTATTTTAAAAAGTTGGGTCAATCAAAAACTCGAATGTTTCCGCTTCCAAAAGCGTCACTTCATCTTGTGGATTTTTGTTGATTTTGTAAGTCACTAATTTTTTGCTCTGTGTGGGGCCAAACATGTTGACTTTGCACAAGATCCAATAGTTTGTCCCAGCAACTACTTGTGTTCCTAATAGCGCAAATGGTATAGCCTCACTACTGTCATCTAACGTTTTGCGTGCTTCTTCTACCAGCTTCTTGTGTTCATCAGTAATCGTTGGTGCGTCTGGAATAGTGATTCCTCCAGCTAAATCAGTCATATCTATCGCCTACTAAGCTTACATCGAAAGCGCTTACCGATTCTTAAAATAAGGATAATTTATTTTTAAAAAAAACATCAAATAAAACAACCCGAAGAATTCCACACACTGAATGAATCTTTTTTATATTTCCCCTCTTTCGCCTATCCACCATACCATTCCCCACTGCATTAAAAACCACTAGCCCTCATAAAACAATGAAAACCAGCTGATAAACCAGTATTATCAAAGTCCCCTAACACCTAGCAAATCATGGAATCGCATAAAATCTATTCATGTTTCACCCGATAAATTAAATAACTTTAAACAAAAATATAGATAACTAAATAAACAAAAAAATAAGGTTATCAACAAAAAAACATACGCCAATCTTTGAAGATGGCGTATGTTCTCTTGATCATGCTATTTTCATTTTACCCATTCAACAAGGCACGTTCCAAGAGCGCTCCAGCTTGGTGCTGCCCTTCTAGGTTTCGTTCCCCGGAGAATTTCGACACACGATCCATGTTCGTGATCACAACGATGACCATGCTCTTTTTCCCTTGACTATGGATATAAGGCAAATCCATTTGAGCAATTTTAGTGTCAACGGTTACCTGATCACCGACCTTTACAAGTACATCGAATCCTGCCCCATTCAAGTTGACAGTATCAATTCCCATATGGACTAATACTTCGACGCCATTACTAGTTTTAATTCCTAACGCATGTTTGGAAGGGAAAATCGTAGTGACTTTTCCGCTGACCGGTGCAAAGATGGCGCCATCGATTGACTCGATTGCAAAACCATCCCCCATCATTTTCGTTGAAAAAACTTCATCAGGCACATCTTCTAAAGGAATATATTCTCCTTTAGCTACAGCGTGTAGATTCACTTCGTTCGTGTACTCAGTATCTTCAGCTTGTTCGTTTGGTACTAAGAAATAAGTGATGGCGAATGAGGAAACCAAAGCGATCACTATCCCAAGTACCGCAAAAACAAAATACTGACCGATATAAGCTGGTAAGCTAAAAATACTTGATAAAATATAGCCGTAGATCCGAACACCGAAGAAACTGATAAACGCTGAAGCGATCGAGCTACCGATTGTAGCCGCCATAAACGCCTTCTTGTATTTTGATAAGATCCCAAATAGCGCTGGTTCAGTGATTCCTAATAGACCAGAAACAGCAGAAGATAGTACCAATGACTTTTCTTCTTTTGATTTTACCTTGAGATAAATTGCCGCTGTCGCACCAGTGATCGCCATGTTCGCCATGAACATCATCGGCATCAACATGTCATAGCCTTGATTCGCAAAATTTTGTAAGGCAATTGGGGTCATCGCATGATGCAACCCAGTAAAGATTGCAATTGGACGGATCGCACCGACCACGATACCAGCTAACACTGGTGAGATTGAGAATAACCATGCCACACCAGCTGCTAAGAGGTTACCTAAATGAATACTGATCGGGCCGATCACTGTGAGTGTCAACAATCCTGCAACAAACAGGGAAATGGTTGGTGTGAAAACCGTTCGTAACACTTGTGGCAACAACTTATCCACCCAACGATAAATGTAGCTGAGTGCCAATACCGCAAAAATGATCGGGATAACTGTTCCTGCATAATTAAAGACAGGAACTGGAATGAGACCAAACAGTTGGAAAGCAGAGATCGAACCTTCAGCAACCGCTGTCGTCATGGTGGGAAATTGTAAAGTTGCAGCGATCGCAATCGCTAAATATGGATTCGTTTTGAAGATCCGAGCGGCAGAAGCAGCAACGAAAAATGGCAAGAAAGTAAATACGCCACTCGCAATCATATCAATGATCAAATACGTATCCGTCTGGTTCGAAATGACATTCAATGCCACTAAACCGGCCATCAAACCCTTGATCATTCCTGCCCCAGCAATTGCTGGTACGATCGGACCAAATACACCGGAAACAGTATCCATAAATAAGGATACGACGCCTTTTTTCTCTCCTTCACTTCGTTCACTTGTTTCATCTAACCCTAATTCTTTCGCAATTGGTGCAAAATAGTCAGCGACTTCTGTACCGATCACGACTTGCAGTTGTTCACTTTGATATTTTGTCCCCACCACTTTCGGTGTTTTTTCCAACGCAGCATAATCCACTTTTTTCTCATCTTTTAAATCAAACCGTAATCTTGTCATACAATGCCAAGCGTTGTTGATATTACTTGCTCCACCCACATGTTGTATGATTTGTTTTGCTATTTCTTCATGCTTCACATGTTCTCCCCCTTATTCTCATCAAACAATGATTCTTGTTTCCGCTTTCACCCAAATAGTAGCATGTGGAACGCCACTTGTAAAACCAGTCCTTTTTAGTAAATAACCAATGAAAAAGCTTTAATATCAACGTTTATAAAAATACTAACGTAAAATTGGACTGATTTTTAGTCGGTTTAGATGTTTTTATTAGACCAAATTGACAGGATGTTCTTCCCCATGTTTCAATGAGGATGCACATGATTCATATTTATGTATATTGGAGTGAAAAAAATGACACCAACGATCATTACAAATATAAAAAGTTACGCAATCAAACCAGATCGTCACAACTTGTTAGTCGTAAAAGTTGAAACAGATAAAGGCGTGACCGGCTTCGGTTGCGGCACTTTCCAATTTCGTCCTTTGGCTGTCCAGACCGTAGTTGAAGAATACTTAAAACCTTTACTGATTGGACGCGATGCGAATCAAATCGAAGACCTTTGGCAAGTCATGAATGTCAATTCTTACTGGCGGAATGGGCCAATCACAAATAACGCCATTTCAGGTGTCGATATGGCGCTCTGGGATATCAAAGGGAAAATCGCTGATATGCCATTGTATCAGTTATTCGGCGGAAAAGCTCGAACAGCAATTCCTGCGTATACGCATGCTGTCGCAGCTAATCTAGAGGACCTCGATCGTGAAATCGAAACATTTCTCGCACAAGGGTATCGTTATATTCGTTGTCAATTAGGTTTTTATGGGGGAAATCCAACGAATTTAGCAACACCTGAACAACCACTTGCTGGCTCTTATTTCGATCAAGAAGAATACGTGTCCACTACGCTATCCATGTTTGAACATATCCAAAACAAATATGGCGATCGTTTCCAAATGTTACACGATGTTCACGAACGCTTGCATCCTAACCAAGCGATCCGTTTTGCAAAAAAAACAGAAAAGTACAATCTTTTCTTTTTAGAAGATATTCTACCGCCAAACCAAAATGAATGGTTGGCTCAATTGCGAAGTCAATCAACGACCCCGATTGCTACTGGAGAATTGTTCAATAATCCAATGGAATGGAAAGAATTAGTTCGCAATCGTCAAATCGACTATATGCGTGCCCATGTCTCACAAATCGGCGGGATCACGCCTGCCTTGAAATTGGCACACTTTTGCGAAGCGATGGGGATACGAATCGCTTGGCATACGCCATCTGATATCACACCGATCGGCTTAGCAGTGAATACGCATTTGAACATCCACTTGCACAATGCGGCGATCCAAGAAAACATCGATGTTCCTGAAAATACGAAACAACTTTTCGGAAATATCCCCACACCAAAAAAAGGCTTTTTCTATCCGATCGAACAAAGTGGGATCGGTGTCACATTCAATGAAGAACAGGCGGCAGAATTTCCAGTTGTCTATCGTCCACACGAATGGACACAAAGCCGTACACCAGACGGCACGATCGTGACACCGTAATTCCAAAAAAAAGCTATCCTTACACGAAATATGTAAGGATAGCTTTTTTTGGTTCCGCTGTATTCCTATTATTATAATAATGAATACACGTGTAAACCTTAGTAGCTTTTTATGTAAAACATAGTTTTCAAAAATCAGTTTCTAAAGAATAATCTAAAATCTGTTTGACTTGAAGAAAATCGTCTCCTCTTAGACGATCAATAAATTCTTTACTAATAATCCGGTCAGTATCAAAACTATGAATTTGTGTAGCGTTCACTCTTCCACGTATCTTGTAAGCATTTGAGGAAACAACTAAAGCTGGCTGCTTTCCTCTTATTTCCCTGCTAAAAGAAGGCGTAGAATTAAGTCAGATCAAATCACCTTGTTGAGGTTCATACATTTTTCCCAATCTCCTCTTTTGCTATTGTTTGCCATCCCTCATCTTCATCCTTTTGAAATGGTTCATCCAATAAAAATGGATTTTCTATTTTTGGTGTGAATATTAATCCTCCATTCTTAGATTTATATACGACATATTTTGATCCAGCTTTAACCTGATACTGTTTAGGAATTGAAATAGAGATAGAATTCCCTACTTTACGAGCTTTTACATTAATCATCATTTATCACTCCTCACACAGCAAATTTTATTATGTAAAATTTAATTTTATAACGTAAAAGATACTAATACAAAAATAAATCAATAGAGTGTCTCAGACCTTCTTAATCTTTTATTTAATGCCACATTCTCATTAAACACTTATTGAATATTGACTTAAAAAAGGCATATAATCAACTTAAATCACAATAATAATTTTAAGGAGGATGAACATCTATGTCGAATAAAACCCAAGCTGCGAGAAAACTTGTTCAAGTTATTTGGTTGTTACAACTTTTAACTTTGTATACTTTTTTCCTAACAACTAACGATCAATCCTATCAGCTATCGAATCTGATCATGAAGTTACTTATCATGCTCTCTCTAGGTTTACAGAGTATTTTTATACGCAGTAACAGGAACTATAAATTTGGTATCATTTTTACATACAATCAATCAACAATAGCTCAAATAGTTGAAAGACTTATTTGGTTCATACTTATTGTAAGTTATTTTTTTGTGTTTTATATTTTCTATTATAAATAATATAACTTACTTCACTTATCAAGCATTTGTAAGAAAGCACTGATGATTGCGTTTTACGCTTCATCAGTGCTTTCTTCACAATCACTATCAACTAATTCGCTTTAATGTTTTCTTCCTTAACTTTCAAAAAAGCTACATTTTTACAGAAGTTTTTTCCTTAAGCTATTTTGAGACTACTCAAATCCTCAATCAATCCTCGAACGATGGATCTCACGGTCAAAGGGGCGGATGTAAGTCACAGAGTAGTCGATGGCAATGATACTGCTGTATTCATAGACTTGTCCATCTTCTAATATAGCTCGGTTCGTGATTTGCATGGCTGGTGTACCGCGTTTACATAGCAATATTTTTGATTGTTCTTTGGAAGTCGTGATTGGGTCATAACTCGTGATATAGTGAGAAATTCGATAGCCTTTTTGTTCCACGTACTTTTGGATGGAATGTTCGATGACTTCTTGGGATAAGTCGGGAAACATTGCTACCGGCATTTTTGACATTTCTAACTGCTCGATTTTATAATCAACGATTCGAATACGTTCAAATGTCCAAACTTCGGCGCCGTCATCAAGTTGAAAGATTTTTTGCTCATCCGCCGTTGCTGGTGCTTTGTTTAAACTGATCATTTTTGAATGGATCCGATCATAAGGGGTACGTGTCAAAGAATTGAAGATCAAGGGATTTTTGACCCATTTTTCATGGATAAAGATACCTGATCCTTGAACGACACGGACAATACCGATTTCTTCCAGGTTTTTGATCGCTTGTTGGATCGTAAAGCGAGAAACATGATAGATTTCCGCTAGTTTTCGTTGATTCGGTAATTTTCCATCTTTAAATTCTTCTTGATAGATCTTACTCAATAAATCTTGGACGATGAATTCTCGTTTTTTCATGATCTTCTCCTTTACGGGTTGCATTCACTTCTTTATCTTAACAAAAAAACAACCAATCACAACCCACTCATGATGAGCCAGTGGAGAACGAAACGTATTTAGAACAAAAAAGCCACAAAAATTGGCAAAAAGAACCATTTTTGTGACTTCATCTAATCAATTGAAGTTGAATCTTTCTTCTTGATCTTCCTAATTCAAACGTAATTCTTGACCAGGGTTAAAGAAGAAATCATCCATCGTCATGTCATTCAAGGACAAGATCGTCTCAACTGGCACACCCGTCCGTTGCGCAATTTGATTTGGACCTTCGCCTTCACGTACAACGGTTGTAGCTGCTTGATTGCTCGTATCTTCTGTGGACTGTGCCGTGTACTGATTGGCTTGTGACTCCGACGTTTCTGTTGTTTCTGGTGTCGCTTCCGTCGAAGGTGTCGTCTCTTCCGAAGAAGATTCGCTACTAGGTGTCGCTGCTTGAAGTTCCGCACTTGTTCGCAGATAAATGTCGGAGATCCGAGCGACCTGCGCCGTATAACTTGCAGATAGCTGATTGATCATGGTATCTAGGTCGATATCCTCCTTGTTGGAAGCATCTTGGTACATCCCTCTTAATTTACTGATTCCTTCATCCGACAAGGCTTGAAGTTCTCTTGCTTTTCGGTTGGCAATGACCGAAAGACCATTGACACCGTCTTGATTGTTTTGGATCTCTGCTTGGTATTCTTCGATCAACACTGGGGTTTTATCTTCGATTTTCTTCGAATAATCTGCAACGACTGCTTGTAGTTGTTCAGAAATAGCTCCTGAAGGTTCTGTTGCTTCGCTGCTTTCTTGTGTTGCTTCAGTTTCAGATGAAGCAGTAGTTGAAGCTGTGGACGATTGCGTCGTTTCACTCGTCTTTGCTACCGAGTTTTCACTGGCATTGTTTCTACTATGGAGATATAATCCAGTACCTGCACCAACCAGTAGTAAGACTACTGCAACAGCGGCACCGATTTTCATCATACGCATGCGTGATGCTTGTTTCTGTTGTTGTCTTCGAGCTGATCGAACATTGCCACGCTGTTCATTTTCTTCATTCATTTCATTCACCACCTGTTATTTCTGTAAAAAAATAGCGTTACCAACTTTCTTGTAGTTCCATTGTAGCAAATAATAAGCGTTATGAACATTTTTTATTATGTTATTACTGAAGAAAAATCACCATTTTTGATGATTCCAAGATTCTCCATCGATTTCTCCTTGCAACTGCTCGATCCGTTCATTGATTTCGACAAATAAGCGTGACATTTCATGAAGTAAGGCTTTGCCCTCATAATCCGCTTGCGTACTCAATTCGGCTAATTGTTCTGTCAACCATTGATCCATTATAAGGTCTTTCCTTTCATCTCTTGTAGTATAAATGTCAGATCTTCAATATTTTCTTTGGCTTCTTCTAACATCGTTTCGATCATCTGCTGCTTCATCGGTGCTTTTTCCTTGATGCGTTCATTTTGCGCAAATCGTTCGATAAACCAATCGATCCGATTGATCAGTGAAGGTTTTTCGACTAATGTGAGATATTGCTGATAACTGATCAGGCGTTCAAACCGTTGTTCTTGAGTTAAGTACATGAACTGTGCTAAAACAAACGGAGGCAAAAAGGTCATCTGGAATTTATGGGCAATTCGTTGATACGGACGCAAATACTCCGAGATCGTATACTCTTCTTTCCCACCTGCTTGGTATTCTTTTTCACTCACGCCGGTTGTTAAGACGATCCCTAATTCTTTACCTGATAAGACTGCTGTTGCCGCTTCTAACACTTGGTCTTGCCACATTTTCAAATGGGCTGGCGCGCTATACCAATAGAAAGGAAATTGGAAGATGATCCGGTCATGCTCTTTCAATAAAGCAAGTTCTGCTTGAAGGTCAATTTCCCCATCTGGATAACAAGCTTCTAGATGATGCCAAGTAGTCGATAGCTGGCTGGATGCTTCTTTAAAAAACTGTTGGTTCAACGATGTGTCAATTATCGGATGGCTGACAATAATCAATGTTTTCATAGCTTTTTCCTCCCGTTTTCTAGTCTAGCATATCCCAAGAAAAACCCAGTCAACAATGCCTTTATGTCTTAGGTCGCCCAAGAAATGATGGCTTGTTCTTCTAATTGCTTTTTTAATTGTTCTGCGGAAACTCCTTTGATCTTTTCGTTATTCATTCGTCTACGATAGTTTGTCGCCGTCTCACCAGTGAATTTCTTGAACATGCGGCTAAATACGACCAAACTATTGAAGCCGACTTGATAAGCGATTGCTTCAACGGATTCTTCCGTCAGAGATAAGAGAAACGCTGCCCGATTGATGCGAACACCAATCATATATTCTTTGATACTGATCCCCATATGATTTTTGAACACACGAGAGAGATGACTTCGGTTAACGGATAATTTTTTTGCGATCTCCTCAACAGTCAAACGCTCGCTGTAATGTTCTTCGATATACTGTACCGCATCAACAGCGAGGGCTGAATAACTTTTTTGTTCTCCTAAATGAACATAGCCACCATCTTCTAATAAGAGCGCGAGCAATTGATACGTCAACGCATTTAATTGCAGCTCATCGACTAGATTTTTTGTCGAGTAATTCATACATGCCAAGATAATCTCCACATATCTAGCAATTTCTGAAGAAACCATCGTGTATTGATCATCTTTGAATAAAGAATGTTGAATGATTTTATCGGCTACTGCCCCACCGAAGGAAATCCAACAGTAGACCCAAGGATCTTCACCATCCGCCAAATAAAAAGTAGAATCACCCGGTCTAATCAAAAAAAGATCACCTTTTTTTAATTGATATTGCTGATCTTTTACGCGATAGACTCCTTTTCCTTCCATCACGATATGCAAAATATAATCTTGACGAATAGCTGGTCCAAATGAATGAAAGGGCAATGTTTTAGAAAAACCGCAAAAGTCAAAGTATAGTTCTTGTGAGATGGATTGATGTTCTTTTTTCAAAAAAATCGCTTTTTCCATTGACGTACCCTCTTTCGTATTTTCTTTATTCTACTATAGATGCAACAAAAAGTTAAATACTGCTCACAGAAATACATTCAAGCAAGTGCTCTTCTTTGATATGATTGAATGGTAAAAACAGTAAACGCCCCATTGTAAACGCTTCATTTAATGGTATAGTTAATTTGATTAGGCGTAAACTGCGCCTACACCAACTACTAATCCAGCACCAAGAAAGGACTACTTAAATGGACATTACTAAAAAAACATTTGGACAATCTGCACATTTGATTACTTTAACCAATCAACAGGGTACGACCCTCGCTGTTACCGATTTAGGCGCACGGATCGTCAGTTTGACATTCATGGGTAGAGAGTTGATTCTAGGTTTTGATTCAGCAGAAGAGTATCTCGAAAAAGATGCCTTTATCGGAGCAACGATCGGACGAACTGCTGGGCGGATCGATGCAGGCAAATTCACCCTCGACGGCCAGACGTATCAACTACCTGTCGATCCTGCAACTGGTCACTCCTTACATGGCAGTACGCCAAGTTTTGAAGAAAAAATCTGGCAATACGAAATCATTGATGGCGAACAAGAAGCCACTGTGGTATTTACCACGACTAGTCCCGACAAAGAGCGTGGTTTTCCAGGGAATTTATCCGTAGAAGTTCGCTATACTCTTACAGAAGATAATATTTGGCGTGTCACAACGAAAGCAGTCAGTGATCAATTGACACTATTCAACCCAACCAATCATGTTTATTTCAACTTGAGTGGTGATGTGACGCAACCAATCGATGACCATACTTTGTGGGTCAACAGTCAAGCCTTTGCTGCTTTACGACCAGATAGCATTCCGACAGGTGAACAAATAGAAGTGACTGGAACACCGTTTGATTTTCAAACACCAACAAAACTAACGACTGTTTTCACCAGTGACTTTCCACAAAAAGAATTATTTGATGGAATCGATCATCCGTTCTTCTTAAATGACACAGGCTTAGATAAAACGGCCGCTTCTCTTTTAAGTCCAGATGAAACAATCAAAGTCAGTGTCAGGACGGATGCATCGAGTATCGTCATTTTCACTGCCAACTTTGGGGAAGATACACCTGAAATGCGCGGGCAACGTTTAGCGAACCATGGCGGCATCACTTTTGAAACACAAATCGCTCCAGGAGCAGAACGTTACCCTTCTTTCGGCAACATATCTTTGGTACCGGAAACACCATTTGAGACGATTACAGAATTCAAACTTGAAGCAAGAGAGGAACAAGACAGATGAATAAAACAGCACATTTAACAACGAAATTCAATGAATTATTTGGTGAAAAACCAACAACAAACTATTTTTCACCTGGGCGAATCAACTTGATCGGTGAACACACGGACTACAACGGTGGACACGTTTTTCCTGCATCGATCACTTATGGCACTTACGGCGTTGCTGCACGTCGAGAAGACAACAAAGTATTAGTTTACTCAACAAACTTTGAGGAAATCGGCGTGATCGAATTCACGCTTGATGACCTGACATTTGATAAAAAAGACAACTGGGCAAATTATGTCAAAGGAATGATCTTGAAACTAAAAGAAGCTGGCTATACCATCGAGAGCGGTTTTGAATTGGTGATTGAAGGAACGATCCCTAATGGTGCCGGACTTTCTAGCAGTGCTTCGTTAGAATTATTAGTGGGGGTTGTTCTGGAAGATTTGTTTGATTTAGCGATCGATCGCTTGACACTCGTTCAAACTGGAAAAAAAGTAGAAAATGAATTCATTGGTGTCAATTCAGGGATCATGGATCAATTTGCGATCGGTTTTGGAGAAATCGACCATGCCATCTTGCTAGATACGAATACATTACACTATGAAATGGTCCCAGTTAAATTAGATGGCTACGCCGTGGTTATCATGAACACGAATAAACGACGTGAATTAGCGGAATCAAAATATAATGAACGTCGCAGCGAATGTGAAGAAGCCTTGAAACGTCTACAAACGAAGCTGGACATCAAAGCTTTAGGCGAATTAGATGAAGCGACTTTCGAAGCGAATACGGACTTGATTGGCGATGATACCTTGATCCGTCGCGCACGTCACGCCGTCACTGAAAATCAACGAACATTAAAAGCAAAAGCTGAATTAGAGCAAGGAAACTTAGAAGCTTTCGGTCTATTATTGAATGATTCTCATTACTCACTCCGTCATGATTACGAAGTCACAGGCATCGAATTAGATACACTTGTAGATGCCGCACAAGCGCAACCTGGTGTATTAGGCGCACGAATGACAGGCGCAGGATTTGGTGGCTGTGCCATCGCTCTAGTCAAAGAAGAGGAAATCCCCGCCTTTAAAGAAAATGTCCATGCACGTTATTTAGAGGTTGTAGGATATGAGCCAGAGTTTTATGTAGCACATATCGGAAGCGGTACGACGAAAATTTAGTTAAAAACAGAAACATGCGTCTGGGCTTGGCAAACAACCAAACTCAGGCGCATATTTTATTGAATCATGATTTTGAATCTAGGTTAAATAATTTTGAAAAAATTTAAAAATCAGCGGTTGATTAGTTGCATCTTATTTTAATTATAAATTTCTTTTTCAGTTAAAAAGACAGAAAGAATGTATTTGCATTCTTTCTGTCCCAAATCATTCTAAAATTCTTTATTCCTCGTATCACTATTTTGACTTGCAACGCTACAAAGTGTTCAGTCGTTTAACCCAAGATCTCAACAATTGCTTTGTTGAATTCAGGCAAGTCATCTGGTGTACGGCTAGTAACTAATTGATTATCGATCACCACTGCTTCATCTTTGACATTGGCGCCAGCGTAAGCCACATCTGGACGAACAGTATCGTAAGCAGTCATTGTTCTACCTTCTGTTAGACCGGTTTGGATAAACAATTGTGGGCCATGACAGATAGCAAATAACGGTTGGTCATTTTTCAAGAAGTAAGTAACGAAATCAACAAAACGTTGATCCTTACGTAATTGATCCGGTGAGAATCCTCCAGGGATCAAGAGCGCATCGAAATCTTCAGGAGAAACTTCATCAATGCTGCGATCGATCGTGAACTCGCCACCTTTTTTGCCTTTGATCGTTTGGTTTGCTTCAAAACCAATCGTTGTCACTTCATTCCCCGCATTTTCCAATGCTTCTTTTGGTGAAGTCAACTCAATATCTTCGACTAAATCAGTTACGATTGCTGCAATTTTTTTTTCCATTTTTCCTCTTCCTTTCTTATCGCTTGATTCTAGCCTAAAGGATTTCAGAAAAGTGTGCAAATCATCTGTTTATGATTTATAACCTATTTTATTTAAAAGAAAAATGATAGTTTCTCTTTTAAAGTTAAGCACCTAGTTTTTCACGAACAATGGCTTCAGTCAATGTCTTTGAAAAATTTAGATGCATTTCTTTACCTAACTTATCTGCCCATTTTGGGATCGTTAACGTCTTTTTTACAGGTTCCTCTGTGCCTAAATATTCTGTTAGATCTACAGAGACCATTGAAATAAATGATTTTTCAGCATCATATTCTAATATGAACTCAGAGTCACTTTTAAAAGGGTTATTTTCTATAAGTGACAATGAACTGATAAGAGATGGTTCAGGTAATGTTCGGTCTTCTTCTATCTCAGCCGCCAAAAGAATACCTAAGTAATCAGAGGCATTTTCGAGCGCTTCAGGAATGTCAGATCCGCTTGTACCAGCCATCTCCGGAAAATCTGGAAAGAAAACAGAAAATCCCGAGTCATAGCCTTCACTTGTTTCTGAATAGAATAATGCCGGATATGAAATAAGCATGATCCTCCTCCTCTCTCAAGAAGCAGGAACAAAGCTATTTTAACCCTGCCTGCCTCAGTATCGCATGTTCTGTCCCTTTAGGTAGCTTGGAAGGAACAATAATTGGTCGATTTACTCCTGGTAGTTTCACTTTTATATGAGAACCTTTTCCACCTTTAACTTTTAACCCACTTATGGAAATCAAGAGTTTGACCATCTCCTGTTATGTCATTGGCATTGTTACAATACCTCCTGACATATCTATACTAACACGTGTAACACGTGAAAAAAATAAAAAACACGTGCTATACGTGTAAAAGCAAATATAGAAAAATTATTCAAAAAAAACCAAGGCAGCTATCTAGGTTCAGCTGCTTTGATTTATTTTCTGTATGTCGCTTTTTTATCCTCACGGCTACGGTACACTGGATATTCTCCAATCAATTGGACCGGAAATGCTCGCTGTTCCAGTAGTTTGATTGCTTCGTTCAATTTTGTATCTGCTTGTTCAATCTCTACTTCGATCACGAAAAAGTATTCACCTAACGAGGTTTTTTGCGGTCTAGACTCGATTTTGGTCAAATTAAGTTTTTGTTCTGCAAACACCGCAAGTACTTGATATAACGCACCTGGGCGATTTTCTGGCAAGTCTACAAATAGCGTTGCTTTGTAAGTACTGACTGGTAACTTAGATGACATCGGTGAGGAACCTAGTAGCCAAAAACGGGTTTCATTGTTGCGGATCGATTGGATATCTTGCTGAACGATGGTCAAACCAAACTGTTCCGCAGCTTCTTTAGGTCCGATTGCCGCGATTTTTTGTTCAGGATGCTCGGCAACTTGTTGGGCACCTTGGGCAGTCGAACCCATTTGCTCGATTTCCACGTCAGGGAACTGTTGCTTCAAAAATACTTGCGATTGTGCCAACGCTTGCGGATGACTACAGATTTTTGTTACCTCTTGCCACATCTGTTGATGCTTAGGATGTACCATCAATTGTTGCTTGATTGGTAAAACGATTTCTCCTTGGATCGTTGGTAAGGTTTCATAGACATGGTCTAATGTGGGCAATACAGAACCTTCGATGGAATTCTCGATCGGTACCATCGCATAATCGATCGCATCGTTGATCTGGGCATCAATCAAATTTGTTAAAGCTTGATACGGAGACCAATCGCCTTCGTTGAAATAATTCTTTACTGCACTATATGTGAAGGAACCTTTTGGGCCTAGATAACCAATTTTCATCGATCCATCACCTGCTTTATGATTTCTGAGACAACTTCTGCTGGTGATTTACCAGTTGTTTCTATCGTAAGATCTGCTAATGTTTCATAGTGTTTTTTTCGCGAAAAAAATAATTCTTTTAACTCTGTATCATCTTTATCGAGTGCCAACGGACGGGCTTGTTTGTGATCTTGGCGGATACGTTTGATCAAAAGATCGGGATCAGCTTTTAAGTAAACCACCAGATGATCTGTCAGCAGTCGTTGATTTTCTTCTTGTAGGATAACTCCCCCACCTGTCGCAATGATCGCTTCTTCTTGCAATGAGTTTTTCAGTAGCTTCGTTTCTTTCTGTCGAAAGGCAGCTTCGCCATGTAATTCAAAATACTGACTGATCGAACAGCCAAACTCCTCGACTAGTTTTGTATCCATATCGATCAATGGTTTCTTTAACTGCATAGAAAGCTTGCGACTGATCGTTGTTTTACCGGCGCCCATAAAACCAATCAGCACAATTGCAGCCATTAGTTTTTCTCCTTGATCAGACCAGCTAGATCGGTGAAGAAGTCAGGATAAGAAATATTTACCGCTTCTGGATGGTTCAATTCAACTGGCTCATCGGTCAATAATGCGGCAATCTGTAACATCATGCCAATGCGATGATCCCCATGACTGTCAACAATTGCCCCATGCAAAGGTGTCGGACCATGAATGATCAGCCCATCATCTGTTGTTTCGATGTTTGCGCCCATTTTTATCAATTCTTCCGCTGTCGCATCGATGCGATTTGTTTCTTTCACTTTTAATTCTTGTGCGTCCCGAATGATCGTCGTGCCTTGTGCTTGTGTTGCAGCTAATGCCAAAATCGGTAATTCATCGATCAAGCGAGGAATGATTTCTCCTTCGATCGTACATGCCTGCAAGTTGGCAGAACGTACCATTAAGTCAGCCGCTTGATTTTGTTGATCGATTTGCATTTCTTGGATCGAAGCCCCCATTTCGATCAATACATCTAAAATCCCTGTTCGTGTTGGATTGATTCCTACTTGTTTCAATAAGACTTCACTATCTGGCAAAATACTTGCTGCGACTAGATAAAAGGCTGCTGACGAAATATCCCCAGGTACCGCCACGTTTTGTCCAACTAACCGTTGTCCGCCAGCAAGTGTGATCACTTTATCTTCTACTCTGATTTCTCCACCAAATTGTTTGATCATTTCTTCTGTATGATTCCGTGAGCGTTCTTTTTCGATGATCGTTGTCTCACCATCTGCTTGAAGTGCCGCGAATAAAATCGCTGATTTGACTTGCGCACTGGCAATCGGCATCTCATATTCGATTGGTTTCAAAGGCCCACCAGTCACTCGTAAAGGTGGTAGATCTGGATGTTCGATCCCTTTAAGATCCGCACCCATTTCACGTAAAGGATTCATCACTCTCCCCATCGGGCGACGATTCAACGAGTCATCTCCAGACACTTCTGCCGAAATCTTACTTCCAGCTAAAACCCCTAAAAGTAAACGGATCGTTGTACCAGAATTACCTGCATCTAAACGTTCTGTTGGTGTTTGTAATCCCTCTACGCCATGACCATAAACATGGATTTTCTCTTCTTCCTCTTCTATTCTCACACCTAATTGTCTAAATATGGACATCGTACTCAAGCAATCTTCTGCTTTTAAAAAGTTCGTTATCGTCGTTTTTCCATGACTGATTGCACCAAACATGATGCTGCGATGAGAAATCGACTTATCTGCTGGAACCGTTAGCTCACCTTTGATCCCATGTGTAGCATTAAGTAATTTCATTGTCTCAACTCCTGATCCAACAGTGAAAATTTTCCGCTTGAATCAATGCTTGTCCTTTTTCTAAATCGGTTTGATTTTTGAAGGACAATTCAAGGACTCCGAAAATATCTTCTCTAGTTTCTTGTATTTTTAGATTGATGATTGAAATATCTGCTTGGCTCAAAGCCGTTGTCACCTTAGCAACTGCACCGGAAATATCCGGAATATCAACGTATAGATCATAGAACGCTGGAATCGTTCCTTGTCGTTTCTTCGGCAACTGATCCCTTGTTTGCTTCGCTTGTGCAAAAAATCGATAAATGGCCTCTTCATCATTTCTCGCAAGTTGTGTTTTCAATGTTTCCATGGAGGATTGCCATTCCTCTAGTAAAGACAGCATGATTTCTTGATTCGTTAATAAGATATCTGTCCACATTTTTGGATCAGAAGAAGCAATACGCGTAATATCTCGAAACCCTCCGGCTGCAAGTTGGGAGGCTCTTGGATGTTTTTGATTGAGTTCATCACTGGTTTGCACTAAACCAGCAGCCACGATATGAGGCAAATGGCTTAAAACGCCGACGATCTCGTCATGATTTTTGGCTTCCATCAATACAAATTTTGCTCGAGTCGGTTCTAATAGTTCCATCAGTTCAGCTACACGATCACTCTCATGATCATTGGTCAATATATAATAAGCTTCCTCGAACAAATTGGGATTGCCGGCTTTTACTCCAGATTTATGCGAGCCTGCCATTGGGTGTCCACCAATAAAAGTAAAAGGTAATTCCTTAGCCGCTGTCATGATTGCTGCTTTCGTACTGCCAGTATCACTGACCAATACAGTTTCCTTTAGCGGAAGTGTCGCTAATTGTTGCAAATAGTCCAAACTAACTTGTACAGGAACCGCTAATAAAATAACATCCATTTGACTTGCTTCTTCGATCCCAGACACCAGATGATCCACTAATTGGACTTCTTCTGCAATTTTTCTTGTTTCTGCTGAATGATCCCATCCATAAAGAGTCACATTCGATCCTTTGATGGCTCGGCAAAGCGAAGCACCAATCAGACCTAAACCTAAGACAAATACCTTTTTCTTCATATCAGTCTCCTCACTAAAAGTCTTGGATCATCTGCCGATGACTGGCAACAGATTTTTTCAGCTCACTCATGTTATCCGCTGGGAAATGTTCAAGGATCTCCACGGCAAGTGCTGTTGCAATGACGTGTTCAGCCACCACAGAAGCTGCTGGTACAGCGGTACTGTCGGAACGTTCGACACTTGCTTTATAGGCTTCTTTCGTGTCGATATCCACACTCATCAACGGCTTGTAAAGTGTAGGGATCGGTTTCATCACACCACGAACGATGATTTGTTCCCCATTTGTCATCCCACCTTCAAATCCACCTAAATGATTGGTTGTCCGGCGGTAGCCTTGTTCTTGATCCCAGGTGATTTCATCCATAACTTTAGAACCTGGTAAAGTCGCTGCATCAAAACCGATCCCAAATTCTACCCCTTTGAAGGCATTGATACTCAGCATGGCTTGTGCTAATTTTCCATCTAATTTTTTATCCCATTGGACATAACTACCCAAACCAGCCGGTACATTTTCAACCCGGACTTCGACGACACCACCTAAGGTATCACCTGCTTTTTTCGTCTCATCGATCAATGTTTTGACTTGTTCTTCGATCTCAAGGTCTACCATATTGACTTCGGAGATCGTTGTTTTTTCCTTGATCACCGCCACAGGTAGCACTTCAGGAATCGTTGCTTTGACCCCTCCAAGAACTGCTACGTGACTGGCAATTTCAATATCTAGTGCTGCTAGGATCTGTTTTGCTAAAGAGCCGATTGCTACACGCATGGTCGTTTCTCTAGCTGAAGACCGTTCTAACACATTCCTAAGATCTTGATGTTGGTATTTCATTCCACCAACTAGATCCGCATGTCCTGGACGAGGTTTGGCTACTCGACGACGTGTGACATGTTTTTCTTCGATTGGCTCGACTGACATCACCGTCTGCCAATTCTTCCAGTCTTTATTCTCCACGATCATTGTGATTGGCGAACCAAGCGTTTTACCATGTCGAATACCTGAGGTGATTTGGACACGATCTTTCTCGATCTTCATTCTGCCACCACGACCGTAACCCCCTTGTCGCCTCGCAAGATCTTCATTGATTTTTTCAAGTGAAACTTCTAAACCTGCCGGGATACCTTCAATAATGGCAGTTAACTGTGGACCATGAGATTCTCCTGCTGTTAAAAAACGCATTTAGTTTCCCTCCTTTAAATAGTCTTTCACGGACTCAAGCGGGATTTCTTGGATTCTTGCTTGTCCGATTTTATCTAATAAAATAATTTTCAATGTCTTTCCACGTGCCTTTTTATCGTGGGTGATCGCATCATAAAGGGATTGCTCCTCCCAAGGTTGGTACTTGATCGGTAACTGATACTTTTCGATCATGTGGATCAATTGCGCAGTGATACCCACTGGTGATTGTCCCAGCTTTTCGGCTTTTTTGGTGATTTGCACCATACCGATCGCTACGGCTTCACCATGACTGATCTGACCATAACCAGCAGTATTTTCGATGGCATGTCCGATCGTATGGCCAAAGTTCAGTAACAAACGATGCCCGTTATCGAATTGATCTTCTTCAACAACTTGTTTCTTCACACGCAACGCCTTTTCAATGATTTTTTCACTATTAGCCAGTAAGTCAGCAACTCCTGTTAATTTTGCCAAATCTTGCCATAGCGTTTCATCACTGATTGCGCCACACTTGATGATCTCAGCGATCCCTTCTTGGATTCTACGCTCTGATAACGTCATTAACGTCTCTGGATCGATCAATACCCCGTCTGGTTGTGCAAATGTCCCAATCATATTTTTCGCCATGGGTGCATTGATTGCTGTTTTTCCTCCAATGCTTGAATCGACCTGTGCCAGTAGGGAAGTCGGGATCTGGACAAATGAAATCCCTCGCATATAGGTGGAAGCAACGAAGCTGGCTAAATCGCCGATCACTCCCCCTCCAAGCGCAATCACCGCATCACTACGCGTAAATTGTTCTTCTGCTAAAAACGCATAGAGGTGAGCTGCCATGTCGAATGATTTGCTGCTCTCCCCAGCTGAAACAACATAATGGACGACTTCGTAGCTTGCCCGCAACTGTTGACAAATTTTTTCGCCGTATATCGGAAAAACATTCGTATCACTGATAATCGCGATTTTTTTATTTTTCCAGATTCCTTCGATCCACTCAGACACATGATCGAGTGCATTTCGTTCAATGATGATCTCATAGCTTTTTTCTGGTAAGACAACTTCTAACATGACGCTCCTCTTTTCTATAAGGCTTTGATTTTATTCATTGCTTCAACTAAAATCTCGACTTCTTCCATCATTCGTAGGTAGTTCTTTTCATTCAATGATTGCTGTCCATCTGACCATGCGTGGATTGGATCAGGGTGGATCTCTACGATCATCCCATCTGCGCCACTAGCAACACCGGCTCTTGCCATTGGTGATACGAGATCCCAAACCCCTGTACCATGACTTGGATCAACGATGATCGGGAAATGACTTAATTTTTTAATGATCGGTACAGCACTTAGATCGAAGGTATTACGTGTCGCTGTTTCGTAAGTACGAATACCACGTTCGATAAAGATGATGTTTGGATTGTTTTGTACCGCAATGTATTCCGCCGCATTCAACCATTCTTCGATCGTCCCTGAAATCCCACGTTTCAAGCCAATTGGTTTTCCTGTTTTCCCAACAGCTTCTAATAGACGAAAGTTTTGCATATTTCTGGCACCAATCTGAATGATATCTGTGTATTCACAAACGACATCGATATGAGCTTCATCCATGACTTCGGTAATGACTTTTAAGCCGTAATGATCCGCTGCTTTACGCATCATTTTCAGTCCTTCTTCTCCTAATCCTTGGAAAGCGTAGGGTGACGTTCTAGGTTTGTAGGCTCCTCCACGTAGGACTGTTGCCCCACCAGCTTTTGCCATACGAGCAGTTTCCATGATTTGTTCTTCGCCTTCTACTGAACAAGGACCAGCCATCGTCACAAAACTACCATCACCGATTTTCAAACCATCCACATCAACGACTGTATCTTGCGGATGAAATTCTCGAGAAGTCAGTTTGTACGTATTAGAGATTTTTACTGCACGCTCCACCGTGTCGTATCTTTCAAATGGTACACCTTGGATAATTTTTGGATCACCGATCAATCCTAAAACAAGACGATCTTTGCCATGGTTGATCTGAACGTCCAAGCCCTCTTCCTTGATACGTGAAAGTACTGGTTCTAGTTGGTTTACTTCAATTCCTGGTTTAATAATTAAAATCATAAGATAACATCCTTTTTTATTTTTATTTTTTTATCACTGTTTGAACACTTGATCGACAATGGAAAATCGTTCGTTGTTTACTTAAAATAACTCGTTGGAAAATGAACTGATGTGGTTCTCCTTTCGTTAGGTATAAAAAAAGCCCGCCGTAGACAAATCTACAGTGGGCCTTCACCAATTCTAACAAAAAAGCCACTATAGATTTTCATCTATGTGGCGGACAAGTCATCTCAAACATCCTTAGCCATCATAGATACAAACGTTGTGTTTGCACCCATGAATGTCATGAATACAAACCTATCTAAAATAGCTAAAGTAATACGTATTCAGTTGTGAATTCAATGTGATTTTCATAAGAAATCGCTCCAAACTGATTTAAGATTGGTTTAAGTATAGATTTCTTTCTGAAATAAGTCAACTACTTTTTCAAATCTTTTTCTCTTTATGCTAATGATCCTTTAGAAGACCGATGTTTTTTTAAAGTTCCTATTGATTTTTTCGTTGACAAAAAACGCGAACGTGTGTTCTAATCATGTAGAAGAGGTGACTGTTATGTTTAAAAATCAAAATCCTGTATTTGACTATCATAAAGAACCTTCTAGAGATATTTTATGTATTGATTGTAAGTCGTTCTATGCTTCTGTTGAATGTGTCTCACTTGGTTTAGACCCTTTAACAACCAAACTAGTTGTTATGTCGTACCCCGGAAATTCATGGGAAGAACGTGGTAGCGGGTTGATCCTTGCCTCTAGTCCAGCTGCAAAAAAAGCCTACGGGATCACGAATATCAGTCGTGCGCGTGATTTGCCCTTTCCTTATCCCAGTGATCTATATATTGCCCCACCACGAATGGCTTATTATATGGAGAAGAACAAAGAAATCAATGCGATTTATAAAACCTATGCAGACGAGAGTAACCATCATGTCTATTCGGTCGACGAAAGTTTTTTGGATATCACAAATAGTTTGAATTTGTTCGATGCTCCTGATGCCCGGACACTTGCAAAAAAAATTCGTCAAGACGTTTATGACCAGACAGGGATCTATACCACGATCGGTATCGGTGATAATCCACTATTGGCAAAATTAGCTCTGGATAATGAAGCGAAGGATACCCGAGACATGATCGCCGAATGGCGTTATGAAGACGTCCCTGAAAAACTTTGGCGGATTCCTCAGCTGACAGATTTTTGGGGGATCGGTCGAAAAACAGCGATTCGTTTAACTAAAATGAACATCCATAGCATCTATGAGCTTGCACATGCGGATTACTATCGTTTAAAAAGTGCAATGGGGGTAATTGGTACACAACTTTATGCCCATGCCTGGGGAATCGATCGGAGCTTTCTTGGTGAAGTCTACACCCCTAAATCAAAAAGCATCGGAAATAGTCAAATCCTCAATAAGGACTATACCCGCCGAGAAGAGATTGAAATCGTGATCAAGGAAATGGCAGATCAAGTAGGCACACGCTTACGTCGAGAAGAAGCAAAAGCACAAGTAGTTAGTCTGTGGGTCGGCTTTTCTTTGGGCTACACAGATGTTTCAGGAAAAACTGGGTTTCACCAACAGATGAAAATCGAGCCGACCAATGCCAGTCATGTTTTAGCAGAAGCACTATTGATGATTTTTGATCGACATTATCAACGGCAAGATATCCGAAGTATCGGCGTCAACTGTTCTCGCTTAGTTTATGCGACTGGCTTGCAATTGAATCTATTCGATGATCCTAAAGAGCAAGTCAATGCGGCAAAGATTGACTTTGTCGTGGATAAGATTCGACAAAAATATGGATTTAAAGCAATCGTCCATGCACATAGTTTACTAGAAGGTGGTCGAGCAATCGCCCGCAGTTCGCTTGTAGGCGGTCATGCTGGCGGAATGGCTGGTATTGAAGGTGAGGGACATGCGACGCACGAAAAAAGAATTTCTCGATTACAATGAATACCGTGATCGCCCCTTTGGCTTGAAATGGGGAACCGCTTTTGCCATGGATGAGCTAGTTAAAGGGATCGAAGAAAATGCAGCAGTCGCCTTAAAAGACCTCCCTCCCCAATTGCAAATGACGAGAGAGGAAATCGACCAAGTACTATTACAGTCCTTTCTCTACCGACAAAGAGTGACCATCCAATTAAACACAAAAGATGAATTTGGTCGATATAGAGAAAATATCGAGGGCGTTTTCTTAGGCGAATGTGATGAAGAATATCTGACGATTGACCAGTACCAGATTCTCTGGGAGAACATTCGTCATGTTGGTTTGAAACAAGAAATGAAATGGTTTGAGTTTAGTACCAACAAGGCATATGACGAACAAGTTTCCCGATCAATCGATTGGAACAAGCCAAACCAACAAGCTGAGTTGCAATTGATCAAAGATGAATTTTATCAAGCTTTTGAAGAGGAAAATGACTAAAAGGGAGGCGTTGCCGATGACAATGGTAAAGAATCATTTCGAAACTGTCATAATCACTGCTTATATTGCCAAACAAGAAATTACGATCCAAACAAAAAAGGGAGAAAACTATAGAGGAAAGATTCAAAAAAAGATGACAGAAGATGGCTTTTATGTAAACGAGGGCTTTATTGCTTGGGATGAACTTGATTCGATCGATTTAGAAGAGGAATATTTTCATTTTTGGCAAGAAATCGTCAAGCAAGCGATTGAGTAATTCAGATAAGCATTGGATTCTTCGGCCATTATTGAATGCTATTTCTCTCAACCTAAAAAGCATCAACCGGTAAACATGTAAAAAAGATTCTACCGGTTGATGCTACTATTCTCAGCAAAGAACGATTCTATTCGTAAAGTCTGAAAGCTTTAGTTCAAATAGTTTGGGTCAGCCAATAAAGATTGGATTTTATTTGTATCAATAACGAATTCTTGTGTCCCCATAGCACCAGGTGCTACCTCGTATTTATCAAAGAAGATAACCAGCTGGTGTTCTTTATTGATATAAAAACTAGGATCTTTTTTTAATAAAAATGAGCCATTATCCTCTAGAGCAAAATAAGTTGATTCTGGATTTTTTTCCATACGATTTTTCATCTGTTCTTCAATTTCCTTTGAAAGAGCAATGAGATAATCATCATTTTTAAATAATAAAGGCAAAGACACAAGTACCTCATTTTGTTTATCTAACGTGTCAAATTGATTGTTCGTTTGCGTACTTGCAATTGTCTGTTCGATTGAACGATCAATCACTAAAAATCGCTCATCATTGACCAATATGCGATATCCACCTGTTGTATCAATCTGTTGCCCGTTTTTCTTGATTTCTTTCACTCCTTCCTCATAAGCTTGTTGTCCCTCTGCGAGATATTTTCGATTCAACTGGTCATGGATTTCTTCTTTTCCAATTATTTTTGGAACAGCAATCCTGATACCCGATTCCTCTTCTTGGAATGAATAGGTTTTCCCAGTAATGATCGAAACCAATTCTCCGAGAACAGGGATTTCTGTCGCCCATACGCGAAAGTCTCTATTTTGAACACCTGCGAACAAAATAAGTACAGAGCAGACGATCCCCAAACCGATATGAACAGCATGTTTTACTTGTCGTTTCACCTTCACTTTTTTCTTGGCAATCGTAAAACGCTTGAATAGCTCATCTTCTAGCTGTTCAGGAATTTCCCCCGCTCGATACGCCTGATTCATCATACTTATTTTTTTCTTTGTTCCTCCCATTTCGCTATCCACTCTCCTTTATTTTAAAATTTCTTTGTAATTATCTAGTGAGCGATACATTTTTGTTTTCACTGTATTCTCATTTAAATTTAAAATCTGAGCAATTTCTTTCAATGTAAATCCTTCAAAAAATTTCAAGATAATAATCTCGCGTTCTGGGCTAGGCGTTTGGCTCAATAATTCACGTAATTCCATGTAAGAAACATCATTTTGACAATCGATGAATTCAAGTCCTGGACAGTCTTCCAATTCAAAATTCAAAGGCATTCGTTTATTCTTGCGCCAATAATCAATTGCTGTGCGGACTAAGATTTTATAAAACCAAGCTTGAAAATGATCGATCTTCTTTACCTTTGAGAAATCCATCAGCGCTTTTTGAAAGCTATCTTGGATAACATCTAGTGCATCTTCCGAACAGTGTGTATAACTATAAGCGATTCGATACATTTTTTGATATTGTGTCTCAATCAGCTGTTCTAACTGAGATTCATAATGTCTGACTCGCTGCTTTTTTGCTATCCGATTAAAAATATTAGATCCCTCCCTATCTCAAATAATAAATTTCACCCAGTTCTCGCATAAAATCCTTGTTTGCTTCCTTACGTGGTTGTGTATCTTTCGTTCTAGTCGACTCGCTTGTCCCTATCTCTTGTGGCTTTTCTTCTATGATCGAAAATGTATCCATTGAATACATCCATAAAAAAAGGCTGGTAAACAGGAACAATAAGACTAGGAAAATTAGTTCTATCGTTAAAAATGAATAGTTTTTTTCATGTTTCATACGCTCACTCCGCTTTCTTTTTTTATACTTAATTAGACGATCGTTTTCTAAGAAAAGTTTCAAAAAAATCAACTTTATTTTGAATCACTAACTTTGCACAAAAGACAGTTTGTGACATTCTGATAAAAGTGTTAAGCTCCGCTAAAAAGCACCAAAACCCCACAATTATTCATCGATGGATTTTGGTGCTTGTTTATGTAGTATTCACTTCTAGAAAACCATTTATTCGTTTTTAGCAATCACAGTACCATCTGGCAGCTTATCTTTCAATTTTTTATCCGAAATTTTTTCTCCCAAATAACTCCTCACTTTTCAAAAGGCACGAAACCAACGATGATATCTTTAAAAAAAAGAGTCAGCGATTTGACGTACTCCAAAGGATAGACCCAAGTGGAAAATAAACCAGGCAAGAATATCAAGAATCACTAACACTCCAGTGATCAAATGAATCAGTAGCATAAAAAGCTCCTAAAATTTGTTTTTTCTTCCTAAAAAAACGATTACACTATTTCTCTAGTAACTCCTAGAACAAAATAAACGAGAGAATCCAAACACTTTTAAAACAAGTTTTAGATTTTCTCGTTTATTTTTCTGAGTTGTCCATTTATTTCACAACTTCTTTAAAATAATTCACTATGGGATCCCAGCCTAGCAAGTATCAATATTAATTGATCATTATCAATCTTATATACTAATAGCCAATCAGGACTGATATGACATTCTCTAAATCCCACATAATTGCCGGTCAAATGATGATCACGATACAGTTTGGGGCATTTATGTTGGCTTGCAAATGAGATAGCACCTTTCTTAGTTTTGCTAAATCTTTTCCCTGTTTTTTCGTTTTTTTATAGTCTCGCTTGAATTGTGAAGTATAAAAAGTCCTCCAGCATCTTTTCTCGCTTGCAAAGTAGCCGAATTTTCCCTTTCAATTTTAAAAGGAAGTACCAGTTTAGTTACAGACTGTTTTTAAAAAACTGTAATTGCGGTTATCATATTCATACCCAACTCAGCAAATAATTGCTCAGCATCCTTTTTCAAATCCTCATCAATTGAGATATGGATTGGTTTCTTTTTTGTCGTTTCCATGTCATCACCTCTGCTATTTTTCAACATATAAACAACATAAAAGAAACATAAATCCGTTTTAAGAACCTACTTATTCCTCATTCTTCTAATGAACGCTCGTTCCAATCGTGGCCGATTATAGCGTTGGATCATAATAAATGGGATATTGACAAGAAGCGCATAAAAAACCATGACCCACCCCGCCCATTTGGGATTCCACAAAAAGAAAAGGAACGCTGGCGCAATCAATAGCCAATGTGTCAGCTCTGCTCTTTGTGTTTCAATGATGAATTTCTTCAGTGCGGCAGAATCAGTCTTACCAAGTCTTGATTTATCGAATCCACTCTTGGCAATCACAGTACCATCTGGCAGCTTGTCTTTCCATTTTTTGATTCGAAATTTTTTCTCCCAAATAACTCCTTGCTTTTCAAAAGAAAAAGAACGAAACCAACGACGCTTTCTTTCAAAAAAAGAGTCAGAAATTTGACGTACACCAAAGGATATACCCAAATGAAAAATAAACCAGGCAAGAATGTCGAGCATCACTAATACTCCAGTGGTCAAATGGATCAGTGGCATAAAAACCTCCTAAAGTTTGATTTTTCTTCCTTTCCAAGTCACTGATTTCAAAAGATAGGTTTGGATCAATGACCACAAAAACAAGAAAAGAAAGAAGATAAAAAAGAACGGAAAAACGAACAAGAAAATCGGCTTGAAATTTCCTACACGTTTGGCAAATACAATACATTGGAGCACATACAGGCAATAAATAACCAGTGCGAGCGGCCATTGTTCCATACCAAAAGCCAACACTGAGCCAACACCACCACTTATCCAGAGGATGACTCCTAACAAAATAAAGGGATTGGTTGCTCTAGAAGCTGTGGCAAAATCCTTTGTCCATCCTTGGATCAATTGCTTGAAACCTTCAGGATACATGCGAAAAGCAATCAACTCTTTCCCACCATATAAATGGATGGGAAATCCTGCCTTTTGAAAACGATTGGCTAAAGCCATATCATCTAAGATCCCACGAGGCATATCTTTATGCCCATCGACTTGGAAATAATCGGTTTTCGAGCATAAGATACACGGCCCAAACGCCCCCGCTGCTTTTAATTTTTCACCTAGCACAGAAAAAGTATTCAACCCTACTAGAATGACCACATTGAAAACAAACGAGAGCTGTTCATAAAAGCGAACAGTTTGATGAAACGGTTGAAGCGACAGCAAGCCACTATTCCCTCTTTTTTCGTATTCATTCAACAGTCTTTCCAAACTATTGTCTGTCTGAAAAAATGTATCTGCATCTAAAAATAAGAAATGCTCACTTTGGGCCTTTGTTGCACCTAACCAACAGGCAGCCGCCTTGCCATGCTGCTCACGATCATTTGAGAAAACTGTTGCATCTAAGTTCTTGGCGATTTCTGCTGTACCGTCAGTGGAATCATCATCCACGACGATGATTTCTCGTGGTTGGATCGTTTGCCTTTGGATCGATTGTAGCAATTTGGGGAGCGTATTTGCTTCGTTACGTACAGGAATAATGATTGAAACATTTGTGTCAAAACGTTTTGCAGAGGTTAGGTTTGTGATGAATGGCAGTCGATAAAAGATACACCAACCTGAAAGCCAAGCAACAAAAAGGACGATCATTATTAGTAACAAAATAAGCCTTCCTTCCTATACATCCGCTTCTCTTCGAGCAATCTTGTCACTCACTTGTTGCCCACTCAAAGTGACCATTGGCATACCTGCACCTGGATTGACTGTCCCACCTACAAAGTATAAGTTGTCATAGCGCTCACTATGTTTTGCATGTTTGAACCCATGATTTTTCTTACGATCAGAGACAGTCCCATAGATTGCTCCACGATGGGATAAATAATTTTTTTGGATATCTTCCGGGGTCCAACGATTTTCATAGACAATATGTTTTCTCAAATCCGTTAATCCCATCGTTTCTAATTTGATCAAGATACGCTCCCGAAAGGCATCGTATTCTGCCTCTGTAAATGGTTGATCTTGTAAATAAGGGATGTGCGGTAAAATCTTGATGTTCTCATGTCCTTCGATGGTTTGAGAAGGATCAGTCTTATTGACATTCACAAGATAGATCGTTGGGTCGTCTGGCAACTGATGCTGATGGAAGTTTTGATCAAAGTTTTCTTTAGAAGCATTCGAAAAGAAAAAATTATGATGGGCTAATTGTGGGTATTCTTTATTAACACCTAGATGCAAGACAAAACCAGAACTTGCGGGTTCAAATTTCTTTTCTAATTTCTCTGTAAACGCTGGTTTTTCATCTAATAATTGTTCATAAGCTGGGATGACTTCCATATTCGAAACAAAATAATCTGCTTCGATCACCGTCCCATCCGCTAGTCGTGCCGAACGGATCTGTTCATCCACTACATTTAGTTTTTCAACCTGACAGCCAGTATGGAACGCTACGCCGAGCTCTTTCCCAAGATTGACGATTCCTTCAGCAATTTTATGCATCCCGCCCGGAACATACCAAATTCCTTGCTCATGCTGCATGTAACTCATCATATTTAAAACCGCTGGCGCATCATAAGGAGAGGAACCGACATATTTGCTGAAATACCCTAAGATATCTTGCATTTTTGGATGACTCACACGTTTAGCGATTCCATCATGCATCGAAGAAAAATAATCAAACCCTTTCAACGCTTTGATCACACCATGTTCTTTTAAAATCTCCATTGTCGAATCAAGCCCTTTGTCAAAATAACCGACTTCTGTGGCCGCATAGATTTCCTTCGCATAGTCTAAGAAATCTTGATACTCCATCATGTCTTTTTCAGTCAGCAAAGGATTTTCTTGGGCCATTTTCGTTAAATCACTGTATAGATCAATCGTTGTGTGATCAGGAAAAAAAGAACGCCACTGCAAATCTAACCGTTCGATCGGAATGTAATCTGCCATCTGTTTGCCACTCGTGAGAAACAGTTTTTCAAAAATTTGGGGCATCGTCAAAATCGATGGACCTAGATCAAAGCCAAACCCATTTGCTTCTAAACGGTTCAATTTCCCCCCTAAATGATCGTTCTTTTCATATAGCGATACGTCGAATCCTTCTTGGGCTAAGGAAACTGCTGCAGACAAACCACCAAGTCCACCTCCCAGAACAATGACTGATTTCTGTTTGTTTTTCACAAAATCACCTCTTACTTTCTAAGTCTTAAAGCACATTTTCACAGATGTAAATTCGTAAGATCCAACTGTAAAAAAACACTTTATATCTATCTCTATAGTAGCATATCTCTAAAAAAACTTATTTTATTGCGCATTGTATTGTTATAAAACACTAAGAAAGGATAAAAGAAAAAACAGAAGAAACAAACACGTATGAAACGCTTTGTCTATTCTGTCTTAAGCTAATGGCACGTTCTTATGCGCTGATTCCGTTGCTTCTATCAAAGTATCGGCACAAACAAGCCACTGATTTTCTCTTTGATTTTCGTCCATGCACTTCGCTCTTGCCATTCGTCTTTTTTGACCTTTTCAGCGTGGGCTAAATCTTCTGTAAAATGGACGTTCAATTCATCAATCGTTTTTGATGGACCATAAATGAACATTGACAGTTCATGATTGAGATAAAAACTGCGAATATCAAAATTAGTTGATCCAATCGTTGCAACCACATCATCAACGATCATATATTTACAATGGATAAATGCAGTCGTATCGTAGATCGACACTTCAACTCCTGCCGATAACAACTCATCAATAAACGAGTTCGTCCCATGAAATGAAATCCCGCGATCGCCTTTTCCCGGTATGATCAATTGTACTTTGATCCCACAGCGAGCTGCTCGTCTGAGTGCCCCAAGAGTTTCTTCATCTGGAATAAAGTAAGGCATAGCAATCTTGATCGAATCAACTGCTTTACCAATCAAGTCATTGAAAGAGTCTTTGATGATCCTCTCCTGATCATACGGCCCTCCGTAAACGACCTGTACGATTTCCGAACCTTTTGGTTGTTCCGTTTGTAATGGAAAATACAGCTCTTGCTGATTGATGAAATAAGTGATCGTTTCCGTCCCTTCATCGAGAAATAACCAATCATAAACGAAACATTCCTGCAACTCGAGTACAGAAGGCCCTTCGATTCGAACATTCGTATCCCGCCAATAAGAAAACTTTTTCCCGCGTCCACTATACTCATTCCCGATATTCATACCACCAGTGTGTGCAATTTCCCCATCGATCACAACGATTTTCCGATGATTGCGCCAATTGGCTTTGTTACTCAGCCACGGTGAATTCAATAGATCATAGGTTCTTACCTCTACACCATTTTCTCGCATCGTATCTAATAATTGATTCGGGAAAGCAATTGATCCGACACTGTCATACATAAAACGTACTTTGATTCCCTGTCGAGCTTTTTCGATCAAAGCAGCAACTAGTTCTTCGCCAGTTTCATCCCCTTTTATAATATAGAAGAAAACATGGACATGATGTGTTGCCTGTTTGATATCTTGCAACAATGAAGCAAAAGCATCCGTCCCTTCTTTTAACAATGTCAATTGATTGTCTTTTGTGGGATACTTTGCGGAAAGATGGAAAATTTCTTTGGAAAGATCGTGCTTGGCATGAATGATTTCTGAATGTTCCTGAAGGATCTTGGACACCGTCTCTTGTATGTTTCGTTCATTGTCTAGTTGCTGTTTCGATAACTTGCGTAATCGTGGCTCACGACCAATCAGATAGTACAGCATGATCCCGACGACCGGTAAAAATAATAACGCTAAGATCCAAGCAATTTTAGAGGTTGCTTCTCTTTGATCAAAAATCACTAAATAGCCACAAAGAAGAAAGGCAAAAATTTCCACGATCAGCCACGCATAAATGATTTGATTCAAAAAAATAATCAGCGAAACAGCTACAAGAATCAATAATATCAATAATATTTTGTATTGTTGCAATTTATTCTTTATCATATCTATCTCCATATTCGCTCGCTTCGTTTTTTTGTTGCTTCTTTTTTCTGTGCCAATCAACGTTAATGGTGACAACACACCTTATATAGATTATATACGTTATAGTTACTCTAGTGTAAAGAAATCTCTCGTTTTCTTCGCACTTTTTTACAGAAAGTTTTCAACTAATAGAAAAATACTTTTTTCCCTCAGTTTTAAGAAAATGAAAGAAGTGAGATAATATTCATCATCTCATACTCCCTAAAACTGAGTAAATGTAATTAAAAAAAGGATGTTAGCAAAAATAAGCCAGAAATCCCGAAAATCTTAGCGGTTTCTGACTTATTTTTTGGAGCTGTATCTGGCTATCACAACTCTTTTTTTTATTGATTTTCTGGAACACTACTCAATTCCCAAGTAAGTGTCGTTGAATATTCTTTGGCTTCTGGATTCGTTCCTTTCGGTACATACAAACCAACACTTTTATCAGCTGTCTCTGCATTACCAAAACGATAGATCCAGGTTCCTGTTCCAGATTTTTCATCTGCTTGTAATAAGATTCTTTTAGTATTTGGTATGATTTTTTGGCCAGTTTCTTCTTTTAGCGCAGGCGCTGTTCCGCCTTGAGCTGTCACTAGTTCTTGATTGAGTAACTGGATCTCAGAACCAATCAATTCATGACCATTTTGATTACTGAATTGTCCATTCTGGGTAACCGATAATTGCCAACCACTTCGCTCATTGTCCGGTCGACGATCACTGATTTGAACATAATTTGGTCGCTCTTCGTTCTCTTTCACTGTCCCATCTTCATTCAACAATCGTTGAGGTTGGGCATAATAGGTTTGTTCATGAACAGAAATAGCTTGTGAGCCAAAATTGAAGGACGAAATAAAGTCAATGCTTAGTTGCCCTTGATCTTCTGGCAATTCTGGTTTATTTTCAGGTTCCACTTCTAATTCTGGATCCAAAGGATCTACCGGTGAGAAAGGTCCTACATCCTCAACGATTAATGTCGTAGCCGGTTCAAAAGTTACATCGTGAAATGTTAAGTCAGCGGCTGGGTTAATATTTCCACGTGCGTTATTTGTTTCTGGCGGATTGATCACACCTGCGGCTTCTGCCGAGCCTTCCGCATCTCTTAGAAAGACCTGAATCTCATCGTCTTCTTTTAAAGTTAAGTCAGATAAATTCAGGATAAAGTTACCCTCGTCGTCTACCGTTACATCAGAAGTGTCAAAGATTTGTCCATTATGAGTTGCGGTTATTTCAACCTCTTTGTTTTCAACATATCCCTGAACATGTGTTGCTGTTTTTCCGATGATATTCACAGGGAACTCCGCTGGTTTTGGTGGGATAATTGGAAAGACGACAACACTATCTATTTTGATATCGTCCGGCAAACTGGGAACTCCAACTTCACCAACACCGCGAAAAGCAGATAGAACGCTAATCCGATCTCCCTCATTTAAAAGTTCCGGTAATTTTACTTCAAATATTCCCTCTCTATCTGCTTCACCATAGATACTATCTACTTTAGTAACTGCTCTATGTGTTTCTTTTTCTCCAGTAAGTCGTTCAATTTCTATCTCTAGTTCTACCTCGCCTTCAAACGCTGATCTATAGTCACTCCCTTCCGGAATACTTACATGACCAAAAATAGACTTATCTGCATTGGTAGGAACTCTTAATTCATCTACAACAGCACGTGCGTTATTTGCACTAATTCTACTATATGCAGTCATTCCAGCTGGTCCAAAAGTACTTGTATTAAATGATTCCGGATCGCTAGTCTGTCTAATAGTATTAAAATTGCTTCCCGTTAATTCAAAATCAATCATATTCCAATACTTTTCTGCTTCAAGATCAAAATTAGAACCATTAGTCCATGCTGCAAAATTAGAATTTTTCAAATCAAATATAGAGGATGCCGATACACTATATATATTGCCTCCGTTTGGACGTGTATTTTTAAAATCAAAAAAAAGTGGATTATCAATAGTTATATTACTAATTGAACCATTAAATATTGCACCTGATGCAGTGCTCGATCTTCCAATTGCTGTAAAACTAGTTCCTTCCCTAACATTGATTTCCATCGAACTGTTTCCACCAATAGCAGGTCCAAAATCAGAGACAATATTTACTTCTGTTCCCACGCCACTCAAATCAAAAACTCCACCATCATTAGCAAATTCTATACCTTGATTCGCCGAATTATTAGGTGATCCGTTTCCACCATTGTACATTTGTAATTTACTATTTCCTTTTACAAAGAATTGACCATCCGCACGAAATCTTACTGCCGGAGCAGCTCCTTCTTCAGCCTCAATAATAACAGTACTATTATTATCTATATCAAATCGAGAACCTCGGCTTGCAGCCCCATAAAATCTAACTGTTGCATCATTTCCATCAAGACGAGAAGAGTAAAGTTCCATTTTAGAGCCATTGTCTACCAAAATTCTTGAATTCGTAGCAGTATCATAAAGAAGCGCACTAGTTTGAGGGGCTTCTATTTTCAAAGATGCTCCATTGTTAACCTCAATAAGCGATTCATTTGAATCAAATCTAATAACCCCTCCGTTTCTACCCGAGCTTGTTGAAGTTGTATTAATAGAAACTGTAGTGTCTTCATCCGTAATTTGAACTACCGGTAATACGCCTGAAATTTGTGCTAACTTTGCTTGCAGGTCCATACTTACTTTACTTCCATTTCGAGCAAAAAATTTATTGACTCGGAAGACAGCATCATCACGCCCATTCATAGTCGACCTATAAGTATTTTCGCCACCTATATATCCTGCCTTTGCATTCGGTGCATTAACTAAACCAGATACATTCCCACTTCCCGTATGAACATTTTCAAAATTTAATGTCCATCTTTGACTGTTGGCTGCTGTACCTGTAAAAATTGCTGTAGTTCCTGGTTTTGTTATTGTTATATTTTTTAAAGTAATTGTCGTCTCTACGCTCACTGCTCCAAGTGTGAATCCAGCAGTATTATTAGCAAAATCTATCGACCATCCTTGTCCGTCAATTTCGATATTTTTGTTGATCGTTCCTGCCGATCCAGCGTTTCTGACTATGTCGTTTTCCAAAATAATTTTTTGTACATCATCGTTACTTATGGCTTTTTGAAATTCTTCCCATGTAGAAACACTTACGAAAGGCTCTTTCTCCTTTGTTTGTTGATCCTGCGGAGCTTCTTCCTTAGGCTCATCTACTTCTTCGGATGTCTGATCATCCTCTTGATTTTCTTCTATTATATATTCTCCCTCTTTTGATTCCTTTTGTCCGCCTAGCTCATCATCAGGGGAGTCACTTTCTTCAGCTGGAAGTTCATCACTGATTGCTTCTGGCTCACTGATTTTTAGCTGAGTCGTCGTTTCTTCCACAGACAGTTCATAGTTTCCTATCTTGTCAAATACCAAAGGAAGAACAAACGTATTTTGCGCATGTTTTGAGTGAACGATCCATTCATGAGGCTGCTCTCCTTGTTCGATTGAAATCCCTGCCGACAATTGGTCTTGGATAAGCGTTGCTTCTTCTGGTAAGATCACTCGTGCCTCTGACACTTCTTGATCAGAAAAGAACGTCACTTGTAGCGGAACTTTTATCGTTCCTTGCAATTGAGATTGAGAAAAGAAAAAGTTAGGATTACTGGATAGTTCTTTTAAGGAGTTTTGGATAGCAGGACGTTCCATTGGCTCATGTTCCACATTGTCCATCGTGGTTTCTGCGTAGACCATGCCTATCGGTATAGTTACTGTTTGTATCACTAAAATTGTCGTCCCTAAAAAAATCATCGTTCTTCTTAATCTTGAGGGCATTGTATTCACTCCTTCTCATTACTCTTATTCGGTTGCTCTTTTTTTCTTTTATGGATTAGGTAAAGAATTATTCCAAGCAATAAAACAAGTAACATGATTGAACCAATCATCCACCAATTAATACTCGTATCGACCATAACATCCGCACGATTCAATGCTCGTGCTTCATCTGCTTCGATCGTAAAGGTTCTTTCCCATTGCCATTCGTCTTCCCCAGAACGTGCCGTCATTTTCAATACGTAGTCACCACTGCGAAAACGATCACCTTCTAAAGAAATCGGGAAATTAAAATTGGAATTAGGTGCCATTTGCATCTGTTCTTGACTGGCTTGGTATAAAATCTCTTCTTCGCCCACTTTTTGAACCGTAGCTTCGACTTCTAAGCGATTCACGAATGTCGGGGTGAAGTTTTGTAGATTCGCACTGATCACATTGCGATAGTTGAGTTGGTCAGCAAAAACATCTAACAACTCTAAGTCCGGTTGTACAGCATCTTGTTTGTTGCTCACAACCACACCGATGATATACGCAAAATCATTTTGGATGGCGACACCTTCTTCATTACTCGTTTCTTCTGTTGCTTCTTCTTTGACTTCTGACACTCGTAATCCACCAGCTAACAATCCTTCAAATTCTTCTTTAGGCATGTTCAAATCAAGCGTAACGGTCTTTGTTTCATTTCCAGCAAGCTCAATGATTTCTGGTTGTTCAATCAACTCAGCCAACGAATGTTTGAGCGTTGGATCTGCTTCTTCCGCATCTTGTCCGTATTCTACGACCCCCATCACGTTGGTATAAGCAGTATGTGGGGTGATTTTGATTTTTTTGGCTTCTGCGTTTGCGTTTTGTAGTTTCAACGTTAGCTTTTCTGTCGTGTCTGGTGCAAGATTCAATTGAAAATAACGATCATTTCCTGATTTTTGATTTTCTGAGAACTCAGGCGTTACATAAAAATTCAACGTTCCTTCTTCCGCTCCAACCAACATGGGAGCCATCAGGCTGACAATCATGACGAGTAATACGATCCCCACTTGTTGGATTTTATTTTTTCGATATGTACTTGTCTTTTTCATAAACTTACCCCTTTCTTTAAAGGAGGTAGCGCTACAAAATTGTAACGCTACCACATTCACTTCTATAAACAAAAATCGGTTGCTTTTTAATGATTATGATTCGTTATGTTACTCATATTTTTTTTCTTGTTAATTTACACCACTAACATCAGGTGTATTGGATAATTCCCAAGTCAATGTTGATTTATATTGTGTCGCGTCTTTTGCTGTAGAACCAGGAACAAACAATTGGATCGCATTATTTGTTACTACTTCAACTTCATCGTTCACCTCTTGTGCATCTAGGTCTGCTTGGTTTCCCCAAACAACTGAAGATACCCCTGCACCTTTATCTTTTTCTGCTGTCATCACGGATACCGCAGAAGCATTTGGTATTAATTTCATTCCAGCTGGATGAGCTACTGGCGCATTACCAGGCGTGCTTCCTTCATACTGGATTCTTGGATCCAACAATGAAATTTCTGCACCGAGCAATGTATCATTTGTTGTATTCGTTGCTTTAAAGTCGGTCATGCGTACTTGCAGATTCCAACCAGCATTCGTTCCACGGACATCTTGTACTTGCGCAAAACTGACATACGGAACTTTGTTTTCTTCACCAGTTGTCCCCTTTTTTTGTTGTTTTTCTGCAACCATATTGTATGTTCGATCTTGATTTGAAATGACTTGTGAACCGAAATCCATTGTGACAGCTTTCATGATCGATAAAGGTCCAGTTGTTCCTGGCACTTCAGGCTCAATCTCGACATCTGGTTCTTTTACTGGCGGAACAACGACTAGCTCTTCATCTTCATTTGGTGTAAATTCAATCGTTCCATTAGTTGTTACATTACGTACTTCTTTTGATGTGTTTGTGGAACCATCTTCTGCAAATACAGTCATACCTCCGGCAAAAACTGTTGATGATAAGGCTGCAATTGTTGCTAATCTAACTAATTTCATTTATACACGTCCTACTTTCTATGATTGTTTTTTCTTTTTGTATTTCCAAAACCAAAAACTAAGTGTCACTATCACAAGAAAAACCCCTAAAATTATCCAACTACTCATTTGTTGTGCATTCGTTTTTGGCAATCTTCTGTGACTGGCATCTCTCTCCTCTGACGGTTGTTGAGCGATTTCTTTCGGGAAATCTGGTTTGATTTCAACTTCTGGAGCTGGTACTGGATCTCCAGGCATTTCATACATGCCTGTAAAACCGACTGTCCCCTCTGTTTCAACCGATCGAACCTCTGTCCCGTATACAACCAAGGGTGCATAACATTGAATAAGTAACATACTCAGGCTTAGTATGTATTTTTTTTTACGATTCATTTCCCTCCTCCTATAACCTTTCTTACATAATAGTAATTATCATTACTTTCTGCATAAATAAGATTAACGTAGCTCAAAAAGAAAAGAAATTCATATTTTTCACTAACTAGTGAAGTGGCTTGTTCCCACTTTCACTATGTGACTTTGATAGATTCGCTCCTTTAGTTGCACAACAAAAAATCGATGAAGAACCGCGGAGATCAGTTAATCTCTTTAGTTACTTCATCGATTAACGTCGTTTTTTGCTTCTTACAGCATACTATTGAGTAAAGGATTCAACTGAGTAAAAATGTTGACCCAATCATTTCTATTAGGGACTCGATTGATCAACAAATAGTCCTTGTTCAACTGGTAATCCAATAAATAAGGACGATAATTCGTTACGATCAAATCAACATGCTCAACGTTCAAACGTTCTTCTGTCAATTCATGTAACGGAACAAACAGCACATGATGCTGCTTCGACAACAGTTGATTGGCTTGGACTTTGATCAACTGAACGAGTAAATGATTACCTTCCAAAAGAAACAACACTGTTTTCTTAGGTGAATAATAAGAGAACAAGATTTCTGTATACATCGTTAAACTTGCTATGATATCTTCTAAATATTTCTCTGAGAAAGACAGCAATGGTTGATTTTTTTGAATAAATTGTCGATTTTTCTCATAGGCTAAACCATAGAGACCTTTGATGATAATAATTTCTTCATTTAATAATTTATTCAGTATTGGTGCCATTTCATTATTGATTTTCCTCCCCAGAAAAAAGGCAGAAAGAAAGGTGGATAATATAGGATTAGTCTTACGGTCGATGTTAAATAATTGGAAGTAAGATTCAATCACTGGATCTATTTCAGGCCACTGATTATACTTCTCCAAAAAGACAGTCTCTTGCTCGATATGATCAATTGTTCGTTTGCTAATTATGATCAAAAAAAGCCAAATGATTTCATCTTGATGGATCGAAATACCATACTCCTTTTTGATCAGTGGAATCAATTCGGACATCAATAAAAAATCTGTCTCATTGCTAAAATCGATCTCTTTTATCCTACGAGGTAAAGAGATGATATGCCCATTCTTGTTTCTGATCATCGTGATATACAAACAGTAATAAAATCCTGTGACCATGATCCCTGTACCTATCTCATACTTACCAAGACGCTCACCTAACTTATCCAAAAACATTTGGTGGATTCTTTCCGGGGGATAGACCGTATACGGTGTTGGTTCTCCTTCATAAAAAAAATCAAAAAAAAACTTGCGGATATTTCCTTCTTTTCCCACAAGGTCCACTGGTTTTAAGCTAAGTGAAAGCTGATATTCTTTTAAAACCTCTTTGATTTGAGCGACTGATCGTAGCATCGTACTTTCTGAATAATTATAGCGATCAGCTAATTCTCCGACAGATACTAGCTCTCCATAAAAAATGTCACTGATAATTTCAAACCAAATCTCCGATTGTAACAATGCTTCTTTGTCTTCATGATACAGTCGTCGATTTTTTTCTTTAAAAAAATAGCCAGTGGTATTTGACTCAAAAATCGCACTCTCTTCAAAGTAATTTTTCAGTTCACTGACATCTTTTAGGATCGTACGCTTAGAAACACCAAGTTGTTGTGACAATCCGACAATCGTAAACATATTCTGTTGTTCGATCACATTTAAAATCCGCATCCACCTTTCTGTAATCGTATTTGTAATAAATTTTAACTGTAACTCTCGCATTTTTCACACCTCTTTTGCTTTTTATATCTATTCTAAAAAAAAATAGATTGTAAACATGTATATCAAAAAATATGTGAAAATACTAATAATAAATAAGTGAATAAACTAAAAAATAACATACTTATGATGGCTTTCCATAACGCGTTGACAAGTTTAAACATATCGTGCTATACTCACTTTAACAAATTGAAGGAGGTCACTATGCGAGAAACATTTTTAGCGTTATTACGCGATTCCACGCCCCTATTTACGACATTACAAGAAGAAAATCGTCAAGAAATCGTCAGTTTGCTAGTAGAAAAAGGTGGTTTAAGTGTGACAGAAATCACAGAAGAAATGTCTATTTCTCGCCCCGCTATTTCTCATCATTTAAAATTGCTTTTACAAGCAGGGATTGTGTATGTCGAAAAACGTGGCAAAGAGCGGATCTATTATTTAGATGTTGCTTGTATCAAACGTAATTTGAAAGGATTTATGCAACTATTAGAAAAAATATAAAAAGGCTTCGGCCTTTCTTTTTAAATAAATAGGTTCATAAGTTCGAACATATAAATATATTAAAAGGAGAAAACGCATGATCAACCAACTTTTACAGAATCAACAACATTTTTTTGAAACAGGAAAAACAAAATCAATCGACTTTCGATTAGCCCAATTAATCAAACTGAAACAGGCGATGCAAGAAATAGAGATTGAATTGACACAAGCATTATTCAAAGATTTGCGAAAACCAGCACACGAAGCATATGTCACTGAAATTGGTGTTGTCTATCAAAGTATTTCTGAGATGATCAAAAAATTAAAGAAATACGCTAAGCGAAAAAATGTTCATACACCGATTTATATGTGGGGGAAAAGTTATCTTGAGTATGAACCTTATGGACAAGTGTTGATCATTGCTCCTTTCAATTACCCATTTCATTTAGCTATTGAACCACTGATTGGGGCAATTGCGGCAGGGAATACGGTGATTTTAAAGCCAAGCGAATTAGCACCAAATGTGGCTAAAGTTCTGACAAAATTGATTCATTCAACTTTTGACAAAACATACATTGCCTCGGTCGAAGGCGGTGTGGACGTAACGACTGAATTACTCGCACAAAGATTCGATTATATCTTCTTTACTGGCAGTGTCCCAGTAGGAAAAATCGTAATGCAAGCTGCCGCAAAGAATTTGACACCCGTCACTTTAGAATTAGGTGGCAAGAGTCCCGCGATCGTCGATGATACTGCTAATTTAAAAGTGGCAGCAAAGCGCATCGTTTGGGGAAAATTGCAGAACAACGGACAAACTTGTATTGCGCCAGATTATGTTTTAGTGTCCCGTAAACGAAAAAACGCATTGATCAAAGAAATGATTATTGCCACGAAAGAATTTTATGGTTCTGATATCCGAAATAACACAGACTATGGCAGGATCATCAATGATCGCCATTTTATCCGATTGCAACAGATGTTAGAAGCTGACCACTCCTTTGTCGTATTTGGCGGTGAAACAGATCGGGAAGATTTATATATTGAACCCACAATTTTGGATTTACCTAGTCATGATGCCGCAACCATGCAAGAAGAAATCTTTGGGCCGATCTTACCAACCTTGACTTTTGATACCATCGATGATGCGATTTCTCAAGTTAAACAGTATGAAAAACCTTTAGCACTATATCTATTTACAACATCGAATCGGAAAAAAGAACAGCTCATGACCGCTATTTCATCAGGAAATGTGACGGTCAATGATGTTCTGAAACATATTGCCAATCCTCATTTACCTTTCGGTGGTGTAGGAGAATCTGGTATCGGTGGCTATCACGGAAAATATAGTTTTCTTACCTTTTCTCATCAAAAAGGAGTCTATGAAAATCGTTTAACCTTCAATGTTCCTGGATTATTCCCACCTTATTCAAATCGATCGTTGAAACTTTTAAAAAAAATACTGAAATAAAAGGAGAATTCAATGCTATTATCAAAAATCACTTTACCAAATCAAACAATCTTAAAAAATCGAATCGTCAAATCTGCAATGAGTGAAACACTTGCCGACAAAGAAAATAACCCAACTGAAAAACATATTCATCTTTATCACCGTTGGGCTCAAGGCGGTAGTGGACTTTTAATTTCAGGAAATGTCATGGTCGATCGTGATCATTTAGGTGAACCTGGAAATGTTGTTATAGATGAAAGTACAGATAAATCAATTTTAAAAGCCTGGGCCAAAGCTGGAACAGAAAACCATACAAAATTTATTTTACAAATCAATCATCCCGGCAAACAGTCACCCAAAACAATGAACTCACAACCGGTTGCCCCTACTGCTCAACCGATAGGTGAAGAACTTCAAGGATTTTTTAATCCTCCAAGAGAACTAACTACTAAAGAGATCAAAACACTGGTGGAACAATTTGTCACAGTTGGTAAAATAGCGGAAGAATCTGGTTTTTCTGGGGTACAGATCCATGGTGCACACGGCTATCTCATCAACCAATTTCTTTCTCCAGCAGATAATCAGCGAACCGACCAATACGGTGGTTCTTTGGAAAATCGGATGCGTTTCCTTCTTGAGATCTACCAAGGGCTAAGAGAAGCCACTACACCTGAATTTATTGTTGGTTTAAAACTTAATTCCACAGATTTTACTGCTCAAGGGTTTAGTGAAGAAGACTCGCGTCAAGTTATTTTAAGAATGGCGGAACTAGGGATCGATTTTGTTGAGATTTCTGGTGGTAATTACGAAAAAACAAAATTCATGGAGGTTGGGGAAGGGGCATTTTTCCTTGATTTTGCTAAAGATATCCAACAGCAAGTGACAACCCCAATCATTCTAACTGGTGGACTGACACAACCAGAAACAATGGAAGAAGTAATCACTAAAGAAAAAATTGCGATGGTTGGACTAGCACGAGCACTAGCAATGAATCCAGAGTTGCCAAATCAACTAGCACAAGGACATGCTCAATCCATTCAGTTACCACGTCTAACGACACATCTGAAAAATCTCGACAAAAAAGCTGGGAGCATTATTAGTCTTTCTTATTATGAACAACAAATGAATCGCTTAGCGACTGGTAAAGAAGCTAAATTTACAACCAACGCTTGGTCACCGCTTCTTGATGCAATGTTTAGACATGGTCTAAACATTCTAAAACCAAGACGCAGATGATGGTTGCTAGTCAATCAATAAAAAGAAAATCCGTTCGACTTTCTGTTTCTTATTCGAACGGATCTTTTTTTGATGCAACACAGAAAAACTTGTTAGTTACCTCCTAAACGGATTATCTGATCAATAAGAAGATGATATTTTTCAGCTATTCTTTTTGACCAGATAACATGAAAGAGCAAACCGATGAGATTCGATAAAACAGACTGTTCATATTCGTTACATTTCTTGTATCAAAATGACTCACATCTATTTCTCTTAAATTGCGCATCTGGGTAAACATACGTTCCATATTTGTTACTTGACTCGTATCTAAATACTCCATTCCTTCAATTGTTTGGACATTTCGTAAATTTTTCAAAAAATCCTTGGTTATGTTCCCCCTGCTCAGCATTCGATAAGACACTATTTCTTGTTCCAATCAAACTTCCCCGTAATTCGATCCTCCCCGTGATAACGATGCCGTTGATCATTTCTTGATTCGCGGACGTATGATTAAAATAATCCGTCGCTCCATATCGACCACCAACATTATTTTCCTCATCGAAGATGCCAGAACTTAGAGTCAGTGTCCCAGAAGCATCGACTGTCCATGGAATCGTTCCTAATTGACCAGATTCAACGACTGCAGGATCAAACCCTTCAGTCTCATTAACAAACGCTTCTACATCGCTTTGCTCAATAGTCCACTCAGGCGCTTCTATAAGTTCAGTACTTATCTCCGCTCCCTCATAGAGCCTATCATTTTCAATTTCTTCAAATTGAGAAAACTCTTCTATCCCGTTTTCTTGCGGAATATTATTAAAATGGAACACATCGTCTTTTAAAACCAATTCGTCATTGCTATGTGCTTCTGGTGATTCCTCCGATTCTACGTGAATCGCAATTACTTGCCCAACTGGCAAAAGCATCATCATCATCACAACATTGAAAATCAAAAGTTGTTTTTTCCACAAACCTTTCTTTCTCATGTAGCCACCCACCCTAACTCTATATAAGTGAAAGAATTTGTCATTAATAGCTTATAGCCTACTCAAATAAACAATATATCTTAATCATGTATCTAATCTCTCAGCTATTAATAAAAAAGCTCTCTCTTTTTCAATAATATATCACCTCATTTAATCTTAATCCATTTATTATTTTTTTCTAATTCAGAAAAATTACTGTACTCACGCCTATTTCCCTGATATAAAAGAATGATTAAGTAAAAATAAAATAACGTTTGAAAGAAAAGATAAAAACAGCTCAAACCCTTACTTAGAATAAACTAAAAGCAAAAATTACATTATACTAAAAAAACACATCTTTATAACCATTAAGACAATGTGATGCACAACCTGAGATCCACTCCAATTCCCCTAAAAAAAGATATTTATTCCTCAAAATAAACCGAATCCCTTTTCAACTGTTCCTTGGATTATTGGAAGACAAAAAAAACTGACCTAATTTCTTAGATCAGCAAGTCTATCGATACAGTTGATTATAAATGGTTGGTTTCTTACAATTTTTTTGAAAAATCAATGTTTAAATTTTTGAAGTAATAAAAAATAGCAACTCAACCTTTAAGAAATTGATTATTCATTGCCTGTAAACTTAATTGGTCGATAGCCAGTGCTTGTTTCAAATAAGTTTGGATCGACCCGTATTCCTTTTCTACTACTTGATAAAAACGGTCCAAGTAACTACTGTCCACATTCAACGCAACATCTAAAGCAGCTAGATTCCCCTCAGTCAAGTGGACTTTTTTTGCTTGCGCCAAAATCAACGCATTTTCTTTTTTACGTAGTTCATTCGTACGTAAATAATCGACATAGATTGCCTTGCGAGGAACGTCTAATGACTCTAATATTAGTAAGGCTGCGATCCCCGTTCGATCTTTCCCAGCAAAACAATGGAATAAAAGACTTTCCTCTTGATCCAAAGTAAGTACTTCTTGGAAGAAACGAGCATACCCTTTCTGCGAAGTCGGATTCAATGCGATATCTTCATATATTTTTGTCATATAGTTCGTAGCTTTTTCAGGTGAGCCGATTTTCACAAAATCTTCCAGCCCAGCGCCTTCGTCTGCCACATCTTTCATGATGTCGATATGGATATATTTCGTCTGTGGAACCGTTTTATCTGGTCGAGCCTGAATTTCATCTTCGCCGCGTAAATCAACGATTTTACTTAAACGATAGGTGGTTTCTAAATGTCTAGCATCTTCTTCTGTCAAACTAGATAGTTCACCTGAACGCAAGAAAACATTTGTTAAAACTTCTTTGCCATTTCTATTTTTGATGCCACCGATATCGCGAAAATTTGTGATTTTTACCATTTCTGCAATGACCTTCCTTTTCCTATATTTTAGGATCGTTTCCACTTAGTTCCTCAGAAGCGGTTGCGTACTGCATCTGAAAGAACCACCAAAGATCCTTGTCAGTTGATAGTCAATATACTCGACTGTGATTCCTCGTTTCTCTAATTCTTCACCAATAAAAGTAAATTCTGGATCTGTGATATACGTTGTCTCGTTGATCGGCAGTCCGTTCGTCGCCAATCGAGAGGCTTGTGCTAAAGACACCTCTACCCGATCCCAATGGCTTAACTGTTCTGGGATACCATTTAGGAACGCTTCTTCACACACGATCATCAATCCATCTTTGACAAGGCTTAATGCGCAGTCTAAATGCAGGATCGTCGGATGAAGTGGCACTTCGATCACTTTGTAGCCGAATCGTTTGACTAGATTTCTTAACCATTCAATACCACGAGTATTAGATGCTAACCCTGAGTTACCTGCAAAAATCGTTTTTCCTAATACTAAAACATCTCCACCTTCTAAGAAAGGCCCTTGATCTGAATCGATACCTTGCGAAATATCCGGCTTAGGAATAGAAAAATACAAGCAGTCATTCTCATTCGATTCATTCATGAGTAGCTCACGAATCGGTAGAATCTCATTTCTGCGGTGTGGGAGCTTCAATGAGCCTTCAATCAATAGATCCCCGATCGTAAAAAAGGGATCTCGAGTGAAAAAGTTACTGTAGCCATACTCTAGCCCTAGTTTTTTTTCAAAAGAGGTCAACTTTCTTGGTAAAAGGACTTCTACCTCATGTTTTTCTAGTACTTTTTGTAAATTCTTCCGTTCGACTTCCCAAGCTTTTTGTTGTTCTGGGAAAGCTTCACTAAAGTCTTTGCCTATCACTTCAGGCCCACTAAATAATTCATGGTTTTCTTCTGTCAAGAAATCGACACCGGTTAATTTTTTCGTAGGAAAGCCAAATTCAGACTGTGCTAAAACGACCCGTTTTAGCGGTGCAAACTCGCTTTTCACAAAAATATGATCCATCGTTTCTGCTCCTCCTCGATTTGTTCGAATCTTTACAGGAAATAACATGCGAAACCAACCAAAAATATTAAAACAATCAAAGCAATCATTGGTTCGACCCATGTTTTTTTCGAAGAAAGAAAGACATTTTTCTTATTTTTTACAAATCCCCAACCAAACTCTCTAGGGAGTTGTACTTCTAATATCATCCCACCTGATAAAGGCAAGAGTGCCACTTTATATCTGGATTTTGCAAACAAAAACAATGACATAAAATAAAGACCGAACTGGATGATTTTGATCAATCGAATGATTTGGATATTTTTGATTTTTCTCACTATTTCTCTCCTTCTATCCTAGCGGTTATCGGCTAACAATAACACCCTTTCTCTTTTTCTTAGGATATTTTTTAATTATTTGGTTAAAAGAGCGTTCTATTCTGTTACCTCTGCTCCCCAACCTCCACTATCTGCCAGAAGCAACTTTTTTTACTATAACATGAGTTGACTTCGTCTAGATCAAACCGATCATAATCGTTGGTTTTGGACTCATAACCTACAAAATCTCTCACTAAATAGCCCACATCCAGTCGATTGAAGGTGAGCTATTTTCTACCGAATTATTTCATTTCTACGCTTTCACCATTAGTCGCAATCACTTTTTGATACCAGTAAAATGATTTTTTAGGCGAGCGGGCCAGCGTTCCTTTGCCCTCGTCATCTCGATCGACATAGATAAAGCCGTATCGTTTACTCATTTCACCAGTTCCTGCACTGATCAAATCAATACAGCCCCAAGAAGTATAACCAATCAAGTCCACGCCATCATCAATTGCTTTCCCCATTTCTTGGATATGTTGGGCGAGATAATCGATCCGGTAGTCATCGTGGATCGAGCCATCTGGTTCAATTTTATCGACAGCCCCGAGTCCATTTTCTACGACCATCACTGGGATTTCATAGCGAGAATAGATTTGATTCAAGGTATATCGCAACCCGACCGCATCAACTTGCCAGCCCCATTCGCTTGTTTCAAGATACTCATTAGCCACCCCGCCAAATAAATTGCCGCCACTTTTATCTGACCGAGTATTTAAATCATCTGCAATACACGTACTCATGTAATAACTGAACGTATAATAATCGACAACGCCTTCCTTCAAGAATGCCAAATCCTCTTCTGTGATATCCACTTCGATTTTTTCTTTTTCAAAGTAGCGTTTCATGTAATAAGGATAGGCTCCTTTGACTTGGACATCGCCACAGAAATAATTTAACCGGTCATTCATTTGTTGCGTCTTCAGTACATCTAATGGATGACAGGTTTTAGGATACATCGTGATATACGCCAACATACAGCCGATCTGAAAATCAGGATTGATTTTATGTCCAGCAATCACCGCTCGAGCAGAAGCAAGGAAGACATTGTGTAAGGCTTGATATTTTTCTGTTTCCGTATAAGTTCGATTAAATAATCCATTGATTTGTTTGCCATGTTCTAAGACACCAAAATTGATTTCATTGAAGGTCAACCAGTATTTCACTTTGCTTTTGTAGCGTTCAAAAAGTGTCGTTGCGTAACGTTCGTAATACTCGATCGTTCGTTTGTCTAAAAATCCGTCATACGTTTTTCCCAAATGAAACGGTAACTCAAAATGTGAGATCGTCACGATCGGTTCGATCCCATATTTATGTAGCTCATCAAACACTGCATCATAAAATTTCAACCCTTCTTCATTTGGCTGCTCTTCGTCACCATTAGGAAAAATCCGTGTCCACGCAATCGATAAACGATAGGCTTTAAAGCCCATTTCCGCAAATAATGCGATATCTTCTTTGTAGCGATGATAAAAATCAATCGCTGTATGGCTCGGATAGTAATACTTGGTTTCATCGATCACCAAATCAAAGGTACGTCGTTTCCCCATCTCACGATTGCCTGCACGATTGTGATCGCTGATCGAATCTCCTTTACCATTGACAGCCCATGCTCCTTCACATTGATTTGCCGCTGTTGCGCCACCCCATAAAAAATTCTTCGGAAAACTCATCAGTCATTGCCCCTTTTCAGTTTGATATGATAGCCTTACTGTTATTTTATTATTGAGTATAAAAAAAGACCTAATCAACCACCTAAAAAGGCCGTTGATCAGGTCTAGCTTAACTGAATAATCACTATCCTATCTAAAAAGATACTATTTTTTGTAAACGTTGTCAAACATTGATTTATTCGTCATCTTCAGCCAATGCAACAATCACTTGGTTCACATTCAAAATATTCTCTGCACCAGAGCGAACATATTCCGGCGCCGATCCAACCATTTGACTATTGATAAACTCGATGACCATTGGCATATTCATGCCCGCATATAATTCGATCGCTTCGCCTTCCATGATCAATTGGACAATACTATTGGCTGGCGTCCCGCCCATCAAATCACAAAAGACAACATAGTCTTCCAACGAAGAAACCACCGCAAGAAATTTTTCTTTGAAATCCTCTGTTCCTTCTTCCGGCAATAAAGGCACTGTATGAATATGAGCTTGCGGCCCCATGATCATTTCGGTACTTGCCTTTAGTCCTTCACAAAGTTGTCCGTGACTGACAAGAACTAACTGTTTGCTCATTTTCAACACCCTCCTATTTTGAGATCACACCTAAAGCGGATAAAACGACACAGATAATCAAGACGATAAAAATTGCTCTTGTTGATGTCATATTCTTTTTGCCTAATAACCAATAGACACCGCCAACGATCGCTGCTGGTAATAGTTTAGGAAGGATCATATCAATATTATTTTGCATGTTCATCGTCACATCACCAATGCTCGGCGCCCAGGAAACTTTCACATTCACCATTGTAGCAACTAATGCACCTACCATAAACACCCCTAACAAGGTTGCGGCATCTGTGAGCGCTGTTAATCGTGATTGCATCGTGGTCACTAAAGAAATCCCTTCTTTGTAAGCAAATTGCAATTGTTTCCAACGAAAGACCATGACTGCGATTTGTGCTACTATCCAGATAAAAATACCCGCGGGGTTCCCATTGATCGCCATATTTGCGGCTAATGCCCCAAAAATGGTCGGGATCAATGCGGCGAAAATGGAATCGCCAATTGCGGCGAAAGGTCCCATCAATCCAGCTTTCATCCCAGAGACAGTTTCTTTTGCAGCAATGCCCTCTTTTTCTTCAATTGCTAAATCGATCCCGGTAATGATCGTGTTGAAAAAGTTAGAGGTATTAAAAAATTGTGTATGAGTCTTCATTATTTCTTTTAATTCCGGCGTATCATCTCCGTAGATTTTTCGCAATTGTGGCAGGATCGTATAGAGATAGCCTGAACCTTGCATCCGCTCATAATTCCAGCCTAATTGGAAGGTCAACAAGCTTCGGCGGTTGATTTGTGTAAAGTCTTCTTTCGTTAACTTGTAATTAGATTTCGTCATCTTCGATTTCTCCTTCCTCAGAGGTTGTATGGGGACTTGCTACTTGCTGGTTTTCTGTTCGTTGATTGTTTTTATAGCTGATCGCTGCTAAAGAGAAACCGATCATTGCTACTGCCAACATCGGTAATGAATTGAAGGTTGCTGGCAAATCTTTGACGACACTTGCGACACTCGTGCCAAGCAACTGGACATTTGAGAACAATGTTGCTAATAAAGCAGTGATCGTAAAACCTAAAATCAGATAAGGAAAATGTTTCTTGACTGGTAAATAACGTAGTAAAATAGCAAAACCGACTGCTGGTAAAACGGCTCCTGCGACAGATAAGCCATCTCCTAACCATTTCAAATCGCCATTTAGCACAGCGACGACGTTTTCGACTAGTCCGCCACCAAATGCTAAGGCTAAAAAGACGGGGATCAAACGTGACAAGGACCAAGGAAGAGCACCTAATAAATAATTGCGTTCAATTGCTTTATAATTCATTGTTTCGACATGTTGGTCGATACGATGAGCGAAGTACGTATTCGCAAATCGAGCTAAAATATCCAATTGGATCATTAAACTAGCGACAGGAACTGCAATAGCTGCAATTGCCTGTTCTGGATTCATCCCTAATGAGATGGAAAAAGCAGTCGCTAGTATCGTTCCGGAGTTTGCATCGATCCTTGAAGCACCGCCAAATGTCCCAACACCTAGAACGGTCAATTGCATACTACCACCGATGATCAATCCAGCTTGTAAATCCCCCATGACTAATCCGGTGAACAAACCGGCAAAAACGGGGGCACTCATTGAGGAATAAATTTGTAGTTCATCTAAAATCTGATAACCTGCATATAAAGATAATAATAAGATTTGCCACCATTGAATGGACATCTACTTAACCCCCTTATTTATTCAAAAGACTCATAAAATCTTCTGACTTATCACTTGGTACCATTTGTGCGGTCAAATGGACCCCACGCGCATTTAACTGTTTGAAATCCTCAATATCCTTTTCCACCACATTAATCGATTTGGTGATTGATCTGGTTTCATTTGTCTGAGACATATTCCCTACATTGACTTCCTTGATCAGCACGCCTCGTTCAACAAGTTTCAATAATCGATCAGGTTTTTTTGCGACGATCAGTAAGCGTTGGGAGTCATATTTCCCAGCGAGAATATTCTCTGCGGCTTTTTCAATCGGTAAGACACTTAACTTTACTCCTGCTGGTGTGGCTAATTTCAAGCCACTTTTTTCTACTGTATTCATTGCGACCTCATCATCTACAACTAATATCCGAGTAATCGACAACTTCGTTACCCAAAGATTCGCAACTTGCCCATGGATCAAACGTCCATCGATTCTTACACCAATAATTGCCATTGTTCATTCTCCTTTACAAATAAATTGTTCATTCTCAAACTAAAGGTAACGCTTACATTATTCACCTGTTTTTTGATACCAAGGTGTCGCTGTCTGATTGATTACTTGATTCAAGTTCTCAATATTCTGTCTACCTTGTGTCCGTAACCATTTGACGGCTCCTTCTTTCCCAGCATCTACATAAGCTTTGACGCCATCTTTCCAAGTCGCTCTTCCGCACAAGACACCATTGAAGGTGGAACCTGACTCATGAGCAAAGACTAGCGTTTGTTGGAATAATTCAGAAGATACACCCGCACTCAAGAAAATGAATGGCAAGTGAGTCGCCTCGCTTTGCGCCTTGAAAAAGTCAGCTGCTTCTTTTTGACTATAGACGATTTCCTTGTCACCAAAACCTTCGACAAAGTTCATATTGACTGGTACTTCGACTTTCAAAACATCTACTTGGTAACGAGGATTGGAAAATTCTCTCATCATTTCAATCACTTTATGCGGTTTGACCTTTGCATACTCACGTGAAGCGCTATCATTTATTTTCGCATCATAAGATAGCAGTTCTAAATAAAACGGTCGATCCTCTCCTGCGCATTCACTTCCTAGACGTTCAATAAAGACGTGTTTCAAATGATTGATTTTTGGATCTTCATCAACGTCATAATAAAGTAAAAATTTCACTGCATCTGCTTGTTCTTCTTTTAATCTCAAGGAAGACCAGTCTCCTAATAGATCCGGTAACCGTCCAGGAGTCGATACATCATATCCCGTTTTTTCATACGCCAAGAGCAAACCAGCGGATTGATCACGTACTTTGGCAGCGGGCAAACCATATTCAGGATCTAATAAAATAGCTGAAGCATAGGGCGTCAACTCACTAGAAACCAACGCTTTGAACTCAACCAATTGTTCATCTGTGGGTGTTTCTCCTAAAGCCGACAGCATTTTCTTCAATGCTCCCCGCTGATCGATTGCTAATGCACTGATGATGCCGTCTTTTGTTGCTAATTGTTCCATCGCTTTTTTCTTATTTGGTGTCATCGTTTTTATTGACCTCCTTGTTATTCATTTTGGTACTCATGGATCGTCACACCTTTGACTACTCGATTCACCGTTCCTGTCGGTGAAGGTGTGTCAGGCGTATTACCAACTTTGATCGACATCTGAAGAGCAATGATTTGTGCGGTCAAAATCATCACTACGGATAGATAGGCATCGGGTAATTCTAGCGCGGCTGGTTCTAGGAAAAAGTTTGCTCCAGAAAAGTCTCTTTGCGTCGATTGAGCAATGGCTAACACCTTTGCAGCAATAGCATTGCCATTGATTTCTTCCAAAATATCTAAATCATAGTTGCGTGTGTACGCTTGGTTCGTCACAAACCCGATCACTAAAGTTTGCTCATTGACAAAGGATTTTGGTCCATGACGGAAACCCATCGAAGAATCAAAGATCGTCGCGATTTTCCCAGCCGTCAACTCTAAGATTTTCAGCTGTGCTTCCCTTGTGGCACCAGCCAAGCTACCTGAGCCAAGATATGCAACCCGATTGAATGGTACTGCTAACACTTGGATCAGTTCTTGCTCTCTTTTCAGAACATCTTTGCCGATATGGCTCAAGGATGTGACATACTTTTGTTTTGTTTCTTGGTTCGTTTGATCAAACAGCCAAAGGGCACTCAATAACATACATGTAAAGCTACCTGTCATGGCAAAGCCAGCGTCATTTGCTTTTTTTGGCATCAACAACAAGAAATGTTGCGATTGTTTACGTGCGACTTGTGCTAATTTTCCTTCTTCTGCACACGTAATCACTAAATGGAACAACGTATCCACAACTTGATCGGCAATTTTGACTGCTGCCAGACTTTCCGGACTATTGCCACTTCTAGCAAACGAAATCAATAACGTGGGTTGATCAGGAAACAAATACTCTCTTGGAGAAGCAACAATATCGGTCGTACCAAAACTATGAAAAGCAAACCGTTTGGTGTCTCCATGCTCATTCAAGTAAGGAACAAGCGTATCGCCTACATATTGAGAAGAGCCTGCACCGGTAAAGATGACTTGGATTTGTTGCTTGTTTGCCTGTTTTTCAAGTGCATCAAAGAAAAGGGCTAATTCATTTTTCTTCTCTTCTAAGATTTCCACAACCTCTTCCCACAGATCTGGTTGTTGTTTGATTTCTTCTGTAGTGATCCTTGCACCTATTTTTTCTAATTCATCCTTTGACAGTTCAAACATGTTATTTTCCTCCTAGATTACTCCGAACATGACGGATCTTATAATGGAATTGGTCTGCTCTGGCGACACTATCTGTGTATTCGATGATCTCGTTTTTGCTATTGAAGGTCGTCCGTTTCAAATGTAAAATTGGTGCCCCATCGCATATATGCAGTAATTCGGCATCATTTGCGTAAACAATACTGGCATAGAATTCTTCTTCTGCCACTTGGACATGTTGATCAAAATCTTCCAGAAAAACATCATACAAAGGCTTGCTTTCCAAAATCGGCAAATCAAGGCCAAGAAACAGTTTTGCTGGTAAATAAGACCGTTCAACCATCAAAGGGACATCATCCGCTAAACGTAGCCGCTTGATTTTGAAGATTGCTTCTCCTAGATTGAGATTCAATCGTTCAGCCAACTGCTTTGTCGCTGCTTGTTTTTCAAAAGCTAAAATAATCGTTTTCGGTGTACGCCCCAATGCCAACATTTCTTCTGTGAAGCTGTAAGCACCTGCTAAACTCGCTGCTTGATGCGATAAGTCACTGACAAACGTTCCTTTTCCATGTTTTTTATAAATATAGCCAAGTGTTTCTAATTCCTGCAATGCTAATCGAACCGTCGTCCGACTCACACCATAGTACAGACATAACTCCCTCTCAGACAGCAATTTATCATGCGGGATCATTTCTGCTTCAATTCGTTTCTTTAGTACATCAACTAGTTGATAATATAACGGTTTCCCTTTACGAGAATTTTCCATTTCTTTACCCCTTCCAACTGGTTATAACCACAAGACAATCGTAAAGTAATAATAACTACCTGTCAACATAAAAATCGCTTAAAAACCGCTATATAACAACGTTTTAACCAACTATATATAAAAAAAATTTAAATACCTCGAAAATACCACTTAAAATAAAAAAACAGCATAAACTTCATAAAAAGAAGCATAAGGCTTAGCCTTAAAAAGCTTGTTTATCCTAGAAAATTTATAAAATAATGAACAAATCCAACGGTTCTTTTTCTTGCATTCCGCTAAATTCCAATGAAAAATAACAAAAAAAAAGGGCTCTATAATTTATGGGACTGATGAATCAGAATTGATTCTTCAGTACCATTTTCATTTTAGGTATTAAAAAACATATCGTTCTCTAGTATGATTAAATCACCACAAAATAAACAACTGAGAGGACGATATGCTATATGAATGATTCTATCAAAAAAATGCTGAGAATAATAGAGAAAGATTTGATGATTACAGAGGTCTCTTACGAGACCCTTCAGAAGAAAAAGACGTTGGTCGTCGATGCTGTTCTCTCGCCTACTCCTCGTGCTTGTAGAAGTTGTGGTTCTACTGTGGTAGATGGAAACGGGAAAGCAATTATAGTGAAAAATGGAAAAAAAGAAACGATTGTCCGTTTTGAACAATACAATCATATGCCTTTGGTTATGCGCCTAAAAAAGCAGCGCTATACCTGTAAAAACTGCCGAACCCATTGGACTGCTCAAAGTTATTTTGTCCAATCCAGACATTCAATCGCAAATCATGTTAGATATAAAATTGCTTCTTTACTGACTGAAAAAGTATCTTTATCTTTTATTGCGAAAAGCTGTCAGGTATCTTTGACCACTGTTATTCGTACATTGAAAGAGTTTAAAAGCTATTTACCAAAGCAATCTAAGAAGATTCTCCCAAGAGTATTGATGGTTGATGAATTTCGTTCGCATGCTTCCATAGAAGATAAAATGAGCTTTATTTGCGCAGATGGCGAAACAGGAAAATTAATAGATGTTTTGCCTACGCGTAAATTACCTCGATTAACAAGCTATTTCTTAAAGTGTACCAATCCAGAAGAAGTAGAATTCTTGGTGACAGACATGAACGCCGCCTACTTCCAGCTCACCAAACGTGTTCTGCCAAATGCGAAAATAGTGATTGATCGGTTTCATATTGTCAAACACATGAATCAAGCGTTCAATGAGTTGCGTATCCGTGAAATGAATGAACTTCGTAAAGCAGGACAGAAAAGCCAGGCAGAAAAACTGAAAAAGAACTGGCGCTTTTTGCTAAAAAATCGTGCAAACATCAACCATTATGAATACAAAACATGGAAAAGTTTCCGAGCACCAAAATACCCATTTCTTACTGAAGCAATGATGATTGATCGATTGCTTGAGTTTTCTACGCCCCTAAAGGAGGCGTATCCCTTTTTTCATGAATTAGTTGAAGCCTTTCGAGACAAAGACCCTGACTTATTTTTCTCCTTATTAGCAGAACTTCCCGAAACGTTGGATGACAGCTTTCGGGAAAAGCTTCAAAACCTTCTGACCTATGAAGAAGGCATCACCAACGCAATGATCTATCCTTATTCCAATGGAAAAATAGAAGCGAAGAATACCCACATAAAGACAATGAAACGAGTATCCTACGGATTTAAATCATTCGAGAACATGAGAATTAGAATCTTTTTGATCAATCAATTAATCAAAGTAAGATAACAAAAAATCTGAGCCAGAATGAGGTTCATTCTGACCCAGATTTGATTTTGCACAACTCATCAGTCCTTATTGACAAAGAGCCAAAAAAAGAAACACTTCATTTCCCACGTCTAGGCGCTCAAAGTGTTTCTCTTTTGCTATTTCAAGATGGCTAATCAACTAGCGACTAATCTTATTTTGCCAAGAAGAAGCTGTCTTCCTCAATACTCCATTTAATTCCTCAATGTTGTTTCTCCCTTGTTCAGCTAGCCATTTTATTGCTGCCTGTCTCCCTTGATCCACAAAAGGTGCCACACCATCTGCCCATGTAGCTCGCCCACATAAAACGCCATTGAACGAAGAGCCAGCGTTTTTGGCAAAATGCAACGTTTCTTGGAATCCTTCGGCACTGACACCTGCACTCAGAAAAATAAACGGTAAGTCAGTGGCTTGGCTTTGCTCGATAAACAAAGCGGATGCTTCTTGCTTGGAATAAATGATTTCTTTTCCAAAACCTTCAACATAAGTCATATTGACAGGTACTTCTACCTTCAAGACATCTACGTTGAACCTCGGCTCTGAGAAAATCTTCATCATTTCAATGACTTTTTTCGGTTTGATCTTGGCATATTCTTTGGAGGTCGTATCTGGGATCGTTGCATCATAAGATAGCAATTCTAAAAAGAAAGGAAGATCTTCCGCCAGACATTCTGAACCGATTCTTTCTACATATGCCTGTTTCCGTTCATTGACTTCTTCGCTTTCGTCTACATCATAGTAAAGCAAGAATTTGCAGCCATCTGCTCCAGCTTCCTTTAGTCTTTTGGCTGACCAAAAAGCTAAGGTATCTGGCAAACGTCCAGGTATCGTTGTATCATATCCTGTTTTCTCATAAGCCAACAATAGTCCAGCTGTCTTAGCGCGTTTTTCAGCAGCGGGCAACCCATATTCTGGATCTAAAAGAATCGAAGAAGCAAAAGGTGTCAATTCTTCGGACACGAGTTCTTTGAAATGGATCAAATCATCCACTTTGACCTCCTCTTGGTGTCTCGCCATCATTTTTTTCAATGCGCCTCTTTGGTCAATCGCTAAAGCCCCGATGATCCCGTCTGGATTACTCATGTTTACCAATGCTTGGTATTTCCCCTCTGATACTTTCCTCATTTTTTCAACATCCCCTCTAACTTAGAATCAATCAAGCCAACAATTTCTTCTTGAGTGGAAGCAGTGATAAATGCTTGTTTAAAGCCTTCATCCATCAACATTCGTGCCATTTGTGAAAGAAGCGCCAAATGACTGGTTCCTGCTTCTGCAGCTGGAATAAACAACGCAATCACATACTTGATCGGTTGACCGTCTAAACTATCCCAGGCGACTGCATTCGTTAATTTCAAAATAATGATCGTTGGTTCTTCTATACTTTCACTTTTCGCATGAGGGATCGCAAAGCCATCCATCATACCAGTCGTACCTTCTGCTTCGCGTTGTTTCAAGCCGATTTCGACCGCCTGTTCATTGGTCGCTTTACCTACCTCAACGATTTTTGTTGAAAGAAACGCAAACACCGCTTCACGAGTATTCGCCGCCACATTGGTATAAACAAATAAATTTTCCATCAAATGAATCCTCTCCCTTTCACACACTCAGTGACTTTCTTTTTTGAACCAAGCCTAGTAATACTCCCCCTACAATAGAACCAGCAAGAATCGCAAGAATCCAAAGTAAGCCATGCGTCACTACTGGTAAAACGAGAAATCCGCCATGGGGTGCCGGTACTTGCACGCGAAAGAAATAGGTCAATACAGCGGCGATCGACGAACCAAGCATCATGATTGGCAAGACACGAAGCGGATCTTGTGCTGCAAAAGGAATCGCACCTTCCGTAATATGTGTTGAGCCTAGAATAAAATTTACTAGACCAGCATTCTTTTCGTTTGGCTCGAAGTATTTCCCAAAAAGCAAGACCGCAAAGCCAGTAATCAACGGCGGAGCAATACAGGCTGCAGAAACTCCCGCCATAAAGCTAGTATTTCCTTGTGCTAACAGGGCAGTTCCAGTAACGTAGGCTGCTTTATTGATCGGCCCCCCCATATCGAATGCGCACATACAACCGACGATCACCCCTAATACTAAAGGACTTGAGTTTTCAAACCCTGCTAGAAAATCCATCATTCCTTCATTGATACTAGCCATCGGTCCTGAAATGACTGTCATGATCAATCCAGTAATCAACACCCCTAGTACGGGATATAAGAAAATTGCCTTTAAACCATCTAGTGTTTTAGGCAAAGGTTGTAACGCTTTTATTAATCCCAATACCACATATCCTGCCAAGAAACCTGAGATAATTCCACCTAAAAAACCTGTACCACCGTCTGAGGCAATCAATCCGCCGACAAACCCCACAACCAATCCAGGACGTTTTGCAATTCCTTCAGCAATAAACGCGGAAAGGACCGGCACCATCATACTCATTGCAAAACCACCGATTCGATTCAAACTCGCAGCAAATTCATTGTATTGCGCATTGGCAGGATCGGCAGAATAAATCCCCCATAAAAAAGAAATGGCGATCAAGACTCCCCCACTGACAACAAAAGGCAACATGTGGGAAACACCATTCATCAAGTTCTTATAGATGCTGTGACCAACACTCTGTTGTGCATGTTGTTTTTCCTTATCTCCTTCTGCCATTTCGATTTTTTCAGAAATCACTCCTTCACCGTTTAAAGCCGCAGCAATCAATTGATCGGCTTCTTTGATCCCTTTCGAAACAGAAACATCAATGATCCGTTTCCCGGCAAATCTTTCAGGCTGAACATCTTTATCCGCCGCAATAATCACTGCTTCCGCTTCAATGATTTCTTGATCTGTCAAACGATTTTCTACCCCTACTTGCCCATGGGTCTCCACCTTGATCGTAATGCCTTTTTTCTTTGCTGCCTGTTCCAGTGCTTCTTGTGCCATATACGTGTGGGCGATACCTGTGGGACAACCAGTTGCAGCAATTAATCGATACTTAGCCATTATCTGAATTCCTCCTTATGAATGGTGATTTGTTTTTTCAACTCTGCGACATCGGTAAAATCAGTCAATCCTTTTTGAAACGCAGTCGAGCTACCCGCAGCTAAACTGTCCTTGAAACAATCCGCACTATTTTCTTCTTTGATCAATCCTGCCAGAAAAGTGGCTAGGAGTGTATCCCCGGCGCAAGCGGTATTAACGACTTTTCCTTGCGGGGCGTTTCCTGTCAAACAATAGTTTTCGTTCACATAGATCCCACCCGCTCCACCTAATGACAGCAATACATTTTGTGCACCTGCGGCTAATAGTTTCTTGCAATAGTTTACATATTCCGTTTCTGCTATTTCTTCATCAAACCATTCTGCCAATTCCTGCTCATTCGGTTTCAGTAAAAATGGTTGATACTTTAGACATCGTTTAACGATTTTAGCACTCGTATCTAAGATCAAGCGCACTTGATTCTCATGACAGATTTTACTGATCATTACTAAGATTTCTTCTGGTACACCTCTTGGCAGACTCCCAGAAACACAAAGATAATCTCCAGCTGACAAATGACTGATTGTCTCAAGCAATTCTTCCATCGCTAACTGGTCGATTTCTGGTCCACGATTGACCAATTTATATTCACTTGATTCCTCATTCACTTGTGTAAATACGTTGATGCGAGTCATTCCGGGTATAGAAACAAAATGAGCGTCGATTCCTTCCTTCGTCAAGCATTCCTCAATATAAGCCCCAGTAAATCCTCCGCTAAAGCCCAATGCAGTATTTGGTATCCCGAGTTTTTTTAAAATCAATGAAACATTGACACCTTTCCCATTTGCTTGGATATCATCATCGATTGAGCGGTTCACGACATTCGGTTTGAGTTGTGCCACTTCAATAAACAGATCAATCGCCAGATTCATCGTACATGTATATACGTTAGCCACCTGTATCCCTCCTCACTTTATCTACAGTATGGTCTGTTTTTGGATGTACATGTTTTCTAAATAAGCAAAATTTTAGGTAAATGTTTACAAAATAAAACTCATCTAAGTAAGGGTTTACATCAATGGTAGAATAAAAAGAAAAGGGGGAGGACTAAATGGAAACTAAATTAAGCGAGGCAGAACATTTTTTATGGGAGTATATGATGAATCACATCCAAGAAATCCCAAATCTATCAATTATCAAACTAAGCGAACGAGCCAACGTATCCACCACGACCATCGTTCGTACCATGAAGAAAAAAGGGTACGAAGGCTATACTTCTTTTAAGCATCATTTAAAGGAAAAGAAGAATACCACCATCAATTTTGCTACGGTCGATAAAGTAGATGAAGAAATAAAAACCTCTATTCTAAAAAACGAACAGGAAGTCGTGCGTACCATCAATCTATTGGATACAGGGGTAATCGAAGATGCGATTCAAAAAATCTGGAGTTCACAAAGAATCATTATCTTTGCCAGAGGATTTTCAGAAATGATTGGAGAAGAAATACAAACAAAATTCCAACTACTCGATAAGTATTGTGTCCTTCATACCGATCCAAATATTATCAAAACCGTTAGTCGCAAATTGCACAAAAAAGATGTCGTTCTTTTTATTTCCTTAAACGGTGAAACAGAAGAACTCGTAGCAGCAGCGGAGAATTGCTACCGCGAGGAAATCAGTTCGATCCTGATCACCGCCTCACGGGAAAGTCGCTTGAACCGATTAGCAGAATTATCTTTGATCGGCTTCAAATCCGAAATCTCTTTTTTCCCTGAATATGAAGTCCGCTCTCGCCTGCCACTTTCTGTGATTGCGCGGATCTTGCTGGATTCGTATGCGATACGGGTGAAGAAGGGGGATTGAGGAACAAGTATAAGAAGCATCAATCACCGAAAATGTGAAGTTTTTTCGGTGATTGGTGCTTCTTTACGAAAGAGTTCATTCAATTTTATTTACGTTTGATTCATGACGTTCATCTACATTCATGTCTTGTCATAATGCCAAAACAAAACAAATAATCGAAACTACAACTGTCAAAACAAATTCAACCTTCACTTCCGTTCCATATGTTTGATTCGGTAGATAGATGGCTTTTCGTTCCGATTGATAAGGAATTTTAGGGCGGTTGGGTTGAGCAGACTCAATAAGTATTGATAATAAAATCAGTGTGAAGTAAATAGTATTTTTCTGGGCCGCAAAATAAATACTTGAAGCTAATAAAATTAAACTAGTCCCTTTGAGTATTCTAGCGTAGGTCATTGTTATCTCTCCATTCTATTCTTCTTTTATTTGTAGATTTTCTGTCCTGTTTTCTAACTATTTTCTATTATTTTTATACCTCCATGAGGTTGTGACAGAAGTGTCTAGCTCCGAGAAATAAGCCGAGAAAAACGAAAATTGTTCTTCAAATTTTTGGATTTCTCGGCTTATTTCTGAAGGAGTTACTTCTGGAACATCGTTTATTAAGTTTAAGGTTAGAAACAAAAATGAATTTTATTTTTGTTTCCAATCACTAGATAGGAGGTGAGAACAATTATTTGACTCACTCGGTTCACCTTCTCTAAAATTCTCATACGATCGATACTTTTATGTATTCATTTTTATTACTAACTAAATAGATGTGGTTCAAATTATTCCTGTTACTAAAAATGATACAATTCTAATTCCAAAATGGAGCAAATCATAAGAACTAAAATCGTGGGAATCAGCGCAAACACCACTTCCGTTCTAGATGTTTGATTCGGTAGATAGATTGAATTTTTTCCCGATTTGTAAGGAGTTTTAGGTTGCTCGGATTGGGTATATTCAATAAATAGTGATAGCATAATCAGTATGGTATAGATCGTATTTTTCATTGCAGCAAAATAGATGCTTAGCGCCAATAAAACCAGTTGGATTATTTTGAATATTCGAATGTAGGTCATCTTTCATCTCTCCATTCTATGTATAAATAGTAACCGATCCCTCTCTACAAATATATATACGTAAAGCACTAAAATATTACTTTAACAAATTAAAATAACTTCCATCTTAATCATATCAAAAAATATCAAAAAAAAATTATTACATTCCTAAAAAGCTGTTTTAACAGCATAATCGTCAACATTTCCCTTCAACCCAAACAACTCTTACGAATAAATAAAAAAACGGAACAACAGGCTGAATGTTTCCATCCACCTGTTATTCCGTATTTACTATTACTTAAATTTAGTTTTTACTCCACAAATGGCTCTTCACCTAGTGCTTGTTGTGCCGCTAAGTTTAGTAAGCTCCATTGACGGTCGTGTCCTGGTTGGAAGAAGAAATCTGCTTCTGCCAAGTCTTCGATCGTTAATTTTTGTTGGATTGCTAGTGCTAAGACATTGCCTTGTGCAGTGATGTCCTTCGTTGATAAAACAGCGCCACCTAGCAATTGGTGCGTAAATGGATCATAGGCTAATTGTACAGCTGCTTTTCCGTTCCCAAATTCTTCTGGTACGAATTTTGGACGGATCGTATCTTCATAGAAGGCTGTTTTGATGGCTACGCCAGCGCGATCAGCTGTGAAGCTGTTCAAGCCACTTGCAGCAAAATGATAGTCAAACACACGTAACGCAGATGAGCCGACTAAGCCACCAAATGGTTTGCTTGGTGTTTGTTCAAATAAGTGTTGAACGACATAGCGTGCTTCTCGACGTGCAACTGTTGCTAATGCGATCGGCACTTTTTTGCCTGCTGGGATCGAATAAGCAAGTGTTGCATCTCCTACTGCATAAACATCAGGTAAGTTTGTTTGTAGGTATTCATCTGTGATGATCCAGCCACGTTCATCTAAATCAACGATGCCTTTCAACCATTCGGTATTCGGTTTGACACCGGCAGCTTGGATGATCAAATCTGTTTCGATCGTGCCACTGTCTGTTTCGATGGCTGCGACTTTACCGTCACCTGTGAAGGCTTTGATATTCACGCCAGTTTTGATGTTCATGCCTTTTTCTTTTAAGTGCGCTTCTAAGATATCTGTCATTTCCTTATCTAAGTAAGTACCTAAAGGACGATCGATCATATCTAATAACGTTACTTCTTTCCCTGCATTCAAGAAAACTTCTGCTGCTTCGATCCCGATGTAACCTGAACCGATCACAGCTACTTTTTTCACTGCTGGGTCTGTCATGCGTTCTTTGATTTTCGTTGCCCAATTATAGCCACGCATCAAATATACATTTTCTAAGTCTGTTCCTGGAACAGGTAATGAGTTTGGTTTAACACCTGAACTCAAAATCAATTTATCGTAAGCATACTCTTCTGTATGTCCATCTTCTTTACGTGTAACTGTAACTGTTTTTTTATCTGCATTGATTGTGTTTACTTCGTGGTTATTTAATATCGCCACATTTGGTTGTGGAAAGTTTTCCGGTCTGAAATTACGGACATCATTCACACTAGTGACTTGATCCTCTAAATATAATTCCATGCCGCATGACATAAATGAAACATAGTCGCCTGCTTCAAACAAGGTGATATCCACATTTTCTCCGTATCTAGATAGTAATTCTAAAATGGATTGATGCCCTCCATGTGATGCACCGACAATAATTACTTTCGTTTTTTCCATTGACAAAACCCTCCTCATAACAATTGTTTAGAATCATTCTAAACAATTTTACGATATCATTCTAAGAATAATAATGCAAATGAAAAGGCTTGCCTAAAAATTTTATTAGTTATTTTAATATTATTTTTTTAATTGTGCTAAAAATGTGCCGATACGTTTACACGCTTCTTGTAGGTCATCCATCCCACTTGCATAAGAGATTCGGATAAATCCTTCACCTTCCGGTCCAAAAGCTGAGCCAGGGATACAGGCAACCTTACCTTGTTCTGCGAGTGCTAAACAAAAATCCCACGAATTCATCTGGATTGTTTCTGGTAAGCGACAGAACAAATAAAACGCACCATCAGGTTGAGAGATTTGAAAACCTAATTCCGTAAGTTGCGGCAATAGATAATCTCGGCGTTCGACATAGCGGGCCTTCATTTTTTCCCCTTCGTCCATACTCGTTGTCAAGGCTTCGACCGCAGCTTTTTGAGAAATCGTTGTGGCAGAAGTAACTAAATATTGGTGGACCTTGATCAATTCATCGATCACTGGTTTTTGAGCAAAGAGAAACCCAATGCGCCAACCAGTCATGGCATGAGATTTAGAGAGTCCATTCACGACGATCGTTTGTTCAGGCAAGTACGTAGCCATCGAGACATGATCTCCCACGTAGTTCAACTCCGAGTAAACTTCGTCACTGATGACAAAGACTGGGTGCTGGCTTAAAACTTCTGCAAGTTTGCTCATTTGCTCCGCAGATAACAATGTTCCCGTTGGATTACTTGGGTAATTCAAAATCACAGCTTTGATTTCGTCTCCGTATTTGGCAAACGCCTCTTCTAGTTGTTCTGGCTGACAAATAAAGCCAGTGTCTGATGTATCGATCGTGATCAATTCGGCGCCTGCTAGATCAACAATTGGTTGATAGCCGGGATATGCAGGTGCTGGGATCAATACTTTATCCCCTTCTTCTAAGACCGCTAATAAAGCTGTCGCGATCGCTTCTGTGGCACCGATCGTTGTTAGTACTTCCGTTTGCGGATCATAAGAAAGACCGTAACGTTCTTTTTGGAAGAAACAAGCTGCTTCACATAATTCTGGTAAACCTCTCATCCCGGTATAATGAGAATAGTTTTCTTTGATGGCTGTGATCCCTGTTTCTTTGACTGCTTCAGGTGTTGAAAAATCTGGCTCACCTAATGTCAATTTGATGATGCCCGGAATGCTTGAGATTTGCTGATCGAACATACGGATCTGCGAGACTTCGATTTTAGCCAGCCTTGGATTAAAACGATGGTGTAGATTCATAGACTTCTCCCCTTTTGGTTACTATCCTTATTTTTTCAGAAAAGTTCCTCGGTGTAAAGGATTGTTTGGTACCATTCCAATCCTTTTTCTAAAACAGCCATGTCGAAATCAAAGGTGGCATCATGCAGGGCTGGTGTATCACCTACACCTAAGAAGAAAAAGACACAAGGATAGTGTTCCGTATAAACACCAAAATCTTCTGCTTGTAAGACAGGCTCAGCCAACTCATGTAATAACTCTGAGTGGGCAAGTGCTGCATACAACTGTTCATCGTTACGTACAGCAGGATACCCATCGTTATAACGAAATGAGATTTTCGCTGGGGAAGTTTGTTGGAATTCTTTTGCTAGTCGTGCTAGTTGCATCTTTAAGTCCGTTTGGGTCTTACGACTGTATGAACGAATGCTGCCTGAGATCACGACTTCATTGGCTAAGACATTGCGGATCGTCCCACCTGTAATCTGACCAAATTTCAAGAGATGTTCAAGGTTTTCTGGCAGAGATTCATCAAAGTCATAGACTTGTTTCATAAAACGCACAGCTGCTTCTAGACTGTCGATGCCTTGACTGCTTGAGGCGATATGCGCAGATCTGCCTTGGACGATGATATCTGTTTCACTACTTTGCGCCATCAACGCACCTGGTCGTGAAAATACTTTTCCTTCTGGCAAGCCTGGCCATAAATGAAAACCAAAGATTGCCTGTACCTTGTAATGTTCCAACCACCCAGAACGGATCACACTATCTGCCCCGCCAGCAATTTCTTCTGAGGGTTGAAAAATCAAGACGATATTGTGCCGCATCTCTTGACGGTGCGTGGCAATATAATCGGTCAATCCTAAGAGCATTGCCATATGACCATCATGTCCGCAGGCGTGCATGAATCCTGGGTGTGTAGACGCAAAAGGTAACCCTGTGGCTTCAGTGATGGGCAACGCGTCGATATCTGTCCGAAAAGCAATCGTTGTGTCTTGTTGCTGATCAAAATAAACCAACAAGCCTGTCTCATCGATTTCATGGATCACGCCACCACAGTTTTTGATTTGTTCGTAAAGGTATTCTTTCGTTTTAAATTCATGAAAGCCAAGTTCAGGAATTTGATGTAACGCCATTCGGTGTGTTGCCAACATGTCGCCTCACCATCCCTTCATAGATTCCTTTTACCACGGTTTCATATTGTGTATTGGGTACGCCGATGATCAAATTCAACTCTTGCGCACCTTGCGATAAAATCGAGGTCCTGATTTCTAACTCATTCAAAATCGATAATACTTTTCCAGAAAGTCCAATTGGTTCCTTATGTGGGCCACCTACAACAGAAATCAAAGCCAAGTCTTCGATGATTTCGATTTCCTCTACGCCTAATTCCTCACGTAATTCTTTCGTGATCAAAAACAATTTATCCATGATCAATTCCGCCGAAACGACGACACCGATATTATCGATGCCAGAGGGGATATGCTCGATCGAGATGCCATGTTTTGCAAAAATACTCATGGCTTTCCAAATAAAACCGATCTCGTCTGACATATGTCGTTTGAACAAGGTGATTGAAAGAAAGTCTTTTCTTCCTGCAATTCCCGTCAATCCATTTTCTTTTTCGACTTCATGATTTGAGATTTTTGTTCCATGATCATTCGGTCGATTCGTATTTTTGATTTGGATCGGGATATCAGCTTCTTGTACAGGAAAAATCGCGGATTCATGCAAGACATTGGCACCCATATAAGCCATTTCTCGTAATTCACGGAAAGAGATCTCTTCAATGACTTTCGGTGAGTCAATGATTCTTGGGTCTGCCATCATGATGCCTGAAACATCCGTCCAATTTTCATAAAGATCTGCCTGTAAGGCACTTGCTAAAACGGAGCCGGTAATATCACTGCCCCCACGACCAAGTAATTTTTCTTTTCCTGCTGGGTTGGCACCATAAAATCCTGGGACGATCAACTTTTGGTGTTTCTGGTACATCTCGCGTACTGCTTGCTCTGTACGCGGAAAGTCGATGCCTCCTTCATAATCAAAGTAGATCAGCTCACTTGCGTCTGCAAAGGTATACCCTAAATATTCCGCCATCAATTGCGCAGTCAGATACTCCCCACGACTGACTAAATAATCGATCGTCACTTTTTCCTGTTTTAGATGTGTTTCGATCGTGGTTAATTCTTTTTCAATCGGAAAGTCGAGTGACAGAAGATCCCTAACTTGAATAAAACGTTGTGTGATCCGTTCCCATAGTGGCGTCCAATCAACCTTATGTTGAAGATACGCATGGATCAAATAGAGTAAATCGGTCACTTTATCGTCTTCATCGGTTCTTTTTCCTAAAGCGGAAACGACAACGACTTCTCGATTAGGATCAGCTAACACGATCTCACGGACTTTACGGAACTGTTCTTCATGAGACATCGAGCTTCCACCAAATTTTGCGACTTTCATGAAAGGACCTCCTCTTGTAGAAGCGCCAAAGCAATTTGCACCGCGTTAGCCGCAGCGCCTTTGCGAATATTGTCAGCCACGGTGTAAAAGAGTAAGCCATTTTCAACAGAGAGGTCGCGACGAATACGCCCAACGTATACTTGGTCTGTGCCTCTTGCTAATGTACTTGTGGGATATTGGTGTTCTGCTAAGTTATCGACAACCAAAATCCCTGGAAACTGACTGAAGCAAGCACGGATTTGTTCCAATGAAAATTCCTTTTCTAACTCAACAGCAATCGAGACACCATGGCCATTTTCAATCGGTACACGGACACAAGTCGCAGATACAGGCAAATCTGGTTGATGCAAGATTTTTTTCGTTTCATTGATCATTTTTTGTTCTTCTTTGGTATACCCATTTTCCATTGGGCGATCGATTTCTGGAATGACCGTTTGACTGATGTCATGGGGATAAAAAGTTGCTGGTTCACCATTTTTTGTCGCCTGTAGATCAGCGATCCCTTGTTGCCCTGAACCTGAAACAGCTTGATACGTCGTGTAATTGACACGTGTCACACCAAAGGTATTCTGTAGTGCTTTCAGTGGTAACACGGACTGGATCGTCGAACAATTTGGGTTGGCAATCAATGGATCTAACGTATGATCCTCTAGATTTACTTCAGGGACGATCAACGGGATCGTAGGATCTTCTCGCCACGCTGAAGAATTATCGATGACTACTAAGCCGGCTTGACGTGCAATTGGGCCAAATGTTTGAGACACGGATGCTCCAGCTGAAAAAAGCGCCAAATCATACCCAGAAAAAGAAGTCTCAGTCAGTTCTTCGACAACATACTCTTTTCCCTTAAACACAGACAGACTCCCCGCAGAGCGTTTGGATGCTAAAAGCTTGAGTTTTCCTACTGGAAAATCGTACTCCTCTAATACTCTTAACATAGTTTGACCGACTAATCCCGTCGCTCCGACAATACAGGTATCTATTTCGCGCATGTTTTTCATCCTTTCTTTGTCTACAATTCTCTTAGTGCTGCAATCAATGCGGTATTTTCTTTGGTTTGATCATCTTTTATTTTTAATACACGTGCCGGTGTACCACCAACGACCGTCTCAGGGGCAACGTCTTCTAAAACGACTGCACCTGCTGCGACGACTGCATTCTTTCCAACACGAACGCCTTCGACGATCACTGCATTCGCACCAACTAATACACCATCTTCGATCACTACTGGTTGAGCGGAAGCTGGCTCGATGACTCCAGCTAACACAGCTCCAGCACCGATATGACAATTCTTACCGACAGTCGCACGTCCGCCTAGGATTGCTCCCATATCGATCATGCTATGATCCCCGATCTCAGCACCGATGTTGATCACAGCGCCCATCATGATCACTGCTTGATCGCCGATGGTCACTTGATCACGAATGACAGCGCCTGGTTCGATGCGAGCGTTGATGTCTTTGACATCCAGTAAAGGAACTGCACTGTTTCTAGCAGTTTGTTCTAGTTCGATCGCTAAGATTTTTTCCGCTTCTTTTTCTAGTACCGGCGCGATGTCTTTGTAATCTCCAAAAACGATTGGACTATGCACTTCACCAAATACTTTCGCATTCGGAAACTCGACAGGTTCTGATACATTTAAATAAACTTTGACTGGGGTCTTTTTTTCTGCTGTTTGAATAAAACGAATGATTTCTTGTGCGTTCAACTTAGGCTCCTCCTCTAGGTTCAAATAAATCTTCTAATTGATATGAACCGGCTGACTGCTCGGCCAACCAGATACTTGCTTGAACTGCCCCTTCTGCAAAAATTCGATTTGAAAAGGCTTCGTGCTTCACTGAAAGAACTTCATCTTTGGTTGCAAAAAGGACTTCATGTTCTCCTGGAAAAGAGCCTGCACGTAGGCTATGGACACCGATTTGTTGGTCTTCTCGTGATTTGTCCGCCCATTGATAGACAGGCGTCAGCTCTCGAACAGATTGTAGTGTTTCTACTAAGCGCTTGGCTGTGCCAGAAGGTGCGTCTTTTTTTTGGCTGTGGTGTTTTTCGATTAATTCGATCTGCCAGCTGGCTAAGTCTTTAGCTGCTTGTTTGATCAAGCGATTCATCACCATGATCCCTAATGAAAAATTAGCACTGTAGAGTACAGGGATCGTTTGAGCTGCTTGGGCGATTTCAGCAAATTGCTCTTCGGTATAGCCTGTTGTGCCAATCACCAGTGGGACTTGGTGAGCTTTGCTGTATCGCAAGATTTTATCCAAACCAGCTGGATGAGAAAAATCGATCATGACTGCTGGTGTCTGAGCAAACGATAATTCCTCCGTTGCTTGTAAGGATTCGGTCAAATTCAATGGCTGATGTTGATATTCTTCGGTAACTTCTGCAATTCGCTTACCCATTTTTCCACTTCCGATGATCCCTATATTCATGTGCTTGCCCCTCCGTTTTCTGTTAACAGTGCGATAAGTTGTTGCTTTTTCTCCTCGCCTAATTCAATCAGTGGTAGTCTTAATGGTCCAGCAGGTAAGCCTAAATGATTCATTGCTGCTTTCACTGGAATTGGATTGGTTTCACTGAATAAGGCATTGATCAACGCTAAATGAGTCAATTGTTTTTCTTTTGCTGAAGGACTGTTTCCGTTTAAGTAATCATGAACTACTTCATGGACTACTTTTGGCTGGATATTTGCCCAAACACTGATCACACCGATACCACCAATACTTAGAATAGGTAAAATCAAATCATCATTGCCACTGTATAGTGCAAATGATTCATCAATCAGTTGCGCCACTTCCATTGTATAGGACATATCACCAGAGGCTTCCTTGATGCCGATGATTCGTGGATGCTTCGCTAGTTCTGTTAATACAGGTAACGAAATCGTCATCCCTGTTCGTGACGGTACGTTATATAAGATGATTGGTAGCGAGGAAGCGTCTGCGATCGCTTTAAAATGAGCCAGTAACCCTACATCACTCGTTTTATTATAGTAAGGGGTGATCACTAATAATTGGTCTGCCCCAAGTTCAGCAAAGCGTTGGACTTTCTTGACCGTTTTCGCCGTTGCATTTGATCCTGCACCAGCAATCACTGGGATACGTCCATTGACTTTTTCAACGGTGAATCGTACGATCTCTTCCTCTTCCTCCTCAGATAGTGTGGGTGATTCCCCAGTTGTTCCAAGGACCAGTAAGCCGTCTGTTTGTTCTTTCAGATGAAACGCAATCAGCTGCTCCAAGCCTAGATAATCCACTGCACCTGTTTCCGTCATTGGTGTCACTAACGCGACAATCGAACCTTTGATCATGCCTCTACCTCCAAATTTTTATGCCATTCATATGTGGCTGGTCCCGCCATCGTGATCGTTTTATCGCCAGAAATCAGTAAATCGCCTTGCTCTAAATGAATCGTCGCTTGTAAGCCGGAAAGGTAGCCTTGATCTCTTGCGACGACATACGCTGCACAACAACCTGTACCACAAGCTAGTGTCCAACCGACCCCACGTTCATACGTGCGGACGATCAATTCTTCTTCATTGACAGATTGGACAAAATTGACGTTTGTTTTTTCTTTGAATAAGGGATGATGGCAGAGTTTTTCTCCAGTCTCTTTGGTTAATTCAGCCAACGCATCTTCAACAAAAACAACTGTATGGATCGTCCCCATGAATAAACTAGTCAGCTCTACCTTTCGCTCATCAATCGTCAGCGTTTGTTTGATGATAGGTGTTGATTGCGCTACGCCTACTTTCTCTGGTCGGTAGTCCGGCGAACCCATGTCGACTGTGCAATAAAAAGGCTTTCGTGAATGGATTGTCACATGGATCATCCCAGCAAGCGTTTTGACCGCAAATTGTGGCGCTTCAAGTAATTGTTGATCGCTGACATAATTGGCAAAACAACGGATACCATTGCCACACATCGGCGCACGGCTACCGTCTTTATTGTAGTAGATCATTTCTAAAGGTTCGGTTTTAACAGCAATCAATCCATCCGTATCGTAAGCCGTAGGTGCACATAAGCTTTGAGCCAAATGACTATAGTCGATCGTTTCATCGTAATCTAAGAGAATAAAGTCATTGCCACAACCATTATATTTATAAATCTGCATAGACTTCTCCTCTCAATAGATCCGCATAAGTTTGCCGACGCACGACTTCTCTCGACACGCCATCTTTGACAAAAACAACTGCTGGTCGCAGTGCACGATTGTAATTGCTACTCATCGAATATCCGTAGGCTCCTGTGGCATACACTGCCAGAAGATCACCTGGCTCTGCAGGAGGCAACTGTGTTTCTTGGATCACCACGTCTCCTGATTCACACATTTTTCCGGCAACCGTCACTTTTTCTGTTTTTTCAATGTCTAGTTTATTTGCCAAATCACAGGTATATTCTGCTTGATAAAGTGCCGGTCGAATATTATCTGTCATCCCACCATCCACAAAATAATATTTCTTGTGAGGTGTTTCTTTGATATAGCCGACTGTATAAAGTGTTGTTCCGGCTTCACCAACGATACTTCTCCCAGGTTCAATCAATAAGCGATCGATCGTTAAGTTTCTGTCAGCTAGCGTCTGCTCTGTGTGTGTAACCAGATGTTTGACTGATTCTGCAATTGGTAAAGGTGTGTCCGCTTCGGTATAACGGATACCAAAGCCCCCTCCCAGATTTAAAGAAAGCGGTTGTTGAAAATCTTCAAGGTAGGTAACCAGCTGGTCGATCTCAGCCAGCCAAGCAGTCATATCAAAGATTTGTGAGCCGATGTGGGCATGAAAGCCTTCCAATCTAAGAAATTCACTTTGTTGGATACGTGCAATCGCTTGTTGGCAAACATCGCTATCGTAAAGCATGCCGAATTTTGAATCGATATGTGCGGTGACGATGTATTCATGGGTATGTGCTTCGATCCCTACGTTCAATCGCAACATGATCTGTAGCTTTTTCTGATATTCTCGGCTTAACTCTTCCAAGACTTCGACTTCCATCCCATTATCTGCAACAAAATGGCGTATATCATTTTCAATGGCATATCTTAATTCATCAATCGTTTTGTTGTTGCCATGGAAATAAATATCTTCTAAAGGAAATCCAGCTTGTAACGCGGTATAAATCTCCCCACCACTTACGACATCTAGACCTAACCCTTGTTCAGCAATTAGATGGAGTAATTCTACCGTTTGAAAGGCTTTAGACGCATACAAGATCTTTGTTTGAAAAGAATCAGAATCAAAGTTCAGCTTAAACGACTTTATCGTTTCTTCCATCTTTTTTTCATCATACACATATAGGGGTGTTTGATATTCATTTGCTAATTGACTCACTGGAATTTCGCCGATCGTTAATTCTGTCATTCTCTTTTCCCTCTTTTCAAAAAATTATTTTCTCATCAAATTGAAATATCCTTAGATTATAATTTGAATTTTATTTGAATAATATTAAACAAAATTGTTTGAATTGTCTAGTTTAAATCGCTATTTTCAGCAAAAATGTTTAATTTTTCAATTTTATTGCATACAGAAAACAAAAAATAAAAAACCACTATTTATTTTCACATAATTCTCTTAGAAACAGACAAAAAAACTGACCAATAAATTGGTCAGTTTTTTGAATCATATTTTCCTTAAATCAATTACTTACATAGATTGCTAAAAACATCAACGCTGCACCTAACATGACAAATAGATGCCAAATCACATGGGTGAATCGTCTGCTTTTCATGCTATAAAATAGTGATCCCACAGAATAGGCGATTCCTCCGCCAACTAGCAGTAGCAAGCCAGTCAAATCGATATTCTGATAGAGCTTAGGTAGCACAACGATGATTGCCCACCCCATCACATTGTAAATGATCGTTGAAACTTTTGATACCTTGTTTGTCTTTGTTAAAGTCAGACATTTATAGATGATGCCAATCACTGCTGTCGCCCAAATAACACTTAGCAAAACTAGTCCTGTCGTTCCTTGCACGACTAGCAGACAAAATGGCGTGTAGGTTCCAGCAATCAAAAGGTAGATCGAACAATGATCAAATACCTGAAATACTTTTTTTGCTTTCGTAAAAATCAAACTATGAAATAACGTAGAAGAAAAGAATAGCAGAAAAAGAGAACTACCATAAATCGCAAAAGCGACATAATCTAAGGTCGTATGGGCGCGATCCATCAGCAAATTGAAGCAAAGCAGACTTAACAAAGCTGCAATCCCATGGGTCACCGCATTTAATACTTCATTGACGATTTGGTACTTTCGGCTAAATTCTATCTCCATCTTGATCCACTCCATTTCGTTTGTTCAATTTCATTATACATGAAAGATGTTATGTTTACAAAAACTTTATCATCTAGTTTCCGAAACTATATTATTTTTTAATAACTTTTGTAAAATATTTTATCATCATGATAAGAAATAGCAACAAAAACACACTGATCAAGCCATTTACGAGTAAAAATGCAGTACGCTTCGCCCGTTTCACTTTTTCTAACGATTCTTTTATTTCTTCTGGTTCAACAGCGACCCTGTGTCCGCGTACTAATAAACGGTGACTGTTGACCATATATGGAGTACAAGTAACCAGTGTGACTAAATCTTGATTTTCTTGGATTTGTAGCGCTTCTGTTTCTGTCGGTGCTACGGTTTTAATCTGATCGACTTGATACGCAAGATACTGTCCATTGATTTCAATATAAAAGTGATCTTCTATTTTTAATTGAGGTAAATCTGTAAACAATTTTGCTTGCGGCAAGCCTCGGTGGCTGGAAAGTACCGCATGTGTCGATTTGCCTCCGATCGGGTATGAGGTGCCCTCGAGCAGACAAGCGCCTTTTTCCAATAGTTTCGTCGTTGTTTGATCAAAAATCAGTAAGCTGACATTGATTTTGGGGATCGTCAAAACACCAACGGTATGTGATTCGATATACGATTTCTGAGATTTTTGATCATTCTTTTTTTTCTTGGAAAATGGGTCTGCTTCTGGCATCGCTACGTTTGATGCCAGTTGTTCATTTTTTTTGATCATCCGCTTTTGTAATTCAGCAAGTTCTGTCGCATGTTCAGACTTTGCCTTTTTTTGATAATTTTTGATGATCTGCTGGTCGAGATAATTATTCAACGTATCACTGACAAAAGGATACGCCAAGCTGAGGACACCGATAAAAAATACCGAGAACATGATTAGATCTAACAGACGCCATTTTTTTTGTTTCATTTTATTCTCCTCAGCGAGTCACTTGTTCTTCATTTGATACTATTTAACTTTTGGTCGTTTTAGCCAGTATGCACCCACGATTGTCAGTAAAACCACACCTAAGAAAATGTACAATGAAATGCCTTTGCCACCAGTTGCTGGTAATGTCCCTTTGTGTTTGTTTGGTACTTTCTCTGGTGCAACCAATTCACCTGCAACAGCATAAGATTGCTGATCGACCTTAAACGCAATTCGTTCAGTTAGTTTCACATAATTGTTTGGTGCTTTTGTTTCTTCTAAATAATACGTACCATAAGACAAGCCTGTGATATCCACTAATCCATCACTTGTTGTCGTGAAAATCGTTGCTTCTTCCTGTGAAGTCGTCCACGCTACTGCTTTTGTTACTGGATCAATGATCAAATATTTCGCTGTTGCTTCATCTTGATCACGTACCACAAACGAAGCGTCTGCTAATGGTTTGATATCAGCTACTGCTCCATCTACTTTAATGAATCGTTTCCCACCTGTCAGTACTTCCACAGTTGGTGGTGTTTGATCTGTCGTATGTCCAGTATCAACATTTGCTTCGTTGTTATAGCCTTGGGTTGGTTCTGCTAACTGATTCAAATGCATGTAATAAACAAAACTCAACGTACCACCTGGAGTCAATGAAGGAATATAAGTTGGTTCAATCGTTACTGTGAAGCCGTTTGTTTGTTCAGTTACGTGGTAATTTGTTGAATCAATGATCGTTTCACCATCGTAAAGTGCATAACCTGTTTCTCCCGTTGATTGGTTCATGAATGTTAAAGCTGGATCATGTGTATCAATCAATTTGAAGGTGGTATATTTATTGTTTGATCCTTCTTTATCCGCGATCCCAAGAGGAATATTGACGCTGATCTCATAATTGATCGGTTCTCCGATTGCTACGTCTTGCCCATCTAATTGCGGCGTTTCTTTTTCTACTTTCGTCGTATCATTTTTCACTGTAAGTTCAACTGGCGTTTGGCTACCAGCAACAATTGTGAATGGTGTCTTCGTTTGCTCAGTGATCATCGCTGCATTTTCAGGTGCTTTTACTTCTTCTAACACATATTCGCCAACTTCTAATCCAGTAATGAGTATTTGACCTTTCTCTGCTTCATTTTCAGCAACGTCCTCTTCACCGATTTCATAGCTTTTGCCAGTCACAAAGTGTTTTGCTTTAGATTTGTCAGTTGTCCATGTATACATTCCTTGTGCCACACTATGCAAATATTTGGCAACACCTGCATCTTCTTTCACAATGACAAATTCCGCACCGTTTAGTGCTTCGCCTTCTGCTGAACCTACTTTTTTGACCTTCAGCGTTCCTTCATTTTCCACGACATTTTTAGGATATAAATGAACTACGTCTAATTCTTCTGTCCCATATTGATATGAACCGTCGGATTGTTTGATCAGTTCATATACTGGAAATGCCACAACCATATTTGCAGCAGCTGTTACTCCTGATTTTGCTTCTTCTTCAATCACATAAACTGCATCTTTTCCAGCTTGTTTTTTTGGCAATGCTAAAGAAAGATCCCCCTGAGCGTCTGTGGTACCAGAAAGAAGAGCTGTGCCAGAAGTCTGTGATTGGACGATCGCTTTTGCTTCTTCAATCGTCGCGCCATTTTTTCTTGCTTCAGCAAATGATTCGGTGACATCATACACATGGAACGTCACATCTGCCAACCCTTGATAGTTGTTGAATTCAGTCATTTCTTTCCCTGTATTTTGGATCTCTTGTTGTGGGAAATCTAACATTTTCTTTTTGTGGATCACCAATTGTGCATCCATTCCTTCAGCAAACACTTGTGGATTAGGAAGTAATGCCACCAGTGTAAGTAGTGATGAAATAAGACATAGTAATACTTTTTTGAAATTTTTTCTATTCTTCATTCTTCTTTACTCCTGTTCTTTTGATAAATAATGAAACTACCTATGATCGATATGCCACCAATCATACCAACACTTATTTTTTCGTCAGTTGTTTTTGGAAAAAGAAAACTCGTTTCTTGTTTCTGATTAGTGATTTTCAAAGGTTCACTAGGTTGTCCATTGATGGCATATGACATACTTTTTACGACAAACGAGACAGCATAAGGATTTCTTTTATACCCTTTTGGTGCTTTGATTTCTTCAAGTAAATATTCTCCGTCTGCTAAGCCATTGATGGAAAATAAGCCATTTCGATCAGAAGTCAGCGTTATTGCATCTCTTGCTCGTTTTTTCCAGCAATATTTTCCATCTTTCAAATGCAGGTATTCTTCCTGTTGGTTTTTGATCATAAACATTGCATCTTCTAGCACCTGTTGTTCCTTATCTTTTGTAACTTTTTGAAACCACTTCCCTCCTGTTCGAATACGTGTACTTCGTGACAATGATGCTGTTCCGATATCTAATGTCGCTTGATTGATGATCGATTGATCAGCGATTGCATCTTGTCGTAAACGCATCTGATAGTTGATCCTCACTGTTTTACCTGCCAGATCTTGCAAGTCTTGACCGTTAAACGCAATACTGAATCCTTGACTATGGCTATGAAACGTCAGATTTTCCAAGTGTTTTTCTTCACTGTGGACTTTGAGCGATTCAGTTAGCAACTCCAACTCTTTCGTCGCACTGTCAGTGACTACACATGTTTCTTCAGTTGCTATTCCATTTGGAAACTGGATATCCAATTGATAGTAGATCTTTTCACCAATCGAATAAGTGTTTTTTTCCTCTACAAGCTTTTTTTCAAAGACGATCGCAGATGGCTCTTGGTTCATTTTAGGATAGAGATGGATTGCCTTTTGTGGGTGATCATATGAATCATAAAGAGGCAAAACCACGACTACATTTTGTGATCCTACAAACGCATCTGCTATGTGAGTGGTTTCGTTCACTAAATAAACGTTACCTATTTGATTCGTTGACTCACGTAGATCAAAGATTGCTACATCTTCTCCATCATTGTTCGACTTCACCAGTTTTTCCATTAGAAAAGAACCTGCTGAAGTACCTTGTCACGCAATGATTTGTTGTGTTTCTTCGACAGTAAATCCTTTTTTACGTAATTGATAAAATGATTTTGTCACATCGTAAACCGCAAAACTCGCTTTATGAGATTCCGTTTGTTTATCTGATGAGGGTTGCGTAGTATGGACAATCAACTGGACCATCTCTTGTGTTTGGGCGATACACGTTTTGGCACCACCAACTAACAGAAAAGGCAACAACAGCAAGAACCAATAATACTTGGTCAACTTGAAATGCCTCCTCGTCTCATCCCCCTTAAATAAACGACAAATGAAACAATCGCAAGGATACCTAATAATAGGAAGCCAAGTCGGCCAGATCCTCCGGTTTCAGGCATTGGGATCAATGCCTGATTGGTGATGACCAAATGGATTTGGTTGTTCGTATGATCAGTTTGTAACTGGATTTCTGATGGTTCACCATCTACAGTTACTTTTCCATCCGTTTGGATAACGATCTGTACGGGTTGCTCTAACCCCAGATAACCTTCTGGTGTTTTGATTTCCTCCAACGTGTACTCACCCGGTTTTAGGTTCTCAAAAACAAATGTATCAGTTGCTTTATCGTCGTTTGGTAATTCAACCTGTCCATCTGAACCGGATAGTCGGAAGACTGCCCCTTTTAACACCTGTCCTGTATCCGTTTGCTTTAGGACTGTTAAATCAAAAGGTTTGATTTGATTCATATGCGTCAATGTCCAAACGGTATCTTCCTCTACATTTTCTCCGTCATAGAGAATCGTACCGTAAGGGTCAACTTTAAATTCATAGTTTCCTGGAATCGTATCGTAACCAAGCGGTCCTGCTGTTTCTACTAAGCGATATTCACCCGCTTTTTGTATCACGAATTCTGCCAATCCTGATGACGCGGTAACTTCCTCTTTCAGTGTATGATAGGTTCCTGTTTCTCCTTTTATTTGTAAAGCAAAAGTTGCTCCTGCCAGATTGATTTTTTGTTTGTCCTTTTCGGTATATTTTCTTATGGCTATCGGAAGGTCTGCAAATGGATTCTCAATCGTCAATTGGATCACTTGATCAGTGACTGTAGCTTGTTGTTTGTCCACTGTTACTTCCCCATTGTCAGAAATAGCAATTTCCCACGCCTGCTTTTCCGATTTTTCATGTCCAGCAGGTGCACTGATTTCTGTCAATGTATAAGATTTTCCTTTTTCAAGGCGTGTGCCTTCTGGCAATGAATAGGTACCATCCTCATGGTCGATCAGCTGAATCTCCTGACCTTCAATCGTTAGTTGAAACACTGCTCCTTTTAGGAGATGGTCAGCTGACGAAGTTTTCTTGGTTATTTTTAAATCTAAAGGAACAAATTGTTTTTTATTTTTCCAAGTCGTTGCGTTGACTTTTTCTGATTGATATCCTGGTACATCTAACTCATTCACCGCTTCATAGTGAAATTCTTGCCCTTGATTGTTGTGTTTTGGCAAGCTGAGGGTTTCACGAGACGCTTCACTGGACGCTAGAAGTTTGGTGATATTGGTTCGCTCCCAAACATTGGTGTTCTCCTCTTCCGGTTTACTTAATTGTACATAGCCACTTTCCCAACTAGATGTTTCGGTGATTCCTGTTCGCTTGATTTCGTAAATCACTTTCTCTGGTCGAGTCGTCGTATCTTGATCAAATTCTTCCCATTCTTTGAAAAAATCAAGAGATACACCTGGTGCTTTGGCTGACGGCACACCGAATTTAGCAAGAACATCTGGGTTGCTCGTTGGTTGGAAGATTGTTTGCCCATTCATTTGATACCAAGTATCAGTCTCGAACATTTTGCTTTCTGTTTGGAGTCTCACTTGATAATGTAGTTGGATTTCTTGCCCTTTTTCTAAATAGATTTTATCGACGTTGATCGTTTGCCCATCAATAGAGAGAAGTGGCTCAATCGATAGAGGGGTTGTCCCTACACTTGTAACAGAAGCGCTGTCTGGTTGATAAACAAATGGATCAATGATTGGATCAGTGATTTTTCCATCAACGACTGTTCCAGAAAGCTGCACAGCTTTTTTGGCTAGATAATCAGCAATATCTGTAGACTCATTGGCAGATTCATAATATGCCGTGCCGTCTTCACCAGTGGAAACCATCTTACGCATTCGACGTTCTACTTCCTCTTTCGTGATGCCTTCAGTTTCATCTCCTTGCAACTGTATACCCAAGCCATGGATCTCGATTCCTCGTTGTTTCAATGCCATTGCTTCACCAATCGTTGCTGTAAACGTTGAATTGATCCAACGCCATTGTGAATATTGGTCTCTAACAGGTACAAGATAAGGCGGGGAAATTTTTGAAGTATATTCGGGATGATCGACTTGATTGCTAAAAGTCGCGCCATAATAACTAACGTCCTCTTCAGTCACCACACTTGATACGTGATAGGAGCATGTCGGAACACCATCAGTCAAAAGAACGATCACCTTTTTGTGACCATTTTGTTCAGACAACATCTCGCCTGCCTGACGTAAACCATTTTGAGTAAACGTACCACCACTTGTTGAATCAGGTGTGGCTGCTTGGATTTCTTCCTTTACAGAATCAAATCCTGCAATCGGTATCGTTCGATTGTCGTAGCCTTCACTAGAAAAACCAACATAACCTAAATTGATTTTTTCCGTTACACCACTTTCTGATAAGGTATCGACAAATCGATCAATCCCATTCTTCACTTCAATAATACGATTGTCCTCATTCATACTGCCAGACCAGTCAACAACCAGAACGACATCTAAAGGAGGGATATTTTTTTGGGTATTTCCTCGAACATTCAGATACAAGTCAAACAATCCAGGAGTCGCTGTCTCTTTGGCAAATTTACGGATTGCGTAATCGGCTTCTTCTTTTTCCCCACCATATTCAATATAAGAATTGTTTTGATTGGTTGGGTCACCATCCCAATTCGTCAATCCATCCCATTGTGATTGACCATGACGATTCCCTTGATGATTTCGTACATTCTCGTCATTTTCCGGTTGCCACATCGCTTGCGGATAGGTTCCTTGCTCATCTGTGGTATATTCCGGTTCAATCGTCGCTAACCCTTTCGGTTTCAACTGTTCATTGAATAATTGTGGTTGTTCAAACGGACGATATTCGTTTTTAGCTATCGATGAATCATCCGACACCTCACTGTTTTCAGAAGAAGTCGTGGTTTCAGACGTTGGTTCACTCGTTTGTGCAGTTTCCTGATTCTCGTTATCTATAGAAAATGAAAAGGAAGCTGGTTCAGATAAAAGTAACTGACCCGTTTTTTCTTCTATCTGAATATTGAGTTGAAATTCTTTGCTCGTACTCGGCAATTCAATGGTCAATTCTTTTTCTTCAATGGCTTGAGAAAAATCACCTGCTAGCCATTTTCGTTGTTGCTCATCTGTGTATTCTTGATATTCCTGAGAAACATAAGAGGAAAGCAGATTCGTTTCAGGTGCATCTTTTGGATGTAACTGGAATAAAAATCTGTTTTCTTGTGTTTGCTCATTTAATCGATACACGACCGTTAGCTGACGATCTATTTTCCTAATACTTACTTTGCCATATTCATTATTTAAGACTTCAATGGTTGCCTCTTCATTAGCTGCCACAGTCTTTCCTTTTTGGAAATAGAAATAGGTGACGAAAAATAGAGAAAATAGACAGAAAACGATGAAATAATTTCGCTTCTTCATTTATGGATACCTCCTTAGAAAAACTTTAAAATTCAATTAGATAATATAAAAAAAAGAAAAAATTCACTAATCTTTCTAGTTCTCTTCTCTTTTGTCTCTAACTATTAAATTACAGTTATTTTAAGTAGCTTTAAATTTGATATAGTAAAACGAATACATTGAATGATTAGTTATTTAAAACCGATTTATTATTCTTTTCTCTCACAAAATATACTCATTGAGCAATAATTTTGAGACAAATTTAAAAAAAATATTTCTAAATCCGGTAGAGTTTTTTTAGAAAATTGAGACAAGTATTTACAAGGAAAAATAAATACGGTATTAATAATAAAAATATAAAAAGAAGGTGAAGAATTGATTGAAAAAATTTTATTAGATGACCATGCAAGAATGAAATTAAATGTGTATGGAAAGATAATGACCTTATGGTCGGGGGAATATAGTTTAGATCATGTACGAGAAAACTTAGATTTCTATTTCAGTCCGACCCGTTTCAAAAAAATCCTATGTGCTATAGAAGATGATTTAGAACAATTTACTGATATTAAACTGTTACATACTAAAAACAAGTTATCCATTCCTGAACAACTTGTTCAATATACCCAATACCAACATTTCCTATCAACAGAAAGTGTTCCTTATAAATTATTGATCAGTCTTCTGACTGAACAAGATGAAGATCTTGCAGCTTTTTGCAATCGCCATTTTATCAGCCGCTCAACATGTTTTCGACAAACAAAAAAATTGGCTGAATATTTGAAGGAGTACAATATCAATTTGAATTTATCGAATCTTACCTTATCTGGTTCTGAAATGCTGATTCGTATCATTTTTTTCAACTTCTTTTGGTTTGTTTCATTAGGAGAAAGTCTGGATAGTATTCCTTACAGCCAAGAAGTTCGCGCATTGATTTATAAGCACGAAGGATCGCAACACAAGAATAAGTTTGATTTAGGAAAAAAACAAGCTAGTCTCCATTGTCTGATTTGTTTGCTGAGGATCGAAAATAATCATTTTACGGATATCTATCGATTATCGAGAGATTCCTTTATTCCAAGTGAAACAAACATTGACTTTTTTTACGACTTCTTCAAAATTGCGAATCTTCGTTTAGATATCTTAGAGGTAAACTCTTTGTTTTATTTGTTCTATTATTGGCCGTTTCTTACCTCTAATCAAGATATTCGTGTGCCGATCGTGCAACATTCCTATCAACAACCGAGTAATGAGATCAAAGCTATTTTAGAGGAATTTCAAGAGCACTGTCAGACATTTATTGGTACATTCCATTTTGAAAAAGAGCCCGCTTTGCTTTTGAATCTCTATCTATCCATCGGTAACTTTAGCATGTTCAAGCAAAAAATTCCTTTGACCACATTATTTATCTCTTCTTATATTCAAGATAAATACCCACTTTTACGTATCTTGACAATCAAAATCGAAGGGTTTTGGAAAAAAATCGCACAACGAAAAAACTATACCTGGTTGAAATCTTGCGTAAGTGAATTAGCCTTTCTACAAGCCAGTTTACTTTATCCATATTATTCAGAAATCGATGAAAACTATAAATTGAAAGTTGGGTTTGTCAACGTCTCTGAGCATCTGATCTCCGCAGAAATCTTGAATTTAGGCAAGAAGATCCCCTTTGTAGATATCGAGCGACTCACGCTTCCCATCACTGAAGAATATGACTTTTTCATCTTTGGTTCCCCCCTGCTGATTCCTAATGGTCTTGATTCTTCTAAGTATACAGTCCTTGATTTTTGTCATTATAGAGACTTTGAGACAAATCTGTATCAACGACTGTTAGAAGTCCATCATTTAAAACTACAAACATTGTTTGCTGATTAACTGATTAATATAAAAAAAAGCTTTTAAGCATCCTGCTTAAAAGCTTTTTTACTACACTCGGTTATTTTGCACGTTTTACGTATGAACCTTCTGCTGTATTGATTTCTAGTAATTCATCCGCTTCAATGAAATCAGGAACATTGACTACTAAGCCTGTTTCCATCGTTGCAGGTTTACCAGAACCAGTCACTGTCGCACCTTTGATCGATGGTTGTGTTTCAACGACACGTAAGACAACTGTTGTTGGTAATTGGACACCAATCACTTCGCTACCGAAGAATTGGATTTTAACTTCCATGTTTTCTAAGATAAATTTCATTTCTTCAGCTACAGTTTCTACAGGGATCTCATATTGTTCGTATGTTTCTAGATCCATAAAGAATGCTGTATCATCCATTGTGTATAAGTATTGAACTGGTTTTGTATCAATGTGTGCTTTTTCAAATTTTTCGTCTGGTCTTAGTGTCGTATCATAAGTAGCACCAGTACGAACATCTTTTAGCTTCATACGCATCACAGTATTTCCTTTACCAGGTTTGTGATGGCTTGCATCAATTACTTTGATCAATTTTCCGTCTTGGACAAATGTCATTCCGGCTTTTAAATCGCTTGCTGAGATCATTATTTTTTGCTCCTTTTTTTCTTAATCATAATCACCCTTATTGTATCAGACAAACGTCTATAAAACTAGGAAATTATTGCTTTTCAAATGATAGTCTTTGACTTTCTTATTTTTTCATGCTATTTTTAATTAAATCATTATTGGAGGGATAAACATGGCAATCAATTACTTAAAACAATTGAAGTGTTGTTGTATGGTGTATAAAAACAGCATACTGTTTGCCATGTCTATTAATTGCCCTTCATAGTTGAATGAAAGATCTCTTTCTGTAGTGAAAGTGTTTTCTTTCTTGGTCTTTTCAATTTATGATCTTACGAGGAGCTGATTAAATAGTCAGCTCCTTTTTATTTTACTTTTTTGGAGGTTTGGATTCGTGATCATTTCATCAATTACTGAAGCAATCGGGCATACACCCGTCTATAAATTTACTGCGCAAGATTTTCCTATGCCAAAAGATTCCGTGATCTATGCAAAACTGGAATACTTGAATCCAGGAGGTAGTATCAAAGACCGTTTAGGTTTGTATTTATTGACTTCCGGTCTTGAGAGCGGAAAAATCGATCAAGAAACAACGATCATTGAGCCAACTGCTGGTAACACAGGGATTGGTTTAGGTCTGGCAGCTTTGAAATTCAATTTAAAAACAATTTTTGTCGTACCAGAAAAATTTAGTATAGAAAAACAAAAAATCATGCAGGCACTAGGCGCAAAAATCGTACACACTCCTACAGAAGAAGGAATCGTTGGTGCGATCGAAAAAAGTAAACAATTAGCTTCTGAGATCCCAAATAGTTATGTTCCCTTGCAGTTTGAAAACCCAGACAATCCAGCCACTTATTACCAAACATTGGGGCCTGAATTGTTTCAAGAATTGGAAGGGTCAATCAATAGTTTTGTTGCCGGTATTGGAAGTGGTGGTACGTTTGCTGGAACCGCAAAATTTCTAAAAGATCGTTTACCTGAACTTCGCCTGATTGGTGTTGAGCCAGAAGGATCAATTTTGAATGGTGGTCCTTCACATGGGCACGAAATTGAAGGCATCGGCGTTGAATTTGTCCCCCCTTTTCTTAGTGAGTTGACAATTGATCGATTTGAAACGATTTCTGATGCTGAAGGATTTGCTTACACACGTCAACTAGCAAAAGAACACGGATTATTAGTAGGCAGCTCGAGCGGAGCCGCTTTTGCCGCAGCCTTAAAAGAAGCACAACGTCTACCGAACGGACAGTCTATCCTGACCATATTTCCAGACACGTCCGATCGTTACTTATCAAAAAATATTTATCTGTAAGCAACAAACGACACAATAAACTCAATGAAGAAATTGGAGGAAATAATTATGCATATTCAAACAAAATTGATCCATGGTGGTATTAGTGAAGATCCGACAACCGGTGCAGTTAGCGTACCGATCTATCAAACATCGACTTACCGCCAAAATGCAGTTGGACAACCGAAAGAATACGAATATTCACGTTCAGGTAATCCAACACGTTTTGCTTTAGAAGAATTGATCGCAGACTTAGAAGGTGGCGTTCGTGGCTTTGCCTTTGCCTCAGGTCTAGCAGGAATCCATGCAGTCTTTTCCTTATTCCAATCTGGAGATCACATTCTCTTAGGCGATGATGTCTATGGTGGAACTTTCCGTTTATTTGATAATGTTCTTACAAAAAATGGGTTAGAGTATACGATCGTCGATACAAGTAATCTTGCACAGATTGAAGAAGCAATTCAAGACAATACAAAAGCTTTGTACCTAGAAACACCAAGTAATCCTCTACTTAAAATCACCGATTTGAAAGCAGGGGCTGCCATTGCAAAAAATCGTGACCTGTTAACAATCGTGGATAACACATTTGCTACACCATACTTTCAAAAACCTTTAGAATTAGGCGCTGATATTGTTTTACACAGTGGCACAAAATATCTAGGCGGGCATAGTGATGTCGTTGCTGGATTAGTTACGACAAACAACCAAGAGTTGGCGGAACAAATTGGTTACTATCAAAATGCCATCGGTAGCGTATTAGGTCCACAAGATAGTTGGTTGATGCAACGCGGGATCAAAACTCTTAGTGTGCGTATGGAAGAACATCAAAAAAATGCCTATGCTGTAGCAGAATTATTAGCGAACCATCCTGAAGTTGAAGCAGTCTATTACCCTGGTCTAACAACCCATAATAATCATGAAATTGCGAAACAACAGATGTCCGGCTATAGCGGAATGGTTTCCTTTACCTTGAAAAACGACGCAGATGCAATTCCTTTTGTAGAAGCTTTGCAACTATTTATCCTCGCTGAAAGCTTAGGTGGTGTCGAAAGTTTAGTGGAAATTCCTTCTGTGATGACTCATGCCTCTGTACCTAAAGAAAAACGCGAAAAAGCTGGAATCAAAGACGGATTGATTCGTTTATCCGTAGGAATCGAGTACGCCCAAGATCTTTTAGATGATTTGAACCAAGCCTTTACCCAATTGAAAAATCACTGATCCATTTTATCTTTAAAGAATTGAAAAAAAATCAATCAGTTTTCTACACCTGACCTGCAATAAGTGTTAGAATTTAGATAAATCGACCCAATCTTTTTAGAGGATTTTCATTTCCCTAAAAAGAATCATCAGATAGTTAGGAGTAATTCAATATGAAAATGAATGTCGAAAGTTTTAATTTAGAC
>NZ_JBIOSL010000001.1:0-487500 GCF_051714725.1 Enterococcus sp. AZ095b | reverse complement strand
GGTGTGACGGGCGGTGTGTACAAGGCCCGGGAACGTATTCACCGCGGCGTGCTGATCCGCGATTACTAGCGATTCCGGCTTCATGTAGACGAGTTGCAGCCTACAATCCGAACTGAGAGAAGCTTTAAGAGATTAGCTTAGCCTCGCGACTTCGCGACTCGTTGTACTTCCCATTGTAGCACGTGTGTAGCCCAGGTCATAAGGGGCATGATGATTTGACGTCATCCCCACCTTCCTCCGGTTTGTCACCGGCAGTCTTGCTAGAGTGCCCAACTAAATGATGGCAACTAACAATAAGGGTTGCGCTCGTTGCGGGACTTAACCCAACATCTCACGACACGAGCTGACGACAACCATGCACCACCTGTCACTTTGCCCCCGAAGGGGAAGCTCTATCTCTAGAGTGGTCAAAGGATGTCAAGACCTGGTAAGGTTCTTCGCGTTGCTTCGAATTAAACCACATGCTCCACCGCTTGTGCGGGCCCCCGTCAATTCCTTTGAGTTTCAACCTTGCGGTCGTACTCCCCAGGCGGAGTGCTTAATGCGTTAGCTGCAGCACTGAAGGGCGGAAACCCTCCAACACTTAGCACTCATCGTTTACGGCGTGGACTACCAGGGTATCTAATCCTGTTTGCTCCCCACGCTTTCGAGCCTCAGCGTCAGTTACAGACCAGAGAGCCGCCTTCGCCACTGGTGTTCCTCCATATATCTACGCATTTCACCGCTACACATGGAATTCCACTCTCCTCTTCTGCACTCAAGTCTCCCAGTTTCCAATGACCCTCCCCGGTTGAGCCGGGGGCTTTCACATCAGACTTAAGAAACCGCCTGCGCTCGCTTTACGCCCAATAAATCCGGACAACGCTTGCCACCTACGTATTACCGCGGCTGCTGGCACGTAGTTAGCCGTGGCTTTCTGGTTAGATACCGTCAAGGGGTGAACAGTTACTCTCACCCTTGTTCTTCTCTAACAACAGAGTTTTACGATCCGAAAACCTTCTTCACTCACGCGGCGTTGCTCGGTCAGACTTTCGTCCATTGCCGAAGATTCCCTACTGCTGCCTCCCGTAGGAGTTTGGGCCGTGTCTCAGTCCCAATGTGGCCGATCACCCTCTCAGGTCGGCTATGCATCGTGGCCTTGGTGAGCCGTTACCTCACCAACTAGCTAATGCACCGCGGGTCCATCCATCAGCGGCACCGTAAAGCGCCTTTCAAAACGAAACCATGCGGTTTCGATTGTTATACGGTATTAGCACCTGTTTCCAAGTGTTATCCCCTTCTGATGGGCAGGTTACCCACGTGTTACTCACCCGTTCGCCACTCCTCTTTTCCCGGTGGAGCAAGCTCCGGTGGGAAAAGAAGCGTTCGACTTGCATGTATTAGGCACGCCGCCAGCGTTCGTCCTGAGCCAGGATCAAACTCTCATAATATGCTAGTTCCTCACAGCGAAAGCTGATGTGGAACTGTAGTTCGAAATTTACTTTCGAACATCATATAGTTCATTTGTTAAGCTCAATTGTTTGCTAGCATATTGCTTGCTTGTTAAAAATGTTTGTTGTCTTGAATTGAATCAAGACGCCCTACACATTTGGTTTGTCTTACTTTGTTCAGTTTTCAAAGGTCTACGTGATAATTGAAACACAACTGCCTCAACTTATCGTTTGTGATTGCCGTAGCAACTTTTATATCTTAGCAAACTCTCGGATGATTGTCAACTATTTTTTAAAAGTTTTTTCAACTCGTTTTTCACGAGGTCGTTTTAGCAACTCACTTATAATAACTTGTTGTTTGTTATTTGTCAACAACTTTTTTTATCTCTTCTTTTGTAGAGACAACATTCCTTGATGATTTTCTCAAACAACACTAGTTATATTAACATGTGTTTTTCTATTCGTCAAGCATTATTTAAAGTTTTATTTACACTATTAAAATCAGTAATAAACAAAAAACAACAAAAAAAAATATACCATTTATTCTATTTAGTTGTCAATCACTATTTCTGATAAATCTATCTGGTATACTTTCAATTTTGATCCTCTTTATAGTAGAAATACGAAAAAGTCGAAATGTTTTATTTTGGAATATACGATTTGCCTCTTACACTTTTTGCTAGTTATCACTAGTTTCTTTACGAAAAATATGCAACGCGCCTTTGGTAATAAGCCAAAAAACCAGAGAACAGGTAAGTGAGATTTTGATTCTTTGGCTTGTTACTAAGGAAAAACCGATGATCCCAATTGCCTTTTTCAGTATGTAACACAATTGGATACAGTCTATTCATGTAAAATCAATTGCTCCATCAATCGTTGATCGTAGCCAACAAACAGCGCATCATCGATGATGATCAAAGGACGTCTTAAAAGATGACGTTGCGTTTTGCACAAAAATAGAAGTTGATCTTCCTGTTTTTTTGGAAGTCCAGCTTTAATTTTTTTGAATTCAAATGACCATGTAGTAAATAATTGTTCAATATGTGCATTTTCAAAACTACATAACTCTTTGACTTCTTTATTACTTAAAGCTCTACTTTCTAGATCAACAAATTGATAAGATAAGTTCTTTTTCTCTAACCATTGTATGGCTTTAACCGTTATGGTGCAATTCGTTGAACTATAGATTTTGATATTCACAACGTCTCCTCCTATTCTTACGAATACAAGACACTATGTTTCATATAAATCAAGTTTCTTGCGACACCTCGTATTTCTCTAGGAATAAATGCTCGTATTTCATCTTCATTGAATCCAATCAATACTCTTTTTTCATCAAGTAGAATCGGACGTCTAAGTAAAGATGGGTATTCTTTGAACAAGCGGATCATTTCTTTTAAGGATAAATCATTAAAATCGATCCCTAATTTCTCATAAACTTTTGAACGAGTAGAAATAATATCTTCGACTCCACCTTCTGTTGCGGCCAATATTTGTCGTATCTCATTTTCTGACAGAGGTTCTGCAAAGATATTCTTTTCTTCAAAATTAAGATGATTCGTTTGTAACCATGCTTTGGCCTTTCTGCAAGATGTACAGCTAGGCGAAGTGTATAGTTTTATCATTTTCTCACTCCTTTTTAATTGTAATCCCATTCTAAACGTAATATCAAAATAATGCCAGTCATACGCTATCCCCAAAATAAATAAAATTTGTTTTTGTTCATAAAATCGTTATTTAAACAATCAATTAAAGGTTATATTCTTTTTATAAACAACGGTTATTTAAAATTTACATAAATAATTATAGTTATTTATTTTTTTGAATAAAAAAGCAAAGCAAGTGTATTTTTACTCGCTTTGCTTTTCGTCATTTATTTGATTTTTTTACCTTTACAACCTGTTTCTTTAATAAAACGTGAAGGTTTTAATTTTCTTTTCCCTTTAAACTCAGGTACACATAAATAAAGACGATTCCTTGCTCTAGTCATTGCGACATAAAAAAGACGTCTCTCTTCCTCAATCGTCGTTAATGGTTCGATTTTCAACTCACTTTTCAGTCTTTTGTCTTTTGCTACCGCACCATTGTAAGGAATCATCCCTTCATTACAACCGATTAAAAAGACGTTACGATAACTTAAACCTTTGCTTTTATGAATACTCTGGATACATAAGGCATCTAGTTTCCCCTTACGATAAGCAATCAACCTTGTTTTCAGTTCTGCTGCAATTCCTTGGATCTCAAGATACAATTTTTTCAATTGCGGGATCGTTGGATATTGTCTGACAGTCTCCAGCAACCATTCTTTGTCACCTTGCTCGATTTCTTTATTCGGTCTTGGCAACCGACAATAGGCCTCAATCAGTGAAACACATGACCGCTTCGTTGGTTGATCAAATGTTTCTAGCGCGCTTACAAATGTCTTTAGTTCTTTTTCTCTAGCTTCTAAATTAGGCCGCCGTTTTAAAATATAAGCGACAATATCTTGGTCACTGTTTTTATTAGAGAAAAATTGGTCACATTCATTTGTTTTCAGATAACAATTAATCATCAACTGTCGTAACAACTGCTGGTGTGCTTGCACTTTTATCGGTGTTGCCGCATCATACCAACCGATAAACTTTTGATAAAATTGATAAAAAAGCTTAATTCCATAGATTCCCGCATATTGGGTATCTGCTTCTAGTACAAATGGAATATCTGTTTGGATCAAACGTTGCACCAATGCTTGTGTTTGTGATAATGAGCGATATAAAATAATAGATTCTTTGTATTTTCCTTTGTCTTCTATAAAAGCATATACTTGCTGAATCAACCAGTCACTTTCCTCTTGTACCGTTTTAAATGATAATGCCTGTAATACGCCTGGTTCCTTTTGTGCTGGTACCATCGCTTTAGGTATGCGATCCTCTTTATTGTACGTGATCAATCGATTAGCTCCTTGAACGATCGACGCTCGCGAACGATAATTGGTCAATAGAAAGAGTGTTTTTGTTGGATATTCTTTTTCAAACTGTTTGATATAATCAGGTTCTGATCCTCTAAAGCCATAGATACTTTGATCATCATCTCCAACGATGATCAACTTGATTGGCGAGTCTTTCGTAATCAACTGAACGATTGCCCATTGCAAAGGATTCGTGTCTTGAAACTCGTCGATAAACAAGTAATCGTATTTTTGACCTACATATCTTCTGACATTTACATGAGAGAGGGCATTTTTCAAATTTTGTAGAACATCATTGAATTCAAAAAGTCGTTGCTTTTGTTTTTCTTCATATAGTTCAGTCATTAATTGATCCATACGCTCAGAGATAGGTTGACGTGGGTCTTTTTCAATGGAATCAAATCTCTTTTTGATCAATTGGATGATCTCCTGTTGGGAGAGATTCATGTTTTGCCAATAATCCAATCGGTTAGCAATCGTTTTCTCACCATACTGATCGAAAGAATATAGTTGATATTTTTTTATTAGTTTCTGCAGTAAAAGATTTACTTTATATGGTGTGTCTTTAGAAAACTCACCTTGAATCCCTTCGGCAGAAAGATCCGGAAACTGCCGTTTGATATCACTGTACAGACGATAAAAAATACTATGAAAAGTTCCGATCGTTACATTCGTTTTTCTTTGACTAAAATTATCCACCCGTTTTTTCAATTCATTGGCAGCATTTCGAGTAAAGGTAATCATTAAGATCCTTTGCTCTTCTACTTGTTCTTCATTCATCAGATATACAGCTTTCGCACATATCGTTTGTGTTTTTCCACTTCCTGCACCTGCAATGATTCGTAAGTGTTTGCTCATATCATAAGTGATTGCTGCTTTTTGTTCATTATTGAATCGATTATAAGAACGCTTCTCAATATGTTCAAAAAATGATTCATTTGGCTGTTCTTCCTCATGTTGTTCTTCTACCAACCCTGGTGCTTCCCCATATGCAGCTTCATAACTAGCAATTATTTCTTCTTGCATTCGAAAAATTTGTTGGAGCTTTTTATATTTTCTTTCCCAATGGCTGATTTCTCTTTGCAATCGAAGAATTTCTTTCTCATTTTCTTGATTGATCATCTTCCCCATCTTTCTTTTATTTATTTTCTACTCCATTTATTTTCTTTATACTACCAGACCTTTACAAAAAATAAAATGGGGCTTCACCCTTTTACGATCGTGGTCTTAGGAAGAAACAAAAGAAACTCTACTATCAACTGATGTATTTGATGAGTTCCTAAAACTACATGAGAACCCCAAAAAAGCAAAACCCACTTTTCCTTTACCTTTCAAAGGAAAAATAGCCAGTCAAATCCAAAAATGATTTTCCATCATTCAAGATTTGACTGGCTATTTATCAAAATACTATTTTTCATTCATGAACAGTTACTATTAGTAGCTGTACTCTTTCACTGCACTTGACTTACGAACGACTAATTGCCAGTGTAAATTGTGTGCAGTTTCATTGTCTTCATCTGCGCAATTGAGAACACGAACCATCAAACTATTCTCATAGATTTTTTCAATTTCTGCTTCAATTGGAGAACAAAATAAATCTGATACAAATGCGTACGTTTTACCGACTTCAAATAGATTTTCATTTTCCATGCTATTTCCTCCATTATGTTGTGCATACGGCACAACTTCTTTTGATAAAATTTCGAATCTGTTACCTTTATTGACAAACCCACCTTCTTAAAGGCTTGCATTTTAACATAGAAACTACCTTGTTGTTGATATCAGAAGGCAACAACAAAAGGGGAAGGGGAGTTGCTGCCTTCTATTAAGAAGTTGGTAAAACAAAAATATAAGAACGTGTCACTTACATTTATCTTCGCAACCTCTACTAATTTTTAACATAAATTTTTAAACATAACACAGAAATATCATAAAAAGTTCTTTTGGCATCAAAACTGTTAAATAATCTCACTCTTCTTTGGTATAATCGTACGTTTAGTTGAAAATTTAAAGATGATTTGATAGTTTTACAGGAAATTTTTTAATTATTTAGAGATAAACATGTCTTTTATTTTTTACATAAGAAAAAGCTTTTCATTCTTATATAACAAATATGTTACAAAATTCACTTAGTTAACGATTTTGATGTCAAAACGTCCTTTTATGAATCGAAAAACTTTTTTTATGTCTTTTCGCTTATTATAGTATTCGGAGGTACGTATAGAGATGAAAAATAAAGTGGTAAATCGAATATTGGCAATATTATTCAACGGAAAACAAGATGAAGAAGATATGACTTACATCCAAGTGAAGTTTGCTCTGGAAGTTTTGCTGAACAATCTTGGAAAACTTGCTGTCGTTTTTGTATTTTCTTTATTGACAGGCACGTGGGCAGAAACAGGAATGACTTTCCTTTCATATATCTGTATTCGCAGATATGCTTACGGTCTCCATTCCGATTCTGAATTTGTTTGCTTACTTTGGACTTTGCTTTATTTGTGGGGGGTTCCCTTAGTAATGAAACATTATCAATTGACTTTCTCTTTCCCTATGATGGTCCTTTTGTTAATTGTTTGTTTTTTCCTTTTGCTTCGCTATGGATCAAGAGGCACAGCCCTTAACCCAATTGCACCAGAGAAACGCCCACCCCTACTAAAAAAAGCAATTTTCATGTATCTTTTATTTGCAGTACTCACATTATTTTTCTCTGCTTCTTACTTTTCTACCTATTTACTACTTGGGATTATTTTAGAAATAGCTACGTTGCTTCCAGTTACAAATTACATGATGAATATTGGAGGAATTTTTTATGAAAAAAACAATCGTTAAACAATTAACTAACCTTTCTGATTTCTTTGTATCTGGCTGCTGCTTCGGTATGAGCTCAGAATTTAAAATACCTGAAAAATTAAAAAAATAATAATATAAATATGCTATAATTTGGGAAAACGCAATGGGAGCTGTGCTTTATGTTTTTGTGGTCCATAGCCTTGCAATATCTGATTTACACAAGTTCTATCTTAATCATCAATTCCCAAATTAAAAATAAATACCTATTTTCTACGTTTAGTCTCTTGGCAGCAGCCCTGTTGGGAATACTTTACCCGATTTTAGGTATTTTTTCTGCACTTGTCGCAATTGCCATGTTGAGTCTACTTTTCTTTTTCTTTTCATCCTCGCGCCAACATATGATCTACGCATTACCTTTGGGATTATTAGCTTCCATTTTAGGCGATCATTTGACGAGCGTTGCGGATTTTTTAGTATTGGAATCTGCTGTCATTGAACCTGGAGATGCATTACAATATTTCCATATAACTGTATCAGCGATTTTATCTTTATTATTTGCGTATGGATTCAAAAAGTTTTTAGATAATTGGTCCGCTAGTGTTGACCGTCGAATGATTGGTACAATCGGTTCATTGGTTTTACTTACCTACTATATCATTATTTTTTATACACGATTTTCTGGTGAAACGCCAAAAGTACTAGCATTAAATACGAGCTTTTTTATCCTTTATCTGTGTGTCGGCCTAATTATCTTGATTTACTATTGGAAAATATCAAATAAAAAGATGGCAGATCAATTATTGGAACAACGCATCCAATTGCAGCAAGATTACATTAGAGATCTAGAAAAAAATTATCAAGAGCTTAGAGAGTTTAAACACGATTATCAAAATCTGTTGTTTTCTTTGAATAGTTATATTTCTGAAGGCGATCTTGAGGGCTTACAAAAATATTATAACCAAACGATTTTACCTACACGTGAAATGATGAATCTCTTCCCAGCAAATCTTAGCTTACTAGACAAAATGAAGGTACCTGAAATAAGAAGTCTATTCTCTTTAAAATTAATGATGGCACAAGAAAAAGGTATCTCTGTCCAATTGACCGTTCCAGATGAAATCGTCATTGGTAAAAAATATACGATCAATTTGGTAAGAATGCTTGGTATTATTCTTGATAATGCAATCGAAGGTGCAACAGTAACCAAAAAGAAAAAAATCGAAGTACTGATCATCAAGAAAAAACAGTCGTTGATGATACGTGTCATCAACACTACTACGAATACGTTTCCATTGAGTAAGTTAAAACAAAAAGGCTTCTCGACGAAAACAAATCCCAAAAATGAAGGATTAGGTTTATTTATTCTTGATGAGTTAACAAAAACGAATCCTTATCTTTTTCTTGAAACATCGATTGAGAATCAGCGATTTTCACAAACAATCCATATACAATTAAAGGAGTAATTTTATGATTCCCATTTACATTTGTGAAGACGATCCGAAACAACTGGAAGTCATCTCTACAGTAATCAAGAATCGGATCATGATTGAAAATTTGGATAGTTATGTCCATATTGCAACTTCTGATCCTATTGAACTCCTCAATGCAGCAAGGATACGTACGTCTTCTTTTGGTATTTATTTTTTGGATATCGAACTGAAAGACAGTGAATTAGATGGCATTGCCATTGGAAAACGAGTACGTGACTTGGACTCGCTTGGAAAAATCATTTATGTTACTTCACACACCGATCTTTCCATGACGATTTTGAAAAGCAACATTGAGCCGACTGATTATATCATCAAAGAAGATATTTTTGATCTTAAAGAAAATGTTGAACGTATCTTAAGTAAAATATTCGAAGATTTCCAAACTGCGCCATTACAAAAGGATATTTTTAGAATTGAATTCAATGATGAAATCAAATTTTTACCTATTCGAGATATCCAATACTTTTCTACTGCTCAAGGTACTCCTCATAAACTGGAGGTCCATTTGACACATGCCCAAATGCAGTTTTACGAGAAGATAAAAGATATCGAAAAGAAAAGTCAACACTTTATCCGCTGTCACAAATCTTATGTCATCAATACCCAAAATGTCCAAACAATCAATAAGAAAACACGAGAAGTGACTCTATCCAACGGGGAAGTGATCCCTGTTTCGATTCGTGGGCTAAAGAAGTTGATTTCTTGAAAGACAATAAAATAAATAATTTCTTTTTAATAAAGAAACGAAGAATGAATGAAAAAGTCGTAAAATCCTCTTTTCCATTCATTCTTCGTTTTTTAGTATCGTTTAATGCGCGATCATTTCTTGCGCGATTTCTTTTCCAGTCATTTCTTCCGGATAGAAAGTTGGCCAATTGTCCATTTCTTCTAGTAAAGCTTCTTGGCTTTCATTTCCTAAATAGATATGGAAATGGTCTGATTTGGTAGGCGCAATCGAGTGGTCACTGAATTGTACATACTTGAACGCACCAGAATCAGGATCTTCTGCTTCAAACAAGAAACGGACACCGCGATTACCTGCTGAATAGTTCAAGATTTCTTTACCAGCATAACGGTATTTCGATTCTTTAACTTCGCCATCCTTGAAAGTAAAGATCATCGTATCATCTTTGATCTCAATTTTTTCGACATCTGTTTTGTAGCCTATTTCATAGTATTCACGATACTCTTCAGCTGTCATATCTGGATTTGTTTTGGCTTTATATTCAAATACTTGATCAAACGTTCCATCTGCCATATACGTATCGACAGTTTGCCAGATACCATTCCAATCTGATAACGGGCGATCTTGGACCTCTGAATCTTCAAAATAACCATTATAAACTGTTTTTTCTTTTTCAGGTTTCAATGTATCTTCTAATGGATTTTCAGTATCCGTAGTTTTTTGGAGCGCTTTTAAGTTTGCTTCCATGATTGAAATGTACGTTTCACCGTTATCCATTTGCTCTTTTGTCAATCCTTCTAAAGGATTCAATACTGCTAACGATACGCCTGCTTCAGTAGCTAAAGTACGAGCGATACTGTCTTTGGCATTCTCTTCAAAATAGATATATTCAATCCCATGGTCTTCAACAAATTCTTTTAACTCGGCAATTCTTGCAGCAGAAGGTTCTTCACTTGAAGAAAGACCGGCAATTGGTACTTGATTAAGACCATATTCTAGAGCTAAATAATTGAACGCAGCGTGTTGGGTCACAAATGATTTTTGTTTTGCTTGACCTAATGTTTCTTTAAAAGTGTTGTGTAGCGTTTCTAATTCTTCTAAATAAGAGGCAGCATTTTCAGTGAATGCTTCTTCTTTTTCAGGATATGCCTCAATCAATTGGTCACGAATCGTTTCTACTTGCTTCATCGCTAGATTAGGAGCTAACCAAACATGTGGATCTAATTCATGTGAATGACCGTTGTCTCCGTGATCGTGATCATGGTCTTCATGATCGTGGTCTTCATCGTCATGATCGTGGTGATGGCAATGACCATCCCCAGGCAATAACAACATTCCTTCTGTTGCTTTGATTGGAAGTACATCGCCCTCTTTTAAAGTATGTTCAATTGCTGGAACCCAAGTTTCCATATTTTCATCATTATAAACAAAAACATCAGCATTTTGGATTTTTGCCATATCTCTTGCAGAAGGTTCGTAGTCATGTGAATCTGTTCCAGCTGGAATCAATAATTCAACATTTCCCTCCTCACCAACTACTTGCTTCGTAAATTCGTACATTGGATAAAATGTCGTCATTACATTCAAGTTTTCATCATTTTGTGCATTTGTATTTGTTGCAGTATCTCCTGTGCCACAACTTGCAAGGATCCCTGTCAACAGTAATCCTCCTACCACCTTGATCCAACGTTTCATTTTATTCGCTCCTTCTCATCTTCTTTCTCTATTTGATTACGATTAATAAATGCAAATCGTAATAGTTACGTTTTAGCAACAGGAATTAATTTAGCATAGAATCAAACCAACCGTCAAGCATTATTACTAAATTTATTTTATTATCGAAATTCGATTGATTTTTCAACTGTATCATTTTCTTTTTATACCCGTTTCAGATTATAATAACTTGGAGTAGGACAAGGTTGTGAAAGAAGCGTTTTGACCTGAGCAGTAAGATGGAAAATCAGAAAATAGCTTTCCATATTTTTTGATTTTTCATCTTACTGTTGAAGGTCAGCTTTTCGAACACCGTTTATTAGGTTGTGAGAAAGATGTTCAGCTCCAAGTAGTAAGACAGAATTTGAGAAAATAGCTTCTCATATTTTTCACCGTTTGGCTGACTATTAAAAAGGCTTCATTCGATCTCAATAGTTGCTTCGTGAGAATAGCCCAACCCAAAAACCAACTACTTATTTCAAGAGAAAGGAGAACTATCGTGGAAAAAAAACCGAAAGAATCTTCCCGACTGATTCGTTTTTTAGGAGGGAAAACTTCGTATTACGTTCTAGGATTACTTGTGATGATCGCGTTGGTCATTTACTTTTTCCAAAAGATTGCTTTTATATTCAAACCACTGGTTGTCATTTTTATCACGACTTTACCACCAGTCCTTTTTGCTTTGGTCTTATATTATTTATTAGAACCTTTGATCAAACGTCTCAGCAAGAAACTCTCACGTAATCTGTCAGTCATTTTAGTTTTTGTTATTATTTTATTGCTGATTGGCTTAGGAGGTGTCTGGCTATTTCCGTTTTTAGAACAGCAAGCAACCACATTGATTCAACAACTACCTGACCTATTCCAAGATTTCCAACAAACGTTGAAGGACTTTTTAGCACAGACACCATTTTCTGACTCGTTCAATCAATTCTTTGCATCGATTGATGATTTCACCGATAACTTTACTTCATTCATCGGTAACTATTGGCAGAGCGGTGCTGAAAGTCTAGGAAATCTATTCTCAGCGGTCACAACGACCTTTATCACTTTATTTACTGGTCCGATCATTGCCTTTTTCCTTTTAAAAGATCCGCACAATTTTTATCAATCGGTCTTAGGTATCGTTCCACCAAAATTTCGCACAGATTTTCGGACTTTGACTAAAATTGCGAACCAACAATTAGGTGCTTTCTTAAAAGGACAAATCATCGCTTCTTTCATTCTAGGCGCCGTTTACTGGGTAACTTTCTTATTGATTGGCTTAGAATTTGCAAGTATTCTGGCTATCGCTGCTGGTTTATTATGTATTATTCCTTATATCGGTCCATTCATCGCTTTCTTTCCGGGACTATTCATTGCTTTTCAAGATTCGACTTTCATGGCTGTAAAATTTGTGATCGTCTGGTTCGTTGTCCAGTTGCTTCACGGAGATCTTGTGGTCCCTCGTGTGATGGGTGATCGGTTACAGATCCACCCCATCACGATTTTGATTGTCTTATTAGTCATGGGAGATCTTCTAGGAATCATGGGCGTCATTTTTGGTATTCCGATCTATACATTGATCAAACTACTCGTTGTTTTTCTCTTTAGAAAATTCAAACAGCGTTACAATAAGTTTTATGGGGATCAAGGAGTTTATCAAAAAGCTGATTTTTCAGAGAAGGATTACTTTAAGTAACAAAAAAGGATAGGCGTGAGACATGAGTCCACTCCTATCTTAAAAAAACTATACGGTATTCATCGAGCAACATTTCAGAGATAAGCAAATCCCATAAATAAGCAGCAAAAGCTATTCATGCTTTTGCTGCTTATTTTTCAAACTATTCGTTTGTCACAGTCTCTACTTTCCTTGCACTAATAGTGCGACTGCTTGATAAGGCTGTAACTTCATTTCTTTTTCAACTGTCGTTGGGTAGTTACTGATCAATACTTCCGCACCTACAAATTCTTCCGGTAATTCCACCGACGTTTCTTTCGCGTAAAAATTGGTCAGAACTAATAATTTTTGATGATCGGTTTGTCTAAGATAACCATAGACTTGTGGATGCTCAGGTGCATAGGCTTTGTAGTCACCATTAGCAATCACTGGATATGTTTTTCTTAGTTGGATCAGTCTTTGGTAATAGGCAAAAATCGACTGTTCTTGCTTTTGCTCGTTTGCTACATTAATTGTTTGGTGCTTCGATGCTAAAGGTAACCAAGGTGTCCCTGACGTGAAGCCAGCTTGTGGTTCATCTGTCCACTGCATCGGTGTGCGTGAGTTATCTCGTGACTTTGCTTTAATTCGTCGAAAGGCTTCTTCTGGCGTGAATCCTTGTTCTTGTAACAGGTTATATGCGTTTAAGCTTTCAATGTCTCGGTAGTCAGAAATCGAATCGAAGTCAGGATCGATCATCCCGATTTCTTCTCCCATATAGATATACGGAGTACCTCGATTTAAATGGATCATCGTGGCCAACATCTCTGCCCCTTGTTTACGGTACTGTTCGACATCGACAAAACGATTTAAGGCACGTGGTTGGTCATGGTTATTCAAAAATAGTGCATTCCAGCCATTTCCTGCGCTCATTTCTTCTCCCCAAGTATGGAACAAACGCTTTAACTCTTCAAAATCAAATGGCGGAGTTGTCCATTTATTGCCATTTTCATAATCGACTTTCAAATGGTGGAAATTAAATACCATTGACAATTCATTTCGTTCAGGTGACGTATATAAAAGACAGTTTTCGATAGTCGTTGAACTCATTTCTCCTACCGTTATGATTTCAGGGTCTTGGCCAAACGTTTCTTTATTTAAGCGTTGTAAATACGTATGAGTAATTGGTTTATCTGTGTACTCGGCTTTCCCTTCATTTTCCGCGTTGTTTTTCAGTTCCTCGTCTTTTCCGATCACGTTGATTACATCAAAACGGAACCCTTTGACACCTTTATCCATCCAAAAACGAACAACTTTGAATAATTCTTGTTGGACTGCTTCATTACGCCAATTCAAATCAGCTTGCGTTTTATCATACAAGTGTAAATAGTACTTCCCTGTTTCGCCGAATGGCGCCCAAGCGTTCCCACCGAATTTTGATACCCAATCTGTTGGTTCATCTCTTAAAATAAAGAAATCTTGATAATACTTATCTCCAGCTAATGCTTTTTGGAACCATTCATGTTCAATAGAGACATGGTTCAATACCATATCTAGCATGATGTCGATCTGATATTTTTTTGCTTCAGCGACTAGCTCTTCAAAATCAGCCATCGTACCGAATAATGGATCGATTGCTTGATAATCAGAGATATCATACCCATTGTCTTTTTGCGGGCTTGGGTAAAAGGGGTTCAACCAAATCATATCAATGCCCAATTCATTTAAATAAGGCAATTTTTCTTTGACTCCTGGTAAATCACCAATCCCATCACCATTCGTGTCACGATATGACTTGGGATAAATCTGATAAATCACTTTTTCTGTAAACGCCATAAGCCTGTACCTCCAGCTGTTTTTTAACTTATATATACAAGTTGATAATCCAATTATATATGAAACGTAAGCGTTTGTAAATCAATGACGCTAGGAAATGTGTGCCATCATTTTTCCAGCAAATATTTTACGTTAAATCGATCATTCACGCCGCGCTCAATTCATTTAACTATTTATTTTTTTACAAATTCCTTTTTCAAGAAAATAAATTCTTTTAGTTATGTTATATTTAAGTATAGGGTCGTGATATAAATCAGCTTGTAGCATCTAAAATCGATTGAACAGTCTTCAAGTAACATGCTTTTTTCATACATACCCTAAACGATAAAAAGCCAAAAAGCGGAGGATCTCTACTATGACTTTTTTAAAACGTTCCAAATTATTTGCAACACTTGTTTTACTTAGCTTGACAGGAATCACTATTTTTATTTTTTCTAAGATCACTTTTATTTTCAGGCCACTCGAAGCGATCATGGCAAGTATCTTCTTGCCAATCTTGATTTCAGTTTTCGTATTTTATATTTTTCTTCCAATATACAATCAACTCCTCAAATATATAAAATCAAGAACGCTTGCGGTCACACTGATGATGCTACTGATTTTGTTAACTGTGTATTTGACCATACAAGTGATTTTACCGATCATCATTTTGGAAATCAGTAAATTTATCGGTCAGGTTCCTCAAATTCTTTATGTTTTGGCAGAAAATCTAGATGGTTCCTTATTAGAAGAACGCTTGCTCCCATTTATTGATACACTGGAATTGAACCAATTGACACGTTTTGTTTTACAATTTGTTTCAGGTGCCACTTCAAGTTTAGTCAATGTATTCGAAATCGTTTCGCGCTCTGCGATCATTCTCTTTACGATTCCACTCTTACTGATTTATATGTTCAAAGATGGCGACAGGATTCCAGCTATATTGACACGCTACACGCCTAAGAAATTCCATCAGTTAGTCAGAGATTGGTGCCATGATTTCCATTTAGCAGCTTCGACCTATATTAGTGGCAAGCTTTTAGTCTGCACGTATGTAGGTGTGGGGAGTTATCTTGTTTTTAAAGTATTAGGCTTGCCAAATGCGTTATTACTTGCCTTGATTTGTGGATTGATGGATATCATTCCTTATTTTGGTCCGTTTATTGGTGCTGCACCGGCTTTACTGTACGCATTAAGTCAAGACGTTAAAACAGCCTTACTCTTAGTAGCTTTCATCACCTTGATTCAATTTGGTGAATCTTACTTGGTGTCTCCTCTAGTGATGAATAAGATGATTCATATCCATCCAATTGCGACTGTTTTTCTTTTACTTGTCGCTGGGAACTTGTTTGGCTTATTAGGAATGATCCTCGTATTGCCGACGTATACGATCATTCGGGAGATGATCCGTAGCTTTATTCGCTTTAAGAACACTACTGATACAGCTAATTCAACTCATCCAACTGAATAATCCTAGGGATAAACGGGGAAATTTACCGTTTATCCTTTTTTTGCTTTGCCCCGAAGCTCTCTTTATCTATTCTCCTCTATTTTTCAACAAAAAAACCGTTTATTGCAATCTTCTTTTTCAAGAATAAGCAATAAACGGATCAGAACTATCGTTTGATCTATTCTGTTGGTTCATCGATGAAACGTTGGACCTTCATCTTCAACTGATATTTTTTTCGTAATTCAGCAATCTCCACCATCATCTCTGATTTGTGGTGACGATCGATTGCTTCTTGATTTGTCCAGCGATCCACCAATAAGATCGATTCAGCATCTTCTAAAGGAATAAAATACTCATAACGTTCATTTCCTTCTTGCGCACGAATGCGTTCGACGATTCCTCGCTCTGTCATTTCTTGGGCAAATGCTTTTGCATTGCCTTCTTTACCGCTATATAGGATATTCACAGTAATACTCATCTTAGTCCCCCCACTCGTTATTCATTTGATTTCAATGCATCGATCATATCAATATGCTTCAATTTGAAATGAGTGACGATCATCACGATCACCGTGAATAGAATCGTCAAAGCAGCGGATAGTGTATAAGCAACCCAGGTAATAACTAACGGGAAAATCACTGATTCCATTGAAGCTTGGCGTAAGATAAAGTCGGTCAGCACATAACCGATCCCAAATCCTCCAAAAATCCCTAATAAAGTAAAGATGATATTTTCTCGAACGATGTACATCGTGACTTCTTTATCAAAAAAGCCTAATACTTTGATCGTAGAAAGTTCACGTACTCGTTCAGAGATATTGATATTCGTTAAATTGTATAAAACGATAAACGCCAATAAACCAGATAGAACGACGAAAATGATGACCACTGCATCTAAATTTGAAAGAGATTCTTCTTGGTTCTTGATCTGTGTCGAAATAAAAGAGGTATTAGTAACCGCCCCCGTTTTCAATAATTCTTCTGAGAGTGTATCCTCTTCTTCTTTCGACATCTTTTCTGTTTTGAGTAGATACGCATTGGTTGTCATTGGCTGTCCAGAAATCTCTTCATAGTACGTTGGACTCATATAGACAAAATTACCCAAATAATTTTGCAAAATGACTGCCACCGTTCCATGTAATTTTTGTTGATCGTCATCATACATTTCCACCGTATCACCGACAGATAAATCGAATAATTCGGCCGCTTTACGTGTAATCGCAAGCCCATGATCTGGTAGTTCTACCGATTGATCGTCCGTTGTTTTCAGATGGATGAACGTTTCTAATGCTTGTTCATTTTCTGGTACCATCAATGTCAAACTTTGTGATGCTTGGCCTTTTTTACGTAGTTCAATCGTTTGCGAATCAACCGCTAAACGATCAGTGATCTTCGCTTGATCATCCATTGCATCATTGATTTCTTTTTGACTCGTTTCATCAGTTTGATTGGTCGTTACGATCGCTTGATAATCAATGATTGGTCCAAACTGTTTGGCAGAAACCGAGCTAAGCGAATCCTTTAGCCCAACTCCTGCGACCATCAATCCTGCACAACCGGCAATTCCGATGATTGCCATGAACATCCGTGATTTATAACGGAAAAGATTACGATAACTGATTTTTTGGTTGAAGCTTAAACGTGACCAAAGAGGAGTAATGTATTCTAAAAGAATTCTTTTCCCTGGTTTCGGTGCTTTAGGCTGTAACAAAGCAGCTGGTCGTTCGCGTAGATCTTTGAATAGAACTAACATCGCTGCACCAAAAGCAGCAATGAAGAACGCAATAGCTGCTTGAATGATTGGTGGCCAATCATAGAAAATCACCGCACTGCCAATATCATAACGTTCGTTTGAAAGCTCAAAAATGATCCGTGGCAAAAGATTGGTTCCTAATATCGTTCCTAAAATAATTCCGATACCTGAAGCGAGACAAGCATAAATGGCATATTTTTTGGCAATCTCCAATTTACTGTATCCTAAGGCTTTCAATGTACCGATTTCTCGTCTATTTTCTTCTACCATCCGTGTCATCGTGGTAAAAGTGATCAATGCTGCAATAAAGAAGAAAAAGACTGGAAAGACATTTGCGATGGCTGCGATGCGTTCAGCTAGATCGCCAAATTCCTGAAAGCCGACATTTTCCGATCGTTCTTGGAAAAGATAAGTTGGCTTGGCTAATTCATTGATTTTTTCTTCATTCTCCGCAATAGACGCTTCGGCCTCTGTTAGCTCCGCTTCTTTTGTTGTCAATTGTGCTTCTTGTTCTGATAATTGACTTTCTTGTTCCGCTAAAGCACTCAATGCCGGTGTTCGCTGCGGTTCAGGTAACTGCTCCAAGACTTGACGTTGTTGATCAATCTGCGTTCTCGCTGCTTCTAATTGACTTTTCGCATCAGCCACTTGTGATTTTCCGGCTGCGATTTCTTGTTTTGCAGGGGCTAAAGCATCCTTGCCCTCTTGCTTCAGCTGTTCTAAACGTTGCTGCGGTCGCTCTTCAAACAACCCTTCCAGCTTTTCGATGTTTTTTTCCATCTCTTCTTGGTATTCTTCACTGTACGTATTTAAATCGTCGACATTTGCAAAGTCGAGATATAATACGGATTGGATATCTGTTTTAAAATTATCTTGTGGGACATAGGCAAAGTAATCAATACTCCCGTTCCCTACATTTGCAAAACCTCGTTCTAAATTATTGATGAATAACGGCGAGCGGACAAAACCTGTAATCTTGTACGCCGTCTCTTTCAAGTCATCTGATTCAATCGTGTAGGTGTCACCGATGCTGTATCCTTGATTTTTTGCCTTCTCATCTAGTACAAGTTCATCATCCGATTGTGGCAAGCGACCATCGATCACCGTCAACTGATTTTGTTTCATATCTGGAGCGTAAGAGAATACTTGGACAACTTCATTTTTATTGGCATTCGCGTAATATAGTTGTTTGCCCGTTTCAACGGTTACATCTGAGAGTTTTTCTGCTTCTGCAACATCTTCTTTCGTCAATCCTGCTGTCGAAACGATCTGTAGATCAGAGAGTTTACCTGCCCTGACATATTCATCCATCGTTTTTTGCATCACAGGACCAGCTGTCTTGACGCCTACATATAAGAGCGTGCCGAGTAAAATGATCAATATAATCGCGATAAAGCGGCCTTTTGATTGGCGTATTTCACGAAATCCTGCTTTGAGGTAAGTTCTATTTTTCATGGCAAACCTCCTTACCAAACAAGTTCATCGATAGATGAAGGCTGTTCATTCAATTCGACTGCACGGACTTTTGCATCGTTGATATGGATTACTCGGTCAGCGATTGGTGCTAAAGCCGAGTTATGTGTAATGATCAAAACGGTATTGCCATGTTCACGACTAGCATTTTGCAACAATTTCAATACTTGTTTTCCTGTTTCAAAATCCAATGCGCCAGTTGGTTCATCACAAAGTAATAATTTTGGGTTTTTCGCAAGCGCTCGTGCAATCGACACACGTTGTTGTTCGCCCCCTGATAATTGTGATGGGAAATTATTCAACCGGTGCGCAAGCCCAACTTGTGTCAAAACTTCTACAGGATCTAACGCATTTGGCGAAACTTCTGTTGCCAATTCAACATTTTCTTTTGCAGTTAAGTTAGGAACAAGATTATAAAATTGAAAAACAAAGCCAACATCTGTCCGGCGATAAGCCGTTAATTGTTTGTCATTGAATTGAGCAATATCTGTTTCATCAATAATGATCTGTCCCTCATCCGGTGTATCCATCCCACCTAAAATATTCAATACCGTTGATTTCCCTGCTCCACTAGGCCCAAGAATAATCACTAATTCTCCTTTTTCAATGGAGAATGAAATATCGTCATTCGCTGTAATCGTTGTTTCGCCCATCTGGTAACGCTTAAATTCATTTTTTACTTCTACATATTTCATAAAACTTCCACCTTCATTCTCCCGTTTATTTATCTATTTGGTAAATCTCTTATATTTTAACACTGAAATGAAAGGTTGTGAAAAAAACCTTTTCAAAAGAGGTCGTGAAAGGCACGTTCAGCACAGTGGCATAAGAAAGAAAAATAGAAAATGGTTCTTTCATTTTTTATTTTTTGTCTTATGTCCGAAGTGTTGTTCCTTGAACACCGTTTACAAGAGGTCGTGAAAGGCGCGTTCAGCACAGAGGTATAAGAAAGAAAAATAGAAAATGGTTCTTTCATTTTTTATTTTTTGTCTTATGTCCGAAGTGTTGCGCCTTGAACACCGTTTACAAGAGGTCGTGAGAGAAGCGATTAGTACTGAGTAATAAGAGTGGAAAAGCTAAAATGGCTTTTTCATTTTTTGATTTTTTTGGCTTATTTTATTATTGAAGTTTTACTTCTGGAATACCTTTTATTCGGTTCTAGGGTGTGCAAGATGACGAATATCACAGAATCATCATTTACTTCTTTACGTATTCATGGGAAAATGACACTAAGAAAGAGATAGGAGTATAGCAATGGCAAAGAAAAAAGTGACGATCAAAGACGTTGCGAAACATTCAGGTGTATCCATCGCAACTGTCTCACTGATCTTGAATGGCAATGAAGCAAAATTCCATCCAGATACGGTCAAAAAAGTAGTAAAAGCAAGAGACGAATTAGGTTACCAACCCGATTACATTGCACGTCAAATGATCACAAAGAAAACAAAAACCATCGGTGTTCTTGTCCCTGATATCACCAATCCTTTTTTCAATACGTTGATGCAAGGGATCGAAGACTATCTTTACCAACAAAATTTTGTCACGATTCTATGCAATGCAGATTTTGATCATCAAAAAGAAACGGATTATTTACTTGAGTTGACGCAACGTGGTGTCGACGGGTTTATTATTGCCTCTTCGGCTGTCTCAACGAAAGCCCTTCAAGTTTCTTTGAAGAAACAAGGGAAACCATTTATCGTATTAGATCAGAAAAAAGCAGAAGGTTCTAGTGATGCGGTCTTAACAGATGATTATCAAGGTGGGTACTTAGCCGGTGAGCATCTACTAGGCTTAGGTCATCAGGAAGTTGCTTTAGTCTATCCACAACAGACACCTCAAAATGTCCAAAATCGGATAGATGGTTTCTTAGCAGCGTGTAAACATGTGGATCATTCTGAGAAACAGATTCATTGGTTCCCTACTCACTTTTCAAAAAAAGGGGGCTATGAAATCGTTCCTGATTTACTTTCCTCTGCTACTACAGCGATTTTCGCATTGAATGACGAACTAGCTTTTGGTGTATATCGCGGATTAGCGGAGCATGATAAACTCATTCCCGAAGATTATAGCATCATTGGCTATGATAATATTGATATGTGTGAATACATGAAGCCTAAATTAACGACCATTGCTCAACCCATTTTAGAGTTAGGTAAAGCGACTGCTCGTTTACTCTTAGAACGCATCCAACACCCTGATAAATCATGGGAAGAACTTTTATTGCCCGTAGAGTTGATCCAACGTTCCTCAACTCAATCGATCGATCTCTCCGCCCCTCAATAACACGAATATTTGTTGCGAATCAATGATGACTGAACCTGTTATCATTGGTTTTTTAAATAATGCGTTATTTTATATTTTTATTTCTTCCATAAAAAGCCAGCAACCAAGGCTTTTTTTACGTTCGTTATTTAACGAAATGTTTTGAAGAATTGATAAATCTTTGGTAAACTTATAGTAAGTGTACTCATTTCCCCCAAAATTTGTGCCCCCACAAATGAAATAGGGTACATCAAACAATGAATGTTCAAACGAAATGAATAGCTACTTAATACTTTTGTCCAATGTTTATTTGTTTTTTATTCGTGAATCATGATTGAATATATTCACGAAATCAAGCAACTGACAGAACAGATGCAACTTTATTAGTGCAACTGTGGAAAAAGAAAAGGAGTATTTCGTTATGAAGAAAAAAACAGCAATACGCCTACTTGCAGCATCTTGGCTGATTGCTCCAACTTTGTTATCTACACAGCCTGCATTTGCTACAATCAGGCGAACACAGACATCCGAAAGCACGATCGTTGCGGAGTCACCTTCAGCTACGACCGATTCAAGTACTAATGATTCCACGCTATCAAGTTCTTCAACAGATTCTTCCGATAATCCAGAGGAATCAACGGAAGAATCGACCGAAACAGCCACTCGGACGCTATCGATTGCTCGGAATTTACGTGAAAAAATCAAATTGAAGATCGTTGATGAAGAGAAAGAAAAATCTGAGATCAAAACAAGAGAGTACACAGAAGAAGATTTTCTAGAGATTTCTAAGTCTGGCAAAGTCAAAGACTTAAAAGAAGGAACCAAAGTTACATATATGATCACACCTGAAACGAATGAACAATTAGTTTCTGTCAAAATCGAAGGTGCGCAAGAAATCGACTATACCAAACAAATTTTTACAGTCGGCGTGACTGATTTAACGATCTCCGCAAAATTTGAGTCGTCAACTTCCCCTTCTGAACCAACCTCTCCAGAAGAAGAAACGGCGGATTCTTCTGAGCCAACGCCAGTTACTCCAGATATTCCGAATAGTGGTAATAATGGCAATACTGGCAATTCGGGAAATAATGGCAACAACAACGGAAATTCAACTACAGGAAATACGACAAATCCTTCACGACCACCAAGTTCTTCAAATAATAATGGGAATACAAGTGGTTCTACAGGATCAACAAACAATAATGGCTCATCTTCAAACCAGACAACAAACACTAATCGGCCTCAGACGCCCGATCGAATTGAAAACCCAGCTTCAGAATCATCTGATTTTGTTGTAAAAACACCAATCGAAGCAATTTTACCGGCCAACACAACAAGCACCCAACAAGCACTTGTAAAAGAAGCATATCGCCAGCTGGGAAAACCATATGTTTGGGGTGCCAAAGGTCCTACGACTTTCGATTGTTCTGGTTTGACTTATTACATTTATAAAAAAGTAACTGGCCATTCGATTGGAGGTTGGACAGGGGAACAACAATATGCGGGTACACAAATCCCTGTCGAGAATGCTCAACCAGGCGATCTAGTTTTTTGGGGACCTGCTTCGGGTACTACCCATCATGTAGGTATTTATATTGGTAATGGGAATTACATCCATGCCCCTCAACCGGGTGACCATGTGCGGATCACTTCCATCAAGGATTACAGACCCGACTTTGCCTTACGTGTCAATATAGCTGGTTTACCACGAGCGACAAATTCGTTAGCTAGTTCACCGATTTTAGATGGGATCAACGATTCATTCCATTTCGCACAAAATCAAACAACAGATCAGTTTGTTGAAAAAATCGCTGAAGATGCTCGAGAAATTGGGCAAGAAGAAAATATTTATGCTTCTGTTATGATGGCACAAGCTATTCTAGAAAGTGGTTCTGGCAACAGCTTGCTTTCTCGTTCACCGAACTATAATCTTTTTGGGATCAAGGGCGCTTATAAAGGGAGTAGTATTTCCTTCAACACATTGGAACAAACGGCAGCTGGGCAAAACTATCAAATCCGTGCAGCATTTCGTAAATACCCCTCTTACAAAGAAAGCTTAAAAGACTACGCAGATTTGATCAAAAACGGCTTATCTCATAATGCTGATTTTTATAAACCAACGTGGAAATCTGAGACTAAAGATTACCGAGAAGCAACGAAGTATTTAGAAGGGCGCTATGCGACAGATCGACAATATTCTAGGAAATTGAATGCCATCATTGAAGCCTATGACTTGACGCAATACGACGAACCAAAAGAACAAGAAAAACAGGATTCTGAAACAAATGAGCGAATGGATTCCTTTGTCGTTCCTACTCGTTGGCGAAATTCTTCGTCTACTTCATCTAGAATGACCATTTCGTTATTCAATCAAAGAAACCCTTCACTTCTATATCTATCAGAATTAAGATTTGCTTCTTTCTGGGACCTATGGCATCATTTTTCAGTGAGAGAGATCCCACAGAAACTTTCTGTAACGGTCAGAGAAACCGATCAGCCACTTGCTAGTCGCTTGAACCTTGATCGTGTCTTTCGGATGAAACAATTCTTGAGATAGCAAAAATGGACACTCTATCAAAGAACCAAAACTCAGAAGTTGATGGAATACTTCTGAGTTCTGGTTCTTTTTATGTATCTTACTCCACCTAAATGGGCGCTGGAAAGTTACATTATTGGTTAGAAAAAATATTTGGCAATCTCTGATAACCTTTCTTTCTTTTGAGGATCAATTTGATCAGCCATTTGAAGATTACTGCGTTAAGATCAATCGATGCTTCGGATATCTTGACATAATATCGTTCCTTTGATTGTATACATCGCTGTATCAAAAATTGTTTGAAATGCACCTGAGCGTTGATATTTTTCCTGTAAATATTTTGTTGCACTACTGATTGGCATGACTAAAACGGCATTGAAAATCTTGTTATAGTTGTCATTGCTAATGATGACACACGGTCATTTTTTTTTGCTAGTCCGTTCTCTTTTGTTGGAACCAAATCTATAAAAATAATATCCCCTTGTTTTACCATTCGATTTTCTCCTCGCCTACATCCTCTCCAAAATCAACGATTTCTGTATCATCACTCGCATGTTCTTCCATCACAACCAACTCATTGTTCCAAAAGTCTTCATAAGCCATAATTGTTTTTTCACTAGTCCCTTTAAGTTCATCTTCAGGCGTGAATTCAAAAATAACTTTCTGATTCTCTTTCAAGCCTAATGTTTGACGCACACTCTTAGGGACAGTGATTTGATTTTTAGATGTCATTTTAGCTGAGACTTGCACTTTTTTATCCATAAGTATTCCTCTCCTTTATTTGATATACAAAAAAAGTATGGCATCCCCCACTTTTTTTGTACACATCTGTTCAGATTTTTCATTTATTTCTTTGATACTTCCTGTAACAGTAATAACAAATAAAAGCGAAGATTGGCAGCAGACTAAAAAAATAAAGTGCTTGGTTCAATGATAACTGTTGCGCCAAGACACCTCCAAGTAATGGAGAAATGAAGGAAGAAAGCCCCATATAAACACTTATAGATAGAAGTTGCCCTGAAGAAAAGATATTTTTAGGGGTAATCTCACTGATAATCATTCGACTACCGATAGTAAAAGCTGGAACAGTAAAAAACTGCAAGAAACTGGCAGCAAGCAATACTAACGGCGTTCGTGAAGTTGCATAAATCAAAAATTGCAGGACCAAAAAGAAACCAGAAATAAAAATCAATCGCTCATTTTTCCATTTTGTCACCGAATGATTCAATAAAAGATACGCCGGGATTTCACAGAAAGCTTGAATCGCCCACTTTAATCCCACGAACGTATTTCCACTATCCATTAAGAGTAACTTGTCAATCACGATCGTATTATTGGCGACGATCGTTAAATATAAAAGAAAAAATAGGAACGTATAACATAAAAACTCCCCATTCTTGCACAGCTGATACATATCCGAAAGATTAAATCCCTCGTTTTTTTGTTCTTTAGGTTCCTTTGTATCGTGAGGTGTTTGAGGCACTGTTTTTGCGATGTACAAATAACTGATTAGAAAAAAGAGAAAAGGAACGAGCAGCCACTGATAATTATTATTAAAAATGAATACCGGAATACATACACTCATCACACTCCAACCTAAAGAACCTATTGCTTTGATCGACGCAAGGTTGTTTCGCATCTCTGACTCTGATAACACCCAATTATCTAGGACGGTTGCTCCTGTATTGGATAGCCCTCCTGCAATAGCCAGTACGATCAGATGCATTAGCAAGATATCTTTTCCTAACATATAAAAAGTGATTGCAAAGCATACGAATAGTACAGAAACTACCATGGCAACTTTTTTTATCTGCTTGCTTCGGTCAGAATAATAGCCAATAAAGATTTGGAAGATCATCGTAGTCACACTGTAAGAAGCCAAAAACCAGCCTCTCTGGACCGCATCATAGCCTTGTTCGGTCAAAAACGGCACGATCTGTGTCATCAAAGTAGCCATCAACGCATACTGAAAAAAATAGACGAGTTGAAATTTATTCTTTACTGCCATATCTACTTTCAAAATGATCGGCTGAAGAATCTCCTCCAGCCGACCCCTTTCATTTTTATAAGTGATACCTAGTGAAGCTCCGGCCAATAAGGAGCATTGACTTCAATCATTTCATCAAGGATCTCCTTCGCTACTTTTGCACTAGGTATCGTTTTGTTCATGATGAAGGCTTGCCATAATTTTTGATATGATTTTTGTCCCCAAGCATCGACTGCTAACTTCTCAGATGCAATTTGCTGTTCCATTAAACCTTTTTGGAAAGTAGGGATCTCACCAATCGATAGTACTTCATAACCGTCTTTCCCTACGATACAAGGCAATTCGACCATCGCATCGTGATTGAAATTAGAGATCGCACCATTATTCTCAACGATCAGAATCATGCGCTCTTTTGTATTGAATGTCAACGCGCAAGCTAGATCTGTAATAAATGAGGCATGCTCATTAGAGACAAAAAGCGTGTCTTTAGCTGTTTGGTTATTAATAATCCGCTGGCATTCTTCAAAAACGATTTTCTCCCGTCCATCAATGATTTCATTCGCTCTTGTATACTGTTTATCGGCATGAGCAACCGTTTCATCAGCCATCAAATAATATTTTAGATACGTATTGGATAAAAAGGTCGGCTCAATTTCATGTAACTCTTTGGCTGCTAACATGGTTTCCAACCAGCTTGTTTCTTTGTGTTGGCCTTGTTGTGTTTGTTCTGTATAGCCATATTTTTTTACATGGGTGCTTATTTTCGGCAGCAAGTCATTACCGTCATGGTCTTTGATACTTGTCCACCAACCAAAGTGATTCAAGCCAAAATAAGACGTTTCAAAATCTTTTCGATCCCGTAGCCCAATCACTCGAGCCATGATATCTTCTAAACAAACGGGCATGTCACAAATATTGATGATTTTTGAATTGGGACGAAACCTTCTTGTTGCTTCTGCGACCACTGCTGCTGGATTAGAATAATTCAATAACCAAGCATCCGGTGAATACTTTTCCATATAGTCGACTAGTTCTAAGACTGGCCCGATCGAGCGCAACCCATAAGCAAGTCCCCCTGGTCCGCATGTTTCTTGACCTACAACATTATGCTTAAATGGAATTTTTTCATCTTGTTCCCTCATGGCATATTTTCCAACTCTTAGTTGTGCCATGACGATATCAACATCTGTAAAAGCCTCTTTAGGATCTGTTGAATAATCAAATTCGATTTCTGGCGCTCGTTCTGCGAGGATGATCGCGCATGCTTTTGCTATAACTGCTTGCCTTTGTTCATCATTATCATAAAATTTAATTTTTCTGACTGGAAATCGTTCTCGGTCTTCTATTAACATCATCACTAATGAAGGTGTATATGTGCTCCCTCCACCGGCGATCAAGATTGAACTTTTTTTCTTATTCATAATTATCCTCCTCTTATTTTACGATCAGTTCTTCAAATGATTCTCTCACTCTTGGAACAGTTAACCCAACAATGATTTGGATACCACCATTTCCAGGATTGACAAGTCCTGAAGCCCCAGCTTCCTGAAAATCAATAGGACTGGCTACTTTACTTGTATCTTTCACGGTAAGTCGTAACCGTGTGGCACAATTCGTCACATCCAGTACATTCTCTTTTCCACCTACTAACACTAGATAGGCTTGTGCTTGTCTAGCATGTTTAGGTAGGTTTTTCTCTTGTTCATCTTGTTGTGTCTTCTTTTTGTTTTCGTAATCAGCTTTTGAATAAAGTTGTATCTCTGATACATCCTCTTCACGTCCTGGAGTTTTTAAATTGAATTTTTTGATCATGAAGGTAAATACTAAGAACCAGATCGCAGTAAATGTAAGTCCGATCATGATTTGGGTGAGGTAGGTCGAACCATGAAAATTCCAAAGAGGCAACCAATTTAATCCTAACCAATTGATCAATCCACCACCAAAATCACCAACGACGCCGAAAGCGTAAGAAACCGTAGCAATGGACGCATCTAATAACGCATGGACACCCCATAAAGCTGGAGCAACAAATAAGAACGTAAACTCAATAGGTTCAGTGATTCCCGTCAAAATCGCAGTTAATGCAGCTGGGGCGATCAATGCAATAACTTTCTTCTTTTTCTCTGGATGAGCGGCTTGAATAATGGCTAAGCTTAAGCCGGCTGTTCCAAATACTTTTGACATGCCCGATAAAGAAAAACCCCCAAAAGGATAAAGTTCTTTAAGCGAAAGTGCACTTGTTTGGAATTCGCCGATATTTGATGCCCAATAAGCAGCCATCCCCCCTTCAACTACCGCACTATCATAAGCAAATGGGGCGTACACAAAATGATGTAAGCCAGTTGGAATAAGGATTTTCTGTAAAAATTGATAGATGAATACACCAAAATTTCCTGAATTGATAAAAAATCCTTGCATGCTTCTCATTCCTTCTTGGATGATAGGCCATACGACACACATCAAAAGTGCTAGAGGAATCATAACAAAAAAAGCGATCATCGTAACGAAAACAGAACCACTAAAAATCGTCAACATCTCTGGTAATTCTTTTTCATAAAAGCGATTATGCAAATAAACCACAATACCTGAGATCAACAATGCTCCGATCATGCCCGTATCTAAAGTAATGATTCCAGCAATCGATGTTAACCCAGAACCAACGGCTGTTCCTTGAGATAGATCCACGGCGAAAGTATTTGGCCATAACGTTAAAATTGCATTGACGAAATAATTGAAAGCAATATAGGTCACTAATGCTTCCATCGTTGCTCGAGCTGCATATTTTTTAGCTAAACTGATTGGTAATCCGACCACAAATAAAAGCGGTAATTGAAAAAATGGTGTCCAGCCACCGGCTGCTACAACATTCCAGAACTTATACCAGAGTGTATCAGGCGCAGCAATATCTCCCATGATCGTTTGATTGGAAAGAAGTAAAGAAAAACCAATAACGATACCAAAAAAAGAAAATAGCATGACAGGTGCTAACATTGCTCCACCAAATCTTTGAATTTTTTTCATCATAGTTTTTTAGTCCTTCATATTTTTTAGTAAGCGCTTTACCGATTCTTAGTTTACTATTAAAATGGATTCCTGAAACACTTTAAGATGATTTAAAAACTCCTCACAGGAAAAAGGTTTTTGTCACAAAATTTGTGAATCGTCACATCCTATCTTCGAGAATAAAACCAGAGGTCCGGTAGTAGTTAATCAAATAAACGGTACATGAAGGCGTATCTTAATAGTGAGGTGAGAACAAGAAGGACACACGTAATTGGAAAATCCTCCAAGTAAACCAAAGGGTGAGTGAAGGCAGTCTACCAAACAACAATTGACTGATAAAGAATTGGTTATTGAGTTAGGTAACAAAGATTTAGCAGTTGTATCACCTTGCAAGGTCTATGAAAATAGCAATAAAACTAACAAGATTGAGAAACGTTTCCGTCGATTACAGCGTGAACTCTCTCAAAAATATCAAATGAAAAAGGGGGAAACTGATTTGTCAAAACCTGTAATATCTATAAATTAGAATCGAACATTCAATCGATCCATCAAAAAAATAACCACTATTCGTCAGATCCATATTCACAGATGACCAAACAAGCGTAGTAGAAACATGGTTCTGAAAACTTTAATGATGAGTTCTAACGATTTATAGATTTTTGGCAATGATGAAAATAGATGTTACAAGACCGAATTACGACGTTTCAGTCAAGGTTGACTGAAAATGATTTTCTTATCTGGTCCTATATCACAAATCACAAAAAAAATTCTTTAACAATGTCTATTAACGAACTGGCGAAACAATGCAACGTTTCTCGCACAACAATCATGCGGTTTTGCCAAAAATTAGGGTTTGATGGTTTCTCAGAATTCAAATATCATCTAAAAAATGAACTTACACAGGAAAATGTGCGTCTATCCGAGTTTGAGGAGGAAATCTTGGAAAATCATATCCAAACAATTGAGAACCTCAAGAAAAAAGATTTCACTGATCTATGTACAATGATGGCTAATGCGAATCGGATTTTCATCTATGGATCAGGTGATATACAAACGCTAGTTTCAAGTTATATGAAATTGCTTTTCGTACACAACGGATTGATACTCTATGACTTCGGTGCCGTTTCGATCAACAAACAGTTTTACCAAATCATTCAGCCAGAAGACTTAGTTCTGTTGATCACGCTAAATGGTGAGTCTCCTGAAGTCGTCAAATTAGCGAAGCAACTGAAGCAACGAAATATCCAGACAATTGGTATCACAAAACTTAGGAACTCAACTGTCTCAAAACTTTGTGATGAAACGATTTTCTTCTTGAATCCAGAACTACAAGATCAAGAAGATATCCTTACACCTTTTGAAACAACTTCAACACTTTTTTTCGTGATCGAATATTTTTTGTTGAAATATGATGCTTGGCAAAAACAAACAAATAAAAGTTCCTAAAAAACGCATCTCTTTCGTGCCAATTTGGCTTTTAAAGAGATGCGCTTTTTATGTATTGGGTTCTGTCTCTCTCACTGCCTTTTGATCGAACCGTCCTTTACTCGATCAAGGTAACGGTAATCGCCGAGGTAGGGCCGTAATATCGCATGATCCAGATAAATACTTTTTAGAATAGCGTTGACTTCCCTCTCTAAGTAATCTTTATCAAATTCAAACTTTGAATAAAGATGATCAAAGATCAAACGTTTATTTTTTTCTTTTCTAGGGGTTTATTGCAGTTGCCCATCTTTGAAAAATCTAGCCAGTTCACTCATAACCGATATCCTTCCATCGTATCCAGTAATCTTTTCTCTATTTGATCATGCTTCAAGCAAATTTTATCGAAGGCAACAGAAAAAGCGAGAAGGAGTTTTTTCTACAAACCATCTTCTCGCTCTTTATCAAGCTCAACTTATTCTTTTTTGTTCAAAACGATGCCTGTGTACAGCCAAGTAGTTACAACATAGTAGATAAAGTAGAGAACAAAGAATATTGTAAATGGTATCCATAAGTTGTGATATGGATCATTCATCAAAACAGTAAACATTTGAAGTCCAAATAATACATGGATGGCTCCTAGAATCCCTGGTGCTAAGAAGAGAATACCGATTTCTCGACGAATCGATTGTTTTAACAATGCTTGACGAGCACCGATCTTACCGAGCATCTCGTAACGAACGACATCACTCTTGCTACCTGAGAGGATCTTGAACATCAAGCAACTTGCTAACATTGTCAAGAAGGCGATCCCTAAAAAGAAGCCCATGAATTCAAAGCCTGAGAACATACCATTGATCATTTGGTACGCATCATATTTTTGCGTGAAACTAAACATTCCATCTTTTAATGATTCATTATTTTTATTGTTTTCTGCTACCAGATCACCAATTTGTTCAATACTCTCATGGAAATCTTTTGCTTGGATCAGTTGCATACTGGTTTGTGGAAGATTTAATTGAGCAAATTCTTCTGCTGGCAGTAATTTGATTTCTTTTTCTCGTTGTTCTGGCAATTCGTAATAGCGCAACTCATCTTGATAGTTTAAGTTTGTCGCTAATTCTTCTGCGGTTACTTTTTTCGTTTTGACGTTTCTTTCCCCAGTGTTAGGTGTTTGATTTTCCATGATCAAAAATGGATTTTGTTCAAACTCACTATAGTTATAGTACACTGTTTTTTCGTCTTCTTTTTGTTGATAGACCGCGTTGATCGTTGGTGAAAGTTTCGCCACTTTAGATTGATCGATCAATTCTGATTGATTCAATACTAGATCATAATTCGATACTTCATTCGTCAACTGAGTGATCTGGTTTTTAAAGCCTAGACCGACTGTTAATGCACCTAAAGCTAATGCGAGTAACATCGCAACCATTGAAAGCATTTGTGTGTATTCACGAATACGGAAGCTTAACTGTGATAACGTAAAGTTGTTCAGTTTTTTCATCGAAAGATTTTCTGTTTTCTTCAATAGTTTAAGGAAGAAAATGATGACCGAATGGAAAATAAAGTACGTTCCTAAAACGATTGTAACTAACGCGACGGCGATTCCCATCAACTGATAGGTTCCGATATTTGCCATCATATAATAACCGACACCGATAAAAATGATTCCTAAAACTACTTCAAGGAAAAACAAGAATTTATGTTGTTTCATCTGCGCAGGTGTTTGATCCGCACGTAGTAAAGTCAAAATTGGTTTTTTGACAATCGAGAATGCATTGACAAACGCTGCTAATAAGAATAGTACGATGAAAAACAGCAAAGTAATCAATAATCCATTCATATTGAACGGTGTAAAATGAGTAATTTTAATATTTAACTGGGCAACCAATAGTCGATGGACGACGCTTGTTAAACCAATACCTAGCGCTGAACCAACCAAAGTAGCAACTGTTCCTACTATCAAGGTCTCAGAGAAAATCATTTGGGCAATTTTCCGGCCTTTTGCTCCTAGCATCATAAACATCGCATAATCTTTTTGTCGCATCGTCATCAAAAATGAGTTGGCATAAAGAATGTAAACAAATGTGATGATCCCCAATAATACCGACCCAAACCGAAAGATAAAGACTGTCATCGCTAAAGTGGAATTATTGTTCAAAAAATCGGTGTTGCTGGCCATTGACTCGAACATATAAAAGATGGCTGAAGCCATGACTAAACCGGAAAATAGAACAATATAGTCTCTTAACCGACTCTTGATCCCAGTAAGTGATAATTTCCAAAGCATGTTCAGTTTCCCCCTTACTGTTCTAGATTACCTAGAATCGTTAATATTTGACGATAAAAGTCTGAACGACTTTGTTCTCCGCGTTTAACTTCCTGATGGATCACGCCATCTTTAATAAATAAGATTCGTTGACAGTAACTTGCTGAAAAAGCATCATGTGTCACCAACAGAATCGAAACCTTATCATTTGTATTCAATTCTTCCATCGTATCTAATAGGTCTTTCGCACTTTTTGAATCCAACGCACCAGTTGGTTCATCCCCTAATAGAATCGTTGGTTGCGTAACTAGTGCCCGGGCTGCTGCTACCCGTTGTTTTTGTCCACCTGAGATTTTCGCTGGATAGCTGTCCAAGATATGAGTGATTGACAAACGTTCAGCCACCGCATTGACTTTTTTCTTGATTTCTTTTGGTTTCACGCCTTGTAAAGAAAGCGGAACTGCAATATTTTCTTGTGCAGTCAAGTTCTCTAAAAGATTGAAATCTTGGAAGATAAAGCCGATTTCTTTTGCTCGAAAATCGGCTAACTGATTTCCTTTCAACTTCGTGACATCTGCTTGGTTGATATGGATCGTGCCACTTGTTGGTTTATCTAATGTTGATAAGATATTCAATAAGGTTGATTTACCTGATCCAGAAGCCCCCATGATACCAATGAATTCGCCTTTTTCCACACTAAAACTGATACCGTTCAATGCTTGTGTCTGTTTCTCATTACTTTTTCCGTAAACTTTTGTTACGTTCTTGATTTCTACGATTTTATCCATTATTGACCGTTCCTTTACTTAATTTTTCTTGTGCTGCTGATGGAATGTCTTTTGCCTGTACTTCCTCATAAGACGTCACGCCTTTATTTTTATTCCAAGTCACTTTCAAAAATGCATCTTTTCTTAATGGTCGTTCTTGAAAACCATTGAAGTCCATTGTTTTTTCTTTACCTTCTTTATTAAACCCAGGTAGTTCATAACGATAACTGATGATTTCTTGTCCACCGTCAGCGTGATCCACCTGTTTCTCACCATCCGTTGTGATTTGAACATAGTAGCTTTCACCACCCATGATCAAATGATCTGCTAAACGGTAGCCACCAAAAGCGATGATGATAAATGCTCCCAACCCAATCAATAATTTTTTCATTGTGACTCCTTCTTTCCTGTTCTGATAAATTAAGTATAGTCAAGTATCCGTGAAAATTCCTTTCTTTTTACTATCAAAACTCTTTCATTATTGTCATATGTCCCATAAAAAAAAAGAATCTGGAGGTGTAAGCCACTCCAAATTCCTTTTTATTGATTCAAACCGATATTCGTTGGAGAAAGCATTCCACTGACGAATGCTTTCCTCATTCAGCTATTTTTCTTTGTTATTACCTGTATTGATCACTGGTTGTGTGCCTTTATCAGTAATGATCGATACAAGTAGATTGTTGATCAACTGGATCTTTCGATCATCGGTAAAGGTGATATCCTGACCTGCTTCGATTTGTTCCAGAGCCATTTGTGTCATCGTCACTGCGCCTTCAACAATGGTTTGACGGGCAGATAAAATGGCTTTGGCTTGTTGCCGTTGTAACATCGCGCTGGCAATTTCTGTTGCATAAGCCAAGTGATTCAATCTCGTCTCTAAAACTTCGACCCCCGCCACCGATAAACGTTCTTGTAATTCCTTTGCCAATTCATCTGAAATCGCAGTGGTATTTCCACGTAAAGTAAGATCATCCTCGTTGAATGTATCATATGGATATTGACTGGCGATATGACGAATGGCGGTTTCACTTTGGATTTCAACAAATTGATGATAGTTTGCTACATCAAAAAGCGCCTTAGCTGTATCTACTACTTTAAAAACGACGACAGCGGAAATCTCGATTGGATTTCCATCTAAGTCATTGACCTTCAACAGCGAACTATTGAAGTTTCGAACTTTTAACGACAAGTTGATTTTTTGTGCAAAAGGAATCGTTAAGAAAAAACCGCTCTCACGAATCGTTCCGATGTATTGCCCAAAAAAGACGATTGCCTTTGCTTGGTTGGGGCTGACTACTGTCAGTCCGCTGATTGCTAAGAAAACGAGCAACCACAAGAAAATCCCAACAATTGAAAATCCAACTAAAAATCGAGCAACCCCTATGAAAAATAATAAGATTCCTACGACAAACATTAGAAGAATAATAAATAGCCCTATATAGCCATTGATAGTGAAAGCCTTTTTTTCTTTCATTTACTCACTCCTAATTTTCTTGGTTCTATTCTGTTTTTTTACGAATCCTTGCCATGGCTCCTTCTAGTTCCAATTCTTTGTCTTCCGTGATATACCAACCGTTTTCGTGTACGCCACCTGATGCTTCTGGCAAATATTCTAATCGTGTACGGACCCACTGTTTTGTTTCAGTAAAATAGTCTTCTACTAAGATCTCTAGGTCCATACCGGCGGATAATTCAAGATTCTCACGAACCGACTTGAAGACAAATCGCTCACTTGTTTGATCGTATTTTAAAATACCCGTATCGATGATTGGCAGTGAATAATAATCTAATTCTTTTTTCACTTTCAGTAGATGTTTGAACATTTCGTTGTACACTTGTTCAAGTTGTCGACCTTCGGAATTATTTGGATATTGGATCGTTACCCTTTCTTTGTCTGTATCATAATACTTGGTACTCAGTTCTGTTAAAAAATGATGCAATTTCCCTAATTCACTTTTCAATTCTTCCCGCTTGATTTCCTCTGTTTTCATTCAATATTCACCCTATTTTCCCCATATATGTACGTTTTTCCCTTTCCTTATTCTACTATATTATTGAATGATAGGCGATGATATTTCATGTAAAATAAATAAAAAAGCGTATAATTCCTTATTCCATAAAGAATTATACGCTTCTTCAACTATTTATTCGTTATTTAGAAAAAGACAGTCTTGACTGTTCAACGATTAATCATACTCGCCGTAATCTTCATCATCCATCGGAGGCTCGTCATAATCTTCATTCGTCAAGTTCACTTGACTATTATGAGCAGTTACTTTGAGATCTTTGTTTCCTTGATTGTACGTCTTGGTTGTCAAAGATTCATAATTTTTGTTGATATAAGAATCCCCTTCTAATGTCACAGCTAATCCTTGCTCTTGGTTGTTATAAAAATCAATACTACTATTATGAAGTGTGACTTCGCCTTTGATTGATTTTTCGTTATCGTTAAAAATGATACTGCCATCACTTGTAGCTAATTTGACTTTATCTATCGAAAACTCCTGTAAATCTAGTGAGCCCATTTGATTTTCAACAGTAAGAAGTTCCCCACTTACTTCATTGATCGACGTCCAAGTATTTGCTAAATTCAAGTTGATTTTCTTACTACTGAATTCATCTAAAAACAATTCATTGTTTTTCCCTTCAATCACTAATTCTTTTAAGAAAATGGTTTTAGGGATCGTGATCTTCAACATCGAACGTGTATCTGTCATATTGATCATCACTGCCGGTGTTTGACCATCAGCTGAAATATCCAATGTGTGATCTTCCAGATTGATTTTTGGTTTTTGCGTTTTGTCATGAGACGTTTCAACCTCAAAGTTCACGCCTCGTTGGATCATGATATTTTGGTGATCTGCTCGTACAACGATTTTTTCAATTTTTTCAGACGAAAAATCTTTTGTTTCACGAGTCATTTCTATTATTCTTGGACCACCTTCCCAAGTCAGACTCGTTTGGGCACCAGAGGCATAACTTAATCCTGCCGTCAAGCCACCGATGATCATCAGTCCTAAACCTATCCCCAAGATATATTTTAATTTCATTTTTTACACCCCACTATTCGTCGTATGGATCGCTCGTTTCGTAATAAACCGGCGTCCTACCCACTTGACAAAGTTCATCATCATTTGGAATAACCATTTAGTTCCTTTTAACAGTAATGGTGCAAAGAAGACAGCACCTCCTGTGGCAAGTAACCCTAGTCCTACAAAGAACAGCCCACTAGCAATCGATTGTTGCAAGACAGCAACACCTGAAATGATCGAAAATAAACCTGCTCCTAAAATACTGATACATACGACATAGATTCCAATGATCACGCCAATTAAGCCAAGCAGAATACCAAAAATCGCTAGAATAAACGCTAATGCTAAAGGAATCAATAAAGGTGATGCACACAACCCAATGACGATCATCCAAATCAAACAGATTTTCCGTTTAGGACTTTGGCTGTATTCTGATTCATCGTCGTCTTGTTCCGAGTAATAATTGATTTTCAGTTTCAGGGCAAATTGCTTTGGTGAGCCATATTCATCCACGACTTCTTCTACTGTTTTGCCAGAATCCAAGAAGTATTCTTCATAATACTGAATAATATCAAAGCGATCATCTTCAGGTATTTCTTGAAGTTCGTCCAACACATCATCTAAATATTCATTCATTCGTATTCTCCTCCAGTAATCGGTTTAAGGAATCTCGAAACACGATCCATTTATCAATGATTTCTTCTAAATGTTGACGTCCTTTCGGAGTTAAGCGGTAATATCGGCGATTTCTACCTTCGAATGGTTCGTCGTATGTTTCTAAGTATTCTTCTTTTTTTAATCTGCGTAAAACAGGATACATCGTTGATTCACTGACAGATAAACTTTCTTGGACGATCTTCGTTAATGCGTAACCGTACATGTCTTCTCTGCTTAAAGCTGCTAAAACCGTACCATCGAGTAAAACTGTTGGGACTTGGATATGCATTACTTCACCTTCTTTATAGTTTGCAATATTTTATATTTACCAATATTATATCACGTATAATATTGTTTGCAAATAAAATTCACAATCATACCCACTAATTACTTCAATATTCGCGAAAACAACGCTAAGTATCATAAAAATTCTGCTTACAAAAAAGGAACAAAGACCGTAATGATTTCTGGTCTTTGTTCCTTTTGAATACTTTCTTATTATCCTCTTACCTACAACAAAGTAAACACGATAAAACTTAATACAAAACCTAGAAAAACGGCAAGAGAGAAACGGATCACTTCTTTTTTATTCCTACTCAACCACGTTTCATTCATCTTTTGTTCCACTCCATTCTAAAATAGTCAGTTGCTAATTTGGATAAACAGAGGTGACATGATTGTATTGCTGTGCATGTTTATTGGCAGCAGAAACAGCTGTACTAGCAAATAGATGCCACTCACTATTATACCCGCATGTATGGCATTTCCAATAATAACCGATACCACGATCGGTTTGTTTTTCATCCTCTGCACTTGAACTTGCCACAAGTGTACTTAAGACCGAATCCTGTTTCAATAATACTGTGGGAGTACCATGAGAATGAGTTGTTTCCTCTGCAATGGCTATGGGATTGGCTCCGCTCAGTCCAACACTTAACGTCAAAAGTCCGAGCAATAAAACTACTTGTTTTTTCATTTTCTATCATTCCTCCAATAACGGTTATTAGAAAAATATACGAATACTCTCTTATGTACGACATGACTTCGTACACTTTTCCATCTTTATATTACTTGAAAAATACACCTTAGAACGATTAAATCAGAAGTGGCGTTTTTTTCTTTGTTTTTGTTGGTTTATTGCTCCTATAGATCATTAACTGTTCATTTCCCTGGATCTTATTCCACCGGATAAGTTAGCGACGTGTTTTCTTTGTCTAATTGAATGATGACAGTCGTACCTACTTTTGAGATACTGTTATAACTGATTTTTCCATGATGCAACTCAACGATTTTTTTGACTAGTGATAAGCCCAGCCCGTTCCCAGAAAATTGACGGCTGGATTCCCCTTGATAAAATTTCTCAAAGAGTCGTGCTTGTGTTTCTTGATCCATTCCCACGCCAGAATCTGTCACTTCAACGATTACTTGAGTGGCATTTTGTGTTAGGCGAATCTTGATTTTCCCTTGTGGTTGATTGTACTTGATGGCATTGTCCATGAGATTCAGCCAGACTTGATATAGAAATTCTTCATTACCGACAAAGTTGACACTTTCCAGATCGATCTCCAGTTGAAGGTGTTCTTGCTCCCATTTAGGTTGTAAAAAAACAATCACTTCACGAATCTGTTCATCTAAACGAAAAGGGCGCTTTTCTAATTTGATTCGCTGATTTTCTAATTTATTCAATTTCAGTGTGTTCTCTGTCAATTGCGAAAGCTGAGTGATGCTCTCAATGATCCGTTGCAAGAAAACCTGCTTTTCTTCTTCTGAAATGTTAGGCGCCTGCAATAACTGGACGTATCCTTGGATCGTGGCAAGAGGCGTCTTAAATTCATGAGAAACATTGGAAACAAAGTCATTTCGTAACGTTTCGATACTACTCAATTCTTGGACCATCACGTTGAAATCTTTATATAGTTGCTGCACCTCTTCGACTTTTTGTTGCTCATCCATCCGAATCGAAAAATCGCCAGTTGCTACTTTGCTCATATTGGTTCGTAAATCACTGATTGGCAGCAAGATCCGCCGACCGACAAAGATCGAGATCCCTGTGCCCACCATCATACTAAATCCTGCAAAAACGACTAAAGGAAACCATGTCGCTTGTTGCTCTGAAGCAGGGACTGTTTTGTGTGACAGCAAGAAAATAAAACCTAAGAAACACAACAAAGTAACTAAAATGGAAATAAACACAATGCAAGCAAAATAAATCCATAATTGTGAAAAGATTTTTTTACGCATCAAATCACCGCCTTATAGCCTAAGCCACGAACTGTTATGATCTGAAAATCATCATTTTCAATAAAACGCGTGCGTAATCGTTTGATATGCACATCAATCGTCCGTTCTTCCGTATTGGTATCCAACCCCCATATATCATCCATTAATTGTTGTCGTGTAAAAATCTTATTTGGATAAGAAAGTAGTTTGTACAATAATTGAAATTCTTTTTGTGGAAGTAAGATGGCTTGATCCTGCTTGATCACTTCATATGTTTCTTGGTTCAAGCTAGTTTGTCCAATGTTCAATTGATGGCTATGATTGATTTTCGCTCGCCGTAACAAGGCCTCTACCCGCAACACCATTTCATTGACATCTACTGGTTTCGTCATATAGTCATCCGTTCCCAGTTGAAACCCCTTCTTTTTATCTTCAAAATCTGCTTTCGCTGTGATGATCAACACAGGTGTTTCTACGCGACTGCTTCGTAAAGTTTCCAACAGTTCATACCCATCCATCACAGGCATCATAATATCTGTGATGATCACATCCACTTGAGTACTCTCTAATTGCTTCAAAGCTTCGGTCCCATTTGCGACTGCGAAAACCAAAAAACCAGCGCGTTCTAAAACGGATTGATAAAGTTGTTGCAAACGCTCATCATCTTCTACTAGTAATATTCGATTCATCATTTCTCCTCATGTAATTATTTGAAAAATTTCAGTTTTTTTTCTGATTGTTCATATTCAGTTAACATTCATTCATTATACTACGTTCGTTGTTCTGTTATACTTATTAGTATAACGAATATTTCAAACGGAAAGAAGGGTGACAATGTTACAATTAAAAGAGATAAAGAAATATTATAAAGTTGGTGAAACAACGACAAAAGCATTAGACGGCGTATCCGTCGCTTTTAGAAAAAAAGAATTTGTAGCCATTTTAGGCCCAAGTGGATCTGGTAAAACAACCATGTTGAACGTGATCGGCGGCTTGGATAATTATGACTCTGGCGATATGGTCATCAACGGGAAGTCCACAAAAGATTTTAAAGACAGCGATTGGGATGCTTATCGTAATAATTCCATCGGTTTTGTTTTCCAAAGTTATAACTTGATCGGGCATTTAGGAATCATTGAAAATGTTGAACTTGGCATGACATTAAGTGGTGTCTCTAAAGATGAAAAACGGAAAAAAGCGGAGGAATCATTGCGTCGTGTTGGATTGACCGACCACATGCACAAAAAACCCAATCAATTATCTGGTGGACAAATGCAACGTGTCGCAATTGCACGTGCTTTAGCCAATGACCCTGACATCCTTTTATGTGATGAGCCAACCGGTGCTTTAGACACAGAAACAAGTGTCCAAATCATGAAGTTGATTGAAGAACTATCCAATGAGAAACTAGTGATCATGGTCACACATAACCCTGAGTTGGCACATGAATATGCCGATCGGATCATTGAGTTCTCAGATGGAAAAATCGTTTCTGATTCTAATCCACATATCGAACGTCCAAAAGATGATCAATTTAATCTACGTCGGACAAAGATGAGCTTTTGGACCGCATTAAAATTATCTTTCAATAATATTCGCACAAAAAAAGGCCGGACATTTTTGACTTCCTTTGCTTCAAGTATCGGGATTATTGGGATTGCGATCGTATTAGCCCTATCTACAGGATTCCAAAAACAAATTGATCAAACACAGTCAGAAACGATGGCTCGTTTTCCAATTACGATTTCCAAAGTCACCACTAGTCCTCCTTCTGAATCGGATGGCTTGAGTTCCAACACAGCCGAATATCCAGATACAAAAACTGTTACCGCAAAAATCAGCGATGAAGACCGTGCACAACATACAAATAATATTGACCAAGAATATGTTGATTATGTAACGAGTATCGATCCTGATTTAAGTAATAATATTGGTTTTACCCGCACGACTGGTATCAATTTATTAAGAGATGTTGACGGCAAAGTACAGCCTGTTAGCTTTTCGAATCAAAACCCAGATACTGAATCACTGTCCTTCTCAAGTGCGATGTCTTCCATGACTGGCGTAGGTGTTTCTAGTTTCCCAACACAACTAGACGACCAAAAAGACAATTTCTTAGAATCAAATTACTCATTACTTTCTGGTAGTTATCCGACCTCTGCAAATGATGTCGTATTGATCGTGGATGGTAATAACAATACCAACATCAATGCGTTGAAAAATTTAGGCTTTGATGTGAAAGACGGCGAAACGCTTGATTTTGACAAGATCGTCGGAACAACTTTCAAATTAGTGAACAATGATACGTACTATACAAAATTACCGACAGGAAACTTCATTCCTAATACGGATTACCAAGCGATGTACGAAGATGCCTCCAGAGAGGTTAAGATTTCTGGTATTCTACGGGTCAAATCTTCTTCTACGATGAATCTGTTATCTCCGGGTATTGCTTACAGCGACCAATTGACAACAGAAATCGTCAATGAAAACAAAAATTCTGAAATCGTTCAAGCGCAAAAAGACAGCGATATGAACGTATTGACGACCGAAAAAGTAGATGACTCAGCAAAACAAACGCTGATCAGCTATTTAGGTGGAGACAGCTTACCTTCAAGCATCATGATCTATCCAAATAATTTTGGCGATAAAGAAGAGATTCTAAACTATTTAGATGAATTCAACAAAGGAAAATCAGATGAAGATAAAATCATCTATTCTGATTTAGCTGGAACAATGACCGAATTGACTGGTGGATTGATGGATGCCATCACGTATGTCCTGATTGCTTTTGCTGGTATTTCACTTGTAACAAGTATGATCATGATCAGCATCATCACTTATACTTCTGTGATCGAACGGACGAAGGAAATCGGTGTCTTGAAAGCATTAGGTGCGCGTAAGAAAGATATCACGCGGGTATTCGATGCAGAGACTTGTATCTTAGGGATTTCTTCTGGTTTACTAGGGGTCTTGATTGCTTGGCTAGCGACTTTCCCAATCAATAGTCTCTTGTACAATATGACTGATTTAGAAAATGTTGCTCAACTAAATCCTGTACACGCCTTGATTTTGATTGTTGTATCAACGATCTTAACGATGTTAGGCGGACACATCCCAGCTCGTATGGCAGCGAAGAAAGATGCAGCGATTGCTTTAAGAGCAGAATAGTAAAATATAATAGAAAAAAACACAGTTGGTTTTGATATCACTTGTCAAAACCAACTGTGTTTTTGCTTTATTCTTTTGTTCGTACTATGTAGCTCGCGGTTTCTAAAAATGGCCTATATATCTACATATCAAATGAAATAAGTTGATTCTTCCTAAGATAAATTGATTCTCAACCACCCGATCTCTAAATAGGGAAAGAAAAATTTTTAAGAAATCTTTGTGCAATATCAAAAAAAGCTTCTTCCTCTAATGTATCAATGTATTTAACATTTCTTTTAGCTTTTTCGGTATAGTCAAGAGAGAATACTTGAAGCGTATTTACTTTGCTTCTCTTTACTTCATCTAGCTTGAACTTATCGCTTTGAATAGGCACAAGAAATGGTCTATTTTTATCACTTGTAGTAATTGGGCATACGATAATTAAATTCGTTGCTAAATTGTACGCATCCTTACTCATAATTAAAGCCGGTCGTCTCTTCTTAACTTCATAACCTTTTGACGGTTCAAAGTAAAAAAGAACGATATCTCGTTGACGTGGCTTATAGCTCATCTAGTTCTCCTCCATGTGGCATATAATCAACCCCTAATTCTGGTAAATAAAATTCGCCTTCTTTAGCAGATTCAAAAAAAATCTTCAACTTTTGGAATTAAAGCAACCGTGCCATTTTCTTTTTTATAATATTAAATTCTTCACCTTCTTTTATGCCTAACTTTGCAGGAAGTGTAATCACAAGGGAATTCCCTTGTTTTCTTGTTTTTGTTGAAATCATAAGTCATTCCTCCTTTCTTTTACGAACTTTCTATCCTCTACTCTCTAAATACGTAAAAATCTAATTTTTCTTCATTCCTACTTACATAAAAAAATAGTGGATAAAGTATGTTGTCGAATACTTCATCCACTATTTTTATCATATTATTAAACTATTTACTTCTTCACTTCTGCGATTAATTTTGCCAATGCTTGTTTTTGATAAGCTGTCGCTAAGTCTTTTGATACTTGTTGTTGTTCTTCTTGAGACATCGCTTGATTTTGGGCAATGGCTTTCATCAAGCCTTCTTTGACAAATTTTTGTGCATCGGCTTCCATCGTGCTTTTTTGTTCTTCGACACGTTTTGCCAACTCAGAAGCTTGGTCAGTACTTAATTCGATCCAATCATTCGGAAGTTTGAACGTATTGACCCGGCGTTCATATTCATGGTTATTATCCGCTAAGTTGAACCAGAATTTGTATTGGTCATTTTTATAAACCCAATAAGTTGTTTCACTGACTTTTTCTGCTTTGCCATCCGTTTGTTGAACCTTATTTGTTTCATTTTTTGTGCCAGTAGCTTTTGGTTCTTTTTGCTTGTCATCTGTTCGATATAAGTAGACTTTTTCTGTCCCATCTCCTAGTGACTGATAAAGCAACATATTTACATCTGACTGATCCGCACTGGAAACGAGCGGAGTCGTTTTTGTTTCTGTCACTTCTTCCATCCCAAAATGATTCGTGATATTTTCTACGATCAGTCCTAACGAGAGAACAAACAGTAAGCCAAAGACGAGTGAAAGAAGTGTTTGCCACATTTTTTTGGCAAACACATTCGTCAAAGCAAAAGCAATGACACTGGCAATCAATACGAAAATAATCATGCGTTATCCCCCACTTCCACCACTACTGGTTCTTTTCTTTTTAAGAAGAAAGCAATCGCAAAGCCGATCAAGCCGAATATGATTGCGACAAAGAAGGCTGCATGGTAACCAGATAAAGTCGCGTTGATTGCTTGATCTTTATAGGCTAAAGGTGTACTTTTCAACACAGCATCCGTTGGTAGATTGTCTTTCGTAACATTTGTCAACACACTGATCAAAATCGCAGTTCCGATTGAACTTGCAATTTGGCGGAAGGTATTGTTCACTGCTGTTCCGTGGCTGATCAAGTTGTTAGGTAAAGCATTCATTCCTGATGTTGTCACCGGCATCATGACCATCGAGATCCCAAACATTCGGATCGCATAAAGAATGACGATATACAAAACAGGTGTCGTTTCAGTCAAGAAGGCAAAAGGTGCTGTAGCTGCTGTTAGGATGAACATCCCAACAATCGCAAGACGTTTTGCCCCGTGTTTATCAAAAATCGCACCAGTGATCGGCATCATGGCACCCATGATCAATGCACCAGGAAGCAACATCAAGCCAGAGTGGAATGCCGATTCTCCACGAATATTTTGAATATACAATGGCACAACCATTTCCGCACCGACCATCGCCATATTCGTTACGCCAGCTAAAATCGCTGCAATCGTAAAGGTTGGTGATTTAAAAACGCGCAACTCTAAGAATGGATGTTCTAAATGTAATTGACGCCAAGCAAATGCGGCGATGAAAATCACACCAACGATCAAGAAGCTGATTACTTTCGTACTTCCCCAACCGGCGTCTCCTACGCTTGAAAATCCGTATAGCAAACTACCAAATCCAATTGTTGAAAGAATGGCAGAGAAAATATCGATACTTGGATTGGATAAAGGAATCACACTCTTCATCAAAAAGAACGCAAGTACTAAAACAAGAACGACGATGGGAATAACCATTCCAAATAAATCGCGCCAATGATAGTTATCAATGATATAACCAGATAGTGTTGGGCCTAATGCTGGGGCTAATCCGATAACGATCCCAGACATTCCCATAGCAGAACCTCTTTTTTCTGGTGGGAAGATCGATAGCATGATATTTTGCAATAATGGCATAGATACCCCTACACCACACGCTTGGATCAAACGTCCAATCAGTAGCGTACTAAAGTTAGGAGCAGTAAAACAGGTAATCGTTCCAATCAAAAAAATCGTCATAGCTGACAGATATAATTTTCTAGAACTAAATTTATTGATCAACCAAGCAGTAATCGGAATCATGATCCCGTTCACTAGTAAAAAGCCTGTTGTCAACCATTGCACATCAGAAGCTGAAATATCAAAAGCTTTCATCAATGCTGGAAAAGCAGTTGTCAATAAGGTCTGATTCAAGACCGTACAAAATGTCCCAATCAATAACACGACAACTAATAGTGTACGATTATATGGTTTTCCGTAAATATCTACGGGTTGATTCTTACTCATATTTCTCCTTCTTTCTGAATGTTTTCTGAAACCACTAAGATACTTTATTCCTATTTTTAACTTTTGTCAACCTACTTGACATGATAGTCAACAAAAGTATAATTAAGGGAACGACCAACAAAGGAGTGTGACGAATGGTGGGAGCTTCACTTAAACAATTATTGGAAAATGACCATTTATTAGTAGGCATTAGTGAATTGAGTGAGATCGTCGGAGTTTCACCACGACAATTGAGATACTGGGAACAAAAAGGCTTTATCCAATCCGTTACTGCTGACGCGAATTGTTCAAGAAAATACCGATTACCGACAGTGGTCAAAGTTGAGATCATCAAGAAATTTTTAGATGAAGGGTACACGTTGACCAAAGCCGCTGAAAAAGCTCAGGAACGTTTAAACAAAATGCACCATGTCCGAAAAGTTTTCTCAAAGTCCATCAAAGACATCCAATTGATTGATGAACGTTATACACTCCTTTTAATTGGCGACTTCAATGATCTGGAACAGCTATGTATTATTCATGACGAAGAAACGGATGAACTATCTTATAAGATCCTTCCAGCAGATGAAACGATCGATCCTAAAAAAGTACTGGAAAAATAAGAAAAGATCGCAGTTTTTTTTTTACTCCATTAGAACTTGTAGCCGACTTGCTACAGTTAAATAAAAAAGCCACCACGAGGTCTAGACAGAAGTGTTCAGCCTCGAGAAATAAGGCGCCATCCACGAAAATTGTTTTTCAAATTTTTGTGGTTGTCGCCTTTTTAAGTTGTTTGTCATAAACTTTCCATTTATTTTCTTATTTCTTGTTCCAATACTTGTGTCAACCAATTGATATATTCGGTTTCTCGATTGATTGCGTGAGACAAGATCAGATAATGGCCATAATTTTCATGTTGGTCTTTTTCTGTCGGGAAAATCACTTGTTGTCGGGCGAATAAATGCTGTCTTTTTTCTTCATGAAGCTCCTTTTGCTGTTCAAGAATCTCAATCCATGTTGGATCATTGATATCTTTCACAAAATAAAGTTTCAAGACAAATTCGTCTCGATTGACTGGAAGTTCATTTGGCGAGGTATGGATCCATTCGTTTAACAAAACACGCCCTTCTTCAGTCAGCTGATAAATTTTCTTTTCTAGCTTGACTCCAGTGATTCCTACTTCATGTTTGATGATTCCTAGTTCTTCCATTTTGGCCAGTTCAGGATAGATCTGACTATGCTTTGCCTGCCAGAATTCACCGATTTCATTTTTGAATGCTTGATTCAATTCATACCCCGTTTGATTTTTTTTGCTCAGTAATCCCAGTAATATATAGCGTAATGTATTTTTTCTAGCCATCAAAATTTCCTCCTTGACATTCTCTCAAAATCATTCTATCATAATCACGTAATCAAAAACATGTAAATTATTACATGTTTTAATTTAAAGGGAGATGTTTTACATGAAACAATTCAAAAACTTAGAAGATTTTATTGGAACTCACTTTATCTATACGTATGATAATGGTTGGGAATATGAATGGTATGCAAAAAATGACCACACCGTTGACTATCGTATTCATGGCGGAATGGTCAAAGGGCGTTGGGTCAAAGATCAAGAAGCAGATATTGTAAAATTAACAGATGGTGTTTTTAAAATCACTTGGACTGAACCAACTGGTACAGACGTTGCTTTAGACTTTATGCCAAATGAGAAAAAACTCCATGGCACGATTTTCTTCCCTAAATGGGTCGAAGAACATCCAGAGATCACTGTCACTTTCCAAAACGAACATATTGCGGAAATGGAAGCTGCTCGTGAAAAATATGAAACATATCCAAAACTAGTCGTTCCAGAATTTGCGACAATTACTTATATGGGTGATGCGGGTGTTGATAATGAAGATGTAATTAGCGAAGAACCTTATGAAGGAATGCCAAAAGACATTCGTGAAGGTCGTTACTTCGATGAAAACTACCGTCGTATCAATAAATAATCACTCTACCTCACTCGTATAAAATCAAAAGCCACTCCTTCAATTGATGAAGACCAGTGGCTTTTTGATCATTATAAACGGAGGCTTTTATTTCTACCCTTTATTTTATTGTAAATAAATGTGGTCATTTAACTTTTCCAATTGATTTCTTTATGATTTACATAAATAATTTCATGTTATTTTCAATTTTTTTCTAATTCCTTGCCTCTCTTTTCATTAACCTTTATGATAAGTTTAGTTATTATATGAAAAGGAGCCAAACAGTTGAAAAAATATAGACCATATTTTTTGATTTTTATTTTCGCAATTATTTTCGTATTGCCAAATATATTATCACACAAATTGATCATCGGGGCTGATGCGCCATTTCATTACAATCGTTTTTATGATGCAGCCCAACAAATTATTCACGGAGACTTACACTACTTCCCATCGATGTATGGCTTTCAACAAAGCGGTCGGATCGTCAATGCAATCTACGGTCCCTTATTCTCATACTTTCAAGGGTTGATCGTACTCGTTGCTAGAAGTTGGTATCATTACCAGATTTTATCGAATTTTATCCTCTTCCTTATCGCAGGTTGGTCCATGTTGACTTTGTTGCGTTATGTAAAAGTACGTGAATGGGTAAGTGTACCGGTTTCAGTCCTGTTCATGACGACCTATTCGATCCAATATTGGGCTGTTAATCAAGGTTTTACGAGCTGGGGAACAGTATTTTATCCTTTATGTATGATCCCGCTCGTTGATTTCATCGTGCATAAAAAATTCCCTGTACTTAAAGTAACTGCAGCGATTGCATTGATGACGCAGATCCATCTGCTATCTTCTGTGATGCTAGTATTGATGTATATTCCTTTTTATGGGTATTATTTCTTCACACAAACCAACAAGGGAAAAGCTCTTTTACAATTAGGGAAATCAATTTTGCTTTACTTTATCCTAACGGCAAACATCTGGGTAGGTATGGCGATGGTTTACAGTGGGAATGAGATTCTTCCACCTTTCGTCAATCGACGCATGACAGAGAAATCAATCAATCTTGAGGGAAGTTACTGGTTGAATTATCCGAAAATCCTACCTGTCGTTTTATTTGCTGGATTTTTATGTTTCTTATTGTTCCGAAAAAGAGAAGAACTGTTTCCAAAACTTTTGTTACGCACAAGTGTTGTGTTCTTCTTACTTTCAACCAGCCTGATCCCTTGGAATACATTAGTTGAAAACGAAGTGCCATTTATTAGCTTGATTCAGTTTCCATTTCGTTTCTTTGTCCCATTTACCTTGCTTTTCTTACTTTACTTTGCAATCGTCGCCAATCGTTGGGAAAACAAAACCTGGTTACGGATAGCTGCGACCTTACTGATCCTGATCAGTTCTGTTCAGACCATCCAAAACTTATACCGTCACCTCAATAAATGGGAAGATGAAACCTTCGTCAGTCGTCATACGTATTTGTTCGATACACCTGATGAAGCAAGAAAAACTTTCTACAGTCGTGATATGTCCAAAAGTTTATTTGTTTTCCAGAAAACTACGCCAGATTATTTGCCGATCTATAAACAAACAAAGGCAAATAAATACGATCGATACAATGAAGAAATCCTGGAAAATGAAACAACATTCATCAAATCACATCCTGATGGTCGGTTGAGTATCAAATGGAAAAATACCGGTGAACCGACTGTTCATGTGCCAGTTATCGTGTATGATCGAACCGTCTTGATGCAAAATGGACAGAAATTGACGGATTTTGAATTGACCGATATCGGTACACCGATCGTCAAACAGCATAATGGCATCAACGAGATCATTCTCTATTACGACCTTCCCGTCTATTTCTACTTCGTTGTTGCTGCGACTATTGCCGGTTGGCTATCCTTTTTAGGCATCTATCTTTCACAAAAGTTTAATTTTAGAAAAGAAAAAAATGTGAAAATCAGCTAGGCTATCATTTTTTTAGATTATACGTAACATCTATCATATATGTATAAGAATAAGCGAGGCTATGACAGATTGACTGTCATAGCCTCGCTTATTCTTAAAAATTTGAGAGTAGATAATTTATCCTTTCTCAGCAGACATTCTCTTGGTTAATCGTTATATGAAACGTAAGTAAGTGGGTATGAAAAATCCTATGACTTGTCAGCTCTTATTCGTTCGCTTTATCTTGATCAATCCAATCTTTCTCCTCATCAAACTTATTTGAGTGAATCCAACTACGGCAAAAAGCACCTATCTTATAGATCCATTTCTACAGACACTCCAAAATGATCACTAACGACCGGGCCATTCGTCCCATCAAAGACGCGCGTATACGTACTGACTTTACTCTCAGTCGGAACGAAAATATAGTCGATTCGCAGTGCTTCTGTATTGTTTTCCCAGCCATCGATTTTTTTCTCGATCGTGGCTTCTTCAGATTTTTGTTCGGCTAAAACATATGAATCTTTGATGTTCAATTGGTTATCTTCATTAACTAAGCGATACCCTTCCTCACCTACTGGATTATTAAAATCACCCATCAACAAGCAAGGTATTTGATAAGTTAGGAGTTCTTTCTGTAAGAATTGCCACTCGTAGGCAAAGCCCGTTTCTATATCTGACCACCAAGAGAAATGACAGCTTGCGACAACGATTGGTTGATTGTCAATAACTGTTTTGGCAACAAGGACCATGCGGGTACGGTAGTTTTCTTTTTCTTTTGTTTCAGACACTATGTATGCCCGACTATCCAAAGGAGCCTTTGATAAAATAGCGTTTCCTTCTTCATACTTGTCATAACCAATATGACTCATTTCCCAACTCCAAAAATAGGATTCTCCTGCTTCTGCCAGTCGTCGGATCAAGCAATAAGCGAAATTATCTTTGTGGATTGGGGTCTGATTCGTTACTGGACAAAAACCGACTAGCTCTTGTTCATTTACGATCTTTGTTTCAATCAGTTGATTGACCTCTTGCAAAGCAATGACATCATAGCGCTCAGTTAAAATCTTGTCTGCAAGGTCTTGTAGTTTAGTTACTGGTTCTTCTTCCAACCAACTATGTGTATTCAACGTCATTATTTTCATTTTTTTGGAACCTCTTTTCTATTTTTACATAAAAATCAGAGACTGTTACGTCAGCGCTGATTATTGAAGAAATCTCTCCTCAATCGTCTCGCTTTTTCGTCACAATCTCTGATCACTTCTTTTATTTATTATAGCTTGATTTTTCCGATTTCTGTACCCATTTCAACAGAACCAAGTGTAGTGATCGCAATTTCTTTCACTTTATCATCCGTGAAAACAACCATGATCGTTGTATCTTTTCCTTGTTCTTTGACTTTTGCAAGATCCATGCGTGCAATCGGCATGCCTGGTGTGACTTCTTGTCCTTCTTTCACAGATACTTCAAATGCGGGTTGCGCCATTTGGACAGTATCGATTCCCATGTGGATCAGTACTTCTGCGCCTTCAGCTGTTTCCATCCCGATGGCGTGTTTCGTTGGGAATACGCTAACGATTTTACCCGCTACTGGAGCAGTGATCGTATCTGTTTCAGGAATGACTGCAAAACCGTCACCCATCATTTTTTGTGAGAATACTGGATCATTGACCGCTGCTAAAGCAATCACTTCTCCTTTGGCTACTGCGTACAATTCTTTTTCGATCCCTAATGCTGCTGTCGCTGTTTCTTTTTCCATCACGACTTCTTTGATTTGTGGTTCAGGAATATCTGCGCCTGATTGCAACAAATCTTCAATATCTGATTTTAACACATCTGCTTTTGGCCCATAAACTGCTTGGACACCATTGTCTTTGACGATCAAGCCCATTGCGCCAGCACGTTTCCACGCGTCTTCTGAACCAACTCTACCTCGATCTGCCACTGTTACACGTAAACGCGTCATACAAGCATCCACGTCTTTGATATTTTCTTTTCCACCTAATAAATGGATGATTTGGATAATTTGTTGATCCGCCGCTCCTGTTGTCGTGCCAGTGGTTGTTTCTTCACTGTCACTATCATAGTTCCCGTTACGTCCTGGTGTCGCAAAGTTGAATTTCTTGATCAAGAAGTTTGCTAAGAAATAAGTGACTACGCCAAAGAGAATGACACAGATGACGAAGTTGATCAAATCGCCGCCAAGTCCTGCTTTGATCCCTAATGGTGTTCGCGTCAATAATTCGATATTCCCGAAGGAGTGGACACGCAACGGTAAGATATCCGCCATCGCAAAAGCTGCTCCTTGGATCACTGCATAGATTGCATACAGTGGAACTGCCGCAAACATAAACATAAATTCTAGTGGTTCTGTTACCCCTGTTAAAAAGACAGCTAAAGCAGCTGAGAAATACATGGATTTGTATTTTGCTTTTTTGTCTGGATCGACATTGCGATACATCGCAAGCGCCATCCCCATCAAAATACCAGAAGAACCAATCATTTGACCGACTTTGAAACGTGCCGGTGTCCAATTGTTCAAGACGAATTCATACTGTGCCATGTCTCCTGCACCTCGCAGGTTCACTAAGTCAGTTGCCCAAGCTAACCATAGTGGATCTTGACCAAATACTTGTGTACCGGCTTGTGCGCCAGATAAAATCTCATATGTTCCACCTAATTGCGTATAGTTGATTGGAATCGTCAACATGTGGTGTAAACCAAAAGGTAGTAATAACCGTTCTAATGTTCCATATAAAAATGGTGCTAAAATTGGTGCGCTATCTTGCGATTGTGCAATCCATAAACCAAAGTTGTTGATTCCTGCTTGAATAGCTGGCCAAACTGCTGCCAAAATAAGAGCTACGATCGTTGACCAAAGAATCACTACAAAAGGAACAAATCGTTTCCCATTAAAGAAAGAAAGTGCATCTGGTAATTTACGGTAGTTATAGTATTTGTTATAAGCCATCGCACCGACGAACCCAGCGATGATCCCTACGAATACCCCCATGTTCAATGCAGGAGCTTCTAAGACACTCGTAAAGAATCCTTTCACCATGATTCGTGTACCGAACAACGTATGTGTGAAGGCGTCTTCGTTTGCTAACATCTCTGTTGTGACCCCGAAGATTGCTCCTGTGATCCGATTGATCAAAACAAACGAGATTCCGGCAGCGAATGCACCACCTGCTCGTTCTTTTGCCCAACTACCACCTATCGCTAATGCAAATAATAAATGCAAGTTCCCAATAATTGCCCAACCAATACTTTCAAGAACGCCACCCGTAGTGACAAGTGCTGCCATGTTCGGGTTGATCAATGGGATCGATTTCCCGATACTGATCATTAAACCAGCAGCTGGCATAACTGCTACAACGACCATTAAAGCCTTTCCAAATTTCTGCCAAAAATCAAAACTAAACATTTTCTTCAATTTCTATCTCTCCTTTACGCAATCGGTTTCGTTAATCCGTATTATAGAGGTTATTCCTTTTTTTGTAAATGCTTTATTTTTATTTTATTTATTTTTTTATCCAAAAGTATGATACAGCTAATATAATAAGAACTATAAAGAAATATTAGGGCAATGATGCTTTCTATCCCCTTGCGAAGTGTTCGCCAATAAAAAAGATTGAGTATTTATCAGTTTACTATTGACTGACGCAACCGGTTGCGTTTATTATAAACCTAAGAAATGAAACATTTAGGAGGAGAATCATGAAACAAATCAAACGCTTATTCCAGATCGACCCTTGGAAAATCAGCACGACAACATTAGATAAAGAAAACTTACGTTTACAAGAGTCATTGACAAGTATTGGGAACGGCTACATGGGAATGCGTGGAAACTTCGAAGAAACGTACTCTGGCGATCATCACCAAGGCACTTATTTAGCCGGTATCTGGTACCCTGACAAAACTCGTGTAGGTTGGTGGAAAAACGGCTATCCTGAATACTTTGGAAAAGTCATCAATGCAGTCAACTTTATTGCAATGGATATTTACATCAACGACCAATTGATTGACTTAGCTTCACTAGATCCAGAAGATTTCTCTTGGGAATTAGATATGAAAAACGGGGTCTTGTCTCGTCAGTTTGCGATTACGACAGCTACAAATAAAGTCCGTTTCTCATTTGAACGTTTCTTGAGTATTGTTAAAAGCGAAGCGGCTTATATTCGTGTAAAGGTTGAATTGATAGCCGGCTCTGCCACTGTAAAATTTGTTTCGAAACTGGATGGAAATGTCCAAAATGAAGATAGTAACTACGATGAGCATTTCTGGAATCAGACCGACCGTGGCACAAAAGACTCGATCGGTTATTTGACAACGAAGACCATTCCTAATGCATTTGACATTGAGCAATTCACCGTCACTGCAGGCATGCGTCATTTTATCAACAGCAAAGAAACAACACCTATATTTGAAGAACAAACATTAGCGTTACAAGGTGTATTCTCGTATGATCTAACACCAAATGATCCTGTGGTCGTGGATAAAGAAGTCTTGGTTTTGACAAGTCGTGATATCCCTGAAGCACAACAAGTGGCAACACTTATGGATGAATTTGATCAGTTAACTACTCATTATGATGAAGCCAAAAAAGAACAAACGACTGCTTGGGCAAAACGTTGGGAATTGGCTGACGTAGTGATCGAAGGCGACGATGAAGCGCAACAAGGCATCCGTTTCAATCTTTTCCAATTGTTCTCTACTTATTACGGAGAAGACGAACGGTTGAACATTGGACCAAAAGGCTTCACTGGCGAAAAATACGGTGGTGCGACATACTGGGACACAGAAGCTTACGCCGTGCCATTATATCTAGCATTAGCTGACCCAGAAGTCACAAAAAATTTATTGAAATACCGTCACAATCAGTTACCACAAGCCATCCACAATGCCCAACAACAAGGATTGAAAGGCGCGCTTTATCCAATGGTGACCTTTACAGGTGTCGAGTGCCACAATGAGTGGGAAATCACCTTTGAAGAGATCCATCGTAACGGTGCGATTGCTTACGCGATCTACAATTATACAAATTATACCGGCGATACCTCTTATCTGAAAAATGAAGGACTTGAAGTATTGGCTGAGATTGCTCGTTTCTGGGCGGATCGTGTCCATTACTCCAAACGTCAAAACAAGTATATGATCCACGGCGTGACTGGTCCAAATGAATACGAAAACAATATCAATAACAATTGGTACACGAACACGATTGCTGCTTGGGTCCTTCGTTATACTCGTGAAAATTATTTAGCGTTCAAAGAAGAAACAACAATTGAAATCAGCGAAGAAGAATTAGCAAAATGGGCAGATATTGTCGAAAACATGTACTACCCGATCGATGAGGAACAAGGAATTTTTGTCCAACATGATACATTCCTAGACAAAGATTTGATGCCAGTTTCGGATTTACCACTTAGCGAATTGCCATTGAACCAAAAATGGTCTTGGGATAAGATCTTGCGTTCTTGCTTCATTAAACAAGCGGATGTGTTACAAGGCATCTATTTCTTCAATGAAGAATTTACCAAAGAAGAAAAACAGCGGAACTTTGATTTCTATGAGCCGATGACCGTTCACGAATCTTCTCTTTCTCCAAGTATCCACGCGATTTTAGCTGCTGAACTTGGCTTGGAAGAAAAAGCGGTCGAAATGTACCAACGTACTGCTCGCTTAGATTTGGATAACTATAACAATGATACGGAAGATGGTTTGCACATCACGTCAATGACAGGTAGTTGGCTAGCGATCGTTCAAGGTTTTGCACAAATGAAAACCGCCCATGGCGAATTATCTTTTGCACCATTTTTACCAAACACATGGAATGCCTATTCTTTCCATATCAATTACCGGGGTCGCTTGATTTTCATCGCTGTTTCTGATGAACAAGTCACCTTTACATTACTGAATGGTGAGGCACTGGAATTGACTGTGTATGGACAAGCACAAGAGCTAACAGATCAATTGACGATTCCATTAAGAAAGGACGATGCACATGTTTAAAGGTGTCCTATTTGATTTAGACGGTGTCATCACCGACACAGCAGAATTCCATTATCGCGCCTGGAAAAAACTTGGTGAAGAAATCGGGATTTCAATCGACCGAAATTTCAACGAACAATTAAAAGGAGTCAACCGAGAAGATTCATTAACATTGCTTCTTGCTTATGGCAAGAAAGAAAATGTCTTTTCAAACGAAGAATTCGCTGCTTTAGCTAAACGTAAAAATGAGTATTATCTAGAAATGATCCAAGAAATCACGCCAACAGACGTATTTCCGGGTATTGTTCCTTTATTAACAGAATTAAAGAAAGCTGGCATCAAGATCGCCTTGGCTTCTGCTAGTAAAAACGGACCATTATTACTAGATAAAATGCAACTAACAGATTACTTTGATGCGATTGCTGATCCTAGCAAAGTAGCAAGTGGCAAACCCGCCCCTGATATCTTTTTATTAGCAGCCAAAGAAATCGGATTCGAGGCGACTGATTGTTTAGGTATTGAAGATGCAAAAGCAGGCATCCAAGCGATCATCGCAAGTGGTGCTTATCCTGTAGGAGTTGGACGCAAGGAAGATCTTGGGGAGGACATTCCGATCGTCGCTGATACGTCTTCGTTAACACTCGACTATCTACAACACGTTTGGCGCAAAGATGTCTGAACCAAGCATCTCTGTCCTCCCCATCAAACAAACAAATCTAAAAAAAATCACATTGAAGAACGACGAGCTAGAAGTCGTTCTTCTCAATTATGGCGCTCGCTTGCATCAAATATTCACAGCAGATAGATTTGGACAAATGGAAAATATCTTACTCTCTTACGACAATCTTCAAGATGTTTTATCTGATTATAGTTTTTTCGGTGCAACGGTTGGTCCAGTGGCAGGTAGGATCAGAAATGGTGAATGGGGCCCTCACCAACTAGAAAAAAATAATGGCAACCATCATATCCACGGCGGAACAAACGGCTGGTCCTTTCAGTTTTGGGAGGTAGAAGTATTCAAATCACCTCAAGCAGTGGGTGTCGTCTTTTATTTAAAAGATACATTTTCAGGTTATCCTGGACCAATCACCGCGACTGTGACCTATCAATTAGAAGGAAATAGACTAGTGATGATCACTAAAGCTAACAGTGTAGTAGAAACGATTTGCAACCCGACAAACCATGCCTATTTCAATCTATCTGGAAATGGAAAACGTGATATTGATTCCCATCAACTCCAGATTCAATTAGATAGCTTGTTACTTTTGAATCATGACAAATTACCTACAGGGGAAACACTAGACAAAGCGGACTTACCCATCAATTTTCAAGAACCAAATACACTGACAGAGATTTTATCCAAGTATCCTTCAGGTCTTGATGACGTTTTTTTATTAAATACGCCTAAACTCACCAAAAATAGCTTAACTTTATCAGAAGAAGCTTCCGGTCGCCAAATGAATATAGCAACTACGAACAAAAGTATGGTATTATTTTCTACAACTGGGTTCGATGCAGATTTACAGATCAACGGTCAAAACATGCATTCTCATTTTGGCTTAGCGATCGAACCACAAGAAATACCAGATATCGTTCATTTCCCGGAGTTTGGCTCGATTACGCTACGCCCTGGACAAGAACGTGTCAGCCAAACAACTTATGAATTTAGTACATTCACTTAACCAGTTTTATTTAACTTGGTTTCAACAAGACGATGGACGATGAAAAAGAAAGGTGATTTAACTTATGGCAATTACAGTGAAAGATGTTGCAAAAAAAGCAGGCGTAGCGACATCTACTGTTTCTCGCGTGATCAACGACCATCCAAGTATTTCCGAAACAACGAAAAAGAAAGTACGAAAAATCATGGATGAACTAGGATATGTCCCCAATATCACAGCGAGAAATCTTGGTAAACGTGTATCAAGCGCTGTAGGTGTCATTCTTCCACCACTCGATTCCAAAGAGCGTCTTGGCAACCCGTTTTATTTAGAAATCATGGAAGCAATCAACGAAGAAGCACGACATCACGGTGTGACAACAGCTATTGCTACCGCAAAAAGTTTCGACGTCTTATTAGAGAACGTTCAGCGGATGCATTTACAAAAACAAGTTGATGGTTTTATCCTAGTCTACTCCGATAGTGACGATCCAGTCATCGATTATCTTTATGAACAACAGATTCCGTTCACACTGATCGGACAACCATACCATCATGAGAACGAAATCATCTACATTGATAACGACAATCAACTGTTAGGAAAGCAAGCCACCGAATTTTTGATCGATAATGGCCATAAAAATATTCTTTTCGTGACCAATACAACACATGAAAGTTTATACTTTGAACGCTATTTCGGTTATCAAAAAGCGATGATGTTAGCAGGACTGAACGCCCATCCAAGTGTGACCTTGGAACAGGCTGAAGATTACTTGGATTTTGACACGATCTTAAAAAAAGCTGAAGCGACAGCGCTAGTTGTTATCGATGATATTTTTGCTTTACGCACGATGCAACTCGCCCAAATGTATGGCTATATCATCCCGGAAACCCTTTCGATGATCAGCTTCAATAACTCGATTTTTTCTACATTGATGCATCCTTACTTAACAAGTATCGACATCGATATCTCTGAGTTAGGTCGAGTCGCGATGCAAAAATTACAAGAACTGATCCATGAAGAAGTTAGCAATGGTGTACGTTTAGTGATCCCCCATCGTTTGATCAAACGCGAAACGGTCGTTCCATTGAAAGAAGAATAGGGCATCCATTCCTAGGCAAATCAAACAAAAATAGCAAAGCATCTTGTCTTCGGACAAAAGATACTTTGCTATTTATTTTACTAGTAATCAACTGATCCACTAACGATAAGTCCACATTTGTATTTAACTAGAAATAAGCAAAAAAAGAAATCTCTTCTATTCTTTCTAAAAATCTCTTAAAATGTGGTTAAAGAGGCATGCATTAACATGCCCCATGTAGTCCGTTCAAAGCAGATAGCATCGATAGAGCATTAGAGCACGTCTACTTCGCCAAAAGTTGAGACGGCTCTATTTTTTGCTCTTGATTTTTTAAGAAAAACAACGAGCCCAGGATATGAGTTATCTTGCATCCCCTAGAACCGAATAAACGGTGTTCCAGAAGTAACTCCTTCACGCTTATTTCTCGGAGCTGAACACTTCTGTCACAACCTCGTTGTTTTATATTCTCTAAGAGGGAGTCCCCCCACTATTCTTTTAAGTCTGCTTCAACTTCAGTCAACCAAGTTGCTTTCTTCACGCGATTGATGATCAGCGGAATAACGAACATCACGATTGCGATGACCGCAACAAGCAATGCATCCGCTAATGTTGAAGTTCCTAACGTTGAAACAACAACGGCGATAATTGCCAACATCAGCATACAGCTAACCAGCCACGCAAAGCCATTTCCTTTTTTACCGATTCGATAAGGACGAGGCAATTCTGGATGGCTATTTCTCATTTTCACTAAAGATATGGCGATCAAGAGATATACGATGCAATAAATCACTGTTGTTGCATTCGTCAATGTAAGAAAGACCGCACTTACATCATCCATGACGCCATAAAGTAACGCAAAGAGGGAAATAACTACTGATTGCGTCAATACCACATTTCTTGAAACACCATATTCATTTTCTTTATGGAAGCCAAATTTTGGTGGCAAGAATCCTTCACGTGCTACTTGGATGATCGTTTTAGAAGGTCCAGTTACCCAAGCAGACAATTGTAATAACACACCAATAAAGACCATAAAGCTGAAGATATTACCGATGATCGTTGGCAATCCTAAAATATCACAATAGATCAATACTGGTTGTGTGATGTTTGCCAATTCCATTCTTCCTTCTGGTACGACATTTGCAACAAACAAGGCGTTGATGACATTCAATAAAACTAGTCCGATCAATGCAATAAAGACCCCTTTAGTATAGTTCTTCGTTGCATCTTTCAAACGAGGCATATACACTGAGCTCATTTCGATTCCCACAAAAATAAATGTGATCCCCGCCAAATATTTCAATGAATCACTGTGTTGTAGATCAGGCAATGCTTTCGACCATGAAAAATCCCCCAAATAGCCGTTTGAAACAAGTCCCACTTTGAAAAACGCTAATATCCCCAAAACAAACATGATCACCACAGGAATATAAACACCCAACCAAACACCAATATTCCCACCAACTTTCGCCATGTCAAACTTCAAGTTGAGCAAGGTGATGATCCAGTAAATGACCAAGATACACCCTAAAACGAAGTAGTGATTGTTGCCAAGAGCGGCGTTCCCAAACGTATTCCCTAACAATGGACCTAAGGTAGAAGCGACCATGACCATTCCTGGGAACATTTGCACCCAAAGCAACCATGCAACGACAAATCCCCATTTACTACCTAGAGCTGTTTTGACCCAAAGTTGCGGGCCTCCTTCTTGCGGCAGCATCGTTGATAATTCACCAGAAATCATTGAAATGGGTCCAGCAAAAAACAAGACGGCAAAAATCGTGTAAAAAATCAATGTCCAACCAACAGCTGACAATGTTGGGATACTACGAACAGTGGCACATAGCGCCATGGTCAAACCAATGAATGTCCCTAGCCCCATTTTACTTACTTGAGCTTTACTCAATTTTGACACTCTCCTTATTAAGAAATAAATAGGCGTGTCTTTGAAACTTTTCATTAACAGCAAATAAAAGCAAACGTATGGTCAACTTGTGCTTTGAGTATTTTTTGCTTGGATCATCAAGCTTCAAAGGCACTCCAACATGAAAGATTTGATAAGAGAAAGGAGGCTCATTCTTTATTCGTTTCGAACGAGAAATGAGCGCTCATTCTACTTGCTTTCTCTTCACTCATCATAATATTTACGTTTATTTTGTTTCGTTTGCCACTAACTGATCTGCATAGATTTTTTCTAATTTACTTTGAAGCGCTGCTTTGATTTTTTCTGCATATTCTTCAAAATGTTCTGCTTTATTCATATACGGCGTCATGACACTGGCACGTAAGACTGTGACTTTTCCAGCACGTTCCCATTCTTCCTCTGTAAATCCTAATTGTTTTACAAATTGAAGTGGGCTATTGCCATAATCTGGAATTGCAAAGTCTGTATGAGATGTCAAGAATTCATTGCCATAGATGCTTCCTTTGACATAAGAAGAATAGTCATACACATCATGGTTCAACTGATTCATCGCTACCAGATCGTCATTCCCTTTTTCTTTGAATACATAATCAACCATATTGAAATCTGGATAAGTCAATGGATGAACTTCGATTTCTTTATCGCCCACTTTGAAGGTTAAATTGTTCAAGAAGTGGAAGAAACGATGTGCGCCTTCAATCGATGCTCCCATCAATTTACCATAACCAGTCACATTAAGCGGTAGTACGTGATGCGCTGCCCAAACACTTGCGGCAGTTGCTCCGGCTTTTGATCCTTCCAAAATATAGGCACCAAGCAATGCTGGGATATCTGCTCCTTTTTCAAATACATAGGTTGCAAAGTAAGAGATCACATCACGCATACGAATGTCTTGGATCACGATACCTCCAGCAGAGTAAGGAACATAGCCCATTTTATGTGGATCAATCGTCACTGATTCTGCTTCTTCAATTGCTTGATATGCACGGTGTACTTCTTCTAAAAGATAATCTTTATTTTCTGTGAAGACATGATGTTTTGCGTGTACTTCTTTTAATTGATCAAATGGGATGAATTCATTGTTCTCATCAAGGAAGATCGCACGTCCGTAACCACCATAAGCTGCATCTACGTGTAGGTAGAAATAAATGCCTTCTTTTTCTAGCTTGCGACGTAATTCAACGATTTTATCGATTTCATCGATTGCCCCTTCTTCAGTAGAACCAACGACACCAACGACACCTAAAACCGGTGTTTGTTCAGCAGCCAATTCACGAATGATTGTTTCAAGTTCCTTGATGTCCATGCGATAGTTGTGATCCACAGGCACTGGAATCACTTGATCTAGTCCGACACCAATGATGTCTGCTGCTTTCAACCATGAATAGTGTTTTGTTTGTGGGACTAACCATTTACCTAATTGTTGAAGATGTTTTCCACTGCGTGCAGAATGTGCTTTGATCTCATCGATTTTTTCTGGCACTTGATCTAACAGATCAATGATTTCCCGAGTTGAAAGATTCATCAATTCCCAATCTGTTTGACCTGAAACCAATTCAGGTGCCACTTCTTTCATTGCAAGTGGCAATGATTTGATGTTGCGCGCATACCAAAGACCTTCTAAATTTGCTAATGAGCCATCTGCAACGATATGGCCCCAGCCATTTTTGTACCCCATCAATGTAGCAAATTCCATTCCGACTTCTTCTTCCATTTGACTTGTTGCTGGAGAAGATTCATATGCGACGTTATTTCCATTCCATAGCATCGCAAAATTATAGGCTAATAATGATGGCATCAATGTTTCAGAGTTCATATGACCCCAATAACGACCTGCATTATGCCATGGGACAGAGTGTGTACGCATCCGCGTAGAGATTTCAGCTAACACGTCTTTTGTTTTATTGATCGTGTGCGCGAAGCTTTCACTGCTTTTTTCTTCCGGCGTAATGATCGGCATATCTTGTGGCATATAATTTTGACGCCATCCTAAGTGCTCGTCCACTAATTCATTTAACAAAGCTTTATAGATTTGGCCATTCTCTGCTTTGTCTCCAATGAATAGTGCATTCAAATTTAAATCATTTACCTTTGATTCCATTTAGAAACCCTCCTAAAATAATTTTTTAAATTTTGTCGAGGCTTAGATTACACCTGTTTTTTATTTCTGTAAATATCACTTTTCCTATTTTTCTCATTTCATTTTAATGTTTTTAATTGTTTGAATTGTTGGTACAATTGATAAAAATTAAAAAAAGGAGGGAATTTACAAATGTAAATTCTCTCCTCATGATTGTATTAACGACAACCGGCGTAACTATTAGGATAAGTTTCAAAAATTGGAATTTTGTAATGGAATAGACCTTTTACAAGGTAAAAAATTACTAAATTCTAATCAACTACTTTGGCCAAAAAGTAGCGTTTTTTCCCTTTTCTGATCACTACGAATTTACCATCAAATTCTGTAGCTGGATCAATGACAAAATTTAAATCGGTTACGCGATCACCGTTAATACTTATAGCTCCGTTCGACACATCTTCACGCGCTTGACGTTTTGATGGCTCGATTTTTGTGGAAACAAGTAGTTCCACGATATTTTCAGGGATACTTGAAATCTCTACATTCGGCATGTTTCCAAAGCCTTGTTCGATTTCTGACGCATTTAGTTCTTTGATATTTCCAGAGAACAATGCAGCTGTGATTTTTTGCGCTTCTTGTAAGTCTTCTTCGCTGTGGACAAAACGTGTCACTTCTTCTGCCAAACGGCGTTGTGCTTCACGTTTTTCAGGTTCTGTCTCCACTTTTTTCGCTAATTCATTGATTTCTTCTTGTGATAAGAAAGTAAAGAATTTCAAGTATTTCACAACATCCCGATCATCTTGATTCAACCAGAATTGGTAGAATTCGTAAGGGGATGTTTTTTCAGGGTCTAGCCAGATTGCACCACCGGCAGTTTTTCCGAACTTTGTTCCATCTGCTTTTAGCATTAATGGGATCGTCAACCCAAAGGCTTCCGCTTCTGGTCCTTCCAATTTACGGATCAGATCTAAACCAGCAGTGATGTTTCCCCATTGGTCAGCTCCACCGATCTGTAATTGCACATCGTATGTTCTGTGTAAGTGCAAGAAGTCGATCGATTGCAAGATTTGGTAAGTAAATTCGGTAAATGAAATTCCGACTTCCAAACGACTTGCCACGATATCTTTCGCTAACATCGTATTGATGTTGAAGTTTTTTCCGTAGTCTCTTAAAAATTCTAATAAAGAAATATTTGATAACCAGTCATAGTTGTTCACAAATGTAATATTGGCATCTTTCCCAAAAAGTTTGCGCATTTGGTTCGATAATGCATCCACATTATGTTGGACTTGTTCCATCGTTTGTAAAACACGTTCGCTTGTCCGTCCACTTGGATCACCGATCGTTCCAGTTCCTCCACCAATCAGGATGTATGGATGATGCCCTGCTAATTGGAATCTTTTCATCATCATGAACGGGATCAAATGCCCAATATGCATCGAATCTCCTGTTGGATCGACACCACAGTAAAGCGAGATACTCTTTTCTTCAACAAGCTCGCGAAGTCTTTCTTCGTTGGTTTGTTGGTTAATGGCATCACGCCAAGTTAATTCATCAATAATATTCATAACATTTCCCTCCATATCTTTTTTTATGAAAGCAGGTCCCTGCCAGCATGTCATTTATTACCGGGCAGACAACAAAAAAATCCCTTGACAATCAAGTCAAGGGACGAAAATTCGCGGTACCACCCAAATTATATGTTTGTTTTCCAAACATATCTCTCTAACATTTAACGCTGTCGCGTGGCTTCATGCCATAGACTCCTAAAATGTAATTCGCGCTAAAGCATGTACTAGTTCACAGCAACCACTAGCTTTCTGAAACATTGGCTTTATCCACTACTTCGTTTTATTCATCGTCTAATTCCTTATTCATCTATCTCCTATCTTAGAACGCACTGTTTTTTTTGTCAACAAAAAAATTTTTCTTGATCATTCGAACGACAAAAAATAACATCGTTTTTTAATCTTGAACTAAGCGGAAATCGATTGAATTGAAGAAGCCTTTATTGATTCCATTGCTCAATCTGTTGAAAAATGTTCTTCTTATTGCACGCACCATTTTTTCTTTAATTACATAATTGTCGTTACGTTAATAACTCAAACAGCTGTTATATTGTTATAGGTATTAAAAATTATTTTAGAAAGAAGGAATAAAAAATGAAATCGATGATTTTGAAAATTGCTTTATCTGCTAGTGCGATTTTATGTGCAGTCTCATGCTTGAATGTCTCTCAACCTGTCGGCGCTGAGGAAATACATCCAACAGCTGGCGAAACTGACTTCATTGGCGCCTTTGCCATTAGTGGGTCAAATGTTGTATTGGAAGTTGGCGAAACGTCTAACGAGAATATTTTAACAGCCTCTCATGCCCGCATCACAAATTCAATTGGCGTAGAAGTCCCTCCGATCATCAAGTCAGCCAATGTACAAGACACTCCAGGCATCTATCAAGCAACGATCGGCACGACCATCATGTCTTCAGTAGAAAAAGAGATCACAGTCACTGTCGTCGATAAACTTGAAGACTGTCCGACTTATGGTATTTATCAATTAACTGCTGAGGATGCAACGGTTCCGGTGGGGCAAGTAGATGAAGCAGCTACCCTTCAAGCAACAAATGCGCAAGCGCTGACTTCTGGCGGCTCTCCAGTAGATGTTGTGATCAAGAAATCAAATGTAGTGAATGATACCCCTGGTACGTATCAAATCGTTTTAGGGATCAAAGAAGAACCAAAGATCCGTAAGACAGTCCAAGTCACAGTTACTAATGACGCAGGGAACGAGCAAGAAAATCTTTACTTTGTCGACGCATCGGATGCTACTGTCTCGATCGACCAATTGGACGAACAAACGTTGATCATCATGACTGATGCCAAGTCAACTGATATTTTAGGACATTCCTTGCCTGTAGAAATCAAACACTCCACAATCAAGTTTGAGCCAGGAAATTACACTGTTACATTCGGTCTCAAAGGAGACTCAAGTTTATTTACTAAAACTGTCAATCTTACCGTCACTTCGGATAACTACGTTCCTTCCAGATTCTTTTTGCAAGCATTCGATGCAACTGTCCAGTTAGGTCAAACGGATGACCTCTCACTGATCCAAGCAACCGGCGCAAATGCCGTGACTCTCCTTGGACAAAAGGCAAATGTTTACGTGAAGCATTCCTCGATTGAAGCAAACAAAACTGGCGAATTTGCCGTGACATTTGGCGTAACAGAAGATCCAAGAGTCGAAAAAACGGTAACAGTCTCAGTGGTTGATGAAATCAATCGTCCAGAATTGGGCGGTGGCATTGGGAATATCTAACAAACAACCACTTGTCTCACCTTAAACAGGATAAAGGACGGACCAAAAAATAATGGTTTTAAAAAAGGCGTCATCCACATAAGGTTAAAACCACTGTGGATGGCGCCTGATTTATCGAGGTTAGATCCTTCTATCCAACTTTTTTTATATTTCGTCGATTATTTCTAATAACGTAGTAAACAAGATGGCACTAGATGCCGCACCAGGATCAATATGTCCGATTGAACGTTCACCTAAATAAGAAGCACGTCCTTTTTTCGCGACTAATCCTGCTGTGTGTTCTTTTGCCTGCTCAATTACTTCTTTCGTAAGATTCCCTGCGGTTAGTGCTTCAGCTACAGGGAACCAAACATCTAACATGGTTTTATCTTCTTGTTCCGCTTTTCCTCTTGCTTGGATGCCGTTCGCTCCTTCACGGATGAACTCACCTAATTGTTCTTGTGAATCGATCTGCTCTACTCCTTTTGTTGCTTTCATCAAATTCATAAACGCAGAACCGTAAAGAGGACCCGAGGCGCCTCCTACTTTGGAAATCATTGCCATAGAAAACATCTTGAAGGTATCACTGATAGTGTCAGGTGCCTCCTGTTGAAAAGCTGCTTCATAGGCTGTCACACCTCTTCCCATATTATTCCCATGATCCCCATCGCCAATGGGGGTATCTAAATCACTTAGGTACGCTTTTTTCTCTTTGATCTCTTCAGCAAAGCGGTTAAGCCAAGCTTGGATCTCTTTTACCGTCAACTTCATTTTTTCATCATCCTTTACCATGCAATCGTTTCTACGTGACTTGTTAAAGCTTCTTTCCAAGTGGTTTCTGTTAAGTCAACCATTGTTAATGATAGTCCCTGCATATCCAATGAAGTCATCAAATCACCGACTTTATGGAAAGTAACATCCACCTGTTCTTCATTCAACAACGTCAACACATCATTCATGAATACAAATTGTTCCATCAATGGTGTACCACCCATCCCATTCACTAAGACACCGACTTCTTTTGGTTTTTCAGTATATTCACTCAAAATTTTCGTGACTAACTCTTTCGCTAACAATTTAGAGGGTTGCAGTTTTTCTCGACGATAACCTGGTTCGCCATGAATCCCTACACCGTATTCGATTTCGTCTTCATTTAGGTCAAAGCCAGGCTTCCCTACTTCTGGGACAGTCGCAGCCCGTAATGCGACACCAATTGTTTTGGTCGCAGCAACCACTCGCTCTCCTAATTCCTTCAGTTGAGTCAAGCTCGCGCCATTTTTGGCAGCATCTCCTAAAATCTTATGGACAAGAATAGTCCCCGCTACGCCACGCTTCCCTGCCGTATACGTGCTGTTTTCTACCGCGATGTCATCATCGACCACTACTTCTTCGACGTCAATTTCATCCATAGCAGCTAACTCTTTTGCCATTTCAAAATTCAATAGATCTCCAGTATAGTTTTTGATGATCAATAACACACCTTGTCCTTGGTCCGCTTCTTTGATCGCTAGTTGGATTTGATCAGGTGTCGGTGAGGTAAAAACATCCCCCAAAACTGCTGCACTTAACATACCATCTCCAACAAAACCTGCGTGAGCTGGTTCATGTCCACTACCACCTCCAGAAACTAACCCGACTTGTTCGTTCAACTGATTTTTCGCAATTACACGAGAATCTTCTACACGATGTACTAGCTCTGGATAACTCTTTACGATCCCTTCTAGCATTTCTTCTACGATATCCCCAGGTTCGTTCATGATTTTTTTCAATTTACATCCACCCTTTCTTCCCTGCTTGTCGTGCTTCTTCTATGATTTGTTCGATATTGTCGGTTGTCCCTGCTGTAATAGTAGCTGCAAAGGCTCCTTCTACTAAGGGGGCATCCACCAAGTAGTAGTTTTTTTGTTGGGCTTCCTCCAATAAATCTTTTGCCAATTCTGAATTCATCACTGCGCTACCAAGATCAGCAAAGACAAAATAAGCAGCTGAATCGGCTGATTGATTGACGGCATCAACGATCTTCATCGGATCAGAACCGAGTTCTCCCTCTTCGATTCCGCCAAGTGATAATACTTCTACGTCATCGGTTTGTTGCATTTGTTCAATCATCTCTTTGATGCCGTCTGTGACCTTCTTACTATGAGAAAGCAATAAGATACTTTTCTTCAACGAATTCCCCTCCTTCAGTTTAGCACCCTTTTTGTAAGGGTTTTCTTTATACTGTATTAAGTATATATCAACTCCTATGGGTAATGGAAATAATGCGATATAATGAACGATAGTTTTTTTATTTATGTGAAGATAAAGATAGGACTAAAAAGAGATATTTGCTATACTTTCCTTAAAGAAAGGAGTGATCAAAATGATCATTACAACAACAAATAGCGTAGAACATCAAGTCATTGAGTCTTATGAGGGAATTGTTTTTGGTGAAGTCATTACGGGAATCAACGTCTTAAAAGATTTAGGTGCAGGGATTCGTAACGTTTTTGGCGGACGCTCAAAAAGTTATGAAGGGGAATTATTGACAGCAAGAGAAGAAGCATTAGCTGAAATGGCGCAACGCGCAGAAGCACTTGGCGCAAATGCGATCATCGGGATGAAGATGGATTATGAAGTCTTAGGTTCAGATAATGGGATGTTGATGGTCACTTGTAGCGGGACGGCTGTTCGATTGGTTTAATAAAATCAAAACAAATAAACGAGTGAAGACCCGCCAAATTTCTAGGGTCTCCACTCGTTTTTTACTCACACACGCTTCACAATGACTGGACTTGTCCAATCACCTCATTCGCCTCAACCAGCGGTCTTTTTTCAATGGTTAGACTTTCAACTTTCTCACTATTTGTAAATACAACGATCATATCTGTTTGTTTACCTGCTTTTTCTAGCATCGCTAAGTCAACAACTGCCAATAATTGACCTCGTTCCACTCGTTGTGCTTGTTTGACATAAAGAGTGAAGGGTTCTCCTTGTAAATCAACCGTGTTGATTCCCATATGCACCAACACTTCAAGCCCATTATCTGTTTCGATCCCCAGTGCATGTTTCGTTGGAAATATACTAGTGATCGTTCCACTGATTGGTGCAAATATTTCTTTTGCTTCCGGCAGGACTGCATAGCCATCACCCATCATTTTTTCTGCAAAAACAGGATCGCCGACTTCAGTGATCGGAATGATTTTACCGAGCGCCGGTGCATAGAGTTCAAATGTTTCCTTACTTGTCTTTGAAGCAGAAACCGGCACATCTTGGTGAGAAATTGATTGAGCGGTCTCTTGCGCTACCTTACTACCTTGTTGGAGTTTCGTCATTTCGTCTGCTACAAATTGGACCTGTGTGCCTACAATGACTTGAATATTTGTTTGATCAATTACTTTTACCCCTGGGACACCAGTTTGTTTAATCGCTTCTTGATTTACTTTTGCTGTGTCTTTTACCTGTAGACGCAAGCGTGTCGTACAATTATCGATTGCTTTTACATTTTCTTTTCCACCTAGTGCATCATAGATCACCGCAGCTAGTTGGCTAAATTCATTAGTTCCCGTAGCAATATCAGGTGTCTCTTCGCCAATTTCTGTTTCTCTTCCTGGTGTCATCAAATTGAACTTGTTGATGGCAAAGCGGAAGCCAAAATAATAGATAGCTGCAAAAAATACTCCTTGAACGAGCAACATCAATGGTTGATTGGCGACTGGATTCTGCAACGACAAAAAGTAATCCACAAAACCAGCGCTAAAAGCAAAACCAGCTGTCCAATGGAAAAAGGCACTGATTGCTAATGAAATTCCTGTAAAAATGGCATGGATAACATACAACGGCCACGCCACAAACATAAATGAAAATTCTAATGGTTCAGTCACACCTGTAAAGAACGCAGCAAAACCGGCTGCTAGCATCAAAGAAGCGACTTGTTTTTTCTTTTCTGGACGTGCACTTTGATAAATAGCAAAGGCCCCAGCAGGTAAACCGAACATCATGACTGGGAAAAACCCAGCTTGATACATACCGGTTTGTCCAATTATTGCTTTTCCACTATCTAACGCTTGTTGTCCAGCTAAAAAGTTTCCAATATCATTGATACCTGCCACATCGAACCAAAAAACAGAATTCAGTGCATGATGTAAGCCTGTTGGAATCAATAAACGATTGAAGAAACCGTATAGTCCTGCACCGACAAACCCTAATTGAGAAATCCCCTTCCCAAAGGAAACCAGTACATCATAAACAGTTGGCCAAATAAATAATAATATCGCAGAAATAACCAACATGCTCAAGGCAGACATGATCGGAACTAAGCGTTTCCCACTAAAAAATGATAAGGCCATAGGTAATTTCACTTGGCTAAACCGATTATACATCGCAGCAGCGACTAATCCTGCCACGATTCCAACAAATACATTGTTATCCATTGTATTGAAAGCCGGATTGACTTCAGTGAGATCTCCCAGATGCAATAATCCTTGTACTGAATCCGCAGATAAAACGGTTTGAGGGATCAAGTAAGCGACCAATCCTGCCAAAGCAGCTGATCCATCTTTGTCTTTTGACATTCCCAATGCCAAACCCACCGCAAACAATAAGGCAAGATGGTTAAGAATCGCTAGCCCTGCATTCATTAAGAAGGTCGTTCCCGCATTACTGATGCCTACTCCTACGAACCAATTCGCAAGACCAACCAGTAAAGAAGCCGCTGGTAAGACTGCTACTGGCAACATCAATGAGCGACCCATTCGTTGCATATATGCTTTCATTCTTTCCACTCCTATTTTCTCTCCGCTCGTGAAAGAGCGTTTATCGTTATTTTTGTAAATTTTCTAGAAAATATCTAAAAACAATAAAACGAGTATACCATTTATCCAAAAAAATAGGAAGCATTGATTGAATACATTTAAAAAACCAGCAAAAGCAACGAAAACGAACGGAAAAATCTATTATCCGACCATTTATTTTTTAAAATAAATATATACCAATAATCAATCCGTTATTTTCAAACAACAAAAAAAGAGTTTGAGATATCACACTCAAACTCTTTTTTGATACACAGCACCGACAAAAACAACCAGCAAGCACAAGCTACCGATCACTGACAAATAAATTGACCGGCGATCGTCCGTTTTTGGTAATGTCTTCGCGGGTCGTTCTTCCACTACTTTTGTTTCTGTTTTAGTAACTGTCCCCGCTTCTACCGACCGTTTTCCGGCGGAATGTAAGGTCGCCTTGATTCTTTCGATACTGGCAGACAAATCCGCTTTTCTTACTTCGAAATCGGCCATTGTCGCTTGAGCTTCTGCTGCTTTTTCATGGATTTCCGTACGAGCTGCTTGAATATCCGCTTGTGTCTGATCCACTGACGCAACCGTAGACGTTGCTAAATCTTGCAATTCCGTTTGTACTTCGGTTGCCCGTTGGGTCGCAGATGCTATTTTTTGTTTTGCTAATTCGGCTTTTTCTCGCTCTTCAGCTATTTTCTCAGCTAACTCATCGCGATCACTCACTGCTTGATTTGCTAAATCGTTCACTGTTTGATCGATTTCCTTTTGTTTTTCGATAAGTTGTTGTTTCGCTTGTTCCAACGTATCTTCCAATTCTTTACGTTGTTGCTCCAACTTCTCCCAGCGAGTCGAATCTGATGGATCAGCTTCGTTAGGAGGTGTATGTGACGAGTCTAGTGGCTCCCGACTCTCCTGGATCTGTGACTCACTGGTTTCTGATGGTGGCTGACTTGAATCTGCCCTGACTGTCTGACAAAGAAAGAAACTGCTGGCGATCAGTGCAGCAAAAAGTACTTTTTTCATTTTGTGCATCTCTGCCATCCCCTTTCATTTTCACTAGTTGTTCATTATAGAAAAAAACTGAGGAATCGCCTATAAACAATTGACGTATTCTGTCTAGTTGTATCGATGAAAGGTTGGAGTTTTGTCATTCGTCAGCTCCTATCCTTCAAAAAAATAGCCTAAAAAAGCGCCAAGTTCTAAAAATAGAAAAACAATCATCCAAGCTTACTACTTCCCTTACAAAGCTCGTCGGTCACACCCTCAAGTTCTACCCTCGAGGATAGCATAATTCATCTGGTCTGACGGCTTGGTACAGAGAAAAAGCGCCATCTAAATTTTTCACAGTGAATCCCGCTTGTTTCAAGATTCTTTCTGCTAAGTAGCTACGTAATCCACTATGACAACTGACGATATATTCTTGCTCTTTATCCAATTCGTCCAATCGTTGACGTAATTCAGATAAAGGAATATGAATGGCCTCTGGGAAATAACCATTCTGCCACTCTTCTTTATTCCGAACATCAAGCAATTGTTTCCCATGTGCTAATTCTTCTGGCAATTCATGCCACTGTATCATCTCACTCAATCCTTCGATGACATTCATCGCAATATAGCCTAGCATATTTACTGGATCTTTCGCTGAACCAAAAGGCGGTGCATAAGTCAGTTCTAACTCTGGCAGGTCGAAGACTGTCAAATGCCCTTTAATGGCTGTCGCAAGAATATCGATTCGTTTATCTATCCCTTTTTGACCGATTCCTTGAGCTCCATAGATTTCCCCAGTTTCCGGATGGAAGATCAATTTCAACAACAAGTCCGTTGCACCAGGGTAATAGCCAGCATGATCTTTACCTGAAGCATGGAGGACTTGAAAAGATAAACCTGCTTTTTTTGCTTGTCGTTCAGTGATACCTGTGGAGGCAGCTGTCTGACCAAATGCTCGAACAATAGCCGTTCCAAGGCTGCCTTGATTCAGGCGTGGCCGCCCAGCCATGTTATCAGCAGCTTGTCGTCCTTGTCGATTCGCAGGCGAAGCTAAAGAAATCAATGCAGGTTCCTTCGTGATTTGATGTTTCACGACAATCGCATCTCCTACTGCAAAGATTGCCGAATCACTTGTTTGATAATGCTCATCCACAACGATACCGCCACGTAATCCCAACGTTAAACCTGCCATCTCAGCTAAGCGACTATCTGGTTGGACTCCCACCGAAAGAATCGTCAAATCTGACTCTAACATTTCGCCATTTTCTAGACGAAGCATGTTTCCTTGTTCTTCAAAACTAGTAACAACACAATTTGTTAAAACTTGAACATCATTATTTTCTAATTCTTTTTGTACAAAAGAAGCCATCTCTTCATCCAACGTCGGTACGACTTGCGGAGTCCGTTCGACGATCGTTACATCCAATCCACGCTTTTTTAGATTTTCTGCTACTTCGATCCCAATAAAACCGGCGCCAATAACTACCGCTTTACGAGGTTGTTCCTCTAATTTTTCCATGATAGCATCAACATCTGGAACATTTCTCACAGTAAATACATTTTTTGCCTCAGACAAGCCTGTGATCTCAGGTATAAAGGGTTTAGCTCCTGGAGAAAGCAAAAGGGCATCATACGTTTCTTTGCGGGATTCCTCTCCATGAGAAACTTCCACTTCTTTTGTTTCTGGAAAAATCGCTGTGACTTCATGCTCCACTCGAACGTCCAGACGAAAGCGTGCAGCTAAACTTTCAGGTGTTTGGATCAAGAGCTTTTCTCTTTCATCGATTTCACCAGAAAGATAGTAAGGAAGGCCACAATTAGCAAAAGAAACATTGGGCCCTTTTTCAAAAACAACGATTTCTGCATCTTCTTGCAGTCGTCTTAAACGAGTGGCCGCAGACATCCCTCCAGCAACACCGCCAATTATCACAAATTTCATTTTTTATCTTCCTCCAATCTTTTCCCCAAACCATTGATTCATCCCGCCACGAATATTGATTGCCTGATAACCAAGATTTTTTAATTCTTTCGTCGCTTGCTTACTACGCATTCCTGACTGACAAATAACGTATACTGGTGCTTGTTTATCCCCATTATACGTACTAATACGGTGTAAAGGAATATTTTCCGCTTGCTTAATATGCCCACCTCGGTATTCAGACGGTGTTCTAACATCGATCAATTGGATGTTTTCTTTTAATTTATCTTGCAAATCCTTTACTGTTATTGATTGACTAAGTTGAAATAATCCCATTTTCATTCTCTCCTCTTTTTTTAGAAAAATATACCTACTGGGGTATATTCAACACGATAAATGTGATTATGTCAACCATTAAAACTTTTAATTTCAAAAAGTTGCAGTTTTCATTTGCAAATAATACCTATATAGGGTATTATTTGCAAAAAAAGAGTGGGAGGTTCTATGATGACTATTGACAACAAAACAATTCTAAATCGCTTGAGACGTACAGAAGGACAAATTCGTGGTATCCAAAAAATGATTAACGAGGAAAAAGAGTGCATGGATATCATTACACAATTAAGCGCTGTTCGTTCGAGTATTGATCGTGTCATGGGGATGATCGTTGCCGAAAATTTAAAAAACTGCTTGGAGCATCCAGAAAACAGTGTGGAGGAACAAGCAAAAAAAATGGAACAAGCCATCAATATGATCATCAAAAAATAAACGCAGCAAGTTTCTATCTCGCACTACTTAAAACCGAATAAACGGCGGAAACAAATGGAACCTCTTTGAAAAATAAGGCATCATCCACAAAAATTTGAAAAACAATTTTCGTGGATGATGCCTTATTTCTTATAGCTCAATGTTTCGGTAATTTACCACCACTAAGTTACGTATATTTCCCTTCTACAATTGCTTGGATCGTATCGAGTACAGCCTCTGTATTATTTGATCCGATAATCGTCGTAGCTGCTTCTTTGATCTTGGGCTGTCCATTTTCCATAGCAAAACTGTGCTTGATCTGTTGGATCATTTCAAAGTCATTCCCGCTATCGCCAAACGTAGCAATCTCATCCTCGTTGATTCCCCATTTTTTGCCTAACAAGCGTAACCCGTTTAGTTTGTGGACACCAGGGATGATCAAATCGATATCTCCATGACCACTAGAGACCGGTATCAATCCCTCTCCTAAAGAATGCTTTAAGGCAGTTAGTTTTTCTGCCACTTCTTGCTCATTGAAGGATAAAGCAAACTTGAAAATCGTTTCTTCTCCCTTAGCTAACGTATACAGGTCTTCTACCTTTTCAAGCTTCGGGTAGTAAAAACTTGCACGTTCAAACAATTCCTTAGAAACCGTATTAGAGAGATAGGCACTCTGTTTCCCACATAAGATCAAGTTCATGGGCGCTAACTCTTCCAATACATCTAATGTCTGAACGATTTTTTCAGGACGTAATTCTGCATTGTACACATGGTCTTCACCAATTAAAATATTTGCCCCATTTTCTGCTACGAATGCTATACTTTTATAAAGATCAGGGAAGAATGAACGCAACTGGAAATATTGATTTCCACTTGCTACAACAAACTTTATTTCTTTTTCCTGTAGTAAGTCAAAAAGTTTCTTAAAGCGTTCTTCATTGTATTTCTTTTGATCATTCAAAAATGTACCATCCATATCTACAGCGATCATTTTGATTGTCATTCCATTACCACCTTTCAGAAAAAGTATACCTACTGGGACGCGTCCCAAGTCAAGAGAAAAGGAGGAAAATCCCATCGTTACGATTCGAGAGATCGCAAAAATGTCAGGAGTATCCAAATCTACCGTTTCCAGAGTGATAAATAATGACCGTTACGTATCCGATGATTTACGAAAAAAAGTCCAATCCGTTATTGAAGAGACGAACTATGTGGTGAACGGCAATGCTGTAAAATTGAGTAAAGGAGAAACCTATACTTTAGGTGTTACCTTGCCTAACAACAGTTCTTGTTATAATCAGTTGGTGGACAGTATCTTGTATCAGGCAAAAAGTAAAGGGTATCAAGTATTATTACTTCCTACTTATTATGAAAAGGAGACGGAGAGTCACTATTACACATTACTAGAGCAAAAAATGATCGACGGTCTTATTCTGACGTCACGAACAAAAATTGATGAACTACTTGAACCTCTTCGCTTCAAAGGAAAAATCGTCTCAACTGAAAAGATGGACAATGACGACCTTACCATGATTTATCCAGATCGAAAAAAAGTGTATGATCAATTGTTTCTTACCCTGCATACCCGTGGTATTTCCAGGGTCATCTTTACTACTAAACGCAGTGCCTCACAAAGCCAGACCACAAAAAACAAATTGACTGCTTATGAAATGTATTTTGGAAAAGCGATTGAAGGAAAAAACTATTTCACTGGTATCGAAACCTATGCAGATGGCTATGCGTTCGCAATAGAGATCACAACTCACGCCTCTATTCCAGAGGTAATCTATGTCAATGGCGATGATACAGCAGTCGGTGTAATTTCAGGAATGAAACAGGCAGGATTCATTCATAAAAAAGATTTCACTGTCATAGGTGAAGGAAATCTACCATATAGTGAGATATTAGCCTTTTCAACTATTGATTTCTCCCCTAAAAAAATCGGCGCCTCCGCAGTAGATTTTCTCTTATCCCAGAGTGACAGGATCGTGCAAGCAGAAGATCCAGTAATTATTTGGCGATAATGTGAAGTAGCTCCTTCAGAAATAAGCGTGAGACCTCAAAAATTCCAAGAGGAATTTTCTGGGTTTCACGCTTATTTCTCAGGGCTGAACACTTAGGTCACAGCTTTTCTGTATATTAAAATCCAATCCATACTAGAATACATGATAATTATCACAAGAATAGGACAAAAGAGATGTTCTACTAAACAAACAGTCGCTGATTATGTGTATTAAAAACTATGTCGAATCTTTTCCCTTGATAGAGAAATAGCTGTAAGATTGACTGGCTATTTTTCACTCAGATAGATCAATCCGCGCGGAATAGGATCTTTCTTCGTTAACCCTATCCGTTCTCTATAAAAAGAAAAGCTATCTCTCTTGATCATTTCAATGATTTTCTCTTCATTCATTTCTAATTTCAACGATTCGATACATTCCGCCATTTCGTAAAGTATCTGTAGCTGTGCATCGATCCCCAACAGCTCTTGTAATTGTTCAAACACAGGTCCGTCCTTTTGAGAGACGACCTCTAAAAAACGATGATGAAGTTCTTTGTAAAAAGAAGCTAAAAGTGGATAGTTGATGGAAAAACAGTTTTCCATAAATTCTCTATAATGTTTTAAGTATTCTTCACTAGATTGAATATTCGATAAATTCATAAATTACCTCTCCTTCTGATGATTGATAGTAAAACCTAAAATATGTACATATGACTGATTGAATCGACCTTATTTTTTGTGAACTACCTGTTTCTCGAATAGATTATAATAAAATCATATAGTCTTCTCTGTGTAATTTCAACTTCACATATTGCCTAACTCCTTGAAATATTTACTCTTGAATCATTGCTACGTCTATGCTTCGGCATATTACCAGCTATTTTTTTGCATTCAGTTGATTTTTTTTATCTTAAACTAAAAAAAATCAATCTCAGCCAGTTTTGACTTCGATTGATTTTCGATAAATTCTTCACTTAAATTGCAACGGTACTCTTCTCATTCGCTGTTACAACAATAAGATACACCAAACTACCTAGCGCTTCAGTAGTTTACGATACTCCAAAGCATATAAAACAAAGGACTGAGCCAAACTGTAGGTAATGATTGCAAATATCACCATGACCCATCCTTCAGGAATCGTTGGGAAAAGCAATAACAGGATCATCCCTACATAAATCACAGCTGTCGCCCATTTACCATACCACTTTGCTCCATCTAATTTGACCTGTTTACGCAAAGCAACGATCCCAGCAATCAGCATAAATGCTTCTTTCACAATAAATAAAGCTAAAACGAGCCAGATATACGGACGTTCCCATGCCATGGAGATGATTAAGACCAATTGGGTCAACTTATCACCGATTGGATCAAGAACTTTTCCAAGTTCTGTGATCTGATTGAATCTTCGGGCGATGTATCCATCTAAAAAGTCTGTGACTCCTGAAAAGAGGATGATCGATCCAGCCAGATAGAAAGCTTGCTTACTCATAAAATACAAATAAAAAGGCAATAAAAGAATTCTTATAATCGATAGTAGATTCGGAATCGTGCGAATTTCTTTTCGCCAATCAGATGCTCCATTCATTACTTAACAACTCCCAAAATGTCATTTCATCTATTTTACCGTACTTTCCACGTGGAACCAATTAATTGTCGGTTTTTTATTGCGAGCTCTTCCAATCCTTCGTATGCCATTGTGAATCTGTTATTATGTTTTTTCGGAGTTTCCATTTCGTGCAGCCTGACGCTGACGGGTTTCTTTTAATAATTTTTTGTGGGCTTTTTTTGAACCTCGTTCAATATCTCGTTCCCATTTTCTCGTTTTAAAATCTGTAAATAGCTGATCGATCTCATAGCCTACAGGATAAAGTTCTTCTGCTCTCATTTTTAAAAGGACACGCTGTCGAAGGACCGTTTCTTTTTGGTTATCGACAAAAATCACGATCGTCTCTTCGCCAGTGTCTTCAAAGACTAATGCTTCTTTTTTGTATTGGGTGGCATATACCCGATCCCCTTTTGAAAATAAAACCTTTTCTTCGTTCTTGACTTCTTGCGTCTTCACTTGTTGTTTGAATAAGCGTTTTTCACTTGAATAGTCTTTCGTAGAAAGATACTGCTGAGCTTGATGGATCAAGTCCTCTGACATTTGCATTTTTTTAGCGATCCACAATGCTTGGCTTTCCCCTGTTTTTCCTACCTGTAATTGAAACTTTGGTTGTAAGGCTTCTCGGTCAAAAGCCATTGCTGCCGGCACAAAATCTTCATGTCGTTCCGCAAACTCTTTAATCTCGCCGTAATGGGTCGTTGCAACCATCAGCGCACCTTTCTCATACATTGCAGACATGATGGCGATTGCTAAAGCTGCCCCCTCCGTTGGTTCTGTTCCACTACCGATCTCATCAAGTAAAACTAGGGTATTTCTACCCACTTTATTCAAAATCTGTGCGATATTTTGCATATGCCCAGAAAAAGTACTCAATGCATTCGCTAAATCTTGTTGATCGCCGACATCGACAAAAACTTCGTCGAATACGGCAAGCTCTGTCCCATCTTTTGCTGGTACTTGCAGACCAAACATTGCCATCAATGTCAGCAATCCGACTGTTTTCAAAACAACTGTTTTCCCACCAGCATTTGCACCTGTGATCACTAATCCACGATATTCTGCACCCAAATCAAAATCTAAGGGCACAGCTTTTTCTGATAACAGTGGATGTCTCGCTTGTTTCAGATGGATGCGTTCTGATTTATTGATGATAGGTGTGATGCCATTGATCTCTCTACTGTATTTCCCACGTGCGAAAATAATATCGAAAACGGTGACCGTTTCGATGATTTGATCGATTGCCTGTTCATTTTCAGCTAATGCGCCAGTCAAGCTAGCTAGAATTTGATATTCTTCAGCAATTTCCTCTGCTTTCAATAATTGATGTTGTGCGCTTGCTTTAGCGACTGCTGTTGGTTCGATGAATACCGTCGTACCTTTATTCGACTGTTCAATGATCGTTCCGGCTACTTTATTTTTATAACTCGCTTTGATTGGGATCGTTGCGTGTTCCCCTTTTTGAACGATCATCGCTTCTTGGATCATTTCTTTATTCCCAGGATGACGCAAGAATTTTAGCAAACGATCTTGGATTTCTTTTTCTACCGTTTGGATCTGTTTGCGTACTTTACGTAGATTTTTTGATGCTTCATCTGCGACTTGCTGGTTCTTGATTTGTTCATAAACTAAGTCCTCTACTGATTGAAGATCCGGTAGATTTTTACTGTACGCATACAGTAATGGCGTTTGATATTGGTTTTTTTCAAAGAAGCGAGTGATCATTCGACTGCTTCTCAAAAAATCGGCGTATTCAATCAATTCAGCGGGGGTTAAGATCAAGCCTTTTTTCACTTGGTCAGTTAATGCCACAATTCGTGTCAGCCCCATAAAGGGCACGTGCTGGCTACTTTCTAAAATCGTACGGGCTTCTTTTGTTTCTGTTTGTCTTGTTTCTACGGTCTGAAGATTTGTCGGGATTGACATTTCTGCCAGACGTTCTTTCGTGTGATCTCCGATGGCTCGAGCAATCACTTCTTTTCTGATTTGTTCAAATTGTAATTGTTTGATTGTATGATTCATATTCTCTCCTTTTCTTGAAGAGATACCTGTCCCCAAAATAAATAAAGACCTAAAATAGAATAAAAGGGCAGGACACAGCTAAAATAAGACATGTCCTCCCCTTGATTTGATTACAAGAAATGTTTCAGACAGGTACCATCTATAAGCACACCAAATAAGCCTACTGCTTTATTGGTTATTCAACTTACTCGATTAGATACCTACTACACTCATCAAAATACCTCGTTCATCTAGGTTTTATTTATTTTTCTTTTTTACTATAGCAAGCGGTTGCCAGAATGTCAAACAGATACTGAACGAGTCTGAATGGTATTATTTTAATAATATTTCAAAATTGTCACGTTTTTCGATTTTCAAACACTGTATCAATCGGCGATAATTGGATATATCAAGAAACATAAAAGGATGGATATGATGAAAAAATTGATTGGAGCAATTGCTCTCTTATTGTTATTGTTTGGTGGCTACAAAGGTTATCAATATTATGATCAGACCTACAATAGCCAAGTTGCCTACGCAAAAGTACCGGAAAAGGTTCCACCTTTGACAGATGCACGAAATGATAGCGGAGAAAAAATGTGGGATTGGAAAGCGTATGACTATGAATTATCCTTTGTTACTAAGGATGGCAAAACGATCAAATTACCTTATACGATCGCCTCAGAAAATCCAACACCGTTAGAACCTAATAGTTATGTCAAAGCAGAGGTCAGCCAAAAACGAGTAACCTCTGGACCAACGACAATCAATGAAAATCAAGTACCAAATAATGTTCTAACTGCTTTGAATTAACAAAAAACAACTGCGATCTGAGGTCGGGACAGAAGTGTTCAGCCTCGAGAAATAAGGCGCCATCCACGAAAATTGTTTTTCAAATTTTTGTGGATGGCGCCTTATTTTTCGAAGAGGTTACTTCTGTTCCCGCCGTTTATTCGGTTATAGGTGGGGGGAGAACTAATGTCTCACTCCCTTCGCAGTTGTTTTTTTTATGTATCGCCCACGTCCTCAACGTTGTTTGCGAATGGCGATTGGCGTATCCCCAAAATATTCTCGATATTTTTTGTAAAAATGTGTCTTATTGGAAAAACCTACATTGGCCGCAATCTCCTCAATCGAGAAGCGGGTAGCTAAAATTAGATCCTGTGCTTCATGTAAGCGTTGGTTCGTAATCAATTGTTTGAAGGATTTCCCAGTCTGTTGTTTGATCAAATTAGACAGATAATTTGGATTATACCCTAACTCATCTGCCAATGTTTTTAGGTTCAATGTTCGATAGTCACTTTCGATCCGTTGCAGAATTTTGATCATTAAGTTGCTTTGTCCATCTTTTTTGTATATTTTTGCTAATTGGGAGTGATAGACTCTAGAAAGCTGTAAAAATAACACTTGTGAAAAAGCATTCATGATTTCATTTCCTAGATGTTTTTTTGAAAAATATTCGAGGATCATTTGATCCAAGGTGACTTGGATCTCTGGTTCTTTTGATAAGTGTAACAAAAGATGGGTCTCATTATAGCCAGGTTCTAAAATGGCGTTCATTAAAAAATTATAGGTCAATCCCCCACTGCGATGATCGATTTTTTTCAGAAGATTGATATTGATATCATTCGTTTTGAATAAGAAATTCAGCAAAATATCATGTTCACCCAAAGGCATCAGTTCATGGCGACTATTTGTATCTAAAAGTAATAATTGTCCTTCTTTCAAAGTGATTGGCAGACCGTTGACGATCTGTTCTGAAGTACCGCAATACATATAATTGAATTCTAAAAAATGGTGGGAATGTAGTGGATAATGAGCGAAGCGTCGATGTTGGCGAATCAAAATATTATTTTCTTGAAAAAGATGGTGATCGTCTAATTTGAATTGCTGGTCTTGTTCGTCTAAGTTTTCTCCTTCAAATTCCTTGATCCATTGCCCCGTCTTTCGCTGTTCTAACTCTTCGGGTGTATACGGCAGAAAGATCTTTTGTACAAACGGATTCATCGTTTTACTCCCCCTTGATATGTAAATTTGACACCAATATAGTAACATACTGACATTGTTGTGAAAAGGGTTACAAGATATGATGAGTGCAACAAATACATCTTCATCTGGAGGAACAAGCTATGAGAAAGACTTGGTTGATGAAACTGTCGCTGTTATCCATTTCCTTAGTTTTAACGTCAAATACTGCTATCGCATCCGCTTTACCGATGATGTTAGGCTACTTCAATGATCAATCGGCTTCATCCGTCGAACTACTGATGACCATTCCTCAACTAACTGTTGTGATTTTTATTGCTTTGAGTAGTTTGATTGCCAAAGCCATCGGACAGAAACAAACTGTCTTACTTGGGTTGTTGCTTGCTGGAGTTGCTGGCGTGTTACCTGTCTTCACTGCCAACTTCTATTTATTGATGATCTCCCGCGCAGCATTAGGTGCGGGCTTTGGTCTCTTCAACTCGTTGGCAGTCAGTATGATCAGCGAATTTTTTGAAGGCGAAGAAGCTGCCACCTTGATTGGCTTCCAATCCGCCTTTCAAGGTTTAGGAGCTGCAGTCATGACCTTCACTGCCGGACGTCTCCTCACTTTTGGCTGGCAAAAAGCATTCTTAGTTTACTTGATCACCATTCCGATCATTTTCTTATTTATGGCTTTCGTCCCTGAACCGCCAAAGAAAAAACAAAACTCCACCTTTAAAAAAGAAACAGCACAAAAAGGAACACTCCGTCCGACTACTCTCATGTATGGCATTTTGATCTTCTTTCTCTGTATTTTCTACATGATCGTTGTCGTTAAGCTTTCGACCTTCATCGTGACTGAAAATCTAGGAACAGAATCAGATGCCGGAACGCTTCTTTCTTTTATGCAGATTGCTAACATGGTTGCTGGTTTCTTATTCGGGTTGATTTACAAAGGATTGAAACGATGGACGTTGCCTATTTCTTTTTTCATCATGGCAGCAAGCTTATTCCTCATCTTGACAGCCAATCATTTATTTATGATCGGTGTTGGGGCTGCACTGAACGGTATCGCCTTTGCTCTGTTCGTTCCTTACATCTTCAATGATGCTACTCGTTCAGTTCCGCAAGTAGCAAAAGCAAGCACCACTTCCTTTATTCTCGTTCTAGCAAATATCGGTAACTTTGTTTCACCCTATGGACATCGACTTTTAGAAAGATTCGGTATCGGTTCTGATGCTTTACAAAATATTTTTATCAATGGCTGCATTTTGATGACCGTTTTAGGTATTCTTTTTCTTCTCCTTACTTTTAAAAAGAAGCCACTCCCAAATGAAGTCTAGTTTTCATTGATTCAAGTAAAAACAAATTGGAGGAATTTTGATGAATTATCTTGCTATCGATATTGGCGCTTCAAGTGGTCGTTTGATCCATGCCAATCTTAATGAATTAGGCCGTTTTGACTTACAGGAAGTCCATCGCTTCAAAAATGGATTTGAAAAAATCGATGGTGTCGCAAAGTGGCCGCTCACACATCTAGTCACTGAAATCTTAAAAGGTTTGGAAAAAGCCAAGCAACAAGGTATCGCAGAATGTTATGTCGGCATCGATACTTGGGGTGTCGATTATGGCTTGCTTGATGTTGATGGTCATTTGATCGACGCCCCGACGAGCTATCGTGATGAGCGAACGAAAGAAGCCATCCCACAATTTGAACAAAACATGCCACTAGATGAACTTTACCAAAAAACAGGTATCCAAATGCAACCATTCAACACGGTGTTTCAATTACTTGTTGAAGAAAAAGAAACGTTAATAAATGCCCATCGTTTGTTATTGATGCCTGATCTACTCGGTTACCTCTTCACTGGAGAAGCAGTCACCGAAAAGACTAATGCGTCTACTATGCAGCTTCTGAACTTAGAAACTCGGAAATGGGACTCAGATATTTTAGCTGTTCTAGGCATCGACGCTTCGCTTTTCCCACGAATCACCGAGCCTGGACAGATTCTAGGCGAATTACAAACTGCCCAATTTCCGACCTATGATCTGCCAAAAGCGACCTTTATCACGATTGCTTCTCACGACACTGCTTCAGCAGTTGTCGGCACACCCGCGACTGGCAAAGATTGGGCATACATCAGTTCAGGCACTTGGTCGTTGATGGGTGTAGAGATTCCTGAAGGCATTTCAACAAAAGAAGCATTTGAAGCTAACTTTACAAATGAATGGGGTGTGCAAGGAACCATTCGCTTCTTAAAAAATATCATGGGTATGTGGTTGATCCAAGAAGTTGCTCGTTTGCAAGATGGTGCCTATAGTTTTGCTGAATTGGCAGAACTGGCAGAACAGGAAGCGCCTTTCCAACAATTGATCAATGTCAACGACCCACGTTTCTTGAATCCCCAAAATATGATTCAAGAATTACAAGATTATTGTAAAGAAACAAACCAATCTATCCCTCAAACCCCTAGTCAGCTGGCTCGCTGTATCTATGACAATTTAGCTCTATGCTACGCTGTCGAACTAGAGAACTTAGCACGGATCACCGGAATAGAATTTCATCATTTACACATCGTCGGTGGAGGTTCAAATAATACCTTCCTTAATCAGCTGACAGCCGATATTTGCAATATCGAAGTCGAAGCAGGACCAGATGAAGCGACCGCTATTGGCAATCTAATGGTCCAAATGATTGCAACGAACGGCTACGGTACGTTGCAACTGGCGCGTGAAGCGATCAGAGATTCTGTTTCATTAGCCACTTTTCACCCTCGACATACCGAGGAAATGACACAAGCACTTGCTAGATATAAAGAATTTTTAATATAAAAGGAGAGATTCAATATGATGAATGTCAAAGAACGTTATGAAGAAGCCAAAGCAAAATATGCGAGTATCGGTGTCGATACTGAGGAGGTCTTGCAGAAACTCGCAGAAGTGAAGATTTCGATGCACTGTTGGCAAGGCGATGATGTCAAAGGTTTCTTGACACCAGATGGAGAATTAACAGGTGGCATCATGGCTACAGGAAACTATCCTGGAGCCGCACATACGCCGGACCAATTACGCCAAGATTTAGAAAAAGCTTTCTCATTGATTCCTGGGAATCATAAGTTGAATTTACATGCCATGTATCTAGATACAGACGAACCGGTCGATTTAAATGAGATCGAACCAAAACATTTCGAGAAATGGGTCGCATGGGCAAAAGAACAAGGCATCGGTCTTGATTTCAACCCAACCTTCTTCTCTCACCCAATGATGAAAGATGGCTTGACACTTGCTCATCCAGACAAAGAAGTACGGGATTACTGGATCGAACATGGGAAACGTGCTCGTAAAATCGCCGAGTATATGGGAAAAGAAATCGGACAAACATGTATCGATAATTTTTGGATGCCTGATGGAATGAAAGACAATCCAATCGACCGCCTATCTCCACGCCAACGGTTGATGGAATCTTTAGATGAGATTTTCTCAGAAGAACTCAACGAAGAATATACACAAGATGCCGTAGAATCCAAACTATTTGGACTTGGTGCCGAAGCTTACACAGTAGGTTCACACGAATTTTATATGGGCTATGGATTGACACGTAACAAATTGATCTGCCTAGACGCAGGACACTTCCATCCAACTGAAGTCATCTCCAATAAACTTTCGTCTTTAGCCTTATTCTCAAAAGGGATCATGCTCCACGTCTCTCGTCCTGTGCGTTGGGATTCAGACCATGTTGTGATCATGGATGATGAATTACAAGAAATCGGCAAAGAATTAGTCCGCAATCATTTACTTGAAAAAACAGCGATCGGACTCGATTTCTTTGACGCAACCATCAACCGGATCGCCGCATGGGCAATCGGCACAAGAAATACGCAAAAGGCATTGTTAAAAGCCATGCTTGAACCAATCGAAGAATTAAAAGAAGCCGAACTAAACTTCGACTTCACCAAACGCTTAGCCTTCACTGAAGAATTAAAAGACTTCCCATACGCCGACGTTTGGAATTACTTCTGTGAAATCAACAACGTCCCAGTAGGCATGGACTGGTACCAAGAAGTCCTACAATACGAAAAAGACGTACAAAGTAAGAGGTTGTGAGAAAGCCGTTTAGCTCCGAGTATTAAGACGGAAATCGAGAAAATAGTTCCTCATATTTTTTCGATTTTTGACTTAATATTGAAGGAGCTGGCTTTCGAACACCGTTTATCACAGGTTGTGAAAGAAGCGTTCTGGCCTGAGCAGTAAGATAGAAAATCGAAAATGGCTGGTTCATTTTTGATTTTTCTGGCTTATGACCGAAGTGTTGCTTCATGAACACTAACTATCAAGTTGTAAAAAAAGCCCTTCACCTATCAACAGAAGCCTTCGAGAATCCGTCTAACTGATTTTGAGGTTCTTTCTGTTGATTTACAAAATAACCACATACTACATGTTCTTTCTATTCATCAGAAAAAGAAAAGAGGTCTCACTCGTGAAAAAATCAGCGATGCTCACTGCTCCATTTGTACAAGAGATGATTCAAGCAACAACCAATATGTACCGCCTAGGATGGGATGAACGTAATGGTGGGAATATCACCTACTTATTAGAAGAAGCACAAGTCTTACCTTTTATCGATCCTACGAAAGTTTTACGAACACTGCCGTTGCCATTTGATGCCCAACAATTAGCCGGAAGGTATTTCTTAGTGACAGGGTCTGGAAAATATTTTAAAAATGTACAGGCAGAGCCAGAAGAAAATCTTGGATTGATCCGTGTGACCGGAGATGGTCATGCGATCGACATTTTATGGGGATTAAGCCCTGATGCTGTTCCGACTTCTGAGTTACCAAGTCATTTCATGAGCCATATCGCTCGATTAAGTGTCGATCCAGATAACCGCATCGTCATGCATTGTCACGCAACACACTTGTTAGCCATGACTTTTAGCCATCCACTTTCTGAACGCGAATTGACTCGTACATTATGGCAAATGTGTACAGAGTGCTTAGTTGTCTTCCCAGAAGGCATCTCGGTCATTCCATGGTTAGTTCCCGGTTCGAATGAAATCGGCGAAGCAACTGCTGCAAAAATGAAAGAAACCCGTTTAGTCGTTTGGCCACAACATGGAATCTATGGTTCTGGAAAAGATATGGATGAAACATTTGGTTTGATCGAAACAGCTGAAAAAGCTGCCCAAGTCTATACGATCGTCATGTCCCAAGGTGGCATCAAACAAACGTTAGAAGATGACAATTTGAAATTACTGGCTGATGCGTTTAGGGTTGTCCCACGTGCTGGCTATTTGAACGATTAACAATCGTGAGGTGCAAAATGAAATCCAATGTCGAAAAAATGATTGCTGGTGAGGTCTATCGTCAAGATGAAGAATTATTGCAGCTTCGTTTGGTCACGAGAGATCTCCTTTATGAATTCAATCATATCCATCCTCGAAAATTATCTGAGCGTCAGCAATTGATCAAAAAAATGTTCAAGCAAACTGGGGACAAACTCTTTGTTGAACAACCCTTTCATTGCGACTATGGAATCAACATCACCGTTGGAGAAAACTTTTTAGCCAATAATAATTGCACGTTACTTGATGTTGCTCCGATCACGATTGGTAAGGATGTCTTACTTGCTCCAAATGTGGGGATCTACACAGCCGGCCATGCCTTAGATCCTGTTTTACGTCAAGAGTACCAAGCAGAATTTGGGGCGCCTGTTACGATCGGCGACAACGTCTGGATCGGTGCAAATACATCCATACTGCCCGGGGTGACAATCGGTGATCATGTAGTGATTGGAGCTGGAAGTGTCGTCACGAAGGATATCCCAGCTAATTCTTTAGCAGTAGGAAATCCTTGTCATGTGGTGCGAACATTCAATAAAAAGGATCGCACCTATTATTTCAAAAAACTGCGTTATCCATCAGAATATATAATTTCTGAAACCGACCTACCTAAAGGAGAGTAAACCAAATGGCAAATCGAATGATTTTAAATGAAACATCCTATCATGGAAAAGGGGCTATTGCAGCTATCCCAACGGAATTTCATGCCAGAAATTTCAAAAAAGCAGTGGTGATCACCGATAAAGAGCTGCATAAAATCGGTGTCGTAGCAAAAGTCACCACCTTATTAGATGAGGCAGAGATTGCTTATGAAATCTACGACGGTATCGTACCTAATCCAACGATCGAGAATGTCAAAGAGGGCGTGACTTTCGTTCAAGAAGCAAAAGCGGATGTGATCCTGGCAATTGGCGGAGGTTCGCCGATAGACACAGCCAAAGCCATTGGAATCATCGTAACGAATCCAGAGTTTTCTGATGTCCGTAGTCTAGAAGGTGTGGCAGATACAAAACATCCAAGCTTGCCGATCTTAGCTGTTCCGACGACTTCTGGTACGGCCGCTGAAGTCACGATCAACTATGTGATCACTGACAAAGAGCGTTCTCGTAAATTTGTATGTGTTGATCCTCATGATATTCCAATCGTTGCCTTTGTTGACAGTGATTTGATGATGGGCATGCCGAAAGCCTTGTGTGCGGCAACTGGGATGGATGCGATGACTCATGCTATCGAGGGATTGATCACGAAAGGTTCATGGGAAATGAGTGATATGTTCCATCTCAAAGCCATTGAGATCATCGGTCGTAGTTTAGCCGATTCCGTGAATGGTGATCCAAAAGGTCGAGAAGATATGGCTTTAGGACAGTACCTTGCAGGAATGGGTTTTTCAAATGTTGGTTTAGGTCTTGTGCATGGAATGGCTCATCCATTATCCGCATGGTATGACATCCCCCACGGTGTCGCTTGCGCTGCCTTATTACCAACGGTCATGAAATACAATAAAGAGTTTACAGGCAATAAATATCGAGAAATCGCGAAGGCACTGAACATCAAAGACGCAGAATCTCGTTCCATCCAAGATATTCGTGATGCCGCTTGTGAAGCGATTGACGCTTTATCGAAGAAAGTTGGCATCCCTGCGACGATCTCCGAACTAGGTGTCAAAGAAGCGGATATTGCAAAAATTGCTGAAGATGCGTTCAATGATGTCTGTACCCCAGGAAATCCAAGAGAAACGAACGTGTCAGAGATCATTGACATCTATCAAAGCTTGATGTAAGTTTATCGACTCTCTTGTTGTTACGACTTGACTGATCAATTAAAAATGGTTCTCTTGGTTTGTGAATAACGACCAAGAGAACCATTTATTTTAATATAGAAAATTTATTTCATTAAACCATCAACGTGTACATACCTACTGCGACGATTGCACCAACCATTGGTCCTGCAATCGGTACCCATGAATAACCCCAGTCAGAACCACCTTTATTAGCGATTGGTAAAATCGCATGAGCGATACGTGGACCTAGATCACGAGCTGGATTGATCGCATATCCTGTTGAACCACCTAGTGATAACCCGATAGCTAAAATCAATCCTCCAACAGCAAAGACATTTATTCCACCCGCAAATTCTGTTTGGCCAAATGCCAATAGTCCTAAGACTAAAACGAACGTACCGATCAACTCTGTAATAAAGTTAGCAGGATAGTTGCGGATGGCTGGTCCAGTCGCAAAGGTTCCTAAGATTGCCCCTTGATCCTTTGTTGCTGACCAATGTGGCAAATAAGATAACCAAACAAGTACCGCACCGACGATTGCACCTAGTAATTGCGCGATGATGAATGGGAAAACCAAATTCCAACCGATTGCCCCTGTCATTGCCATCCCAAGTGTCACCGCAGGATTTAAATGAGCGGGTCCCATGAATCCTGAAATAAATACTGCCATCGTAACAGCCATTGCCCAACCAAATGCAATGACGATCCAACCGGAGGCTTGCGCTTTACTTTTGTTTAAATTCACTGCTGCACATACGCCGTCCCCTAAAAGGATCAAAATCATCGTTCCAATAAATTCCCCCATGATTTGGGTCATGTCTGCATTCATTTTATTTTTCTCCTTTCAGGTCACGTAAGTCTGACTCAGCGATCAGTTGCTCTAAATGTTGTGTTTCACGTTCTTTTTCTTCGTCTGTCCATTCAAAGTATGCAGCAATCGCATCAATGATCGGTTGTTTGATGGCATCTAACTGATCTCTTTCAAAAAGTAGATGGTTGGTACGGCGAATCAAATAGTCACCTGGAACTAAGACCATTTCGTTTTCTAATCCGTAACGCAGACGCGCAGATTCTGCCAAAGTCAATCCTGGATAAGGATTCATTTCTTTTGCTAATTCAAAGATGTGTTTCGCATTTGTTCCATAGAAATCTGCGATATATGCAGCATCTTTTTCATCAAGACCTGCTTCCACACCGATTTTTGTATATTCTTCGACCATTTCTTCTTGTTTCGTCGGATCAAAATCGCCGCCTGAGATCGAATAAGTCTTGGAATCAATCTCTTTTATAGTTACACCATACTCTTCTTGTAACAGTTGACGGATCAATTTCATCGCGCCTTCTGCCATTTTGCGATAATCGGTGATTTTACCACCAGATAAAGTAACTAGTCCATCTGGTTCACGTTCTAATGAACTACCGCGAGAAACAGTGGATGGTGCTTTTTCATCACGACTACTTTCTAAATGATTCAACACATCTTCGACTTCTACTCGTGATACCTTGCTTTCTTTGTAATCCGTCACCGTATCAACGACTTTACGGAAACTTTTATCAGAGATCGAACCGTTATCACCACCGTTGTAGTCAGAACCAGCATTGCCGATCAATAACGGACGTAATCCTGCCCAACTTGATTCGATATCAGCCAAAGTGATATTTGCTTCTGGATAACGATGATTGATCACGTCTAGTAAGTAATCCACATCTTCCTGTGTTACTTGAGGGTCTGTAAAATCGCCTTGGTAATCGGTATCTGTTGTCCCAAAATACGTTTTGTTTTCACGAGGAATCGCAAAGACCATCCGACCATCTTGTTTTCCTGTATCGAAATAAGTAGGCTGTGGCACAGGCAGTTTCTTCGCGTCTACTACTAAATGGACGCCTTTTGTCGGACGCATTTTTGGTGAGATCGCACGCTTGAAGTTCAGGTTACGGATCTTGTCCACCCATGGTCCACTTGTGTTGATCACTACTTTTGCTCGGATCTCAATGACTTCATCACTTAACAAATCACGCGCTTTGACTCCGATGATCTGGTCACCTTCATAGATAAAACCGGTAGCTTTCATTTTGCTGACCAGATATGCTCCGTCTTCTGCCGCTTTTTTGATATTATCGATCACTAAACGGGAATCATTATTCCGGAAATCCAAGTAAACACCGGCACCTGTTAAGCCATCTTTTTTAAGAAACGGCTCACGTTCAAGAACTTCTTCAGGTGTCAACGTATAGTTTTCATACTTCGTTCCAGTTACTTTTGCTAATTTATCATAAAGATCCATCGCTACTTTTACAGAAAACATATTGAATGTCGTTGCGCCTTCTCCTTCATAAATCGGCAATAACATCGGATCTGGTTTAGGGATATGCGGTGCCACTTGTTGTACCACTGCACGTTCGCCTACTGTATCTGCGACCACTTCAACGTCAAACGTTTTTAGGTAACGAATCCCCCCATGAACTAACTTGGTTGAGCGTGAAGAAGTTCCTTCTGCAAAATCCTGCATTTCGATCAAACCGGTTTTAATACCTGAAGCAGCTGCTTGGATTGCTACACCTGCACCAGTGATTCCGCCCCCAATAATCAAAAGATCTAATTCTTCTTGTTTCATGTGGTCAATGTTATCTTGTCTTGTTTTTTTTGAAAACATCTTGTGTTCCCTCCCTTTACTCAAATGCTTGAGTTGCTTTCACTGCTTTTTTCCAACCAGTGTAAAGTTTTTCTCTACGCTCTTCTGGCATTTCCGCCTCGAAGATTTTACCAGCTTCATAAAACTCACGAATTTCATCCGTATCTTTCCAGTAACCAACTGCTAATCCTGCAAGAAAGGCAGCACCTAATGCAGTGGTCTCCAAGTTACCGGCACGTTGGATCGGTACATTCAAGATATCTGTTTGGAACTGCATCAAGTATTCATTATTGGCTGCACCTCCATCAACTTTTAACACAGGAATCTGGATGCCGGTATCATCTTGCATCGTATCGATGATATCTCGAACTTGGTAGGCAATGGATTGTAATGTCGCCTTGATGATATCCTCTTTCGTTGTTCCTCGAGTAAGACCAAACATAGAACCACGTGCTGCTTGATCCCAGTAAGGAGCGCCAAGTCCAACAAAAGCAGGTACAACGTAAACTTCGTCATCACTAGTTGAACGTTTCGCTGCATCTTCTGAATCACTCGCTTTTTGTAGCATTTGCAGACCGTCACGCAACCATTGGATGGAAGAACCGGCAACGAAGATACTCCCTTCTAGCGCATAGTAAACCTTTCCATTTATTCCGTAACCAATCGTCGTCAACAGATTGTTTTTAGATAATTGTGGTTTTTCACCTGTGTTCATAACAATAAATGAACCTGTACCATACGTATTTTTGACCATTCCTGGCTCAAAAGCCATTTGACCGAATAAGGCCGCTTGTTGGTCTCCTGCCATCCCAGAAATCGGTGCTTCACTACCATAGAAGTGGTACCCTTGTGTATAACCGTAAACCTCTGAATTTGAGGTTACTTTCGGTAACATCACTCGTGGAATATTCAGTAGATCTAAGATTTCTTGATCCCAATCCAATTCATGGATATTGAACAACATTGTACGACTCGCATTCGAGTAATCGGTTACATGTGCTTGCCCATCTGTCAATTTCCAAACAAGCCAAGAATCGATCGTTCCAAACATCAACTCGCCTTTTTCTGCTCGCTCTTGTGCACCTTCTACATGGTCTAAGATCCAGCGAATCTTAGTAGCAGAGAAATACGCATCAATGACTAAACCAGTTTTTTCATGGAAAAACTCTTGGTGTCCGTCTTCTTTTAATTTGTTAGCAATACCAGCTGATTGACGCGATTGCCAAACTACAGCATGATAAATCGGACGTCCTGTATCTTTTTCCCAAATCACTGTTGTTTCACGTTGATTCGTGATACCAATACCGGCGATTTGTGTTGGCTTGATACCAGATTCAATAAACGCACCTGCGATAACTGATTGTACGGAGTTCCAGATTTCATTCGCATCATGTTCTACCCAGCTTTCCCGGGGAAAATATTGTGTGAATTCCTTTTGCGAACTACCGATGTGTCTTCCTTTTTTATCAAAGATAATCGCTCGTGAGCTTGTTGTCCCTTGGTCAATCGCCATGATATACGTTGATTCTGTCATTATGATCTCCTCCATTTTTGCAAACGCTTTCTTTAACTACTTTTATGGTACACCTATTTAAGGAGTAGAAACTGCCAAAAAAATAGCAATTCACTTTTTTTTTGACAGTTTTTTTAATTTTTGGCTTTTTTTTCTTGCTCGATTTTTTGCTTTAACCTTAAAATATCATAACTTGAAGCAAACTCCGATAGATAATAGTACTCTTGACCTTTTTTATCCTGATTGAAGGTGATCACAAAATCATAACTTTTTTCTGGTTGGACTTCTTCGATCACGATCCCGCTGATCCCCTTTAACTCTCGAATCAAGAACTGTTGGAAAGCAACCCGATAGATCGGTAATGATTGTAGATCAATGCCAATAACCACAGATTTTTCAATATAGAAATCGATCATCATCAAAATATTCGCGTATTGACTCATCAGATTATCCAAAACTTGATTGGTCAATTTTTTCATAGGAAGCTGTTCGACTGTCGTTTTTTTCAATCGTTCAAGTAATTGAGTCAACGAATCACCCAACATCCGTTGTTGTTGGATGAGTAAGTGTGGCGGATCATAGATGGTTAAATAGCCAGAAAAAAAGTATAACTCATTATTGATTTGTGCCAAGTGATACCCAATTGTTTTCTCTTCCTTGATTTTTAGACGCCTTGGTCGATAATGCCACAGCATGGTTTCTCGAATATACGTATCCAACACCGCTGTAGGTAACTTTTTGCTACGAGTCAACTCGTATTGATAAAATGTCTCTTCCTCCAGTACCGAGAAAGTAACGAGAAAACTATAAAACATCATCGACTCATACGCCGTAACATCAGCTGCTGTTCGACTAAGATATAAGGAAATCACCGGATGGATGGTCTGGTACAGTTGATCCTCTTGATATATTTCTTTTTTCTCTTTTGTACTAGAAAACTTCATCTTATCTGACAGTAACCTTTTCCGTGTAATACCGATCCATGTCGCAATTTTTGTCGATGATTGTGGGGAAAAAGTTGTATTCAACACATGCGCCAATCCTACTATCAACGGACGCTTATCTGGAGTATCTTGTAAATACTGTGGTCTTTGTGACTCTGGGAAAAATTGAAATAAGGAATAATAAAAATAACGGATCTGGAGCTCTTCTCCTTGGATTTGTCCATTCTTTATCTGTAGAGAGAACTCTTTCAATAGCTGATTCAATTCTTTGGTTTTTCTAAAGACAGAGGATTCACTGATCGTAAAAGCTGTTGCCAAACGAACACTTGAAGCTTGTTGGTGTTCAAGAAGATACGTCAAGATCTGATATTTCACGCTTTGTTGTACCAAAAAAAGCATGATTTTTTCTAAACTCGTATGCTCATCTAATTCAAGGACGACTTGAAATTCATTTTTTCGGACAGAAATCTTTGTTTTCATCATACGACCGATCAATTCAAGGTCTTCGATATATTGGTCGAAGGCAGATTTTGATAATTTCACAGAGGAGCGCAACTCATTGATTGAAGCGGAACCACCTTCTAATACAAGCATTCGTAAAATCTCAATTTGGATTTGCTCTTTTTTTTCTAAAAATTCTTCAATCTTCATCGAAAGAATCAACCACCTTTACAAGAGCTGTTGGCGCTCGATACTCTGGTTGAAAGAAGAATTCGCGCGCTTCCAGGTCTGCGAGTGTCCATCCTTCCTCAACTGCTAAAGTCAGTCGGTCTAAAAGATAGAAAATAACTGCTTGGCTATGACATTGCGCGCCAATCAGTTTTCCTTCTTCCGTCAATAGCACTTTTATTTGGATCAACTCCTGATTCGCAGCAGAAGCTCTGGTGGTTAAATATTGTGTGTTGATTTCCCCAGCATAAAAGATACTTTCGCTTTCTGTTAAACCGACACTCCCAAAATAATGTCCGAACCAGTGATTACCGATTGGACGATACGTACCTAAATCCTTCTTTTGTTGCCCACTGATATTTTTACTGGCGATCTTCGCCGTTCGAATCGCATTGTTGACTAAAGACACGTACATCTTTTCTTGCGTTGGTCGATAGGTTACTTGGATGGCATCGCCAATAGCATAAATATTTTCCTGGGATGTTTGCAGGTAGTCATTTACCCAGATCGTCCCATCATCATTCAATCGCAAGGATTCTTCCCATAATTGATTATCTGGTCGGGTGTAATTTGCTAACAAGACTAAATCATACGTCTCACTTCTTTTTTCCGTGAAGATCTTTGTTTGTTCTGCTTCAATGATTTCTTGTACTTGTTCATTTAAGAAATATCGAATACCTCGATTGTTCAGCTCGCGATACAACGGCTTGATCATCTCTGGATCAAAATATCGGAATAAAACTGTCGATTGGCTTTCGTACAGATGAAGTTCTTTTCCCAGGTTCGCTAATCCTTCGATGAGTTCCAAGCCAACTTGCCCTGCACCGACCACTGCGATTTTTTTTGCATTTCCAATACGTTGTTGGAATTGTTGCGAAGTTTTAGGATCTTTGATTGTCCAAATCGTGTCGTTTTCTTGTGTACTAAAACGGAAGCGTTGTTGTGAGCCTGTCGCAATCACAAGAAAATCGAAAGACAATATTTCCCCATCATTTAATTGGATTTGGTTTTTATCGTTGTTTAGCGCAGTCACTTCTGTTTCTACCCGTACTGCTATCTGATGTTCTTGAGTCAATTGCTCTTTATTGATCCAATAATGATGGGCTTCTTCATGAAATTCCCCTTTTAAAATCAAATTGACACTATTCGGGATAAAACCTATCCGCGCTTGCTTCTCAATAATGATTATCTCACTTTCTGGACAGTCGTTGCGCAAAGAAATAGCTGTCTGAATGCCCGCAAATGAGCCACCGACGATTACGATCCTCATATGTTATTCTCCTCTTTTTCATCTATTATCCTTAGAGTATCATTTCTTAGAAAACGTTTCAATCAGTAAAGGGTATCGTGGTGGACGCTCGCTGGAAATAATCAGATAATCCCTTTCACTAAGCCACGCTATTGAACTAGAAGAACGAAAAAATTAGTTGAAACATCGAAGATAAAAACACAAGGAGCACTCGAAATTTGTTGGTTTTCGAATGTCCCTTGTGTTTTTGTGCGTATACACTGCCTGACTTATGCCACGCTTTCTGATCTTAGCTTTAAATTTTATAGCCAATGCCCCAAACAGAGGTGAACAATGACAACGCCCTCCACAATGCACAAATCACTCCCCCACAAAAACAAATCGAAACGAGTCAAAGTGGCGATGATGAGCAAAACAACAACGAGTAAACAGATTTTGATTGTGCCAATGATTTACTTGATCAAGCAGATGAGCCTGGGATTCTTGTGTCTATGAATGGTGATCAATTTGAACTAGAGATCACAAAATTTTATCAAAAAAATGAAGATGAAGAATCCTATGACATGGCCGTTTCCTCTGACGAAAAATTAAGCTTTACTATTACCAGTGAGATTGAGATTACATTCGTTATTTATGATGCACAAACTCAAAACTCTCGAATCGTTGAAGGCTCAAGAGCAGACTTACAGCTTGAAAAATCCGTCAATCTTTATGGTCAACAAGTTGGCGATACCTTTATTGCCACCAAAGTCATCATCATGCAAATCAATTAGATAGCTAGAAAAGCTGGTTGATTAGAAAAGAAAAAACTAAATGTACCACCCTTATACTTTAAAATCACACACCAATCTATCTTGATTGATACTTCGATCCTATCCAATTGTTTGGAGAATGATATGATCCCAATTGTCTAAGTTTTTCAACAAAAAAAGTGCTAGTAGAAAACAAGACTGTTTTCTACTAGCACTAAATATTAAAGAACTACTTTTTAGAAACACTACAAGCTTCTATGCTCTCTTTTTTTACACATCAGCACATCGATTATTAATTCGCTTGATTGATGGAGATATTATGCAGGTTTTCAACTAATGTTCGATGTTCACGAGGTCCGGTTGACTCTGGTGCTTGATCGAGCTGTTCGATCAAAGTCAATTCTTCTTCTGATAATCGGAAATCAAAAATGGCGATATTTTGCTTTATACGATCCACATGGACAGACTTAGGAATTGTGATAATCCCTAGTTGTGTTTGCCAACGTAGGATGATTTGTGGGACAGTTTTTTGGTATTTTTCAGCTAATTCCTTTAAAACTGGTTCATCAAAAATCCCATCTTTTCCTTGGTTGAAGGGACTCCACGCTTCAGTCACGACGTCAAAATGAGTGGCTGTTTCTCTTTGTTGTTTTTGTTGACGGTATGGATGTTGTTCGATTTGGTTGATCACTGGCTTGATCCGATGATTCAAAATCAAATCAGTCAAACGACCGGTTGAAAAATTAGAGACTCCGATTGCCTTTACTTTTCCTGCATCATAGAGTTCTTCCATGACACGCCATGCGCCATAATAATCATTGTAAGGCTGATGGATCAAGAAAATATCAATATAGTCTACCCCTAATTTTTGTAAAGAACGTTCGTACGCTTTGTATGCGCCCTCGTAAGAAGCATCAGTGACCCATAACTTGGTTGTAATAGTGATCTCTTCTCTTGGAATCCCACTTTTTTTGATTGCCCGACCAACGGCTTCTTCATTGTAATAAACAGCCGCAGTATCAATCAGGCGATAGCCAGCATTCAGCGCTTCTAAAACGACTTGCTCACATTCTTCTTGATCCCAGATTTGAAAGACACCAAATCCAAGTACAGGAATTGTCAATCCGTTGTTCAAGGTCCGTGTTTCCATCATTGATTTCCTCTCCAAACTCCACGTTATTTCGTCAATTCAGCAACGACTTTTTCTCCTAATAAATGTGCAGACTGTGGGTTTTGTCCTGTTAATAAACGCCCATCTGCATGAACAACTTCAGTAAAAGCTTTCCCTGCCTGATAATCGGCCCCTTTTTCCTTCAATGAATCTTCGGTTAGGAATGGTACGTTATTCGTTGTTCCATTTAATTCCTCTTCTTCATTACTAAAGCCAGTCACTTTACGTCCAGCTAAAATGGACTGTCCGTTTTCATCAACGACAGGTAATAAGCCTACGACACCATGACAAACCGCTGATACGATCCCATTATTTTTGTAGATCGCAGAACCAATCTCTGCTAATCTTTCTGATCCGGGGAAATCCCACATCGTTCCATGTCCACCGGCATAATAAATCGCTGTATACTCTGTTGGGTCCACTTCATCCGGACGTAACGTTTGCCCTAACGCACGATTACGAAAGTCTTCATCTTGGTAATAGGTCCAATCTACTTGGTCCATATCTAATATACTTTTTGGTTCCAATGGTACGTATCCGCCATTCGGGCTAACAAAATCAGCTTCGATCTTGTTTTTGACTAATACATCATAAAAATGAGTCAATTCACTTAACCATAAACCTGTTGGACGCTCGATATTGTCGTATTTTTCTACATTTGTCAAAACAATCAAAACTTTCATTTTTTCAGCTTCTTTCTTAGATATTGATGGTTGATCCATAGCGTTGATCAAGAAAATTATACAACGGACTTGGTAAATACAAGTCTTTGTATGCTTCAGAAAAAGGTTTCGTCACAAATTCAGCATCTCGACCTTCTAATAATTTGACTGCCCATTCAGGATCTACCAACATTTGTTGACCTACTGCTACGAGTTCCGCATGAGCTAACACAGACTCGACATCTTTGCGGTTACGGACATTCCCGACACCTACTAACGGGATTTTCCCTTGAATCGCTTCGTGGACATATTCAAGAATTGATTTTTCGTTGTAGGTCTCAGAACGAGCCACACGATCATATGTGTTCAATGAAACATGCAGATAGTCTAATTTCGTTTCACGTAATTGTTCCATCAACCAAATCGTTTCTTCAAAACGGATACCTGGTGTTTCAAATTCTTCTGGTGAAAAACGATAGCCAACAATAAATGGTTTGGTTGCGTGTGTTTCAACTGCTTGGAAGACAGATTTCAATAATTCTTCAATAAAATGATAACGTTTCTCTAAAGAACCACCCCATTGGTCTTCTCTACGGTTCGAATGAGGAGAAAAGAATTGTTGGATCAAGTAAGTATTCGCACCATGTAATTCTACTCCGTCAAATCCTGCTTCAATGGCTCTGCGTGTTGCTTCTCCAAATGCTTGGATCGTTTCACTAACTTCTTCATCACTTAATGCCCGAGGTGTTTCGGCAGCTGGACGTTCTGCCGGAATCGCACTAGCAGATACTGTTTGTTCTCCTGATAATGTCGCACGGCTTGTCATACGACCGCCATGGAAGATCTGCACGATTGCCTTGGCGCCTTCGCCTTGAATGGCTTGTGCTAACTCGCTTAGACGAGGAAGCATTTCATCATGGGCGATACTCAATTCCCCTGGCCAACCTTTACCGATGTCTTGCACATTTGCTGCACCAGTGATCACAGCTCCTAATCCTTTTGAGCGTTGTGCATAGTATTCGATCTCGTCTTTTGTGATTACCCCATTAAAAAAGCTAAGTTCTGTAGTCATTGGTGATAGCATCAACCGATTTTTCAGCTCACTACCTGATGGAAATGTGATTGATTCATTGAATTTTGCCATTCTTCTTCCTCCAATATGACGAATGTCACTTATTTTTTCTCGTATTTATTTAACCATACGATTAGTTGTACATGCAACTGTTATGTTTAAAAAATTTTATTTTTTTTGTAATTTATTGGTCGCTTCATTCAGCTCTTGAGAAAGCCGCTCGCTCTCGGCAGCACCTAAAACAACTTTATATGCGTGGTGCAACTCATCCCAACTACTGTCGATCTCTTTGACAAATTCACGACCTTCATCAGTTAAAAATACCAAAGATAACCGTCCTTCTGTAACCGTTTTGACATAGCCTTTATATTCTAACTTTTCTACAAAACGTGCAATCGTTGAAGGCGCTGAATACAACATCTGCGCGATATCTTTTTGAGGAATACCGTTTTTTTCTTTCAAAATCAGTAAGATAAATCCATAAGTAGGTGCAAGTCCCGTTTTCTTGAAAGCTTCATCAGCTAATTTATTCAATACTCGATCGAGCTTCTTCACACTAAAAAAAAGACATTCTTCTAACGAACGTTCAATTGATTTCCCCATTTTTACACCTCCTGTTAGCGTACATATCATAGTATGATTTAGTTGATTTGTCAAAGAGGAGAATAGCATTCATATGTAGTTCAAATGATCATCTATAAAAATACAATGATATGTAGAAGCATCTATTCGTTTTTAGAAGGTGTAAAACAACTAAGGACAAATCCCCATTGTCGTATCTAAACATTCATATAGCATGCAATGAGCAATTCAGTTCACGCATTTAAAAACAACCCACGCTCATAATGAGATCAGACGGAAAGGATGGTTACTATTTCCCTCAAAATATCCACACTATAAACTAGTCTATGCTTAATGTTGATTCTTATTGAGTAATACGAATTCCTACTAGTTTTTTCATACGGTGCCAGTGACTGAAAAGGATTCTTTCGAATGACCTTGAGTCATTCATCAAACTGCTTATGTAACCCAGCTCCCTTAAGTTTAGTAAGATCTTTTTCGTAATTTTTTTAATTTCTATAATGTATCCCAATCAATCTCATCTAACTCTTCCGTTTCTTCCTCTTCGTATTGCTTAATCTGATTGAGCACCCCTGTATTTTGTAAATAGAGCGTTTCCTGAATTGCATTCCAATCTGATTTACTTATGATTACTACACTTTCCTCTTCACTTTTAGAATGGATGATTTCAACCGGTTAATTGTCTGCCACAGCATGCCTAATCAAGCTATATAAATGATTACGAGCCTTCGTTTCCATCTCTATTCACGCCCTTCTTTATTGCTAAGTATAACGTACATACAAGCGTGCACCAATAATCATAAACCTGATAAATTTCATCTTATATCTCTTGTTAACATAGGCTTTATCATTTGATTTCATTGACTGATCATAAAGAAGAGAACATAGCTTTTTATTCAATATCTCCAAGCCTAAAAAAAATACAACACTAGGCTCGAGACATTAGGTAGCTTGCACACCTAAAACCAAATGAACGGTGTTCCAGAAATAAGTGTGAAATATAAAAAATGAAAAGAAAAATTTCCGATACTTCACACTTATTTCTCGGAGCTGAGCAATTCTATCACTCATCACCCAATTTTCACTACAAATGCTTCATAAGGACGTAATTCGATTTCTCCTACAGGTACTTCTCGATCATAGTTGGCAATGATTAGTTCCGTTGCTTCTTGCGGAATAGTCCATTCATGTGTTTGCTCGGATAAGTTACAGACGATCAACCAACGTTCTTCATTTAGTGTACGATAATAAGCAAAGACCTCAACTGGCGTTTCTGTCAACAATTCATATTCTCCCCAAACGATGATCTCATTGTGTTTGCGTAACTCGATCAAGCGTTTGTACGTATAGAAAATCGAAGAGGAATCTGCGACTGCTTGTTCCGCGTTGATGGTTTTGTAGTTTGGATTGACGGATAGCCAGGGCATTCCTGTCGTAAATCCACCATGTGCTGTTTCATCCCACTGCATTGGTGTACGTGCATTGTCACGTCCTTTGGCATTGATAGACTGCAAGATATCTTCTTTATGATAGCCAGCTGCAAGTCGTTCGTGATACATATTGATCGTTTCGATATCTTTTGCTTCTGAGATGTCCCGGATTGGCGCATTTGTCATGCCTAGTTCTTCCCCTTGATAAATATAAGGAGTCCCTTTCATCATGTGTAGTAAAATAGCAAACATTTTTGCACTTTCTACACGATATTCCTGATCATTCCCCCAACGTGAAACAATTCTCGGTAAATCATGATTATTCCAAAACAAACTGTTCCAACCTTCATCACCTAACGCTGTCTGCCATTTTGACAAAACTTTTTTCAGTTCAGAAACATCTAAAGCTTTTAGATCCCATTTATCCTTACCTTCTTGTTGGTCCAAACTCATATGTTCAAATTGGAAGATCATGGATAGTTCATTTCTTTTAGGGTCTGAATAAAGCTTCGCGATTTCTGTCGTTGCGCCCCAAGTTTCACCTACCGTCATCAAATCTTTGTCGCCAAAGGTTGCTTGATTCATTTCTTGTAGGTATTCGTGAAGCCGAGGTCCATTATTGGTGATTTCTTGATCGGGTAGTTTGCCGATCGTATCGATGACATCCATGCGGAACCCGCCAATTCCTTTATCGATCCAAAAATTCATCATGTCATAGACTTCTTGTCTGACTAGCTCATTCTCCCAATTCAAATCGGGTTGTTTCTTGCTGTATAGATGCAAATAATATTGACCAGTCGCATCATCAAATTCCCAAGCAGGTCCACTAAAAATCGAACGTAATGTATTAGGCACATCACCATTTACTGGATCACGCCAGATATAATAATCTCGATATGGATTGTCTTTGCTTTTTCGTGATTCGATAAACCATGGATGTTCATCAGAAGTGTGATTGACGACTAAATCCAAAATGATTTTGATGCCTGATTTCTTCGCTTCCTCAATCAGTTCGCCCATTTCAGCCATCGTCCCAAACTCAGCCATGATTGCTTCATAATCGCTGATGTCATAACCATTATCATCATTTGGGGATTCATAGACTGGGGAAAGCCAGATCGTATCGATTCCTAGATAGGTTAAATAATCTAATCTTGAAATAATCCCTCTTAAATCACCGATTCCATCTCCATTCGTATCTTGAAAACTACGTGGATACACTTGATATACCACTGATTGGTGCCACCATTTTTTCTCCATATGATCCTCCATTTGTTTTGTCCTATTCTTAAAGAATTGTAACGCTTACAAAAACAAGAGTAAACAGGTACAAACATGTTACCGATAACATTAAAATCTGGGGTTTAGAAATAAAAAAGAGCGTGGGGAAAGTTTCAATTCATGGAGTATGCCTGAAAACAGAAACCATCGATTGAAATAAGTAGAATTTGCTATCAACATGTCCGTTTAGAGTGTACCCTAAATAGACACTAGCCGATTATTGAAAAATCTCAATTTCCAATGTATGATTAGGGTGTATTTTAAATAATTCGAGAAAGTAGGTAAAAAATTGAAAGTTGCTTATATTCGAGTTTCGTCGATTGATCAAAATGAACAACGGCAAATTGAAGAAATGAAAAAGTATGGCGCAGAAAAAATTTTCATCGAGAAACAATCTGGAGCAACGATCACCCAACGACCGATTTTTCAGGAAGCTTTAGAGTTTGTCAGAGAACAAGATATTTTTATTGTCGAAGCCATCGATCGATTAGGCAGAAATTATGACGAAATCATTGACTCAGTCAATTACCTCAAAAAGAAAAATGTACAACTAATCATCACTAGTTTACCAATCATGGCTGAAGCAATTGGAAATCCTCTCCTGGATAAATTTATTAAAGATTTGATCATTCAGATCTTGGCCATGATTGCCGAGCAAGAGCGTTCTGAATCTAAACGACGCCAGGCACAAGGAATTAAGATTGCAAAAGCGAATGGTGTTTACAAAGGACGTCCTAAGTTATATAGCGCAGATACAAAAGATCCCCAACGTCGCCTTGTTTATAAAAGCATCGTTGAGGATCTTGAGAATGGCGTTGCTATTTCTAAGATTGCAAAAGACTACAATATTACTAGACAAACAGTTTATAGAATTAAAAATGAAATAAATAATAAGAATACCTATATAAAGACAAATAATCATTAACCATTATAAAAACTCTTACTAAAGTAAGAGCCTACACATTTAAGTTATTCCCATCAGCCATCAATCCATCATACCACATTGAAAATCATGGAATGTTTCGGGTCCATACTGCGTTTGTACCCACATAGTTCTTTGAAGTAGATGAGATAGTCACTTTCGACGATTCGAAGGATTTCCACATCTGAACAGTGATCAAAGTCGATCAGATCTACTACTAGACTCATCTTGGCATCGATTCCTAAGATCTCCGGCAATAGTTTCCAAAAATTCTCCTGACAGATCTGACTTACTAAGGTTTCCAATCGTTGGATCTGGGTGTTTAAATAGACCTTTAGGTCTTCACTTGCTCGTTTTTCTGCCTCTTCAAAGGTACTTTAAAAGCCCTCCAGATACGCTTCTTTTGTAAAAAATGTAGGCATTGTTTTTTCCTTCCTTCTTTTAAAATGTTTCATGATCGATCAGTGGATTCAACTGATGCTTGACTCTTGCCCAATCTTGCGCCGTAGGAATACTGCCCATAAGAACATAATCCGTGTCAAGAGCGTAATCCAAAAGGTACGGTCGATAGTTCGTTACAATCAAATCAACGTGTGCATCATTTAAATGTTCCGGCGTCAATTCCTGAAGCGGCATAAACAACAGCTTATGATATTCCCCTAATAGTACACGTGCCTGCATTCGGATGGATTGAACCACTAAGTAGTCACCTTCTAATAAAAATAAAACTTTTTTGACCGGTTGGTAATAGTGGAACAATAAGTTCATATATGCCGTAAAACTCACCACGATATCTTCAAAATATCGGGCAGAAAAACTGAGTACTCGGGCATGTTTTAAGAGAAATTGTTTATGGGCTTCATAAATCTGTTTATCGCTTTTCTTTACTATCCAATGGATTTCTTCTAGCTCTTTGTTCAACACTGGACTCACTGCTTCATTCATCAAGCGCGAAATGAAAAAAGAGGTCATAAACGGTTCTAAAGTATCCGTATCCCATTGTTCAAAGAAAGGATCAGAAAGATAATCTGACACGATGAACTGAAGATCCTTCCAGCGGTTGAATCGTTGGTTAAAAGTTTGTTCTTGGTCCACACGATGGATCGTCCGTTTGGAAATAATCGATAAATGGATCCAAGCGAATTCTTCCTTTGATAGATAGATCTCGTATTCATCTTTGATTCTTTCTTGTAAAGAATAAAGCAACTGAAAATCTTTTTCCTGATAAATGCTTACTTTTACCCATTCAGGTAAGGACATAAAATGGTTTTGATGAACTCGGACCATTGCGATATAAAGCTGGTAATAAAAGGCTGAAATCGTGATTCCCGTACCCAATTCATACTTTCCCAATTTGCCAGACAGTTCGTTCAAGACCAACGTATGTAAGTCTTCTGGCGGACGGATTGTATACGGAGTTTGTTCACTGCTATAATAAAAATCAAAAAAGAACTTTCGGATATTGGCTTCTTCCCCTAAAAAATTGACTGGGTTAAAAGCCAACGTTAACTCATACTCAGCTAATACCGGTCGGATTCTTGATAAAAACCTTCGTAAAGTACTCTCTGCATAACTGTGCTGGTGAGCCAAGTCAGCCACTGTAAAATCTTTTCCCCAAAAAACATTTCCCACGATTTCAAATAACACTTCGTTTTCCAACAGTTGTTCTTTTTTCTCTTGGTAGTCCCTACGATTTCGTTCTTCAAAATAATACCCACTATAATTCGAACGTAATTCGATGCTTGTGCCAAAATGGTTTTTGAATGCTTGAATATCTTTTATCAAGGTACGTTGTGAAATAGCCAGTCGTTCACTCAGCTCTCCAATCGTAAAACGCCGTTCTTGTTCCATCACACTTAACACCTGCATCCATCGCTTGACCTCTGCGCTTGTAATAAACGCCATCTGAAACTCACGCAATTTTTTTCCCCCTCACTTTTTCAAATATTTCCCTCTTATGCTCGTTCACTCATCTTTACTCAGAAAATGCAGAGAGCACTTCATCGATTTTCTCCTTGCTAGGTACATAGGGAAGTTCAATCGTTTCACGAGCGTTTCTAGCTTGTGGTTGATTCACGATTTGTACATGACGTACTAGTCCAAGTGGATTCATTTGGGCAGCTTCCACCACCTGTAAGCCAGATTTTTTTAAAATCGTTTCAACTTCCTGTTTGATCCATCGTGTCAAAGCACGTGGTCCTACTAGCTGATAGGAAACATAAATCGTCTGGCTATATTTTTTCTTCTCAGCTAAAAAACGTTTCATGAGTACTTCTAAAGGAGACGGTTTCTCACTGTTTGCATATGGCACTTGTTCTGGTGCTTCAAGTGTAGGTAGCTGGAAAAAGGCCTCCATTAAAAAAAGGAGTGTTTCGAAAAAACCATAAGTCAGTCCTTCGGTCTTATGCATCGGTAACTCATACTCACTCGCAGGTGAAAATGTGCGGGTAAATGCCTGTTGTGTCAAAGGGTTCAAAAATTGACTCTCATCTAACGTGAGAAGAAACAACGCAGCTTTTTCTGGTCCTGGCAGAACCACACTCACCTGTTGATCCAAAGCCTGGATTAGAGTTGTTTGGGCTTGTTTATGTGCCACTTGTTCTTGTAAGCAATGTCCTTGGTCGACTCGTTGCTTAGCTAGTTTCAGCCATTGATTAAACAAGGTTTGATCTAGGTACCAAGGTCCGTCTTGAATCGCCACTTTCTCCTGATGTAGGTCCTGAATATGCTCTGAAAGAAACCTAGGATACAATGGTAAGGTGAAATAAAAATCATAAAGGAATTGGCGAATCCCCGCTTCTTCTCCCCATAATCGATTGGTTTTAGATTCAATTTTTATCCCATAATAGGTCGTTAATAACGTTTGAAGCTGCCGTTTCATCCGTTGGAAGCTTGCACTCGACACATCAAGATACGCCATCCACTGTTGATTGTCTAAACACTTTTCCGCAGCCAACTGATCCACAAAGAGAAAAAGTTTCTCTTCATTTAGTAACGCTTGTTTCTTCTCATAATACTCTTTAGGGTTCAGAAAGGAAAAGTGATAGCCCTTCTCATCGCCGATCAAATGGATCCGCTCACCAAAATAGTCCTTGATCGCCTTTATATCCTCAATAATCGTCCGTCGCCCAAACCCAGTCTGTTTAGCTAAGGTTTGTGCGGTAACATGTTCCTCTTCTTCTAACGTCGCCAATAAGAGCAGCCAACGTTTCGTCTTATCTGCCATGACTAAATGATCAAATAAAATGTGCATATTTTTTCTGTCCTTTCTATAAAGAAAAAGAAAAGAGCCGCAGCCCTTTTCTTTCTTGTGACTAATTGTCGGGAACTACACTTAGTTCCCAGGTGAGTGTTGTTTCATAGGTGCTTGCTCTTGGATTCGCGGTTGGAGGGACTTCAAGTGCCACGCTTTCGCTTGCACTTTCACCGTCACCAAACCGATAGATCCAGGTACCTGCTCCTTGGCCATCGAGCGCGGTCAGAAGTTTAGTCTTTTCTCCTGGAATTAAGGTAACACCGTCTTGATTATACAACATCGGTTCATCACTTCCGTGAATAGACTCCAATTGTTGGTTAGTGAAAGACAAACGTGCCCCTCTTAGTTCATTTTCCTGTAGATCCGTAAATTGACTGTTTTGCGTAACTGCTAATTGCCAGCCGTGACGTTCCTCTTCTGGCCGTCGATCACTGATCTGGATATAGTTTGGTCGCTCTTCAGCCTCATTGACGGTTCCATCCGGATTTAACAAGCGTTGCGGTTGCGCATAATATCGCTTCGTTCGCGTAGAAATTGCTTGTTGGCCAAATGTGAATCGAGAAGCAAAATCTATGCTTAACAAGCCTTGGTCTTCTTCGAGCTCAGGTTTATTCTCTGGATCGACTTCTATTTCTGGATTCATCGGATCCTTAGGATTAGGTGGTCTTCTCGATTTTTCAACAACCGTACTTGCGGTAGCAGATTTTCCGTTTAGATAGGCATAAGCCGTCACTTCGTTTCCTTCAGTGAATAGTGAATCTTTAGGTAACTCATATAAATAGTCTCCATTTTCATCAGCAGTCACATGATATTTATCGGTTTCCGAAAAATTTGGTGATGGAATTTCACCATCTGGTATTGCTGGATCACCAGAGAACCGTATTACACTGTGCGGAGAAGCCTTGCCGGTAATAGTATAAGAATTTACTTCCAATGCGTCTTCCGTTAGAGGGTCAATAGTTATCTCCACATCTGGTATTTTTTCAAAGAGTATTCTCTGAACGTTACGTGTAGTAAAAGCTTCATTGAAGCTAGTCATCGTCTCTTGAAAGATAGAAGAAACATTCGTGATTGTTGGATTTATCGTATTGTAACGAAGAATTAAATTAAAAATAGGGGTCCAAAAATAATCGGGTTCTTCTGTAAAATTATCTCTATTCCATTGCTTAACAGATTGAACATCAATATCCAATTGCCCTGTACTTCCTGTGATATTAATCAGTCCATTAGTTACAGAACCTGAGATCTGGTTTGTCCGTTCTAAATTAACCTTTTTTGCATCAGAAAATTCAAATATTGAATTTGCTGAAGCAAAAAATAGTAAATTTTGATTGATTGAATTACTGTCACTTTTTATGTCCATAGATCCATCTTTAGCAATTTTAAAGTTAGCAGCACCTGCGACATAAATGATGCTAGAAGATGCACTTCCTCGACCTTCAGCATTTATATTAAGTTCAGCATCTGACCCCACTAAAAGCGAACTTCCCGCATTCATAGAAACTAAGTTGCGATTAACTCCATTACTTGTGAAACTGTGATTCGTAGATTCAATATTAAATTTTGCTCCATCATTAACCTCTAAAGTAGAGGTAGTACTACGCAAAGTTAGTGCTGCAAAATTCCGAGTCGTATCAATATTGATTGTTGATCCTTCATCCATTATCAAATTTCCATTTGCAATATCAATGCTGGATCCAGTCTGCGCATTCGCATTCGCACTGGCTAATGTACCGTTTGATTCTAGGTTGAAGGTAGCATTTTTTTCAAGTGTAAGACTACCTGACTGGTTACCTACGCCAATTACGACATTGCCAGAGTTCAAAGTAGAAAAATTGACAACAGCATCTTCTTTAATTGTTAAACTGCGTGACTCAATATTTATAGAATTAGGAGTATACACAGCAAAGTTCGTTCTAAAAGGTGAACTATAGCTTGCTACTACATGGTTATCAATTTTACCATACAGATCTACATGGGTATAATAAGGTGCAAGCATTTGATTCCCCACAACAGACACATCTTTCAACGCTATTCTGGATATCTGTTGCTGAGCCAACGAGAGTCCCTGTTGAACTGACCAAAATCCCCACCAGTTACCTGAGTAAATAGTCGCATCGTTAAAAGTGATATCCCAAGGTGATTGTGCATTATGGGTAACCCCCATCGGAACAAGTGACACTGAGCCAAAATCTATATGATGTCCATTCCCATTCACTACTAATTTTCTCGAACTATTTGCAGGTGTCAAATAAACAAATTGTGCACCTCCTGATGGATTAGAACCTACGCCAGTAATAAATCCCGGTACAGTGGAGTTTGTTGGAACTTCAAAGTCTTTTGTCACTTCTATTGTCGTGATAGAAGGCGTACCTAAAGCCTGTCCAAAGTCTGTCCAGTTAGTTACCTCAGCTACTCCTTCTTCAGGAGAAATATAGGAAACAGCCTTGTCAATTTCAACTTGATCACCTGTAGCTGTGTCTTTATTTTCTTTACTTTCTTCGGCTTCAGTTGATTCATCTTTATCTACATTAGTTTCTCCTTGTTCATCCGGTGATATTGTTTCCATCGGCTGTATATAAATTTGTACTTTTGCTTCATCGATTGCGGCTTCATAACTTCCTTCTTCTTCGAATACCACCGGAAAAGTGAATGTTTCTTGCATTTTTTCAGAATGAATTACCCAGTAATTTGCTTCCTTGGATTCTTCGATCGTAACGCCTACTGGCATATCTTCTTCAACAATCCTAGCTTCTTCAGGCAATTTTACGGTTGCTTCATTTATTTTTTTATTTGCATGAAATGAGAGAATGATATTTTCTCCAGCTTTGCCTACAATAGTTGAATCAATAGTTGAAAAAGAAAGAGGTAAATCTTCAATTTCCTTCAACTTGGGAATATTAGGTAGAACTTCTTCACTAAAGCCATCTAGTTCGGTTTGATTTTCTTGAATATCGATTGCATTTACTGAAGATAAACTGACGGATGCAACTGGAAAAATGAGCACTTGAATAAATAGTAATCCTATACTAATAACACTCAAAAGATAGCAGAGTTTATTTTTCATTACGATATTTCCTTTCTATCTCTATGCGAGGAAAATTTGTATACTTATACTTCTTTTTCGCTTTCACGTGCTTTTTTCTTTTGCCACATCAGGTAAAGCACAAGTCCAAGCATTAAAATAAGCAAAATAATCGAACCGATCATCCACCAATTGACACCAGAATCAATCATTACGTCTTCTCGATTTAACTTGCGGGCTTCTTCGGCTTCAATCGTAAATTCACGCGTCCATGACCATTCATTCTCTCCCGATGTAGCTGTTAATTCTAGGACATAGTTCCCACCTCGAAAACGGTCGCCTTCTAAAGAAATCGGGAAGTTGAAATTAGAATTTGGGGCCATCTGCATCATTTCTTTCTCCGCCTTATAGAGAACCTCGTTCTCCCCTACTCGTTTTACGGTCGCTTCCACCGCCAATTGATTGACAAAAGTGGGCGTAAAGTTTTGTAACGTGGCGCTGATCACATTGCGGTAGTTCAATTGATCTGCAAACACATCTAATAGTTCCAACTCCGGTTGCACCGAGTCTCGAGTATTACTAACGACCACACCAACCACATGGGCAAACTCATTCTTGATAGCTACGCCTTCTCCTCCTGGGGCATCGCTATCTTCCTCTTCTTTTACTTCGGTGATCCTTAAACCGCCGGCTAAATACCCTTCAAAGGCGTCTTTAGGCATTTGCAGAGGAATTTCTATAACCTTTGTTTCATTTCCAGCTAAAGCAATGACCTCCGAAGGAGTCATCAGCTCATCCAAGGAGTGGATTAAGGATGGATCCGCTTCTTCAACATCTTTGCCATACTCGACATTCCCCAAAGTATTAGTATAAGCTGTATGCGGTGTCACCTGAACGTTGATTGGTTCTGAACTGGAATTTCCGACTTCTAGTCGCAAAGTCTCTTTTTGTCCAGGAGGGAGTAATAACTCATAGTATCCTTTACTTTCATCCACTTGGCTCTCTGGAAAAAGAGGGGTAACATACGTATTTAAACTCGCTTCTTCGGCCTGGACCGCCCGTGGCAAGAAAAAGAAGAGCGCTATAAGCAACCATAGACTTTTTTGTATCGTTTGTTTGTGTATCATTTGTCATAATCCTTTCTAAAAAAGCAGCGTCACAGAAATCTGTAACGCTGCCAGTGACTAATGGAACATGGAAATAGGAATGTTTTACTTCTTAAACCGCATTAGGTTCCTCATTATCTGGTGTTAGTTCTAATTCCCATGTCAATGTAGAGGTATACGTTACTGCATCTTTGGCAGTCGAGCCAGGAACAAACAATTGGATCGCCTTATTTTCAACGACATCTACCCCATCTTCTACTTGTTTTGCGAGCGCATCATGATCTCCCCAAACAACGGAAGAAGTTCCGCCACCCTTTTGGTTAGCAGCTGTCATGACCGGCACGGCCTCTTCACTTGGAATCAACTCTAAACCACTTGTGTGAATCGTCGGTTCCTGATTTGCATCATTCACACTGTAACGAAGGGAAGGATCGAATAACGTAATTTTGGCGCCTTTTAACACACTATTTAGGGTATCTGTTTTTGCTTGAAATTCACTTAAACTCACGCTCAGTTCCCATCCTTCATTCGTTCCGCGGGTGTCTTGAACTTGTGCCATACTGACATAAGGAATCATATTTTCCTCGCCTGTTGTTCCGGCTTTCTGTTGCATTTCCGCAATCATGTTGTAATGTTCATCAGCAGTTGAGATAACTTTCGTTCCAAAGTTCATTGTTGGAACTGTTGCAATCGTTAGTGGTCCCGTACCAGGAATTGGTGGGATCGTCACATCTGGACCTTCAGGATCAGGTTCTACTACTGTGTCTTCAATATTTGGAGTGAAGGTGACCTGACCGGTCGTTGTTGTTTTACGTACTTCTTTTGACTCTTGGTTTCCCTCTTCAGCGAAAGCCTGTACACCTCCTGCGAAAATCGTGGTTGATAATGCGGCTACAGTTGCTAAACGAATAAATTTCATACTTAAATTCCTGCTTTCTTTTAATTAATTTTCTTGTGTTTCTTTTCTTTTTTTATTCCCTACGACTAATAAAACACCTGCCACTAAGAAACTTCCAATCCATAGCCCAAGTGAGCTACCGGTCATATTGGTTTTTGGCAAAGTTCCTCCTGGCTTTTGTGTGCTGGTGCTGGGAGGTGGATCTGGTGGACCGATTGGTTCATAAGTTCCTGTAAACCCAATAGATCCTTCTGACTCGACGGATTGGACCTGTGTACCATACACCTGCAGGGGAAATTGTATCGCTATTATTAGGGACATTAGACCAATCATAAGACCAATAGTTTTTCGCATCTTCCCTCCTCCTTTAACATCTATCTCAAAAACTATGGTTTCTAATACGTTTTAGTGAATAAACAAGGCTTAACCTTTAGCCTTCCTTATATTCATTATCTTATAACAATTTATATAAGGTTGAAAATCACAATTTTCACCTCGTTATGCATATCTAGAAAATAACCCAAAAAAACAAATGAAATCATTGATTCATCAGAATGAATGGGAGAAAATAATTAGTGCTCAAAAAAAAATAAAAGGTAAGGATCAAAAATATTTAAGTTTTTTGATTCTTATCTTTTATTTTTCTTGCTCAACTTCGATGTCATTTTCTAATTTAAGTGTTTAAAAGCGAAATAGAAAGTCCAACAGGGTATACCCTGTTGGACTCCTGCATCTATTAAATGTTTTGTTTAACTAAATACAAATTTCTTTAATAATTCTATGATAAACAAATCAGTTTGCAAAATGATATAAATTCTAAAAGATTGTCCAAAAAGTATGTTTTCGGGACAATCTTTTTTATAAACATATTTTTAGACTACATTAAATATCATCGAATATTTATTTTTTGTACTCTGCTCATTGCCACAAAGTTCCTTGAAGTACGTGCGATAGTCTGTCTCAACAATTCGTAAGATTTCATTTATTGGCAATTTGTTATAGTCATAACTAATTAGTTCTGACATTAGTGTTAGTTTCGCATCTACCCCTAGAATTTTAGGAAGATTCTCCCAAGAATTATCTGGTGAAACTGTACTTGTCAATTGATCGAGTTGCTCGAACTGTTGTTCCAAGTACGCATTAAGTTCTTCGTTTTCTCTTTTGTCTTGTGGCATACGTTTTTGGAACTGATACCTGTATTCATCCGTTGTTAGGGGGATATTCATCTTGAAGTTTCTCCTTTCTTTTTTCAGTTTCTTATTGATTTAATAAAAATTTACTACTTATTATTGATCTGACTAACAATTCGATCTATCAAAGACTCTAAAAATTTTACAATTAGAAAACAGTATTCTTTTCTAATTGTCAGGAACTGCACTTAATTCCCATGTCAAAGTTGTCGAATAACTAATTGCTTCTGGATTCGCCCCTTTTGGAACATTTAATGCAACACTTTCTTTTGCCGTCTCTGCATCACCAAACCGATAGATCCAAGTACCTACACCTTCATTTCCTTGCGCTTTCAACAAGGTACGCCTATTCCCTGGGATTAGCTCACAGGGTACAGATTGTAGCCCAGGTGCTGTTCCACCTTGTGCAGAAACCACTTGTTGGTTCGACAGACTTATACTAGCGCCATTCAATACTTGGTTTTCTTCCCCTTTAAATTGTTCTTTTTGCGTGACTGCTAATTCCCAACCATTACGCTCAGATTCTGGCCGACGATCACTGATCTGCACATAGTTAGAGCGCTCTTCATTTTCATTGACCACACCATCTTCATCCAATAGACGTTGCGCTTGTGCATAATAAGTTTTGTCATGAATAGAAATAGCTTGTGTGCCAAAATTAAAAGAAGAAACGAAATCAATACTCAGTAGACCTTGTTTTTCTGGTAGTTCTGGGCTATTTTCTGGATCAACTTCAATTTCTGGATTTAATGGATCAACTGGATCAACTTTTTCTGTTACATATTGGAAAATTATTGTTCCATTCTCACTTAAGACGCCCTTGTAATTGCTAGTGCTACTCTTAAGTATATATCCTGGAATATCAATAGGTTTCACTTCATAATCTTCACCCTTTATACCATAAAATTGATTACTATCATAAAGCTCATTTCCATTCTCATCTAAATACTTGATTTCCATATTTATCTTTTCTCCTACAGCCACTGAGTTTATAGCTGATTCTCCAAATTCCTCTCCTGTAAAAGCAAATATTCTAGAAGATATCGAATATCTTGAGCTTTCTGCTGTGAAAGACACTTCCCTAAAGCCATTTGGATCTACCTCGGTTGAAGTTAGTCCATTTCCTCCTGCAAAACTCTCCCCTTCATAAACGATTAGTCCATTACGTGCATTCCCAGTAAATCCCCCTCTGACTAAGTATTCTCTTCCAGGAACAGTATTGAATGATTGCCCGGCAATCAATGTAGTATTTTCCTTGATTCGGACTCTCAACCCTTCATTATCTGATTTATTTCTAAACAAAACTCGATCAGTAGTTTCAGTTCCATCAAAAGCATATCTGAATTCTGAATTACTCTCTAATGTATTTGATATGCTTAATTCTGTTAGTGGGCCAAGTATCCCTGGTCCTATGAACAGTGACCAGCCATCGATAAATTGACCACTTGGTCCATAACTAAATAATGGATTTCTAAATTCTGTAACCTTCCTATCAAATGAAGGATTAGTTTGATAGCTATCCAGTAATTCATCGTATTGGCTATAATCATTTTCAATCAACTCGCTTGATTCCTTCATTTTATCAGCAGGATTTTCAATAGAAACTTCCTCTTCTTGCTCTTGAATCTCCACAGTTGCTTTTACTTCTCCCACAGACAGTTCATAATTCCCCACTGTTTTAAATACAAGTGGAAGAATAAACGTAGTTTGAGCATGTTCTGACTGAATCAACCATTCCTTAGACTGCTCACCTTGTATAACCGAGGCTCCTTCTGGTAACTGCTCTTTGACGATCGTCGCTTCTTCGGGTAAGACCACTCGTGCTTCTGAAACTTCTTGATCAGAAGCGAATGTCACTTGTAGGGGTTCTTCAGTCGTTCCTTGTAATTGAGATTGAGGAAAGAAAAAGTTAGGAGTACTGGCTAGTTCTTCTAATGAATTTTCAATAGCAGGGAGTTCCACTGGTTTATGCCCCTCTGTGTCTATCTTTATCTCTGCGGAGTACATGCCTATCGGCATGAATACTGTGTGAATCACTAGAATTGTCGTCCCTAAAAGAAGCATCGTTCTTCTTAGTCTTGAGATCATTACATTTCCTCCGTGTTATTCGTTTGCTCTTTTTTTCTTTTATGGAGAAATAGGTAAAGAATGATTCCAAGCAATAAAACGAGTACCATGATTGCTCCAATCATCCACCAATTAATACTTGTATCAATCGTGACATCTTGTTGATTCAATGCTCGAGCTTCGTCCGCCTCGATCGTAAATTTCCGTTCCCATTCCCATTCCTCTTTCCCAGAACGTGCCGTCATTTTCAACAGATACTCCCCACTGCGAAAGCGATCCCCATCTAAGGAAATCGGAAAATTGAAATTGGAGTTTGGCGCCATTTGCATCTGTTCTTGACTTGCTTGGTATAAAATTTCTTCTTCACCAACTCGTTGCACCGTGGCTTCAACTTCTAAGCGATTCACGAATGTTGGAGTGAAGTTTTGTAGATTCGCACTGATAACATTGCGATAGTTGAGTTGATCGGCAAAGACATCCAACAACTCTAAATCAGGTTGCACGGCATCTTGGTTGTTGCTCACCACCACACCGATAATATAGGCAAACTCATTTTGGATGGCGACCCCTTCTTCGTCACTCGTCTCTTCTGTTGTGTCTTCTTTGACTTCTTCGATCCGTAAGCCACCTGCTAAGAATCCTTCAAATGCTTCTTTTGGCATCTTCAGATCAAGTGTCACTGTTTTCGTTTCGTTACCACCAAGCTCGATGATTTCGGGATGTTCGATCAATTCATCCAGCGAATGCTGGAGTGTGGGGTCGGCTTTTTCCGCGTCTTGTCCGTATTCCACGACCCCCATCACATTCGTATACGCAGTATGTGGCGTGATTTTGATTTTCTTTGCTTCTGCATTGGCATTTTGTAGTTTCAATGTCAGTTTTTCTGTCGCATCCGGTGGGAGAGTTAGCTGAAAATAGCGTTCGTTTCCTGCCTTTTGATTTTCTGAGAACTCCGGTGTCACATAAAAATTCAAGGTTCCCTCTTCTGCGCCCACACGCATCGGTGCCACCAAACTAACCAATAACAGAAGCAGTATCATTCCTGTTTGTTGGATTTTATTTTTTCGATATGTATTTTCTTGTTTCATTTATTTTCCCCTTTCTTTAAAGAAAGTAGCGCTACAATCTTGTAACGCTACACCATTTACTTCTATCAGCTGAAACCGTGGGTTTCTTCAGGACTATACGCCATCAGTCACACCTGTTTTGTCTTTATCATCTTCATCGTCGTCTTCATTATCCCGAGTAGAAGATAATTCCCAAGTTAGTGTGGATTTGTATTGTGTCGCATCTTTCGCTGTCGAGCCAGGAACAAATAATTGAATGGCATTGTTTGTGACTACCTCAACCTTATCATCCGCTTCTTGTGCGTTTAAGTCTGCTTGATTTCCCCAAACCACTGAAGAAACACCAGCACCTTTATCTTTTTCTGCGTTCATCAAGGATACGGCAGAAGCATTTGGTATCAATTTTAATTCAGCTGCATGAGCTACTGGCGCATTCCCAGCCGTGCTTCCTTCATACTGGATTCTTGGATTCAATAATGAAATTTGTGCCCCAAGCAAGGTATCATTGACTGTTTCTTTCGTTGCTTTAAAGTCGGTCATACGTACTTGTAGATCCCAACCTGCATTCGTTCCCCGGACATCTTGTACTTGTGCAAAACTGACATAAGGGACTTTGTTTTCTTCACCCGTCGTACCTGCTTTTTGTTGCTTTTCTGCGACCATATTATAGGTTTGATCTTGATTCGAAATCACTTGTGAACCGAAATTCATTGTGGCAGCTTTCATGATCGATAAAGGTCCGGTCGTTCCTGGCACTTCAGGTTCAATCTCTACATCTGGTCCATCTTCTGGTGGGATAACCACTAGCTCTTCATCTTCATTGGCTGTAAATTCAATTGTTCCATCCGTAGTGACATTACGTACTTCTTTTGATTTTTCCCCGGGTGTTTCTTCTGCGAAGGCTGTGACACCTCCAACAAAAATGGCGGAGCTTAATGCTGCAATGGTTACTAATCTAACGAATTTCATGTATTTAAATCCTACTTTCTTGAGTTGTTTTTTTCTTTTTGTGCCGCCAAAACCAAAAGCCAAGTACTATGATGATAAGCAAGAGACCAAACATTGACCAAATGCGCATCTGTTCCTCGTTTGTTTTCGGTAATCTTCTGGCTGTTGGGTGACTGACCCCTGAGGGGTGTTGAGCAATTTCTTTTGGTAAATCTGGTTTGATCGCACCTTCCGGTGCTGGCTCTGGTGTTCCTGGTGTTTCATATATGCCAGTAAAACCAATTGTCCCGTCAGTTTCCACTGAGCGTACTTCTGTCCCATAAACAACTAGTGGTGCATACATTTTAATCAGCAACATACCTATACTTAGTATGTATTTTTTTTTGTGTTTCATATCCCTCCCCCTATAACCTTTCTTAACTGTCTCAAAATTCTTCGTTTTTGAGGAGACGACAAAAAAGACATCCAAATAGCAGCTGATGTCTTGAAAAAGTGATTAAATTAAGTTTCTTGTTGAAAATATAAATAACGAATTAAACTTATCAAAAACGAAGGTTTTTGATACAATATTTCCTATAAGTATTCACGCGTGTTTCCTTATGAAAATAAGCATACTTGGAGAAAGGGAAAAAATCAAAATCGTTCTTTTCATGGAGACCTGAAAAAACAAAAAAATCTATAACTACTTGGTACGAGCGAAAACGGTTAGAACCATTTCTTACGGTAGGGATCAATCTTTTTTTCTAATTGATGCCAATCTTGATCATCTGGCACTTCTTTTAACAGGACATACTCCGTTTCAATAACATAGTCTGATACATAGCGGGAATAATTGGTGACGATCAAGTCAACCTCATCCTGTTGTAAGTTTTCACTTGTTAGAGACTGTAATGGCAAAAATATGATGTGATGTTTTAATCCAAATTGTTGGATCACACGTGTTCGAATATACTGACAGAGAAAATGATCGCCCTCTAAAAGAAAGTAAATCGTCTTTGCTGGTGAATAAAGATCTAAAATTAATTCACTGTATACCGTCAAACTCACACAAATATCTTCTAAGTAGTTAGAAGAGCTAAAGGAAATAGGAGCCTGTTCCTCCAAAAACTGTCGATTCTTCAGATATATTTCATGATCAGAATGAATCACTGCTTCTTTAACATCTGTCATTTCTTTATTAAGCACAGGTGTAATCAAATGATTGATTTTTCTAGATAAAAAAAAAGCACGCATAAACGTGGTGATTGTTTGATCACTCAATTCCGGGAGTTCGTGCATTTGTAAGAACTTCTCAGTCAAATGGGCACTTTCATTTCCCAGATGAAAATGGTCATAAAATAATTGTTCCTGATCTTCACGATCTACTGTTCGTTCTACGATCATCATTAAATAGATCCAGGCAAATTCTTCTTTGGGGTATTCGATGCCGTACAACTCCTCAAAATCTTCTTTCAAAGAATAAAGTAACGAAAAATCAGCCCCTGTATCAGCTAACTTTATCAACTCTTCGGGTAAGTCTATGGTATATCCTAAACTAGCCCGTTCTAAAGCAATAAAATACGTATAGTAATGAGACTCTGGGGACATGCCAGAGCCAATCCTATAGTTACCGAGTTTTCCATTTAACTTTGTTAGAATCAGCTCGTGCAGAGCAGGATCGGGCAGGAGGGTATACTCTGTTTCGGTTCCTTCATAATAAAAGTCTTTGAAAAATTTGCGCAGACTGGCTTCATCTCCATGAATCGTTAATGGATTGGACACCCACTGCAATCCATAGCTTTTTAGTACTTCATTACTTTGGCTGAGCATCCGTCGAAACGCACTCTCTGAATAGTGATAATAATCCGCTAATTCATCGACTCGGTACAATTTGCCATAAAAAATATTGCCAATAATTTCAAATAAGCATTCATTTTCCAATAACTGTTGTTTTCTTTTTTGATAAATCGACGGTTTTGTTACTTCAAATAAAAAGCCACTGTTTCCAGAAGCCAATATGATACTCTCGCTAAAATAATCCCGCATATATTTTAGATCATTAGCAATCGTCCGCTCCGTCACTTGTATCTTCTCTGCCAGTTCACCGATTGTAAAGAAGCGATTACGCTCGATAATACTTAATAGTTTAAATAATCGACGCGTTACACGATTACTAATAAAAGCCAATTGTAGATCCCTCATAATTTCCTCCTAATTTTTATTTAACTACTTTCTTGTACTATTACATAAATAGCATACTTATTGAAAATGATAAACCTTATTTTCATCCTAAAAGCTAAAAAAATAAAAATCAAAATAGAAAAGTCCTTTGTGAGTGGATAATAGCGTACTTTCTATTGTCTTTCCGTATACCCTCTAAATATATGTATAGTATAATGATGACAAAGAAATAAGGGTCAAAAACATAAAAGTTTCTGTCCCTTATTTAATTGCTCATTTATTCGTCCTTCTTTGTAATCTCTCACTAAATCGATTTAGCTTTTTCATGTCACTACTTGAATGATTATTAGGAGTTCTAGAGGCCATACCCTGTTGGACTAAAAAATGCAGAAATACATGCGATAAACATATATTTTTATTATCAACCTTATACCATTTGTTTACTATTAATACACAAATCTTAGTAAATACTTTGAAATAAGCAAAAAACATTGAAAATCAATATTTTAAACAAATATGATTTTATATCATTAGCCTATACCCAAAAGTATAGTTTTAAAACCTTAATTTATGCTATTATTGTCCGTGTTGCATTTGAGAACCATGCTGTTTTATATGGTTCTAAAACATCTCTTTGCTATATCCGCAATCACTGGCAATTTTAGAACCATGCTGTTTTATATGGTTCTAAAACCTTAACAGCATTTGTCCTTCCGTCTGGTCACACAACTTGACGGAGTTTACCCTTCAGTGAGTGGTTTTACCCTCACTATTTCGTTGCCAAATCAACGATTGTTTTATTTCAGATACTTTTAACTTCTATTCCGTATCTTTTTCCTTTATTTACTAGTTGCTCTTTCAGTTGATAATAAGCCCACTCTCCATAATCTTTATCTGGTTCAGCAATACATATAACCTGAGCTTTATTGCGAATAGCAGTTTTAACGATTTTCGCAGAACATTGATTATTATAAGTTTTAACAAAATTACTCTCTCTGCTCTTTATTGCTTCCCATCGATCTTGATTTAATTTCCTTTTTCGACCATGACCGCCCTTAGAGAATATGCCTCGGCTTTGTTCTTTTGATTTTATTGCTTTAATTTTACTTTTGAAGTTCCTTATATATTGGCTATCACCAAAGGATATTACCGTTTGATTATTAACTAAGCATTCACCACTACATAAATCTACAAAGTTTACAATCAATTCAGTACCTTCATTGAATTCCAGTTCATTATAGCTTTTTTCAAAAGAAAATGTTAGATTAAAAATAATTTTCTACCGTCATAAATTAGATTGCTCTGATTTAATTTGTAATCACCTTTTGCAATGTATTGTAAAACTGAAGCAACATCTCTTGCTTTCCTTGGCTTACTACCCAAATTTACTTTAAACCTAAATCCTTTAGGCAAAGAAATATAAAACTTGTCTGCTTTATGTATTTTAATATCTCGCCCCCTGAACGGCAATAATCCATATTTGTTTTTATTTTTATATATTCTAGGTGTTCTTTGTCCAGATACGATCCCAATGAAATCATTGCCAAAGTCTTTACTAGCTTTCATATTTGCAGAATCAATAAAATCCGAATAATCAAAGTCCATTTTTTTAGCTACATCTCGTGTTCTCGTTTGACTCTTCAAACCTATTGCTTGCGTCAATATTTCTCTCGCTTCTTTATTTTTTTCATTTCTCAGTTTAGATAATTCAGCTTTCGCTTTATCAAGTTTCTTTTGATCTATCGGATCATTATATCCTAATTTTTCAATCCGATCTTGAATGCTTTTTTCTCTCTCCGCATAGCCTTGATCCATTTCTTTGATTGCATCTTTTAACAACTCTTCAAACATCAACTGTTTATATACCATATTCAATGCTTTTACGTATTCTCTACTATTTTTCCAAAAAAAATCATAAAAGGAATTTTTTTCTTCTTGCGATCCATCAATAGATACTTCTATTTTTTTTGTCATAGTTATTGTTGTCAATTTTAGCACCTCTTTATTTTCCATCTAGCATATAATTATTTGAAATTATTGAAATTTTTGTCAAATTAAAAATATATCAATCTATCCTGTAGTGTATCTACGCTTATTGTAAATCTGAATTTTAATTTTTTAGAAGTTAACGTTGACTTAAAGTACATCGAGTTACTCGAATAATAAAAAATTCCTCTCTTTACTAAAGGATTGCTTTTCTAGAATAAAACTAACCTTTAACTCTTTCAATTTATCTCTATCTGAGTTATAATTTAAGTAAATAAGGAGCTATGCTCTAACATAGCCCCTAGTGTAGTCCGTTCAAAGCGGATGGCATTTTTAACAAGTTTAGAGCCTGTCTACTCTGCCAAAAGTTGAGACGGCTCTATTTTTTTTGTTCTTTTTTGAACTTTAACCATGCCAAAACCGAATCACTAGCTTTCGCTATAGCAGTAATTACCACTGCTGCTGCTCCGATAATAGCAATGATTTGATCCAATGAGAACAAATCAGGCATTTCCTTTCTACAGAGTACGACCGATAAGCTAATAAGCCCATAGGCACCACGCTCCTTCAATTGGATTTGCCAAACCGCCACAAACTTTCTACGATGATATTATATCACACCTATCTAATTCCCTTTATTATAATTTTAATAATTTTACACCTTATCTCCACCTTTTCAATTATTTAAAAAGTGATATCACTTTTAGGTTTTAGTATAAAAAGTGACGTCACTTTTTGAGTGCTGGTACCTCAAATCCTGATTTTTCTTGCACGATCAATAGATCTAACGCAATACACATAATCCTAGATTCACTTTTTCCGTACTTCTGTTTGAGTTCCTGCAATTCTTTTTGTCTATTTTCATCTAGTGTGACGGGTAAGCGTTTGTTTCCTGTTGCAATCGGCACTTCTTCTCTCTCCTCTCATCGAAACAGTCCTATAAAAAATATAGTTATGATCATTTTGAATATTAACCTGACCACCGCCAATACGAATCGCCAAAAAACCAAACAAAATCCCAGTATTCCTAAAAATACTACCAAGTTTACATCCACAGCAGCACTATGAGACATAAGTATTTCGCCAACAAATAGCACTAATAGTAAGGGAATAATTTTTTTCATATAAATCTCCTTCTTTCTCTTAGGTTAGCGGGCTTGCCCGCTTATTTCGCACCACCTAAGCGGCGGGGGCGGTCGGAGCGATTGGTGCGAAATAAGAGCTTGTCCTGATTTTCTAATTGGAGAAACTCTTATTTCACACTTTTTCACTTTTCGGTATAAATATAAATACTAATTATTGTTTTTTTAACATAAACATTTGATAAGCAACTTTTTTTCTCTCTAACTCTACTAACATTTGTTCGGTCTCATCAAAATGAAATGTTTCATACAATTCTTTCCGCCTTTCAGAGTTATTGCCCTTTGAATTTGCTACTTCTTTTTTGTACTCATCAAGAAACGATTGAGGTTCCGTTAACATGTACCCATTTCCAAAAACCAAGGCTAATTCGGTCTCGGCTGTTAGAAATTGAGCAAAAAGCACATAATAATCAAAGTGATTATATTCTTTTTGATTTAGCTCCTCCATTCTTTCTTCCATGTTCTTACCACTTTCTACAAATGTTACATAGTCTTTTTCTGAATAGTATTCTTTCCTAAGAATCAAGCAATTAATATAATTTTTTACATACTCATTAGTCTCTAAAAATACTTTCATGATATAATGGTCGGTCTCAAAACGTAAAAGCGTACTGTTATTTTCCATTTTAGGTAGAAGTGTATAATAATTAACCTTAGCTTCAACTTTTAAAACACTCGTTTGCTTCTCGTTATATAGCTCTTGTTCCACACTATTTACAAAGTACCCTAACTCTTCCATACAGCTAAATGAACTTTTCACTCTTCTTGTTACCTCGTTTAAATGTTCCCTATTTGTCAAAAATTGACAAATGTCCTCCGTCGATAATTGATATACAACCTCACTCATCTTCATTCCCCTCCATTTCAAGTGTGTACAATGCGCCATATTCTTTGATTTTTTCAAATAAATCTAGCCATTCATTAGAAATTGTCTTAGCTTTTTTGGTCTCCGAATATTTGGCATAAGTAAGTTCTAACGCCTGATACTCGGAAGGAGTAATCGTACTCGGTTTAATACCTGAATCCAAGCACACCAATGCTTGAAACAACCATTTTGGATTTTGTTTCTTCAACTGTTCCAAAGTTCGGTAATACGTTTCAATCAAATTGATTGCTACACTAGATTCAATCATTTCCTCGACAGCTACTGATAGCTGTTTCTTGTAGTGTTTTTTTGGCACACGAGTCTCATTGTATAGAAAAGTCATATCCTCCATTTTTTGTGCCATTTTGTCCAAAGGTAATTTAGTAAATTCATCATAGTATTTTTGAACCATGTTTTATTCCTCCAAGTCATTTTCGATTAAAATATAGTCGCCACGTACTAATGAATATTTTCTTCCACATGTCTTACACTGATAGCGATATACAGATTTTATAGAATCCGCTTTTTCTCCACAGTCACATGCAATCTGATGTGGTACACTTTTATACCTTATATTTGGTATTGGATACAACACACTAAAAGGTACACCCCAATAATCATATTTTTCTCTCACAGTTGACCCTGCCTCCTCTTAGGGAAAGGTTTTGAACCTTCCGCCGTTTCTTTCTTTATTGATTTGTTGGCCAGAATGAATCAACTAAAACAGCAAAGGACAAGGGCGCGTAGCGTGCATTTTACTCTTGTCCTTTGCTGTTTTTGGTGATAAAAGGCAACTTGTTGCCGGTCTGGCAAATCAATAAAGAAACAGCGGACTGGATCAAATCTTTCTACCAGAGGACACCTTTACGATCCGTCTTGCGTAGCAAGACCCCATTTTCTTTATGAACGCTTTGCGTTCGCTTTTTCTCGAACGGCGGTGGCGGTTGGAGTGAGAGAAGGGTTTTACAATTGAGAAGGCGTTTACGCCTTCCTAACAAGGCTGTTTCATTTTTATGTATAAAAAAAGCTACCATTCCATAAAGAAATAGTAGCTTGTCTTTTATCTAAGTTAGATTCCCATACTCTTTGTATAATGATCTGGATTCAATAAATCCATTGTTTCGATTACTAGTTGTTTTCTTTTATTGAAATGGCCAGTTACAGCGATATTGTATTTATTATCTTCCATAATCAATAACCTATCTGCAATATCGATATTTGCGACAACACAATTAATCGGTCCATTTGTTGTTTGTAACGTAAATCTTAACAGTAAAGGTTGTGTTTGAATTACTCTAATTTTATCAAGTAAACCAATATATTTTGTCATTACGCTCACCTCGTAAAGAGTATAGCAAAATCCTCTAAAATTAGAAATTTTAAGTGTGCTATAATGTTATTGCTGTCTGCTACCCCGGCCCATTCTGGCAAGGGGAGGAGGTTATAGATTTGAAATTTCTTTTTGATTTTGCTTTTGCAATCATGGCAGAGGTAGCCGCACACTACATCTGCCAATGGCTTGATTGCAAATTTGCCAACAAAGACAGTAAGCCTACCCGTTAATTCTTATAAAGAAACGTAAAAGAAAACCACTAGCCCGCCAGCTAGTGGTTTTTGGTTATAGATTGAAAATTCTTTTTGTTGTCTAAATTATAGCATAAACCGTATCAAATGCAACCTGTAGAATAAACTACTTAAAATGGTAACTCGTCATCGCTGATATCAATCAACCGACTATCAAAAGGATCATTTACTTGATTAGTACCATCCTGTTTCTCAAAGTGAGTCGTTCTTGAACTATCTTGCTCTGGATTATACTTGGCACGATTTTCGGTGGCTGTTTTACTTTCTAACAACTGAAAATTATCGGCCACAACTTCAGTCACGTAGACACGCTGTCCTTGCTGGTTGTCATAAGTCCGCGTTTGAATCCGTCCAACGACGCCGATTAAACTACCCTTTTTAGCTAATGTAGCCATCGTTTCCGCTGGTTTACGCCAAATAACACAATTGATAAAATCAGCTTCTCGATTGCCACTTTGATTGGTAAAATTACGGTTAACGGCTAAAGTAAAAGTAGCCACTGCTGTACCACTTGCTGTATACCGTAAGTCGGGATCTTTGGTTAACCGTCCTACTAAAGTTACATTATTGATCATTTTTATCTCTCCCTTTCTTGATTCATTTGTTGGTGTCTTTGATAAGCTAGTTTTCGCTCTTTTTCTTCGACATGAATCACTTTTTCCATCAAAATACTGATCAAATCCATTGTCTCATCGTACGTGATTGACGCAGCATAAGGATTGCTTTTTTGATATTTCTTCCAGGTATCCTTTAGCTCGTGACTATTTTTCAGTACATCCATATCCTTTTCATAGTAAATCTTTAACGGATCAGTTTTTCCTCGACGTGTAAATGTATTTCTCACACTATCTTTCAAGGTCTTCTCATCGATTTTCTCCATTTTAGGAATAGTATAGAGATCATAAAAATCTTTTCCTCTCGAATTATCTGTTAAAAAATCAAAGGTTGCACTTAATTTTTCAGCAATAATTTGTTCTGTAGGATAGGATTCCAAAGGAATCGTTCGATCCTCAAACATCAATTTATGACTGTGAGTGATCGTTGCAGGATAGATCGAGTCACCTGTCGTCACGTCTACCTTAAAATCTGGCCGCATGTTTTCCAAATGTGCCAGTACACGTAAGCTAAACCCTGGATAATAATCAGCTTCCCTCGTTTCTTTCATTCCTTGAATCTCAAATTGAATGCCTTCTTTCGTCGGCGTTGAAAAAATATCGTTTAGAACCGTTGTCAATGTTTCTTTGGTTACTTTCATTTCTCGTAAAGTCGTATCAATGTCTTTAGTTGTTCGATTTTCAATGCCATACTTTGAGCCAATTAAGAAGCCGCCTTTTAACACAAAATTTTCACGATAAGGAGACTCTGAGATTTTTTCCAAGAATTTTTCCATCATAAAATGTCTTAAAACAAGCTGCGGATCAACTTCTTTTTCTCTGGAAATATTCTTCACTTTTGCTTTTAATTGCGTAGGTGTCATGTGTCTTCTCCTTTAATTTAAAGCCATAATATAAGAGCGCATCGTTTTGTCTGTAGGCAAAATTCGTCGATACTCATTCAATTTTCTAAGATTTTTTCTGTCCGACTCCATGTAGTTTTTGATTGCTTTTACTTTGATTTCATCCTCAACGTTATACCAGGGATTCCAAATGTCACATAAGGTTCGTTCTGGATCATAAGCTATAACAGGATTCCCATAGCGACTCTTTATTTCGATCTTACCTAATTCATACCATTCCGCTTTTGAATAGTGTAACTCAACTGCGAATTCCTTCAACCCCTTTTCAGAAACGTGATAACCGTAAGGTACGGTTAGATCGATCTGTCTAGGGATCATATCCGTTAAATCATATAAATCCAACGCGGTGATATGCGAAATAATGCCGCGCTCATATTTCTTTTGTGCCATAAACAATTCATCAGGAAATTGACCAGGTAAGGTGAAAAAACCTGGATACTCACGATCCAGCTCTCCACGATCTACCATACGTTTGATCGTTACAGGAGAAATGCCCGCTTTTTTGGCATCCTTCAAAGCCAAAGTTCCGTTAAATTCTTCTAGCAGCTTGTAAACCATTGCTTTTGTCATTTTCTCCCTCCTTTGTATACGTACAAACTTATAATTGTAGTATATCATAAGTTTATACGTATACAATAGTAAGGAATATTTTATCGATCTAATTCAATTTCTTTTTGAATCCGCTGCTGGTTCTTTAATTGCTGCAGTCTTCGTTTGTTGGCACGTAATTTCTCTTGTTCTGAACGAATTTTTGCTTTTTGATTTTCGATTTCTTGTTGTTTGTGTGTTGTATTTCGCATAAGATAACCCCTCCATTATTTTGTAGTGCGTCGTGTTCTTTTCTTATAGTTCGTTTTTTTCTTTTCAGAAAACTCAAACCCTGTGGTGAAATCTTCTTTTAAAACGATCGTTGCTTCAAACGAACCCTTTTGTCCTTTTAATCCTTTCACTGGTTGGCTTGTTCGGCCTTTTTGAATGATCTCCTTCAGCTGTGTCGCTGTGAGTTTCTTCTTGGCAATCGTTGTCCATAATTTAAAATCACAGGCTTCAGACGTACAAGCTGCCACCTTTTGATAGAGTAAGACTTCTTGTTCCTGGCATTTTGGACAAGTTCCTAAATGACGCGCAGCTTCTTGCTTTTCACTGGCTGCTTTCACCTCTTGTAACGTTGCTCCAAAATCAGTGGCTTGGATTTGCCCTGGGACGACTTCCAACAAGTGAGAGACAAATTTTTGGATATTAGCTAGAAAAGTACCTTGTGTCCCTTTTTGCTCGCCAATCTTTAATAGGTAACTTTCCCATTTAGCGGTCATTTCGGCGCTCGTAAGCAGCGGCTCTTTTTCCACGGCTTGGCAAAGCAAAATCCCTTTATTCGTAACCACGAGCTTATTTTTCTCTACCTTGATATATTCCTTTTGTTTCAAGGTTTCAATAATATTCGCCCGTGTCGCTTCTGTACCGATTCCTTCCACTTCTTTCAATATGGATTGCGCTTCTTCACTATCAACGGTTTTCCCAGCTGTTTTCATCGCCGTGATCAACGTACCTTCGGTATAAGGTTGTGGTGGCTTCGTTTCTTTTTCAAGGACTTGTAGATCTATCGTCACCATTTCTCCTTTTGTCACCTTAGGAAGTAGCGGCTCTTCTTCCTTCTCTTTTCCGTCGCTCTCTTTGCCAAATAACTTCTTCCAACCTAGATCTATCGGTACTTTTCCGATTGCCTTTAACTGAAGCTGCTGAACTTGCGTCAAGATCGTTGTTTCTTCATAGGTATATTTTTCCGCAAACATGGCTACCGTTGTTTTTAACACTTGTTCATAAATGGCCTGCTGCAGTGGACTTAGTTGTTCAAAAGCCGCTGCTGTCATAACCGTTTTTGTAGGAATGATCGCGTAATGTTCCTGGACTTTCTTATTGTTCACGTACCGACTATTCGGTGTATGAATAGGAGTCGGAATTTCTTCAGCCCTCAAAAATTGCTTGTATTCGTCTAAGTGATCCAGCAGATACGCATATTCACCTTCCGTAATATAAGGGGTATCCGTTCGTGGATAGCTTAGATATTTCCCTTCATACAATCCTTGCATAGCTTCCAAAGTGTCTTTGGCACTAGCTTTCATGAGCTGATTCATTTTAGACTGAAGGCTAGATAGAGAAAAAAGACGCGGACTTGCCGCGCTTTTTTTCTCGGTTTCAACTTGGCGAATCATGCCTGGCTGTTTTCCCAATTGAACACCTTTTTCTTTTAAATAGGCTTCAAATGCTTCTTGCGTCGCTTGGGTTTCATTCGGATCGAGCTTCGCATCAAATGTGCCACTTTGAGTGATTACTTGGGCTTTTCCTTCAAAATATGGTTCTTTTTGGAAGTTTCTAATCTTTTCCTGCAACTGATAAATCATGTAAAGCGTTGGGGTTTGGACTCTACCTAAGGAAAAACTTCCTGGTATGCCTTTTTGCTGCAAGAGTAAACTATACAGCGGGCTGCCATTCATACCGATTAACCAATCGGCGATCTGACGTGCTTGTGCTTCTTCAAATTTGGGATAGGTCTCTTTTGCGTCTCGTAATTGCTGGAATCCCTGATAAATGGCTTCTTTTTCTAAGGAGTTGATCCAAAGTCTTTTAAATATCTTTCCATGATCGGCGCCTGCTTGTTGAATGATCGTCCAAGCGATCAGTTCCCCTTCACGATCGCTATCTGTCGCAATAATAATGGTGTCGGCCGATTGAAGTTGCTGCTTCACCATGTTGAATTGCTTTTTCTTATCTTTAGGAACATGATAGTGATAATGTGTAGGGAAAATAGGCAAATGCTCTAATGACCATTGTTTCCAATTTTCATCGTACATATCGGGCGAATCTAACTCGACTAAATGACCAAAACCATACGTGATCACAGTTTCACCAGGAAACAATCGATCTTGGATCTCAAAATACCCGTCTTTTCGGGTAGCTTTAGAGAAGCTATCGGCATAAGCTTTTGCTTGTGACGGCTTTTCTGCTAAAATGACGGTTTTCATAATGACGGTTTCACTCCCTTTCGTGTTGTCTGCCTTGTTGAAACAACATGGCACGTTTTTGCTTTCTGATTTCTTGTTGCTGGATCTCATGCTTCAATTGATCGTTCCAATCCTTTTTCACTTCAGGTACAAATTCATGTTCATGATTTTTATAGCCTTTGTAGTATTGTTCTGCTTTATAAGAGAAAAGAATCTGCGCATTAATATCCCCTTTTTCTTGATAAAAACGATCAAAATCGTACGTACCATCCACGCGTTCACAAGCTTTTAATTCTTTTGCGACTTCTCTACAAATATCTTTCAAATTAATGGATCCTATTGAATCGTTAACAGAAAGCTGCTGGCCAAAAGACGCATTGACTTTGTGAGCGGAAACCAGTTGGTTCGTTAATTGCAGATTGTTTTCTGTCTTGTGTATGGCCATAATAGCTTCTGGTGTGACCTTTTCTTCTTTTGCGACTTCTTCATAAATGATTTTGTATTCTTTTGGCACTTGCCAATCATTAGCGATTCCTCGTTCACAACGTACTTTCTGATTCGTAAATGGATCGACTGCGCCCATTAATTGTTCCTTTTCGTAGAAAATATGTCCTGCACGATCATTATCCACACAAATCTCAATCGATTGAGGAAAGGCTTGTTTCTTTCTCAATTCAGATACTGCCTCACCAAAATAATGACTGATCACATGGTGTTTTAACCCTTCCATAGAGACTAACCACGTATCGTTTAACTGATCACGATTCAGTGCAGCGTAGCTAAGTAAATCAATACTACTCTCAAAAAATTTTAACTGCTTAGGGTCACCGATCTTTAGGTTAAAGCCATGATTCGCTGTCGAATTTTTATCTATATGCTTATACGTGCCTCTCTCACCAAAACGTTCATAATCAATAAACGTTCCTTGATAACTCGCCCCCACAGTCTCTTTTGTCTGTGGATCTTTCCATAAAAAGGCAACCGCATGATCTAAACGATTGTCTCGAACTAAAAAATTTTGCCGTTCATGTTTTGGCTTTAGTTCAGTAATCAATCCTTCTTTTTCTGCATAATCAATCAACCACTCTGGCAATTTTCGTTCTTCCTTCAGATAATTCCTTCCTTTTTCTGTAAGTGGTTGATAATCAACGGGGTGATCTTTGTACTTTTCTGTCTCAAAATGAAGATTTTCTACTCGTTCTGTTTTGGCTTCATTCTTTAGAATAAAATCAGTGGCTGCTTTAAATTGTTGCTTAGGGTCTTGGATCTCTTTGTCTATAAAAAAAAGTTTAGCTAATTCAATAATGTCGCCACTAATATTTTGACTATTCCAATAAAAACGTTGTTTTCTTCGATCGAAAACAAACGAATCATGGTCTTCTAAGCGATAGTCACGTCCTTTATTGACTACAGCCATTCCATTGTTTCGTGCAAAATCCACAATATCCATTTGCTTGCATCGATCAATGAGACTCATTTTTTTCTCTGTCATTTTCAAACCTCCCAAAAGAAAAAAGACTATCCATTTTTCAGATAGTCTTTCTTACTTGTTTTATACGCGTTCTTTTTGTGACAATTGTTGTTCATAATAGATTTCATTTTTTCGTTTGGCCACTTCTGACACTGTCTCAAGTGAAAATCGGAATGGATTTCCTAGCGCAAATTCTTCTGAAGGTAACGCCGTTTGGATCTCTTTTCCATAACTTTTTCCTTTTAGAATCACTTGATTATGCTGCGGATCTTCAATAAACGCCGCATCCTTCAAATGTAACGTTCGACCCGTATCTTCCTCCATTACTTTCCCGTCTTTCTTGTCGATCCAAAGTGAGCCAACAGGAACAATATTCTTTTGTTCTGCCGTTTCCACAGTATTTTTATGCTCTTGCTTCACTTCTGCTGGTTGGATCTCTGGTTCTCTTTCTCTGTATTGATTGATTTCATTAGAAATGGTTTGAATGAATTCATTTGCGACACGGCTGACATCATTCATGATTTTCCCACGTTCCGCAGCTTCCTTATCATCCAACGTCTGACCATTCTTCGTCCATGCTGCAATATAAGGAATAGCTTTCTCCGACGTGTCCATTCCAAAATGTTTGCACACAATATAAGAAGTCATTTCTGCCTGCAATTCTTTAGTTGCGGTATCTAATTCTGAAAATTTGTGCATTCTTGCATGAGCTAATTCATGAATACTTGTAGCTAAATGCTGCGTAGGAGTATTTCGAGTATTCATGACGATTTCTTCTTCGCCAGTAAATTCGTTACGAACGTACGCCCCACGTGCTTGTCCTAATTCTCTTTGATAGACTTCACTTTCTGTCATATCTCGAATTTGAATTCCAATATTTTTGGCTACCGCTTGAATCCCAACTTGAAGTTCTGTCTGCCCTGTTTGATCCAATTGAAAATCAAAGACGCGGTTCGGGAAGATTTTCGGATAGTCTTCAGGCTTCAATTGTGTTTGTGTGATATCAAACACTTTTTCAATCGTGTAGTAAGGTTTTTTGATCACTTCGATTTGACCACTTTCGATTCGTTTTTTATCTTCTGGTGTAGCCTCTGTTTCTCGAACAAAGCCACGTCCTTTCTCATAAAATCCTTTGACCGTTTTTCTGACAAAGATCTTGTTCCCTTGTTCCCCTTTTTTGATATAGATTCCTTCTTTTTTCAACGCAGCACGACCTAAACAAGCCATTGCTCCTGGAAATTGTTCCTCGATCAATAACTGATTTCTAAAAGATCGTTCTGGAAAACGCGACATAAAGTTCAAGAGTTCTTTGACGTCTTCAGGAGAATGGGTATATTTTTTCACCGCATCCAGTGCCTGTTGGGAAAGCAATTTGACTTCTTGCTTAATCTCTTCTGTTGACCGTTTTTGATAACTTGGTTTCTTTGTCTCTATCTTTTTATCGTGGCTACCTATTTCATTTTTTATTACTTTTTCGGTATTCTTTTCTAATGTTAACCACTCAAAACTCTTGAAGCAAATGTATAACATTGGTATACAGGATAAACGAATATTAGCGATAATATACAGAATGTTAAAAGCGCCTATTAAAGGGGAGGGTATACCTGCGAAGGGCACACCACAAGGAGGTATTCTATCACCACTATTATCCAACATTGTTTTGAATGACTTAGATTGGTGGATAGCTAACCAATGGGAAGAAATGAAAACAAGACACACCTATGCACAAAAAGGCGGAAAAGTACAAGCTCTAAAAAGGACTTCTAAATTGAAACAAATGTATATCGTAAGATATGCAGTCGATTTCAAAGTCTTCACCAACTCCCACAAATCAGCAATTCGTATCTACCACGCAGTCAGAGGTTATCTCAAAGACAGATTGAACCTTGATATATCACCCGAAAAATCTACGATTACTAATCTGAGAAGAAATAAGTCGGAGTTTTTAGGATTCTCTCTTAAAGCAGTTAAAAAGAGAAGTAGATATGTTGCCAACACATCTGTATCCTACAAAAAGAAAAAGACAATCCAGGAAAAGTTAAGACAACATATTATCAATATACAAAAATCTCCGACTTACGAAAGTATTGTTAAATACAACTCATACATCTTAGGGATACAAAATTATTACCGAATTGCAACTCATGTAAATACAGACTTCAGAGAAATTGCCTATCGTCTTAATAAGACTATATTCAATCGTCTAAAAACTACTGGCAAGCGGGGTGTCCCCAGAAACCAGAGTATCACCTACAAGAAATACTTCAAAAATAACTATCGTACATTCGAGATTCAAAAAGTAAACCTCTACCCTATTGCTGACATAAAAACTCAAAATGCCCTGAACTTTACTCAAGAGAAATGCAACTATACTGCCAAAGGCAGGAAATTATTAGAACATGAATATCTTGATAATATGATTAATAAGGAAATCAATGCCCTGATGTATTCCACCACTGAATACAATAGCATGGAATACATGGATAATCGCATCTCCAAATACTCCATGCAAAAGGGGTGTTGCGCTATCACAGGTGAATTTCTCCTTGCAGAAAGGGTTCATTGTCATCACGTTCTTCCGAGAAACCTTGGTGGAACGGATGAATATAAAAACTTAGTAATAGTGTCCAAAGAAGTGCATAGATTAATTCATGCAACAACTAACATGACGATTAAATGGTATGTGGATAATCTTCAACTGGATGGAAAACAATTGAAGAAGATAAATACATATCGTAAGAAATGTAATTTAGAAGCGATTAAAGAATAGTTATTTGATGGAACGCCATGTGAGGGGAAACTCTCATGCATGGTGTGGTGTGGGGGAAAAGTTGGAGATAACTACAAAGACTTACCTATCACAATTGTTGATTTGTGGCTTTATCCCTAGAAAGGAATAAGCTTGTCTGTTTACGAAGCTCTAATGTTTGCGTTAGCATTCGCTACATTAGTTCTGACGATCAGCAATAACAAAGACAAAAAAAAATAACCGTCCGCTTTAGCCGGTAGACGATTATTTTTCTTTGAAATATATTTAAATCGGTCACCGTCTTAAACGGTGCTGCTAAGGGGAGTTGTTAGCGCAACTCCTCTTTACATACTGATTATACCATGATACTGCTAAAAAAACTACATAAATGCCAAAACCGGAAAGCTTGCTTTCCTTTTTTTGTTGCCCCGTAAACGGTGGTGGTGGTCGGAGTGTCGGGGCAACAAAAAAACTTATCCTTTAAATTAGTTTAACGCTCATTTATAAAATCATTTTCTTCTAACATTTTTTTCAATACTCCATTGAACTCTTTACTCGATACAATATGAAGACGATCAAAAGCAGAAGCATCGATTGATTTCAGCTCTTCGTCTTGTTTCTTGAGCATAAAATATTCTTTAAACATATCTAAGGAGTTATAAATTATATTGCTTGGTGTGACATAAATCAATTGGGCATTTCTTTTTTGTGTAAGCAACCGAAGATACTTTGGAAAAATTGCTTTCGTATATCGATTCTGTGATTTAAGTGTTAGCTCAATTTCAAAATGCCAGTTACTAACTTCTGCCATCTGGTTTTCGAATCGTAAAACATAATCTGAAACATGAAACAGTGTTCCTTTTTTTGCTTTAGACATATCCTTCTTCTCATACATCTGCCTACGTTCCGATTGAGCCAGTATAAACGTTGACTTTTTCTTTGCCAAGTCCATGGATTCAATGAGATAGTTAGTAACTTCAATATGGTGGTTCAAATTGTATTCAGGTACTTTGGGAAAACTATAAATTCCACCTATCGAGTTATGACCCTTTTTTGTCAGAAAAAAGTAACGTAAATACCCCAAGTATTCCCCATAAAGTATAAGCTAGAATTCCAGCTATGCTTCCGTTTCGTAATAATTTGATCATAATCCTCTCGTTTCACGGTATTATTTTCTCATATAATCTTTGTAATAATTAATGAACTGTAAATATTATCAACTTTATATAAATTCCTTAGCTTAAATTATAAATTGCAAATAAAGCAATCTATAATTTAGTATTACAAATAGAAAAAGCATAAATTATGCTACAATAAAAAATATTTTGATCTCCTCTCTCTTTTATTTGTTAAATATTTAAATTTACTGAATACTAAACTAACCTATTATAAATTTGAATTATTTTACGTTATGTACAAATAATATGTCAGTGTTCTTTTTTGGTAAATGCCTATTTTTATTAACTGTACCCATACAGAGTGGAGGAATTAGCCATGCTATATAAAAAATTAGAAAAAAAAATACAAATAAACATAGAACAAAATAATATGCAACCTGGAGAAAAACTACTTTCTATTAGAAATTTAGCTTCTCTCTATTCTTGTAGCAAAAACACAATTATCAAAGTACTAGAAGAACTGAAAAAAAAGAAATTATCTACTCAATTCCGAAAAAAGGATATTTTTTAGCTAAGCCAACAAATAAATATAAAAATACTACAGAGATAATTGATTTTTTATCTGCAGAACCAGAAAATTCTATATTAACTTCCAAAAATTTTATCTTTCTATAAAGGAAATTGATCTATCCTCATATGTGAATAAGAATACGACAGACAGACTAAAACGATATGTATTAGATGATTTATCTAACCATCAAGTTTTCACAACTAAAGATCGGCTAATATTTACGACTGGATCACAGCAAGCAATTGATATTTTGATCAATATGCCTTTTCCGAACAAAAAAACAAAAATTTTAGTTGAACAACCTTCCTACTATGGAGCCTTATGCTCCGCTAAACTTTCAAATAGTGATGTTATTGGTATTTCTGTAAAAAACTATAATATTGATCTAGATGAATTAGAAGATATCTTTAAGAATAATGACATTAAATTATTCTATATTATGTCTAGATTTCATAATCCTTTAGGACATTCTTATTCTAATAAAACAAAACAAAAAATTGCAGAATTATCTGATAAATATGATGTTTATATCTTAGAGGATGACTTTCTTGGTGACTTAGATCTTAACAGTAAATCTGATCCAATATTTACTTTTAATCCCAATGGAAAAATTATTTACGTAAAAAGTTTTTCAAAAATTTTATTTCCTGGATTACGTGTTGCTACAGTTATTTTGCCAAAGGATCTAATCAAAGATTTTCGATACTATAAATTTTGTAGAGATTTTTCTACGCCCTCTTTATCTCTTGAAATCATTGCTAATCAGTTTGAAGATGGGATATTAGTACAACATCTAACTAAAATGAAAAAATTATATTATTTAAAAATGAAAGAAGTGAGAAGGTGCTGTTATAAGTATTTTCCTCCTAATATGTATCCCTACATTCCAGATACTGGTTTTTATTTCTCTTTAAAATTACCAGATAATATCTCCTCTAGAGAACTGGCTGATGTTCTGAAACAAAATAAAATCTTAGTTAATAGTTTAGATAATTGCTTTATACCAAAATTTCAAGAAACTAATTTAATTCGCTTAAGTATTTCAAAAGTTACCTTCAGTGACATAGATTATGGTATAAAAAAAACTGGGCAAAATAGTAGTAGAGCTACAAAAAAACAAAAATTCTATATTTAACAGGTAACTTATATATACAATAAGGTATCGTTTATAATCAAAAATAAAATATGCTTTAATTAGTGTTCGTTTCTATAAACTATAGTTTGGTTAGTAACAAATAAATTTTAATTAAACACTATAGAATCTTTATTAATATCTATACTAAAAAATAAGAAATTATCTTTTCACATACTGTAGACAAAAGAAACACCTAAATAGTTCTTAAGTGTTTCCTTTTCTTAGAAATTTATACTATATTAAATACCATCGAATATTTATTGTTTGCACTCAGATCATTGCCACAAAGTTCCTAAAAATACGTACGGTAGTCCGTTTCCACAAGCCGCAGAATCTCTTTTATTGGCAATTTACTATAGTCGTAACAAATTATTTCTGCCATTAGTGTTAGTTTCGCATCAATCCCTATAATTTTAGGGAGATTTTCCCAAAAATTGTCTGGTGAAATCGTGCTTATCAATTGATTGAGTTCCTCGAACTGTTGTGTTAAATACGTATTCAGTTCTTCGTTTTCTTTTTTATCATGTGACATTCTTTCTTGAAACTGGCGTAGATATTCATCCTTTGTTAGAGTGGTTTCATCTTACATTCTCCTTTCCCTTTGTCTTTATTTTTATGGATCTAGCTGCAGTATTTAGATCATCATTCTGGATAGCAATTTTTTGATTTATCAAAGTGTGTAAATTTATAGTAAGAGGAGAGAAAATGGAATGCTTTTCTAATTGTCAGGCACACTACTTAATTCCCACGTCAACTTGGTCGAATAAGTAGTTGCTTCTGGATTCGCTCCTTTTGGTACATTGAGTGCTACACTTTCTTTTGCTGTTTCTGCATCACCAAACCGATAGATCCACGTCCCTGTCCCAGATTCTCCTTCTGCTTGTAGTAATATTTTTCTTGTATTTGGTAAGATTCTTTGTACAGGTTCTGATATAAAATATATCTCTCTACTTTTAGCAAATGACACGGGAGAGTCATCATTATCTTGTAGCAGTTCACTAAAAAACTCTTTCGAGATAATCTTTTTTAGGCGAAAGCTGCCTATTCCTTAATAACAAAGAGTATTTGCTATAATGAAATAAATACATGTATATTACCACTAATTGTTGGGCACATTGCACACGATCTTTTTTAGCGTTTAATAATAACTCCTGATTTAGATAATCATTGAATTGTAACCTATCGCGTAGGTTTCTATTTTCGTGAACGAATAATTCTATTAACCCCTCTGGTAAACTAAGATTAAATTTTTCTTCTATCCTACCAAATTAATTGGCCCATATATCTCGAGAATGTAATACATATGGTAAATCGATTCTTTTATCAATAATTTTTTGCAAATAATTGTCTCCATTCATAGCTATTTTATTAATATCACCCACAAAAATTATTGGCAATCGATTATGCAATATATTGAATAATTTATATGTTTCTTTTTGTGTATCTACAGACACACGATCAAAATCATCTACAACTAATACTTTATCTTGAAGAAATATATCTATTCTATGAAATTTTAATATGGAATAAAATAATTGATCTGATTTGACTTTTAAGAACTGGCCAACTGCTACTACTAAAGCTATACTTCCGGCTATTTTTATAATAAAGCCCAGGAATACTTCTTCTAATCCTAATTTAATAGCTGGAGTTGCTAAAATTGATATAGCTACACTCAGTATAAAAAGAAATCTAGTAAATATATAACAACCAGAAAATAATTGGCTAAATCCTATATGAATGACCGTTCTCTCATCCTTTAACTCCCATAAATTCAAGTATATAAATTTTTTTCCGGTTGCTTCACTTCCCACTTTATTTAGAAATTCGGTCTTTCCAGATCCCCATGGTCCATTTAAAAATAATGTTTTTTTCTCTTTAGTTAATTCGGAAAACTTCTTTGCTGATTCTGTGATATCAATTGTTTCTAACTCGATTTTTTCTATGTCCCTTACCTCCCCCTTACCTCCCTTCCTTTTCATGTTATATTCCAACAAACATTTTATCAAAATTAACAGCAATTCTAACTGATACTTTAGTTTCTATAGCCCAACATAGTTTGTATTTTATAATTCAAATATATCAAGAAATCTAAAAAGCCCAACAAAGTATACCCCAATGTCATTAAGTTAAGGCAAAAAAGTAAATAATAGTCTCAAGTATATCGCTTTTTTCTTATTAACTTGACCAATTTTATATTTTTAAGCAACACAAAAAAACGTCCTATATGGTATAGTCCGATTTATAATATTAGGCAATACGATATAAAAAACCAACAAATTTCTTTTTTGTTATATTTCTCTGGTCACTCCGATTCTGTCGTATGGGGAGGAGATATCTTCTTATCAAAATTTCTACATTGACGGTTTGATCAAGAAAAAATCTTTTACAAATGCCTATAGCTTGTGTGAAATTAAGCTGATAGAACTGCTTTAAAGGAGCTGATAACGCCACTACCTGAGCAATTTCCATTGAAAAGTTGTATATAATGAGACGAGCGTAAATTTCTTGAATAATAAACTCTAGTTTCTTTGAGTGGAATTGGTTTAAACCTAAGGCATATTTTAATTCTCTAAAGGAAGTTTCAATTCCCCAGCGTAAGTGATAAAGTACTTTTAAATCTTCGCTTTTAAAAGTGAAGGAATCAAGATTCGTGACTAAAGATTCATAACTATCCTCACTCAACTTAATCCGAACGACTCTGAGACTAACGGGATAGCTTTCTTTTGAATCGGATGGGAGATAATCAAAGCTGGCTTTTTTACGCACAAATTGATAGCTTTTGTCAGCTTTGATTTTATTGGTCTGTCTTCTTGTTAACCAAAGGTTAACCTCTTTATCAAATGTTCCTTTTTGAGGTAATCCAAGTCCTTTAAGAAAGCCATTACTTTTGGTATCTTTTACTCGAATTACGAATTTTTGACCACTTTTTCTAATATGTTCGTACACGTTAAATGACTCATGACCACGATCTGCAATAATAATTGTCGGCTTTTCAAAAGTAAACTCATCAACCATTTGACACAAACTGCTCCGTTCGTCTAGCTGTCTAATTTTTTGGAAGTTTACCGATGCATAGTATTTATTTAATGGGTCATATAAAGCATTGAGATGAAAAGATCCTACAGATTTATCAAACTTTCCGATGGTGTAATGGGATTCAGGATCGTTTTCATCATAAGGAATATTAATATCGGAGCCATCATGAGCCAATAGTTGGTACCCTTTATATTGCTTGTTTTGGTTACTTGAAGGAATGGTTCGGTAGAAGAGTTGTTTGAAAGCTTCAATCTTTATTTTACTTCGAGCCTGTACAAATGCGGAAGCAGTTGGCGTTTGAAGTGTAAAATCAAAGTAAGAGAGTAATTCACTAGAAAGACTTTGTCCACCGAAAGAGAGAATAATTTTGAGAGTGGTCTCAAAAGATAATTTTCTATTTCGTGAAAAATCAAGCGGAGATTGAGCAAAAATTTCAGGTTGATTTGTAATACAGCGAATTTGATCTTCTAAATTTTGTTTGATTTTATGAGCTGCTTGAAGTGTGGATGAAATGTTGATGGTATTAGACATAAGGGCACCTCCAGAATAAGTAGCGCTATGACGTTTTATTATTGTTAAAATAATTGTATCAAGAGAGTGTCCTTTTACATAGAAAAAATAAAGCAGGGAAACTTAAATGTTTTCCTGCTTTTTTCCTTAACTTAATGACATTGAAGTATACCCTGTTGGACTAAACGATTAATTAATAATTTTGGGTTTTACAGTACTCATTTTTTTCTGGACTTAAATTTTACTGAAGATAATCCAATTACATAATAAAATATTAGACTATAAATTCCACTAGGTCTGAAATCTCGATTAACGATATATTCAACAGTAATCCCAAATGCACTTCCAATTAATCCCGAATAGATTACGGTTAAATATGGGTGGTCTTCAGTAAATTTTTTGAATTTCATATTTAAAGTGTACTATACCTAATAGCCACTTCTTTGCCAGCAGCATCGTAACCTCTTTGGAAATAGAACCCAATCCACCCATTTTTATTCTTATCCCAAAGTTTAGCGACCGACGCACCAGGTTTAGATCCCATTTGAGTCCAACCAACCGCATTTAATAGTCCTTGTAAAGCCCACAGAGGTACTACCCCAAAAATTCCCAATACTGAACCAATTCCTGAATAAAATGCTGTATTAATTGCATTAGTTGCTACACCAGTAGAAACTGCAACGTTCGTGTAGAATGAACTACCCCATCGAGATACATTAGCTTTGAGCATTGGGTCTGTCTTTACAACAGAAATACTTCCATCTTCATGTACTTCAGCGTAAACCCCAGGGGGCATCTCTGGAGTATGTACAGTCTCCACTACAGTTGACTCATCAATAAATTCTTCTGCACATGCAACACTACTTGGAACCAACGTGGATAATAACATGCAAGAACTAAGAACTAAAACAGTAATTTTCTTTTTCATTTTTCCACTCCTCAAATTGTATTTGTTACAATCGTTACAATAACATACTTATATAGCGGAAAAATATATTAATCAAAATATGCTGTTTTAATGACATTTTCGCTTAATAGGGTTATTTAAAAATATTATTTTTATAAAATAACTAAAAAAATAAATTAAAATAACTCAACAAGCAAATATTACCTATCGAGTTAGCTTAATTATAATATTAAAAATATTTATCATCTTTGTATCTATTAAATATCGTCACTTTATTTACTACCTCTTCTTGCATTATTTAGCAATCAAGCTAGGACGAATTTTTTCTAACCTATTTTGATCAGGTACATAGTTAAGGAAATTGCCGATTGTCGTTAGAACTATCTCTTCAACTAATCGTATAAACTTGAACTGTGGGGTTGCTGCTACGTAATTAACAAAGTTTTTATCCGTGTATTCAAAAGACCACATATATTTCAAACGATTATTATCGTAAAGATCGATTCATTTCATGTCGTCATATTCTAGTCCTTATTTTTCAACGGTTCGATTTGTGGGTGGGACAAAAAATAAAATTCATTTTTTGTTGCATACCTTAAAACCGAATAAACGGTGTTTGCAAACCGGCTCCTTCAACATTAAGCTAAAAAATTGTCAAATATAAAAAGTAATTTTTCAATTTTCTATCTTACTGCTCAGGTCAAAACACTTCTGTCACAAACTCGTCGAACCAGTGACCGGTCATCTAAAGGCTCACTTGGGGGTGCTAAATTTTTCACTAACGTGGGCGAGTGATATCAGATTGACGCTCATGGCACTAGATCTAAGGAAATTAGGGCAACACATGGATAAAAAGTGTGTATATGACTAAAAACGAGTCCAATTTTGACAAAAAAACATCAAAATCAGACTCGTTTTTTATTTTTGAGAAAGGGCAACTGGACTGTCCCACACTCTTTTAAAAGCGAATGAACACTCAAGTTCTACCTAAATCAATCAAACATTCAAGATCCACATGAATCCTATAAAGACAAAGAATAGCGCGTACATGATTGGTGAGACTTCTTTGCCACGTTTTGCTGCTAGCATGGTGATTGGATAAAAGATGAATCCTAATGCAATCCCATCTGAGATACTATAAGTCAACGGCATACCGATCAAGATCAAGAAAGCAGGAATCGCAATCTCCATTTTTCCCCATTCGATCTGACGTAATGATTGGGCCATCAACACACCAACTAAAATCAGCGCAGGTGCAGTCACTTGAGAAGTCACGACTGATAATAATGGTGAGAAAAACAACCCGAACAAGAATAAAATCCCTGTTGTGATTGCAGTTAGTCCAGATCGTCCACCAACGGCGATCCCTGCGGATGACTCAACAAAAGCCCCAACTGGCGATGTTCCTAACAATGAACCAGCTAACATCGCAGTAGAATCCGAAGCCAATGCTTTCCCAACACGTGGCATTTTGTTATCTTGCATGAAACCGGCTTGGTTTGCTAGGCCAACCAATGTTCCAGCTGTATCAAAGAATGTCACTAACAAGAACGTCAAAACGACTACCCACATTTGTAAGCTATTGATATCACCAACGTGTTTCAATGCAATTAAGAAAGTAGGTTTCAAGCTAGGTGCTGCCGCAACAAGTTGTGAAGGCATAGGAATCAGTCCAGTGACTAGTCCTAGAAGCGTGGTAGCTACCATTCCGATAAAAATCCCTCCTGGTACGCGACGAACTAACAATACCGCAGTAACGATCAAACCAAAAATCGTCAACCAAGTGGAACCGACACTCAATGAACCTAAGCCAACAAGAGTTGATTCATTTGCCACGATCAAGCCACCTTCACTCAAGCCTAGAAAGGCAATAAACAAACCAATCCCGCCAGAAATCGCAAACTTCAAGTCTGTTGGAATCGCATCAATGATCATTTCACGTAATTTAAAAATGGTGATCAAAATAAAAATCAACGAAGCGACAAACACCCCTGCCAATGCTGTTTCCCATGGAATCCCCATACCTAAACAGACTGAGTAAGCAAAAAAGGCATTGATTCCTAGCGCAGGTGCTGTTCCAATCGGGTAGCGTGCAACGACCCCCATCAAAATACAGCCAATGGCACTGGCTAATGCTGTCGCAGTAAACACTGCCCCTTCATCCATCCCCGAAGCACCAAGTACTGTTGGATTGACAAATAAGATATATGCCATAGAGATAAATGTCGTAAACCCAGCCAGTATCTCACGTTTCACCGTCGTATTCAGTGCGTCAATCTCGAAGTAGGAAAGTATCTTTTCCTTCATCGTTCATCCCCCTAAAACCGAACATTTATAAAAAAGTTCTTACTATATTAGATTTATTAATAAAACAACGTGTTTAATATTATCCCAAATATAGAAATAAGTAAACAAAAAATTCGGATTTAATCAAAAATCCGAACATTACTATTTACCTATTCCGCTTTCATTTAGAGAAAAGTATGTCGATTACTAATAAATAAAACTAAGTACACAATAGTTGAAGAAGCTTCTATCTATGGGTTTCTTTACCGATTCGCTTTTGTTCTTCCGCACGAAATTGCTGATTGTCGATTTGGCTGATCGGTAAATTACTCCCTTTCCCACGATAATCTAAAGAATTTAAACCACCGAAGCCTGTATCGACCATTTTATTCCATCCTTTGGCAGGATTTTTCCCAGATTTCAAATTCTTCATTCTCAATTTATCACTCTTTTTCATCCGTTGCTTTTTGAAATAATCTTCAAGTGTTTCAGTGATCGAGATTTTCATCTTCTGTCTCCCTTTCATCTACTTTTTCTGTCGATTCTAATTTTGCAATCACAAAAAAATTTCCTTCAGGATCGGAAAAGTTAAACGTCAACAAGCCATTATTCTCCAAAATTTCACCAGCTGTTTCGATTTGTTCGTAAAGTTCATCAAACTTATCTGTAAAGAAAATCATAGACGGTGGTGGACCTAACACTTCTGGTGAAAATCGTTCAACGAATGTCCGAGGAAAAATAGCCAACTCCAATTCTTGCGACATACGTAAGACAATGCTTTGATATTCCTCTGGCAATTCCAACGTTTCAACGATTTCTGCCTTCAATTGCTCAACGAAAAACCGACTGACTAACGCGACATCTTCAACATATAGCATGACACGAGATTTATGGATCATTTGACAACGCCTCCTCTAAATAAAAGCTTGTTTTCATTATAGCACGAAAGCAGAAACACACTTAGTGGAAGTCACTGCTATTAAGCACAAGATGATCGAGCAAACGTTGCTTATTTTCGTGTTAAGCTATCAAAAGACAAATCACCCGCAATCTTCAAGTTTGCATTGTTTGAAGATTACGCGTGACTCCATCGTTTTGGTTATTTACTACGTGTCCGGTCACAAAGTGATTTCTGGTTGTTCTTTCGTCACTGTTTGTCTAGTACTCGTTACACCAAATGTTCGTTCAATGTCTTCTTGTAAAGCAGTCATTGCTTTTCCGGCAACTTCTGCTTGTTGTGCGTTGACTGCCTCGATCACCAACACAGCGTTCGTCGTTTTTTTCGTTAACATGGTCCGTTGCGCTTCACGCCAGTTAAAGCAGCGACAAACTGCGCCTTCTTTATCATAATAAATGATTTCTTCTGGTAATGCGGGCGCATCTGCTTCTGCGCCTAATGGCAAGAAATTTTCTCCACCTTGAGCTTTACCCAAATGAAGATCCCCAACGATTGTGTCAAGATCTTCTCCGCCACAGGGTACGCCAAAGCGCAAAGAGATACTATTATAGATATCCACTAACGGACTGATCGGGACAAATTCGCGACCTTGACTGGCTCTTTTTAGCAGTGCCTCGATCGATGAACGTGCGCCTTTTTTTGTCTTGAACTTGGTAAACGCTTGACGCCATTGTGCAATCACTTCATTTTGACTAAAAGGTTCTTCTGTTAAATAATTTCTTGCTTCTTTAGCAGCACGATTCAATTTGTCATAATAATCTGCTTTGTTTTCTTCAACGACTTCGTTATTGATCCCTTCTACCGTTAGGATCTCGATTTTTGCTTCTGGGAACACTTCCCAAAATGATGGATCTGCTACAAATTTTTTCATTCGTTACACCTCATTGATTTTTTTGACTAAGATATGATCGATCTGTGCATCGTCGCCCATATAAAACACATGTTGTCCTCGGTGTATGAAACCATGCTTACGGTAAAAAGCTTGGGCTGGATCATTATGTTCCCACACACCTAACCACACAGCTGTTTTTCCCTGTGCTTTCGCTTGAGCCAACGCCCAGTTCATCAAGTGAGTGCCGATCCCTTTTTTCTTATAGGGTGGTCGAATATAGATCCGTTCGATTTCTAGATGATCCTCAGGCATTTCCTCGGATTGTGCTTTTCCTATGTTCAGTTTTAGATAACCTGCAATTTCGCCATGATCTAGCGCCCAGAAAAAAGCTGAGTCTGGCTGGATCAGTTCTTTTGTCAATCGCTGCAAATCATACGCTTGCGAAAGATATGCATCCATATCTGCCTGCGTGTTATATTCACCAAAAGTATCTGTGTACGTTTCAATGCTGATAGCTTGGAGACGTTCCACTTCACTCCCCACAATCGGTCTGATTTCTACCTTCTCCACTCCAACATCCCTTTCAATACAGGCGTTTATTGCCCTTTTTTACAAAATTCCAGTCTTCGCTGATATTTTTCCTTACGTGTGTCAATAATCTTTCCAACTGTTGGATTTCTTCTTCAGACAAGCCAGCTAAAGCGACTTTCGTAGAATAATGGTGTTCTCGGATGATCATCGGATAAAGTGCTTCTCCTTGGGCTGTCGGGTAACACCTTTTGTTTTTCTTGTTCTGTTCGTCAGTTACCCGTCGAATCAAGCCATTACTTTCCAACTTTTTCAGCGCACGGGCAGTTGTCGTTCGATCGACTTTAAGCATTTCGGCTATTTTTTCTTGAATGATGCCTGGATTTTCACAAATGCGAACGAGATACAGGTATTGCCCCCTCGTCAAAGCGACTTCCTTGAACTCAATATTACTGATCGAATCTAACGCTCGTGCTATCGCGCCAATTTCTCTTATGATCTCAGCCATCTCTTCTCTCCTTTAGTTGTACTTTTATTGTACTGATTTTTGTTGCAAATGCAACAAAAATATATTGATCACTCAAAGTAAGGCAAATCACCTTTCGCTAAGATCGCAAGCTGTTCTTCTGTCGTCCGTTTTTGGGAAAGGATAGGCAAATCATCCAATGCAAAAAAGGCACTATTTGAAGTTTCATTATTCGTGATAAAAGAACCTCCGATGATTGAACATCCAAAAATGACTTTATAGTATTGAAAGGCTTGTGGAATATCTTTTCGGGTATTGGTATCAAAAATTGCCAGTAGTTGATCCACCGTCACCGTTAGCCCGGTTTCTTCTTTCACCTCTTTTCCAATATTTTCCTTTGGTGAATAGCCGATTTCTGCAAAACCACCTGGCAATGCCCATTCTTTTGTATGACTATCTTCCACTAGCAGTATCTTATTCTCTTGTTTGATGAAGGCACGCACATCGACTTTTGGTGTGGGATATCCTTCATTTTGGTCTAAAATAAAAGCAAGCTGTTCTTCGATTTCCTTTTCGCCATTACTCAATAAAGATAAAGCAATCGATTTCAATTCTTGGTAACGTTCTTCGTCAAATGGATCTTTGCCATAGAAGAGACCGGCTTCTGCTATCGCTAATAAGCGTTTGTATTGTTCGATTTTTGTTGCCATTTTGATTCATTCCTTTCGATAAATCCGCGTTGCTATCTCTTACTCCAAAACTACAAGAAACCGCTTATGTAAGTCAAGGATTGTGTTATAATTTGTTTTAAAAGGAGGGATGTTGGATGTACTCGCTCATGCACCAAATCATCACTGAAAAAGATTTACAACGACAAGTCACGCTGATTGAACTACTTTTGAACCATCCCAAAATCACTGTCAATGAGCTTGCTGAAGAAACCAATACAACGGAACGTACGATTTTTTCCGACTTACAAGTCATCCGCTCACAATTACCTGATGGCTGGTTGATCGATAGTGATCAGTCAGGGATTCGTTTACTCAATCAAAAAAATCTACTTGCCAATGATCTGTGGGAATTGTTTCTAAAACAATCCGTTAGTGTACAATTGATCAAAGAACTATTGTTTACAAAAGAATGTTCCACAACCAATTTTTTAGCAGTCAATGGACTTTCTTACGAAACGCTGAAACGTCATACAAGAAAAGTCAATCGCCAACTCCTTCGTTATGGGTTACAGATCAAGCTGACAAAATATACAAGTACGATGAGTGGTTCTGAGAATGCGATCCGCTTGTTTTATCATCGTCTTTTGATGCCATTTACTCATAATAATTATTTTTTTGAAGATTATTCCATCCATGAATCCCATTACTTTCGTTTTTTGAAACGCTTGAAGCAAACCCCTTTTTCTGTTGAAACAGAAGAGATCTTTGGAATTTGCTGGTTTTTCATCAACACGATACGTGTCAAGGCAAATTGCCGTATCAAGGACTCTTTCTTTAAACCTGAAGATACTCTTTACTCCACGTATGCTACTGAATTAACCGAACTTTATGAATTAGAAGGCGTGTATTTACAAAAAGATGAATTGATTTTTGCTTTCTTTTGCTTTTTAGAAAGTTGGAATTACAACAATCAATACCAAGAACCCGTGGCAGATATCTTGCAAAGTTATCCTTTTTCAGGCAAGATCAAACAATTCGTTCAGGATTTAGCTGATACCTTGCACTTAGAAAAACTAAACGAAACAAAACTTGCTGATAACCTGATTTTGTTACTGTTGAAATACCATGAATCACCTATCTTGATCGAGCAGCTGAATTTGCAATATCACTATTTTTTGGAAGAATATGAGCAACAATATCCGCAGTTGTACCCATTCAAACAAGAATTACTTGAGCAACTGAAACAAGAGTTGCCTATTCAAGAAGACGAATACTTTCTACGCCTACTATCCTTCTTGATCCAACAAGCAATCTTATCCGTTCGTCCAAATAAATTGAACCTGTATTTCTTCTTTCAAGGCGAACCCTCTTGGAAAGCCTTTTTGCAACAAGAATTAAATGATTACTTTGGGAAACGAGTTCAATTGATTCCAGTAGAATTATCTCAACTTTCTGACATCACGTTCCATAAAAACGACTTGTTCGTCTCAAACACCCCCCTCGACCAAGTCCCGATACCAATCATCTACATCTCTACCATACCAACAAAAAATGAGCTCGACCAATTGACCGAACTCACATTTAGAAGTTATTTGTAAGGTTGTGAGAAAAGCGCTTTGACCTGAGCAGTAAGATAGAAAATCAGAAAATAGCTCCCCATATTTTTTGATTTTTTAGCTTAATGTTGAAGGTCAGCTTTTCGAACACCGTTTATCAGGTTTTAAAAGAAGCGTTCAGCTCCAAGTATTAAACCATAAAAAGCGACAGCCTTCCTCTACAGTAACCTAGGGGGAAGACTGTCGCTTTGACTTTATCTCTTAAACGATCGACGATTCTCAGTTACCGGCAAAAGCTTCTCTTTCTTTTCTTTTAATCCATGTTTTACTGATTCGTTTCTCGACTTCTACGATTGTAAATAATAGAAGTACATTTACAAGGATTGGTAAATGTTGAGCAAAGCTCAAACTTGTTGTTTCAATGACTTGTTGCGCAAAGGGTAGATAAATGACTCCAGTTTGGAGGACAAATAAAATACCTAATGAAATAAATAAGAATTTATTTTGGAAGAAGCCTTTATTCAATGAAGCATCGACTTGCTCACGGCAATTGATCATATAGACGGCTTGGGCAGCAACAATATTTTGTAAAAGAACAGTTTGTTGTAAGGCTTGACCTTCAAACTGCATTGCCAACCAATAAGCTGGGATAATGATCAAGAGGGACACATAGAAAATCCGGAAAACATTGTACTTCGTCAAAATCCCTTGGTTAGGATCTCTTGGTGGCCGACTCATCGTGTCTTTACTTGCTTGTTCAAAACCTAAAGCATAGGATAACGTGATTGTTGTCACCATATTGACCCATAAGATTTGGATCGGTGTCAAAGGCAATGGCTGATTCGCAAGTAATGCCCAGATGATCACCAAGCCTTGTGCTAAAGATGTAGGTAAGAAGAAGCTGATCGTTTTTTGTAAATTATCTAAAATCCGCCGTCCTTCTTTGACTGCTTTAGCGATCGTATGGAAGTTGTCATCGCCTAATACCATATCTGCGGCTTGTTTACTGACTTCACTTCCTTTGATCCCCATAGCGATTCCCACATCTGCTCGCTTCAATGCGGGCGCGTCATTGACACCATCACCGGTCATCCCAACGATTTCACCATTCTTCTGCAAAGCTTCTACGATCCTCAATTTATGCTCCGGAGTCGTTCGAGCAAAGACATCGACTTTGCTCACTTTCTTCGCTAAATCTTGATCAGAGAGTCGATCGATATCGATTCCTTCAAGGACATTACTCGTATGCTTCAATCCGATTTGATCCGCAATTGCTTGGGCTGTGTCTTTGTGGTCACCAGTAATCATTTTCACTGAGATCCCTGCTTGCTGACATTCTCTTACCGCTTGGATCGCACTCTCTTTTGGTGGATCAATGATTCCTGCAATCCCAACAAATGTCAGTTGTTGCAACTGTGCATGGTCTAACTCTTGCTCAATAGGCATTTGCTTGTAGGCGAACCCTAATACACGTTGGCCTTTTTTCGCTAGCTGTGATGCTTGGTTGATCCATTGTTGCTGTTCTGATTGTGACAAAGAAGATCTCGATAATAAAACTTCTGGCGCTCCTTTGACAAACACTACTGCATGGTCCTGTTCTTCATGCAATGTTGCCATATATTTATAACTTGAGCTAAATGGCAATTTAGCAAGCGACGTTTTTAGGGGAAGATTCTGTTCAGCTGTGTATCGTAATAAAGCTAGCTCAGTTGGATTGCCACTCAACGTTTCCACTACTTGATCCTCTTTCGTTTGCACTTCTTGACAATTTTTCATGATTTCAAGTAAGCGTGTCTCATCTTCTGTCATTGTTTCCACAACAGTCATTTCATTTTTGGTCAACGTACCCGTTTTATCTGAACAGATCACCGTCATTGAACCAAGTGTTTCAACAGAAGGTAATCCTTTGATAATCGCTTGTTCTTGTGCCATTTCATTGACCCCAAGTGAGAGGATCATCGTCAATACCGCTGGCAAGCCTTCTGGGATCATAGAAACGATCAACGCAATGATTGTTGAGAATAAAAAGTTCCACTCTAAGCCATACCTAAATGAGGTAAAGAAAATCAAGAATAAACTTAGAAAAACGATTCCTCTGAAGATTTGCTTGTTTAACTGATGGATCTTGCGAACCAAAGGGGTTGTTTGTTGTTGGACTGATTGTAATGCTTGATTGATTTTTCCAATCTCCGTCGTATTCCCTGTTTCAACGACGACACCAAGTGCCGATCCAGCTTGGACAAGTGTACCTGAAAAAGCCATATTGAGTTGATCTCCTGCGCCTAATTCGTCGACTAACGGCTCACTTATTTTCTCGACCGCATCGGATTCACCGGTCAACGCAGCTTCTTCGATCATCAAACCATATGTTTCGACTAAACGAATATCGGCAGGCACGACATCTCCAGCTGTTAAACTAACTATATCCCCTTGCACGATCTCAGTGGCAGGAATACTTTTCTTGACGCCTTCAGAAAGAACCACTGCGTCTTGACTCATTAAACTTTTTAGCCCATTGAGTGACTCTTCTGCTTTTCTTTCTTGCCAATAACCAACAAAACTATTGATGATCACTACAAGTAAAATAATACTACCTTCAATATAATCACCCGTTAAAAACTTCAAGACAGAAGCCACCATAAGGATGATCATCAACAAATCCGTAAAATGCTTCAAAAATTTCCGAAGCGGACTGACTTTCTTTTTTACCTCTATTTCATTTCTTCCTTGTATTTCTAAACGACTGGTACGTTCTTGATTTGAAAGACCATCTTTGGTCGTCTTTAATTTATTCATTGTTTCTTCAGCAGTTTCTTTGTACCATGTCATCGGCAATCCCTCCTGTATTTCATTTGATAATACTTATTATACGTAAAAAGGAGGGTTTCTTATGTCGATTATTTCAGGCAAACATGAAATAATTAGTGTGATTTAATATGAGCCAGGTTTCTAGGTTTGCTTTTCAAACGAAAATTTTTGCCTTTACTCCGATTGCTTCGTTGATTTTTGTTCACTCAATTTGTTCTTTATTTCTTGTTCCCAAGAAGGTTTTCTAATTTTTTCGATACATAATGGGGCAACAAAAAGAATGCCGCTGATCAATGCGACAGCCACAAAGTTGATCCATGTACCAGCTTTTAATGTAAGTCCGACAGAAAAAACGATTGCTGCAAATAAGACTAACACAACAAGCCATGCACCGAGATTCCCATTTCCCTCTTTTTTACCGATGCGAAATGGACGAGGGATAGTTGGATTTGTTTTTCTAAAACGTAAGAATGCGACACCCATGATAAGATAGACGATACAATAAATCACTGTCGTTGCATTTACTAACATCAAAAATGCTTGATTGACTCCGGGAATCAATAAATAGAATAGTGCAAATACAGAAATGATAATGGATTGTGTCAAGATCACCGCTTTTGACACATCAAATTCATTGGTTTTCCAAAAATTGAAACGAGGAGGATACGCGCCTTTTCTTGCACTTTCTGTAACAGTTTTGGCTGGACCAGAAGCCCAAGCAGACAATTGTACAGCGACACCGACAAATACAAGTAAGCTGAATAGGTTCACAATCATATGTGGCAAGCCAAGAATTTGGCAATCGATCGAAATGGATTGAGCAATATTATTCAACTCCATTTGACCCTTTGGTACCACATTGGCAACGACTAACGCATTCAGCGTATTTACCACAAATAAAAAGACTAACGCAGCGAAAATACCGCGTATATAAGTTTTAACTGGATGTGCCAATCGAGTGATATAAACAGAAGACATTTCGATTCCAGTAAAAATGAACATGATCGGTGCAAAATAAACGAATGATTTTGCAGTACTTGGATCGGGAACTAAAAGATCCCAAGAAAATTTCCCTAATGTTCCATTTGGCATAATACCGATCTTGATCCATGCTGCGGCACCTAATAGGAGCATCAATGCCAACGGGACATACAACCCCAACCAGACACCGATTTTCCCGCCAATTTTTGCCATGTCGAATTTTAAGTTCAATAGTGTGATGATCCAATAAACGACTAAAATCACGAGCAATGTGAATTTACTATTCAAGCCCAATGGGACGTTATTGACCATGTTGCCAAACAATGGGGCAAGTGCTGAGGCAACCATGACCATCCCTGGAAACATTTGAACCCATAAAAGCCAAGAGACGACAAATCCCCATTTTCTACCGAGGGATTGAGAGACCCACAGTTCTGGCCCTCCCTTTTGAGGAAACATCCCTGCAAACTCTCCTGAGATCAGAGAGATCGGAAACGCATAAAAGAGTACAGCAACTAACATATAAAACAACATCGTCCAACCAGTGGCAGCGACATCAGGAATATTGCGGACGCTTGCGACTAAAGCGCAAGTCATCCCAATAAACGTTAACGTTGACAGTTGTTTGGTAGATTTTGAGTCTGTCATGATTGATCCTTCTTTCTATCACTAAAACTACGCAAGAACTTCTCTTAGTTTTTCTTCCATTGCGTGTTTGATGGCTTCGGTATAATAAGCAAAGATGTTGTCATCGGTTAAATACGGAGTCATGATCGCAGCTCGCAACAAAGTAACTTGTTGTTCTTTTTGCCATTCCTCTTTTGGAACACCCATGCTTTCAACAAATGCTACTGGAGAATCGCCATAATCCGCTTGCGTGAAGGTCGTATGAGAAGTGATAAAGCGTTCTGCGTACACATCACCTTCCATATAAGAGGACACATCAAACATTTCTTCATTCAAACGGTTGATTTCTTTTAAATCTGTACAACCTTGGACTTTGAATGCCCAATCGACCATATTGAAATCTGGATGATTCAATGGATAGACTTCGATTGTTTTCCCATTGACAGTAAAGCTTAATTGATCAAGAAATTCTCGGAAACGTTGAGCGGCTTCGATCGATGCACCAATCAATTGACCATAGCCAGTGACATTCAAAGGCAGAACTCGGTGTGCCGTCCAAACTGCCGCAGCCGTTGCCCCAGCTTTTGAACCTTCTAAAATATAAGCACCTAACATATCTGGTGCTTTAACGGATTTTTCAAACACATAAGGTGCAAAATAAGAGATGATATTCCGCATACTTTTATGTTTGATCGTGATTCCTCCTGCCGCATAAGGTACATAGCCCATTTTATGGGGATCAACAGTCACTGATTCGGCTTCACTGATTGCCTTGAATCCTTCATAAACACTTCGTTCGATTTTCACTTCATGATGGAAAACATGATGTTCTTCATAAAATTCTGCTAATGATGCGTAAGGTACAAATTCATACGCTTCATTCATGAACAAGCAACGGGCATAGCCACCATAAGCTGCATCCACGTGAAGGTAGAAATAAATGCCTTCATCTTTCAATTTTTCTCTAAGTTCAACGATTTGATCGACACGATCGACTTGTCCTTCTTCTGTTGTACCTACAACAGCGACCACACCTAGGATGGGGATATGTTGGATAGCTAGTTCACGAATCGTCTTTTCCAATACTTGGACATCCATTCGGTAGCAGTCATCAACGGGGATCGCGATCATTTGATCCAACCCGACACCACAAATATCTAATGCTTTCATCCATGAATAGTGTTTGGTTTGAGGAACAAGCCATTTGCCCAATTCTTGGATGTGTTTCCCACTTCGTGAAGATGCAGCTTTGACTCGATCTAATTCTTCATCAGTAAATGTTTCGATCATTTCTAAGATTTCTTCTACAGATAGATTAAGTAATTCCCAATCCGATAGGTCTTTCACTTTTTCAGGGTAAGTTTCTTTGACCGCTAAAGGAATCGATTTGATACAACGGGCATACCATAGACCTTCTAAATTCGCAATTGAACCATCCGCTGTCAGATGGCCCCAACCATTCGGCATACTGAACAGCTTCGCAAAGTCTTCTCCGATTTCTGCTTCCATTTGTGACGTGGCCATTGAGGATTCCAATGCCACGTTATTAGGATTCCAAAGCATCGCAAAGTGATAAGCCAACAAAGCTGGCATCAATGTTTCTGCATTCATTTGTCCCCAATAACGTCCGGCTGAATGCCAAGGAATTGAACCGGCACGCATTCGTTCACTGACTTCATCTAAGACCTCCATCATATGTTGTCGAGTCGCAAGATAAGATGTTGTTGATTTGTCTGCTTCACTGATTGCGGGAAGGTCAGCTGGCAAATAATTTTCACGCCAACCTAAATGTTCATCCACCATCTTATTCAATAACATTTTATACACTTGGCCATTTTCTGCTTTGTCGCCAATAAAGACGGCTTTGATGTCCATATCTTTCATGATTCATTTCTCCTCTCTTGTTACCTGATCACAGGAAATAATCAGCCGGCTGTTGTTGCTTGATCAGTTTACGTGTTTGACTATACGCTCAAATTTTAAAAAAATTTTTTTAATAACATATCTTTATATTTCTTACTTTGAAGACAAAAAAAATAAAGTCTGATTATTCTGTATTTTTAGCTCAAAAAAACGAACGATGTGACTAAACTCCCTATCTAAGAATGGTTCAATTTATTGATTATAACGTTTAAGTCACGAACAAAAAAAAAGAAATCAAATGTACTTATTCGTTGAAAAATATTCATATTTGTTTTTTCTATTTGGTTCTTTTTATCAATCAGTTCCCAATTTTTTTAATTAAAACAGATACAATAACAAAAATAAGTAAATTTAGCATCTTGTTTGCTAAGAAAGATTGGGTGATAGATGCGTATCTACAAAAAACATGGCATAATAGCTAAGTGCTTGTGCATGACTATACAAATAGGGAGGATTCCCCATGATTGAACATTATCTTGAGAAAAATCTCTTACGCCAACTCTTTCTTTGTGGACAGTTTTATGTAAATAAGGAAGTCCATCTTCCAACGACAGCTACTTTGTTACATGTTTGTCAAACCACTCTGTTGAATGATATCAAATCATTAAGTAGAGAATTGAGCGACCAAATCATTTATCAATCAAAAGAAAAAGAAACCTATTCTTTATACTTCGCACCAACAACTTCTCGCTTCCAATTGATGCAACGACTCTCTCGGCCGTCTTTATTTTTAAAAACTTGCCTTCTTTACTTAGAAGATGAACCAGATTATATCCAATTGACCGAACTCGAATTTGTTTCAGTCAGCAAAGCTTACGCATTGAAGAAACAAGTGTTAGACTACTTTCAAGCATGCGATATCGCCATTGAACATCATTCCCCTCACTTTACTAACATCGAAAGACGCTTGGTTTTGCTAAATGTGAGCTATCGGACAGGCACATTGCCTGACCTCTCTCTTCCTTGCTCCTTTGATGTCCAAGCGCAAGAGTTTATTCAAGCAGTCACGAAAAAAAGTGGGCGGATCTATGATCGGGATACCCAAGAGATTTTGCAAACAGGCTTTCTGATCAGTCTGTTCTATCAAAAAGACGCCCCGCTATCAATCGATCAATCCTTCATCGATGAAATCAAAAAGAGACCGATTTATCATTTCGTTCTTGCAGCTTGGGAAGAAAGTCCGTTTAAGCAATTTTTTCAACCAAATGAATTTTATTTTATTCTGATACTCTTCAATTTATGTGATTATGGATTTGATTCTTATGAAGCAATCGAGCAGGATTTTGCCCAACTGCATCAGGTCTTTATTGAAAATAATCCAGAGACAAAACAATTGATCCAACAATTTGAACAACATTTTGATCATGCTTTTCTTGGAAACAAAGCTTTTGAACGTGCTTTGATACGTATTTTGCGTTCTGTTTGGAAAAACTATCAATTGTTCTTACCTGAAAAATTTCATTTATTGACCGATGAACAACGAGAGTTATTTGAAGAAGTAAAACGGATCGTTAGCGATTGGAGCCATGCACTTCCTTATCAATTAAAGATCAATCCAAATTGTCTGCGGTCATTCGTTATTGAATTGACTGGCATTTTACGCTTAGATAAACAAAAATTAACTGTGCGGATCGTGACCAACTCAGATATCAAATACCTGATTTATCGCGAAGCTTTAGAGGCTGTTACGACATGTGACATTTCCGTCGAGCCAATGATTTATAAACAATTAAGTAAAGAAGCTATCGATTTTGTGGCAGCCTCATCTAACCGGCTGTTGTGTGAACGTACACTCTACACACCTGTGGCCTTGTCCATGGAACAAATTATTCCAATCTCAGTCGAAACAGTGGAACAAGCAATTATACTGCTTGTAAAAAGTAGTTCATGAGGAAGGCATACTTTCGTAATAGTAACTCTTGCACACATTTATTCTGTCGTATAAAGTGTGTGCAAAGCTAGACAGTTCCATAAAAAAAGCTAGAAAACCAAAAATTCATCCTACAAGATTTTAGCTTTTCTAGCTTTTTTATAATCGTTACTTTCTGAAAAACTATTCAATTTTAAGAGACGTGATCACTAATATCATTTACCCATTCTGCCTATGATGATGCAAACTTAGACATCTGCTGGGCCGATTTCTTTATTCAAGAAGTAAGAGATGATCGTACGAATCACAACTAATGCGGCCAACTGAAAAATATCTTGTAATGTCGGTTTGATGATCGACTCGATGATCCCAGCAGAAATCAATATCTCTAAACTCAACAAGATATACCCACCCAGCATTTTTTTGATGCCATTATTTTGATGAATCCGTTCATTTTGTTTGAATGACGGATTCAAGGAATCTTTCAAAAAATCTTTGATTGAAAGAAAGCCTCCCCATAATAAGACCACAATGGCAAAAATATCTAAAATCAAGACCAACCATTCAAGATATGGATAAAGCAGTGTCATCCAACTGATCTCCATCAAACTTCCCTTCTTTCATGCGATACATGACTCGCAATTTCTAAATTTAAGAAATAAGAGATGATCGTGCGAATGATAATGATCAATGCTAATTTTAAAATGTCTGTCCAAGTTGGTTTAATGACAGATTCGATGAGATCTGCCACGATCAGTACTTCTAAACTCAACAAAATGTAACTAGCTAGTAGTTTTCGAATATCCGCATTGCGCCGATTACGTGTCGCATAATCTTTAATCAATGGACGTTCCAACATCAAATTTTTTAAAACTAAAAAAATTCCAACCAACAAGACTAAAATCGAGAAAATATTCAAAATCGCAGTCACCCATTCCAACAAATGGACCAACGTTTCACTAAACATCTTTACACCCCACTTTTTCTTCTACTCCTATCCTACTAAGAGTAAAGAGTTTCGTCCAGTTTGAGCAAAAAAAGAAAACACAAGTGTCTGTGTTTTCTTCTGACTCTGTACTTTTTATTAGTGAATCCCACTATCATCTTTTTACTGAGATCCAGTATAGCTAGTAATGGCAGACAATTCAACATAGCTCTAAAACTCTCTAAGGATTATTATTCGTCCATTCATTGTTTTGGAAGCATTCAATTCAACATAGCTCTAAAACCAGTGTGCAGGGTTAACACCAATTGAGAAAGTTTTGGAAGCATTCAATTCAACATAGCTCTAAAACAGAACGTCAATTGGAAAAGTATGAGCAACGGTTTTGGAAGCATTCAATTCAACATAGCTCTAAAACTGCTGATCCTAGCTCTGCTGGTTATTATGAGTTTTGGAAGCATTCAATTCAACATAGCTCTAAAACCACTCGGAATCCAGTAATCAAAGGTGAAAAGTTTTGGAAGCATTCAATTCAACATAGCTCTAAAACGGAATGAAGGTGAATAAACATGATTAATATGTTTTGGAAGCATTCAATTCAACATAGCTCTAAAACACAAGATGTACAAACAAGTTGACGGATACGGTTTTGGAAGCATTCAATTCAACATAGCTCTAAAACAATAAAAGAGGAGGAAAAGTAATGTTAACAGTTTTGGAAGCATTCAATTCAACATAGCTCTAAAACTCTAATTTCATTGTTTATCACTGTTAAATCGTTTTGGAAGCATTCAATTCAACATAGCTCTAAAACAGTTTAAAAACTGATTAGCCCTTAAAATATGTTTTGGAAGCATTCAATTCAACATAGCTCTAAAACGAATGGCAGATGCTATCCGTAGAGGAACGTGTTTTGGAAGCATTCAATTCAACATAGCTCTAAAACAATAAAAGAGGAGGAAAAGTAATGTTAACAGTTTTGGAAGCATTCAATTCAACATAGCTCTAAAACTCTAATTTCATTGTTTATCACTGTTAAATCGTTTTGGAAGCATTCAATTCAACATAGCTCTAAAACAGTTTAAAAACTGATTAGCCCTTAAAATATGTTTTGGAAGCATTCAATTCAACATAGCTCTAAAACAACATCGAAGTCATTGACAGCAATTGTATTGTTTTGGAAGCATTCAATTCAACATAGCTCTAAAACCTTCGTCGTGCGTCATGGGTTTTTGTGGTTGTTTTGGAAGCATTCAATTCAACATAGCTCTAAAACGCGGATATGAAGCAAGATGGAACGTGCCTAGTTTTGGAAGCATTCAATTCAACATAGCTCTAAAACTGCCGTCAGATGGTTCTTATCCGGACAACTGTTTTGGAAGCATTCAATTCAACATAGCTCTAAAACAAATATTATAAAAAAGAATTACGCAAACAAGTTTTGGAAGCATTCAATTCAACATAGCTCTAAAACTATCGTTAGGTAAATGGGATATAGAGAATGGTTTTGGAAGCATTCAATTCAACATAGCTCTAAAACTACCTTTTATTATAATCTTTCAAAGGATTGGTTTTGGAAGCATTCAATTCAACATAGCTCTAAAACTGGTTTTTTCACTGAATTGACAGACGGACGGTTTTGGAAGCATTCAATTCAACATAGCTCTAAAACGCACTCGTACCTGCTCCCATCGATTCAGTTGTTTTGGAAGCATTCAATTCAACATAGCTCTAAAACGTTGGGAATAAGAACGTTGATGGGTTTGATGTTTTGGAAGCATTCAATTCAACATAGCTCTAAAACAATATCGCTTACCAAATAATTGGCGATGAAGTTTTGGAAGCATTCAATTCAACATAGCTCTAAAACAGGCGCATTAGCTAAAAAAGTTTTAGGTGGGTTTTGGAAGCATTCAATTCAACATAGCTCTAAAACCTCGTAGAAAAAATTTTTTCTGACAAAGTTTCGTAATCGCGCGATTCGTTCATAGCAAAACTTCAGAATTGAATACTTATTTTCTTTTATTCTACCATACTACCATCTATTAAAAAATAATCATTATCTAAGATTGTTTGTGTGATTCCTGCAATTTTTCTTGGTTCGATAAAAAGAACATCCATGTTACATAAAGAAATATAAGATCGTATTTCTTCTATTTCTTTCAACGTTAAATACGAACAAACATTGATAAAGATTAATAGTTTCTTTTTTGTCAGATACTTAAATACTTGTAAAATCTCGATTATTTTTTCATAAATCGTATCACTCGTCGTTTCTATTTTGACTCCTAACGCCTTGAATAATTCTAAAATCGTGATCTCATCACTTTCCAAGTCCATCTCATGGTCTAATAATTCATACTCAATCAGTTCACTGATCGTATCTGTCAATTTAGTGATCATCGACTTCACTTCTGGCTTTTCGTTCAATTGTCTTTCTAAATCTGAATAAATCAATTTCAGTGTCGCGGCTGAATTGATGTCAAAGCCCAAAATATCTGTTATCATCATCAATTCGCTTTCTTTAATCGTTTCATGCCGTTCATTGAATAACTTCACTTCACCATTTTCTTTATAGGTGTACAGCTGTTGGATCATTTTAGCAAACACCGTCACGTCTTCTATGATAAAAAAATTCGCATGCTCAAATTTCATTGGCTGATCAAGTAATGAAAAATTAAGATTCATCATTGAACTCCTCTCCTAAAAAGATCACTCGGTCATCTAGATTCCCGATACTTTGATCTTTTTCACCAGTCAAATAAATCATTCGACCAAATTGCTTTTCTGTTACTGTAAGGATCGTGATCAACCCTTTCTTAGGATTATTCCCTTTTAAACGACCGATCATTACCTGATTGGCGGTATTGTTAAGCAGGAGTTTACTATAGACGGAAAACTGATGCATGATGAAGCCTTCACTGATCAAAAATTTTCGAAAACGACGATAAGCTTTGCGGTCATCGACGGTTTCAGTTGGCATATCGAACATTAATATCATTCTCATATAGCGATAACTCATATTCCGAAGTGTGGAACTCCTTTCGCTTCTTTATTTAATGCTTTGATTACTTTCTTTGTATAATCTGCAACGATATTTGTCAGGAACATCTCTTTTTTCTCATAAGAATAATTCGTTAAGAACAGATCGAATAATCTGCGTTTGATTATTGGAAATTCTTTCTCACGTACCTCGTACACGATTTGATCGACTAATGGGCGAAACGGCTCCATTAAATCACTGGCTAAGTTAAAGTCATTAAACTGATTGGCATGTTTCAACCCAAATTGAGTCATGCAACCATTCTTGACGATTTCTCGAGCAAATAGACTCATCAATAAAGTATATCCATAATCTAATCCAGCATTGATTGCATTGTCTGCTTCTCTAGTGAATTTATTTCCAAACAATGTTTGGAAATAAATTCTGGCTGCATGGCCTTCTCGATTGGTTGGATCTAGTAATTGTAAACTGGCAGTCAACTGAGCAATTGCTTCTGCTTTTTCAGTAAATAAACGCTTTTCTAAAAAACGTTGCTGATTGTTGATTTTCTGTGTGATGATCTCAGTCCAAACACTCGCTTTGTCATCTTTCTTCCATTCGATTTGCCGAGTCAATTGTAAACTGCTATCATGCCGACTATAAAATGGCTGCAATTTTGCAGTAGGTAATCGTTTGTCATCACAGAACAAGACAAGGACTTTTTCATCCACTAAACGCTTGAGCAACATTGTAGTAATCGTGATATCCGTAGTTTCTAATAATAGAACATCGATTTCTGACAAGTGGATTTTTTCTGTTCTTTCTGCGTTCCTAAAAATCAAATGATTGTTTGTATAGGTCAATTTTGAATGTGTATTGATTACAAGCGTTCTCCATCCCATAACTTCCTTACCTCCACTCGCCTTTCATATAATCCAGTAACCGATTGGTAGATAATGGTTGCTTCCCAAATGTCGGTCAAACTCTTATATCTTTTTAATATCTTAATATCAAAAAACTTAAACTCAACAGAAGCACCAAATAACGTAAATTTCAATAAAGATAAAATAGCATCTATCATTTCTTTCAGATCTACCTCTTTATTTTTTTCATAGGCAACTTTTATTTTTTCAAGATGTTGAGGAGCCAAAATATAACGCACCCCAAAGTCAGAGATAAAATCAAAAATGTCATTAAACCCTTCTTTATGCGCATTGACATAATCAAAACTCACTTTATGATTGATTTCATCGTAATGTCTTGCATGATAAAGCAATGTAACTAGATGTTCAGGTAAAATCAATGAGTTAGCTTTTTGCGTTTCTTGATGACTCGCAATCATTCTCCGATATCCACCTTGTGCTTCGAATAATATATATTTAGGCAATATCAGCCATTGTTTTACGCCCTCATAGCCTTTTGTTTTTAGAAACTCTCGTGGGTCTTGTTCGAATCTCAATTGTTCCATAACGGTAATTCCTTCGATTCCTTTGGTTACCTTCTTCTGTTTTCCTTTTTCAAAGATAAAAATCACCGTATATGCCACAAGTGGGCTACCATAGCCACCATATTTCAAAGGATCTAATGATGCTTTTCTTGGAATTAGTTTTTCTGGATTCGCTTTTGAATTAATTGTTTCCTTATAGAATCCACCTTTTTGTTTTTCTACTTTCTTAACGATATTCACTTGGTGTGCGCCAATCGTCTTCTTGATTGTTGAGAGATCACGTTTTTTATTCCAAATCACTTCACCTTGCTCATCACAAATGATTTCTTCACTTTCAAAAAATTTCATGATATTAGAATAGAATTCTTTTTTTGCAGTTGCTTTATTGATCTGGTTGATATCCCCTTTGATATAACTTCCGTAGACAAATTCTGGTGCCAACTTAGGATATTTTTTTAGTAAAGTCATTGCGACTACTCCGTTTAAATAAGCGTCGTGGGCATGGTGGTGATGATTGATCTCTCTCACCTTATAAATATCGAACATCTGACGGAATTGGCTTGTCAACGTTGATTTCAAGGTAATGATACTTGTTTTCTCAGTCGCACTTACTTCTTCTGGTAAATTAAAATGCTGATGTAACAGATTGGCAACATGTTTCGTTATCTGTCTTGTTTCGACTAACTGGCGTTGGATAAATCTTGCCTTGTCTGCCTCGGTCAGATTTTGTTTTGTAAGATTGGCTAGTTTTTTGTCACTGATCAATTTTGCTTGATGTAGCTTTTCCCAATGTGATCGCATTCTTTTGACAACAAGTGGGTCCGGGGCATTATCTAACTTTCCACGATTGACTTTTGATGAAACTAGGACCTTATTATCTAAAGAATTATCAACAATAAAACTTCTAGGAATAATATGGTCAATATCATATTCTGATAAACGATGAATCTCTAGTGGTTCACCTGTATACATATCTTTTCCATTTTGCAAATAATATAAATACAGTCGATCTTTTTGTAGCGCTTGATTATCTGTTGGATAGTCTTTCAACAATGGACTGTCGATATTCTTCAATGCTTCTTCTAAGGCTTTTAAGCGGGGGCTTGAACGGCTTGTTCTTTGATTCTCACGTGCCATTTCAATCACTATGTTCTTAGGTGCCTTACCGATGATACCAATGATTTCTTCGACGATTTTGATACTTTGCCAAATCCCTTTTTTGACCGCAGGACTTCCTGGGATAGCCTTCACTTGATCAACCAATACGTTTGAGTCGCTCATGATCAATTCATTAGCAATCGTTTCTTTAAACGAAAGATGATCATCATTGATTAGTTGCATGAAATTTCGATTACGATTGCAAGGAAAATCATCATCATCGATCAAATAATCAAGAATGGTTTTCCGGGACTGCTTCTCTCGGATTCCTTGGATCATTTTTTCCGATAGCCGTCCCCAACCAGTATAATGTTTTTTTGCTAATTTCTTGATAGCTGGAAGACCTAAGACAGTTTCGTACGGTTTCAGTTGTTCCCTAATCATTTCTCTGTCTTCAAAAATCGTCAAAATTTTGATAATTTCTTCAAACATCGTTGTCATATCGGGATCATCTAATAATGTATCCATCTGATCTGATAATTTCAACAAATCATGATAGGTGCTATAAGAAGCATTGAATGACGTTTCAATTCCTTTGATTTCAGTTGAATCGATCTGCTCGTTCAACTCTAAAAATTTCCTCAATTGTTTTTCTGTTACTCTTGGATGTTGCTTGAACAACTCGTTAAAAATCTTGCGTTTTTGTTCACTTGAAAAATAGTGAGATTTGCCACGTTCATCTGTATAACTGACTTTTGTCAATTCATTGAAGATCATGAATCTTTGATAAATCAAACTTTGTTTTGGTAAAACTTTTTCCTTTGGTAAATACGTATCTTGATTTGTCATTCGCTCAATAAATTCAATGGCTGAATTCTCTTTATCAACCACTTCTGCAAAATTCCATGGAGTGATTTGGCTCGGACTCTTACGTTTGATCCAAGCGAAAGGACTTTGACCTTCTTGTGCCAACGGTCCTACGTAATATGGGATTCGAAACGTCAGTAGTTTCTCGATTTTTCCTTGTGCCCCTTTTAGAAAAGGATAAAAACGTTTCTGCCGATCCATAATTTCTCTCATTTCAACTAAATGGATTTGATGAGGAATCACCCCATTTGCAAAGGTACGTTGTTTCAATAGATAGATCTCTAGATCAATTTTTTCCATGATTGATTGGCTTTCCTCTAATCCAGCTAGTTCTGTTCTTAGAAATTTATAAAAATCTTCTTGTGTCGCTTTCCCCTTGACATACCCAGCGTATCCATTCTTACTGCGATTCTTAAAGAAATCATCGTACTTTTTAGGTAAGTCTCTACGGACTAGTTCTTTTAATTGTTTAAGGTCTCGTTGGTGCTCTTCAAAGCGCAACTTCATATTCGCAGACAACTTAGCTTTCGTTTCATCATCTGACTTAGAAAGGATTTGCGAAAGTAAAATCGCATCATACACACCCTTCGCTTTTAAAAATAATTCTGCATAATCGTCACTTGTTTTTTCTAGCAGTTCATTTAAATCCTCTTCATAACAATCACGAGTAAAATTCAACTTCATTTCTTCTTCTAAATCAAACGTCTTTTTAAAATTTGCTTGATTTCCGACCATTAGTTTAAGGAATTGAGCAAAATTTCCAGTACTTTTTTCAGATGGATAATAAGCTAATACTTTTTCCACTCGTTTTGCCTTAGATAGCCGCTCTGTCAAAATAGGGACAGCATCATCCAAATCTCCTATAGGTTCTGGAAAGAACTGTTGGTATGCTTGTAAAAATTGCTGATAATTTTCGGTTACCGAGGTATTTTCAGTATCTAATTCTCCTTCAAACAAAAAGTGTCCTCTGTACTTCAAGCAATGGGCAATCGCTAAGTACACTAAACGAATATCTGCTTGTTCTTTTGAGTTTGCTAGATCATGCCTCAAATGGTAGATGGTCGGATATTGACGATGATAATTTTTTTCCTCCGACAATGTAGCAAAAACAGGAAACTTAGCAAATCGTTTGTCTGCTTCCACACGATCTCCTTCTTCTAGCCGAGCAAAAAAATTGGGATCTTTTTTATGTATCTCTTCTGCAAAAATATCTTGTAATGCTAAAACTCTTTGACGTCTTCGTGCGATCCTACGACGGTTCGTTCGTTTGATCCGTCGAAATTGTGCAGTTTTACCTTCTTCGAATAAACGTGCACCCCAAAAATTCTTTTTTATTTTCTTTCTATTCGAGTCTCCTTGAATACTCATTTTTCTTGCGACTAATCGATAATCATCCGTCAACACTGCCCATCCAACCGAATTTGTCCCAATATCTAATCCAATCGTATACTCTTTTTCCATACTTAAATCCTCACCTCTCAACATGATAAAAAAACAAAATCAAAAATATTGTTGTAAGTCTGACAATCTATGCTATAATAAAACCATTGGTAGCATTCAATTCAATATAGCAAGTTAAAATAAGGCTTTGTCCGTCATCAGCTTCTAGGAGCAAGCGCTGTCTCGGCGCTTTTTTTGACTTCATCCGTCTAAAAACTATACAAAAACAACTATGATACCCTTTTCATTCATCCTATCACACTCTTTTCTCAAAATCATCATAATAATAAAAAAAACCAAAATGACTGATCCTAGTTGATTATCCACTGGAAGAATATTTTAAATAATCAAACCACCTTTTTTTAAATAACAAAAATGAGATTCGATTACTTGTATCTATTAGTCGATGAAACATATTCTTTCTCTCTAAACCAGAAACTACGAAGTTTTTTCAAGAAATCAGCAAATGTTGGTTCTATTTTTTTCAGCCATTATCTCTTTCCCCTTTTTTTGCCTCAGTGATCGTCACTAATTCTTCTTTGATTCATTTAACATTTTCTTACACTTTATTGTGAAAAACAGACACTTCCTCTAAACTGTCAAAAATCCAGGTTGCTTCCTTACCCTATCATTTGGCTTATTTTTCTAAACGCTTTATGCTTTGAAGTAGAAACAGTTCACAAACCAAAAGGAGGTTTTTTTATGAGCAAGAAATGGTTGAAAGTAGGCATTGGCTTAGGACTAGTCGCTATAGGTGCTGTTTATCTTGGCAAAAAAACAGGCTTACTAGAAGATGATCGTCACCTTTATGATGAATTTGAATCCATCTAGAAAAATCGCTGTGAAAATGAATTGGTAAATATTGGAGGAACGCATGATGCAAAAAAAGAAAGCAATTATGATTGGTGCAGGAATCGCGAATATGGCAGCTGCTGTTTATTTGATCCAAGAAGGCAAATGGCGTGGAGATCAAATCACTTTCTACTCCTTAGATGACCATGGATCAAATGATGGCGCTCCTGTGGACACAGTGACTGATGAATATTGGAACAAAAATCACCCATTAGAAAATCAAAAAGGCTACGTTGCACGTGGTGGACGTATGCTGAATTACCGTACGTATGTCGATTTGATGGATCTACTCAGTCGTATCCCTTCTGCCACAGAACCGGGCATGACAGCCGAAGAAGATACACGAGATTTCGATGCCAAACATCCGACATTTGATAAAGCTCGCTTATTGGAAGGTGGCAAGGGAATCGTTGATGGCGGTAAATTAGGCTTCAATAATAAAGATCGCGTATTATTAACGAAACTAATCGCCATGCCTGATTCAGAAGAAGAAAAATTAGATAATGTGACGATTGCTGAGTATTTCAAAGATGATCCCCATTTCTTTAAAACAAACTTCTGGTTTATGTGGGAAACGACTTTTGCTTTTCGAACACGTAGTTCTGCACAAGAATTACGTCGCTATATGCACCAAATGATTTATGAGTTTACTCAAATCGAGCATTTAGTTGGGGTCAATCGAACACGCTATAATCAATACGAAAGTATTATGTTGCCACTGATCAATTATTTGAAAGAACAAGGTTGTAAAATCATTTTGAATCGTCGTGTCGTTGACTGGGAATTCAAAGAAACAGCGATGCAAGATGAAATCACTGTGACTGGCTTGAAGATGATCAATACAAAAACACAAGAAGAAGAACATGTCGTTGTTGATGGAGATACTGGCGTATTATTTACAAATGGTTCGATCACTGATTCGGCAACACTTGGCGACTACGAAACACCCGCAGAGGAAAATATGGATTACGGTGCTGCTTCTAGTTTGTGGAAAAAAGCCAGTGAAAAATTCTACAATTTAGGCAATCCAGATAAATTTTTCGCAGATCGTGACGCAAGTGAATGGGTCAGCTTTACGTTGACAACGAAAAATCATGTGTTGCTAAATGAGATCACACGTATCACGACACAAGAACCAGGTAATGCGTTGAATTCATTTATTTCAACAACACCGATTACCCCACTTGGTCAAAAAGATGTCAATATGTCTATCGTCGTGCATCACCAACCGCATTTCACTTCACAAAAACCGAATGAAACAGTGATTTGGGGCTACTTCTTGTATCCAAGACGTCGTGGTGAATTTGTCGACAAAGAGTATATTAAAATGAACGGAAAAGAAATGTTAGAAGAATTACTTGGTCAGCTTTCAAAAGTTGATCCTGGTCCAGTAAACATTCGCGAAAAAGAAACCGAAATCTACGATAGTGTCATCAATAATATTCCGGTTTACATGCCATATGCTTCTGCCTTATTTAACAATCGTGCGAAAAGTGATCGACCAAAAGTCATTCCTAAACATTCAACAAACCTTGCCTTTACTGGTGAGTTCGTTGAACAGCCTTATCAAATGATCTTTACCGAACAAAGTGCTGTTCGTTCAGGAGAAATTGCGGCATTCCATTTTGCAGGTATTCCAATGTCACGTTTGGTGAAAACACCACGTTATGACAAAGATATCCCTACGTTGATGCGTGCAGCGAAAAAAATGTTTGATTGAGGTTCACTAAAGGAATTCACTTTCCTGTGCTACTTCAGTCCTAAAACAAAAGTCCTCCACCTATGGAAATAGGCGGAAGACTTTTGTTTTTTCGCTATTTTTGATTTTGTCCGACAGTTCTTTTTTTGTTTTCTCTTTTTGCAAGGAGCCATGCGAAGCCGCCCACAACAATCTCACTTCCTCCGATCAATAAAACAATCAGGGTAAAGTTAGTGAGATATATTCGCATCAAGCCTTGAAGTGACTCCATTTGCTCATCCGTCTGCAAAATCTGCGCATAGTATAAAGTTGTGGCAAATGCTAGACTTATCAGTCCAGCGCCCATCAGACTACACGCAAATTTTTTGATACGTGAACGGATAGAGCCTGGATTGAAATAAATGAATCCTGCTAAGATCAATAGGCTCACACTCACAATGCCCCAAGCATAGTGAAGTACCTGGTGGCTCAGGTCATTGATTCCTCGAATAAAAAGATGCAGATAACTTGGTTGGACACTTCGTTCAAAGATCCCGCCGATCATATGTAAAGCGAGTTCTTCTCCCGCAATCCCTTCTTCAATATTGATCTCATGTTCTGTTTTATATGTATGGATCGTCTCTTTGATATGTTCTTCCAACTCCGTTGCTTGGATCAAGCTTGGTTGCTTGTCACGATAAGTTTCTTTGACAAAATGCTCGATATTCTTTTTGACTAATTCCTCAGATATACTGTCGGCAAGCACTTCTGGAGTGACTCTTGCTTCTTGGTGATAGCTCTGGACACGACCATTGATCTCTTTCGTTACCTTTTGTATGTAGTTTGCTTGTTTGATTTGTTCATTCATAAATCCTTCATTTGCTAAAGTCGTATAAAAAAGTCCGCCAATCGACAAAAAAAAGAGCCAGACTGTACACACAACTCCTATAATTATTTTGATTAATCGACTATTTCTCATTTCTCTCCTTTCCTAGGTCAGCACAAAAAATTGTTCTTTTACGTTTTATTTTGTTGAAAATCAACTACTATAATTATAACTTTCAGTCAATAAAACTACAACTTCCTTTTTTCGTCAAAAGTTATTTTACTGTTTTAAACTAAAACTAAAAGCGCGTTTCATTGTGAAAAAAAGTAACATTCCCTTAGAATGAGTTTATAAATAACTATCGTTAGTTTTATTAACGAAAACAGGAGAGGAGCACTACGATGAAAGCAGTCACTTGGCAAGGAAAGCAAAAAATGGAAATTAGAAATGTTGATGATCCAAAAATTTTAGCACCAACCGATGCAATCATCCGTATCACTGCGACAGCGATTTGTGGATCTGATCTCCATCTTTATCACCATGGGGAATCCGTTATGGAAAAAGGCTATGTCGTTGGACATGAACCTATGGGGATTGTTGAAGAAGTTGGTTCTGAAGTGAAAAAGTTAAAAAAAGGACAACGTGTCGTTATTCCTTTTAATATTAGTTGTGGCCATTGCCATTTTTGTGCAAACCATATGGAAAGTCAGTGTGATAATTCCAATCAGGAAGAATTATACGGCGGATTATTCGGTTTTGGTAAATTGAACGGAAATCACTGGGGTGGGCAAGCAGAGTATCTTCGGGTACCTTTCGCCGACTCTACGTCATTTATCGTTCCAGATAATGATTTACCTGATGAAAAAGTTTTATTTTTATCTGATATTTTACCAACCGCTTATTGGAGCGTTGCAAATGCAGGGGTTAAAAAAGATGATACAGTCGTCGTCTTAGGTTCAGGTCCTGTTGGTTTATTTGCACAAAAATTTGCTGTGATGGCAGGAGCAAAACGTGTCATTGCGGTCGATCCAGTCAAACACCGATTAGACAAAGCAGTCCGCTATAATCAAATCGAAACCTATCTATTAGACGATGTGAACCAAGCCGGAGATGATTTATATGAGTTAGCTCGTGGCGGTGCAGATGTCATCATTGATTGTGTCGGAATGGATGGTTTAGAGCCAACAAAAGAAAAAGCTAAAAATTTAGTTAGCTTACAAAGTGGAACGATCTCACCTATCCAAATGGCTGCTAAAGCGGTCAAAAAATTTGGTACAGTGCAAATCACTGGTGTTTATATGACACCTGCTTCTTCCTATCCACTTCAAGAATTCTTTATGCGCAATATTGACGTCAAACATGGGCAAGCACCAGTTGTCCATTTGATGCCAAAAATTTATGACATGATTGCAGAAGGACTGTTTGATCCAACTCAAATCATCACTCATTCGATGCCGTTAGAAGAAGCGGCTCGAGCATACGAGATTTTTGATAAAAAAGAAGATAAAAATATCAAAGTTGTCTTGAAACCGTAGAAATAAAAACTAGTTAGGTGATTTTATATGCCAAGAATCAAACGAAATACCCATGATGTCGAGATTGGCAAAGAAGAAGATATTGAGATCCGCGGACGGCGTTTTCGCTTGTATTTCCAAAATCGTTACACATTGATTTCTTTAGCGGTTGATTTACTCACAGGGATTTTTTATGTCTTAGGGAGTATTGCTTTACTCACGAAAATCCCTGATTATTACAGTAATTACTTGTATTTAGCAGGCGCCATCTTCTTGACCACTCGCCCCATCTTACGTATCGTGCGAAATGTCTTTATTTACGATGAAAAGAAACAACGAAGAGAACAAGCGAAAAAAGAGAAGCATGAGATTTGATTCAACATCTCATGCTTCTCTTTATGTTGTTGTAGTGATTTGATACAACCGGGCAGTTGTTCCACCTTCTTCCTTGACCATAGTTAAAAATGACCAATCATATCGTTCATAAAAAGAGGTGTGGTCTGTCATCAAATAAAGTTTTTTGAATCCTAATCGATGCATCTCTTCTCTGGTTTGTTCTAATATCCATTTTGCTAATCCCTGATTCCGATGCTCCGGTTCAACATATAAAGTACACAGATTAGGTGCTAAATCTGGGCGGTCGTGGAAGTCATTTTCGATGACACCTGCTCCTCCAACGATTGCACCTTTTTCATCGAGAATGACATACCATTGAGGAATACTTTCCTTCTCGATGATTCCAGTACGTATACTTTCCGCATAAACCTCAGCAGGGATGCCCCACTTTGAGGAAAACCAACTTGCGGTTTCTTCCAGTAATTCTGGGTGTTCATTTAATTTGATCCATTGATACATATTCAACTTTTAAATCTCCATTCATTATTCATGCGTCGTGTAAAATAGATGCCTAAGCATGTTTATCTATGTTTGAATTTTTGCTTCTTCTTCCGACCTAAGCTAGAATAGATGTCAAAGGAGTAAGTGAGATGATTGCACACAAAAGAGACGGACTCCATGTAGTTTAAGCAAATAAAAAAATTACATGGAGGAATCAAACATGACAAATATTTACGATGATCAACAATTTTTTGACCGATACAAAGAAATGCCTCGTAGCAAAAATGGCTTACAAGGTGCTGGAGAATGGCCAACGCTTGCATCTATCTTCCCCAATCTCCATGGTCAAACAGTCCTTGATCTTGGATGTGGCTATGGGTGGCACTGTCGTTACGCTGCTTCGCAAGGGGCAAAAAAAATCATTGGTGTCGACTTGTCTGAGAAGATGCTAGCAGAAGCTAGAGCTCGAACAAACGATACCACGATCAGTTATATGCAAGACGATATTTCAACGATCCGGTTTGCCAAAGACTCATTTGATTTCGTGTTCAGTTCTTTAGCTATCCATTATGTAGAAAATTGGGAACAACTCGTCCAGCATGTCCATCACTTCCTAAAACCGAATGGGCAATTTCTTTTTTCAGTTGAACATCCTATTTTCACAGCAGATGGTCGGCAAGACTGGATTTATACAGACAACGGTCAGATCATGCACTTTCCAGTTAATCATTATTTTGACGAAGGGGAGCGTGACACAAACTTCCTAGGATCTTCTGTAAAAAAATATCATCGAACGATTACAACTTATCTTGAGACATTATTGTCTAATGACTTTCAAATCAACCATGTGCTTGAACCAATGCCACCGTCACATATGTTAGATATGCCTGGTATGAAAGACGAATTAAGACGTCCGATGATGTTGATTATTTCTGTGACAAAGAGGTAGAGGCGAATCATCGATCCAAACATTCTTAGTCCATCTGCACAAATTTTATTAAGCGTCTGGAAATAGGGTGTCCCTATTTCCAGACCTTTTTCATCGACTAGAAAATGATTGATGCCCCTTCAAGCTTTCAATCACTTTCTATCACTGAGTTTTTGATTTCTTCTTGTTTCTTTTTAGCGAATTTAGCTAGTACCAATTTATAAGAAATCAAAATCATTTTCTCGATTTCCTCGTCTGACAATTCATCTTTGCCTAACATGATCGAATTCCAATGTTTCTTATTGGCATAGTAACCAGGTATAATGATCCCAGGGTACATCGTTCGTAATTCCTCGTTTTTTTCTGGAAAATGTTTTAACGTAATCAATGCTTTTTCATTCTCTTCTGGACTCATCATCCCAAACTGTTTACCATCCAAATCAAAATAAAGCGTTTCCCAATCTTCACGAAAATATACCCTAGCTCCTGGAAGGGTGTTCCCATATGCTTGGAATCGTTCGATCCTTTTTTGAATATCTGTTGTATTCATACGCTATCCTCCTATTCAAAAAAAATACTTACAAAAACTATACGTTGCTTTCTGAAAAATAGCAATGATAACAGTAGTAAAAAAAAAAACGGAAAGCAATCACTTGCTCTCCGTTTATTATTTCTTACGCGTTCAATGCGTCTTTTTTCATTTCTTGGATCGTTGCTACTTTAACGAATGGTAGATAGATCAGAATTGAAATCAGTAAGTTAACCGCAGATAACACTGCGCCTGAAAGACTGTTTGTTGCTAAAAATCCGCCGATCACTGGTGGTGTTACCCATGGTGGCATTACTGTCGCTGCTGGTACAAGTCCTGTTGATGTCGCAAAGTACGCAACAGTTACTAAAACCATTGGTGTTAAAATAAATGGAATAAACATCACTGGATTCAAAACGATTGGTAGACCAAACATTGTTGGTTCGTTGATATTGAATACTCCTGGTGCAATCGATAAGTTCGTTACGACCATATAAGGTTTGTTTCTACGTCCTACTAAATAGATCGCAATCAGTAATCCTAGTGTCGCACCTGTACCACCTAAATTGACAAAGCTGTCAAAAAAAGGTTTATTGACGATAAATGGTGCACTTTGACCGTTGGCAATCGCTTCGACGTTTGCTTGGATCGCTGGCGCATTGATGGTTTGCATCAATGGATCGACCATGTTTGCTCCATGTAATCCGAAGAACCAAAGGAACGGTGTAATAAATGCAAGCAATAATGCAGATGGGTAAGAGTTAGCAAGCCCCATAAATGGTTCTTGAACCACCGTGTAGAATGCGCCAACAATATCAGCAACACCGAATGCTGCAAAAATCGCAGCGATTAGTGCGAAAAATGAGATCGTGATCATTGCTGGTAATAATGACGCAAATGCTTTTGCTACTGCTGGTGGCACTCCGTCTGGCATTTTTATGATCAATTTTTCATTTCCACTTAAACGAACAAAAATCTCTGTTGAAATAATTCCGACAATAATTGCAATAAATAATCCGTTTGAACTCATACCTAAAGCGCCGCCTAGTGCGAAGAATGAACCTAATGAAATCACTCCAGCAGATACGCCATCTTTACGGTAACCGTTTGCTAAATGATAAGCTAATAAGAACGCAATCAAAACAGAAAGAATCGCAAACGTTCCGTTCCAAGCAGCCGCACCGAATCCTTTCCATGCTTCACCACCAAAAATCGAATTCATCAATTCTTGGAATCCAGGGATCGGCAAGTTATTGATCATTACAGCTAAAGCGCCTAAGATCATTAATGGCATACTGACCATAAAAGCGTCACGAATGGCCACTAAATGGCGTTGTGCACCGATTTTTGATGCGACTGGTATAAAGTGTTTCTCCATAAATGCTACAAAGCTATCCATATCTTTTCCTCTTTTCTCCTTTAAAAAACTTTTATTTAAGCATCTATACGACGGTATAGATCAATGATTTCTTTTGCTAAATCTGTAAACGCGATCGATGTCATCAAATGATCTTGACTATGAACGGTTAACAAAGTAACTTCCATGTGTTCCCCTTGTGCTTCTTGTGTTAATAACCCTGTTTGCGAATGATGCGCTTGAACCAATGATTCTTCTGCGTCTTTGATTTTTGCATCTGCTAATTCAAAGTCACCTTTTTTCGCAGCAGCAATCGCTTCCATTGCATCGCTTTTTGCGTTGCCACCGAACATGATCAAACCCATGATCGCTTCTAAATTTTTTTGATCTTCCATTTTCTTTCCTCTTTTTCTTGTTTTTATTTATTGATCAATGATTCTGCTTGTTCCAATACTTTTGCCCCGTTCATCATGCCATAGTCTTGCATGTTGATAACATCTAACGGAATCCCTTTTGGTGCTAGTTTTTCAGCAAATTGACTTTGCATGAAACGTACTTGTGGCCCTAATAATAAAACGTCTACATTTTTTGATTCTAGTTGGCTATCAGCTTCTGATGCTGAAACTGCAAAGATGTCCGCTTCTACACCTTTTTCTTCTGCTGCTTTTTGCATTTTTGTCACTAATAAACTTGTACTCATTCCTGCAGAGCAGACAAGCATGATTGTTCTTTTCTCCATTTTGAACACTTCCTTTTCTTCTTCTTACATTTTTATATAATGCAAGTATCGTGCCAACTTTGAAATCGCTTTACCACTTTGATATAAAAGGGTTTTCATGTTGTTTTTTATCAAACACACTCTAATTTTTCTATCGCACACTATTTTTAGTGTGCAAAAAAAGAATGGAACACCAGAAACTACCAAGTAAAAAGTAAGTCTGCTCCTCACTTGGTAGATTTCAATGATTGCTTGCTAGAATTAATCAACAAGTAGTTACTTCGTTGATTGATTTTTTGATTCAATCGCATCGATTCTTCTCATAAATTTCAATTCTTGTAACACTTCTATAGAAGTAACACGTTTTTTTGCCAAGACTTCAAATTTTTGTCGTTTGTAAGCCCATACGATTTTATCTAAAAAATCAGTATTTATAAACTGAAATTATTGAAAAAACCATTTTTTTAACTTTTGATCATCAACAGTTTGCTAACTATTGCATTGACCTTTTGCGTCTACATACTATTTGAACTAGAAAATGCGCGAATAAATGCCCATCAGACCATTCTCGAGTTTGTTGAACAGGTCAAAGAACAAAAAAATCGTTTGGAATAACTAACAGGACCATTCAAGTAAAAAAAGGGGATTGTTTTCTTGTATACCTGGGAAATGGTCAACTTCAAAAAAAGAAAGGGCCATATATCTTAATATGGCTGCTTTTATGTGTCGTTTTTACTTATTCACTTCATCGCTATCACTTTCGTCAAGTTACTGGAACATCAATTTAGCCAACGGCAATATTGTGATCGTAGACAAGTTTTCGGCACTCACACGTTATATCATCATCGCTATTCAGCGATCCTCTACGGATGAAATCATTAAAAGAATCATCGGAATCCCAGGAGATTCTATAAAAGTACATAACAATGAACTGACCTTGCATTTGGGAAACGAGCCACATTCTCCTACAGAGATTTTTTGGCTGAGTCCAGAAGTAGTTGCGCAAATGAACCATTCACAAAAAAAATAAGTGAGCTAACGCTAGAAACAGCGATAGTGTCAGAAAACAAAACAGGAACCGATAGCTACTCGTCCCCCGAATCTTTAATACAAACCGGAGAGGATAGACGTATTTTGTATGTTAAGGCTCTTTCTGCTGCGTCGGAAACGAATTTGAAACAAATAGAAAAGGAACAAAAAAGCAAGACGATAAAACCTTCACTTTAGAAGAACAAGAAGGTAAGCTATTGTACCAAGTAAAAATGAAGAAAAACAAGCTACGCCGTCTGTCTCTACATCACCTCTCAAACACAAGATATGATAGCATAAGCAAGAGGAGGTCGGAACAGAAGTATTCAGCCTCGATAAATAAGGCGCCAGCCACTAAAATTGTTCTACAAATTTTCGTGGCTGGCGCCTTATTTCCGAAGAGGTTACTTCTGTCCCTGCCGTTTATTCGGTTTTAGAATATGCATGAGGACTAATCCCCCAGACACGCTTGCTTTTGTTGTATCCACTTCAACGTGATTTTCTCACACGTTAATTTTCTGCCAAAATCGTTTCGATCGTTGCTAGTTCTTCTGGTGCAAAGACGAGATTATCTTTCATTTTGACACTTTCCTGCAACTGACTCAAACGGCTAGCACCGACTAAAACACTTGTCACTGATGGTTGTCGCACATTCCACGCCAATGCCATCTGAGCCAATGTTTGTCCTCTCGCTTCCGCCACTTCCTGTAACTGTGTAATTTTACGTAGTGTCGGTGCAATCTGTTCTTCTGAAAGAAAAGGGATTTCTTTTCGATGCGCACGTGATTCTTCAGGAATACCATGTAAGTAGCGATTCGTTAACAAGCCTTGTGCTAATGGACTAAACGTGATTGCACCTAGTCCATTTTCAACAAGGACAGGTGCTAAGTCCGTCTCAAGCAATTCTCTTGAGAACAGATTGTAACGCATTTGATGGATCACGAAGGGCGCATCTTTTTTGCGTAAAATTTCCGCCATTTTCTGCGTGTCCGCCCCATTGTAGTTAGAGATACCGATATAAAGGGCCTTTCCTTGTCGAACTAATTGCATCAATGCCTCTGCGGTTTCTTCCAAAGGCGTTTCAGGATCTGGACGATGATGATAGAAAATATCCACATAGTCCAAACCCATACGTTGCAAACTCTGGTCACAACTGGCAATGATCGACTTACGAGACCCCCAATTGCCGTAAGGCCCATCCCACATATAATAGCCTGCTTTACTAGAGATAATCAGTTCATCTCGATAGGGTTTGAGATCCTCTTTAAAAAGTCGTCCAAAGTTTGTTTCAGCTGCTCCAGCAGGTCCACCATAATTATTGGCTAGATCAAAATGGGTGATGCCTAAATCAAAAGCCCCCTTTAAAATTTCCCGCTGATTACTGATGGGATCATATTCCCCAAAATTTTGCCATAACCCTAAGGAAAGTAAAGGCAGTTTTAATCCAGATTGACCGCTTTTACGATACTCCATGTTTTCATAACGCGTTTTATCAGCTACATACATTTCATTCACTCCTTATTTTATGATTATCACAGAAGTCTTCCACTCCCAAAAAATAAAGAGTTACTTCTGGAATGCCGTTTTTCATTTTCAAGGATAGCAGATGACTACTGACCAAGATTTTTTAGCCATCTCTATTTCAAGTCCCCATAGATTACTTTCAAATTTATATCTCTTCAATAGAAAACGCTACCAAAATTATGTTGCTTGTTTTAGTTCTTCGCTTTTTTTCCCCAATTGGTAGTCATTTTTTGCAAAAATGCTAATTGACGACGAGTTTGTTTTATTTTTTTGTAACGTTTTGGTTGCTTCCGATAAAATTGCTGATGGTAATTTTCTGCCGGCCAAAAAGCTGTCGCTGGTAAAATAGCCGTAACTATCGGTTTTCTGTAGCGACCTGATGCGCTTAATGCTTGTTTCGACGCTTCAGCAGTTTTTTGTTGCTCTTCATTTTGAACAAAAATGATTGGACGATATTGTTCTCCGCGGTCTTGGAATTGTCCAAATTCATCCGTCGGGTCCGTTACTTGCCAGTAAATCTCGACTAGCTCTTGATAACTGATCAATCGCTTATCAAATATGATCTCCACTGCTTCCACATGACCGGTATAGCCGCCACTGACTTGGTCATAATTAGGGGAATCAAACTGCCCGCCTGTGTATCCAGACATCACAGAAATAATTCCTGCTTTTTTCTCAAAAGGCTCTACCATACACCAAAAACAACCGCCAGCAAACACTGCTCGTTCTTGAACTGTCGGATCTGTCAGTTCGTGTTTAGAAAAATCATACCGCGCTTCCCCTAACGGATCGCCGACCATTTGCAAATAGAAATCCATGACATCTGGAGTTAGATTTTGTCGTAAAGCCAATGGTCGCAAAGAAACTTCCAACTTTTCAAGTACCTCTTTTAGAGAAACAGAAGTTGCTAACTCTTCTTTCGCTGTCATTAGTTGTTGTCGCTCCCAGTCTCGCGTGTTTGGGTTTAAAATCAAATTGTAGAGAGTGGTGATTTCTTCCTCTTTCTTCATCGGGTCTCCCCCTCCCAAAGTGTCCACTGCCGATCCAAGGAAACAGGAAAAAGCTGAGATTGCTTTTCCCCTATTTTCTTTGAATCATTTAACATCCCTTAATAATACACTTCATCTAGAAAAAGCGCATGTGCGGGAACTGTCTCGCCTGCTTGCTGTCTGACTTTCGTTTCAAAAATCGTATCGATCAAAGATAAATCAGCTTTACCTGAACCAATATCTAAAATCGTTCCCATTAAGATCCGTACCATTTTATACAAAAAACCATCCCCTACAAATGTAAAATGAAGCATATTACCTTCTTGTTGGACCGATAATTTTTCAATTGTACGTACTGTTGATTTTTTTGTTTTTTTCAATGCTGAAAATCCAATAAAATCATGTTTTCCTTCTAGTTTCCGACAAGCTTCTTCCATTTTCTCCAAATCAAGTGCCTTCGGATAATCAAAACTATGGTTTCTTTCAAACACTGTTGGAATTGGAGCATTCCAAACGTAGTAACTATATTTTTTCCCTTTTGCATTATATCTAGCATGAAAACGTTCAGGTACTTCTTCCACTTTTTTTACCACAATATCTCTTGGCAAATAACGATTAAGAAAATCCAGCATCTCCATTCGACTCATTGTACTAGCTGTTTTGAAATTAGCTACTTGACCTCTGGCGTGTGTTCCAGCGTCTGTTCGGCCAGAACCGATAATCTCAATCGTTTCCCCGGTCATTTGCGAAATGATCGCTTCGATTTTTCCTTGGATCGTTTTTTCATCATTACCAAGTCGCTGCCAACCAGAATATCTTTTTCCATCATATTCGATCGTTAATTTTATATTTCTCATGTATTCTCCTTCTATTGGATCAAATGATCCATTGTTTTCATTTAGTGTCAGTATAGCAGATAACACCATCTTCTTCTCAAAAAAAAACGCAATCCAGAGATTTCTCTGTTTTGCGTTTTTTTCTTTTATAATTTTGATCAACCTAAGAATTTGAAGACTTCTTCCCGGTCGTAAAGTTTCAAGACTTTTTCAAATACCAATTGCGTAAATAAAGCAGCCGCGACTGGTACGACGAACCAACAAATCAACACCATCACGATATTTAGTCCAGCATCTAATGAAGCAAGAGGGCCAACTAAACCTACGATCCCAAAGCCCGCAGAAGCTGGTGTTCCTGATACAGAGAAAAGTGCGACAGGTATCGCTGTGATAACCGCACTTACTAAACATGGAAGCAAGATGATCGGTTTACGGAATAAGTTCGGCATCATCATCTTCATCGCACCTAACGCAATCGCGATCGTGACACCTGATTTATTGACACGCCAAGAATTGACGATCAACACAAATGTTGTGGCTGCAACACCCATAGCAGCAGCTCCTGCAGAAACTCCATCCAATTGGATCGCTAAACCAATCGCAACTGTTGAAATCGGTGAAATGATCAAAAAGGCAAATGAACAACCGATCAAAATAGACATCAAAATAGGTTGCAATGTCGTAAAGTTATTGATACCTTCACCAATTGCAGAGGTGATCGCTGTCACATAAGGGAATAAATAAAACCCAACAAGACCTGCGCCCACACCGACTACGATTGGTGTCAATACGATTGCGACTGAGCCAAAGCGGTCACCGATCAATAGGATCAGACCAACAGCAATCGCTGCAGTGATCATCGTATTGATGATATCTCCTGTACCTGCCCCTACATATACTCCTGCTTCACCAAGGTCTGGCATAAAGCGGACAACACCAGAGCCGACAAATGCAGCCCCAGCTACTACCATCATTTGCATCGGATTAAACCCAAATTGTAACCCGATCAAACCACCAATGATCAACGGTGTCGCTAATTGGAAGATCACAGCTAGTTGTGCGATCGTCACAGCAACAGGATATTCACTGAAATACTTTAAAATAGCTCCTAAAACAGCATTTGGAATCAGTCCTACGATGATCCCTGTTGCTGTTCCAGCTAATACTTTGTTCAAAAAAATTCTTGGCGTTAATTTATTCGTCGTATCCATTTATTTGTTCCTCCTATTTCGCCTCTAAAATCTGTTCTTTTGCATGCACGAGCGCTGTCAAAAAGTCACAGTAAGGCGTAGCGATCCCGTATTTCTTTCCTTTACGTGAAATCGCACCGTTGATATAGTCGATTTCTGTCAAACGGTTGTTTTTGATCAAATCTTGATGCATTGATGGGAAGTGCATACCGATCGTTTCAGGATCAAAGCAAGTTTCACAGTGGGCGACTGCTTCTTCCACATCTAAATCAATATTTTCGGCTTTTGCTACTTGACCAAATTCATTTACGATAGCAACAACCATATCATGAGCTGTAGAAGTACGACCAAGTCCTGCCATATTCACGTCTAAAATCGTACATAAGCCGTTCATCGTGCCATTAACACAAGCTTTACGATAGATCGAGTAATGGATATTACTTGAATACTTCGCATTCAAACCAGAGTCAGCTAAAGTTTCTGCCAATTCTTTCGCAGCTTCTTCTTGACCGTCTCCTAAGTTTTGTAGTTCTACTGAACCACTACCGAATAATTTCACACGTCCAGGACCTTCTAAGCCTGCCGTCCACATTGTATTACCAATAAAAATATTTTTCATTGGTACAAATTTTTCAATAATATCTTCATGGCCGATTCCATTCAATAAACAAAGAACTTTTGTCTCATCTTTGATCATTGGACGGATATCTTCCAACATTTTTTCTAGTTGCATTGCTTTCGTGAATAAGACGATCAAATCAACTTTTTCTACGTCATTGATCTCTGATTGAAGAACGACTGGGATATCGACAACGATGTCCTCACCGTTAAAGTTAGCTTTCAATCCGTTTTCTTTGATCGCTTCTACATGGTCTTTCCAACCATCGATCAATGTCACGTCATTTCCACCTTTTTGCAACATGAGTCCAAACCGACTCCCCATTGCACCTGCACCAGCAATTGCTATCTTCATTTCTTAGTTCTCCCCCTTTAATTTGGTTATACGACGAATAAGCAAATAATTCCTCTCACGATCATTCAATCATTCACAATGTCCACTAGTTATGACTGATCATTCGCTTGAAAAACTATTTTACTTGACTCATTTTCCCATTTCCTTTGATTTATTTCAAATAGCCTGATTGATTACTCACAAACGTAAGCGTTATCTATCCATTTTAAGCCCTAGTAGATGGGTTGTCGTACGACACTAAGGAATATTATACACTAAAAACAACCCGTTTTTTTAATATAACCTCGATTATTTTTGTTAATTTTCAAATCAACTACGTTATATAACTAATCAGATACAATTGTGAACTACCACACGATCCGATCCAAAAAACAGGTTATCTGGTACTTTATAAACATATATTTCGCTAAAAAATCCTATTCCTCCTATTTGTTTTAAAAAAAAGCAGCTACCAGAAAGGATCACTGGCTTGCTGCTATTCATTACGCAATCTTGTCTATTTTTTTCAATCAGGGTGCCGCATCAATCGATTGATATGCACACCTAGATAGGTAACTTCCTCTTTCGTGATTTCCTGTTGGATCATTTTCTGGATATACTGCCTTACTTTGTCTGCATTTTCCATCGCCAATGGATACAAGGTACACATTTGCTGATATAGCCCATCATCTTGTCCATCCAGCATTTTATTCGCAAACAACCGTTCAACGAAAAAACGAACATGAGTAATAAAACGACTATAATGGATCGAGTCTGGAGCAATGTCGATTCGAATCGAATATTTTACTAAGTTGACGATGCCACCAATCATTTTCGCTTGCTTCATACTATCGGTTCCCTGACTTTCTTGAGACAATGAATTAATGACATGAAAGGCGATATTTGCCGCTTCTTCAATGGGTAACTCGACATCGGATTTTTCATTGAAGATCATTAGCGCTTGCTCCGCTGCTTGATATTCTTCCGGATAGTAATTCTTGATCTCCCAATATAACCGATTGGTGATGATGATTCCTTTGGCCATACGTTCAACTGAAAAATGTAAATGATCAGGTAATGTTAAATAAATACTAGAGTTTAACCGTTTCCCTAGTCGTTTCTCCATACTGGAGACCATTGCTTTCGTTAATTCAAAATAGGTCAAAGGAACCTCTTTGATCAAATCCAATAATTGCATGGCTTTGCCTTCATCATAGGGCAGATAGATCTCATCAATCGAATCATCCGAGATGATCTCACCGGGCTTTTTGCCAAAACCGATCCCTTTTCCTAAAGCAATCATTTTTTGCTGATTGCTGTCGATCAATACCACACTGGAGTTAAGCACCTTTAGTATTTTCCTCATGATATCCTCCTTCGCTCATGGTTACTCCTTGAGCGCATCGAACAGTTCCTTCACTCGATGGATCGACCGTTCGTTCCAATAACTTCTTTATACCAGTAAAATGAATCTTTACGCAAGCGATCATAACTTCCATTTCCTTCATCATCTGCATCTACATAAATGAATCCGTAACGTTTTGACATTTGAGAGGTTCCGGCACTGACTAAATCAATAGGTCCCCAACTTGTATACCCAATCAAATCAACCCCTTCATCGATGGCTGCTTTCATTGCTTTGAAATGTGCAGTAAAATAGGCGATTCGATAAGGATCATGGATTTCATCGTCAATCACTTCATCAAAAGCCCCCATGCCATTTTCAACGATCATCAAGGGTACTTGATAACGGTCATATAATTCTAGTAAAGAAATTTTCAAGCCTAAAGGATCAATTTGCCAGCCCCAATCTGTCGCTTCTAAATAAGGATTTTTAACACCCAAAACGGTATTCCCCGGTGTCCGCTCTGCCTTTGGATCTGCGGATTCACACATAGACATATAATAACTAAACGATAGGAAGTCTGCCGTATGTTCTTTCAATAATTCTTTATCACCAGGTAACATGTCGATCGTGATATGACGGTTGGCTAAGTCTTTCAAAACGAGTGGCGGATACGTACCTTTGACTTGAACATCCGCATAAAAATGATTGTTCATATTCTTTTTCAATGTTCGTTCCACATCTTCTGGTCGACTCGTCAACGGATAGGTCATCAATTTGGTCAACATACAACCAACTTGGCTACCAGGGATCTTTTCATGGCAATGTTTCGTTGCTAAAGCCCCTGCCACAAATTGATGATGTAACGCTTGATAGATAACCGCTTCGATTTTGTCTGGTTCGATCGTATCAGTCAAAATCCCGGCAGTCGTAAATGGATGTCTAAAAATACTATCCACTTCATTGAACGTCAACCAGTAATGAACGTACTCCCCAAATTCGTCAAAACAAGTATCTACAAATCGAACAAAGTCATCCACCACACTTCGTTGAATCCAACCGTTGCCTTTCATCGCTAATGCTAATGGCATCTCATAATGAGACAAGGTCACAATCGGTTCGATTCCTAAGCGCTTCATTTCTTTAAAAACTTCTTTGTAAAATGAGACACCTTCAGGATTAGCTGTCTTTTCATCCCCGTTTGGAAAGAGTCGGGACCACGCAATCGACAAACGTAATGTAGTAAACCCCATTTCTGCAAATAAAGCTAAATCCTCTTTGTAACGATGATAGAAATCGACCCCTCGTCGTTTAGGGAACCACTTGTCTGTAGGGTCGGCTATTGCTTCTTCTACTTTTTCGATTGTCACCCCTACATGGGCTGCGTAATCTTTGTTGTCTACATTAGGTTTATAAGTTGCAACATCTGCCACAGATAGCCCTTTTCCACCAATATCCCATGCTCCTTCTACTTGGTTTGCTGCAATTGCACCTCCCCATAGAAATCCTTCGGGAAAACCTGTTTGTGTCATATCCATTTTTCTATTCCTCACTTTCATTTCTTCATTTTACTAAAGCAGAAATCATCAATAACTCAGTTTCGGGTGTCACTGATTGATTTTCTACTTGATGATCGATGTGATACTCCTTCTGATTGGTCACGACCACCACAACGACTGGATCAAATCCTGCTTGTTTGATTTTTTCAATATCAAACGCAAGCAAACGCTCGCCTGGTTGTACCATCTGACCTTCTTTAACAAAAGCCTGGAAGCCTTCACCTTGTAACTTGACTGTATCGATTCCTACATGAATCAGTAATTCTACTCCGCTCACCGTTCGTAAGCCGATGGCATGACCTGTCTCAAATAGCATGGTCACTTGTGCTTCTTCAGGAGAAAAAACAATACCTTCTTCTGGAATGACTCCGACACCTTCACCAACCATCCCACTAGAAAAGACATCATCTGGGACTGTTTCAAGAGGAATCACTTGACCTTTGACTGGGCTCACGATACCCCAAGTTCCTCCCCTACGACTCTCGTTCTCTTCTTGTGAAGTTGCTTCTTCTTGATCTTTAAAAAATACCAAGCCACCTACAAACGACACGACAAAAGAAAGAGCTGTACAGACAAATGCCCAGACAAGGTTCATCGGTTGATCTGCACTAGCAAACATCGTGATACTCGCAATCCCTGGTCCAACCAATGCGAAGGCTTCTAAAGCCATGATCCCGGCAAATATCCCGCCGATGAAACTAGAAACCATCACGATACTCAATACCCGTTTGTGTAAGATCGTGACCCCATATAATGCGGGTTCAGTGATACCAAATAAAGCTGAGATTCCTGCAGAAATCGCTGTTTGTCGCAATTTTGTATTTTTTGTCTTTAAACTTACGGCAAAACATGCACCAGATTCAGCGATATTATGTGCCAAAGAAGCCGGTAAATAGAGCATCTCTTTTCCTAACTCTCCCATTGAAGAAACAGCATAAGGAATCATCGCTTTGTGCATGCCAGTAACGACCATCAATGGTAGAACTGCGGCAAGTAAGCCTGTCGCTAACCAGCCTAATCGTTGATATAACTCGACGATCAAATACGAGAATGCGCTACCAACGTTATAGCCTAACGGTCCTAAAATCAGCAGTGCAACTGGGACAGTCACTAATAAAGCAACCATCGGAACAAAGAAAATACGAATCGGCTTCGGAGAAATTTTCGTGACATATTTTTCGACGATACTGTAAAACAACACCGTTAAGATTGCTGGGAAGACTTGAGAAGCATACGCAATATTTTCAATTGAGAACCCTAGAAAGGAGGTTCCGTCTGCTAGAAGGGTTGCCATTTCTGGTAAAAGCAAAGCACTCACTGCTGAAACAGCTACGATTTCATTGACTTTTAGCTTTCTTGCCGTCGTCATCGTAACTAAAATCGGTAAGAAGTAAAGAGGCGCTCCTCCGATCAAATTCAATAGCAGGTAAGTAGATGAGTTTGCATCCATCACACCCAATAAAGATAAGAGCAGTAAAAGTGATTTTAAGACACCGCCACCTGCAATCGCAGGGACCAACGGTTGAAAGACTGAAATGATAAAATCAAGTAAAATTGTTCCAATAGGTTTCTTTTCTTTGTTTATGTTCTGATCTGCCGAAATTTCTCCGATCAGTTTGGCTAATTCGTCATAAACTTCCACTACTTCATTCCCAATGATTACTTGGAATTGAGCATTGCTCCGAACACCAATGACCCCATCTAAGCGTTCTAACTCTTCACGATTTGTTTGTTTGACATCTTTCAACGTAAAACGAAGTCTAGTTGAACAATGTTCCAAATGAATGATATTTTCTTTTCCGCCAACGAATTGTAAAATATGCTTTGCTAAAGTTTGATAATCCATTTTTTCCACTCCTTCTTTCGTTTTTCTTTTTCGCTGCGCAGACAAAAAAGAAAAAAGCAGGCAAGACCATAAGAAATAACAACAAAGGATTCTTTGTGTGTCTTTCTTTAGGTCCTGCCTGCTTTACCAGTCACATGCCTGTTTTATTTACATTTACTATAACAAGTATTTTTTAAAATTGCAACCCCTTTCTTTTTATTCATTTAGCCACGGCTAAAAATCTCATAATCGATTTCATCGACTGATTTCGCCACGAGGATTGCTGAATACACATCAGAATTGACATTCAAAATCGTACGCAACATCCCTACCAACCATTCAACACCGCCAAAAATGGCAATACTTTCAATAGGTAACCCCATTTGCGGCACGATGATGGCTAAAGAAACGAGCCCCGCACCAGGAACTACCGCATTGGCTAAAGAAATAAAAGTGGCTAAAATCGCAAGATAGACCATGGTCGTCCATCGAAACTCTACTTGGTACATCTGGGCGATCGTGATCACCGTCAGTGCCATGTGCATTGCTGAGCCATTACTGTTCAATGACATTCCTAATGGTAAGACTAAGTGACTGATTCGCTTACTCAACCCTAATTTATGTTGTGTTTCTTCTAATTCGATTGGTAAAGTGATGGCTGAAGAAGTCGTTGCAAGTGCCATGATCGACATATTCTTCATATTCATGATCAATTTTAACGGATGTAATCGGCCGTATATACTGACAACAACTAACCATCCCAGTAAGAACAATACTGTAGCTAAGCTATACACCAGTAGATATTTTACCATTGGCAGAATGACTTGTGCGCCTAATTGGCTGATACTGCTACTCACCAAGGCAAATATCCCAATAGGGGCAAAATGCATCACATATTTGATGACTTGGATAATCACTTCGTTAAAATCAATGATTAGTTGAAACAACTTCGATTGGGGCTGTTTTTGTCCATATTGATTCAAGGCTAGGCCAAAAAAAATCGCGAAAACAATGATTTGGATAATCGAACCTTGCGTAAGGGATTCAAAAATATTTTTAGGCACAAACTGGAGAAACGTTTCTTGGATCGACAGCTCTTGCGCCTCGATCGTAGGACTTAATCGCTCTATATGTTCCATGCCAGATCCAGGCGTAAACAAAACAGCCAATAACACACCCCATAAAGCTGCCAATAAGGAGGAAATCCCAAAGATGAGCAAGGTGCGTGTCCCAATACTTGCTAATTCCTTCAAATCAATACTACCTAAAGCTTGAATGATCTGACCAAGAATCAATAATGGGATCGCCATCTGCATCAGTCGTAAAAATACTTCGCCAATCGGTTTTAACACAGACGCACTCATTGGCCAGAACATCCCTACCAAAATACCTAAAGCCAATGCAAGGCTAATTTGAATGATCATGGCATTTTTTTTCATCACTCGTTACCTCGTTTGTTGGATCACTGTTCCCGCACCTTCAGTCAAATGGTTCAATTTTTCAATGGAAGTAATGACTGCTTGACGTTTTGGATCACTTGCAACAAAACGGACCGCTGCCTCTACTTTTGGCAACATACTTCCAGCTGCAAAATGACCACCAGCTACGTATTCTTTTGCTTCTTCGGGAGTCATCGTCTCTAAGGCTTGTTCTTCTGGTTTTCCATAGTTGATATAGATATGCTCGACACCAGTTAAAATGATCAAACGATCGGCACCCACAGCGTCTGCCAATACGGCTGCTGAGAAATCTTTATCATTGACCGCTTCCACGCCTTGATAAAGCCCAGATGATTCAATTACTGGGATACCACCTCCACCTGCACAAATCGTGACAACATTAGCTGCTACTAACGCTTGAAGTGCTTCTTTTTCCACAATTTCTTTTGGTTGAGGAGATGCAACGACTTTACGATAACCACGTCCTGCATCTTCCACGTATGTTCCTTCATTTTTTTGTACCGATTTTTTTGCCTCCTCTTCTGTATAAAATGGTCCAATCGGTTTCGTTGGCTTCTGAAACGATGGATCATTCGGATCAACTAACACTTGTGTCACGATGGAAACGACCGGTTGGGTGATCCCATGTTGCGTAAACGCATTGGTTAACGCTTGTTGTAACCAATAGCCAATACTTCCTTGTGTCATTGCGACACATGTATCCAAGCTCATTGGAGGATTTTTTGCGCTTATTCCTGCTTGTTGCTGCAATAATAAATTGCCAACCTGCGGACCATTGCCATGACAAAGAATGACTTGTTCTCCTTGTTCAACAAAAGCTGCGATAGCTTCAGCCGCCTGTTCGACTATGGCTTTTTGTCCTTTATCGGTTGGATCAGTTTCTAAAATAGCATTCCCACCTAAAGCAATCACATTTAATCCCATGTCTTTCCTACACCTCTTTCTATTACTTCAGCGTTTGTGTACGATCCTCTTTTGCCAATAGGGCAAAGAGAATCAACCCGATGATCAACAAGACACAAGAGAGGTAAAAACCAACTTGCATCGAACCTGAAGTATCTGCTAAATAACCAGTAACGTAAGGAGCTAAAATCGATCCTGACATCCCGATAAAATTATACGCACTTAACGTCGTTCCTAAGGCTGCTCTTGGTGCATGTTTCGTGACAAACGTCACCATGATCGGGTCAAGTGCTAATTTCCCAGTCAATCCATAAAGAATCAGCACTGTGATCAATAAGGTACGATTGGTAACAAAAGCGATAGCAAAAACCGAAACGATTGCTAATGGAACCAAAACAAAGACTAGTTTCTTCGTCGCTCCTGTCTTATCATTGATCCGTGCAAAGAGTAAGGCGCCTGGTATCGATGCCCAAGGGACCAAAGAAGAAATAAAGCCAACACTCGCTCCAGTAAATCCACGTTCTGCAATCAAAAACTGCGGCAACCAAGTAAGAATCACAAAATTAGCATAAATGCTGGTAAAACATAAAATAAAGGCTGCTACTAAGTTACGATTTGTAAAAATCTGCTTCAAAGAAATTTTTTCTTTTGGACCTTCTTCCACTTCTGCTTCTTCACCCGGACGGATCACTTTTTCTTTCAACAATACATAAAACAAAATGCCGACAATCAATGTAGGAATCGCCATCAGATAAAATGGCTTGCTCCAATCATCCCCGTTTTCTAAGACCAATTTACTTGATAGAAGATAACCGCCTGATGTTCCAAAAGCCATACCACTATTAATGATGGCATTTCCAATCGTCCGTTTACTCTTTGGAATCGCTTCTGTCGACAAGGCAAACTGTGGACCGTAGTAAGCACCTTGCCCGATCCCAGCGATGGCACGAATCACTAAGAATAAAATAAACGTCGTGGCTAATCCGGTGAAGTATGTCGCTACTGCCAAAAGTAAAAATCCCACTGTGATGACTAACTTTCGTCCAATTTTGTCTCCGACGATCCCAAAAGGAATCTGAGCGATGGCATATGTCAGAAAGAAGATACTATTTGCTAAGCCTAATTGCGTATTGCTTAAACCGAATTCTTCCCCGACCACTCCCATGATCGGGTTAAAAATCGTTCGTGTGGCATACATCAAGATCCAACCAATAAAAAAGATTGCTACTACTTTGATCCAGTAAGTATCACTGACTCTTACTGCTTGTTTTTGTTTACTCGCTTCCATGTTTCACCCTCACTTTCTTCTCCTTCGATTGCTTGTAGCGCCAACCAAATACCAAAAGCTAGATCCTTTCCCGAAGAATGACCAATTCTCATGATTTTCTCTAACTGTTCTTCTATTTTCTCCTCTTGGTTTTGTGCTAAGTCTGAAAATAATTGATACACTAGTGAATTGGCGTACCCCTTTGTCGCACAAGTTAGATATGCTTGGCTGATTGCAGTCGTTGCCGTTTGGGCTTCTCCCAGAGCAACCGCTAGCGCGATTCCTCTGGGATCTGAAACAGTCCCTAAAACAAGCTGATAACCCATCAATAGGTCATCACCACTAGGCGTCAACCCTTTGCCTCTGCCTAAAAGATAACCAACGACTTCTTGCCATTCAGTTGTCGTCCACTCTCTGTTTGGTTGTGCCATTCGAGCAAACAGCGTGGATGCACGTTTATCTACCGGTAACCCGATTTTTGTCTGCCAGTTTTTTTCAGCCAAAAATGGTTTCAATAAAAGTAGTTGTTTTTTCGATAGCCCTAACGTGAAGACGTTGAGAGGAACCAGCCGACACGGTTTTAATGTCACTTGTCTGACACTTGAAATACTGTAAATCGTCAATACATCATCACTTATTTTTACACGATTTCCTGTTTGAAGAGCCGAAGCAAGTGTGTTAAATCGATCTTCAGGAAGATTGATACCAAAACTAGATAGATAGTCATGAAAACAGGCGATATTGATCAATTGTTGCTTGATTTCAACATTAAAGGAATGCTCAAATACGCTGTGGATCACACCTATTTTTCCAAATTGCAAAAGTGGAGATAAATACTCGCTCATTTGAATTTCTTGATTACTCAACGTTGATCCCTAGCTCCTTAGCATAGGCCTCTAAGGCTTGTTCAAAGCAAGCGAGTGGTGCCCGAACTGTACCTGCGCCAATTTGCCCCACTCCAGCATTTTTGTGCGCGATCCCAGTATTTATAACAGGAGTGATTGCTGTTTCCACCACTTTGCGAATATCGATTCCTAAGCAAGTTCCTTGAAAATCCCAAGTTGGTATCGAAAACGTTGGGTTATGCCCTTCGCAGATTTTCGCCATTTCATTTGAGGTTGCTAACGCATCTTCAAAACCACCTGCACCAACAAAACGGGTCACACCTGGTGCTGCGACCATGGCCATTCCACCTACACCGACAGTTTCAGTGATAGCACTATCGCCAATATCGGGATTACCATCTTCTTCATTGAATCCTGTAAAGTACAAGCCCTTTGGTGTATTTACAGGCGCTAGATGCCATGTATCGCCTGTTTCTGCGATTCGGACACCAAAATCGACACCATTACGTGTCATCGTTGTCACGATTGTTCCTTTAGTCCCTTGGCGCGCACCATCGACGATTGCTTTTCCCGTAGCCATCATGATATTCAAGAAAAATTGATCCGTATCTGCTAAGAACTTGATTACATCATATTTTTGTTCTTCAGGAATCTCCGTTTGAATGATCAATGGAGCGATCTCTTTCAGGAAATTCAAAGAAGCAGCAATATTTCTTTGATGGAATTCATCCCCCATCGTAATCGACCGGGCGATCAAAACATTTAGATTCAATCCTTCCTCGGTGAATGCCAATGCTTGATGGATTGTTGGTCCTAGTACTTCTTTGATCCAATCTAAGCGATCAACGACTTCTTGGGAATACGCACCAAAACGTAATACCTTACCGATACCTTCATTCAAGATACAGAAGGCTTGATTGCCTTCTTTCCGGTTTTCAACAATGAAGACCGGCATATCACCAGAAGTGATCCCTCCCATCGGTCCTACTGCTTGTACATGATGACAAGGAATGAATCGCACTTTATTTGCTTCAAAAAGTGCTAATGCTTCTTCTTCGTTTTCTGCCCAACGTTCGAATAACGCTGCACCTAGACACGCGCCTCGCATCGGTCCGGTCATCGCCTCCCAAGTGATTGGCGGGCCTGCATGCAATAGTGTTTTTTGCTTTGGATCATTTAATTCAGGAATCACCGTTTTTGCAGGGACCACATCGACCAGAAACGGCTGTGCGTTCTTGATTTTTTCTGTCACTTTCTGATTTTCCTCATCAATTTGCTCCTGATGCTCTTCCAACGCATCTAAAATTTTGATCATTTTCTTGTTACCGCTCGCGCGAGGCCGCCAATCCAACTGGACTGTTTGTCCACCATAGGTGACAATCGATTCGTTGAAGCTTTTCAAACCGACATTCACTACACGCGGTTTCGTCGTCAACAACTCCATGACTTGCTCACTCGGTTGTGGTACAGAAACTGTTTTTCCATCATATGCTAAGACTTCTTTATCTGCTTCAGACAATCTGATGCCTTTTAACAACAACGCCAGTTGAACCGCTTTAGCATTACTCTCTGCGACAAAAACACCTGCTTCTTTCAAACGTTCCACTGATTTTTGGTAGTCTTGTGGATCATTCTTCGTCCCACACACTGTCGCCACGAAATAAAGTTCACGTCCTGCTTTTTCCGCTTCTGACTGCACAGATTGGATCGTTGGTAACAATGCACCCACCATGTCTTCATGGGCACCATATCCTAAAACAATATCAAATAAGATGACGCCAGTTTCTTCTTCCTTGGCGTACTCTTCTATTTTATGGATCCGGACTTCCGGATCGATCATTGGATGTGGTTTACCTTGTGTATAACGATCATCTCCTAAATCAATCACTTCATACCCTTGAGATTTCAAGATATACCCATCTTCTTTGACCAGACCACCTAAATCTAATGCTTCTGAAATCAGCATGCCTGCTTCAGCTGCGAGCGTTCCTCCAGAATATAGCCCTTTGACGACTTTTTCTTTAGCAAGCGTCAAGACACCCGGCTGTTCTAGTGCTTCAAAGTAATTTTTTTTCACTGTTGCTTCGTTTGCTAAATCCACAGCGATACGGGCAGTTTCCTCTAACGTGTGTGCCAGATAGACTTTTCCTTCGTGATTCGTTGGTTTTTCTCCTAAAAATATAGCGACGACTGGTTTTGAAATACTCTGCAATAATTGCACTACCTCGTCACGTACCTCTTTTGCAGGTGGCTTAGAAATCACACAGATCACATCTGTTGGTTCATGGTTTTCAAGTGCCACGATTGCATCTTTGACCGTTATTGCTCCCACCTTGTCGCTCAAGTCACGACCACCGGTACCAATGGCATGAACCACACCTCCACCTAGACGATCAATGATTGTCGTCACTTCTTGGATACCCGTACCAGATGCACCAACTACGCCAATATTTCCAGGTGCGACAACATTCGTAAAAGCAATTGGGATACTCGATAAAATACCTGTCCCACAATCTGGCCCCATCATCAATAATCCTTTTTCATGCGCTAGTTTTTTCAGACGGACTTCATCTTCGATCGCAATATTATCCGTAAATGAAAAAACATGCAGATTATTCTTCAACGCACGTGCCATTTCTGCTGCGCCGTATTCCCCCGGAATACTAAACAAGGCGACATTTGCATCTGGTAATTGTTTCAATGCTTCTTTCCACGTGGTCACTGATTTATTCGGTTGTGCTGTCTCTTTTGCTGATAGATCCGCTAAAAAATCATCAATCATTGGCAGTACCTTTTCCATGATTGATTCATCCTCACTCTCTACCACGATCATTAAATCGTTCGCAGACGCAGTTTGTGCCTTTTCTGTTAAAAGTGACGTGTTATTCAAAATATCTTTATTAGCATCCGTTCCCATCATGATCTGGCTCATGTTGACTTCCTCAAGCGAATTGATTTGATTAGTCAATAGCATCAAGTTGATGGAATCTTGATAATTATTTGGTAAAACAACCGTTTCTAACATAATGCCCCTCCTTATTCATTCTTACACTGTCATTGTAGAAGATTAAGAAAGTGTTTTCATCGGACGCATTTCTAAAAGAATGCTATACTTTTTATCCATAAAAGGAAAAAAGGAGAATATGATGAAATTAAGGGAGTTATTATTGCTAGGTGAACTAAAAAAAGGGAAGATTCTAACGAATGAGATTGGTTTAGATAATGAAGTCGAAACTGCAATGGTCTTAGAAGCCATTGATATCGAAAATTGGAGCAAACAAAATCAGCTGATCCTGACCTCGTTTTATGCATTGAACGACTTGTCAGAAAAAGAACTGGAAGATTTTTTCATCAAGATGTGTCAAATCGGGATCAGCGGTCTTGTGTTAAAAACCGATCGTTTTATCAAGGTGATCCCCGAATGGTTTATTGAGTTATGCTTCAAATATGAAATCCCATTGATCAAAATTAGTCAAGAGATCAGCTATGAAAAAATTTTATTAACGATTTATGAGCCGTTACTCAATGCACATGCCCATACTTTACGAACCTACTATGAAGCACGCCAAAGATTCAACCGTCTAGAAAAACAGTTTTCTTCTTTAGAAACGATCATGCAAGAGTTTTATCAAATCATCGAACTTCCTTTTTCCTTAAAATTGCTTGATAAAGAAATCGAAATTTGCGAAGGGATGATTCCAACCGATGCCATCGTACTCTCACGTGAATCGCTACCACAAACAGATTTCATGAAAAACGATTATTCTTTACTGACACTTTATGCTCAAACAGACTCGAAAAAACGCTATGCATTAGAGATTGCGATTTTCAATAACTATTCTCTCAATTGCTTATTGCTTGTTTATCTGAACAACCAACAAATCAAAGAAACCGACCTAGTCATTATCGAAAATGCCATTGACGCCTTGCAAGAAAAATTCAATACAGAAAGCCTATTGAAAAAAGAACGCTATACTCGTTTAAATAATTTAGCTGATGCGATTTTACAAAATACACCACGAAATCCTGAAGAACTAGATAGCTTGCTACAAGAAGCGCATATGCAGTCAAAAGATACTTACCAGACAATCGTCTTTTCAACTAAAGAGATGCAAACGCAATTAATGAAAAATCGCATCCTTACACTTTTACGGACACTGAAAAAAGAGGCGATTTTCTTTGACCAACATCAATATTCAGCTGTTTTATTCAACTTTGCTCAATCGGAAGGGCCTATCACTAAAGATCAGATTTCACGTCTGATGGTAGAAATACTCGCAGAAAATCAACAAGTAACATTTGCCATCAGCCAAGCAAAACCACGACAGGAAATCAAGGAATTGTTGTTTGAATGTTTGGATATTTTGAATTTCAATACCTCATTTTACAATGGTCCTGTTGTGACATCCGAAGATATCGGCATATTCAAACATTTTATTCGAGAAAATCAGATAGCAACATTGCAAGAAGCAATCCCTCTAAAATTGGTGCAGTTGGCTCAAACAGACTATGACTTATTTGAAACTTTTTATTGTTTTTTACAACACAATCGGAACTACAAACAAACAGCAGAAGCAATGTTTTTACATGCTAAAACGATTCGTTATCGTCTCCACAAAATTTCCAATTATCTATCAATTGATTTAACAAATCCGTTACAAATGATCAATCATGAGATTGGCGCCTATATTATCAAAATGAGGAGACAGGCAAATGAAAGAAACCAAACAACTACTCGATGACATTACAGTAACCATTTATCCTGCTCAGAGTGATACACCGAAATATATCCTTTATTTGCATGGTGGCGGATTGATTTACGGATCAAAAGGTGACATACCCAATAGGCTAAAAGATCTCTTTTTAGCTCATGGCTACACTCTGCTAGCTCTTGATTACCTGTTGGCACCAAATACATCTGTAACAGAAATCATTGCAAAACTAAATGAAAGCTTTGATGCCTTAAAAAAGACAATCATTCATGAACACCCCTTTGGTATTTGCGGGCGTTCTGCCGGAAGTTATTTGATGTTCCACCTAACCAAATATTTGTGTGTGGATCGAGGGCTTTCACCCAATTTCCTAATCAATTTTTATGGCTATGCTGATTTTGAATTTCTGAAGAAACAAACCACTCCCACCACACACACATTAACAGAAGAAATGCTTATAGACATTGATCAACAAACACCCACGGCAGACGATCCACTGATGGGTCGCGCCTTACTTTATTACTATGGACGACAACAAGGAATCTTAGCCGATTACTATCGCTTACCGAAATCACTGGATTGGTCGGATTATGCCATTAGTGAAACAGAACTTGCAGTTTTTCCTCCTTGCTATAGTACCGCCAGCACCTCAGACCAAGAAGTACCTTTTGCTTCAAGTAAAAGGATAAGCAAACAGATCCCGAATAGTCGATTCAAACCTGTTTATTATTTAGAACATGACTTTTTGAAACAAATAAACGAGCCCCAAGTCCAAACAGTCTTAAAGGAATTATCAGATTGGTTATCCACCAAAGAGTCACTTTGACATATGGCACAGAAATCTAGTAATAAAAATGAAAAAGCCTATCTCTCGATAAATAGGAGGATAGGCTTTCACTTTTTACGATTCATTCAAAACTTGAATCAATCAACTAGATATTATTTTTTATTGGTCATTCGCCACTCGCCACTCTAACTCGTTTAACAGTGGCGTATAATCCACTTTGGTGAAATCAGTCACATCGAATGTATAAAGCGTTCCAAGTTCAAAGTGTTCATACTTTCGATCATTTATAACAGCTCTAAATTCTTCTTTGGTGATATGATTGGTTCCTAACGATCGGTCGTCCAACGTATCCCCATAATGATAATGGTCCATGATATAACTCAAATGACGTTCAGGATCACGATCTCTTTTATAACGTCGTTGCCATAGTACATCAAAGTCTGCGTGCAAGCGAATCGTGATCACTTCATATCCATATTTTTTTGATAACGCTCCTAATGGTCCTTTTTGTTTGTCACTGAAAGGATACTCTGAAACAATCACTTTCTTCCCTGCTTCCATGTACAGTTCCAACGCTTGATAAAAGAATGGATACACCTTGTTTTTTTCTTGCTCTGCTCGTTCAGCTAAATTATCGAATCCAATTGATTCAGCGTAATACTCTTTAACTTCATCTAAGGTAAGACGATACATCGTTGGAAACCGTTCGAATAGTCGTTCCATCAAATAAGTTTTTCCTGTCCCAGGACTTCCTGCCAAAAGAAACAAATATTTTTTCATTTTAGCTCTTTCCTGCATAGATCTCACTTCCTGTGTTCAAAAACAGGCCGATTTTATGTTTGATGATTGCCTTTACTACTTCGTTGGCTGGAATCACGTTGTGGCGTAATGATCGGCTGACTTCTGTTTCCCCAAAGCTTTCTTTTGCTGTTTTCGTCCAGTTGACAAGTAGCTCTGTCCCAACATTGAATTTACGTATTCCATGGTTGATCAACTCTGGATAATCTTCCTCTTTCACTCCAGTACCGCCGTGGATGACCAAGGGAACATCGACTACTGCGTCGATTTCTTTCAGGAGTGTTAGATTGACTTCTGTTTTTGATTTGAATTGTCCATGATTTGTTCCAATAGCAATTGCTAATGCGTCTACTCCAGTTGCTGCTACGAATTCTACCGCATCTTCGGGTTTCGTATACACTTTATCATCTTCTGCCACATGGATTCCTTCTTCCGTCCCACCAATCGTTCCTAGCTCCCCTTCTACTGAGACACCACGAGCATGGGCGTATTCAACGACTGCTTTTGTTTTCAAGATATTTTCTTTAAAAGGTAGATGGGAACCATCATACATTACTGAAGTATAACCGCTATCGATTGCTTGCTTGATATCAGAGAAATCACGCGCATGATCCAGATGAAGAACAGCGTCCACCATTTCTTCTTCAGCAATCGTTTTCACTACATTGACTAAGACATTCATCCCAATATATTTCGCCGTATCCACACTTGTTTGGATAATGATCGGCGCACCCATTTCTTTGGCTGCTCGTAACATTTCTGGCAACATCTCTAAGTTATGCGTGTTGAATGCGCCCACGGTAAAATTCAAAGCTTCTGCTGTTTTTGTTACCTCTTTTAATGTCGTATACATTTTTTTTATAGCCACCTTTATTCTTATTTATTCCCTGTAATCGTAAGTTGTTTAGCAATTTGTCGCATCTCGTCCATTTTCCCCATATAATGATCAATTCCTTGATCGTCCCCAGCTCGTGCAGCTTCTGCTCTTTTTGCATTATATAAAGACATCAACTTCTTGTACCCATCATTGATACTTTTCTTCAGTGATAAACTTTTCTCAAGGTGTTCGATTGCCTGATCGTTATCCCCTAACTCAGCGAGCTTTAGTCCTACTTGTTCAAAAAGAACCGCTCGTTGGTCTGTTTCTTCTGTCTGGTCGATATCTTTCTTTAGTCGTTCGATCGTTGTTTGAAGTTCTTCTTTTTCTTCGATGGAAAGCGTCTGTATTACTTCAGGTTGCTCTTTTTTCTTTTTCAAAAAACCAAACATTATGCTCCCTACTTTCACATTAGAATGCTTTTAAAATCGGACTTAAGATCCAAGCGTACAGTAGCGCTACCACTACTGTATCGACATCTGTCGCTGTCGCACTAACAAATCCCATTGAATTGAAAATCGTTACTAATAATGCTGGCAACAAGGTAATAAAGAAGCCATGAGCGATTCCACCAATGATTGCTCCTCGTCGTCCCCCAACTGCATTACCAAAAATACCCGCTGTCCCCCCAGCAAAGAAATTCGTCAACATCCCTGGCAGAATCATCGCTAATCCAAACATCGGCAACGTAAACATCGCAATGACCGTACCGATCGTTGTTGTGATAAACCCTAAAATCACTGCATTGGGACTATAAGGGAAGAACACCGGACAATCTAACGCTGGAATCGCATCAGGAACTAGTTTCATCGCAATCCCACGAAACGCTGGAACGATTTCGCCTAGTAATAAACGTACCCCTGAAAGTAATACGTATACACCAACAACAAACTGGATGGCTTGTAAAAAGGCAAACATGATATAGTTTTGACCTCCTGATAGCTCAGCCGCAAACGTCTCTCCTGCAAACAACACAGTCACGATATAAAGTGGCACCATCACCACCATGACTGATAAATACGTATCTTGTAAAAATTCAAAGTGAGCAGGCAATTTAATGTCTTCAATCGATTTCTTGTTCTCGCCTCTTTCACCAAAGATTTTTGCTACCCCAGCCTCAAATAAATAGCCGATCGTACAAAAATGCCCTAAAGCAATATCGTTTGAACCGGTGACCTTACGTATGATTGGTTGCGCCATCGCTGGCATCGCAATAGCAAACACTGCCCCAATGAAACCACCAACTAAAATCAAGACAAACCCACGTAACCCAGCGAAGTACCCAAATACAGTGGTCATCGTCGCCATCCATAAGATTGCTTGACCAGTCAAGAAGATATATTTCCACTTCGTAAAACGGGCAAGTAAGATATTAAAGATAAAAATAGCTAAAAAGGTTAACGCGATATCTCTACCTAGACCAAGTTCATTCATTGCTTGACCATTGATTGCTTCAATTGACGGGATGATTCCTTCCATTTGGAACCCTTCGGTAAAAATTTGCCCAAAATATGTCAAACTACCGACGATGATACTCGAACCCGCACTTAAAACTTGAAATCCTAGCAATGTTTTCAATGTACCCGAAATAATTTGACCCGTTGATTTCTTTTGCAGGATCAGGCCTAGCATCGCAATCAAGGCAATCGTGATCGATGCTTGAGTCAAAATATTTTCGATAATAAAATTGATAACGCCCATATTTTCTCCCCCTATTTTTTCTTGATTAGATAGCTCCCTTACTTTGTAAAACTGGTGTTAACTTCTCTTCGATCTCAACTTTTGAGACGATATTTTTCAAGTAAATCATGGCTGTTGTCGGATCAATGGTAAATTTTTCAAATTGTGAACGAAAATTCTCTGCGGTAATGATCACATCTGGCTTCATCGAAACGGCCGAAGAGATATCGCAGTGATCCAGCTTAGCTGTTACGCCTAATTTATTCAATACATCCTCGGCTGACATTTGAGCGGCAAAACTACTTCCTAGTCCTGCGCCACATACAAATAAAATATTCAATTTGTTCATTCCACTCTCTCCTTTTAGCTACTTAAATAGTCGTTTTTTAAATAAATCTACATTTGGACTTTCGATCAAACGAGTCAATTTCGTTTCGTCATTGATCAACTCGATCAACTCCTTCATGATGGTTAAATGGGAATATGAATCTACTGCTGCTAAGCAGAAAATGATTTTTACTGGGTCCATCTCTTCATTGCCAAAATCAACTGGCTGACGAATTGTCGCGACACTCACGCCTAACTTATTGACGCCATCTTCTGGTCTGGCATGGGCTAATGCCAGATTCTTGCCAATAACGATATAGGCGCCATACTCTTCTACTGCACGGACCATCGCATCAACATAACTTGACTCAACGATATTTTCTTTCAACAATGGTTTAGCCACTCGTTCAATCGCTTCTTGCCAATTGTCTACGTGTTCTTGGATCAATATATGATTATCTGTCAAAATGTCTTTTAGCATTGGTTGGATCTCCCTTTTATTGATTTCTAAATGATTTTGCTCAAATAATGTTTCTAATTTGGTGTAGATTGGCCGATCAATCTTGCCTCCACTTTCTTCCACGATCCGCAAGACGTCGGTAAACAATTCTGTTTGCCCACTCTCTGTCGGAATCAGTCGTTGGACCTTTTGGTGAGCATTTAAAAAATCTGCAATGATCGGACGATTCGCATCGGTTAAAATAGGCTCCAACACAAGCAGTGGTTTGTTCTGATCTGATAATTGGAACGTACTGAAAATCAAGTCGACATCTAACTTATCCACCAACTCCGCTTCTTTAGAACTCAATACCACGACAACTTCAATTTGTGGGAACTTCTCTTTTAAATTTTCTGCTAATAGATTGCCTGTTGCCAGTCCATGGTGACAAACCACCACTGATTTATACATGTACATGACATTCTGTTTGATCGTGCTAGCAATCGTCGAAAAATGGATCACTAGAAAAGCAAGTTCATCTTCGATTATCTCTCCACCAATGACTTCCTCGATCGTTGGGACAAATAATTCAACTGCTTCATAGATGGGGCGGTAATTGGCCCGAATATTTTCTTTCAAAGGATTCGTGACTTGGATTCGATGTTTGATGCGAATGATCAAAGCCGTCATATGTTTATAAAGATTTTCACACAGGATTTCTTCTTTTAAGTGAAATGGGATACGGGTCTGTTCCTCGACGAACTGGATCAGTTGGATCGTCAACAGTTGGGCTTGGACCCATTCCAACGAATTACTGATATCTTTTGAACTGAATGTCTCAATCGTAAAACGAAGGTAGTTTCTTTCAACCGGTGGAACGTCTGTCAAGCGAAACTCAACGATGACTTTTTCAATAAAATCAGTGAAACAGTCTTTTTTTTCGTTATTATTTTTCCAATTGATTGCTGAAATAAGTTCATGCTTTCTGACTCGCTGGACCCAGATCATTGTAAACAGCAACAGTTGATTTTTGTAGATATCATCTTCTTGTCTGATCATAGTATCTGTATAGATGGCTTCGAGCTTTACAATCTCCGAAGGTGAAAAATACTGTTGGAAAATTCTTTGAGCCGCAGTGATTTTCGTACCGTTTCTTGCTGAAAAATCAATTCTCCCTAGATTTTTATTAATCAAGTCATAAATCATCGTGCGGATGGAGCGCTCCGCTCCTTTATAGACCAATCCCTGTCTGCCAAAACTCACGATTTCGATACCGTATTTGATCAAATCCGCTCGCAAACGACGCATATCTTCGTCCATCGTACTTTTCGAGATCATGAATGCTTCTTCCTTACGATTCAAATAAACTGGCTGTTGCTCATAAGCAATTGATAACACTAAATCAAAGGTCCTCTCGTCACGATTCAACAACTCCTCTTGATAAGTCACCAATGCTTCTGTCAGTCTTTTTTCTTCCTCATCGCTTAAACGCAACAGAAACCCTTGCTTACGAACCGTTTGGATCTCTGCTAATTGATTGGCTCGCAACCAACTATTGACATCCAGCACATCTTGACGAATCGTTCGTTGACTGACTTGATACTCTAACGCTAATTGTTCCGCTTTGATTGGATAATGATATGCTCTAAATCTTTGAAGTAACTCAATCGTTCTCGTTTTCATATGATTGATTTTCCTTTCTGAACCAAGTATATGTTTGCGCTTCCAAAATAAAAAGTAGAGATTTCTGCCAATTAAGTTGGCAGAAAAGTAAGAAAGCCTGTACTAATTTTTCAAGCAAGAAAGTAGCAGAAGTACCTACTTTCGAGAAATGAGCCGCACAAGTCGAAAATAGTCTCTCCTATTTTTGGCTTGCGCGGCTCATTTCTCGAAAAAATCCTCTTCAGGAAGCTCGCTTATTCGATTGTTTAGAAATAACCATTTCGCTCACCCAAACAGCTATTTTGTCACTCGTTTTAGTTGGTTGGTACCTACTGATATGATCGTTAAATAATTGAAGAAGTAACTCAATCTTTGACAAAAACCTAGTTTATCTAATAGTGGAAGGTGATTCAGCACTTGGATCCTTGCCAGTCCGTAAATCATCGCACTCAGCAGACTCAAGCTGATAAAAACGATATACACTCGACTGATTGGTTGATTCGCTTCTTTTCGATAGAGCAATAAAGCAAAAACCGGAAATAAAAGAAAGCCACTATAACCTAAACTAGAACCAACATTATGTACCCACGTTGAGAAATCCCACGAAGTAGCTTGGGTGTTAAGACTAAACAATCCTGTAAAAAGGCAATCGCCTATCGCATAGAAACCTAGTGAAACAACCAACAATTTCGCTAAATGAGTAGATACTTTTTCAAACGAAGAATACAGCGCAGGTAAGGATAAGCTAAAAAAGATGCCTGAAAAAACAGAACAAACAAGAAAGAATGTTCTCACTGGACTTGTGACGTCACCGAATACACTGATTGGCAGCCTTAATTGATCTAAACCTGGATAGAACAAGCCCAAAATATAAGGTGTTGAAAAATCACTCAACACTCCTAGAAATAAAAAATAAAGCCCATAACGTCGTAAAAAAACCATGTACTCCTCCAAAACACTTTTATTCTTATATACAGAATAACATTTTCAATTTAATTGCAAAACAAAAAATCCTATTGATTCTGTCACATTCAGTGGTTTAAAATCAATGGATTTTTTGCTTTGATAGAGCTTATTAACTATATTCTCAAAAAAGTTATCATTTTAAAATCAATGGTTCACGACGAGCTAGTTTAAGTGAATGGATAATGAATGACCTCTTTGTACGTTTCAAATAATTCAGCATTCAATTGATCGCCACCGTCTATATTGGCAGAATAAAAAATCGGTGGGTGTTTCACTCCCTCAGAAATCAACTGTTCACAAACTTCTACGATGATCGTATTGAGAATGGTCCCTCCAATCACCGTAGAAGAAGGCCCGACCTTTTGTGATAGCCCTGTTAACAAATGACGATAGAAAGATTCCTCTATTGCAATTCACTCAAACGACTTTTGATCGAAACATCCTCGCCATTTCTTTTTCTAGCACCTAGTTCACCAATTGCGGTAAATAGTAAGTCACTGGAAGAATTTAGAGCTGTCTCAACTGAGTCTTGGATGACCCCAATAATAAACCCGATTCCTACCACTTGCATCGCAATATCATTTGAGATGCCAAATAAGCTACAAGCCAAAGGAATCAATAGTAATGAACCCCCAGCTACTCCAGATGCACCACAAGCAGCTAAAGCCGCCAAGATGCTTAAAATCAATTTCAAGCCAAAAGAAGCTTCGATACCTAGTGCCTGAACAGTCGTTAACGTCATCACTGTGATCGTCACTGCTGCTCCCCCCATATTGATCGTTGCTCCTAATGGAATCGAAATGGCATAAGATTCTTTTGTTAATTTCAGTTTTTCTGCCAACATCATATTGATCGGAATGTTCGCCGCAGAACTACGCGTAAAGAAAGCAGAGATTGCACTTTCTTTTAAACAAAAGAAAATTAATGGATAGGGATTTTCTTTGATAAACAAAAAAGTAAGTAATGGATAGATGATCAAAGCAACAAAGAGCATCGTACCTACTAACACAAGAACTAATTGGAGATACTCGGTCAGTCCAGAAAGACCAGTCGTTGCAATTGATTCATAGACTAACCCCAAAATACCGATCGGAGCGAAAGAAATAATCAATTGAACCACCTGTGACAATGCGACCGAAATCTGATCGATAACTTCTTTCGTTGCTTCCGTACGTGTCCGCAATGCCAATCCTAGTAATACCGCCCAAAATAGCACACCTAAATAATTAGAGTCAATAATTGCTTGAATCGGATTTTGAGTGACATTGGTCAGCATCGTTGATAAAACAGTCCCAATATTTTGAGGCGCTTGTTCCGAAGCAGTTTCCTGCAGAGTGATCGGTACCGTAAAAATCGAACTAGTGATCACCGCCACAAAAGCCGCGAAAAAAGTCCCCCCTAAATACAATCCTAAAATCGGTTTTACAAATGTCTCATTCCCCATTTTATGTTTTGCAATTGAAGCTGCAGTCAAGAAAAACACTAACAGCGGCGCAATCGCTTTTAAACAACTAACGAACAACGTTCCTAATAAAGCAATAAATCCCCAGGTCGGTAAAAAAATACCTACTATTATACCAATTAAAATACCGCAACCAATACGTTGAACTAACGACATGTCCAAGAATTTCTCTAACAAACAATCACCCCTTTATAGTTTAACAACCATTTTAACATCTTCATGAGAGAAACAAAAGAGTAATTTTCAGAAAATTCTTATTATTCCGCATATCTATGTGTCCCTTAAAAAAATAACGAACGATTTTGATTTGGAAAAATAAAAAACATCATTGTAATCTTAGGCATAAATTACGAATCCTCTTTCTCAATCCCCCACGATGATACCTTATCAAATAATTATTACAAGATTCCTATGGAACAATGAATGATTTCCTAATTTTTCTTTATTTGGTAGGATTTCTTGATAGATACTCAAAGATACAGCACCTATGTTCCTAAATACTTAAAGGTGGACTAAAAAATAAATACACATTCTATATAAACTTAAATTTTGGAAATTCTAGTAGTCATATTCTTTCTTTTCAAACGTTCTTCTGTTTATTCCCGTAATAGATTAGAATAATGGTTTTAAATGTACAATCATTTCAATTGATAATCTTTCATGTGATTTTTATCTTTTTTCAATTTGATATTTAGAAGATACATCTGGGACTTCTCTAAAATTTGATATGATTTTTCCAAATATTAATGAAGTTGTAGGTGATACTAACAAAACAAAAATAACCTCCCAAAAGTCACCTGATAAAATTGCTGATATAAATAGGTAGCCTACAAATATACCATATACACATGAAAAAAAATTACTCTGAACAACATAGATTTTTGACCTTTTATTTTCAACAAGTACTAACTGTACAATTGTCGTATCTTTAACTAGTTCTTTCACTTTCTTATTGTTATGTAATAGTCGACAGGTTGATATTATTCCATATGTACTAAGAAGACTAGCAATCAATAGAGCTAAATATATTGATTCAAGATAGCCCAAAAATATAAGAAAAGGACTAATTACAAAAACACTGAAAATCCCATAAGATTCAGGAACATAAAATTGTATTTCAGGTGTTTTTTTACCTTCAAAAATTTCTGCTGATCCAGTTACTTTATATGCAGTCCAACTTTCTTTCGGAGCGTTGTTGTAAAAGGTACTAAACGGAAAAAAGTTTCTCAGCCTCATTAACTTAAAATAATCAACAATGTACAATCTATCATTTAATTCCAGTAAATAATATCTGCTATTAATTCTTTTAATCTCTTGGGCACAGTTGTTTCCTATCCTCTAAAGCCTCCTTCAAGTTTCTCAGTTGATTCTGAAAAATTTAGCACTATAAGCTATTACTTAATTAGTTTCAAAACAGTTCTATAGTATTTTATTTCTGTTATTCCATATTAATAACTAAATTTTTAAAACCCAAAAGTTTCTGGTTCCTCTTCAATCTCTCTTTCAATCACTAATTTAGGATAAGGTATGTTTTTTATGTTTTCTTCGTAAGAATTAGCAAACGCTACTTCTTGCTCATCTCGATATCCTTCAAATAAGACTTTCTTTATATCTTTATCATTAAAAAATGCAAAATTGGATTCCGCTATTACACCTTGCGGATAACCTAAAGCAGAATAGTCAAAATAACCAATCGCTCCTTCATTATTAAAAAGCTGTGCCCGTCCAACAATAATAAGTTTGATATCTCCGCCTTTTAATCGCACTACACTTCCTAATGGTAAAATATGTTTATTGATCATGAAATTTTCCTTCCTTTATTTGTTTTTTTAGTATTCCCCCTGCTTTAATTCCTAAAATAGGCGGTACTATTTTTCTTAAACTTGCTAAACTAAACACACCAAATAAAAGTTCTATAAAATCTTCACCTTTTAGCATATGTTCAAAAATCGAAATAATAGAAACAAAGAGTATTCCTATAGTCAATAAAAACTCGACAAACAACAATATCCAAAACTTTGGTGAGTTAGATACAACTCCTTGAATTTCATTGGGAGAAAAATTTCTATATTCTTTTTCTCCCAATGAATTAGTTATCATTATTCCTATAAAAACGTGTGCTAACACATATCCTAGACACCACACAAGAAGTAAACTAACTAAAACTGGAAAAATAAGTAATCTATCTAAAATGGTTCCAAACGTCACCATTCCTACCATAAGAACTTGACTTGTCCAAAAAGTTCTACTTTTAGAGTAGCTTTTTCCTGCTGTTTCCGTATAAGCCCCTTTAAAATGTTGTACATATGGAGTGCTCTTTTCAAAATCAAAATATATTGATGAATTTCCTGATATTTTCAAAAGTGGAATAATCTTCTTCTTTTTCATCCGAATATACTCCCTAATGATTGCCCAAAACCGGCAAAGACTTTACCAACATCGTTTTTCAAACTGTTTATTCCTAAAGAAATAGTTTTTCCAATATTATCAAAAGCTTTTTTAGCTTTCCCCGTTTCAATCCAATCATATACATGCTCTCCAAAACTCCCAATACCAGCTCCAATAACTGCGCCTAGTACGGATCCTGCACCAGGTATTAGTATCAAGGTTCCAAGAATGCCCCCAATATAAGCCCCCATAACTTTGCCACTAGCATCTATTATCGTATATGCAACTGTATTTCTAGTTGCTCTTTCAATATCATTATATTTACTCATTTGAGTATCATAATCAAAAGCTATAACTGCAATCGTACCAGCAATCCCTATACCTTTCCACATATTATTACTTCTTACAATTTCCACTGAATCTAATAAATCATCACTAACACTCTCTAATGTTTTAGCGTACCTAGTTGTACGAGAGAACGAATAATTAGAAACTGACTTAGACCCAAGTCTTATTGCTTTTACTTTAGTTGCTTTACCATATTCTTTGATGACACTTAATGTAGTGTTCCCTATAGAATGGGCATAGTCTATCTTCTCAGTCAATTTCTCCAATATTTGCTTCACCTTATTATCAGTTCCAACCTCAGTAAACCACTTTTTATTTATCCCCTCGGGTAACAAATATGAACCATCTGTCCTCACTCTCGTATTCTTTAACACTAATACACCCTGCATTGCCAGTTTCAATTCATCCAAACTATGACTGAATAATCCACTAGTTTGAGAATTGAAATTATGTAATTTTTTTAGCTTATTTTGTAATTGATCAATATCTTGTTGAAAGCTCTCTGACATACGTTCTAGATATCGTTGGACATTTAGCAATGTTTCGAGAATGCCGACGAACGGATTACTTTGTGCTTTGGACTGAACAAAAGCAGAAGTCGTGTCTACTGATACTTTCATAACTCGCGTCGTCGCCAGTTGCTGGTTCAGTTTGTTCTCATCCAAGTATCCTTCCATTGCTACAATCTGATCCGAGACTTTATACCTTTGTAGCTCCTGTTCAATTTTTTCAATCGCATTCGTTGTTCGTGTAATTGTCGGAATGATCAATTCACTAAATAATCCTTTTCCTGCTGTATATGCTGCACCAGATAATTCGTTTCCGTTAACAGCTGACACGACTTTTTGACTTCCTCTCTTTAGTTGATTGATCGTTTCTTTACTACTAGCTAACTTCTTCTTTAACGCTGACATAAATTCTGATGATTCCCCACTCAAATGTTCTCCTTTCTGCAAACAACTCTTCTCTTTCTACTTCTAATCCTTGTAAAGTTTTCCTGTACGAAAAATCAAGTTCTTCATGTGCCTGATGAAATTGTTGTTGAAATGTTTGTTGCTTTGCTTCATACTCCTTCTGCATCCAAATTGCATTGGTCATACCTTGTTGGATATCTTCATGATTCAATTCAGATAATTGGCGAAAATCTCTTTGAAGTTCTTTTTCTAATTGAAGGAGCTGGTTTTCTAACCTACGTTTCCCATTTACTAATTCGTCTTGTTGCTGTTCCACTTTCCAAATTTCTTTTTGATTCTCATAGATCATTTCATTGTCTATTGACATTCGTTCACCTTCTTAGATATTTGATGGTTGATTTCTTGCAACATTCTTTTTCCTAAACGATAGCTTTGCTCTTTAGATACTGGTCTTCTTAAACTAAATACGCATTTTATCTGAATTATTTTCATATTTAAAACGATTAAAGCGATTTTTATTATTTCATAAAAAAATGAGCCCTTTGATCAAATAAAATAACTGATAAAATTAATTTTACACCTTCGACATATTTCCATTTTAATATAATAATCAATTGAAAAAACAAAATATATCATTAAACATCGTTTTAGTCTCATAATCGTTAAAATAACAAAAAAAGACCGCCATTTATTGACAGTCGATCTTGATATGGATAATTATTTCATTTGTGGTACGGAGCCCCAGTATTGATCCGAAATGCGCGATAAATTTGTTCAACGAGGATCAGGCGCATCAGTTGATGGGGGTAGGTCATTTTGCCGAAAGAGATTTGGGCATTGCTGCGTTGCATGACGTCATCGCTTAATCCTAACGAGCCACCGATGACAAAGACGAGCTGGCTTTTTCCTTGGATGCCTAATTGATCAATTTGCTTTGCAAAGGCTTCACTAGTAGGATTTTCGCCTTGGATCGCTAAAGCGTAGACAAATTCATGATCTTTGATTTTTGCGAGTATACGCTCGCCTTCTTTTTCTTTGACTTGGCGCATTTGAGCTTCGCTAAGATTTTCTGGTGCTTTTTCGTCAGGTACTTCTATTAGTTCGATTTTCCCGTAGGCTTTAAGTCGCTTAACGTACTCATTGCTTCCTTGAATCAGATATTTCTCTTTTAATTTTCCTACTGAGATGATTTTTATATTCATAATTATTTCCTTTCCTCATTCTTCCATGTCGATTTATTCCTTCCTTATTATAATTGAGGATGCTTATTCAAGAAAGTGATTTAAAAAAGTTTTCCCACATAGTTATACACATCTTCCACAGGTTTATCCACAGTTTATCGTGGTTTTATTACTTGTTTCATAAGTATTTCTTAAGCAAACATATGTTTCGCACAGATTTTTCCACTTTTCCCACAAGTTGTTGATAACTTTTATGGACAATTATACGCATTTTTTACAAATACTTTTCCACAATTTCTGTGTATAAGTTTGTATTTAATTTTTTCATCTGAAAACAATTATTTTTCCTAATGTTTTTCATAAAAAGTTCACAGTCTGGAAGTAGACTAAATCTAGTAAATAAGTCTATACTTAACTTATCTAGAAAATAATAAATGGAGGCAGATCACATGGACAGAAGAGATGTGACACCAAAAATGAAAAAAAGAAAATCTAATGGCATTTGGCGAAAGCTAGGTCTTGGCGTAGTTGGTGGCGTGATTGGCGGATTACTGACTTTCGGTATTTTTTATGCAGCAACTGGAGGTGGTAACTCAGTAACGACTTCTTCTAGCAGTGGGACACAAAATGCATCAGGCGAAACAGTTGTCGAGAATGTAAAAGTCAATGTAGATTCAGATATCACTTCTGCAGTAGATAAAGTACAAGGAGCAGTTGTTTCTGTTATCAACCTACAAAAACAAAGTTCATCATCTGACCCGTTTGGTTCATTATTTGGCCAACAACAAGAAAGTAGTGGCGAAGATAGCGAATTGCAAGCTTACAGTGAAGGTAGCGGTGTGATCTATAAAAAAGAGGGCGGTTCCGCTTATATCGTGACGAATAATCACGTGGTCGATGGACAACAAGGGTTAGAAGTTTTATTAAAAGATGGAACAAAAGTGAAAGCAGAATTAGTCGGTACAGATGCTTACACTGATTTAGCTGTGTTGAAAATCAGTGCTGACAAAGTCGACACTGTTGCTTCATTTGGCGATTCTGCTTCATTGAAAGTCGGCGAACCTGCGATTGCGATTGGTTCTCCTCTAGGTTCTCAATACGCGAATTCCGTAACATCAGGGATCATTTCTTCCTTGAATCGCCAAGTGACAAGTACCAATGAATCTAATGAAACGGTCAATATCAACGCGATTCAAACAGATGCAGCGATCAACCCGGGGAACTCTGGTGGTCCACTAGTTAATATCGAAGGACAAGTCATTGGTATCAATTCAAGTAAAATTGCATCGACTTCTGATTCTTCAAGTGTAAGTGTTGAAGGAATGGGCTTTGCGATTCCAAGTAATGATGTCGTAAATATCATCAATCAACTTGAAAAAGATGGAAAAGTAACACGCCCTGCACTGGGTATCACAATGACCGATCTTTCCGCCGTTTCTACACAACAACAGGAACAGATCTTGAAATTACCATCTTCTGTAACAAATGGCGTGATCATTCGTTCGGTTCAACCAGCAACGCCTGCGGAAAAAGCTGGCTTAGAACAATATGATGTCATCACAAAAATCGATGATACAGAAGTCTCATCTGGTGTTGAATTACAGTCTGTGCTTTATGGTAAAAAAGTTGGTGACACTGTGAAGATCACTTATTACCGTGGCGAAGAAGAAAAAACTGTAGATATCAAATTGACAATTGATAATACTGCATTAAATCAAGGAAATTCAAATAGTTCCAATGGCTCAAATAATTAATAAAAAAAGACGACTATCTCAGTGGAGGTAGTCGTCTTTTTTATTATTGCTAGTTTTTGAATGCTTCGCCAACTATCGCATCTTCAGGTAAAACTAAGATGCCTTTTTTCTCTGGGGCGTTAGGTACGTGAAGTTCCTTTGCAGAGCAAATCATTCCATCACTTTTGACCCCTCTTAATTCTCCAGGCCAAATCATCATACCGTCTGGCATCATTGCACCAGGTTTGGCAACGACTACTTTTTGACCTGCTTCGATATTTGGTGCGCCACAAACGATTTGTAAAACTTCACCACCATCTACTTCAGTTTCAGTTACAGATAAATGATCTGAATCTGGATGGGGTTCACAAGTTTTGACGTAACCAACAACGATTTTCGGCTGGTTGTCTTTTTCGAGTGTTTCTTCAAAGCCAGCTTCCTTGATCAAACGGTTCAATTCAGCTAGTTGTTCTTCTGAGATTGTTACTTGGCCGTTGCCTTCAATTGTTAGATGATCTGAGATATGGAAAAAGTTCCATGCAACGATTTGGCCAGATTCATCTTTGATCTGCGCAACATTCCATTTGCGAATAGCGGTATTTTCCGTCCCTTTATCGTCGGCTACGATCACCATTAGTGTGTCGCCCACATGTGCGCGATTATAAGCAAAAATCATTTTGTTTCCTCCAATATCATTTGTTGAAGTTGTTTTTTATTTATGGCAACTGAATACATCGTACTTTCGGGAAACCCCACATAGTCCAGCGCCAAACTCTCTTGCTTTATCTTAACAAAAAAAGGCGGTTCTTGCATGATAAATTCTCTTAGAAAAGCTTGCCGGAATAAAAAGAAAGCACGGATCACAAAAAAAGACGAGGAAACGAAATGCACCATCTTTCGTTTCCTCGTCTTTTTTGTTCAAGGATCTGCCTATTGAATCAAAAACTAGGCTTCTCTTGGTTCTGAAACGACTAAGACATCACACGGAGCTTGTCGAATCACATAGCTTGCCACACTACCAGTCATAAAACGTTCAACGGCATTTAACCCTGATTGACCAATCATGATCAAGTCGATTTGATATTTCTTTGGTAGTTTTACTGCCATAGATTCTCTGACCGAACCGTAAGCCACAATACCTTCTATTTTTTGGTAGTCAACGGATTTGCCGTAATTTTTACATTCTTCAATCAATTCTTTTGCTGATTCAGTCTGTTGATCGATCAAGGATTGGTCAATAGGCGTATACCCCATAAATTGATAAAATTGTTGGTCGATCACATTCGTCGCATATACTGTGCCTTCATTTCTACGAGCTACCTCAACGGCTTTTTTGAATGCAGCAAACGCTTGCTCGCTTCCGTCAATTCCAACTAATATTTTCTTATATGCTTGTTCCATTTTTCCCACTCCTCTCGTTTCTCACTGCTGAATCGTTTTTTTTAAAAATTGTTCGATTTCTTCTTTTGTTTTACGATCTTTATTGACCAGACGACCTAGCTCTTTCCCATCTTTGATGACAATAAAACTTGGAATACCGAAAATATTCCATTCTGCTGCTAAGTCGATATACGCATCACGATCCATTTCGACAAATGTCCAATCTGAAAAGCGACGCTCGATCTCTGGCATTTGTGGTTTGATGAAGCGACAATCACCACACCAATCGGCAGTAAAGAAAAAGATATGATTGCCTTTTTCAACATAACCGGCTACTTCTTCAAGACTTTTAGGAGTAATCATAGGTTTACACTTCTTTCTTATTCTATATTTTACTTAAATTATACACCTTTACAAAAAACTGACCAAACTATATCTAAAAAATAAAAAACGAGCAAAAGCGGATAGCCTTCACTCGTTGATTACTTATTTTCCGTAAACGATCGTATTCACCGTTGATTTATCTAAGCCCTTCAATGTTTGGATCAACATTTCTCTGGCTGCTTCAAAGTCACGGATACTAAACATCGTTTGATGCGTATGGATATAGCGCCCAACCACACCGATAACGGTACTTGGGATTCCTTCATTTTGTGTATGAGCAGCACCCGCGTCGGTACCACCTTTTGATACAAAGTATTGATATGGAATATTGTTTGTTTCAGCAATATCTAGTAAATATTCACGTAAACGTGGCAACATGATCAATCCTGGATCTTGGATACGCATCAAGGTGCCTTCTCCTAGATGACCAAATGTGCCTTTTTTCGTTACTGTATCATCTGCTGCAGAGCAGTCTACCGCAAAGAATAGATCAGGTTTGAATTTGTTCACTGAAGCTTTTGATCCACGTAAACCAACTTCTTCCTGGACGTTAGCGCCGGCGATCAGCGTATGACCTAATGTTTCTTTTTCTAGGGCTTCTAATGCTTCCAAGACCATCGTACAACCGTAACGGTTATCCCATGACTTACTGATAATATTTTTGCCGTTTGCTGTTTTGATCGTTTCTGCATAAGGTACGATCGTATCTCCTGGTAGGACACCAAAACTCATTGCTTCTTCTTTTGATTCAAAACCAGCATCAAATAAAATATCTGTTACTTCGACTGACTTTTGACCGCTTGTACCACGTAATAAATGTGGAGGCACGGAAGAAGAAATACATGGATAATTTTTCCCTGTTGATGTCTTCAATGTAAAGCGTTGAGCCGACACTACATAAGGATTCCAACCGCCTAGCGGAACCACTTTGAACAATCCGTTATCTTGGATTTGTGTCAACATAAAACCAACTTCATCCATGTGTGCTGCCACCATGACACGAGGGGCATCCGCTTCTTGGTGATGGCGCAATCCAAAGATCCCACCTAATCCATCTAATTGTAATTCATCAACTAGTGGCTCCATGTGTTGTTCCATGTACGCGCGGATATCTTGTTCAAAACCGCTTGTTCCTTGTAATTCTGTTAATTCTTTGATACGTTGAAATGTTTTTTCATCCATAATAATGATCGTCTATAATTCAGACTTGTCTCCTTTCAATCTCAGCTTTGATTTGTCTTAAAAAAATAGCATCTGGACAAATCTATCGTGATCATTATACCGTATTTTATTTCAAAACGGTTATTTATTTCAAAGAAAATCCGATAGTGTGGTAAAATAAAGCCAAAGAAACTTGTGTAATTGTAAAGGAGGGCAAGCAGTATGTATGAAGAAAGTGAACAGGCCTATTTCAAAGGTGGTTTAGCTGTCGGACTTGGTTTAGGATTATTAAGTGGCGTGGCAACTGCACTATGGTACAACCGTAACAAAACGATGTCCGCTGATGAAGTCTTAGCTACCATCAAAGAAGCATTTTTAGACGAAGGCTCGATTGAAGGCTCCTGGATCTCTTTTGAGAAAGAACCGACACGTAAATTTGCAATCCATTCAAAAGCTTATCGTGGTGGGATTTCTCGCATAGAAGATGGTGAAGTCGTCTATTATGAATTTTTAGCAGATGCCTATACTGGTACTGTTTTAGATATTTCTAGAAAAAAAGGAACAGGTGCTTGATTTCATTTTTAAAAGATTCTCTTAGAAATAGGCTTTCCTATGGATAAGAGCTTCTTTTTTTGCGTAAAAACTGGTATAAACGTACATGATAGGTTATGCTTAGTTTAAACTTTTTCAATTTATTTAGGAGAGTGAAAAATGAATCACACAGAAAAAATTGCTGTCCTGATTCCTTGTTATAATGAAGAAGCAACGATTCCCACAGTCATTGCCGACTTTAAACGAGAGTTACCAGAAGCAGATATTTATGTATACGACAATAACTCAACGGATAACACCTACGACTTAGCAGTTGCCGCGGGTGCTATTGTAAAAAAAGAACCTCGTCAAGGTAAAGGAAATGTCATACGTCAAATGTTTTTTGACATTGATGCTGATTATTATTTGATGGTAGACGGAGATGATACATATCCAGCCGAAGCCGTACATGGACTTTTAGAAAAATTACGTTCTGGCGAAGCTGATATGGTTATTGGCGACCGTCTTTCTAATGGCACTTACTTTGAAGAAAATAAACGCGCCTTCCATGATTTTGGCAATAATTTAGTTAAAAATACGATCACTCGTTTATATAAAACAAAAATAAGAGACGTGATGACTGGCTATCGCGGATTTAATCGTATTTTTGTTAAAAGCTTCCCAATCATGAGTGCGGGATTCCAAATCGAAACGGAATTGACCATTCATGCCTTAGATAAAAAATTCAAATTAGTTGAGCTCCCTATTGATTACCGTGATCGCCCAGAAGGTAGCGAATCAAAATTGAATACCTTTTCTGATGGCTTCAAAGTCATTATGATGATTATTAAAATGTGTAAAGATTATAAACCTATCCTATTTTTCAATATCTGGACAGTCATTTTCTTTTTAGCTGGTCTGTTCACTGGGATTCCTGTCATTCGGGAGTTTATGTTGACGAGCTTTATTACTAAAGTCCCTTCAGCCATATTAAGTACAGGATTGATGATCCTAGCTTTACTTTCACTAGTTACCGGTATGATTTTAGATACGGTCGTTACAAATGCAAAGAAAGAGTACGAACTGAACCTCTATCATGTTTATCATGAGTATCATCAAAATAAAAAAGAAGAGAGATGATTTTATGCAATCATCCCTCTTCTTTTTTATCTTATCATTTATTTCTCTGATGCAATCGTCACAAACTTCACTTCGACATATTCTTCTACCCCAAAAGTTCCGTTCTCACGGCCAAATCCTGAATGTTTGACTCCCCCAAATGGCGTCGCAGAATTTGAGATGGCCGTGTCATTGACGCCAACCATGCCATATTGCAATTTATTGCTTACATTGTTGATCGTATGGATATTTGTCGCAAAGAAATACGATGCTAAACCAAAAATCGTATCATTGGCATCTTTGATTACTTGTTCTTCGTCTTCAAATGTAATGATTGGAATCACTGGTCCAAATGTTTCATTGTAGAAAATATCCATTTCCTTTTTTACACCATCTAATACTGTCGGTTCAAAGAAGAAGCCATTTGCATATTCTCCGTCCGTTAGACGATGACCGCCAGCCAAGATTTCTGCTCCTTTAGCTACTGCATCTTCTAGTTGTTCTTCAACTTTTTTTACGCCTTCTTCATTGATCAATGGCCCCGTAGTTGGATCGTCTAATCCATTTCCAACAGTCACTTCTCTGATTTTTTCCACAATCAATTTTGTTGCTTGTTCTTTGATTTCTTTATGGATAAAAATTCGATTTGGTGACGTACATACTTGTCCATTGTTGATAAATTTCGTTTTGATCAATGTATCGACTGCTAATTCTACATCAGCATCTGGAAAAATAATAAATGGCGCATGTCCACCTAGCTCCATGGAAACTTTTTTCAAGGTAGGTGCTGCTTGTTCATTTAGAATTTGTCCGACTTCTGTTGAGCCTGTGAATGTGATTTTTTGGATATCATCCGATTCAGATAAAATCTTCCCGATCGTTGAGGAATCACCCATGACGATATTTACAACGCCATCTGGAAAGCCAGCTTTGTGGAATAGTTCCATCAGCGCAAGTGCTGATAAAGGTGTTGATTTTGCTGGTTTTAAGATAACCGTACATCCTGCGGCGATTGCCGGTGAGATTTTACGAATGATCATATTAGAAGGAAAATTCCATGGTGTGATGGCACCGACGACACCAATTGGTTGTTTACGTGCTTGCCATTGTTTTCCTTCAGGTGAAGGAATGATTTCTCCCATGATTCGTTGACCTTGCGCTGCATTCCAGCGAAGGTTCTCGACATTTGTTTGGATTTCTGCCGTCGCTTGAGCAAGCGGTTTTCCTTGTTCCATCGTCATGATTTTTGCTAAACGTTCACTGTCTTCTTCTACAAGATCAGCCATTTTATTCATTAATTTTGCTCGTTCGCTTGGTGCTGTTCTTGACCAATCTTCGAAAGCCTTGTTGGCAGCCTTGATTGCTTCTTTTGTCTCTTTTTCGCCACCTTGTTGAACGCTTGCTAATGTTTCACCAGTTGCTGGATTGACGACATCAACTGTTCCTTCAGAGCCTTCAAGCCATTTGCCATTAATATAAAGATGAGTTTCTACTTGCGGTAAATCATATTTCCCCATAGTTTTCCTCCTCTATTCTTAATTACATAACAACCGTAACACTAATAAAGTCAAAGCTCAAACCATCTGTTTAGTATGAATCGATCCAACTTAGACCTACATCTTCAATTTTTTCGTTCTTTTGAAGAATAAATTGATCGTTCATTCAAAACCTTTGTTACAATGAAATAGAAGTATCACTATAATTTTATCCTACGACTAAAGGAGTGCTTTTATGGGACTATTTGATGGCTTGATGGGAAATGCTACCCAAAAAGATACAACCAATATCACAAGAGAAGTTCAAGAAATCCTGATTCCAATGGAACAGGTAGAGTTAGCGTTCAAATTAGTACGTGATTTGATTATTTTTACCGACCGTCGGATGATTATCGTCGATAAACAAGGAATGACCGGTAAAAAAAGCGAATATAAATCGATCCCTTACCGTTCGATTTCACGTTTTTCGATTGAAACAAGTGGGCATTTTGATTTAGATGCCGAATTGAAAATTTGGATCTCTAGCGCAGAATTACCCGCTGAATCGTTACAATTTAGAAAAGATAAGAATATCATCGCTGTACAACAGGCACTTGCTGCAGCTGTTTTATCTTAAACTTACGATCATCACAAAGAGCCTCCACATCCAAAACTTGAAGAATTTTGGGTGTGGAGGCTGATTGTGCATTGTTGACGACTTATGCAAAAACGCTTCTAGAGACTTAAAATTTTATAATACATAGCCTTCATTTTTTGATCTTTTGTTCTTTTTTCTTTAAAGTCCATTTTTTCTAGTTTAAGTTTCTTCATATTTTTCTCTTTGATTTTATTGATTTCTGTAAAAGAACGTTGTTTGATACCCTCGATTTTTTGTCTTCTTTTCTCTTTTAACTTTTCTAAATCTTTTTCTCTCATCACGCTCTCCTTTCTTTCGAAGAAGTTTGGTTTCTAAGATTCACTGTGACCATACAAATCTAGAAAGTAGTATCAATCGAACAGGATGGCGGGACGTCCAAGTCTCTTCTATTCATATTCTAGATTTTTGAAAATTTATCTCTCTTTATTTTTTTCGCTTTGCACAATAGTCTGAGAATCACCACTGTGTAATACTTCTTTACTATCTTTAGTTACTTCTTTATTTCTGTCGACTTCATTTAATGCTTGCTCTTTAACTGATGCTAATTTACGCTGTTTTCTTTCTCTAAGCCCTTCCAATGTTTCGTGTTCCATCGTAATTCCCCCCTTTAATAATTATTCTATTGGATAAATGTCGAAAGAATGAACCAATTTTTTTTGAAAATAAAAAAAGTATTTCCTTCAAACTATAAAGTAAAAAATCCCGCCTAGATAGTCGCTTGTGAACATTCAGCAGACTAACTGTATTATTGATTCATCACTTAACTCTTCAAACAAATAAGAATATACAAAAAAAACTGCATGTATCCACTTGATCCAGCGAATACATGCAACTATCTATTTTGCTATTATTTACTCATCCTATCAGCCTTGCTCTTTTTGAAGAAATTCCTTGAACCAATAGAAGCTTTTTTTAGGTATGCGTTTCATATCACGTAGATCATGATTTCCTCTATTGACGTAAACCATCCCGTATCTTTTTTCCATATCACCTTTTGAGCTAGGTAGATCAATTAATCCCCAGCCAAGATAACCTAGTACTTCACAGCCGTCAATGCTCATTGCATCTTTCATTGCTTTAATATGTTGTTCATGGTAATAAATGCGGTAGTCGTCTTCAATAGGTGTATGGCCATCCCAATTTTCCTGCGTGCCTATCCCATTTTCAACGGGAAAAATCGGTAGATTGTATTTTTGATACATCTTGTTGATGATATCTCTAAAGCCAAGAGGATCAATTCCTAGATTCCAGTCATTCATCGAAACAAATGGATTTTCTACTTCACCATACGTCAAATAATAATTTGGTGCAACGTCTGCTGGAATATTTTTATGACTGATACTTCCTGTACAATAGTAACTGAACGCTAAATAATCACTTGTTAGTCTTCCGATTTCAGTAAGTTCTTCCTCTGTCATGTCTACATTCAAATACTGTTTTTCAAACGTCAAAACTTGTTTCGAATAACTACGCCCACAAAAAGCATCCAAAAGATTCTGGTTGATAAACTCATCCCATTCTCTCGCAATTAATACATCTTTGGGGTGATTTGTCGCAGGGTACATATTGGAATAGGCTAACATCCCACCGATTTGTCCATCTGTCGTTTCATGGATATAGTTGGCGATTTTGGCATGTGCGACCATGATATTATGCGCGATTTGATGAATGTTATCCGTTGTATTTTCAGTATTCAATGTTCCCCCGTATAATAGTGCCAACGGTGTTGAATACAAGTTTTGTTCATTGAAAGTTACCCAATACTTGACTTTATTCTTGTAACGATCCACCATTTTTTTCCCATATTCCACAAAAGCATCTACGACGTGTTTACTCATAAAACCATCGTAATTTTGTGCAAGATGGAGTGGCATATCAAAATGATAGAGACATAGCATGGGTTCAATATTCCGTTTTAGCATCGCATCGATATAATGATCATAAAATAAGAGACCCTCTTCATTGAATGCTCCATCACCTGTAGGATTGACACGTGACCAAGAAGTTTGAAAGCGATAAAAATTCATACCCATTTCTTGCATCAAATCAAGATCTTCTTCATATCTATGATAGCGATCAATCCCATGTTTCCAATCTGAAGTAGTTTCAGTCGCTTCACGAACGTCATAAACAGACAATCCTTTTCCGCCTTCCTTCCAAGCACCTTCAGTTTGCATACTTGAGGAGGAATCTCCCCAGAAAAATTTTTCCTTTACCATCTTATCATCCCAATCATCGTTCTATTTATCATTTGTCTATTTCCTTTTAGCAATCGTTTAAGAAAGACTCATCTCAGCATTTATACGAGCAACCCGTTCACTGATTTTCAAGAATGGAAGATAGAAGAAGACTAACGCAACGATAATAACTGCTTGAACAACAATTGCTCGCCAATCACCTGCTGTTGCTAAAAATCCACTTAAAAATGGTGGTGTCGTCCATGGAATTGGAACCACACATTGATTAACTAGTTCCATCGATGTTGCTAAATAGCCAATGGTCGTACCTACGATCGGTGATAATACAAAAGGAATGATCATCGGTAAGTTGAAGACGATCGGTAATCCAAAAATCACAGGTTCATTGATGTTGAAAATATTAGGGCCTAACGCCAACTTAGATAAATCTTTATATGCTTGATAGTGACTAAAAATCAATATTGCTATCACTAAAGCAATGGTCGAACCAGTTCCCCCCATCAAAGCGCCATATACTTGGTGGAACGCTGAGTTGATGATGTGAGGAGCAGCCTCACCATTCGCAGTAGCTGCCATATTCTCATTCATATTTACCATCAATAATGGATCTAGGATCGGACCAGTGATGACAGATTGGTGAATACCGAAAGAAAATAGTAAGTTGCCAAAACAAACTAAAAATAAGTAACCAATAAATGAAGTACCTACACCACGTAACGGTTCTTGGATGAATTGCTCAATGATTCTCATAAAATCATTTCCTGTTAGTTGGATCAAAAATGAAGCAAAGGCAAACAATGAAACGACAATGATCAATGGGAACATCGTGTTAAAAGATTTTCCTACTGCTGGCGGAACACTATCTCCTAAGTTGACTTGCAACTTTTTAGAACGTGTCAGACGAATGTATAGCTCTGTTGCCAATAATCCAGTAATGATTGCAGCAAATACTCCTTTTGAACCAATATTTCCGTAACTGATGACTCCACTGATTTCCACAGCCGTTTCCGCATTGATCGGTGTTGTCTCGATCATTGTTGGGAGTAACGTCAAAAATGCTGGAACAACAGCGATCACAACGCCGATTGGATTATCAAACCCTCTATTTTTTGACAAGAAATAGCCAATGGTGAGTACAAGAATAATCCCAGTGATATTAAGGGTCGAGTTCGTAATGATCGATCCCCAGTTTTGCCAAGATGCCATTGTGTCCGCGCTAATCATATTTTGGAACCAACCTGACGGATCTAACACTACCGAATTAATTAAAATAGCAATACCTGCTAAAATAAATAAAGGCATGATAGTAGCAAATGAATCACGCAGTGTTCTTAAATAAATTTGATTGCCGATTTTTTGAGCTGTTAAAACAAATCTTCCCATCAAAGCTTCCCTTTTTTTCTCATCCATTTATTTATGCCTCCTGAATTGTCTAAAGTTGTATATCAACTTCTAATACAGAATATCACCTGCAATAACTTTTGTAAATACATAATTAAAATTAGTATATACTTATTTGTCGACGAAAGAAAAAAGACCACACTTGATCGTGACAAGCACAGTCTTTTAAACATTATGATCTAATTGATGTCTGCTACTATTTTTCCTGACGTATAGGGATATCTTGTCTTAGATAGATCAAACGGCGTACCATCATCAAAAAAGACGATCTGATTGGTTTCCAAAATCGGGTCGCCTACCTCGATCTCAAACTCTTCACTATCTAAATGATTTGCCTTTGAAGCAATGATCACTCGACGGGCCGCACTAACCACATAACCTAACTCTTCTCTGATATAGTTATAGATGGACCCCTTTAAAATCTCTTCGTCCAAATTTTTGATGTACTTAAGAGGCATGATAGATGTCTCTATACTTCTCGCCTCTTCATTGACATATCTCACTCGTTTAATATCATAGACCGGATCAGTCGCCTTTATTTTCAATTCTTCAGACTCATAAGAAGTGGGAAAACGCACATCAAAGCGGATGATTTTACTAGTCACCGCCGTCCCTTCTTGAGCAGAAGTCCCAAATACGCTATTGATCTGGGTCACACTCTCATTGTCCTTTTTTATGTTGCTCCTAACATATGTCCCCGATCCCCGTCTTGTGTAAAGCAAAGATTCATCAATCAATAACTGTATCGCTTTTCTGACAGTTACTCGACTCGTATTATAGGTTTTTGCCAATGCTTCTTGGTTTGGTAATAGCTCGCCTTCTTTAAATTCACCCTCGATAATCTTATTTTTCAAAGAACGAGCAATTTCGATGTATTTAGGCATATTCATTTCACCCCCAAAAAATTTGTATACACTTATTATATTAATAGAATAACAAGAAAATGTAAATAACCTTTACAACTTTAACTAACAAATAAACAAATGACTAGTCAGGAAGACGTTTATTCATTTATTAACATATCCGCTTTTTGGAATCCAAAAAAAGCCTTCAGAGAAGCCCAATTCTCTGAAGGCCAGGTGTCACTCAAGTCTTTGTCATTTGTTGCCTAATGATTTTATCATGTTATATCTAAGATAGGCGTACAACTATTTCTGACTTTTGTAATGAATGTTGAAGTACGAATAAAGATGATTTACTTTGCCAAACGATAGATGGCATCTGCATAAATCGCTGTAGCACGGAATAAGTCATCTAGACTCATAAATTCATTTGCTTGGTGCATTGTATCTGTGTAGCCTGGAAACATTGCGCCATACGCAACACCGCGTTTTAATAAGCGTCCGTATGTGCCGCCACCGATGATTTGTTCGTAGCCTTTTTCGCCGGTATGATCTTCGTAGACTTGTAATAATGTTTCAACCAACGGATCATCCATTGGTACATAATGTGGTTCCATTACACGGGCACCACGAGTAACTGACGCATCTTCGTCTGCTACTGTTTTGTTCAGTTTGCTTTCTAATTCATCTGTGGTTGTGCCCTTAGGAAAACGGAAGTTCATGTTGATATAGTTATCGTCTTCTGAACCATTTTCTTTAAACGCAAACAACCCAGCGTTCATTGTTAGTTTACCCATTTTTTCGTCTTCGTGGGCAACGCCTAATTTCTCACCATAAAAGTCTTCATGGACGTAAGTAGCTGCCACATGGATGAATTGTTTAGCTGCACCAATAAATTCATAATCATCAAGGAAGCTCGCTAAGAAAGAGCCGGCATTGATCCCAGATTGTGGGCTTGCGCCATGTGCTCCTTTTCCGACTACGTTGATCGTAACAAATGTATGCTCTGCTTCGATCGAACCGTTGATTGGGTTTGCTTCAACAAATTCATAAAATGCCTTTTCTAAAGCAACTGCTGCATCTGCGCTTGGTACTTCGATTTTTGCAATCGCTGTTCCTGGCACCATGTTTTCACGTAAACCTGACGTAAATGATTTCAATACATAGTCACCGGCATTATCGCCTTTAAAACGGAATGCGAAAGAAACATTGCCTTTTTCTCCGTTGATGATCGGAAATTCCGCATCTGGTGAGAAACCGAAATCAGGTTCTTCTTCATGTTCAAAGTAGTAAGCCATATCTGCCCAACCACTTTCTTCGTCACTACCTACGACAAAGCGAACTTTTTTCGATAATTCTAAATCTAGGTCTTTGATGATTTTCATCGCATAATAGGCAGCCATACTTGGTCCTTTGTCATCACTTGACCCACGAGCAAAGATTTTTCCGTCTTTGATCACTGGTTCGTAAGGATCAGTATCCCAACCATCGCCAGCAGGCACAACATCCATATGCCCAAAAATCCCTAAGGTTTCGTCTCCTTCACCTAGATCGATGTGTCCTGCGTAATTGTCCACGTTTTTTACAACGAAGCCATCACGTTCACCATAAGCAAGCATGTGTTTCAATGCGTCACGAGGCCCAGGTCCAAATGGTGCATCTGCAGTTGCTTTTGAATCATCACGTTCACTGCTTACGCGTAAAAGATTTTTTAAGTCTTCAAGCAAGTCTTCTTTACGTGCTTCGACTTCTTTTTGCCAATTGATTGTCATAAAGTTACTCCTCCACTCATTCAGTCTACGAGTTCATCATAACATAAATCAGACAAATTGTTTAAAAAATCAGACAACGGATAAACGAAACAGTTTTTTCCCTAAATATTATGGGCTATAATGAAAAAAAGGAGGTTTTCTCATGGAATTAAATGAACGATTACTCCAACAAGTGATTACTCCTCGTCCTGTGGAATCCCATAAAGGTACGTTTGGAAAAGTCGTACTGATTGGCGGAAATGAACAGTTTGGCGGTGCGATCATCATGAGCGCTTTAGCAGCTGTCCATAGTGGGGCTGGCTTGACAACTGTTGTAACAGATCCTAATAATCACGTGACCGTCCATAGTCATTTACCAGAGGCAATGGTAGGGGATTGGACAAATAAAGAAACATGGCATTCGGCTTTTGAAGATGCCGATGTCTTACTGATTGGTCCGGGATTAGGGACCAACCAACAAAGCCTTGAACTTCTGCAATTTGTCCTGACAAATCAAACAGAAAAACAATGGTTAGTCATTGATGGTTCTGCTTTGACACTGCTCACTACGTATTCGCTGGAGCTTCCTTATCCAGAGTATACCGTTCTCACACCCCATCAAATGGAATGGCAACGCGTCAGTGGATTGCGTTTAGATGAGCAATCTGAAGAGAATAATCAGCAGAAGCAACAAGAATTAGGGGCATCTCTGGTTTTAAAAAGTCATCAAACAACGATCTATGGGCAAAATGGCATCTATTACAATACAGCAGGTTCACCAGCTATGGCAACAGGTGGTATGGGGGATACGTTAGCTGGCATGATTGCTGGTTTTTTAGCTCAGTTTCCAAAAAATGACCAAACGATCAGTGCCGCTGTCTATTTGCATAGCTTTATCGGCGATCAATTAGCAAAAGAGCAGTATGTCGTTTTACCGACTCAAATCAGTCAGTACATCCCAAAATGGATGCATTATTTTAGTCAAAGATAAGAAGGAGCATAACAATGGAAAAATATACCGGCTACCTTAGAGAGCCTTTTTATTATGAAACCGATCAAATGGGTATCATTCACCACAGCAACTATATCCGCTGGTTCGAAGAAGCACGTGTTGCCTTGTTAGAACACTTGGATTTTAGTTACAAGAAAATCGAAGAACAAGGCATCATCATCCCTGTACTAGGCGTAAGTTGCGAATACAAAGAGATGATCCGTTATGGGGACAAAATCTTGATCCAACCGATTATCGAAAGCTACACAGGCACACGCTTGAATTTCCGTTATGAGATCTACGACACAGAAGATCAGCGTTTACGGACGACCGGTACAAGCCAGCACTGTTTCTTACTTGCAGAAAATCAACGTTTAGTCAAACTAAGCCGTGTCAACCCTAGCTTGGATAGTCTGTTTAAAACTTATGCAAACATCGACGCAGCCCCTGATTCTGCAACAGAAATAAAATAAAAAATAAGTGTTTATTCTTGCCTTTTAACCCCCGATTTGTATAATGGAAAGAAAAAAAGCAGGTGATTATGATGTATGTCGTGAAAGTACTACACGGTTATATTGATAAAACTGGCTGTCGCACACGTGAAAAAAACCCGGAAAACTTGCTTGTCTTCAAAGACAAAAAAGAATCAGAAACCTTTGCCAATCAAATCGGTGGTCGTGTCAAACAACTGCAGGAAGTTCGCCCAGATTGACTGTTGCTTTCGTGAAAGGATGAGATGTTCGCACTATGGATATGTATTGAAAAGAGTCGACAAACCAATTGTTTGCGGCTCTATTTTTGTGTTTCCGTTCGCTGTTCCTATTGCTTCCTCCCTTATTCTGTTCCTAGTAAAGGATATGCTATACTGGATATAACTTTTTGAAAGGGGTGTTCTATGGGGAACAATTTGCAACAACAAGCATACGAAGCTATCAGACAACAAATCATCTATTCTGAATTAGCTCCAGGGAGTAAGATTTCCGACAGAATCTTAGAAGAACAACTAACGATTGGACGCACGCCAATTCGAGAAGCATTGATCCAACTTAGAAATCAGGAATTGATCAAAACAATTCCTCAATCCGGTACATATATCTCAAAAATCGACATACGTTCCGCAGACTTGGCACGTTACATGCGAGAAAAATTAGAACAACCGATTTTACAAGAGTGCAGTGCTAAAATGAACGATACCGCTCATCAACGCTTGGAGATGATTTTAGAACAGACGGATCAAGCCATCTTGGCACAAGACAAAAAAACCTTCTTTCTTTTGGATAAAGCCTTTCACCAAATGTGTTACAAAGTTGCGGGGAAAGAAGAAATATGGACTTGGCTTGAAAGCTATAGCACTCACTTAGATCGTTTCCGTTGGTTGCGTTTGACGATTTCTGAATTAGATTGGGGCCGTGTATTAGATGAACATCAAATCTTATTGAGAGCCATGAAAGAACACGCACTTGATGAAGTGGGATTTCTTTGTAACCTCCACCTCCATATGATCATTGAGGAACAAGAACAAGTGATCCTTCATTATCCGAATTATTTTGAAGCATCCTCTGAAGGATGATTCAAAAGAGGCGTAACGCTCCGCAATTTTTAGGAACGTTTGCGCCTTCTTTTGCCTTATTCAAATAGATTTACAATGACTGAACAAGTCGCTCACAGAGTAGAGGATCATACGGCCAAATCATAGCGACTTCTAACACATATGGTGAAAATCCTACGTTATTCAACTTCTCCGAAAAGCTCATCGCTGCAATCTCACTCAATGTTCGGATCTTAGACTGATGGCGATACCCAAAAAATCGCCATAGTTCTATAGTTTTCTGTTGGGTATACAATGTAGGATCGCATGTTTCAAGATGATGATACAATTCATGTGCTAAAATCAAAGAAGTCACTTGTTCCAGTGGGAGAGCAGTGATCTTTTCCTGTTCAAACTTCTGGATTGGTTCTGTCATTAAACAGATCCCCGTTGTTTCATCGTAAGTGGCGAGTGTCAAACGATCATTCCGCCATGCTGTTTCTCCATAGGAGATAGCGACATTTAATGTACGACAAAGCGCATGAATATTTCTTGTATGGTACTTTCGATAAATCAGTTCTGCTAACCTTTCTCCACATTGTCTCGCCAGTTCTCCCCATGCTCGTTGCTCAGAAAGTGAGAGTTTCCCTACTAAAATCTCTCGTTTAAATTGATAATCACACCACTGTTTATCAGAAATCGTCATTAATTTTGAAATCAACTCATCTAGTTTACTTTTGCTTGATATTTCCCGCAATCACGATCACTTCTTCCGCTGGTTCCAACATCGCGATTTCTAACTCCATCAAGAGTTGTAGTTGTTCAAATTCTGTCGCTGAAAAATCTGCGACACGCGCGCCGATACATAGATAAAATTCCGGTCGAGCAATCAGCTCCGTCTGATAGACCGCAAGTTCTTCCCATAATTGTTGGACAGCGGAGAGATACTGTTCAGCTGTAGTTTTCAGACATTTTGCATACCCTCTTTGAACTTTGATGAATCCTTTTTGGTCGATGATCCGTAATGCGCCGATTGAATGTTCTGGACTATTTTCCCCAACCACATAGAAGTAGTCAGTATTCGCTAATAAACGAACATCTTTGAGGGACATCCGTAAATCTTCTGCAGCTAATGTCAACGCCTCTGTTTCACTGATCTGCTTTGTTAAATCAGTCGCTTTGACTTCCGTTGAACCTGTAGCAATTGCCGTCACTTTCGATGTCTGTGGATCAATTTCAACATGGACCTCAATCGATTCTGGTGTAGCGCCAGATTCGATTGCTTTATTCATCGCTTCATTTTTCAATCCTCGAATATCTTCTTTACTTGGAGAAGGAATGATTCGTTCAACCACATCTCTCACCATCGCTAATGCCACACCGATAGATGAGATCACTTCCGCATTTTCTGGTATTGAATACTTAACACCCATTTTCTGACTAAAATAAGTAATCAAGGACGCTGCTCCACCGCCTACCCCAACCAAGGAGATTTGCTCTTTTTCCAATTGATATTTTTCTGCCAGTTCCAAAATCACTGGTTCGATTTTGGCATAAGCTTTTGCCATGATCTGCTCAGCGATATCTTCCACAGAAGTCTGACAATAAGCTGCTAAAGCTTCCATGGCTTTTCTTGCGGCTTGTGGATCACCATAAGAAAAGTGTTCTTCTTGGACAAGCCCAAGAACATTCGCTGCACATGTATTGGTAATAGTGACCTCTTTTCCGTCTGCCAAAATCACTTTGACATAATCAGCCGGATCTCCCTCAATGGGTGAGAAAAAAACGATTTTCGGTTGATCGATTTTTTCAATCGGTGTGAATACAGCATAATCCAATCCAGCAATATGGGCTGAACGTGGTCCCACATCAAGGATCCCTGTGCGATCTGCCCGAACCATTGAACCACCGGCCACACCTAAGACACGAACATCTAACGATGAAATATAGGTCGCATGACCGCCGACCACTGAGTAATCGATGGCTGGACGCCCATTCCTGATAACACCAATATTAGTCGTTGTCCCTCCAACTTCAAAATACACACCATTCGAGGCACGTAAATACATCAAAGAACCCATGACAGAGGCAGCTGGACCTGAAAGCATCGTTAATACTGGTCGCTTCTTCATTTCAGCAATTTCCATTACACCACCATCACCACGCATGATCATCAAAGAAACATTGACACCGGCAGTTCGAACGGAACGTTCAGTTGATGTCGCTGTTTCTAACATTTTAGGTAAAATCGAGGCATTGATCGCTGCCGTTCGTGTTCGTCTCGTCAAACCATAAAGCTTTGTGATTTCAGAAGCCATCGTTGTTGGTATCCCTTGTTCCGAAGCAAGTGAATAGATGACTTGTTCTGGTTCACTATTATCTACGCCAAAAGCCATGGAAGAAACTAAAACTTCCGCCTGTTCTTTTTTAAGTGTAGCAATCGTCTCTAACACTCGTTCATTTGTCAATTGTTTGATTGGCAAGAACACATTTGCAATGTCTATTTTTCGATTATTCCCTAAATCAATCGGTGCTAATCGAGTTTGTCTTTTTGCCAAAAAACCTTCGAACCCGCCCTTTGCCATTCCGATCACTCCTACTTTTGCCACATCTCCTTCAATCAAGGCATTCGTTGCTTGAGTTGTAGAATGCGCGACAAAAACAACATCCTCGGGGCTGATCTGATTTTCTTGCAAACAATTTTGGAACGATTGTACAACCCCTGCAGCTACACCCTCTGGATGGTGATGCGTTGTTTTAACAGATGATTTACCGATGACTTCATGTGTCGCATTGTCGATTGCGACTGCTTTTGTATGGGTACCGCCTACATCAATGCCCATTCTTACTGCACGCTTCATTTTGCATCCTCCAAATTTTTTACTTTCTATACCTATCAAAAATTACCATAAAGGATCAACGTCAAGATACAGACGATCACACCGATCGCCCACCCTGTCGGAATCGATTTTTTCATGAATTCACGAGAGGAAACCTTTGTATACCCTAATCCCCATGCAATCCAGGATTGAGTGATATCTAAATGCTGTGGCGCAATGGTCGTCGTCGCAAATAACGGAAATAAGAAGGCCACAGGCATTGTCGGATTGACTGCTAAAACTACTGCTAAAATCGCTGATCCCGAACCGACTAGACTCAACGGACCACGGAAAAAACCTAGAGGCGTCAACAATGCAAAGGCAAGTGCCAACACAAAAGGTGTCTGGGGAATAAAGTCTCCCAAAATCGCAGAGAAATAAGAAGAAGCATATACCGCCGAATTATTGAACATCGCTAAAGTCATCAAAAAGCCAACCATCGGTGCTACATCTGTTGCTCCATCTGTAAATAATTTAGCGAATTGCCGACAGATCTCCTTGTATCCACCACGTAATTTCCCAGTAAATAGCAACGCCCAGATCCCTGCCAACATGAAACCAAGAATAATCGGAATTTCTAATAACACCACTCCCAACACAGGAATAACGACTGCCAACCAAGAAATCATTGGCGCTTCCCCACCTTCTCGTGGAAGTTCAGCTGCCATTGCATAGCGTTTCTTCGGGTTCATTGATATATTAGCTACAAGCAAAACGATTACTAAACTTACGATCATGCCAATCATTCCGATTTGAAAGTAATCATTGTATGTATAATTTTCAGCCGCAGAATTAAACCCTGCATAGATCGTTTGGTATTGCTTGAAATTGACAATATTTGCAAAGATCCCTGCCATAATCGAACCCATGAATGCAAATAGAGCAACAGGTGCAGCAATTCCTAACGACATCAAAATCGGTAAAACGATCACGGCAATTGAAATCACTGGGCCGATCCCGGTCATCGACATAAAAATAATTGACGTTACAAGACATAAAAGGCTCATCGTGATCCGCGGTTTATCACCGCCAAGCTCTACCACTTTTCGAATCAATGTAGCCGCTATCCCACTATCTACCAATACTCGACCAAAAAAAGCACCAAAGAATACATTCACTAAAATCGATTTCGCATATTCCGCTGGACCAGTAGCATATACATGGGTCAACACATCAATGACTGACTGTCCTTCCATTGCGGCATTCGGTGAGAAAAAATTACCAATCAGCGCCAATCCCATCCAAATCGTCGCCATGATCGCTAAACCAACCATCAAATTAAGTCCTTTGACACAATACCAAACCATAAAAAAGAACGACAAAATCAACAACATGCCAATAATCATTTCGCTCATAGACTCACTCCATTCTATTTCATCCCACTGATATATCAGTTGCTTCATTTTACCCTACAAAGAAACCGCTTTCATTAAATATCAACGACAGAATAAGTACATATGATTAAAAAAGATTCATTACGAGCTACTGAAATGTTTTTTGAAAAAACATTTCAGTCAGATAACTATATACAAAGATTCATTATCTAAGACAAAAAATGAGCTATGGTCACCTTTCTTTTCAAAAAAATATCATGTACTTTATCTATTTGGTTATTTCAATTTATTTGTACATAACAGAAATTTTATTGAAGTTTGTTAGATATAAAAAAACACATCCAGAAAACCTGGATGTGTTTAGCTATTCTAGCGCTTATTTAGCTAAAGCATCTTTTGCTTGGTCAGCTAATGCAGTAAATGCTGCTGCATCATGGACAGCCAAGTCAGCTAACATTTTGCGGTTGATGTCGATTTCAGCTAATTTCAAACCGTGCATCAATTTTGAGTAGCTTAAGCCATTCATACGAGCCGCTGCGTTGATACGAGCGATCCACAATTTGCGGAAGTCGCGTTTCTTTTGACGACGATCGCGATATGCGTAGTTGTATGAATTCATTACTTGTTCTTTTGCTGTTTTAAATAAAGTGTGTTTTGAACCGTAGTAACCTTTTGCTAATTTCAGCATTTTTTTGCGACGTTTACGAGTTACTGTTCCACCTTTTACACGTGCCATGTATAATTCCTCCTAATAAAAATAAATCTTTAAATTTCAATTATTTTACGTTCTTATTTCATTTTTGCTAGTTGTTGACGAATACGTTTGAAATCGCCACTAGAAACCATGCGCGCTTTACGTAATTGACGGCGTTGTTTTTTAGTTTTGCCGTGGAAACGGTGACTTGTAAACGCACGGAAGCGTTTCAATCCGCCTTTACCAGTACGTTTGAAACGTTTTGCTGATCCGCGGTGTGTTTTTTGTTTTGGCATGACTATATTTCCTCCTCAAAATCTTTCGTTATCCGACTATTGACTGTCCAACAATCAGTTAGTCATTCAAATTACTTACTGTCGTTTTTCGGTGCCAGCGTCAAGAACATGCTGCGTCCGTCCATTTTCGCTTTTTGTTCCACTGTTGCAATATCAGCAGTTTCTTCAGCTAAGCGATCCAAGACTTTTTGACCAATTTCTTTGTGGGTAATGGCACGGCCTTTGAAACGGATAGAAGCTTTCACTTTATCGCCTTTCTCTAAGAACTTACGTGCATTACGAAGTTTTGTATTGAAGTCATTCAAATCAATCGTTGGACTTAAACGAACTTCTTTTACATTGATCACTTTTTGTTTTTTACGCGCTTCGCGGTCTTTCTTTTGTTGCTCGAAACGGTATTTTCCGTAGTCCATGATTCGCGCTACTGGTGGTTTCGCACCTGGAGCAACTAACACAAGATCCAAGTTTGATTGTTCTGCAATTTGCAATGCTTCTGCTTTTGACTTAACTCCTAATTGCTCACCATCTGAACCGATCAATCGTAATTCACGTGCACGAATGCCGTCGTTAACCATCATATCCTTTGCTATGGTCATTCACCTCCAAATATTATGAGAGAAAGAAAAGCTTACCGAATGAACGGCAATAAAAAAACGAGTTCTTTTGATAGAACCCGCACGTACTCCACCTATACTACATATAGATGAAAACTATCTAGCCCAGTGACTGTATCAACTAAGGCGAGAAGCGGGTGCTTCTGCTTTTATTTCTCAACTTAATTATCATACCAAATCTATTTATTTTTGTCAATCATTTCTTCACTTTTTTCTATTTAATCGTAGCAGTTCTTCTTCTCATACAGCTCAGCAATTAGATATTTTTGTTACTTCCCTTATCACCAATCGAATCTGTCACCCTTCTGCTACTACCTCATTTACGTTTTATATAATTTCACTTTTTTTATTTTAAGATAACTAAAATAGAATCTGAACAAAATCATTCAATTCTTAATCCCAAGAAATATTTTTTTATAAAAAAATGTTCTCATTTTCCAAATATGGTACCTAAATCCTTAAAAAATCAACGTTATAACAAATCATACTATTTATGTTTCTATCATTTTTTTACCTACACATCGGTATAAACTGATTCGTAACTATTCATTTTATTTGATAATCTTAATTCCAGATAACACAAAAGAGAGATAATTACGAAATTCGTTTTTTATTATGCGTTATCTAAATCTTATTTACATATGGAGGAAAAAATGAAAAAACAAATTTTTGGTACAGTTTTATGCTCGGGGATTTTATTTGGAGCAAGCTTAACGATTGGGGAACAAGACGCTTCTGCTCACGGTTATGTCGAATCACCGATCAGTCGTGCGTATCAAGGACACTTAGACCGTAATGTTAATTTATCCGCTGCAGCAGCAAAATATGGTCCAGTGATTTATGAACCACAATCATTAGAAACTGCTAAAGGCTTCCCAGCAGCTGGCCCTGCTGACGGACGCATCGCTTCTGCAAATGGTGCAGTTGGAGGAAGCTTCTTACTAGATAACCAAACAGAAACGATGTGGACAAAACAAAACTTAGATACTGGTGTGAATACATTCAGATGGCGTTATACACAATCTCACCGTACCACTAAATGGCATTATTATATTACTAAAGTAGGTTGGAACCCAAATGAGCCCTTAAAACGTAGCGATTTGGAATTATTAGCAACTATCGATCATCACGGGGCACAAGCTTCGACTAATCCATCGCATTCAGTGAATATACCAAAGGATCGGCTTGGTTACCATGTCGTTCTAGCTGTTTGGGATATCCATGACACAGGCGCTGCATTCTATCAAGTAGTCGACGTCAACTTGAAAGGTGATTCAGCAATTCCAGTAGCACCAACAGCACCACAAAACGTTCGTGCGACGAATGTGACTTCTTCAACTGTCCAATTAGCTTGGAACAGCCAAGCGAATACTGCCTCTTACAACGTTTACCGTGATGGCGTATTGCTTGGAAACACAACAACACCAGATTTCAGTGATACAAACTTAACTGCGGATACATCTTATAATTATGAAATCGAAGCAGTTGGACAAACTGGCTTAGTCTCTGCTAAAACAGCTTTGACAGTAAAAACTACAACAGAAAATACACAAGAAAAACCAACTACACCAACTCACTTACACTCGATGGGTCAAACAAGTTCAAGTGTTTCATTGATGTGGGGCGCTTCTACTCATTCAAAAGGAATCAAACAATACAACATCTACCGTAACAATCAATTGATTGGTTCAACAAAAGAAACAGAATACGAAGTGTCTGGATTAGCTGCAAACACTACCTACTCATTCGTGGTTCGCGCAGTCAGCAATACGGATGAACTATCTGATGCAAGCAATGCGTTATCTATTACGACAGATCGCGATGACAATGGCGGTGACGGGGGTGGTGAAGTCACTCCAGGACGTCAATGGACAGTAGGAAGCTTATTCGCACCGGTTTCTTATACAGCCGGTGAAGAAGTTGTTCACAACGGTGTGACATATATCACTTGGCAATCTCACTTGAACTATGGTGATACAAACTGGGCGCCAGGAATTGCCCATGCCTTATTCTATCCTAAATAAAATAAACCTTATCAACGTAATTAAAACGATAATATAGAAAACATTCCACGTAAACAAAACCCTATAAAAATGAGGCTAGAACAACTTTCTTTGCCTCAAAAATAAGCCAGCACCTGTAACATTCGAGACGAATATTACAGGTGCTATTTTTTTCAAAGCGCTTATCCATTATCACAGATTGCAAAATACATTCCCTCCCACTTCGTATCCCGTTCCTTCTATAAATAGATAAAATAGATAGAATTGCTTGAGAGGTGGTATTTAGTCCTCTCGAAACTCTTGAATCCAAATAAACGATATTCTAATTTGACTTTTTTCGATAATAAGACCGAACGCTCCTATCACAATCTCAGACCAAAAAATTGATGGTCAAATCCATAAAAAAGGAATAAAACAGCCAATAAAAAGATATATTTTAAAAATAAGCAAACGTTAAAAATAACTACAAACGCTACTTCAACCTTTCTCAATTAGAATCAAATTTTATCTTTTTATTTTTTTCTGTTATTTATTATGCAAAATAAATAACTAATAACAAATAAAAAAGACAACAAAAACGCCTTTAAAACAATATTTATTCATGTTTTGGATAAAAATACCATCATTTGAAGTCAAGACCCAATTTTACCTAATGTTCGGTATAAACAGATTATTCAATAGTGCAATTCTCTGATAATATTAAATACAGATAACAACGAGGCACATCGAACGAGTCATACTCATCGACCTTATTAGTTATCTAAAATATCATTTTATCTATGGAGGGAAACATGAAAAAACAAATTTTAGCAACAGTTCTATGCTCTAGCGTTTTATTAGGAGTAGGTTTATCTATCGGAGGACAAGACGCTTCAGCTCACGGTTATGTGCAGTCACCGATCAGTCGTTCATACCAAGGTTCCTTAGACCGTAATGTGAACCATAATGCAGCATTAGCAAAATACGGTCCAGTGATTTATGAACCACAATCATTAGAAGCATTAAAAGGTTTTCCGCAAGCTGGCCCTGCTGACGGACGCATCGCTTCTGCAAACGGTGCTGTTGGAAACAACTTCAACTTAGACCGTCAAACTTCGACCATGTGGACAAAACAAGATTTGAACACAGGTCCTAATACATTTACTTGGCGTTATACCGCGACTCACCCTACAACTAAATGGCATTACTATATCACAAAAGCAGATTGGAATCCAAACGATCAATTAGATCGTAGCGATTTTGAATTGTTAACAACGATCAACCATGGTGGGGCTCAAGCTTCAACAAATCCATCACACTTAGTGAACATCCCTAATGACCGTCTTGGTTACCATGTTGTTCTAGCTGTTTGGGATGTAGATGATACAGCAATGGCATTCTACCAAGTAATCGATGTGAACTTGAAAGGTGATTCAGCAATTCCAGTAGCACCAACAGCACCACGTAACGTTCGTACTACTAATGTAACTTCTTCAACAACTCAATTGACTTGGGATGGACAAGTAAATGCTTCATCATTCAACGTTTACCGTGATGGTCAATTATTAGGAAACACAGCTTCACCAGATTTCAGCGATCAAAACCTAACTGCAGAAACTACATATAAATATGAAATCGAAGCAGTTGGACAAACAGGGCTAGTTTCTGAAAGAACAGCTTTATCTGTTACAACTTTATCTGAAACTACAGAAGAAAAACCAACTGCACCTAGCCACTTACACTCAATGGGTCAGACAAGTTCTAGCGTTTCATTGATGTGGGGAGCTTCTACTCACTCAAAAGGAATCAAAGAATACGAAATCTTGCGTGATGGCCAAGTAATTGGTTCAACAACTGAAACTGTTTTTGAAGTAGAAGGCTTAAAAGCTGAGACACAATACTCATTTGTAGTACGCGCAATCAGCAATGAAGGCGATGTTTCAGATGCAAGTAACACATTAACAATCACAACTGATCGCGATGAAAATGGCGGCGGTGACGAAAATGGTGGCGATGGCGGAAACGGCGGCGGTGAAGTCGTTACTGGACGTCAATGGACAGTAGGTAGCTTCTTCTCACCTGTTTCTTATACAGCCGGTGAAGAAGTTGTCCACAATGGTGTGACTTATATTACTTGGCAGTCTCACTTGAACTACGGTGATACAAACTGGGCACCAGGCATTGCTCACTCATTATTTTACCCTAAATAAATCAACTCACTACCCTTTATTCGACTAAACAACGATTCAAATAAGCAAGAGGCAATCACTCATTTGTGGTTGCCTCTTTTTTGTGATTTTTTATTCGGACAATTCAAAGTTCCACTTAAGTCAGAACATTTTTTATATGCTGACTTCTTCACGGATCTCCATTAGTTTTTCTTCAATCATTTGTAACACTTGTACTCTAGCTGCTTCATCTTCCACAAAGTTCAAACAGTCACCGTCGATTTGGATCTTAGGACTTTCATCGTAAGCTTCATACCATTCATCATAACGGCGATTCAATTCTTGATAATACTCATAGAGACTAGGGTCAAAAGAAAGTTGTTCATATGCCCGCCCTCTTTTTTCGATCCGTTCTAACATGGTTGAAAAAGATACGCGAATATGAACCAATAGATCGGGATGTTTTTTCGATGCCGCATAGGGCAATTCTTCCATCATGTTCGCCAATAATTCATCGTAGACTTGGACTTCTGTCGCTGTCGCTCGACCAAGATCTGCATTTAAATGAAATAATAATGAATCTTCATAGATCGAACGATCTAACACATTGTTATCCTCTTGCATCGCTTGCTTGATACTTGCAAATCGCTTATTCAAAAAATAAATTTGCAATAAAAACGCATATTGTTCAGGGTTTGCATAAAACAAAGGCAATACTTCGTTGTCATCGATTGATTCGTAAAACGCCTGACTCTTAAAATGGTCAGCAATCATTTTTGTTAAGCTTGATTTCCCTGCTCCTATCGTTCCTGCTAAAACAATCACACTCATTTCCCTCCAACTCACTTCTCCCACTAAATACAGTGTTTTTTTCTCATGTTTCTAAATATAACCCCAATATCTTGTGGTGTCAAACGAAATCGACAAGATTCTTTCCTATGAAAAATCAAAATTTTATTAAGAAAATCACGTTTTTTGTCGAGAAATCGTATTCTTTATTTTACTTCTTGACTGGTTTTAGTAAAATAAAGAAGGACTGTTTTTTTGGACAAACATTGCGCACATAGTAATAGGCGCTTTATTTTTTGTTAAAAAGCTACTCTTAGAGGAAAAGAAGGAGTTGTATTATGGCAATTCATGGCCAAGGGGAATCGAGTGGAAAACTGATTTTAATGGGTGAGCATGCTGTCGTTTACGGCGAGCCTGCCATTGCCTTTCCGTTTTATGCAACAAAAGTAACAGCTACACTTGAAGCACTCCAATCATTCAATAAAGATCAACTTATTTCTTCCTACTATATAGGAAATTTACATGATGCACCACATGCGTTGAATAATATCAAACAGCTGATTGCTGGTCTGAAAACTCACTACCATGTGCAAGACACCTTGCGTTTAACGATTGAAAGCACCATCCCTGCAGAACGTGGAATGGGTTCCAGTGCAGCCGTAGCTACTGCGATCACACGAGCTTTTTATTCCGCCTATGAGTTGCCATTATCACGAGAACAATTATTGGCGCATGTGCAAGTTTCTGAAAAAATCGCACATGGAAACCCCAGTGGAATCGATGCTGCCGCAACAAGTGGATTCGAACCGATTTATTTTACAAAAGGCCATCCTTTTGATTATTTTGCGTTGAATATCGATGCTTTCTTGATTGTCGCTGATACGGGAATCAAAGGACAAACACGTGCAGCGGTGAAAGATGTCGCACACCTTTTTGAGAAAGATGCGCAGAAAACTGGACAAAAAATCCAACAACTAGGATACTTGACGAAACAAGCTAAAAAAGCAATTATCGACAATTCGCCAGAAAAGTTAGCTGAAGCAATGAATGATGCCCAGCGCATTCTAAAAAGTTTGACGATCAGTAATGACTTTTTAGATACTCTGATCGCTACCGCACGTGCTGCTGGCGCTTTAGGAGCAAAATTGACCGGTGGCGGACGTGGTGGATGTATGATTGCCTTAGCACAAACAAAAACAGAAGCTCAAGAAATCAGCCACGCACTAATACAAGCAGGCGCAGCTGAAACTTGGATTCAAGGATTAGGAGTACATACCTATGCTTAGTGGTAAAGCCCGTGCTTATACAAATATCGCCTTGATCAAATATTGGGGCAAAAAAAATGAAGAATTGATTCTTCCGATGAACAACAGTTTATCTCTCACTCTCGATGCTTTCTACACAGAAACCGAAGTGATTTTTTCAGATTCGTTCACAGACGATCTGTTCTATTTAGATCATGAATTACAAACAGAAGCAGCCACCAAAAAAGTCAGTCGCTTCCTTGATCTTGTACGCATACAAGCGAATACAAACAAACGCGCAAAAGTGATCAGCCATAACTTTGTTCCAACAGCCGCAGGGTTAGCTTCCTCTGCAAGCGGTCTAGCTGCGTTAGCCGGCGCCTGTAATGAAGCCCTAGGACTAGAATTGGATAAACAATCCCTGTCCAGACTAGCTCGTCGCGGCTCTGGCTCTGCTTGTCGTAGTATTTTTGGTGGCTTCGTGGAATGGGAAAAAGGGCATGATGACCAAACTTCATATGCGCAACAAATCCCTTCTAATGGATTTGAAGACGAACTCGCCATGGTATTTGTATTGATCAATGATCAACAAAAAGATGTATCTAGTCGTGATGGAATGCGCCGAACAGTGAAAACTTCACATTTTTATCAAGGGTGGCTTGATTCAGTCGAAACAGATCTACGGGAGCTGAAACAAGCAATCGCTGAAAAATCGTTCCAAAAAATGGGCGAAATCATGGAGCGAAATGGGTTAAAAATGCACGGCACCACGTTAGCGGCTAATCCACCCTTCACCTACTGGTCTCCAGATAGTCTGAAGGCGATGCAAACGGTTCGTGAACTACGTGCTTCAGGCATTCCTTGCTATTTCACGATGGATGCAGGCCCAAACGTCAAAGTATTAGTTGAAAAGAAAAATCAAACGGCTGTTCAAGCAAAATTCATTGAATTATTTAGTCGTCAACAAGTGATTCTTGCTCATGCTGGGCAAGGAATCACGATTATTGAATAAAGGGAGATTGTTATGGTTGAAGTATCTGCACCTGGAAAACTTTATATCGCTGGAGAATACGCAGTTGTCGAAACGGGGCATCCTGCAATCATCGTGGCAGTCGATCAATTCGTCACAGTAACAGTGAAAGCTGCTCGGAAAGTCGGGAGTATCCAATCTGCACAATATAGCGAAATGCCTGTGCGTTGGACAAGACGAAAAGGCGAACTCATTCTAGATATCCGTGAAAACCCGTTCCATTATATCCTTGCTGCTATACGTTTAACTGAGAAATATGCACAGGAAAAAAACATTCTTCTTTCATTTTATGACTTGAAGGTAACCAGTGAATTAGATAGCTCAAATGGTAGGAAGTATGGACTAGGTTCTAGTGGCGCAGTAGCGGTAGCGACTGTACGAGCATTGAACCAATTTTATGCACTGAATTTATCTCAGCTTGAGATTTTTAAAATTGCAGCCTTAGCTAATCTAGCTGTCCAAGACAATGGTTCTTGTGGTGATATTGCGGCTAGCTGTTATGGTGGTTGGATCGCCTTCTCCACTTTTGACCACCAATGGCTCAAAGAACAAGAATCAAGTAAAACGATCAGTGAATTATTAGCGCTCGATTGGCCTGGTTTATCTATTGAATCCTTACACACTCCGGAAGATCTCCGTTTATTGATTGGTTGGACTGGTAGTCCTGCCTCTACTTCCGACTTAGTGGACCAAGTACATCGCTCTCGTGAAGATAAAATGGCGGCGTATCAACAATTCCTTGAAGATAGTACGCTTTGCGTCAACACGATGATCCAAGGTTTTAAAGAAAACGACGTTGCTTTGATCCAAGAAATGATTCGTAAAAATCGTGAATTATTGCGTGATCTGTCTGCCATCACTGGCGTGTTGATTGAAACACCAGCATTAAATAAACTGTGTTGTTTAGCTGAACAATTTGAAGGCGCGGCGAAATCTTCTGGCGCTGGCGGTGGGGATTGTGGCATCGTGATCGTGGACCAAAAATCAGGTATCCTTCCACTGATGAGTGCTTGGGAAGAAGCTGAAATCACCCCGCTTCCATTACATGTCTACCATCAACAGAAAGAGGACAAGTTATGAATCGAAAAGATGAACATGTATCATTAGCTAAAGCATTTCATAACAAACAAATAAATGAATTTGACTTCGTTCGACCTGTCCATCATCCACTTCCACAAAGCAAGGTCGATGAAGTGTCTTTGAAGACAGAAGTTGCAGGTTTTACTCTTTCTAGTCCTTTCTATATCAATGCCATGACTGGCGGTAGTGAAAAAACAAAAAAGATCAATCATGACCTTGCACAGATTGCTAAAAGTGCTGGATTGATGGTTGCTACCGGTTCTGTCAGCGCCGCCTTGAAAGATCCTTCCTTGGCAAATTCTTATACGGTGATGCGAGATGTCTATCCTGAAGGGAAGATTTTAGCGAATGTCGGTGCTGGTACTTCTGTCGCACGTGCCCAAGAAGCTGTAGCACTCTTCCAAGCGGATGCGTTACAGATCCATTTAAATGCACCACAAGAATTAGTCATGCCTGAAGGGGATCGCGATTTTTCGCAGTGGAAAGAACTGATCTCAGAAATCCAACAAACTCTTGATGTGCCAGTGATCGTAAAAGAAGTGGGCTTTGGGATGACGAGGGAGACCATCATTGAACTGTCTGAACTAGGTATCAAGACGATTGACGTCAGTGGACGTAGCGGAACAAGCTTCACACAAATCGAAAATGCTCGTCGTAAAAAACGTGAATTGGCTTATTTGACGGATTGGGGACAATCTACTGTGTCCTCCTTACTTGAAGCGAACGAAGCAAATACAGCCGCCGAAATCATTGCTTCGGGTGGCATACGAAATGCTTATGATATCTTTAAAGCATTGTGTCTTGGTGCGAACGCTGTAGGGATTTCCGGAACGATCTTGACGCACTACATGACACACGGGATCGAGGAGACGATTGCTCTTATGGCACAGTGGCAAGAAGAACTACGAATGCTCTATGCTATGGTCGGTGCAACAAAAACAAGTGATTTAACCAAACAATCCTTGATTTTTTCTGGCCCGGTCAAAGAATGGTGCGAAGCCAGAGACATCCCATTATCAAAATATGGTCGGCGCAAATAAAAATGACGAGTGCATACGATGCACTCGTCATTCTTTGTTTATTATGGTTGTTTTCCGATATAAGCTAAGATACCGCCATCTACATACAAGATATGTCCGTTAACAAAATCAGACGCACTTGATGCTAAGAAGACAGATGGTCCAGCTAAGTCGATTGGATCACCCCAACGAGCGGCTGGTGTACGGCCAACGATAAATTGGTCAAATGGATGACGCTCCCCGTTTTCTTGTGTTTCTCTTAATGGCGCTGTTTGCGGCGTCGCGATATAGCCAGGTCCGATCCCATTACATTGAATGTTGTACTGACCATATTCTGAAGCAATGTTTTTCGTCAACATTTTTAATCCGCCTTTAGCAGCAGCATAGGCACTTACTGTCTCACGGCCAAGTTCACTCATCATTGAACAAATATTGATGATTTTCCCACCACCTTTTTCAATCATATCTGGGATGACTGCTTTCGACATGATAAATGGTGCGTTCAAGTCTACGTCGATGACTTGACGGAAATCCGCCACATCCATTTCGATCATTGGTGTACGTTTGATGATGCCTGCATTGTTGACCAAAATATCGATTGGACCAACTTCTGATTTGATTTGTTTGACCATTGCTTGTACTGCTGACTCATCCGTCACATCACAAACATAGCCTTTTGCTTCAATGCCAATTTCTTTGTAGTTGGCAATCCCTTCATCTACTGATTCCTGAGTTAAATTATTGAAGACGATCGTTGCTCCAGCTTCTGCTAATGAGCGAGCAATCTCAAAACCGATTCCGTATACCGCACCGGTGATTAAAGCGACTTTATTGTCTAAGCGAAACATATCCATATTGAATGACATTTTTATCTTCCTTTCCTATTTCAATTGATCCATTGATACCATATCCATATCTGTATAGGTGATATTTTCACCACACATTGCCCAGATAAACGAATAATTGCTTGTGCCAACACCTGAGTGGATCGACCAACTTGGCGAAATCACGGCTTGTTCATTATCTACGACTAAATGTTTGGTTTCATCTGGTTTACCCATCATATGGAACACACGTGTATCTTCATTTGCATAATCAAAGTAAACATAAGCTTCCATGCGACGTTCATGTGTATGACAAGGCATCGTGTTCCATGAACTACCCGGTTCTAAAATGGTATAACCCATCTGTAATTGACAGCTTTCACAAACGTTTGGATGGATATATTGGTAGATTTTGCGCTCATTCAATGTGACGCCTTCGCCTGTTTCCATGGGTTTCACTTGATCGATGCTGATTTTTACATTTGGATATTTGTGATGTGCTGGCACAGAACTGATGTAAAATTTTGCAGGGTTTTCTGGATCTACCGAGGAGAAAACTACATGCTCCGTTTCTTTACCGATGTAATACCCATCTTGTTTCTTCATTTCTTCTTTTTCACCGTCGATTCCAATGAATCCGGGTCCGCCGATGTTGATCACACCAAGCTCGCGACGTTCTAGGAAATAAGTAACACCTAGTTCTTTATCTAGTTTGATTTCTAATGGATGAGTTGTTGGTGTTACACCGCCGAAGATCATACGATCATTGTGCGTATAAGTAAGACTGATTTTCCCTGGAACAAATACTTTCTCTACCAAAAATTCATTTCTCAATTGTTCTGTTGAATAATGACGGATATCCTCTGGGCTATGTGTATAACGTGTTTCCATTTCTTGCATGTTGATAGACTCTCCTTTATCGAATGATTTTTCCAGAACCGCTAGTGATAAAACTAGCAACTTCTGCTTGATTGAATTGGTTGCAATCTCCATGAATCGTGTGTTTCAACGCAGAGGCTGCTGTCGCAAAATCAATAATTGCTTGTGGTTGCATCTCTTCTAAAATTCCATGAAGCAATCCCCCAGCAAACGCATCTCCTCCACCCACACGATCAACGATCGAAGTGACTTGATGAAGCGGCGATTCGAAATAGCTATCCTTCATCCACAAGGTACCTTGTAGATCATTTTCACTCGCTGAATGCACCGTACGTTTGGTTGAGTAAAACGTTTGGATGTTGGGAAATCTTTCTTGCATTTTTTCGTAATAATAAATAAGTGGATTTACTGTCGTTTCAGGTGCTTTTGCTATCCCTAACAAATAAAGCGCATCCATCTCACCCGCTGAACAAATATCAACGAGTGGTAATAATTGTTCTAACACTTTACCCGCTTCTTGTTGTGTCCACAGCTTGCCCCGATAATTGATATCAAAACTGATTTGACAACCTGCTTGTTTGGCTGCTTCCATAAGTTCTTTTGTCAGCCATCGCCAATTTTCTGATAATGCCGGTGTGATTCCTGAAACATGGAATAGATCGACTCCCTTAAAACAATCCTCTAGTGACCATTCCAAGCGATCCATCACCGCGAAACTAGAACCAGCACGATCATAAATGACTGAAGCCGCACGTTCACCGATCCCTGTTTCCATATAATATGTGCCAAGCCGAGGGCCGCCTTTCAGCAGTAGGCTAGTATCTACCCCATAGCTTCGTAAGTGTTTTTCGACTGCCAGACCCAGTGAATGTTCTGGGACTTTTGACATGAACGAAACCATATGTCCATAATTTGCTAATGAGATCGCGACATTCGCTTCCCCACCGCCATAATGCGCGCAAAAATGATCACTGTCTTGTAACCGTTGTCCCTGTTCTGTCGACAAGCGTAGCATGATTTCTCCGAGTGTCACGACTCTTCCCATCAGCGGTTACCTCGTAATTTCTTTCATTTTTGCCGCATATTGTTGTGCGACTTTTGTCACTTCCTCAAAATCTCCATGAGCTGCTGGAGCCAACAAGTTCCCACCAACACCAACAGTGATCACGCCTGCCTCAAACCATTCTTGCATGTTTTCTAAACTGACCCCACCAGTAGGCATGATATTGACATGGGGCATCGGCGCTTTGAATGCAGAGATGATACTTGGACCGAAAGCACTTCCAGGAAATAGTTTGACGATGTCTACGCCACTTTTTAGCGCTGTTTTGATTTCATCGATCGTCATACATCCTGGTAAATAAGGGATTTGGTATAAATTGCATAGTTCTGCGGTTTCCTGATCAAAACAGGGGCTGACGATATACTCAGCACCTGCTAAAATCGCTAAACGCGCAGTAATAGCATCCAACACTGTCCCTGCACCGATCACCACATCCTGTTGGTCTTTGTAGGTTTCTACTAGTTCTTTAATTACTCGATCTGCTTGTGGCACGGTGAAAGTCAACTCAATGCCAGTTAGTCCGCCTTTGATAATCGCGTGACAAGCATTCAGTGCTTCTTCATTTGTTGCTCCTCGTACGACTGCAATAACTCCCGCTTGTTTCAAACGAGATAAGATATCCATTTTTTTCATCTTCCCACCCATTTCTTATTTGGAAATTATAGTTTACAATAAAGAAATTTACATCTTCATTATACGGCAGGAATAAAAAAATGCAAACGCTTTTTAGCTTTTTTCAAAAGTTTTTTCGATTTCTTCTTTCGTTTGCAGGATCGTTTGAATGATTTGAGCCTTGCTTTCTTCACTTAATCGGTATTTCGGCATACTGACACTAAACGCTCCAACCACCTGGTTCTCATGAACTAAAGAGGTACCGATGCAAAAAATGTCTTTTTCGACTTCTTCATCATCGAAGGCGATTTTTGTTTGTTTAACTTGCTGGATCTCTTTTTTTAGTTTTAAAGAATTGGTAATTGTATATTCAGTGAAGGGGACCAGAGGACATTGTTCGATATACTGTTGATATTGCTCTTCCGTAAAATGCGCCAAGACGGCTTTCCCCATTGCTGAACTATATAAAGGTCTCGTGATACCGATTTTTGAAGACATACGGATCGTTTGATTTTTAGGGTCCAACTTATTGACATAGAGAATCTCGTTGTTGTCTAAAATACCTAGATGAATGGTTTCATCAATTGTTTGTTGTAGTTTTTCCAAAAATGGCAAAGTACGTTCAACTAGATCGATTTGATCGATATTTTTGTTTGCATATCGGACCAGTTTCCCACCTAAACGATAATTTTTTTCTTGATTTTTATTTACATAACCAATCATGGATAACGTATCTAAAATTTTTAATGCAGTAGATGACGTCATGTCGATACCTTTTGCAATTTCTTGTAATGAAGCATCTGGATGCTCTGCTAGATAATCTAAAATATGCGAAGCTTTGATTAAAACGGTCCCATAAGGTTTTTTATTTTCCATATTCCACTCTCCTATTTCTATATAGGAAATTATATCGGAAAGAACGATAATTTAAAAGGGATCTTTGTTTTCTTCTTCATAATGCGTATAATGAACAAACGCTCCTGCCAGATCTTTTTTCAAAAATTCTTTGGGAGTTACGCCAAATTCGGTTTTGAATGCGCGTAAATAGTGAGGATAAGAAGCGAAACCACATTTACTATAAACGGAACTTGAGTTGCCGTACTCTCTTAATAGTTGTTTTGAATAAAGTAGTTTTTTCTTCATCACGTATTGATGAAAGGTAAAACCAGTATGTTTTTTGAATTCGCGAGTCACGTGATATTTACTGATGAAAAATTCTTTTTCCATTTGTTTGAGTGAGAGGGGTTCACTCAAATTCTCTGCGACAAATTGGAGCATTTTTTCTAACCGTTCATTTGGTACAGTGAAATTTTCTTCCGAAATATGTTCTTCGATCTGTACCATACGGTTGAGAAAAATCAAATATTCGACTAGCGCTTGTTCATAACGAATATCTGCACCATAATCTTTTCGATCCAACGTTTGGTCGATAAAAGAAAGTTTTTCTTTTAGTACTTGTGGTTCAATATGTAATATCCGGCTTCGGCGTTCACCAATCGGCCAAAAACAGGCGGATAGATTGGACCACTTGGTGGAACGACTCTCTAAGAATGCAGGGGTGATAAACATGTAGACACGCTCGAATACATCAGTTGATTGACGAACGATCCGATGCAGATCTCTTGAATGGATCAATAAAACATTTCCTGATTGGATCGTAAACTGACGACCATCTAAATAAAAAATGGCTTCTCCTTCCAAAGTGGCATGGATCTCATAGAAATCATGATGATGATAGACCGTTTTATTTTGACTAACGATATCTTTCACGTGATAAATCTCATATTGATCAGAAATCATCGTATTGACTTCTTTTCCATTGATGTGTTTTTTCTCCATGCCTATCTCCCCTTTCGCATTGCTCAATAATGAGCAAATGCACATTCCTGCGTTTTCTTATCCAGTAACGTGACTCAGTATCGAGACAGCGTGCTTTAGCGCATCGTCTTTTGTTTCTTCTAAAACGATATAAAGATACGGACGATGCTCCTGCGCGATTGTTACGATGGCTTCGTAATCAATCAGTCCCGTACCTAAATCAGCCGGGATAATCTTCCCTTCATCAGAAACGAGGTAGTCTTTTAGATGTAATCCGCAAATTTTTTCTCCAAAACGTTCAAAGGCTTCTTCAACTAATCCAACTTGTTGGTGATGATTTTCTGCAGTGATCAAATTCGTTGGATCTAAAATGATACCCAGATAATCCGAATCGATTGTTTCAATTAACTCTGCTACGCGATCAAGCGAATACAAAGGATGATTCAACCCTGGTTCGATACCGACCATCATTCGATATTTTTCGCCAGCTCGCACTAACTGGCGAATCGCTTCAACGATTTGTGAAAAGGCCTCCTCCGAAAAGTTCTTCTCTGTATAACCTGCTTCACTCACGCTCCCCGTCTCGGTTGCGACCATCGTCGCCCCGAAGCTTGCAGCATATTGGAGATATCTTTCAAATTGACGAAGCACCGTTTCACGAACAAATAGATCAGGATGGATCATGTTGATATAACAGCTTAAGATACCGACACTTATGCCTTCTTTTGCGAGAATATTTTTCATATATTGCCCCATTCCAGCATTGATGGCTTGTCCATCTGATGGAAGTGTAGGAAATGAACGACTTAATGCCAATTGTAGCGTAGAAATTTTTTGTTGACTCACTTTTTTTGCTAAATCATCCACGGTTTGTACATGGCTCAAGTCATGCCCTCTGGCGACTAGGTTTAATTTCATCATGCTTTCTCCTTTATCCTAATAGATCCGGTAACCACATCACGATTTTGGGGAAATACGTAATCAACAATAAAACTGTTAATATGACACCGTAAAATGGTAACAGCGGCTTCAACATCGCTTCTGCTTTAACTCCACCAACACTCGCTCCTACATATAGTCCGGTACCTACTGGTGGGGTAATGGAACCGACACAAAGATTCATGATCGAAAATAAGCCATAGTGGACTGGATCGACACCAACACTTGTCGCGATCGGCAAGAAAATCGGCGTAAAAATCAAAATCGCTGGCGCGACATCCATAAACATCCCAACAAGTAACAAAATGATATTGATCAATAATAAAATAATGAAGCGATTATCAGTGACTCCAATGATCAGACTGCTGATTGCTTGAGGTATCCCAGTAAATGCCATAGCGAATGACATCATGGAAGACGTCGCTAATAAAAACATGATCGTTCCCGACATCGCCACGGATTGTACCAACATCTTTGGTATATCTTGTAGTTTCACTGTCTTGTAGAAGAACATGGAGATCAATAAAGAATACAATACCGCAATCGCAGATGCTTCGATAGCTGTGAAGAATCCTGTTAAAATACCACCAATGATGATAACGATCAAAGCTAAACTTGGGATTGCTTCTTTTAACACTTTTCCGACTTGCTTCCCTTGTCCTTTTGGTACTGTCGGATATTTATTTTTCTTCGCCACTACAAATGCAACGAGCATGATTCCTAACGACCACAAAGCTCCCACTAAATAGCCACCCATAAATAGAGCTGAGATCGAAGCGCCTCCGGCAACTAAAGAATACATGATAAATGCTGTACTTGGTGGGATCACCATCCCTGTAGGTGCCGAAGCAATATTGACTGCTGTCGCAAATTTACGATCGTACCCTTCTTCGACTTGTTGCGGAATCAGCACGCCCCCAATCGCTGTCGAAGCAGCAATCGCCGAACTGGAGATTGAGCCGAACAATGCGTTTCCTAAAACATTCGTATGGGCCAAAGACCCAGGGATCCGACCAACAAACAACATAGCAAAATCAACTAATTTTTTAGCAATCCCACCATGGCTCATAATGATTCCTGAAAAAACGAAAAATGGAATGGCAATCAATGAGAAACTATTGATACTCCCGACCATTTTTTGCGCAGAACTAAACGCTGCGACATCAAAGGGAATCGCTAATAACAACGTGAGCATCGATGAAAAAGCGATACTGATTGCAATGGGCATTCCAACAATCAATAAAAAGACAAAAACAAAAAATAAAATTGCACCTGCTTCTAAAGCCATCAAATTCCTCCTATCCCTTTTCCTGAACGACAGACTTCCTATTCATTGCTTCAATCAAATTGATCAAACTGTAGATAATGATCAAAACACCTGAGACCGGCACCGATAAATAGACATAGCCCATCGGAATCCCTAATGAAGGGGAAATTTGCCCCATCGTCAATGTCACAGCATTCCAACCACCATAAACCATGATCGTGATTGCAAAAGCCAGAAAAAGACACTGAACGACGATCTCCAATACATTCGCTTTCTTACCAGTCAGTTTCTCACTTAACAGTGTAACTGCTAAGTGCCCTTTTTGACCCACTACATAAGCGGAAGATAGCATCGCAAACCAGACTAATCCAAAACGCACTAATTCTTCTGTTACAGTATTTGGATTACCCAAAATCGTTCGCGAGAATACTTGCCACAAGACAATGATGATCATACCGATCAACAGACATGCTCCTAGAAATTCTAACAGCCGACTGATTCCTTTTTTCATCGATTACACCCCTTCTTCTTGGATCATTCGGTAAAGCGTCTGAAAATCCGGATGATTTTTGAATTCGTCATGCAACGGTGCGACTGCTTCACGAAATGGCGTATTGTCCACTTCATTGAACTGGACGCCATATTCTTCCGTTGCCACTCTTTTTTCTTCTTCGATTGCTTGAGCGAATGCTTCGATTTCAAAAATCGTTGATGCTTTCGCCGCTTCTTCGATTGCTTGTTGTTGCTCAGCAGTCAAACGTTCTTTGATCGCATCGTTCATGATGATGATATCCGGCACTCGTGTATGCTCATCATAGGAATAATACTTGGCTACACCACCATGCCCGGCTGTATACAAAACAAATTCATTGTTCTCTGATCCGTTGATCAAGTTTGACTGTAGCGAAGTATATACTTCGTCACTGCCCATCGGCACAGGTGATCCACCTAGTAGTTCCACCATTCTAATGGCCGTTTCACTTTGCATCACGCGGATTTTTTTCCCTTTTAGATCATCCGGTGTGTGGATCGGGCCATCGACCATATAAAAACTACGTTGCCCTGAATCATAATAGGTGAGACCAGAAAAACCTAAATCTGTCGTTGATTGATAAATGGGTGGCATGATCTCTTCGTTCTCCATGACATTGAAGAAATGTTGCTCATCATTGAACAAGTAAGGAACTGAAAAAATCGAATAGACTTTAGAGAAACTTTCTAACGCAGAAGCACTGACTTTCGTAAAATCAATCGCACCTGATTGAGTCAGTTCGATCAATTCACGTTCTCCCCCCAATTGACCATCAGGAAAATATTTTACTTTGACTGAGCCAGCTGTTTTTTCTTCTACTAACTCTCCGAATTTATTCATTGCATCAATGACTGGCTGACTATTACTGGCATAAGCAAAACGTAAAGTGATCGTTGCTTCTTCCTCTGCATTTGCGACAACACCAACACTTGACTGACTACTACAACCACTCAAACCGATGATTCCCAGTAAACAAAAAGCAAAAGCAAGTGTTTTTTTCATTTTTTTCTCCTTTCTATCAACAATACGACACAAGTAATTCTGTCAGACATAATACAAGTAACGATTGGCCATAAGGCATCGCTGTCTTGCCAATCGTACGGTAAAACTCTAAATCATCGCCCATCCCTGTACCTACCGAAACATTTTGAACTTCGCCAGTTTCATCTACTTGCTCAAGCAACCCTTGGATCGCACGATAGGCGGTTTCTAAATATTTCTTTGGCAAGTAGCGCTCATGCACTGCTTTTAAAATACCGTAAGCAAAACCTGCTGTCGCAGATGATTCTAAGTATGAGGTTGGATCATCGATCAAGGTATGCCATAAGCCACTTTCTGATTGCTGATCTGCTAAGGTTTGCACTTGGGCTTCTAGCGTTTCTATTAATAATTTACGGAAAGCATCTCCTTCTTTTAGTTCCAGAATCGCGATGATTTCAGGAATCGCAATCGTCAACCAACAATTTCCCCTTCCCCAAAATGCTTCCGCATAATTATGATTACCTTCAAAGGTCCACCCGTGGTACCAAAGACCTGTACGTTTATCCATCAAATATTTGATGTGGATCATAAATTGGTATCTGGCTTCCTCTAGGTATTCTGGACGATCTAGGAGCTTACCGATTTTGGCTAATGGCAAAACCGTCATCATCAAGGTGTCATCCCACAATTGATTCTTATTTTCCGGTCCATATGTAGCGTGCTGTAATCCGTCTTCCTCTGTCCGAGGCATATCATTCATGACCCATTCCGCCCATTGCTTCAAGTAAGGCAAGTAGCGTGTATCACCTGTCTCCTCATATAAATACGCCATCGTGAGGATTGGTGCCATCGTATTGACGTTCTTCGGCGGTGCGCCTTCTTGCATCCGTGCTTCAAACCATTCCTTCACCACTTCCGCCGCACGAGGATTTTTAGTCAACTGATAATTTTTATAGATACCGTATAGCCCTACACCTTGTGGCCAGTTCCAAATAGACCAACTTTTGTCATCCACCTTTAACCCATCAAAATCCAATAAAAATTCACCTAAATCATCGTTGATCGTCGTCAAATTCTCCACTAATCGGTCAATCGTTCCTTCTACAACTTCTTTCTGTACAAATAGTTCCTCTTTAATAATCAATTTCCCCTCTCCTTTTTAAACGCTTTCATTCTATGCTGTTAATATATCAGTAAACGCTTTCTCAATAAATAGCATCATTTGAACAAAAACTATCTAAAATTGACATAACGAGATTATTAATGGGTTTTCTGTAAAAAAGAGCCCTATCAAAAGAAAAACCATGACGCCTACCGCTCGTCATGGCTTCAAAATCAACCGTTTATAAAAATGTATACACCATAAAAAATGGCAAACATGCAAGTAAAGGAAACCAAAAGTAGTTCTTACGAAAACCCAACTCGCTATTTTCCTGATTCGCTCGCATGCGATCCCCTGAAACTGCTGTGCCAGAAAGTGCAATTCCGATCAAAAGTAACCCAATGCCAATGTTACGTAAGATTTCTCGTTCCAAAAGAAAGGATAGTCCAAGAGAAACGACACACGCAATCAACAAAGTAACAATATATTTCTTCAAGATCTCATCTCCTTTTTTATAGAAAAATAGTAGCATAGCATATTCATCAAAATACCTATTATTCGAGTTATCTAATACTTCTTTTTTTAGATATTAGAAAAAAAAGCTACGACATTTTTCTCTTCTAACAACATATTGAGCGATTCTACAAAAATTATTTCCGGAAATTCTTCTGGTGTATCGCTTGATAGACATTATCTTAAAAAGAAAAAACAACGAACCAAGTGAGAAGATTCTCTCATGCTTGATTCGTTGTTGGGACAACTTTTAGTTATGAATTACGCATTATATGCGTCGATAATGATTTGTTTCAACTCACTGATCAATGGTTCTTTTGGATTGGCTGTTGTACATTGATCTTCATACGCTAATTCAGCCATGCGATCAACTGTTGTGTCTAATGTTTCTTGCGTCACGCCTTGCGCTCTCAAGCTCATGTCGATACCAACAGATTTTCCTAAGTCGCTAACAGCTGTTGCCAATGCTTCTACAAGCTCTGCTGTTGTTTTCCCTTTCAAACCTAAGAACTTCGCGATATCCGCGTAGTCTGTATCCGCACGGAAGTAGTCATATTTAGGGAACATCGCATGTTTTTGTGGATCTTTCGCATTATAGCGGATGATATGCGGCAATAGGATCGCATTTGTACGTCCATGAGGGATACCGTATTCTCCACCGATTTTATGCGCAACTGAGTGACAAATTCCTAAGAAGGCATTGGCAAAGGCCATACCAGCCATTGTTGACGCATTATGCATTTTTTCGCGTGATTCCATATCTGGTGTTTTCACTGATTTTTCCAAGTAGTCAAAGACTAATTTGATTGCTTGTAAACTCAACCCACGAGTGTAATCAGAAGCCATCACAGAGACATAAGATTCGATAGCATGTGTCAATACATCCATACCTGTATCCGCTGTAACAGAAGCGGGAACTGACATCACAAATTGTGGATCAACGATTGCCACATCTGGTGTCAATGCGTAGTCAGCTAATGGATATTTCACATGTGTTTCGCTATCTGTGATTACTGCGAATGGTGTCACTTCTGAACCAGTTCCTGATGTTGTTGGGATACATACAAACTGTGTTTTTTCAGGTTTGTCGATTTTATACGTACGTTTACGGATATCTAAGAATTTTTGTTTTGCGCCAAAGAATGAAGTATCTGGGTGCTCATAGAACATCCACATGCCTTTCGCCGCATCCATTGCTGATCCGCCCCCAAGAGCGATCACTGTATCTGGTTTGAAGTCCGCCATCATTTTTGTACCAGCGTAAACTGTATTTGTTGAAGGGTTTGGTTCAACATCTGAAAAGATCTCGATTTTCACATCATTTTTACGACGTGCTAATACTTCTCTTACAGTGTCACAGTAGCCGAATTGGACCATACCTGGGTCACAAACGATCATGACACGTTCAACGTTTTCCATTTTTTCCAAGTAAAGCAAAGAATTCTTTTCAAAAAAGATTTTTGGTGGTAATTTGAACCATTGCATGTTATTTCTCCGTTTCGCTACAGTTTTGACGTTGATTAAGTTGACTGCTGATACGTTTCTTGAAACAGAATTCTTTCCGTATGAACCACAACCTAGTGTCAATGATGGAATCATTTCGTTGTAGATATTTCCGATTCCGCCTTCTGCTGATGGTGTGTTGACTAAGATACGGCAAGCTTTCATGCGTAGTCCAAATTGAACATGCAACTCTTCGTTTTCTGAATGGATGACAGCTGTATGCCCTAATCCACCAAGGTTCAACATTCCTTCACATAATTCGAAAGCATGTTCTGTACTGTTTGATTTGACCATTGCTAAAACCGGTGAAAGTTTCTCACGTGAAAGTGGATAATCAGGCCCTACGCCTTCTAATTCTGCCACTAATAATTTGGTTCCTTCTGGTACATTGATCCCTGCTAATTTTGCAATATCCATTGCTGAATGTCCCACGATTGCAGGATTTACAGCGTATTTACCTTCATTCATGACAGCATCTTCTAATTTTGAAAGCTCTGCTGGTTTGACGAAGTACACTTGGTGAGCTTGGAATTCTGCTTTTACGGCTGCATAGATTTCTTTATCTACGATGACTGCTTGCTCAGAAGCACAAATCATGCCGTTATCGAATGTTTTTGATACGATCAAGTCATTCACTGCACGTTTTACTTTTGCTGTTTTTTCGATATATGCAGGAACGTTACCCGGTCCAACACCTAAAGCTGGTTTACCAGTTGAATAAGCGGATTTTACCATGCCTGCGCCACCAGTTGCTAATACGATTGCAATTCCTGGGTGGTTCATCAACATTGAAGTCGCATCGATCGATGGATGCTCGATCCATTGGATACAGTTTTCTGGCGCACCTGCTGCGATGGCTGCATCACGAACGACTCTTGCTGCCTCAGCGGAACATTTTTGAGCGCTTGGATGGAAAGCAAAAACGATTGGGTTTCTGGTTTTCAAAGCGATCATTGATTTAAAGATTGTTGTTGAAGTTGGGTTTGTTGTTGGTGTTACGCCACAAACGACGCCGACTGGTTCAGCAATCTCAATCAACCCTTTTTGAGTGTCTTCATTGATTACTCCGACAGTTTTGTCATATTTGATACTGTTCCAAATATATTCTGAAGCATACATATTTTTGATTGCTTTATCTTCATAGATGCCACGGCCAGTTTCTTCGACAGCCATTTTTGCTAGAGGCATGTGCTGATCTAATGCAGCCATTGCCATTTCATGCACAATGTGATCTACTTTTTCTTGATCAAAACTTTCCATTTCTTTCAACGCAACATTTGCTTTTGTCGCTAAATCGTCGATCATCGCTTGTACATCAACAGTTTTTGTCTCTTCTTTTTCCATTATTTTAGCCATTATGTTCCTCCTACTGAGTCATGGTTATTTGTTAATTATTTCACATACACATCATACAACACTTTTTTTTCGATGTAAATACTTTTTTGTGATTTTTTTCACAGTTATATTTTTCTTTAGAAACAGTCCGTTCCACAAGAGAGATTATCGAGTGACCGCTCCATAATGGCAGATGTGATTTATTTAGCAAAGTCACACAAAAAAGACTGATCGCCTTCTTATCTCTATACGAGATAGGAATGACGACAGTCTTTTTGATAAAGAATGATCGAACTCCGTATACATTTAGCCCACGCGTGGCAAACAACCGGTGTCTATAATTCTTTTTCTTCTTTTTTCTCTTCAGGTGTTTCTGGAACTTCAACAGTTTCAATTACTTCTGGTTCTGTCGGTTCTTCTACTGGTGCGATTGGTGTGCTTGTCATCGCGCCTGTACCTGGTTTTACCGTTTTGATGGCTGCTCGATCGTATTCTAAAAAGATCCCTTCGCAGTCTAAAACAACTGTACGATTTGTCTCGTCGATTTCTGAGACTACGCCATGAAGTCCACCGATCGTGACTACTTCATCGCCAGCTTTCATACTATCAAGCAAGTTTTGACGTTCTTGTTGTTGTTTCTTTTGTGTACGTGACATAAAGAACCACATCCCTAATAGGGCAACGAACATCACTAACATTGGTAATGAACCCATTTTTTTCACCTCACTAACTAAATATCTACACTAAACACTTTAGCAGAAAAAGGCGCTAGAAACTAGTTTTTTAACTAAATTTCACAAATCCTGCTAGAAACTTTTTGCGTTTTCTTTATTGAACCCATACTCTTCGAAAAAGGCTGCACGAAACTCTAATAAGTTATCATCCATAATCGCTTGTCGAACTTGTTTCATCAAGTTTAATAAGAAGTATAGATTGTGATAAGACGTTAAACGGATGCCAAATGTTTCATCACATTTGATCAAGTGACGAATATATGCTCTCGTATAATTTTTACAAGTATAGCAATCACATTTTTCATCGATTGGACGGAAGTCCCGGGCATATTGCGCATTTTTTACGACTAATCGTCCTTGCGATGTCATACATGTTCCGTTACGAGCGATTCGGGTTGGTAGAACACAGTCGAACATATCGACTCCACGAATCACGCCATCAATCAATGAATCCGCAGCTCCTACCCCCATCAAATAACGTGGCTTATGATCTGGGATCAATGGCGTCGTAAATTCTAAGACACGGTTCATCTCAGCTTTTGGTTCACCGACAGATAAACCTCCGATGGAATACCCAGGGAAATCCATACTGATTAAGTCTTTCGCACTTTGTTTACGTAAATCTTCAAAACCAGCTCCTTGGATGATACCAAATAATCCTTGACGATCTGGATTCGCATGAGCTTTCAATCCACGTTCTGCCCAACGAGAAGTTCGTTCAACTGATTTTTTCACATAATCATAGCTCTCATCAAATGGAGGACATTCATCAAAACTCATCATGATATCAGAACCTAATTTATTTTGGATGTTGATGGCTTTTTCAGGAGACAAGAACATTTTTGAGCCGTTCAAGTGGTTTTTGAAATGCACACCTTCTTCAACGATGTTACGCATATCACTTAATGAGAAGACTTGAAATCCACCAGAATCAGTTAAAATCGGCTGGTCCCAATTCATAAATTTATGCAAGCCACCTGCTTCTTCGACCAAATCTTCTCCAGGACGAAGCCATAAATGATAGGTATTACTCAAAATCACGCCTGCACCCATTTCTTTTAGTTCTTCCGGCGACATAGTTTTAACGGTAGCTAGTGTACCCACAGGCATAAACATCGGCGTTGGAAAAGTTCCATGGGGAGTAATCAATTCACCAAGGCGGGCGCCTGTATGTTTTTCTTTTTTTATTAAACGATAACGAATGGCAGGTTCTGTCATTCAATTCCCTACTTTCTTTTATAGAATCGCGTTTGCAACTCCCACCATCATAATCTTTTCAACTACTTTTTGCAAGAGCTTCTCTTTTTTTATAGTTCTTTTTAACCTGCTTTTTTTGCGAACCTTTCAATAATGAAAGAGTAATCCCTGAGCTAATTCGGCCCTTCTTTGATATACTAAGGGTATCAAAAAAAGGAGTGAAGTGTATGGTATCTTCTGGGGAACTAAAAAAACAAGCAAAAGATAGCTTAAAGGGACGCTGGGGGCAAGCAATTTTGTTGAATCTGATTCCAACATTGATCACAATTGCTATTATTCTTATTTTAGCTTTGCCTACCGCTTTACTGATTGCATCGATGCAAGACAGTAGTTCAATACAAGAAATGGTGAATGGCTCAAGTAGCAGTAGTTCAGGTGGAGGGATCGTTTCTACGATCATCAGTGCATTATTCATGAGTGGGATTTCTTGGACCTATTTAGACATTATCCGTGGGAAACGAACAACGATCGAACCATTCAAAGATGCTTTCCGAGGTTTTTCAGGCGTATTCTTCGGTGGCGTTCTATTGTTAGCACTAGTGACAACAATTTTCACTACGTTATGGGCATTGCTTTTAGTCATTCCTGGGATCATCAAAGGGTATGCCTATTCTCAAAGTTATTTCATTTACTATGATGTCGTAACAGAAACAGGTGAAAAACCAAAAATCCTTGATACGATTACAGCAAGCCGTAAATTGATGGATGGCTACAAAGGAAAATTATTCTGGTTAGACTTATCGTTTATCGGATGGCACATCTTAGCAATTGCCACAGTCGGTATCGGTTATCTATGGTTGAATCCATACATCACTGCAACTAAAGCTGCTTTTTACGAACAATTACCAAAACAAGTTTAATCAGCTTTTTCACCATAATAAAAAGGATTGGAAAATCTCCAATCCTTTTTTGGTGTTTATTTTTTTACATTTCAGATTCTGGTGCTTCTACTGTCTCTTCCTCATCTGGCAATTGGTGGAACTTGATCAATTCATTGACCCCAATCGGTATGAGCGACAAGATTCCTACTAAGAACCAATGATTCAAACTAATATGAACTAACCCAAATAATTCTTGCGTGAATGGTAATAAAGCGACTGCTGACGTGATAAGAAGGGAAAGAATCGCCATTTCCACTAACGATTTATTCGTTGCTAAGTTCACTTTGAAAATCGATTGACTACTACGAACATTAAAGACATGAATGATCGAAGAGTAAGCCAATACTAGAAATGCAACGGTTTGGCCAACTTCTTGACTAGCATCAACCCAAGGGCTGATCGTATCGACGAAGCTTCCTAAGTAGTAACCAAATAAAGTGACTACCGTAAATATTCCTGCATTGATGGCAATTTTCTTCATTAGACCACGAGCGAAAATTCCTTCATTTTTAGGAATTGGTGCTTCATTCATGATCCCTTCCTCTGCTGGTTCTCTTCCTAGAGCGAAACCAGGTAGTCCATCAGCAACAACGTTTACGAACAACAGTTGAACGGCTGTAAATGGTGCCCCCCAACCAACTAACATCGCAATCAATACGATAAAAATCTCAGAGATATTACAGCTTAATAAGAAGTTGATGGCTTTTCGAATATTTTGATAAACGGAACGTCCTTGGCTAACTGCATCTACGATCGTAGCGAAGTTGTCATCGGTCAAAATCATGTCAGCGGCACTTTGCGCTACATCTGTACCGGTGATCCCCATCGCACATCCAACGTCACTCGCTTTCAATGCTGGCGCATCGTTCACACCATCACCTGTCATTGCGACCACAGCACCTGTTCGTTGCCATGATTTGACGATTCGGATTTTATCTTCTGGGGTTACGCGAGCATAAACGGATAAATCTTTTACTCGATCATCCAACTCTTCATCAGATAACGCACGGAGTTCCGCACCTGAAAGAGCTTCGTTACTATTGGTCAAAATTCCCAATTCTTTGGCAATCGCACTGGCAGTGACGACATGATCCCCAGTGATCATCACTGTTTTGATACCAGCTTTTTTCGCACGCTTGATAGCACCTTTACTTTCAGGACGCGGCGGATCGATCATACCGATCAAGCCAATCAAACGTAGATCTTTTTCTAAAGCTTCTGAAGTGATTTCTTGTGGTTTTTCGTCATACGTTCGATAACCTACTGCAATTACACGTAAGGCACGTTTCCCAAAACGGTCGTTGACCACTTCTGCTTGTTCAACGTCTCCAGACGTAAATTTTGGTGCTAAGACATCAAATGCGCCTTTAGTGATAGAGATATATTTATCACCCATTTTATGGACAGTCGTCATCATTTTTCGATCAGAGTCGAATGGAAGTTCGTCAACCCTTGGGTATTTTTCTTCTAATTCTTCTTTTGTATGATAGTTTTCCTCAACTGCACGTACAATTGCTGCTTCCGTTGGATTACCTTTGACGATCAATTCATCGTCCTCTTTTTCAACCGTCACATCTGTACATAATGCAGCCATTTTTAAAATTTCCATCGCGCTATTTGTCATTGAATCTTCGACATCTGTTACCTCATCTTCTTTACTCCACACACGACGTACGCGCATCCGGTTTTGTGTCAGTGTACCGGTTTTATCCGAACAGATGACATTCGCAGTACCGAGCGTTTCAACAGCTGGCAGCTGACGAATAATCGCATGTTTTTTCGCCATTTTCTGTACACCATAAGCAAGTGTCAATGTAACGATAACAGTTAATGTTTCTGGTACTGCGGCAACAGCTAAGGAAATCGAAGTCATGAACATTTCAAGTAACGGTTCCCCTTGAAGTTCACCAATCAAAAAGACTAAGGCAGCAGCTGCTAATGCAATCACACTGATTCGCTTCCCTAATTGATTCAAACGGACTTGTAGTGGTGTTTTCTGCATTGTATGGTCATTTAATAATCCGGCAATTTTTCCCATTTCGGTCTGCATACCAATCGCTGTGACGATCGCTTTCCCACGACCAGCAGCAACGGTACAACCTTTAAAGACCATGTTCAATTGGTCACCGAGAGAGTCATCTTCTTGACTTATGTAACCTGCGTCTTTTTCGACAGCCTCACTTTCACCGGTTAGAGCTGATTCTTCTACACGTAATTGTGATGTTTCAACTAAGCGAGCATCCGCAGCAATCGCTGATCCTGCTTCTAATACCAGCACATCCCCGACAACTAGATTCTCAGCATCTACTTTTTCTACTTTACCATCTCTGAGGACCGTAGCGGTTTGTTTATTCATATCTTGTAGGGATTCTAATGCTTTTTCTGCATTTCCTTCTTGAACAATCGCTAGAACTGAATTGATGATAACAATCGCAATGATCAAGAGTCCTTCGAACAGGTCTCCATGTTCAGTTGCAAATGCGGTGTAAAATGAAATGACTGCGGCAACTAACAAAACAATCGTGGTGAAATCTGAAAGACTTCGTATAAATTTTTTGAAGAGTGATTCTTTGGGGGCTTCTTCGAATTGATTTTTGCCTTGTTTTTGACTTCTTTCTTTTGCTTCAGTCATCGACAAGCCTTGATCTATATCTACTTTTGTTTCTTCTGCTATTTCTTCTATTGTTTTTTTGTAACTATCCATCCTATACCTCCTTTAAAAATCATACGTTATGTATAACGCACTATTTTAGTATAACATCATTTTTTTAATTAATTCAACTATATCGCATATATATATGAAGAGAAATATTTTAAAATAATCAATACATATCAATTGCAAACGCTACCAAAACGTGGTATGATTTAACCATAAGGAAGGAGGAAAAGACAAATAGATAGAAGAATTTCTCGATAGAGTAGTATAAGCAAACAAAGTTGTTAGAAGTACAAGTTTCACCTTAACGAGCATGTGAAGTAACCATTATAAATAGCGAATGCGTATGATTGTTTGAAACGAAAATCGTTCAAAAAAAGAAGTAGTGGGATACGTAACAATTAAATAACATGAACATCTGAAAATTGAATAGGAACAAGAGATGATTCAACTGTTGAAGATGTAAAGAAAACAAGATTTTTTGTTTATCAAGAAGAAATTCAACACCGTACTTTGCATGTTCTATGGAAAGTTACACTAATTCTATTTATTTGTTTCCTTCCGAAGCACAAAAGCCCCGACTAATCGAGAGTCGGGGTCTTTTTTATCTTAAAAAGTTACTTTACAAACATCGCATCTCCAAAACTGAAGAAACGGTAACGTTCATCGATGGCATGTTGATAAGCTGATAATGTTAATTCTCTACCAGCAAACGCACTGACTAGCATCACTAAAGTGGATTTTGGCAAATGGAAATTCGTAGAAAAAGCTTCAACTACTTTGAACTCATACCCTGGCGTAATAAAGATATCAGTCCAACCACTATCTGCTTTGATCTCCCCATCAAATTTCGTACCAATCGTTTCTAATGTGCGGATTGAAGTCGTTCCTACTGCCACGATTTTCCCGCCATTTTGGCGAACTTGATTCAAACGAGTAGCAGCTTCTTCGGTCAAACGATAAAATTCACTGTGCATTTCATGCTCTTCGATTTTATCGACACTCACTGGACGGAAGGTTCCTAGACCGACATGCAGTGTCAAATACACAAGCTCCACGCCTTTTGCTTTGATTTCATCTAATAATTCTGTCGTGAAATGTAAGCCAGCAGTTGGTGCAGCTGCTGAGCCATTCTCTTCTGCATAGACAGTTTGATAGCGATCTGGATCTTCTAAACGTTCTTTGATATAAGGCGGTAACGGCATTTCGCCAAGCGCTTCTAGATTCTCTAAGAAAATCCCCTCATAGGCAAACTCAATGATTCGTCCACCATGATCCAGCTCTTCTTTCACGACTGCTTTTAAACGGCCGTCACCAAAAATGATCTCTGTCCCTACTTTGGCACGTTTGGCTGGTTTGATCAGTGTCTCCCACGTGTCACCTTCTGTATTGGTCAAAAGCAATACTTCTAAGTGGGCACCCGTCTCTACTTTTTCACCGTATAAGCGCGCAGGCAATACGCGTGTATTATTCATCACTAACGCATCACCAGGATTTAATTCCTCAATGATTTCATGGAAATGTTTATCCATCATCCCACCTGTCTTACGGTCAACTACAAGTAATCGGGAATGATCCCGGTCTTTTAATGGTGTTTGGGCAATCAGTTCTTCGGGTAACTCAAAATCGAAATCTTCTGTTGTTAACATATCGTCACTCACTTTCTCTGTTTGGCCCTTTTATTTTACCATTTTATGCCGACAATGCCAAAAAGCAAAAATCTTATCCTTCCATTCATTTATGATTGGTTGCGTTATCTTTTCAGCTATATTTTATTTATAATTTCAAAAAACGCCTACTAGTCTAGTTATTTGTATAGTAAATAAATCATCAAATTTGTATTCCTTAGTTATTTTAGGCATACTATTATAAGAACATTCTTTATGGAAAAGAAAAGAAGAGGTGCAATGATGATCGAATTTCAGAATGTATCAAAAATTTATAAAGGTGGAAAAGTCGCGGTCGAGAACGTCAATATTTCTTTTGAAAAAGGCGAATTCATCTGTTTTATCGGTACAAGTGGTAGCGGAAAAACCACTACGATGCGAATGCTTAACCGCATGACGGACCCGACAGAAGGTCAGATTTTGATTGATGGAAAGTCGATCCAAGAAATCAATCCCGTTGAACTCCGACGACAAATCGGCTATGTGATTCAAAGTATCGGTTTGATGCCTCACATGACGATCCGGGAAAATATCACTCTTGTCCAAAAATTATTGAAGGTCAGCCAAGAAGAACGGAACAAAACAGCAGATAAAATGATCGACCTGGTGGAACTTCCTCGTGAAATGCTTGATCGTTACCCACATGAATTATCTGGTGGTCAACAGCAGCGTATCGGTGTCGTTCGCGCGTTAGCGGCGAATCAAGACATCATTTTGATGGATGAACCTTTTGGAGCATTAGACCCTATCACAAGAGATTCCTTACAAGATTTAGTCAAGGATCTGCAAGAACGTCTAGGAAAAACCATCGTCTTCGTGACACATGATATGGATGAAGCAATCAAATTATCCAGTCGTATCGCGATCATGAGTGAAGGTAGAGTCATTCAATTTGATACGCCACAAAATATTTTACGCCACCCTGCCAATGAATTTGTCGAAGAATTGATCGGTGAAGATCGCTTACTTCAAGCCAAACCAGATACCACAAAAGTAGGCGAAGTCATGCTGAACCAAGCCATCACGATCACGCCAGAAAAATCATTGCAAGAAGCCATCAAATTGATGCGTGAAAAACGCGTCGATACGCTTTTAGTGACGGATAATTCAAATACCTTAAAAGGATTTATCGATGTTGAAACAATCGATAAGAAACGTGGAAAAGTCTCGAGTGTTGGCGATATCTTGAACAAGGATGTTTTTTATGTAAAACAATCTGCTTATTTACGTGATACCTTACAACGAATCTTAAAACGTGGTTTAAAATATGTGCCAGTAGTTGATGAACAAAATAAAGTCGTTGGTATTTTAACTCGAGCCTCTCTTGTCGACATCGTCTATGACGTGATCTGGGGCGAAGAACCATCGCTTACTGATGCAATTGGTACGCCATCTGAAACAAAGGAGGTTTAACCAATGGCCGAATTTTTTCAACAACATGGCGCTGAGATCCTCTCAAAAAGTCTCGAACATCTCTATATTTCAGCAATTGCATTGGTCATCGGGATTGCCGTTGCTGTTCCTTTAGGTGTTCTTTTGACGCGTTTTCCTAAAGTCGCAACGATTGTTATTGGACTGACCAGTGCGTTACAAACAGTCCCTTCTCTTGCCCTATTAGCACTTATGATTCCTTTATTCGGTGTCGGTAAAATGCCTGCAATCATTGCCCTATTTATCTATTCCCTTTTACCTATTTTAAGAAATACCTATATTGGGATGAAAAATGTGGATTGGAATTACCGCGATGTCGCAAAAGGCATGGGAATGACAAATATCCAATCGATTTTTTCTGTCGAATTGCCGATCGCTATGCCGACGATCATGGCAGGTATCCGGTTAGCAGCAGTCTATGTGATTGCATGGGCAACCCTCGCCTCTTACATCGGCGCAGGCGGGCTAGGCGATTTGATTTTTAGCGGTTTGAATAATTATCAACCCGATTTGATTTTCGCTGGAACGATCCCTGTAACGATCTTAGCATTGCTTGCAGATTTCTTATTAGGACTATTGGAGAATCGGTTAACACCGATCGCATTGAGGGAGGAGAATGACGAATGAAACGAATCAGAAATAGTGTCGTTCTCGTATTGACCGTCTTATTACTTGCAAGTTGCTCCTTCCCAGGATTGGCAAGTAATACTGATGAAGATACGATTTCTATCACCGGTGGGATCACTTCTGAAGCTCAGATCATTGCCAGTATCGTTGCTGGGATGGTTGAACACTATACGGAAAAAAATACGACGATCATCAATAACTTAGCAACGACGACGATCAATCATCAAGCAATGATGAACGGCGACGCGTCTATTTCTGCCGCTCGCTATACAGGGACGGATTTGACTACTACCCTTAATTTACCGCCTGAGAAAGATCCTGAAAAAGCATTTGATATCGTAAAACGTGAATTTGAAAAAAGGTATGATCAAACCTGGTTTCCTTCTTATGGGTTCGAGAACACCTACGTTTTTCTTGTTCGCAAAGATACTGCGGAAAAATACAATTTAAAGAAAGTCAGTGACTTGAAAAATGTCGCCGATGAACTTGTCGCTGGAGTGGATACTTCCTGGATCAATCGTAAAGGAGATGGCTATGACGGCTTCAAAGAAACATATGGCTTTTCATTTGATTCCATCTTGCCTATGCAGATCGGTCTAGTCTATGACGCTGTAGAAGCTGGGAGAATGGATATCGTTTTAGGTTATTCGACAGACGGACGTATTGCTAGTTATGATCTAGTCATGCTAGAAGATGACTTGAGTTTTTTCCCACCTTATGACGCTGCACCGGTTGTAGATAATCAACTATTAAAAGATACGCCGGGTTTAGCAGAAGCATTAACAAAATTAAGGAATACGATCAGCACTGAAAAAATGCAACAATTGAACTATGAAGCAGACAATAATTTGGTTGAGCCTTCTGTCGTCGCAGAACGCTTTTTAAAAGAAAACCAATACTTTGGAGGGGAGTGACGATGATGGAAAACATGAATTGGCTTGAACAATTTATTTATTATTTTCAAGAGAATGGTACGTATGTCTTTTCACAGTTCCTACGTCACTTTCTCATTTCGATCTATGGCGTACTTTTTGCAGCAATCGTCGGTATCCCCGTTGGTATTCTCATTTCACGAAAACGTAAGTTAGCCAATTGGGTGATCCGTTTTACAAATATCATCCAAACGATTCCTTCTTTAGCGATGGTTTCGATTTTGATGATTGGTTTAGGTTTAGGGGTCAATGTCGTGATCGTCACGGTGTTCTTGTATTCGCTATTGCCGATCATCAAGAACACGTACACTGGGATGATCCAAGTCGACAAAAATATCCTTGATGTCGGTAAAGGGATGGGGATGACAGCCAGCCAACGTCTCTTTATGGTAGAACTACCGCTATCTGTGTCAGTCATTATGGCAGGCATTAGAAATGCTTTAGTCGTTGCCATCGGGATCACAGCCATCGGTGCCTTCGTCGGAGCTGGCGGACTAGGAGACATCATCATTCGTGGGACAAATGCCACAGATGGTACGTCGATCATCTTAGCCGGAGCCTTGCCAACAGCCTTCATGGCAATCATCACCGACTGGGTCTTAGGGATCATCGAACGCCGTTTAGACCCTGCGGCAAAGCATTCAAGATGACGAACATAGAGAATCCATATTGAACCCAATGGATTTCTATTTTTAAATAGTTGAAAACACCACCAGTTCAAGAAATAAATTCTTGATTTGGTGGTGTTTTTTTATTTGAAATTCAGATAGATAGTCATTGACTGAATCTTCTGGTATGTACAGTTCTACATAAACTATAAATAAATGAGTTGCTACTCACTCTGACAATAATGACGAAAAATCAAACACCATATCAATGATTTGCGCCACTTCACCTAATTCAGCCAGAGTGGCTTTCTCTACGAAGCGTATATTTCTCTGCTTTTCCATAAAATCAAATGTTTTGATTTAAAAAGGATTGATATATCCTTGTAGTTTATGCCTCTTATCTAATGCAATATGGTTTTTATATTTCGTATCAGTAATTGGACAAACCGCACACATTCCTGTTACTGCATTATAATGGTTCGCACTGACAACAATTGCAGGTCTTCTTTTTTTAATCTCTCTACCTATACTGGGATTGAAATTAATAATCACAAAATCGCCTTGTTTAGGCGTATAGCCATTAATAGTATATGCCATTAAATAATTTCCTTTCCTACCAGTGAATCCTCAGGAAAACCAGCACGTGCATCAATTGTTTCATCATTTTCAAATGCTTCATCAAAAATATTTTTTTTCTTTTTTATAAACGTGATTGTATCGTCTTCTCCCTTAACAGCACTATACTCAACATTTTCTTCTATGCCAAATTTAGTAGGTACAGTTAAAACAATCGCATTACCTTGTTTCCTAGTCTTCATAATCTTCGCCCTCCATTCTATCTATTATCATCATAATATAAATACAACGTGAATACATTTTTCGTAAAATTGAATACCCAACCCAATTTCATGTAACTATAAAAAAACCTTAGAACACCAAAGTGCTGTTCTAAGGTCAAAAATTGTTACTCGCTATCATGTAATTATTTTTTCAAATGATAACTATACGTACTTACGACGATATTTTCACGCCAAGAAAGACGTAAACGCAATCTCAGACTCGTCTGATTATGCAAGATATTCTGCCATCTGCGATTTGGTACAAACTGTGGAATCAATACGGTCGTCGTATAATTTTGTTTTGCAGCATTCTTGCTGACTATGTCCACATAACGCAAAATCGGATTTTGAATCGACCGATAAGAAGAATGGACGATTGAAAGACGAACATCTGGAAAATGCTTTTTAAATTCTGCTTGGATCTCTTTTTCCTTTTCGATATCCTCATCTAATGAAACGTGCATAGCAACAACATAATCACCAATCGAACGCGCATAATTCAACGCTCCGGTATTTACCCGCGTAACGTTCCCTACAAGTACCAAAACCGTATTTCCTTCATACTCGTGTAAGTTTACTTCGTCTTCTAATCGAAGTTGTTCTGCTACTTTTTTATAATGATCATGAATTTTATAGAAGACGAACATGACGATTGGCATGATGATGAAGAACGGCCAAATATCCCCTAAGCGGTAAACAAATAAAATTGCAATGATGGCATAAGAGATAAATGCACCCGTAATATTCGCAATTGATTTCGTCCACCACTTTTTGCCTTCTTTTTTCCATTTGATGACCATTCCTGTTTGCGATAATGCAAAGGGGATAAATACACCAATGGAATACAATGGAATCAATCGTTCAGTAGAGCCATTGAAAATAAACAATAGCACAATCGACCCTAATGCAAGCGTGATGATCCCATTTGAGTACCCTAAACGATCACCACGATCTTGGTACATATGAGGCATGAATTTATCTTTTGCTAAGTTATAGGCTAATACTGGAAAGGCAGAAAACCCTGTATTTGCTGCCACTGCCAAAATCAAAGCTGTCGCAAATTGCAAGATATAATACAAGATCCCATGTCCAAAAACAGCTTGTCCGATTTGGGAAAGAACAGTTACTTCTTTTTCAGGAACGATTCCATACCAATAGTTGATAAACGTGATCCCTACAAAAAAGAATCCTAAGATCAATGCCATCATCGTCAAGGTCATCGCTGCGTTTTTCGCCCGTGGCTTTTTGAAGAACGGTACTGCATTACTGATTGCCTCTACACCAGTCAATGAAGAAGAACCAGAAGAAAAAGCCCGTAAGATCAATGCGACGGAAACCCCAGGGACAACTGCACCAGGCAATGCTGTTGCTTGTAATGGTACTGCCCCAGTCACAATATTAAACAAACCAACGACAATCAATAAGGAGATGACGAGAATAAATGTATAGACTGGGAATAGTAAAAACGAAGCTGACTCTCTCAGTCCACGTAAGTTCAACATCATCAACAAGAGGACGATAGTCACTGAAATCGCTACTTGATGCCCATATAGAGCTGGTATAGCAGAAGTAATCGCCTCTGCACCGGCTGAGACGGAAACCGCAACAGTCAGCATATAATCGATCAATAAAGACCCGCCCGAAATCAGTCCAGCATTTTTACCGAGGTTCTCACTACTAACAACGTAAGCCCCACCCCCGTGTGGATATGCGTGAATGATCTGCCGATAAGAAAGAGTTAATGAAATCAATAAAATAATAACAAATGCAGCAATTGGCAATGAATACCAGATCGCAGCAGCAGACAACGCCACTAATACCACAACGATTTGTTCTGTTCCGTACGCAATCGATGACAACGCATCGGAAGATAGTAGTGCTAACGCAGCAAACCTTGTTAATTTATGCTCGTCGTTTTCCGCCGACTTCAACGGCTTCCCTACTAACAACCTTTTTAAGTAATCCAATTTCTATGCTCCTTTACACACCTTTTCCCCTACGAATTACAGGTGTCATTTTTTATAGTAAACAAGATGTTATAGTACGCCCTTGACCTTTAAATGTCAACAAAATTCGGGAAAAATACCGATAGAAAATCCCCATATTTTTTTAATTCATTTTCAGAGTGATTTCCATAATTAAACCACTTGCTTTCTCTGGTATAGAAAAAAGACGAGCTTAGGAAAATAACGTTATCCTAAACTCGTCTTCACTTAAAAACTGAGACTTCAAACCTTTACGAGAAACGAATAGATGGCATCACGTTTCTAGTGGAAGATTCGACTTTCATGCGCAGCTTCTTTGAATTTCTTCATTTTTTCACTTACAAATGGATAGGATACTGTACCAACGATTCCTACGACAATAAATATGCCGACTAATATCAAAATCGCATGTAGCGCATTTGGCCAATAGATACCACCAGCTGATTCACGTAAGAGGTTGACTGCATGAGTAAATGGCAAGAAAGGATTGATCATTTGGAAAAATTTCCCTGAAACTTGAATTGGATAGTTCCCACCACCACCAGATATGGACAAGACAAGAATAATGATGGCTATCCCTTTGCCGACATTGTCAAACAGTGCTGCTAAAACATAGACGATCATCATAAATGACAAAGCAATCAAAACAGCAAACAGTACACTGTAAACTGGATTCACTACATACACACCAAGCAAGAACATGTTCCCTAAAGTAACGATCAAGCTTTGAGCGATCGCCATCGTCAAGAAGGTCAACATGCGGGCGCCAAACTGTTCCCGTTTTGTATAGTTTTTACGCGCTTTTTTATCTAAATAATAATCTGTTGTAGCGACACTTGAAAGTAAGACCGCACCTACCCACAAACATAGCGCAGTATAGAACGGTGTACTTGCTGATCCATTATTAGGGATTGGATACAACGAATTAGTTTGCAGTTCCACAGGCATCGTAAAGAATTCACTTTCCTTTGTCGCATCTAATTTCAAGAGTTTGATGACTTCCCCAAGATCAACCTCTTCTTCTCCTTTACGGATCGTGTCTGCGGCTTTTTGGATACCAGCTTTGATGTTTGGCCAGTCGTTCGTGATCAAGTCTGCCGCAGCATTCACTGCTGTTTCGACTTCTGGCATTTTATCGTTGACGGTGGTCATTGTGGTATTGATTTCATTTTTGATCGTTGGCCAATCATTTTGGATAAAATCAGCAGCTAAACCAAGTTTCTCTTCTAATACAGGTAAGTCGTTATTGTATAGGTCAGCTCCCTTATTGATTCCATTTACGATCGTTTCCATATTACCATTTAGCATCGTATTTGCATCATGGACCTCTTGACCGATTGCAGGCATTTCTTTTTGATATTTCTCTAAGATCGCCACCGCATTTGTCACGGTTGCTTTGGTTGAATTTAATAGCGAATCAAAGTCGATTTGATCTGCTTTACTCAACGCACCTTGCGCCGTACTGATCGTATCGATCACTTGAGTCAAGATTGATTCAACGGTGGTGCTGACTTCATTTACATTGATACTACTGATCAATCTGTTGACAGAATTAGCAGCAGCTTGTACTTCTTCTAAAAGGCTAGTAACTTGAGAAACATCTCCTGCTTGAACAGCTTCATTTAATCGTGTTAAACGATTTTGTAAATCAGTTAATACTGGTTTAACACTCTTCAATGTATCAATAATAGGTTGTAGTTTTGTATTACCAGCATTGGCTTGTAAATCTTCCAAAAATGAAATCAACTTGTCAGTTGCTTGTTGTTGCTCATTAATACTGTTGATAAAATTAGTTAACAAGTTATTGATATTCGTTTTTTCATCATCTGTCAATTGCCCATCTTTGACAGCATTTTCGATTGTTTTCGCTAATGAACCTGTTGTGGTCGCTACTTGCCCAATCGAATCTAACGTCGTCTTCACGCTTGTCGTGATACCTGGTACTGCTTCTTTTAATTGTTCAGCGCCCGTTTTGGTATCCTCTGCGAGATTCTTCGCTTGTGATTCTAAATTTTTCACATCAGGTAAGATGTCTTGGACTTGTTGGATGATGGTCAATCCTTGTTTTGCTTCCTCGATTCCTTGATTCATCGTTTCTTCGATTGATGAAAAATCGTTGTCGATTTCAGCAATTTGTCGTCCAGCATCTTGGATCTCCGGGATTTTTTGTTGAAGGTCAAGAATGATTTTGGCTTGTTCCTTTAATTCTGGCATTTTATCGTTCAATTCAACGACCTTTTGTCCCATCTCATCCACTTCTGGGAGATAATCAACAAATTCATTTGCTTTCGCTAATTTGTCTTTGATATCTGGTAGTTGTTTTTGTAGATCAAGTACTTGTTGGGTATAGCCATCGATCGTATCTAAGTTTTCATCTGTTGATAAAATCATTGATTTTACTTTATTGATACTTACCAGATTTGTATCGATATCGTACCCAATTTCATTAAAGACTTTTAGTAAAGTTTCGCTCGCCGTCCGAATAAATTCACTGGAGATTTGTGATTGGATCGTAGATGCACCTTTATCTGTGATTTTTGGTGCAATGGCATTGATTTTTTCATTGACTGTATATTCAATTTCCGGCTTTTTGATATCACCACTCGTAAAGCTTAATAAATCCTCCGAGAAATTCTCTGGCAAATAGATACCAGCATAATACTCCCCAGACCGTACACCGTCTTCTAATTCTTTTTTAGAGTCAACAAACTGCCAACCTAAATCTTTATTTTCATGTAATGATTTCAGTACTTCTTTTCCGATGGCAACGTCTTGTCCTTCAAACTCAGCCGGCTTGTCTGCACTATAAACAGCAATCGGTAATTCCCCTGTATTGCCATAAGGGTCCCATAATGCTTTGATATTGAACCAAGCATATAATGAAGGAATGATCATAATTGCGATGATCAAGAGAGTCGCAACAGGATTTTTAAAAATTCGTTTCCAATCAAGTAAATATAAGTTTATTGTATTTTTTATTGATTTCATATTCATCACCTTTTTTTGTTTCAGCTGCATCACTTTATCATGAAAACCATACGATTTTCAATCCTATTTTCAATCCAGCAACTAATTTTTTGACAGTTAAATCAAACTGTCCGAATGTTGTCATCTTTTGCTTAATAAATAATTAATCTTCTTTTATCCACTAGTCCACTATCAAATGTAGCATCCCGATAAATTTTTTATGTGTAGTCAAATAAATCTGTTATAAAAAGCTTACCATAGTTTCTAAAAAAATGTCTAAATTGGTTACTCATAAAATTATAACCTTATTTTCAATATATATATTGTTATTTTATAAACCATATCTTCCGATAGAACTGGAAAATCCGGCAAAACTGAACCACACAAACAAAAAAAGGCACGACAGCCAGAGGTCGGGATCAAAATGTTTAGCTTCGAGAAATAAGGCACCATCCACGAAAATTATTTTTCAAATTTTTGTGGATGGCGCCTTATTTTCGAAGAGGTTACTTCTGTTCCCGCCGTTTATTCGGTTTTAGGTGGTGCGATAGGACGAATGTCCCAGACCATTGAAGTTCCTCTTTTTTGTTGTTGCCAAGCGCTGAATCGCGCAATGATTGACTAAACACACGGTGCTATTTTTTATGTATAAGCGTGCTGTTTTTGTCTTTTATTTTGACACTGGGACAAGCGCTTCGATACCAACACTGATTTTTAATGCACGATCGACATCTAACATGATCGATCGTTCCAAATGACAGACTTTTTCTTTTAATCTGGACTTATCAATCGTTCTGATTTGTTCAAGTAAAATGACTGAGTCTCTTTCGATCCCTGTTCCGGTCGCTTTGATTCCTATATGTGTGGGCAATTTAGGTTTCGCCATTTTCGCAGTAATTGCTGCTACGATGACCGTTGGACTAAAATGATTACCTAAATTGTTCTGAATCACTAAGACCGGTCTTGTCCCACCTTGTTCTGATCCTACCACCGGAGAAAGATCAGCAAAATAAATATCTCCTCTTTTTACCATACGCCTCTCCTCACTCTTGATATTCTCTAGGTATGCGGGGCCCTAGCACACATGCGACTTCGTAATGGATCGTACCCAATTGATCTGCTACATCTTGCATTGTGATTTTAGCCTGTTGATTTTCCCCAATCAACGTAACTTTAGTTCCTACTGGCATTTGATAGGGCAGACGGATCATCAATTGATCCATGCATACACGACCAATGATCTCACAATAATTCCCCTCCACTAATAATGAGAAACCTTGCATTTTCCGTAACCAACCATCTGCGTAACCGATTGGTACAGTTCCGATCCATTCTGAAGCTGAAGTCGTATAGGTTTTTCCATAACCTACACCTTCTCCTGCTGGCAACTCTTTCACTTGGATCAATTCAGATACAAGTTCAAGCGCTGGTTGTAGGGGATACACTTCCGCTAACGCGTGACCGGATGGATTCAAGCCATACATTGCTACCCCATAGCGGATCATATTGCCTGTAGCTTTTTCGTGCCATAATGCAGTAGCACTATTACTGCTGTGGACATATCTTGGTAAAGTAGGTAGACTTTCGATGATCTCACTGAATTTTTGGTTCTGCTGTTCCCAATAGGTGGTATCTGCTTGATCTGCTGTAGAAAAATGAGTATAGATCCCTTCCCATTCTAAATTGGGACTATCCTGGATGATTTCCACTGCCTCATTCACTTCTGCACTATTGAGAAAGCCAATTCTTCCCATTCCGGTATCGACTTTCAAATGCAATTTCAATAAATATTCTAGATGTCGTTCTGCTATATAAGTAGCCGCAGCTTCCAACCATTCTTTTATTCCCGCAGTAATAGATAGATCGTGGATGACTGCAAGTGTCAACGCATCGATCGGAACCATATTCAATACAAGAATAGGTTGTGTGAAACCTGCCTCTCTCAGCTCGATTCCCTCATCTAAAGTAGCTACGCAAAAACCAGAAGCTCCACCTTTTTTTGCAGCTTCTGCTGTTTCGATTGCTCCATGACCGTAACCATCTGCTTTGACAACAGCAAACAATTCTTTCCCATTCAATCGAGCTATTTCATTTGCTACATTTTCTGTAATTGCCTGTTTATGTACAATTGCTTTTGTCGGACGATGCCAAGCAATAACCATTGTTCTTCCTTCTTTCTAGTCTTCTAAAATAATCTGTGCAAAAGCTAACTCGTCTGTATGTGTGATGCTGACCCAGACTGCTCCTTCATGTGGAGATTTCGTTACAATTGGTTGTCCTGATCCATTTTTTAAAATTTCGATCTCTTGAAAGGTAACTTTACCGATCCCTGTTCCCCAAGCCTTTGAAAAAGCTTCTTTACATGCATAACGACCGCCTAAAAACTCAACCTGACGATGAAATGGCAGCAAACGAAACATTTCGATTTCACTTGGTGTCAGTACACGATCAATAAAGTTTTGCTTTTCTTTAATGATCTTAGCAATCCTCGACAGTTCAACTGCATCAATCCCAATCCCTTTTATCATACACGATTCTCTTTTCAAAAAATTTTAGAACACTCTAATTCTACCAAATTTTAGACAATTTACCACCAATAAGTCTAGAAATAACAAAAATGAAAGTTGTTTCCTAGTGAAAACCCACTTCTTCATTTTCTCCAATAAAAAACCATTGAGAATTGATTGATAAAAATCTCTGATGCAAAGAAAACAGTTCAAGTCACTTCATTTCTTTTTTTACGAACGTTTTTCAAAAAAACAAGACTTACAATTCGAAAAACAGCTGATATATAAATCATTTTCCGCCTTGTTTGTTTATAAAATCATTTTATTGGTATTAATTCTAATTTACCATGGATCACGCATAAAAAAAGAAATTATTTTTACTTAATAAACAAAAAAAACAAAAATTTGTTGCTATATCCTTAAAAAGCTAAATATTTTATTTTTTTAAATAACATTTTTGTTAAAGTTATCTAAATTACCTACTAAAAAGAGGAACTACGTTAAATTTATACTTAATACTCTTAGACTTCCCATTATTAGTAGGTTTTTACCCTATGATCTCTACTTCTTTATGTAATGAAAGAGAGAGTATGTTTGTTTTTTTCATTATCTATCATTGCCAAATAAACAATACAAAATAAGCCCGCCAAGGCCAAAAATAGGTAAGCTATTTTTGGATCTGACGGGCTTATTCGGATGGTCCTTCTAAGACCACCACTTTACATGTGGATTAGTCGTTGTTCGTGCGGATCACGAAACCACGTTTTTTGTCGTTTGTGCGTTTTCCACCATTGTCTTTTTGTTTGTTATGGTTTTTGCTGTAGCTACCGCTACCTTTTGAATTTTTGTTGCCACGGTAGTTGCCATTATCACGACGATTACGGTTGTTTCCGCCGCCACTTCCGCCACCACGTTTACCATTTTTGTTGTAGCCTTTTTTCTGCATAGGCAATGGACGTTCTGGTGTGATTTTTACTGGTGTTGCATCTGATGGATCTTTGGCTGTTGTTTTCAACAATAAAGCGACTAAATCTTGAGCAGAGTATTCTTCCAATAATTTATCCGCAGTTTGCAGATATTTATCTAAGCCATTCTCTTCAAGTTTTTCTTCGATTTGTTCAATAGCAGCGCCTAGTTGTCCTTTGAATGCTTCTTTTTCAGTCGGTGGACGTAAAGTTGTCATACGTTTTTTCGTTAAGTTTTCAATAACATGTAAGTAACCCATTTCGTTTGGTGTAACGAAAGTTACTGACATACCACCTTTACCTGCACGACCAGTACGACCGATACGGTGAACATAGCTTTCTGGGTCTTGTGGGATATCATAGTTGTATACATGAGTAACTCCTGAGATATCTAAACCACGTGCAGCTACGTCTGTAGCAACTAAAATATCTAAATGACCACTCTTGAATGAACGTAATACGCTCATACGTTTTTGTTGGGAAAGGTCGCCATGGATACCTTCTGCACGATAGCCACGAGCTTCTAAGCCACGAGCTAATTCATCTACACGACGTTTTGTACGTCCGAAGACGATCGTTAATTCTGGTGATTGTACATCGAGCAAGCGAGTCATCACATCGAATTTTTCGTATTCTTTTGCGCGTACATAGTATTGATCGATCAAATCAGCAGTCATTTCTTTGGTTTTGATTTTCACGTGTGTTGGATCTTTCATGAATTTCACACCGATGTTTTTGATTGCTGGTGGCATTGTTGCTGAGAACAATAGTGTTTGACGTTGGTCTGGTACTTTAGAGATAATACTTTCAATATCTTCTAAGAAGCCCATGTTCAACATTTCGTCTGCTTCATCTAATACTAATGTTTCAACTGTTCCAAGTTTCAATGTGTGACGGTTGATATGGTCTAACATACGACCCGGTGTACCAACGACGATATGTGGACGGTCTTTCAATCCACGGATTTGGCGACCGATATCGGCGCCACCATAGACAGCTTGGACACGGACACGTTTGTCACGTCCTAAACGATAAAGTTCTTCTTGTGTTTGGATCGCTAATTCACGTGTTGGTGCAATAACCAATCCTTGTAGTTCTTGACGATTTGCATCGATTTTCTCTAACATCGGTAAGCCAAACGCAGCAGTTTTACCTGTTCCTGTTTGTGCTTGTCCAATCACATCTTTGCCTTCCAAGGCTAGTGGGATCGTTTCTGATTGGATCGGTGTTGCTTCTTCAAATCCTGCACGTTCTACTGATTTTAATAATTCTGGTGATAATTCTAGTTCTTTAAATTTCAAATGAATCCTCCTATATGGTTGTTAACTGAGGATGTAGCTATAGTTTGCTACCCCGTCTTTTGTTCGGTCAAAGTGTCTGTTGCTTTTTTGACAGTGGCCACGCACGTTTCCCATCCATTCTTAGCCCCTGTGGCACCACCGAAAAATCACTTTGCGAAGTTTAGGCATTAGAAAAGCCAAACGGGTCGCGTTCAGCTTTATCATTGTTATGACATCTGGCTTTCGCATTTCATCATCAAGCCAGTCCAATTTCTCTTCATCTTTCGGCAATAGGTTATTCTAGCATAATTTATTGTTTTCTGCAAGTTTACAGTTTTTATTTCATTTCTTGTAGTCGTTCGACCACTTCAATCAAGCCCATACTATTACTACCTTTTAGTACAATCGTGTCATCTGGCTGGATCTCAGCAATCACCGCTGCAATCAATTGCTCTTTATTTTCTTCGGTATAATAAACCGGCAAATCAGGATATTTCTGAGCCAAAGCATCTTTTAACGCCTGCATTTCTTTTCCATACAAAAAGATCATCGAGAAGATGTCTGAAGAAATATGTTCACTCATTGAAGCATGCATGAGAGGCGAGTCTACTCCTAGCTCCAACATATCGGCTAAAACGGCAAGTTTTCGTCCCGCTGCTGGGAGGCTTGCTACAGTATCTAAGACTAATCCCATGGCTGTAGGATTGGCATTATAAACATCACTTAAGATCGCTGCCCCATTTCCAGCAGTCAGCCATTCTGTTCGATTTTGTGTCACTGAGACAGTTGCTAGACCTCGTCGGATTTCCGACAGAGACAACCCGAAAAACTGCCCGATCGCATAAGCAATCAGCGCGTTCGTCACATTATACTTACCAGGTAAAGGGATCGTGAATGATTCGCCTTCAACGATAAATGTCGTTTGTTGCTTTTCTTCGATGATTTGTTGTGCAGAAATATCGCCTTGTTCGATTCCAAACGTCTTGATTTTTTGAGACAATGGAGCAACCAACGGTTCTAACAATGGTTCATTATTCGGTACGATCAATAATCCGTCTGGTAGCAACCCGTCAGCAATTTCCATTTTTGCTTTGGCGATACCTTCTCGTGACCCTAAATTCTCGATATGAGCCTCACCGATCATCGTGATTGCTGCAACTTTTGGTTGTGCCAGCAACGAGAGTTCCGTAATTTCATTGGCATGATCCATTCCCATTTCTAAAACGATTTTTTCAGTATCCTGAGGCATATGCAAGATCGTATAAGGCATGCCAATATTATTATTGTAATTTCCTTGTGTTTTATAAGTTTTATATCCTTGCGCTAAGACAGAAGCTGTTAGATCCTTTGTGGTCGTCTTCCCATTACTACCGGTAACAGCCACTACATCCGCCCCAACTTTTTTTAAATAATACTGCGCCAACTCTTGCATTGCTTTTAAAGGATCAGAAACTGGTATGATCTCGATCCCCTCTGGTGCCTTTTCGGCTGCCCAACTCCAAAAAGAAGCAACTGCCCCATTTGCGATAGCTTGTTCAATAAATTCATGCCCATCTCTTGTGCCAGCTAAAGGAACGAACAAATCGCCTTCTTTGATTTTGCGGCTATCAAATTCTACTCCTGTGATTGATTGGGTTGACTCATGATGACTGCCAACTGCTTGAGCAATTTCTTGTATTGTTATGTTCATCCATTCTCTGTCCTTTCGATTTAGACCAGTAGTCCTATAGGAATAGGAACAAAAAAGGTGGTGAAAATCGCCAATACTGATAGCGTCGAATAGTAAAAATCTTTCGCTTTCAATCAGTACCAGATGATCATCCACAACCTTTATTTTGCTATACATACTACTTCGACACATTCATACTTGTGCTGATTACGTTTCAATTAGTCAAAGAAACTTTGTCTTTGATTATGACGGTTCACGCCTAATTGGATCAACTCTTCAATCAAGTCACCGTATTTCAAGCCCATATTTTCCCATAGCAAGGGGTACATGCTGAATGCTGTAAATCCAGGCATTGAATTTAATTCATTAAGGAATAATTCATTTTTATTCGTCAAGAAGAAATCACAACGGCTCAAGCCACTTCCACCTAACATCGTATACGCTAATTTTGCGTACTCTTGTGCTTTTTGATGGACTTCTTCTGGTACTTCTGCTGGAATCTGCATCTCGATGCGATTATTGATGTACTTCGCATCATAATCGTAAAATGCCACGTCTTTTACCACTTCACCAGGCAAGGTCGTGCGGACGTCTTCATTCCCTAAAACAGCGACTTCGATCTCCCGTGCTTCGATTCCTTGTTCAACGATGGCACGTGAATCGTATTGGTAAGCTGTTGCTAAGGCATTCTGTAATTCTTCTCGATTTTCAGCCTTAGTGATCCCCACGCTTGATCCCATATTTGCTGGCTTCACGAACATCGGATAAAGCAATGAGCCTTCACATTGGTCAAATACCTTTTTAGGATTTTCTTTCCATTGATTCTTCAAAACTGGAACATAAGGTACTTGCGGTACACCGGCTGCTTGTAAAATATATTTTGTCATGATCTTATCCATGGCACAAGCACTTGTCAGTACACCCGCACCGACGTAAGGCATATTCAAGGTTTCTAAGAATCCTTGGATCGTGCCATCCTCGCCATTTGGACCGTGAAGAACTGGGAAGACGATGGTTCCTTCTTCTTTGATCTCTCCTGGATTGATGACAGTACCCGTAAATCCTTCTGTCATTTTCCCACTTGGGTCCCACGTCAAGTGCAATTCTTCTTCACTTGTAGGTTTTTCAGTCAACAACGGGCCTTTGACCCATTGGCCGTCTTTACTAATAAATACGAGCTGTACTTGATAATAAGCATAATAAATAGCATTTAAAACGGAAAACGCTGAAAGAATCGAAACTTCGTGTTCCGCACTGCGTCCACCATATAATAAAGTAATCTTCAAAAGATTTTCCTCCTGTATTCGATATCATTCATTTTTACTTCATATTTTAGCACAAAAACAAAAGATGCAAACAGCTTATTTGAAAAAAGGTGAGGTACATGTCATTTTATTCAAAAAACAGCGGAATAGTTGTCGCTTTTTTTCTTTATCGTTATGATAAGAGAAAGGAGGCATAGTTATGACCAAAACTACTTCTCGAAGCCGGTTAACAGAAATCATTCACGTATTCATCAAAGAAAATGTTCTGCCTAATCTGATCCAACAAAAAAATCCTGAACAAGTAAAAAAAGCCTTTGAAGAACTTGGCTCAACCTTTATAAAAATTGGGCAAATGCTTTCTGTCCGTGATGACTTACTCTCTGCTGAGTTTACTAAGACATTCAAAACATTGCAAGACAATGTACCAAGTGATCCCTTTGTCACGACGAAAAAAACGATTGAACAGGAATTAGACGCATCCTTAGAAACGATTTTTACTAGCTTCAATAAAGCACCTTTCGCTTCTGCCTCTATGGGTCAAGCGCATCGTGCAACGTTAAAGAATGGCGATGCAGTCGTTGTAAAAGTCCAACATCCAAATATTGCGAAGGAAATCATGATGGACTTACAGTTATTCGAACGGGCGATTCCTTTGATCAAATATATTCCTGAAACAAGCGTCATCGATTTAAAAGGCGTGTTGCAAGAAGTCAAACGTTCATTGACAAACGAATTGGACTTCTACAAAGAAAGTCAAAATGGTGCACGTTTCTATAATCTAAACAACCATTGGTATGAAATTAGATCCCCTAAAATCTATGAGGCACTTTGCACAAAAAAAGTTATTGTGATGGAAGAAATGTCTGGAAAGAACTTCAACCAATTGATGAATCTTGAAGAAACGGATGAACGCCTCATTGAGACACTTACGAATACTCAATTGAAACAACAAGTGGCTAAACGATTGATCGAACATTTTATGAAGCAAATCTTTGACGATGGCTTTTTTCATGCCGATCCACATCCTGGGAATTTATTGTTCCATCCTTTAAGCGTTGAAGAACTTTCAGAAAATGTAACGACAGACACAAAAGAACACCAAAAACAACTAGGCTCGATTTCTTTCAAAACGACTGCTACTGTCACTGAACCATTGCAACCATATACAATCAGTTATATTGATTTCGGTATGATGGGTAGTCTCTCCGCTTCGCTAAGACAAAAGCTGATGGAAATCGTTTTAGCGATTTATACACGAGATATTTACCGTATTGAAAAAGCTGTCATCAACTTATGTCAACAAGAAGGGCCTTTTGATGAAAGTGAATTCCATCAACAACTCGCTAGCTTTTTGACGCAATATTTAGACCTCCCCATTGAAGAAATCGACTTGCAAGAAGTCTTTGCGCAGATCGTCTCGATTTGCCACCAGAACAACTTACAAATCGATCGTGATATCACGTTATTGCTTAAAGCGTTTAGCACATTAGAAGGAGTGATTCGTGTCCTTGATCCTGAAGTATCTTTGATGGAAGTCGCTACGCCCATTGCACAACGATATTTCTTAGCACATCTCTCTGTCGAAGATACCTTGAAGCAAGCGGGCTTAGATATACTCGATGGTATCAAAACCGTACCGAAAATCCCGCAACAAGTCTATCACCTTCTAGAAACTTGGCGTTCTGGACAAGGAAAAATCAATTTGGAACTAAAAAAACAAGACCAACTGATGAACCGGATCGAAAGTATGGTGAACCGTTTAGTATTTGGTGTGATACTCGCCGCATTGATCGTCGGCTCTTCGTTGCTTGTCCAAGCTGCACCAGACGATCAAATCAATTTTATTACACTATTAGGTATATTCACGTATACGATCGCAGCTGTGGTCATTCTCTTTTTAGCCATTGATACACTGATCAACTATTATAAAAAAAGACGAAAATAAACGAAAACATCCCAAAATATGAAACTATTTTCGGATGTTCTCGTTTATTTTTTTAGCTGTGTACTTTTGACACAACCTCATTGCTTGATGATTAGAGTTGCGGATACGACTATTCCTGTTTTTTAGTCTGTAGCCTTTTACTCGCTATCTATTTGATAATTTTAGCTTTTTTGGTTTGATTATTTCATTTTTCGTTCATCTGGTACGATTCTTTGCGAGAGCAACCACTTATGGAAGAACCATTCAGCGATCCCGATCAATACCGCCGGTACTAAAACCTTCATCCAAATATCCGTCATATCGTTCATAAAATAAAGATATAACCATAGAATGGCTGCAGCTGAACCAGCATCTGCAATTGTAGCCGCGATATTTCCTACTTTTCGTAAAATCAATAAATCACCTAATACATAGATCATGACAACAATGATTACTCCGACAATCGTTGAATCCATGAAACTAACACCATACAGTCCCGTTAAAACGATCCACAAAATTGCCCAAATCATGATTGCTTTTACCGCCAACGCCTTCACATGTTTCATTTTCTGCACTCCCTTCTTTTTTGGTTAAAAATATATGATTATATAATTAAATAATCTTCATAATTATATCTTTTGTTATAGAATCAATCAAAGATATCGTACTTTTTTAGTAATAAAAAAGAGGAACACCGCTTCTGTTTAGTTAGAAACAATGTTCACCTATTTTATATTCTATTCAAATTTCTGCAAGCGCTCGGATCAACGCTTTTTTGAACCTTTGGTGATCTTCATGAGTGAAAGGCTTCGGCCCTTTCGTCCGAATGCCCGCTTTTCTCAACTTACTGCTTTGATAACGTTGTTCTAATAATCCATCAATGTTCGTGGTATCAAATTCCTTCCCCGATTGATGAAAGACTCGAACACCTTTAGGTAAGACCAATGAAGCTAAGCCATAATCTTGAGTGATCAAAAAATCACCTTTTTTGATCAGCCCGACGATTTTATAATCTGCACTGTCTGCCCCTTTATCGACGTATACAAACTGTACATAGCTTGGATACTCTTTATTGGTATAGTGATCGACACTTGTCACGATCATCACCTCTAATTGAAAAGATGCCGCAATTTCAATCACGTCATTTTTCACTGGGGAGCCGTCACCATCAATGAATATTTTTTGCATGTTCTTTCCTCCATAAAAGATAAACAGCGATTACTCCCAGGATCAATACACTGACATTTATCCATTTTACGTAAACTAACAATTGGATCATCGCTTTTGGTACGCTCAGACTACCAGTCAATTGGAGCAATACACTCACAGGTTCGTCCAACCATCGTGCCGTCACCAACAGCAATGACATCAATAAAAATTGATGGGTCACACTTCCTTTGTTTTGTGTCGTAAACTTTTTGATCACACGATTATCCATCGGTATTTCTGTATCGATCTCATAATACGTACGATTCAACCAACTACCTACTACCGCGTGCCAAAAACTTAATAAGAATAAACCAACCACAAAGCCGATTTGTGGAAGTAACAGAACCATCAACGAACTAAATAATCCAGCTAATTGAATGAGGACTGGTTCGATCGTGGGAATCTGGATTGCTTGATTGCCAATGATTTTGGCTAACACCATGCCTGCAATATAAGGTAAATACATATATACGCCTAAATAGTCGAAACCATAGACACGGCCGATATAAAGTGTCCCGAATAAAAAAAGAAAATTACCTAACATGCCATTCAGAAAAGTAAAACTATTTAACCAAGTAGGTAATTTCCACTGCTTTCTAGCCCTTCCAAGATAAAAAGCTGCAAATAGAAACAACAGCATAAATCCATAGATTGCTACGTCAAATAATGCAGGATCAATCAACAAACGAGCATTTCTCAAAAGAAACAACAAAACGAAAAAGCCGATAAATAAAAGCAACTCTTTGGTCACTACCACATTCGACTTCATCTCTTTAAAATCCAATTCATAGCGAGGATAATGACTGATCGTATGGTATGCCATAATGTAGAACAATGTATATAACGCTAACGTCATCACGACTTGCGTCGACCCGGGAAGCTCGATCACCCGAAACAAAACAAGCAACAACAGGATCGCAAATGGAAATTTATTTGCTGACATGTTCGTGAATCCCTGTTGTTTTTCATGGTAATTCACTGTGATATTTGTGGGGATCAGCCATGCCGCACTTAGTCCTAAAAGTACACTTGACAGATAATACAGCGGGAAATAAAGGACGCCAAAAATCCCGATCAACGAACCTGCGCCACCCATCAATAAAGAAATCATCAACAAGGTATAACTATCCAGACCAAAGCGAATACTACTAACTAAAAACAGACCTGTCATTCTAAAGGTATAGAACAAAGTGAAGGGTAAAATCGACAACCATTGGTTCCCATCACTCAAACTTAAAAATAAAAGATACGGCACCAAGATAACCGTATTACTCAAAATAAAAGGTGTCGTCTGGGTAAAGTTCCGCCCAAATCGTTTGATATTATCAATCATATAAAAACTCCTTACGTGTTAAACATGAGTTACTTGTCATGTCAACGCATCATCTCTATAGGCATACCCATATGTCTGTAGGTACAAAACTGATTATACCATAGGAGCAAAGCAGCCAACACCCTATAGAGGTTGTGAAAGCAGCCCACTGATCCGCAGCCAACCGATAGACAAAAAAGCAGGAACTCCACAAAATTTGACTAGCAAATTTGGGAATCCCTGCTTATTTTTGAGTGCTGAACATTTCTGTTCGCCACTCACTGGTGCCTGAAAGAATCAGACAGACAAGTCCTTCTCCACAAAAGTCTTGTCCAGCACGCCTACATCCGGTAGGTGATCCGTGGATCATGTGCCGCCAAAATCAATTAGACCTCTAACGTTCAGAGATCTTCTCGACCCGTCGCATAACGTATACTTTAACACAAGCTACCATTTTATGCGAGTCTTTTTTTCATTTTATAATCAACCATTTGAAATCCTTCGCCGATATCGCTGATCAATTCTCCCTCAATGACAAATCCCTGATGTTGATAGACTGCGATTGCTTGTTGATTTCCTTGATTGACACGCAAGAAAATCTCCTGTGCTTCTGTTTCTTTTGCTAATTGTTCGTACCAACGAAAGACTTCTGAGGTCAAACCTTTCCCTCGTACGTCTCGAAGAATATAGAGTTTACTTAAATAGATCGAAGAACCCATCTTTTCATAAGCAGTATAGCCAATCGTTTTTCCCTCTAACTTCAATAAGAAATAGTTGACCCCTGCTGCACATTCTTTTCCGATCTGTTCTTTCGATTGATACGTCTCCAACATATAAGCGACTTGCTTTTGACCGATAATCGGCGTAAAGGCTTCGGGCCATACTTCATGGATAACTGTCACGAGTTCATCGAGTTCTTTCTCAGTTACTACTACTTTCTCCAACATTTTACTTCCTCCATTCAATGAACTAAAAATGCCCTTGTGCTTGCTGGAATAAAAACAACATGATCATACTATATACAGCGACCGACCAAGGTTTTAAAAGAATAACAATTTGCATGTATTCTCTAAATGAAAGCTTCGTCAATCCAGCGACGAGACAAATCAAATCATCTGGCGCAAAAGGTAAAAGTAAGGTAACGATCAATACCTTTTTGATATTGTTTGTTTTTTCAATGACTAGCTGTTCAAATTTTTGGAATTTTTTTGGTGATAAGATAAAACGGACAAAACTCGTACCATAATAACGCACGAATAAAAAACCGATTGCTTCACCAATAATCAAGCCAATACAACTATACAGCAACCCAAAGACATTTCCAAACATCAACATCCCTGCAACAGAAGAAATCCCTCCTGGCAGAATCGGAATGATCACTTGGATGATTTGGATAAGAATAAATAAAATGATCGCATAGCTCCCAAACTGTTGCATGAATTGTTGCAAAGAATCTGCTGATTGAAAGATTCCATGTCGATAGCCATACATGATCAATATGAAAAAAATACTTAATCCAACGAGTGGTGCGACTTGGATGGTTCTATGTACCCATGTTTTCTTCTCAGCCATACGCTTCTCCTACACTTTTCATTTTTCTATGTTTCATAAAAGAACAAGTAATGAACAACTACAAAATCGTCGTATGCAACTTCGAACAACAGAAGCTTGATCCTCTTGTGCCTCCTAAGCCCGAGTAAACAACGTGAAGTAGCTCCTTCAGAAATAAGCGTGAAATCCCAAAAATTTGAAGAAAAATTTTCGGTTTTTCACGCTTATTTCTCGGATTTGAGCACTTCCTTTATGGCTGATTACCCGCAGAAGTTACTTATAAAACGCCGTTTATTTGGTTTTAGAAGATAGGCATAACGGCTACTTCAGTTCTAACACCTGTTCTTATCTTTTTACTGGTGATTCAAAAAACTAGCAACTTTCGTTGTGATCAAGTCAATAGCTACGTGATTTTCGCCACCTTCTGGAACGATAATATCAGCGTAACGTTTTGTTGGTTCAATAAACTGATGATACATCGGCTTAACGACTGTTAAATATTGTTCGATCACAGAATCTAAGGTACGGCCGCGCTCTTCCATATCACGTTTGATCCGGCGAATGATCCGAATGTCATCGTCTGTATCTACATAGATCTTGATATCCATCAAATCACGTAAACGCTCGTCTTCTAAAATCAAGATACCTTCCAAAATAATCACTTCTTTTGGTTCTTGGATGATTGTTGCTTGACTTCTCGTATGAGCAACATAATCATAGACTGGTTTTTCAATGGCTTCATAGTTCAGTAGTTTTTCAACGTGCTGGATCAGCAGTTCATTATCAAAGGCAAAAGGATGATCGTAGTTTGTATTCAACCGTTCTTCAAAGCTAAGATGACTTTGATCTTTATAATAAGAATCTTGTTCAAGCATCATGATGGAGTGGTCTGGAAAGTGACTAAAAATCCCTCGGCTGACGCTTGTCTTTCCGCTTCCCGATCCGCCCGTCACACCAATGATAATTGGCTTGCTTTTTGTCATTGACTAAAACCTCTTTCATATCCGTTTTTTCATTCTAATCTATTATAGCGAAAAAAAAGGAAAATGCACTATTTTTCTGAAAATTAATGAGGTGAGATTTCCAAGAGCGGGTAAAGTTCTTCTAAAGAATCAATCCGATAGGTTGGTTGGATCTCTGGTATTTCAGGCAACTTATTTTTATTGAACCAGATCGTATCGATCTCTGCTTCATTTCCACCTTTGATATCAGAAGTCAGTGAATCACCGATAATCACCGTTCGTTCTTTGTCCAATTCAGGAATATTAGCAAACACGTGATCAAAAAAAGCCTTCATTGGCTTTTGTGCGCCAATCGCTTCTGAGACAAAAATTTCTCGAAAATAATGAATCATCCGAGCATCTGTTAATCGTTGATGTTGGGTTTGAGAAACCCCATTCGTCACTATATAAAGTTCTGCTTCACTTGACACTGCTTCCAGTAATTCATGGCTTCCAGGAATCCAATGATGGCCCTGATTCAAATAATGTCGATAACGTTGATCCATTGCTTGGCTATCTACGGTCTTGCCAAACTGTTGGAACAACAGACCAAAGCGGTTGCCTGTCACTTCATCTCTTGTCATCTGCCCCTTTTCAAATTCTCGCCATAAATGATGATTCAATGCTTTATAACTTGTTCTGATCTCTGGTGTCAGTTCAATGCCTTGTTCCGCAAACAATTGGTGCAAGGCTTCTGTTTCTGTTTGTTGAAAATCTAACAACGTATCATCTACGTCGAATAATAATGTATGATATTTCATCTGATTCTCCTATTTCTTCTATATTTGATATTTCGTTTATTTGCATTTTCGTGGGTTGTTGATTGTTTATCTATAAAAGAAATAAACAAGTGCCTTAGAACCGCCGGCTGTGCACTTGCTTATTAAATGACACTAAATCATTTTAGAAAGTCCAATTATATCTTCTTCTGAGAAATGTCCAATGACTCTGTAGGGATTGAAATTACTCTTCAATTCAAATCGGTTTCCTGTACCTACCCAAGATTTCTTGTTTAATCCTGCAGAATCTAAGTCTTTTATTTCATAATATCGCTTTTTGATCGCCTTTGATTTATTCTCATATTTACTTGTAATAGGAAGAATCAAGAATGAACCTCTGCTTCGAACACGGATAGCAATAGCAGGACGAGTTTTCCCTCCACTGCCATCGTTAAAGGGAATATAGATCAAGAACACGTCATGACTATTCATCTAGATCTCTCATCCATGACACTAGATCTTCGTGGTCACCGCTATTTTCTGGCGGATTAGTTTCAACAGACTCTTCCGCAACTCTCATTAACTGCAGTTCAGCCTTCTCTTTACTTGTTAAAGATAACTCAAATGGAATTTCTCCTCTGGCAGCTACCCTTTTATATAAAGCAGTGATTAAGATTGATGGATTTACTCCTAATGAATCTAAAATGCTTTCGACGTCAGTAGCTAGATTCTTATTGATATTCACTTGGACTTTCTTTTTTTCGTTGGTTTTATCTTTTTCTTTGATTTCAGACATAGAACATCACCTCTCACTCCTATTTTACTCCTAATAGGAGTGTAAAACAAATTCATTGAATGAACGATCAATTCATGATTATTACTATTTAAAATATTTTTTTAATTTTTTTAGTTCGTCTAACGTCAATGAGCGATAAGATCCTTCAGTCAAATGCGGATCTAGTTGTAATGGGCCCATGCTGATTCGTTGCAATGCAGTGACTTTTTTTCCACAAGCTAAAAACATCTTTTTCACTTGATGGAATTTCCCCTCTTCGATCGTCAGTCGTACGATACTTTTTTTATGTTGCGCGACAAGAATCTCTAAATGTGCAGGTAAGCATTGGTAACCACCATCAAAAACAATTCCTTTTTCAAAAGCAATTCGATCAGCTTCTGTCACTTGTTCATTGACAACTGCTACATATGTTTTCTGTACTTTTTTATCAGGCAACAACATTTCATAACCTAATTGGCCATTGGAAGTGATCAACGATAAACCTGTTGTATCTCGGTCTAATCGCCCAACTGGATACAAAGGTTGTGTGCGATCGGCTGAAGCCAACAAATCGATAACAGTCGTTTTGTGAATGTCCGTCACCGCTGTTACTGCTCTTTTCGGTTTATTCAGCATAAAGTATACTTCATTTGTATGTAGCTTTACGCCATCCACTTCGATACAGTGGAGCAAACTATCCACATTACGATTCTGTTTCTGTTCCACTTTACCATCGATACGTACGAGTTTCATCGCAAAAAGTCGTTTCATCTCTTTACGTGATGTTTCTAATTCTTTTTCTATTAATTTATCTAACCGCATAACTGCTTCCTTTCCTAGCTACATAAGCATTATAACCTGAATCATACACCATGCAAAATGGAAACGCTAAGTTGTTTCCTTGACTTACTCAGTGAATCGCGTTACGGTTAAAGAGTAAAGTGAATTGGATTTCTCATACACAGCGTAATGACCTGGTGGAGAAAAGTTGAATCCTGACTTTTTAAGGGCAGATGCGCGCATCTGTCTTTTTGCGTTTTTTCGCGCTACCTGATAATGTGCAAGAGACCATGTGACATTCACTTAAATAAAATCTGTCTGACACCAAAGCAGACAGTCACATTTTAAGGAGGAATTTTGGTTATGTCAGTATCATTAGAAGTAAGTAAAAGAGAAGTACGTCCCCGTTCATTGAGAAACAAATTGCGTCATGAAGGAAAAGTTCCTGCAATCGTTTATGGCTACAATGTAGAAAGCACGCCAATTTCATTTGATAGTGCGACATTTAGTAAAGTATTGCGTGAGAATGCCGCAAACACAGTTATCACAATGAACATTGAAGGAAAAAAAGTCAACACACTTGTTCATAAAATCCAATCAAACACATTTACCAACCAATTAGAACACGTGGAATTCCTATCTGTTAATATGACAGAAGAAACAGAAGTCGAAACAGAAGTTGTCCTTGTCGGCGAATCTACTGGTGTAAAATCTGGTGGTGTATTGGCTCAAAACTTATATACTGTGATTGTTTCTGCTACGCCAGATCAATTACCAGAAAACATCGAAGTGGATATCACTGATTTAGCATTAGGTGATTCGATCACTGTAGCGGATCTACCGAAAAATGACGCATACACGATCATTACTGATGGAGAAGAACAAATCGCCGCAGTTGTTGCACCAACAGAAGAAGAAGAATCAACTGGTGAAGCAGCAGAACCAGAAGTGATTGGTTCAACTGAAGAATAAACGTCTTTTGATCAACGAAGCAGTGACTTGTGTCATTGCTTCGTTTTTTTTTAATTCCCACTTAAAAAAAAATTGTTTTAAGAATGGTATATTCCTATTTATCAACCCTTATTTGTTTTTTGATAAGCGCAAAAACCCTTATATAATAAGGTTTCTTGAAGTCCTCTTAAAAGTTTCTTATACTTTGAAAAAAAGTATGCAAATATTGTTGCATTTTGTATAAATGTTTATTAGAATGAACCAACGTTAAAAAAGTATAACTCGTTTATCCTGATAATAATATGTTGTTCTCGTCATTTCGGTTTTTTAGACAAAGGAGGCTAAGCCGATGTTTGAAAGTTTTGATAATAACCGTAATCGATACGCATCATTAGGTGTGGTATCAAGTTTACCAGATGAACTGATCGATAGTATCTGGTTCATTATTGATTTAGACCTTAAGGGTGTTATTCCGTTAGATAATATTTTAGCTTTTGATTTAATGAACAATCATGGAAAAGTAACCTTGCATTTTTCTCAAGCGGGCAGTACCGTTGAGATGGGGATCGATTTGCCATTCCCTTATTCTCCACAGTATCCGGCGCAAGTATTTGCCTATGATGATGGGACCAGAGAAACCATTCTTCTCCCAAGTGAAATTAAACAGTACTAAAATAAACCCTTTGTTTTGCACGATAGCCAAGTAGTTGACTCTTTGATTTTCATCGCAGACTCACTTCTTGGCTACTTTTATGATGACCTTATCTGAAAATTTTCAGAAAACACAAAGCATTTTAGCTATTTATTTATCATGAGATTCTAATTGGTATTCCAAGGGTAAACACTATATACTACTAACTAAATTTTAAAAGAAATAAGGAGTTTACAAGATGCGCGATTTAACAAAAGGAAGCCCAGCCAAACTGATTTTGCTATTTACTGTCCCTTTATTGATAGGCAATGTTTTTCAGCAGTTTTACAACATGGTCGATATGATCATCGTTGGGCAGACATTAGGGAAAAACTCACTAGCAGCTGTAGGAGCTACCGGTGGATTGACTTTCTTGATTATTGGCTTTGCTCAAGGTCTAACCGCTGGTTTAGCCATTATTACAGCACAACGATATGGTGCGAAAGACTTCCGTGGTTTGAAAAAAAGTTTTGCTACAAGTGTCATGATTAGTGTCATTGTTACTGTGATTTTAACCGTCCTTAGCTTAGTATTTATTCGTCCGATGCTCCAGTTGATGCAAACACCTGCAGATATCATCGATGAAGCACAAACATTCATCGTCATCATCCTATGGGGAATCTTTGCTGCCGTCAGCTTCAATTTATTGTCAAATGTTATTCGCGCACTTGGTGATAGTCGAACGCCTTTACTCTTTTTGATCGTTGCGGTAATTATCAATGTTGTCTTGGATTTGATCTTTATTATCAACTTCGGTATGGGAGTAGAAGGTGCTGCTATTGCAACAGTGATTGCGCAAATTGCTTCTAGTCTATTATGTATCGTCTATATCAAGAAAAAGATTCCGATGCTTCAATTACGTAAAAAAGATTTTTCGTTCGATAAACAAGAGATCCGCACACATTTAAATGTTGCTTTACCAATGGCGTTCCAATCTTCGATCATTGCGATTGGTGCAATCGTCTTGCAATCTGCATTAAACAGCTTAGGTACAGATGTCGTAGCTGCCCAAGCCGCAGCTGGTCGAATCGATCAATTTGCTGTTCAACCTATGATGTCCTTTGGGATTGCGATGGCGACTTTTGCAGCACAAAACTATGGAGCGAAACAATATGGACGTATCTTAAAAGGCGTTCGTCAAACATTAGTCATGAGTATTGGCTTTAGTTTCTTAGCCGGAGCAATTGTTATTTTCCTTGGCCGACCATTGGTGAGCTTGTTTGTCAGCCCAAATGAAACTGTCGTTTTTGATTTGGCGCAAACGTATTTCAACATCAACGGCTCCCTTTACTGGATCTTAGCTATCCTATTTATCTTACGTTACACTTTACAAGGGCTTGGTCAAAGTAAAGTACCGACGATTGCAGGGATGATGGAGCTGATCATGCGTTCTTTCGCTGCGATCATTCTGACTGGGATCTGGGGCTATCCAGGTGCTGCTCTTGCTTCACCACTTGCTTGGGCTGGTTCTGTCATTGTCTTGCTCTACTCTTATATCCGCGCTGTGAAACATTTGAAACAGTTAGATGCCGAACAACAGCAATTTTCAATTGAAGATGCTGAAATCAGTTATTAGATTCAAAAAAAGTGTTCCTCCTATATTATGGGAAGAACACTTTTTTTTATGGATTCGTTGGTAAAATCACCAAGCTGAAATAGTCGATATGTGCATGATCATATTCTAAAACGGTGAATTGAAATTGATCGATCGTAATCACTGTACCTGCCTCGATATCTTTTTGATAGCTCGACATAAAACCAGCCAGAGTGATGAAATTTGTTTCTTCAAATTCTGGCACATCTTCATTGAAGTAGCGTTCAAAATCATCAAGCGTCAACTTACCTGAAACAATATAGCTACCATCTTCTTGTTTCGCAATCAACGCTTGGTCCACATCTGTTTCATCTCGAATCTCACCGACGATCTCTTCTAAAATATCTTCGATCGTGACAAGTCCACTTGTCCCACCATATTCATCCTTTAAGATCGCTATATGTTTTCCTTTTCTTCGCATGATCGTCAATAGTTTTTTGATGGGGATAGTTTCTGCTGTCACGATTGGTTCTTCAATCAGAGACTCCACCGTTATCTGGTCATCTTCTAAAGATTGTTTGATCAACGCAGGTAATGTCACGTATCCTAACACATTATCTTTGGATTCCAGTATGACAGGATATCTCGTATGCCCGCGTTCAATCGATTCCTTGATGGCTTGTTTGACTGTATCTGACGCATCAAAAACTTGCATCGATGTCCGATCTACTTGAATGTCTTTTGCCAGCGTGTCATCAAATTCAAAGACATTTTCTAAGTACTGGTATTCATCCTTTGTCAACTCGCCTTGCTGGTAAGAATTGAGGGCAACTAAAGTCAATTCTTCTTGCGAGAGTGTCTCTTCACCTTCTGATACTAGTTTCACGCCTAGCAATTTACCTAAGCTTGCTGCCGAATGATTCAATACCCAGATGAAAGGAAACATCGCCAGATAAAAATAATGCAAGGGTCTGACTACGAATAACACCACTTGTTCCGTATTGACGATACTATAACTTTTCGGCAAAAGTTCCCCCACCACAACGTCGACATACGTCACCAGAATGAACCCTAATGCGACAGAGATCGTTGCACTTATTCCCCGTCCGATCGGAAGTTGACCGATCCAAGGTTCCAACAATGCTGCCACAGAACCTTCGCCAACCCAACCAATGATCAAGCCTGTCAATGTGATACCCAACTGACTTGCAGATAAATAATCGTCTAAATGATGGGTCACATGAAGCGCTAGTTTAGCGTTCTTCACGTCGTCTTTTTCCAATTGCTCTAAACGGGAACGTCTGATTTTTACCAAAGCAAATTCACTCGCAACAAAAAAAGCAGTGATTGCTATCATCAAAAATAATATGACAAAATTTAATACCATTTGTTTCGCCTCACTTTTCCATTTCAATTGTACAACTTTTCGTAAAAAGAGTATAACTAGGAGGCTTTTGATTTCTGCTTCTCTACTAGATCACTCTAAATAATGGGAGGATTTATTCACTTGTATCACTAGCATTCAACAGCTATTCAATAACAAGAAAATTTATAAATTAAGGTTTAAAATGTGCGCATGTGCTATGCTATTACGTGACAGTACAGTTTAATGACGGTGGCTATCCTTCGAAAGCGAGGTGGTGCGTATGCACATCCTTTCTAAATCTTACGAAAGGAGACGCCTTTTGTCGGCACTCGATACAGTCCAATTGATGCTCAGCTTTGGTATGTTTACCATCACTCTGGTCACATTGGTTGTAGCATTGCTTAGCGACGACAAAAAGAAATAACCGTCCTCGGCCTAGGACGGTTATTTTGTAAAAAATAACTTGAAATATGCCGCTGTTAATTAAGCGGTACTGTCAAAGGGGAGTTGTTGACGCAACTCCTCTTTTCAGATTTAGTATAGCATAAACTAATTTTTTATCTACTTATTTTTTCGTTCTTTCAACCACGTTTTTCTTGTTCCACCAATCAGCAAAGGTACTGTTTCATGTTTGACTTCACTGTATTCTAAACCAAACCATGTTTCTGGCGTCGTAGCGATTTTCTTGATGGCAAGTTTGGCTTGCATGATTTGTCGTTCCCATTTCCCAAGAGTTGTTACATTGGAAACTACTTCGTCGATCAAGATGAATTGGAAATCGCCGACTTCTCTTCCTGGAGTCAATGAATACGTCTGTGGTTGTTTTGGTAGACGTCCTTGTTTCATTAAATCGTGGATGATTTGTCGAACGTAGACATTGATTTCTTGTTGCACGCGGAATCCTAAGAACAGGTTCACTTGAACAACGAAATCGGTCCCCATCATATCCACTTGATATTCTTTCGTATAAGGTTCATCGGTTACTTCTACATGGACAAACCAATAGGCCTTCGCCCGCTTTGGTCGTTTATCTAAAATAGAATACACGAACTGACGACCGACCTTCCCATCTGCCATATCTGGCACTAAGAAAACCACATTTGTTTGATACATTGGTAAGGATTTGTCCTCTTTCAATGCTTGAAGTTGTGGAATATATTCTTTTAATGCCACTTCTTCTGCGACCGATTCACGAATGATATTTCCTTGTTCCCAAACAAACATGACTGCTAGAATGACTAAAGCAATCAGCACAGCGACAAAACCGCCATGGAAGAACTTCACGATACTTGAAATAAAGAAGACGACTTCGATTGCCCCAAAGAAAAAGGTAATTGTATGAGCCAACCACTTCGGATAGCCAGTTTGGAGCAAATAGAAATAAAGTAAGGCAGTCGTCATCAACATCGTTACGGTAATGGACAGCCCGTACGCAGCTTCCATATGATGTGAGGTTCTGAAGGTCACGACAACCAGTGAACAAGCAATCCATAGAATCAAATTCACTGCCGGAATATACATCTGTCCGATACTGCTTCCAGGATACATGATTTTCAATCGAGGCAATAATTTCAATTTGATTGCTTCTGAAACTAGAGTAAATGATCCAGTAATTAGCGCTTGCGAAGCGATAACAGCCGCAATCGTTGCAAATATGACCCCAATGACAGTAAAACTAGCCGGCATCATTTGGAAAAATGGATTCAAGTTTTCGATCGCCTGTGTTTCTGTATTTTGATAGACATTCAACAGCCATGCTGCCTGCCCAAAATAATTCAATACCAAACATACTTTAACGTATGGCCAGCTTAAACGGATGTTTCGTTTTCCGACATGTCCTAAGTCAGAATAAAGCGCCTCTGCCCCAGTAGTTGCCAAAAAGATATTTCCTAGAATGAATAAACCTAGCTTATTATCAGGACTAAATAGCAACTGGATCGCATAATAAGGATTTAAGGCACGGATTACTGTCCAGTCTTGACTGAAATTAAACAAGCCCATCGCGCCTAAAAAGGTGAACCATAAAAACATAATCGGGCCAAATGCTTTCCCGACGACTTCTGTACCAAATCGTTGGACCATGAATAAAACAAAAATAATAACTAAAGTAATAATGACGATGATGTTCTGGTCATTGCCGAAACGGTCAAAGAATTGTGGAATCCCACGTAATCCTTCAATAGCGGTCGTAACCGTTACAGCAGGTGTCAGTACGCCATCTGCTAACAATGCTGCGCCACCGATCATTGCAGGTATGATCAGATATTTACCGCCTTTTCTAACCAAAGTATATAAAGAAAAGATACCACCTTCCCCATGGTTATCTGCATTTAATGCAATCACGACATATTTGATCGTCGTTAATAATGTCAAAGTCCAAAAAATCAAGGAGACTGCTCCGATAACAAAATCTGGGTTGATCCCTCGCAAGCCGCCATTGTCTTCTACGATTGCTTTCATTACATAAAGCGGACTCGTACCGATATCTCCATAAACAACTCCCATGGCTACGAGTAACCCTGCCATCGAGATTTTTTTTGTGTTATGCTTTGTTGTCACTGTTCCCCCTCATTTCTCCAATCCTATGATTGACCTAAATTTCACCTAATTATCCAAGGATTCAACCTTGGTGTCAATAAATTCGATAAAAATAACTAAGTCAACGATGCCTTCTTAAATAATCAGCAGTAAATGAGTAGAGAGCTAAACAAACGAGTGCCCCGATCAAGGATGGGATAAGATAAAAGCCACTGATCGACGGACCTAGATCGCCTAACACAAATTCACCTAACCAACTTCCAAAGAAACCAATGATAATATTTCCAGTGACGCCTCCTGGTACATCTTCATTAAGAACAGCTCCAGCAACGAATCCTAATATGCCACCTACTATCAATGAGAATAAAAAATGGATCATTTCCATTCCTCCTTTTGCACTTTAAATAACTAAGTGTTTTTTAAGAAAATTTAAATTGACCCTTTATGTCTTTTCTTTATCGATTTTAAAAAATAAGCGTACTACTTTTGAAAATATAAAATTATTTTCGTAGTAGTACGCTTATTAAAAAACTTTTATCTTAAAACGATGGAATTACTTCTTGTCCTCTTCGTTCAACATTGCTTTTCTTGAAAGATTCACACGACCTTGTTTGTCGATCTCTGTCACTTTCACCAACACTTCATCGCCTAGTTTCACAACGTCTTCTACATTGTTTACACGTTCATTCGCTAATTGAGAAATATGGACTAAGCCGTCTTTCCCTTTGATCAAGTTGACAAATGCACCGAATTTTTCGATACGAACAACTTTACCAAGGTAGACTTCGCCAACTTTGACTTCTTTTGTCAAATCTTCGATGATCTTGATTGCTTTTTGGATCATTTCTTTATCAGAAGAAGCAATACTTACTTTACCGTCTTGATCGATATCGATCTTCACGCCTGTTTCATCAATGATTCCATTGATCGTATCGCCACCTTTACCGATGACATCTTTGATTTTCGCAGGATCGATTTGGATCATTTCGATTTTCGGTGCATATTGGCTAAGCTCTTCACGTGGTGTAGCAATCGTTGAAGTCAATTCTTCTAAGATTTCCATACGTGCTTGTTTTGCTTGTGCCAATGCTTCTTTTAAGATTTGTTCCGTGATACCTTGGATCTTGATATCCATTTGTAGTGCTGTGATTCCATCTTTTGTTCCGGCAACTTTGAAGTCCATGTCGCCTAAATGGTCTTCTAGACCTTGGATGTCTGTTAAAATCGTGTAGTTTTCACCATCAGATACTAATCCCATAGCAATACCAGCAACAGGTGCTTTGATTGGCACACCTGCGTCCATCAATGCTAAAGTACCTGCACAGATACTTGCTTGAGAAGATGAACCATTCGATTCAAGTACTTCTGCCACTAGACGGATCGTGTAAGGAAACTCTTCTTCTGAAGGAATCACTTGTGCCAATGCACGTTCACCTAATGCACCATGACCGATTTCTCGACGACCTGGTGATCCGGCACGACCAGTTGAACCCACAGAAAATTGTGGGAAGTTATAGTGATGGATGAATCGTTTGCTGACTTCTACACCTAAGCCATCAATGATTTGGTGTTCCCCTAAAGGTGCCAATGTACATGATGATAGTGCTTGTGTTTGTCCACGAGTAAATAATCCAGAACCATGAACACGTGGCAACAAGCCAACTTCTGATGCTAAAGGACGGATCTCATCTAATTTACGACCATCAGGACGGATTTTGTCAATCGTGATCAACTCACGAACGACGTCTTTTTCAAGATCTTCCGTAATTTGTTTCACTTCTTTTAGTAATTGTGCTTCCTCTTCATGACCCGCAAATTTCTCTGCATAAGCTTCGCGAATATCGATTTTCACTTGGTCGATATTATCTTCACGAGCTAATTTTTCTTCTGTCATGACCGCTTCTTTCATCGTGCCATACGATGCATCAAAAATTTCTTTTTTCAAGTCAGCATCGACTTGTAATAAAGAAACTTCCATTTTTTCTTTGCCGACAGCTTGAACGATTTCTTCTTGGAATGCGACTAATTCTTTGATTGCGTCAAATCCAAATAATAATGCGCCCAACATATCTTCTTCTGAAACTTCTTTTGCGCCACTTTCAACCATGTTGATTGCTTGTTTTGTACCAGCTACGCTTAATTCGATATCGGTAGTCTCTGCTTGTTCAACTGTTGGGTTCAAGACATATTCGCCATTGACACGGCCAACTTCAACACCTGCGATCGGTCCATCGAATGGGATATCTGAAATCGATAAAGCTAGTGAAGAACCTAACATTGCTGCCATTGCTGGAGAACAATCTGTTTCTACACTCATCACGATATTTGTGACTTGGACTTCATTACGGAAACCTTCCGCAAACATTGGACGGATCGGACGGTCGATCAAACGAGCAGTCAAGGTTGCTTCCGTACTTGGACGACCTTCACGTTTGATAAATCCTCCTGGGATCTTACCAGCTGCATACATTTTTTCTTCATAATTGATCGTCAATGGAAAGAAATCTGTATCTTTCGCTTCTTTTGAAGCAACTGCCGCACTTAATACGACCGTATCCCCATAACGAACTAATACTGCTCCATTGGCTTGTTTGGCTAATTGGCCAACTTCGATCTCTAAGGGACGTCCGCCCCATGTCGTTTTAAAAACTTGTTTTTCTGACATAAATACTCCTTTTCTTTCTCGTGAACGCTAGACGCTACTAAACAAATGAAAACCGCGAAAGCGACCTTTTGCACCTTTCATTTGGTTAGTAGGAGTCCATCAAGCTGATTCACAGAAATGTTTGATAGTTTAAAGTAAAAAAGTGAGATTCACGCGAACCCCACTTTCTGTTAAAAATTAACGGCGTAAGCCTAGACGTTGGATCAATTCACGGTAACGTTGAACGTCAGTTTTACGTAAGTAAGCTAACAAGTTACGACGATGACCAACTTTTTTCATCAAACCACGGTATGAATGATGATCTTTTTTGTGAACACGTGCATGTTCGTTCAAGTGGTTGATTTCTTCAGTTAATACAGCGATTTGTACTTCTGGAGAACCAGTATCTCCTTCATGACGTGCGTAATCTTTGATGATTTCGTTTTTACGTTCTTTTGAAATTGCCATTTCTTTCACCTCGTTTAATTATTCCCCTGTGACTGAGTAAAACGTTGGTGATTCGTTTAACCAAGTAACAGGACATATGCTTTAAACATACAGCTATACTTTACCTGAATCTTTCTAATAAATCAAGTGTAGAATCCTTAAGAAAATCTAGTTGATTAAACAATCAGGCTACTACTTTTTCAAATTTATGGTAAACTATTAACCGAAAAGAGAGTGTTTGATAAGAAAGGGGTACATATTCCATGATCACAATGGATGATATTATTCGAGAAGGCAATCCAACATTACGTGAAGTAGCGCAAGAAGTCGCTCTTCCACTCAGTGAGGAAGATCTTTTATTAGGAGAAGAAATGTTGGAATTTCTTAAAAATAGCCAAGATCCAATCAAAGCAGAAGAATTAAATTTACGTGGTGGTGTCGGCCTAGCTGCGCCCCAGCTTGATATTTCAAAACGGATCATTGCGGTCCACGTACCAAATCCAGATCCAGAAAGCACAGAACCAACGTTGAGTACGGTCATGTATAACCCAAAAATCTTGAGCCATTCCGTCCAGAATGCTTGCTTAGGCGAAGGTGAAGGCTGTTTATCAGTCGATCGTGAAGTTCCTGGGTATGTTGTGCGCCATGCAAAAATCACGCTTTCGTATTATGACAAAAACGGTGAGAAACAAAAAATCCGTTTAAAAAATTATGAATCCATCGTGGTGCAACATGAAATTGACCATATCAATGGCGTAATGTTCTATGACCATATCAACGACCAAAATCCTTTTGCCTTAAAAGAAGGCGTCTTGGTGATCGAGTAATAATGGAGAATCACAAAAATGAACAGAGAGTGGCAGTTGCATCTGCTTTTCTCTGTTCATTTTTTCTACCGTAGAAAATCATCTTAGCCTTGTTCCATCATTTTTAAGAAATGGAGAAACGGAGACACTTGTTCCTTGTATCGAATACTCTTACATCTTCTTTTAAAGTTAAAAAGCTTAGCGAATCAACGTTCCGACATTTTTTTATGTTGGTATGTTGTTTTCTGGTGCATCCCGAGATTCTTTCCAAATCTAGTTTGCCGAAAATCAGTTAACGATGTAGCCATCCTAACTTTTTCTGAATTGATTTGTTTGGTAGTCTCATTTTCTGCTGGAGTGCTTCTCCCTTTTTCAAATAGATTATTGAACCGAGTCACAATACTACTAAAGCAATGGGTTTTACTTTTAGCTTCCTCTCTAGTGTTCGTGCTTCGATCATTCATCCCCACCACTTTTATTTGATACGATTGACTTTTTCTTTGAATTGATTGATCGGTAGCTTGATCAATTAATCGTTTTATTGGTTTGTGTAGTGGATCTAGCCTCACTTCGCCTCTGATATCAGGTGCTATTCTTCCAAATAGTGTACTTACATTTTTGTACAGCTTCAACTCATCTAAGGATTCTTCTATTACACTTTCCTTGTTTTGTGAAGTTTCTTTTCCAAATAAGCTGCTTTTGAAACTATCTAATTCATTTTTTTGTTCATTTGAACGCATTTTGGCAACTACAACTTGACCTTTTTTTACTACCGTGGTTAATTGGGTAACGACCCTCTTGAAATCTTTAAGGTTATCAGTGACTACTACTTTAGCTTTTTGGGGTTCGATCTGATCTAGCGAAGTGAATGTCCGTTCACATTTCTTGGTCTCTTCGTTTAACGGTAGAAGTACATCGATAGTTGCTTTTTTGGTCACCCCTATATGTAGATCCTCTATAGGAAAGTGTTCATTTTTGATAACTGATTTTGGCACACGATTTGCCCATAATTCCGGATCACGCTCCCATGGTGCAACTGCTCTTTGCCCATTTTCCCAAAAAACAAGTCTACCTTGCAGTTGGTTTCTTTGAAGATACAAGACTCGCAGCGCATGATCGAACACATCATTTCTAAAACCGTCAATTGTTTGATCCATTTGATAGGGAGGCGAATCTAATGGTACCCATAGCTCAACATCTTCTCTTTTTTTTACAGCTTCAATCAGGATCAATTCAGAACGGTGGATCAAGGGATTTTGGCTCCCCGCATCTACAATCTCTTCAAAGACTTGATTAGTATATTCTATTGTTTGTGTATACTCTTGCCTCTCTCCCAATGATTGGATTGGATAAACAGCGTTTGTGTTCAAATCTATGCTATCTCTCATTACTTGAATGATTTCTTCAAGTAGAGGATTGTCCTGTATTGCTCTTTCTAGATCCTTGTAATTAAATGAACATTTTCTTAAGGCGTGAAAAATCATTTCTATGTAAACTTTCGAATCATGGGGGATCTTTTTTTGTCTAGGATCTAAATGATCCAATTTTTCAATTAAGCCTTTTCTATCCTGTTCGTCACCAAAAATCAATACGTGTTTTAACTTTTCGCCATTTTTTTCTATTAGAGAAATCGTTTTCTGCGGGTCGTGAAGCAATCCAGGTTCGCTCAGTATCTGCTCCATCTTTGTTTCTTTTGGTACTTTGCGTTGGTGTAATTCCTCTTGTACTTCCTGTTCTTTCTTTTCTAAGGTAGCTATCATTCGTTGGGTCATTTCCTTAGCTATCGGAACCTGGATAAATGGTAAACGACCATTAATTATGTTGGTTATATACTTTTGTTCATCAAGATATTCTATTAAATCAGCAGAAGAAATCTCTGCAAGCTTACTCGTAGAATGAATGCCTAGTGACTCAATGATATTACTGGATTTTTCTTGGATCAGGTTCTCATCTATAGTTGGAAGTTGTCCAGGATGATTGAATATTGCTGAAATATAAGGATCTTCCTTAAAAAGAAAGTGGATTTGTGGATGCCATCGATGCTTTTTAGTATCAATATTTTCTAAAAATTCACTTTTGAGCTGCCCTTTTTTAAATAAATAATAAAAATATATATAATCAAGCTGCCGATTTAGCTCTGGATTCTTTCCTTTCAAAGCCATCAGAAATCGCTTACGCATTTCCAAAATTGATTCAGCATGTTCTGAATGCCATTTAGGTGTCACTTGCTCACTCGTATCTAAAGAAAAGATATCTTTCCTACAATGAAATAAAATTGTTTTTAGCGCAGCATCAACCTCGTTAACTGAACAATTTCCAGTCTTTTGTCCTTTCATGACGATGATTGGTATACCGATCGATTCGTTTTGGGTTGAAAGAGCTGCTAACCTTTTCAATACAAAATATGGTTTGCGAACTTCATGAAATCGCTCTTTAAGAAACAGTTCACTTAGTTCCGCAATATTTGTCGGAGGAATTTCAAAATAAGAAACCGTTTGATCATCGAAGTACCTCTCTTTATCCACCTTCATCACTACAAAAGAATTATTTTTTTTATAAACGGTCAATCCACATGTATGAGGTGAAACTTGTCCATGCTCTCCTGGATAAAAAGAAGAAGGTATCAACATGAAATCTGTTGAATCATTATTTCTCAATTTTTCAAAAATCATTTGAACTTGTTCTTTTTTCTCAAAATCATAAAAATCTTTGGTCCGTTTTAGCGATTCAATGATATTTTCTTTTTGGCTTTTTTTTATAAAAAATTCGTCTTGATCGTCATGAATCATTTGGATATACGTTGAGAATAGTAATTGATAATCTTTATTTAAACCAAAATGATTGATATTTTCTTGTAGTGATAAAGACAAAGCTAACAAATCCAACTTTTTTCTAAATTCATTCGTTAAGTCAGTTGTTGTTTGATTTAACATCGTTGACCTCCATATAATTATTATTTTTTACTCTTTCGTTTTCAAATACGTATTTTTTTCTCAGTCAGCGCAAACGCTCCTTGACACGTAACGTTTGCTTGCTTTGTGATTGACTGTTCGTCTTTGCATATGTTTTCAATTGTTTAAATTCTTTTTTCTCAGTAAGCATAGACACTTCTGGTTGTGCCAGGCTCTTTGACTTAGGCTGATAGGTCGCCCAAAACTCCGGATCAGACTCCCAAGGTGGAGAAACAAATTTTTTCTTTTCAATAAAAACGACTCGCTGCTTGAACCGCTCCCAGTTTCGATATAGATAGCGTAGTTCACTTCCAGTAATGCCGGGGACTTTTTTTACTACTCTTAAATCACAAAGTTCGTCTAATAGAAAGACTACTGTTACATGTTGAGACAACAAAGTAAGTTCTAGCCCGATTTTACAGCCTTTTTTTATGAAGTGTTGTTTGATCTCTGGACGATCAAATTGGGTATAATCTTTTGAAATGACCTCTTTAAAGATGTTTTTCAATTGAAATTTTTCAATCGTTTGTGTGACATGATAATATGTTTCCCACAATGGTAAATAGCGTTCCTTTTCGGGGAGGTAATCAATCCAATGACTAAAAAATTCTTCTCTACTTTTTTCTGTAGGACAATGTTTTATATATTCAAAAGTACTGTTCATTAAAATATCATTATACTTATCGATATTAACATCATTTGTGTCCTTATATTGGAAATGCTTTAACAAAACTTGATCTTCATATTTAAAGTGGATACGTGCTACCCATAATCCGTAGATTAGAAGATGTCTCTCTGACGAGAAAATAGCCGCTGATTTTCTCAAATCATTTTCCACACAATTTCTCCATAATCTAGCATTTCTTTCCCAAGGAGCTGCGACGATTTGTCCATTCTCCCAAAAGACAATTGTCGCTTTGAGTTTGTCTTTTTCATGATATAAACTGCGTAACGTAAAATCTGTATATCTGTTTTGCTTCCCTTGGATCGTTGCTGCAAAATTCCCACCATAAGAATCTAAAGATATCCAGATGACAAGATCACTTCGATTTTTCGCAACTTCAATCATTAATAATTCTGTGTTTTTTAACAATTGTATTCGTATACTATAAGCCAAAGTATCTTTCATTGAATGATTGGCAAATTGTCCTGTTTCCTTGTATTGTTGATACTCTTCAAGAAACGGCTCCGAGTAGATCCTGTGCAATTGAAACCTTGGGTCCTCCATCATGATGGCTTGAATATCTTCCCAGAGTGGGTATTTGCTGCCTGCTTTTATTTGGTCAATCAACTCTTTGGGTTGAAGAGAGAAATTCTCAAAAGGTTGTTGAATGAGATAGTCGACTAACTCTTCCATATAAACCAATGGGTCATATGGATTTGTTTTTTTCCTGAGTTCTCTATCATTCAACTGTTGTTCCAAAGTGCTTTCAGCTGCTCCAAAGCAAAGAATTGTTTTTTGATTTGTTCCTCGAAGCATTTTTCTCCCTCTTTCAATAAAAGTATTTGTAGCATTTCTGTTCATTATAGTTAAAGTTTTGCCATAGCATAAATCAATTATTTTATAAATAAAGAAAAAATGAGATTGAGATAGAAGTAAAAACACTCCTATCTCAATCTCATAAAGTAAATTATTGATTCCCTTCGAACAAGATGCCTGCTTCTGCCAAGCCTTGTTTGATTTGTTGCAATACTTCCTTATGTGAGTAACGGATCGTATGCAGATGGATCCCATCCGTTAATTCAGACAATAACGAAGCCTGACTTTTCCGATAACGTTTCATAAATGAACGAATATCTTCTGCTGTCTTGATATGAAGCATTCCTGTCAGTTCGCCGTACAAGGGATGCTCAACGATGACGTCTAGTATCTCGCCACCATGAGCAACGATCAACTGTAGTTCTTCCTCTGTTTGTTCTCTCTGATGTTGTACCGCAATTTTACTGATGAACCCATTTTTGTCTTGTTCATCTTCCAAAAGATATCCTCTGGCCGTCGCCACGATCGCTTCTCCTGCCGCTCGTAGCAACGCAATGTCTCCTACAATGATTTGGCGGCTGACACCAAAACGAGTAGCAAACTTACTGGCACTGACAGGTTTCTCTGCATCAACTAGCGTTTCAATAATTTCTTTTCGGCGAGTTTCTCCTTCAATCATTTATCTACTCCATTCGTTTCTTTTGATAGTTTCGTGAGTGCTTCATGATATCTGCATAAGTAACTAAGATCGTCTCACTGTATTCTGGTGTTTTCAACCAACTGGCAACTTTATCCAACACTTGTTGTTCTCTTTTTCCATCGTAAACCGCTTGGTTAGTGGCTCGTTTGACATCACCGATCTTCGTGACGGTAGCCATTCTTTTTTCAAGTAGTTCTACTAATTGGTGATCGATTTGATCAATCGATTGTCTCAACTCTTCCAATGACTCTTCAGGCATTGGTTCATCGATGCGTTTGATGATCCGTGCCGGATTCCCTGCGATCACTACATTATCTGGGAACGATTTGGTCACGACTGCTCCCGCCCCGACCACGACATTGTCTCCTAAAGTCACTCCAGGAGTGATGATCACTCCACCACCTAGCCACACATTATTGCCGATTTCGATTGGTTTAGCAAATTCTAACCCACTATTTCGCTTCACTGGATGTAGTGGATGTGTGGCAGTATAAAGCTGAACATTAGGGGCAAACATGCAGTTATCACCAATTTTGATCGTACTGACATCTAAGAATGTACAATTAAAGTTCGCATAAAAATTCTCACCTACGTAAATATTATAGCCATAATCAAAATTGATCGTTGGTTCCATATAAATCTTCTCGCCGGTAGCACCAAATGTCTCTTTAAGTAATTGACTGCGAAGTTCACTTGTTTCCGCTTGGTTGATGATCTGGCTTTGACTTCGAGCAAATTTTCTATCGGCTGATAATTCTGGATCACCCGCAAAATAAAGTTCACCGGCAATCATTTTTTCTTTTTCTGTTTTAGCTGTCATTTTACACTCTCCTGTACTTTTTTGAACACCTTCGTTCCATCTGTTTGGACAAATCGGTACGCCTCTGATAGATAGACAGGGGTCTGATTGATGACTAATAGCTTCGCTTGTGGTGAGCGAAACTGGATCAAATCACAAAAAGGATGGACTTGGAAACTTGTCCCTACAATCACAATCAAGTCGGCCTGACTGACAGCAAAAGCTGCTTGCTCTAATACTTCATCCTGGAACCCTTCTCCATATAACACAATATCTGGGCGGATCTGGCCACCACACAGTTGATGCTTGTCACTGGTCAGATAATCTTGCCAGTCAACAGGTTGATGGCAGTTTCGACAATAACAATGATACAGATTCCCATGAAAATTAACTAGTTTTTTACTTCCAGCTTTTTCATGTAACCCATCGATATTTTGCGAAACGACCCATACCTCTTTTTCTTTAGCCAACTCTACGATTTCTCGATGGATGATATTCGGGCGTGCTTCGGGATGATAAAGATGTTTGAGAAACGAATAAAATTTTTGTGGTTCTTCATCCATCGCTTGATGACTCAACAAATATTCTGGACGATCCATCCCTTGGTAAACACCTGTTAGTGAACGATAATCGGGTATTCCAGAAGGTGTGGACACACCTGCCCCTGTTAGAAAGGTCAGTTTTTGACTTTCAATTATCGCTGTCGCTGCTTCTTCAATTGTTTGTTCCAACATTTATCACTCACCTCTCTTCTATTATAATCGAAATAAAATGAAACATACCCTCAATCGAATGAAAATTCAGAGATTTTTTTTGAGAAAATACTCACAAACATCACTGACAAAACAATGAAAACGTGCTACAATACCAATGATCTGTATATTTTGAGTATGAAATGAGGTGAATCAATATGGTTGCATTCTTAATTTATTGGGGCGTTATTTTAGCATGTATCGCTTGGTTAGCATTAAGTATTTATTTCTCTATCTTCTATCTAGTACGTAAAGAAAATGGAAATCTATGGGCGTTTGCCTTTTTCAATGTATTGGCAGCAATTGTTCTAGCAATTACATTAGTTGTTTATCGCACATGGGGCTGGGGGATCACACAATACTCTAGTTTGATCTATCTCGTTTTAGCTATTTATGGGGTAACAGTTATTTTACAAGCCATTCTTGGTCGTGAACCTAAGAAAGCTACAGCTTAAAATACTTTTAGATAAAAAAGGAAACAGACTGCGTGATTTTGCAGTCTGTTTTTCGTTATTTTACTATCATTTAAGCGTTGCATAAAATGTATAATTATTCTTTTTTTGAAAACATTCTCTTTTCCTTTTTTCATGAAAGAAATTAAATAAACAGGATATTTCTTTATTTATCAACTTTTTTCTGCAAAAATGTAGTTTCTCATTGACAAAGTGGCTACTCTATCGTAGACTATTTTTTGTATAAATAACTGAATACGAGATGCCTCAATCAATGAGGTAGAGGTCGCGAGAATCATTAAACCTGTGGAGTGAAGCAAACATGTGGAAGCAGGGCTAGGGAGGATCGCCGAAATGTACTTTTTTTTGCTTAAAAAGTATGTTGGGACGTAAGTTAACAGCTTACGGACTGTCTTAGCAGTGATGCTAAGTTGCGCTATGTTTTGTGAGAGGTTTATCACTCTGTGAAATTTAGCGGCCCTTTTGTACCTACAAAGCGGTCGTTTTTTATTTCTCCTTGATAAGCAACTGCAATGCATGTATTCGACCACTCGTGTCAAGGCGCTTTGGTTATCAGCCAAAGAAGCTGAGCGAACGTTGGTCTTATCAGTATATGCCTGAAGGACCACGTACGTGAACAAACAAAAAGGAGAAGACAGATGAAAAAAAATTCAGTTACACTCACTCTAATTTTTACGTTTATTCTATCGATCTTTAGCTTGACCACTTTGGCTCATGCAGATGATAAAACACCGAGCGATCAATTTCGTGTCGGAATGGAAGCTGGTTATGCGCCCTTTAACTGGTCTCAACAAACAGATGCAAACAATGCCTATCCAATTCAAGGACAAAACAGCTTTGCTGGCGGATATGATGTACAAATTGCCAAAAAGGTAGCTGAAGGTTTAGGAAAAGAACTAGTCATTGTCCAAACGAAATGGGACGGTTTACCGCCTGCCCTTCAATCTGGAAAGATCGATGCAATCATTGCCGGCATGAGTCCGACGGCAGAACGCCAAAAAGAAATCGACTTTACTGATCCATACTATGAATCAGAACTTGTGATTGTCGTACAAAAAGATGGTAAGTTTGCGAATGCGACTAGCTTAGAAGATCTTTCTGGCGCAAAAATCACTGCACAATTGAATACATTCCACTATAACGTGATCGATCAGATCCCAGGAGTGGACAAGCAACAAGCAATGGATAACTTTTCAGCCATGCGAACAGCACTAGCTTCTGGCATGATTGACGGTTATGTTAGTGAACGTCCAGAAGGGGTAACCGCCACAAGCGTCAACCCAGCCTTGAAAATGCTCGAACTAGATGAAGCAAATGGCTTTCAAACAAATCCCGAAGATGTCCAGATTGCTGTAGGGATGCGTAAAGGTGATCCTGATCTTCAACAAGTCAACCAAATATTAAGCGGTATTTCTCATGATGATCGTATTGCTATCATGGACCAAGCCATTGAAGACCAACCTGCGTCAACGGATGGAGATGCAGAAGAAACTGGCTTGCTCCATGATTTCAAGACGATTTGGGATCAATATGGCAACATGTTCTTACGTGGAGCTGGTTTGACACTATTTATCGCATTGATCGGTACAGTTGTAGGAACAACATTAGGTTTATTGATTGGCGTCTTTCGCTCAATTCCAGAATCTGATAATAAAGTGACACGCTTCTTCCAAAAAGTAGCTAATTTCTTATTATCTGTTTATATCGAAGTCTTCCGTGGTACACCAATGATGGTTCAAGCCATGGTCATCTTCTATGGATTGGCTCTAGCCTTTGGTATTTCTCTGGATCGCACGATTGCTGCGTTGTTCATCGTTTCGATCAACACTGGTGCGTATATGACTGAGATTGTACGTGGTGGGATTTTTGCAGTAGATGGCGGACAATTTGAAGCAGCCCAAGCAATCGGCATGACCCACAGTCAAACGATGCGCAAAGTAGTGATTCCGCAAGTATTGAGAAATATTTTGCCGGCTACTGGAAATGAGTTTGTCATCAATATCAAAGACACCGCCGTATTAAGTGTCATTGGTGTAGCAGATCTATTCTTCCAAGGAAACTCTGCCTCTGGTGCCAACTTCCAATTCTTCCAAACATTCACGATCGTTGGGATCATCTACTTGATCATGACCTTCACGATCACAAGAATCCTACGTGTGATTGAGAAGAAAATCGACGGACCTACTGCGTATACAAAAATTGAAGAAGTCAACAACGCGAACCTACAGGAATAAGGAGGCAGTCCTATGAGTGAGAATATCATCGAAATCAATCATTTAAGTAAAAAATTCGGCGACAATGAAGTGCTGAAAGATATTAGCATGACCGTCAATAAAGGGGAAGTCGTGACCATCATCGGTTCCTCTGGTTCAGGTAAATCAACATTCTTACGTTGTATCAATTTACTAGAAAAACCATCAGGCGGCGAGATCATTTACAACAACGAAAACGTCTTAGCACCAAAATATAATTTACCAAAGTATCGGACAAATGTCGGTATGGTTTTCCAATCTTTCAATCTTTTCAATAATATGAATGTTTTAGAAAATTGTATTTCTGGACAAACCACTGTCTTAAAAAGAGAGAAAGAGCATGCCCGTAAAGTGGCAATCGAAAACTTAGAAAAAGTCGGTATGAGACAATACATCGAAGCTCGTCCTTCTCAACTATCCGGTGGTCAAAAACAACGGGTCGCTATCGCTCGTGCTCTATCAATGAACCCTGATGTGATGCTCTTCGATGAGCCAACTTCTGCCCTTGATCCTGAAATGGTCGGTGAAGTATTGAATACGATCAAAGATCTAGCCCATACTGGACTGACAATGATCATCGTAACCCATGAAATGGAATTTGCGAAAGAGGTATCTGACCGAGTGATCTTCATGGATAAAGGTGTGATCGCGGAAGAAGGAAGTCCTGAAGATATCTTCGTTCATCCAAAAGAAACACGTACGAAAGAGTTCTTGTCACGCATTTTGAATAACTAATAAAGTATCAAATCACCCTTAGTATTCAAACTACCGCAACTTGATTGAGCAAGGTCATCCTACTCAAAAAGTTGCGGTTCTTCTTTTTATTTATTGTTTTTGTTCCGATCGCTTTATCGGTTGAACTTTTGCGCAACCTCACGTAACATGTGGTTGTGAGAAACCTCTTCAAATTAAGAAGATTCAGATATTGGAGTGATCTTTTGACTAACATTTTTTCGAGGCAGTGAAAACACGCTACTTATTCCTCTCACAGGGTTAGCGGTCGTTTCGTCAATGTGTAGCATCATTCTAGAGAATTCGATAATTTTCAGAAAATTGTTGCAATTCATCACATAATTTGTTACTTTTAACAAAATACAAAAAAGTAAAGGAGTTTTCTATGTCAAAAAAATTATCATTCAAAGAAAATCTATTCATCGGTTCCATGCTATTTGGCCTATTTTTTGGAGCTGGTAATCTTATATTTCCTGTCCATATGGGGCAAGAAGCTGGTGCGGATATCTTCTGGGCAAATCTTGGCTTTTTAGTTACAGGGATCGGTTTACCATTCTTAGGTGTCATTGCGATCGGTGTTTCAAAGACCTCTGGTGTCTACGAATTAGCACAACGAATCAATAAAACTTATGCACTTATTTTTACTGTCTTACTTTATTTAGTCATTGGTCCATTTTTTGCCTTACCACGTTTGGCAACTACTTCTTTTGAAATTGGCTTAGCACCTTTTATTCCAGCAGAAAATCAAACATTATTTTTAGCTATTTTTAGTTTCTTATTCTTTTTAGCTGCTTGGTGGTTATCCAAACGTCCAACTAAAATCTTGGATTATGTTGGTAAATTTTTGAATCCCGCATTTTTAGTATTACTAGGTATCTTGTTATTACTTGCTTTTATCAACCCACTTGGCTCAGTGTCGGATGCGCCTGTCCAACCTCACTACCAAAACCAAGCATTCTTCACTGGTTTTACACAAGGATACAACACGTTGGATGCGTTAGCTGCCTTAGCTTTTGGGATCATTATCGTCACGACGATTCGTGGCATGGGTGTCACAAAGCCTTCTGATATTGCAAGAGATACGATCAAATCAGGCGCGATCAGCATCGTTTTGATGGGGATCATCTATACCCTACTTTCTTATGCAGGAACAATGAGTCTAGGAACATTCCCAATGAGTGCGAATGGTGGTATCGCCTTGGCACAAATTGCTGATCACTATTTAGGAACTTACGGGAGTATCCTATTAGCCTTTATCGTGATTCTTGCTTGTTTAAAAACAGGTATCGGACTGATTACTGCATTCGCAGAAACATTCACTGAATTGTTTCCTAAAAGAAGCTATCTATTCTTTGTAACCGGAACAAGTTTATTAGCATGTTTAGTTGCAAACGTGGGCTTAACGAATATTATTCAGATCTCTTTACCGGTCTTGATGTTTATTTATCCATTGGCAATGACCTTGATCTTACTTGTATTGTTTGGCCCATTATTTAAACAACGTACTTCTGTTTATCGAATGACCACATATTTCACATTACTCGCTTCCATCGTGGATGGACTGAATGCTTGTCCTGATTCAATTAAGCAAACAAGTTTCGTCAAAGGAATTTTAACATTCGCTGATTCCTATCTCCCATTCTTCTCATTAGGAATGGGCTGGATCACACCAGCATTGATTGGCTTTATCATCGGATTACTCTGGAGTTTCTTTAAAAATGAAAAAAAGTCTGACTTGATGGTTAGCTAACAAAAAAAGAGATGTTTAACTTTTTGTATAAAAAAATTAACAACTTTGGTAAACTTTCGTCACAAAATATTCACAACTCACCTTTAATATATAAGTATACCAACAAACAACCCTAACAACACTTTTTCATTTTTAACTCCTTTCCTGCTAGCTCCCCGGCTAGCAGGTCCTTTTTTTTTATTCATACCGATCCAACAAATCAAGTTCTTTGAGAATCTTTAGATTCTCTCTTTAGTAAGAAAAACATATAAAAAAGCTATGAAAAAGCAATCTACTTTTTCATAGCTTTTATTCTTATTTAGATAATCGCTCTTGGTCTCCCGTAGGCGAAAGACTAGTGATTTTTTCGATTTGTTCAATTGGGACGATTCGGATTTGTTGCTCTTGGTTTTGCAAGCGAATCATCACTCGGTCATGCTCAACTGTTTTCGTTGCCACCCAACCGGAAAAGGTTTCGTACTTATTGCTTAGTGGATTCTCGCGCACTTGTAGAATCACTAAACTATTCTGAGCTGCAGCTTTCTGGAGTTCGAGAATGAACTCCCCTTGTAACCGTACATTCTCAGCTTTTTCTTCTGTGTCATTCACAAATGAATCAAAAAGTTGAAACGAAGTATTAGTCACTAACTTTGTCAGTTTCTTCATTGGTGATACTGTTTCTTCATCCATTGAATGTACCCCTCCCCTAGCTAAGAATATGTTACTTAATTACTCCTATTTTATCCAATTTTTCTTAAAAAAACAAGAATATAGTTTATTTTATACCAACTTTTACCTAAAACCGTCAAACAACACATGTGTTATTTTAAGTCGTTTTCCATCCATAATTCAAGCCATTTTTCTAAGCCTTCATTGATCAATCGATAGGTTTCTTCAAAGTTATTCGTGTAATATGGATCAGGTACATTTTGTGCTTTTTTGCCAATGACTGGACTCAAAAATAGTTGGATTTTCTCTTGCGCTTCAATCGGCGCAAGTTGCTTTAAGTCAGCCACATTTGACTGATCCATACCGATGATCCAATCAAATTTTTGGAAGTCTTCTTGACGTATTTGGCGAGCAATCATTTCTTGCGTATCAACATGTTCTTTTGCCAAGATCGCTTGTGTACCTGGATGAGGGGCACTACCTACCTCATAGGTACTTGTTGCAGCCGAATCAATGACGAAGGAATCCAACAGATCCTGTTCTGCTACTTTCTTTTTTAATAACCCTTCTGCCATAGGTGAACGACAAATGTTTCCTAAACAAACAAATAATACTTTCGTCATAGCATTCTCTCCTTTTGTATTCCTATTTTTGGAATCAATGAAAAAAGGTCATTCGTCTTTTATTTCCTGTTCTTCTTCCAATGCGTACAACCGATACGAATACAATTCAGTATCTTTGGCTAAACGAAAGAACTGCATTGCAACTTCTAAGGGTGTTTCTGTATAACCTTGTGTGATCCAATTGACTAAGACTCCACTACAGCCATAGGAGAAAAAACGAGCATAAAATAATTTATCTTTGGAAGTTAGTTGTTTTTCTTCATCCATTTGCTCAAATATTTTAATAAATGAGGGTTGGATCAACGCAGAAAATTGCTTTTGCAGAATCTCCTGTTCTGAACTAACGGTACTTGAATAGAACTGTTTATTTTCGGCAATGGCTTTTAACATCAGCAATGCTTGCTCTTCCCAATTGTCGAGAGAAAGCGATTCTGTTTTTAGGTAATGCAATGAATCTTCATAGTACACCCAACGCAATAAATCATACTTATCGGTGAAATGATAATAAAATGTTTGTCGGTTGATGCCTGCTTCGTGTGCGATCTGTTGCACACTGATTTTGCGAAAAGGCTGTGTTTCGCAAAGCGACACCAAGATTTTTTTGATCATTTGTTTCGTATGTGAAGCGTCTCCCACAATGATCCCTCCCATCTCTTCAATCATTATTCTACTATTTGCTCTTTCAATAGAAAAGAGTGATCACACTTGGTAGTCATAGCCAAAGTGTTCATACGCATAGGCGGTAGCGATCCGCCCACGAGGAGTCCGTTTCAAAAAGCCTTTTTGGATCAAAAAAGGTTCATACATATCTTCGACTGTTTCTCGCTCTTCTCCAATATTAACGGATAAAGTGCTTAGACCTACTGGACCCCCACCATACAGCTCGATCATCGTACGTAGCAATTTCTGATCGACATAATCCAATCCCGCTTGATCGACCTGTAAGAGTGTCAATGCGCGGTCAGCAATCAACTGATCGATCTTGCCATCTCCTTGTACTTGGGCAAAATCACGCACTCGTTTTAACAAGCGATTAGCGATCCGCGGGGTCCCACGGGAACGTCGTGCGATTTCTAAAGCCCCTTCGGTGATGATCTCCGTTTGAAAAATATCGGCAGATCGTAAAACGATTTCTCTTAAATCTTCTTCTTCATAGTATTCCATGTGAGCAATGATTCCAAAACGGTCACGTAAAGGTGCAGACAGCATCCCTGCTCGAGTGGTTGCACCGATCAACGTGAAAGGTGGTAACGGAAAATGAACGGGGTGAGCGGTCGGCCCTTGCCCTACCATGATATCTACATAGAAATCTTCCATCGCCGAATAAAGCATTTCTTCTGCCACGCGAGGTAAGCGATGGATCTCATCAATAAACAAGACATCCCCTGCTTCTAGTTCATTCAAAATTGCCACCAGATCTCCTGGTCGCTCAATGGCTGGTCCACTTGTCGTACGGATATTGACTTGCATCTCGTTTGCGATGACCATAGCCATCGTTGTTTTCCCCAATCCCGGAGGACCGTATAACAAGACGTGGTCTAGCGGTTCTTCACGATTACATGCCGCTTCGATGTAGATACTCAATTCTTGTTTTACTTTATGTTGACCGATATATTGCGCAAGCAATTGAGGGCGCAAAGATTTTTCTAAACTTAATTCATTCTCACCAGGTTCTGGTGAAAGAAGATGTTCATCTGTCATCAAGCGTCCTCCTTACTTTTTCATCATCAATTTCAATGCTTGCCTTAAATACTCATCCGTTGTTTGATTGTCGATTTCTTTAAGTTGTTTCTCTACACGTTTGATTTCACGCTCACTGTAACCAAGAGCAGATAGAGCTTCCATTGCCTCTGATAAGGCACTTGCATCTTGAACCGTTGCTTCATCAAATAAAGAAAATGGCATATCGATACTCAACTCGCCAAACTTGCCTTTTAGATCCAAGATCATTTGTTGTGCTGTTTTTTTACCTACACCTGGGAACTTCGTCAAGTAAGTGACATCGCCAGTTTCCACCGCTTGGATCAAGCCAGAATGATCGTCACTCGCCATGATCGCTAATGCACTTTTCGGTCCGATCCCTGAAACACTGACTAATCGTAAAAACAATTGTTTCTCTTCGAGTGAATCAAAACCGTATAGTAAATGTGCATCTTCACGGATGACTTGATGGACATAGATTTTTACTTCTTTATCTAACTTACTACTATAGCGATAAGGGTTACCTAACGCAATTTGATAGCCCACCCCTTGCGTTTCTACAACGATATAATACGGACTGATAAAAGTCACCATGCCTCTTAGATATTCATACATTGAAATTTCCTCTTTCTTTCGCACACATACGTTCCCATATTTCTATCCATTGTAGCATACTTTGCGATTTAAAAAAAGTGTTCCCAAAAACAGAACTACGAGCTTAGGTCTTTGATAAAGACCCAAACTCGTAGCATATTTTCTCTGTGTATTAGCGATTGATAGACGCTTGACCAATCATTTCTTCATGTTGGACTTGGCCTGATTTACTTAATGAGAAATCAGCCACTTTGTCCGTATTCGTTAGAACAACTAAGACATCTGTTTGTTTACCTGCTTGTTCAACGGCACTGAGATCCATCTCTGCTAGTTGTGTCGTTGGCGAGACCTGATCGCCTTCTTTCACAAGAACATTGAACGGTGCACCCTTTAATTCGACAGTATCAAGTCCCATGTGAACAAGAACTTCCACACCGGTTTCACTTAGAATACCGATGGCATGTTTTGTTTCAAATACACTAGTTACTTTACCATTTACTGGCGAATAGATTTTTTGATTGTCCGGAACGATCGCATAGCCCTCACCCATCATTTTTTGTGAGAAAACTGGATCATTCACTTCTGTAATTGCTTTGATTTTTCCGTCTGCAACGGCGAATAACTCTTCATTGGCAGTGGCTACAGCAGTTGTTCCTGCGGCTTCAAAGTTTTGTGTAGGAATAGATACGCCTTCTGCAGTTTGTAATACACTTACTTCTTCTGGATTAACTGGATCTAATTTGTTCAAGATCCCTTTACGTCTAAATACTACAGTTAAACCAAATGGTACGATGATTGCGATGATCATTGCAATCGTGAATGGTAACCACGTTTGTGCTTGGATTGCTAAGATTCCTGGCAAACCACCGACACCGATCGCATTTGCTCGAACATCCATCAAGTTCGCAAACATTCCTGCTACACCAGAACCGATCATTGCAGCTACAAATGGATACACATATTTCAAGTTGATCCCAAACATTGCGGGTTCCGTTACCCCTAGATAACAAGAAATCATCGCTGGGATAGAAACTTGTTCTTCTTTTTTATTGCCACGATGCAAGAAGATGATTGCAAGTACAGCAGATCCTTGCGCAATATTTGACAATGCGATCATTGGCCATAAATTGGTTGAACCAAAGTCAGCAATCAACTGCATATCGATGGCATTTGTCATATGGTGTAATCCTGTAATAACTAGTGGTGCATATAAGAAACCAAATAACGCACTGAATAACCAGCTGATCGATGAAGTCAAGCCAGTATTCACGATTGATGAGATCCAGTTACCAATTGCCCAACCGACTGGACCTAACACTACATTAGCCGCGATAACAGTTGGTAATAGTGAAAACAGTGGGACAAAAATCATTGAGATCGATTGTGGGATATACTTACGGAAGAAAATCTCTAAATAGGCAAGTAAGAACCCGGCAAGCATCGCTGGAATGACTTGCGCTTGGTAACCAATCATTTGTACTTGTGCAAAGCCAAAGTCCCAAAATGGGATATCTGCAGCGGCAGTTGAAGCGACACTATAGGCATTTAATAATTGCGGTGAAACCAAAGTAATCCCTAAAACAATTCCTAAAATCTGTGTCGTTCCCATTTTCTTTGCAATACTCCAAGTAATCCCTACAGGTAGGAAATGGAAAATCGCTTCCCCAGGTAGCCATAAGAATGAATTCACACCATTCCAGAATGTTGAACTTTCTGCAATCGTTCCACCTAAACTCTCGAACTGAATGCCTTCCAACACGTTACGGAACCCTAAAATCAATCCCCCAACAATGATTGCTGGAATCAATGGTGTGAAGATTTCAGCTAGAACTGCAATTGCTCGTTGCAACGGATTAAGATTCTGTTTTGCAGCAGCTTTACTTTGTTCTTTTGAAACGCCTTCAACTCCTGATACCGCAACAAAGTCGTTATAAAATGTTGAGACATCATTTCCGATGATCACTTGGAATTGACCGGCATTGGTAAACATTCCTTTTACACTGTCGATGTCTTCGATCTCAGCTTCATTTGCTTTTGCAGGGTCATTTAAAACAAAGCGCATACGTGTCGCACAATGGCTGACCGCAGCAATATTTTCTTTCCCGCCGACTCCCTTTAACAGCTTCTCGGCATCTGCTTGATATTTCCCCATAACATAAACCCCTTTCATTTGACTTGTTTATACAAGTTGCTTTGTACTCACACTATAATGTTTTTCTCAACAAATTGCAAGCGTTTTATGCTAAAAACATAAATAACTTGTAATCGTTATTATCTTTGTCGTAGAAACATCTTCCTTCTATCCAAGTCCAGTTTGAAATCTCCATATAGCTGTAGTATAGTTTATAAGCGAAGAACGAACGATTGCACGTTAAACGCACATCGGACACCAAAAAATCGAAAATATTACACGGAAGATCACTATTTAACTTACATCAAAGGCGATAATACAAGTGGCAAAAAGCACATTGCTTACGCTCGAGTGTCTAATGTCGGACAAACAGATGACTTGAAAAATCAAGTTGAGTTTTTGAGAAAATATGCAAATGTAAAAGGCATAATTTTAGATGATGTAATCGTGGATATTGGCAGTGGTCTTAATTACAAGTGTAAAACATGGAATCTGTTGTTAGACGAAGTAATGGCGAAGAATGTAGACGCCATTTATGTCACATTTAAAGATAGATAAGTATAATAAAGAGATTGAAGGTGATAAAGATGTTAGTGGCGTACAAAACAGAAATTCTTCCAACAGAAGAACAAAAAAAATCATTAATCGAACCATTGGTGTTGCTCGTTTTGTAAAGAACTTTTATATTTACCACAACCAAGAAGTCTATAAATCAGGTGGGAAATTTGTCTCAGGTATAGATTTTTCAAAGTGGTTGAATAACGACTACATTCCCAACCATCCAGACAAGCTGTGGATCAAAGCTGTTTATGCGAAGTCAACGAAACACGCGATTATGGAGACAGAAAAAGCCTTTAGAAATTTTTTTCAAGGAAAAGCTAATTTTCCTAAATTTAAAAAGAAGAAGCACCAAGATGTATCGATGTATTTCGTGAAGAACGATAAAAAGACAATCATCCGTTGTGAGCGTCATCGGATAAAAGTTCCCTCTTTGAATTGGGTAAAACTGAACGAAAAAGGCTATATTCCTAAACACGATGACAAACATAGCATAAAGAGTGGCACAATCAGCCAACAAGCAAACCGGTACTACCTGTCGGTCATCGTGGAACAGGACTGTACCGCTCAAGTACTGAACGATACTCCTACCGAAGGCGTGGGTATCGACTTAGGATTAAAAGATTTTGCGATTCTTTCCACGGGGAAAACCTATAAAAATATCAATAAATCAGGAAAAATTCGTAAAATCGAAAAACAATTAAAACGACAACAACGCAAGCTGTCGAGGAAATACGAAAGCGAAAAAAAGCGTGTCAACGAAAAACAATCAAAGAGAGGAGAAGCTACTCGCAAAAATATTGAAAAACAAGTCTTGAAAGTACAAAAACTTCATAAACGGTTGACAGATATCCGTAGGGACAGAGTGAATAAAATTGTGTTAGAGCTAGTAAAAACCAAACCAGCTTATATCACAATTGAAGATTTGAATGTCAAGGGGATGATGAAAAACCGGCATCTTTCAAAAGCTGTGAGAGAGCAATCTTTCTATGCTTTTCGTAAAAAATTAGCAGACAAATGTAAAGTCTCTACTATTGAGTTAAGACTGGCCGATCGATTCTATCCTAGCTCGAAATTATGTCATGAATGTGGGCATAAGAAAGTAGCTTTAAAGCTATCAGAGCGTACCTATCGTTGTGAGAACTGTGGGTACGTAGCAGATAGAGATTATAACGCAAGCATGAATTTGAAAGATGTGAAGGAATACAATGTGATTGCATAAGCACGCAACTTTGTATATGTACCGATGGCTTAGTCGGGAATCAACGACTGTGGAGAACGAGACAAACCGTAGTAGTGTCGAAGTGACGAGGCGGCGTTCGGTGAAACAGTAATTCTACCTACGTGAGTGGTAGAGAAATCTCGATATAGGTATTTTTGTCTATATTTTGAGTAGCAGAGGAACGATGAACAAATTCAATGAAATTTTTTTAGACTTAGAAAAGAAAATCTTAGACAAAGAGTATCCTCCTCATACTTTACTACCCAGTGAAAATCAATTGATCAAAATTTATGGTGTTTCACGGGAAACAATTCGTAAAGCACTTAATCTATTGACGACAGAAGGATATATTCAAAAGAAACAAGGAAAAGGATCGATCGTTTTAGACCGAAATCGTTTTGATTTCCCGATTGCTGGACTAACAAGTTATAAGGAACTCCAAGAAAATCAACATATCCCGAGTGAAACGATCGTAAAAACACTTGAAGAAACTGTAGTCGACAACGAATTACACAAAGTAACTGGCTGGGCAGTCAATACACCTGTCTGGCATTTAGTCCGCCAAAGAAAAATCAATGGCGAAGTCGTGATTTTAGATCGGGATTATTTATTAAAAGAAACCGTACCTACTTTAACCAAGGAACAAGCAGCCAATTCGATTTATGAATACTTTGAAAATGAGCTAGATCTCTCCATTGCCTATGCCCAAAAAGAAATCACTGTCGAACCAATCGATGCCAGTATTTCAGAGTCGATGGACCTCCATGACGATCCTTATGTCGTAATTGTCCGTGGCCTCGTTTATTTAGAAAATACTGAATGCTTCGAATACACTGAATCGATCCACCGCCTCGACAAATTCCGGTTCGTGGAATTTGCACGAAGAAGAAGGTTGTGAGAAAGCCGTTCAGCTCCGAGTAGTAAGACGGAACGTGAGAAAATAGCTTCTCATATTTTTTCACGTTTTGACTTACTATTGAAGGAGTTGGCTTTCGAACACCGTTTATCTAGGTTGTGAAAGAAGCGATTAACACTAAGGCAGAAGACAGAAAAATCGAAAATGGCTGTTTCATTTTTGATTTTTTTGGCTTGTGACCGAAGTGTTGCTTCTTGAACACCGTTTATCAAGGTTGTAAGAAAAGCGTCCTGACCTGAACAGTAAGATAGGAAATTGAAAAATAGCTTCTCATATTTTTCAAATTTTTTAGCTTATTGTTGAAGGTCAGCTTTTCGAACACCGTTTATCAAGGTTGTGAAAAAGCCCAGTAGCTCAACGTAATTAGGTAGCAAGTAAAACCTGTTCGTTAAATTTCCGCTAAATTGCTAGGCTATCCTCCCTACTTAAAGCAGATTGTTTGCTTCTATTTCAGATGGCAGTATGATTAGGAGACAAAGGGGGCTGTATCAATGAGTAAACCAACCGACACAAACAAAGAGGACTTAAAAGAAACATTATCTCCGATTTCTTATGCAGTGACACAAGAAAACGCCACAGAACGTCCATTTACTGGAGAATACGACGATTTTTATGAAAAAGGGATCTATGTCGATATTGTCAGTGGCGAACCGCTTTTCAGTTCTGCAGAGAAATATGATGCAGGCTGTGGCTGGCCAGCTTTCAGCCAACCCATCAGCAGAAAAGACGTCAAAGAAAAAGCGGATTTTTCTCACGGGATGCACCGAGTCGAAGTAAGAAGTAATGAAGCCGACTCCCATCTTGGACATGTTTTTAATGATGGACCCGCAGATAAAGGTGGCTTACGCTATTGCATCAACTCTGCTGCCTTGAAGTTTATCCCTTATGAAGAAATGGATGCTGCTGGTTACAGTGAATATAAATCAATTGTCGAATAAGTCGAATGTGATAAAATCACATCGCTCCGAAAAATAAGCCTGAACCTCCGGAAATTGTTCTAATTTCTGGAGGTTCAGGCTTATTTTTGAAGGTGCGCTATAACTTTTATATGATCAAGATCCTTAATACTCGTGCCCATGGAGATTGCCCACTTCTTCAAAACCAGCAGCCTTCCCCTTTTGATGAAAGATTTCTTGCTTGTTTTCTCGGACAATCAAGGTCATCTCTGTACTCGCTTTTTCACGGATGATCCGACTCATTTGACCTTGTTGTGGCGCCATCAACGCATGCCCTTCTTTTGCTAACACTTGCATTTCTAGTTCAATATTTTTTTGCTGTATTCGAATGATCAGATGCTCCTCTTCACGGAAAATCTCCGAAATTTTAGCTCCATCATACGTGGATAAGCGATATTCTTCCCCACCGACTTGCAAAATCGAAATGATTCCTAAAAAACGAAAACCTAAAAACGGGATCTCTGCTGCGGAAAAGAAAAAGCGAGCATCCGAATCGCTAAACTGATTGCATTGGACCCATAAATAGGTTGCGGGAAAGGAACTTCCCCAGTCCTTTTCTAAATATCCGATTCCATTTGTAAAATCAATCAATTGACCGTTCCAACTCAACGTTCCTTCTAACGAATGCTTCATGCTTAAAATTCCGTGATAGCATTCCATAAAAGATAAATAAGAGAAAGGTCCCATGATACTCGGGGCATAGCGACTCCTTTTTAACGGAGTAAACTCTCCATAAGAAATCGTTCCTTCAATCGTCAATGAGGGGCTACGTAAAGCTAGTGTGATTCCTTCCTCACTAAATGTATTCTCACCGATTTTCACAAATAAACGATCTTCGCTTGCCATGAAGACTTCACGATCAAAATGAAAGACTTCCGAAGACTCATGATTGATCACTTGGATAAACGGGCACTTTTCTCCTTGTTCTCCAATGGAGTAACCCAGAATAAATGCGTAGACTTCATCGCCGATTTGATGCTTAAAATACCAACCTTCAAAGAACGGCGCTTTTTTCGTTTCACCATGATAAAACTTATCCGTTGTAATCACTTCGTCCACTCCCTTCAACTAGATTAAGTTTACCATGTTTTTTTATAGCTTCTAGCAGATACGCTTGACTCTAGGTCATGAACTAATGTAACCAGAAAAAACACATGATCCGTTTCTTGCTACTCGGATCATGTGTTTTTGATTTTATTCACCTAGATACAGTTGTCCACGATTTTAGGACAAAAGATCTGGCCATTTTTTCAACGCCTGATTGACTGCGCCAATCGGAAAGCCGACAATACTATAGTAATCGCCAGAAATCGACTCTACGAAAGCCCCTGCGTAACTTTGAATGCCGTACGCCCCAGCTTTATCACGGTGATCGCCAGTTGCTAGATAGCGCTCGATCTCTTCATCGGTCAATTCATAAAAAGTGACTGATGCTTGGGAAAGGATGCACTCTTCTTGCGTCCCATCAGTTATTACGACGGCTGTGTAGACGTCGTGTGTCGTACCACTGAATTTGCGTAACATCCGTTTTGCCTCTTCATCATCCTCCGGTTTACCAAGGATTTCGTTTCCTAGAACTACGGTAGTATCACTAGCAATGACTAACGTTTCTTCATTATTTTGTACAGCAGCTGCTTTTTCTGCTGCCATTCGTTGGACATAAGCAACTGGGTCTTCTTTTAGCTTAGGCGTTTCATCAATATCTGCCGGTTGGATCGAAAATGCTGGCACTAATCTTCCGAGTAATTCTTTTCTTCTAGGCGACTGTGAAGCCAATACTATTTTCATCAAAAACTTCCTTTCCGAATCTCGCGGATCAATGCGGATCTTGGATTCGTTTAAACATTCGTTCCATGTCGGAATTCGTAAAGTGGATCAATACCGGACGACCATGAGGGCAGTTGAATGGATTCTCACATTTTGCTAAGTCTTTTAATAAGACCCTCGCTTGTGCTTCGTTCAAGTAGTGATTCGCTTTGATCGAGCGTTTACAGCTCATCATGATTGCTGTGGCTTCTCTGAATTTCTTCACACTTACTTCACCCGTTGTCAATAACATGTCGATCATCCCTTGAATGATCGATTCTTCTTCCCCACTTGGATACCATGTCGGATGCGCTCGCACGATAAAACTATTCTGACCAAATTCTTCCAGATAAATGCCTGCCTCTTCCAATAGTTCTTTCTTCTCTTTTAGCTTGATTGCATCACTATTAGGATAGTCTAAAACAAAAGGCACGAGTAATTCTTGCAAATCATCTGAAACATCGGCGATTTTTTCACGGAAATATTCATATTTGATCCGCTCTTGCGCAGCATGTTGGTCAATGATGTATAAGCCTTCATTGCTTTGAGCAAATAAATAGGTTCCATGCATTTGGCCAAAATATTCAAGATGTGGGAAGCGTTGTGTTGGTACTTCCTGCTCGACTTTACTGATTGCTTTCTCCAACATTCGGCTATCTTGACTCATGTCAAACTCGGGATGCAACTTAGTTTCTTCTTGCTCAAATCTTGGTTCTTCCTCTATGCTTTTCTCTTCTACTGATGCTGTTCGTTCTTCTTGTACTGAGTAGTTATCAACAGTGGATAAATGATTTTGTTGAAAGTTATCCACTGGTTTTTCTACAAAGTTATCAACACTTTCACCAGAGTTATCCACCGTTTTTTCCTCTTTTTCTGGATAATTCAGTGTATCTTCAGAAAAAACAGAAGAGTTTTCAACATTTTCCACAGACTTATCAACAGGATAGGTTGATTTTTGTGGATTTTCTTCAACGTAAAATGTACCTGTCTGGCGATCGAAATTTAAACTTTGGGGTTTCTTTGGTGGTTCCTCAAACGCATAAGAAAGATCGATTTCGATTTGTTCCGTTTTAGGTTGATCGGCGATTTTTTTCTTGAAACGTAAATTGTCTGCTGCACTAGGAATCAGATTTTCTTGACTTAGTGCTTGTTGAATCGCTTGTGCAATCAATTCAGTCAATTCTTTTTCCTTCGATAGACGAACTTCTTGCTTCGTTGGATGAACATTCACATCGACAAGCAACGGGTCCATTTTGACTTCTAAAACAGCGATTGGAAAACGACCAACCATCAGTTTAGAACCATAACCTGCCACGATTGCTTTGTTCAAGGAAAAGTTCTTGATAAAACGACCATTGATGATCGTTGAAAGATAATTACGACTCGCACGAGTGACTTCTGGTAAAGAAATGTAACCAGAAACTTCAAAATCTAGATCTTTTGCTTCAACCTTCAACATTTTTTTCGCTGTCGCCAAACCATAGATTCCGGCAATCGTTTGTTTCAAATCTCCGTTACCAGCTGTTGCTAACATCTTGTTGCCCTCATGGACTAAGCGGAAAGCGATGTCGGGATGGCTCAATGCTAGTCGATTGACGATATCGCCTATATTTGCCAATTCCGTTTGTAATGTCTTGACGTATTTTAACCGTGCAGGCGTGTTAAAAAACAAATTGCTCACTGTGATTTTCGTACCTTGTCTCAATGGAGCAGGGCGATGTGTCAACACTTCCCCACCTTTTAATTCAAGATAGGTCCCTTGTGTTTCATCTTGATTGGCTGTCTCGATCGTCAATTCAGAGACAGAAGCAATACTAGGAAGAGCTTCCCCTCGGAACCCTAATGTCCGAATGCGGAACAAGTCATCACGGTTATGGATTTTACTCGTCGCGTGACGTTTGAACGCATTTTCAACGTCTTCTGCTAAGATTCCTTCACCGTTATCGATGATTTGGATTTTTCGTAAACCGGCTTCTTCTACGAGAATATCGATTTGAGAGCTATGGGCATCAATGGCATTTTCAACAAGTTCTTTCACCACAGAAGCAGGTCGTTCAACGACTTCTCCTGCGGCGATTTGATTGGCCAAGCGTTCGGATAATTCTTGGATCTTCGCCATCGATCAGCACCTTCTTCCTATAATTGTTTTTGCAGTTCGTACAATTTATTCAACGCATCCATTGGCGTCATTTCTAGTAGGTTCAACTGTTTCAATGCAGCAATGATTTGCGTTTCAGCTTCCGTTGCTTCACCAAATAAAGATAGTTGTTGACTCTCTTCATTGACCTGCTGGCTTGGTTGAGTTGTTTGTGTCATTGGATAGTCGCTTTTTTTCGTGACAGATGCTTCAAGTGCCGAGACATGGTGTGTCGTTTCTCCTGATTCTAAAAAGGCTAAGATCGCAGAGGCACGTGACAATAATTCATCTGGTAGACCCGCAATTTTAGCTACATGGATCCCGTAGCTTTTATCTGCTGGACCGTCCATCATCTTGTGCAAAAATACCACATCGCCATCTTTTTCGACTGCACCAACATGGACATTTTTCAATTGCGGCAATTCCGTATCAAGCACTGTCAACTCATGATAGTGCGTAGAAAACAATGTCTTGGCTTTAACGTGTTGATGGATATACTCAATGATAGCTTGTGCTAATGCCATACCATCGTAAGTGGCTGTTCCTCGACCGAGTTCATCAAATAAAATCAAACTGTTCGGTGTCGCATGGCGCAACGCTTGGTTGGCTTCCATCATTTCTACCATAAAAGTACTTTGTCCTGCAATCAAATCATCACTTGCACCGATTCGAGTAAAGATTCGATCAAAAATCGGCAGCACTGCTTTTTGCGCCGGAACAAAACAGCCCATCTGTGCCATCAATACCGTCAATGCCAACTGTCGCATATACGTACTTTTACCAGACATATTTGGCCCAGTGATCAACAAGATCATTTCTTCTTCCGACATGATCACACTATTTGGAATGTATTCTTGATGTCCTAATACTTTTTCTACCACCGGATGACGTCCTTCTTCGATCACCAATGTTTTTTTGTTCGTTAATTCTGGACGAACATATTGATAACGTTCACTGATCGTTGCAAAACTTTGTAAGACGTCTACAGTACTCAATGATTTTGCTAAGGTTTGCAATGGCTGGATTGCTTTTTTCACTTCTTCTCTAACAGCTAAAAAGAGTTGGTATTCTAGATCTACTGATTTTTCTTCCGCTTCTAGAATCTGTGTTTCTAATTCTTTTAATTCAGGTGTGATAAATCGTTCTGCATTGGCTAAGGTTTGTTTACGTTCATATTTTTCCAGTTCAGCATTCATCAAATTCGCTTTCGTGATTTCAATATAGTAACCAAACACTCGATTAAACCCAACTTTTAAATTTTTGATCCCTGTACTTTGGCGTTCGCGCGCTTCTAATTCTGCTAACCACTGTTTGCCATTTCTCATCGCAGAACGATAGGTATCTAGCTGTTCATTGAAGCCATCTTTGATGACGTTTCCTTCAGTGATTTGTAAAGGTGCATCCTCTTGGATCGCTTGTTCGATCAGTTCCACTAATGAATCCATTGGCTGCATATCTGTTAATAACTCTGACCATTGTCCTTGATCGATGCCTTCAATCAACCCGCGAATCATCGGTACTTGCTGCAATGATGTTTTTAACTGGATCAAATCTCGACCATTGACGTTACCAAATGCGACACGTCCAGCTAAACGTTCTAAATCATAGACTTTCGTCAACGCACTCTGTAAATCAAGACGTTCAAAATAACTATTGATCAGCGATGCCACCATTTCTTGCCGAGCATTGATTTGATGGGATTGGATCAGCGGACGATCAAGCCATTGTTTTAGCAAACGTCCCCCCATTGCTGTTTTGGTTTCATCTAATAACCACAGAAGCGTGCCATGTTTTTTTCCAGTACGGATCGACTGGCTTAATTCTAAATTGAATTTAGAATAATAATCCATCTTCAAGAAATGATCTGGTTGGTATTCGACCGCTTTTTGGATATGTGCCAAACTTCTTTTTTGGGTGACTGCTAAATAAGTAAGTAACTTTCCAGTCGCTTCCTTTTCTAATTCATCCGTCAACTCACTCGTTAGAAAATTGAATTCTGCATTTTCTTCTACACTTTCTTGTTTTGAGAAGACTAAGCCAAGTCTTGTGCTTAGTTGTTCATATAACGTTTCACTGATCTCTGTTCCTAGAATCAATTCTTTTGTTTGTAACGCGGAAGTTTCGTTCAAGACAGCTTCTTCATCAAGTAAGCGGGCTGTTTTTAATTCACCTGTACTCAAATCAGCATAAGCAAACCCAAAAGCGGAACCTTGATTAACTACTGCCGTCAGAAAGTTGTTGTCTTTGGCTGATAATCCTTTACTATCCATCACTGTTCCAGGAGTCACTAATTGCACGACTTCTCGTTTGACCATGCCTTTGGTCGTCTTTGGATCTTCGACTTGTTCACAAATCGCTACTTTGTATCCTTTTTCGATCAAACTGTCGATATATCCTTGTGCAGAATGATGCGGTACCCCACACATCGGAATTGGATCATCCGCATTACGATTTCGACTAGTTAATGTCAGTTCTAAGATTTGTGCTGCTTTGACAGCATCTTCATAAAATAATTCATAAAAATCTCCGAGACGATAGAACAAAAAAGCATCTTGGTATTGTGCCTTGATGCTTAGATATTGTTCCATCATTGGAGTGTTCTTAGTTTTTTGAGGCATTATGCTCCTCCTCTATATACTCATTGATTTCATTTTGGATCATTTGAGTCAAGTGTTGCAATAACTCATTTGCTTCCATCAATTGACGGCGGTAAGCGATCACTAAAGGATATTCGTCGATAGATTGCGTCAAGACTTCGATCCGTTTGATCGCTTCTTTTTCTGCTTCTTTTTGTCCATAATGCGCATATTGTACGGCATCTTTTTGCGCTTGCTTCAATGCTTCTGTTTGTTGATTCAAGTAACGACTATGTTTCACTTTATGTTCCAATTCCTGATAACGTGTGATCGTTTCATTCTTCTTTAAAAGAGTCGCCAATTGGTCGACTTCTAATTGGATCGTCGTTTTGTCCTGCACATTCCCTCTCGCTTTCTATTCTCTGTAAGGGCGGTCATCGTTGATTTGGATCAATTGGATATCTTTTGCCTGTCCCGTCTGGTCGTCGATGTCCAAGATACAACCACTTAAAAGCCCTCGACCTTGTTCCACCACTTCAAAACGCTTTGGTAAAGCCGTTAAAAATTTTTCAATCACTGGTTCACGGCGCATCCCTAAAATTCCATCATATGGACCCGTCATACCGACATCCGTCAAATACGCCGTTCCTTGTGGCAAGATTCGCGCATCGTTCGTTTGAACGTGCGTGTGTGTACCGACTACAGCAGATACTTTTCCATCTAAAAACCAGCCCATTGCTTGTTTTTCACTCGTCGTTTCTCCATGAAAATCAACAAAAATGATCGGTGTTCTTTTCCGAGCTTCTTCGACTAACTCGGTCATTTTACGAAATGGATCATCTAAATCAACCATAAACGAACGAGCTTGCATATTGATGACCGCCAGTTCCAATTGATTGACTTTGACAAAAACGATTCCTTGCCCAGGCGTTCCTTCTGGAAAATTTGCTGGACGAACCATTTTTTTCGCATCATCGATAAATTCAAAAATATCACGATTGTCCCACGTATGATTCCCCATCGTCACGACATCTACGCCATCTTGCAGAAACTTTTTATAGATTTTCTCTGTGATCCCACGACCTGAAGCCGCATTCTCACCATTCACGATCGTCATTTGTGGACGATATTTTTTCTTCAAGCGAGGGAGATATTCTGTGATCATTTCTCTACCCATCGCACCTACTACATCACCAATAAACAATACCCGCACACGATTTCCTCTTCTCTTCTAACGTATCTTATATTATAAGTGTTTTAGTAAAGAAAGGAAAGAGGTTGTAAAAGAAGCTCTTTTCTAGAATATCAAGAAAGGGTATTTTGAACTAACTAGCATCAGCTTTTTATAACTTTATTTTCTAACTATGTAAATTGATCAAAATTTATTTTTTAATTCTTTTTACTAAGTAAACAATAGACAGGGCTAAACCTATGAAGAACATGAACCAAAACAGCAATTTCAAAACCAAAACGACGTGTACGATGATGTCTCCCATGATATCACCTCCTATTTTAAAGAAGTCGGATAGTACCTATATGATAATATGATGGCCTATCGTTTATGTATCATACAAAAACCATAAGAAGAGAGGGCATTCCATCAGAAAAATCCTGTTGCATGCCCTCTTTTTAACTAAAATTATTGTTGTATGATGTTTATGACCTAAATCAAAGCTAACTCTTTCAATGCCTTCCAAATACCATCTTGATCATTCGTATCTGTCACCATTTTTGCTTCCGCTTGGACTTCTGGTACGGCATTCCCCATTGCCACCCCAATGCCAGACATACGAAGCATTTCGCGATCATTTTGTCCGTCACCAAAACTGATGACGTCTTCTGGCGCAATCCCTACTCGATTGGCTAGGTTCATGATCGTTACCGCTTTGGAACCATCGTGTGGCACCACATCGACACTATTTTCGTGCCAGCGAACAAAACGGATACGATCGTAAGCGCTGAATTGTTGGTCATAAGAGTGATCAAAGAAAGCTAACGCTTGATACACATCCTGTTTTTCAACAAAGTATTCGTCCAATTCTGGTAAGTGTGCACCAAATGAATGCATCGCATCTTCCATCATATCGATACGATTAGATGAAAAGCGTTTGATTGAATCTAAACTAACAAATGCGGTATCAATAGCCTTTTCTTGTGCTTCTTGAATAAATTGGTGTAATTGTTCTTGATCCAGCAAATTTTTATAGACTTGTTCATGATCCAAAAATCCGGCTGCACCGTTACATAGAATATAATTGCTAAATGCTAGATCACGGATAACTTCTTGTGCGTGAAAGCGACTACGCCCTGTAGCAATCGTCACTAAATGTCCATCTTTACGTAGTTTTTCCAAGGCTTCCCTTGTACTATCCAACGCCTGTTTGTTGGAGTCTAACAACGTGCCGTCGATATCAAAAGCAATTAATTTGCGTGTCATTCTATCTCGCCTCTCTATAAATACTTACTTGCTTCTCTCGTTGCAAGCTTGCTTAATTCTTTTGTCAATTGTTCTTTTACCCAAAGTGGATTTGTTTTGCTATAGTCCCGCAACGACCAACCAATAGCCTTTTGAATAAAAAATTCCTTTGTTGAACGATCTGCATCAATCGCTCGTTCGAGTAGAGCGACATCTGTCTGTTCTTTAAACCCTAGTTGCAAGGTGATCGCAATTCGTCTTAACCAAAAGTCTTCTTGACCTTCAAATAATTTGAAAACCGCCTCAACTTCTTGGTGAAGTTTTCCCCACGTGCTGTAGACTTTTTGCCAAGAATCGATACTGTCCCACCATTCCTTCTGTAAGACAAGCTCAAGTAACCATACTAAGTTATCAAAAGAAAGACGTTTGACGTTCTTTTGGACTAAATCGATCGCTAAATACTGATACTCACGTTCTTCCTGCATATAATAATCTTTTACTAATAAAAGTAAGTCTGAAATAGGTATCTTCTGGCTTTCTTTTAAAAGAGCCTTTTGTAGTAACGCTCTTTCTGGCTTAGGAACTCCTGCAAATCGGAAATGATGCTTCATGTAAGCTTCCATCTGCTGAGCTTTTTCTTTATTATTCGGGAAAACAATTGTCTCCAAGGGATGGCCTCCTTCGATTTTTAAAGGAACGAACTAGTCAACATAGGATGATTTTGATTGATTCAACCATGCATAACCTAAACCAATGACTAAACCACCACCAACGTAATTCCCAATCAACGCAAAGGATAGATTGTGGATCACATTACCAACAGTCATCGCATCCATCTGCCCACCTGAAACAAAATAAGCTAATGTAAATGCCGGGAAGTTGGCAATAACGTGTTCATAGCCTAAAAAAGCAAAAATGAAAATAATGAAAACAATCGCTAAGACTTTCCCTGCATCATCTTTCATTCGCATACTAATCAATACCGCTGTATTTACTACAATGTTGGCAAACATTGCCTCCACCAAAATAGTTGTTGTCGGTTTCGTCAATTTGACTGCAATCGACTCTAACATATAATTATCCATGGGCAGATCTTGGAATGGTGTTGTCAAGGAAATTAAAAAGCCAAATAATACCCCACCAATCAAGTTAAATAAAATACAAGTAAACAGAATTTTTGCAGCTAGACCTAATTTTAACCGCTTACGTTGGACCCCGACCGACATATAAAGCATATTTGAGGTACCAAGTTCAGCATTCATGTATAAAATCATGACTAACGACCAACTAAACATAAACGCATAAAGTATCTTTCCAAATCCATGAGCAATATGCTCACCTTTGATCGCAATCGAAAAAGCAACAGCAGTTCCAAGTGTCAAGAACAAACTGGCTAATAAAGCACGCACGGCATACCGGGCGTAACTATTTCCGATCAAATCAACTTTCTTTTCGATTGATGCCTCAATCTTTTCAAACAACGGTGATACTGGGTTCATCTCTTTTCTCCTTTAAGATTTGTTCAATTATTTTCATGCTTTTGGCATATACCCTCTTATTCTATAGACAGAACTGGGGTTTGTAAAGCTTTTTTGCTACTTATTCTCTTGACATTGATAGGTCATATCGCTTATACTGTAATTCGTGTAAAATAATGCAGCAGAAAAATAATAACTCGTCCCTAGTTTGTTGCCCCGCTTCGGGTTCAATTGTGTAACCGCGGCTGCAAAGGTGAAGATTGAAGAACAAACTATACGATTATGAATTTTTTAACGGATTATTTTACTCCAAAAAATATAGTTATCTATTGGAGGAAATTTTAATGTCTCGTTATACAGGACCATCATGGAAAATTTCTCGTCGCCTAGGTATTTCACTATCTGGCACAGGAAAAGAATTAGCACGTCGCCCTTACGCTCCTGGTCAACATGGACCAAACAGCCGTGGCAAACAATCAGAATACGGTATGCAATTAACTGAAAAACAAAAATTACGTCATATGTACGGTATGAACGAACGTCAATTCCGTAACTTGTTCGTTAAAGCAAGCAAAATCAAAGAAGGTAAACACGGGGTTAACTTCATGATCTTACTAGAACAACGTTTAGACAATGTTGTTTATCGTTTAGGTCTTGCAACTACTCGTCGTCAAGCACGTCAATTAGTTAACCATGGTCATATCATGGTTGATGGCAAACGTGTTGATATCCCTTCATACCACGTTGCAGTTGGTCAAGTGATTTCAGTTCGTGAAAAATCACAAAACATCTCAACTGTAAAAGAAGCAGTTGAAGCAACTGTTGGACGTCCAGCATTCGTAAGCTTTGACGCTGAAAAATTAGAAGGTTCATTGACTCGTTTACCAGAACGTGACGAATTGTACCCAGAAATCGACGAAGCACTTGTCGTTGAATACTACAACCAAAGCCTATAATTCAAAAAACTTTGGTACAAAAAAACCGGCTATCTTTTGGATAGCTGGTTTTTTTTTAGGTTGCGAAAGAAGCGCTCAACACTAAGGCATAAGCCAGAAAAATCGAAAATGGCTGTTTCATTTTTGATTTTTCTGGCTTATGTCCGAAGTGTTGCTTTTTGAACACCGTTTATCAAGGTTGCAAAAAATCCGATTAGCTCCAAGTAATAAGAAATAATGTCCCCGTGTCTTTTCTTCGCTCGGACACACATAAAAAGATAGACCTCAAAACAACGTACGTATTTCGTTGAGTCGAGTGCTATCTTTTTATGTTGGCTTTAGCAGGTTCAGGTGCATCCATGACTCGAACAATAGCAAGAGAAATCAATTTGTATTCGCTACTTGGGTGATAAAAAAGCGAAGTTTTTGATGTTCTCAATTGTTCTCTGAAGATACAGCTTTTAACTGCCACTTCCCACTTGATTTAGACGAGGAAAAGAACATGTCCTCTACAGTGTGATGCTTCAAATTTCATAAACTGTCTCGCATCATTGTTTTTCCAATGAAATGTCTCCTTTAAGCAAGCAACTGCTTAATTTCTTCCTTTATCAATGGTGGATAGACATGTTAACTTATCACTTTCACAGTTGCTGATTATTGGCACATTCATTCGTCAGACAGCTTTTTGTTACCCATGGCAAATCGATGAATGTTCACTGGCCGTTTCAACCAACAAACCAGTTCATTGACTAGGTTGAGCACCTATCTGTAGAAAGATCATGAATGATCATCCTCATTTTTCTATGTGCCAAAATATAGTTAATTATGTTATATAAAAATTATATCACGTATCAAAACACTTGCTATTCATACTTTTTCTCACATTTGGAAATATTTTTGTACTCTTACTTCTTATGTGCTTTTTCAAAATATATCATAAAGAGACTTTACATTTATTTTCTCTTCCTCTATAATTTCGTTAACTACAAAAATAAATAAGGTTAACGAAAGGAGAATGGATGACAAAATCATTAAAAGAACTTATACTCGTTGCCGAATTTGCTGCAATCATTGCAGTTCTCTCACAATTTGTTATTCCATTAGGATTGATTCCACTTACTGGTCAGACTTTTGCGATTGGCTTGACCGCCACGTTTCTTGGGAAACGTGCTGGTACTCTCGCAGTTTGTATGTACCTCTTATTAGGCTTGATCGGACTTCCCGTCTTTACTGGCATGACTGGGGGAATGGGCATCTTATTCGGACCATCTGGTGGCTACCTTTTTGGTTTTATTCTTCAGTCTTTCGTAATTGGTTGGTGGATTGAGAAGACTAATTCTCGCTTTTTCCATGCTTGGTGTGCCAATCTATTTGGCTCTCTTCTTGCTTTATCTGTAGGAACTCTTTGGTTATCGTTTAGTAGTCATTTGTCTATTCAAACTGCTCTATTGAGTGGGTTCTTCCCCTTCTTGTTACCAGAGTTGCTCAAAAGTACGGGAGCAGCTTATGTTGGCACTACTTTAAGAAAAAGATTACGATTCAACATTCAAAAATTAGTTTAAAAAATTAATAGGATAAAAAAAGAAAAACTTTAAAAATAAGCGATATCCGCTAAATAGAGCAACTATTTTTTGGCGGATATCGCTTATTCTCATAGCCAGACACTTCTATAATCATCCAGTTATACCATTTCATTTTTCACTATCAGCTTATTATTCGTCGTATAGATGAAGGACAGAAAGAAAACAAAGGCTTGCAGTGGGAAGATCACCATTCGCTCCGTCAACCCTAAAATATTCCATCCTTGTGCCATTCCAATTGGATTCAATGCGCCAAAAAAAGTGATCAATATGGCGGTAGCAATACATATTTTTCCTAACGTACGTAGTTTTTCTTGTTTAAGATAACCAAATCCAATAAGGAATAAAGACGATATAGTAGTAAATACGACAATGATCGTCACAACAATATGCATCGTATTTTGGGAATTCATATCCGCCTTATCGCCTGTCAATGGAAATAGTTTATAGCCTACCACTGTAGTGCTTGCCATCACAAGAAAAATCAGATAACCGATCCGAGTCATCCCATGATACTTTTCAAAGGCGTTCACGACCATTCCAATGACAAACAGTAAAAAGCCTATACCATAGATAAGCAGGATCATATTCAATAAATTCGCATTTGGCGCACCAACGGCGGTTAAAGAACTGATGTCTGTCGTGATTGGATCATATGATTCCCAAAGGTATTGCCCAAGAAACACATGTACAAAATAAGCAACTACACTAACCATTCCAAGAGGCATCAACCAATCGATCACTTTCATACGTTTCCCCCACTTATTCTCCTTTCAGCTATTTAAGCAACCATCCACCATCGATTGGAACGATTGCTCCATGGATATAACTCGCTTGAGGCGTCGCAAGAAATAACGTCAATTCTGCCACTTCTTCCGGCTGTGCCCAACGCTTAACAGGCGTTTCTTCTGCGACCCATTTGGCCATCTCTCCGTCACCTGCAAAATCAGCTGCATTCATCGGTGTTTGGATGGCGCCTGGTGCGATGGCTTTTACACGGATCCCTTGCGCAGCATAATCAAGGGCTAATTGCTTTGTGAACCCAATAATGGCATGTTTGGCACTCGTATACGCGATCCCACCACCGCCAGCCACCATACCTGCAATGGAGGCCATATTGATGATCGTTCCCGTTTGCTGTTCGAGCATATCAGGCAACACTTGTTTTGTTAATCGAAAGAGACTTCTTACGTTGACCTCATAGATCCGATCCCAAAGTGTTTCGTCTGTGTCTAATAAAGGCTTGTAGCCATCAAGAATCCCTGCGGTATTCAATAAGATTGAAATATCGCCGACTTTTTCATGACACGTAGTGACCGCTTGTTCAATCACTTCTTTTTGTGAAATATCACCGAGAAATGAGATAAAATGCGTAGGATATTTTATGGCTAGTTCTTCCATCTTACCTAATTTCAAATCCACACCAAATACTTTCGCTCCTTGATTTAAAAAAGCTTCTGCTTGTGCAGCACCGATTCCTTGAGCGGCACCTGTCACAAAGACGACTTGACTCGCTAAGTCCGGATAATGATTCGTCATTCAACGATCATCCAATCTTCTGCTAGAATATCGCAAACGGTTGGCGCAAAGCTAGAAAATCCTTCGTCGCTCGTTTTGATCAGAAAATAAGGCGTTACTGGACAACCATCAAATTCATCATCGGATACTAGAACAACATATAATTCAAATCCACTCCAACCTTTTCTAATAACCTTTGCACCTGTTTTTAACTGTGGCAATACTTCTTCAAATGTCATGATTTTTTCTCTCTTTCTTTATTTGGATTTCTTTGATTTTATCAAATAAACGGATATAATCCGAGAGTTCAAGTTCATCTGTGACGATGAAATAGTCTAGATCCGCCCAAGGTTTGCGATGGATCTTGCTTGTGGATAGTAATAGATCGACCTCTCTTCCTCGATAATCCGCTGGTAAAAAGTACAACTGATACTCCTCTCTGAAAAAGTGCCTTAGGTTTTCTTTTAGTAATTCTTCTTCAAAAAGAGGAAAGTCCGTCATCAGTAAAATAGTGACTTTTGGTAATTGTCGATCAAAAACACGCATCGTTTTTAACACGGTTAGATACCTTCGCATCAAGAAAGTCGCATTCTCATAGACCCACTCGTCTGCACGTTGTGTTGCACGATTGAAAAAATTCAGCAACCATTGTTTCAATGACTCATTTTCACTAACGAAGTGTCTAGAAAAATTGCTACCTTCCCCATCAACCATTTCCTTCGCATGAGGAAACAAGTACGCGAACAGATGACTACTTAGCAAATAGTTCTCTGCTTCTTTGGTGAATGATTCCTCGGTCAACTGCTTTTCTTCGCAGTATGCTACTAACGCATTCTTCATTTCTAATAGAGCTATAAAAGGAGCGGTTTGTTGTTTTCGGTGAAAAGCAAAAATCTGCTTACGGATTCCTGACGATTGATAGTATTCTTCTCTGGTCATCAGCACTAGAAATAGTGCACCTAATTCTTCTTTCCCTTGGAAATAGTTTGGAAAAAAAGGCGCCATCCACTGACTGAATGCTTCAAAGAGTGGATTTTTTTCAATCAACTGTCGTTTTTTATTATTTAAAACCACAAAATGTTTTTGTGATTTACGTAAGAAAAATGCACCTAACATATACTCTAATCGCCGTTTCTTGATCTCATTCAACCGAACATCAAAAAACTGTAAAATCTGGTCAGCAATTTGTTTGACGTCCTGTTGTGGAATAGTTTCGAAGGGCCAAACTTTACCACGAAATAACTGCCAAAAAGTCATATGTAGGTATAATCGAATGATTTCTTCTTCCCCACACGCAATATAGCTTCCTCTTTTGAGTTGGATACCATACCTCGAAAATTGTTCTTTCCAATCATTGATTTTCCGATGAGCAGTTGACTCACTAATATAATGCTTTTGTGAGAATTGATAGAGCGTATGAAATTCTTCAAAAAAAATGTCGTGCAATAGCTGGTATTTAAGCGTACTTTGCACGAGGTAAATCAAAAAGCGTTCACGTTCAATAGGATCCAGAGAATCATAGAAATGATAACCCGATCGATGATTCTTCGTAAATAAAGATTGCTCTTTTCCACTGAATAATTGATAATTTTTGATCAATTCAACTAAATATCTGGTTACACTTCGTGCGTCTAGTTGAACCTTTTGTGCAAGTTGTGCCGCTGTGTGCCCTACCTGATCCTCAAAGCTTTCGAGTAAGAGCACCTTGTAATATAAGTCTTTGTCAAAACGTTTTAAGTACTCAGAAGACAAATACAACGACTTCACCCCTTATCGACTATTTTCCTCATTGTAGCATATAATCCTTATTGAAACACCAAAACAGACAAGCTAAGGAGGCATTCAATTACAGTAATCCCCTTCTTTTTGTAGACGATTCACTCATCGTGCATAGTGCGATTATTCGTTCCATTTCAGTTTCATTTTTTCTGAAATTTTCAAAAAATGTTTGTTGATAGCAACAATATTTGATAAAATTCACTATTTATTTTTGATATATTTATAGTTAGGGTTGGTGTTTTGTGTCATAGGGTTTTATCAATGTGTCGACTGTTGCTCGGATTTCTTTCTATAAAGAAGTCGTTTTTTATTTTGCACTTATCACGACAACAGAAGTACACCTCTTACGGAACACTTCACCCGCTGTGTTGTTGTTTCTTTTTTATATTTCAATAAATTAATGGAGGATATTATGGATTATTCACTTATGACCCGTCTAGCGGCGGAACTACTTGGTACAGCATTATTGATCGTTTTAGGTAATGGTGCTGTCGCAAACGTAGATTTAAAAGGAACAAAAGGATATGGCAGTGACTGGATGCTGATTGCTGTTGGTTATGGTTTTGGTGTGATGATGCCAGCAATGATTTTTGGTGGCATTAGCGGAAATCATATCAATCCGGCATTTACGATCGCTTTAGCCTCTAATGGTTTATTCCCTTGGGCAGAAGTCGTGCCTTATATCGTTGCACAATTACTTGGAGCAGCTCTTGGACAATTGATCGTGGTCGCTTGTTATAAACCTTACTATGATCAAACTGAAGATGTAAACCATGTCTTAGGAACTTTCTCAACTATCAACAGTGTTGGTTCTAAATTCAATGGTTTCGTCAACGAATTCTTCGGTTCATTCGTCTTATTCTTTGGCGCGTTAGGTATCACAAAAGCACCTTTCTTCCAAGATAACTTAGGAACAGCTCACTTAGCTCTTGGTTTCTTAGTTTGGACATTGGTCGCTTCACTAGGTGGTCCTACAGGCCCTGGATTGAACCCAGCACGTGACTTTGCACCTCGTTTGGTTCATGCGTTGTTACCATTGAAACATAAAGGTTCTTCACAATGGGATTACGCTTGGGTTCCAGTTGTTGCACCAATTTGTGCCGGTGTTGTAGCAGTATTTGTCTACAAAGCATTATTTATGGCATAAAATTAATGAGTACTATAAAAACGGAAATCTTTGGAAACAATTCCTTAGATTTCCGTTTTTTATTGATTTCAAAGCTAAAATCATCCTCTGATTGGCTTAATATCCTTTAAATCATCTTGATGCCAGTTTCTTTGTTTATCGGATATCTTCAATACTTGTTTTTAATCAAGGACAGGTGGCACCTTAGCCAATCGGCATCACTCATACTTTACTTTTTGGCTTGGTACTCTTCGTGATTGGCATGATAAGTTTTATCTTTATCAAAAATAAGAATAAAATCTCGGTTAGATAAATCAATACAAAAAACCGAAGTGTATAACCATTAGCTTCGGAGCAGTTTCTACTATAGAGTAACAAAGAATATTCTTATCGTATATCCCCCTAAATAAGGGTAGGATAGGGTCGTAGTTTGTACATCAAAGAGAGAATTTAATCATTATGGACACAAGTAAGACAAAAAAACGATTAAGAATCCATTTAGACAAGTGAATTGAAAAAAGAAGTTGGCAGCTTATTATCTGATGTAACGCTAGATTACACGATCGATGAAGTAAAACCAAAAAATATATGAAAAACCACCAAGTGTCATCTAAATCGATACTTGGTGGTCTTCAAATTTTCAGTAAGCAATCACTGTTACTGCTTGTTCAAACTCTTTTTTTAAATGTTGTAACTGGTATTCTTTAAATTCTGGACGATGCGTTCGTAATAATACGCGTAATTTCATTGGATTGTAACGATCAATCAATTGATATTCATCGATAAAATCTCGTGTCAATTGCCATTCGTAATAATAGCCAAACGGCCGACAACTATACGTCGTTCCTAGGAGTACTTTATCCTCAAACCGTCGATGCGTATGCCCAAAGACGACTTGTTGAAGATTATCGTATTGATCGAGTAGTTTTCCAAATGAAGCTGAACCTAAGAACGCATTGAGTTGGTTCCAACGTTCATAAGGCGCGTTTTGGTAAACAATGAATTCTTGTTTTGGGACAAAATGTGTTGATAAGATCACATTCATTTTCTTTTTGTGTAGCGTATCCAATAATGATCGTGTTGCTTCTACTACTCGATCATTCACTTCTAGATCCGTTCCATCTCGCTCAATCAAGCGGTCATACCAGTACAAACGCTTCATCCGAACGATTTTCTTCATGTCTTTTTCTTCTGAGAATTGGTAATCATACCAACCGTTGATGCCTAATAACACGGTTTTCTCATTTAATGGAATATAGCGCTCATTCAAAAAATGGACGTCTGGAAAATGACTGATCATTGCTTCGCCAGTAACATCGGCTAACTCATGATTGCCAAAATGGAAAGTCGTTGGTAGTCGCTCTGCAAAAAATTCAGCGACTGCGACACAACGATCGACTTTATTGGCGGTATCCCCAGCCAAATGAAGCCGAGTAATCTTTTTTTGTTGTAAGACTTCCCATAAGAGCATTAATTCAGCTTCGCCAAATTGATTGATGTCCACATGTAAGTCACTGATGATCGCTAAATTTCCCATTCTTTTTCCTTCTAAATCTTAGATAGTTGATGTGACGATTTGGAGGTTATTTTTGATGATTCCTCCTGGTCCTTTCAGTTGCAGACTCTTGTAAGTTGGTTCTACTGCTAACGTCGTCGGATTATCCAAATAAACGAGTGCGCTTTTCTTGATTTTGATTGGTCCCATTTGGGTATCGACTACTTCAGAATATAAGCTTAGATCTGCCGATGTTTCTTTTTCTACAATAATCAGACGAAAAGAAGTATCGATTTGGCAAGTGATCCGGCTATTCGCAAATGGTCCATCTCCGTCTTCTACATCTAGCAATAATTGTTCATTGTCATTCACTTTTCCACGAAGCAGTTCTTCCGCTTCTTTTGATACGATAAATTCCATCTTAATCACCTCAATTTTAGCTTAATGATTTTTGTACGAAGTTGCAACTAACTTGTTTTTGGGTGACCTTCCAACCAAGCTTTTTTGGTAATTCCTTTAAGAACGATTGAAATAATTTCTCCTTTTTCTCGTTTTGCATCAGGAATCACAGCTTCTTCTCTCATTCCTAACTTGTCCATCACTCGTCCCGATTTACTATTTTTCGTATTATGATAAGCAAAGATCCTTACGAGATCCATTTTTTCAAAGCCCAATTTCAGAAGCGCTTTTCCAGCTTCCGGCATGATTCCTTTTCCCCAATACTTTTTATTTAAAGCGTAACCTAATTCAGCCGTATCATCGCCTTCTTGTATCCGCAAATCGATCGTACCAATCATCTTGCGGTTTTCTTTCCATTCAATAGCATATTTTCCAAGCGGTGATGCCATAAAAAAATTCGCAACACTGATTTTTGTATCTTCGATCGACTGATGTCGAGGGAAAACAAAGCGGGTCGTTTCTACATCATGGGCATATTCAAATATATCTTCTACGTCTTCCAATGTGATTGGTCTTAAAATCAGACGTTCCGTTTCTATGACACGATTTTCTGCAAACACTAAGTTTCGATTGATCAATAATTCCATGTGCATCCCCTACTTTTTTCTTTAGTTTAAATTACTGTATCGAAATTCACGGAAAGAAGCAAGACAAAACTTAATATCTCCTTAAAATAACAGATTAACTATAGATAAGCGAAAAAACTTAAACAATTGCTGAAAAAGAATAATTATTTGTTCACGATTTATTAACAAATTTTAGCTATTGTTATCTTAACAACTAAACAAGCGCTGGAGGTCTTACTTATGACAGAGTATATAAAAAGCATTTACTTTATTGAAGAAACACAGAACATTGAAGGATCTTATATTGAAGTCAAAACACTATTTGTTGATGAAGACAAAGAAAAAGCATTGTCGATCTATCACAAATTAGCAAAGAAAAAACCAAACTACTTCGGATTGATTTTAAGTGAGTACAAAATCAAAGCGGAAGATAGTTATTTTTATCAACTTTTGAAACGTTGGTCAAAACTGCCAGCTGACTTTTATCGTCAAGTCAAGATCGTCAATTATCAAGCATTAGCCGAAACACATGCTTGATTCTATGCTTTAAGCTTTCTCTAAGGTTCGCCTTGTATCCTTTAATCAAATCAAAGGAGGCGATCTTATGTTCCGACAATGGCTTGCTCACTTTTTCCATGATACAACCCCACGAATCGATCCTTATGAAGTCGATAATGAATTTACCCTTACACTAGATTTTCCTAACGATCAAACAATCACCCATTGAATCAGAGGTTGTGATAGAAGTGCCTAGCTCCGAGAAATAAGCCGAGAAACCCGAAAATTGTTTTTCAAATTTTGGGTTTCTCGGCTTATTTTTGAAGGTGCTACTTCTGGAACACCGTTTATTCAGTTGTAGGATGCAAGATGACTGATGTACCAGGCTCATTTTCTTAGTTATTCATTGAAAAATTATTTTAGCGCTTGATTGACATCTTCAATCATCAAGTTCATTGATTCAAGTCCACCACCACTCAAATACCATACATCTGGTTGCAATGAAATTACTTGATCATTTTTACCGGCATCTGTTTGTGCCACTAATTCATTGGCAGCTACGTTATCGTTGCTTGTATCTCCACCAATTGCTTTGGTACGATCAATCACAAATAAAATCCCTGGATTCTTCTCTAAAACATATTCATAAGAAACACTTTGACCATGTGTAGACGCCTCGATTTGATCATCGGCTTGTTTAAAGCCAAATAAATCATGAACGAGTCCGAAACGTGAACCTGAACCATATGCTGAAAGTTGCCCTTCATTCACTAAAGTAACTAAAGCTGTTTGATCAAGCGCGCTGGCTTTCTCTTTCACTTCATCGATTTGTTTCGTTAAATCTGTTAATTTTTCTTCTGCTTCTTTTTCTTTATCAAAAATCTTTGCCAATGTTGTCACATTTTCTTGCATCGATTCCCATGGCTTTTCTGCATCCATTGCTAAATATAGTGTTGGGGCAATTTGGCTCAACTGTTCCTGATAATCACTTTGACGACCGGAAATAATAATCAAATCTGGTTGCATCTCATTGATTTTTTCCAAATCTGGTTCTTTGATTCCTCCAGCAGATTCAACTTCTTGATATTTTTCTAAGTAAGCAGGTAAATTTTTAGTTGCCGCTCCTATGACTTTGTCTCCAACACCTAATGCATCAAGCGTATCTAATGATCCATTGTCGAACACTACAACTTTCTCAGGGTTTTGTTGCACTTCTACAGACTCACCATTGCTATCTTTGACTGTCAACATTGTATCCGTTGTGACAGTACTTGATGCTTTGGTTTCACTCGTTTGTGCTTCGTTATTTCCACATGCTGCTAATCCTAATGATGCTATGACTAAAAATCCTAAAACTATTTTCTTCATTTTGACGCTCCTTCGTAGTTTTTAGAAATAAAGACAAAATCTGCGTCCTTCGATTTCACAGATTCGAATGTCCATTTCGTATAATTGATCTAGTACTTCTTTTTTAATAATATCGTTCGTTTTGCCTTGTCTAAATAACTTCCCTTGTTTCATTGCGACGATTTCATCTGCGTAACTCGCTGCAAAGTTGATATCGTGTAACACAATGATGATCGTTTTTCCTAATTCTTGTACAAGGCGCTTTAAAATTTGCATGATTTGTACCGCAAAATTCATATCGAGATTATTGAGTGGTTCATCCAGCAAAATGTAATCAGTATCTTGCGCAAGAACCATCGCAATATACGCTCGTTGCAACTGACCCCCAGAAAGCGTGTCGATCGTTTGGTCCTTCAGTTCTTCCAACCCTAGATGCTGGAGTGATTCTTCGATGATCTGATGGTCTTTCGTTGTCAGCTTTCCTTTCGAATAAGGAAAACGCCCGAACGATACAAGCTCCTCGACTGTGATTTTCATACTGATCTCATTAGATTGTTTCAAAATAGCTAGTTTTTTTGCCATCTCTTTGGACTTCCAAGCTTTTACTTCATTGTGATCCAAGTAGATCTCACCTGCATCTTTAGGAATCAAACGACTGATCATAGAAAGAACGGTTGACTTTCCTGCGCCGTTTGGACCGATGAAGGCTGTCAATTGTTGATCCGAGATTTCCAATTGCAAGGCCTCGACGACCGTTTTTCCTTGGTAAGACTTCTCGACACTATTCAAATTGATCATCCCAGTTCCTTCCTTTCTCGAATCAATTTTGTAATAAAGTAAATACCCCCTGTGAACTCTACAACCACACTGACCGTCGTGTTCCACCCAAACACTTGCTCAACGATCAATTGTCCCCCAGTCAAAAACAAGAAAGCAATCAAAAAACTTCCTAGTAGCAAAACACCATGACGATACGTTGCAAACAAACGATAGCTGACGTTTGCGACAATAAATCCAAGAAAGGTAATTGGTCCCACCAAAGCAGTGGCTGTTCCTGTCAACAAGCTGACACAACAAAGAATAGAAAATTGAAAACGCTCTGTCTCAATCCCAAGGTTCGTTGCTTGATCCTTCCCTAGATGAAAGACATCCAGAAAATGTCTTTTATAAAAAAGGAACACCCAACAACAGCCAATCAACAATGCAGCAGGTAGGAGGTAGGAGGTCTGGACATTACCGAAACTAGCAAATAACTTCCCTTGCAACAAATCATATTCATTCGGGTCCATCACCACTTGTAAAAACGTACTGATACTATTGAAAAGTGTCCCTAAAATCATCCCCGTCATCAATAATAAGAATAAGTTAGGGGCTTCTTTTCGTAATAAAAAGAAAAACAATAACTGGCTTAAGCCAACCATCAATGCCACGTTGACTAAGAAAAAGGCTGTGCCTGTTTGCTGAAGCATCGTCACCCCACCAATCAAGAAAAAGAGGAGGGTTTGAACAAGTACATAGAGGGAATCGAGTCCTAACACAGAAGGTGTCAAAAATTGATTTTGGGTAATCGTTTGGAAACTAACGGTCGCACTGCTTGTCGCGAGTGCCACTAAAATGAACGCCATGATTTTTTTGCTTCGTAAGGCCCATGCAAAAGCCCAATTACCATACGTGTTGATAGTCAAATAGCCGATCGTCACGCCAATCACGAGTAGAGACAAAATAAAAAATAGACCAGTGATCTTTTTACCCATGTTTGCGCCCCCTTACTAACAAGTAAAGGAAAATCAAACCACCGATGATCCCTACGATGACGCTGACTGGGATTTCATAAGGAAAAATCACAAGACGAGCGATCATGTCACAGATAAGCAAAAAGATACTACCAAAAATGGCGGTAATTCCTAACGTTTTATGTACCTGATCCCCATAGAGCTTTGCTGTGATATTTGGAATGATCACTCCCAAGAAAGGAATCGTCCCAACCATGATCAAAGTGATCGCACTGGCTAAAGAAACAAGGCCAATCCCTAGTAGTTGCATGTTGCGATAATTCATCCCTAAATTCACTGCGAACGATTCACCTAAGCCTACGATCGTAAATTGATAGGCAAAAAAAGATAAGATAAGTAATAAAGGAATCGTTACATACAATAATTCATAATTTCCCCGTATGACTGTTGCAAAATTTCCTTGTAGCCATGAAGACATATTTTGTACTAACTGAAACTGATAGGCGAAAAATGTTGCAGCAGAGCCGATAATATTTCCTAGCATCACGCCGATCAATGGTAACATCAGCTGATTTTTTTGTGGAAAAAATCGTGCAAAAGATAAAAATAAGAGCGTACCTGCAAACGCAAATAAAAATGCAGTTGCTGAACGAATCCACAAAGAAGCATTCGGTAAAAAGAGCATCACCACTAAGATACCCAATCTCGCACTATCCATCGTGCCAGCTGTCGTTGGTGAAACAAATTTATTTTGAGTCAGATGTTGCATGATCAACCCACAAATACTACTCGTTGCCCCTACCAGTACTAAACAGATCGTTCGCGGAAAACGTGTCGCCAACAACAATTGCATACTCTGTCCTTCAAATCGGATAATCTCCATGAATTCCACTCGAGACACGCCAATAAATAGCGAACATATACTTAAAATAACTAACAAAACCATCAAGCGACCCACGCGCATTTCCCTTTACCTCGCTAACTGAGAACGATTCTCATTCTTATTCTAAGTGAAGCATTGAACAAAAGCAACCGTTTTTTAATGAAATAAGAGCAATCCCTATAAATTTTAGAATACGTGTACGATACAAAAATAAAATTCATTTTTGTTTCTGACCTTAAAAATGTGGGAAGCTATTTCTCAATTTCTGCCTTAATGCTTGGAGCTAAACGACTTTCTCACAACCTGGTTACACGGTGATCCAAAAGCTAACCTTCAACACTAAGCTAGAAAATGACAAAATATGAAAAACTATTTTTCAATTTTCTAGCTTACTGATCAGGTCAAAATGCTTCTGTCACAACCTCTATGTTATAATGACTTAAAACAACAAAGGAGGAAATTGGATGGCATCAGATGAATTGAAAAATCATTTGGACAAAGGAATGTATGGCACGCCCTTGGTCAACCCAGAAGAACAGCATAAATACCTAGGTACCTTTCGTGAACGTTGCTACCTCAGTATGACCGTTGCTGAAATGAATGAGCCGACAAATAAAGAAAAGTTCCTACAAGAACTAGAGAAACGACCAGAAGCATTTATTCTGATAAACGGGACCTTACCCCTGGATATCCAGAATCAATACATCCAATTGGCAACGAAAAATCAAACGAAATTCACGGTTGTAAACGATCATGTTTCTGAAGATCCGCAAAGTATTGGTCTACTGATTGCGGCCAAAGAAGCGGTGAATGAGCCCGTTATTGACGTAGAAGAAAAATATCCAACGAAACAAGAAGAAGAACAACCAAAGAAAAAAAGCTTTTGGGACCGATTATTCAAATAATTTCTAAAAGTTCACTCGATTCTTTGAGTTTCTAATCAAAATTTGTCAGCGTTCGTATGTACCTGTGGCAAAACAAAAAATCATTCACAAACTAGATAAATCTAGTGATGTGGATGATTTTTTTGTCCTACAGGTTCATGATTTATTTAGTCTCTTCTTGTCTGTTGATCACTTCAGGATACAACAGCTCTAAGACATTCATTGTCAGTCTTCTGCCTTGGCCAGCAAATGGGTAAACGTGCATGTGCATCGCTGGATTGAAGTTTGCTTCAATGATGCCATAGGCTTGGTCATCTGTTTGAGGATCGATATCTTTATCAGGAATGATCAAATCGATGCCGCTGATTTTCGCTCCTAGGGCTTCCACTGCTTGTTGGGCAATTTGTTTATACGCGTCTGAAAATTCATCTGTTACGTCGATTGAATCGCCACCTGTACTGATATTGGAATTTTCGCGTAAATACACGATTTGATCTTTTTCAGGTACAGAATGGATGGTTAGTCCTTGCTCTTTTAACATCAACTGCTCAAGTTCACCTAACTGGATCAATTCCAATGGTGCACGATGGTGACTGCCTCTTAATGGATCTAGGTTTTTTTCAGCGACAAGTTCTTCCACCGTCCGTTTTCCGTCACCCACAACATTGGCAGGAACACGAAGTAAGATCGCTTTTACTTGCCCATCGATCACAAAGAAGCGATATTCTGTTCCAGGCATGAATGCTTCAACCAGTATAGAAGTATCTTCACGAAAAGCGATTGCTAAACCAGCCTGGTAATCTTCTAAAGATGCTCCTTCTTTGAAGATCGTGATCCCTAACCCATAATTGGTCGATTTAGGTTTAATAACAAAGGCTTGTTCTGCAAATCGTGGATAAGCGTTCAAAGCCTCTTCGATTGAAGTAAATTCGGCTCCTTCAGGTACACGGAATCCGGCCTCTTTTAGCACTTTTTTAGTGACTGTTTTATTTTCCATGATCAATGGCACAATGTAGCTGTCTTTACTTGTCATATTGGCATTTTTTACATATTCGATATGCTCTTGATGCTGTAGACGTAAAAATTGATCTGATTCATCTATGACCTTTACTTCGATGCCCTTTTGGATCGCATCAAACATCAGAATCTGTGTCGACAGTTCCATGTCACGAAATCCCGCTAATTGATACGAACGTTCATGACTTTCTTCTTCATACTGTTTTCCTAAAGTATAAGCAAAGTCATGCTGGCTTGTTTGTTGTGCTTGCTGATAAATCTTGCCTGCCAATGTTTCACGTGGTTCATCCAATTGTGCGATCATGTCATCGATCAATGGTAGGCGTTCGGATTGTCCTAAAGCTACAAGCATCTCTTTCATTCCTTGAAGAAGCAGTATTCCTTCATCATAAAAAGCAGTTTGATCCATAGGGTTTTCTAACGACACGTGTTCATTTCGCTGCTCGCCTTCTTCGACCCATGCATCGACTGCTACGTCATGTTCCATCCATAGCATATACATTAAGAACGATTGTAAAAACTGAACTTGTGCTTGACTGATCCCTACACGTGCGTAAGGATTTAAATCAATATTTCTCAGTTCAATATAGCGAATACCTGATTTTGCTAAATCAGCTACACGTTTTCCACCACGAAAACGGATCGGTGCATAGAATTCTTTTTCTTCGGATAACTTGCCTTCTTCCACCATTTTTTCAATATCGGTTAAATATTGTTGCATTGACGCATAGGATACTTTGACATTCGGATGGTTCGTATAACCATAGGAACTATTACGAATACTGCGTACCGGTTCTGCTGGTGCTGGCTTGCCGACAAAATAGTGGTCTTCACTTAGAGGTGACGCCCCAAACAAATAAGTGATCAACCAACGATAACGCAAGAAGTTCTGTGCTGTTTTAAAATATAATTCTGTTTTAAATGCTGCAAAGTCGGTAAACTCTGTTTGTTGTACAAACAAGGATTGTAAAAGATCATCACCAAACTCAAAGTTGAAATGGATGCCGCTGACCATTTGCTTGCGTTTGCCATATTCCTTTGCTAAATAACGACGATACAAGACATCTTCAAAATTAGAAAGCTTCGCAATCATGATCTCTTCGTCTTTTTCAGGTAAAGCCGGAGGCATACTTAAAGGCCAGATCATTTCATCATCTGCCATTGAGCGTGAAGCAACGTCGTAGATTGCTTCCAAGTATTTAAAAAGTTCGTTGATAGAATCCGTGACCGGAGTAATCAATTCGACTTGAGTTTCACTAAAATCTGTCTGGATGTATGGATGATACGTACGATCCCCAAAAACCTCAGGATGATCGGTTGTTGCCAACTTTCCAGAGAAGTTCACACGTTGCCCTTCACGTTCAACCCCAAAACGGGCTTGACTAATGAATGGTAGTGAACGAGGATGCAGTAATAATTCTTTATAGTTCATGGTTAAATGTCCTCCAATTCATATGTTTCATTATAGTAAAAACCGCCAAGAAAAAGAATGAAATTGTTTGAAAATGAGAAAAAAGGGGTGTTTTTTTAAAAAAACAGCTGATATTGTAGGAAAATGACTCCAAACTGAACAATAAGATAGCACATAGCCAGACAGGACACAGTCAAAAAAAATCGCTGGTTCATTTTTGGTTTATACTCGAAATATTGTTCCTTGAATATCGCTAGTCCATTGGAAGGAGAAAAAAGAGCCTGAAACAAACGGAACCTCTTCAAAAATAAAGGGAAAACCACGGAAATTTAAAGAACGATTCCCGTGGCTTCTTTTTTATTTCTTGAAGTTGAACACCTTTGTTACAAGCTCTTTAGATGAACTTATGCTCATATACTGTTTATTCTTCTTTCAATAAGCCTTTAAATAGACCGATGACAAAGTCATTTGGATCAAAAGCTTCTAAATCATCGATGCCTTCACCCAAACCAACAAGTTTGACCGGCAGGTGCAATTCATTACGAATGGCTAAGACGATTCCACCTTTAGCTGTACCGTCTAATTTTGTTAAAACTAGCCCTGTCACATCAGAGGTTTCTTTGAACTGTTTCGCTTGGACCATGGCATTTTGCCCTGTCGTCGCATCTAACACAAGTAAGATCTCATGTGGTGCTTCTGGTAATTCTCGTTGGATCACACGTTTGATCTTCTCTAATTCGTTCATCAAATTGACTTTGTTTTGCAGACGTCCAGCTGTATCAACAAGTAAAATATCTGCTTGTTGTTCTTTGGCTTTTTCGATGGCATCGTAAACGACTGCCGCAGGATCGCCACCAGCTTTGCCTCGAACCACTTCAACTTCTGCACGTTCTCCCCAAACGACTAACTGATCGATCGCACCCGCACGGAAGGTATCTGCTGCGGCTAACAATACCTTTTTGCCTTCCGTTTTGTATTGATGTGCTAATTTACCGATACTCGTCGTCTTTCCTACACCATTGACACCAACAAAGAGGATCACTGTCAATCCTTCTTCTTGGAGGTTCAATGTATTGACTTCATCGATGCCTTCTTGCTCATAAAGCTCAACTAATTTTTCGATGATCGCATTTTGGATCTCAGCTGGTTTCTTGGCATTTCTTAGCTTCACTTCTTGGCGTAACGCTTCAGTGATCTTGATGGCTGTTTCAAAGCCGACATCTGCACCGATCAATGTTTCTTCCAATTCTTCGAAGAAATCTTCATCGACCGTACGGAAATTCGCAAACAGTTCATTCATTCGTTCACCGAACGTTTTACGGGTCTTTTCTAGACCCTTATCATATTTCTCTTGTACTTCTACTTCTTCTGGTGCTTCTTCACCAGTAAAGGCTCGTTTGATCTTATCAAAAAATCCCATAGTATACCTCCTTTACACTAAAACAAATTGTTGGATCGCTTTTGCTACCCCATGTTCGATGTTACTTGCCGTGACATGATCAGCGGCTTCTTTGACAAAAGGCACCGCATTTTCCATGGCTACACCAAGTCCTGCGTATTCGATCATCGGTAGATCATTTTCCTCATCTCCGATTGCCATGATCTCACTACGTTCAAGTCCTAAATCTTTTGCTAATAAAGAAATACCATATGCCTTAGTGACACCTTTTGGCATAAATTCTAATAAAACATTGCGCGTTTTGATAATTTCATACGACTCATAATAAGCGCTTGGAATCTCCTTGATTTTTGCATCTAGTTCTTCTTGCTCATAGGCAATGACTGCTTTGTTCAACACAAACTCATCTGTGATATCAGCTAGTACTGCTGGTTGGAATTGCAATAAGTTGTTTAATACATTGTACATCGATTGCTTTTGAAGCGCACTAGGTAATTGCAAGACGACATTATCTGATAAGACGTCTAACGGTAAGTCTAGTTCTTGTGCCAACGCATAAAGACGATGGATATCAGACACAGACATCGCTTTTTTCTCGATGATTTCACCAGTATCATTTTTCTGGACTAAGCCACCGTTGAAGGTAATGCTATAATCGCCTTCTTCGACTAAACCTAATTCTTGTAAATAGTGAGCCATCGCTGCTAACGGACGCCCCGTGCATAAAACGATTTTTACCCCTTGTGCTTTTGCTTGAGCCAAAGCTTGTTTATTCTCAGATGAGATTTTCTTTTCTTCGTTCAATAGTGTTCCGTCTAAATCGATAGCGATTAATTTGATCATTTCGTCCCCTACACTTTCGTTTCACTCATTCTTCCTTCTTCATTGATGTCTTCCATACGGACAGAGACGATTTTTGAAACCCCAGACTCTTGCATGGTCACACCGTATAAGACATTCGCAGCAACCATCGTCCCTTTACGATGCGTCACTACAATAAACTGTATATCGTCTTGGAACTCGCTGAGATAGCGACCAAAGCGTTTGACATTGGCTTCATCTAGCGCAGCTTCGACCTCATCAAGGATACAAAACGGTACAGGGCAGACACGAATAATCGAAAAGAGCAACGCAATCGCAGTCAATGCACGTTCTCCTCCTGAAAGTAAACTTAAACTTTGTAGTTTTTTACCTGGAGGCTGAACTTCGATTTCAATCCCTGTCTGCAACAAATCAGTCGGATCAGTCAACACAAGCTCTGCGCGACCGCCACCAAACATATTTGGGAAAACGATTTTGAATTCTTGGCGGATTGCTTCAAAAACTTCTTTGAAACGAGTCCGTACCTCATCATCCATTTCATCCATTGTTTCAAATAATTGATCCTTAGCCGATAATAAGTCATCCCGTTGCGCAGCCAAAAAGGTATGACGTTCATTCACTTGCTCATACTGCTCAATGGCGTTTAGATTTACTGGGCCTAAACGATCGATTTGTTGTTTCAACGAAGCAACTTCTACCCGGCTGTTCGCTACATCCGTTGTTTCTTCATAAGATTCACAGGCTTTTTCATAATTCATCTGATACTCCGTTTGCAGGTAATTCAGATGATTGTCCAAAATCATTTCCGCACGATTCTTTTGGACCTCTAACTGTGACTGCTCTGTCAAAAGTTCTTTTTGTTTACGGTTTTCAGCTAATAGGTCGGCATCCAACGCATCGATAGTCGTTTGCATTTCTTCACGTGACTGTTTGGCGTCTTCTAGAGAAGCTTTTAAGCGATCTCTTTCTGTCGCTAAATCAGCAATTCGTTGATCTAAACTTTCTTCTGTCAGTTCGTGATCAGAGAAGTCCACAGTCAATGCATGCAGTTGTTGTTCTAGTCCTTCTTGTTTGGCTAATGCCTCATTTTTTTGTACGCGTGCGCCACGTAGTTGGATCTGTAAGTGATTGTATTGCTCTTTCAATACGGCTAATGAGGCTTGCTCCTGTGCTTGTTTTTCCTGGATCTGCGCGCGACGTTCTTCCATCTTGTCACTTTCTTGACTCAATGAACTGATTTCAGCATCGATCTCTTGGCGTTGTACTTCTAGTTCTTGCTGTTTTGCCAAAAGCTCTGCCTGTTGTTTTTGGTAATTCTCCATGAATTGTTGCAGTTCACGCGTTTCATAACTTGAGATTTGCTGTTCTTTTTCAAAACGAGTGAGTTCGTTGGCCACATTTTGTCGTTGATTTGCTACTTCTTGTTCTTCAAAGCGTAACTGTTCCCCTTGTGTCCGCAGAAGTTCTTGTTCTTCTGCCAAAACCGTGACTTCTTGTTGCAATGCTTGGACTTTCTTTTCTTGACTTTGCAACTCCTGATCCGCTTGTTGAAACTCACTCGTCAATTGTTTTAATTCTTGATTTTGTGCAAATAAACTTCCTTGATTGCCTCGCTTCGTCGCCCCACCAGTCATTGAACCACCGGCATTCATGACATCACCTTCTAGTGAGACCACACGATACTGGTAACGAATCTGTTGGGCAATGGCATTGGCACTTGCTAAGTCTTTTGCTAATAGAATCGTCCCTAATAGATTGTGAACGATTGTCTGGATCTGTTCGGGATAAGTCACTTGTTCGCTAGCGATCCCGATAAACCCGTCAACTGTTTGCGCTTGTGCAAAAATATGTGCAGGTAATTGACGAGGTTTGATTGTCGTTAATGGTAGAAACGTTGCTCGTCCGCCTTTTTGTTGTTTCAAATAAGTGATCGCTTGACGTGCATCGCCTTCATTTTCAACAATGACATGTTGCGCTGAACCACCCAAAGCTGTTTCGATTGCCAATGTATAATCAGCTGGAACATCGATCAATTCAGCAACCGCACCAACGATCCCAGAGAGGCGTTGCTTTTGTTGCAAGATCAAACGAACACCTTGATAGAAGCCAAAGTAATTTTCTTGGATTTCTTGTAAACTTTTCTGACGTGCCCGTAATTGTTGGACTTGGTTCATCAGTTGATACATTTTGGGCTGTTCTTTTGCCAAGCGCTCTTGTGCTTGTTTTCCTTTTGTTTGCACAACTTCAAGTGACGCTTTGACCTCATTCAATGCTTGCTGTAGCTTTTCATGTCGCTCTGTCAACTCGATTTGCTTGGCGGACATTTCCGCAACATTCGCTTCCACTTCCGATTGTTTGGCTAGTGTTTGCTGACTTTTAGATGTCTCTTGAACATATTGACGCTCCAAGTACTTCAATTCATTGCCGACAGTTGCTTGTTCTTGCATCAGATCGACATACTGATCGCGTAATTCTGCCAACAATTCTTTGGTTGATTTTTGGTATTTTTCCAATTCTTGTTGCGTACTCATCAGTGCTTTTTCAGCCTGTTGGATCTCTGCTTCTTTTTGACTGACTTCTTGGGTCAAAGTCGCTTGTAATTCTTCAAAATGAGCCACTTTTTCTTGCACTTCAGTTAAAGAAGCTTGGTATTCTTTTGAGCTCTTTTGGGTATGCTTCGTTCGCTCAAGTAATACTTCTTTTTGTCCTTCTGTTTGCTTTAATTTTTCTGACAACGCTAATAACGTTTGTTGATTTTTTTCGATCATACGGTCGGCCTGGTTATTTTGTTTGCGTTTGTCGGCTAATAACTGTTCCTTTGTTTGGATCTGTGTCGTTAAGGATGTTAGTGATTGGTTGAACTGATCTAATTGTAGTTGTCGTTCATCCCACTCTTTTTTTGCCGCTTTGATTTCAGCAATCATCAAAGAGATATCTGTGTTAGTCAATGTTTCTTTTAATCGTAAAAACTCCTTCGCAGCCTCACTCTGGGCGGCCAAAGGAGTTAATTGCTCTTCAAGTTCATAGATGATATCTTGGACACGGCTTAGATTATCCTCTGTTTCAAAAAGCTTTTGCTCCGCCTTTTTCTTGCGCTGTTTGTATTTCAAGACTCCAGCTGCTTCTTCAAAAATCCCTCGTCGGTCTTCTGGCTTACTACTAAAAATCGCTTCGACTTTTCCTTGAGAGATGATCGAAAATGATTCTTTCCCTAAGCCAGAATCCATAAATAATTCTTGGATGTCTTTCAAACGACAAGGTTGTTTATTGATGAAAAAGTCGCTTTCACCTGTCCGACGGTAACGACGTGTTACACTGATCTCACTATACTCTAGTGGCAAGTAATGATCAGAGTTGTCTAATACGACGGTTACTTCAGCGACATTCAATTGTTTACGGGAATCAGAACCGGCAAAAATAATATCCGGCATTTTCCCACCACGAAGGCTTTTTGCAGACTGTTCTCCTAGTACCCAACGGATAGCCTCAGTAATATTACTTTTTCCGCTACCGTTTGGTCCAACGACCGCTGTGACACTATTTTCAAACTCAATGATTGTTTTATCTGCAAATGATTTAAAGCCGGCTATTTCAATGCGTTTTAAATACACGAAGTCTTTCCCTCACTTACTTAGTGCTGCTAAAGCATTCTCAGCAGCAGCTTGTTCTGCTAGTTTTTTCGATTTTCCTTGTCCAGTTCCAATCAACCGATCATCCACGTATACTTCGATCCAAAAAATACGTTCGTGTGCTGGACCTTCTTCATTGATCAAACGATATTCAATCAACACGTCTCCAGCTTTTTGCAATACTTCTTGTAATCTTGTTTTATGATCCATCTCATGGGAAAAAGCACCGGCACGCACCTTCGGAAAAATCACCGTTTCAATAAACGCATGTGCTGCGTCAAATCCTTGATCAAGGTACAACGCTCCTAAAAAGGCTTCAAACAGATCACAAAGAAGCGCTGGACGGGTTCGTCCGCCTGAGTTCTCCTCACCTTTTCCTAACAGGATGTACTGATCAAAACGACATTCCTTGGCAAATTTGGACAAACTATCTTCACGTACGATAGCTGCACGAGTTTTGGTCAATTTTCCTTCTGGGATATCTGGATACAAACGATACAGATATTCAGAAACCATCAACTCTAATACAGCATCTCCTAAAAACTCAAGACGTTCGTTGTCGGATAGTTGCAAATTGCGATGCTCATTCACATAGGATGAATGGGTAAAAGCTTGTTCAAGTAAGTTTAAATCGTGAAAAACGATGCTATACTTTTCTTTCAATTCTTTTGTTAGCTGATTGTCCATTTCCCACATTCCTTTATGGCTATTTTTTCAATACTTCCTTATTATACTGGTTTTTTATAAAATATGAAATGGTTGAGACAAAAGGTATGAAAAGCTTTATAAACCTTGTTGAAGATTCTTTTTCATAAAAGTATACTAAACCTTGTAATGTTCCTAAATCCAGCTAATTACTTATCAAAGAACAAAAAAAGCACTTTCCAAAAAACAGAAAATGCCTGTTTAAAGTTATATTAATTGTAGTTGGAATCAGCGATTATTCAGTCAGTATAATTTAGCACACGTATATTTAAACAATGTCCAAATATTTTAATAGGAGTACTTTCATTACAATATAAGCACTGAACAAATCTTGTTCTTTTTCATTTCTATGTAATCTTAAAAAATAAGGAACAACATCAGATTTTATAGGTGTGAAAGTATATCTGATCTGATTAATGCATCTTGTTAACTCGACAAACTAATTTATGTATGATCGTCCAAGATTGTTCTTTCAATATCCAAAAAGTTTACTGCCTCTTCTTCATATCCAAGCAGCCTTAGCATCTCAATAGCTATCGAGCCATCAAATTCCAAATCCCCAACGACAGACTGATACAATCGGAAAAAAAATTTCCAATAAATTCTTCCTTTTAAGTAATCTGAGTCCTTTGTTTCATCATACAAAATTCCTAACAAATCCAAAATTCTATCGTAATTTTTATCAGAAAATTCTAAAATGATTGAATTTATAATAAATTTTATTAATGCATGTTGATATTTAGGTATACCTTTAAATTTCCTAAACTGATTGAGCACATCCTTATATTGAAATAATCGGTATTCCTTTTTAAAGAGTCCTAAACAATTAGTATACATTGCTAATTCGAAATATCCCCACTCCTCTATCCTGCTCAAATAATCCAAAATTTTTTTTGATTCATTTTCATCTATCTTACCAAGTTTATAATTTGGTAATTTTTCAGCAACTGCTTTTATTTGAACAATTAGATACAGAAAAAAAATGTCGTTACTTTTTTTATATTCTTCTTGTAAGTTGTCTAGATACTCTTTTGCATGATACTCAGAAATAATTGCACTCCTAAATTTTTTTCGTAAGTGCTCTTTTTTACTTAATTGATAGTTATAATACTCCAAATAGTAGTCATCTATTTGGATATTCATTCTTTCCAAGTATTGCCAAATGGTATCTATGTCAATTCTAGCGGTATCATTTTCAAACCGCTGTAATGCGCTTATCGAATGTACCCCTTCGCTCAAATCTCTTCGCGTTATTTTTCTATCGGTTCTTAATTTTTTAATCAATTCCCCATGTTCCATATAAAATCACCAAATTTTCTACTTATTTTTGACTAACTTTGGTACAAACTATCAAATAACCTTATTATACAACTAAGATACATTATCACATTTAGTAATACACTAAATAATAACGCAGTAAGCATCTAATCTATAACACTGATAATCATATTTATTTGGTAATCACATATCTTGATAAACTAGAAATTGACCTAATCCAAATAAGGAACATTACTTGAGAAAACATTAATAAAAAGAACAAAGGTTTGTAAAGTTTCCCTACAATAATCGGAAGATAAAAACTTTAAATCTACTATAAATAGGAGGAAAAATGATTTCATCTTTAATGATATTATTTGGTTGGGAAGTTGTCAATTTGTAGCAGTTGAACAAAATTTTTTCAAAATCTATCCGTAATATCAAAAAATTACATATAATGGAAGGTCGAATAGTATGAAAATAAACAAATTCCAAGTGCTCTTAACTACCTCTATAGCAATAGTAACATTAGCAACACCATTAGTTCCTTCACTAAGTTCTGTTGTTTACGCATCAGATAGTGAGAATCAAAAAGTGGTCCAAGTAAAAAAATTTGAAGACAAAACAATTGCTGAATTAATGAACGATGCACAGTTAAGATATTCTAGTTCTCTACCTAATACACCATCAACTCAAAATAGCGTTGCTACTGCTTTTGAAAAGAAAGTAATGAATATGACAGTCAAAGATGTAAAGAACAACATCAATGATTTGCTGAAAGAGTTTGATGGTGCTAGTTATAGTTCTCGTGCAGTAGCAGGCGTAGGTGGCAAACTGCAAAATGGTGGCTGGAATATGTACTATAATACTAGCACTGGTAAAACGTCTGTCTATAATTTCTATGATAGACTTGTCATGGGAGCTGGAGGTAGTGTATTGTATAGTGCCATATTAGATGCTCTTGCTGTTACATGTGGAATTACAGTTGCTGGTGCAGTGATTGTTGCTATTTGTAACTTAATTGCAGGTGAATTAGTTAGAAAAACGGCGAGCGCCCGTGGTCTTGTGTCTAGTCACGGAAATGCCGGAACCGTTCGAGTGACGTTAACTGACGAATTATGGTCGTCAAAATATAATGCAAGCTGGTGATTACAATTTTTTCAATATCTAGTTTTACTTTTGTTGTTGTTTTTGTCGGTATAATAAAAATCGTTGCACAGTTAAATGAAATAATTGGCTTGCTACGCTCAAAAAGTAAAATCGAGACTGAGTTGATTGAAGCAATAAAAACAATAAAAGAAAAGAATCATTTTTAGCTACTATTTATCTTAGCTAAAGTAGCACAACCTTAGAGAACAGATAAACTATGACACAAAATTTTTTAAACAGTACAATACTAAACCACTCCCTCTCAAAAGATCAATAGAAACTTAAGCGACGATCTCATCTCTTTTTCTATCAGAGTGAGATCGTCGTATTTTATTATGAATACTTGTAAAATTTATCCGTTAATCGATACTTAATTGGACTATCTTTCCCTAATTTTGAATCCTATTTTTTTACAATTCAGCTTATGCCATTAAGTCATTCGCTGGTTAATCTCCGAGAAGAAGTTCTCTAAGTTAGCTTTACAATATGTGATGGAAATCGAGCGAAACTCAGGAAATCCTTCCTCACTAAACAAGTGTAAAAAGACGATCGTTAATATTTTCCCTTGATTTTTATTGGCTGTATCGCAATTCATTATATGCTTATACCTACACTAACTTCCTTCTATTTATCAGTTCATTCATATCAACTTGCCCACCTAGTTGTTCTGCCAAATCTAAATCATGGGTGACTAAGACGATCGTCACTCCTTGCTCATTCAATTCTTTCAATGCTTCGATCACAAGTTGCCGATTTCCTTTATCCAAAGAGGCAGTGGGCTCATCTGCAAAAACGATTTTAGGGATTTGCAAAAACAAGCGAGCTAAAGCTACTCGTTGTTGCTCACCACCGCTTAAACGAAATACTTTTTGGTGCAATGAATCTTCCATTTGGAACTTGCGGAGCGCAGCAATCATTTTTTCCTCTTTTTTTACTACTAACTGTAAATTTTGCTTGACCGTTTCATTATCGATCAATGCAAAGTTCTGAAATAAAAATCCTGCATACTCACGAAAGAAACGTTTTTTACTTTTACGGTGAAGGAATTGATTGTCTATCCATATTTCACCAGAATCTATGGGCTCCAGTTGTCCTAAGCAATTCAGTAACGTCGTTTTCCCTACACCACTGCTTCCAGTAATCACAGTTATTGAACCAGTCTCTACATGTAAAGATACGTTTTCAAAAATCACTTTTCCTTTGTACTTTTTAGTGATTTCTTTGGCTTCAATCATATTTGATCACCTCCAGACGTTTTCTTTTTTCTGATAAATACGTAGTGAATAAAAGTATACATAATTCAAATAATAGTAATAGAATTAAAATCTGCCACCAAGCATGATTGATGAGTAGTAAGATCAACGCAACAACGGTAGAAATGGTTAATATTATTTTATAATATCTGTGATGCCTCTGTAGCAGAGCCCAACCAGCAATATATTTGAGAAACAGTTTTTTCTTATTCATTTCCACATACAGTAAACTCAAATAAACTTGAATAAAAACAAAACCAATAAGGATCAAGAACAAAATACTAAGGGTTGTATAATATTCACGTTTCACACCCATAAGAGATTGATTGATGCTTTCTTTTACAGCAATCAATCCATAAAAATCATGTTCCATATGATTTTCTTTAATAAATGCTTGGACAAGTTGAGGGTCTCGAAACAAGTAAGTCCCATTTGAAATATCCTGTATCCATATTTCAATATTTGGTTGGATCAATGGCAATGACATGGAAACGATAATTGGATTGGAAGAAAAATTTTTTTCATAGGGTTGGAAGTTATAGTTAAAAAGGACTTGGTTTGCTTGCGTATAGAGAACTTTTAATTCCCCCTCATATGCTTTCGTCTCGTACTCAAAAGAATTTTGATAAAAATCAAGTTCATTCTCTGCTTCTTGAATGATCATTTCTGTATACATTCGCTTATTTTCAGGGATGAGCAGATAGAAAAAAGAATCATCTAATGAGTGTATCGATTGACCTTCAGCATCCTTGATAGCCAATTCTTGTACGGCATGATGATTACTTAACCAAAAAGCGTCATTTTCAATATAATTTAGTGTCGGACTACTATGACCAAGTTCATTGTCTCTTAGAAAAATCCCACCTGACTGTTCTGATTTTTCCAACAAGGGAAGTAACCGTGAATTAATCAACGCTTGTGCTTTCTTTCGCACGTCTTTACTTTTTGCCGGGTCTACAAGTAGACTTGTGTCTCTACTAAATGCTAACTGATAATAGTCAGGAATTCTTGTCCATTGGGAGAGCTGTTGTTCAAGTTCACGCGTCTCCATTACTTTATTTGATAATGTACTGGCTTGCACCGTAACAAACGTGAAGATGATGATCTTTAATAAAAGGTTCAAACTAAATAATAATCGGTAAGGTTTCCTTCCTTTTATTTTATCTGAAATCGTACCGAACGAAAAAATAATCCCACTCGTAAATAATTGAAGAACCCAAATCATTAAATGCCCCCCCAAAAAAATCGGTCGATAAAGAAACTGTAATTGTGGAAACCACCAAGAAAAAGCAACCATCAAGAGAGTAAAAATCGCACTATCAATGAAACTATCCTTGAAGGACACTATCAGCCAACGATGTCCTAACATCTCAATCACACCAATTTTCTTACGAAGAGAAGCTTTGTAAAACAGTAAAGCTAAGATCACAAAGAAAAATAGAATAAAGAAGAGTTGTCCAATACTCATTAATAAACCCGCTGTCAATAACTGGAACCATTTTATCTCCTCAATCTCCAATTTGATTCCTTGATCATGAAAATCAGCAATCATTCCAGATGGAGGGGCTTCTGTTACAATATAAGTACCCAGCGCATCTTGATGTTGCATCTCTGTGTAATCATAAAAATAGGTGGCAACATCCGATTTTATAGGTGGAAAAAAGTATTCCGAACGTTCCACCTTGTCAAAGGTATAAATTTCCTTTGTCGTCTCACCAGAAGCGCCAATTCTAAAAACCAGTTTATGTATAGCAATTTGATGTTTTTTTGCATAAGCAGAAATTTTTTGATTGATTTCCTCAATCGTCCCACTCGCTTCTTCAATCACAATGCCCGAATGAGCATTTGGGATAGCACTCTTGATTCCTTCATTTCCGATAAAAGAAATGGCATAAAGGAAACTTAACACTGTAACTATAAATAACCCTCGATAGATTTTTTTCATAATGAAAGAAAAAAAGGACCTAAAATATGTTTTCAAATATTTAAATACCCGAACTGTATTTGAGATATCACTGAAGAGATTGTTGACTTCTAGTAACAACCTGACCGTAGCAGTAATCTCTATATAGCTCGGGTAATACTGTATAAAAAATTTGTCTTAGGTTCTTAAATCTCTATGCCCACCACCATCCAGAGGTATTTCCCGTAAATGCACGTGGAGCTTCTGCTCTTACTTCTACTCTAGGTCCTCCTGTGACATTAACAGTTTTTGTTCCCTTCGCCTGAACTGTGACTCTTCTACTAGATGGCGTAAATTCTCCCCATACTGTACCAAATCCAGGAATACCGGTTACTCCGCCATAAAATGTATCCATTGTGATTTTCGGCTGAATCATTACTGCTTGTTCTTGCACAATATCCATATCAAATATATTTGCATAGCTTGATATAATCAAAGGTTCATTCATTTCTGACGCACTTACTTGATCGATTGAGACAAATACTCCTATAGCAGCAACAGTTCCAATAACACTAACAACTAATTTTTTGTTTTTCATAAAATTTTCCTTTGTATGTTTTATTTTTGATTTAGTATTTCAAAATGTCGATAAAGTAAGTATATATATGAAACATACCCTCTACTCTCTTTAAATTTATTTATTTTCATATTTATTATATATTTTTCATCCTTAAAAAACAAACATTTCCTTGTTTTTCCTAATTAAAAAACATCCATAGTTTATTCGTTATGTATTAATGATTGATGGTGACAAAACTTTCACAGACCTACTTATTAAAAAAAACCGAGCCAGCCGAGAATAGGAGAATCCTATCTCGAACTGATTCGGTTTTATCATTTGTTGATTATGAACGTGAATCGGAAGTTACAGATACAACAGCCCATGGATTGACAGCATCATATGCCCAGTTCCAATCTTTGACGCGGTCGTTTACTGGTAATACTTCGTTACGGAACAATGTTGGAATAGCAAAAGCTTCTTCAAATGCGTATTCTTGCCATTTTTTGTAAGCTTCTTTTTGGTAATCTGCATCAAATGCTGCACTTGAATTGATATCATTGATCAATTTTGTGTTTTCTTCTGACTCAAAACGAGTGTAGTTGAACGCTGCATTTGCACCCCATAGTCCACTTGGATTTGGATCTGTTCCTGTACTCCAAGCTGCTTGGTAGATATCGATTTCTGGATCATCATTTTCCAAACGATCATAGAATGAGTTGAATTCGATCAGACGACCTGTTGTATATTGAACATCTAAACCAATCTCTTTCCATTGTTGTACGTAGTAATCTGCTAATGGTTGTGCTGTTTCGCCACCTGCCATTGACGCAAAGTTGATTGTCAACTTGTTACCATCTTTGTCTTCACGGATACCATCGCCATCAACATCTTTATATCCTGCATCATCCAATAATTTGTTGGCTTTATCAAGATCTTGAGTGAAGCCTTTTAGATCTGCATCGTGGAAACTTTCAAATACTGGTGGAATCAATGAAGTTGCATTGCTTCTTAAACCAGCATAGAAACGTTCACCTACTGCCGCATTGTCTAAAGCATAGCCCATTGCTTGACGTAATGCTTTGTCAGCCATTTTTGAGTTTGGATCATATTCTACACTTCCACTTTCAGCATCCCATTTACCTAGTTTGAAACCTAAGTAAGTGTATGAAGTTTGCTGACGTCCTAGATTCGTATAACCAGCGATATCTTTGTATGTGTCATACGTATCTGTTGGCATTTGGAAAATCATGTCATATAATTTTGAATTTAATGCTTCTGTTGCACTTGCTGTTGGTAATGATTTCATTGTGATTTTCTTCAATTGTGGTGTACCATTCCAGTAGTATTCATTTGGTAAGAATTCTACTGATTCACCAGCAACGATGTTACTCATATAGTAAGGACCAAATGTCACAGGGTTCTTACGAACTTGATCACTTGATTCCATGTCTTTGATAGCAATTCCTTCAAGTGTGTGTTTTGGTGCTGCATATGTCCAAATTCCACCACCTGCTTGAAGCATGCTTGGGTTCATTTCTTTATATTCGATTTTAACAGTTTTATCATCTACTTTTGTAATTCCAGAAATCGTATCTGCACTACCGCTGTTATATTCTTCCATACCAACGATGTTACGGAATGTATCATCGTAACGGATACCAGTGTATTCAGAGTTTCCGATGATTTCATAAGGGAAAATAACATCATCTGCTGTGACATTGACACCATCAGACCATTTTACGTTGTCTTTAAGTGTGATTGTTGCTGTTTTTGCATCTTCATCTAATTCTAATGAGGCTGCTCCATCGTTTGTAATCGTGAAGTTATCATCATTTGTAAACAATGGTTCATGTGAAGGCGCCATAAACGCTGCATCAAAGGCATCTTGGTAAAATTCCCATTGGAATAATCCTTTGAACTGACTATCTGTTGCTACTGCCACATCTAGCTGTCCATCTTCGATTGCTTCATCATTATTCGTTGTAGCTAATGGGAAAGTCAATTCACTTTTATCCCCATTATCTGCTGAATTATTACCTGACGAGCTAGTTCCGCCGCCATTTCCACACGCTGCTAATGCTCCCACAGATAGCAGTGTGACAAATCCAAAAATCGTTTTCTTCATATCCTATTTTCCCCCTTCACTTCTCTTATCCTAAACGTTGTCGCGCATCTGCAGAGCGCTTAAATGCTTGTCCAACGTAGTTTATACTCAACATCAACACTAAAATTAGAATTGACGCGGGTAACCAAATCCATTGTCGATTCACTAAAACTTCACCATTACTTGCATAACCGATCAATGTTCCTAAACTAGGTACATTAGCTGGCAATCCAAAGCCTAAGAAAGTCAAAGTGGTCTCGATCCCAATATTTGCCGCAAAGTTCATTGTTAAGTTGGTGATGATCAATGAACTAAGGTTTGGCATGATTTCACGGAACATGATTTTGAAATCACTTGTTCCCATCGTTTTTGAAGCACTGACATAATCACGTCTAGCTTCTGATAACGTCTTACTTCTGAATAATCGGGCTTTAGCAACCCAATAAAATGCACTCATGATAAAAATAAATGACCAAACGTTATAGCGCGAAATGATCGAAACAAACACGATAATGATCAACATGATCGGTAAAATCATAATAAAATCAACAATACGCATCAATACGTTATCAATGATCCCACCATAAAACCCTGAAAGAATTCCAAGTCCTACTCCGATGATCGACGTAATGATCGTAATCGCAAAACCGATCATCACAGAGTTTCTTGCTCCGATGATCAATTGACCGAAGACATCACGTCCACCTTCATCTGCTCCTAAAAGGAATTTTGATCCTTGAGAAGAGATGGCGCCAGGTTCAGCATACTTATCAAAAATACTAACAAACATTACTTTATCTTGGTCAATAAAGATCGCCCCGATAAAAATAACTAATAGTAAAACAACTAACAAAGCCAGTGAAAAAATGGCTACTTTATCTTTTTTGAATTCTCGTGCAATCATTCGTATACCCATTGGTGGGATACTTTCTTGCGCAACTTCTTTGTTTTTATCACTCATGATCGATTCTCCCTTCTGTTTGATTTTTTTATTGGATTCGTATACGCGGATCAACAATGCTCATGATAATATCTGACAGCAGTGTTCCGACGAGCGTTGCGATTCCTAAAATCAAGACTAAGGCTGTGATTACGGTATAATCACGTTGACCGATTGAGTCAATAAACAATTTTCCGACACCAGGATAACCAAAGATTTTTTCGATAACGACAGAACCAGCAATCAATGAAGTGATTTCATACCCCATTTGAGATGCCATCGGCAATGCTGCATTACGGAAAATGTGACGACTGAATACTTTGTTTGTCGGCACCCCTTTGGAACGAGCTGTACGTACAAAGTCTAAGGATTTCGAATCAATGACTTCACTTCGTAAATACTGGATCGTTACTGCTGTGGCTAAAAAGGCCTGTGTGATCGATGGTAATAAAATGTATTGCAATCGATCCATCCATTGAGCGAAAAATCCTCCCTGGAAACCTAAAGTCTGAGAACCACTTGTTGGGAACCAACCTAAACGATAGCCAAAAACAAACAACATGATCAATCCGAAAATGAATAATGGAACAGCAAAACTGAAGAAGTTATAAATAACAACAGCTTTGTCCAAAATCGAATTTTGGTATCGACCAGCTAACATACCTAGTGGTACAGCAATCAAGTACGTAATAATAACAGTTAAAATAGATAAATATAAAGTATTGACGATTCGTTCTCCAATCAAAGAGGAAACCGAACGCTTATACAAGAAACTTTGTCCAAAATCACCTTGTAAGGCATTTCCGACCCAACGGAAATATTGTTCATACCAAGGATCATTCAAGCCCGCTGCCTGACGCATCTGCTCGATCACAGCTGGATCTTGGTTTGGGTTGATCAATCCTGTAAACGGATCTCCAGGCATGGCTTGCGCTAGCATAAAGATCAACACACTAAGAATGATCACTTGTGGGATCATCAAAAGAACTCTTCGTAGAATCGTTTTCCACATTAGCTAGCACCTCCATCTTTCAACGCTACTTTGTGTGTAGTGGTTAGTGTACGTAAATCATACACTCGCCCTGCTGTATCGTAGTAATCTTTTTGATGTTCGATATACTCACGTTCAACATTTCGTCGGTTTTGTTTTTGTATTTCCCGATTGTCTACATCAATTCGTGGAATCGCAGATAGTAAGCGTTTTGTGTAGATGTGGCGCGGATCATTATAGATATCTTCTCGTGTACCGATTTCAACAAATCGACCTTTGTACATGATCGCGATGTTGTCACACATGTGTTTTACGACACCCAAGTCATGAGAGATGAATAAATAGCTCAAACCAAATTCTTGTTGGATGCGTTTCATAAAGTTCAATACTTGTGCCTGAACAGATAAGTCTAGGGCAGATACAGGTTCATCAGCAACAATCAATTTAGGATTCGTTGCTACTGCTCGGGCAACCCCTAAACGCTGTCTTTGTCCACCAGAAAATTCATGAGGATATTTGTATAACGCATCTTCTGGCATCCCAACGATGTCCAATAAGCCTTTGACTTTTTTCTTTTCTTCCTGATCGCTCAAGCGTTCAAAGTTACGGATCGGCTCAGCGATAATGTCCAGTACTCGTTTTTTAGGATTTAAACTAGACATTGAATCTTGAAAGATCATTTGGACGTCTTTGTTGTAGCCGATTTTTTTGCGGTTACTTCTTTTCGTGACGTCTTTTCCTTCATACATGATTTGGCCAGAAGTCACTTTTTCTAGGCCGACAACCGCTTTTCCGGTTGTGGACTTCCCAGAACCTGATTCTCCAACTAGTCCGTATGTTTTTCCTTTTTCAATAATAAAATCGACACCGTCTACTGCATAGACATGGTCTGTTACTCGGTTGAAAAACCCACTGCGAATAGGATAGTGAACTTTCAAATCTTTGATTGTAATTAATTCTGACATCTACACCTCTCCTTTTTCGTCTCTAAAGTGGAAATGTTTATAACATGAGCAACGTACCATATGATTCGGTGCGATTTCATGCAAGACTGGATTTTCTTCGTGAGCGCTTGCTGGGATCCAAGGAATCCGTGGCGCAAATCGGCAACCTGTTCGTGGCATATTTTTTAATGAAGGGACTACGCCTTCAATCACATGTAACTCTGCCTCGTGATTTCCTTCTTGTGGAATCGAATTTAGCAATGATTGTGTATATGGGTGTTTTGGATTTTCAAATAACTCTTTGACTCCTGCAACTTCAACAAATTGTCCACCATACATCACAGCAACACGATCCGCCATTTCAGCTACGACACCTAAATCATGTGTGATCAAGATGATCCCAGTTTTAGTTTCTTCTTGTAAATCTTTCAGTAAGTCAAGGATCTGTGCTTGGATCGTTACGTCCAAGGCAGTCGTTGGTTCATCCGCGATAATGATCGGTGGCTTACATGCAATCGCAATCGCGATGATCACCCGCTGTCTCATCCCACCTGACAACTCATGAGGATACTGACGTCCAACTCGTGCAGGATTCGGAATCCCTACTTGTTCTAGTAATTCTAATGCACGTGCTTGTCTTTGCTCAGCAGTCATTTTTGTATGGTAAGACAAACCTTCTTTGATTTGGTCTTCAATTCTCATCAAAGGGTTTAGTGCAGATAATGGATCTTGAAAAATCATCCCAATATCATTTCCGCGGATCTTGTTATACAATGTTTCATTTAATTCAATTAAATTTAAATCATTGTACATGATCTCCCCTGTGATCTTTGTATTGTTAGGATCTAATAATCCCATAATCGTTGTAGCTAACGTACTTTTCCCGCAACCAGACTCACCAACGATGGCTAAGATCTCGTTTTTATCTAAAGTAAAAGAAACGTCGTCTACTGCATCGTAGTATTCATCTTTTAGACGGAAGCCTGTGTGTAGGTTCTGAACATCTAATAATTGGTTATCTGACAATCGAATACCCCTCTCTGCTCCCTCGATGGAAGTTTTTAATAAAAAAAATAATCCTACACTGAATAACAACTTAGCAAAAAAAAATTAAATAAGTAGCATTCTAAGGAGTGTGTAATTAATTATTAATAATTATATAGAAAACCGTTTTATATTGCAAGATTATTTCACGCTGTTGCCAGAATTGTCTGAAAAATCTTACGTAGCTATGTCAGCTCCTAAAGAAGATTAAAAAAAAATGAGGTATGTGGCTAACCTTCTCTTTATCCTACTATTTTTATAAATTAAGAATCATTATAAAAATCTGCAAAAATCACTTTTTATATAAAAAACAGTTTTAACCTAAGAGGTGTCCTATTTTATAAAAGCATAATTATACAATACATACGAAATAGATATGTTGTGAAACTACCTCTTTCTATCGAATGTTGTGACATATTTCTTCTCTTTAAAAAAACTCTTTTATTTAAATAATTATGACTGAAAAAGCCAAGAAACCATGAAATAGCTAAACTATTTCTGACTTCTTGGCTTTGAGTTGAAATTGGCTTTTGCCAATTCATTCATCAGTTGATGTGTATTTATTCAATTTATTTCAAGTGTTTGCTGATATAATCCACGGCACCGCCGACTGTTTCGATTTGTTCAGCATCTTCATCAGAGATCTCTGTACCGAATTCATCTTCCAGTTCAAGAACAAATTCCATGATACTAATTGAATCAGCTTTCAGATCATCTTTAATGTTCAATTCATCTGTCACTTTGTCTGTATCCATTTCAAAGTGATTTGAAATGATTTTAGCTACCTTATTAAATACTTCTTCGCGCGTCAATTTTTTCACCCCCACAATTCTTAGAACTACTACGTTTTCTTCACCATAGCTAATTTTACTGACAATTTTTTGGAATGTCCACCCTTTTTTCTCCATCAGCTTGTCAATTCGTAGAAAATTTAGTCCTCTTTTTTCTCAAATTGCTCCACCAGTTGTCCTACAACATTGGTTTCAAGCATTGTATGGATTTGACGGATCGTATAGCGAACTGCATCTGGTCCAGTTGCACCATGCGTTTTGATAACTGGTGCTTTCAATCCAAATAAAACAGCTCCTCCATGTTTTGAATAGTCCATTTCAGATTTCAAAGAGCGCAAACCGTCTTTTAGCAGTAATGCACCCATTTTACCTTTGATGCCTTCATTCAAGATGGCAGATTTCAATAAGGTCATCATATTCATCGCTGTGCCTTCAATGGATTTCAACACTGCATTTCCGGTAAAACCATCGGTTACTACGACGTCTGCCACACCATTTAGTAAGTCACGCGCTTCCACATTGCCAATGAAGTTCAAGCTTGTTTCATTTTGCAAAAGTTCAAAGGCTTGTTTTGTCAATTCACTGCCCTTAGTCTCTTCCGTCCCATTATTGAGCAATGCGACACGAGGTCGTCCGATACCACGAACTTTTCTTGCATAAAATGACCCTAAAATACCATATTGTAAAAGATGCTCTGGTTTGTTTTCTGCATTTGCACCTAAATCTAGCATATCAAACCCTTCGCCTTCTTTGCCAATAACTGGCAATGTGGACATTAGTCCAGGGCGTTCGATGTTTTTGATGCGTCCAACAATAAACAAGCCAGCTGCTAGTAAGGCTCCTGTATTTCCTGCTGAAAAAATCGCATCTGCTTCCCCATTTTTAACTGCTTGGGCAGCTAAAACCATTGAAGCAGTTTTCTTGCGACGGATCGCTTTAACTGGTTCGTCATCACTATTGATTTTTTCGTCAGTATGGACGATTGTGATATTTTTTTCGTCTGTCAAATATTTTTTGATCTCTGATTCTTTACCGTAAAGAACAAATTCCAACTCAGGGAAATCTTTTTGTGCTAGAGCGATTCCTTCCACAATGGCTTGTGGTGCGTGATCTCCGCCCATTGCATCTACTGCAATTCTCATTATTATTTCCACTCCTTGTCATCATTTTGAAAGTATTGATAATCTGTTAATCAAAATAACGATTATCTTGTTCGCCTAATTGCAACTTGGCTGTTAATGGTTGATATTCAGGTAATAACTGCCAGTCTTTGATTTGCCAGATTGCCGCAGCTTCTTCACGGGCAACCTCTAAGACATTCCCATCTGTTACTAGATCTGCGATCGCAAATTCTGGCAAGCCGGATTGACGGAAGCCAAATACCTCTCCAGGCCCTCGTAATTCTAAATCCTTTTCACTCAAGATAAAGCCATTCGTGGTCTCTGTCATGATTTTCATTCGTTCGACACCCAGTTCATTTTTCGGATTTGCCACGAGGATACAATAAGAAGCCTCACTTCCTCGACCGACACGCCCACGCAACTGATGCAGCTGAGCTAATCCAAAACGATCCGCATCCATGATCAACATGACCGTTGCATTCGGCACATTGACACCGACCTCGATCACTGTGGTTGACACTAAGATCTGGAGTTGATTTTCTTTGAATGTTTCCATGATCTGATCTTTTTCTTGATTCTTCATTTTACCATGCAACAAGCCAACTTCATATTCTGGTGCAAATAACTCACGAAGTTTTTCGTAAATTTCCACTGCATTTTTCACATCTAACGCTTCGGACTCCTCAATCAATGGACAAATCACATACATTTGATGCCCTCTGCGCAATTCTTTATAGGTCCATTCTAGCACGCTATCTAATTGAGGTGTTCGGACCCATCTTGTTTCGATCGGAATCCGTCCAGCGGGAAGCTCGTCGATTACAGATACATCCATTTCGCCGTATGCTGTAATTGCTAAAGTTCGAGGGATAGGGGTGGCAGTCATAAACAACACATCTGGACGCCAACCCTTCTCACGCAATACTTTTCGTTGGTTCACGCCAAAACGATGTTGCTCATCGGTGATCACTAAACCCAGATTTTGGAATGCGACACCTTCTTGAATCAGTGCATGTGTTCCCACAACGATATCGATTTCCCCATTTTCTAACCGTTCTAATAGCTCGCGACGTTCTTTTGCTTTCGTTGATCCGGTCAATAACGCAACGGTCACTTCATTTGGGTCAAATAATTGGGATAAACTTTCCATATGTTGTTGCGCCAATATTTCTGTTGGGACCATCAACGCTCCTTGAAAGCCAGCAGTCACTGTCGCATATAAAGCAATCGCAGCAACAACGGTCTTTCCACTTCCCACATCCCCTTGCAACAAACGCTGCATATGGTGTGGATTACGGAGATCACGGCAAATTTCATTAGTGACACGTTTTTGTGCCGTCGTTAATTCAAACGGCAACTTTTTCGTAAATTGTTTTAATCGTTCCACATCATAAAGGATCTCTAAGCCATTCTTTTCAGACTTTTCGGCTTTTTTCAGTCCTTGTAACTGCATCTGGAAAAAAAAGAATTCTTCAAAAACAATCCGTCGTTTGGCTTGATGATTTTCCTCATGATTTTGCGGAAAATGCATACTTCTTACAGCAGTTGGACGATCAAGCAAACGGTATTTTTCAATTAAAGATAGTGGTAAATTTTCTTCAATCAAATCACCATACTCACTAAACCCTCGACGGATCAGATCGACCAGTGTCGTTTGGCGAATGGATTTGTTGACATGATAGATCGGAGAGAAATCATCTGGACTTTGCGAACCAAGGATCTTCATCCCATTTAGTGCTTTACGTTTCGCATCCCATTTCCCATAAACTGCGATTTCTTCAGATAAAATGACTTTATCTTTCAAATAGGGCTGATTGAAGAAAGAAACATTGAATACTTCATGTTCTTGCATCATTCGAAACTGCAGACGGCTTTTTTTGTAGCCAAAACGACTCATTACTGGCGGAGAGACAACTAACCCTTTTAATGTAACTTTTTCTTGGTCTTGGATTTCGTTTAGATTTCTTTCTTGGATATCTTCATAACGAAAAGGATAGTAAGTTAATAAGTCTTCGATTGTATGGATGCCTAGACTAGCCAAGCTATCCGCTCTTTTTTGACCAACACCTGCCAGCACTGTGACTGGATCAGCTAACGAACGCATAAGATTTCCCTCCTTTAACAAAAAAAGGAACTTGGTCAACGATTTGCAAATCGTTGACCGAAGATCCTTTCAAATGATTTTCTGCTTTATCTATCGGCTTCAGGCTGTATTATTCAGCAGAAAATAAATAAGGATAGACAGGTTGATCTCCTTGATGGATCTCGATTTCTAACTCAGGATATTTGTCGCTCAGTTGAGCCGCAAATGCTTGTGCTTGCTCTGCAGACCCGTCTTCTCCGGTTAATATCGTGACGATCTCAGTATCCTCGTTGATCATTTGCTCTAATGTAGCAAGTGATGTCGCTAAGATGTCTGGATTAGAGATCACGATTTTCCCATCGATCATCCCTAAGAAATCACCTTCTGTGATTTTCACTCCGTCGATCATCGTGTCGCGGATCGCATGTGTCACTTGACCACTGACAACACTTGAAAGCACATCTGTCATCGTTTCTTTATTTTCTTCTAACGTTGCTTGTTCATTGAAGGACAACATCGCTGTCAATCCTTGAGAGACTGTTTTTGATGGAACAACAGCAACTGGAAGTTCAGCCACTTCAGCCGCTTGATCAGCTGCCATAAAGATATTTTTGTTATTCGGTAAGATGATGACTTTATCTGCATTCACTTCATTGATCGCTTTCACGATATCTTCCGTACTTGGATTCATCGTCTGTCCACCACTGATCACGTAGTTTGCTCCTAGACTTTCAAATAACTCTTGCACACCTTTTCCGGCTGCGATGGCAACGATCCCGTAAGGTACACGAGGCTTCGTTTGTGCGACCGGCGCTGAAGGGGCTTGGTCATGTTCTAAGATCGTTTCATGTTGCAAACGCATGTTGTCCACTTTGACTTTCACTAGGGAACCAAATTTCTGTCCGTAATTCATGACTTCCCCAGGGTTTTCTGTATGAACGTGTACTTTGATGATTTCATCGTCATTGACCACTAACAGGGAATCCCCAAGGCCATCTAGATAGTTACGAAACTCTTCATAATCAAATGTACTATCTACAGTTGGACCTTCACCGATCTTCACCATGATTTCTGTACAGTAACCATAATGGATATCCTCAGTTGCTAACTGACCTTGCACACTACGATGATGCTCTGCATTTACCATATCGTCCATTTGAGCAGGAGATGGTTCATAGACCTCGTCTGCTTGGTATTCACCATTCAACGCAGTTAAAAAACCTTCGTATACGAATAATAGTCCTTGACCGCCACTATCAACAACGCCTACTTCTTTTAATACAGGCAATAAATCAGGTGTTTTTGCTAACGCACGTTTCCCACCTTTAACGACCGCAGTCATGACTTCGATCACATCATCTGTTGATTTTGCTTTTTTCTCACCAGCTTTGGCAGCTTCTCTTGCGACTGTCAGGATCGTTCCTTCGACAGGTTTCATTACTGCTTTATAAGCTGTTTCGACCCCATGAGTAAAAGCTGCAGCTAAATCTGTTGCTGTCAAAACAGTCACATCAGGGATTTGTTTTGAAAAACCACGGAACAACTGAGATAAAATAACCCCAGAGTTTCCTCTTGCCCCCATCAATAAACCTTTAGATAACAGCGCTGCTAATTCTCCTACCTTTTCAGAGGTAGAATCAACAACGGCTTTTGCACCACTTGTCATTGATAAATTCATATTGGTACCGGTATCTCCATCGGGAACCGGGAATACATTTAGGGAATTGACGTATTCTGCATTTTTTTGTAGCCGATTCGCACCGGACTGAACCATTTCCTGGAATTGGCTTGCACTAATTTCTGTTACACTCACCTAGATAATCCTCCTTCAGATCGACTGCTGAACAGTCAGCAAGTCTCCTGCCTAGTCTGGCAGTACACGAACACCTTGCACGAAGACATTTACTGAATTGGCTGTAACACCTAGTAAAGTCTCCAAGTTATATTTCACTTTTTCTTGGACATTACGAGAAACTTCTGAAATTTTTGTGCCATAACTAATGATTGTATAAACATCTACTGCGATCCCATTAGCTTCTTGGCGGACAACTACTCCTCTTGAGTAATTTTCTTTACGCAAAATTTCAGTGATATTATCTTTGATTTGATTCTTGCTAGCCATTCCTACAACACCAAATACATCTGTTGCGGCACCACCAACAACTGTTGCGATGACATCATTGGTAATTTCAATGGTTCCAGCTGACGTTTGAATTTTTACAGCCATGAATGAGCCTCCTTAACGGGTAAAATATTCCCATTTTTCTACTATCACATTTTATCATAGCGTCAACCGAAATAAAAGGTTGTTCCCTTAAAGTACTCAAAAACCATTGAAAAAAATTAGGAAAAGACTTTGTTCACGTTACAATTAATCACTGAAAATGTCAATCAATTCTATGAAAATATGCTTGCAAATTCCTACGCCATATGATATGTTATTCTGGTATGAGCTGAATTTACTATTGCTCCAAATCAAGGCAAAGGAGGAAATTTACATGGCAAAAGTTTGTTACTTTACAGGTCGCAAGACAAAAAGTGGAAACAACCGTTCACATGCGATGAACTCAACAAAACGTACAGTTAAACCTAACTTACAAAAAGTTCGCGTATTGATTGACGGCAAACCTAAAAAAGTTTGGGTGTCAACTCGTGCGTTGAAATCAGGAAAAGTTGAACGCGTATAATTGAATGAAATGATTTGAACCGTTCAACAAAATGAACGGTTTTTATTTTTTGCGAATCATTATCAAATGAGAGACATTTCCTCAACTACATGAAACTTAAGAAGAAAAAATAAAAAAGGCTTAAAACAATCAATCACCCAGATAATTGTTTTAAGTCTTCTTTTATGTGCCACTATCCCTCAGATAGTGATAGGTATATGTTTTTTTATAATTGTTACAAATAAAACATAACGTATTTGCAAACGCCTGTCAACACTTTATTTTAAAGTAGAAAGTGTTTTCTTATTTTGTGTTATTTTCTTAATGTAAATGTAATTTAAACTCACGAATGTTATTTAATTTCAAATGTAATTTTTTTATGAATTTGGTTGTATTTTCAGCAAGTAAAATCATGAATGTGATAAACTAATGATAACTTCAAATAGAAATTTGGTGACTGAATTGTAATGAAAACAACATTGAAAAAATTCTTAAAAGAAAACGGCCGCTATGCAGCTGCTAGCTTCTTTATCCCTTTGCTGATTCTTTTATTGGTTTATTTAAGTATCGGTATTTATCCAGGAAGTGATCGGAGCATCTTGGCTAGTGATGCTTTCTCACAATTTTCAAACTTTCATGCAAGCTTCCGTAATATGTTGTTAGGGAAACAAAGCATTTTTTACACGTGGAATGCCTCACTTGGCTTAAATTATCTATCATTGATTTCTTATTATTTAGGTGGACTTTTCACACCACTCGTTTTATTGTTCCCGAATCAATTGATGCCAGATGCCTTGTATCTCATCACCTTACTAAAGGTTGGTTCAGCAGGTTTATCCTTCTGGTTTCTAGCGCGTACCTATCGCATTCCACATTGGGGGCAAGTCGCATTAAGTGTCAGTTATGCGTCGATTTCATTTATCACTGCCCATTCAGAGATCATCATGTGGTTAGACACCTTCGTCTATCTTCCTCTGATCATTTTAGGTATCCATCGTGTGATGGACCAAAAGAAACCTATTTTATTGTTTGTTAGTTACTTGCTTTTGTTCTTATCCAGTTTTTATATGGGCTTCATGGTCGGGGTCTTCTCCTTTTTATACTTTGTTACACGACTACTGACGAATTGGCGGAGGTACAAAGGAACGATTTTACCTTATGGGATCACCTCTTTATTAGCAGGAGGTGCATCGATGGTGATCATCCTGCCTGCCATTCTCGATCTACGTGCCAATGGCGAAGCGTTGACGCAGATCACTTCATTGAAGACGGAAGCAACTTCTTATTTAGATTTATTGATGAAAAACATGGTGGGTGTTTATGACACGACGAAATATGGATCGATCCCATTTATCTATGCTGGGTTGTTTCCTTTAGCATTATGCCTCTTGTATTTTGTCAGTCGCAAATTCCCCTTGAAAAATAAGTTGTTGTTCGGTGGGCTATTCGCGATCTTGATTGCTAGCTTCTATTTCGTTCCTTTGAATTTATTCTGGCATGGGATGCACGCACCAAATATGTTCTTATTCCGTTATGCCTATCTCTTTTCATTTCTCGTACTCTTGTTAGCGGCTCATAGTTGGGAACAGCTACAGGAGAAGGATCAGAAGCGATTGCTAGGCGTCATCATTGTACTAGCGACTGCTTTTGCTACAGCATGGGGAATCAAACCAGATGGCAGTTACACGTATGTCACGCTCACATCCTTTGTTTTGACGTTAGTCTTTTTAGCGCTCTACGCATTGACGATTGGTTTATTCCAACAACACCCATTTGATCTGAAACGTTTGAGTATTCTTCTGTTACTATTGATGACAGCAGAAGCCGCAGTCAATACCAACAGTATGATCCATGGCATTCTCGATGATTGGAATTATGCCTCAAGAAGTTTGTATACCGAACCTTATCCTGAAATCAAAACGTTAGTTGATGCCTCGAAAAAGGATTCCGATACGTTTTATCGATTAGAAAACCTTGATCCTGTTTCACCGAATGATTCGATCAATTATGGTTATAGTGGAATCAGTATGTTCTCCTCAATCAGAAATCGTAACTCTTCCTCTTACTTGGATACTTTAGGCTTCCGTTCTAGAGGAACAAATTTGAACATTCGCTACAATAATAACACCTTGTTGATGGATGGATTTACGGGAATCAAATACAATATTGCTAAAAACGACAGTAGCTTTAATAAATACGGCTTCCAATCCGTCGAACAAACGGACAACTATACTTTGTACGAAAATAGTAATGCTGTGCCATTAGCCTTTAAAGCACCTTTGACGATCAATAAGATCGAACAGCCGATAGGTGATAATCTAACTAGTCAAACAAATTTGATGAATGCTCTTTCTGGGTTGAATCAATCATTCTTTACGTTTTACAAACCAACCCTAAAAAGTCAACAGAACACGAAGATCACAACAACGACAAATGGGGTCACTTATAGTGAAACAGCGAATAATCAACCAAAAGAATTGACTTGGGAAGTCCAAGTACCTGCGAATACCCAAGCATATCTCAGCCTGTTTCCAACGAATTTCGCACAGTTAGAAAGCTCTACAGCAACTATTACCGTCAATGGCGTATCTAGAAAATCTCAAATTAACATTACTGGCCAATATTATGATTTAGGTTATTACCCACAAGACACAACAGTTACCTTCACTGCAAGCTTCTATGGGACCAAAGAAGTCAGCTTTATGGAACCACAAGTGGTCGGACTTGATGTCGTAGCGTATCAAGCCGCAATCAACCAAATCAGAAATAACGGTGTAGAGATGACTACTACCGGTCGAACAGCTACAGGAAAAGTAACCGCGACTGAAAAAACGATGATAGCCACGACTATCCCTTATGATGGTGGTTGGACCGCTAAAATCGATGGCGAAAAAGTTCCTGTGAAGAAATTCCAAGATGCCTTTTTGATGGTGGAAGTTCCTGAAGGTGAACATACGATTACTTTTAGTTACATGCCAAAAGGATTCATTCCTGGCTTACTTCTCTTTATTGGATGTATTGCCTTGTTTATCTTGTATCTATGGTACCTTCGTAAACGTCAGCCGTTTCGCGGCGTTATTGATCCTATAAACGAAAACGATGATCACCGTCCAAGACGTGAACGTCGTCGCGTAAGATAAAAAAAGCGTTTCGGTGATTGCCGAAACGCTTTTTTCTTGTATGCTATTCATATTTTACTTCGTATAGGTATAACCCTTCCGGATGAGCAGTCGGACCTGCTGCATTGCGGTCTTTTTTTGCAATGATTTCCGGCAGACAATCTTCTGGCAAACGATCGTTGCCTATTTTTAACAACGTTCCAACTAAAATGCGAATCATTTTATAAAGGAAGCCATCACCACGAAACGTAAACGTCAACTCATCGCCTGCTTCATTGACCTGTAAACTGGCTTCATAGATAGTCCGTACTTTATCTTCAATAGAACTTCCAGAAGCACAAAACGAAGTGAAATCATGCGTACCAAGTAAATCAGGCAATGCTCGTTCAATCTTTGCTACATCTATTGGATAAGGAAAATAGCTTGCATAATGTCTACGGAAGGGACTACGTGGTTTTCCGATATCTACTTTGAATTGATAGGTTTTTTCTTTCACTAGATAGCGTGCGTGAAAAGTTTCTGGCACAATCTCCACACTTTTTACAGCAATATCTTCTGGCGACTGCGTATCTAACCCAAAACGCATACGTTCCAAAGGTCGCTCTTCTGGATAATCAAAGTGGATGACTTGACCGATTGCATGAACCCCTGCATCTGTCCGTCCAGATCCAAAAATCGTGATTTCTTTTCCATTTGCCATCTTCTTTAAGGTTTTTTCCAGTTCTTCTTGGACCGTTCGTCCGTTAGGTTGTTTCTGAAAACCATTGAACTGGGTACCATCATAGGCAATGATTGCTTTATAGCGTACCATTCATCTTCCCCTGTTCTCATTCATCTTTGATAAGTTTAGCTACGGATAAACACCAGTACGATGGTCATAAGCCCAAAAGCAACCATAACAATAGTATCTTGTAAGTGCCAGTGAAGGATACGGTATTTTGTCCGACCTTCCCCACCTTGGTAGCCTCTTGCTTCCATCGCTGTAGCTAGATCTTCCGCACGATTGAAACTGCTGACAAATAGCGGAATCAGTAAAGGAATCACCGCTTTCATTTTTTGCACTAGACTTCCTTCGCCAAAGTCAACACCACGCGCGCGCTGTGCATTCATGATTTTTTCGGTTTCGTCCATCAATGTCGGCACAAAACGTAAAGCGATCGAAAGCATCAACGATACTTCATGTACTGGAAAGCGAACAACTTTCAATGGTCGTAACAAATATTCGATCGCATCGGATAATTCTAAAGGCGGCGTTGTCAGTGTCAATAAAGTGGACATAAAGATGATCAAAACAAACCGACAAAAAATAAATAGTCCGTTCATGACACCAAATTGAGTGATATTGAAAATCCCCCAACTCCAATACGTTTCTCCACCACTTGTAAACAGTACTTGTAAGCCTACAGTGAATAGGATCAACCAGATCAATGGACGGATACCTCGAATAAAGAATTTGATATCTACTTTTGACAAGAAAACAGCAAATAAGGTAAACGCCGCTAATAAGGCATATGTCTGCCAGTTATTGGCTAAGAAGATAATGCCGATAAAATAGAAACTTGCCAATAACTTTGCACGTGGATCTAACCGATGGATAAATGAGTCTCCAGGCATATAACGACCAAAAATCAATTTATTCATCATGAGCAGTACCTCCCACCAGTTTGACCAATTGGTCCGCTAATGCGTCTGCAGTAATCGGCAATTCATCAAAATGGATGCCTTTTACACGTAGTTCCTCTGCAAACTCAGTGGCTGTTGGTACCCCTAACTGCCGTTCTTTTAACCATTCAAGATGTTGGAAGACTTCTTTTGGTTCTCCGCACTTAACAATGCGACCTTTCTCCAATACATAAACAAAATCGGCATAGTTTGCCACATCATCCATCAAATGGGTGACTAATACAATCGTGATTTGCTGTTCTTTATGCAAACGCCAGAACATATCCATCATTTCTTTTCTTCCTTGTGGATCTAACCCAGCTGTTGGCTCATCTAAGACGAGAACTTCGGGTTTCATAGCTAGAACACCGGCAATCGCTACACGTCGCATTTGACCACCTGACAGCTCGAAAGGCGAGCGTTCTAAATACGTCTCATCTAAGCCGACTTGTTCTAAGGTTTCCTTTGCCAGTAGAGTCGCCTCTTCCTCACTTACACCAAAGTTTTTTGGGCCAAACGCAATATCTCTTGCGACCGTTTCTTCAAACAACTGTGCCTCTGGAAATTGAAAAACAATACCGACTTTTTTTCGAATCGGTTTCAAATTTTTATTATCTGTATCGGGTTTGATCTGACGATCGCCGATTTGGACGGTTCCTTCCGTCGGTTTGATCAACGCATTCAAATGCTGAAGCAAGGTGGATTTCCCACTTCCAGTATGACCCACTAATGCAGTGTAGCTGTTTTCTTTGATCAACAAGTCAATATCAAATAAAGCTCGTTGCTCGAATGGTGTGTTCGGTTGGTACGTAAAGTTTACTTTTTCAAAACGGATGTCCATAACCAATCCACCATCCTTTCTTCTGTCATGTATTCTTTAGGCACTTCAATGCCACGTTCTTTCAAGGCACTTTTTAGTTTTTCAGGAAAAGGCAAATCTAACCCTAGATTGATTAGTTCAGGTCCGGCAGAGAAAATCTCCTTCGGTGTTCCTTCATTCACTAGTTCGCCTTCTTTCATCACGAAAATACGATTTGCATTAGCTGCTTCATCAATATCATGCGTGATTGAAATAACGGTCAGTTGACTTTCCTCTTTGATTTCTTTGATCGTTGTGATGACTTCTTCACGACCTTCAGGATCTAACATACTTGTTGCTTCATCCAAGATGATGATTTCTGGTCGGAGGGCTACAACACCGGCAATCGCCACACGTTGTTTCTGTCCACCGGAAAGACGAACCGGTTCTCTTGTCGCAAAATCAGACATTCGAACTTTTTCAAGAGCATCTTTCACTCGAACGATCATTTCTTCTCGAGGAATTCCTTGATTCTCTAAACCAAAGGCCACATCATCCTCTACTGTTGATCCAACAAATTGATTGTCCGGATTTTGAAAGACCATGCCGACTTTTTGGCGGATCGTCCATATATTCTCTTCATTTAGTATTTGATTACCAACTTTGACCGTCCCAGACTCAGGAAGGAGTAAGCCATTGATCGTTTTTGCAAGCGTTGATTTACCAGAACCATTGTGCCCGATAATCGCGATCCATTCTCCTTTATTGATCGTGAAAGAAACATCTTTCAATGCTGGTCGTAAATCTTCTGGTTGGTATTTGTAATTAATCTTTCCTAATTCAATAATCGGCTCCATAAGTACTCCCTCTTCATCCTAAAGTTCCTATTAACCCTATCAAAAAACTGCTTAGTTTTCAATCATTTCTGATTTTTAAAATGTTTTTTTATACCTTCAAGACTGTCTTGACAGTTAATTGAAGGTACAAAAAAACACTTTATGATGAGTGCATACTCCCCAAACGAATCGCTTGGGGAGCAGCGCTGAGCTAGACTCGGAATAAGTAACTTCCAACATCATAACACTCTAAAAGAATCATCCATAAAGTGATGTTATTAGTGTGATTTTAGACAAGTTCTAAGACAACCATTGGTGCTCCGTCTCCGCGTCTTGGTTCTGTCTTCAAGATACGAGTGTAGCCACCTTGACGTTCAGCATAACGAGGTGCAATATCGTTGAATAACTTTTGTAAAGCTGATTCGATAACGATTTCCTCATTTTCTTCACGCACGCTAGCAACTTCATTACGTACGAAAGCCGCAGCTTGACGACGTGCATGTAAGTCTCCGCGTTTGCCTAAAGTGATCATTTTTTCAGCAGTTGAGCGAACTTCTTTCGCACGAGCTTCTGTAGTCACAATACGTTCATTAATTAATAAGTCAGTTGTTAAATCACGCAACATCGCTTTACGTTGGCTAGATGTGCGTCCTAGTTTACGATAACTCACGTTGGTTTCCCTCCTTCGTAAAAGGTTTAATCTTCTTTACGTAAACCTAAACCTAAGTCATGCAATTTTGCTTTAACTTCTTCCAATGATTTACGTCCTAAGTTACGGACTTTGATCATTTCTGGCTCAGATTTATTCGTAAGTTCTTGTACAGTATTGATTCCTGCACGTTTTAAGCAATTATAAGAGCGAACAGATAAGTCTAATTCTTCAATCGTCATTTCTAACATTTTTTCTTTTTGTGTTTCTTCTTTTTCGACCATGATTTCAGCGTTTTTCGCTTCATCAGTTAGGTTGACAAAGATGTCTAAATGTTCAGTCATGATTTTTGCAGATAAACTCATTGCTTCCAATGGTTCGATTGAACCATCTGTCCAGATCTCCATTGTCAATTTATCAAAATCTTCACGATGTCCAACACGTGTGTTTTCTACTTGGTAGTTGACACGACGTACAGGCGTGTAGATTGAATCGACTGGAAGAACACCAATTGGCATATCTTCTTTTTTGTTTTCATCTGCTTGAACATAACCACGTCCTGGTTTCACCGTTAGGCGAGCATGGAACGTAGCACCTTCAGATACACTGCAGATGTACATATCTTTGTTAAGAATTTCTACCTCACTATCAACGATAATATCGCCAGCAGTTACTGTAGCAGGTCCGGTAATATCGATCTCAAGGGTTTTTTCTTCTTGACCATACATTTTCAGTGCTAAACCTTTAATGTTCAAGATGATTTGAGTGACGTCTTCTCTAACACCTTTGATGGTAGAGAATTCATGCAGTACACCATCGATTTGAATATTAGTGATGGCAGCACCTGGCAAAGAAGATAATAAAATACGACGTAGGGAATTCCCTAAAGTAGTCCCATACCCTCTTTCAAGAGGTTCAACGATGAACTTGCCATAATCTTTTTCTTCATCAATTTTTGCGATTCTTGGTTTTTCGAACTCAATCATTCTTATCTTTACCCCTTTCAAAACGAAAAGTGTCTTGTTCAATGACGTTACTAATAGAACTCAAAATGAGAGGCACTCATTAAACACGACGGCGTTTTGGAGGGCGGGCACCATTATGAGGAACTGGAGTCACGTCACGAATTGCAGTCACTTCTAAACCTGTTGCTTGTAATGAACGAATTGCTGCTTCACGTCCAGAACCAGGTCCCTTAACTGTTACTTCAACAGTTTTTAATCCGTGTTCCATTGCTGCTTTTGTAGCTGTTTCTGCTGCCATTTGAGCGGCAAAAGGAGTTGATTTTTTGCTTCCTTTGAAACCTAATGAACCAGCTGATGACCACGCTAAAGCATTTCCGTGAGTATCAGTGATCATGATGATTGTGTTGTTGAATGTAGAGTGGATATGTGCAATCCCAGCTTCTATATTCTTTTTCACACGGCGTTTACGATTCACTTTTTTTGCTACCATGAAGATTTAACCTCCTTCACTTAAGAATTATTTTTTCTTGCCAGCGATAGCGCGAGCTGGGCCTTTACGAGTACGTGCATTGTTTTTCGTGTTTTGTCCACGAACAGGCAATCCACGACGGTGACGGATTCCACGGTAAGAACCGATTTCCATCAAGCGTTTGATGTTTAAGTTCACTTCACGACGAAGATCCCCTTCAACTTTTAATTTATCTACTTCTGCACGGATAGCATCTGTTTGTTCATTCGTTAATTCACGAACGCGAACATCTTCAGATACGCCAGCATTAGCTAAGATTTGTTTCGCAGTAGTGTTACCAATACCATAGATATAAGTAAGTGAAACTACTACACGTTTATCACGAGGAATATCTACTCCTGCAATACGAGCCATATTTAGTGCACCTCCATTTATCCTTGACGTTGTTTATGTTTTGGATTTGCTGGGCAAATCACCATAACGCGTCCTTTACGACGAATTACTTTACAATGTTCACACATTGGTTTTACTGATGGTCTTACTTTCATGATAATACCTCCTGTAGTTTTACGGAGTACAATTATTTAAAGCGATAAGTAATACGGCCACGGTTTAAATCATATGGAGACAATTCAACCGTCACTTTGTCACCAGGTAGAATACGAATGTAGTGCATACGAATTTTACCTGAAACAGTAGCAAGAACTTGGTGTCCGTTTTCTAGTTCAACTTTAAACATTGCATTCGGCAAAGTTTCGACGACTGTACCTTCGACTTCAATCATATCTTCTTTTGCCACGCACAGTACCTCCTTGTACTTGTTTCGCATTTTCACACGATAAAATGGCGGAAACTGCAGTTCCCACCTCAAAATTCTCAAAATGGATCATCTAGAGGATTCTCTAGAAGTCGGACTGACATATTCTATCATAATTTATTGAACTTGACAAGAGTAACTGCTTAATGCAAGTCGGCTACGGGCAATCGTGCTATTTTTCAATGATTTTTTGGACATCAGTAAATACAGCATCGATTTCACGATCACCATCGATAGTGTGTAGCAAACCTTGTTCTTTATAATAAGCCAAGATTGGTTCACTATTTTTGATGTTGATAGCCAGACGATTTTTAACCGTCTCAGGTTTATCATCTTCTCTTTGATAGAATTCATGCCCACCACAACGATCACATGTGTCTTCAACTTTTGTAGGGTTGAAAATTTTATGGTAAGTTGCTCCACAGTTACGGCAAATGAAGCGGCCTGCTAAACGCTCAACCAAAACTTCTTCACCCACGTGGATATCGATGACAGCATCAATTTGTTTATTTAAATCTTTTAACATTGCATTTAGAGCTTCTGCTTGCTCGATTGTACGAGGAAAGCCATCTAATAAGAAGCCTTTCTCTGTATCGGGTTCTGCTAAACGCTCTTTTACGATTCCATTTGTTACTTCATCAGGAACTAATGCACCTTTATCCATATAAGACTTTGCTTCCAAGCCAAGAGCTGTTTCATTTTTGATAGCTGCACGAAACATATCTCCTGTTGAGATGTGAGGAATCCCATAAGCGTCAATGATTTTTTCAGCTTGTGTTCCTTTACCTGCACCTGGCAGCCCCATTAAAATGAGGTTCATTGCTTTCCCTCCTAATAAATGTGAGAACGTGTGTTGAGGAAAAACCTCAACACGCTTTCTTACTCAATAAAGCCAACATATTTACGTTTCAGCATTAAGCCTTCTAACTGTTTCGCAGTTTCTAAAGCCACACCGATCACGATCAACAGACTTGTACCACCTAACCCGATTGATTGTGGCAGATCCCAAATCATTTGTGCAATGATTGGTAATAACGCCACTAAACCAAGGAATAGTGCTCCGACTGTACTTAATCGCATCAATAAGCTTGAGACATACTCTTCAGTTCCCTTACCAGGGCGTACACTTGGTATATAGCTTCCTTGCTTTTGTAAGTTCTCCGCTAATTTCTCAGGGTTTACTTGAACAAAGGCATAGAAGAATGTAAATGCGACGATCAATACCGTATAAATCGTTGCGCCAGGCACCGTATTATAGTTAAAGATCTCCATCATTATTTTATACCAATTTTCAGATCCGAATCGGCCACTTAACGCTTGTAACACAGCATTTGGTGTCGCAATAAATGAACTTGCAAAGATAACCGGAATTACCCCAGCAGCATTTACTTTCAACGGTAGATAACTACTTGTTGGCGCACCTGCTATACGTTTTGTGTACTGAATCGGGATCTTACGTTCAGCTTGTTGGAAAAATGTTACGAATGTCACGATTGCTAGAACCGCAACTAGTAAGATGGCAACGAAAATTGCAGATCTCCAGATATCGGAAGAATTGATATTTACGAAGTAATCTTCATAAATTTCACGTACACTTTCCGGTAATCTCGAAATGATCCCTGCAAAGATGATCATTGACACACCGTTACCGATACCTTTTTCAGTGATTTGTTCACCCAACCAAGTAACAAACATCGTTCCTGCAGTTAAGATCAAACCGATCGTTACATAAGTAGAGACATTTGGATTGTTGACAAAACCTAATTGAGCGTATTGGTTAAATCCTGCTGTGATACCGACAGATTGGATAAATGCCAATACTAACGTCAAATATCTTGTTGCCTGATTCAACTTTTTACGACCAACTTCACCTTGTTTCGACCATTCCACAAAACGTGGCACGATATCCATTTGTAATAATTGGATAACGATCGAAGCAGTAATGTAAGGCGAAACCCCCATCGAAAAGATCGAGAAGTTTTGCATTGCACTACCACTTACCAAGTTCAACATGTTGAAAAACGGTAAGCTAGATAGGTCTTGTAATGAGCTTGCATTTACGCCGGGAACAGTGATATGTGCCCCTAAACGAAAAACAAAGAGAACAAATACAGTAAAAAGGATTTTCGATCTAATATCTTTGACCTTAAAAGCGTCTTTTAATAGTTTAAGCATTAGATCACCTCAACAGAGCCACCAGCCGCTTCGATTGCTTCTTGTGCTGCTTTTGAGAATTTAGCTGCTTTCACAGTTAACTTTTTGTTCAATTCTCCGTTAGCTAAAACTTTGATTCCAGCTTTTTCGTTTTTCACGATTCCAGCTTCTACTAAAGCAACAGGAGTTACTTCAGCTCCGTCTTCAAAGCGATTCAAGACATCTAAATTAACGACTGCGTAGTCCTTACGGTTAACATTTGTAAATCCACGTTTTGGTAAACGACGGAACAATGGTGTTTGTCCCCCTTCGAATCCTAGACGTACACCACCGCCTGAACGAGCTTTTTGTCCTTTTTGACCACGTCCGGCAGTTTTTCCGTTACCTGAAGAAGTACCACGACCAACACGGTTACGTACTTGGCGTGAACCTTCAGCGGGTTTTAATTCATGAAGTTTCATAGGTTTGGCACCTCCTTAATTGTCCTAGTTCTTATTTTATTTGTTTAATTAAACTTCTTCAACGTCCACTAAGTGAGAAACAGTGTTGATCATGCCTTTGATTGCTTCATTAGCAGGCTTAACCACAGAACTGTTAATCTTTGTAAGACCTAACGCTTTAACAGTATCGCGTTGGTTTTGAGGACGTCCGATAATACTGCGTTTTAAAGTTACTTTTAATTCAGCCATTATGTTTGTCCTCCTTATCCGATTAATTCTTCCACTGATTTGCCGCGTAGAGCTGCAACTTCTTCAGCACGTTTTAATTGTTTCAAACCTTCAACAGTTGCGCGAACAACGTTGATTGGTGTGTTTGAGCCTAAAGATTTAGAAGTGATATCTGCTACCCCTGCTAATTCTAATACGGCACGAACTGGTCCACCAGCAGCAACCCCAGAACCTTCAACAGCAGGTTTCATTAGGATTCTACCACCACTAAAAGCACCGATTACTTCGTGTGGGATTGTTGAACCAACCATAGGTACTTCAACTAAGTTTTTCTTCGCATCTTCAATTGCTTTACGGATCGCTTCAGGTACTTCTTGTGCTTTACCAGTACCAAATCCTACGTGTCCGTTTTTGTCACCGACAACAACTAAAGCAGCAAAACGTAGACGACGTCCACCTTTAACAACTTTTGTTACACGGTTAATTGCAACAACGCGGTCTTCTAATTCCAAATGTTTTGGATCGATATAAACCATGAATGGTATTCCTCCTTCTTCTAAAATTCTAGTCCATTTTCGCGAGCAGCTTCAGCTAAAGCTTGCACACGGCCATGGTAAAGGTATCCACCACGGTCAAAGACTACGACTTTAATGCCTTTTTCAGTTGCGCGTTCAGCAACTAATTTACCGACAGCTTGTGCTGCTTCTGTTTTTGTTCCACCTGAAATTTCTTTATCCAAGGTAGAGGCACTTGCTAGCGTTACACCCGCTACGTCATCAATAAGTTGCGCGTAGATGTTTTTGTTAGAACGAAAAACGTTCAAGCGTGGGCGCTCAGCAGTACCAGAGATAGTGTTACGTACACGACGGTGTCTCTTTTGACGTGTTTTGTTCTTATCTGGTTTTGTAATCACAATTGTCACCTCTTTATTTTTATTTTTTCTACTGTCAGACAGTAGAAATGATCAGTTTTGAAAAAATAGAAGCTGCGGCACAAGTAAACTCTCTCTTAATGAAGAAATACTTCAGCAAAATCCTTTTTTCCTGCTGCTGGCTTCTATGAAATTTTTCGAAACGATTATTTACCAGTTTTACCTTCTTTACGGCGTACGAATTCGCCAACATAACGAATACCTTTACCTTTATAAGGTTCTGGAGGACGAGTACCACGGATGTTCGCAGCTAATTCGCCAACTTCTTCTTTGTTCGCACCCTTCACAATTACTTGTGTGTTAGATGGGACTTCAACAGTCACGCCAGCTGGTGGTGTGATTTCTACTGGATGTGAGTAACCAACGTTCAATACAAGTTTTGTTCCTTGCATTTGCGCACGGTACCCAACCCCGATTAATTCTAATCCTTTTTGGAAACCTTCACTAACACCTACAACCATGTTGTTGAAGTTAGCACGAGTTGTTCCATGGATAGTTTTCATTTCTTTACTGTCATTTGGACGAGTGAATGTCACTTCATTTCCTTCGATATTCATTTTGATATCAGCAGAAAATGTACGAGTCAATTCCCCTTTTGGTCCTTTAACTGTAACGTTGTTTCCATCTTGAGTGATAGTTACACCTTCAGGGATCACAACGATCTTATTTCCAATACGGCTCACTTAAAGACACCTCCTTGTAGATTCTACTTGATTACCATACGTAAGCGATAACTTCGCCGCCGATGTTTTTCTCACGAGCTTCTTTATCAGTGACAACACCTTCAGAAGTCGAAATAATAGCGATACCTAAGCCATTTAAAACTTTTGGCACTTCGCCAGCTTTAACATAAACACGTAAGCCTGGTTTAGAAATACGTTTTAAGTTTGTAATAACACGTTCGCCGCTTTTACCAAATTTTAGGAAAACGCGGATCACGCCTTGCTTGTCATCTTCGATATATTCAACATCACGGACGAAACCTTCACGTTTCAAGATTTCAGCGATGTCACGTTTAATTTTTGATGCAGGAACTTCTAAAGCCTCATGTTTAACCATGTTTGCATTACGGATACGAGTTAGAAAATCTGCAATTGGATCTGTCATGACCATTGAACTTTTACCTCCTTCTTATGCGAATTTACTTTTTTACCAGCTAGCTTTCTTCACGCCGGGAATTTGACCTTTATAGGCAAGTTCGCGGAAGCAAATACGGCAAAGATGGAACTTACGATAAACTGAATGTGGACGTCCGCAACGTTCGCAACGAGTGTAAGCTTGTGTTGAGTGTTTTGCAGGACGTTTGTTTTTAGCAATCATTGATTTTTTAGCCACGTAGTTCGCCTCCTTTAATTATTTTTGGAATGGCATGCCTAATTGTGTCAACAACTCACGAGATTCTTCATCTGTGTTCGCTGTCGTTACAATGACGATGTCCATACCACGTACTTTATCTACTAAATCATAATCTACTTCTGGGAAGATCAATTGTTCTTTAATACCTAAAGTGTAGTTTCCACGACCATCAAAGGCTTTTTTACTTACACCATGGAAGTCACGTACACGTGGTAGAGAAACTGATACTAATTTATCTAAAAATTCGTACATTCTTTCTCCGCGTAAGGTAACTTTTGCTCCAATTGGCATTCCTTCACGTAAACGGAATCCAGCGATTGATTTTTTAGCTTTTGTGATCATTGGTTTTTGTCCAGTGATCAAAGTTAGTTCTTCAACTGCTTTGTCTAAGTTTTTAGCGTTTGATACCGCATCACCAACACCCATGTTGATGACGATCTTTTCAACTTTAGGTGTTTGCATAACAGAGCTATAGTCAAATTTTTCCATCAATGATGGAGTTACTTCTTTAAGATATTTTTCTTTTAGGCGGTTCATTCAGTAAGACCCTCCTTCCTTAAACTTTTTATTTATCTAAAACTTCACCGGTTTTTTTAGAAACACGGACTTTTTTTCCGTCTACTTCTTTGTAGCCAACTCGGCCAGCTACACCAGTAGAGTCGATGACCATCACGTTAGAAACGTGAAGTGGCGCTTCCATCTCAACAATTCCACCTTGAGGAGCAGCTTGAGAAGGTTTTTGGTGTTTTTTGATCATGTTCACACCTTCGACAACCACTTTATCCTGTTTAGGAAACGCTGCTAATACAACGCCTTCTTTGTTTTTGTCTTTACCGGTGATCACTTTAACTTTATCGCCTTTTTTAACAAACATAACTGTTTCGCACCTCCTTTGTTAAGTGTCTCAAGATTATAAAACTTCTGGTGCTAGAGAAACGATCTTCATGAAGTTGTTTTCACGTAGTTCACGTGCAACTGGCCCAAAGATACGTGTTCCACGAGGGCTTTTATCATCACGAATAATCACTGCAGCATTTTCATCAAACTTGATATATGAACCGTCTGCACGACGAGCTCCTGATTTTGTACGAACGATAACGGCTTTAACGACGTCACCTTTTTTGACAACCCCACCTGGCGTTGCTTGTTTAACCGTAGCAACGATCACATCACCGATATTCGCAGTTTTGCGACCAGATCCGCCAAGGACTTTGATCGTCAAAATTTCACGTGCGCCTGAATTATCAGCGATTCTTAAACGACTTTCTGCTTGGATCACGTTGTGTATCCTCCTTTCAGATTTTGCATTCAATCTATATAGGAAAATCTCGTGTTATTAGATAATAACTGCTTCTTCGACTATTTCCAACAAACGGAAACGTTTTGTAGCTGATAATGGACGAGTTTCCATAATTCTCACGATGTCGCCAACTTTTGCTGTGTTGTTTTCATCATGTACTTTGTACTTCTTAGAATAGTTCATACGTTTACCGTAGATAGGGTGGTTTTTCTTTGTTTCGACAGCAACGGTAATTGTTTTATCCATTTTGTCTGATACCACGCGACCTTGATAAACTTTGCGTTGATTTCTTTCTTCAGTCATACGCTTAATGGCCTCCTTCCATAATTACTTAGCTTGTTCACGCAAAACTGTTTTGATGCGTGCAATCGATTTACGTACTTCTTTAATACGTGCAGTGTTTTCTAATTGACCTGTTGCTAATTGGAATCTAAGATTAAACAATTCTTCTTTTAATTGTTTTTCTTGATCAAGCATTTCGGCAGTGGTTAATTCTCTGATTTCTTTAACCTTCATTCGATTCACCACCCATTTCCTCACGTTTTACGATCTTAGTTTTCATTGGTAATTTGTGGGAAGCTAAACGTAATGCTTCACGAGCTACTTCTTCAGAAACGCCTGCAATTTCAAACATGATTTTACCACGTTTTACTGGTGCAACCCATCCTTCAGGAGCCCCTTTACCTTTACCCATACGAACGCCGATCGCTTTAGATGTATATGATTTATGAGGGAAAATTTTGATCCATACTTTCCCGCCACGTTTCATGTAACGAGTCATAGCAATACGAGAAGCTTCGATCTGACGGTTTGTGATCCAGTGTGATTCAACAGCTTGTAAGCCGTATTCACCGAATGCTACTTCTTTTCCGCCTTTTGCTTCACCGCGCATTTTTCCGCGGAATTCACGACGGTGTTTTACACGTTTAGGTACTAACATGTTTATTTCCCTCCTTTCTCAGTGTTTTTTTTAGTTGGAAGAATTTCTCCACGATAGATCCACACTTTAACTCCTAGTTTTCCGTATGTTGTATCTGCTTCTTCCCATGCGTAATCAATATCCGCACGCAAAGTGTGAAGAGGAACTGTTCCTTCTGAGTATCCTTCTGAACGAGCGATATCCGCACCGTTTAGACGTCCAGATACTTGAGTTTTGATCCCTTTAGCGCCAGAACGCATTGAACGTTGGATCGCTTGTTTTTGAGCGCGACGGAATGCAACACGGTTTTCTAATTGACGTGCAATTCCTTCACCTACTAATTTAGCATCTAAATCTGGTTTTTTGATTTCCACGATGTTGATATGGATTCTTTTACCAGTTAATTTGTTTAATTCTTTTCTTAGGTTTTCGACTTCAGATCCGCCTTTACCAATAACCATACCTGGTTTAGCTGTGTGGATTGAAATGTTTACGCGGCCAGTTGCGCGTTCGATTTCAATTGTTGATACAGCAGCATCAGCAAGTCTAGTTGAAATAAATTTACGGATTCTTAAATCTTCGTGTAAGAACTCTGCATACTCTTTTTCAGCAAACCATTTTGCATCCCAGTCGCGGATGATGCCTACACGCATTCCAATTGGATGTACTTTTTGACCCACAGATTATCCCTCCTTATTTTTCTGATACGACTACCGTGATATGACTTGTACGTTTGTTGATTGGTGAAGCTGAACCTTTTGCACGTGGACGGAAACGTTTCATTGTTGGTCCTTCGTTAACAAATGCTTCAGATACTACCAAGTTCTCAACATCTAAGTCAAAGTTGTTTTCTGCATTTGCAATTGCTGACATCAATACTTTCTCGATGATCCCAGCAGATTTGTTTGGTGTGAATTTCAAAATTGAAATTGCATCCGCAACACTTTTACCTCTGATAAGGTCAATTACTAGACGCGCTTTACGAGGTGAAGTGCGAACTGTTTTTGCAGTTGCTTTAGCTGATGTGATTTGTTCTGCCATTTGCTTTTATCCTCCCCTCGAATTAGCGTCTCGTTTTCTTGTCGTCAGCGACATGCCCACGATAAGTTCTAGTTGGTGCGAATTCACCTAATTTGTGTCCTACCATATCTTCTTGGATGTAAACTGGTACGTGTTTACGTCCATCGTATACTGCGATGGTATATCCAACAAAACTTGGGAAAATTGTCGAACGACGAGACCAAGTTTTGATTACTTTTTTCTTTTCGGCCCCTGCTTGAGCTTCAACTTTACTCATTAAATGCTCATCAACGAAAGGCCCTTTCTTTAAACTACGACCCATGGTGAACCTCCTCTCAAAATGTGCGACACATGGTCAAAGTAATTATTTATTTTTACGACGAACGATAAGTTTGTCTGATTTAGCTTTCTTGTTACGAGTTTTGTAACCAAGAGCTGGTTGACCCCAAGGAGAAACTGGAGCTTTACGTCCGATTGGAGCTTTACCTTCACCACCACCGTGTGGGTGATCGTTAGGGTTCATTACGCTACCACGTACAGTTGGGCGTTTACGCATCCAACGAGAGCGGCCAGCTTTACCAATATTGATAAGTTCGTGTTGTTCGTTACCTACAGAACCGATTGTTGCACGGCATGCAGCTAAGATCATGCGAACTTCACCAGAGTTCAAGCGGATCAATACGTATTTGCCTTCTTTACCAAGTACTTGAGCACTTGTACCAGCAGAACGGATCAATTGTCCACCTTTACCAGGTTTCATTTCAATATTGTGGATCACAGTACCAACTGGAATGTTTTCTAAAGGAAGAGCATTTCCGACTTTGATATCTGCTTCAGGACCTGAAACAAGTTTCATTCCAACTTGTAGTCCTTTTGGTGCTAAGATGTAAGCTTTCACTCCATCTTCATAATGTACTAACGCGATGTTAGCTGAACGGTTTGGATCATATTCGATCGTTTGAACAGTAGCAACAACGTTGTCTTTGTTACGTTTGAAATCGATCACGCGGTATTGGCGTTTGTGTCCGCCACCTTGATGACGTACAGTGATGCGGCCGTTGTTATTACGTCCAGCATGGTTTTTCAATGGCTGTAACAATGTTTTTTCAGGTGTTGATGTTGTGATTTCAGCAAAATCAGAACCTGTCATGTTACGACGGCCATTTGTGGTAGGTTTGTACTTTTTAATCGCCACGTTTTCCCCTCCTAATTTAATCAGTTATCGAGTGTTGCTTATTCAGCAGCTTCGAATAATTGGATTTCTTTTGAATCTTCAGTCAATGTAACGATCGCTTTGCGACGTTTTTTTGTATATCCTGCATATTTGCCCATACGTTTGAATTTCGCACGTACGTTCACGATGTTCACGTTTTTGACTTTCACGTCAAAAGCAGCTTCAACCGCTTGTTTTACTAAAGTTTTGTTTGCGCGAGTGTCTACTTCGAAAGTATATTTCTTGTCATCCATGGCAAGCATTGATTTCTCAGTGATCACTGGGCGTTTGATTACGTCTAGTAAGTTCATTATGCAAGCACCTCCTCAATTTGAGTAAGAGCAGTTTGTGTTGCTAAAACTTTTGTATTTGATACAACATCTAGAACGCTAACGTTGTCAGAAGTTACTACAGAAACGTTTGATAAGTTACGTGCAGATAAAGCTGCAAAGTCGTTACCAGGTTCTAGTACAACCAATACTTTAGAGTCAATAGATAATTTAGCAAGAACTTCTTTGAATTCTTTTGTTTTTGGTGCATCAAAGCTTAATCCTTCGATTGCTACCAAGTTGTTTTCTGCAACTTTTTCTGATAATACAGATTTCATTGCTAAACGACGAACTTTTTTAGGAAGTTTGTAGCTGTAAGAACGTGGTGTTGGTCCGAAGACTACGCCACCTCCACGCCATTGCGGTGAACGGATTGATCCTTGACGAGCACGACCAGTTCCTTTTTGACGCCATGGTTTACGGCCACCGCCTCGAACAGCGCTACGGTTTTTAACCGCATGTGTTCCTTGTCTTAATGATGCGCGTTGCATAACGATTGCGTCGTAAACAACACTTTCATTTGGTTCAATTCCGAAGATTTCTTCGTTAAGAGTGATTTCACCGTTTTGGCTTCCATCTTGTTTGAATAATGCTACATTCGGCATTCCTTAGTTCCTCCTTTCTTCCTACTATTATTTAGCTTTCACAGCTGATTTGATAGTGATTAATGATTTTTTCGCTCCAGGAACGTTACCTTTGATCAAGATTACGTTTCTTTCAGCATCTACACGTACAACTTCCAAGTTTTGGATAGTTACGCGGTTGCCACCCATACGGCCAGCAAGACGTTTGTTTTTGAATACACGGTTAGGTGCAACTGGACCCATTGACCCAGGACGACGATGGTAGCGAGAACCGTGAGCCATTGGTCCGCGGCTTTGGCCGTGACGTTTGATAACCCCTTGGAATCCTTTACCTTTCGTAGTACCTGTTACATCAATAATGTCTCCTGCTTGGAAAACATCAACTGTAATTTCTTTTCCTACTTCATATTCTCCTAGCTCAACATTTTTGAATTCACGAATGAAGCGCTTAGGAGCCGTGTTTGCTTTTGCAACATGACCTTTCGCAGGTTTGTTTGATAAAACTTCACGTTTGTCTTGGTAACCAACTTGAATAGCTTCGTAGCCATCAGTTTCCATTGTTTTTACTTGTAGTACTACGTTTGGCGTAGCTTCTACAACAGTAACTGGAATTAATTCGCCAGATTCAGTGAAGATTTGTGTCATTCCCACTTTTTTCCCTAAGATTCCTTTGGTCATGAGTACACCTCCATTATTATTAGTTTAGTTTTTATAGTTTGATTTCGATGTTAACACCTGATGGTAAGTCAAGCTTCATTAAAGCATCAACTGTTTTTGGTGTTGGGTTCACAATGTCGATAAGACGTTTGTGTGTACGCATTTCGAATTGTTCGCGTGAATCTTTGTATTTGTGAGTCGCACGAATAACTGTGTAAAGACTGCGTTCAGTTGGTAATGGAATTGGACCAGAAACGCCAGCTCCAGTTCTTTTTGCAGTTTCCACGATTTTATCCGCTGATTGATCTAAAATACGGTGTTCATACGCTTTTAAACGGATACGAATTTTTTGTTTTGCCATCTTGTTCCCTCCTTCGCCTATTTTGAAAAGTAGACATAGCTCCACGAAAATTTCCGTCACGCTCGTTCGTGGCAAAGCGTCCGGGCGTGTCGCAACCTCTCGTTTCTTAGCCGACAAAATCATTTTGATTTCGTCTGTGCCATTCACCTAAGGTAAACGCACCTTTGTCATTATAATATATCTAAATTCACAACGCAAGGTTTTTTTGCTGTAAAAAACAATTTATTTTCATAAATTTTCATTCAATTAAAAAAAGAGAAATCCTCCTCTTTTTTATAGAAGGATTTGTGGTTTTTCCTTCCAATTTCCATTCTCCTATTTAGAGGAAAAAGGCAATTCACTACATATTAAGAATATTTTTGGATATTCCTCTCTTTCATAGCCTCTCCTCTAATCAATTGTTTGCTGAAATAAAAAAAGTTCGAGGCAAAGGATCAAGATCCTTACCTCGAACTTCAACGTCCGAATAAATGTTACTTTGTTAGGCTTAAAATGAATTAAGCTTTGATTTCTGTAACGACACCGGCACCAACTGTACGTCCGCCTTCACGGATTGAGAATTTAGTACCGTTTTCGATAGCGATTGGGTGGATTAATTCAACTTCCATTGTTACGTTGTCGCCAGGCATAACCATTTCAGTTCCTTCTGGTAATTCAACAACACCAGTTACGTCAGTCGTACGGAAGTAGAATTGTGGACGGTAGTTAGTGAAGAATGGAGTGTGACGTCCACCTTCTTCTTTAGTCAACACGTATACTTCTGCAGAGAATTTTGTATGAGGTGTGATTGTACCTGGTTTAGCTAAAACTTGACCACGTTGGATGTCTTCACGTGAAACACCACGTAATAACGCACCAATGTTATCGCCTGCTTCAGCGTAGTCTAATAATTTACGGAACATTTCAACACCAGTTACAGTTGTTTGAGCTGTTTCTTCTGCGATACCAACGATATCGATAACGTCACCAACACGAACTTGTCCACGTTCAACACGTCCTGTAGCAACAGTACCACGACCAGTGATTGAGAATACGTCCTCAACTGGCATCATGAATGGTTTGTCGTTATCACGTTCTGGAGTTGGGATATATTCGTCAACTGCAGCCATCAATTCAAGAATTTTTTCTTCGTATGAAGCGTCGCCTTCTAAAGCTCTTAAAGCTGAACCAGCGATTACAGGAACATCGTCACCAGGGAATTCGTATTCTGTTAATAGGTCACGAACTTCCATTTCAACTAATTCAAGTAATTCTTCGTCATCAACCATATCTACTTTGTTCAAGAATACAACGATGTATGGTACACCAACTTGACGAGATAATAGGATGTGTTCACGAGTTTGAGGCATAGGGCCGTCAGCAGCAGAAACAACTAAGATTGCTCCGTCCATTTGAGCAGCACCAGTGATCATGTTTTTAACGTAGTCCGCGTGTCCTGGGCAGTCAACGTGAGCATAGTGACGTGCGTCAGTTTCGTACTCAACGTGAGCTGTTGAGATAGTGATTCCGCGTTCGCGTTCTTCAGGAGCACCATCGATTTGATCGTAAGCCATTGCTTGGCCGCCGTTTTTCTTAGATAGTACAGTTGTGATTGCAGCTGTTAAAGTTGTTTTACCATGGTCAACGTGTCCGATAGTACCAATGTTAACGTGTGGTTTCGAACGGTCAAATTTTTCTTTTGCCATTTTAAAATATCCTCCCTAAAATTACAGTTTAATTTTTATTTGTCTGATAGGTATGTGATAGACAAAATTGCCGATCACATGCCCGTATCATCAAAAGTTATTTTACACGAAACTGCATAAAAAATACAGTCTCTAGATAAATCTCTTCACGAGACTACCTTGCTTTAAGAAATTATTCAGCTTTTCCGCCGTTTTTCTTAATGATTTCTTCTTGAACAGATTTCGGTACGTCTTCGTAGTGGTCAAATACCATCATGAATGTACCACGACCTTGAGTTGCTGAACGCAATGTAGTCGCGTATCCGAACATTTCTGCCAATGGAACGATTGCATTAACGATTTGTGAATTACCGTGTGCTTCCATTCCTTCGACACGTCCGCGTCGGCTTGTTACGTGTCCCATGATATCACCTAAGTAATCTTCTGGTACAGTAATCGTAACTTTCATCATTGGTTCAAGGATCACAGGACGTGCGTGTTTTGCAGCAGCTCTTAGAGCCATTGATGCAGCAACACGGAACGCTGTTTCATTTGAATCGACGTCATGGTATGAACCATCGTAAAGTTTTGCTTTGATATCCACTAATGGGTATCCAGCAAGAACACCGTTATTCATTGATTCTTCTAATCCTTTTTCAACTGCTGGGATGTATTCACGTGGAACCACACCACCAACGATTGCGTTTTCGAATTCGAAGCCTTTTCCTTCTTCGTTTGGTGTAAATTCAACCCATACGTGACCGTATTGACCTTTACCACCAGACTGACGTACAAATTTACCTTCCGCTTTTGTTGCTTCACGGAATGTTTCGCGGTAAGAAACTTGAGGCGCACCAACGTTTGCTTCAACTTTAAATTCGCGTTTCATACGGTCTACTAATACGTCCAAGTGCAACTCACCCATACCTGAGATAACTGTTTCACCTGTTTCAACGTTTGTTTCAACACGGAATGAAGGATCTTCTTCTGCAAGTTTTTGCAACGCAACACCCATTTTATCTTGGTCAGCTTTTGATTTAGGCTCAACAGCGACTTGGATAACTGGTTCTGGGAATTCGATTGATTCAAGGATAACTGGTGCATCTAATGCACACAATGTGTCCCCTGTTGTTGTATCTTTCAATCCAACAGCAGCGGCGATATCACCTGAATACACTTTGTCGATTTCTTGACGTGTGTTTGCGTGCATTTGTAGGATACGACCGATACGCTCTTTTTTGCCTTTTGATGCGTTCAATACGTATGAACCACTTTCAAGGACACCAGAGTAGACACGGAAGAAAGTTAGACGACCTACGAATGGGTCAGTCATTACTTTAAATGCTAATGAAGCAAAAGGAGCTTCGTCATCTGCAGGACGAGTTGTTTCTTCGTCTGTTTTTGAGTCAATACCTTTGATTGCTTCAATATCAAGTGGTGATGGCAAGTAATCAAGAACAGCATCCAACATCAATTGGACCCCTTTATTCTTGAATGCTGAACCAGCTAACACAGGGAAGAACTCAACGTTGATTGTTGCACGACGGATACCGGCAATCAATTCTTCTTGAGTGATTTCTTCACCTTCAAGATATTTCATCATTAGTTCTTCGTCTGTTTCAGCAACAGCTTCGACTAATTTTTCACGCCATTCTTGTGCTTGTTCTGCATATTCTTCAGGAATTTCAGTTTCTTGGATGTCTGTGCCTAGATCGTTTGTGTAGATCTCTGCTTTCATCGTTACCAAGTCAATGATACCTGTGAAGTTATCTTCAGAACCGATTGGCAATTGGATTGGATGCGCGTTCGCTTGTAAACGATCGTGCAATGATTTTACTGAGTATAAGAAGTCTGCACCGATTTTATCCATTTTGTTACAGAATACGATACGAGGTACTCGGTACTCAGTTGCTTGACGCCAAACAGTTTCAGTTTGAGGTTCAACACCTGATTGTGCATCAAGTACAGTTACAGCACCATCCAATACACGTAGAGAACGTTGAACTTCGATTGTGAAGTCTACGTGTCCTGGTGTATCGATGATATTTACGCGGTAACCTTTCCACTGCGCAGTAGTGGCAGCAGATGTAATCGTGATACCACGTTCTTGTTCTTGTTCCATCCAGTCCATCTGTGAAGCTCCTTCGTGAGTTTCACCGATTTTATGGATTTTACCAGTATAGTACAAGATACGCTCTGTTGTTGTAGTTTTACCTGCATCAACGTGAGCCATGATACCAATATTACGAGTTTTTTCTAGCGAAAATTCTCTTGCCATTTTCTTACTCCTCTCTTTGTTTAAATCGATTGTAAATTGACTTTCTGCTGTGGGATTAGCCGACAGACAGAGAGGATCTTACCAACGATAATGAGCAAATGCGCGGTTCGCGTCTGCCATTTTGTGTGTGTCTTCGCGTTTTTTAACAGAAGCTCCAGTATTGTTTGCAGCGTCCATGATTTCTTTCGCTAAGCGTTCTTCCATTGTGTGTTCACCGCGCAAGCGAGCGTAGTTAACTACCCAACGTAGCGCTAAAGTCGTACGACGTTCAGGGCGAACTTCAACTGGTACTTGATAGTTTGAACCCCCAACACGACGTGCTTTAACTTCAAGAACAGGCATAACATTGTTCATTGCTTGTTCAAACACTTCTAATGGATCGTTACCTGTAGATTCTTTGATCAAATCAAAGGCATTATAGATAATATTAGCAGCAACACCGCGTTTTCCGTCAACCATTACACGGTTGATCAAGCGAGTTACTAATTTTGAGTTATAAATAGGATCTGGTAAAACATCACGTTTTGCAACAGGACCTTTACGTGGCATCCGTAACTCCTCCTTCCGAAATATTCTTCATAGTTGATCGAACGACTATTATATAGTAGGTTCGATTTTCATTTGTAGTAAATAATTAAAATTAAGCTTTAGGTCTTTTCGTACCGTATTTAGAACGGCTTTGTTTACGGTCGTTCACACCAGCAGTATCTAGTGCACCACGAACGATATGATAACGTACCCCTGGTAAGTCTTTTACACGTCCACCGCGTAATAGTACCACGCTATGCTCTTGTAAATTGTGACCAATCCCTGGGATATAAGCAGTAACTTCAATTAAGTTTGACAAACGAACACGAGCATATTTACGTAAAGCTGAGTTCGGTTTTTTAGGTGTCATTGTTCCCACACGTGTAGCTACCCCACGTTTTTGAGGAGAGTTCACGTTTGTTTGAGTTTTCTTAAAGCTGTTATATCCTTTGTTCAAAGCAGGTGAATTAGATTTTTCCACCTTTGATTTACGAGGTTTACGTACTAATTGGTTAATTGTAGGCATTCCTAGTTCCTCCTTCCCACGATTCACATCTAGTTCCACACATCCAGGTGGTTCTTTTTTTGCGATAAAAAATAAATGCAGTTATGCATCTTTATCAAATATGCTTTGATAAACAGTCAGCACGTCTCTTAACAGAGACCTGTAGATAAAGCACCTTGGTTAGAATATCACGGATAAAAAAGAATGTCAACCAAACATATACATTTTTTTCTATCCTATAAAAATTGTGTTATGCTCTCTATCTTTTTCGATTAAATCAAGCTAAAATAGCAGTTAAAGAGCTATAAAAATGCTGGAGGGATAGAAATGAACTTAAAGCAATTAGTAGGCATTAAAGCTGCAGAATTTGTTGAAGATGGCATGATCGTTGGACTTGGAACTGGTTCTACTGCCTATTATATGGTAGAAGAAATTGGCCGACGCATGCGCGAAGAAGGATTGAAAATCACTGGTGTCACTACTTCTAGCGGTACAAAAGCACAAGCAGAAAGCTTAGGTATCCCTTTGAAAAGTATTGATGAAGTCCCAGTCGTCGATTTGACGATCGATGGTGCCGATGAAATCAGTGCCGATTTTCAGGGGATCAAAGGTGGCGGTGCTGCTCTTTTATTTGAAAAGATCGTTGCATCTTATTCAAAACAAACGATCTGGATCGTCGATGGATCAAAAATGGTGGATCAACTTGGGCGCTTTCCACTCCCTGTCGAAGTCATCCCCTATGGTTCTCAACAACTGATGCGTCTTTTTAAAGAAAAAAACTATCAGCCTGTATTACGTCAAACAGAAACTGGTGAGACCGTCGTAACAGATAGTGGGCACTATATTATTGACCTTCATTTAGAACGAATCGAAGATCCCGAAAAATTAGCGACTTATTTGGATCAATTAGTCGGTGTCGTCGAACACGGCTTGTTTTTAAATATGGTTTCAAAGGTTGTCGTTGCCTCTGAAAATGGCGTGTCTGTACTCGATACTCCCTTTCAAAAATAATGCGAAAGAGATTCGTTGAAAATGCCTAAAAAAACTATCTTTTTCAGTTACTTTATGCTACATTTTTACTTGTCTCAAACACTTAGAAAACTTTGCTAGAAAGGAATCACCATGAAGATTATCGGTTATGCACGTACAACTATTAATGATGTCGATTCGACGGCTCAAATGCAAAAACTCTCTGATTTTGGTTGTCACGAAATTTTTCACGAAACGTATGGTCAAAAAGACAGTTTATCTGACGCCATTTGTTTAGAAAAAGTCATCGAAAAAATGGAGCAAGGCGATACATTAGTGATTTGCCAGCTTCATCATCTAGGAAAATCGACAAGACAACTAACAGAATTCACGAAATTATTTAAAGACCGTGGGTTACATCTAGTCAGCATCACAGAAAAAATCGATACTCGCGAACCTATGGGGACGGTCTACTTCCAATTGATGGAAGGATTAGCTGAGATGGAGTGTGCATTGATCAAAGAACGCACGCTGATTGGATTAGATGAAGCACGCAAAAAAGGAAAAATCGGCGGACGACCAAAAATCGATGCCAAAACAATCAAAAAAATTCGTCGTCTCTACTATGAAAAGAAAGAAACGATCCAATTTATTTCTTCAAAATGTGGCGTTTCAGTCGGCACTTGCTACAAATATATCAACCTACCTGAAAAAGAGCTTCAGCAATTATTCAATTAATTAGCAAGTACAAACCCGTTGATTTCAATAATTGATCGAAAGAACCCACACTAAACAAACAGAAATTATTTTACTTAATAGATAAAAAGGTTGTCAAACAAGTTTTTTGAGTGAAAGCTCTGTAATAACGCTTGTTTACAGCCTTTTTTTTAGTTCGTCTGTGGTCTTTTAAACAAACAGCTTTCATTTTACAATGGAAATCTTATGAAAAACATTGTACAATAAGGCAGAACTGAAATTTTCAGAAATAACACTTATTTTAAAGGAGAGTTAAACATGCCAAAATTAGTTTTTTCTCGTCACGGTCTTAGCGAATGGAATGCATTGAACCAATTTACTGGTTGGGCAGATGTAAACCTAGCACCAGAAGGAATCGAAGAAGCAAAAGAAGGCGGACGTAAAATCAAAGAAGCTGGAATCGAATTTGATGTTGCTTATACTTCTGTATTAACTCGTGCCATCAAAACTTGTAACTTGATTTTAGAATACTCAGATCAACTTTGGGTACCACAAATCAAATCATGGCGCTTGAACGAACGTCATTATGGTAAATTACAAGGATTAAATAAAAAAGAAACAGCAGAAAAATATGGTGACGAACAAGTTCACATCTGGCGTCGTTCATACGACACTCTTCCTCCATTAATGGAAGCAACTGATGAAGGTTCAGCAGCAAACGATCGTCGTTATGCAATGTTAGACAAACGCGACGTACCTGGTGGAGAAAACTTGAAAGTTACTTTAGAACGCGCATTGCCATTCTGGCAAGACGAAATTGCACCAGCTTTGTTAGACAACAAAACTGTCTTAGTTGCTGCACATGGTAACTCTTTGCGTGCATTAGCAAAACACATCGAAGGAATCTCTGATGAAGACATCATGGATCTTGAAATCCCAACAGGTCAACCACTTGTTTATGAATTAAACGACGACTTGACTGTCATCAAAAAATACTACTTATAATAGATATTCTATTGTAAGTATGACAGCCTCCTCACCTCCTATTATTGTAAGAGATGAAGGGGCTGTTTTTTTAGACATTGGATAAACTGTAGTCTTAGCTCTTTAATGCTCAGAGTATCAATGTTACTAGGTAAAGAATCTTATTCTTCATATACAAGTAATGACTAAAAAATAATATAGACACTACCCACATTATTCCCCAAGCGATAGTGTCCACTTTCTTTAATGTTTTATTGTTAATACTCATCTAACTAAACGAATAAATAGTAAGATTGACATCTAAACTTATATACTACTTAATGTGAAATTGTCTATTCAATAAAGTAGATGAAGATGATTATGTAAAAAATATGCTCATACTTTTAAATAAGAACTACATCTCAATTGTAATAATTCCTAACTCAATCCCACGTACTACAGCTGTAACGGTAGAGTGAACATTTAACTTGTTGAAAATGTGTTGCATATGAGTTGAAACCGTCCGTCAACTACTATAAATAATTTCAGCAATTTCTTGTTGGCTCTTACCTTGAGCTACCAACTGCAAAATTTTTTTTTCCGTTTTTGTTAAACTTACATATATTTTTTCATATTCTGGAAAAATAGTATCTCCCCCATTTACTAGATGAATCTTCGTCACGAGATCTTCCACTGAACTTGTTTTATTGACAAATGCTTTTGCCCCCATGTTTATTGCTTCTTCATAATTTCTTATCAATGTGCTACCTGAAAGAAACATTAGTTTTGTTTCTGGAAACAACTTGAGTATTTTTTCCCCTTCTTCTAATCCATTTTTCTCACCTAACCGAATATCCATCAACACAATATCTGGTTTTTCTTGCTTGACTACTTCAAGACAATCTTTACGGTGATTACATGTAACAAAGTGATCAAAATACTTCCTTAAATATAATTCAAGGCTTTGTAAAAAAAGTTCATGGTCATCAAATAAGATAATTTTCATTACTATCTGTCATCCCTTTCGATTTAAATCGATGAAATACTCCGATAATTCTAAATAAAAACACAGTGCTATTTCTAAAGAGCATTGGTAATTTATATAAGGTGTGGAGAATAGCTAAGAAGATAAGCCAATAAATTCCCTTGAAAACTTTTTCTCAAGTTTCCTCTGTTGATTCAGTGACTATATTTATACCAAACTGTATCTCCCTGATAGTTCTCTATTACACAATAATTGAACACAAAAGCTTACAAAAAAACTCTCTATTTTTATTATATTTCATGCCTACTCGTTTTTAAATAGGTAAAACGAGAAATAAAATAACTCACATTGCTTATTTTAAAAAGCATTTTTTTATTCTACAATTAATGTTGTCAAGAGATAGAACAACTCAGCATTTTAAAATAGTGGATACTTTTACATACAAGAAATGCATACTTTGATACAAAAAACACTATTATAAAATAAATAATTTTTTTGGAAAGAAGGAATAATTGATCATGAAAAAAATGTTAAAGAAGTATTTTATTGCTAATTTGGGACTACTCTGTATTTTATCCGTCATATTCCCCTCAACCTTAACCGCTTATGCTTCCGAGCTTCCAGAAGAACAAAAAGCTACTGTAACACGTGTTTCAAATGATACGTGGCTAGCGTTTGAACAAGAGTTCAATCAAATGATTCAATCAAAAAAACAATTAACCGGAAATACTTCACTTTCTGAAGAAGAAGCATTTTACTTAATAAACAAATACGATGGGGCGCAATCAACTGTCTATATTTCAGGCAGAGCTTCCTACTCAGAAATGTTTAAAACAGGGGGTTATAATGCTTTTGCTTCTTCAAAATCTTCCATGGCTAATCTTCGCGACGACTATGGAACCTGTGCAACGTTACTACAATCTGTAGGGGTTCTCGGAGGAGCAATGGCTGGAGGACCAGCAGGCGCATTACTTGGATTAATTGGCTCTACAATATTAGGTACTCGCTTTAGAGATGCAAATTCTGATATGAAGAAATGGATCAATGTTGGATCATCAAAAGGTGGCTGTCGCATCACAGCTACAGATGAGTTCCCTATTGCAAGTTTGAATACACTAACACAAAGTCCAATTCAAAAGCTATGATCTTAGGAAAGATTTTAATAGTGGTAGTCTATCTCTTCTCGCTATACAGCTATTACTATTACAAGATCAAGAAAGGTAAGGAGACAAAATTAAGTAGAATCGGATTAGTTCTGTATACCTTGTTTGTTATGATTTGTCTTTGTATACTTTAAATTTCCTTTTTTAGGTTATGAATCAATCAGTAATCCATTCTGAATAACTCGAAAGATCCATAATATTAGACATTTTACTGATAGCCCAGCCTAGCTATTCTTTCTAAGCTGGGCTATTTATTAGCTCATAAATAGCGAGAGGACAAATAGATTATATAAGCTATGTAACATAATAGCAGGTAATATATTGTTGGTTTTCACGTATAGATATGTTGTAGCTAAAGTCAAAAATAGAATTTGGACCATTGCTAATAAATTTCCGCCATATGTAAAGCTATGCCCATAGAAAAACAATCCTGTTGAAACCAACCCATACACTATTTTTAACCAATTAGAATCAGTTATACTCAAAAATAGGTAACGGTAAACTATTCACTTATTAGGGCAATCACTATGACAGAAAATAGAACAACACTATCGTAATTTTGTGAGACTACTTCAAAACTACCAAATACAAGTACCATATATATAAAATTCATCACTAACAAAAGTAGCAAAGTGAATCCTACTTGTTTCATCATTGACATATTCAGACCTTGTAATGCTCGATTTAATTCGGACATGCAAAGTAAGTAAGTAAATAAATAAAATCATTATCAGATTTAGAATCAATTGGTTATTTTCTAATAATATGAGAATGGTCTTACTTCTTATTATTCCGAAGTTTGTTATACAAAAAATGGTTATCCAGACAGTTAGAATGATACTTTTATTTAGAGTTAACCGAATGTGATCTACCTTCATCTTGACCACCAATTAATCGAACGATGAGTCATCTTGTCCCCCTTCTCACCGTCTCCTGAAAAAGCAAGCAGTAATCGCATAGATAGTTAAAACACTGTCATTCTCTTTCTTATCGCATTCCTAACATATAATGCTTATATTTATTAAACAAACAATATCTTCTTATATCTCCCCTCCAATTTATCAACTTACTATGTAAAAGTACTGTTTGTTGTTTTCATCCTACTTTTCTCAATTATCTAAAAACATTAAGTATTACTTATTTTCATTATACCCCTTCCTTTTTTTGTATAGCAAGGTGCAGAGAAAGAAACCTATTAGTAAAATCTTGTACAGATAACATTTGTATTTTTTATCTACTAGTAACCTACAGTAACACTTACGCAAAAAGCGTAAAAGCCAAAATAGTTCCCTATTATGACTTTTACGTTTAATCAAATTCTTTCATTACAATTACTACCCTTGAATCGCCGTTTCCAATCCTACTTCAATCATGTCATTGAATGTTGTCTGACGTTCGCTGGCAGTTGTTTCTTCACCGGTGATCAGATGGTCACTGACCGTCATGATCGCTAATGTTTGCACTTGGTATTTTGCACCTAGATAATACAACGCAGCAGCTTCCATTTCCACGCCCATCACACCAAGTTCTGCTAACTTGAATGTCTCTGTCAAATCGTCTTTGTAGAAAGAATCTTCTGATAGTACATTGCCAACGTGTGTAGTAAAACCTTTTTCTTTCGCTACTTCGTATGCTTTCAACAACAAGTCAAAATCACAGATTGGTGGAAAATGGAACGCGTTGAAATTCTTTTCGATCATAGAAGAACTTGTCGCGGCTCCTTGTGCTAAGACCAAGTCACGAACGTGTACGTCTTTTGACAAGGCACCGCATGTGCCAACACGAATCAATTTTTTTACGTCATAGGAATTGACCAACTCATGCGCATAGATCATCGCTGAGGGCATACCCATTCCTGTTCCTTGAACAGAGACTCTTTCCCCTTTATACGTTCCAGTATAACCAAGCATACCGCGTACTTGGTTATAGCAAACGGGATTCTCTAAAAAAGTTTCTGCAATATACTTCGCTCTTAGTGGATCGCCAGGAAGTAAAATCTTGTCTGCGATTTCTCCTGGTTTTGCTTCAATATGAACACTCATTTCCGGACCTCTCAATCAATTTTTTATAGTAAAGAAAGTGTTTCTTTGATCAATGATTTAAATGTTTGTTTGACTCTCTCAGTTGTTTCAACGACTTCTTCGTGATTCAAGTTTGCTTGCATACCAGCAGCCAAGTTAGTGATACAAGAAATCCCTAAGACCTTCAATCCGCTATGAGCTGCAACAATGACTTCTGGTACAGTCGACATGCCCACTGCATCTGCACCCATCACGCGAGACATGCGAATCTCAGCTGGTGTTTCGTACGTTGGACCGGAATAGCCCATATACACGCCTTCTTTTAATTCTACGTCCAATGATGTCGCTGCTGCTTTTGCCATTTCGCGATACGCTTTTGTATAAGCTTCACTCATATCAGGGAAACGAGGCCCCATTTCTTCGTCATTAGGCCCAATCAATGGATTTTGACCTGTAAAGTTGATATGATCCGTGATCAGCATCAAATCACCTGGTGCAAATGATTCATTCACGCCACCACACGCATTGGTCACAACAACTGAATGCGCGCCTAGCGCAGCCATCACTCGCACAGGATAAGTGACTGTTTGCATCGAATGACCTTCATAAAAATGGAAACGTCCTTGCATCGCCAATACTTTTTTGCCTGAAAGTGTTCCGTAAACAAGTTGACCTGCATGTCCAACGACTGTCGAAGTTGGAAAGAACGGAATCTTATCATAAGGAATCACGATTGCTTCTTCGATCTCCTCTGCTAATTCACCTAAACCTGAACCTAAGATCATGCCAAAATCGATCGTTCCGACACCTTTGCTTTTGATAAACGCAGTCGTCTCTTGTAACATCTCATTTAATTTCATTGTTTTTCTCCTATATATAAAATTTTGATTATTCTATCTTACATAATAAAGCCAATGATGATTCATTGATGGATGATGCACGTCGTTATTTCAATAGTTTTAAAAAACTTTCGCCATTTTCAGTTGCTGCTACGTTAAAGTTTTCGGCAATCGTTGCAGAGATATCCGCATAATAACCTTGTGGTAAACTACCTTGCCCACTCATTTGTTTACTATAAGCAAGTAATGGCACGTATTCGCGAGTATGGTCAGTACCAGTGAAAGTTGGATCATTCCCATGGTCAGCGGTGATTAATAATAGATCATCGTCAGCCATTGCATCTAATAATTCTGGAATACGCAAATCAAAATCTTCGATAGCACGCGCATAACCAACCACATCGCGACGATGACCGTATAACGCATCAAAATCGACTAAGTTTGTAAAACTCAACCCAGTGAAGTCTTGTTTCATCACATTCAATAATTGATCTACACCGTCCATATTGCTCTTTGTACGAACAGAATCGGTGATGCCTTGGCCATTGAAAATATCATTGATCTTACCGACTGCAATAACATCTTTGCCGGCTTCTTTCAATGAGTCTAAAACCGTATGTCCAAATGGATCTAATGCGTAATCGTGACGGTTGCTTGTTCGCGTAAAGTTACCTGGCTCACCAAGATATGGACGGGCAATGATCCGACCGATCATATAAGGATCATCTTTTGTAATTTCACGAACATATTCGCAAATCCGATAAAGTTCTTCTAAAGGAATAATTTCTTCATGTGCAGCAATTTGTAACACTGGATCAGCTGACGTATAAACGATCAAGTCGCCGGTGTTCATTTGATGTTCACCAAAGTCGTCAATGACTGCTGTTCCGCTATAAGGTTCGTTACAAACAATTTTACGTCCAGAGAATTCTTCGATTTTCTTCAATAATTCATCCGGGAAGCCGTTTGGAAAAACACGAAATGGTGTTTTGATATTCAAGCCCATGATTTCCCAATGTCCTGTCATTGTATCTTTGCCGACAGAAACTTCTTCCAATTTGGTCGCATACCCTTGATGATCTTGCACTGCTTCGACCCCTTCTAAAGGACGAATCGTTCCTAATCCAAGTTGCTCCAAATTCGGTACCGTCAACCCAGCTTCTTTAGCAATATGACCTAATGTATCCGAACCTTTATCTCCGAATTTTTCAGCATCAGGTGCTTCTCCGATTCCGACTGAATCCATGACGATCAAATGTACGCGTTTAAACATGAGTATTCCTTCTTTCTATTTATTTTCTTTATAAAGTAAAAAGGGCGAGCCGAAAAAAACTTCCCGTAACCCGCCCTTTTTAATCACTAAACGATTATTTGGATTTTATATAATTCTTACCGTTGGCTTTTGGTCCAGATGCTTTACCTAAGAACGCCACTAAAACGATAATCGTTAATAGATAAGGCGCAATTTGTAGTAAAACTGGTGGAATTGAAGAAATCACTGGTAATTGCGCGCCGATGATACTCAAACTTTGTGCAAAACCAAAGAATAAGGATGCACCCATCGCACCTAGTGGATTCCACTTACCAAAAATCATTGCAGCCATTGAGATGAACCCTTGACCGACAATCGTTCCTGCTGAAAAGTTCCCAGAGATCGATTGAGCGAACACAGCTCCACCCATGCCTCCAAGAAGACCAGAAATCAAGACACCTGAATAGCGCATCGCATATACATTGATCCCTAGTGTATCTGCAGCTTGAGGATTTTCCCCAACAGAACGTAAACGTAAACCAAATTTAGTTTTGAAGATGACGAACCATGCGATAACAGCAATTAAAATCGCACAATACGCTGGTAAAAATGTATTTCTAAAGAAAATTTGACCAATCACTGGAATCTCAGATAATCCAGGAAATGAAAAGTAACCTAAGTTTTGTGAGATATTGTCTGTTTGTCCTTTACCATACCATGCTTTGATCAAAAATACACCTAAAGCAGGTGCCATCAAATTGATGACCGTTCCGCTGATGATATGGTCTGCTCGCAAGCTGATTGTTGCGACTGCATGGATCAAGGAAAAGAGAACACCAACTACGCCACCGACTAAAATAGCAATCCAAGGAGTCATTGAGCCTAATGTGTCACTCATCGTCAAGTTGAAGACGACCGCACTAAACGCCCCCATCACCATGATGCCTTCTAACCCAACGTTGACGATCCCGCTTCGTTCAGAAAACGTTCCGCCTAAGGAGGTTAAAATCAACGGTGTTGAATAAACAAGTGTTGATGTAAGGATCAAGGAAATCAGTTCTACTGTTGACATTACAGCTCTCCTCCTTCTTGATTTTGTTGATTTGGTTTCGTTTCAATCGTTGCGACGATTTCCTCTTGTTTTTTCCCTTGGAAGAATTTCGCCATAAGGAAACGAATCAAGAAGTTGATCCCCACGAAGAAGATGATCAAGGCAATCGATACATTGACGATTTCAAATGGTACTCCAGCACCAGTCTGCATTCCTAATCCACCGATTTTTAGGACACTGAATAATAGCGCAGATAACAAAATCCCAATCGCAGAACCAGAACCTAATAATGACACGGCCATACCATCAAACCCGATGGATAATGAGGTTGTCTGTACGAAGAAGTTTTGATATGTTCCTAGTCCTTCGACCACACCACCTAGTCCGGCTAATCCACCAGAGATAACCATAGATAAGACAATTGTTCGTTTACTACTCATTCCCGCATATTCAGAGGCATATGGATTCAATCCAACAGAACGGATCTCAAAGCCTAAGGTTGTTTTCTTCATGACGATCCATACAACCACTAACGCAATCAGCGCCAAGAAGAGTCCGCCATTCACACGAGAGCCTCCAAACATCTGGGTCAGCCAAGGAATACGTAAAGATGCATTCTCACTGATCATATTTGAAGAGTCTAAACTTGAACGATAAGATTCAGGCATTATTTCATGAAGTGTATACGTACTTAAATAGAGCAAAATATAATTCATCATGATCGTTACGATAACTTCACTTGTTCCAAAGAACGCACGTAACAATCCTGGAATAGCTGCGGCCATTGCCCCAGCAAGTGCACCTAAAATCACGCACATTGGCAAGAGAATGATTTTTGGTAGATCTGGAAAAGCTAACGCGGTCCAAATGCTTATGATCCAGCCACACAGTGCTTGTCCAGAAAGCCCGATATTAAAGAATCCGGCTGAATTTGCAACAGAAAAACCTAAGGCTGTAAAAATCAAAGGTGTTGCTTGTCTTAATGTTTCACCGATACTTCGTTGTGAACCTAACGAAGCATTCAACATGGAAGAATATCCTTGGATTGGATGGTAACCAAAGGCAACCATCAAAATAGCACCTAGAATCAACCCTAAAATAACCGAAAATATAGGCACTAGCAGATTACGGAACCTTTCGCTACGATCATTCATGTGTGTCACCAACCTTTTCTAACTCTCTACGTGCTTCTTCTAAAGTATACCCCGCCATCAATAGACCTAGCTCGTTTTCAGATGTTTCTTTTGGATCAACGATCCCCACGATTTTTCCTTGATGGATTACCGCAATACGATCGGACACATTTAAAATTTCTTCTAATTCAAAACTAATCAATAAAACTGCTTTGAACTTATCACGTTGCTCAATCAAACGTTTATGGATAAACTCGATTGCACCAACATCTAATCCACGTGTTGGATTCGCAACGATCAGTAGATCAGGGTCACGATCGATCTCGCGAGCAATGATGGCTTTTTGTTGGTTCCCACCAGATAAAGCTTTCGCTGGTACTAATTCGTTCGTTGTCCGCACATCATACTCATCGATTAAATCTCTAGCATGTTCATTCATCACACCATAGTTCAACAGACCATTTTTACTATACGGTTTTTGATAGTAGGTTTGCATGGCAATATTTTCAGATAAAGTCATATCAAGGACCAAACCATATTTATGTCGATCTTCTGGCACATGTCCTAGCCCAGATTCGGTGATTTTACGTGGTTTTTTATTCGTGATCTCTTCGTCTTTCAAACGAATCGTTCCACTTTCTACTTTACGTAAACCGGTTAACGCTTGAATCAACTCCGATTGTCCATTTCCATCGATTCCAGCAATACCTAAGACTTCACCTGCTCGGACTTCCAGACTCAAATCTTTCACTGCTTCTAATCCGCGGTTTTCTTTAACTACAAGATTTTCAACAGAAAGCACCACTTCTTGTGGACGTGCTTCTTTTTTCATTGTTTTGAATGAGACGGTTCTTCCGACCATCATATCGGCTAACTGTTGCGAAGAAACATCTTTCACATTGACCGTTCCAATCCCTTGACCACGACGAATGACCGTACAACGATCGGCAACTGCTTTGATCTCATCTAATTTATGTGTGATCAAAATGATTGACTTTCCTTCTTTGACTAACTCTTTCATGATCACGATCAATTCATCGATTTCTTGCGGCGTCAGTACGGCTGTTGGCTCATCAAAAATCAAGACATCTGCACCACGATAGAGTGTTTTTAAAATCTCCACACGTTGTTCCATACCGACAGAAATATCACGAACGTACGCATCCGGATTCACTGCTAAGCCATATTGCTCAGATAATCGTTTGATTTCTTCCCGGGCTTTCTTACGGTTCAAGATACCGCCTGTACTTGGCTCACTACCTAGTACGATATTTTCTGTTACTGTGAATGCATCGACTAACATAAAGTGTTGATGCACCATTCCGATCCCTAATTGATTGGCTTTCGTCGGGCTCGTGATGTTTACTTCTTTGCCGTGCATCAAAATCTCACCTGATGTTGGCTCTAAAAGACCGGATAAAACATTCATTAACGTTGATTTACCTGCACCATTTTCACCAAGCAAGGCATGGATTTCTCCTGCTTTCACTTGAAGGTTGATGTTGTCATTTGCTTTGAAAGTACCGAATTGTTTCGTGATATTTCGCATTTCGATGACAATATTTTCTTGATCCACATTTTTCACATCCTAACAATTTATATCCAGACGACATTGTTTAAAAAATAAAAGGGACGATGACGATCGTTCACAAAACGTCGCTCATCGAGTAACCAAAATCCAAGGAGCTAAGCTACTTGTTACAAGTTGTTCCCTTATCCAAATCGGGATACCTAGCAACTTGCATAAAAAAACAACATTAAGTAGATAACTAAACGATAGCCCTGTTAAACAATTGTCCAACAAGGCTATAGAAATGGTATTTATTAGCTTTCAGGAGTTTCAGGAACTTCGATGTCACCTGAAATGATTTTTTCTTTTGCTTCATCTACTGCTTTTTTCGCTTCATCAGAAAGTTGGCCTTCAGTGATACCTACACCGTCTTCTTTCAAACCATAAACAGTGTGTTCGCCACCAGGGAAGTCACCCTCTGCTGATTGTTGTGCTAAATCTTTTACAACTGTTCCTACACCTTTAAGTGTTGATGTCAATGTGAAGTTTTTGTCTTCACCATTCAATGTGTAGTTTCCTTCGTCAGATTGGTCACGGTCAACACCGATTACCCAAACTTTTTTGTCGCCTGATTCATTTAATGATTTTGCTTCTTGGAAGACACCGTTACCTGTACCACCTGAAGCATGGAAAATGATGTCAGCGTTTTGTGCGTACATACCTTGTGCGATTGAACGTCCTTTATCTGGAGCTGAGAAATCACCTGCGTATTGGTTCAATACTTCGATGTCTTTATTCAACGCTTCAGCGCCTGCTTTAACTCCGGCATTGAAACCAGCTTCAAAACGGTCGATTACTTCCCCTTTAACGCCACCGATAAATCCAACCACATTTGTTTCAGTTGTGTAAGCTGCTGCAACTCCAGCAAGATAAGAAGCTTCGTTATCTTTGAATGTTGCTGAAACGACGTTGTCTTTTCCTTCGATCACATCATCAATGATTGCAAAGTTTGTTTCAGGGTTACTTGTTGCTTGTTCTTCGATTGCAGGTTTCAATTTAAAACCAATCCCAAAAATTGTCTTGAAGCCAGCGTTTAACGCTTGATCGATATTTGGAATATAATCTGATTCATTGGCAGATTGGAAATATTGGAAGCCATCGTTTCCACGTGACAAGCCTTCCTCTTTACCCCAATCTTCTAACCCTTCCCAAGCTGACTGGTTGAATGAACGGTCGTCGACGCCACCTGTATCTGTAATCAATGCTGCAGTTGCTGTTCCTGATGCACTGTTTCCACCGGTTGAATCAGTAGAATCTGAACCGCCGTTACCGCATGCGCTTAAAAGTAAGCCTGCTGATAGTGCGATAGCACCTAAACCAAATAATTTTGCTTTTTTCATTTCTGTAAAGCCTCCTAAAAGTAGTTGTTTTTTCAACAGTCAGCTGACTGAATTGAACATAATTTATAAATCTTTTTCTGAAAATGCGTAAGGTAATAACTCTCTTACGGTCATCGTTTTCGTCACACCATTGTCGCCAACCAACGTGACTGGCATCTCTGGCTCACAAAATTCTGCCATTACTTGGCGACAAGCACCACATGGAGAAATCGGCTCAGGTGTATGACCTGCAACGACTAGATGTGTAAAGTCCATTTTTTTTTCAGATACTGCTTTAAAAAACGCAGTACGTTCTGCGCAATTCGTTAAGCCAAATGACGCATTTTCGATATTCAATCCTTGATAGGTTTTCCCAGATGCTGTCACTAAACAAGCACCTACTGGAAATTTGGAATAAGGCACATACGCTTTATCCAAAGCGTCGATAGCGATATCGATCCATTCTTGTTTGATTTCTGACATCTTTTTCTCCTTAGAATATTAATAGCCTTCGCCAGTTGAACCGGACATGATTGATACACCAGCACTTGTACCGATTCGTGTTGCACCGGCTTCGATCATTGCCAGGGCTTCCGCTTCATTGTGGATACCTCCTGAAGCTTTGACGCCCATTTCTGGACCAACCGTTTCACGCATCAAGCGGATATCTTCCACTTTCGCGCCACCTGTTGAGAAACCAGTAGATGTTTTCACAAAATCAGCTCCTGCAGCTTTCGCTAATTCACAAGCTTTGATGATTTCCGCTTGTTCTAACAAGGCTGTTTCAATGATTACTTTAACTAACGCGCGATCTTTAGCAGCTTCGACTACGGCTTCGATATCTTTTTTCACGACATCGTCTTGTTCAGATTTCAAGGCACCGATATTGATGACCATATCCACTTCATCTGCGCCATTTTCGATCGCATTCTTTGTTTCAAATGCCTTTGTTTCGGCCGTATTTGCTCCTAATGGGAAACCAATAACGGTACAAACAGCGACTGGCTCACCTTGTAATTCCTCTTTCGCCAAGGCAACCCATGTTGGATTGATACATACTGAATAGAAATGATGTTTTTTTGCTTCCTCAATAATGCGCATCACATCTGCTTTTGTTGCATCTGCTTTTAGAATTGTGTGGTCGATCATTCGATTTAATTCCATGTCTCTTCTCCTTCTACTCTGTAATGATGTCATGAATCAGGATAGGCTTCTCCGCCGTATCACCGATTTCAATATTTTTATATAACAAGTCGATCACTGGCGAAATGTCTTCTTCATTACTATAGATCGTCAATAGCGATTCGCCAGCTTCTACTTTATCACCGATTTTCTTATTCAATCGTAAACCAACAGCATGATCAATCGAATCTTCTTTCGTTTTACGTCCTGCACCAAGCATCATTGCTGCGATCCCTAATTCGTTCGCAACGATTTTTGTCACGACACCTGTTGTCTTCGCTGGCAGTTCATAAATATAACGAGCAGTTAATAACCGCGCAGGTTCATCGACAACTGTTGGGTCGCCCCCTTGGTTCTGGATCATTTCTTTGAATTTAGCTAAAGCTTTCCCTGATTCAAGGGCTTCTTTTAGCATTTCGCGCGCTTCTTCGATCGATTCCGCTTTTTTGGCTAAAACGACCATTTGACTACCTAAAGCATAGCACATTTCAACTAAATCTTCCGGTCCGTTCCCTTGAAGTGTTTCAATGGCTTCAACGACTTCTAAGCTGTTGCCGATTGCTTCACCCAACGGTTCAGACATATCAGAGATCACTGCTACTGTTTGGCGACCGGCTAATTTGCCGATCCGTGTCATGGTCTTCGCCAAGCGTCTCGCGTCATCGATATTTTTCATGAAGGCACCGTCACCCGTCGTCACATCTAGCACGATCGCATCCGCTCCTGCGGCGATTTTCTTACTCATGATCGAACTAGCAATCAATGGGATCGAGTTGACCGTTGCCGTCACATCACGCAAGGCATACAATTTTTTATCTGCTGGAGCGAGATTGCCCGATTGGCCGATCACCGCTACTTTACTTTCGTTCACGGTGCGGATGAATTCTTCATCTGATAGTTCGATCCGAAATCCAGGAATAGCTTCTAACTTATCTAATGTGCCACCTGTGTAGCCAAGACCACGCCCTGACATTTTTGCCACAGTTGCACCTACACTTGCTACTAAAGGTGCTAAAATCAGGGTAGTTGTATCCCCCACGCCTCCGGTAGAATGCTTGTCGACTTTGATCCCATCTAAGGAACTTAAATCGATCACATCGCCAGAATGAGCGATTGCCAACGTTAGATCAGTGATTTCTTCATCGGTCATATCCTGATAGAAAATAGCCATCAATAATGCGCTGATTTGGTAATCAGGAATGTTATCATTTGTGTAGTTCGTAACAATGTACGAAATCTCTTCCTTTGATAATTGGTGTCCATCTCTCTTTTTTTCGATCAAATCGACCATCCGCATGCCGTAATCCTCCTCGTTCTTCATTCGGTATTATACAGGAATTTCGAAAAAGGTAAACCACTTTAGTAAACCGGTTTACTATTTCCCCGCAATGTATCTTACCAACTTTGTAAACACTTACATAAGCAATATAACGCCCTACTAGACCTTTGTCAATGTTTTTACGCTCTCACGAATAATTAATTTTGTTTCAAAGACTTTGTTCGGAACTTTTCTTTGTGGAAATTCAATCGTGTCAATCAAAAAGCGAGCTGCATAAAAACCGATATCGAAACTCGGTTGCTTGACCGTTGTCAACTTAGGGATCATATACTCAGACAATTTTAATCCATCAAAGCCGATGACCGAAATATCCTCTGGAATACGCTTGCCCATTTCATCGATTGCTTGGTAACAACCAATCGCCATGGCATCATTCCCACAAAATACCGCCGTTACATCTTTATGACGTAACAAGCGCTTACTTGCTTCGTACCCTCCTTGGACAGTCAGGTCTCCTTCTTCTACAAACTTACCGTTGAACGCCAGTCCATGATCTTTTAGTGCATGACGATAACCATTGAATCGCTCTTCTAACTGATAATAGCCAGTTGTCTCTTTTAGCATACCAATTTTAGTATGACCATTTTTGATCAATAACGAGACAGCTTGATAAGCGCCTTCATATTCTTTCACGATCAAGCGACCGTTATCTCGACGATTCAACCCACGATCGATCAGGATGATCGGCATGTTGTTATAAAAACTACTATCAAGTGCATACTCTTGAGGCAACACATTCGGCGTCGCTAACAATAAACCATCTACGGATCGATGAGAAAGCTCCCTTAAATACTTCAGTTCATTGTCTTGACTATGTCTGGAGTTACAAAGAATGATGACATATCCTAAGGGGTTTAAATAACTTTCAACCCCTTCGATCACTTTAGAAAAGAAGAAATCCGTCACATCTGGCACGATCATGCCAATCGTTTTTGAGTGACGATTGATCACATTGGAAGCAAAATAATCTGGCTTGTAATGATGTTCATTTACGATCGACAACACTTTTTTTCGTGTCTTTTCACTAAAACGGCTGCCTTTATTATTTAAAATCTGTGACACAGTCGTCACTGAAACACCTGCCATCTCAGCAATATCTCGAATTGTCAGTTTCACTTTTGTTCCCCCTTTATATATGTAAATTCCCTAACAGTGTACCAAATGGTTTTCGAAATGGATAGAGGGAAAAAAGGCTTGGTCAAAAGTAAATGAGTATCATATAGAGATTCACTAGATAAATTTTATAACAATGTCTTATGTTTCGTGGTTCACTCTCATTTCCCCTCATCCTACTTTATTTACCCATCACCGATGACGATTCGTTTATTTGATGTAGTAACATCTATACTCTAAAAATCGACCGCCCCACCCTAGTGTATGTAAATTGCTCTGATTTTATAGACTTTTAAAAAAGCTCGACGTGCTTTTTCACTGTTATTTTAGATATGTAAAAGCATTAAATAATATGTTATTTTTCTATCTTGCATTCCTTATTTTTCACTTTATTTGTCCTGTCATTTTCCTTCCACATCCATTGAGCAACTTCTTGTACAAACAAAAAAAGTCAAAGAAATACTGCTTATTTCTTCGACTGTTTCGTTGCTTTTATTCAGTTGCTTTCAGTCTTCTTTCACACTTCGGATAATATAATAGCCTTTATCTTTGATCACGATTTCTGCGTTCCCAAATGTTTCTTGCATTTTCTTTTGTGCGCTAGGTGCCCCTTGTTTTTTCTGAATGACGATCGTTAAAGTACCGCCCGTACGTAAACGAGGATACGCACCTGTCAAGATTTCATGTACGACTTTTTTGCCTGCACGAATCGGCGGATTGCTGACAATTGCAGCGTAATCTGTTTCTGTCACCTCTTCATAAATGTTTGACTGGTAAATCGCTACATTTTTGATTCGATTTCGCTTCGCATTTCCTTGGGCTAAATCAACCGCTCTAGCATTAATGTCTACCATCTCCACGAAACGTTCACTCGCATAGGCAAGAGAAAGTCCGATTGGACCATAACCACAGCCAACATCCAAAATTTTGCCATCTGGTAGCTGTGCCCATTCAAAGGCATCGATCAATACACGTGAGCCATAATCAACTGTTTCACGTGAAAACACACCCGAGTCCGTCACGAACTGAAAAGTTTTCCCTCTTAGCTCAAATGACCATTCGTCAAACTCATGAGCAATCTCTGGGTGTTCGGAATAATAATGATTCGTCATAGTTTCCATCCTTCTTATCTGTTAGTTGTTCATAGTCTAACGTGTTCCATGAGAAGGTGCAAGCGAAACTGTATGTCTTCGATTGTCTTTTACAAAATCAAGCGAATTAATGCAATACAGAAGGAAAAATCACATCCCTTAACATTTCTCTATTTGTCCTTTTTCGGTATTTGCGTAATCTGTTTCGTGAAAGTAGGAACAGGGTACATCGAACGAGCATAACCCTTGATATTATCGCCTTTATGATGACAAATCGTGAGAGAATCATCCAATTAAACAAATGAGCATTATTGACTCTTACTTCCGCTGACCGATATGATGTGGATGAAAAAATAATCATATTAGGTGAGGTTACTCTGAAGAACATAGGTTATCGCTCGGAAATGTCGAGAGACAGTAACGAGTAAAGCAGGGATTGTCGAATTAAGGCTTTTCCAAGATAACTAGAACTTGTTTCTTACGTCTCAGAAAGCCAAAGCTCAATCAACGTGATTACAATTTCGCACTACAATTGCAAATTACACGTTCCAATGTTTATTTGAGTACGCCGACCTTTATGTATTAAGGAGGCTTTTTTAGGTTGTCAGCAAAAATCGCACCACCGAGAAAACGATGACCATCGCTTGACGTAAAAATGGCTGTCTTGGTATCCTATTGCTATTTTCAACTATTTCGATTTCCTTACTTGGTTGAGATTCGCTTCATCCACTACAACAAATCAATGACTGTCCTCCCAGCAAAAAACTTATTAATGACCAACTCACATCCAATCTCATAGTGATTTATTTCACAGAATATTAAGGATTGTTTAATCTCTATGTGTGCTTCACGATAACTATTGTTTTTTTAAGAGGCCCATGAGACATTTAAAAGGAGAATAAAATGATAAAGGAGGCATAGCTGTATGTCGATCGAAAAATTAGAATATTTCTATATGATTGCCCGTTTCAACAGCCTCTCGCAAGCTTCAAAAGAGCTACATGTTAGTATTTCTTCGTTAAGTAGTTCTTTAAAAAGTTTAGAACAAGAAATCGGGACAGATTTGTTTGAACGTCACGGGAAAAAGATCATATTGAGTACCCATGGAAAATCAATCCTTCCTTCCGTAGAATTGATTTTGGCGGAAGCGAAGAAATTGAATATCTCATTAAATGAATCAGTAGACTATCCTTCTTTGCGTGTCGGTACAAGCGATGCTTCGTTTATCTTTGAAGCAAACAAATATCCAATCCGGCATCAAAACTTTACGATCGACTACCGTTATATTCCTTCATTGGATCTGCTAAATAAACTAAGCCAGAAAGAAATCGACTTTGCCATTACTTCTGCTACCTTAGATCACCCCAAATTTATTCAAAAAAGGTTAGCCACTTTGGAACTTAAAGTAGCAATCAGTAACTATTTTGTAAAACCAGATGGGATATTATCCGCGGAAGTACTAGAAGAGTTACCTTTTATCTTTTTACTCGACCATGTAGAACATCAAGTGATTACGAAAAAAGTAGTCAAGCAGCTGATCAATGAACCAAAATATGTCGTCTGTCCAGATAGTTTAGGGGCAGCGAAAATGATTACAGAAGGAAAAGGAATGCTATTAGCCAATACCTTTGTGCAAGAACTTTTAGCTATTGAACCTGTTTGTTTTGTCTCTCTACCAACATTTCCAACCATTCATTTTTATCTTTATAAAAACAGTGAATCAGAAAATTTTTACTTCTATCCAGAGGTTGAAAAAGAAATCCAAGCGATTTTTAATCAAACATGTCACACTACACAAATGATGGACTCTGCTGATACTGGCACCTATTACTGCCAAAACGATAAATACTGAAATCAAAATAAAACAAGTATTTCAATGTCGTAAATGAACACCGATAAGAGATCCCAGAGAGATTAATCTTCGAAAGTAAGGCGGCATCCACTGAATTTGTTCTTCAAATTTTGGTGGGTGTCTATTTACTTCCCAAAATGTTACTTCTATTCCTGCCATTTCAGCTAACTTTGAGTTAAACTGTTACTTTTTTCTTACACAATCCTCTATTCTCCTCGCCTCTTTTCAGTTATCAAAAAAGAAAGAACGCCTATTCTTCCATCCTCTGATATGAGAAAAAACCAATTAGTTTCTCGCCTAAGTGGTAGGGTTTGACACGCATTTATGTTAAAATAGGTCCATTGATGGGAGAATCCAGGAGGCTATGTATGAATGATCCAATGAATTATTACCGTGTGGCAAGAGAAGAGTGGCGCGAATTTTACCGAAATGGTCAAGCTCCATTGACACAAGATGAACTAGATAGTATAAAAAGTTTGAATGACCGTATTTCCATGCAAGATGTTCGCGACATTTATGTACCACTTGCGCACTTGATTTTTCTGCATATGAAAGAGTTTGAATCCCTCTCTCTGAGCAAAGGATTATTCCTTCATAAATATACTCAAGTCCCACCTTTTATTATCGGGATTGCCGGAAGTGTCGCAGTTGGTAAAAGCACCACCGCGCGCTTATTGCAAATGATTTTGTCTCGGACATTCAAACGAAGAAATGTCCAGCTGATCACCACAGATGGTTTTTTATATCCGAATAAAGTCTTAAAAGAACGTGGTATTATGGACCGGAAAGGATTTCCGGAAAGCTATGACATGGAAAGGTTGATCGATTTTCTTAATCAAGTGAAATCCGGTCAAGAAACAACCAAAGTTCCCGTCTACTCTCACGATGTCTATGATATTATTCCCGATGAATATGAACTGATCCAACAACCGGACATTTTGATCGTCGAAGGAATCAACACGCTTCAACTACCAGCTAATCAACAGATTTACGTCAGTGACTTTTTTGATTTCTCTGTCTACGTTGATGCAGATTCTGAATTGATCGAAAAATGGTATTTGGATCGCTTTGGTGCGTTACTTGATACAGCTTTTCAACATCCACAAAACTATTACTACCAATTTGCCATTGGTAATCGTGAAGATGCATTTAAAATGGCAAGAGATGTATGGAAAAATGTGAATTTGAAGAATTTAAACGAATATATCTTGCCTACTCGTGGAAGAGCCGATATAATTCTCCATAAAACTGAAAATCATATTATCGATTCGATTTTCATGCGAAAATATTAGCATTTTAAAATAGTTCAACTATTTTGAGATAAATTTTAAAGGGATAGGGGTAATAAATGTGACGAACGTTGCCGATATGACAAACGTTGAAAAAATCATCGTACTAGATTACGGTAGTCAATATAATCAATTGATTACACGACGCATCCGTGATTTAGGTGTTTTTTCTGAATTATTGAGCCACCGTATTACAGCTGAAGAAGTGAAAGCCATGAATCCGAAAGGGATCATCCTTTCTGGAGGACCAAACAGTGTCTATGATGAGAATGCTTTTGGCATTGATCCTGAAATCTTCAATTTAGGCATTCCAGTGTTGGGTATTTGTTATGGTATGCAATTGATCACGTACAAACTTGGCGGTTCTGTTGAGCCTGCAAAAAACCGTGAATACGGCAAAGCATTGCTTGAAGTAACAGCCGATGATGCGGCACTATTCAGCCAAACACCGAAACAACAAACCGTTTGGATGAGCCATGGGGATCTAGTAACCAAAGTACCAGAAGGTTTTGAAACTGTTGCTACAAGTAGCGATTGCCCAATTGCATCGATCCAAGACAAAGAACGTAACTTCTACGGTATCCAATTCCACGCAGAAGTCCGTCATTCAGAATATGGGATCGAATTATTACGTCATTTTGCTTTTGACATCTGTCACTGTGAAGGCAATTGGACAATGAACAATTTCATCGACATGCAGATCGAAAAAATCCGTGAACAAGTTGGCGATAAAAAAGTCTTACTTGGTTTGTCTGGCGGAGTGGATTCAAGTGTCGTTGGTGTCCTTTTACAAAAAGCCATCGGTGATCAATTAACATCGATTTTCGTTGACCATGGTCTATTGCGTAAAGGCGAAGCGGATCAAGTCATGGAAAGCTTAGGCGGAAAATTCGGCTTGAACATCATCAAAGTAGATGCAAGAGAACGTTTCTTAAATAAACTTGCAGGTGTCTCTGATCCTGAAGAAAAACGTAAAATCATCGGTAACGAATTCGTATACTTATTTGACGATGAAGCAACAAAGCTTGCCGGCGAAGAAGGTGTGTCTTTCTTAGCACAAGGAACACTTTACACCGACGTAATCGAAAGTGGAACAGAAACTGCCCAAACGATCAAATCACACCACAACGTAGGTGGCTTGCCTGAGGACATGCAATTTGAATTGATCGAACCATTGAACACATTATTCAAAGACGAAGTCCGCGAACTAGGGACACAGCTTGGTATGCCTGACTCAATCGTTTGGCGCCAACCATTCCCTGGACCAGGTCTTGGTATCCGTGTCTTAGGTGAAATCACTGAAGAAAAATTGGAGATCGTCCGTGAATCAGATATGATCTTACGCGAAGAAATCGCCGCTGCCGGTCTTGACCGTGACATCTGGCAATACTTCACTGTTTTACCTGGTATCCGTTCTGTTGGTGTCATGGGCGACGGTCGTACGTATGACTACACAGTCGGTATCCGTGCGGTCACATCGATCGATGGTATGACAGCTGACTTTGCACGTATCCCATGGGATGTGCTACAAAAAATCTCTGTACGTATCGTCAATGAAGTCGCACACGTGAACCGTATCGTGTACGATATTACCTCTAAACCACCAGCAACTGTGGAGTGGGAATAATAACAAACAGCCAACAAACTCTTTTAAATCAGTGTTTGTCGGCTGTTTGTTTTTTCATTATCACACTTTTATCACAGTTAATCGTTATTTCATTTCTTACATCTTTGGCAAAACTCTTTTTGATAATTCAGTATTTATATGATTATCCAGAAGTACCTAAAGTAAATTGAATGTCTTTATAGTCCCAGTGATCCTCAATTAATACTTAAGACTAATGAGTAGTTAATGTACTAATAAATTTAGTGAGAAAAAATTTCACTACTTTTCTAAATGATAGTGCAGTGCATGTTCCAGAATTGTTCCCGTTTTCACCCACGCTTGTAATGATTAATCCACAAAAAATATTGGTGTAATATTGTAAATAAGTTCAAACTTCCTTAAATCGCTTTTAAAACGTCTGGATAAGCTATGAGAACCTATCATTTTTAACCCTTGAAAATACTGTAACAAGTCAGCAACTCGTCCAGATTCTTCTGTTAAATGATTGAAAAGTAATTTATAAAAATTATAGTAAACTCCTGTATCTCCAAAAAATAAAAGACTATGACGAACATCACTTATCTTCTCTAAATATTTTTTAGCTAAATTTGATTCTTTGCGTTCGAGCATTAATAAAAAAGCATTGTTATACATACCAAGTAATATTGAATGAAAAATCTCAAAATCTTTATTTTTTTCTATTTTCCTTTCAATATCTGCTAACCGACCTTTTATATAAGTTGTTTCAAATACAAATAAAAGTGTACTAAAGGTTGCTATTTCAAATCTACCCCATTCATCAACAGCTTCCAAATAATTTTTTAGCTTCAATAAATATTTTTTATCAGAATTACTTAATTTTCTTTCGCTATCTACTAATTGGTACCACTCCACTGTCTTAACAACTAAATAATTCCTAATATCTACTATATCATTTGTATCTCTAGCTTTCTCTCGAAGTACTCGCAATGTACGTTGGAAATTTAGTTCATCTTTCCTAATATTCTTTACTAATTTCTTTAAGCTCCAATTCTTTTCTCTTACACTATCCTTGTCTAGGTAAAAAATAAACTCATCTAAATTTAAATTCATTTTTTCCAGTAATCCAATTAAAATAACAAACGGAATATTTGTTTTGCCATTTTCGTATTTCACATAAGTTTCTCTGGTTGTTATTTTATCGGATAAATATTTTTGAGAAATACCTCTTTCTACACGAAGTTTTCTCAATAGCTCATAAACCTCCATACACCCTCCGTTATTTTATTTTTTTTGATGTGAAAATTTTGACCATAATTTAAATTCCTTTTTCTTTGCTACTATAATACCATATGTGAAGAATAAAATAATAAGGTGGTGAAAATATGTTTGATTTTTTAATGCAACTATTCAGAGAGTGGTTCATTGATGTTCAATAATCAATGAATTACCTTGTAAAACAGAAGAATTTGAACTGATGACTGATGGATTAATATATCGATAATTTTCAGGAAATTAAGAGCAACTCCAATGGTTATGTAAATTCAATTTGTAAGTAGAATATTTATATGAAAAAATTCAAGTTCCTAACATTATTACTGACAGTTATTACGTTAGCTTCTTTTATAGTACCTTCAATGACAAGTATTGCTAAAGCATCAGAAATCAAAAATACTAATGAATTATCTAAAACCAAAGAATCAATCATGCAAGAGATTAAAAAAATGGGAGTTGACTTAACCTCACTTACTGATGAACAGAATACATTAGTAGATAAAATGGTAGAAACCTCTCAAAATACTTTTGAAGTAAGCCAAATCGAAAAAGAAAATGTAACCAACTATTTTTCAAAAGATTTAGCGAACAATAAAGTACAGCTGCACATCGATAACACCTACCTAGACAAAGCAAAAATAGTTGTTGTACAAACGATAGATAAAATAACAAATGAAGAATATTATGTAATTACTCTCCCTGTTGCTAGTGAAGACTATAGTTTCATTAGTAATGTTACTGCAACTTATTCTTCAAATGGAGAATTGAAAGCACTTCAAGAAACTTTGATTACTAAGTCACAAAAAAATACATTTGAAATTCATTCTTATTCAAACAATAACTTGGTAAATCATGAAATTTTAGATGATACATTCGTTTCTAACGAACAAATCAAAAATGACATTCAAAATGTTACAAATGAAGTACTAGAAAATTCCAACAAAAGAGGAGCTGTGCAGATAATCGCTTGTCTTGTTGTTGTTTTGGGTGTTAGTTATTATTTAGCAGGAGTTATTCTTGCAGCTTGTAGCGCTTTATGTATTGCCACTTTAGGCACTGCTTGTGCAGCTTGTATCGGTGGATTTTGTGCATTTGCTGGTGTATCGTTGACAACAATCGGCGGTTGTTTCAAACTCTAAATATATGAGCAAAAGAAGAAAGAGTTTCATTATAAGTGTTTTTATTATTGTAATATCGTTAATATCTGTATTTTCTTATCGAAGTTTTGCTAGTTTATCAGATGTATTGCCACTAATTACATCCGAAGAATTACAGAACAAGCTGAATATGCACGAGGATATTATGGTTTACATCGGACGCCCCACTTGTCCAGATTGTCACGAATTTGAACCGGTACTCAGAGATGTTCTTAATGATGCTTCTGAAAAAATATTCTATTATAATACTGATGAAGCTAGGAAAATTGATTCAAAGAAATTAGATGACATTGCTGAAAACTTATCTATTGATGCAGTGCCCACTCTTATAAAAATTTCTGACGGAGAAGTTATTTACAAAAAAAGCGGGAAACAAACGAAAGCGTCAATATTGGAATTTCTTCATTTCGGAGATAATGGAAAGGAGCATGAAAGTGGATAATATTGTTTTTTTCGTTGTTATTTCAATTGTTATCTTGATGTTAATTTCTTGTATTGTCCAAATTCAAACTTTAATTTTGCAGAATAGAAAAGACTTTGACGATGTACTTCACAAATTAAATGAAATGCGTGACGAATTAAATAAGCTTAAGAATTGATATAGCCCCAGAGTGTGTCATACGTTCATTAGTTACACTCTCTCCCCAAACAAGGAGCACTCGAAAATCATGTGATTTTTCGAGTGCTCCTTGTTTTTCTTTTCATTTTGGGTAGATAAGGCACTGCTTTTTTTCAATTTCATCATGTTGATTGCTATAATGAGCAAGCCTAACTGTTGTATGCCGGGGAAGTTCTTCCTCCAAATAGCGGTAATTGCTTTCTGAACCATGGTCTGCATTGGCGACCAGATAATGTGGTGCCTTTTGTGCGATCTTCATTTTTTTAATCAACATTTGTCGGCTCTTTGTCTTTTCATTATCACACTTTTATCACAGCTACTCCTTTTATTTCTTAAATTGGTTCTTAACATCTTTTACTAAACTTTCTTTTGGCATCTCAGTCTTTATATAATTATTTAAAGATTCCGCAACTGTAAAATTCGTATTGGGATATAAATGCCCGTAAGTTCCTAAAGTAGTTTGAATGTCTTCATGACCCAAACGATCTTTTACCAAAAGAGCATTCATACCCATACTAATAAGGAGAGATGCATGAGAGTGTCTTAAACCATGTATTCGTATACTGTGTACTTTTGCAATGTCAGCATGTCTTCTTATAGTATGCCGAATCGTATGTTTTTGTGTTGGAACGCTATTATATGACAATACGAATGTAATTCCACCTTGTTCATCTTGCCGTTGTTTCCTTTCATGTAAATATTTAATTGTTACATCATCTAAAGCAATCACTCGTTTACTAGCTTTAGTTTTAAGCTCAACAAATTCATAAGTAATACTATTTTCATAGTGGAGTGGGAATAGAATAATCAAAATAACTGTGAATCCTTTGTTAATGAATGGATTCACAGTTTTTTGTTTTGTAACTAATGGAATACGAAACAGGCTCTTTGTCAATAAAAGTTGGAATGAATAACAAAAAGACTGAGAGGTATCTAGGCTTCCAGTCTTAAATCATTTTTAAAGTTTCTCACTAAGCATCCCAATCACTTCAACTACCTATTTTTTTACATAAAAGGTGAATCTATACGTATCAGAACCACATTTATATCTTCTAATACTTCATAGACTTTGACCAAAACCGTGTACGAAACCGAACCTGTCACGTCATGGTGATGGGAGAGTAATTTCTCTCTTTCGATTTCCCATTCATTCGGAACCACCATTGATAGCTAGACAAGACAGACGAAACAGCACGCACACTCTACCTACTCCCATTGGTTGATGTGAAAGTGTCGTTTCGTCTTTTTGGTTGTCTCAAATCAAACGACTCTTCTAGTGTTCAACGAGGATGGAACAGCCTAGTGGATGTTCCGTCCATCCTTGTACTTTCCGATTTCTAAGCACGACTTGAACATGTGATAACCCTTCTATCTTGACCTGATAGCTATCATCTTCAGGGGTAACAGTGATCGTACCAACTGGAAACCCCCGTTGATCTACCACTTGTTGCGTCACTGTGTCAGTCAGCTCAAAGACATGTACGGTCAAGTCTTTCGTGTAGTCATATGCAGCGGTCGTATCCACGGAACCTTCAATAATCAATGAATTAGGACGGACCATGAGGGGTAAGTGGAAGTAATCATAGGTCTGTGTGTGCCATTGTTGTCCTTCATATACATGATTATCTAAATAATTCGTCCAACGTCCCTCTGGTAAATAAAAAGTGACCTTTCCTTGCTCATTGAAAATCGGTGCAATCAACAACCGTTCACCGAACATATACTGTTTATCGATCGTATGCGTCGTATAGTCTTCTGGAAATTCCAGCATAACCGGGCGCATCATCGGGATACCTGTTTGCGCTGTTTCTACCGCTTGCTCATAGATATAAGGCATCAAGCGGTTTTTTAATTTAGAAAATCGTTGACTGACCAACACAGCTTCTTCCCCAAAGTTCCATGGCACTCGATACTCAATGTTGCCGTGGTAGCGACTATGAGTAGATAGTAATCCGAATTGTGTCCAACGTTTATAAATATCCGCTGTCGCATTCTCTTCAAATCCACCAATGTCATGGCTCCAGAAGCCAAAGCCGGATAACACAAATGAGAGTCCACCCCTTAATGATTCTGCCATGGACGGGTATTCCGATAAGTTGTCCCCACCCCAATGAACTGGGAATTTTTGTGAACCAACCGAAGCAGAACGAGCAAATACGACCGCTTCATCTGGGCGTAATTCTGCTAATAATTCAAAGACGACTTCGTTATAAAGATACGCATAATAGTTGTGCATTTTTTGCGGATCAGACCCATCGTGATAATTCACATCCGTAGGTATACGTTCACCAAAATCCGTCTTGAAGGAATCGACACCGATTTCTATGAGTTTCTTCAGCCTTTCTTTGTACCAATGACGCGCTTCTGGATTTGTAAAGTCAATGATTCCTTGACCCGCTTGCCAAAGATCCCATTGCCAAACTTCGCCATGTTTATCTTTGATGAAATAGCCTTTCTCTTTACACTCTTGAAAGGCCGCCGCTTTTTGTCCGATATACGGGTTGATCCATACGCAGACCTTCAAGCCCTTCTGATGGATTTTTTCAATCAGTTGTTGCGGATCTGGAAACAGCTCGCGATTCCATTCAAAACCGCACCACTCGAATTCTTTCATCCAAAAACAATCAAAATGAAAGACATCAAACGGAATCTCTCGTGTCTGCATTTCTTCAATAAATCCCATGACTGTTTCTTCACGATAGTCCGTCGTAAAGGAAGTTGATAACCACAAACCAAACGACCATGCAGGTGGCAATGCGGGTTTACCCGTTAAATCAGTGTATTTTCTTAAGACCGTTTTCATATCGGGTCCATAGATGACATAGTATTCCAATCGTTCACCTACTACACTAAATTGTGTGCGTGAAACATTCTCCGAACCAACTTCAAATGAGACATTTTCAGGATGATTGACAAAGACACCATACCCTTGGTTCGTTAAATAAAATGGGATATTTTTATACGCTTGTTCACTACCAGTACCGCCATCTTGATTCCAACAGTCAATGATTTGCCCATTTTTGATGAATGGGGTGAATCGTTCACCTAAGCCATAGACATATTCATACGGATCTAATGACAACTGTTCCCGCATATAATGGATACCGTCACTACTTTGAATCGTGGCTTGTGCTTTTGGCATAGAAGACGTCAAAAGCTTCCCTTCCGCGAGAAAATCAATTTGGAATGTGGCGTTTTTCGCCACTCGTGCGACTAATTTTCCTGATTGAAACGTATAAAATTCTTCATTTTCTATATCGATCATGACAGAAGATGACTGTCTGTTTAGTTGAAAATGAGGGCCGATTTGTGCTTTGTCATGATGCACCAGTTGTACTTTGATAATATCTTCTCTTGGTGATTCAAAAGACAAGGTCGTCATCCCTAGGTTCAAGGTATCTCCTCTTGTCTGGATCGGTTTATAAGGCAAGAAAAGAGTTAAGTTATCCTCCTTCACTTGAGCTTCATAGACATGATTCGGGTGTTCAAGATGAAATCCTTCTTTTGCCAACCAATAGCCGTTTGTAAACTTCATTTATTTTCCTCCTACTTCACTGCGCCATCTGAAATGCCTTTTACGACATGTTTTTGCAAGACAACAAATAAAATAATAATCGGTAAGACGACGATCACTAGCGCAGCCAGTGCTAAGTGCCACTGCTTATTGAATTCGCCGAAGAAATAAAACATCTGTAAAGGAATTGTATACATCCCTGCTTTGTTGATGCTTAATGAAGGTAACAGATAATCATTCCAAAACCATAAGGCGTTCAACACGATCACTGTCACTGTCGTAGGCTTCAGCAAAGGAAAAATGACTTGCCAATAGATTTGGAAGGTATTTGCCCCATCGATCAATGCCGCTTCATCTAATGATTTCGGAATCCCTCGTAAAGCACCGTAATATAAAAAGGTCGACATACTTGTTGCTAATCCTAGATACATCACCATCAAGCCTGGTTGATTCAGCATACTGACTTGCCCAAAAAGTGAAATCAAGGGAATCATGATTCCCTGAAAAGGAATCAATAAGCCAATTGCGACAATAAAATAAAGAAATGAACTTAAGCGACTCGTGTTTCTCGATAACGCATAGGCCGCCATTGAAGAAACGAACACGATCAACACTAGTGATCCGATCGTTATCAGTAACGAATTAGCTGCACTTTTGAAAAAATCCAATCGCTCGAACGACTCGATATAGTTATCAAGTGTTAGCCCAGTTGGTAAAGTGAGTGTGTTTTGGAATATCTCTGCTTTAGTTTTGAATGAATTGATCACCACTAAGAAAAATGGATAAAACCACAGACTAGCAAGTAACAATCCGCTAAAAATCAGTAGAGACTTCTTAACCTGTCGTGGATGTTTCACTTTTGATTGCTTCATGCGCTGACCTCCTTTTTCCGTGTCAGTGAGATTTGAACCACTGAGATAATCACGATAATGACCAGAAAAATCATCGCTTTCGCCTGTGCATACCCCATTTTTCGCATTCCAAATGCTTCATTGTAGATGTTCATCGCCACCATTTGGGTGGAATTGAACGGACCACCTTGTGTCAGGGCTAAGTTTTGATCATAGATTTTAAATGCGTTGGACAACGTCAAGAACAAAGTGACGGTGAAAGCTGGCATCAACATGGGTAATTTGATACGGAAAAAGACTTGCAAAGGATTTGCCCCATCCATATCTGCCGCTTCCAGAATCTCTTCTGGAATATTGTTGAGAAATGAGATATAGATCAGCATCATATAGCCACTCATTTGCCAAACAAATAAAATAATGAGCCCCCAAAACCCCGTTTCTGGCGTGTTCAGCCAACCGGCAAAAAAATTGATACCCGTCATAGTTGCTAGACTTTCAAATGCTTTATTGAAAATAAACTGCCAAATAAATCCTAGGATGATCCCTCCAATCAGATTTGGCATGAAAAAGATCGTTCGGAAAAAAGTCGTCCATCTACCTAATTTTTGTGTCACGAACATCGCTAGACCTAAAGCCACGATGTTGATCAAAATCACACTGAAAAATGAGAATTTTGCGGTAAACAGTAAACTGTCGATAAATCCTTGATCATTAAATGCCCGAAGATAGTTTTCAAATCCAACGAATTCACCTACTGTATTGCCATTCCAGTTTGTGAGTGAGTAATACCCCCCTGTCATTAATGGAATGAACAAAACGATCGCTAACGCCAATAACGCTGGTGCAAGTAATAACCAAAAAGCTTTTGTGCGATTTGTTAACATGAGAACCCTCCTTGTATCTCGCTAGATAAAAATCAACCGATCACCGCTTACTTCCTTTCTTGTGTCCAACTGGTCTGCAAGGTATCAATAAATTCCTCCCAAGAGATTCGATCGGCTGCATACGCTTGGATCTGGACACCAAATATATTTTGTCCAAATCCATCTGGATAGGAATTATGGACCCATGGAACGGTTTTACCTTCGCTTAAATACGTATAGATTTCCTTGGATAACGGATCATTGATCGCTTCGCTCGAAAAGTTGGTATACGCCGGAATAAATTGAAACTCATCAACGATTGCTGTCATCGCCTGCTCATCCGTATACATCCACGTTAAAAATTCGATCGACGCATCAATGACTGCTTGATCTTTATCCTTATTGCCCCCCCAATACCAAGCTGGCCCCGCCACGATGTTGCTTTCTCCCGATGCTTCGATTTGCATAGGAAGAATCCCTAGTTTTTCTTTCGTGAACGTCTCATCTAAGCTATCTAATGTTGGTACGATCCAATTTCCTTGATGGATGATAGCCACCTTTTCACTGGCAAATAATTCTTCAACAGATGTACTATAATCCATTGCCTCCATTGGTTGTGCATTGTACTTAATGACCAAGTCGGTGTAGTTTTTCATTTGCTCGGCATAATCTACGCTTAATTCAGACGCTTGATAAGTCTTTTCTAAGCTGTTCTCAAACTCCGGAGCAAGAAAATTCGAACTATATTGACTGGATACCCACGTTTCTGCCCCACTAAAACCAAATACGCCTTGTAGCCCAAGTTCGTCTTTTTTACTATCCAATAATTGAACGGCTTCTTCAAATGCCTCAAATGAGTTGATCGATCCACTATCGATGCCAGCTTGTTTAAAAATATCCTGATTGATCAACCAGCCATATCCTTCGATATTCATCGGTACCCCATAGACCGTCTCGTCGAGTGTAGCCCCCTCTAATGTCCCCTCAATTGCTTGTTTTGCTAATGTCGTTTCCCCAAGATCATAGAGTTTATGTTGCCAAATCTGCGTATCTGCTAAGCCACCCAACATAAAGATATCCGGTTCATCTCCTGAGGAAAACTTTGATTGTAACGCTGCCGTCGCATCAGTTCCTCCGCCAACCGTCGTCAAGTTGATCTTGATTTGCGGATGGTCTTTCTCGAAATCCTCCACTAAGGCATCCATTTGCTCGGCTGTTTCTGTCTTGATATTGAAAATCTCTAATGTTACACTACCATCATCTGAAGACCCGCTTTGTGCCGTCCCGCAGCCAGTAATTCCAAACACCATGATAAAAGCAAGTATTAAAAATCCTCGTTGTTTCTTCATGATTATTCCTCCTCCTCTTATTAACAAATTGATTATATTGATATTTACAACGGTATGTAATCGCTATCTTAATCAAAATACCTTGTAATATTGATCAAAATGGAGGAAATGTGATGTTTAGACCAAACGATATTTTTACCCCCAATCCTAGTCAACAAGATATTGATACCACGCTAAAGGAAATGACCGAACATGGGGATAGTTTGTTTCCAATTGCCGTTCACTATACGAATCACCCAACCCATCAGGAAAATATGATCCACCCCCATTGGCATCGAGAACTAGAGATTCTTTATGTCTATCAAGGACTCATGGAAGTCAAAATAGAAGGAGTAACTTACGTTGTTCACGAAGGAGAGGTTATGTTTATTCCTGCGAATCAATTACATGAAGCACTCAATCATCAAATGAATGCCTGTGCATTTTTTGCCATCGTATTTGATGCTTCATTCATTGAAAGTCGCGTTTCTGATCATATTCAGCAAACTTATCTTGATCCATTGCTCCATTCACCAGAACAAGTAGCGATCCATTTTACAAATGATTGCTCAGATATTTTGGAGATCCAACAACTTGTTATCACGATCATTGATACATTTGCCTTGAAAGAATCTCGCTTTGAACTGACGATCAAAGCACAATTATTCTTACTGCTCAAACATTTTTCGCGCTGCAGTACTCAGGTAAATCCTACAAAATTAGTTGCTAGTAAAAACAAACTCAACACCTATCGCTGTAAAAAAATCATTCTATACCTTGAAGAAAATTACCAAAACACCATCACTCTTGAAGCAATCAGTCGTCATATTGGCTATAGCAAAGAGCATTTCTGTCGTTTCTTTAAAAAACATTTCCGTATGACTTTTTTTACGTATCTAAATCAAATGCGCATCAAAAAAGCCGAATACCTGTTACTGCATACTGAGTTGAAAATCATCGATATTGCCTTGGAAGCTGGTTTTGAAGACGCGAATTATTTCAGTAGCCTTTTTAAACGTGAAACCCAAATGACTCCGTCAAATTATCGAAAAAAAAACGCAAAAAATCATTGATTTTGCGCTTGATTCGTTAGTTGAACAATGGTTACGAGAAAAGATCTATTCTAAAACAGCAACATCTTGTATAGACGATATCTTTGATTTATTTGTCAACTCTTCTTACTTTCACTGTCAATAGAAACTAATTCATCTTGTTTCGCTAATTTGAAATATTTTCTTATCGTATCAGCTATATTCCACTCACGGAATAAGCGACTTTGTATTTCACTTACTTTGCGAACTGAGCTGAAAACAATAATGTAAAGGAAAATTTATCTTTCTATATAATTAGATATAAGAGACAATACAGTTGATTTAATATCAACAAGCGTATATACGGTATATACAAAAAGAAAAGGGGAGGGTGAAGAATATGGCAATTGAAGAAAGAAAATTTGGATAATTAAGTAGTATGAACAATTTCAAAGGCGTTTCTCAAAGAAAACGGGTTACATCCTGAAGATATAATTTTTTAGATTTTTAGATAAGGAAAAACTTCAAGCAGCAATTCAAAAAAACAAAGCTTAACTGATGAGATGGATGTATTAATATCTCAAGCATCAACAGAGTACGATCCTGCCTTTCAATATCTTGTTGGTAAATGATTATTCATTTTTTCATCAAAGTGGTAATGATAATTCGTCCATTATCTACTAATTGTATTTTTTAGTAGATATGGTATAGTTGTTTTAACGAAAAGGTAATTCATGATACACCAAAAACCACTAGCTGGCGGGCTAGTGGTTTTCTTTTACGTTCTATTCAGATTAAAGGTAGGCTTACTGTCTTTTTTGGCAATAATTTTGCAATCAAGCCATTTACAGATGTAATGCGCGGTTACTTCTGCTACGATTGCAAAAAACATATCGAAAAGGTAATTCATAATACAACTTCCTCCCCTTGCCAGAATAGGCCAGGGTAGCAGACAGCATAAATATCATACCCTAACTGAAAATCTCATTTTAGTACATTTCTATATATATTGATAAACCATCACAATAAAACATACCCTGACTAAAAGAAAAACTCTTATTAAACTTAATATAACTTGTAAAATATCCAACTGTATAGAAAACGTAATTTTCTATACAATTAAAAAGGTTAAATTAATTACTAAAAAATTATATTATAAGCTTTATGTTATAATTTTAGAAAACACATTAGGAGATGTATTCTATGTTTTTCTGGCCTATAGCCTTACAATATTTCATATATACAATTTGTATATTACTCATCGATTATCAAATAGTACATAAATCTCTTTTTCTAATTGTTACTTGTTTAAATGCTATCTTATTAAGTGTCTTGTACCCACTATTTGGGATTTTTTCTACACTAATAGCAATTTTTATGTTAGCTATGATATTCCATTGTTTATCTTCATCACATCGACCCTTAGTATATGCTTTAACTTTGGGATTATTATCTTCCCTACTAGGAGATCATCTAGCAAGTATAGGAGATTTTATAGTATTTGGTTCTCCAGTGATCGAACCCGGAGACAGCTCGCAATACTTTCATATTGCGCTTTCAGCTCTTTTGTCTTTTATCCTTGCTTATAGTTTTAGAAAATCTCTTGATAATTGGTCTTATGTAATTGATTACCAAATAATCGGTACAATCGGTGTATTTATTCTTTCAACTTATTATATTATTATCTTATATACTCGTTTTTCGGGAGGAAATCCGGAAGTTCTTGCATTAAATACTACTTTTTTTATTCTATATCTATGTATTGGTTTAATTATTTTTATTTATTATTGGAAAATTTCAAATGCAAAAATGGAAGAACAATTATTAGAACAACGAATCCAGCTACAACAAGATTATATAAGAGATATTGAGAAAAATTATCAAGAACTTAGGGAATTCAAGCATGACTATCAGAATCTATTATTTTCGATGAATAGTTATATTATTGAAGAGGATCTGGAAGGACTACAAAAATATTACGATCAAAATATACTTCCTACACGTGAGATAATGAATCTTACCCCAGTAAATCTTAGTTTATTAGATAAAATAAATGTACCGGAAATAAGAAGTTTATTGTCATTAAAATTGATGATGGCAATAGAGAAAAGTATCTCTCTACAGATAACCATACCTGAAGAAGTAAAAATTGATTCCAAGCATACGGTTAATTTAGTTCGTATACTTGGTATTGTCTTAGATAACGCAACAGAAGGAGCTGCTGTGACAAAAAAGAAAAAAATCGAATTGTTAATTTTAAAGAAGAAAAATTCGTTAGTTATTCGAGTAGTTAATACAACTATCAATACACTACCACTTAACCAATTAAAACAAAAGGGTTTTTCTACGAAGAGCAATCCTAAAAATGAAGGACTGGGTCTGCATATCCTGGATAATTTGGCAAAAACGAACCCTTATCTATTGATTGAAACTTCAATTGAAAATCAGCGTTTTTCTCAAACAATTTATATACAAACACATTAAAAGGAGCTTTTTTAATGATTCCAATATATATATGTGAAGATGATCCGAAACAACTGGAGATGATAACTACTGTCATAAAGAATCGAATCATGATTGAAAATTTAGGCTACTATATCCATTTCGTTACTTCAAATCCCCAAGATTTACTCACAAGTGTTCAAATAAATACATCTCCTTTTGGTATTTATTTTTTAGATATCGAATTGAAGGACAGTGAATTGAATGGGATTGAACTCGGTAAAAAAATTCGTGATCTTGATCCATCTGGTAAAATAATTTATGTCACTTCTTATACTGATCTTTCGTTGATTATTTTGAAAAATAATATTGAACCCACTGATTATATTATCAAGGAAGATATTTTACATTTGAAAGATAATATCGAACGTATTTTAAGTAAGCTATTTAAAGATCTTCAAATAGCTCCTTTAGAAAAAGAGATGTTTAAAATCGAATTCAACGATGAAATCAAATTTTTACCTGTTAAAGATATCCAATACTTTTCTACTTCTCCTGGTGTACCTCATAAATTAGAGGTACATCTCCCTTATAGTCAATTCCAGTTCTATGGCAACATAAAAGAGATTGAAGATAGAAACCATCACTTTATTCGTTGCCATAAATCATTTGTAGTAAATACCCAGAATATTCAAATGATTAATAAAAAAATACGGGAAGTTACTTTAGAAAACGGGGACATTATTCCAGTATCCATTCGTGGTCTGAAAAAACTAATTACTTGAAAATTAAATTCAATTGACTATTTATATAAAATACCACACAAACTGAAGTGATCGTTCAGTCTGTGTGGTATTAGTAATTTCAACAAAAGATACTTTATTCAATAAAAAATTTTATTATTTAGAGACTAATATTGATATATTTCCACGTGAATTAATTCAAAAAATAAATTGAATAATTTAATATAGTAGCAAATATTACCCATAGATAATAGGGAATCATCAATAGCATAGCTTTCCGACTATTCATCCACAATTGATAGAGTAAAATCGTTAAGAAAACTAAAAGTAAGCTGATATCAATAGCTGCAATAAAGCTATTCTTCAAATTAAAGAATAATATCGTCCATAAAAAATTACAAATAAACTGAATCGCAAATAGGATTAATAATCTGCCCTTCATTTTTGTAGAAGGTAGATTGATTATTAAATACAACGCGCCTCCCATCATAATATATAGAAGGGTCCACATCGGTCCGAATATCCAGCTAGGCGGTGCAAATGGCGGTAACTGTAAAGAATAATAATAGTCTCCTGGGTTGCCACTAAAAACACTTGATAAAAATCCTAACCCAACGATTCCTACAAGACATAACCATAAACGATAATCTTTTAAATAATTCATGTTTGAGAAAATTCCTTTCTATTATTTAATCACTTTCTATCAACTTTTTTTCATCATCTTATCTTTATTGAGTAGAAACTTCAGCGGTTAAATGATATATATTTCTTTTAACTTATTCACAATATTTACTTTATTCTCTTCATATCCTTCATTCCTTTCTTTAAGAAAATTATAATATGAATATAAAAGGATAAGTTATTTTTTTCATAAAGTGTTCTTTTTAGAGCATAATCGTATTTTACTCAAAATTTTATTCATTAAATATGAATTATCCTACTAAGGATAAATTATATATATTGATGATTTATGTAAGTTCAAACTTGAACCTTCTAAACAAACTAAAACGAGTTTCCCTGAATTTACTCCTATACAAAGAAAGGAAAGAGAACGATTCTCTTTCCTTTAATTACCAGGAACTGCACTTAATTCCCATGTCAGCTTGGTCGAATAACTAGTTGCTTCTGGATTTGTCCCTCCAGGGACATAGAGACTGACACTTTTATCTGCCGTTTGTTGATCCCCAAAACGATAGATCCACGTTCCTGTACCAGATTCTCCGTTTGCTTGTATGAGTACTTTCCTTGTATTTGGTACGATTCTTTGTACAGGTTCTTCCTGTAGTTCAGGTTTAGTCCCGCCTTGTGCAGTCACTAGTTCTTGATTGAATAACTGGATTTCAGACCCAATCAATTCATGTCCGCTTTCATTACGGAATTGTCCGTTCTGAGTAACTGATAATTGCCATCCATTGCGCTCATTGGCGGCACGACGGTCACTGATCTGTACATAGTTTGGACGCTCTTTCGTCTCGTTAACCGTTCCATCTTCATTTAATAACCGTTGTGGTTGGGCGTAATACGTTTGATCACTAACAGATATTTTTTGTGTCTCAAAGTTAAATTGGGACACAAAATCTAGACTCAAACGTCCTTGATCTTCTGGGATTTCTGGTTTATTCTCCGGTTCAACTTCCGTTTCAGGATCTAATGGATCCACAGGTGCCACCACAATTTTTTCCTCTACCATTGTACTAGCGGTATCATTTTTCCCATTCAAAAAAGCATAGGCTGTCACGGTATTTCCAGCAGTGAATCGTCGATCTTCCGGTAATTCATAGCGATAATCCCCATTTTCATCCGCCGTTGTATGATACTTTTCACTTTCAGAAATATCAGGCGAAGGAATAGAGCCTGCAGGAATCGCCGGATCTCCTGAGAAGCGGATCACACTATTAGGATTCGCCTTTCCAGTAATCGTATGAGAATTCACTTCCTTCGGATCTTCTGTTAACGGATCAATCGTGACTTCGACATCTGGAATTTTTTCAAATAAAACCCGTTGGACATTTTGCGTAGTGAAATATTTTTTAAAACTATCCGCTGTTTCTTGTGGAATAGAAGAAACATCATCGTTAATCCTAGGTACAATTCCTGTATAGCGTAGATTCAAATTGAAGATAGGTGTCCATGAATGATCAGGTATCTCTTCAAAATTTCCTCTTGCCCATTGTTTCACTGATTGGACATCGATATCTAATAGACCGGTACTTCCTGCGATATTAATCAATCCGTTGGCGGTCGACGTTCCGGCAATCGTTCCAGTTCGTTCCAAATTGACTTCTTGAGCATCAGAAAATTCAAAAGTTGACCCAGCAGAAGCGAAGTACATCAAATTTTGATCATTTGAGGTGCTGTCACTTTTTATATTCAAGGTGGCATCTTTGCCGATGGATACCGTTGCATTTCCATTAACATGTAAAAGATTCGATGGTGAGGCAGCCATTTCAGTGGCAACAATATTCAGTGTACTCCCGCTTTCTACTAGTAGATTACTTCCTGCCGCCATCCAAATAATATTATATAGGGCACCATTAGCATTCGCCTTTGTTCCTTGAGAATCGATGGTAAGGACGCCTTTTTCTTTTATTCTGAGCGATGAGTTCGCAGTACGTAAAGAAATTGCTGATCTTAGATTTTGTGGTACTAAGTTCAGCTTTGCACCCTCATCTATTTCAACACTGCCTCTTCGAACGAGTAAACTTGTTCCATCAGCTTCGCCAGCATTTCCTTTTGATACAGCATTTAAAGATGAATTTTTTTCCATTCTAAAGTTGTTATTGGGGTGTACTACTCCTCCTAAATCTAAATTACCTGCGCTAATTGTTTCTAATTCAACCTCAGCATCTTCAACTATCGTTAAATTTGAAGCATAGATATTCGTTTGATCTAGTGCATTGATGCGCCACGTACCAAAAGAGGAAGTATACTCTGATACTTGTTTACTACTTGATTTACCTGAGATTTTAATACTACTGTAAGGTGAATGAATCAGTTGATTTCCGTAGTTCGTAATATTATGGTAAGTGATCTGACTAGCAGTTTGATTCGTCACGTTCAAATCATTGAAAGTCAACGGTCCATAATAGTTTCCGTGGTATATCTCTAAATCTTTTAACGCGATATTCCAAGGAGTTGAAGAATTAGCCGTAATATTGTTAAAACATAAAGTGATTGCGCGAAAATCAATTTGATGGCCATTTCCTTCGACCGTTAGATTTCTAGAGATATTAGCTACATTAAGATAAACAAATGCTGTCCCACCATTAGGATTATTCGTTCCACCTGTTGTAATATCCGTTAGATTGAGTCTAGGATTATCTGGTGTTTGAAAATCAGAAACAACATTAATCGTTGTTATTGACGGATCTACAAATGCACGGATAAACTCTTCCCAATTCGCCACATCTTGAACACTCGCTTCTTTTGTTGACCGAGCGCTTTCTGTTACTTGTTCTGGATCATTTTGCGAAGTATCTGTGGTTGATGATTTTTCATCACTTGATACACTCGCTTCTTCTTCGACTGTTGATTCTTCGGTCTTCGCTGTTTCTTTTTCTTCCGAGGAAGTGACTTCTTGTTCACTAGTTTGTTGGCTCTCCTCTGCTTGAATGTTAAGCGTCATTTTTGATTCTCCGACAGCTATCTCATAGGCTCCTGCTTTTTCTACAACTAGTGGAATGGAAAAGATCATTTGTGGAGAATTCGTCCGTACTTGCCACTGGCTTCCTTCTATATTGGTGAACTTAATGTTGGCAGATTGCTTGTCTTCTACGATACTGACTCTCTCTGGGAGATTCAACACAAACTCGGAAACTTCTTGACTGGCATGTGCGACTAATTCAAACTGTTTATTTACCATATGTGGCTCTTGGCTCTCTTCAAATGAAAATATAGGACCGTTTGTTTCCGTTGTACTGGCCAGTGGATCCTGCAATTCTGATTCTCTCGATAGTTCCACAGAATTCTCAATGGCAGATACCGGAATACTCGTTGAAATCACTGGGAAAAAGAACGAAGGAAAACAAAGAAGACTAACACTTACCACGACCAAGATTTTTTTAATTTTCATCTCACTGGTCCTCCTTATTTTTAGCTCTTTGCTTCTTAATAAGTAACCAAACAATAATCAACAATAAGAAAAGAATCAGGATGACCGCGGCAACGAGCCACCAATTAATACTCGTATCAATTGTGACATCTTGCTGATTCAATGCTCGGGCTGTATCTGCTTCAATGGTAAATTTCCGTTCCCATTGCCATTCCTCTTCTCCTGAACGTGCCGTCATTTTCAACACGTAGTCGCCACTTCGAAAGCGATCCCCTTCTAAAGAGATGGGGAAGTTGAAATTAGAATTAGGTGCCATTTGCATCTGTTCTTGCTTAGCTCGATAGAGAATATCGTTCTCCCCTTCTTTTTGTACCGTTGCTTCTACTTCTAAATGATTGACAAAGGTAGGTGTAAAGTTCTGTAAGTTCGCACTGATCACATTGCGATAGTTGAGTTGATCGGCAAAGACATCCAATAAATCTAAATCAGGTTTTACGGCAGAGCGATCATTACTCACCACCACTCCTACGACATAGGCAAATTCATTTTTGATCGCCACTCCTTCTCCACTTGTTTCTGTTTCCTGTGGCTTTTCTTTCACCTCTGCAATTCTTAAGCCTCCCGCTAAAAATCCTGAAAATGCTTCTTTAGGCATATTTAGCGTGACTTTGACAGTCTTCGTTTCGTTTCCTGCAAGCTCAATAGGGACTGGGGGTTCAATTAAGTCTGCCAAAGAATAGGGTAAGGTTGGGTCTGCTTTTTCGGCATCTTTACCATATTCCACCACTCCTTGGACATTAGTAAATGCCGTATGAGCCGTGATTTCAATTGTCTTTGCTTGATCATTAGCATTTTGAATTTTCAGTGTCAATTCCTCTGTACTTCTAGGTTCACTGTTAAGGTCGAAGTAACGGCCACTTCCTTCTACTTGACTCTCTGGAAACTCTGGTGTGACATAAAAACTTAAATTTTCTTCTGCAGAAACAAGAATTGGAGAGAACAAAAACGCTAACATAATAAGTAATCGTCCACTCCATTGAATCCTCCTCTTTATTTGATATATCGTACTTTTTATCATCAAACACACTCCTTCGATGTTTCATTCAAAAAAGCAGCGCTACATATTATGTAACGCTACTTTAGTCATGTCCCTAATCCATCATTAGATACACCAATCTATTAGGCTCCTACATCGCTACCTGGTGTAGTCGTTAATTCCCATGTCAATGTTGAGGTATAGGTGGTCGCGTCTTTGGCTGACGCGCCGGGTACAGATAATTGAATGGCATTGTTTGTCACAGGTGCTTTTGGATCTGCCTCAAATTGGGCATCTAAGTCTGCTTGATTTCCCCAAACAACAGATGAACGCCCCGCTCCTTTACTTGACTCAGCGGTCATAACTGAAACTGCACCACTATTAGGCAACAATTCCAAATTATTTGCATGTGCAGCTGGAGCTAACTCCTGATTGTTCCCCGTGTATTGAATTTGGGGATCCTTTAAAGTGACTTTGGCTCCTCTCAAGATAGCGTTTTGCGTATTTTCCGCTTGAAAGTCACTTAGACTGACTTTCAAATCCCAGCCTGCATTGCTTCCTCTAGTATCAGAAACTTGTGCAAAACTGATATAAGGAACTTTATTTTCCTCACCAGTCGTCCCGGTCTTCTGTTGTCTTTCTGCTACCATATTGTACGTTTGATCTTGATTTGAAATCACTTGTGAACCAAAATTCATTGTCGCAGCCTTTACAATTGACAAAGGACCCGTGGTTCCGGGTACTTCTGGTCCAATCTCTACATCTGGTTCTTCTACTGGTGGAACAACGATTTCTGGTTCGTCTGTACTAGGTGTAAATTCGATATTTCCGTTGGTCGTCACTTGACGAGTCTCGTCGGCAAACGCAGAAATCGCTCCTCCGGCGAAAATAGTAGTTGATAATGTTGCAATGGTTGCTAATCTAACGAATTTCATATATTTAAATCCTACTTTCTTTGATTGTTTTTTTCTTTTTGTTTTTTCCAAAACCAAAAGCCAAGTATGACTACGATGATCAGGATGCCCAATATTTTCCAAGCACTCATCTGACTCTCGTTCGTTTGAGGTAATTTTTTATGTTCACTCTTTCGCACTTCTGATGGTGATTGAACAATTTCTTCGGGAAAGCTTGGTTTTACCTCAACTTCTGGTGCTGGCTCTGGTATTCCTGGTGTTTCATATACCCCAGTAAAACCAATTGTTCCTTCAGTTTCCACCGAGTGTACTTCTGTCCCATAAACAACTAGTGGTGCATAAACTTGAATCAATACTATACCTATACTTAATATGCATCTTTTTAAGTGTTTCATACCCCTCCTCCTATATTCTTAGATGTCTCAAAAATCTTCGTTTTAAGGACAGCACAAAAAAAGACATCTGATACCATCAGATGTCTTGAAAAAGTGATTAGATTAGGTTCCCTATTTATAATGATAAATAACGAATTTAAATTACTAAAAACGAAGGTTTTTGAGAATTAAAAGTTAAGCCAATAACTATTATACATGACTTACACTTACATCATACTATACCAGAAATATTTTTCCAAATAAAGTGATATATTTCTTTGGTCACTTAAAAAATACTGGGCCATAAGAACTAACTCAATTCAGAAAGATTCCTCTCTAGTTTTAAATAGCGATAAAAAGTTGATTGTTTAATCCCAGTTTTTTTACAAACTTCTGAGACAGATAATCCTTTTGTAAGGTGTAATGAGAGTGATTCTTGAAGAACGTCTTGATCTATCTTTGGCCGGCCACCAACCTTACCTCTTGCACGTGCAGAGTTTAATCCTTCAAGGGTCCTTTCAACAATAATATCTCGTTCAAATTGACTAAAAGCTTGGAAAACAGTGATCATTAATTTTCCCTGAGGAGTTTGAGTATCAAAATTTTCTTTTATACTGATTATTTTAACTCCTTTTTTTTCAAAAAAATAAACAAGGTTAATTAAATCTTTTGTGCTACGTCCAAATCGTGAGAAGCTTTCAATGACTATTTGATCACCGGTCTTTACACGTTTTTTTAGTTTATTTAGTTCTGGACGACTTGCACGGACACCACTGATTTTTTCAGTATATATTTTTTCGCAATGATAAGTTTCTAATAAATCTAACTGTCGCGAAAGATCTTGTTGTTTAGTTGAAACTCGAGCATAGCCGTAAATTTTTCTAGTCATATAATTCCTCCAATAAGTTATCTAATAAAAAACTCATAATTATCAATAATATATTTATAGAATAGATATGAGTAGAGCCAATTATACAATGACTTAACTGTAAAAATGACTACTGTAATAAAAAAAGCATGCAACGAGTCGCTTATGGTTATCATAACTTTCTAAATTACCATGAATATTTTCCTTGATCTAGGGCTTAGTTTGCCAAAATCAATTCAGAACAAAAAATAATCAATCGAAGTTTACTTCTACTTCGATTGATTAACTTTAAATTAGCATCGATTCCTCGAATTCGACTTTAGCTTTTTTGAAATCAAAGTACTTTTCAGATATCAAATCTTCGTAATCGTTTTTTTCTACCTGTTAAAGCTTCCAAGCATCTCTAGCTCCTGAGGACACTGGAATATCATTTGATAAGTCGTATAGTTGAAAAAAGACCTCATTTTGTACAATCGTCATAATCAGAAAAGATACAAAGGCCCAAAGGATTTAGTTTATTCAATAATAAAGTATTGGTATGAAGCATTAGTAAATTCTTGAGTAACTCAATATTTCTACCTCCAAATTAAAGTCCTCTGTGGCTTAATACTCGCTGTTCATGATTATTGATCAATCGATAGGCATCCCCTTTTTGTGGATCTGTCATCATATGACGAATTTTCCATTGTCGTCCTTCAATTGGATTAGCTAATGGTCTCGCTCCTACCAGTCTATCACTATTTTGATCACAACCGGACAAAGAATGTAAATTTCCATATTGAATCCCATTAACATTTACATAAGGTAGTTTACTTTGAACTATGTGGGTACCTGACGCATCATCATACTTCAAGATTCATTTTCGTCTATCATGTTCAGTATTCTTAGTCATTTTAACTTCATCCCAATTTGTCTCCCATATCCACGTGAGAGCATAAGAAGGATCATCTACACTTTTAATTTTTATTTCTCTGTTATCAAATAGTTCTCTATAGTCAATTCCACCATTAGCTGATACAGTACCTGCATCTACATCATTACCTCCGGAGAATAAGCCGAAACTTGCACATGCCGCTGCACCTAATAAAAATTTTACACTAATTTCATTTTTTCTTTCCCATCTCGTTTGTATTGATAAATACTATTTGTATACTATTGCAACATGTTTTTTCTTAAAAGAAAAAACATCAAAACCAAGATATTCTAGGGGATTTATCAGGCAATGGATTAGCTCCTTGAGACATAATACCGTTTATCGTATCAAAAAAAAAGATCAAAAACTTTTTAAGTTTTTGATCTTTTTTCTTATGATCGATTTATTCTACTTCATACGTTGCTAATACTTGCAACGAATTCGATGAACCACCAGGTGTTCCACTGCTTAATTCAACTGAGATTACATCGCCAGCTTTATAATCAATTGTTTTACTAACTTTTACGCTGTCCTCTGCTCTTTCACGTACCGATGCATAATAAACTTTGCCTTTATGGATTTCTGCGACATAGGCACCATTTTTACGAATGATCATTCGGTTGTTCCCTTCGAAACTTGCACGATCAAAATCAACGTCTAATCTGTTTCCTGATAATTGAATATTCTTCACCGCATGTTCTAATAAAGAAGTGTCCACTGCTAAATCTTCTTCTAATGTGATCGATTCTAACAAGCGCTTGCCTGTTGAGCTGTGACCAGGTGAATTTGGTGCGGTATAGACTTCGATTACTTGTCCTTTGACACCGGAAATGCTACGACGTACTTGAGTACCTTCATCGGTTTTGCTTGTAAATGAATAGTAAGCTTTACCTTTATAGGTTTCAAAATGATAACGACCATCAATATAGACCATCAATCGTTCTGAACTGTTGAAACGTTCTGCATCTAGATTTAAATACGCATAAGCTTCACGATCTTGTGTTCCTACAGTCAATAAACTCGTTTCTGTTTTTTCTGGTTCTACTTGAATATTGTCAAATTTTGCCCAGCCATTTCCTGTTGAAGAGAAACGAATAATGTATGTATTGTCTGTTTCAGGTGTAGTAAATGTAAATTCTCTACGTGTCCAGTTTTCATTGTTGTGTGATGTTTCTTCTAACGAAATAAAACCTTCATCATGATTCATCGTACCAAATTCAACTTTTGCTGGAAAATCAGCACTACCTGCTACATCATAGCCAAATGTATAGGTCGTGTTTGGTTTCAGTGCCAAATATTGATGAATGTTTTCTCCATAAGTAGCAACTGCATATTTATTCCCGCTTAACTCTTCGATTGTTGGATTCTGTGTACCTGGACTAGAAACGATCCAATGGTTCAAACCCTCATTGAAATCACCGTTTTTGATCGTCAACTGTTCTTCTACCTGATTACTGATATTCGCCGAATCACCTGTTGATTGACTTGCCGCAGATGTCACGACTGGTCCTCCTAACGAAAGAAGTAACATGCTTGTTGCTGCAATTTTTTTCAAGTTGTTTTTTTTCATCTCAAGCTCCTTATTGATAGCGGATAGTTCGTTATACAGTAAACCATAAAACATAATCTATCTCGCTCTTTAAAAAGAATAACTGATAAATATCTCAATAAGAAAACACTTTTTTCTGGAAAAATATTTTTATGGAAACATAACGATGAACAAAAAAAAAGTAATGGATAATAACCGCAAAAAATCAACAGTCCACTAAGTTTATCGAATGATTTCAATTATTCCTTTTCTTGGATAAAATAAAAAAATACAGCACATGGCTGTATTTCAGACTGTAGACAAAGTACTAGTTTTTAGTGCTTTGTCTTTTTTTATCCGTTAAAATAAGAGTATCAATTGGAGGTGTATCCAAATGCTCTCAAAACAAGATATGAGTAAACGCGCACAAATCGGTTTCTTTTCTCTTGAAGACTTGGTCCCACAGGACCATTTATTGCGTCAAATAGATCAATGTATTGATTTCTCCTTTATTTATGAATTGGTTAAAGAGAAATACGATGAAATCCAAGGACGTCCTAGCTTGGATCCTATTCTTCTAATTAAATTACCAATGATTCAATATCTATTTGGTATTAAAAGTATGAGACAAACAATAAAAGAAATAGAAGTGAATATCGCTTATCGCTGGTTTTTAGGTTTGAGTTTAGAAGATCCTGTTCCTCATTTTTCAACATTTGGTAAAAACTATACGCGACGGTTCAAAGGAACAGATCTCTTTGAAAAAATTTTTTATGAAATTCTAGAACAATGTATCGCTGAAGGTATCGTAGATACTTCGGAAGTATTTATTGATAGTACGCATATTAAAGCACATGCGAATCGTAACAAAAAAGAATCTGTCGAAGTAATGGAACAAGCTGTTTTTTATACAGATAAGCTGACAAAAGAAATCACCAAGAATCGAGAAAAACATTTAAAAAAGCCCTTAAAAGAAACAAACGCAGAAAGTAAAACCTCCTTGAAAAAAGAAGTACGACTGATCCTGAAAGTGGTTGGTTTCACAAAGGTGAACACAAAGAAGTTTTTGCTTATAGCTCACAAGTGGCGTGTGATAAACATGGATGGATACTAGGTTATACTACACACCCAGGGAACTTTCATGACAGTCGTACGTTTGTTTCTTTGTTTAACAAGCTCAAAGGAGCTTTTCCCCTAGAAAAATTGATTATGGATGCTGGGTATAAGACACCAGCAATTGCACAATTACTACTCGAACATAAATTGACCCCGATTTTCCCATATAAACGTCCGATGACTAAAAAAGGCTATTTCAAGAAACATGAATATGTTTATGACGATTACTATAATTGTTATATCTGTCCCAATAATAAAATACTCTCTTATACCACTACCAATCGTAAAGGATATATCGAATACAAAAGCAATCCAAAGGATTGTAAAAATTGTCCTTTCTTATCTAAGTGTACCAACTCAAAAAATCATACCAAAGTAATCACTAGACATATTTGGGCTGAAGCTTTAGAAACCTGTGAAGAGATACGCCATCAAAGTTGGTTCAAAGAACTTTATAAAAAGAGAAAAGAAACCATTGAACGAATTTTTGGGACAGCAAAAGAATTTCATGGATTACGTTATACCAATCAAATAGGAATTGAAAAAATGCACATGAAAATTGGGCTTACTTTTGCGTGTCTTAATATGAAAAAGCTAGCAAAAATAAAAAGGATCAGAGTGCAAAAGAGGCGTTTTCCTAAAGGAAAACTGCCTAATCTATCGATTATCCATAGAATATTACATAGAAAAAAGACAAACCTCATGTTTGTATAAGGTTTGTCTACAGTCTGAAATACAGCACATGGCTGTATTTTTTTATTTTATCCAAGAAAATCAATCTATCAAAACATAACACCTAAAGATATCACTCACAACATTTTTCGTTATGGTGAGCACGTTGTTTAAAAAGCTGGGATATTTGAGCCTTTTGAATTATTTTTGATGTAGTCAGCGACTTCTGGTGTAGTCATCGCTTCTTTCAACACCTTGATTTTCTCGCTATCTTTTTCTTCCTCTCGAGTAACTAATTGCAACGCATAATGTTTACTTGCTGCTTCGTCTTCAAGTAACAAGGCATCTTCTGTCGTCAAGTTTGCTGGTTCCAAATATGCTGGATAACAAAAGACCATCGCAATATCACTTTCATCATAAGCTTTTACTAGATTCAAAAGATCAATACTTTCAAAGGTAAGATTTTTAGGATTCTCTATAATATCTGCGACTGTACCATCAAAACCAACTCCATCTTTCAATTGAATGATCTCATTCTCATTCAAAATCGCTAGCGCACGACCTTCATTTGTTGGATCACTCGGAATACCGACTTTTGCATTTTCTGGCAAATCATTAACATCATCATATTCTTTTGAATAAAATCCGCCGGCAAAATAATAGATTGGTTGGACAGCTACTAAATCAGCGTCTTTTTCTTGATTGAATCGTTCCATAAAGGGTTCGTGTTGCGCAAAGTTTGCATCTACTTCCTTATGTTGGACGGCATCATTATAAGCAACATTATCACTGACTTCCATGATATTGATCGTGTAGCCTGATTTTTCTACTTCTTTTTTGGCAATTTCTAGAATATCTTTTGAGGATTCCAATTGAACCGCTACAGTGATTTCTTTTTTACTTTCTGCGGTTTCATTGCTTCCACCACAAGCCGCTAAAACTAGAACTCCAACTAAAGCAAACGCAAATAAATAAAACTTTTTCATAACTTTTTTCCTACTTTCGTTTATCTAATGATTGTGCAACAAAATTTCCAAACATTTGTAAAAAGAAGACCAAAGCGATCATGATCACAATAGCAACATACATGACACCATACTCATACCGTTGATAGCCGACACGGACAGCAAAATCACCGATTCCGCCACCACCTACGACACCCATGACGGTGGAATAAGAGATCATACTAACTGTTGTCGTAGTATAAGCCAACACTAAGCCGCTTCGCGCTTCAACAAATAAGAAGTGCCAGATGTATTGAAATCTGGAAGCGCCTAAAGAATTCGATAAGGCATAGATCTCTTCAGGGACATCTAACAACACTTGCTCCACTAAACGAGCAAAAATCGCGACTGCTACAATACTAAGTGGTATAGATGAAGGAACAGGTCCAAAGGCCTTTCCTAAAATTGATCGCGTCACTGGGATCAACGCAATCACTAATAAAAGATAAGGAAACGAGCGAACGACTGTCACAATGAAGTTGAGTAACCAGTATAACCAAGGGTGTGTCCCTCTGACCTTGGGATTTGTCAAATATAGACCTAATCCTACTGGCAAACCTCCCAACACACAAACGAACATGGAAATCGCCATCATGATGCCCGTTTCTTTCAAACTATTGATTAGAGACGGCCAATATTCAATCAATGCTGTGGGCAAGTTCATCAGTCAAACTCCTTTTTATTTTTTCAAAATAAGTTAGTTCCTCTTCCTCGTACTGTTTTGGGTCATTCATCAATTCACCGATCAGATGCCCATTTTCCATGACTAAGATCCGTTTACATAAGCGTTTGACCGTTTCCAGTTCATGACTAACAAAAAAAATAGTCGGTTGAAACTCGGCATGTGTTTTATGTAATAAGCGAACCACACTTTCTGTATTTTCTTCATCTAAAGAACTCGTTGCTTCATCACAAAGTAACAAATGCGGATCTCTACTTAACGCTCTTGCAATAGAAACCCGTTGTCTTTCTCCGCCAGAAAGTTTGACTGGATAGCTTTCTGCTTTATGACTCATGCCAACAAAATCGAGTAGATCATTGATTTTTTTAGGCTCTTTTTTCCTTTGTAACTTCAATGGTAATGCAACATTTTCATAAACACGTAAATTTTCAAGTAGGTTATGATGTTGAAAAATCATGCCTATTTTTTGTTGTTGCTGCCGGCGCTCTTTTTTTGATAATGACTGAACATCTACACCATTTAGTTTGATTGTGCCTTCAGTAGGCGTTTCCATCAAATTCAATAAACGTAACAAGGTCGATTTCCCAGAACCACTTTTCCCAACGATCCCGATCACTTCCCCTTGTTTTACAGTAAAACTAATCTTATGCAACGACTTGGTCTTTTCATACTGCTTCGACACATTTACTAGCTCGATCACATTTTTCCTCCAGTCTATACATGCAATTAAAAGAATAACACAAAGAAAAAAAACTGTATTAATTTTATTGCTAATAAAAGATTTATCTGAATTTTTAAAAGAGTAAATAAAGTACAAAAACATCTATTTTTATAATCCATTAAAAGAAAGGAAAAAGCAACTTTTTTACTCACAGATAAATATACACTGTTTTGATTTCTGTACTAGTAGTTTTAGAAAAGATAGCTTGGTTATTCATTTTCGACCAGTCTATCTTGAGATTGAAATATATTTTTTTATGAGTGAACTCAATAATTTATCAAATCTAAAAACAAATTGATTTAGTATACTATTTTTTTAATATGAGAAAAAATAATAAATAGAGCGGAAGGAAAAAGATGTTATACTTTGGATAATGGATAGCTCAGTAATACAATATAGATTGGTTCGTTATCTTATATTGTATCAAAAATTAGATTATTGATAAACGAACGAAGGACTGCTATCCTGAATACAATTATTGTGGATGAAACAATCGGGACTAAAAATTGTTTGGGGAAGTAGTTTTTAGTACTTTTCGTCCATACGTGTCAATGGCGTGCTACTTTCAGCATCACTAAAAACGAGAGTAGAACAAATCGGTCTCCTCTCGAAAAAATAAGCAGCAACCCATCAAATTTGATCGGTTGCTGCTTATTTTGCTAGATTCAACGATCTTCAAGATCCAATCATAATTCCATTAATTTTAAGTACGGTCAAAAATTCCTCTACATAACTATCTTTTTCATCATCTGTAAATTCTTGATCTAAACGATACTTGTCTCGCACAAAGGCTTTTATGTTTTCTTTCGTCGATTCAGCCTTTAACAAATTAAATATATCAATTGCTACGTCATTGTCTAAAACATAACGTTCATCCTCGACCATGATGTATAAGTCATTACCCATTTTTTCATAAGTGATGTGCTCATTGAGTTTCATGTCTTCCACTCTTTTCGTTATTCATTTGTACAGCTACGAACCATTTGATGCTTTAGGATTTCCTTGATCAAATTACACTCTGCTTCGTCTACACCTTGGGTATCATTGGTTGCATAATAATGATGTGCACGACATCCTCCACCGCATAAGTAACGGAATGAACAATCATTACATTTTGTTAAATGATTGATGCTTTGAGAGCGAATAAAAGCAATATTCTCTTCGCCAAAAACCTCGCTAAGTTGCTTTTCTCTAATATTTCCCAGTTTGTAGTCAGCAGTTTCTAACAGTTTACAGGCAAATATATCACCAACAGGATTGATTGCAAATTCTCCAACGCCAAGTCCACAGGATTCTTTGATGGTGAAAGGTTTTAAAAATGGTGAACGATTTTTGTTCTTTTGTTTTAACTCGATTTCTGTTCTCTCACTATCAGTTAAAGAAATCTCTGCCATTTTTGCACGTCCTAGTTCACTGAATCCGCCTAATTTATAATTGATGTTATTCTTCTTTAAAAATTCCACCGTTTCGTCAATATTATTGAAATTATTATTGGTAATGATCGTATTGACTGCAATATTTGGATAATTCAAGTCTAATAGATTTTGAATCCCTCTCATTGCTATGCGATAGCAGCCTTTCCCTCTATTTTTATCATTTGCAACTTGATCGATCGAATCTAAGCTGATGGTGATCGAAGCACATCTTTCAGCTAGAAACGCTGCATCTTTTGCATTCCGCACTAAAGTCCCATTCGTGATCAAACCAATAGTTAGACCAATTTTTTTGGCATAATCGATATATTTTAGCGCATCCTTACTTAACCCAACCTCACCGCCAGTAAAGATAATTTTCTTTACACCGCAATCCTTCAATTGATTGAGAACGTCGATCCATTCGACAAAATTTAAACTATCCTCATATTCCTTTTCAGGACTGGCTTCTGCATAGCAGTAAACACAGTTCAAATTACATTGATGGGTCATAACCAAATAAGCTGTCTCTGGTATTCCATGCTCCGTTTTTTCTACTTCAATCGGGTCTTCTAAAAGGATTTGAAACAGATCCATCTTTTTCTGGGTTGCCATTGGTAGATGTTTGTAATCTTGCTTTTTTATTTTGTTTAATTCTTCTTGATCAACTAATATCCATGTACTACGTAGGACATTATGTACAATAAATTGTTCATTGAATCGATAGGCATGAAGATTCTCTTTGATTCGGATAAAATCACCTCATTTTTTAAACCACAAATTCATTTTCGCAGGGTAAACCGAAGGGAGCGCCCACTTTCTGCACCAAAAATAAGTAGCAAACATTTGAAACCCCTTTCAAAAAAAACAAACTGAAAGTCACAAAAATCGTATGAACAATTTCCGTAATCTTCAGCTTATTTCTTGAGGTAAGACATGTTGTCATCGTCTCATCTCTATTTACGATCCTTGACCAGCAATAATCCCACAGTTGCATGGAACTGCGTATGTACCTGTAATTCTTTTCAAGTCAGGTTTTTTGAACATTACTATTCCTCCTTTACGTTTTCAAACCATATCAAAAAATCAGCATGAGCATACGAAACAACATAAATTCTGTTAAGTAACTACCTAATTTTTCTGTCTTTACACACTCACAAATTTAGGAAAAAGAGAAAAATAACCTTTCCATTTTTTCCTAATAAAAGTATAATATTCTTTATAATGATTTGTCAACCACGTACTTAAGGAGTGTAATGGAAAATGAATTTTTTTTCAAAGAAAGGCTACATATATCTATTTATATCTATGTTATTAGTTTTAGTAACCGTACTAACCACCTTGATTGCTCCCTTCATCCTTAATAGTATCAATAGTTATCAGTCAACCACTATTTTTCCTATTATCTTCCTAATAATTGGTGCCATGACACTCTCTTATCTTTTTCAGGTTTGTTTGATCATTTACCGAGAAAATTTTGCAAAAAAATTCAATTTGAACTCAATTTCCGATTTGTTAGCCAAAATATATACTTTGAAATTTGAGAAATATATCAATTTAGAATCTGGTAATCTAGTCACTCGAATTTTCAGAATTGTAGATACCTCCTATATGTTTATGACGACCAGCTTCTTTTTAGTACTGAAATCAGCCATCTCTATTCTTATCGTGTTAGGTATATTTTTAACCCTCGATGCAACTATTTTCCTGATTACGCTTCTTTTGATCCCTATTAACATCTTCTCTTATCTTTTTATCAATAAAACACTCAATCAAAGAATCAAAACGATGCAAGACGAAAATGCCAATGCTCAAAAAGATTTGATTTTGCTCTTGGGTAATCCAGAACAATTTAAAATGTTACCTAGCTTTGATACTGTCAAACAACTAACTTCAAAAACACTCAAAAAAATGTACACAAGTTTGGCAGCAACAAATAAATTTGCTCAAATCACTAGTTATACTGTCTCATTCATCAACCAACTTTCTCAAAATATTATTTTTATAACGATCAGCTACTTGGTGTATAACCAACAGCTCCAGTTGAATAATATGATGGTAGTTAGTATATTAATGCCCGTTTTCTTCACTTCCCTTTCTGACTTATCCAAAATCAATGTCGATTATCGAACAGTCGTGGCAAACCAACAATTTGTTCAAGAAAACTTAGAACTACATCAAGAAGATTTATCCGGCACACCAATTGATCCAATCACTAGCATCAAATTTACCGATCCGCAAATCACGATGGCATTAAATGCGAAAAGAATCCATTTGTCATTGACTGAAACACTGAATTTAGGAGATATTTGTTATATCGAAGGCCCTTCAGGTTCTGGAAAATCGACGCTGATAAAAGCCATCTTGAGCTTTTATGCAAGTAATGGTATCTATATCAACGACTTCCCTCTTGATCAGTTGAATGGGAAGCAAGTCAGAGAACAAATCACTTATCTTTCTCAAACAACTTTGCTCTTTTCAAATACACTTGAATACAATATCACTCTTGGTCAACCGATTTCAGAAGAAAAAAAAGAAGCGCTGAGAAATTCAACACTTCTTGCTCCGATTTTTAAAAACAAAGACTGGGATTCTTTAATCATTGATAATGGCGCAAACCTGTCGGGGGGCGAAAAACAACGCGTGTTCATTGCCCGTATGATACTCCAAGACAGTAGGATATGGATTCTAGATGAAAGTACGAGTAGTATCGACAAAGACTCTGCGGATGCCATCTTTGACACACTCATGAACGTAAGACAAAATAAAATCATTTTATTCACCTCTCATGACAAGGAAAATAAAAATTTTGCCAATAAGTTCATTCAAATCTCTTCTCGTGTAGAAACGATTGTATAGATCTATCCTCCGTCCTCTTCAAAAAACAAGTAAGAATCCACAAAAATCCGATGAACGACTTTTGTGGATTCCTGCTTTTATCTACGCTAGATATTTTCCTTTTGGACTAATAGTAAAATTGTTATTCTTTCTTTTCTAACACTACTGCTAGTGTCGGCGAGTTCTCATCATAAGGACTTCCTTTTACATCCCCGTAAAACCCACTAACAACAAAACCAGCAGCTTCCATTTCTTTTTGCAGAGTTTCTTTTGTGAAATACGTCATCCATAGATAATAATTTTTGTTTTCATGATCGGTAAGGATCGTCGTTTGTTCTAAAGTTACATGTTCGTTGTATTTTGTATTATATTGTAATGCTACATGAGGTTCATCTGTCCAGAATCTTCCGTCTGGACAAGTATCCCAAACTCGCTTTTCTTCAAATGATTGATAACTTGCCATCGAAAAAACATCCAATAAAACTTTTCCCGTCGGTTTTAGATGCTGATAAATATTTTCTAATAATCTTTTTCTATCACTCGCTGATAACGCTCCAAAGTCACAATAGATCATTGTGATGCTATCGTATTGTTTATCTAAATCCATTGTCAGATAATCTGCGTAATGGTACGTAATCGGTAACTGTTGGTCTTCCGCAGATTTTTTGGCATATGCTATCGAACGCTTAGAAAAATCAAGCCCCGTTACTTCATACCCTAATCGACTAAATTTTTCTGCATAGATTCCCGGACCACAGCCAATATCTAATAATGTTGGATAGGCTTTCGGCGGGATTACTGTATTGATCCAACGAACAGATTCATCAATAAACCCAGCTTTTCGACTTGCGCCTTCAAATTCAGGGTCAAGATGTGCTTGTAACATTTGTTTTGAGATGTGACGATCATCCCAAAATGCGCCTTTCGTTTGTTGATAAAGTGTTGGTTTGTTTAAAAGTGTTTCAATCATTGTTTTCCATCTCCTCATTTTTTTATAAATTTGAACAAAAGAAAAAGCCGTAGATTTTACTCTACGGCTTCCCTGCATAAGGCGAAGATGCGAGTAAAATAAAATCAAATACATAGGTACGCTAAATAAAGCTGTGTCTCAGCTAAATTTTTTACCTATTGAATTGATTTTATTTACTCGCTTCCAGTCATACCCATGTTACTGATTATATAACATCTGATATGCCGGATTCATCACCTTTTTCTGTTAAATTTATAGTTTCGTTTTATAGGACATACCAGTAATTGTCAATTTTTCTCTGGTAAATATAAAACGATCGTAAAAGAAGCATACCTATAAAATAATGGGACATCAAAGTAATTTTTTCTAAACGGGAGAAATATTCCTGGATGGCGCAGCCAACTATTTTAGTCGTTGTGAAAGAGGAGCATTCATGTAATTGATTTTATTTATACTCCCTGATTTTAGGCGGGATATACTGATCTACAAAAGGTTGAATTTCTGTCAGCGCATCCGCAAACAAAATTTTATCGAACTCTTCTCTTGTTAAAAAGCCTTGATTGACCATGGCTTGATACTGCTGCTTTAAAGGATCGAAAAATTCTTTGTAATTCATTAACACGCACGGATTGACATGTTGCCCGATCCTCCCCCAAGAGATTACTTCAGTAATTTCTTCGATGGTTCCTGGGCCACCTGGTAACGCAATATAGACATCTGATAATTCAATCATTTTTTGTTTCCGTTCGTGCATCTACGACACGATCATCAAAGAGGTGCCATCTTTTTTGCTAGTTCTCGTTTTGCCAAAAAGTCAGGCATGATACCTGTCACTTTCCCTCCAGATCCTAGTACTGAATCAGCAATAATCCCCTTCAAACCAGCGTTTCCACCACCATAAACCAACTGATACTCATTCTTCCCGATCCACTCACTTAAGCTTCTCGTTACTCGTTCAAATTCTGGAGAATTCCCTTTACTTGCTCCGCAATAGACTGCAATCTTTATTTCCGAAACCCCTTCCAAATTTTTTTCAGCTTATGCTATTATATAATTGAAAGGTGGTTAACCTCAACATGAACATAAAAGAATACAACGACTGGGTGGTTGATTTTTATAAAAAAAGAAAGTGGTACGACTACGATCCATTTATCCGTATCGGCTTTTTAACTGAAGAAGTTGGCGAAGTTTCAAGAGCGGTTCGAAGTCTCGAAATCGGTCGTGATCGTCCGGATGAATCTATACAAACAATTGATTTTTACAAGGAAAATCTGATGGAGGAATTGGGTGATGTCTTAGATAATGTTCTGATTCTTGCTGATAAATATGACCTATCCTTCGAAGAAATCATTCATCACCACAAACAAAAACTAGAGAAGCGGTTCAATATGTAGTCTTCTCACGATGCCATTTCCAATTTTTTTAGAAAAACCCTTTCCATCGTGCTATACTCTAAAGAAAAAGAATCTTGAGGTAAACACATGGCTATCTTTGAAAGTCTTAACTTAAATAAATTGTCTGCCGTTGAACAAGAGATTTACCGCTTTATCGTTAATAACCTTGAGAAAATACCTTATATGCGGGTACGAGATATTGCGACGGATGCGCATGTTTCGTCAACTTCTGTCTTTCGTTTTATCCAAAAAGTCGGCTTTGATTCCTTTCCGGAATTTCGTTTTTATATTAAAAATCATTTGGAAAAAGCCCATTATGAAACAGATGACAAGCAATTAATGTTAGAAGAACGAATCAATCAGTTGAACATGACGATTTTTCATCCCGATATTGAATATCAAATCAAAAAAATGGCAAAAACATTGCGTCAAGCTGATTTTATCCTATTTATGGGCATGGGGGCTTCGGGAGCATTAGCGCAATATGTGGCACGAAAATTAGCGAATATCGGTTACTTTTGTATTAGCTTAGATGAACTGACTTATCCGATTCGTAGCTTTTTGCGTCCAGATCAAAAAAATGCGTTAGTCTTTTTGAGTGTTTCAGGTGAAACAAAAGAACTGATCGAAGTAATTTCAGGTTTAGCTCATGCGGATAGCGTGCATAAGTATTGTATTACCGCTCATAAAGAAAGTTCATTGGCCCAATTGTGTGATTACTCAATTGACTATGCCATTAAAGAAGAACGGAAAGACATCTTTCTTGATTTGACTAGTCAGCTACCTTCCATGGCGATCCTTGAAACACTGATCGGTTATTTAGAGGATGAATGATTCACCACTCAATTTGGAACACTATGTTCCTACCACGAAATAATTTTCATTGTTCCAAATTTTTATCCTAAATAAGAATGCGCTTACTTTTCTTTCACACCTTTCGCTATAATGAATCCATCATATAGCGAAAGGTGTTATTCTTATGCAAAAATTCAATGATTTATTAGATCGAAGTCTTGTTCCTATTGCAACACGGTTAAACAACCAACGACATATTGCAGCCGTTCGAGATGCATTCATGCTTATTTTTCCATTGACGATTTCTTCTTCATTAGTCATCCTAGTCAATAATATTTTATTTTCAAAAGACAGTTTTATCGTGCAATTATTTCAACTTTCACGTATTTTTCCAAATTTAGAAAGTGCACAACAAGTCCTTGCTTCTGTAGCAAATGGCACAATCAATATCATGAGTTTGTTTATTGCTTTTTTAGTCGCTCAGCTGTTGGCAAAACATTTCGAAGCTGATGCAACCTTAGTTGGGCTAACTAGTGTCGCTTGCTTTATGATTTTTTACCCTACTTCTTTTGCAGTCGATGAAATGAATGTCATCTCGACGCAATATTTGGGTGCTCAAGGTTTATTCGTTGCGATGATTGTCGCTTGCTTGGTTGGCGAATTCTTACCGAAATTATTCAAAGTCAAGAAATTACAAATCAAGATGCCTGAACTCGTTCCACCAGCTGTTTCTCGCTCTTTTTCTGGAATGATCCCAATCATTGTCGTTGTTTCTATGTCAGCTTTGATCAACTTCTTCGTCTTGATGATCGCGCCTGAAGGAATCAACGAGTTGATTTATGCCGGTATCCAAGCACCTTTACGTGACTTAGGTGGGAATGTGTTTGGCGTCCTACTCTTAGCTTTTATTCAGACACTGCTATTTTCTATTGGTATTCATGGTCCAAACACATTGAATGCTGTTCGTTCAGCGATTTTTACCGAGCAAGACTTAGCCAATCTCCAATTCATCAATGATGGTGGTTCGCTGTGGGATGTCCCTTACAAGGAAACTTGGGGCATTTTGAACGATATGTTTGCAAACATGGGTGGAACGGGTATGACCTTAGGCTTGATCATTGCGATTTTTATTGCTTCACGACGACCTGAATATCGCGAAATCGCCAAACTATCTTTTGTACCAGGTATTTTCCAAATCAATGAACCGATGATTTTTGGACTACCGATCGTCTTAAATCCAATTATGATCATTCCTTTTGTTTTAACACCGATGGTCAATATTCTGGTCGGTTACTTCGTCACAGTCGTCTGGCCAATCATGCCATCACCAGCGATTGGTTTACCTTGGACCACCCCAGGGATCATCAATTTGTTTTTAGGAACTGGTGGGAATATCATGGGAATTGTAATAGGCGTACTTTGTTTAGCGATTTCCGTTTTGATTTACCTACCTTTTGTCATGGCTTCCAACCGCGCACAACGCACAGAGATATAACTTGAGAATCACTGAAACTTAGGAGGAATTTGTATGAATAGAGAGTTACCCAAAGATTTTTTATGGGGAGGCGCAATTGCTGCTCATCAAGCAGAAGGTGCTTGGAATATTGATGGACGAGGTCCAAGTATCGCTGATGTTATGACTGCTGGCGGAAATGGGATTCCGCGGAAGATCACTAAAGGCATCATCGAAGGGGAATATTACCCAAATCACGAGGCCATTGATTTTTACCATCGTTACAAAGAAGACATCCAATTATTTAAAGAACTAGGCTTAAAATGTCTACGCACTTCCATTTCATGGAGTCGGATCTTTCCTACTGGTCAAGAAGAAACACCGAATGAACAAGGATTAAAATTTTACGATGATCTTTTTGATGAATGCTTAAAAAACGGGATCGAACCGGTAGTTACGTTGTCTCATTTTGAGATTCCTTATGCCATTTATGAAGATTTTGGTGGCTTTGCCAATAAAGCGGTCATTCCTTTATTTGTTAAATTTGCTCAGTGCGTATTTGACCGTTACAAAGACAAAGTAACTTACTGGATGACCTTCAATGAAATCAATAATCAGGCGGACGGACAAGAGCCCGTTCATGTTTGGACCAATTCAGCCATGATCATTGAAGATGACCAAGATAAAGAGGCCTTAGTATTCCAAGCAGGAGTCAACGAACTGATTGCCAGTGCTTGGGCTGTCAATGAAGGGAAAAAGATCAATCCCAATTTTCAGATTGGTTGTATGATGGCTTACGTTCCAATCTATCCCTACTCCTGTGCGCCAGAAGATATGATTGCTTCAGTCAAAGCAAATGAACGTCGTTTCTTCTACAGTGATGTCCATGTACGCGGAGAAATCCCTACCTACACAGAAAAGTATTGGGAACAAAAAGGGCTCACAATCGATATTAGCGAGAAAGAACGACAAATTTTACGTCAAGGAACTGTTGACTATATCGGTTTTAGCTATTATATGTCGGGAACGATCACAACTCTTCCCGATGTTGAGGGCAGACAAACAGAAGATATTCCTTCAGCAAAACTAGTTAAAAATCCTTATATTACTGCTTCTGACTGGGGCTGGCCGATTGATCCTGTTGGGTTACGTTATGTATTGAATACGGTGTACCAGCGTTATGATCTCCCCCTGTTTATCGTTGAAAATGGTTTTGGTGCCTACGATCAGTTAACTGATTCAAATGAGATCCATGATGACTACCGGATCAATTATTTAAGAGAACACATCGAACAAATGAAAAAAGCAGTAGTTGAAGATGGCGTACCATTAATTGGTTACACACCTTGGGGAATCATCGATATCGTCAGCTTTGGCAGTGGTGAAATGGAAAAACGCTATGGCATGATCTATGTCGATAAGGATAATACCGGTAAAGGAACCTTACAACGTTTGAAAAAAGATTCCTTTGCTTGGTACCAACAAGTGATTGAAACCAATGGGGAACAGCTTTAGTAACGAACAAGGAAAGGCGATCCGACTTCATTGTCGTGACCGCCTTTCTTTGTTATGTTTCATATTTTTCTTTCACAACTGCTAAGTAATGTTGCAGACCGATATTCATTACCCAGGCTACACCTAGACCAATGAAACTACCGATGACGATACCAATAAAACGATACTCGATCAATGAGATCAAGTACGTGTTCCTGACCAATGTCGAAAGCATCAATGCCATGGGGTTCAAGAAAATATTCGCCACTGCATAATTTCGGGCAACTAAAAACTGAGAAATACCATAAAGAAACGTAATTAAAAAAATCGTTTCAAGTTGGGAAAAAGGAATCAGTGATAAGACAGCCGATAAACACAACCCTAACATCGAACCAATCAAATATTGCACTTGCCGATGTTTCATCGCATCTAAATTCTCAGCTAATAAAATCGAGGCACAAGACAGTGTCAGCCAATAAGGATTTTTCATGTTCAAGCCATGGCTCACATAAACGGAAAGGAATAATGCAGCGCTGTAAAAAATCGAATCAATGATCACTAAAGGTTCTTGGTGAAAACGCTCCTTCAAAGATACCTTTATCACTTCCTGTTCCGGGCGCGAATCCATTTTTTTCGTTAGAAATGCAGCAATCAAAGCAAACACAACACCCATAAAGAAAAAAGAAGCTACTGTCGGCAAATGAGAAAATGGAACGGACATACTCGTTCCCATAGCCGCTAACATCGCAAAGAATAAGCCCCCTGGTTTAGAAATATGGAACAAACGCAAAATAAACCGACTGAAAAAAGCAACTGCTCCAACAGCAAATGGTTCAAGCCAGATGACATACGTCGACAATAGCCCTAATGTAAAAGCCAGTAATAGACCGCAACCAATCAAAAATAGGCGCTTTAGTAATTGCTTCATCGGAATGTTCTGGTAGTAAAAGAAGGTAAAGATACCTAGAGAAGAGAAACTTGAAATCAAAAAATTATGATTGATGTAACCGATCCATAAAACGAGAAAGATCAGCACCATCAGATTCATGATACGAAATGGATTTTCTTGAATTTTGTTAAATGTAAAATAAGATTTAACCATAAAAAACCTCCTTATTTTGAAATGTATATAAAAATCGTTTTCGCCTTAAGGATGTCTTGTCTATTATAAGAAGTATCAAAGAAATCAACTATTAGAAGTAAAAGGAGAGTTTTCCAGAGAAAAATTTAAACGAATTTACTTTATCTAGTATAACACCAATTTTCATCGCTTAAACAGACAGAAATTCCCATCAATCATTAAATAACAAATTAAATATTATAATTAATTAATAATAACCACCATTATTTGTAATAATATAGATAGTTTTAGCTATCTAAAATTAAAAGCTTTTCATCTATTCAAAGAATTTGTGAAATCTGCTTTATTTTTTTGTATTTTAAATTTATACTATGAAAGAAATCATTTTTAATAACAAAAAAAAATAAAATTTATTGTTACATAAAGTTTTTTTGATTTTAACATCAGACATATACGTTGGAGAACACAGAAAGGACAAAAAGTAAGGAAAATGAAGAAAATTATTTTAATTATCAGTAGCTTGTTTGCATGTGTCGGTTTATTTTCTTTTATTCATTTTTTGAATTCTCCTGTTCGAGATGTTACCTCCAAAGCTGAAATGATCCAAACAGACGAAATTAAAATGGAATATGTTCCTACAAAAAATCAGTTATTGAAAAGCATTGGTGACTCGGTCGATTTTTTAGGCATCTACGAAGTAACAGAAATCAATTTTAATGATACACCTCATATCGTACTAACAAAAGAAGATGAAAATGAACTATCGTTTGAAATCAGAGTAACTGATCCAAAAGAGCAATCGTTCTCGATTCCAGCAATAAAATTCTCTCCACAAAACATTCATGTTTCTGATACATTTGGCATTGCGAAAAAAAATGATCGCTACTTTGCCTATAAAAACAATGTATCCATTGAAGGAGAACCTTACAACACACGCTGACATACCCTGTGGGGGTAAATATAGATTTATATTTATACTACAAAAAAGCAAACTGAAACGAAGAAATTCCTCTTCCTTTCAGTTTGCTTTTTTTTGAGATCCAACGAATATCTGTCCATCCTTTAGTATCGTTTTATCTATGTTATTTAAAATAACAACAAAAAATAAATGTGCTTGTTATCTAAATTTTTGATTTAATAATGAGTTGTCCACAGTGGATAACTCATTAGCTCTTTCTATTTGTCCACAAAATCCGTCATCTTTGACCTTGTGACCGATCGAGCTCAAGTTTGTTTACTTCTTTGTATCGTCTATCCTTTAAGCGTGACGATGACAGTAAGTAAAACTGACAACAGGAGAACGAGCAAATTACACCTCGATTGCTCTACATAAATAAGTACGGTAATAAAACTTGTAATGATTGCTGGATAAAATTTTTTTCGTTTTCTCATATGCATCCCTCTTTAACTATCATTGTGCCTAAAAAATTCGATTGTTTTTTTATTTTTTACTTATGTTTCTGTTAAATTTTTTTATAATCGTTAAAAGAGTCAAAAGCATACAAAAAAAACACAGAACAGGAAAGGAGTATTTCCTAACTATTCTGTGTCTTTTGATTGACTATGTTATTCAAGTATCTAGCGATAGTATGCTTCAATTTTACGACTTGGGATCAACCAAGTAACCAAAATCAAGACATTGACTATTAGTACTGCGATGGGCGCGATCAAATATCCGAGAATCAATCCCACGACATTCAAACCAATAGATACGTAGGATTTACGATAATTGCCAAACAACTCTTTGATAGATGCATTCTCGTCTTCCTCTGAGGCAACTAATGTCCTTGCTAACAAATAATACGTGAGATTAGCTCCTAATATCACTATACCATAGGTCATTTCAGGAACAAGACTGTTACTGTATTCGCTGATCCATGAAGTAACGAATGGAAACAGCGACAGGAAAAAAATAAAAAAGCTATTCACCCAGAGCACTCGCCCATTCACTTTGTGGACGGCTTGAAACAAATGATGGTGGTTATTCCAATAAATGCCCAGGGTAAAGAAACTAATGATATAAATAAAAAAACGTGGCGCAAGTGCAACTAGCGCTTCCAAGGTATCTGAGTGTGGTTCATGTAGCTCCAACACTAAAATCGTCATAATAATAGCGATCACGGCGTCTGTAAAGGCCTCTAGTCGATTTTTCGGCATGACTTTCCTCTCCTTTCGCTTCATTTTATTCGTAATAAGGGCAAAAAAGCAACCTTTTCACACCAAAGTAGCAAGTAGAAATCGGGCTCTGGGTGGAGGTTAAGTCAATCAATCCTTGCTATACTTACTATATAGAAAACAGCAAGCGTAACTTCTATTGAGAAGTTTATCAAACGAGAAAAGAGGCGATCATCATGCAAAAAAGAAATACGTTTCAAACAATCATTCTATTAGTGGTAGGTTTCTTCGTAGCTAGCTTTGTCCTCAATCTATTCGTTGGCGTGATCAGTGGTTTATTATGGTTAGGTATTAAATTATTGATTCCAGTAGCCATTGCGATTTGGTTAGTCCGTTGGATCACTCGCACCACGCAACAAAGAAAATACTACTAATACTATTTTCCTAAATGAAAAACAAAAAGAGGCAGAAAATTTCTGCCTCTTTTTTTACTTCTTTTAAATGATATATCATTTAACCTAATGCTACATCTAAGATCATCATGATAATAAAACCAGTCATAACACCAAAAACTGCATAGTGTCGTTTACTTGAAAGTGTTTGTTGCGCTTCAGGAATCAGTTCTTCCACGACGACGTAAATCATTGCACCCGCAGCAAAAGCTAAGGCATAAGGCAGTAAGACTGCAACTTTTGTCACTAAGATTGCCCCGATGACTCCAGCAATCGGTTCAACCACTCCTGAAGCTTGCCCATAGACAAAGGCTTTTGTTCGACTTAATCCTTCTTGTCGGAGAGGAATCGAAACAGCCGCACCTTCTGGAAAGTTTTGAATACCAATCCCTAACGCAACAGAGATCGCTGCTAGCACCGCAGTCGTTGGATTATCTGCAGTTGCCGCTGCACCAAATGCAACACCTACTGCTAAACCTTCTGGAATATTATGCAAGGTAATGGAAAAGACAAGCAAAATCGTGCGTTTTAAATGTGTTGGTAAGCCTTCTTTTTCGTGTGCTGGACCAAAATGCATGTGTGGTAAGATTTTGTCGGCAATGTATAAAAATAATCCCCCTAGCCCAAAACCAATACTCACCACAAGCCAAGCAATATCACCATTTTCTTCTGCTTTTGTGATTGCCGGATCTAATAAAGACCAAAAACTGGCGGCGATCATCACACCCGAAGCGAAACCTAACATCAAATTGAGTACATCTTTTTTGATTTCTTTAAAGAAAAAAACTAAGCCAGCCCCAAGCGCAGTCATAAAATAAGTAAACGCCGTACCCGTCAACGCTTGCTGCCAAGGTTCTAGCTTCAGTAACCAATCAACCATACAATTCCCCTTTCACCTTTTTATTCTTACTCTAGCATATTGCCAAAAATGTGACTACTATTCTACTATTAATCTGATGATCCTTTATTCTAAGCGGTTATCCCCTCACGTTTTTCCAATCATTCCCATACCACTTATGGTAAAGATCATCAACGACTTGAACATTTGTAATCGTCATGTTTGGATCGACCACCGTATCTTGCTTCTTACCTGAGGAAAGTAAATCGGCGACATGACGGATCTCAAAGACAAATTCACTATCCATTGGAAAATCTTTTGTTAACACTTTTCCGTTGTTCATCTGGATCGTATAATGGTCTGTTTTCCAATAGTTAGGGATGATGATCGTGCCTTTTTCTCCAACGATGGTATACGTACTAGTAAAATCCATTTTTGTCGTAAGGAATAAACTGATGAAAAGGTCTTTCTTCTTCAGGTTGACCATACACTCTTCATCCGTCAGACCTTCTCCATGTTCTACACATAAGCCGTTATATTCATCAAATCCTGTACCAAATAAATATTGACTGACACTTAATGGGTAAGAGGCGTTGGAAATCAATACGCCACCTCCTTGTTCCATCTTCCAAAACCAAGGGATTTTTTCAGAACCCGGTCGAGCATCACGAATATCGACTAATTTTACTTGACCGATTTTTTCTGATCCAATGGTTTTTTTTAAGTCTTCGATCGCAGGTAGAAATAGGGCTTTTTGTGCTTCCATGAGAAAAACCTTGTGCTCCTTAGCCAAGGCATAGAGTTCTTGTGCTTGCTCCGAATGTAGCGTAAAAGGCTTCTCTAAAAGCACATGTTTCTTTGCTTGGATCGCGGCTTTCGCGGCTGAAAAATGCAAGTGATTGATCAATGGAATATAAATCAGTTCTATCTCGTTGTCAGAAAGTAACGCTTCGTAACTGCCATACGCTTTTGGAATGCCTAACTCTGTGGCTAACTGTTGCGCCTTTTCTAAGCGACGTGTCGCAATCGCTACAGCTTGTGCCACGCCACTTTCTTTGATCCCCTCCACAACACGTGGCACGATCGAAGCACCGCTCATAATACCGATTTTCAGCATACTCTTCCTCCTAACATTTTGAATCCACTATAACATAGTTTCACACATTACTGGCACTTCACTCTACTTGGTTGAAAGTCGCTTTAGTTGGGCTTTTGATAAGGAAGATTTATACTTTAGACAATAAATATAATTTGTTTTTTTAGGGAGTGGATCAAAATGTCAACGATAAATGCCGGTATTGCCATGGTAAAAGTGCTTGAAAGCTGGGGAGTTGATCATATTTATGGGATTCCGGGTGGTTCGTTCAATTCCATTATGGATGCGTTGTACCATGAAAAAGACCAAATCGATTATATCCAAGTACGTCATGAAGAAGTAGGCGCGTTAGCTGCCGCAGCGGATGCCAAATTAACAGGAAAAGTCGGAGCTGTCTTTGGCTCAGCTGGTCCTGGAGCCACTCATTTGATCAACGGACTTTACGATGCTCAAATGGATCACGTCCCAGTTGTCGCCCTTTTAGGGCAAGTGGCTTCGACTTCTATGAATTATACTGCCTTTCAAGAATTAAATGAAAATCCAATTTTCGCTGATGTTAGTGTTTATAATCGGACAGTCATGACACCTGAAAGTTTACCTTATGTCGTTGATGAAGCGATCAAGGCAGCTTATGCACATCAAGGAGTCGCTGTTGTGACGATCCCAGTTGATTTTGGTTTTGAAGAAATCGAGTGGCAGGATGTTTCTAATGCTTCTACGTACAAAACAGGGGTGATCCTCCCTGAGATTGAAGACGTGAAAGCAGCCCTTCCTTATCTCGAACAAGCTCAAAAACCTGTCTTGTTCATCGGTCAAGGTGTTCGTCATGGCTATGATCAGATCAAGAAATTTACCGAATATTTCAAAATGCCCGTGGTTGCCTCTGTTTTAGCAAAAGGAATCGTGCCAGATGAAGACAAAAATTTTCTTGGATTTGCAGGTCGGGTAGCGACAAAACCTGCGAATGAAGCATTAGCAGAAGCCGATTTGATTTTATTTGTAGGAAGTGACTTTCCTTTTGGGCGAACCTTTTTCAATCCAGAAGCTGCTTTTATCCAAGTCGATATTGATGCCGCCAAATTCGGCCGCCGTCATCATACCGATTTAGCTATTTTAGGGGATGGTAAAACAACGTTAGAAAAACTGATTGAATTGGGGAACGAACGCACAGAAGATGCTTGGTATCTAGCCAATCAAGAAAATCTTCGCAATTGGCGGCGTTGGTTAACGTCCTTTGAAGAACCCACGGAGAAATCGATTCGACCAGAAGCGGTCTATAAAGAAATCAACCGAATTGCCGAACGTGATGCTATTTTTGTGACAGATGTTGGAAATACGACCATTCATTCGATTCGTTTACTGAACATGACTGGTGAGCAGTTACACACTACTTCGGGTTGGTTTGCGACGATGGGAAATGGTATACCCGGCGGAATCGCCGCTAAATTAAGCTTTCCGGAGAGACAAGTCTTTACTTTGAGCGGAGACGGCGGTTTTGCCATGGTGATGCAAGATATCTTGACTCAAGTCAGCTATCAGTTGCCAATCATCAATGTCGTTTTCTCAAATGATTCATTCGGATTTATCGAAGCAGAACAAGAAGATACTGAACAACAAAAATTTGGTGTTTCCCTTGAACAAGCTGATTTTGGGAAAGCCTGCGAAGCCTTAGGTGCCGATGGCTTCACGATCACACACTACGAACAATTACGCCCTGCCTTAGATGCTGCGGCGAAATCTGATCGACCAGTCGTGATCGACGTCAAGATCCCCAACAAACGGCCCTTACCTGTCGAAGACTTACACTTAGACCCAAGAAAGTATAGCGAAGAAGAAATTGAGCGCTTCAAAGAAAAATACGAAGTACATGATATGCCGGTGCTTCATGAAATATATACGCATCATCTTTCTAAACAGTTGTAAAAGTCCAGTAAACCACAACTTAGTGAGAAAAGATCCACCTCAAATTGATAGGATTTGAGGTGGATCTTTTTCAAATTTCATACACTTATTTTATTACTAATCATCTAAACGCATAAACGATCTGATTGATCCCAACGACCATAAAATAAAATCCAACTAAAAAACTTAGCGTCAACGCAGAGGATAAAGGATTGAATAATAAAATAATACCTAGTAAGATACCCAATACATTGATGACCACTGTAAACCAATAATGTCCTGCGCTTATTCCTCTGAATAAATCAGCAGTAAATAAAGCCAAAACAGAATCAATAATAAACCAAACAGCGAAGACAAATGGTAGTGCAACTACCCCCGCACCAATATTGAAAATGAAAAAGATCCCAATCAATAAATCAATGATCCCAATCACTATCGGCATCTTCCCTTTATATCCTGTCAGTTCTTTTACTCGACTACGTAGAAATAACTCAAATAATCCTTTTAGGATCGCAAAAATAGCAAATACAATAACGATAGCAACTAAGTTACCTACTGGATCGCGAAAAGAAATCAAGGAAACTAAAACAAATAGTATCCCCAAAATAAGTGAACCCCAATCAATTTTTCTACTTTCTTTCATTTTAATCCCTACTTTCTTCTAATCTATTTCTATCTTACGCCCCCATTTAAATAACTTCAAAAATTTAGCATTTATGAAAATGCTTTAGTTGTAAAAAAACGGTTTATCTCTTTTCTTCTTTTGATTGTTTCACGTGAAACGTAAAGAATTACTGATTTCCTTGAAACTTTCAACATTCCCCTATATAATTCTAGAAGACTTGGCAAATATTATAAACATAAAGTGAGGAAAAAAATTGATTACTGTAAATGATGTAAGTTTGCACTTTTCAGATCGCAAACTATTTGATGATGTTAATATAAAATTCACTCCCGGCAATTGTTATGGCTTAATTGGAGCAAATGGCGCAGGTAAATCAACATTCCTTAAAGTATTATCAGGTGACTTGCAACCTTCAACAGGCTCTGTCACATTAGGTCCAGATGAACGTATGGCTGTTTTGAAACAAAACCACTATGACTATGAAGAATATACTGTGATGGAAACAGTAATCATGGGTCATAAACGTTTATATGAAGTAATGAAAGAAAAAGATGCCATCTATATGAAAGAAGATTTCACAGATGAAGATGGGATTCGTGCGGCAGAATTAGAAGGCGAATTTGCAGAATTAAACGGATGGGAAGCAGAACCAGAAGCAGCCGTTTTACTCCAAGGATTAAATATTCCTGAAGAGTTGCATCATCAATTGATGAGCGAACTAACTGGTGGCCAAAAAGTGAAAGTGTTGCTTGCACAAACGCTATTCGGTAAACCAGATGTTTTACTTTTAGATGAGCCGACAAACGGACTAGATATCCAATCGATCAACTGGTTAGAAGAATTTTTGATCGAATTTGAGAATACAGTGATCGTTGTTTCCCATGACCGTCATTTCTTGAATAAAGTATGTACCCACATGGCAGATTTAGACTTTGGAAAAATCAAGCTTTATGTAGGAAACTACGATTTCTGGTTAGAATCAAGCCAATTAGCAACTAAGTTACAAGCAAACGCCAATGCGAAAAAAGAAGAACAAATCAAAGAATTACAAGACTTTATCGCACGTTTCAGTGCAAATGCGTCAAAATCAAAACAAGCGACATCCCGTAAAAAAATGTTAGAAAAAATCACATTGGATGATATCCAACCTTCTTCACGTCGCTATCCTTTCGTTGGATTCAAACCAGAGCGTGAAATTGGAAATGACTTACTACAGGTAGAAAACGTTAGTGTGACAATAGATGGTAAAAAGATTTTAAATGATATATCATTTACATTAAACAAAGAAGACAAGGTAGCATTCGTTGCCGAAAACGATATAACAACTACAACGCTATTTAAAGTTATCATGGGCGATCTAACACCTGATACCGGTACTGTCCGTTGGGGTGTAACAACTAGCAATGCTTATCTACCAAAGGATACAACGAAGGAATTCGATACGGACTTAACGATTCTTGATTGGTTACGTCAATATGCAAGTAAAGAAGAAGACGACAATACGTTCTTACGTAGCTTCTTAGGTCGTATGTTGTTTTCTGGAGAGGAAGTACTAAAACCCGTGAATGTTCTTTCTGGGGGCGAAAAAGTGCGTTGCATGCTTTCTAAATTGATGCTTTCAAAAGCAAACGTCCTTGTCTTAGACGACCCAACGAATCATTTAGATTTAGAATCAATTACTGCATTGAATGATGGTTTGATGGCATTTTCAGGTTCGATCCTATTTGCTTCTCATGACCACCAATTCATCCAAACGTTAGCAAATCGTATCATTGCTGTTTCTGATAAAGGCGTGATCGATCGTGCAGATACGACATATGATGAATTCTTAGAGAACAAAGACATCCAAAAACAATTAGAACAATTGTGGAACTAAATATTCCAAAAATAACTATAAAAACAGCTGTACAACGTGAGTAGTCTTACGTTGTACAGCTGTTTTTCTTTTTTATCGACTTACACCCATTGAAAAGATGGCGATACACCCATAGCCTGTATGACTGGCGATCGTTGGTCCTAAGGGATAGAGTTTGATTTCTTTTGTTTTGATATTTTCTTCTAATAATTTTTTGGCTTTCTCAGCACTTTCTAGGTCTCCGGCATAAGCGATATACACCGTTTGTTCCAATGGAGCTACGATCGTTTTGACCGTTTCCTCCACGATTTTCTGAATGGATTTGTTTCTACCACGCACTTTATCGACATTCTTCAAATGACCACTTGGTTCAACGGTAATGATCGGCTTCACGCTTAACAGACTACCAATAGCAGCACTTGCTTTAGAGATGCGTCCTCCACGTTCTAAATGTTTTAAATCATCAACGGTTACCCAAGAATGAACTTTTAGGTAATTATTTTGTAACCAAGCCAATGTTTCTTCCAAAGAATAACCCGATTCTTTCAAACGAACAGCTTCTAATACAAGTAGTCCTTCCCCGATACTTGCGGCTTTCGTATCAAACACATGAACTTGCGGGTCCTCATAGGTTTCTTTCAATAATTCGACTGCTTGTAAGGCACTGCTGTAAGAACCACTCATGCCACTCGAAAAAGCAACGTACAAGACTGGGATACCTTTCTCCACATAGCTACGGAAGAACTCCAAATAGCGACCCACATTGATTTGTGAGGTCGTAGGCATTGCTCCTTCACGTAACTGTTGGATGTACCCTTCATAATCAAATGTTTTTCCCAGATCATCGATTCGTATTTCCTCACCAATCTGGATCTCCATGGATAAAAAATCAACATTTGCATTTGCCAACACTTGATAGGGCAGATCGCAACATGAATCTGTGACTATTTGATACATTCGTTCCAACTCCTTTTTTTCTCCACTTTTCATCGCAGTCTATTATAGCAAACTCCTTTAATTTTAAATAACTTCAGCTCTTATATTCGTTGTACTTGGTACAAGCCAATCAAGCGAACGCTTAAATGAACACGATCAGTCTAAAACAAAAGTCACATTCATTTTTGTGTGTCGCCCTAAAACCGATAAATAATGGCAATAGGAGTAATCTCTTGGGAAATAAAGCGACAACCACAAAAATTAGAAAAACAATTTTCGTGGTTGTCGCCGTATTTCTCGAGGCTAAACACTTCTGTCCCGATTTCATTTATTTCTCGTGATTTCAGTGGTCCACTCATTCTTAAAGAATGTTCCTGTTAGCGAATCATCACTGAAAGGCTTAGATTTGCGCCCACACGCTTTCTAAGATATTTGTTTGGTTTCGGTCAGGACCTACTGAAAATGTTGAAATACGCACGCCTACAAGCTCTGAGATACGTCTTACATAGTTACGAGCATTTTCTGGTAATTCAGCTAGTGTGCGACAAGCAGTAATGTCTTCTGACCAACCTGGCAATTCTTCGTAGATTGGTTTGCAACGGTTCAATTCTTTCAAACTCGCTGGATAATGATAGATTCGTTCACCGTCTAATTCGTATGCTGTACAGATTTTCACTGTTTCCAAACCGCTCAAGACATCGATCGAATTCAATGATAGATTCGTGATACCTGACACACGTTTTGAGTGACGCATCACGACTGTATCAAACCAGCCGACACGACGTGGACGTCCAGTCGTTGTACCATATTCGCGACCGACTTCACGAATTTGTTGACCTGTTTCATCAAACAATTCAGTAGGGAATGGGCCATCTCCCACACGTGAAGTGTAAGCTTTACATACACCGACCACTTTATTGATTTTTGAAGGTCCGACACCACTACCGATCGTCACACCACCAGCCACTGGATTTGATGAGGTAACAAACGGATACGTTCCTTGATCGATATCCAACATCACACCTTGTGCGCCTTCAAATAAAACACGTTTTCCTGCATCTAACGCATCATTTAAGATAACTGATGTATCCGTCACGTATTGTTTGATTTGTTGTCCATATTCGTAGTATTCTTCAAAGATTTCTTCAAATTCAATTGGCTCTGAATCGAACATTTTCACAAATTGACGGTTTTTATCGTCTAGATTCACTCGTAAACGCTCTTCAAAAATTTCTTTATCTAATAAATCGGCTACACGGATTCCGACACGAGCGGCTTTGTCCATATAAGCAGGGCCAATCCCTTTGATGGTCGTACCGATTTTATTTTCTCCTTTTGCATCTTCTTGCAATTGGTCTAATTTGATATGATACGGTAAAATCACATGCGCACGATCAGAAATACGTAAATTATCTGTCGTCACATTTTTTTCATGTAAATAAGCCAATTCTTTGACTAAAGATTTCGGATTGACTACTACACCATTCCCGATCACGCTGATTTTATCTTTGTAAAAAATCCCCGAAGGAATCAAGTGCAGTTTATACGTAACACCATCGAATTTAATTGTGTGTCCCGCATTGTCGCCACCTTGGTACCGTGCGATCACTTCAGCATTTTCACTAAGAAAGTCAGTAATTTTTCCTTTCCCTTCGTCGCCCCATTGTGTACCCACTACTACTACAGATGACATTTGAACACCTCATTTAATATTATTTAATCCTGAATTATTGTAACAATACTTCAAACTTTATTCAACTAAAATCGAATGATATTTAATATATTTTAGAGAAAACGTTTAAAAAGCGAACATTATAATTTTCTATGTTCCATTGGTTACTAACAAGTAGGCGCCTGACCTGACTGAGTTTGAAAAACCATCTTCGGACATTCGTCCTCTCGCACCACCAAAAATCGAATAAACGGTGGGAATAGAAATAACCTCTTTGAAAAATAAAGCGCCAGCCACAAAAATTTGAAGAACAATTTTCGTGGCTGGCACCTTATTTCTCGAGGCTAAACACTTCTGTCCCGACCTCGATGTTTGATTTATTCAGATTTATTCAGATTTATTCAGATTTATTCGTCCTAATATTCTTCTCGCGGAGAAAGCGAGGAAAATTTATTGTATTCTTTGATAAAGAGCAATTCGACCGTTCCCCTTGCTCCACTCCGGTTTTTTTCAATGATGACTTCGATCACATTATCGTTTTGTGGTTCTGGCGCATCACCATCTTCGCCACCTTCACGTTCGTAGTAATCATCACGATATAAGAATGCCACGATATCCGCATCCTGCTCAATCGAACCAGACTCACGGATATCACTTAAGACAGGCCGTTTATCTTGGCGTTGTTCCACTCCACGAGAAAGCTGGGAAAGAGCAATGACGGGAACTTTTAATTCTTTCGCTAGTTTTTTCAATTGACGTGAGATATCGGATACTTCTTGTTGACGGTTTTCTTTCCCATTTCCTTCGATCAACTGCAAGTAATCGATGAGTATCAAGCCTAGATTTCCTTTTTCTTGTGCAAGTTTCCGACATTTTGCTCGTATCTCAGAGATTTTGATCCCTGGTGTATCATCAATAAAGATATTTGCTTTCGATAAACTACCCATCGCAACAATCAAATTGGACCATTCTTCTTCGGACAGCTGTCCCGTACGTAAGTGACTCGCTTCAATCGAACCTTCCGCACAAAGCATCCGGTTGACCAGTGATTCTGCCCCCATCTCTAGACTGAAGATCGCTACAGAACGATCCGTTTTTGTACCAACATTTTGGGCAATATTCAAGGCAAAGGCTGTTTTCCCTACTGCCGGACGTGCAGCCAAAATAATCAGCTCTTCTGCTTGGAAGCCAGCAGTCATTTTATCTAATCCTTGGTAACCAGTTGGCAAACCTGTGATCTCTTCATTGTTTTGCGCGAGTTGGTCAATATTTTCAATCGTAGAATTCAAGACTTCCGCAATAGATAAGAACCCGCTACGGTTACGTTTTTCTGATACTTCAAGAATGCTACGTTCCGCATCATCTAAGATGGATTGGACTTCTTCTCCTTGTTCAAATCCTCTAGTCACGATCCCTGTTGCTGTTTGGATCAAATTACGGAGCAATGATTTTTCTTCCACGATTTTTGCGTAGTAGACAATGTTCGCTGCCGTTGGTACAGCTAAAGCTAAATCAGATAAGTAACTGACTCCACCAGCATCTTCCAAGAGATTTCGTTGCTCCAAACGATCTTTGACGGTCACGACATCAATCGCTTCACTACGGTCATTCAATTCGATCATGATTTCAAAAATGATTTGATGTCCCCGACGATAAAAATCTTTCGGTTCTATGTACTCCATGGCATCGATGATCGTTTCAGCGTCTAGAAAAACAGAACCTAGAACCGCTTGTTCAGCTTCAATATTTTGCGGTGGAATTCGATCCTGCCACACTTCACTCATATTCTATCGCTCCTTGCTTTCAATTGCTTCATTTTACAAGAAAATGGCAGAAAAGTCATCCCTAAAATGAACATCTGTTCCAAAAGCTCTTCCTTCGAAAATAGGCCGCAAAAGTCAAAAATAATCGAAAGCGATTTTTGTCCTCTGCGGCTGATTTATCGAAGTGATTTCGTCACATGTTCTTTTCGTTTATTCAGAGACAACGTGTACCTTGATCGTTGCAGTTACTTCATGGTGTAGTTTCACAGGTACGTTGGTATAGCCTAACGTACGAATTGGGTTGTTCAACTCAATTTTACGTTTGTCTAATTTTACTTTGTATTGCTTATTCAAGCCTTCAGCGATTTGTTTCGATGGGATCGAGCCAAATAAACGGCTATCTTCTCCTGCTTTGGCTTTTAATTCCACGACTGTTTCTTCTTTTTCAAGAAATTCTTTTAATTTTTTGGCTTCTTCAAGAATTTCTGCTTCTTGTTTTTCTTGGGCTTTTTTCTGTCCTTCTAACTGACTGATGCTGCTTTTATTTGCTTCTTTTGCCAGATTGTTTTTGATCAAATAATTTTGCGCATAGCCTGTAGGAACTTCCTTGACATCGCCTTTTTTGCCTTTGCCTTTAACATCTTGTAAGAAAATGACTTTCATCTCATCTACTCCTTTTTATATAATTGATTCATATTTTCTTGGATAGCAGCGAGCAGTTGTTGTTTTGCTTCTTCTACAGTCACATTTTCCAGTTGTGTTGCCGCATTGGTGAAATGTCCGCCACCGCCTAAGGATTCCATGATCAATTGGACATTGATCGTTCCTGTGCTGCGGGCACTGATACCAACTAAGCCATCCGTCCGTTTCGTAATGACGAAAGCGCCGTTGATATTGACCATTGAGAGCAACGTATCTGCTGTTTTTGCTGCGATAACACTATTATACTCTTTTTCATCCGTCCCTGCTGCCACCACAATATCCTCCGTCACTTGTTCATTGTGGGCGATCAAGTGGCTGATTTCTAAATAAGTGGCTAAATCAGAGCTCAATAAATATTGTACTAAGGATGCGTCCGCACTACAAGTCTTTAAATAGCTTGCAACATCAAACGTACGTGCTGTCGTTCGCACATTGAAGTTATTCGTATCAACGGTCATGCCAGCTAACAACAACGTCGCCTCTAAACGGCTGATCCGATTGGTTCGGCTACTTTGGTATTGGATTAATTCTGTGACTAATTCAGAGGCAGAAGACGCAGAAGATTCAATATACGTTAAGAGCGGTTTGCTTGGAAACTCTTCGCCTCGACGATGATGGTCAATGATCACGATCTTATCAAATTGCTCGTAAAGGCTCTGAGAGATCGATAGCGATGGTTTATGGTAATCGACCATTACGAGTAGATCCTTGTCTTTCTTAAGCTCCATTGCGCGTTCTGGCGTAATCAATTGCATCTCCAACTCTGGTTCTTTATGGATTTCTGTTAAACAGCGTTCCACATCTGGAATGATTTCTTTTTCATCGATGACGATATAGGCTTTTTTCTGATTGAAGCGCGCCAGACAACTGACTCCAACGGCTGAACCGATAGCGTCCATATCAGGGAAGCGATGCCCCATAATAAATACATCGCCTGTTTCATCAAAAATTTTGCGTAAAGCAGTACTCATCGCCCGTGAACGAACGCGCGTACGTTTGATGGTCGTTGCTGATTTCCCACCATAGTAAGTAGGTTTCGCTCCTTCACGAACTTCTTTCACCACGACCTGATCCCCACCACGAACCAAAGCGATATCTAAGTTATTTTGAGCTTCGCTACCGATTTCTTCTAGTGTTTGTTGTCCATAGGCAATTCCCATACTAAGGGTCAACGGATGGTTTTGTCTTTCAGCTTCTGCTCGTAAGCGATCTAAGAGATCAAATTTCTTATCCATCATTTTCTTTAAGTCACTCATCTGTCCAAAAAAGAAAAAGCGCTCTGAATTGATTCGTTTAAAAAACACATGATATTCATTCATCCAGTCAGAAATCAGTGTCGTAATGAAGGAGTTCAAATAAGAAACTTCTTTTTCATCCAATTTATCGACCGTATCTGCATAGTTATCGATTGAAAGAATCCCGATGATTGGCTGGCTATTCACTTGATGGATCTTCAGTAGTTGGTTCTGGGTCACGTCAATAAAATAAACGACCCCTTTCACCGTATCCAATTCAAACTGAAACGTTTTGTCAGCTAAATAGACTTGATTTTTCTTCTTTTCTTTTGCTGAAAAAAAAGTTTCTAACAAGTCTGCTTCCAATAAAGAGCTTTGGTCTTTCACATTCAATGCGAAAGGATTCAGCCAATCAATGGTTTGTGTCGCTGGTTGGTAAGAGATGATTCCGACTGGCATGATCTCAGAAACATAATTCAAATTGGATTCCGCAACTGTGGAAGCTTGTTGGATCTTATCACGATTCCTTAGAGTCAACCACCGTTTCATCTTTAAACCATAACGAATACAAAATAGATTCACGATCAGGATGAACAACGCACTGATCAAGCGAAATGGCATCAATAATACAACCAAAACTTCTGCAAGGATCAATAAAAGAATGAGCAGAGGGCTCGGGCTTACTTTTATTTTTTCTTTATCCATGTCTTTCCTCCCGTAACTGATTAGCCTAATTTTACCATAACTCATGTCATGTAAGCGACTAAACACCTAAATGGAACAAAAAGAGGAAGTCACGACAGTAGTCATAACTTCCTCTGTAATGGTTTGAAACGATTGGGTATTCCTACAGAATCATTCCTAAAGCGAATTATTCTTCGCCAACGAATGGTAGTAATCCCATGATACGTGCGCGTTTGATTGCAATCGTAATTTTACGTTGGTTTTTAGCGCCTGTACCTGTTACACGACGTGGCAAAATTTTACCACGTTCTGAGATAAATCTTTTTAGCAATTCGATATCTTTATAATCGATATATTCAATATGGTTAGCAGCGATGTAGTCTACTTTACGACGTTTACGTCCGCCTCTTCTTTGTTGTGCCATTCTATTTCCCTCCTATCAAATTCGTTTAGAATGGTAAATCATCGTCTGAAATGTCGATCGTTGAGCTTGATCCGAATGGATCAGAAGAATCACGATCAAAATCAGGCATACCGTTGGATGATTGAGATGTTTGATTATAGTTATTGTTTCCGCCGTTTCCGCCAAAATTATTTGTCGATTGACCAGTGTCTTGGTAGCCACCGCTTTGTTGACGGTTTTCAGATGCTGCACGACTTTCCAATAATTGGAAGTTTTCAGCAACTACTTCTGTTACGTACACACGTTGTCCTTGTTGATTATCATAAGAACGCGTTTGAATACGACCAGTTACACCTAAAAGTGTTCCTTTATGTGCATAGTTTGCTAGTGTTTCTGCTGATTTTCGCCAAATCACACAATTAATAAAATCCGCCTCACGGTTGCCGTTTTGGCTCGTGAAGTTACGATTGACAGCTAAAGTGAACGTTGCTACAGCAGTGCCACTTGATGTATATCGTAAATCTGGATCTTTTGTCAGACGTCCAACTAGTACAACGTTATTAATCAAAATGGTCATCTCCTCTCATCGTTTGATTGTTCCATGTGAAACAATAATTAAGCTTCTTCTTTTACGATCATGTGACGAACGATATCGTCATTGATTTTAGCAAGACGATCAAACTCGTTGATTGCATCTGCTGATGATGGAGAAGATACTTTAACGATGTGATAGATACCTTCACGGTAACCGTTCATTTCGTATGCTAAACGGCGTTTTTCCCAATCTTTTGATTCGATAACTTCAGCTCCGTTATCTTTCAAGATTGAATCGAAACGTTCGATTAAAGCAGTTTTTGCTTCTTCATCAATGTTTGGACGAATAATATACATGATTTCATATTTCGTGTTTTCCATTGATTTTTCACCTCCCTATGGACTTTCGGCTCTCAGCTTTCCCAAGAGCAAGGAGAGTTTTCTAATAAATTAGACTACTCACAATCCTCAATTATACACGCAATGCACTAAAAAAGCAAGCTGCTGTTCTTTGTTTTCCAAATTTTTTCTTTTGAGACGACCAAAAACTCCCAAAGATAGTTTTACCTATTCTTGGGAGTTTTGATTTTAGACGTTCACTTTTGCTTTACGCCTATTTCTATTCTTCTGTATGATCTGTTTCCACATCAACTGTCTCTGCTTCGACAGTCGTTTCTTCCGCAGGTTCTGGTTCTACTGCTGCCATGGTCACCACTTTCGTTTCTGCTTCCATCTTGATCAAGCGCACGCCTAGCGTTGCCCGACCTGTCTGAGAAACCGTTGAAACGTTGAAGCGGATGATGACACCTTTGTCTGTGATCAACATAATATCTTCTTCGCCTGTCACCGTCGTCAATCCAGCTAATGGACCATTTTTCTCAGTGATATTCGCAGTTTTGATCCCTTTACCCCCACGTCCTTTGACAGGGTACTCAGAAACCTTGGTACGTTTTCCATAACCTTTTTCTGTGATGATCAAGACTTCATGATCCTCATTCATCAAGGCTGCTCCAACGACGTAATCGTCTTCTCTCAAACGAACCCCACGAACCCCAGAGGCTGTACGTCCCATATCACGAACGGCATCTTCTGCAAAAGTCACAGAATAGCCATCGTGTGTACCAATGATGATGTTTGATTGGCCATCAGTCAATAAGACGTTGACCAATTCATCATTTTCTTTCAAACCAATCGCAATCAACCCATTGCTACGGATATTGGCAAAAGCAGTGACAGTCGTACGTTTGACTGTTCCTTGGCGTGTAGTAAAGAACAAGTAATGCCCTTCCTCTGCTTCACCAGTTACTGCGATGATGGCTTGGATCTTCTCACTTGAATCAATGCCCAGTAAGTTGATGATCGGAATCCCTTTTGCTGTACGTCCGTACTCTGGGATCTCGTATCCTTTCGCACGATACACTTTTCCGTTATTAGTAAAGAACAGCAATGTATCATGTGTGGAGCAAGAAACAAGATTTTTCACGAAATCATCGTTATGAACACCCATTCCTTGGATGCCTCGACCTCCACGACGTTGTGCGCGGAATTCGTTGTTGGCTAAACGTTTGATATAGCCATTATTCGTCAATGTGATCACGATTTCTTCTTCTTCGATTAAATCTTCGTCTTCTAAACTCAAGACTTCACCGACCAGTAATTCTGTACGACGTTTGTCGCCAAATCGTTGACTCAATTCAGCAAGTTCGGTTTGAATGATTTCTGTTACTCGTTCAGGGCGAGCAAGAATATCAGCTAAATCTTCAATGAGTTTCAATAATTCTTGGTATTCATTTTCGATTTTTTCTCTTTCCAAACCAGTCAAACGGCGTAAACGCATATCTAAGATTGCTTGCGATTGACGGTCAGAAAGATCGAAGCGCTCGATCATCGCGTTTTTCGCTTCTTCATCTGATTTGGACCCACGAATGATCGCGATGATTTCATCAATATGATCTAAGGCGATTCGTAGTCCTTCTAAGATATGTGCTCTTGCTTCTGCTTTATCTTTTTCAAAGACCGTACGACGTGTAATAACTTCGCGTTGGTGTTCAATATAATTTTCAAGGATCTGCTTCAAGCTTAGAACTTTCGGTACGCCTTTTTCGATTGCTAACATATTGAAACCAAATGAGTTTTGTAAGGATGTCAATTTGTAGAGATTGTTCAAAATGACAGAGGCACTCGCGTCACGACGCACATCGATCACGATACGCATTCCTTCACGAGAAGATTCATCTCTTAGATCTGTGATCCCTTCAATTCGTTTGTCACGGTGCAATTCTGAAATTCGCTCAATCAATTTCGCTTTATTGACCATATATGGCAATTCAGTGACTAAGATCCGCTCTTTTCCATTTGGCATTTCCGTGATTTCTACTTTTGCTCGAACAGTGATTGAACCTTTTCCTGTTTCATACGCTCGACGAATGCCGGATTTCCCCATGACTAATCCGCCGGTAGGAAAATCAGGCCCAGGTAAGACTTCCATCAATTCATTGGTTGTCACATCTGGATTTTCCATCAATAGATCAATCGCTGCTACAACTTCTGTCAGATTATGTGGGGGAATATTCGTCGCCATTCCGACTGCGATCCCTGTCGTACCATTGACTAGCAAGTTAGGAAAACGTGCCGGTAAGACAACTGGTTCTTTTTCCGTATCATCATAGTTGCTTTGGAAATCGACCGTATTTTTATTGATATCACGTAACATTTCTGTCGCGATCTTACTCATTCTGGCTTCAGTATAACGCATCGCAGCTGCGCCATCTCCATCAACTGACCCAAAGTTTCCATGACCATCTACTAACATGTAGCGATAGCTAAAAGGCTGCGCCATCCGAACCATTGATTCATAGATCGCACTGTCACCATGGGGATGGTATTTACCCATGACGTCCCCCACGATTCTGGCTGATTTCTTGTGTGCTTTGTCTGGTGTGACACCTAGTTCATTCATCCCATATAAAATACGGCGGTGAACTGGTTTTAATCCATCTCTAACATCTGGTAGAGCCCGAGCGACAATGACACTCATGGCGTAATCTATGAAGGAGTCTTTCATTTCGCTAGTTAGATTGACATCATGGATGTTTTCTCTGATTTCTTCACTCATTTTTCTTCCTCCTTCATGATTAAATATCTAGATTTTTAACATAGTGAGCATTTTCTTCAATGAATGCACGACGAGGTTCCACTCGATCGCCCATCAACATTTCAAATACTTCATCGGCAGCAATCGCATCATCTACACTGACACGAGCCATCATACGTTTGCTTGGGTCCATCGTCGTTTCCCATAGTTGATGATCATCCATCTCACCAAGCCCTTTGTATCGTTGAACACTTGGTTTTGGTGTTGCTGGTAGTGATTCGATGACTTTTCTCAACTCTTCTTCGGCATTTTTCCCTGGTTGGACATATGTGATTTTCTTTCCTTGTTTAACGCCATATAGCGGTGGTTGCGCGATATAAACATAGCCGGCTTCCACGATTGGGCGCATATAACGATAAAAGAGCGTCAATAGCAACGTACGAATGTGGGCACCATCGACATCGGCATCGGTCATGATGACTAATTTATGGTAACGTGCTTTGGACACGTCGAAATCTTCACCAAATCCTGTACCCATCGCTGTAAACAGTGAGCGAATTTCTTCGTTGGCTAAAATTTTATCCATACTTGCTTTTTCAACGTTCAAGATTTTCCCGCGGATCGGTAAAATCGCTTGAAATTCACGGCTTCGTCCTTGCTTTGCTGAACCACCGGCTGAATCTCCTTCGACGATGAACAATTCACTTTTTTCAGGATCATTGCTGGAACAATCGGCTAATTTACCAGGTAGATTACTGATTTCCAATGCTCCTTTTCTCCGCGTCACTTCACGCGCGCGTTTAGCCGCTAAGCGGGCTCTAGAGGCAAGTAGTCCTTTTTCGACGATCTGACGGCCCACACTTGGGTTTTCCAATAAGAATTTCATGAAATGCTCACTGAACAAACGATCAGTGACCGTACGTACTTCTGAGTTTCCTAATTTTGTTTTCGTTTGTCCTTCAAACTGAGGATCTGGATGCTTGATCGAAATGACTGCTGTCAATCCTTCACGCACATCTTCACCTGTTAAATTATCATCATTTTCTTTCATCAATTTTTGCTTACGTGCATAATCATTGATGACCCGTGTCAAAGCTGTCTTAAATCCTGATTCATGTGTTCCGCCTTCGTACGTATGGATATTGTTGGCAAAGCTCATGATATTGGAATGATAACCGTCTGTATATTGCATCGAAACTTCGACAGTGATTTCTTGTTGCTCCCCTTCTAAATAAACAGGTTCTGGGAAAATCACTGTTTTGCTCGCATTTAAATATTCGACGTAGCTTTTGATTCCACCGTCGTAATGGTATTCTTTCACGACAGGCTTTTCTTCGCGACGATCTTCAATTGAGATTTTCATCCCACGATTCAAGAAAGCCAGCTCACGAATACGAGTCGCCAATTTATTAAAGTCGAAAGTTGTCGTTTCTGTAAAAATTTCTGGGTCTGGGATGAAGTGAACGGTCGTTCCACTTAAATCAGTGTCACCGATGACTTTCAAATCATCGACTACCGCCCCACGACGATATTCTTGGTAATAGATCTTGCCATCTTTGTACACTTTGACATCTAATAGTGTCGATAGTGCATTCACAACGGACGAACCAACCCCATGAAGACCACCGGATACTTTGTAGCCGCCTCCGCCAAATTTACCACCCGCATGCAAGACAGTAAACACTGTTTCTACAGCTGGACGACCAGTCTTTGCTTGGATATCGACCGGAATCCCACGACCATCATCGATGACAGTGATACTGTTGTCTTCCTCAATGATGACTTGGATCTTTGTCGCAAATCCTGCCAAGACTTCATCGATCGAATTATCGACAATTTCCCATACTAAGTGGTGAAGTCCTTCTGAACTTGTTGAACCAATGTACATCCCCGGACGTTTCCGAACGGCTTCAAGACCCTCAAGCACTTGAATCTGACTGGCATCATATTCTTTTGCGCGCTCGACTAAACTTCTTTCTTCTGTCATGTATGTTTATTCTCCTTTTATTTCTCCCTGCTGAACATAAAAAATCTCAGGTTCAACAGTCATTTTATTTTTAACGTGATCCAGGGAGGTAGTAGTTAAGAATGTCTGTACTTTCCCTTCAATCGTTTCAAGTAAATGGAGTTGACGTTGGTCGTCTAACTCACTCATTACATCATCCAGTAATAGGATCGGATACTCGCCTGTTTCTTCTTTGATCAAATCGATTTCTGCTAATTTGACACTTAATGCCGTTGTTCGCTGTTGACCTTGAGAACCAAAATTTTGCACGTTTTTTTCATTGACAAAAAAAGAAAGGTCATCTCGATGGGGACCCACAGTCGTTGTCCCTCGAAAGAGATCTTTCTTTTTGTTTTGTTCGAGCAACGTTAAAAATTGTGACTGGATCTCTTGAACTGTCATAGTGTCTAAAGAAGAGAGGGCGGTCACATATTCGATTGCCAACTGTTCTCTTTGATGCGTGATTTGTTGATGTAAAGAATTTGCCCAATATTCTAAACGCTTGATAAACTGCGCTCTTGCCTTTAGTACTTTGCTACCAAATTCTGCTAGTTGTTCAGATAAAATATCAAGATAAAGTAAATCCGTTTGTTTTTTCTCATTCAATTGCTTCAAATACTGATTTCTCTGCTTTAGGATTGCTTGATATTGGACAAGATCGTAAAGATAGATTGGATTGATCTGACCTAATTCCATATCTAAAAATTTGCGTCGGATCTGTGGGCTTCCTTTCACTAAAGAAAGATCTTCAGGAGCAAATAAAATGACATTCAATTGTCCAACATAACTACTCAACTTCTTTTGTTCGATATGATTGATCTTTGTTTTTCGTCCTTTTTTAGACAGTTGGATCTCTAACGGGATCTTAGAGGTTCCTCTTGTGATCTCCCCTTGGATCATCGACTGCTCATCGTTCCATCCAATCAACTCTTGTTCACTATTTGTACGATGACTTCTTGTCACTGCAAGCACATAAATACTTTCCAAAAGATTCGTTTTTCCTTGGGCATTTTCTCCTAAAAAAATCACGAGGTTTTTGGAAAAATCAATTTGCAATTCTTGATAGTTTCGATAATTTTTGAGGTGCAGCTTATTCAGCCTCATTATCGTTATTCCCTTTTTTTACCATAAAAAAAGTTCCTGCTTCTGGAACTTCGATCATCATACCGGGATAAAGCTTTCGTCCACGACGATTTTCTGGCTCGCCATCAACCAAAACCGTGTTTTCTGCTAAATACCATTTTGCTTGTCCACCACTGCCGATGACGGTGACTTCTTTCAGCATTTGACCCAACGTCATAAACTCAGTTTTTAGAATGACTTGTTGTTTCACTCTTCATCCCTCATTTTCATTATTAAAAGTATACTTTATTATACCCTTTTTTTCGCAAGAAAACAAATTTATCCATATATTTTTCCATATGAGCGGATTTAAATGAAAAAAGGTGATTTGAACAAAAAGAAACAGAAAGCCTTAAAATTGATTTTAGGGCCTTCTGTTTAAAATGGTTTATTTTTCAGTTTATTTTCAATTAGTATTTTAGTTTGTGCGTACTGGAGTGATCAATTGGATGAATTGTACCCCATCTTCCGTTGGTTCTAACGTAAATGGACGAATGGCAGAAATGAATTTTACTTTGATACTCATATCGCCAAATGCACGCAAAGCAGCTTTCATATAGTCCGGATTAAAGGAAATATCCAGCGGATCACCGGTGCTAGTCGTATAGTTCAAGCTTTCTTCTACTTTTCCGATTTCAGGAGAATTACCGTATAGAACAACAGAATCAGGCTGGATCGACAAACGAACGATATTGTTGCGTCCTTCATGTGAGAGCAAAGAGGCACGCTCAATCGCTGCTAAAAAGCTTGGGACAGAAAATTCAACTTCGGTATTGAAACTTGAAGGAATCAAACGATTCGTATCGGGATAATTCCCTTCTAGCAAGCGTGAATAAAAATACATATTTTCAGTTTTGAACAATACTTGGTTTTCCATAATACTGATTTCTACGATTTCTTCTTCATTTGTCAATGAACGTGATAATTCAGTCAAACTTTTTCCAGGAATCACGATATCGAATTGATCAGCTGATTGTTCGATCGGGATCACTCGTTGACTCAAACGATGTGAGTCAGTTGCTACTGCTAATAACGAGTTGTCTTTCAAAATGAAATGAACACCTGTAAGAATTGGGCGACTTTCATGTTGAGAAACAGCAAACACTGTTTCATTGATCAATTTGGTCAATACATGTACAGGCAATTTCATCTGGTTGTGACTTTCTACAACAGGAAGATGAGGGTAATTATCCGCATCTAACCCATTCACTAAGAAATTCGCTTTCCCTGAAGTAATGGCCACTTGTTTGTTTTCTAGCACTTCTAGCGTAAAGGTTTCTTCGGGCAATCGACGAATGATTTCACTGAAGAAGCGAGCTTGTAGAACAATGGCTCCTGTTGTTTCAATTTGCATTTGCGCTTTTTCATTTTCAACAGATAGAAATGTCTCAATTGAAATATCTGCATTACTACCTGTTAAAGTCAGGCCTTCTTGATTGAGGGTGATTTTAACCCCAGTCAAAATAGGAATTGTCGTTTTACTTGAAATCGCACGCTGAACAGTTTGCAATTCTTGCATAAATGTTGCGCGGTTTAAGGTTACTTTCATTGTAGATCTCCTTTGCCATATATTTATTTTATTATTAGTAAATAAAGTAATAAAAGTATTAGGTACTGTTGATACTGTGGAAAACTATAAAAATGCTAGAAGAGAAAAGAAAAAACAGCTGTGGAAAATATGTGCATAACTTTTGAATGATTTCTAATTTTATCCACAAGGTGTTTTTCTTTCTATCAAGCATCTTTTTAGTTTAATAGGAAATTTTTGATTTCTGATACTTCATTTTGCATGCTGACACTTGAATCGATCAGTTGCTGGATTTTTTCGTGCGCATGGATGACAGTTGTATGATCTTTTCCACCAAATTCGGCGCCGATTTTAGGAAGCGAGCTATCGGTTAATTCCCGAGCCAAGTACATAGCGATTTGACGAGGAACAACGATCGATTTGACGCGTTTCTTTCCTTTTAGATCCTTTAATTGAATATGGTAATACTTTGCAACTTCTTCTTGGATCTGCAAAATCGAGAGTTGCGGGTGACCTTTGCCAGATTTCAATGTCTTTAAAGCGTCCGCAGCTAAACTAGTTGATATATCTTCACTGTTCATCGTAGCAAATGCTTGAACACGTACAAGAGCGCCTTCTAGTTCACGAATGTTGGAATCGATTTGTCCTGCAATATAACTTAAGGTATCATCAGGGATTTCTAGGCGTTCTGCTGCGGCTTTTTTTCTCAAAATAGCTGTTCTTGTTTCAAGGTCAGGTGGCGTGATATCTACTGAAAGTCCCCAAGCAAAGCGAGAAACGAGACGTTCCTGCAATTTTGGGATTTCGTTTGGTAAACGATCACTCGTCAGGACGATTTGTTTTCCTTCATTGTAGAGCGCATTGAAGGTATGGAAAAATTCTTCTTGAGTTGCTTCTTTTTCAGCAAAAAATTGAATATCATCGACTAATAGTAAGTCGACATTTCGATATTCTTGGCGAAATTCTTCGGCCGTTTTATTTTGGATCGAATTGATAAAATCATTGGCAAACGTCTCACTGCTTACATATTTGACCTTCGCATTTGGCTGACTTAACAACATTTGATGACCAATTGCGTGCATCAAGTGAGTCTTACCAAGTCCGACACCACCATAGAAGAACAATGGATTATAAATCGAACCAGGATCTTCAGCAACTACCAAGGCAGCGGCATGAGCCATCTGGTTACCTTTTCCGATTACAAATGTATCGAAGGTATACTTAGGATTCAACATCGCTTTTTTGATTGGTGTGATTGGGGGAACTTTCATTGTTTTGATTTCTTCTACTTCTTCTTGTTCCGCTTCTTCACCGGTTACAAAACGTGGAATGATTTCTTTTCCCGTTAACATGTAGCCGACCTCAACAATCTTTGTTGCGAGATTTTTTTCCCAATATTCCTTATGGATCTTGCTTGGAACAGTCACCACTAATTGGCTTTGTTCTAAGGATTTAGGTTGTGCTGTCTCAATCCAAGTATTGTAACTTGCTGGAGACAGTTCTTTTTGATAAGTCGTTTTTAATTCAGTCCATAAAGCATCGAGGGATACCAT